>CAVVHI010000001.1:0-974885 GCA_963747975.1 uncultured Actinomycetota bacterium
GACACGCGGCGTAGCCGATGCTCAGCAGGACCAGGACGTCGCGGCGCCGTGCCTCCTCGAAGGCGTCGGCGCCCCACTCCCACCAGTCCACGGGGTTGTCCTTGTGCTGCAGCAGGTACGGCGACGTGGCAGCCGCCAACCGGTTCACCACGACTCTGTCTCGATCTGCCGGTGATCGTCGCTGTCCACCCAAGCACGGTGCCCAGCGTGGCGCACGTCATGTCCGCGCCGGCCGAAGCGCGACGGCGACGCCCCGGGCGTCTAGAGCTCGACCGGGAACGTCACGAGCGTGACCGCGGCTCCCATCAGCAGGACTCCTGCGGTCACCAGCAGCACCTGCTGCGCACGCCGCCCGCGCAGCTTGGTGCTGACCCCGGCGAAGAGCAGCACGCTGGCGAACAGCACGGTCAGCAGGACGTAGTTGTCGGAACGCTGGTTGGCCGCCAGCGCGTTGTCCCGTCGATCCTCGGACTCCTGCACCAGCCGCTCGGCCTCGGCGTCCGCGGCCAGCTGGTACTCCGGCATCTGGAACGGCGTCGCGGGGGCCGCCGGGTCGAGCAAGGGTCTGGTGGCCAGCCAGGCCTCGACCGCGGGCTTGAACTCGTCCCGGAACCGGTCGTACAGGAACCCTGACTCCGTCCCTTCCTCGGGCCGGTAGGGCCGGCCCGCCGGCGCGACTCCGCGCTCCGCGGCGACGGCGCTGACCCACGCGACGAACGTGTCGACGTCGACCGCGCGCTGGGTGTTGGCGAGGTCCGAGGCGCGGGCCGACTCGGTGCGCACGGCGTTGGCGGCGCTGAAGTTGATCGCCTGAACGCCGCTCCACTTGGCACTCTGGAACGCCGACCACGCGGTGAGCACCGTCGCGATCGCGAGGAAGACGGTAGCCACCAGCTCGATCCGGATGGCCCCACGCGCCGCGTCGTCGGGGCTGACGGCACTCATCGTGCGCCCTCCGGCGGACGGCCGCGCAGTCGGCACCCGGAGCAGTGGCCGAGAACTCGCCTACTGCCTCTCACTGCTGCTCCTTCCCTGGACCTCTCACAGGGTGCCGGTCACACCCTGGGTGTGGCTCACCCCGGCTGGATGAGATGCCTCCCAGGACCAACCCGACCGACAACCCATCAGCCCCGTCTCCGTCGTCTGACGGAAGGGGCTGGCAAGCAGCGGACCGGAGACGGCGAGCCCGGGACACGTCCCGGGCTCGCTGCTGCTCGTCGTTCGGCGATTGCTGTCACCGCCGGGCCGCTCGAGCGGGGAAGTAGAACTGACCTTGGGTCACCGCGCCGGTGGTGGCCGTGACCCGACGCCGGATGCCCTTGCCGTTGTCGCGGTAGAGCTGGAGCTCGGCGACCACCGTGTCGTTGTGCGGCGCCCGGCGCATGCTGCGCAGCAGCCCGTCGAAGTCCTCGACCCCAGCACCGGCGGCCGCGGGCTCCTCGTAGTAGTCGTAGCCGCCGTACCAGTCGCCGCCGGTGATCGAGACCTCGCCGGACCTCCCGGCCGCGCGGAGCGGTACCGGCAGCTTCACGACGACGGTCCGGGCGCCCAGGACACGGGAGGTCAGGGCGACCTTGAAGCGCTTGGCGGTGCCGGCGCGCAGCCGGACCGTCTCGTCCTGCCCGAGGACCGCCCAGCGGCCGCCGCGGCGGACGGACACGCTCTGCAGGTCGTAGACCAGGTAGGAGGTGGACAGCCGGGAGCGCGTGGTCACCTCGGTGACCACGACGTCCTCGAAGCTGTTGTTCTTCAGCTGGTCGAGCTCGAGGTAGAGCTCCCAGGCGGAGTCGTCCGAGATCGACCACGGCGAGGCGTACCGGTCGGCACGGGTGTAGGTGAACGGGCTGCCGTCGGCGCGCACGCCCCGGACCGTCCACGCGAGCGCGCCGGTCCCCTTCGTCCAGGCCTGCAGCACCCGGTCCTGGTCGAGGTACAGGTGCCAGGAGACCAGGTAGGGCATGTCGGCCTCGTAGAGGATGCGACTGGACCCGGTGCGCGAGCGCCCCGAGGCCTCGACGTACGACGTGACCATGGTGCCCGCGGGCGCGGCCCCGACCCGACCGTGGACGCCGGCGATGCGCTCGTCGTCGACCACGCCGACAGGTGCGGTGAGGTTCGCCACCTTGAAGGAGCCGTACATGTCGGGCTGGATGAGCAGCGCATTGGCGCCGTGCATCCCGAGCTCGGTGCGGCCGCCGTAGACGAACGGGTGTCCGAAGGCGAGCACCTCTTCACCGCAGACCGCGGTGACCGTGCCGACGGCGGCGTAGGTGAGGTCGCCGTACGCGAGGGACACGGCGACGTTCCCGCCGGGGACGGGTGTGGCTGCCGGACCGGACAGCGGCGCGGCGGCGGTCTGGTAGGTGCGCGTGCCGGAGCCCGGGAGGTCGACGACCGCCTGCTCGAGCTTGCGGGACGTCGCTCCCGAGACGGCCACCGGCAGCGGCAGCCTGGTGAGCCCCGCCGCCGCCTCGCCGGGCGCCGCGCCGGTGGCCACGGCCGCACGGGAGAGCCGTGGCGGCAGCGCGACGGTGTCGGCCTCCGCGGCCGCGGCCAGTGCCCGCCGGACGGCCGGGCTCTCGGGGACGTCGAGCAACTCGAGCATGTCCGCGGCCGGGGTCAGGCCGATGATCATCGAGGGGCTGTATCCCAGCCCGTAGGAGACTGCGCCGACCAGGCGTCCGTCGGCTGCGTAGACCGGCGAGCCGGACATGCCGGCCCACACCCCGCCGGCGTCGTCGAGGGCGGGGCTCTGCAGGCGCGCGAGCACGAGGTCGAGCCCCGGCGCGATGCCGTCGTGGAGCACGCCGAGGACCTCGCCGGTGAAGCGGCCCGGCTCGGTGCCGGCGCTGACGGTGAGGCCGGACAGCGGCTGGCCGACGCTCAGCTCGGCGATGGGGAAGGCCTGCGGGCACGCGGCGCCGGTCGCTGACTGGGCGGCCGGAGCCGTCGCCAGCCCGGCGGCGAGGAGGGCTCCGGTGCCGATCACCGCGAGCGCCGAGCGCACCCGGCGGGGCCGGCGTCCGGAGGTGTCGGGGCGGGTGGAGGACGAGAGGTTCAGGGCCATGGCGGTCTCCTTGGCGATCCGTCGCCGGGCAGCGGCGACGGCCCTGCGTCCAGCGTCTGTCCACACCCCTTCGAGCGTCAGTGCCGGAGGACCCGCCCTGCGGGCCGCTGTTCCCGATCGTCGCGAATGCCCCCGAAATGCAGCCGACCCCCGCCGTCGTGGTGACGGAGGGGGTCGGCGGGGACCTGGTCGGTGCGCCTGGGAGGGCGACCGGGCTCAGCTCAGCGGCACTCGCACTTGCGCTCGTTCGGGACGCTCGCCATCACGGCGTCGACGTGCATGCCGCAGCCGTCCCAGGTCGTCTTCTGGCAGGAGGGGCAGGAAACGGGGAAACACATGATGCAGCTCCAGGGAGAATCGGTGGTGGGATACCTAGTGGCAGTATACCCCCGGGGGTATCTGACGCAACCGTCACAACAGCTCCGCGGCGACGATCATTCCCGCCGCGAGGAGACTTCTTCTCGGCGCCGCTCGCTCACGCGACCCGGCCGGGGCCGCCGCCCTTGGCGACCAGGGGCAGGCCCTGCCGGGCCCACGCACCCATGCCGCCCTTGACGTTCGCCACGTCGCCGCGCTGGGCCGCGAGCATCCTCGCCGCGCGGGCCGACCGGTTGCCGGACCGGCACACGACGAGGATCTCGCGGTTGCGCGGGAGCTCCGCGGCCCGGCGCCCCAGCTCGCCCAGCGGGATGTGGCGCGCCTTGGGCGCGTGACCGCTGCGCCACTCCTGAGGCTCACGGACGTCGAGCAGGACCGCGCCCCGCCCCATCGCCTCCTGGGCCTCGGCCGGGTCGAGGACGCGGTACGGCTTCTTGAACAGGGTGTCGAGGAACCCCATGCGGCTTCGTGCTCCTTCAGTCGTCGGTGTCGGTCATCGGCAGGCCGACCTCCGTGGCCTTCTCGAACTCGTCGTCGACGGCGACCAGCGTGCGGCCGGCCGCAGCCAGGAACGACGCCGCGATCGCGGAGCGGTACCCGCTGGCGCAGTGCACCCACACCTCGCCCTCGGGCACCTCGTGAACCCGGTCGACGAGGTCGTAGACCGGGATGTTCACCGCACCCTCGACATGACCGTCCTCGAACTCGGAGACGGCCCGGACGTCGAGCACCACGACCTGCCGGTGGTGGCGCACGTCGGCGAGGTCGGCGAAGGTGGCCAGCGGGAAGCTGCCGAGCTCACCGGCGGTCCACTGCTCCGGCTTGCCCGTGGCCCGGGCCGCCGGACGGTCGATGCCGATGCGCACCAGCTCGCGCTGCGCCTCGGCCACCTGGTCCTCGGACTCGCCGAGCAGCGTGATCGGCGTGCCCCACTTCATCATCCAGCCGACATAGGTGGAGAACTGCCCGTCGATGCCGAAGTTATAGGTGCCTGGCGCGTGCCCGGCCGCGAAGGCGGTGCGGGTCCGCAGGTCGACCAGCCACTCGCCCGCCTCGAGACGCCGGCGCAGCTCCTCGGCGTCCGCCTGCTCCGGCGGGGTCAGGTCGGGAGCCTCAGGACCGCCCGCGTTGGCCGGACCCATGTGCGCGTAGTACGCGGGGTAGACGTCCAGCCCTTCGACGATCTGCCGGACGTACGCCTCCTCGTCCTCGGTCAGTGCGGGGTTCGCGGTCTTCTCGCGACCGATCGTGGACTCGGTGAGCTCGGCGTCGGACGACCCGGCCGCGCAGAAGGACCCGAACCCGTGGGTCGGGAAGACGCTCGTGTCGTCGGGCAGCTCGGCCAGCCGGTGCGCGGACCGGTGCTGCAGGTGGGTGAGCTCCTCGGTGTGCTCCTGCCCCAGCAGGTCGGGGCGGCCGGTGGCGCCGTACAGCAGCGAGCCTCCGGTGAAGGCCGCTCGCGGCTCGCCCTCGGCCTCGACCACGTAGGACAGGTGGGTGAAGGTGTGGCCGGGGGTGTGCACGACGCGCACGACCATCCGGTCGCCGACGCGGACGGCGTCGCCGTCGGACACGGGGGTGCGCTCGAAGCTCACCCGGTCCTCGGCGTTGACGTGGTAGGCCGCACCGGTCCGCTGCGCCAGCGCCAGGCCGCCGGTGATGTAGTCGTTGTGGATGTGGGTCTCGAAGACGTGCTCGATCCGCACGCCCTCACGCTCGGCGAGCTCGAGCACCCGGTCGATGTCACGTTGGGGGTCGACCACGAGGGCCACCTCGCCGTCGTGGACGAGGTAGCTCCGGTCGCCCAGCGACGGAGTCTCCAGCGTGCGGACGGTGATGTCGGTCACGACACGCTCCCCTCGGGGACCCGCCCCGGCTCGCGACCCTCGACCAGGGGTCGACCGGTGCGGGTCCACTCGACGGTGCCGCCGGCGACCGACCGTGCGTCGAGCCCGGACGCGCGCAGGAAGTCCGCCACCGCGAGGCTGCGGTTCCCGGAGCGGCAGATCAGGTACACCGGCTCGTCCTTGGGCAGACGGCTCACCTGGGAGGGCACGTACCCCATCGGGATCAGCTCGGCGCCGGCGACGTGGCCGCTGACGTACTCGCGCCCCTCCCGGACGTCGATCACGGTGGCACCCTCTTCGTGGGCCCGTGCGAAGTGGTCGATGTCGACCTCGCGCATATGTCCATCTTCCTTTCGGTCAGATACCCAAGGGGGTATGCGTCCTGCCCGCCCCAACACGAGGGCGTGTCCCTTTCATTCCGTGGGTACCCGACACGTCGCGGGAATGAACCCGGAACAGCCCCGGTTATACCCCCACAGGTATTACGATCAAACCCCCATGAAGGGATGGAGAGCATGGCAACGGTCAACCTCGGCGCGGCCGACTTCGAGCAGACGGTCGCAGACAACGACATCGTGTTCGTGGACTTCTGGGCGGCCTGGTGCGGCCCGTGCCGGCAGTTCGCGCCGACCTACGAGAAGGCCTCCGAGCAGCACGCCGACATCGTCTTCGGCAAGGTCGACACCGAGGCCGAGCAGGCCCTGGCCTCCGCGGCGAACATCACCTCGATCCCCACGCTGATGGTCTTCCGCGAGGGCGTCCTCGTCTTCGCCCAGCCCGGCGCGCTGCCCCCGCAGGCCCTCGACCAGGTGATCACCGCGGTCAAGGACCTCGACATGCAGGAGGTCCACGCCGCCGTCGCCGAGCAGCAGAAGGGAGAGCAGGCATGAGCTACGCCCTCAGCCGCAAGACCGACAAGTCCTACGCCGACGCCGTCGAGGCGGTGAAGGCGGCCCTCGGTGAGCAGGGCTTCGGCGTCCTCACGGAGATCGACATCCAGGCCACGTTGAAGAAGAAGCTCGACGTGGACGTGCCGGCCCAGGTGATCCTCGGCGCCTGCCGCCCGCCGCTTGCCCACCGGGCGCTGCAGGCGGAGCCGTCCATCGGGTTGCTGCTGCCGTGCAACGTCGTGGTGCGCGAGACCGAGGCAGGCACCCTGGTCGAGGCGGTGGACCCGCAGACGATGGTCCAGATGACGGACAACGACGACCTCCAGGGGGTCGCCGACGAGGCCAAGCAGCTCCTCGAGAAGGCCCTGGCCTCCGTCTGACGCGGGGCCCCCAGCGAGAAGGAACGAGAGACATGGAACTGCCCCCCGAAGAGATGGTCGCGGTCATCAACCGGCTCAAGCGCGCCCAGGGTCAGCTGAGCGGCATCGTCAAGATGCTCGACGAGGGTCGTGAGTGCGAGGACGTCGTGACCCAGCTGGCCGCGGTCAGCAAGCGCGCTCGACCGCGCCGGGTTCGCGATCATCGCCTCGGGCCTGCGGCAGTGCGTGATGACCCCGGGCGAGGAGGGTGCCCTGGACACCGCGAAGATGGAGAAGCTCTTCCTCTCGCTGGCATGAGAGCCTGACCACGTGGACGCATCGGACTGGGACCGCCGTTACGCCGACAGTGACCTGGTGTGGTCCGCGGGACCCAACCAGTTCGTCGCCTCCGAGCTCGCCTCCCTCTCCCCCGGCCGCGCGGTCGACGTCGCGGCCGGGGAGGGGCGCAACAGCATCTGGCTGGCCGAGCAGGGCTGGCAGGTGACGGCGGTCGACTTCTCCCGGGCCGGCCTCGACAAGGGCCGGGCGGCCCAGGAGCGTCGCGGCGGGGAGCTCGACATCGACTGGGTCCGGGCCGACGCCGTCCGTGACGACCTCGGGGACCGCGTCTACGACCTCGCCGTCGTGGCGTACCTGCAGCTACCCGCCGAGGAGCGTCGCACGGCGGTACGACGGGCGTTCGGCTCGTTGCGCGACGGCGGCACCCTCCTGCTCGTCGCCCACGACAGCACCAACCTCACCGAGGGGACCGGCGGCCCGCCGGACCCGGCGGTCCTCTACACCGCCGAGGACGTCCTCGCCGACCTCGACGGGGAACGGTTCGAGGTGGTCCGTGCCGAGCGCGCGGCCCGCGAGGTACCGCCTCCCGAGGACCGCAGCGACCAGGGCGCGCGCGTCGCCTACGACGCCCTCGTGCGCCTGGTGCGGCGCGATCCCCGCTAGGACTCGCGGTCCTCGCCGGACGCGCTGTCGGAGTCCCCGATCACGCCGCCCCGGCCGGACCCGTCACCGGCGAAACGCTGGTCGGTCTTGCGCAGCTGCTTGCGGAAGCTCAGGGCGAGGACGACCACCGCGACGATGAGGAACCCCACGAGGGCGAACAGTCCCCATCCCGGGTCGTAGTCGTCCGGCCCCGGGAGCTCCTCGGACGAGGCCAGCAGTGCCACGAGACTCAGGTGGGTCATGAGTCCATGCTCCCAGCAGCCTGACGGACGCCGGCGAACAGGTCGTCCTCGGGGACCTCGCTGTCGACGTAGGACCGGACGAGCTCGTAGTCCTCGGTCGGCCAGGCCTTCTCGTGCACCTCGAGCGGGCAGGCGAACCAGGCGCCGTCGGGGTCGATCTGGGTGGCATGCGCCAGCAGCGCCTTGTCCCGCACCGGGAAGTAGTCGGCACACGGCACGCGGGTGGTGATCCGCTGGGCGTGCTCGGGGTCCGGCCGCCACTTCGACAGCCGCTCCTCGTAGGGGGAGGTCGAGGCCCCGCACGATCATCTCGTCGTGCAGCGCCTGGGTGCGGTCACGGTGGAAGGAGTGGTGGTAGTAGAGCTTCAGCGGCTGCCACGGCTCCCCCGCGTCGGGGTACCGGGTCGGGTCGCCGGCGGCCTCGAAGGCCTCGACGCTCACCCGGTGGCACATCACGTGGTCCGGGTGCGGGTAGCCGCCGTTCTCGTCGTAGGTGGTGAGCACGTGCGGCCGCACCTCGCGGATCAGCCGCACCAACGGCTCGGCCGCCTCCTCCACGGGCACGAGCGCGAAGCAGCCCTCGGGCAGTGGTGGCGGAGGGTCCCCCTCCGGGAAGCCGGAGTCCATGAAGCCGAGCCAGTGCTGGGTGATGCCGAGGACCTCGCGGGCGGCGGCCATCTCCTGCCGGCGGATCTCGGCGATGTTGTCCCAGACCTCGGGCCGGTCCATCTTGGGGTTCAGCACCGATCCGCGCTCCCCGCCGGTGCAGGTCGCGACATGGACGTCGACCCCCTCGGCGACGTACTTGGCCGTGGTCGCGGCCCCCTTGCTCGACTCGTCGTCGGGGTGGGCGTGGACGTGCATCAGTCGGAGCATGACCGCAATCCTAGAATGGAGTGGTGACCGACCTGGCAACGCGATACGGGGCTCCCCCGGCCGGCCGTCGACGCATGACCGTGCTCGCCCTGGTGGTGACGGTGGTGGTCCTGCTCGGCTGGGCCGTGTGGAACGCCATGGCGTGGTCCCGGCCGGAGGTCACCTCCAGCCTCGTGTCGTACGACGTCGTGGACGACCACACCGCGACCGCGACGTTCCGGGTGGTCCGCCGTACCTCCGACGTGGAGGCCAGCTGCCTGCTGCGGGCCAAGGCGGCCGACCACGTCAACGTGGGCGAGCTGAACGTCACCGTCGGCCCGGGCGGCGAGCGCGCGCAGACCCGGACCCAGAGCCTTCGCACCGAGCGCCTGGCCACCACGGTCGAGGTCGTCGGCTGCACCGCGGAGGGGCAGGACCGCCGGCGCTGACCGGGAATTCGTCCCCCCCTTGCGAGCGTTGGTACTGTTGTCGACTTGCCCTGGCGGGCATCCCATCGACCTTCCCTCACGGGACGACCCGTGAGCCGACCGACGAGCACTCAGGAGCACGACACGTGACCACCAGCGACCAGAACGTGATCTGGCTGACCCAGGAGGCTTTCGACAAGCTCCAGGACGAGCTCGAGCACCTGCGGGGGCCGGTCCGGAACGAGGTCATCCAGAGGATCAGCGCCGCGCGCGAGGAGGGCGACCTCCGGGAGAACGGCGGCTACCACGCCGCCCGCGAGGAGCAGGGCAAGATCGAGGGCCGCATCCGCCAGCTCGAGGACATGCTGCGCCGCGCCGAGGTCGGTGACACCCCGCCCGACGACGGTGTCGTCGAGCCCGGCATGAAGGTCACCACCCGCTTCGTCGGCGACGACGACGTCGAGGTGTTCCTGCTCGGCGCCCGCGAGATCGAGACCCCCGAGGACCTCGAGGTGTACTCCCCGCAGTCGCCGCTCGGCGCGGCGATCATCGGCAAGCGCAAGGGCGACGAGGTCGACTTCGAGGCGCCCAACGGCAAGGTGCTCAAGGTCGAGATCGTCGACGCGGTCCCCTACGCCGGCTGAGCCCGCCTGACCCCGACTCGGCCACGCCCGCGTCCAGGGACCGAACGGCGTCGTCCGGCTGCGTCGCCATTCGGGACCTCGCCTCGTCCGGGGGCGTCGCCGTCGCTTGACAGGGCGTGACTGGGACGGCAGCGGCCGTTCCGGCGGCACGAGGGAGCGACGATGAGAAGACTCGAGGGACGGGTGGCCCTGGTGACCGGCGGAGCCAGCGGCATCGGCAAGGCGACGGTCTACCGGCTGGCCGAGGAGGGCGCCAAGGTGCTCTTCACCGACATCCAGGACGAGCTCGGTGACGAGATCGCGATGCACCTCAAGGAGCTCGGCCACGAGGCGATGTACGTCCACCACGACGTCACCTCACAGGCCGAGCTGGGAGAACGCCGTCGAGACCGCCCTGACCGAGTACGGCGGACTCGACATCCTGTTCAACAACGCCGGCGCCGGCGGCCTGGCACCGATCGAGGAGACCACCCTCGAGGACTGCGAGCACTACATCGCCGTCGACCAGACCAGCGTCTTCCTCGGCATGAAGGTCTGCGCCGACGCCCTCAAGGCCTCCGAGCACGCGATCGGTCGTCAACAACAGCTCGATCTTCGGGGCCAGCGGCGGCTTCGGCACCTCCGCGGACTACCACGCCGCCAAGGGAGCCGTGCGCACGATGACCAAGAACGTCGCCCTGCACTGGGCGACCGAGGGGATCCGGGTGAACTCGGTCCACCCCGGCTTCATCGCCACCCCGATCCTCGACGCCGCCAGGGGCACCCCGTTCGAGCAGGTGATGCTCGACGTCACCCCGATGGGCCGGCTCGGCAGGCCCGAGGAGATCGCCGCCGCGGTGGCCTTCCTCGCCAGCGACGACGCGTCGTTCATCACCGGCGCCGAGCTCTTCGTCGACGGCGGCTACATGGCCCGGTGAGCGCTACCGCTGCTCGGTGACGTGGTAGCCGCACTCGCGGAGCCGGGCGAGCACCCGACTCGGCGTGCGGGAGGCCACGGGTCTCGACCTGCATCGCCACCTCGACCTCGTCGAGGTGGAGGTGCGCGGAGGTCCGCTCGTGCACGACGTCGAGGACGTTCGCGTCGAGCTCCGCGAGCTCGGCGAGCAGCTGGGCCAGCCCGCCGGGCAGGTCGGGGATCCGCACCCAGAAGTGCAGGTAGCGGCCGGCGGCGGCCATGCCGTGCCGGATCACCTTCATCAGCAGCAGCGGGTCGACGTTGCCACCGGAGAGCACCGCGACCGCCGGCGTCGCGAACCGGTCGGGGTGGTCCATCAGCGCGGCCACCGCAGCCGCCCCGGCGGGCTCGACGACGAGCTTGGCGCGCTCCAGCAGCATCAGCAGGGCCCGGGACAGCGACTCCTCGCTGACGGTGACGACCTCGTCGACGTACTCCTCGATCGCGCGGAAGGGCACCTGGCCGGGGCAGCCGACCGCGATGCCGTCGGCCATCGTGTGCATCCCCGCCAGCGCGACCGGGTGGTGCTCGGCCAGCGACCGGGGGTAGGCCGCCGCTCCCTCGGCCTGGACGCCGACGACCCGGGCGTCGGGCCGCAGCGACTTCACCGCGGTGGCGATGCCGGCGAGCAGGCCGCCGCCGCCGGTGGGCACCAGCACGGTCGCGCAGTCGGGCGCCTGCTCCACGATCTCGAGTCCGCACGACCCCTGGCCGGTGACGATGTCGGGGTGGTCGAAGGGGTGGATGAGCACCGCCCCGGTCTCCTCCGCGAACGCCGTGGCCCTGGTCAGCGCCTCGTCGACGGTGTGCCCCTCGAAGACCACCTCGGCGCCGTAGCCGCGGGTCGCCTTCTCCTTGGGGATCGGGCGCGCCCGTGGGCATGAACACCGTGGCCTTGATGCCGAGCAGGCCGGCCGCCAGGGCGACGCCCTGGGCGTGGTTGCCCGCGCTCGCGGCCACGACGCCCTTGGCCCGCTCCTCCTCGGTGAGCCGGGACATGCGCAGGTAGGCCCCGCGGATCTTGAACGACCCGGTCCGCTGCAGGTTCTCGCACTTGAGCAGCACCGGGCCGCCGGCCAGTGCGGACAGCCAGCGAGACTCCTCGACCGGGGTCCGGATCGCGACCCCCTCGAGCGCCTCCGCACCACGGCGGATGTCCTCCAGGGTGGGGACGCGGACCAGGTCGGTGAGGCGCTCGGTCGTCATGGGGCCAGCGTAGGGCGCAGCGACCCCGGGGAGGTGACGGCCCTCACCACACAAAGAACTTGCCTGATGCACCTGTTCTCCCGGACTCTGGGGGGATGCCCAGCCACCCCACACCTGCGGCGCGCCCGGCCACGCCCGACGCCGACGGCTACCTCACCCACCGTCAGATCCTCGTCGTCATGGGCGGGCTCATGGTCGGCATGTTCCTGTCCGCCCTGGACCAGAGCATCGTCGGGACCGCCCTCCCCCGCATCGTCAGCGAGCTCGGCGGGCTCGGGCGGCTGTCGTGGGTGGTCACCGCGTACCTGCTCACCGCGACCGCGTCCACGCCGCTGTGGGGCAAGATCTCCGACCTCTACGGGCGCCGGCTGCTCTTCCAGATCGCGATCCTGACCTTCGTCGCCGGGTCGCTGATGGCCGGGTTCTCCCAGAACATCGAGCAGCTGATCGCCTTCCGGGCGGTGCAGGGACTCGGCGGTGGCGGCCTGATCGCGCTGGCCATGGCCACCATCGGGGACGTCATCCCGCCCCGCGAGCGCGGCCGCTACCAGGGCTACTTCGCGGCGGTGTTCGGCACCTCGTCGGTCCTCGGGCCCGTGCTCGGCGGCTGGTTCGCCGACGGTCCCGGGTGGCAGTGGATCTTCTTCATCAACGTGCCGATCGGCCTGGTCGCGCTGGTGATCACCTCCGCCGCGCTGCGGATCCCGCACGTCCGGCGCGAGCACCGCATCGACTACCTCGGTGCCGCCGTGGTGGTCGCCTCGGTGACCTCGATCCTGCTCTACATCGCCTGGGCCGGCCCGGAGCTCGGCTGGACCTCCTCGACCGGGCTGACCCTGCTGGCCGCCGGGATCGTGCTGGCAGTCGCTCTTCGTCCTCGTGGAGCTGCGCGCCGCCGAGCCGATCATCCCGATGCGGCTGTTCTCCAACTCGATCTTCTCCATCGCCAACACCTTCGGGTTCATGATCGGCGTGGCGATGTTCGGGTCGATGATCTTCATCCCCGTCTACCTCCAGGTCGTCGACGGGATGAGCCCCACCCGCTCGGGCCTGGCGATGCTGCCGATGGTGGTCGGCATCTTCACCACCTCGATCGGCGCCGGCCAGATGATGAGCCGCAACGGCCGCTACAAGATCTACCCGATCCTGGGCGCCTCGGTGGTCATCGTGGCGCTGTTCCTGCTCTCCCGGCTCGACGGCACGACGCCGTACTGGTTCGCCGGCCTGGCGATGTTCGTCATGGGCCTCGGCCTCGGCTTCACCATGCAGGTCCTCGTGGTGATCGTGCAGAACTCCGTGGACCGCAGCGACATGGGGGTGGCCACCGCCGCGGTGGCGTTCTTCCGCCAGATGGGCGGCTCGTTCGGTACGGCGCTGTTCGGGGCGATCCTCTCCAGCCGGCTCGCGGTCCACCTCGCCGAGGGCCTGCGGCAGGCGCCTCCCGGGGCGGCCAACCCCGAGCCGGCCCCGAACGCGGACCAGCTGACCTCCAACGTGCAGGCGATCCGTGCGCTTCCCGAACCCCTGCGCGAGGTCGTGACCGGTGCGTTCAGCAACGCGCTGCACGACATGTTCCTCACCGCCGTACCCCTGGTCGCGGTAGCGCTGGTCGTGGCGTTCTTCATCAAGGAGGTCCCGCTCGGCACCCGCGAGGCGAACCAGCCCGCGGACGCCCCGGCACCGGCCGGTCCTGCGGCCTGAGCGGCGCGCCGGGGGGCGGGACAGCGCCGGCGCGGGTCAGCGATCCGGCGCGGGGGCGGGTGGGTCGGTCAGCGTCGGCGCCACGTCCTCGAGCGGCGCCGCCGCCTCCCCGGCCAGGTGCACCGCCACCGCGTTGAGCGCGGCGACGAGCGGCACCGCGACCAGCGCTCCGGCGATGCCCGCGAGGACAACACCGGCGCCGATGGCGACGAGCACGCCGAGGGGGTGCACCGCGACGAAACGGCCCATCAGGAAGGGCTGCAGGATGTTGGACTCCAGTTGCTGGACCACGACCACGCCGAGCAGCATCAGCAGCGCCACGACGGGTCCCTGAGCGACGAGCGCGACGAGGACGGCCACGATCCCCGAGAGGGTCGCGCCGACGATCGGCACGAAGGCGGTCACGAAGACCAGGACCCCGATGGCGAACGCGAGGGGGACCTTGAGCACCAGCGCGACGAGGGTGATCCCGACGGCGTCGACCAGCGCGACGAGCACCGTCGCCCGGACGAACCTGGTCACGCTGAACCAGGCTGCGCGGCCGGACGAGTCGGCGCGGGTGCGCGCGGCGCGGGGGAACAGCCGCACCACCCAGGCCCAGATGCGGGTGCCGTCGGCGAGGAGGAAGTAGGTCGCCACGAGCACGATGAAGAACCCCGCGAGCACGTAGCTCAGCGCGGTGCCGACCTCCGTGACCCGGGTGACGACCTCCTGGTTGCTGCTCGCGATCGTCTGCTGGGCCTGGCTGATCCAGTCGGAGATCTGCGAGTCGCTCGCCTGGAGCGGCCCCTCCTGCAGCCACGTGCGGATCTGCCCCAGCCCGTCGACGACCTGGTCGGACAGGTCGCTGAAGCCCTGGGCGATCTGCTGGCCGACGAAGGTGAGCAGCAGGCTCACCAGCCCGAGGCCGAACACCACGGTCAGCAGCGACGAGAGGGCACGGGGCAGACCGCTGCGGTGCATCGCGTCGACCATCGGTGAGGCGAGCGCGGCGAAGAGCAGGGCGATCACCAGCGGGATCGTGATCACCGAGAACCGTGCCAGTGTCCAGACGAGGACGTACCCGGCGGCCACGATGACCAGGAACCGCCACGACCAGGCCGCCGCCAGGTCGACGCCGTGGGGCACCTGGGCCCGGGAGAAGTTCGACGGGCCGGCCTGGATCACCGGCTGCTCCTCCTGGCGCCGCTCGGCGCGGACCTGCGACCACTGCTGGGAGAAGCGCTCGGCGAACCGCGCCTCGGAACGCTGGCGCCGACGCTCGCGGACCTTGCCCATGCCCGAGCTGACCCGACTGCCGATTCCCATGGCGACAGCGTAGGTGACCTCAGGGACGAAGCCGCTGCAGCAGCCGGTGCGCCGCCTCGGGGAACCGCTCGGCGAGCAGGCCTGCCGGGGCCAGGACGTAGTCGGTGTCGACCACGACCTCCGGGTGCTGGGGCAGCTGCCAGCCCTGCCCGTCGTCGGTGAGGTGACGCAGTATCACCTCCGGCGCCGACGGGCCGCTGTGCCGCAGGACGCCGCCGGAGCCGACGAGCAGGTCCGCCTCACGCAGGTCCTTGCCGGTGCGCTCCACGACCCGGCCGTCCGGCCCGAAGACCACCTGGGCCCGGCCGGCGTGCCGGCGCACCGCCATTCCGATCGCGAGCGAGGCCAGCACCCGGTCCACCGCGAACTCGGCCTCGCTGTCGGGGACGAAGCCGGGGTCGGCGTGACGACGAGCCGCGTCCTCGGCCAGCTCCTCGCCGGCCAGCTCCTCGCCGGCCGGCCGCTCGAGCAGGCCGGTGTTCGCACCGGCCTCGACCGTGGAGACCGCGCTCCAGCGCATGCCCAGGTCGCCCTCGACGGTGCGGGAGGCGGGCACGGTGGCCACCACCTCGCGGGAGAGGCCGGAGTCCTCGGGGTCCACCTCCACCACGGAGTACACGTCGGTGGTGGCGCCGCCGACGTCGACGACGACCACGTCGCCCGCGCCGGGGCGCTCCTCGTCGAGGCCGTGGGCCAGGATCTCGACCGCGGTCAGCACCACGTCGGGCGTCGCCCCGCGCACCATGGCGGTGAACTGCGTTCCCGAGCCCGTCGAGGGGTCGGTCCGCTGCGACAGGTGCTTGCCCCCGATCACGTGGCGCAGGAACATCTGCCGGATCGCCGCCCGGGCCGAGTCCGGCTCGAGGACCCCGATGCGCGGCACCACGTTGTCGGCGGGCACGAAGGGGGTGCCGGCGCCCTCCAGCATCGCGGCCACCTCGTCCCGGGCATCGGCGTTCCCGGCCACCACGACCGGGCCCGGCCAACGGGCCTCCGCCAGCACGGCCGCCGCCCGGAGCAGCACCTCGGCGTTGCCACCGTCGGTCCCGCCGACCAGGAGCACGACGTCGGGGCGGCTGTCCCGCAGCGCCGCGAGCCGGCCCGTGTCGAGCCCGCCGGTGACGTGCACAACCCGGCCTCCGGAGGACAGGGCGACCCGGCGTCCCGCCTCGGCGGTGACGAGCTCCTCGTTGCCGACCACGGCGATGCGCAGCCCTCCCCCGGCGCTGGAGCAGGCGAGCACCTCCGCGTCCCGGGCCCGCGGCTCGACGGCGGCCAGCTCCTCGAGGCAGGCGTCCCATCCGTCCAGCACGTCCGTGTCGACCGTCGTACGGTGCGACGCGGTGGCGACCAGCTCACCCGAGGTCACGTCCACCAGCGCCGCCTTCGTGAACGTCGACCCGAAGTCCACACACGCGATCAGCACACCGCCCCCATGTAACGCGGGGTTATGGACGCAGAACTCGGAGCACAACCCCGCGGAAGCGTCCACAACCCCGGGGAGGTCGTGGTCACCCCAGTGCCCGGTCGAGGTCCGCGACGAGGTCGTCGACCGTCTCGATTCCGACGCTGAGCCGGATCAGGTCGCCGGGGACCTCCAGCGCCGTGCCGGCGACCGAAGCGTGCGTCATCCGGCCGGGGTGCTCGATCAGGGACTCCACCCCGCCGAGCGACTCCCCGAGCGTGAACACCTCCGCCCGGTTGCAGACGTCGAGCGCCTTCTGCTCCCCGCCTGCGACCCGGAACGACACGATCCCGCCGTAGCGCTTCATCTGCCGGCTCGCGACCGCGTGTCCCGGGTGCTCCTCGATGCCGGGGTAGATCACGTGGGAGACGGCCGGGTGCGCCTGCAGGAACTCCACGATCCGCTCGGCGTTGTCGCAGTGGCGGTCCATTCGCACCCCGAGCGTCTTCAGCCCGCGCAGCACCAGCCACGAGTCGAACGGCCCGGCGACCGCACCGATGGAGTTCTGGTTGAACGCGATCCGGTCGGCGAGCCCGTGGTCCCGCACGACGAGGGCCCCGCCGACGACGTCGGAGTGGCCTCCGCAGTACTTCGTCGTGGAGTGCACGACCACGTCGGCGCCGAGGGCTAGCGGCTGCTGGAGGTACGGCGAGGCGAAGGTGTTGTCGACCACCAGCAGCGCACCGGCGTCGTGGGCGACCCCGGCCAGCGCCTCGATGTCGGCGACGTTCAGCAGGGGGTTCGTGGGCGTCTCGACCCAGACGATCTTCGTGCGACCGGGCTCGACGGCGGCGCGCACGGCGTCGACGTCGGCGACCTGGGCGGGGGTGTGGTCCAGCCCCCACGGCTGCTCCACCTTGGAGAACAGCCGGTAGGTACCGCCGTACGCGTCGTCGGGGATCACCACGTGGTCACCGGGCCTGCAGACCGTCCGCAGCAGCGTGTCCTCGGCGGCGAGGCCGCTGGCGAAGGCGAACCCGCGCTCGCCCTCCTCCAGCGCGGCGAGGTTCTCCTCGAGCGCGGTGCGCGTCGGGTTCGCGCTGCGGGAGTACTCGTAGCCCCCGCGCATCCCGCCCACGCCGTCCTGCTTGTAGGTGCTGGTGGCGTAGATCGGCGGGATGACCGCACCGGTCATCGGGTCGGGGTCGTAGCCGGCGTGGATCGCACGCGTCTCGAACCCGGTCTTGTGGACGTCTGCTCGGCTCTGCTCGCTCACCTGCCCGACCCTACCCGCGGCTTGCGGCACCCGGCAGACTGGAGGGGACCGTCCGACCCCCGAGGAGAAGAGCCGTGCTGTTCAGCCGCCACAAGCTGGAGGTCCCCACGCCGGAGGAGGCCCTCCCGGGCCGCCCGGAGCGCTGGTTCGACCTCGCCGAGCGTCACCTCGTCCTCGACGCCCCGCTGGTCACCGACGAGTCGAACATCCCCGACGGCTACGCGGTCGCGGTCTTCGGCCTCGGCTGCTTCTGGGGCGCCGAGGAGGTCTACTGGCAGCTGCCCGGCGTCTGGTCGACCTCGGTCGGCTACGCCGGCGGTACGACGTCGTGGCCGTCGTACGAGGAGGTCTGCAGCGGACGCACCGGCCACACGGAGGCGGTGCGTGTGGTCTTCGACCCGACGCGGGTGTCCTACGCCGACCTGGTCAAGGCCTTCTACGAGTTCCACGACCCCACCCAAGGCATGCGGCAGGGCAACGACGTCGGCACGCAGTACCGCTCGGCGGTCTACACGCTCTCGGCCGAGCAGGAGCGGGTCGCGAAGGAGCTGACCGCCGCCTACGAGCCCGCTCTCGCCGAGCGCGGCTACGGACCGATCACCACCGAGATCAAGCCCGCGCCGACCTACTACTACGCCGAGGACCACCACCAGCAGTACCTCGCGAAGAACCCCAACGGCTACCGGTGCCACTCGGCCTCGGGGGTGCCGATGCCCTGGCCGGTCGAGGGCGTCGAGACCAGGCTGGGCTGACGCGGGGAGGCGACGTCGTGGCGCGACCGATCCGGGAGGCACCGGGCCCCGGGCAGCTCTCGGTGTGGGACTTCCCGCGACCTCCGGACTACGTCCAGTGGCACGAGCGCGTGGAGATCCGGTACGGCGGAGCCGTGATCGCAGCCACCACCGAGGCCTGGTGCGTGCTGGAGACGTCGCACCCGCCCACCTACTACCTCCCCCGATCGGCGTTCGTGCCCGGCTCGCTGCGGCCGGCCGGAGGGTCGTCGCAGTGCGAGTGGAAGGGGCAGGCCGCCTACTACGACGTGGTCGCCGGCGACAAGGTCGCTGCCCGGGCGGCCTGGTCCTACCCCGCGCCCGACGACGGCGCGGAGGTGCTCCGCGACCACGTCGCCGTCTACCCGGCCCTCATGGACTCCTGCACCGTGGACGGCGACGTGGTGACCCCGCAGCCCGGTGGCTTCTACGGCGGCTGGATCACGTCGCGGGTCGTGGGCCCGTTCAAGGGCGGCCCGGGCTCGCAGGGCTGGTGACAGCGCCTACCCGCTCGTTCCGCGTCCTCGCTGGTCGGATCCGCCGAATTGCGGCTTGTCGGATCTGCCGATGACAGCGCCCTTCTGGCGGAGCCGGTGAGAGACTCCAACCGTGGAGATCGAGGGCGTGCGCGAACCGCTTGCACCAAGTCGCGGACTGGTGCCGATTGCGGTCTTCTGCCGTCGTACCGGGCTGGATTCACCACCGGTCGAAGCGCTGCTGGAAGAAGGCAAGATCGAAGGGGTCGTCAGCCCTAGCGGTCGGGTCGTGGGGGTGTACGCGGATGTCCTACCGACTGCCGAAGAGCTCTGCGCCCTAGGGCTGGACGTCAGCGACGACTACGACCCAGACGACATCCGAGGGTCTGAAGACTTCTGCGATGACGCTCACGAAGCCGAGGGAGAGCGCTCGACCTGGTACATGTCTGGGGACGGCGCGACCTCGTGAACGCGCGGATCTGCCGCGGAGAGTGAAACTCTGTCGTGCCGATGAGCAGTGAACGTTCATCAGGGTTATGCAGGTGATCTTTGGGACGAGCTCCAACCGCTACTCCCGTTCTTCGCCCTTGCGCGGCCGGGCTGTGGACGCCACAATTGTGTACATGACCATCGAGCCCCTTCGCGACGTCCGCAACCATTTCAGCGACGTCATCGACCGCGTCGAGCACGAGCACGAGCGCGTCACGGTCACCCGCAACGGACGCCCGGTCGCCGTCATTCTCAGCCCCGAGGACCTGGCCGAGCTCGAGGAGACCCTGGCGGTCCTCAGCGACCCACAGGCCCTCGCCGACATTCGTGAGGCCAACGCGGCATATGCCGCCGGCGACGTCGTGCGCGGAGTCGAAGCCGTCCGCACCCTGCGCCCGTGACCGAAGCCCCCTACGAACCGGTCCTGACCCCACCCGCCATCCGCGCCGTCCAGTCAGGACTGCCCGAGGGCATCGCGGCGGCAGTCATTGAGTTCCTCACCGGAGCCCTGGTCGAGAACCCACAGCGGGTCGGTAAGCAGCTGCGCGGGGATCTCGCCGGCATCCACTCCGCGCGCCGCGGTACCTACCGCGTCCTGTACCGAATCAACGAGGCGCAACGTGAAGTCGTCGTCCTCCGCATCGAACACAGGCGAGACGCATACCGAAACCGATGACCGCTCTATGCCGCTGACAGGACGCGTGCACCCCGACTCTCCAGACCACCTGGGCCTGCGTCGCTCGCTTGGCGGAAAGACGGACCGGCCAGCAGCCCAGCGGCCCGGGCACCGAGCCGAGGTGGCAGGCTAGGCCGATGGCGTCGAGGCAGCCCGGTGCACCCGTCCGGGAACTCACGATCGATCGCGGCCAGGCCGATCCCGGCCGTTGGCCCTACACCCTGCCCATCGTGCGCCACATCTGGCGACACGGCCTGGTGCTGGGCCCCGGCGCAACGATCCTGCTCGGCGAAAACGGCTCAGGCAAGTCCACCCTGGTCGAGGCCATCGCCGCCGCCTGGGCGCGCCAGATCACCTCCTTTCGCAATGACTGGTTGCAGCAGATGGTCGCCACCCCTTCCGGTGAGGACTCCGACCTCGACCGGGCCCTGCGCATCGCCTACACGCGCGGCGGGTCCACCGGTGGGATGTTCCTACGCGCGGAGCGACTCCACGCCCAGGCCGAGGCGTTCAGCCACCGGGGCCGCTGGGCCGAGCGCATCGAGACCCCGCTGCTGCAGCAGAGCCACGGCGAGGGCTTCTTGCAGGTGCTGGGCGGCATGACCGCCGAACCAGGCCTCTACGTGCTCGACGAACCCGAGTCCGCCCTCTCCTTCCAGGGATGCCTGGCCCTGCTGTCGATCATGATCGAGATGCTCGATGCCGGGAGTCAGCTCATCGTGGCGACCCATTCCCCGCTACTCGCCGCCCTGCCCGGCGCAGCCCTGCTCGAGCTCACGGCGGACGGCATCCACCCCGTCCCCTACGACGACACCGAGCTGGTCACCTCCTGGCGAACGTTCCTGCGGGCTCCCGAGGCCTACCTCCGTCACCTGCGCTGACGAAACCGAGGGCAACCCATGCGCGGACCGTCGAGCGGTAGGAACCGGCACGCACACATGTCGCGTGGTCTGCGCGTCGGCGCGCACAGATCTGCCACGTTGAGGGAATCGCGAGGAGGCGAGACCGCGGTCTACGGTTCGTCCCTCGGACGCAAGGGGCGCCAATGGTCGGGGCTCACCGGCCAGGGCGTGTCAACCCCTTCCGGATGCCGGCGTGTACCCAACGCCGTTGTCATCGCCTCTGCGCATGCCGCTGGGAACGGGATCGGTTCTCGGGAGTCGAAGTGGTACGCGCTCGTGTCCACAACCTCGCTCAGCGCCAAGTCGTCGGCGGGCATCCGGTAGCCGAGCACTGCAACGTCGACGTCGCCGAGCTCGGTGGTGAACCCTGCCCAGGCTCCGGCCCAGTGGCACACCTGAGCACTCACGGTGATGCCGTCGACGCGCCAGACCGCGGCAGGCCACACGGCGTAGCAGTCGGCCTGCGCCTCGACGTAGGCCACCAGCTGCCGCAGGTAGTCGTCGGCCTGGGGGCGGTGAATGCCATGATCCCAGCCTGCCGCGGACAGTGAAACACCCGGTCGTCCCGAAGGGCGGCGCCTCGAACCGGCCACATCCGGTCGAACGGTGAGCGACCGCCGCCAATGTGGTGAAGGGGCAGGTGAGCAGGTGTGGAGACCCAGACGTGAGTGTCGCTGCCGGATCGCGGGTGTACGTCGACATGGTGGGCGACCTGTTCCACGCCGGCCACGTGCCGCTGCTCAGGGAGGCGCGCCGCCATGGTGACTGGCGCACGCGATCATGACCGTGGTGCACGGCGATGACCTGTCGCCCGAGGGGGCCGAGTTCGTCTGCGGGCCGGCTGCGGCAGCCGGGAAGCTCGTCAACGTTCGGCGCCGGAGGAGTCTCAACCACCCAGCTGATTCAGCGGGTGCTCGACGCGGCAGCCTCGCGGACTGAATGGCCGACATGCCGCCGATGGCGCGCTGCGCCAGTCCGCCTGTCGTTCTACCCTCGATTCCGTGGCCAAGGTGGACCCCGAGGAAGACAGCCCGCGCCGCTTCGTCGCTCTCCACCACAGGTATGACGAGCGGCGTCGCGAGTGGCGGGATGTCGTGCTGGCCGCCTTCGATGATGCGCGGGAGTTCCAGGGTTTCCTGGACGGGCGGAACGCTGAACTCGAGGCAAGGCAGAGAGCTGAACAGGCAGATCCGAGGGAGCACGTTTCGGGTGTTGTCTGGGAGCCTGGCCATCGACTGCGTGCCCACAATAGGCGGCTCCTCCGGCGGGCACTTGAAGCCGGGGTATGGCCGCCGGGCTGGGATCCACTCGACCCGCCGGACGGCGTCTCAACGGTCACTGCCGGAGACCCGGACCGACCGGCATGAGGCCGGTACAACGTCCGGAACTGCCGCGGACGGTGAGCCTACGGGCTTGCCGATGAGGGGGTGCGCACGACGTACGTGGCGGTGTTACCACCTCCTACTTCCGATTTCCCCGACGCTGCACCCACATGTCAGCGCTCGCGCCCAGGAGAAGTCCGAACGCGGCGCCGAACACGAGTCCGAAGGCGACGCCGCTGCCGCCAGCGACCAGAACACCCACCGTGAGCCCCACGCCTGCAAAAACAACGAGGCCGGCTCCCGCCCAGTAGGCACTCGGCCGATCTCCCCTCGCACGGCTCTCCGTGAACAATCCGCCCTCACCTCCACGTAGCTACCACCGTGCCGAGTTGTGGAGAATGGGAGCAAGAGGCGAAAGGCCCACCAGCCGCCAACAGCCAGCCGTCGATGCCCTGCTGCCGCAGATTGGTGGGTCTACTTGCTGACATCAGGCCTCGTGCACGCTTCTGCCGCAGATGGCGTGCGCTGCGGCCAACCGGAACTGCCGCCGACTGTGAAGCTCCGTCCTGCCGAGGTGTGGGCGGATGCCCCTCTGCCCGGCTTGTTGGTCCGCCTGCGGGCGTTTCGCTGTTGTCGCGTGCGACACTGCCGAGGGTGGACCTGGACACGTTCGACGACCTAGCGAGTTCGCTCGTGGGCGTGCGGCGCACGTGTGCAGGCGGCCTCGCTCGTTGGCAGTACGAAGGCCGGCTGGTCGCGCGTGAACTGGACGCGACGCACGTGGCGGTGCGGGTGCCTTTCGACGTCCGTGATGCGCTGCTCCACCAGCACCCAGACGTGTTCTCGGTCCCGACCCGGTTCGCTAACCACATGATGGTCGTCGCCAACCTCGATGCCGGGGACGACGGGGCTGTGGAGGACGCCGTCGAGTCGGCGTGGCGCCTGCAGACGCAGGCGGCCGTCGACTCCGGAGGTGAGCAGGGTGGCCGGTGATCCTTCCGAGCGGGTGGCACTGGTCGCCGGTGCCACCCGCGGGGCGGGTCGGGCTATCGCGGTAGAGCTCGCGCGGTCCGGTGCATTCGTCTACGCCACCGGACGCAGCAGCCGGGTCAGCGGCCCGTCCGACATGGATCGCCCGGAGACGATCGAGGAGACCGCTGACCTGATGACTGCCGCCGGAGGCGAGGGGGTCGGGCTTCGGGTGGATCATCTCGATGCCGAGGCCGTGCGTGACCTGGTCGACCGCATCGGCCACGATCACGGGCGTCTGGATGTGCTGGTCAACGACATCTTCGGAGGCGACCGATACGCCCAGTGGGACAAACCGCTGTGGGAGCACGATCTGACCGGTGGACTCCGGATGCTGCGCATGGGCGTGGAGACGCACATCGTCACCAGTGTCATCGCGCTGCCGTTGATGCTCCAGACCGGTGCTGGACTCTTGGTGGAGATGACCGACGGCACCAGCGCGGTCAACGCCGATGTGCGCGCCGGCGTGGGCTTCTACTACGACTTCGTCAAGGCCAGCGTCGACCGACTCGTCACGAACTTCGCCGCCGAGCTCACCGACCATCCGGTCACCGCAGTCGGGGTCACCCCCGGGTGGCTGCGCTCGGAACGGATGCTGGAGAACTTCGGCGTCACCGAAGCCACCTGGCGCGAGGCCTGCCGCGCGGTTCCCGGCTTCGCCATCTCCGAGTCTCCCGCCTACGTGGCGCGAGGCGTCGCGGCTCTGGCCCTGGACTCTCAAAAACACCAGTTCTCAGGCCAGGTACTGACAGCTCGCCAGTTGGCCGACGAGTACGGGGTCACCGACACCGACGGGTCTCGTCCCGACTGCTGGGGTCTCATCGCAGAGCACGGGTGGGGCGACCAAGAGCCAGAGGTCATCCGTCGGTACCGGTAGGGGCTCGACCGATGACGGATGCACTGACATGCCGTGCAGTGTGCGCCTCGGTGCGCACGGATCCAACGCGTTGAGGCGGCTACCCTCGCCCGGATCTGCCGTCCGCGGGGGTGCGCGCCATCGTCATGGACAGCGACCCGCCAATCAAGGCGCTATTCGCATGCCCGGCGTTGATGCTCGCAGGCTTCGCACTCGGCTCGGTCACTTGGATCCTGAGCGCGCCAAGACGTGCGAAGGCCTCAGCCGCCGACGCCCTGGATGCCTCCCCGAACGCGTGGGACTGGGGACTCATGGTCGTCGCCTCGCTCGCGGGCGGCCTGAACCTGGGCGTCGCCCGCAATCTGCCCGGTCAAGGACACCTGCCTTGAGGAAGCCTTGTATTCATGATCTTTGCTGATCAGCCAGCCTCACCTGGCACGCCGCGCCAATCAACGGGGACTCCCCAGTTCGACGGCTAGTACGTCCACCCGGATTAAGCCGCAGACAGTGAAGGCGTGGTCATGCCGAGTTGAGCGGTTGCAGGTTCTCTTCTGCAAGTCTGGTCTTCCGCTGACAGCGGCCGTCGCCGAGGATGGCGACGTGAAGATCACTCGTACCGTCATCGTTCTCGATGCGGCAGACATTGAAGCAGTCAGCACCTTCTGGGCTGGCCTGCTGGGCGGCCTCGTCGACAAGGACGAGGGCTGGCACAGCATCCTGGTGGACGGTGAGTGGCGGGTCGCTGTTCAGCACGCCCCGAACCACATGCCTCCGGAGTGGCCGAACGGGACGCAGCAGCAGATCCACTTGGACTTGTGGGTAGATGATCCGACGGCTGCCCACGAACGCGCCATGGCGTTGGGAGCCCAGCTTCTGAAGCTAGCCGAGGACAGTGGCGAGCCGGACCGCTTCCAGGTCTACGCGGACCCGGCGGGCCACCCGTTCTGTCTCTGCTGGGTGGCATGACCCCTGGCACGCTTGGCGATGCTGCCGCGTGACGAGCGGCGTCTGCGACATCCGCCTCTGCCGCTGAGCGATCACGCCGAGCAGCGGTAGCCGCGCGATACTTGCCGCGTGTCCAGAGAGCCACGTCGCGATCGACTTCGATTCCTCCGACGATTTCGGTCCATGCCGTCGGTGACCTCTGGACGAGCTCTACTCGTCGCCATGTCGGGGCTGCTGGTCTGCGACGTGATCGGCGGTTTCATCGCCCTCGCCTCGGGCGCGGACACGTGGAACGAGGCGTGGGGCTTCGAGACCGACAACACAGTGCCGCTCCCGATCGGGGCGGCACAACTCGGCCTCGCGTGGGTGGCCGCGCGCAGCACGCGGCCTCCGGTGGGCGTGATCGCGGCTTTCCTTCTCAGCGCGATGTGCCTGCTCAGCCTCCTGGCCGGCTTGTTCGACGGCGACCTCATCGACAACATCGCGTCGGATGGCCTCATCTCCTGGGGAGTCGCCTGGGGAGCCGTCCTCCTAGCGGGCACCGCGGTTGTCGGTCTTCTCGCCGCGATCCGGGCGAAGGAGCTGCGCGGGCCTCGCTGACGGCCCTCAGCCGCCGGCGCGGATTCTGCGAGGATCGAGGGCATAGCCGTTGCTCATGCCGCTGTCAGTACGGCGAAGCGTGACCGCTCAACAGCGTGAGGCGTTTGCGTGCATGGCCAGCGGGTTCGGCGACGCCGGTCAGACGGAGGCGAGGAAGGCCCGCACCCGCTCCATGAGCAGCGCGGACGCCTCCGGGTCGTACGCGTCGAGCGAGGAGTCGGCGAAGAGGTGCTGGTCGCCGGGACAGAGAAACAGCTCGGCAGCCGTGGTGGAGTCGGCGAGCTCGCGTGCGGCGGGGAGGTCCTCGTCGAAGAACTCGTCGCCCTCCTTGCCGTGGATCTGCACCGGCACCTCTTCCGGCCATGCCTCCCCGAACTCCGCGACCGGGATGCAGGAGTACATGAGCAGCGCCCCGCGGGCCCCGGGCCGGGTCTGCGCGAGCCGCTGCGCGATCATCACGCCGAAGGAGAACCCGGCGTAGACGAGCCCGGGTCCGAGCTCGTCGGCCGCGGCGGCGCCGCGCTCTCGGACCGCGTCGAACCCCAGGTGGCGCGCGAATCCGAAACCCTCCTCGAGGCTGCCGAACGTGCGGCCGTCGAACAGGTCGGGCGTGTGCACGGTGTGCCCGCCCTGTCTCAGGCCGTCGGCGAAGGCCCGCACTCCGTCGGTCAGGCCCTAGATGTGGTGGTACAGCAGCACTTCGGCCATGTCAGCGGCTTCCCTCGCCCTCGCCCGTTCTCAGAACCTTCGGTGAACCTAATCCGTTCTGCCGCGGCCGGACAACCCCCGGACGACGTGCTGGCGGATCCGAGGGCGCCGACCTGGCCTGCCGCCGTTGCACCGTGGCGTAATCCGGTTGAGCCACGGCCGCGATGACGGTTGGGTGGAGCCATGACCGACACACCGATCCGCGTGGGCCGCGCGACCGACGTGGAGCGCTACCTGGAGACCGAGCACACCGTCTGGTTCGACGAGGTGCCCGCGGCCCCGGCGGAGGAGCAGCTCCTCGGCCTCCCCGAGGACCAGCGGTTCGCGGCCGAGGTCGACGGCTCCGACCCGGGCACGTACGCCGGCATCTACGCCGTGTTCCCGTTGACGCTCGCGATCCCGGGTCCCGGCACCGACGCCCGCAAGGTGCCGTGCGCGGGTCTCACCTGGGTCGGCGTGCATCCGGACCAGCGGCGCAAGGGCGTGCTCACCGCGATGCTGCGCCACCACCTCGAGCAGGTGCGCGACGAGGACGGCACGCACGTCTCGGCGCTGCACGCCAGCGAGCCGGCCATCTACGGCAGGCACGGCTACGGGCTGGCGTCGCTCGAGCTCGAGGTCAGCCTCGGCAGGGGCACGGAGCTCACCGCCCCCGAGCTGGACGAGGCGGCCGCGCAGGTCAGCACCCAGCTGACGACGGTGTCGGACCCGGACGTGGCCAAGCGGATGCGCGAGTGCCACCTCGGCAGCGCGGGGCTCGGCGCGGTCGTCGGCGGCGCCGGCTACTACGCCCGCATCTGTCACCAGCTTCCCGAGGAGCTGCGCGACAAGGAGCCCTGGCGCGTGCTCTTCGCCCGTCGCGACGGCGTGGACACCGGCTTCGCGATGTTCCGCCGCACGCACAAGTGGGAGCGCGCCCGTCCCGCGGGAGAGCTGTCGGTGTGGGCGGTGGTCGGGGACCGGCCCTCCCAGCTCGCGCTCCTGCGCCGACTCGTCGACTTCGACCTGATGGGGTCGGTCAAGGTCAGCAACGTCGGCGTGGAGGACCCGCTGCTGCTGTGGACCGGCGGTCCGCGGTCGACGTCGGACGTGGCCACCTACGACAGCCTCTGGGTGCGCCTGGTCGACCTGCCCGAGGCGCTGCAGGCCCGCGCGTGGAGCGCCCCGTGCGACGTCGTGGTGGAGGTCGTCGACACCGCCGCCCCCTGGAACGACGGCACCTGGCGGATCCGCGCCGACCACGCCGGCGAGGCGACCGTGGAGAGGACCAGCGCCGAGGCCGACGTACGCCTTCCCGTGGAAGCACTGGGCGCGGCCTACCTCGGCGGCGGGAACCTCGTCGCCCGACAGTCTGCCGGCCTCGTGGTGGAGCGCCGCAGGGGTGCGGTCGCCGAGCTGTGGCGTGCCATGCGCACCGAGGTGGCCCCGACCTCCGCCGTCGGGTTCTGACCGTCCTCGTCGGGCCGCTCCGGGCCGACCCGGCCTGGGTAGCATGGCCACCCACGAGGAGGTGCTTGCCATGGCAGAGCTTGTCCGCACCAACGACGTCGGCATCATCTCGGTCGTCGAGGGCCTGCTGAGCGGCGCCGACATCCCCTACCAGGTCGCCGACCGCAACATGAGCTCTCTGGAGGGCTCGATCCTCGCCATCCAGATGCGGGTCCTGGTGCCCGACGACCGGGACGCCGAGGCGCGCGAGCTGCTCACCGACGCCGAGCTCGGCGACTGGCTCCGTGGCTGACCCGGAACCGCCCGCTGACTCGACGGCCGGACCGGGGCTCGGTCCGGGGCCGGCCGCGGTCCTCGTCTTCGGCGCGTCGGCCGCCGTCCTGGTGGTCGAGCTGGTGGCCCTGCGGCTGCTGGCGCCGTACTACGGGCTCACCCTGGAGACGAGCACGTTCGTGATCGGGATGGCGCTGGCCGCGATCGCCGCCGGCTCGTGGGCCGGTGGACGGGCCGCCGACGCGGTCGCCCCGAGGCACCTGCTCGGTCCGCTGCTCGGGATCTCCGGGGTGGTCGTCGCCGCCACCCCGTTCCTGGTCCGCGGTGCCGGCACAGCGGGCGACGCCTCGCTCCTGCTGCTCGCCACGGTCGTGTGCATCCTCGTCCCCGGAAGCCTGCTGTCCGCGGTCACCCCGGTCGTCGTCAAGCTGCGGCTGAGTAGCCTGGACGAGACCGGCACCGTGGTCGGCCGGCTCTCGGCCATCGGCACCGTCGGCGCGATCGCCGGCACCGTCGTGACCGGCTTCGTGCTGATCTCCCGCGTCCCGGTCAGCGGCATCCTCACCGGCCTCGGCATCGCGCTCGTCGTCGCCTCGGTCCTGGTGCAGGTCCGCACCCGGCGCAGCCGTCGGGACGTGGCGGCGGCCGCCGCCGTGGCCCTCGCCGGGGTCGGCGCCGTGGCGGCACCGGGCGGCTGCGACGTCGAGACCACCTACCACTGCCTGGTCGTGGAGGCCGATCCCGACCGCGACAGCGGCCGGGTCCTCGTGCTCGACGGCCTGCGCCACTCCTACGTCGACCTCGAGGACCCGACCTACCTCGACTTCGAGTACGTCCAGGCGATGGCCTCGGTGGTCGACACGGCCTTCCCTCCGGGGGAAGCCGTCCGCGCCTACCACGTGGGCGGCGGCGGGCTCACCGTGCCGCGCTACCTGGCGGAGGTCCGCCCGGGCACGACCAGCATCGTGTCGGAGATCGACCCCGGCGTGGTGCAGGTGGACACCGGCCGGCTCGGCCGAGGCCTCGGCGAGGACATCGACGTACGGGTCGAGGACGCCAGGCTGGCCCTCGGCCGGCTCGACGCGGCGCGCTTCGACCTCGTGGTCGGCGACGCGTTCGGGGGCGTGAGCGTGCCGTGGCACCTCACCACCGCGGAGGCCGTCGGCGAGGTACGGCGGGTGCTCGCGCGGGACGGTGTCTACGTCGCGAACCTGATCGACCACGGCCCGCTGGCGTTCGCCCGGGCGGCGGTCGCGACCATCGACGAGGAGTTCGGCCAGGTCGCGGTCCTCGCCCCGCCGGAGGTGCTGCACGGAGACGGCGGGGGCAACCTCGTGGTGGCCGCCTCCGACGCTCCGCTGAACCTTGCGGCCGTGGGCGACCGGCTGGACGAGCGCGGCAGCGGCTGGAGCCACCTGACGGGTCCCGCGCTGCGGCGGTGGATCGACGGGGCACCCGTGCTCACCGACGACTACGCCCCGGTCGACCAGCTGCTCACGCCGTACGGGTGAGCGCGCTATGCCGGGTCGGGGACCTCTGCGGCGGGCTGAGGGCATAGGCCTCTGTCGCGCGTTCGGGTGACGAGGCAGCCTGGAAGTGCCTGAAAGGAGCAGGCCATGAGAACCCTTAGCAGGCTGCTGGCGGTGTTGGCGGCCGTCATGATCTGCCTGTCACCCGTCGCTGTCGCCACAGCGGTGAACGCCGACGTCAGCGAGGGCGTCGGCTATGCACGGTACGGGGGCGTGCAGGTGGACGACACGGACGTCGGACGGGCTCGCGACGAGATCGTCGTGCCCGCACCCGACACCGGCCGGGCCCGTGGCGAGATCGTCGTGCCCGCACCCGACATCGGCCGGGCCCGGAACGAGGTCGTTCTTCCGGAGTCTCCGGCTCCGGTCCCGACACAGACCGACACCGGCCTCAGCGACGAGGCCTGGACCGCGATCGCGCTGTCCGGCGCCTTCGTGGTCGTCGGTGGAGCGATCGTCTTCATGGCGCGTCGTCGTCACCACGGCGGACACCTGGCGCACCCGGCCTGATCCGGACGCACCGGTGACCGCGTCACCATTCACAGGTGGTGCCAGACCCTGGCACCACCTCCTCGCGCGCCCTCAGCCCGCCCAGCCCTCTCCCGCCGGGCGTGCCTCCACGCCCCCGCCGGTGAGCTCGGCCAGCAGGTCGGTGAGCCGGTCGGCGGCCTCGACGGGGACGGCGAGGTGCAGCGTCGCCCGGGCCCCGTAGTCGGCGCCGAGCACCGACACGTCGTGCGCGCGCAGGTCGTGCTCGAGCCGGCCCGCGTCGGCGTGCGGTACGTCGACGTCGAACCGCGCGATCAACCTGCGCTCGGACGTCCCGGCTGCGTCCAGGCCGGCCCGGACGGCGTCGGAGTAGGCCCGGACGAGACCTCCGGCCCCCAGCAGCACTCCACCGAAGTACCGCGTGACCACCGCGACGACGTCGCTCACCTCCCGGCCGCGCAGCACCTCGAGCATCGGGCCACCGGCGGTGCCGGACGGCTCTCCGTCGTCGCTGGAGCGCTGCACCGCGCCGTCGGGTCCGAGCACGAATGCGGAGCAGTGGTGCCGGGCGTCCCAGTGCCTCCTGCGCTCCTCCTCGACCACGGCCCGGGCCGCCTCCTCCGTCGCCACGCGCTCGACCCGGCACAGGAACCGCGATCGCTTCACCTCGATCTCGGCGACGGCGGGCCGGGCGGGCACGAGGTACGACGTGGGGGTCACCAGAGTGTCCCCAGCACGTCCGAGCCGATCTTGAGGACGAACGCGCCGACCACGACGACGAACACGACCCGGACGAACGCGTGTCCCTTCGCCACCGCGGTCCGCGCTCCGACGTACCCCCCGAGGAGGTTGAACGTCCCCATCACCAGGCCGACCTTCCACAGCACGGCACCCTGGGGGACGAACACGGCGAGCGCCGCGACGTTGGTGGCCCAGTTGGCCATCCGTGCCTTCGCCGAGGCCTCGAGGAAGCTGTAGCCGAGCAGCCCCACCAGGGTGAACACGAAGAACGACCCCGTGCCCGGCCCGAGGGCACCGTCGTAGAACCCGATCACGACGCCGGCCGCCATCGCGGCGACGGTGTGGCGGTGGCCGGCGAACCGCAGGCTGGTGATCGCCCCGACGGAGGGCTTGAAGAGGACGTACCCGCCGACGAGCACGAGGGCCGCCAGGACGATCGGGTCGAAGGCCTGCTTGGGGATGTGCGAGGCGACGACCGCCCCGCCGAGGGAGCCCACGAAGGCGAGCACCATCAAGGGGACGAACGTGCGCGGGTCCGGCCCCACCCGTCGGTAGTAGGTGACCGAGCTGACCGAGGTCCCCATCACCGAGCCCAGCTTGTTGGTGGCGAGGATCTGCACCGGGCTGGCACCGGGCAGGCCCACCAGGAGCGCGGGCAGCTGGATCAGGCCCCCGCCCCCGACGACCGCGTCGATCCACCCGGCGAGAAGACCTGCGGTGGCGAGCAGCACGTAGGTCCACAGCGACGGGTCGTCCACGCACCGCACCCTAACCGCCGGGTCACCCGCCATCGGCGCGTGGCACCGGATGGAACCATGGCCGCATGCGCATCGTCTCCCTGCTCCCGTCCACGACCGAGATCCTCTTCGACATCGGTGCCGGCGCCGACGTGGTGGGCGTGACCTTCGAGTGCGACCACCCGCAGGAGGCCCGGACCCGCACCATCGTGTCCACCAGCGCGATGCCGGAGGGCCTCGGCCCGCGCGAGATCGACGCGTTCGTCGCGGACGCCCTGCGGCGCGGTGAGGACCTGTACCACCTCGACGAGGGCGCGCTGTCCGGCCTCGACGCCGACCTGGTGGTGACCCAGGACCTCTGCGCGGTCTGCGCGGTCGACGTCTCGGTGGTCGACGACGCGCTCAGCCACCTCGGCTGCACCGCCGAGGTGCTCACCGTCGACCCGCACACCCTCGACGAGGTGCTCGAGTCCGTGCTCGCCCTCGGCAGGGCGACTGCGCGGGAGGAGGCGGCCGGGGCGCTGGTGGCGTCCCTGCGCCGCCGGCTCGACGAGGTGGTACGGCGCACCGCCGGACGACGCCCTCCGAGGACGCTGGTGCTGGAATGGACCGACCCGCCGTTCGCGCCCGGCCACTGGGTCCCCGAGATGGTCGAGCTCGCCGGAGGCACGCCCGTGCTCGGCGCCGCCGGGCAGAAGTCGTTCCGCACCGACTGGGACGCGGTCGCGGCGGCGCAGCCGGAGGTCGTCGTGTGCGCGCCGTGCGGCTACGACCTCGAGCGCTCGGCCGGCCTCGCCGGGCAGCTGCTCGCCGCCGGCGCGCTGCCCGGGGACGTGCCCGTGTGGGCGGTCGACGCCAACGCGTCCTTCGCCCGCCCGGGTCCGCGTCTCGTCGACGGCGTGGAGGCGCTCGCCGCGATCCTGCACCCGGACACGGTCGGCACGGCGGGGGGCGTGCCGGACGCCGGCATGGCCCGCCGGCTGCGCTGACGGGCTCTCAGCGGCGGGCGAGGTAGGACAGCAGGTCCTGCCGGGTCACCACGCCCACCGGCTTGCCGTCCTCCTGCACGAGCAGCGCGTCGGCGTTCTCCAGGGCGTCGACCGCGTCGGACACCGGTTCGTTCGAGCCGATGGACGGCAGCGGCTCCTCCAGGTGCTTCTCCACCAGGTCCGACAGCTTCGCCTCGCCGGCGTAGAGCGCGTCGAGCAGCGCCCGCTCGGAGACCGACCCGGCCACCTCGGCGGCGACGATCGGCGGCTCGGCCCGGACGACCGGCATCTGCGAGACGCCGTACTCCTGGAGGATGTGCACCGCCTCGGCGATCGTCTCGTGGGGGTGGGTGTGCACCAGCGCCGGCAGCGTGCCGGTCTTGCCGCGCAGCACCTGACCGACCGTCTGGTCTGCGGACGGCGGCAGGAATCCGTACTGCCCGAGCCACTCGTCGTTGAACACCTTGGTCAGGTAGCCGCGCCCGGAGTCGGGCAGCAGCACCACGATCACCGCGTCCTCGCCCCCCGGCTGCTCGCTGAGCTCGTGGGCGAGCTGGACCGCGGCGAACGCGGCCATCCCCGAGGAGCCGCCGACGAGCAGGGAGTCCTCGCGGGCGAGCCGGCGGGTCATCGCGAACGAGTCCGCGTCGGACACCTCGATCACCCGGTCCGCGACCGAGGCGTCGTAGGTCTCGGGCCAGAAGTCCTCCCCCACGCCCTCGACGAGGTAGGGCCGGCCGGTGCCCCCGGAGTACACCGAGCCGGCCGGGTCGGCGCCCACCACCTCGATGTCCGGGTTCTGCTCCTTGAGGTACCTCCCGACGCCGCTGATGGTGCCGCCGGTGCCCATCCCGCACACGAAGTGCGTGATCCGGCCCTCGGTCTGCTCCCAGATCTCGGGACCGGTGGTCTCGTAGTGCGAGCGCGGGTTGTTGGGGTTGGAGTACTGGTCGAGCTTGATCGCGCCGTCGATCTCGCGGACCAGCCGGTCGGAGACGTTGTAGTAGGAGTCGGGGTGCTCCGGCGCGACGGCCGTCGGGCAGACCACCACCTCGGCGCCGTAGGCCTTCAGGACGTTGCGCTTGTCCTCGCTGACCTTGTCGGGGCAGACGAACACGCACGTGTAGCCCTTCGCCTGCGCGACCATCGCCAGCCCCACACCGGTGTTGCCCGAGGTCGGCTCGACGAGCGTGCCGCCCGGCTTGAGGGTGCCGTCGGCCTCGGCCGCCTCGATCATCCGCAGCGCGATCCGGTCCTTGACCGAGCCGCCGGGGTTGAAGTACTCGACCTTGGCCAGCACCAGCGGCTGCTTCCCGGCGAGGTCGTCCATGACCCGGTTCAGGCGCAGCAGGGGGGTGTTGCCGACGAGTTCGAGGAGTGAGTTCACGTAGCGCACCGGCTCAGTCTAGGGCTGCTCACTAGCATGTCTGCGTGGGGAAGGCCGCTGCTGCCCGAAGGCTCGCCGCTGCCGCTGCCTACGGCGGCGGCGGCGTATCGGTCGTGGGCGCCTCCGTGCTCGGTGTCCTCACCGCGCAGGCGAAGCTGGCCCGCCGCACGATCGGTACGCCCCACGGCGACCCCACACCCGTCGCCTCCGGCTGGTACGGGCGCGGGCGTCCGGGGCCCGCCCTGCGGCTCGCGCTGCTCGGCGACTCCAGCGCGGTCGGGTACGGCGTCGACCGGGTCGAGGACACGCCGGGTGCGCACCTGGCGTCGGGGCTCGCCGAGGGTGCCGACCGCCGCGTGCACCTGCGCTCCCTGGCCGTGGTGGGAGCGCAGACCCGCGATCTGGCCGTGCAGATCGACCAGGCACTGACCTTCGGCGCACAGGTGGCGGTGATCTTCGTCGGCGCCAACGACGTGACCCACCGGGTGCGGCCGTCGGAGTCGGTGCGCCTGCTCGAGCAGGGGGTACGCCGGTTGCGGGACGCCGGCGTCGAGGTGGTCGTCGGGACCTGCCCGGACCTGGGGACGGTAGAGCCGATCGGACCGCCGCTGCGGCAGGTGGCCCGGTCCTGGAGCCGTCGCCTGGCCGCCGGACAGACGATCGCCGTCGTCGAGGCCGGTGGACGGACGGTCTCGCTCGGTTCCGTCCTCGGGCCGGAGTTCAGCGCCTCACCCGGCACCCTGTTCGGCCCGGACCGGTTCCATCCCTCCGCCGCGGGCTACTCGAGCATGGCGTCGGTCCTGCTGCCGTCGGTGCTCGCCGCGGTCGGCGTCATCCCGTCCGAGGACCTCGAGCCCGAGGCGTTCCGCGGCGAGGGTGTGCTGCCGGTGTCCTACGCCGCGGTCGAGGCCGCCCGGACCCCCGGCACCGAGGTCGGCGGCACGGAGGTCGCCGGCACCGAGCGCGGCACCCGGGGCCGCTGGGCCTTGCTCCGGCACCGCCGTCGCCGTCCCCAGGCCGACACCGAGAGCCCGGAGGGCGAGCACGACAGCGGGGCCGCGGCCGAGTGAGGCGACGGCGACTCGACGGTCCGGGGCGCCGAGGTTCACGCCGACTCGACGGTCCGGGCGCCGAGGTTCACGCCGACTCGACGGTCCGGGCGCCGAGGTTCACGCCGACTCGACGGTCCGGGCGCCGAGGTTCACGCCGACTCGACGGGGGACGGCGACGGGCCCCGGAGAACACTCCGGGGCCCGTCGGACGGTCCGCGCGCGGGACGTCGTACGCGTTGCTTCAGTCCTGGCCGCGCAGGATGGCGAGGATGCGCAGCATCTCGATGTAGATCCAGATGATGGTCACGGTCAGGCCGAAGGCCGCGCGCCACGACTCCTGCTCCGGGAGCCGGGCGGCGATGCCGCGCTCGACGAAGTCGAAGTCGAGGATCAGCATGAACACACCCAGCACCAGGCCCACGATGCTCATGATCAGGCCGAGCGTGCTGAAGTTGTTGAACCCGACCGCCACACCGAAGAACCCGAGCACGAAGTCGAGCAGCACCAGGCCGACGAAGCCGAACATCGCGGCCACGGTGAACTTCCGGAACCGGTCGCTGACCTGGATGTTGAAGAACTTGTACGCGGCGAGGGTGCCCACGACGGCCGCCATGGTGCCCACCACGGCGTTGAGGACGATGCCGGGCCACATCGCCTCGAAGGTCTTGCTCATCGCGCCGACGAAGAGGCCCTCGACGACGGCGTAGGCGAGGACGAGACCCGGGCTGATCGCCTTCTTGAACGAGATGACCAGGGCGAGGCCGAGACCGGCGAACGCGCCACCCATCCAGGCCATGCCGAGGAACTGCGGCGGCATCGCGACCCAGGTCAGGGCCGCGGTGAGGATCATCAGCCCCATCGTGATGCCGGTCTTCTGCACCACGGAGTCGATGGTCATGGGGGCCTGCGGCTCGGCAGGCGCGTACTGACCAGGTGCCTGCGGTGCACCGGTGCCCCATGCCGACGACGTCTGGGCCGAGGACTGCTCGTAGCCGGGGTAGGTCACCCCGCTCTGGCTGGTCCGACGGCCGTTGAAGCCCTCCGACCGCGCGAATACCGGGTTGCTGCTCTGCATCTCTTGGTCTCTCCTCGGAGGCCGGGTCGACGCCCACGCCGGGCGCCGCATCATGATCCGTCGTCCCCATCCTAGGGACCGCATCCGGTTCAACGTTCGGCACACGAGCGGTGTTCCCGGCGGTCAACGGTCCGGGTCGTACCCCCGGTGGGACTCGAACCCACACTGAAAGGTTTTTAAGACCTCTTCCTCTGCCATTGGGATACGGGGGCGTCCGGGCTCAAAGATAGGTCTTGCGCGGGTGGATCGCGTGCGCCCCGGCCGCACGGTCGAGGAACAGCAGCCCGTCGCAGTGGTCGATCTCGTGCTGGAGCGCGCGGGCCTCGAACGCCTCCGCGCTGATCTCGACCTGCTCGCCGGTCACCGGGAGCTGGCCGGTCACCACGACGCGGGTCGCGCGCTTCACGTCGCCGGTGAGGTCCGGCACGCTCATGCACCCCTCGCGGGCCTTCTCGTTGCGGGAGGCCTGCACCACCTCCGCGTTGCACAGCACGAACGTGCCGTGGTGCGAGCGGGTCTTGGGGTGCTCGGCCACGTCGACACAGAACATCGTCACGCCCACCCCCACCTGCGGCGCGGCCAGCCCGACGCAGCCGGGTGAGACACGCATGGTGGCGACCAGGTCGGCGGCCAGCTGCACCATGGCCGGGTCCGCGGGGTCGACCTTCTCCCCGGCCGTGGACAGCACGGTCGCCGGGGCGCGCACGACCTCGAGCACCCGTCCCGTCACGGGCAGGTCGTGCTCGGTCCAGCGGGCGACGAGGTCGTCGACCAGGCCCGTGTCCTCGGGGCTCACAGCTCGTCGCTCTCCACCCTGCGCAGGGCGACGCCCACGCCGAGGTCGTCGGCCGCCCGGCGCAGCGCCGCGGACAGGGCGTCGACGTCGACGGCGACGGGCAGGTCCACCTCGGCGACCAGGACGTAGAGGTCGCCGGACAGCCGGGTGGTCAGGTCGGTGATGTTGCCGCCGACGCCGGCCACCTCTCCGGCGAGCGTGGACACGATGCCGGCCCGGTCCCCGCCGTGCACGGTCAGGACGTACGTCGACCCGACAGCGGCGTGCTCGGGCTCCTCGGGCACCTCGCGCACCGACACGGTCAGCGAGCCGTCCTCGGTGAGCCCCGCCAGCGCCGCCTCGATCTCCGAGGAGCCGCGGCCGCCCGCACAGATGAGCATCATCGCGAAGTGACCGCGCAGCAGGGTCATCGTCGAGTCCTCGATGTTGAGCCCGAGGCCGGCGAGCAGCCGCGTGGTCTCGGCGATGATGCCGGGCCGGTCGTGCCCGAGGACGGTGATGGCGTGCAGAGTCACGGCGGCCATCCTGCCACGCGGCGACACCGGCCCCGGTCCGGGTCCGCCTCAGGGCGCCAGGCCGCCGACCGCCGCCGCCCGACCGAGCACGGCGTCGAGCATCGGCTCGGTCAGCCTGCCGGTGAAGGTGTTCTGCTGCGACGGGTGGTAGCTGCCCAGCAGGACCACCTCCCGGCCGTCCGGAGCGGTGAGCACGGCCTCCGCGGCGTGCCCGAACCGGGGCTTGGGCCGCGGGACGTCGTACCCGACCGCGCGGAACGTGCGCAGCGCGGCGTCCCAGCCGTAGGACCCCAGGCCGACCACGACCCGCAGCGCACCGTCGACCAGCCTCAGCTCCTCGACCAGCCAGGGCGCGCAGGTGTCGCGCTCCTCGACGGTCGGCTTGTTGTCCGGGGGTGCACAGCGGACGGTGGCCACCATCCGGGTGCCGACCAGCCGCTGGCCGTCGCCGGCGTGCACCGAGGTCTCCTGCACCGCCAGGCCCACCCGGTGCAGGGAGGCGAAGAGCCAGTCCCCGGACCGGTCGCCGGTGAAGATCCGGCCGGTCCGGTTCCCGCCGTTGGCCGCGGGTGCCAGCCCCACGACCAGCACGCGCGGCTGCGGGTCACCCCACCCGGCGACCGGGCGTCCCCAGTACGGCTCCCCCGCGAACGACGCCCGCTTGGCCAGCGCGACGTCCTCGCGCCAGCGCACCAGCCGGGGGCAGGCCCGGCAGACGGAGACCGCGGCGGTGAGCGCGTCGAGGTCGCCGGCGTCGTCGGCGAGGCGGAGCACGTCCGCCGGCGACTCCGCGACCGGTGCATCGTCGCCGGCCGGGTCGTCGGGCCAGCCGGTCCCCGGGGGCACCGGGCTGGGGAAGAGCTGCCCGGTCACCGGGTGCGGCAGGGGTACCTCGGACATGGCGGCCATCCTGGCAGGGCTCAGGCCACGGACCAGGCGATCCCGTCGAGGATGTCGGCCTCGGAGACCAGCAGGGTGTCGGTCGTCGTACGCCTCAGGACCTCGTCGAGGATCAGCGCGCCCGCCCCGATCACGTCGGCACGGCCGGGGTGCATGTAGGGCAGCGCCCTGCGCTCCGCGACGCTCATCGCGAGCAGCCGCTCGGTGGTCGCGTGCACAGCCTCGTAGGCCAGCTCGGCCTGGTCGATCGCGGCCCGGTCGTAGCCGGGCAGGTCGAGCACCGCGGCGGCGAGGGTGGTCACGGTGCCGGCGACGCCGATCACCGTCCGCGCCTCTGCCAGGGGTACGGCGGACGCTCCGACCGCCGTGGCGACGGCCGCTGCGGCCTCGGCCACCTGGTCCGGGGTCGGCGGGTCGGACCTCAGGTGCCGCTCGGTCATCCGCACCGACCCGATGTCGAGCGACTCCGCCGCGAGGACGTGGCCCGCGACGCTGCCCGAACCCGTCGACGGGTCCCCCAGGATGAGCTCGGTGGAGCCGCCGCCGATGTCGACCACCAGGAACGGTGCCGGGAGCCGGCGCCCGGCCAGCCCGCGGGTCGCCCCGTCGTACGACAGCTGCGCCTCCTCCGCACCGGTCACCACCTCGGGCCGCACGCCGAGGCGGGCCTCGACGCCGGAGGCGAACTCGGCGGCGTTGGCCGCGTCGCGGACCGCGGAGGTGGCGCAGAACCGCACCGTCTCCACCTCGTGGCCGGCGACGAGACCGGCGTACTCGTCGATCGCCGCGAACGTGCGCGCGAGCGCCTCGTCGGCGAGCCGGCCGGTGCGGTCGACGTCCTGGCCGAGGCGGACCATGCGCATCTCCCGGACGAGCTCGTGCTCGCTGCCCGTGGCCGAGTCGAGGTCGGCGACGAGCAGCTTGATCGTGTTGGTGCCGCAGTCGAACGCGGCCACCCGGGTCACCGGCCGCCCTCCTCGGGGGTGACGGTCACGCAGGGGCCGGCGGCCCAGAACTCGCCGAGCAGGTCGAGCACCTCGTCGCCGAGCGGGTTGACCCCGGGGCCCTGGGCGAGGGCCTGTCCGGCGAGGACGTGCAGGCACTTCACGCGGGTAGGCATGCCGCCGGCGGAGACCCCCGCGATCTCGGGGACCTCGGCGATCGACTCACGGTGGCCGAGGTAGGCCTCGTGGGCGCGACGGTACGCGGCCGCGAGCCCAGGGTCCTGCTCCAGCCGCTCGGTCATCTCCTTCATCAGGCCCGACGCCTCGAGGGTGCCGATCATGGAGGCCGCCCGGGGGCAGGTCAGGTAGAAGGTGGTCGGGAACGGCGTCCCGTCGGGCAGCCGCGGCTCGGTGGCGACCACGTCGGGGTTGCCGCACGGGCAGCGGTGCCCGACCGCGTGGATGCCCCGGGGTGGTCGACCCAGCTGGGCCCGGACCACCGCCTCGTCGTGCGCCGTCACCTCTGCCGCGACCCGCCGCGGCTCCTGGTCCGGAGGTGACCCGTCGACGGGCTGAGGACGGCGCGGGTCGGCGGGTGGGGTCACGGTGAGCTCTTCTTCTGCTTCCTGGGGGGATCGATCTCGTCGACGGGGTGGGAGACGTCCTCGGGGTGGCCGGCGGCCTCCATCGTCTGCCAGGCGGTCTGCCACCAGGCCGGTTCGTTCTCCACCTCGGGCCCGTCGGGGTCCGACAGCGAGTCCTGGTGGTCGAGCGGGTCACCGTCCTCGTCGATCACCTGGAAGGCGATCTCGCCCGGCTGGACGAAGCCGAGCCGCTCGCTGGCCTGCGCCTCCTGGTACGCCGGGTCGCGCCAGCGTCGCTTCTCCCGCTGCAGCTGCTCGATGTTGGCCTTGGACTCCGCGATGGACGCCCGCAGCGCCTCCAGGTGCTCCTTCTGCTCCAGGTAGGCCCGCATGCTCGAGGCGTACGACACCGCGAGCACCGCCATCACCAGCACCAGGATGACCGCCCGTCCGGTGAACCGGGGACGCGGCGGCGCGGCAGCGGCCGGCCTGCGGGGCCGGCCTCCCCCGGCGCGGCTGCCCGGGCGTGCCCCGGGACGCGCCCCCGGCCGGGAGGAACGGCTGGCGCCCCGGGGACGGTGCCCCCGGGGCGACGACGGACGGCTGCTCGGCACCGACGACCTCAGCGGCGCGCGAAGCGGGGGAAGGCGGCCCGGCCGGCGTAGCGGGCCGCGTCGTCGAGCTCCTCCTCGATGCGCAGCAGCTGGTTGTACTTCGCCACGCGCTCCGAGCGGGCCGGTGCGCCGGTCTTGATCTGCCCGACGTTCAGGGCGACCGCGAGGTCGGCGATCGTGGTGTCCTCGGTCTCGCCGGAACGGTGGCTCATCATGCAGCGGAAGCCGTTGCGGTGCGCGAGCTCCACCGAGTCCAGGGTCTCGGTGAGCGAGCCGATCTGGTTCACCTTCACCAGCAGCGCGTTGGCGGAGCGCTCCTCGATCCCGCGCTGGAGCCGTTCCACGTTGGTGACGAAGAGGTCGTCGCCGACGACCTGGATCTGGTCGCCGAGGGCGGCGGTCACCGTGGCCCAGCCCGCCCAGTCCTCCTCGCTCATCGGGTCCTCGATCGAGACGATCGGGTACGACGCCACCAGGTCGCTGTAGTAGGCCTGCATCTGCTCCGCGGACCGCGCGGAGCCCTCGAACTGGTAGGCGCCGTCGGAGTAGAACTCGGTCGCCGCGACGTCGAGCGCGAAGGCGACGTCCTCGCCGACCTCGAGGCCGGCCTTCTCCACCGCGGACGCGATGAGGTCGAGCGCCTCCCGGTTCGAGCCGAGGGCCGGCGCGAAGCCGCCCTCGTCGCCGAGCCCGGTGGACAGGCCCCGCTCCTTCAGGACCGCCTTGAGGGCGTGGTAGACCTCCGCCCCCTGGCGCAGCGCCTCCCGGAAGGTGCCCGCGCCGACGGGGGCGATCATGAACTCCTGGACGTCGACCCCGGTATCGGCGTGGGCGCCGCCGTTGAGGATGTTCATCATCGGCACCGGCAGCAGGTGGGCGTTCGGGCCGCCGAGGTAGCGGAACAGCGGCAGCTCGGCCGAATCGGCGGCGGCGCGGGCGACCGCGAGGGAGACGCCGAGGATCGCGTTGGCGCCGAGCTTGGCCTTGTTGGGCGTGCCGTCGAGCTCCAGGAGCCGCTGGTCGACGAGGCGCTGCTCCGACGCCTCGAAGCCGACCAGCTCGGGGCCGATCACGTCGAGCACGGCGTCGACGGCCTTCTCGACGCCCTTGCCGGAGTAGCGGTCGCCGCCGTCGCGCAGCTCGACCGCCTCGAAGGCGCCGGTGGAGGCGCCCGACGGCACCGCCGCACGGCTGACCGTCCCGTCGTCCAGCGCGACCTCGACCTCGACGGTGGGGTTTCCGCGCGAGTCGAGGATCTCACGCGCGCCGACAGCCTCGATGGACGCCATCGTCTGCTCCTAGTCCGGGATGGATGCTGGTCAGGACCAGCCTAACCGCGCCTGGCGCCGTGGCCGGGCACGGCTCGCCCCGGGGCGGGCCGCCGCTCAGTCCGCGGCCAGTACCGCCCGGAGCGCGGCGTCGACGTCCAGGTGCCGGGACTCGGTGCCGGGGGCGACCACGTCGGCGGTCGTCGCGACGAACCGGCGGACCTCGCGGGCCGGGAGCTCCACCAGGGCCAGCCCGTCGGGCGACTGCAGCTCGAGCAGCACCGCCGCCCGGCCGGTCTCGTCCAGGATGGGCCGCACGTGGACGTCACCGCGGCCGACCGGCTGGTCCTGGCCGAAGGCCAGCAGGTCCCGGGCGAAGACCCAGGACACCGGCGTCGCGTCCACGGCGAACTTGGCCTCCACCGCGTAGGGGCTCTGGGGGTCGTAGCGGAGCTCGAGGTCCAGCGCGGTGTCGCTGTCGGGACCGAGCAGGATGCCGGTGAGGGGTCGCCGCACCGGTGCGGGCGGGCGATGGAACGGAGCGAAGGGCACAGGGGCCTCCCAGGGTCTGTGGGCGGTTGTGTGTCTGCAGATGGTGGGCGGTGGGCCCGGCACAAGGCAGCGAACCGATGTTCTCAGGAGGTGGGCCGCAGTTTCGACAACCTCTTGCGGCATGCGCGAGGTATCGCCCGAAACGCACCCCTGGGTGTGAGTAAAGAAACTCTGCGGCCGCCGTAACGCCGGCCGTCCGCGGATCGTTCACCTTGCGAACCCCGGGAGGACGCATGTACAGCTCGCTCGACGTGGAGCTCCACGACACCGACCTGATCGACGAGATTGGCCTGCTCGCCGACCTCATGGTCGTCGCCGCCGAGTCCACCGGTCCGCTCGATACCGAGCTCGTCGACGCCACCCTCGGTCTGTTCCCCGCCGCCGACGTGCTCCGGCTCCCCCAGCAGCGGCTGGCCGGCTGACCGCCGCCCCGCCCGGGCCGGGTCAGCCCTGCTCGGCGGCCCGCACGGCGTCGGCCAGACGACGTACGGCGGCCCGCAGCTCCTGCTCGGCGTCCAGGCCCGCGGCCCGGGCCTCGACGACCAGCGCCAGCAGCCGGCCGCCCAGGGAGTCGGTCGCGGTGTCGGCCGGAGCCACGCCGACCCGGGCCGCCCGGCCGAGCGTCTTCTCGGCCAGGGACAGGGCCGGCAACGCGAGCGGGATCCCGTCCAGCACCGAGCCGCGGCCCTTCTCGGCGGCCTTGAGCGCCTCCCAGTTGCGGTTCACCTCGTCCAGTGACGGAGCGTTCGAGTCCGGTGTCTCGGCGAAGACGTGCGGATGCCGGTGGACCAGCTTGTCGACGATGCCGCCGGCGACGTCGTCGATCGTGAACGCCTGCTCGGGGTCCTCCTCGGCGATCCGGGCGTGGAAGTACACCTGCAGCAGGAGGTCGCCGAGCTCCTCGCGCAGGTGTGCGTGGTCGCCGGACTCGATCGCCTCGAGGGTCTCGTAGGCCTCCTCGAGGAGGTACCTGGCGAGGGACTCGTGGGTCTGCTCGCGGTCCCAGGGACAGCCGGTGCGGAGCCGGTCCATCACCGCGACCAGGTCGAGCAGTCGCGCGCCGGGGACGTCGTAGGACCCGTGCAGCACCTCGACCTCGGGGCCGCCGCCCTCGGCCATCACCTGCTCGGCCAGCCCGGCGGGGAACTCCGTCGCCTCCTCGTCGGTCGCCAGCCACACCACGTCCTGCTGCTCCGCCGCCGCGACCAGGTCACCGACGGTGGCGTCGGGCCGGACCTCGACCCGGTGGCCCGCTGCGGTCACCGCCCGTACGACGGGCGCGTCGGCGTCCGAGGCGAGCACCCGGTCGGCGCCGTCCAGCGCCGACCAGGCGGTCCGGCTCATCAGCCCCGGGGCGACCCGGGGGCTCGTGACCAGGAAGGTCAGCTGCACAGCTGGGAGGCCGGGAGCCCGCCGACGAAGGCGTCGCCCGGGGCTTGCGCGGCGCCCTGGACCGCGCGCTGCGAGGCGGGCACCGACAGCGACGTCCCGCCCGGCTTGAACACACCGTCCTCGAAGCGGCCGAAGCGCGGGTCGATCTCGATGTCCACGGTGTCGGCGTACTCGGCGAGGATGCGCCGACCCTCGGCCATCGCCTCCTGCTCGCCGGCCTGCTCGCCGAGGGACTTCCGGCCGACCTCGATCAGGAGGTACTGCGCCTCGGCGTAGTCGCGCAGCGCGTCGCGCAGGAACTCCTGCTGCTCCCCCTCGAGGAGGGCGAGGCCCTGCTCGTTCTGGGCGACCAGCCGGGACACGGCCTGGTTGTCGGCGCTGACGCCTTCGCGCTCCCCGAGCTGCTGGGCGAGCTCGGTGTCGACGAGGACCTCGACCGCGAGCTCGCGGGCGCCCCGGCTCGGCATCGGGCGGGGAGCCTGCCCGGCCGCCTCGGCACCGGCCACGTTCGCCCGGCAGACCGCCGAGGCGAAGTCGTCGACCTCGTCCTGGGAGATCTTCGACGACCCGACGACCGCTGCGCTGCCGGGGTAGATGCCGCAGCCGGCCAGCGCCGTCGCCGCGCCCACCGCCAGCGCGGCCAGCTTCACCCTGCGTCCTGCCACGTTCTGACTCCTCGTTCGACCTTGGGACCGACCTGGTTCTGCTGCCTCGCCGTCACGCGGCCGGGACCGGCTCGCGGTCGACGACCGAGTCCACGACCTGGCGGACCCAGGCGAGCAGCTCCTCGTCCCTGATGGGCGGCCCGCCGACCGTCTTCGGCACCGGCCGGGGCACCAGCATCGTACGCACCCCTGCCTTGAGGATGCTGCGCGGGTAGAGCCGGTCGAGACGCACCTTCCCCGAGTCGGGCAGCTCGACGGGCGCGAAGCGGACGTACTTGCCCTGCAGGGTGATGTCGGTCAGCCCGGCCTTGCGGGCGCGGGCGCGGAGCCTGGCCACCTCCAGCAGGCTGGTGACCGGGGCCGGCGGCTCGCCGTACCGGTCGTCGAGCTCCTCGCGGATGGCGGCCACGTCCTCGTCGGAGCGCACCTCGGCCAGCCGCTTGTACATCTCCAGGCGCAGCCGCTCGCTCGGCACGTAGTCGTGCGGGAGGTGGGCGTCGATCGGCAGCTCGATCCTGACCTCGGGCTCCTCGGCCGAGGCGTCGCCCTTGAACTCCGCGACCGCCTCCCCGACCAGGCGCACGTAGAGGTCGAAACCGACGTCGGCGATGTGCCCGGACTGCTCGCCGCCGAGGAGGTTCCCCGCACCGCGGATCTCGAGGTCCTTCATCGCGATCGCCATGCCGCCACCCAGGTCGGAGTGCTGGGCGAGGGTCGCGAGCCGTTCGTGCGCGGTCTCGGTGAGCGGCTTGTCGGCCGGGTAGAGGAAGTAGCCGTAGGCCCGCTCGCGGCCTCGGCCCACCCGGCCCCGCAACTGGTGCAGCTGGGAGAGGCCGAGCATGTCCGCGCGCTCGATCACCATGGTGTTGGCGTTGGAGACGTCGAGCCCGGACTCCACGATCGTCGTGCACACGAGCACGTCGAACCGCTTCTCCCAGAAGTCGACCATCACCTGCTCGAGCTGGTGCTCCCCCATCTGCCCGTGGGCCACGGCCACCCGGGCCTCGGGGACGAGCTGGCGGATCCGCGCGGCCGCCTTCTCGATCGTGCTCACCCGGTTGTGGATGTAGAACACCTGGCCCTCGCGGAGCAGCTCACGGCGGATCGCGGCGGTGACCTGGCGGTCCTCGTAGGCGCCGACGTAGGTGAGCACCGGGTGCCGCTCCTCGGGCGGGGTGGTGATCGTCGACATCTCCCGGATGCCGGTGATCGCCATCTCGAGCGTCCGCGGGATCGGCGTGGCCGACATCGCCAGCACGTCCACGGAGGTGCGCAGCCGCTTCATCGCCTCCTTGTGCTCCACGCCGAAGCGCTGCTCCTCGTCGACGATCACCAGCCCGAGGTTCTTGAACCTGATGTCGGGGTTGAGCAGCCGGTGGGTGCCGATCACGATGTCGACGCTGCCCTCGCCCAGGCCGTCGATGACCGCCCTGGCCTCGGACTCGGTCTGGAACCGCGACAGGCCCTTGAGGACGACCGGGAAGCCGGCCATCCGCTCGGCGAAGGTGGAGAAGTGCTGCTGCACCAGCAGCGTGGTGGGCACCAGCACCGCGACCTGCTTGCCCTCCTGCACCGCCTTGAAGGCCGCGCGCACGGCGATCTCGGTCTTGCCGTAGCCGACGTCGCCGCAGACCAGCCGGTCCATCGGCACCTGCTGCTCCATGTCGCGCTTGACCTCGTCGACGGTCGACAGCTGGTCGACGGTCTCGACGAACGGGAAGGCGTCCTCGAGCTCGCGCTGCCAGGGCGTGTCCGGCCCGTAGGCGTGGCCCCTGGTGGCCTGGCGGGCGGCGTAGAGCTTGATCAGCTCGGCGGCGATCTGCCGGACCGCCTTGCGCGCGCGGTTCTTCCGCTTGGCCCAGTCACCGCCGCCGAGGCGGTCCAGGCTGGGCTGCTCCCCGCCGACGTAGCGGGTGACCTGGTCCAGCGTGTCCGCCGGGACGAAGAGCCGGTCCGGGGGTGCGCCGCGCTTGGACGAGCCGTACTCCACCACGAGGTACTCCCGCGTCGCGCCCTGCACGGTCCGCTGCGCCATCTCGACGTACCGGCCGACGCCGTGCTGCTCGTGGACGACGTAGTCGCCGGGGACGAGCTCGAGCGGGTCGATCTGCTTCTTGCGGCGCGTCGGCATCCGGCGCATGTCCTTGGTCGAGGACTTCTGCCCCGTCAGGTCGTCGCCGGTCAGGACCGCCAGGCCCTGCTCGTCGGCCACGAACCCGTGCTCGAGGCAGGCGGTGGACACGGTCACCACGCCGCCGGGCACCTCGTCCAGGGAGTCCAGCGCCTCGACGAGCCGGGCCGGCACGTCGTGCTCCTTGAGCACCTCCACCATGCGCTCGGCGGACCCGTGTCCCTCGTTGAGCAGCACCACCCGGGAACCGTCGCCCAGCCAGGTGCGGATGTCGCCGACCGCCCGCTCGATGTCACCGCGGTAGGCCTCGGCGGGCCGGATGTCCGCGGTCCGCGACTCCACGGCGCCGGCCTCCACGTCGACGCCGGAGTCCACGGCCTCGCCGGGCTCGCCGGGCAACGGCCCGCGGTGCATCGCCCCTGCCTCCGGGTCCAGGCCGAACGGGGAGATGCTCCACCACGGCTTGGCCTGCGCCAGGCTCATCGAGCGCACGTCCGCGAGAGAGCGGTACGACGCCGCGCCGAGGTCGATCGGGGCCTCGCCACCACCGGCCGCGGCCGCCCACGAGGCGTGCAGGAACTCGTCGCTCGTGGCCACGAGGTCGTGGGCCCGGCTGCGGGCACGCTCGGGGTCGAGCACGAGGACGTGGGTGTCCTCGGGCATCAGGTCGAGCAGCATCTCCATCTCGTCGACCAGCACCGGGGCCAGCGACTCCATCCCCTCGACGGCGTGTCCCTCGGCCATCTTGTGGGTGAGCTCGGCCAGCTCGGGGTGCCGCTCCCCCAGGGCGGCGGCACGGCGACGTACCTCGTCGGTGAGCAGCAGCTCGCGGCACGGCGGGGCCCACAGCCGCGGCACCGGCTCCATGGAGCGCTGGTCGGCGACCGAGAACGACCGGATCTCCTCGACCTCGTCGCCCCAGAACTCCACCCGCAGCGGGTGCTCGGTGGTCGGCGGGAAGACGTCGACGATGCCGCCGCGGACCGCGAACTCGCCGCGCTTCTCCACCAGGTCGACGCGGCTGTAGGCGGCCGCGGCGAGGCGGCGCACGACGTCGTCGTGGTCGGCTTCGTCACCCACCGACAGCTCGACGGGCTCCAGGTCGGCCAGGCCCTTGACCTGCGGCTGGAGGACCGACCGGACCGGAGCCACCACCACCTTGAGCGGGCCGTCGGTCGGGTCGGTGCCGGGGTGCTTGAGGCGCCGGAGCACGGCGAGGCGACGGCCGACCGTGTCGGAGCGCGGGGACAGCCGCTCGTGCGGGAGCGTCTCCCAGGCCGGGTAGTACGCCACGGCGTCGGGGTCGACCAGGTCGCCGAGGTAGGTGACCAGGTCCTCGGCCTCCCGGGCGGTCGCCGCGACCGCGAGGACGGTGCGCCCCGCGTCGACGAGACCCTTGACGACGAACGGTCGCAGGGCGCTCGGACCGGTGAGGTCGAGCGCGGGGACGGCCGCGTCGCGGGCGTCCTCGACGGCGGAGGCCAGGACCTTGTCACGCAGGACGAGGTCGGCCAGACCCTTCAGGCTCACGGTCGTGCTCTCTCCTTGCCGGTGGCGGAGGGGACGGGGGACGGGCAACACGCATGCCCCCTGTCGGCGAGGACGAGGGGGTGCGGGGTCGAGTCTACGTCGCTCCGGCGAGCGGTCCGCGGGTCCGTGGCCCGGGCGGCCTCAGGCCGGTACGCCGTGCCCTCGCAGCCGTTCGCGCAGCGCGGGCAGGCCGTCGTCGACGTGCCAGTGCACCGCGGCGAGACCGGCCTCGCGGGCGGCCTCGACGTTGCGGGCTGCGTCGTCGACGAGGAGGACCTCGGCCGGCGCCAGGCCGAGCCGGTCGACGATGGTGGTGAAGTAGCCGGGGTCGGGCTTGGCCAGACCGAGCTGGTAGGACCAGAACGCCCCGTCGAGGAGGTCGTCGTACCCGAGGTTCTCGGCCATGTGCCGGCCGCGGTGCTCGGTCTGGTTCGTGGCGAGGTAGCAGGCGGTCCCGGCGGCTCGCAGCTGCGCCACGAGCGCGCGGACCTCCTCCTGCGGCACGATCGTCAACCAGACCTCGAGGGCCCGGTCGTGCAGGTGCCCCACGCCCCACCGGTGGAGCAGGCCGGGCAGCACCTCCAGCCAGCTCGCCTGCCCGAGCAGCGCAGGCCGCTCGACCTCGAAGGCCTCGGCCAGGAAGGCGGCCACGTCGGTGACGTGCCCCTCGACGACCGGCCGCATCGAGGCCTCCCAGCCGGCCGGCAGGTGCTGGAGCACCCCGTCGGCGTCCCAGAGCACGGCCCTGACGGGCGCCGCGCCCCCGCCCGGTCCCGCGGTCATCCGACGCCGTTGCGCCGGATGAAGTCCAGGATCTGCTCGGACAGCTCGGGCCGGCACACCACGAGGTCGGGCAGCAGCACCTCGGACCGGTTGTAGACCAGAGGGGACCCGTCGATCCGGCTGGTGTACAGGCCGGCGGCACGGGCGACCGCCACGGGCGCGGCGGAGTCCCACTCGTACTGGCCACCGGCGTGCACGTAGGCGTCGGTCACGTCGCGGGCCACCGAGATGACCTTTGCGCCGGCCGAGCCCATCGGCACCAGCTCCGCACCGATGCCGGCCGCCATCGCCTCGACGAACTGCGGCGGCCGGGTGCGCGATACGGCGATCCGCGGCCGGTCGGAGGACCGAGGCGGCACCACCGGCGGCTCGCCGGTGTGGAAGGTGGTGCCGAGACCCGGCTGCGCCACGGCGCCGGCCACCAGCTCGCCGGCCCCGCCACCGGTGCGCGCCCACAAGGCGACGTGGACGGCCCAGTCGTCGCGGGGCGGCTCGGAGAACTCGCGGGTGCCGTCGAGCGGGTCGATGATCCACACCCGGTCGGCGGTGAGACGGGCCTCGTCGGTGTGGGTCTCGCGGCTCTCCTCCGAGAGCACCGAGTCGGCCGGGCGGTGCTCCGCGAGGATGCGCGCGAGCAGTTCCTGGGCGGCGGCGTCGCCGGCGTCCTTGAGCTCCTTGCCCTCCTTGCCCTCGCCGCGCACCTTCAGCAGCAGCTCACCGGCGACGGTGGCGGCCCAGGCGGCGAAGCGGTGGTCGTCTCCGGCGGCATCCGGGGGTGGCTGTCCGGGGTCGAAGTCGGTCACGGTGTCTGCCTCTCGTGGTGCTGGCTCAGGAGTTGAAGCGGGACTGGGTCTTCTCGAGGCCCTCGGTCAGCAGCGACTCGACGGCGTCGGCGGCCCGGTCGACCTGGAACGGCAGGATCTTGCGCTCGGCGGAGGAGTAGTCGGACAGGACGAAGTCGGCGGGCGACTGGCGCCCCGGCGGCCGGCCGATGCCGACCCGCACGCGGTGGAAGTCCCCGGACTCCAACGAGCGGCGCATCGACCGCAGGCCGTTGTGCCCATTGTCGCCGCCACCGAGCTTGACCCGCAGGTTGTCGAAGGGCAGGTCGAGCTCGTCGTGGATGGCGACCACGCGCTCGACCGGGACCTTGTAGAACTTCGCGAGCGCCGACACGGGGCCGCCGGTCTCGTTCATGTAGCACCGGGGTCGCGCGAGCACCACCCGCGGACCGCCGGGCCCCGAGAGCCGCCCCTCCACGACCTCGGCGCGGCCGGACTTGTGGGCCCGGAACCCCGAACCCACCCGGTCGGCGAGCTCCTCGGTGACGAGGTAGCCGACGTTGTGGCGGTTGCGGGCGTACGAAGGGCCGGGGTTCCCGAGCCCGACGACGAGCCACACGTCCTCTGTCATCGGTTCCTCTCGGGTTCGCCCGGCCCTCGTCAGTCTGCGGAGCAGACTCACTCCTCGGAGGACTCCTCACCCTCACCGGACGCCTCGGCGGGTGCCTCGGCGGCCGTCTCGGCCTCCTCCTCGCCCTCAACGCGCTCGATGCCGAGCTCGCCCTCGGTCTCGGCGAGCTCCGCCTCGACCTCCTCGGCGGTCGGGGCGTGGGTGACGTTGACGACCAGGGCGTCCTCGTCGAGGTGCACCGTCGACCCCGACGGCACCTTCAGGTCCTTGGCGTACACCTGGGTGCCGACCTCGGCGCCCTCCACGTCGACCTCGATGTACTCGGGGATGTGGGTGGCCTCGGCCTCCACCGACACCGACGGGTGCTCGGTCACCACGAGAGCGTCGGACGCGGCCTCGCCCACCACGTGCACCGGCACGTCGACGAGGACCTTCTCGCCCTTGCTGACCACGAGCAGGTCGACGTGCTCGATGAAGCCCTTGATCGGGTCGCGCTGCACCTGCTTGGCGAGCGCGAGCTGGGACTTGCCCTCGATCTCGACGCTCAGCAGCGCGTTCACGCCGCCGTGCTTGAGCGCGAGCATGGTGTCGTGGCCGGGCAGCGTGATGTGGACCGGGTCGGCTCCGTGGCCGTAGAGGACGGCGGGCACCTTGTCGGCGCGGCGGATGCGGCGGGCGGCGCCCTTGCCGAACTCGCTGCGCGGCTCGGCCTTGATCTTGGTCTCGGACACGGGACTACTCCTCAATCTGCTGGCAACTCGGTGATGCAACGATGGTGGCTGCCTGCCGGAGGGGCGCGCGTGACGCGGCCGGGAGTCGGGTCCGAGGACCCGGTCGAGCCGCCGCGTCGATCACGGAGAGACCTCTCCCTCGCCGAGGCAACTTGCCAATCCTAGCGAGGCAGGCGCCCCGGTGCGAAATCAGGCCCGGCCGTCGAAGAGGCTCGTCACGGAGCCGTCCTCGAAGACCTCCCGGATGGCCCGGCTGACCAGCGGTGCGATCGACAGCACGGTGAGCTTGTCGAAGTGCCGCTCCTCGGGGATCGGCAGCGTGTTGGTGACGACCACCTCGGTCGCCGGGCAGTTCTTGAGCCGGTCGACCGCAGGGTCGGAGAGGATCGCGTGCGTCGCGGCGATGACCACGCCCGCGGCGCCCCCGTTCATCAGCGCCTCGGCGGCCTTCACGATCGTGCCGCCGGTGTCGATCATGTCGTCGACCAGGACGCACACGCGGCCCTTCACCTCGCCGACGACGCGGTTGGCGACCGACTCGTTGGGCCGGTCGATGTCACGGGTCTTGTGGATGAACGCCAGCGGCACGCCGCCGAGGCGGTTCGACCACTGCTCGGCGACCTTGATCCGTCCCGCGTCCGGGGAGACGACCGCGAGCTGCTCGCTGCCGTACCTCTCCTTGACGTGGTCGGACAGGAGCGGCAGGGCCATCAGGTGGTCCACCGGCCCGTCGAAGAAGCCCTGGATCTGCGCGGTGTGCAGGTCGACCGCGATCAGCCGGTCGGCGCCGGCGGTCTTGAACAGGTCCGCCATCAGCCGGGCCGAGATCGGCTCGCGGCCCCGGTGCTTCTTGTCCTGGCGCGCGTAGCCGTAGAAGGGAAGCACGACGGTGATCCGCTTGGCCGAGGCCCGCTTCAGCGCGTCGACCATGATCAGCTGCTCCATGATCCACTCGTTCACCGGAGCGGTGTGGCTCTGGATGACGAACGCGTCGCAGCCGCGGACCGACTCCTCGAACCGGACGTAGATCTCGGAGTTCGCGAACTGGTAGGCCGAGGTGGGGACGAGCCCGGTGCCGAGCTGGTCGGCGACCTCCTCGGCGAGCTCGCGGTACGCGCGTCCGCTGAAGACCATCAGGTTCTTCTCGGTCGTCCGCTTCATTCCGCTCACGCGAAGCTCTCCTCCATCGCCGGTGCCCGGTCCCCGACGTCGATTGTCACTCAGACCTGCCGTCGGACGCGACCCGGGAGGGGTCGGTGTGAGACGGCGCACCCTCATCAAGGGCCGTTCCGGCCGCCTCGGCGGCCGGGGTGCCCGGCCGCTTGCGCAGCACCCACCCCTCGATGTGCCGCTGCGGCCCGGTGGAGACCGCGAGCGCACCGGGCGGGACGTCGCGACGCACCACCGTGCCGCCACCGGTGACCGCGCCGTCGCCGATCCGGACCGGCGCGACGAACGTGTTGTTGGAACCGGTCTTGGCGTGCCGGCCCACGCTTGTGCGGTGCTTCTCGACGCCGTCGTAGTTGGCGAAGATCGTGCCCGCGCCGATGTTCGCACCCTCCCCGACCTCGGCGTCGCCGACGTAGGACAGGTGGGGCACCTTCGCGCCGGCACGGATCTGCGCGTTCTTGGTCTCGACGAAGCCGCCGATCTTGCCCCGGGCGCCCAGCACGGTCCCGGGACGCAGGTAGGAGAACGGACCCACGGTGGCGCCGGCGCCGACCACGGCCCCGGACCCGTGGCAGCGTACGACGGACGCCCCCTCGCCGACCTCGACGTCGGTGAGGGTCGAGTCGGGGCCGACCACCGCGTCCTCGGCGACCCGGGTGTCCCCGTAGAGCTGCACGCCGGGCAGCAGGGTCACGTCCGCAGCGAGCTCGACGGTGACGTCGACCCAGGTGGAGGCGGGATCCACCACGGTGACGCCGTCCTTCATCCAGCGGGTGAGCACCCGGCGGTTCATCTCCGCGGCCAGGGCGGCGAGCTGGGCCCGGTCGTTGACCCCCTCGGTCTGGACCACGTCCTCGACGGTGTAGGCGCCGACCTGGCGGCCGGCGTCGCGGGCCAGGCCGACCACGTCGGTGAGGTAGTACTCACCCTTGGCGTTGTCGTTGCCGATCCGGGTCACCGCGTCGGCCAGGAAGGCGCCGTCGAAGGCGAAGATGCCGCTGTTGATCTCGCGGATGGCGGCCTGGTCGGGGGTGGCGTCCTTCTCCTCCACGATCGCGGCGACGTTGCCGCCGTCGTCGCGCACGATGCGGCCGTAGCCGAAGGGGTCCTCGACCTCCGCGGTGAGGATGGTCAGCGCCCGGCCGGACCCGGTGTGGTCGGCGACGAGGCCGGCGACCGTGTCGCCCTCGAGGAGCGGGGTGTCGCCGAACATCACGACCACCGTGCCGTCCGTCGTACCGGCCCTCTCGCGCAGCGCGTCGACGGCGACCCGGACGGCGTGCCCGGTCCCGTCCTGGGTCTCCTGCACGGCGACGAGGGCCTCGGGCGCGTGCCCGAGGACGTGCGGCTCGACCTGCTCGCGCTGGTGGCCGACCACGGCGACGAGGTGGTCTGGTCGCAACGCCTGGGACGCGGCGATGACGTGGCCGATGAGGCTGCGGCCGCACATCTCGTGCAGCACCTTCATCTTCTTCGACCTCATCCGGGTGCCGGCGCCGGCCGCGAGGAGGACGACCGCTGCGGGGTGCGGCGGGTGCGGATCGGTCTGGGTCACGTGTCCTGCTCCCTCTCGACGACGGTCACGTCGGGCACCTGGCTCCCCGGGTAGGAGTCGAACCTACGTCGCTTGTCCGCATTCAAAGTGCGGCGGGCCCTGCCGACAGACCAACCGGGGATGGACGGCACATCGAGCCCACACCTTACGCAACCGGGTCGGGCGTCCCGCACCGGTCGCGCCCGTTGATGGCTACGGTGCCGTAGGTTACGGTTGCGTAGGTAAGCAGACCCCGAGCGCCACTCTGCGAGGCCCCATCCATGACGCCACCTCCCACGCCCACCACTGCGTCCGCGAGCGCCCAGCCGGCCGAGCCCGACCTGGTCTCCGCGACGTGGGGCGGCGACGTCCAGTCCCGCAAGGAGCAGGTCGCGCTCGCGATCTTCATCCTCGTCCCGTTCCTCGCCGTGGCCGCCGCGGTGCCGGTCGCCTGGGGCGGCTGGCTGGGCTGGACCGACGTCGCGATCATGGTGACGATGTACTGGCTGACCGGCCACGGGATCACGGTCGGCTTCCACCGGCTGTTCACGCACAAGTCCTACAAGCCCAACCGTGCGGTGAAGAACTTCTGGGCGGTCGCCGGGTCGATGGCGATCCAGGGGCCGGTGATCCGCTGGGTCGCCGACCACCGCAAGCACCACAAGTTCTCCGACCGCGACGGCGACCCGCACTCGCCGTGGCGCTACGGCACCGACCTCAAGGCGCTGACCAAGGGGTTCTGGTACGCCCACATGATGTGGCTGTTCAACCCCGAGCAGACCCCGCAGCGCAAGTACGCCCCGGACCTGATGAAGGACCGCGACCTCGTCAGGATCTCCAAGCAGTTCCCGCTGTGGGTGCTGGTCTCGCTGCTGCTGCCCGCACTGCTCGGCGGGCTGCTGACGATGTCGTGGCAGGGCGCGCTCACCGCGTTCTTCTGGGGCTCCCTGGTGCGGGTCTCGCTGCTGCACCACGTGACCTGGTCGGTGAACTCGATCTGCCACACGATCGGCGCGCGTCCCTTCCTATCCCGCGACAAGTCCGCCAACGTCTGGTGGCTGGCGATCCCCTCGATGGGCGAGTCCTGGCACAACCTGCACCACGCCGACCCGACCGCGGCCCGGCACGGCGTCCTCAAGGGCCAGGTCGACACCTCCGCCCGGGTCATCTGGATGATGGAGAAGCTGGGCTGGGTCAGGGACGTGCGCTGGCCGAGCCGCGAGCGCATCGGCAGCAAGCTGGTCCGCGACGACGAGACCAGGCTCTCCCGGGCCGCCTGAGCGCGACCGGTCGCCCCGGAGCAGGTTCCGCGGCGTCTCGGCCCACCGTCGACGGGTCGGCACGCCCTGACATCATGGTCGGGTGGCTGACGTGAGCGAGGGCAGGACCCGGCGCAACGGCCGCGGCCGGATGACCGCGGCCGAGCGCCGCGAGCAGCTCGTCGACATCGCGCGTGGGCTCTTCGCCGCGCGCGGCTTCGACGGCACCTCCATCGAGGAGATCGCCGCACGGGCGGAGGTCTCCAAGCCGGTCGTCTACGAGCACTTCGGCGGCAAGGAGGGCCTGTACGCCGTCGTGGTCGACCGCGAGGTCCGCCGGCTCCTCGGCATGATGCAGGACTCGCTCGACGCCGCCCACCCGCGCGCCCTGCTCGAGCAGGCGGCGTTCGCGCTCCTCGACTACATCGAGCAGGCCCCGGACGGGTTCCGCATCCTGGTCCGGGACTCGCCGGTGGGTTCGGCGTCCGGGTCGTTCCAGTCGATCATCGGCGACATCGCATCGCGGGTGGAGCACATCCTCGCGGCCGAGTTCACGGCCGGCGGCTTCGACGCCCGCCTGGCCCCGATCTACAGCCAGATGCTGGTCGGCATGGTCGGCACGACGGGCCAGTGGTGGCTCGACGCACGCAGGCCGGAGAAGGACGTCGTGGCAGCACACCTGGTCAACCTCGCCTGGAACGGGCTGGCCGGCCTGGAGAAGAACCCCACCCTGCGCACCAGGCCCTGAGCCCTGCCGCCGGGTGGGAGCACCTGCACCCTCCTGCCGTCGCCGGTGGCGGATCAGCCCCGCGAGCGACGGGTCGGCGTGGGGGTGCGGGCGACGACGAAGACCCTGCGGAAGGGCAGGACCGTGCCGTGCGGGCCGGACGGGTAGGCGTCGGCGAGCCGCCGCTTGTACCGCTCCTCGAGCTCCTGGCGCAGGCCGTCGGGAAGCGCCTGCAGCACCGGGCGCGCGGCCGTGCCGCTGACCCAGGTGAAGACCGGGTCCTCGCCGTGCAGCACGTGCAGGTAGGTGGTCTCCCACGCGTCCACCTCGCAGCCGAGGTCCCGCAGCGTGTCGAGGTAGACCCGCGGCCCGTGGGCGGCGGGACGGGCCGCGTGTGCGACGTACTGGTGGTAGCGGTCCTCGGCGGCGAGCTCCTCGAGCAGCCGGTGGCTGGGCTCCTCGAAGCTGCCCGGCACCTGGAACGCGAACCAGCCTCCGGGGACCACCTGCTCGAGCAGCCGCGGCAGCAGGTCGAGGTGGTCCGGGACCCACTGCAGGGTGGCGTTGGAGACGAGTACGTCGATGCGCGGATCGGCCCGCCACTCCCGCAGGTCCGCGACCTCGAACCGGAGCCCGAGGGCGGAGTGCTCCCGGGCCGCCTCGACCATCTCGGCAGAGGTGTCCACCCCGAGCACGTCGGCGGCCGGCCACCGGTCCTTCAGCAGCCGGGTCAGGTTCCCGGGGCCGCAACCGAGGTCGACGACGCGGTCCACCTGGGTGCCCGGGACCCGGGCGAGCAGCTCGACGAAGGGCCGGCCGCGCTCGTCGGCGTAGGTGAGGTAGCGCTCGGGGTCCCAGCGGTGCTCGCTCATCGTCCTCCCGATCATCTTGATGTCGAGGCATCTTGCGCCGGGATTGTCTCGATGTCAAGAATCTCGACGGGTATCATCAGCGGTATGCGCGACGACGTGGACCGCCTGGTCGAGGCCTGGCAGCGCGAGCGAGCCGACCTCGACCTTGCCCCGATGCAGGTGCTCAGCAGGGTCAGCCGGCTCGGGCACCACCTCGACCGGGCCCGCAAGGCCTCCTTCGCCGACCACGCCCTGGAGTCGTGGGAGTTCGACGTCCTGGCCGCCCTGCGCCGGGCCGGGGCGCCGTACGAGCTCTCCCCCGGCCGGCTGATCAAGGAGACGCTGGTCACCAGCGGCACGATGACCAACCGGGTGGACCGGCTCGTCGCCCGTGGGCTGGTGGCCCGGCTACCCGACCCCCACGACCGGCGCGGCGTCCTGGTCCGGCTCACCGACGAGGGTCGCGCCCAGGTCGACGGCGCGCTCGCCTCGCTGCTCGAGCGCGAGCGCGACCTGCTGGCCGGCCTGGACGCGCCCGCGCAGCAGCGGCTGGCCGGGTTGCTGCGCGACCTGCTCGCACCGTTCGAGCCCGAGCAGTAGCCCCGCGCGTCCCTCCTCGTGCTGTCGGGGCCGTCACTCCAGCGCCGACGCCGCCTCGAGCCACTCCTCCTCGAGCGCCTCCTTCTCGGCGGCGACCTGCTGCAGCTGCTCGTCGAGCTCGGCCAGCCGCGCGTAGTCGGCGGCGTGCTCGACGAGGCGCGCATGCAGCTCCTCCTCGCGGGCCTGGACCCGGGCGAGCTGCTTGTCGATGCGGTGGAGCGCCTTGCGCGCCTCCCGCATCTCGGCCTGCGACGGGCGGGGCGGCCCCTGGGTCCCCGCGCCGGACGCCGGCTTACCCGCGGACCCCCTGGCCTCCCCGGCCGTCGCGGGTGCGGCGGCACCGGGGCCGGCGGGGGCAGCGTGTGCGGCCGCGCGCCGCTCGAGGTACTCGTCCACCCCCCGCGGCAGCATCTTGATCGTCCCGTCACCGAGCAGCGCCCAGACGGTGTCGCAGACCCGCTCGAGGAAGTACCGGTCGTGGGAGACCACCACCAGCGTCCCCGGCCACCCGTCGAGGAAGTCCTCGAGGACGTTGAGCGTCTCGATGTCGAGGTCGTTGGTCGGCTCGTCGAGCAGCAGCACGTTCGGCTCGGACAGCAGGATCCGCAGCAGCTGGAACCGCCGCCGTTCGCCGCCCGAGAGGTCGCCGATCCGCGTGGTCAGCCTGTCGCCGGTGAACCCGAAGCGCTCGAGCATCGCCGAGGCGGTGACCTCGCCGGTGGTGGTCCTGGTGACCCGCTTGACGGCCTCCACCGAGTCGAGCACCCGCACCTCGGGGTCGACCTCGTCCAGGGACTGGCTCAGCTCGGCGAGCGCGACGGTCTTGCCGCGCCGGACCCGGCCGGCCGCCGGAGGGAGGTCCCCGGCGAGCAGCCGGAGCACCGAGGTCTTGCCCGCACCGTTGACGCCCACGAGGCCCACCCGGTCGCCCGGGCCGAGGCGCCAGGTGGCGTGCTCGAGCAGGGTCTTGCCGCCACGGACCAGGGTCACGTCCTCGGCGTCGAGCACGTCCTTGCCGAGCCGCTGGGTGGCGAACTGCTGCAGCGCGAGCGCGTCCCGGGGCGGGGGCTCGTCCTCGATCAGGGCGCTGGCGGCGTCGATGCGGAACTTGGGTTTCGAGGTGCGGGCCGGTGCGCCGCGCCGCAGCCACGCCAGCTCCTTGCGCATCAGGTTCTGCCGCCGCGCCTCGCTCGCGGCCGCCTGCCGCTGCCGCTCCGCCTTGGCGAGGACGAAGGCCGCGTAGCCGCCGTCGTAGACGTCGACCACCCCGTCGTGGACCTCCCACGTCGTGTCGCAGACCTCGTCGAGGAACCACCGGTCGTGGGTGACCACGACCAGGGCGGAGGTGCGCCGCTTCAGGTGCCCGGCCAGCCAGGAGACGGCCTCGACGTCGAGGTGGTTGGTCGGCTCGTCGAGCACGACCAGGTCGTGGTCACCGAGCAGCAGCCGGGCCAGCGAGCAGCGGCGCCGCTCGCCGCCGGAGAGGCCCTGCACCTGGCGGTCGACGGGGATCCCGGCGAGCAGCACCTCGACGATCTCCCGGGTGAAGGCGTCCGCCGCCCACTCGTGCTCGGCCAGACCGCCGAGCACGGCCTCCCCGACGGTCGCCGACGGCTCGAGGTCGTCGCCCTGGGTGAGGTAGCCGAGGTGGAGGCCGCGGGCGCGGGACACCCGCCCCTGGTCGGCCTCCTCGAGGTCGCCGATGAGCCGCAGCAGCGTGGTCTTGCCGTCGCCGTTGCGGCCGACCACGCCGATGCGCTCCCCCGCGCCGACGCCGAGGCTGACGCCGTCGAGGAGCGGGCGGATGCCGTAGGACTTGTGGACGCGCTCGAGGTTGACGAGGTTCGCTGCAGGTGAGGCCATCAGGGTGCTATCGCATCACAGCGCGGTGACCACGTGCGCGCCGGGCGCCGGGCCGCGGGCGACGAGCGCTGTGGTCCCCGCCGCACCGAGGACGGTCGCCACCTGGTGGGCGGCCGGCTCGTCGGGAGCGAGGAACAGGCAGGTCGGCCCGGAGCCCGACAACAGCCCCGCCAGCGCGGGGGGACGGCCGCCGAGGTCCAGGACGTCGGCGAGGTCGGGGCGCAGGGACAGCGCCGCACCCGTCAGGTCGTTCGACAGCGCGGCCGCCACGGCGTCCGGGTCGCCGTCGGCGAGCGCCTCCAGCAGGGCCCCGGACAGCACCGGTTCGGCCACCTCGCGGGCGGCGCCGAGCCGGTCGAACTCCCCGAACACCGCCGGCGTCGGCAGCCCGCGCTGCGACAGCGCCACCACCCACCAGTAGGTGCCGCTGTCGTCGACGGCCTCGACGAGCTCACCACGCCCGGTGCCGACGGCGGTCCCGCCGACGAGGCTGAACGGGACGTCGCTGCCCAGCCGGGCCGCCAGGTCGAGCAGCTCCTCGTGCCGGATGCCCAGGCCCCACAGCGCGTCGCACGCCAGGAGCGCGGCGGCCGCGTCGGCGGACCCGCCGGCCATCCCGCCGGCGGTCGGGATCCGTTTGCGCACCTGCATCCGCACCGCGGACTCGTGCCGCGGAAGGCCCGCGTGCTCAGCGAGCAGGGTGACCGCCCTGAGCGCCAGGTTGCCCGCGTCGGTCGGTACGGCGGACGCGTCCACGCCGTCTCCGGAGACCGTCAGGGTCGTCTGCTCGGCCCGGGCGACCGTGACCACGTCGTAGAGCCCGATCGCCTGGTAGACGGTGGCGAGCGTGTGGAAGCCGTCCGCCCGCCGCGGGCCGACCCCGAGCTGGAGGTTGATCTTGGCCGGTGCGGCCACGGTGACGGAGCCGGTCATGCCGGATCGCCCGCACGCGTCAGCGCCAGGCCCTCGGCGATCCGCGCGAACTCCTCGACACCGAGCGCCTCGCCGCGCGAGCGCGGGTCCACCCCGGCGTGGGCCAGCGCCGCCTCGGCCGCGTCCGTGGACCCGGCCAGGCCCCGGAGCGTGGACCGCAGCGTCTTGCGGCGCTGGGCGAAGGCGGCGTCCACCACCGCGAACACCTCCTGGCGCGACACCGACGCCACCGGCGGCTCCCGGCGGGTCCACGCGACCAGGCCGGAGTCCACGTTGGGCGCGGGCCAGAACACGTTGCGGCCGACCGCCCCGGCGCGGCGGACGTCGGCGTACCACGCGGCCTTGACCGAGGGCACGCCGTAGGTCCGCGAGCCGGGGCCCGCGGCGAGCCGGTCGGCCACCTCCGACTGCACCATGACCAGTCCCTTGCGCAGCGTCGGCAGCAGGGCGAGCAGGTGCAGCAGCACCGGCACGGAGACGTTGTAGGGGAGGTTGGCGACCAGCGCGGTGGGCGCCGGGCCGGGCAGCCCGGGGACCCGGAGGGCGTCCGCCTCGACGACCTCGAGGCCGTCGGCGTGGTCGGGTGCGTGCTCCGCGACGGTGGCGGGCAGCGCCCGCGCCAGGACCGGGTCGACCTCGATGGCGACCACACGCGAGACCGCCCCGAGCAGCGCGAGGGTCAGCGACCCCAGGCCCGGGCCGACCTCGACGACCACGTCGTCGGGCGCCAGGTCCGCCGCGCGCACGATGCGGCGGACGGTGTTGGCGTCGATCACGAAGTTCTGACCGCGCTGCTTGGTGGGCCGCAGCCCCAGTGCGGCGGCCAGCGAACGCACGTCCGCCGGACCGAGGAGTCTCGGTCCGGCGGGCGTCGGGTCCTCGCTCACCACGCGGGCGAGCCTAGCGTCACGCTCGGCTCATCGAGGCAGGCCGAGCTTCGCGGCGCAGGCCGGCCACGACCCGTAGCTGCCGCCGTTGGCGTCCCGCAGCCTGGTCGCGACGGCGATCTGCGTCTCGCGGCTCTGCTGGTGCGGGTAGCCGGTGCCGCCGTAGGCGCGCCAGGTGCTCAGGGTGAACTGGAGGCCGCCGTAGTAGCCGTTGCCGGTGTTGATCGCCCAGTTGCCGCCGGACTCGCACTGGGCCAGCTGGTCCCACACGGTGCTCCCGCTGGCGTAGTTGGCCGCGGCCGGCTGGGGCTCCGGCTGGGGCTCCGGCTCCGGCTCCGGCTCCGGCTTGGTGCCCACGGCGACGACCGCGTCGGTCGGCTTGCGGAGCGTCTTGGAGCGCAGCGCCCGGGTGCGGACCCGCTCGCCGTTCTCGTAACGCATCCGGTACACCACCGCGCGGAGCCCGTCGCGCCCCTGGGTCACCACCTTCGTCCTGCCCTCGTACATCGACGAGTCGGCCTTCTGGGTGGTGCGGAAGTCGATCCGCTCGCGGACCTTCTTGGTCACCACCCGCACCCGGGTCACGGTGATCTTGTCGCCGTCCTCCAGCGTGGCGCCGGGGCGCGGCCTCACCTGGTCGTTCTTGCCGAGCTCCAGACCGAGGTCGGCCAGCGCCTCCTCGACGGTGAGCGCCGGGACGGTGCGGCTGTGCGCCTTCTTGGCGCCGTTCTTCACGGTGATGTTCTTGGGGGTGACGACGTCGACGTCGAGGCCCGAGCGGCTGATGTCGGCGCTACGGCTGACCGACAGCTCCGCACCGGCGTACCGCACGCCGACCTCGTCGAGGGCCGAGCTGACGTCGGTGGCGGTGACCCAGTAGCTCTGCTCCTCGCCGTCCACGCTGAGCACCAGCTCGCGTGCGTAGCGGACCGCGATCCGCGTGCCGTCGTTGACCTCGGCGTCGAGGGCGGGAGCGACCACGTCGCGCTCGCCCACCTCGACGCCCTCGTCCTCCAGGACGTCCGCGACGGTGCCGCCGAGCGCGGTGACCTGCCGGGACTCGCCGTCGACGGACAGGGTCAGGGTCTTGCTCATCTGCGCGTAGCCGACCGTGGTGGCGACCAGGGCGGCGACGACGGCGACGACGAGGGCGAGAAGAGCCCGCCGGCTCCTGCTCAGAAGTGCGATGGAATGCCGCACGATGCTCCAAAGGTGGTACTCCCCGGGCCGTGGGGTCGAGCAGCGCACGTGCCGAGGCTGGTGTCCTGCGCGCGACGGCACGGCGGCCCCAGGCACCACGGCCGGAACCGGACGTGAGCTGTGGACCCCCTGTGGCGCTGCCCGAGAGCTTCCCCACTCCCGGCCAACAGTCACAAGACGATAACGGGCACGTCCGTCCTCACCAAGTCGAACCCTGCCGAGGTGGCCGGGATCACGGGACCGCGTCCCCCCGATGCGGGTCACCCCGAGGCGCCGCCCCAGGGGCCGCCGAAGGCGTCGTCGGTGTTGGCGTCGACCGCCCGGCACAGCTGCTCGAGGTCGGTCCCGAGCGTCTGTGCCATGGCCCGGAGGGTCACCGGGACGAGGTAGGAGGCGTTCGGCCGGCCCCGGTAGGGATGGGGTGTCAGGTACGGCGCGTCGGTCTCCACGAGGACCCTGTCGAGCGGCGTGACGCGGAGCGCCTCCCGCAGCGGCTCGGCGTTCTTGAACGTCACGGTGCCGGCGAAGGACAGCCAGGCCCCGCGCTCGAGGCAGGCCCGGGCGAAGTCGGCGTCCCCGGAGAAGCAGTGCATCACGACCCGCTCCGGCACCCCCTCGGCGTCGAGGATCCCGAGCACGTCGTCGTGCGCGTCGCGGTCGTGGATGACCAGGGTCTTGTCCAGCCGCTTGGCCAGGTCGATGTGGCGCCGGAAGGACTCGTGCTGCGCCGCGTGACCCTCCGCGCCCGTGCGGAAGTAGTCCAGGCCGGTCTCCCCCACGGCACGCACCCGCGGGCTGCCGGTCGCCAGCCGCTCGACGAGGGCGAGGCCCTCCTCGAGACGGCCCTCCGCGGCGAGCCGGGCCGCCTCGTTCGGGTGCAGCGCGACCCCCGCAACGATCGCGTCGAAGCGCTCGGCCACCTCCACCGCCCACGGGGCCGAGTCGACGTCGCAGCCGATCTGCACGATCCGCGGCACCCCGACCGCGGCCGCGTCCGTCAGCGCGTCGTCGACCGGCTGCCAGGAGCCGTCCGCGATGTCGAGGTGGCAGTGGTTGTCCACGACCGGGTGCGGGAGCGGCTCGGGGGCCGGCGGCCGGCTGCGGTCGCGACGACCGCCCTGCTCGGTCTGCTCGGCGCGTTCGCGCGTCGGCTCGTCGGGCATGCCGCGGAGTCTACGAGGAGGCTCAGGACCCCTTGTGCACCGCGTCGTAGACCACCCGCTTGGGCAGCCCGGCCAGCCGCGCCACCTCCAGGATCGCGTCCTTGCGGGTGCTGCCCTGCGCCTCGGCGTCGGCCACCAGGCCGGCCAGCGACGCCGGGTCGGTGGGTACGGCGGTCGTGGCGGCCGCGCCCTCGACGACCAGGGTGACCTCTCCGCGGACCCCCTCGGCGGCCCACGAGGCCAGGTCGGCCAGCCCCGCCCGTCGTACCTCCTCGTGGGTCTTGGTCAGCTCCCGGCACACCGCGGCCCTGCGGTCGGCACCGAACGCCTCGGCCATCGCCCGCAGCGTCGCCCCGGTGCGGTGCGGCGCCTCGAAGAACACCATCGTCCGCTGCTCGGCCACCAGCGCCGCGAGGTGGCGGGCACGCTCCCCGGCCTTGCGCGGCAGGAACCCCTCGAAGCAGAACCGGTCCACCGGCAGGCCGGAGACGGCCAGCGCGGTGAGCACCGCGGACGGCCCGGGGACGGCGGTGATCACGATGTCGCGCTCGACGGCGGCGGCGACCAGGCGGTAGCCGGGGTCGGAGACGCTGGGCATGCCGGCGTCGGTCACCACCAGCACCCGGCCGCCCTCCTCGAGCGCCTCGACCAGCCGGTCGGTCCGGGCGACCTCGTTGCCCTCGAAGTAGGACACCACCCGCCCGGCGACGGTGACACCGAGGTCGGCGCACAGGCGCCTGAGCCGGCGGGTGTCCTCGGCGGCGACCACGTCCGCGCGCTGCAGCTCCTCGGCGAGGCGCGGTGGGGCGTCGGCGACGCGGCCGATCGGGGTCGCGGCGAGCACGAGTACTCCGGTGGCGGTCACCCGGACCACCCTAGAGTCGGCCCCGTGACGACGACCCAGGGGCCGCCCGCGCGGGTGCGTCAGCGCACCATGGGGCTCTCCCGGACCGCCGACGGCCGGCCGGTGCCGAGCGCCCGGCGCCGGATGGTGCCGCTGGTCCGTCGGCTCGACCGGCGCGCCGGCTGGGTCGTCACGCTGGCCGTCACCGGGCTGGCGGGCCTCCTGCGCTTCTGGCGGCTCGGGACGCCCGAGGAGTTCCTCTTCGACGAGACGTACTACGCCAAGGACGCCTGGTCGCTGCTCCAGCACGGCTACACGACCGGCTACGTGTCCGGCGCCGACCAGAGGCTCCTCGACGGCCACACCGGCGCGGCGGTCTTCACCGACACCCCGTCGATGATCGTCCACCCCGAGGTGGGCAAGTGGCTGATCGCGCTCGGCGAGTGGGCCTTCGGCATGGACCCGTTCGGCTGGCGGGTCTCGGCCGCGGTCGCCGGGACGCTGATGGTGCTGGTGCTGGTGCGCCTGGTGCGACGGCTCACCGGCTCCACCCTGCTCGGAGGGACCGCCGGGCTGCTGCTGGCCTTCGACGGGCTGCACTACACGATGTCCCGGCTGGCGCTGCTCGACATCTTCATGAGCCTGTTCCTGCTCTCGGCGGTCGCCGCGCTGGTGGTGGACCGGGACTGGTCCCGGCTGCGGATGGCGCGACGGGTGCCCGCCGGGTGGCAGGCCGGGCCCGGCGACTGGGGGCCGCTGCGCGGGCTGTGGCTCCGGCCGTGGCGGCTGCTCGCCGGGGTCCTGCTCGGCCTCGCGGTCGCCACGAAGTGGAGCGCGCTGTTCCCCCTGGCCGCCTTCGGCCTGTTGGTGTGGGCGTGGGACGCCGGCGCCCGGCGCTCCCTCGGTGTGCGCCGCCCATGGCTGCGCTCGGCGGTGGCCGACGCCCTGCCCGCGTTCGGCCACCTGGTGGTCGTGGCGTTCCTGGTCTACGTGGTCTCGTGGACGGGGTGGCTGATGAACGCCGAGGAGTACGAGCAGAACCTGTCGGACACCCAGTACGGCGCCTACTGGGGCGAGTACCTCGAGCAGGACGCCTCCGGGCTCGGCGAGGTCACCCAGTCACTGCGGTCGCTGTGGAACTACCACCAGGACGTCTACACCTTCCACACCCGCGGGCTCGTCGGCTCCGAGCACACCTACCAGTCGAACCCGGCCGGGTGGCTGCTGCTCAACCGGCCGGTGGGGGTGTTCGCCGACCTCGACATCAAGCCGGGCCGGCAGGGCTGCACGGCTCCTGCGGACAGCGAGTGCCTGCGCCAGATCACCCTGCTCGGCACACCGGTGCTGTGGTGGGGCGGCGTGGTCGCCCTCCTCCACGCGGCGTTCGCGTGGGTCGCGCGCCGGGACTGGAGGTACGGCGTCGCGCTGGTCGGGGTGCTGTCCACCTGGCTGCCGTGGCTCCGGTACGACGACCGCCCGATCTTCTCCTTCTACGCCGTGGCGGCGCTGCCGTTCCTGGTGGTCGCGACCACGCTGCTGCTCGGCCACCTCGTCGGCGGGGAGCGGGCGTCGTACCGGCGGCGGCTGCTCGGCACGGTCGCCGCCGGCTCGTTCGTCGTCCTGGTCGTGGTGAACTTCGCGTGGTTGTGGCCGATCTACACCGGTGAGCTGGTCACGATGCGCGAGTGGCTGCAGCGGATCTGGTTCCGCACCTGGATCTAGCCAGACCCAGCCGGACGAGCGGTCGGTCCAGCCGGGGGGTCAGCGGCCGTAGATGCGCTGGGCCACGGCCTTCTTGGCCTCGACCAGGCCCTCCAGGGCGGTGCCGAAGCCGGCCTCGCCGTGCGTCTCGGGCGCGGCCTCGCCGGGCTTGCCGACCGCCCAGCGCGACCCCTTGGCGACGAGGTCCTCGTGGGTCACCCCGTCGTAGTCGGGGCTGGCGGGGAAGGCGACGCCCCAGGCCCCGGCCGCGGCGGCGGCCAGGTGCAGCGACTCGCGCGTGGTGATCCAGCGCTGGCCCCGTCGGGCAGGCAGGCCCTCGCGCCACACCTCGGTGAACGGGTAGAACCGCATGCCGGGAAGCTCGGACTCGATCATCTCGAACACCACCCGGTCCTGGCCGGGGATCGCCTCGACGTAGCCCAGCTTCTCGGGGCGCACGCCCCAGGCCTTGACCGTCTCGACCGCACTGGTGGCCAGCGCCTCGAGGTCGCCGGCGACCTGGTCGGACTGCATGCACATCATCGTCGACGGCGTCTCGCGGTGGTCGTAGACCCGCTCGCCGCCGATGCCGAGCAGGGCGTCGTCGCCGGTGTCGGTGACCGTCCCGCCCGTGAACAGCTCGCGGGACCGGGCGTCCCGGACGTCGACGACGGCGTACCCCTCGGTGACACGGTCGTAGACCTCACCGGAGGCGGCGGCGGGCAGCAGCGCGTTGCCGGTCATCGCGACGTGCTTGCCGTGCTCGGTGGCCAGCGCCTGGCCGGCGGCGAGCACACCGACGTGTCGGCGCCAGATGGAGTTGACGTAGGCCCCGCCGATCACGTGGAAGACGTCGACGTCGTGGAGCAGCTCGACGCCGGCGGCGCGGTGCGCGTAGCCGAACCCGGGCCGGCGGACCGCCTGGCCGACGAAGTCGACCGTCTCTTGGGCGTCCTCGCTCGGGGAGTGCCACGCCACCTGGAACACGGTGTCGAGGAAGCGGACGTTGGGGTGCAGGTGGCCGAGGACGAGCTGCGCCCCGCCCGGGTTGGGGCAGTCGAGGTAGACCTCGGCGTCGGGCTCGGTGGCGGCCAGGTGACGCAACCAGGTCGCGGCGACCGCCTCGTCCCCGTAGCACGGGTAACCCGACGACCCGACCAGATAGATGCGGCGACCTGCCATGTGCTCCACTCCTCGATCCCGTGCGGACTCCCGGCGTGCCGGCCGTCGTACCCCGGCGGTGCGAAGGTTAACGCACCGCCCGCCCGGGGTTCCCCCGTCGCCGGGGGTGTCCGAGGGGCGGCCGCCCGGTTCAGCCCTCCGTCGAGTCCTCCGGGGCCACGGTGAGCAGGCGCAGGGCCGTCCCCAGGAAGACGAGGTTGAACACCATGTGGACCGTCGCCGCCAGCTGGGCGACGGTCCCGGCCGGGTGGACGTCCCCGAACCCGACCGTGGACACCAGGGTCACCGAGAAGTACAGCGCGTCGGTCCGGTCGTCGATCCCGACGAACTGCGCAGGGGCGAACCGGGCGATGCCGGCGTAGAGCAGCGCGAACCCCAGCATCAGCAGGTACATCGCGGCCAGCAGCCACTGGATGCGCTGGTACACCGGTCGCAGGGTGCGTCGGGACCGGTGCACCTGTCTGCGCAGCACCCACCCGAGGCCGGCAAGCAGCACGGCGGAGACCAGCACCCGGAGCAGCGTGCCCGGCGCGTCGGAGGCGCGCAGCGGCAGGACGTAGTAGCCGGCGGTCAGCAGGACCAGCACGACCGCCGTGTGGGCGAACAGCACCCGCATCTCCCGCACGGCGAACTCCGGCACACCCGGATCTTGTCATGCCCGAGGACGATGCGGGGCCCGGTCGAGCAGACAGGCCAGGTGCCTGCGCACCTCGGCTGCGGGCGTGCGCTCTCCTTCGACGGCCCGGGCCCCCTGCCTGTCGGCCAGATCAGAGACCGACGTCGAGGTAGCCCATCATCCGGTTCAACAGGTCGGACGCCCGTCGCAGGTCGGCCGATGCCGTGGGCGGGTCCTCGGCCAGGACCGCGAGCTCGGCGGGACGCCACCCCGGACGGTACTCGTCGGCGAGTGCCGTCGCCACCCGGCTGGCGTGACGCACCACGCGGGGGTCCACCGACCACACCGCCTCGAAGCGGCGGCGGGAGTCGGGGCCCTGCTCCTGGCCCGGCCGCTCGACGGCTGCCATGCATGCCGGCAGGTCGGGCGCGTCGCACACCACGATCCACTCGCGGTTCAGCGGAGAGTCCGGCGGTAGCGCCACCTCGACCGGCAGACCCGGGCGCGGCGCCGACGCGTCGGCGAGGTCGGCGAACACGACGGCCGCGCGGGCGGTGCGAGCGAGGTCGACCCAGCGTGCGTAGGACGCGCGGAGGAACTCCTGGCGCTGGAAGCCGCCGAACAGCAGCGGCTCCTCCGCGCGCGCGCAGCACTCGTCCTCGATGGCATGGCTGAGTGCGACGAGGCTGGACTTCGACAGCAGCTGAGGAGCCAGCTCGGGGTGCCGGCGCCGGAGCTCGGCGTGGACCGACCGCGGCCTGGGCGGCTCGGTGGTGGCGCGCCGTACCGCCGCGCCCAGAGAGAGCCCGGAGCGCCGGTGGCGCAGCACCTCGAGCACCGCGGCGACGTCCGGATCGGCGTAGCGCCGATGGCCTCCGGGCAGTCGGATCGGGCGTGGGAAGCCGTAGCGCGACTCCCAGCTGCGCAGCGTCGCCGGCGACACGCCGGTGCGCTCGGCCAGGTCACCTATCGTGAGCAGCCTCTCCTGCGGCGGCGCCACGGCTCACCTCCCGACTGTGCCTAGATTTATTTCGAAGTCTTGCATAGATTAGACTTCACACGTCGCCACGAGGTGGGAGGACCGGGTGACCGCACTCAGCACGGACGCGGCCCTGCGGCGGCTGCTCGACGAGGGGCGCGCACGCGCCGCCGCGGCCGGTCCGGAGCACGCCCGGCTCTGGGAGGCCCTGGCCGCAGCCACGGAGGGCGGCAAGCGGTTCCGTCCGGCCCTGGTGACCGCGACCCACGAGACGCTCGGCGGAACCTGCTCCGGCGCGGCGGTGCAGGTCGGGGCCGCCGTCGAGCTGCTCCACACGGCCTTCGTCATCCACGACGACGTCATCGACGGCGACGACCTGCGCCGCGGCCGGCTCAACGTGAGCGGCACCTTCCGGGCCCAGGCCGTCACCGCCGGGGCCGCCCGGGACGACGCCGGCGACTTCGGCCGCACCGCTGCCATCCTGGCCGGGGACCTGGCACTGGCCGCCGCGATCCGCGCGGTAGCCACCTGCGGAGCCACCGCCGAGGTCGTGCACGGACTGCTCGACCTCTTCGACACCGCCCTGCACACCACGGCCGCGGGAGAGCTCGCCGACGTGCGGCTCTCCCTGGACCTCGCGACCGCGTCGCTCTCCGAGAGCCTGGTGATGGAGGAGCAGAAGACCAGCGCCTACTCCTTCGCCCTGCCGTTGCAGGCCGGGGCGCTGCTCGCCGGCGCCGACGAGAGGACGGTGACCCGGCTCGGGGAGGCCGGGCGCCTGCTGGGGATCGCCTTCCAGCTGGTGGACGACCTGATCGGCGTGTTCGGCGACCCGACCCGTACCGGCAAGAGCGCGACCAGCGACCTGCGCGCGCGCAAGCAGACCCCGCTGCTCGCCCACGCGAGGTCCACCCCCGAGTGGGAACGGATCAGCCCGCACCTCGGCCGTGACCTCACCGCCGACGAGCTGGCCGAGACCCGGCGGCTGCTCGTCGCCTCGGGGTCGCGCCGGTTCGTCGAGGAGCTCGCCGAGAGCCACCTGTCCACCGCTCGCGCGGTGGTCGAGCAGCTGGGCATCTCCGCCGAGCTCCTCCCCCCCGTGAGCACACGCCCGCCGGAGCTCGCCGACAGCAACGAGGTGGCAGCATGAACTTCCTGCTCCTTGCCCGACGAGCCCCACGGAACCTCTACGACTCCGTCTCCGAGGGCAGTGCCGCGGTGGTCATCCGGCAGTACTCCAGCTCGTTCGGGCTGGCGTCCAGGCTGCTCGCCGAACCCGTGCGCACACAGGTCCGCAACGTCTACGCCCTCGTCCGGGTCGCCGACGAGATCGTCGACAACCCCGACCCCGGCCTCGGCCACGAGCCGCGGGCGAGGATGCTGAGCTGGCTGCACGAGGACGTCCGGCACGCGCTGCAGACCGGCTACAGCGGCAACCTCGTCGTCCACGCCTTCGCGCGCACCGCCATCGGCTGCGGGATCGGCGAGGAGCTCATCGACCCGTTCTTCGCGTCGATGCGGATGGACCTGGAGACGACCGTCCACACCGCCGAGAGCTTCGACCGGTACGTCTACGGGTCCGCGGAGGTGGTGGGCCTCATGTGCCTGCGGGTGTTCCTCGCCGGAGACGGGGCTCGCGACAGGTCCGGGGACTACGACCGGCTCGCCCCGGGCGCCCAGCGGCTCGGCGCGGCCTTCCAGAAGCTCAACTTCGTCCGTGACCTCGCCGAGGACCACGACCTCCTCCGCCGCTGCTACCTGCCCGGGGTCGACGTCGACCGCTTCTGCGACGGCGACCGCGACCGCATCCTCGACGACATCGCGGGCGACCTCGACGCGGCCGCGGTCGTCATCCCCGAGCTGCCGGCGAGCAGTCGCCGAGCCGTGCGGGTCGCGCACGCGACGTTCGCCGAGCTCGCCGCCCGGCTCCGGGCCACTCCGGCAGCCGAGATCCGGCGTACCCGCGTGCGGGTGCCCGACCCGGTGAAGCTCCGGCTCGTGGCCGGCGCGCTCTACGGAGGCCGCTCGTGACCGCTCTCCTCCCCGACCGGTCGACCGGCCGGTCGAGGGGGGCGGGGCGCGGCTCCCGCCGCATCGTGGTCGTCGGCGGCGGGATCGCCGGCCTCGCCACCGCCGCGCTGCTCGCCTCCCGCGGTCACAGCGTCGACCTGCTGGAGCAGAACGACGAGCTCGGCGGCCGGGTCGGCACCGTCGAGCGGGACGGGTTCCGCTTCGACACCGGTGCCTCGTGGTACCTGATGCCCGAGGTGTTCGAGCACTTCTTCTCCCTGCTCGGCACGTCCTCGGCCGCCGAGCTCGAGCTGACCGTGCTCGACCCGAGCTACCGGGTCTTCTTCGAAGGACATGCCGAGCCCGTCGACGTACGCCCCGACCGCGCGCACAACCGCGCGCTGTTCGAGTCGCTGGAGCCGGGAGCCGGGGCGCGGTTCGACGCCTACCTCCGCTCGGCCGAGGAGACCTACGACATCGCGCTGCGCCGCTTCCTCTACAGCAGCTTCGACTCCCCCTCGAGCTTCTTGCATCCCGACGTCGTGCGCCGGACCGGGAAGCTCGGCCGACTGCTGACCCGGTCCCTGGGCAGCCACGTGGCGGCGCAGTTCTCCGACGACAGGCTGCGGCAGGTGCTGGGGTACCCGGCCGTGTTCCTCGGCTCGTCACCGAGCCGCGCGCCGAGCATGTACCACCTGATGAGCCGGCTCGACCTCGGCGACCGGGTGCTGTACCCGCAGGGCGGGTTCACGCGGCTCATCGAGGTGATCGCCGCGCTCGCCGTCCGGCACGGAGCCAGGCTGCACACCGGCGCGCAGGTCACGCGGATCCTCACCGGCGACGGCTCGCGCGGTGGCCGTCCACGGGTGACCGGCGTGGAGCACGACGTGGACGGTGAGCGCCGTACTCTCCCCGCCGACGTGGTCGTCGGAGCCGCGGACCTGCACCACCTGGAGACCGCGCTGCTGCCCCGAGGGCTGCAGACGCACCCCGAACCGGCGTGGCGGCGTCGCTCGCCCGGGCCGGGCGCGGTGCTCGCCATGCTGGGCGTCGAGGGTCGCCTCCCCCAGCTGGCGCACCACTCGCTCTTCTTCACCACCGACTGGGACCGCAACTTCGGCGACATCTTCGGTCGCGAGTCACGGGTCCCGGACCCGGCGTCGGTCTACGTCTGCAAGCCGTCGGAGAGCGACCCGACCGTGGCGCCCGACGGCTGCGAGAACCTCTTCGTGCTGGTGCCGGTGCCCGCCGACGTGGCCATCGGCGGTGGTGGCGACGACGGACAGGGGTCCCCGGCGGTGGAGCGGGCCGCGGACGCGGCGATCGACCAGGTGGCCGCGTGGGCCGGGGTCACCGACCTCCAGGACCGTGTCCGGGTCCGGCACACCGTCGGCCCCGCGGACTTCGCCCGCCGGTACAACTCCTGGCGCGGCGGAGCGCTCGGCCTGGAGCACACGCTCCGGCAGAGCGCCTTCTTCCGCCCGGGGAACGTGTCGTCGAAGGTGGACGGGCTGCTGTACGCCGGAGCAAGTACCCTTCCGGGGGTGGGACTGCCGATGTGCCTGATCAGCGCCGAGCTGGTCCTCAAGCGGCTGACCGGCGACCGGTCGGCAGCGCCGGTGCGCGGATGAGCCTGGGGCACTGGTCGTACGTCGCCATGCTGGCCTTCTGCCTGGCCGCGACGTTGCCCCTCGTCCGCGTCTTCCGGCTGCGGGTCCTGCGGCAGCCGCGACGGCTGGCCCTCACCATCCTTGCGGCCGGGTCCCCGTTCCTGGTCTGGGACCTGTTCGCCACCCACGCGGGACACTGGTGGTTCGACCCGGCACAGACCCTGCCCTGGCGCGTGGCCGGCCTCCCCCTGGAGGAGGTCGCCTTCTTCGTGGTCATCCCACTGGTCACGGTGCTGACCTTCGAGGCGGTCCGGGCGGTCCGCGGCCTGGGCCTTGCCGGCCGCCTCCGGCAGCGCCGGGAGGTCCGATGACCTACACCGCGATCGCCGTCGTGGCGGTGCTCGCGGCGGTCGTCCTGGACCGCTGGGGAGCCCGCACCCGGCTGACCACCTCCCCGACCTGGTGGGCCGCCTACGGCATCATCGTCTTCTTCCAGCTCCTGACGAACGGCTGGCTCACCGGCCGGCGCATCGTCCAGTACCACCCGGACGCCATCATCGGCAGCGACCGCGTGACGATCGCCGGCGACGGCCGGCTCCTCTTCGCTCCGGTGGAGGACCTCGGCTTCGGCTTCGCCCTCGTGCTGACGACCACGGTCGTGTGGGTGTGGCTGGGCCGGCGCAACGGCGAGGAGCCGGCGTGAGCGTCTCGACCCGGCTGCAGGCGATGCGGCCCACCGACGTCGGCATTCCCGGCCCGTCCTCCCTCGACATGGCCCGGGCCTTCCGGTCGGTCCGCGCCGACCCCCTCTCGTTCCTGGTCGAGGTCTCCGAGCGCTACGGCGACCTGGTCGCCTTCCCGGTGCCGGGCGCGCCGGCGCTGCTGGTCAACGACCCCGACGACGTGCGGCACGTGCTGCAGACGGGGGCGCGTCACTGGGGCAAGGAGACGGTGCAGTACGCCGCGCTGGCCCGGGTCACGGGACCCGGACTGCTGGCGTCGTCGGAGCCGAGCTGGATCGAGCACCGACGGCTCGCCGCCCCGGCCTTCCACCACCAGCGGCTCGACGCGGTGGGCGAGCAGGTGCGCGCGGCGGCCGACGCGGCCGTCACCGCGCGGCTCGGGGACGGCTCCTTCGTCAGCGGCGACGTGGTGGACGTCGCCGCGCTCACGCACCGCATCGGGCTGGACGCCGTCGGGCGGGCACTGTTCTCCACGGACCTGTCCGGGCAGGCGCGGCAGCTGCTGGACGCGACGAGCGAGGCCGCGGAGCTGGTGGTCCGGCTGGGCCGGTCGATCCTGCCGACGGCGGCGTGGGCGCCGACGCGGACGAACCTCCGGGTGCGCTCGACGCGACGCCGCCTGGACGCGATCTCCTTCGAGCTCGTCGCGCAGCGACGGGCCCGGGGCCCGCGCGCGTCCGCCGGCTCGCACGGTGACGACCTCCTCGGCCTCCTCCTGGACAGCGACCTCACCGACGCCGAGATCCGCGACGAGCTGGTCACCATGGTCATCGCCGGCCACGAGACCGTGGCCGCGGCGCTGGCCTGGACGCTGATGCTGCTGGCCGAGCACCAGCCGGCGCAGGACCGGGTACGTACCGAGCTCACCGCCCATGCGGGCCCGGTGCCGATGCTCGGTCACCGGGACACGCTCCCGTGGACGCGTGCCGTCGTCGACGAGGCGTTGCGCCTCTTCCCGCCCGCCTGGGCGATCTCCAGACGCTCCCACCGGGCAGACGTCATCGGCGGTCGCGACGTCCCGGCGGGCACCATGGTCATCGTGAGTCCCTGGCTCGTGCACCGCCGCAGCGAGTCGTGGGCCGACCCGCTGGCCTTCCGACCGGAACGCTTCCTGAGTGCCGGCGCCGGACGCTCTGGCTACCTGCCGTTCGGGCTGGGGCCCCGGCTGTGCATCGGCCGGGAGTTCGCACTGGGCGAGATGGTGCTGGTGCTGAGCCGCCTCCTCGGGGAGTACCGCCTCGACCTGCCGCCGGGCTGGTCCCGTCCGGTGGCCCAGGCACAGGTGGCGGTGCACCCGCGCGGCGGCATGCCGCTCGTCCTGACCCGCGTGGCCGGTGCTCGGCATGGCTGAGCTGGTGCTCGTCGTCGTGCTGCTGGCGGCGGTGGCCGGCGCCCGCTGGCTGCTGGGCGACCTGCGGGCGGTCCCGCGCGGAGCCGGGGACCGCGACCGCGCGGTCACCGTCTCCGTCGTCGTCCCGGCGCGGGACGAGGAGGGCACGGTCCCGGCGCTGCTGGCGTCCCTGCGGCGGCTCACGGTCCCCGTCCCCGAGGTCGTCGTGGTCGACGACGGCTCCCGCGACGCGACGGCCGCGGTCGCACGGTCGGCCGGAGCGAGCGTCGTACCCGCCGGAGCCCCGCCACCGGGCTGGACGGGCAAGGCGTGGGCCTGCCACGTGGGGACCCGGGCGACCACCGGGGACCTGCTGCTGTTCCTCGACGCCGACACGACGCTCGCCCCGGACGCGCTGGGCGGCCTGCTGGAGCTGCACGGCCGGCACGGTGGACTGGTGTCGGTGCAGCCGTTCCACGACGTGGTGCGGCCCTACGAGCAGCTCTCGGCGTACTTCAACGTGGTGTCCCTGATGGCCAGCGCCGCCTTCGCCCGCCGCCCCGGGAGTCGGCCGATGGCCTTCGGGCCCTGCCTGCTGACCTCGCGAGCAGACTACGAGCGCGCCGGCGGGCACGCCGCGGTGCGTGAGGAGATCCTCGACGACGTCGAGCTGGCCGCCGCCTACCACCGGGCCGGGCTGCCGGTGCGGTGCGCCGTCGGAGGGGAGCGGATCCGGATGCGTAGCTATCCCGGCGGCGTTCGGCAGCTGGCGGACGGGTGGACGAAGAACTTCGCGTCCGGCGCGTCCGCGGCCGCTCCCGGGGCCACCGTGGCCACCGTCTGGTGGGTGAGCGCCCATCATGCCGTCGCCGTCGGAGCAGCCCTCGCCCTCGTCGAGGGCTCGACCGGGTGGGGGTCGCCCCTGGTGTACGGCCATCCGGCGCTGTGGGCGGTCGCCTGGGCGGGGGTCGCCTGGCAGCTCGGGTCGGCCCTGCGCCGCATCGGCTCGTTCCGTTGGTGGACGTGGGTCCTGTTCCCGGTGCCTCTCCTCGCGTTCGACGTGATCTTCGCCAGGTCGGTCGCGCGCACGGTGGTCCGGCGTTCGGTCCGGTGGCGCGGCCGCGAGGTGGAGCTCGGCGGACGCGGGTCGGCCGAGGAGGGGGCCTGATGCTACGGCTGGTGATGCCGCCGGCGCTGACCATCGCCGTGGACGTCGTGGCCTGGGGGGCGTTCCACGCTGCCACGGGGTACGCGGCGCATCGCCTCGGCGACAGCAGGCTGAGCCGGGACGGGTGGTTGCTCCGGGAGCGACGCTTCGAGGCCGGCGGGCGGTGGTACCGGCACCGGCTGCGGATCGACCGCTGGAAGGACAAGGTCCCGGAGGCGGGCGGGCTGTTCCGCGGCGGGGTCAGCAAGCGCCGCCTGCCCGCCTCCGACGTCGCCGGGCTGCAGCTGTTCGTCCGCGAGACGCGACGCGCCGAGCTGACCCACTGGTGGGCCCTGTGCTGCGGGCCGGTCTTCGTCCTGTGGAACCCACCACTCGCGGCCGGGCTGCTCGTCGCCTACGGCGTGGTGGTCAACCTGCCGTTCATCGCGATCCAGCGCGCCAACCGGTTCCGGGTCCAGGCACTGATAGAGCGACGGTCCCGGTGACGCAGCGGCACGGTCCCCTCGCCCAGCTGTTGATCGCCTGGGCACCACTGAGCCTGATCCTGGTCGCGTACGCTGCCGCCGACTGGGTCAGCGCGCCGCTCGGCGACGGGTACGGCGGCGGCAGCAACCGGCTGGGGTTCGGCCTGCACCTCGCCGCCCTCGTGGACGCCGACCGGGCGATCTTCGGCGTGGTCCCGTCCGTCTGGCTGCAGGAGCGGCTGGCCGACGGGTCCGCGCACTGGTACGACGCGGCCGCCGCACTCGTCTACGTCACCCATTTCGTCTCCATCCCGCTGGTCACCGGGATCGTCTGGTTCCGCCTGCAGGACCGGTTCGCGGCCTGGGTCGCTGCCGTCGTCGCCTTCACGACGGTCGGCGTGGGCGGCTACGTCGTGTATCCGGCAGCACCGCCCTGGCTGGCCTCCGACCAGGGCGTGATCGGCACCGTCGACCGGATCTCCAACCTCGGCTGGGACTACCTGCACCTGGACGTGATCGGGACACTCAGCGCCTCCGCCCAGGACGGCAGCAACCCGGTGGCGGCGATGCCCTCACTGCACGCGGGGACCGCGCTGCTGATCACGCTGTTCTTCTGGCCGTCGGCGGGGTGGCTGTGGCGTGCGGTGCTGTCCGCCTACGTGCTGTCGATGGCTGTCACGCTCGTCTACACCGGCGAGCACTACGTCGTGGACGTCGTCGCCGGGTGGCTGACGGCTGTGGTGGCTGTCGCGGTCGGGGCCGGGATCCGTCGTCACCGAGCCGGACGGCACACGCGCGCCGGCACAGACACGACCCAGCGGCCGGTCGCGGACGAGTGGTCCAGGTCGTCGAAGCGGTGACCCGGGAAGACCGCCGAGCGGTGCGCACGCCTCACAGCGCGGCCGGCGGCAGGTCGGCCGGCGAGCCTGGCCGGAACCGACCGTCGGCCACCTCGCGCGTGGCCAGCTCTGCGACCTGGAGGGCGCACCACACCGAGACCTCACGGTCACCGGCGAGCACCGCGTCACGGAACGGCCCCCACGCCACCCACTCCCATGCCGCCACCTCGGAGGGCTCCGGGGTGGGGTCGGAGGTGGCGATCGCCGTGAACACCGGGCACAGCTCGTTCTCGCGCACGCCGTTGGCCATCGTCGCCTCGTAGCGGAAGCTGGGCAGGGCCGGGGTCACCGATTCCAGCGCCAGCCCCAGCTCCTGCTCGGCCCGGCGGGCGACGGCATCGACCATGCGCTCGCCCGGCGCCGGGTGACCGCAGAGGCTGTTGGTCCAGACGCCGGGGAACGTCGGCTTGTCGTGGGCGCGCTGGGTCAGCAGCAGCCGGCCGGCCTGGTCGAAGACGTAGCACGAGAAGGCCAGGTGCAGGGGCGTCCTCGCGTGGTGCGTGGTGGCCTTGGGAGCCGAGCCCACCGCGTTCCCGCTCTCGTCGACGAGGACGAGCAGCTCCTCGGTCATGCCGGCCTCGCCAGGGAGACGACCACTGCGGACCCACCCGGCAGGACGCCAGTCACCCGGCACCGCCGCGGGCCGGCCTGCACGTCCTTCTCGTAGCGCACGGGACCATCATCCACGATCGCCGCACGAACCCGGAACGGGGCCGGCGGACACGAAGCACGAACCCCGTCCCAGCGGTGGTGTCTCCGCTGGTGGGACGGGGTTCGGAAGTGGTGGAGCTGAGGGGATTCGAACCCCTGACCTTCTCTGATGGACGAGCCGCTTCAACGCCTCGTCCGACCTCGATCCACCTCTGCCGAACCCGCCCGATCTGAGGCGGCTGCCGCGGATCGAACCACTTCCAACGCGAACGCTACCCGATCGCCTCGGCGTGGCTCGGAGAACTTCGGACTCCATTTCTGCTGACTTTTCGGTACGCACCAGAGCAGAGGGTGGTGACGGTCCGCGTGACGTGCTGCGTCCAACACACCAAGGCCGAACCGCCCCTAAGGGCGGCGCCCACATCGCCCAGAATGACGCCCTCGTGTTGCGGGAAACACTTCGCTTTGCACCTTCAGTATGCCTACAGTATCTGTGTGGAGCCCGCATGCTAAACCTTCCCCGAGCCGACCACGTCCTGCTTCGTCATCCGCCCCTGCCCCTGGTTGTGGCGCAGGCGCGGTTCGCCACGCAAGCCGGGAGCGAGTTGTCGAACGAGGTCACCGCACTTTTCCAAGCCTCGTTGCTCGAGGCTGGGTACGACTTCAGCCAAATCACCCCCGTGCAGACGAACGAAATCGTGTTCGGTCCCGGGGTTCCGCCGTCGGCCTCGGTGAGCGCGAGCGGGTTCCAGTTCAGCCCCGAAGACAAGTCATGGATGGTCACACTCATGGCCGACTCGGTCTCATTGGAGACGCCGTCGTTCCTGAGCTTCGCCGACCAGTTCGGCCCCCTGATGAACGAGGTGATTGCTGCCGCCACTGTGGCGGTGGCCCCTATCTCAGTCACCCGCGTCGGCTTGAGGTTCGTGAACCTCCTGCGCAGCCCTGACGGCCAGAACGATTGGGGCCGCTGGCTCCGGCCAGCGCTCGTAGCGCCGCACATCGACGAACTCCTCAGCCCCGGAGTCCTGAACCACAACCAGCAACTCATCCTGGACATTGCACCGCAGGTGCGCAGCGCGGTCCGGACTGGGCCGGCCACACAGGACAATCAGGACGCGTTCCTCCTCGACATTGACACGTTCGCGGAACTTGCATCGCTGTGGACCAGCGAATCCGTGGCTGGCTGGTTCGAGCAACTCAACGAGTGCGGCGTGGCACTGTTCCAGGCGCTGATCTCTGCTGAGATGCTGGCGCACCTGAAGCACGGAGACGACGGAGAGGTAGGCGCGCAATGAACGACGTTCTTGACCGTCCGACCACCGTAACCGGGCACGATGTCTGGCGGGACGACATCCAGGCGAAGTTTCCGACCGAGACCCCCGTCGTCCGGCCAGTCGGAAAAACGGAGTCGTTCGACCGGCTTCTGCATTCCGTCTTCACGAGAACATCTGGTCGCGTCGTGGTCGTCACAAGCCATGACGGCCTCGTCATCAGCGGCTCAGATGCCGCCGAGTTGGTCCGGTCGATCTTCGGACCGAACCAACCAGAAACGGTACATCCGGCGACGGCCGCGACCGACGCGCTTGCTGAGTGGCTGCAGATGTCGCTCGACTCTGTCGTTGCAATCGTCGGCCTGTCCTCCTCCACGCGCGCCCACTGGCGCAACAACCCGAATGCGCCCGTCCGGCCGACCAAGTCCGGGCGGCTCCTGCGCCTGCACAGCGCCGTTGGTCTCCTGGTCGGAAACCTTGGCCTTGAGCGCGCTCGCGCCAAGCTCCTGAACGAGAACTGGCTGTCAGAACCGCTCGATGAGCACCGTCTCGCCGCACTGGAAGCAGAGGTGCGCGACCTACACCTCCCCGGTGGCCTGCAACCGCCCGCCTACCTGCTCGAGGGTGGTCTGAGCCGCGACGAGGTCCTCGCGCGGATGGCAGACAGCAGTCTCGATGAGGCGCACCAGCGCCTTATCGAGACTCCCGAGCCGATGGAAGATGCCCCCGAGAGTTCGTAGGGGCAGCGCCGGGCGGCGAATCCCCACGCCGTTCCCGTGGGACCCCGATCTCCCTGCGAACCAAACCAACATCCAGTCCAACTACAACCGTCTGCTCCCTGACGTGGTGGACGCCGGCCGAGCCGGAATCCGTCCGACCGACGCTATCGTCCGCGAATGGCATCGATCGTCGCTGCGCGGCGTCGCCGTCTCGCAACCCGAAGTCGCCGGTGGATACCGCGGGGAAGGCCCGATCGGCACCCCCCTCTCTGTATGCCTCAACGGCGTTCGCGGGATTCCCGGCGCGATTCCGGCAGCCGTCGCGACCCTGGTGACCCGGTTCTTCACGGAACTGCACCGTCGCCTGGACGACCTCGACGCTCGCCGCAAGGCCGGTGAGACACTCGTTCAGCTCTATCAAGACGTAGTGAGAACCGCTGCGTGGGCTCATGGCGAATGGGTGCGCATCCACCCGTTCGCAGACCACAACGGCTCCACCGCTCGGCTAATGGCAATCAACATTGGACTGCTGTACGGCGTGCACTTCAAACTCCCTGGCAAGCCACGTAGCGCCATGCCGAACCCCGGCCTCCACCTGGACTACAACCAGGCCGCCGGCGACCAGATGCTTGGCAACGACCAGAACATGGTCGTCGTTCTGAATCAGCTTGCCCAGTAGCCCCGTCACCCCGCCGGTCGAGGTGCCGGGGGGACCCGCGGCGCATCGCCTGTCGGACGCCCGTGGCCGACGCACCACTTTGAGAACCTCGGAGATGAGCCGGTCCGCGGCTTTGGCGTCATCACCCCAGGCGGACTTGACCGCTTCTTCGCCGAGCCGCGAGGAGTATCTCGGCGGCCTCATCGGACCACCCGATCAGCAATACATCCTGGCTCTCAACGAGAAGTACGGCGTCCTCCCCGCCTGACCGGCGCCCTCGCGCGTCATACCGCCGCCAGTCGGCGCCCAGGACCGACCGGATCCAGCCGACGAGCGGGAACCCCGTGCGACACAATTCAGTCTCTCCTCGACCCGAGCTCAATGACCGCCGTGGGGCATCACCTAGGGCGGAGGGTGACGACGAAGTAGAGTGTCGAGGACGCGATCACGACCAGAGGAACCGACCGCGCTCCTTCTTTCGGAAGGTGCCAATGCCTGCGCCGCGACGGGCTCAATGACGCAACTGGTCGGCCAGAAATGCCAGGACCCGGTCGAGGGCGACCCGGGTCGGATGGCCCGGTTCGTCGACGAGGGAAACCGTGAGCACCGCGTGCGCCGACGGCGCGATGCCAGCCGCATTGCCCGGCGACGAGTCGATCTCGATCCCCTCGAAGGATCTCCCGAGGCTCGCCCGCAGGGTCTCGAATCGCTCCGGCGGGCAACCCCGGTCGTTGGTGAACCGGAGCCCGAGCACGCGCAGGCCGTCAGTGGCTCGTTCCCTGATGGTGGACAGATCCTCAGCATCCAGGCCCAGGGCGGCACGGCCACGCTTCCCGATTGGTGCGGGCATGACCGGCTGGCTCATGACGGACGCGACGACCGACGGTTCGAGAGCTGTTGCCAGCGCGAAACCCCCGGTGAAGCACATCCCGACCACGCCGACCCCGGGACCGCCACACTCACGGTAGGCCGACGCGGCGAGTGCCCGCAGCCACCCGACGACGGGGCTCGTGCGGTCGGCCAACTTCGTGAACTCCCGCGCCACGCAGACCTGCACGATCGATCTCAGGATCTCGCGGCCGTTCGCGGGGGCTGCGGGGCGCCCGTACAGGGACGGCAGGTACACGGTGCACCCAGCGTCGATGAGCCGACGGGCGAAATCAATGACGCCCGGATGCAGCCCGGGGATCTCGTGGAGCACCAGAACCGCTGGCCCCGAACCACCCCGGAAGACCTCATACGTGCGCCGGTCGTGTGTGAAGTCGAACGCCCGGAACTCCGGACCGATCTGCCTGCCGAGGCTCATACCGACTGCTCCCATCCCTGGTTCGCCCAGCATGGTCGCGGCCAGCTCCGACCGCAAAGGCGATCGGAGGGCCAACGCGAAGCACCTCGGCGCGTATCCGCCGGTACGCACCGGGACGCAGATGGGTGAACGTACGGAGCAGCCGCGATCCGAGCGCTGGCACAGTCATTCCGCGTTCGTCGCGCCGTAGCCGACGAGGTCTGTGAGTGTGCGGTCGGATTGTCGTCCGCAACGGCAACGACAGGGTCACAGTCCGAGGTCCCGGCTGGAGGTTGTGGCGAGGGCCTCGAGCGGGCGGATGTAGCGGTTGACCAGCACGGAGAGGTCGCGGTGCCGGGTCTGCGCGGCGATGCCGGGCGAGTGGGACTCCGCCGAGGGCGGCGGTGGTGGCATGTCCGGCGCGCAGGGAATGGGCTGTGATCCGCTCGGCATCCAGGCTGGCTTCGTGGGCGCGCCTCCGGAGCGTGCGGGCGACGGCGTCTCCGGAGATCGGTTGGAGGCTGATCTGGCCGCGGAAGAGTCGGGTGAACAGCGGTCCGGGGACGTGACCGCGCAGCCTGCACCAAGCCGTCAGGGCGGCGACCGGGTCAGTCTGCGGGTGGTTGCCGCGGGCGACGGCGACGGTCTGCCCGTGTCCTTCCTGGTCGGTTTTCGACCGGCGAACCGTGACCAGCAAGCCGTCGGTCTTCTCCTCCACGTCGAGCAGGGTAAGCATGGTCAGTTCGGAGCGGCGCAGCGCGGAGGCGTAGCCGAGCAGGATGATCGCGGCGTCCCGGATCCCGAGCGGAGCGGTGCGGTCGATCCCGTTGAGGATTTGGCGGATGTCGGCGGTGGACAACGGTCGGGCCAGCCGGCGGGGTGCTGTGCCGTAGGTGCGGCGCAGCCCGAGGCGGACCTGGCGGACGGGCTCGGAGGCCACCGGATCGGCCGCCTCGTACATCCGGTGGACGTGCCGGATTGCAGTGCAGGCCCCGTCCAGACTGGCGACCGCGATCCCCTCGGCGGCGCGTTCGGTCAGGTAGGCGCACAGCGCGGCGGGGGGTCGCCGGGCAGCGGGCTCAGGCTGCGGGCAGTGCACCAGCGGGCCCACTGGCGCCAGGTGTAGGCGTAGACGCGGCGGGTGGACTCGGTTCGTGCGGCGCTGATGGCCGCGGCGATCCGGTCGGCATCGGCATCGGTCAGCGCGACCGGTAGCGAGCCTGTGTCAGGCAGCGGTTCAGGTGCGGCCTGCGGGGCCGCAATCAGAGAAAAGGTCATGCCCGCCGTATAGCGGCGGAGCTGCTCCCCCAGCCAGACCTCGCGCCTCACAGGTGAGTTCGCGGACGATCAGGCGACCGGCCAGGTAGCAAAATTCTGACTATCTGGTACGCGTCGCAACCGAGCGGACAGGACTCAGACATCGACTCGCCACCCCATGCGTCCTCAGGCGTAGCGCCGTGACCGTCGCGGTCCAGCCGGTATAGCGCGCCCCCTCCCGCGTGATGGTCGTCGGCGAGGGTGCCCGCCCAGAACCGGCCCTGCGGATCGCACGCGCCGTCGTTCATCCGGGTTGCGGTAGGCGAGACTCGTCGCGACGGGCATCCCAGCGCACCCCTTCGCGATCTGCGTCTGCTCGGTCGTGCTGGCCACCGCCGCGTCATCCGTCCCGCCCACCACGGTCAGGCCCCGAAGTCCAGGACGACCTTGATGTCGTCGGGCCCGCGGCGCAGCGCGTCGGCGATGTCCTGCGGTGCCACGCGTCTGGTGACCAGCCGGCCCAGCCACTCCCGGTCGGCCGCAGCCAGCACCTCGGCGGCCCGGTAGAAGTGCCGTCGGTTGGCGTTGACCGAGCCGATGACCACGTTGTTCTGCAGAACCAGCTCCTTGCCGAGGTCGGCCGGAGAGAGGCCGCTGCGCGCGCCACCGCTGCCGACGCCGGTCAAGCACACCACGCCGCCCGGTCCCACCTGGCGGATCGAGTCGATGATGACCGGTCCCACCCCGGTGCACTCGATGACGACGTCCGGCGCGAGCCCCAGGTCCGACACCGCACCGGAGTGGTACGTCGCGCCGACGTCGTGGACCAGCTGCGGCTTCGCTCCCTCGGTGACCCGGTCCAGGACGTGGACCTCCAATCCGTACCGGACGCCGATCAGGGCGGCCAGCATGCCGATCGGGCCTGCGCCGGTGACCAGCACGGTGCGGGGTTCCCAGAAGCCACGAGCCCGCATGGCGCCGACGAGCTCCCAAGCCTTCGTCACCACGGTGGTCGGCTCGAGCAGCACCCCGAGGACCCCGAGCGAGGGATCCAGTTTGGTGAAGAACCCCGGCTCGATCCGCCAGCGCTCGGACATGAACCCGTCGATCTCCTTGATGCCCCGCTCGGTGTACTGCCCGTTGCGGCACATGTCCCACTCCCCGACCGCACAGTTCGGGCAGGGCACGGGGTCGGGACGTCGTACGATCCCGACGACCAGGTCACCGACCTGCACACTGCGGTCGGGTCCGGGGTCGATGACCCGCCCCAGGGACTCGTGTCCCAGGACCAGGCGGTCCCGCCCCGGAGGCGCCCAGCCGTACGCTCCGGATGCGATCTCGACGTCAGTGCCGCAGATGCCCACCGCGACCGCCTCCACGAGGACCGATCCTGTCGTCTCGTCCGGTTCGGGGACTTCCTCGTAGCGAGCCGAGTCCGCGACCCCCGGCTGGACCGTTACTGCCTTCATGGCTTCTCCTCCCTCGACAGATGTGTGCGCCGCGGTGTCGCCACCCCTGGCCGGTCAGCCCGTCGCCGGGCACAAGCGCTGCAGAGCTCACGGTCCAGGTGGGCAGCCATGTGGTCGGGCAGGCGACCCCGGACGAAGTCCCGGTGGGCCGGAGTCTGCGTGTACGCCCCGCAGTCGCTGCAGGCCAACAGCGGCTGCTCCCGTACGACGGTCCCGGTGATGACCGTGCGACGGACGCCGTCGACGTCCTCGAGGTGGATCGCTCCGGTCGGACAGACCTGGGTGCAGGCACCACATCCGATGCACAGCTCCGCCGGTCGGGTGAAGTCGAAGTAGGCGAGCCGGCCTGCCTGGGTGTCGCCCATCCGCAGGGCGTCGACGCCCATCTCGCTGCAAGCCGCCATGCACAGACCGCATCCGATGCACACGTCGCAGCGGAGGCATCGACGCGCCTCGTCGTGGGCCGTGGCGTCGCTCAGGCCCAGCTCGATGCGGACGTAGTTTCCCTCGCCCAGGACCTCCTCGACGGTCCGCTCCGGCATCACGGCTCGGGGGTGGTGCGTTCGCTGGGCTGCGTCGACCGTCAGCGGAGCAACCTCCGCGCGCGGGACCGGGCGACCCGTGGCGGGGTCCGGGGCGGTGTCGCGCAGCCAGGCGTCGATGGCGGCTGCGGCGATCTTTCCGGAACGGACCGCCTCCACGGCGGTCCGGGGGCCGTGCTCGGCGTCTCCTCCAGCGAAGATGCCCGGCACGTCGGTCATCAAGGTGGTGGAGTCGGCGACGATGAAACCGTGCGTGGTCGCCACCTCGGTGCCGTGGAGGATCGCCAGGTCAGTGCCCTGTCCGGTAGCCAGGATCACGTGGTCCGCCGGGAGCGTCAGCAGCCGCCCGGGGTCGAACACGGGGGCGAAGGCACCGATCTCGTCGCGCACCTGCTCGCAGAGCTGGAAGGTGACCTCGCCCTCCTCGCTGATGCGCACCGGGCCCCAGCCCGGCTGGAGCTGCACCCCTTCTGCCACGGCGTTCTCGATCTCGTGCGGACTCGCCGGCAGCTCGCGACGCTTCTCCAGCGAGACCATGTCGACGTGCTGGGCGCCTTGCCGCAGCGCGGTGAGCGCGACGTCGATGGCGACGTTGCCGCCACCCACGACGACCACCCGCGGCCCGACGAGGACCGGCGCGCCGCTCCGCACGGCCCGCAGGAAGTCGATGCCGCCGAGCACGAAGGGCTGGTGGACACCGTCGATGGGGATCAGCCGCGAGCGCTGCGTCCCGACACCGAGGAACACCGCGTCGTAGTCCTTGCGGAAAGTCTCGAGCTCGGCGACCTCAACACCGGTGTGGATCGGGATTCCCAGCACCCGGATCTGGTCGAGCTCCTGCTCGAGCAGCTCGGGAGGAAGCCGGTAGGCGGGGATGCCGTACCGCAACATCCCGCCGGCTCTCTCCTGCGACTCGAAGATCTCTACCTGGTGGCCATGGGTGCGCAAGTAGTAGGCCGCCGTCAGCCCGGAGGGGCCCGAGCCGATGATGCCGACGCGCTTGCCGCTGTCCGCAGCCATCTCGGGCTGGGGGTAGCCGCCCTCAGCCAGGCAGTGCTCAGCAGCCTTGGCCTTGAGCGTGCGGATGAAGACAGCGCCGTCGCTGCCGTTTCGCACGCACGCTGACTCGCACGGGGCCGGACAGACCAGGCCGCAGGTCAGGGGCAGGGGGTTGTCGCGCCGGATCACCTCGATCGTCGAGCGGTAGTCGCCGCGGCCCAGGTGCGCGATGAAGCTCGGGATGTCGATGTTCGCCGGGCAGGTGCTGTGACAGGGGGCGTGTCGGTCCTCCAGGCAGACACCCTCGGGGCACGTCTCGCGCCGGGCGTGCTGGTCCCACTGCTCGCGGTAGTGGCGCAACGAGCTGCCCAGCGGCCAACCGGCCGCCAGTCCCTGAACCCCGAGCTCGAGCGCCACCTCGTCCAGGGCTGCGACATGGCCGGCCGAACCTCGACCGAGCGTGATCTCGGTGGTCAGCCGTGCAGCGCGGGCCAGCAACGGACGCACCGATGCTGCCGCGGCGTCGTCGGCGAGGAGCCAGTGACGGTACAGCGCACGTCGGGTCGCCTTGACGACGCAGGCTCCCTGAGCCATCACCATCAGGGTGGTCGGCGCCGGCATGATGCCCAGGGACGACAACGACAGCGGATCACTGCACACGTCCGCCTCGGACAGCGGCAGGAAGCCACCGAGTCCGTCGTCGAGGACCAGCACGGGGTCGCGGCCGTCCACCTCGACGCCGCCGCCCCACTCCTCGATCTGGCGCCGCAGCGGCGCGGAGTGCGCGAGCTCGACCAGTCCGCGTTGCCTCATGCCGCGCCGCAACGTGAGCAGGGAAGCACCTCGACCGGACTCCCGTGCGAAGCTCAGCGCCAGTCGACACCAGGTCTCCGGCGTGTGGACGAGCCGGGTGTCGTCGGTCTCTTCCGTCAAGGGACTCGGCGGGCAGTCACGCAGCACCAAGACCTGTCGCCGGGGACTGGCGACCTGCGCCATCGAGCGCATCGCGTCCACCGCGTTGAGCAGGGGGGACTCCCTGCCGATGAGCTGGCTCGGCAGCCGCAGCTCGACGGTCAAGCTGTCCCGCAGCCCGGCGGCGATCAGCACTCCCTCGGCGAGCAGCCACGGGGAGCCGTCGAGAATTGCTGCCGACCCGAGGGCCCGTTCGTCGAAGCCGGTCGCGTCGATGACCAGGGTGGAGGGCCCACGACCCCGAAGGAACCGACGCCAGGCCAGGTGGATGGGCTCGCCCGCACCTCCGGACTCGACCACAGCTGACTCCTGAACCCACCGCAGCCGCTGGGTGGCGCTCAGGGACTGAGCCCGGGCCAGCCCCGGCAACGCGGCGTCCAGCGTGCGGCCCGGCGGTTCCGCCCCGGCCAGGGCCGCGGCACCGGTGTCGAGCCAGGTGGGCAGCTGCTGGAGCTGGGTCACGGCGAGGCCCCGTCGCTCTCCAGCGGCTCGATCATGAGCTGACGGGCGTAGCGTTCACGGCGCGGGTCCGGCACCTCGTTGGCGGGTCCGAAGGACAGGCAGCCGGTCACGCACGTCGTGACACAGGCCGGTTGCAGTCCCGCGTCGATGCGGTCCATGCAGTAGTCGCACTTGACCACCTTGCGGGTCGCCGGGTCCCACTGCGGGGTTCCCCAGGGGCACGCCGCGATGCAGCTCTTGCAGCCGATGCACAGGCTGGGATCGACGAAGACGATGCCGTCCTTCTCGCGCTTCTGCATGGCACCGGTCGGGCAGGCTCGCACGCACCAGGGGTCCTCGCAGTGGAAGCAGGGCAGGAACGTGAAGCGCATCCGCGGGAGTCCGCCGATGTCGACCGGTCCGGAGGCGATGATCTTGCAGGGCGCCGGTCCGGCCTCGACGTTCTTGTTGGTCTTGCAGTGCACCTCGCAGGCCCGGCAGCCGATGCAGCTCGCCTCGTCGTGGCGCAGGACGTAGTCGCTCATCCTCCGGCTCCTTCCCTCGCGGCGGGCCGGACCTGTACGACGGTCTCCGTCATGGCACAGCCTCCGCCGGCCGGATCGAAGTCGTAGAGCTTTCCGTGCTGCAGCCGTTGGTCAGCCACCCCTACGCCGCGGGCGCGGGTGGCAAGCGGCACGGTCGCGCCGTACCCGTGGAGCATGAACACGGCCTCGGGATGGATCCACGGTGTGACCTTGGCCATCAGCCGTCCTCGGTAGCTGCCGCCGCCCGAGACCTCCACCAGGTCCCCGTCCCGGATGCCCAGGGGCGCGGCCCGGTCCGGATGGATCCACAGCACCTGTTCCGGGGCGATCTCGTGCAGGATCGGGTTGTTCAGTGACTGGCCCTGCGCGAGCGTCGCCGTCTTCGCGAACAGAAGCATGAAACGGTCGTCGGTCGGGGGCTCCTTGGGCTCGTACGGCGGGAGGCTGGCCAACCCGGCCCCGGTCAGGGAGCCGCTGTCGATCTCGATCCGCCCCGACGGGGTAGGGAACCTCAGCTCGTCGCGCGGGATCAGGACCAGCGCGTCCGCCAGGGGGACGACGCCCGTCTCGCGCATCTGAGCGACCGTGACGCCGGTCCCGTCGAGCTGGTAGTCCCACAGCTCCTCGATGCTCTCGAAGTCGAGCGGCTCCCGGATCCCCATCCGGCGCAGGATCTCGCGGAAGATCCACCACGCCGGGCGGCTGTTGAAGCGTGGGGGGATCGCCTGGTCGCGCATCGTGAGCACCGGCACCGGGCCGTTCATCTGGCCGAGGATGTTGGCGCGCTCGAGGTACGTCGACTCCGGAAGGATGACGTCGGCGAACCAGCCCGTCTCGGAGTACCGGACGTCGATCGAGACGAGCAGCGTGAGCTTGTCCAGGGCCCGCTTGGTCGCTTCCGGGTCGGGCAGGCCGGTCAGCGGGTCGTGGCGGTAGGCGAAGTAGGCGCCGATGCCGTAGGGCTGCCCCGTCTCCATGGCGGCGAAAGCCTGGTGCAGCATGCCGATGGCGGGGTCCCACTGGGGCCGGGTCGACCCAGCGCCGTCGACGCGCGGCTCCTCGACGGCAGGAACGCGGTCGATCAGATGGTTCAACCCCTTGCGGCCGTAGTGCTCGGGAGGCTTGCCGAGCACCATGCCGCCCGGGATCTCCAGGTTGCCCATCAGCGCGTCGAGGATCAGCGCAGTGCGGGTGACGTAGAACGACTGCTTGTGGCGGGCCGACATCCACCCCGGATGGAAGATCACGCGCGGGACGTCGGCAGCGATCTCCTCGACGAAGGCACGCAGCTGGCTCGCCGGCAAGCCGGTGTGGGTCTCCTGCCACTCCGGGGTGGTGTCTCGCACCGCGTCCTGCAGGTGGTCCATGCCGGAGACGAAGCGGGCGACGAACTCCTGGTCGTACACCTGCTGCTTGAGGACCTCGTGGATGAGGGCGAGGTTGAGCGCGTAGTCGCTGTTCGGGCGGACCTGCCAGTAGCGCGTGGCCTTGCTGGCGGTGATCGTGGCTCGCGGATCGATGTAGGTGCAGCGCATACCGGACCCCACCGCGGCCATGAAGGCCTTGGCCTCCTTCACCATGAGCGACTCGAGGACGTTCCGCCCGTACAGCACCAGGTGCTTGGTGTTCTTCAGGTCGAGGATGAGCCCCTCGTGCCCGAAGCCGTAGATCGACCGTGCGGCGTTGTGCGCGTTGCCCGTGCAGCCCGCGTCATGGTTGAAGTAGTTCGGCGACCCGAGCGCGCGCACGAAGGTCCGCGTCAGGTCAACGAAGGGGCCGCCACGGTCCGACAGCGCGATGCCCCGGCCGCCGAGGGTCCCGATCGTCTCCTTCAGCCCGTCCGCGATGTAGTCAAGTGCCTCGTCCCACGTGGCGCGGCGCCACTGCCCCCCGCCACGCGGGCCGATGCGGATGAGGGGCGTCTGCGGCCGCTGGTCGTCGTGCTCCAGCGACAGCCCGGCCGCCCCCTTCGCGCACAGGCTGGTGCCGAGCGCCTGGTCATGTGGGTTGCCCTGAAGCCACGTCACCCGGCCGTCCTCGACCGTCACCTCGATCGGGCACCGCACCGCACACATGCCGCACATGCTGAAGACCGTGCGGCGGCTAGGCCGGTCCACGTCGCTCACATTCGGTGCGGTCGTCATCGCGGCCGTCTCCTCCCCGGCGCACGGCCTCGGCGATGCGCCGTTGTGGCGTGAGGGTCCTGGGTGACAACGTTAGGAGGCGGCTGACCCCCGGTGATCCCCCGTCAGGGATGAGATCTCGGGCGGCTGGGCTTGGGGAGTGGTCGAGCTGCGCTCGCCCATCCCGAGGTCATCCTTCAGGGGTGAGTCGCGCGCCCCGATCCCTCCCTACCGTGTTGCACGAGGCGTCTGAGATGCAGATGCCCACACGCGCAGTGAAGAGAACGCAATGTTCAACGACAACGGATCGTTCCTGCTGGCCATGTTCGAGTTCTTCTTGTTCTTCGCCTGGTTCATGTGCCTGTTCTGGGTGATCGGTGACATCTTCCGGAGCAGGGACATGGGTGGAGTCGCGAAGACGGCCTGGGTCTTCTTCGTCATCCTCATCCCGTGGCTCGGTCTGCTGGTGTACCTGATCGCCCGCGGCAGCGGCATGCAGGAGCGCCAGCTGGAGCAGGTCAAGGAGGCCCAGGCGGCGCAGGCGGAGTACATCCGGACCGTGGCCGCACCTTCCGCCGGCTCCGCGGCCGATGAGATCTCGTCGGCCAAGGCCCTGCTCGACTCCGGCGCCATCAACCAGACCGAGTACGAAGCGTTGAAAGAGAAGGCGCTTGCCTGACACCGCCGCCGCCCGGACGCAGTCGAGGTAGGGAGAGGCCCGTGAGCGTCGAGACGGTACCTGCGAAGAAGATCGCACACCCCTCCGTGCAGGAGCGTGCGGCCAGGGGCAAGGCCGTCCGCAGCGAGACCCCTCGGAGCAGCCACGGGCGTTGGGAGCCGTCCACGAACCGCCCTGACCCGATCGCCCTGCTGGAGGAGCAGGCGGCCACACGGGTCCCCGAGCTGGTACCGATCCGGTACGGCCGGATGATGGTCTCCCCGTTCACGTTCTACCGTGGGGCCGCGTTGATCATGGCCGCCGATCTCGCAGCGACCCCGCGGTCGGGGTTGACGACCCAGATCTGCGGTGACGCCCACCTGTCGAACTTCGGGGTCTTCGCCTCTCCGGAGCGGCAGCTCATGTTCGACATCAACGACTTCGACGAGACGCTGCCCGGCCCGTGGGAGTGGGACGTGAAGCGGCTCGCCGCCAGTTTCGAGATAGCCGGGCGCGAACGCGGGTTCGCCCCGGCGGAGCGCCGTGGGATCGTGACCGCGGCGGTCGCTGAGTACCGGGCTCGGATGCGGCAGGCCGCCGCGGCTCGCAACCTCGACGTCTGGTACGCCCACATCGAGGTCGGAAAGGTGTTGAAGGCCCTGAGGCGCGATGCGACATCGGAGCAGCGGGCCCGGGCCAAGGCCAACATCGCCAAGGCCAGGACCCGGGACAGCATGCAGGCGTTCTCCAAGCTCACCCACGAGGTGGACGGGCAACGCCGGATCATCTCAGATCCGCCGTTGATCACCCCGATCGAGGACGTGGCAGCGGGCGCCGGCGACCAGAGGAACGTGGAAGAGGAGCTCCGCGACCTGATCAGGTCCTATCGACGCACCCTGCAGACCGACCGGCGCGTCCTGCTCGAGGAGTTCGAGTACGTCCATGCCGCGCGCAAGGTGGTCGGCGTAGGGAGTGTAGGCACCCGCGCGTGGATCGTGCTGCTGCAGGGCCGGGACGGCCAGGACCCCTTGTTCCTGCAGGCCAAGGAGGCCCAGGAGTCGGTCCTGGAGCGGTTCGTCGGCAAGAGCCAGTTCCGCAACTGCGGCCAACGCGTGGTCGCCGGCCAACGCCTGATGCAGGCCGCCAGCGACATCTTCCTCGGATGGCAGCGCGCCACCGGCGTCGACGGCCAGGTCCGCGACTTCTACCTGCGCCAGCTGCGCGACTGGAAGGGGTCCGCGAACGTCGACACCATGCCGCCGACCACCATGTCGCTGTACGCCCGGCTGTGCGGGGCGACCCTCGCCCGAGCTCACGCGCGCTCGGGTGACCGGATCGCGATCGCGTCGTACCTCGGCGGCAGCGACGCGTTCGACTGGGCGATCGACGACTTCTCCACGGCGTACGCCGACCAGAACGAGCGCGACTACCAAGCCCTGGTCGACGCCGTCGGCTCAGGTCGACTTGTCGCGCAGAGAGGACTGTGACCATGCCGGGTGCCGAGCGCACACGCGTGGAGTCCTTCGGCCATGCCGAGGACGGGTTGGAGCAGGCGACTCCCTGGTACCAGTGGGGTCCCTATCTCTCGGAGCGCGCATGGGGGACGGTGCGCGAGGACTACAGCGCGGGCGGTGAGGCGTGGGACTACTTTCCCCACGACCATGCGCGCTCCCGGGCCTACCGCTGGAGCGAGGACGGCATGGCCGGCGTCAGCGACGTGGGGCAGCAGCTCTGCATGGCCCTTGCCCTGTGGAACGGTCGCGATCCGATCCTCAAGGAGCGGATGTTCGGCCTGACCGGCCCGCAGGGCAACCACGGCGAGGACGTGAAGGAGTACTGGTGGTTCATGGACGCGGTGCCCAGCCATGCCTGGCTGCGGTGGCGCTACCACTACCCGCAGGCGGAGTTCCCGTACGGCGATCTCGTGGCCGAGAACGGGCGCCGTGACCAGAGCCAGCCCGAGTACGAGCTGCTGGACACCGGGGCTTTCGACGGCGACCGTTACTGGGTGGTCGAGGTGACCCACGCCAAGGACGACCCGGACGACCTGCTCATGGAGGTCAGCGTCACCAACGCCGGGCCAGAGGCGTCGACGCTCCACGTCCTGCCTCATCTGTGGTTCCGGAACACCTGGTCCTGGGACCACGATGCCGAGCGCCCCGGCCTCCAAGCCACTGAGCCCGGCCAGGTCAGGGTGGACCACCCGCGCTTCGGCGAGCTGCGCTGGGAGCTGGGCACCGGGCCCGACGGCTCGACGCCTGACCTGTTGTTCTGTGACAACGACACCAACCTGCGGAGGCTCTACGGGTCGGCCGACTCCCCGGCCTACCCCAAGGACGGGATCAACGACCACGTGGTCACCGGTTCGGCGAGCGTGAACCCCGACGGGCTCGGCACCAAGGCCGCCGGGTGGTACCGCCTCACCGTAGGGCCGGGCGAGACCCAGATCGTCCGGGTGCGGCTGCGGCCGCCCTCGACGGAGCCCGCCTTCGGTCCGGGGTTCGACCAGGTGCTGGCCCGGCGCCGTACGGAGGCCGACGAGTTCTACGACGAAGTCATCCCGGCCTCCGTGGGCGAGGACGAACGCCTGGTGGCCCGCCAGGCGTCCGCGGGGATGATCTGGGGCAAGCAGTACTACTCCTACGACGTGAAGCGCTGGCTCGACGGCGACCCCACCCAGCCCCCACCCCCGCCCGAGCGGCGCCATGGCCGGAACTCCGGGTGGCTCAACGTCGACGCCAGGGACATCCTCTCGATGCCGGACCCCTGGGAGTACCCGTGGTTCGCCGCGTGGGACCTCGCCTTCCACACGGTGGCGCTGGCCCACCTCGACCCGGCGTTCGCCAAGTACCAGCTGCTGGCGATGTGCCGGGAGTGGTTCCAGAACCCGAACGGCGCGCTGCCCGCCTACGAGTGGGCGTTCGGAGACGCCAACCCGCCGGTGCACGCCTGGGCAGCGCTGCACGTGTGGGACATCGACGGCCGGCGCGACACCGACTTCCTCGCCCGGCTGATGCCGAAGCTCCTGATGAACTTCACGTGGTGGGTGAACCGGATGGACCCCGAGGGCGACCACCTCTTCGGCGGAGGCTTCCTCGGTCTGGACAACATCAGCGCGCTCGACCGGTCCAACCTCCCGCCGGGCGGCCGGCTCGAGCAAGCGGACGGCACCAGCTGGATGGCCTTCTACTCCCTCACGATGCTGGAGATGGCCCGCATCCTGGCGACCAAGGACGACGCCTGGACCGACATCGAGGTGAAGTTCATCGAGCACTTCGTGCTCATCGCCGATGCCATGCACTCCCAGGGACTGTGGGACGACGAGGACGGGTTCTTCTACGACGTCTTCCACGGAGCCGACGGCACCACGACCCCGATCAGGGTGCGCTCCATCGTGGGTGTCCTGCCTCTCATCGGCATGGTGGCGCTGAGCCCTGACCTGCTGGAGACGCTGGGCACCTTGCGGAAGCGGTTCACCGGTTTTCTCGGCCGGGGCGAGTCTGCGTCCACGAACACACGCATCTTCCAGGTCCCGGGCAGCGACACCCTCGCGATCGGCGTGGTGCCCGCGGGGCAGGGCCGACGCGTGCTGGCACGCGTCTTCGACGAAGGCGAGTTCCTGTCGCCCTACGGGCTGCGAGCACTGTCCAAGCACCACGACAAGCACCCCCTGTGGGTCGAGCTGCAAGGTGCACACGTGTCCGTCGACTACGAGCCCGGAGAGTCCTCCACGGGCATGTTCGGCGGGAACTCCAACTGGCGCGGACCGGTCTGGATGCCGGTGAACTACCTCCTGCTGCGCAACCTCCAGCGCTACGCGCACACCCTCGGCAGCGAGACGGAGATCGAGTACCCCACCGGCAGCGGCGAGGTGATCGCGCTCAGTGCCTGCGCCGAGGACCTGCGGCAGCGGCTGATCTCGCTCTTCCTCCGCGGTCCGGACGGTCGCCGTCCTTGCCACGGGTGGGTCGACAAGCTCCAGGACGACCCCCGCTGGCGCGACAACATCACGTTCAACGAGTACTTCCACGGCGACAACGGAGCCGGGCTCGGCGCCACCCACCAGACCGGCTGGACCGGCATCGTGGCCGACCTGATCTGCCGTCCGAATCCCTTCGCCGGCAGTGACCCGCCATGGCAGCCGTGACCGCGCAGCTTCCGGTCTCCTTCGGGCGGCAGGTGTGCGGCACCCTCGAGGAGGCGGCCGCTCGCGAGTGGCTGGTCACCGACGGGCTCGGCGGCTACGCCTGCGGGACGGTGGCCGGGCTGCACACCCGCCGCTACCACGGGCTGCTGATGCACGCGACCGGACCGGCCGGCGGAGCGCGGAGCCTGGGCCTCGTCGCACTCGACACCGTCGTGGTCATCGGTGACCGGCGCATCCGGTTGGCCACCCACGAGTGGGCCGGAGGCGCGCTCGACCCGCGGGGGTACGAGCACCTCGCGCACTTCGACCTGGAGGAAGGCGTTCCGCGCTGGCACTACGACCTGGGTCCCGTCCAGCTCGAGGTCGAGCTGGCGATGGCGCACGGCGCCTGCACGGTCGGTGTGGTGCACCGCCTGCTCGCCGGGGAGGCGACGCTCGAGGTCACCCCGCTGTGCACGTGGCGCGACCAGCACGGCGACCGGTACGCGGGCGCCGACCCGCCGGTCGAGTCGAGCAGCACCGGCTTCGTCTTCGAGTCGGCGTACCGGGTCCAGGGGCCGGGCTACCTTCCGGCAGGTGCGTGGTACCGCGGCGTATACCACCGCGAGGAGGCAGCCCGCGGCCTCGGGCCGGTCGAGGACCTCTGGGCGGCCGGGACCTTCACAGCCGCCCTGGCCGGCGGCGGTTCGCTCTCGGTGGTGGCCACGACCGAGCTGGGCGACCAGCCTCCCGAGGCCGGGACCATCGTCGCCGCGGCTCGGGCACGGGCCGCGGCACTCGCCGTCCAGGCTGGGGCGGCGGACGACGTCAGCCGGCTCCTCGCGGTGGCCGCCGACCGCTTCGTCGTACGAACTTCCAACGGGCCCACGGCAGTCGCCGGCTACCCCTGGTTCGGCGAGTGGTCACGCGACCTCTTCACCTCCTACGAAGGGCTGTTCCTGTGCACAGGAAGGGCCGCGGACGGCCGCGCGGTGCTGCAGCGAGCGGCTGCGAGTGTGTCGGAGGGCATGCTCGCGAACACCTCCGACGTGGGGACCCTGGAGTACAACACGATCGACGCGACACTCTGGTTCGTGCACGCACTGGGTCGCCACGTCGCGCACACCGGCGACGTCGACCTGGTGCGAGAGCTCGCCGCCACCGTCGTCGACATCTTGTCCGCGCACGTGACCGGCACCCGGTTCGGCATCGGCGTGGACGCGGCGACCGGCTTGCTCCGCGGCGGCGCCGAGGGCTGGGCGCTGACCTGGATGGACGCACGCGTCGACGGCCGCCCGATCACGCCGCGAGCCGGGTTCCCGGTCGAGATCGAGGGACTGTGGATCAACGCGCTCGGCACCGCCGCCGACCTGCTGGGCCGCGTCGGGCTGGAGACCCACGGCTGGTCGGTCTTGCGGGAACAGGCGGCGTCCTCCTTCCGGTCCCTCTTCCCGCTCGGCGAGGAGGGACTCCCGGACGCCCTGACCCCCTCCGGTCTGGCCGTCACCGAGCGCCGGCCGAACCAGCTCCTGGCAGCTTCGCTGCCGCACGGACCGGTGACCGACCTGCAGGAGATCGCCCGGATCGTCGACGCCTGCCGGGAGGACCTGGTCACCTCGGTGGGACTGCGGTCGCTGTCCCCCGCCGATCCGGCGTACCGGGGTCGTCACCGCGGTGGCCCGGCGGAGCGAGACGCGGCCTACCACCAGGGCACGGTCTGGCCCTGGCTGATCGGCCCGTACACCGACGCCGTACGTCGCGCCGGCGGTGACGCCAGAGGGGTGCTGGACGGCCTCGAGCTGCACCTGGCCGAGCTCGGGCTCGGCTCCGTCTCGGAGACCCTGGATGGCGATTCACCGCATGGGGCCACCGGATGCCCCTTCCAGGCGTGGTCGGTCGCTGAGCTCATCCGGTCCCGAACGAGTCGGCCGGACGCCCACGACCAGCCTTCGTCATCCACCTAACGATCCGCCCGGGCCCGCCAGAGAGTGTCCGTGCACAAGTCAGTCGCGGCACGGATCAGACCCACACGCGGCCTTGGGTTCCGTGAATTGAACCTGAATCCTCTGGACGCCATCAGGGCCATCGCAACGACTACGGAGTCGGGCCGGAAGCTACCGATTCGCTCGGTGTGGTGAGGGATTCGCCCTCGCTCCCGGTCTCAGGATACCCGTTTACTTCCGAGTCGGGCGGACCCAATGTGGACAGTAGATGGACCCTGACCTAATCCGACGAGGGCACTAGGGCTCAGCCCCAGTCCTGTAACTGCCGGTCGACTGATGGTGCGCCCTTAACCAGCGTGGTGCGCCACGGCAGCCTGCCCTGGTTCTGCAGGCGACCGATCAGGACGATTGGATGGACATTCCTCTCGGAGGCCTGGACAGCGACCCAGCCCTGGGTCACGCGTTCGGGCAACCGCCCGATCGGCTTCGGCAACACCCACTCACCAGCCATTTCGTTGGCTGGTTCCTCCAGCCCGAGCGTCGGGCCGTCCCCTGCATCGTCGATCACAAACTCGTGGTCCTTCAGATGGCCCAGAACGATGTGCGCGACCTCATGCAGGATGGTGAAGAGGACTTTGTCGAGCCGCTTGCCTCGGCCCGAGATGCCGATGACCGGCTTCCCGTCGGCATGCAGGAATGAGCAACCGTCCATCTTGCTCGATGGGAACGCCTCTACGAAGACCAAGCGGACGCCGACCGCGGCGAACAGATCCGGCAGTCTCTTCATGTCGTCGGGAGTCGGCACCTCCGATGTCAGACGTTTCGCGAGCTCGATGAGTCCCTTCCGTGAGTAGGGCGCGACGGTCAAAGGCGTCGCCTTTGCGCGGACACAGGCGACCCAGGCCAGCTGCGTGCTTGAGACGATTTCGTCTGGCTGGGATCGCCTCGCCGCCACCAGCAACTCGGGTTCGTCATAGATGTCGGCGATCCCGTAAAGGGCCTCGATCTCGACCTTCTGTTCCCGCAGCGTTCGACCGCGAATGATGCCCCGATCGAGTAACACCGAGATGGGGGCCAGTTCCTTGAGGCGGGCACGGAGTCGGACGTCCTCGAGCTGGCCCTGGGAACGCTGGTCCGTCGCCTGACGCCAGAGGTGATATGCGTTTTGCAGGTTGAGCCACAGCTCTGGACTCGTTCCGAGAGCAGCTCCGATCTGAGCGGCCGACTCGCGAGTGATCTCCTTCTTGCCTGAGATGATCTCCGAGACGAACTGAGCGGGCCTGCCGAGGATCTCGGCGAACTCCGCCTGGGTCCACCCGCGCTCGTCCAACTCCTCAGCGAGAAACTCGCCGACGGGGAAAACCTCTGCCAACGCGGTGCTCATCGCGAACCTTCCGATCTAGTGATAGTCGACCAACTCGAGGACGATGACAACCCGGCCCTCGGGGTCAGTGCGGAACCGGAGCACGAGCCGGTACTGGTCGTTGAGCCGGATCGACGAGGTGCCGGCCCTCTTGCCGGACAACTCCTTGAGTCGCAACCCACGCAGTTGGCGAAGGTCTCGCTCATCCTTCGCCGCTCCGAGCAGCTGGATCTTCTTGCGGTAGGCCCGGATTACGTCGCGGCTCCACTGCTCGAGGCGCGAAGTCCGGGTCCTCTGCCAGACGACGAAGGGTTTCGTCGCCGTACTCGATCTGCACTCGGTGTCACTCCATCACCCCAGGGCTGATGTGGTGCCGCGAACCTACAGGTCGACAGTCTCACTCCGGCGAGCGACACGCATACACGACTTGCTAAAGGTATCCGTATCTTGCTCTCACCCCTTCACCCTTGACGTGATGAGCCTACTACGCCTACCCTGGGGAGACAAGAGGCCGCAGCAGCAGCCCCGACCCCAAAGAGGTGACAGGTATGAGCGACGTCCCGGACCAGCAGTCCGAGCCCGGCAAGCCCGGCAAGCCCGGCTCCACCCTCGAGGTCACGGTGCACTCACCGCGACATCCGGACCCCGTCCCGTTCAGCTTCCCGAACGCGATGACGGTCGGCGAGGCCGCGCAGATCGTGGCCGATGCCTTCGGCTACGCCCCGGGCACCCCGACGTTCAAGAATGCCGCCGGTGAGGTCCTCGACCGCGACAAGCCGCTGCGCGGCGAGCACGTGCGCGACGGCGACGTCTTGGAGTTCGTCGACGTCGGCGGCGGGGTCTGATGACCGAGGTCACCAGGGCGGTGATGGCCGAGGAGTTGCCCGCCATCACCGCCTGGGCCGCCCGGCACGCCTGGGACCTCAGCTATGACCCGGATAGCTTCAAGGGACGGGCCCTCGTGGCTCACCCGCACCTGGAGAACCAGACCGTCGTCTTCTGGTTCGCAGTCGATGGGTACCCCAACCTGCAGCCGCCCGCCTGGTGGTGCGGCGGTGACGGAACCGCGGTCAGCGTCAACAGGGCCGACTATCCGCGGCCGTCCGCCACCCCTCCCCCAGGGCTACCGAACGGGTCGATCTTCCACACCAACCCGGTGATCTGCGCGCCGTGGAACCGACTGGCGTACGGCGTCCACGGCGGACCCCATGCGCACGACTGGCTTTCCCTGGCGGCCTGGAAGACCTACGGGACCGGCTACACCCAGGCGCACACCATCCCGGACATGATCTCGGCACTGTCGATCCATCTCGACCGCAGCGACGGGATGCAGGGCTAATGAGCGTCCACAGATTGACAGAGCTACCCGAGCTCCCTGCCCGAGGCCGACTGATCGTCAGCGAAGGCGTCCTCCCTCCCACCCGGGCCGCGATCCAGGCAAGCAGCACCAACTCCCGCCCCGACGAGGGCCTCGTCCTATGGCTAGGCCGCAACATCGAGAACACCTCGCTGGTACTTGCATGCGCGATCCCACGGACCACCCACGACTGGGGGCGCGTGCATGTCGACGAGGCCGCCGTCGGAACCGCCGCGTCCGCAGCCCGGGCACATGGACTCGGCGTGATCGCTCAGGTGCATTCGCACCCCGGCAAGGACACGCGCCACTCCGACGGGGACGACGAACTGGTGCTGCTGCCCTACGAGTCGATGTTCTCCCTCGTGCTCGCCGATTACGGCCTCGGGTCCGTCCATCCGGCCGGGGGCGCCGGCCTCCACCAGTTCCAAGATGGGCGCTGGATCAAGGTGGCCAACCACGACGCCTTCATCGTCGTCCCGCACCTCCTCGGTGGTGGGCTGTGACCGGCCGCGATGAACAGGTGCGTGCGTTCTACGCCGCACGCGACAGGCGCACCCTCCAGTACGGCGCAACCGAGGCCGCGCTGAGCAGGCCGGTCTCGCTCAGCATCCAAGCCGAACTCGCCAGCACTCCGAGTGGCCGAACCGCCCTCCTCGCCCTGGTCGACATGCTCTTCCGCGTCCACCGCAACATCCGACTCGATTTGCACCAGGCCAACACAGCGGCCAGCGACCAACTCGTGAAGCTGGCGTTCGCCGCGGCCGCTGCGATCGATCCCTTCCAGAACCCACGACGCGAACCCATCGACGGCGAGCTCCGGCTCCACCTCACCACGAACCCCGAGACGAGCGACGCCGACGTCGTCGGCACCTGGTCGGGAGGCCGCGGCGAGGTCCACATCCATGGAGCACGACCCGACGTTCCGGCATCGGCGCCGCACGGCGACGACGGCGACCTGCTCGGGGCGGCCACCGCCGCCTGCTTGGCCGCCGCTGCGACGTTCGCACTGGTGCACGACCGCCAGCCGTCGCCCGCGGCGATCAACCTGCTCACCAGAACAAGCGACGTCGACGCCACCGAAGACACCGCCGTCGGTCCAATCGACGTCGGTAACGTCGACGTGATCGGCGGTGGCGCCGTCGGTCACGCGCTGACCTACTGGGCCAGCGTCTTCAACGTTGCGGGACGTTGGGAGGTCATCGACGGCGACGATGCGGAGATCCACAACACCAACCGGTGCATGGGGATGACCGTGGCCGACGCCGGTTGGCCCGACGGTCTCCCCACCGGACAGCCCTCGAAGAAGACGGCCTCCGCTGCGCGGAACTGCGGAGCCGCCCCGATCCCGTTCTGGTACCACGACCTGCCGGTCGGCAGGTCCCGGCCAGACCTGGTCCTTGTCCTTGCGAACGAGCACGGGATCCGCGAAACCGTAGCTCAGAGCGGCGAACCACTGCTGCTGCACGCTACAACCTCACCGAACTGGACCGCGGAGCTGCACCGGCATATCCCGGGGCACGACGACTGCCCAGCTTGTCGCATCCCGTCGAAGACCCAGGCAACGTTCCTGTGCTCAGAAGGCCCGGCGAACCCGAGCGACCAGGACAGCGACGATGCCGCCCTGCCGTTCCTGTCCGCAACTGCGGGGCTGATGCTCTGCACGGCGTTGCTCGATCTCAGTTCGGGTCGACGCGTTCTCGACGGGCGGACGAACCACTGGCTGGTCCATCTCGAGCTTCCGACCGGACCAGTCGTCCAAACCGCCATCCACCGAGGAGGCGCGTGTCGACACCATCTCGCCCCAGGGGTACGTCGCGCCATCCAGGCCAAGCACCCGCGACGGTGGGACTGTGTCGACGACTCAGAAGACCAGCGCACTCCCACCCCTTGAGTTCCACTCGGCATGGACCTGACTCAGACCTGGGCCCACCCAGCGTTGTTGGCAGCAGGCACGCCGCTCAGAGGTCCCCGAGATTGAGCCTGCGGGCCTCGATCGCGGCTCGTTCGGAGGCGCGAGCGCGGGTGTAACGGACGAGCATGTCGGTGCGGGTCCAGCCGGCGATGGCCATGAGACCGGACTCGGAGCCGCCAGCGGCGAGCCAACGGTGGGCGGCGGTGTGCCGGAGCCGGTGGGGTCGGAAGCCTTGAACTCCGGCGCGCTGGGCTCGGCGGCGTAGGGATCGCATGAGTCCCTCGCGGCCGAACTGCTTGCCGCGGTTGCCCAACCACAGGTCGGGCGCGTGGGCGAGGGGGTGCGCCTCGCGCTCGTCCAGGTAGACCAAGAGCGCTTCGGTGGTGGCTTGGCCTATCGGGATCACTCTCCCCCGCCCGCCCTTGCCGCGGCGGATCGTGATCAGCCGCCCGACGAGGTCGAGGTCGTCGAGCCGGAGGTCGACCAGTTCGCCGGAGCGGATCGCGGTCTCGAACATCAGCCGGATGATGGCCTCGTCGCGACGGTGATGGAGGATCTCCCCCGCCGGCGGGTCGGCATCGGGCACTGCGCAGGTTCGGATCAGTGCGCGCAGCTCGTCGTCGGTGAGCGGCTCCACCAGCGGCGGCTCCACACGCGGAGCCTTCACGCCGGGGAACGGATCGGCCTGGATCTCGCCGCCGGCGGTGAGCCAGGACGCGAAGCGACGCACAGCCAGCTGCCGGATGCGAGCCGTACCCGGGGCGGCGCCCGCGTCGAGCAGGCCGGCGATCCACTGGTTCAGAGCGGTACGACTCATCGGCAGGTGGTCGCGCTCGGCGCACCAGCGCAGGTAGCGGGTGGCGCCGTCGGCGTAGATCGCGACGGTGCCGGGGCTCTTGTTCTCCGCGCGCAGGGCGGTCTGCCAGTCGGCGAGTCGGCCGATGGCATGGGCAGCGGTCAAAGCGGTCAGGTGCGTCATGTCCGGACCGCACAGCCAGTCGTTGTCTGAGGTCGTCGTGGGGGTGGGCGTGTAGGTCAGCCGAGGCCGAAGCTGTCCGGGAAACCCGTCACTAAGTGGACACTCGATCAAGTCTCTAAATGCTTTCAGGCTCGGAATCCGTAGATTCCGAGCCTGAAATTCGTAGCGGGGGCAGGATTTGAACCTGCGACCTCTGGATTTGAGGTCGCGACCCCCAGATGGCGACGAGGCGGCTAGAGGTCGCGAGGTAACAACTGCACACCTTCAGGGCGAGGGCACCCGACCCCGTCACGAAGGAGCAGCCATGAACACCACGATCACCCCGCGGACGACCGTCGCCGACCTGGTCGGCTTCTGGGTGGAGCAGCTGCGAGCCGAGCATCGGCTCGACCCGACAACGATCGATGAGTACGAGCGCGTCCTGCGCAATCTCGTCATTCCCAGAATCGGCGCTCTGAGCATCAGTGAAGTCGCGAAAGGCCGGATCAACGAGGTGCTTCTCGAACTGGGGGAACAGAGCCTGAACCGCCAGCGCAAGGCAAAGGTCGTCTTGGGCGCGATGCTGGACACCGCGGTCGCGCTCGGCGCGCTCACCGACAATCCGGTCCGGGGCTCGCTGAGCATCAGCCGACCCGCGCCTAACCATCGGGCGCTTACAGAAGAAGAACTCGCGAGCGTGCGCACAGCGGTGCGCGCATGGCTCAGCAAGGAGCGCTCAGGGCCGAAGTCATTGGGCGACATCGCCGACATCATCGAGGTGATGCTCGCGACCGGGGCTCGGATCGGCGAGGTGCTCGCGCTCCGCTGGGCTGACGTCGATCTGGAGGCGAAGGTCGTCGACATCAACGCCACGATCAAGACGGAGTCCGGCATCGGAACCTATCGGAAACCTCTCGCGCGTCCCCGACTCGTCGCCCTGCCCGAGGGAGCGGCCCTGATGCTCCAAGCGTGGCGCCGCACGTCCCGCGACAACTTCCTTGACGCGGTGTTCCCTACCCGCAATGTCACGTGGCAGCAAGTGAACAACGTGGAGCGACGTTGGCGGCAGATTCGCCACGAGGCGGGTCTGGAGTGGGTCACACCCGATGCGTTCCGCCGGACTGCATGCGACGTTGACCCCCGCCGACGCAACCTGCCTGAATGCTAGTGTCCTGAGTCATAAATAGACCTACAGCGCTCTAGACTGAGGTATGCCGTCCTCGAAGTTGCCTCCCCTGGAGTTGACCGCCGAAGAAGTCACGACGTTGAAGCAGTGGGCGCGTCGGCCGAAGACCGCACAGGCCTTGGCGTTGCGATCTCGAATCGTGTTGCGGTGCGCTGAGGGTGAAGGCATTTCGTCGAACACCGTGGTCGCCGATGAGCTGGGTGTGCAACGAGCCACGGTGGCCAAGTGGCGCTCACGATTCGTCACCGATCGCCTTGACGGGTTGCTGGACGAGCCGCGTCCGGGCCGGCCCCGCACGATCAGTGACGACCAGGTCGAGGCCGTTGTCGTCAAGACCTTGGAGTCGGCCCCGAAGGACGCCACGCACTGGTCGACCAGGTCGATGGCCGCCGAAGTTGGCATGCCCCAGTCCGCGGTCTCGCGGATCTGGCGGGCCTTCGGCCTGCAGCCCCACCGCCAGGACTCCTGGAAGCTGTCGAAGGATCCGCAGTTCGTCGACAAGGTCAAGGACGTCGTCGGCCTCTACCTCAACCCGCCCGAGCGAGCGGTGGTGCTGTGTGTGGACGAGAAGTCACAGATCCAGGCACTGGACCGCACCGCGCCGATCCTGCCGATGCTTCCCGGCACGCCCGAGCGCGCCACCCACGACTACAAGCGCCACGGCACCTCCAGCCTCTACGCCGCCTTGGACATCACCACCGGCAAGGTCATCGGATCCCTACACTCGCGGCACCGCGCGATCGAGTTCAAGAAGTTCCTCGTCACCATCGACAAGGAAGTCCCCGACCACCTCGCCGTCCACCTGGTCCTCGACAACGCCTCGACACACAAGACCCCAGCGATCCAGAAGTGGCTGCTGGCCCACCCGAGATTCGTCGTCCACTTCACCCCGACATCAAGCTCATGGCTCAACCTGGTCGAACGCTGGTTCGGCGAGCTCACCACCAAGAAGCTCCAGCGAGGCGCGCACACCAGCGTCCGCGCACTCAACGCCGACATCCGGGCCTGGATCAAGACCTGGAACGACAACCCCCGCCCCTACGTCTGGACCAAGACCGCCGACCAGATTCTCGACTCCATCGCCCGCTACTGCACACGAATCAACGACTCAGGACACTAGGCGACGGCGTCGTCGTCGCTCTCGCGGTCGACCGCATCGAGCAGCTCCGCTTCCCGGTCGGCCGGACGGTTTGCCAGCAGCGAGCCGTCTGGCGTGAACGGTCGCAGCGCACGTTCCAGATGCCCGGCGGGAGTCGGATCCACAGCGCGATCTGGCTCGATGTAGTGGCCCTCGGTGATCACGGTGGACGTGTGTCCGAGGTAGGCGGCGGCTGCGTCGGCCCCGATGCCACGCGCGATCACCGTCGCCCCGGTCCGTCGGTACCAGCGCAGACTGATCCCGCTGCCGACGAGACCTGCGAGCTGGAGGAACTCCCGGAACGTGCGCCGCACGTTGTACGGGCTCAGCGGGCCTCCGTTCCGGCTCGCGAAGATCGTTCGCGTGGGAGCATCGCCGGGCATGTCGTCGATCCGGCGCCGCAGCACGACGGCAGCGAACTCAGGCACCGGAATTCGCCGGACCGACGCGTCGGTCTTGGGGCGAGGCTGACGCTCGGCTCCGCTCCCCTTGCGCTGCACCACGGTGCCACTGACGCTAACGATCATCCCGCTGGGCAGGTCCTCGATGTCGCAGGGGCGGAGTGCGAGCACCTCCCCGGGACGCATGGCGGTGCCGAGCAGGACCTCGATGATGTCGCGGACCTGGCCGTCGGGTCTGGGACCGGGGAGGCCTGGTTCGCTTCGCCATCTCGCGGCTGCCTCGCGGATCGCGGCGATCTGGTCGATCGTCAACGCCTGCGGTGTCGCCTTGGCCCGTCGCAGCTGCGACGTACCCTCCACCGGGTTCCGAGCGATGGCATCGTGGCGCAGCGCGTAGCCGAAGAGCATGTTGAGCAAGGTCCGGGTCTGTTTGGCCTGCGACGGCGAGACCTTCGCCTGCCTGGCCAGGAACCACTCGACCCGCCCGGTGGTCACCTCGGCGAGGGTGTAGTGCTCGAAGGCGGGCCGGACGTGGAGCCGCAGGCCCGTGCGGTAGTTCTCCTTGGTGTTGCCGGCGAGGTCACGCAGCTCGAGGTCGGCCAGCCACAGGTCGACCAGGTCCGAGAACGAGCTCGTGGGCCGCAACACTCCGGAGCTCGGCAGCGACGGTCGCTCACGGATGCGCTCCATCAGCCGGGTGCGCGCGGCCGCCGCGGTCGGCCCCGAGGCTCTGACCTGGCGGAGCCTGCCGTCCAGGTCGCGGACGCGGGTCTCCGCCACCACGCGATCGCCTTCCCGGCGGGTGTTGACCGCCCCGTGGGTGCCGATCGGCGTGCGGGGTCTTCCGGTGCGCATCAGCCGACCTGGCGTGGGTGCCGCTCAGCGTCGTCGGCCTCCAGCTGGGCAAGCCAGGCGTCGACCTCGCTGACGCGGAACCGCAGCTCACGGCCGACGCGGAACCCGCGTGGGCCGCGGCCCTGGCTGCGCAGGTCGTACAGGGTCTGGACGCTGACGCCGAGCTGGGTGGCCAGCTGGGAGAGAGTGAGGACGGGGCCGAGTCCCGTCTCGGGCTGCGTTGTGGTCTCCATACCGACCAGGTGCACCAGCGCGGCCGCGCCCGGCCGAGAGTGGCCCAGACGGGCCGAGGACGACGGCCCGCCGACCGACTTTGTGCTGAGTTTCTGCTGACTTGCCACTGCCTGCTCCTGAATTCAGGATCCGTGCAGGCCTCTGACCAGCGGGTTTGGTGGAGCTGAGGGGATTCGAACCCCTGACCTTCTCATTGCGAACGAGACGCGCTACCAACTGCGCCACAGCCCCGAGGTGTCCGGTGAGTGCCGGTCACGCGTCGGAAAACATACCATCCGGGGCCAGCAGGCGAAGAATCGACTCAGGAGCCGACCGCCTTGCGCGGCTCATCCTGCCCCTCCTCGGCCTCGGCGGCCTCGGCCGCCGCCGTCTGCTCGACCAGTGCGGTGTCGGCCTCGTCGCGGCCGGAGCTCCACGAGCCCGGGGCGCTCAGGTCGATGGTGCGCACGGTGCGGGCCGCCTTGGCCTTGTGCACGTAGGTCGGCAGCGTGACCGGCAGCGGGTCCCAGAGGGAGTCGCCGTCGACGGTCTCCACCGGGACCGCGACCGCCTCGAGCTCGGAGTAGGCGATCTGCACGGTGTCCTCGTCGGCGGAGAACTCACGGTCGACGTCGGACTCCGAGACGGTGCCGTAGGGCGCCTCGACCCGGATCGCACGACGCGGGGCGACCTCGGAGCTCTCGACGCGGACCGGCGGCAGGGGCTGACCTTCCTCGTCGACCCGCGCGGCGACCGCGGAGGGCGACCACACCTGCTCGTCCTGCCGGCGGACCTGGACCCGGGCCAGGACGAGGAAGGCCACGGTGAGCGCCGCCGGCACGGCGACGGCCCACCAGGGCAGGACCGCGAACGCCGCGAGCCCGGCTACGACCAGGTCGAGAGCGAGCAGCACGGAGAGCACGCGACGCCGGCGTCGGGCGGCCGCCCGCGCAGCGGCACGGCGCACGGGCACCGAGGGCTGCGGGCGGGAGGGGACGACCACGTGGTCGGCGGACCGGGCCGGGGTCACCACGAGACGGGCGTTGCGGCGGTCGACGGGCTCACGCCGGGCGAGTACGCGCATGGCGGTCGAGAACCGGTCGACGGAGCGGCTGCGCGCCACCTCGTCGTGGTGCTGGAGGGCCTTGGGAACCAGGTAGACAGCCCACGCCACGGCGAGCACGACGAAGATGATTCCTGAGGGGTCCACGAAAGGAACCATATGAGCGACGACCGCAAACCGGACGCAGGAGGAGCGGTGTGTCGCCAGACAACTCCTGTGACTGCTGTGACGAGCGGCCGTCAGCCCGCCGGGCCGGACGTCCGGTACCGGCGCAGCAGCCCGTCGGGCACATCCTCCACGGTGAGGGCGAACAGCCGGTGGTCCCGCCACGCCCCGTCGATGTGGAGGTACCTCCTGGCGTAGCCGTACTCCTCGAAGCCGAGCTTCTCCACCACCCGCAGGCTGGCGGTGTTCTCGGGCCGGATCGCCACCTCGACACGGTGCAGGCCGACCTCGAACAGACAGTGGTCCACCGCCATCGCCACGGCCGTCGGCATCACCCCCCGCCCCGCCTGGCGCTGGTCGATCCAGTAGCCGATCTGGGCCCACCGCGCCGACCCTCCGACGATGTTGCTGACGGTGAGCTGCCCCGCGAAGGCGTCGTCCACGGTGACCGCGAACGGCATCGCCCGACCGGCCCGCGCCTGCCGGTGCAGGTCGCGCACCATCGCGCGGAACGTGGCCGGCGCGGTCCGGTCGCCCGGGGGGACGGTCGCCTCCCACGGGCCCAGCCACTCCCGGTTGCGGTCCCGGATCTCGCGCCAGGCGCGGGCGTCACGAAGACCGAGCGGCCGCAGCCCGACCGGGCCGGAGCAGAGCGTGGCCGGCCAGGGCCCGCTCAGTGGTCGCTCCCCAGGATCTGCTCGACCGCGTGCACGAGCAGGGGTACGACGACGGCCAGACCGTCCTTGACCCCGCCACGGGAGCCGGGGAGGTTGATCACGAGGGCCTGTCCGCTGATCCCCGCCAGGCCCCGGGACAGCGCCGCGGTGGGGACGCCCTTGGCGACGCCGTGGGCCCGGACGGCCTCCGCGATGCCGGGGACCTCGCGGTCCAGCAGCGGCCGGGTCACCTCGGGCGTGAGGTCGGTGGGGGTCAGGCCGGTGCCGCCGGTGGTGAGCACGGCCCGGGCACCCGACTCGACCGCCTCCCGGATCGCCCGGCCGACCGGCTCGCCGTCGGGCACCACGAGCGGGCCGGTCACCTCGAAGCCCAGACCCTCGAGCGCGGAGACGATCAACGGCCCGGTCGTGTCCTCGTAGACCCCGGCGGCCGCCCGGTTCGAGGCGGTGACCACCGTGGCCTTCACGGCCGGCTCCAGTCGCCGCTCTTGCCGCCGGTCTTCGACTCGACCCGCACGTCGGTGATCACCGCGCCCTTGTCGACGGCCTTGACCATGTCGACGACGGTCAGCGCCGCCACCGACACGGCGGTGAGCGCCTCCATCTCGACGCCGGTGCGGTCGGTGGTGCGGACCGCGGCGGTGATCGCGACGGCGTCGTCCTCGACCTCGAGGTCGACGGTCACCCCCGAGATGGCGAGCGGGTGGCACAGCGGGACGAGGTCCGGGGTGCGCTTGGCGGCCATGATCCCGGCGACCCGCGCCACGCCGAGCGCGTCGCCCTTCGGGACGCCTTCGCCGCGGAGCAGCCCGACCACCGCGGCGGAGACCAGCACACGGCCGCTCGCGACCGCCTCGCGCCGGGTCACGCCCTTCTCGGAGACGTCGACCATCCGGGCGGCGCCGGACTCGTCGACGTGGGTCAGCCTCGGGTCGTCGCCGGCCATCAGTGGTCCCGGTCCAGGACCATGACCTGCACCATCGAGCCGGCCTCGACCCGCTCCACGTCCTCGGGCACCACGATCAGCGCGTTCGCGTCGGACAGGTCGCCGAGCAGGTGTGAACCGTGGCCCCCGACCGGGGCGACGTGGGCGCCCTTGGGGTCGATCTCGAACAGCCCGCGCACGAACTGCCGCTTGCCGGGGACCGAGGAGAACGCCTTGTCGCACATCGCGCGCACCAGCGGCCGGCGGTAGGGGGTGCGGCCCATCATCCGGCGGACGGCGGGTGCCACGAACACCTCGAAGGAGACGTAGGACGACACCGGGTTGCCCGGCAGGGTGAAGATCGGGGTGGCGTCCTCCCCCACCACGCCGAAGCCCTGCGGCTTCCCCGGCTGCATCGCCACCTCGCCGAAGGCCACGGTGCCCAGCTCGCTGAGCACCTCCTTGACGACGTCGTACTGGCCCTTGCTGACTCCGCCGCTGGTGACCACCAGGTCGGCGCGGACCAGCTGGTCGCTCAGCGCGTCGGTGAACTCCTGCGGGTCGTCGGAGACGATCCCGACCCGGTAGGCGATGGCGCCGGCGTTCCGGGCCGCGGCGGCGAGCATGTAGGAGTTCGCGTCGTAGATCGAGTCGTGGCCCAACGGGGTGCCCGGCTCGCGCAGCTCCGACCCGGTGGACATGATCACCACGCGAGGGCGCGGCCGGGCGCTGACGGTGGCCCGTCCGATGGAGGCGAGGAGCCCGAGCTGGCGGGGACCGAGCACCGTGCCCTCCTCCATGAGCACGTCCCCGCTCAGCACGTCCTCGCCGCGGCGGCGGATGTGCTTGCCCAGGGTGGGCGCCTCGTTGATCCGCACGGTCGCCACCCCGCCGTCGGTCTGCTCGACCGCGACCACGGTGTCCGCGCCCTGCGGGACGGGGGCGCCGGTCATGATCCGCACCGCGGTGCCCGGCGACATCGCGAAGATCGTGGTCTGGCCGGCGGCGACCTCCCCGACGACCGGCAGGTGCACGGGTCGGTCCGGGTCGGCGGTGGCCACGTCGTCGAAGCAGACCGCGTAGCCGTCCATCGCCGAGTTGTCGAAGCCGGGCAGGTCCACGGTGGAGGCGACCTGCTCGCTGACCGGCAGGCCGAGGGCCTCCAGGAGCGGCTGGTCGTACGGCGGCAGCGGGTCGACCACGTCGAGGATCCGCTCGATGTGCTCGTCGACGGTGCTCCAGCGGTCACTGGGGAAAGGCGTGGGGCCGGACATGGCGCAAACCCTAGTCGTCGCCGAGCACAGTGCCCGGCTCCACCTGCCCGGGGCGCTCCCCCGGGGTGTCCAGCTCGGCCTCGCCGACCACGGTCACGTCCTTGCCGAAGGTCCAGTCGCCGTGCACCACGAAGGACGTGGCGCGGCGCAGCGACGGCATCCCGTCGGGGAACCGTGCGTCGAAGTCGGCGACCAGCTTGTAGCACGCCGGGTCCAGGTCGACGTACGGCACCGCCGGCGGCTGCTGGGCCAGGACGTAGTCGTCGGTGAGGTCGTAGCAGTCCGAGCGCAGCACGAGCAGGTCGTTGGTGGTCTTCACCGGCACGAACCGGTCCCGGCCGACCTCGATCGTGGTGGCCCGGTCGAAGACCTCGATCGCGGCGCCCATCGCGGTCTCGATCTGGATCACCTCCTGGCTCGACGGGTCGGCGGGGTCCACGTTCTTGGTGTTCTTGATCAGCGCCAGCCCGAGGATGCCGTCGCGGCGGTCGAGCTCGGCCTTCATCGCGCGGAGGTCGAACCACAGGTTGTTGGTGCTGGTGAACCGGTGCCGGGAGAGGTCGGCGAGCGCCTCCTTGTCCTCCTCCAGCGTCTGGGCGGTCTCACGGAGCACGATCCGCCCGTCGGACCTGCGGCGGGCGAAGTGGCCGCCCTTGCGGTCGGACGGGGTGCGGCGCACCGCCTCGATCGCGAACGGCGCCCCGGACCGCGCGAACCAGCCGGCCACCCGCGGGTCCGGGACCGCGCCGAGGTTGTCGGAGTTCGAGACGAACACCTGGGTGTAGCCGGCGTCGATGAGCCGCTGCAGCAGCCCGGTGCCGCGCAGTGCGGTGTAGAGGTCGCCGTGGCCCGGCGGGCACCACTCCAGGTCCGGGTCGGCCTCCCAGGTGACCGGGGTCAGGTCGTCGGCACGCAGCTTCGGCTCCTTGTTCTGCAGGAACTCCAGCGGCAGTCCGTCGGCGGCGAGGTCGTCGTACGGCGCGAGCGCAGCCATCGTGTCGGCGGAGGTGCGGAAGCTGTCCATGAAGATCAGCGGGAGCCGGGCGTCGTACCGCTTGCGCAGCGAGAGCACCTGCCGGGCGATGACGTCGAGGAAGCTCAGGCCGCCGCGCACCTCGAGCAGCGACTTGGCCCGGTCCATGCCCATCGACGTGCCGAGCCCGCCGTTGAGCTTGACGACCGCGGTGGTGCCGATCGCCTCGCGGGCCACCTGGTCCGGCACGTCCACGTCGGCGAGGGACTCCATGTCCAGCGGCTCGATCGTCGACTCGGGGACCATGCCGGTCTCGCCGCTCTCGACGAGCCGGTAGTAGTGGCTGAACACCTCGACGGCCACGGGGTCGACCCCGGCGGCCTCCATCTTCGCGCGCGCCTGCGCCAGTCCCTGGTCGCTCATGGGTCCGATGCTAGGGCGTGGCGGTACCGTCGCCGCCATGGGTGAGGCGACGGGCGCATCGGCGGCGCGCAAGCTCGCCCTGCGCGACCAGCTGCTCACCGCGCGCCGCCGTCATCCGCTGGCCGCGACCCGCGCGGACGCCGACGCCGTCGCGGCGCACCTGCTCGACTCACCGGAGGTACGGCGGTCCGCGACCGTGGCCGCCTACATCTCGCTCGGCAACGAGCCGGGCACCGGCCCCCTCGTCGAGGGGCTGCAGGCCCTGGGGAAGCGCGTGGTGCTTCCCGTGCTGCTGCCCGACAACGACCTGGACTGGGCGGTCTACGAGGGCCCCGACCGGCTCACGGCGGCGAGCCGGGGCCTGCTCGAGCCGGCCGGGCCGGCCCTGGGCCCGGAGTCGGTTGCGACGGCCGACGTCGTGCTGTGCCCCGCACTCGCGGTGGACCGCACCGGCATCCGTCTCGGACGCGGCGGCGGGTCCTACGACCGGGCGCTGGGCCGCGTTCCGGTCGGCACGTTCGTCTGTGCGCTGCTGTACGACGAGGAGCTGCTCGACGTCGTACCGGCGGAGCGGCACGACCGGCCGGTGACGGCGGTCGCCACCCCGAGCGGGCTCACCCGCCTTCGGCCGGGACCAGGCTGAGCGTGTCCTCCGCGGCCTCGTCGACCCGGGCCCGGGTGAACGGCCACGGCAGCGTCTCGCCCGCGGCGTAGAGCTCGGTCTGATCGACGTAGTGCCCGCTGAACGGGTGCCCGGAGACGCCGGTGAGGTTGATCCAGCGCGACTCGTCGAGGTCGGCCATCGACACCACCATCCGCATCGACGGCGCCCAGTCGACCTCGAACCCCAGGTACGCGGTCCACCCGGCGGCGTTCACCGTCGACGACCCTCCCCCGAGCTGGTAGCCGCCGCGGTTGAACAGCCACCGGACCATCCCCACGTCGGACTGGCCGACGCTCTGGTTCTCCAGGTTCAGCCGGTGCAGGTGCCCCCACGACCACTCGGCGGGGTTGCGGGCCTGCAGGCGGACGAGGTCGTCGCGTGCCTGGGCCATCGCCGCGGCGAGGATCTCGTCACGAGTCTCGACGACCGCCTCGGTCTCCACGTCGTCCCACCACCGGCTGCCGGGCTCGGCGAGCAGCCGGCGCATCACCTCCCACCAGCGGTCGCCACCGTCCGGCCACGCCGACTCGGGGAGCTGGTCGTGGAAGGTCAGCTCCAGGGTCCGCCGCCAGACCGCGTTGTAGTAGGCGGCCGCGGCGGAGTCGGCGTCCTGCTGGTAGTTCCAGCGCTGCAGGAGGCGCTGGCCCGCGGCGAGGTACTGCGACGGCATCAGCAGGTCTAGGAGGTACGGCACGAACGTCGGGGCGAAGCCGTTGTGGTTGTCGAGCTGGATGCGCAGCATGTCGTCGACGTCCACCCGCGCCTGCCGTTGCAGCAGGTCGCGGATGCGCTGGCTCCGGTAGCCGTAGGCGCCTCCGTCGGTGCCGAGGTAGTAGGGGTAGTCCCGCCCGATGACCGCCTGGTTGGCGGTGACGACCATCCCCTCGTCGGGGTCGCGGACGCTCGGGAGCGCGTCGAAGGGGACGTAGTTCCCGGTCCAGTCGTTGGCCGGGTCCCAGCCCTCGGCGGGGTAGAGGCCGTCGTGGCCGGACCTGCGGATCGGGATCTGCCCCGGCGCCTGGTAGCCGATGTGCCCCTCACGGTCGGCGTAGACCAGGTTCTGCGACGGGACGGCGAAGGCCTCGGCGGCCTCCCGGAACTCCTCCCAGCCGGTCGCCCGGTCCAGCAGGAAGATCGCGTCGGCGGTGCGGTTGGGGGTGAGCGCGGTCCACGCCAGCGCCACCGCGTAGCCGTTCCCCCGCTCGGGGGCGTCCTCGCCCACCCGGGCGTTGGCACCGACCGTGCTCAGCTGCCCGGAGACGTCGGAGAGCAGCGGTCCGTGGTGGGTGGAGCGGACGGTGAAGGTGAACGGGTCCCCGCCGGCGACCTCGATGGTCTCGTCCCTCATCTCCAGCCGGCGCCGCCGCCCGTCGTACTCGTAGAAGCCGCCGTCGACCTTCTCGAGGTAGAGGTCCACCACGTCTGGTCCGAGGTTCGTGAAGCCCCACGCGACCTGCTGGTTGTGCCCGATCACCACCCCGGGGAGGCCGGAGAACGTGAAGCCGCCGACGTCGAACGGGCACGCCTCGGTGACCTGGTTGCAGTGCAGGCCCATCTGGTACCAGATCCCCGGCACGGAGATGCCCAGGTGCGGGTCGTTGGCGAGAAGCGGCTCGCCGGTGGTGCTGCGCTCCCCGGCGACCACCCAGCTGTTGCTGCCGATGCCGTCGCCCTTGCCCATCAGGTCCGGCACCGCACGCAGGCCCTCCTGCAGCCGTTCGAGCTCACGGGCCATCCGCGGCGAGACGGACGGACGGGTCGGCAGCCGGCTGTCGCCGGAGGTGGCGTCCTGCTCGAACACCCGGTCCACGACGGCGCCCTGGTTCACGATCGGCCGGTGCCGTCGGTACGGGTAGGGCGGGTAGAGCTCCTCGATCTCCTCGGCGGTGTAGCGCACCGACATGATCGCCCGCTGGATCTCCTGCTCCATGTTGCCGCGCAGGTCCCACGCCATCGCCTTGAGCCAGGCGACGGAGTCGGCCGGCGTCCACTTCTCGGGGGTGTAGTCCAGCCCGTTGAGCGCGAGCACGGAGTACTCCAGCGCGAGCTCGCCCGGGGCTGTTGGCCTCGAGGTAGGCGTTGACCCCTGCGCTGTACGCCTCGAGGTAGTCCAGGGTGTCGGAGCTGAGCAGGGACAGCTCCTGCTCGGCGACCCGCCGCCAGCCCATCGCGCGGATGAACTTGTCGGTCTCCAGCGCGTCGGGGCCGAGCATCTCCGACAGCCGGCCCGAGGTGACGTGCCGGCGGAAGTCCATCTCGAAGAACCGGTCCTGGGCGTGCACGAACCCCTGCGCGAAGAAGAGGTCCTCCGCGGTGTCGGCGTAGACCTGGGGATGCCGTTGTCGTCGCGCAGCACCTGCACCGGCGGCCTCGAGGCCGACCACCTCGATCTCTCCGTCGACGGCCGGCAGCGGCCGGCGTACGGCGACGGTCGCGCGGCGACCAGGGCGGCCACGAGCAGCAGGACGACGCCCGCGGCGACGTACACCGTCCAGCGTCCCCAGCGGGGCCATCCACGGAAGCCGGACGAGGAGGACGAGGAACCGGGGGCCTCGCCGGAGTGGTCGGCAGGGACGTCGGGGGCGGCGGGCACGGCCGCCATTGTGCCGCACCGCGCCGACTGCGCCGGCAACGGCCGAGACCGGGAAGTTGGCGAAACGGCTCGCTGTTGTGATAATTGGCAGTCGCACCGCGCGAGTGCTAACTCACGACTTTCCGGAGGACGAGCGTGCCGACCTACCAGTACGCCTGCACAGACTGTGACCACGCCTTCGAGCAGGTCCAGAGCTTCACCGAGGACTCCCTGACCGCCTGCCCGAGCTGCGAAGGCCGGCTGCGCAAGGTGTTCAACGCCGTCGGCGTGGTGTTCAAGGGCTCGGGCTTCTACCGCACCGACAGCCGTTCCGAGTCGACCTCGTCCACGTCGGAGTCGACCACCAAGAGCGGCTCGAAGGGCGACTCGAAGAACGGCTCGAAGAACGGCTCGTCGGGCACCTCGTCGAGCCCGGCGCCCGCCGCCGCGAGCTCCTCGGAGGGCAGCGCCGCCTGAGCCTGTGGACGGCCGGCGACGCCGGCGTCCGATCTTGCCTAGCCTCGTCAGGCATGGTGTTCCAGGCCTCCGACACTCCCCTCGCCCTCCGGCTGCGACGGCTCCGGCGCGCCGTGCTGGCCCGTCGGCGCGCACTGGCCGCGCTCAGCGCGGCTGCCGCGGTGCTCACCGGGCTGCAGGCCACCTCGACCCCGCCGCAGCCGACCCGGACGGTGCTCGTCGCCGCGCGCGACCTGCCCGCAGGGACCGTGGTCGCACCCGCCGACCTGGCGCGGTCCGCGTTCCTGGCCGGCAGCGTTCCCGACGGCGCCACCGGCTCGGCCCGCGGGCTGCTCGGGCGCACCACGGCCGGTCCGGTACGCCGGGGGGAGCCCCTCACCGACGCCCGGCTGGTCGGCGGGTCGCTCCTCGACGGGTACCCGGGACGGGTCGCCGCCCCCGTCCGCGTCGCCGACCCGGGTGCCGTGGCGCTGCTGCACGTCGGGGAGGTCGTCGACGTGATCGCCGCCGACCCGCAGGGCCGCAGGGACGCCGCGGTGGTCGCCTCCGCCGTACCGGTGGTCGCACTGCCGGAGGCACCGCGGGAGACGGTGCCCGCCACCGGCGGCCTGGTGGTGCTGGCCGTCGACGAGGAGACGGCGACGAGGCTGGCCGCGGCAGCGGTGTCGGCCTACCTGTCGGTCATGATCACCCGCTAGCGTCGGGGCCATGTCAGGGTTCAAGAACTTCCTGCTCCGCGGCAACCTGGTCGAGCTCGCGGTGGCGTTCATCATGGGCGTCGCCTTCGCCACCGTGGTTACCGCCTTCACCGAGTGGTTGACGAGCCTGCTGCCCGGGAGCTCGGAGTTGTTCTCCGGGGACAGCAAGGCCGGCGCCTTCTTGAACGCGCTGGTCGCGTTCCTCCTGCTCGCCACAGTGGTCTACTTCTTCGTGGTGGTGCCCTACACGAAGGCCAAGGAGCGCTACTTCCCGTCACCGGAGCCGGGTGAGCCCGCCGACGTGGCGCTCCTGACGGAGATCCGTGACCTCCTGCGGGCTCAGGGCGAGTCCGGGCCGATGCCGCCGCGCACCGGGGTGTGACCGCCTAGCCGTGGTGGGGCGGGACCTGGCTGCGCAGCCAGGCGTCGTCCCCGGCTCCACCACGCTCGTCGTCGGGCCGCCCGTCGGACAGCTCGTCGCGGGTGCGCTCGGGCAACGGGTCGCCGAAGATGGCGGCCAGCCGGCGACGACGCTCGGCCTCCGCCTGCTGCTCGGCCCGGTCCGCGCTCACCGCAGCACCTTCGTGGCGTCCGCCGCGGCCAGCCAGGAGGCGTCGAACCGCGGCATGCTGGGGGTCCATCCCGTGGTCGCCCGGAAGTGTTCCGAGCTCACCCGCAGGGAACGTGTGAACGGCTCGGCACGGCGGCCGTTGAGCCGTCGCAGGGCCGGTCCCATGATCCCGGACTCGCGTCCGGCGGCCTCGGCGAAGCCGTGCAGCAGGTCGCGCCGCCGGACCGGGTCCGCGCCGACGTTGTACACCCCGCTGGGTGCCTCCAGCGCAGCCACCACGGCGCCACCGACGTCGTCGGTGTGGACCGGGTGCACCCACGCCTCGGGCCCGCCCAGCCCGATCGAGCGGCCTCGCCGGACACCGTGGAGCAGGAACCGGGTGGTGTCGTCGTCGCCGAAGACCCGGCCGAACCGGAGCACCACCCCCTGCGCCAGGTCCGTCTGGTAGCCCTGCACGTGGGCCTCCCCCACGCAGGACGGCTCGGTGGCCGCGTTGATGTCCAGCGGGCTGTGCTCGTCGATCCACTCGTCCCCGTGGTCGGCGTAGACGAGGGAGACGCTCTCCTGCACCACCCGGCGCACGTGGGCCGCACGGGCCGCGGCGACCACGGCGCGGACCCCTTCGGTGCACAGCCAGTCCTGGTCCCGCCAGGAGGACCGGCGCATCGCGCGGTAGCCCACCGGGACCCGGCCGGATGCACTGACCACGACGTCGCAGCCCTCGAACATGGCGACCAGTCCGTAGTGGTCGGCCAGGTCCGCCGCGACCGGGGTGGCCCCCGCGGACTCCACGGCTCGCGCCCGGTCGGCGTCGCGCGCCAGTCCCAGGACGTCGTGTCCGGCGTCCACCAGGGCAGCGACCGCCGAGGCGCCCACCACTCCGGTTGCGCCCACCACAGCGATCCTCATGGAGGTCTCCCCCTCTCGTCACTCCCCGCGTCCCGACCGCGCTGCCGCACCCGTGACGACGCGACGGTCACGGAATCATAACGCCCGAGTGCCGAAAGGGCCGCGACTCGCCTGTCCCAACGGGTCGGAGTCGGCGACCCTGTCCATGGAGGTCGCGATGTTGCGAAGGTTCAGGATGAGTCCGCCGTACTCGGGCCAGTGCAGCCCGGAGAGCTGTTCGTCGGAGTACTCGCCGGCCAGCGCGGCCAGCTTGGTGCGCACCTCGCCGAGCCGGCGGGCGTCCGGGTTCTGGATCGCCCAGGCGACCTCGCGCAGCAGCGCGGTCCACCGGTCACGGAACTCGCCGTCCCAGCTGTTGCTGTCGGTGATGCTGAGCTCCAGCGTGCGGGCCATGCTCCGGATCTCGGCGAGCGCCTGCTCCGTCCGGCCGAGGATGTCACCGAACTCGCCCGGCTTCCGCACGGGGGCCGCCGCCCTGCGCGGGTTGAGCCGTCCGCTCTCGCGGGCCTGGCTCACCAGCCCCCACGCCTCGTCCAGCTGCGCGTCGAGCTCCTGGCTGCGGTGGATCCACTCGACCACCTGCTCCGGCTGACACCGGTCGTGGAACTCCTCCGCGATCTGCATGAGCAGGTCCCCGACCCGGCGGCTCACCTCGTCGATCGACTGCGCCGCGGCATGGTCGCGCAGTGGCGGCCACACCGCCGCGTTGACCAGGACGCCGACGCCCACGCCGATGCCGGTGTCGATGAGCCTGCCGATCAGCACGCGCTCCTCGTCGCTGCCTCCAGTGGTGAGCACGAACAGTGCGGTCACGGCGGCCGTGGTCGACTCGGCCTTGAGCCAGCGGACCTGCCCGATGAGCAGCGCCGCGAGCAGCATCACCGTCAACGCGTACCAGTTGAGACCCAGCGTGGTGCCCGCGGCCCAGGCCACGATCACACCCACGACTGCAGCGGCGACCTGCCTGACGCCGGTCCAGAACGAGCGGTACACCGTCGCGTGCACGACCAGCATCGCCGACCACGGTGCGAGGAACGCGGCCGGGAGCTCGAAGACGCGGGCGGCGACCACCCACGCCACCACGGCGGCGACCACGGACTTGACCAGCTGCACGCGGTCGGTCCATGCGACCGGGTTCCGCAGCCTCTCCCGCGTCGAGCCCCGGAATCGGCCCAAACGATCCATCCGTCTGATGTCCTCCCTCGCTCCCCAGTCATCTTCGTGCCCCAGGAGCCGGGCGCGGAAACGCCCGGGCGGGTTTGCCCCCGGAGCCTGCCGGATACCACCGGGGCAGACCGACACGTCAACCGACACGTCAACCGAGCACCGAACCAACACTGGAGGCAGTCATGGCCGAATCGTCCACCCCCCTGACCGGCAAGCAGGTGGCCTTCCTCGTCGCCCACGAGGGCATCGAGCAGGTCGAGCTCGTCGAGCCCTGGAAGGCGGTCGAACAGGCCGGCGGGACGCCGAAGCTGGTCTCGCCGAAGCCGGGGAAGGTGCAGGCCTTCAACCACCTCGACAAGGGCGACACCTTCGAGGTGGACGTCGCCGTCGGTGACGCGGACCCCTCGTCGTTCGACGCGCTGGTGCTGCCGGGCGGGGTCGCGAACCCGGACGCCCTGCGGATGAGCTCTGACGCGGTCGCCTTCGCCAAGGCGTTCATGGACGCCGAAAAGACGGTGGCCGCCATCTGTCACGCCGCCTGGACCCTGGTGGAGGGTGACTGCGTGCGTGGCCGGAGGCTCACTTCGTGGCCGAGCCTGCAGACCGACGTCCGCAACGCAGGCGGCACGTGGGTCGACGAGGAGGTCGTCGTCGACGGCAACCTGATCTCGAGCCGCAAGCCGGACGACCTCGAGGCCTTCAACCAGAAGCTGGTCGAGGCGCTGAGCTGACTCAGTCGCGCCGGGTGACCGCCGTCTCCCGACTCGACCGGCGGCCGCGGGCCTGGGTTCGCGCCGACTCGACCGGTTTCGGGCCCGGGTTCGCGCCGACTCGACGGGTTCCGGACCTGGGTTCGCGCCGGGTCGGCGGCTACGCGCAGAGGCCGTTCGCGGCGGCCGCGGCCGCCGCGGCCTCCTCGCTGGGCGTCGGGGACGGCTGCTCGGACCCGTCCGCGCCGGGCGACCCGCTCGGCGACGCGCCCGCGGAGGGCTTCGGCATGCCCCCGGGCTTGTTGGCGGCCGTGAGCACGCCCTCCGACAGCGCACGCGGGAGGGTCTCGTCGGACGCGAGCCGCTGCCACAGCTCGTCGGCCTCCGGCGCCCACACCACCCGGTTCCGGTCCTCGGGCCACCAGTCCCAGGGGACGGTGAGGAACTGGATGTTCTCCAGCCCGATCCCGCGCAGCTGGTTGGCCAGGCCGGCGAGCTCCTTGAGGCTGGCGAGGTCCTCGTCGGTGGTCAGCGACTCGGTCGCCGCGTCGAGGAAGTTGTAGAGCTTCACCGGGTTCGCCAGGGTGCCGGCGGAGATCGCCTTGTTCGCCATCGAGGCCAGGAACGCCTGCTGGCGCTTCATCCGACCGATGTCGCCGTTGGCCGAGATGTCGTGGCGCACGCGGACGTAGTCGAGGGCCTGGTTGCCGGTGACCTCGTAGGTCCCCGCCGGAAGGTGGATGTTGCCGATGTCGTCGTTGACCTCGGCCGGGACGCACACCTCGACACCGCCGAGCGCGTCGACCATCTTCTTGAAGCCGGCGAAGTCGACGACCACGAAGTGGTCGATGTGGATCCCGGTCAGCGCCTCGACGGTCCGCTGCGTGCAGGCCGGCCCGCCCACGGCGTAGGCGGCGTTGAACATGGTGACCCCGCCCGGGTCCTCCTCGCCGCTGTCGGTGATGCACCCCGGCCGCTCCACCATGGCGTCGCGCGGCAGGCTGACGCCGTACGCCCGCTCCCGGTCCGCGGAGAGGTGCAGCAGGATGGTGGTGTCCGACAGGCCGGGCGTGTCGCCACCGATGCCGCTGTTGCCCTGCCCTTCCCGCGTGTCGGAGCCGAGCAGCAGGATGTTGAGCGGGTCGTAGTCCTCGGTCTCGTCGACGACCTTCGCCGGGCGGTCGCTGCCGAGCAGGCCGTCGGTGTCCAGCGCGGTGATGTTGTCGTTCAGGTCCCGGTACGCGAAGAGGGTGCCCACCACCACGGCCAGCGTGACGACCGCCGCGGTGAGGGCCGCTGCTCGCACCGCGCGCTTGTGCGCGACGGCGTGCTTGCGGTGGCGGGCAGGGTGGGACACGGGTCGAGGTCTCTTCTGCTAGGTCCCGCGATCGTGGACGGGAGCGGGGCGTGGCCCGGCGAGGATACGCGGACCACCGTCCATTGTGTGCCGAGAACCGGGGAAACTCCACACGACCGTGCTGCAACGGCCGAGTGGTCACGGTGCTGGTGCCCCAGGCCAGAGTCGAACTGGCGACCTTTCGCTTAGGAGGCGGCTGCTCTATCCACTGAGCTACTGGGGCGGGAGCGTCCATCTTGGCACGGGCCGCGCGAGTCCGCGCACCCTCCCCCGGCCGCGGCGGTACGGCGCCCCGGACTCACCTGCCCGCGGGGCTCCGGGTCACCGGGTGTCCGCCTCGTCGTCGCTGACCACCTCGTGGACGACCCGTTCCCGGACGGCGCCCTGCGGGTTGCCCGACGGGTCCAGCCGCTGCTCCTCGTGCGTGGCCACCTCCTTCAGGCGCCGCTCCCGGCGGGCGTAGGCGATGATCGCGGCGCCGGCGAGCATGAAGATCAGGCCGACCGTCTGGATGTCGACGACGTCCCCGTCGACACGTACGGCGAACGCCAGGATGGCACCGACGACCATCAGGATGATCCCAGCCCCCACGGCGACTCCCTTCTCCTCGGGCGGCCGTGCACCTGCGTGACCGCTGTGACAGGTGGTGCCCGGTTCGACGCGACGGAAACACGGCAGGACCACGGGACGGCGCGGCCGTGGTCCTGCGCCGCCGTCAGCCGGTCGTCGTCGACGGGGGGACCCGGTGGTCGGGCAGCAGGGCCCGCGCCTCCTCGACCAGGTCCTCCGGGAGCCCCGAGGGACGGAGCCCGTACCGCGCGGCGTAGGCCTCGAGCAGCGCGTCCTCCGCCTCGTCCAGGGTGCACCCCGGAGCCTCCTCCGCCAGCGACCCCACCGAGGCCTCCTCGAAGGGCAGGCCCAGGGCGCCGTAGACCTCGCGCAGCAGGGGCCGCAGCGTCCCGGCACCATCGAAGACCAGGACGGCGCTGAACAGCCACGCCCCCCGGACCATCCGTTGGGCGGTCCCCACGAGCTTGACCACGCCCCGTGCGTTCACGCTGTGCGACCCGGGGCAGTACTCCCCCGGCACCTCGCCGACCCGGGCGTCCACGCCGAGCCGGCCCAGCACGCCCGTCCACAGCTGCCCGAACTGGTCGAACCTGCCCTCGAGGCCCGAGGGCCACTCCGGGTCCGGGCTGACGTGGTCCACCACGAGGGCGGCGGTCGTGTAGGCGACGGCCCGGCCGCCGGGGGCGCGGACGCAGGGCTCGAACCCCGCCCGTCGTACCGCCGCCACCGCGTCTGCGAAGCCGGGGAGCCGGACGTCACGCCGGCCGAAGGCGACCGCCCCGCCCGCCGGCCGGTGGACCCGCACCATCGCGCCCGCCTCTCCGCGGGCCACCCGCCGCATCATCGCGTTGGCCGTCGCCATCTCGAGGGCCTGGTCGCTCGGCCCGTCCAGGGGCCCGCGCAGCAGCATCACGCGAAGGAGACTAGACCCGTGCGAGGAGCCCCAGCGCGTCGTGCGGGGCGTAGCCCTTGGCGTCGTTGTCGAAGTAGACGTAGACGTCGAGGCCCTGCTCCGCCCAGGCGCGCACCTTGGCCGCCCAGCGGTCCAGCGCCTGGGGCGAGTAGCCGCTGACGTACAGCTCGGTGTCGCCGTGCAGCCGGACGTAGACGTGGTCGCTGGTCACCTCCTCCACCAGCGGGAACCGGCCGGCGGTGTCGGCCACCACGGAGGAGATGTCGTGGGCCCGCAGGAGCTCGACCGCCTCCGGCGACACGAACGACGGGTGCCGGACCTCGAGCGCGTGCCGCAGCGGCCGGTCGTCCTCGGCGACGGTGAGCGCGCGGTCGTCCGGGACCTTGGCGTCGTGCGCCTTGGCCACCTCGGCCGCCGCTGCGGTCGTCCGGGGAAGCAGGTCGAAGAAGGCCGACAGCCGCGCCGGGTCGAACCCGAGGTTGGGCGGGAGCTGCCAGAGCACCGGTCCGAGCTTCGGGCCCAGGGCGAGCACCCCGGAGGCGAAGAAGTTCGCCAGCGGCACCTCCACCCCCGCCAGCTTCTTCATGTGGGTGATGAACCGGCCGCCCTTGACGGCGAAGACGAAGTCGTCGGGTGTCTGCTCGCGCCAGGTGGCGTACGACGACGGCCGCTGCAGGGAGTAGAAGGAGCCGTTGATCTCGATCGACCCGAACCGCTCGGCGGCGTAGCCGAGCTCGTGACGCTGCACGAGGCCCTTCGGGTAGAAGTCACCCCGCCAGCCGGCGTAGCTCCAGCCCGAGATGCCGATCCGGATCCGTCCCACGGCGCAGCCGGTACCCACCCCCGCGTGGCCTACCCGAGGACCTCCTCCTCGAGCCACCGCCGGACGGCCTCGAACGGCTCCTCCCAGCCCGCGTCGAGCATCAGGTCGTGCCCGAGCCCGGGGAACTCCAGCAGCCGGGCGCCGTACCGCCGGGCCGTGCTCCGCACGTCGGCGACCGGGACCAGCCGGTCGTCGGGAGTGCCGACCACGAGCACGGGCGCGCCCCCGACCGGCATCGGCTGCGGGCGGTGCAGCAGCAGCTGGTACTGCGCGAGCGGCGACTCCGGGCCGGTCTGCCCGCGGTAGGCCTCGGCCGCGGCCGGGTCGAGCGTCTCGAAGAGGTACGACGTCCGCAGCGGGAGGGACATGAGGCCGATCATCCGCAACGCGTCCGTGGGGTGCTGGCGGGCCACCGAGAGCAGCGACCCCACCGCCGGCCGGGCCGGGACCGGGGCGACCAGGACCCCCGCGCGCACCGGGTAGCGGGCCATCACCATCTGGGCGACCAGACCGCCCATGCTGTGCCCGACGAGGATGGGTGGCTCCTCGAGCCGGCCGGCCACCCGCATGACGTCGGTGACGTAGTCGCCGAGGGTGGCGGTGCGCAGGGTGCCCTCGGAGCCGCCGTGCCCACGCAGCGACAGGGCGTGCGCGGGGTGACCCGCGGTGACCGCGGCGTCCAGCCAGTTCTCCCAGCACCAGGCGGCGTGCCCGAGGCCGTGGACCAGCAGCAGCGGCGGCTTGCCCGTGTCCTCGGAGGGGCTGCGGCTGATCACCTCGAGCTGTGGCAACGTCATGGTCGGCAGTGTGGCACGCCTGCGCGGTGTGCGCTCCGGGCCGGCGCGGCCGCGTCGGCGGACCTGCTAGGACACCGACTTGCCGTTGATGGCGTAGATGCCGAGCCGGCCGTCGCCCAGCTCGACGACCGTCATCGTGACCTTGGCACTCCCGAGGAGACCGGCCACCTCCTCGCCGTTGGTCTCCACCAGCCCGTCGAGGTCGTAGTCGTCGTGCGCCTTCGCCTCGCCGCCGGCGAGCGCGCCCAGGTCGAGCGGTGTCCCCGCGAGGCAGTAGCCGCCGTCGCACTCGGTCACCGCGCCGGTCTTGCCGTAGGGCTTCGGCGGCTCCGGCTCGGCGGGGGTGGGCGCGGCCGGCGCCGCCGGCGGCTGCGTGGGCGTCGCGGACGACGACGGCTTCGGGTTCGGCTTCGGCTTCGTCGAGGGCTTCGCGGACGGCGTGGGTGAGGGAGAGGCCTCGGGCCCGCCGGCTCGCCCGGCCGCCGTCCGGCGGTCACGCTCCTTGCGGCGCCCGTCGCGCAGCTCGGCCCGTCGTTCGTCACGCCGCTCCACGCGCAGCGCGGCCAGTCGTGCCGCGCGACGTGCCCGGCGGCGCTCGGCGAGCTCCTCCTCGGCCGGCGGCGGGGGTGGCATCACGAAGCTGCCGGTGCGGTAGCCGACCTCGAAGGCCTGCACCAGGGCCACGTAGTAGTCGTCCTGGTTGTACCGGTACAACGCGGCGGCCTGCGTCGCGGGGTCGCGGAGACTGCCGGCACCCGAGCACAGGTAGGCCGCGGCCGCCGCGGCCGCGTCGTCGAGGTCGTGCGGGGACGTCCTGCCGTCGCCGTCACCGTCCCGTGCGGCCGTCGCCCACGTCGAGGGGATGAACTGCATCGGGCCCACCGCCCGGTCCCAGACCCGGTCACCGTCCAGCCTGCCGTCGTCGGTGTCCCGGATGGCGGCCACGGGGCCGCGGCCGTCGAGACGGAGACCGATGATGCGGGGACGGCTCACGCCGTCGGCTCCGAGCCGCGCCCCGCCGTACCGGCCGTGGTCGGACTCCACCCGTCCGATCCCGGCCAGCAGGGTCCAGGGCAGCCCGCACCCGGGGTCGGTCCGCGCCATCACCTCCGCCGCCCGGCGGTAGGCACGTTGCGCGGCGACCGGCAGCCCGTGGTCGGTGAGCTCGCTGACCGACCACAGCCGGCCCTTGGGGGACACCGCGCCCTCCGCGGCGTCCCGCAGCGCCCGGGCCCGGGCGGTCCGGTCCTCCGACACGGCGACCGAGCGCAGGTGGGCCTCGAGCGGGTCGTCCAGCACCCGGTCGAGGACGGGTGCGTCGTCCGCCGGCGACAGGCCGAGGGCGGCGGGCGTGGTGGGCGCCGAGGAGGGACCGACCAGGGGCGCGACCGCACACACCAGGAGCGCGCTGACGCAGCCCCTGGCCCACCGTCGCCACACTGCGGTCATCGCGCGGTCACCCCCGTCTCAGGTCACCTCACGATAGGAACAGCAGCGGTCCGGCGGCGGCGGATCGGCCGGATTCCACCCACCCGGGCTATGTGCTCTCCAGCACCTGGAACCGGATCCCGGCCCGCTTCAGGCGTTCCACGAGGTTCCCGGCCATGGCGGCAGCGGTGGTGACGGTGCCGGCCGTGGGCGGGTTGTCGTCGAAGGCCAGGCACAGCGCCGACTCCGCGAGCATCTTGGCGGTCTCGTCGTAGCCGGGGTCGCCACCGGAGACCTCCGTGACGACCCGGTGGCCGCCGCCCTCGCCGACGAACCGCAGGCTGAACCACGCCTTCTCGCGCTGCTGCTCGCTGGGGCCCCGGCCCTGAGGCAGCCGGCCGAGGAGGAAGCGCCGGACCGGCGGGACCTGTGCCGCGACGGCCAGGCCGGCCAACCCGGCGACGCCGGCCGCCACCACGGGTAGCCGCTTCACGGCGGCGTAGTGCGCGTACTCGAAGTCGGGGCCGTAGCGCTCCAGCGCGGCCGCCGAGCGCCGCACGACCTGGGGGTCGATGGTGGGCAGCGGCACCAGCCACCACCCGGTCGCGGGATCGCGGTGGGGTGGCCGCGCGGTCGCGCGCACCCGCCTGCCCTGGGGACGCTGCTCCAGGCGCCGCCGCTCGGCCGCGGCCTGCTTCGTCTGCCGGCCGCGGGAGAGCGCCGTCATCGCGGAGGCGAAGGTGCCCCCGGAGAGCCGGCCGCCGGCACGGAGCATCCCGCGCAGCCGCAGCGGCACGTCCTCGGGCAGGTGCTGCACGGTGAACCAGACGCCGAGGTCGTGCGGGATCGAGTCGAACCCGCACGCGTGCACGATCCGGGCACCGTTGGCCTCGGCGACCTTGTGCCAGCGGACGTACATCCGGTCCACGAACTCCGGTTCGCCGGTCAGGTCCACGTAGTCGGTCCCCGCCTCGGCGCAGGCGGCCACCAGGGGCTCGCCGTGCTCGACGTAGGGCCCCACCGTGGTGATCACCACCCGTGCCGACTCCGCGACCTGGCGCAGGGACGCCGCGTCGGTGACGTCGGCGTGCAGCAGCGGCAGGTCGGCGAGCCCGGGGTCGATGGCCGCGAGCCGGGCACGGACCTCCTCGAGCCTGCCCCGGTTGCGGCCGGCGAGCGCCCACCGGCACCCCGGGGGCGCGTTCCGGGCGAGGTACTCCGCGGTCAGGCCGCCGGTGAAGCCGGTCGCGCCGAAGAGGACGAGGTCGAGACTGCGCTGGTCCTGGCTCATGGGCGACCACTCTGGCGGGTGGAACCGGACGGGGACAACGTGCGTCCCACCACACATGGGACGACGCAGCGCAGCAGCCGTGGGGATCGGGGCGCTCGCCACGGTGGCGGCCACCGCCGTGCTGGGCGGGGTCACCGGAGCGCCGGGCGGTCTCGGGGAGGCGCTCTCCCCGCCCGCCGGTGCCGCGGAGCTCGAGGCGTTCGAGGACTGCGGGCAGCTGCGTCGGTGGTACGTCGACGCGGCGCTGCCCCACGTGGGGCCGTGGGGCCTGGGCGGCTGGCCCTGGGGGCCGGTGCCGCTGACGGCCTCGGCACGCGCGTCGGGCACGGTCGAGCTCGACGCCGCCGTCCCCCAGGAGGCCGTCGGCTCCGCAGCGACCGGCACCAACGTGCAGGAGCCGGGCGTGGACGAGCCCGACGTGGCCAAGACCGACGGGCGGCTGCTCGTGCACGTGGACGGCCGCCGGCTGGTCGCCACCGACGTCACCGGGGCCGCACCGCGAGAGCTCTCGACGCTGCCGCTGCCGGGCGGCCTGGGAGCCACCGAGCTGCTCCTCGTCGGTGACCGGGTGGTGGTGCTCGGCACGACCGGCTCCCGCGGGCCGTCGGACGCTGCCCGCGGCCTCCTCTCCTGGCCCGGTGACGCGTCGACCCGGGTGCTGGTCGTCGACGCCTCCGACCCCGCGGCACCGGTCACGGCGTCGGACACGACGTACGACGCGAGCCTGGTTTCGGCACGGCAGTACGACGACGTCGTGCGCCTGGTGCTGTCGACGAGAGAGCCCGCGCTCGACTTCGTGCAGCCCCGACGGGGACTGTCCCGGGCGGAGGCGAAGCGGGAGAACCGCCGCATCGTCCGGGAGAGCACGATCGACGCGTGGCTGCCGCAGGTGCAGTCCACGAGCGGGTCGGGCCGGCTCGTGGACTGCTCCGCGGTGCGACACCCGGAGCGGTCGTCCGGCTACGGCACCGTCACCGTGGTGGGCCTCGACCCCGCGGACCCGCAGACCCGTCGGACCACCGCCGTCACCACCGGGAGCGACCTGGTGTACTCCTCCTCCGACCGGCTCTACCTCGCCACCCGGGAGCGGCGGAGGACCGGCGTGCACGCGTTCGCGCTCGAGGGCCTCGACGCCGCCTACGTCGCCTCCGGCTCGGTCCGCGGCCGGGTCCGGGACCGGTGGTCGCTCAGCGAGTACGACGGGCACCTGCGGGTGGCGACCGCCCTGGGGCAGGACCCGTGGGCCCCGGAGGAGAACGGCGTCGTGGTCCTCCGCGAGCGCGGGTCGGACCTGGTGGAGGTCGGCCGCGTGGACGCGATGGGGATCGACGAGCGGATCCAGTCGGTGCGCTGGTTCGACGACCTCGCCGTGGTGGTGACCTTCCGGGAGGTGGACCCGCTGTACACCGTGGACCTGTCCGACCCGACGGCGCCACAGGTCCTGGGCCAGCTGAAGGTCCCCGGGTTCTCGGCCTACCTCCACCCCCTCGGGGACGGCCTGCTGCTCGGCCTGGGGCAGGACGCACGGCCGGACGGACGGACCCTGGGCGCCCAGGCGGCGGTGTTCGACCTGCGCGACCTCACCGACCCGCGCCGCCTCGACACGCTCGGCTTCGGCCGGTCCACCGAGCTCGTCGCCGGCTGGGACCCCCGGGGACTGACCTACCTGCCGGACACGCGCACCGCGCTCGCGGTGCTCGCGGACTGGCGGGGCGGCGGCACCCGGCTCGCCGTCCTGCGCGTCGGCGACGACGGCGCCCTCACCGAACGGTCCAGGGAGACCGTCGCCGGATGGGACGGCCACCGGGTGCGGACCCTGCCGCTGCCGGACGGCCGGGTGGCCCTGGTGACGCCGCGTGGCGTGGACCTGTTCACCCCGTGACGCACCGGCGCGGCCCGTCGTACCGTGGCAGGCATGTGCCGCAACATCCGGACCCTGCACAACTTCGAGCCGCCCGCGACGGCGGAGGAGGTGCAGGCCGCGGCCCTGCAGTACGTCCGCAAGGTCAGCGGCAGCACCCACCCGTCGCGGGCGAACCAGGAGGCCTTCGACAGGGCGGTGGCGGAGGTCAGCGCGGCGACCGGCCGCCTGTTGGACGGGCTCACCGCGGCCGCCCCGCCCAAGGACCGCGAGGTCGAGGCCGCCAAGGCCCGCGCCCGCGCGGCGGCGCGCTACGCCTGAGCCCGCCGTGGAGGCCCCGGGCCGGGTGCGCGCCGCCTTCGAGCGGGTGCACCGCGCCGACTTCCTGCCGAGGAGCAGTCGCGGGTTCGCCCGCGAGGACGCGGCCGTGCCGATCGGGCACGGGCAGACCAACAGCCAGCCGAGCACGGTACGGGAGATGCTGGAGCTGCTCGACGTCGAGCCCGGCATGCGGGTGCTCGACGTGGGGTCCGGCTCGGGCTGGACCACCGCGCTGCTGGGCGACCTGGTCGGTCCCGAGGGCGAGGTGGTCGGAGTGGAGCTGGTGCCGGAGCTGGTCACCCGGGGGCGCGAGAACCTCGCCGGCCACGACATGCCGTGGACCCGCATCGAGCAGGCCCGCCCCGGTGTCCTCGGAGTCCCCGAGGCCGGTCCCTACGACCGGGTCCTGGTCTCCGCGGAGGCGACCCGGCTGCCGGAGCAGCTGCTGGACCAGCTCACCGCCGGGGGCCTGCTGGTCGTCCCGGTCCGGGGGCGGATGACCGTCGCGCGGCGCACGGACGGCGAGCCGGAGGTCCACCACGAGGGGTGGTACTCCTTCGTGCCGCTCGTGGAGCCGTGAGCGGCGCTACGGGCGCACCAGGGTGTGCGTGACCGGGACCCGGCTGCGCGGGGAGGCCGCGTTGGTGGCCATGCCGGTGAAGCCGCCGGCCAGCAGGATCAGCGCCACCGCGGAGCCGACCCTGGCCACGACGCTCCCCTCGCTCAGCAGCGGCATGAGGAGCTGCACGGCCAGGAAGGCGACCATCAGGCCGGGGACCCAGCCGGGGACGCCGCGGGTGCGGAACAGGCCCACCGCGATCAGCAGGACGCCCAGGAGGAACCCGTAGACCCACACGTTGAGCGTGACCAGCAGCCCGGGGTCGTCCAGGGACGCGGAGACCATCTCGATCTCGGAGGAGATGATCCGCTCGCTCTGCAGGCTCTCCAGCGCCAGCGCGCGGAACATCAGCATCAGCGCCGCCAGGCCGCCCACGCCCACGCAGCCGAGGGTGAAGACGGCGACCCCGACCATGCCCACCCCGCGCCCGCGGCGTTCCTGGAACAGCGTCATCACCGCGGGCATGCCCAGGATCATCAGTGCCGCGGCACCGAAGAACAGGATGCTCATCGCCAGCCAGCGACCGGGGTACTCCGCCGCGACGAGCATCTGCCCCGCCGGGGAGGTGTCGCTGCCGGCCGGGTTGAGCATCTGCCCCAGCACGAGCGCCATGACACCGGTCACCAGGGCGGCCGCCGAGACGGGCACCCACTCAGGTCGCATGGCGCTCAGCGTAGGGGCCCCGGGCGCCGTGCGCGGCCGCGTTCGCCGAAATGTCCGCCCGACGTCCGCCCGGGTCGACCGGGTCGCCCGGGTCGCCCGATGTCGGCCGGTTCGTCCCCGCGCGCCGCCCCGTACGCTGAACGGGTGCTCGCCGCGCTCGATCTGCTCGCCACCCGCCGGTTCACCGTGCTGACCGGTGCCGGGGTGAGCACCGACTCCGGCATCCCGGACTACCGCGGCCCCGGCGCTCCGGTGCGCAGCCCGATGACCTACCAGGAGTTCGTCTCCACCGAGGCGGCGCGGCAGCGGTACTGGGCCAGGTCCTACCTCGGCTGGTCGCGCCTGCACCGGGCCGCGCCGAACCCCTCCCACCGGGCGGTGGCCCGCCTGGAGGCCACCGGCCGGGTCCCGCTCCTGGTCACCCAGAACGTCGACGGACTGCACGAGGCGGCGGGCAGCAGGTCGGTGTGCGCGCTGCACGGGCGGATCGCCGACGTGGTCTGCCTGGGCTGCGGCCGCGGCAGCAGCCGGTCGGCGCTGCAGGACCGGATGCGGGCCCTGAACCCCGGGTTCGCCGAGGAGCACGCCGACGTGCTCACCCGGCCCGACGGGGACGTGGAGCTGAAGGCCACCGACGGGTTCGCGCTGCCGGCCTGCGAGGCGTGCGGGGGCGCGCTGAAGCCCGACGTGGTGTTCTTCGGCGAGAACGTCCCCAAGCCGCGCGTGCAGCGCTGCCTGGACGCGGTGGACGCGTCCGAGGCGTTGCTGGTGGCGGGCTCGTCCCTGACGGTGCTCTCGGGCTTCCGCTTCGTCCGGCACGCCCACAAGGCCGGCGTCCCGGTGGTCATCGTCAACCGCGGCGCCACCCGCGGGGACGATCTGGCGACCTACAAGGTCGACGCCGGCTGCGCGCCGTTCCTCTCGGCCCTGGCCGACCTCGTCGACGCCGGTGCGGTGGGTCAGGACACGTCGCGCCGCACGGAGAGCACGATGCCGAGCAGCGCGAGCACGAGCCCGTAGCCGAGCAGGACCAGGCCGCCGGCCCACCAGTCCAGGTAGTCCAGCACCGTGCTCGGGGGCTGCATCAGCGCCGAGGAGGCGTTGGACGGCAGCCACTTGACCACCCAGTCGAGGTCGATGCCCTCGATCGCGGTCACCGCGAACGTGACCAGCGGCTCGACGAGGAAGGTGAACAGCAGCGCGGCCACGATCGCGGCGACCTGGTTGCGGATCAGCGTCCCGATACCGATGCCGAGCACGGTCCAGATCGCCACGGCCAGCACGGCCAGCCCGCTGGTCACCCAGAGCCGGTCGGCGTCGAGCCCGAGCCCGTAGCCCCGGACGCTCATCGTGGCTCCGCCGACGACGAGCACGGTGAGCATCCCGACGAGCCCGAAGACCAGGCCCATCAGCGCGTGGGCCGCGATCTTCGCGCCCACCACCCGCGCCCGTCGCGGCGAGACCAGGAACGTCGCGGTGATCGTCTGGTGGCGGTACTCCCCGGTCATGCCGGTGATGCCGAGCACGAGCGCGAACATGTAGGTGCCGGAGAACATCGCCATCGGGTACACCGACCGGACCGCCTCGGCGGTGTCGAGCCCGGGCATGGTGCCCATGCCCGCCGCCGGCGTCCATGCCGGCCACGATCGCGTTCGCCAGGGACTGGATGCCGCTGAAGGCGGCGGCTCCGATGAGCAGGCCCCACCACAGCCGCGTGGAGAGGACCTTCTTCAGCTCCGCGCGCACCAGCGCCGTCATGCGTGCCCTCCCTCGGTCAGCTCGCAGGAACACCTGCTCGAGGCCGCTCGCGGCGGCGACGAGCTCGTGGAGCTCGACCCCGGCCTCGAAGGCGGCGTGCCCGACGGACTCCGTCGAGCCGCCCACGACCCGGAGCCGGCCGGCGTTGTCGGTGCCGGCGAGGTCCATCCCGCGGCCGGCGAGCGCCTCGCGCAGCGCCTCGGGCGACGGTGTGCGGACCAGCACCTCGCGCGGTCCGCTGTCCAGCTCTGCCAGCGTGCCCTGGCGCACCAGGTGGCCGCGCGAGAGGACGACGACCTCGTCGACGGTCTGCTGGACCTCGCTGAGCACGTGGCTCGAGACGAGCACGGTGCGCCCCTCGGCGGCGAGCGCGCGCAGGAACTGCCGCAGCCAGGCGATGCCGGCCGGGTCGAGCCCGTTGGCCGGCTCGTCGAGGATCAGCACCTCGGGGTCGCCGAGCAGGGCTCCGGCCAGCGCCAGCCGCTGCCGCATGCCCAGGCTGTACCCGCCGACCCGCTTGCCGGCGACCTCGGCCAGGCCGACCTGCGCCAGCATCTGGTCGGCGCGCTCGCGGGCCTGCGCGCCGGTCATCCCGGCACCGAGGCCCATCACCTCCAGGTGTGCGCGGGCGCTGCGGCCGGGGTGGAAGCTCGACGCCTCGAGCGAGGCCCCCACCGTGCCGATGGGGTCGTCGAGGTCGCGGTAGGGCACGCCACCGACCGCGGTGTGCCCGGAGGTCGGCTGCAGCAGCCCGAGCACGCAGCGCAGCGTGGTGGTCTTGCCCGACCCGTTGGGGCCGAGGAAGCCGGTGACCACGCCGGGCCGGACCGAGAACGTCAGGTCGTCGACCGCCTTGAGGGCCCCGAACATCTTGGTCAGGCCGACCACGTCGACCTGTCTCCCCTCCCGCTTCATGTCCCCCATCCAAGCAGAGCGCGACGGCTTACGAGACGGGTCGGTACGGCGCGCCGAGTGGGGTCACTCACAGACGGCGGACGAAGACGTGCGAGGCGGCCTCGACGTCGATCTCCATGGTCTCCCCGCCGCTGCCCACCGACACCCGGCCCTCCCGGGCGGTGACGGTCACCACCTTGTCCGGAAGCGCACCGACCCGCCGCAGCGCGGCCATCAGCGCCTCGTCGGTCTGGATCGGCTCGCTGATCCGGCGGACCAGCACCCGGACCGCCCCGCCGGAGGTGGCCACCTGGTCCAGCGGCTCGACGTCGTGCATGAACTCCTCGGCGCTGGTTGCTCTGGCCGAGCTCGTCGAGGCCGGGGATCGGGTTGCCGTAGGGGGACTCGGTCGGGTGCCCGAGCAGCTCGACCAGGCGGCGCTCGACGTTCTCGGAGATCACGTGCTCCCACCGGCAGGCCTCGGCGTGCACCAGCTCCCAGTCCAGCCCGATGACGTCGGTGAGCAGCCGCTCGGCGAGCCGGTGCTTGCGCATCACCCGCGTGGCGAGCCGCAGACCCTCGTCGGTCAGCTGCAGGTGGCGGTCCCCCTCGACGGTGAGCAGGCCGTCACGCTCCATCCGGGCCACCGTCTGGCTGACCGTGGGCCCGCTCTGGTGCAGCCGCTCGGCGATCCGCGCACGCAGCGGGACGATGCCCTCCTCCTGCAGCTCGAAGATCGTGCGGAGGTACATCTCGGTGGTGTCGATCAGGTCGCTCACGCCGACATTGTGTATCAACTGCGCCCCCCGCTGGCAGAGTTGACGGCGATGACCTCCTCGCTCGCCCCCTGCCGTGATGTGGTTCCGGCGCGACCTCCGGCTCCGGCGACAATCCCGCGCTGCTCGAGGCCTGCGCGGAGGGCCGTGAGGTGCTGGCGCTGTTCGTGGTGGACCCGGCGCTGTGGCAGCCGGCCGGCCCCGCCCGCCGGGCCTACCTGGTCGCGTCGCTGCGGGCGCTCGACGCCGCGGTCGGCGGGCGGCTCGTGGTCCGCCACGGGGACCCGGTGCGTGGTGGTGCCCGCGGTGGCCGCCGAGGTCGGCGCGGGCAGCGTCCACGTCGCCGCGGACTTCGGTCCCTACGGCAGGCGCCGGGACACGGCCGTGGAGGAGACGCTGGCCGCGGCCGGGGTCGAGCTGCGTCGCCGGGCTCGCCCTACGCGGTCGCGCCCGGCACGGGTGGTCAACGCGCGACGGCGAGGGCTACCAGGTCTTCACGCCGTTCTCGCGGGCGTGGGCCGACCACGGCCGGCGCGGACCCGCCGACCCCCCGCCCGCGGACGTCCGCTGGGTGGACGCGTCGTCCGACCACGTCCCGTCGGCGCCCGTGCCCGGCGGGGATGACCCTCCCCGAGGCAGGAGAGGAGGCAGCCCTGCGGCGCTGGGCGGACTTCCTCGACACGGTGGACGGCTACGACGGCGGCCGGGACCGGCCCGACCGGGACGCCACGTCGCGGATGTCGGTCCACCTGAAGTGGGGCGAGGTGCACCCGCGGACGCTGTTGGCCGACCTCGGCCGCCCACGACGGCGCCGGCGCGGCGTCGTACCGCCGGGAGCTGGCGTGGCGGGAGTTCTACGCCGACGTGCTGCACCGCCGCCCCGGGACCGCGCGGGAGTACCTCCGCCCCGAGTTCGCGGCGATGGAGTACGACGAGCCCGGGGAGGACCTGCGTCGCCTGGCAGGAGGGCCGCACCGGCTTCCCCGTCGTGGACGCGGGGATGCGCCAGCTGCGCGCCACCGGCTGGATGCACAACCGGGTGCGGATGGTCGTGGCCAGCTTCCTGGTCAAGGACCTGCACCTGGAGTGGCAGCACGGGGCGCGGCACTTCATGCGCTGGCTGGTCGACGCCGACCTCGCCTCCAACCAGCACGGCTGGCAGTGGGTGGCCGGCTGCGGGACCGACGCGGCGCCGTACTTCCGGGTCTTCAACCCGACCGGCCAGGGCCGGACCTTCGACCCCGACGGAGCCTACGTCCGTCGGTGGGTCGCAGGAGCTCGCCGACGTGGAGACCGCGTACATTCATGAACCCTCGGTCCGGCCCGGCGGTCTCCCGGCGGGGTACCCGCCACCGCTGGTCGACCACGCCGAGGAGCGTCGCGAGGCGCTCGCACGACTGGAGCGGATGAAGAGCTGATGCACGATGCCGGCACTGACAGCGCGTTGGTGATCCCAGCGAGGTACTGCGGCCCGAGCAGCTCGGGCAACGGCGGGTACACCGCAGGGCTGCTCGCCGAGCGGTTCGCCGAACACCCCGAGCCGGCGCCCGAGTGCCCGGTCGTCGAGGTCACCCTGCGCACTCCCCCGCCGCTGGACACCGACCTCGAGGTCGAGCACGCCGACGGCCCGCGGACCCGGCTGACCCACGGCACCACGCTGGTCGCCGAGGCGCGCTGCACCGACGAGGAGCTCGAACCCCGTCGAGGGTGTCGCCGCCGCCCGGGCGGCCGAGGCGATGCCCGGCTACGCGGGCTTCCGCACGCACCCGTTCCCGCGGTGCTTCGTCTGTGGCCCCGACCGTGAGGAGGGCGACGGGCTGCGGATCTTCCCCGGCCCCCTGGGAGACGGCCGGGTGGCGTCGCTGTGGGTGCCGCACCCGAGCCTGGCGGTGGCCTCGGACCTGCTCGACCCGGGCGTGGAGCGGGTCGGGCTGGCCACGGCCTGGGCGGCGCTCGACTGCACCGGCGGCTGGTCGACCGACCTGGAGGGACGGCCCGCCGTCCTGGGCCGGATCGCCGCCCAGGTGGACGAGCTGCCGGTCGTCGGAGAGACGCACGTCGTGGTCGGCGCCGAGCTGGCCCGCGAGGGCCGCAAGACCTTCACCGCGAGCACCGTCTACGACTCCGACGGCCGGATCGTGGCCCGTGCCCGACACACCTGGATCGCCGTCGACCCCGCCGCCTTCGCCTGAGGAGCGCCCCATCTCCGACACGCCCGCGAGCAGCCCGTGGTGGAAGCACTCGGTCTGCTACGAGATCTACGTCCGCAGCTTCGCCGACTCCGACGGCGACGGGGTCGGGGACCTGGCGGGGATCGAGCAACGGCTGCCGCACCTGGCCGACCTGGGTGTCGACTCGCTGTGGATCACGCCGTTCTACCCCTCCCCGCAGAACGACCACGGGTACGACGTCGCCGACTACCGCGACGTCGACCGGCTGTTCGGCAGCCTCGACGACTTCGACGCCCTGCTGGCCCGGGCCCACGGCCTCGGCCTGCGGGTCGTGGTCGACCTGGTGCCCAACCACACCTCGGTCGAGCACGCGTGGTTCCAGGCCGCGCTGCACGCCGGACCCGGCAGCCCCGAGCGGGACCGCTACGTGTTCCGCGCCGGCCGCGGCCGCGACGGCTCGCTCCCGCCGAACAACTGGGTCTCGGTCTTCGGCGGCCCGGCGTGGACGCGGGTGGACGACGGCCAGTGGTACCTCCACATGTTCGACGCCACCCAGCCGGACCTGAACTGGTGGAACCCGGCCGTCGGCGAGGAGTTCGAGTCGATCCTGCGGTTCTGGCTCGACCGTGGCGTGGACGGCTTCCGGATCGACGTCGCGCACGGGCTCTACACCCCGCTGGAGATGGCGGACCTCGAGCCCGGCGAGAAGTTCCCGATGTGGGACCAGCCGCAGGTGCACGAGGTGTACCGCCGGTGGCGCACGATCCTCGAGGAGTACGACGGCGACCGGATCGCCGTGGCCGAGGCCTGGACCGACACCCCCGAGTCGATGGCCCGCTACGTGCGGGCCGACGAGCTGCAGCAGGCGTTCAACTTCCACTGGCTGCAGGCGCCGTGGTCGGCCCCGGCCTTCCGCAAGGTCGTCGAGGAGAGCCTGCACGCGGTGGGACTGGCGGGAGCCACCGCCACCTGGGTGCTGTCCAACCACGACGTCGTGCGCCACGTCACCCGCTACGGCGGCGGCGCCCGTGGCCTCGCCCGCGGCCTGGCCGCGGTGCTGACGATGCTGGCGCTGCCCGGCGGGGTCTACCTCTACCAGGGTGAGGAGCTCGGCCTGGAGGAGGCCGACGTCCCGCCGGGGCTGCGGCAGGACCCGGCGTGGTTCCGCAGCAAGCACAGCCGCGACGGGTGCCGGGTGCCGATCCCGTGGGAGGGCGACGAGCCGCCGTTCGGGTTCTGCCCCGGCGACGGCCGCCCGTGGCTGCCGCAGCCCGCGGAGTGGGCGGACCTCACCGTCGAGGCGCAGCAGCGTGACCCGGGCTCCACGCTGGCCTTCTACCGCCGCGCGCTGGCCACCCGCAAGCAGGTCACCGACGACCTGCCCGACGAGGTGCGGCTGGTGGACGGGCCTCCCGACACGCTGGCGTTCGTGCGCGGGGACGGTCTGGTGTGCGTGCTCAACTGCGGGGACGACGCGGCCGCGCTTCCCGTCGAGGCGGGCGAGCCGGTCATCGCGAGCGCACCGCTGACGGGCCGGTTCCTGCCGCCCGACACCGCCGCCTGGTTCCGGCCCGCCTGAGCGGCCGCGTCACTCGTCGGCGCGCTCGATCGAGGCGTTGTACCTGGCAAGGCCGTCGGCGAGCTGCTGCAGGTCCGCCGCCGTCCAGTCGGCCAGCCGACCGGCCACCACCTCGCGGCGCGCGACCCGGATGGCAGCGACTCTCCTGCGCCCCTCGTCCGTGGCGACGATCGTCTGCGCCCGCCGGTCCTGCGGGTCGCAGGCGCGGGTGAGCAGCCCCAGGGACTCCAGGTGCACCACGTGGCGGCTGACCGCGCCCTTGTCGATGCCGAAGTGCTCGACGACGTCGGAGGCGCGCAGGCCGTCGTGGTCGACGACGAGGAGCAGCACCGGCAGCGCCGCGGGCTGGAGCTCCGGGTGCACCGCCGAGGCCACCTGCACGGTCCGCCGGCGCACCCGGTGGATGAGCACACCGAGCTCCTGCTCGACCTGCAGCAGCGCCTCGTCCTTGGGAGCCGACCCTCGTCTCGGTGCCATGCGCACAGCGTCTCAGGCGCCGACCGGTCGGTGCTTGTCCGGGTCGGGGGCGCGCCGTACCGTGGAGGCACACAAGAAGGGAGGTGGTCCGGCGAATGTGTTCTTATCGGACTTGTGAGGTGGCTGCTCGCTAGCAGCGCACCGGAAGCCAGCACGACTGAGCCCGCGTGGGCGCTGGCAATACCAAGCAGTCACCCGACCCGCAGGTGCCCGGGAAGTCCGCCCGGGACGCGACCGGCCGTCTCGACGGCCGAGCCGCACATCACCTGCGGGTCGTCTGCTGTCCGCGGCCCGGTCACGAGACCTGGTCACGGGGCCAGGCGCTCGGTGACCCAGCCGGTGTCGGTACGCCGGTAGCGCAGCCGGTCGTGCATCCGCCCCGTCCGGCCCTGCCAGAACTCCACCGTCTCCGGGGCCACGCAGTACCCGCCCCACTGCGGCGGACGCGGCACCTCCCCGTCACCGAACCGGGCCGTGGCCTCCTCGAACCGCCGGTCGAGCGTGGCCCGGTCCGGCACCACCTGCGACTGCGGTGACGCCCACGCCCCGATCTGGGAGGCGCGGGGACGGGTCGCGAAGTAGCCGTCGTTCTCGTCGTCGCCGAGCCGGGTCACCGCTCCCTCCACGCGCACCTGGCGCTCGAGCTGCTGCCACGGGAACAGCAGCGCCGCCCGCGGGTTGGCGGCGAGCTCCTCGCCCTTGCGGGAGGCGTAGTTGGTGAAGAACACGAAGCCGCGGTCGTCGAGCCGCTTGAGCAGCACCACCCGGGACGCCGGGACGTCGTCGGCGCCGGCGGTGGAGACCACCATCGCGTTGGGCTCGTAGAGGCCGGCGCGCAGCGCGTCCTGCATCCACCGCCGGAACATCGCCACGGGGTCCGGCTCGAGGTCGGACTCGTGGAGTCCGCCGACGGCGTACTCCCGGCGCAGGTCGTTGAGCTCACGGCTGTCCACACCCCGGAATGTAGCCAAAGCGCCCGGCCGCCGAAGTGACTCCCCCGGCTCCGCGGGGCAGAATGCGCCTGACCGAACGGCCGACGAAGGAGTCACCATGAGCGAGGTCCAGCACGGCCTCGAGGGCGTCATCGCCTTCGAGACCGAGATCGCCGAACCGGACAAGGAAGGCTCGGCGCTGCGCTACCGCGGTGTCGACATCGACGAGCTGGTCGGCCGGGTCCCGTTCGAGAAGGTGTGGGGCCTCCTCGTCGACGGCAGCTACGACCCCGGGCTGCCACCGGCCGAGCCGTTCCCGATCCCGGTGCACTCCGGCGACATCCGGGTCGACGTGCAGAGCGCGATCGCGATGCTGGCCCCCGCCTGGGGGATGCGGCCGCTGTACGACGTCGACGACGTGCAGGCGCGCGAGGACCTCGGCCGGGCGGCGGTGATGGTGCTCTCCTACGTCGCGCAAGCCGCCCGGGGGGTGGGCCAGCCGATGGTCCCGCAGGTGGAGGTCGACAAGGCCACCTCGATCACCGAGCGGTTCATGGTCCGGTGGAAGGGCGAGCCCGACCCCAAGCACGTCAAGGCCGTCGACGCCTACTGGGCCTCCGCGGCCGAGCACGGCATGAACGCCTCCACGTTCACCGCCCGGGTGGTCGCCTCCACCGGTGCCGACGTCGGCGCCTCCCTGTCCGCCGCGGTCGGTGCGATGAGCGGGCCGCTGCACGGCGGTGCCCCGTCCCGGGTGCTCGGCATGCTGGAGGAGGTCGAGCGACGGGGGGACGCGACGTCGTACGTCAAGGAGCTGCTGGACAAGGGCGAGCGGTTGATGGGCTTCGGGCACCGGGTGTACCGCGCCGAGGACCCGCGCGCCCGGACCCTGCGCCGCACCGCCCAGGAGCTCGCCGCTCCCCGCTTCGAGGTGGCCGAGGCGCTGGAGAAGGCCGCGCTGGAGGAGCTGCGCGCCCGGCGGCCCGACCGGGTGCTGGAGACGAACGTGGAGTTCTGGGCCGCGATCGTGCTGGACTTCGCCGAGGTGCCGCCGCACATGTTCACCTCGATGTTCACCTGCGCCCGCACCGGTGGCTGGTCGGCGCACATCCTGGAGCAGAAGCGCACCGGCCGGCTGATCCGGCCGTCGGCGCGGTACGTCGGCCCGGGCAGCCGCAGGGCCGAGGACGTCGAGGGCTGGAACCCGACCTGGCAGTGACGCACCGGCTGCGACGGCGGGGCGTTCTCCGGTGAGCCCGCGTGGCTGGGCCCTCGCCCTCGAGCGGGCCTGGGACACGGCCCGGCTCAGGGGGGCCGCGGAGCGCCGGCCCGCCCACTTCCGCATCGAGCCCTACCTCGGCCACGGCGGCGCCCAGGGCGTCGTCGTGCGCGGCCGAGTCCTCGACGAGCCGCCACGAACCGAGGCGGTCGAGGGCGAGGGGGTCCTCGCCGCCGTGCGGCGCACGCTGCGGGACTTCGTCACCGACGAGCTGCCGGGCGTGCCGCTGCGGGTCCGGGTCGGGGACACGGCGGTCGAGACGGCGACCGACGAGGAGGGCTACTTCGTGGTCCGGCTCCCGGCGGCACGCGGCGGACCGGCAGGCCCATGGACCGCCGGCACCGTCGAGCTCGCCGGCGAGTACCGCGGGCTCACCGACCCACACCGCACGCCGCTCAGCGTGCGGGTCCCCGCGCCGGGAGCGCGGTTCGGGATCCTGTCCGACGTCGACGACACCGTCCTGGAGACCGGCGTCCAGCGCGTCGGCCGGATGATCCACAAGACCGTCACCGGATCCGCGCTGACCCGGACGCCGTTCCCGGGGGCCGCCGAGCTGTACCGCGACCTGGCCGCCGGGGTGAACCCCGTCTTCTACGTCTCCTCCAGCCCCTGGAACCTGCACTCCTTCCTGGTCGCGTTCCTGCGGCACCACGGGTTCCCGATGGGGCCGGTGCTGCTGCGCGACCTGCTCGGCACGCGGGCCGGCCGGGAGCCGAAGCACGGTCGGATCGCGGAGGTCCTCGACCTGCACCCGCAGCTGCGGTTCGTGCTGATCGGGGACTCCGGGGAGAAGGATCCCGAGATCTACGCCGACATCGTGCGTGCCCACCCGGACCGGATCCTGGCCGTGTACATCCGGGAGGTCCGGCTCGACCCGGGTGACGGGCGCGTCGAGCGGGTCACCGACGCGTGGGACCACGACGTGCCGTTCGTGCTGGCCGCCGACAGCGAGGCGGTGCGCAGGCACGCCGCCGGCCTGGGCCTCCTGTGACCTGCCGGGCCGCGGGCCGCCTCACTGGGTGTGTCCCTATTGACGACGCCAGTTTCCGGATCTGAGATCCGGGCGTGGCCCCGTCGCTCATGAGTAGCGCCGGGGAACCGATCAGCGTCTGGTCGCGTCCCACCCTCATGCGCGGACCCTTCATGGCTATCACCACACTTGGTGTCCTGGCGGTCGTCGGTTGCTCAGCCGACTCCGACACGGCCAGTGACGGGCCGCGTTCTTCGACCGTCACGTCTGCGGCGACACCGTCGGCGCCGCGTTCGGCGATCCCTCACTCCTCCGATACGTGCGGTGTGGTGAGCACTTGACCATTAGATCGCGGCTGTCTCCTCCGCGCTGCGCCGTGGGAAGCGAAGTCGAGCAGGAGGTGAGGCGGTGCTGTTCATCGGGGATGACTGGGCCGAGGACCATCACGACATCGAGCTGGTCACGACCAAGGGCGGCTGGCCGAGGCGGTGCCGAAGGGATCGAGGGATCGCGGCTGCACGCGCTGGTCGCCGACACTACCGAGGATGGGACGAGGCGAGCCCGAGCGAGCAGCGGGAATGGTGAAGGTCGGTATTGAGTCCTCTTGCGGAGAGCGTGGGTTCCTCGGTCGCTACCGCGTCGTCGTGCGCGATGGTGTTGTCGCGTCGGTCAAGAACCTCCAGGGCGAACGACTACCCGTACCAGCCCGATCTCGCCGAAGTGACCCGACGCTGGCAGGACTCGCCGAGAAGGCAGAGCGACAGCGTGCGCACACAGAGCCTGATCTGGGACGGACGGACGTGCTGCGGCTGCGCGCGGCGTTGCGGGACTTCTCCGGCCGCTTGAAGGCGTTTCGCGAGCTGGACGCGCCCGAGGCGCTCGACCTGCTGCGCGAGCACCCGACCCGACCGGCCGCGGGCTGAGCCGAGCCGGATCGCGCGGCGCTGCGGCGGGCGAACCGACGCGACGTCGAGGCCGGGCGAGAGAGCATCAGGGCAGATCTGCGGCGCCGACAGCTGCCGACGCAACCGACCGTGCAGAAGGCTACGCGGCGATCGTGGCCAGCCAGGCCGCATCGTGGCAGACGCTGAACACCCAGATCGAGGAGATGGCGGCGGAGGCGGACGCGCATTTTGGGCGGACCCGGACGATGAGATCTACGCCAGCCAACCCGGCCTCGGCGTGATCCTCGCCGCCCGGGTACTCGGCGAGTTCGGCGACGACCCGCACCGCTACACCGACGGAGAGCGCGCAGAACTACGCCGGCACCGCCCCGATCACCCGCGCCTCGGGAAGAAGAAGATCGTGCTCGCCGCTAGCCCGCAACCGCAGACTGGGGACCCTGGAGCAATGGGCTTCTGCTCACTGCGCGGTCACCCAGCGCGAGCGCCTACTACCAAGCAGCCCGCGCCCGCAAAAATCGGCGACAGGCGTCGGCCAAGCCGCAGGCCGTCGTCGACCTCCTCCTCGACGGATCTGGTCTATCCGAAGTCCCTAGAGAATTGACCACATACCCAACGCCATTGACGACGAGGAGTGCTACGAGGTCAGAGCGCTCAGAGTCCTTGGTTGGGGAAGAGCGTCCTCAGCAGTGAGTTCATGGCCCATCCCGCGAGTACCGTGCGCTCGCGGCCATCCGGAACTGCCGCGGACAGTGAAGCTCTGTCGTGCCGATGAGCGCGCATCCGAGTCTGGGCATGATGGTCCGCATGGATAGCCAGGAGCCGAAGGGTGCCGAACACGAACTAGGCGTTCTTGAATTGCTAGCGGCGGCCATGGAACGGCGTGACGAGGTCTTCGAGATCGTTGCTTCGTCTGAAGATCCCGACGAGGCACAGGAGCGGATTCGGGTGTGTTCGGCGTGCGGGACCCCCACATCAGCCAAGTAGTACTCGACTCACAAATGTCACGGTGGACTCGCAGTTGGCGCAAGCGGATTGCAGATCGGGCCGAGGCTTGTGGGACGGCGTGCCCGGACGCACATGCGTGGCGGGGATCTGCCCGGTATAAAAATAATAAAAGTAAGAATTAGACTAAGCTGAGTAGGTAAAGCAGCAAGGAGGTAAGGAGAACCTCAAAGAAACAGAGGTGCTCGCGTGCGTGGTGAAAGAAAAAAAGGGCGAGATCGGGCGGAGGAACTCCCGTCCGACTCGACTAGCAGCTGTGGACCGAACTCCGCTCGTCTGTTGACCGACTAGCGCCGCACGGCAACTAGTCGTGCCATCTGCCGCGGACCAGTGGGCGTGCTCAGTCGTGCCGATGAGAGTGCGAGTCGCCGGGCCCTGGGCCAAGGCGCCACGCCTCCCGGCGGCTTCCCGTCGCGCGCGGTCGCCTCGTTGCGGCGCCGATCGCCCAGGACCCCAGCGGAAGCAAGACGTGCCCTCGTTGCCCTCCGCGGCCTGCCACACCGAGACCAAGCCTCCCAAGAAGCCGAGTACGATAGACCACCGCGGTTGATGAAAGCGGTTCCAACGTACTTCCCTCCCCAGCCGATGATCCCGCAGCAAGTAGGTACGCCGTGCCGCGCGCGCCGATCGCCCAGGTGACCCGGCGGCGCCAAGTGAGCCGAGGAGGGCTGCCCGGGGCACCGTTGCCACTCCGCGGCCTGCCACGCCGAGGACCAAGCCTCCGCCACTGAGAAGCCGAGTACGATGAAGACCACGCCGCGGTGTGGATGGAAAGCGGTCAACGGTCGCTGAGCGTCGCGCCCGCAGCGGGCGACGCGTCGCCGCCATCGGGCTCGCCTACCGTGACTACACCGCCGACCACCCGGCTCGCGCACAGGCCACGTCTCCGCCCGCAGGCGACGACGTAGCCCGCCAGCGCCGGCCCGCACCTCGTGGCCGTCTCGCCAGCCCATGTGCGCACCTCCCCCGTCGTGGTGTCAGATGAGACACACCCTGCCACATGCCCGAAGGGCTGGTCGGGACCCGGCTGGGCTGCGTTGAGCAGGCGCATCGGCCGCTAGTAGCCGCAGATCGGGGATCGGGAAGGTCAAGGGTTCTTCCGAGACTCGTACATGGATTCGAGCCAGATGAAACCGAGACCAATGACCACGAGGCCACCGACGAAGACGAAGGAAGCTCGACAGGCTGAAGTCTGGCCAGTCTGCTGTCGCCATCGAGCGCTGCGAAGCCGGGGCCGTCGCCATGGTGGGGCTGGAGAGGACATCGAGAAGAAGCCAACATGAAGAAGCGCAGATGCAGACGACTGCAAAGGTTCGCCTCTTGCTCATGAGTGCCTCCCTGCTCTGACTCGCCGCGAGAGGCGCAGATGGCAAGATGGACTCCGCGTCGCCGGCATCAACTCCGTCAGCGTAATGCCGTGAGGCTTTGGCGTGAGCACGGACGTGCGGACATCAGCGGACAGGGAAGCACTATCGTGACGATGAGCGGGCTGGCGACGGCGACCATTCGTCGCGAGCCGAAGCGCCCTACACCACTGACGTTCACCCGGCTGATGGGGACAGGCTGGTCTCGAAAGGGCCAGTCTCGGGCCGCTACTGTGTGGTCTCGCTGGTGGTCGGGATCTCGATCGGTTCACGGCGGGGAGTACGACGCGCCGTCGTCGCCACGAGTGGGGATGGATCACCAGGGTCGGCACGACCGCTTGCAAGTCGCAATCCCTCAGGAGGTTCGCGGTGCCGGACACCACCTGCCACATGTCGATCTCGCTGGACGGCTTCGTCGCCGGGCCGGACCAGAGCCGGGAGGACCCTCTGGGGAAGCGGGGGCCGGAGCTGCACGGCTGGCACATCGGCGACCCGCGGGCCAATGAGGCCGACAAGATCGCGAACGAGTGGCTCATGCGACCGCGGGGCGCGTATGTGATGGGGCGGAACATGTTCGGCCCGATCCGCGGGGAATGGGACGAGGAATGGACCGGCTGGTGGGGCCCCGAACCGCCCTATCACGCGCCGGTCTTCGTGCTGACCCATCACCGCCGTGACCCGATTCAGATGGACGGGGGGACGACTTTCCACTTCGTCACTGAGGGCTTCGACGCGGCCTACTCCGCAGCGTGCGAGACGGCTGGTGAGCGCGGTGTGGACATCGCCGGTGGGGCCTCGACCGTGCGACAGGCGTTGATCTCCGGCGTGATCGGCGAGCTCACCCTCGACATCGCGCCCGTGCTGCTCGGTTCGGGCGAGCGCATCTTCGACGGAGTTGAGTCGTTCGGCTTCGAGCCCGTCGAGGTCCTTCACTCGCCGCTGACCACCCACATCCGCTATCGCCGCGTCAGTTGACTTTGCGGCCCCCGCCCCAAGCGCCATTCCAAACGGCCCTGTGGTCCCGAGTTCGAATCACAAGTCGACGTCGATCGTGCCGCAGAGATCGAGCCCCGTGGCGTGGTGGCCTGGCGGTCGGGGAGACCGCCACGGCCCTTCGCTGCCGCATCAGTAGAGGCTCCCGGGTGGGGCAACCCGTTCGTTTCGTCCCCATTCACCGAACGTGACGACGCCCTGAACATCCGGATTGGCCGCGATGAGTGCGGTCCGCGCGAGCGTGCTCAGGCTGCGAGAGCAACTGGGCGCCGGCGGGCTCGTTCCCGGGACAGGTGGCGCAGTGTCGTGGCGACGCAGGCGACCTGCAGCCAGCCTGTTGCCGAGGTGGTGGTGTTCTCGAACGACTTCGCCAGCCGGCGGGAGCGCCCCAGACGGCCGTGGGCGACCTGGACGCGCCAGGCGTGCCGAATGGGGCGGAAGACCGGCTGCCTGTCATCCCACCCGACTCGACGGACCTCAAGGGTCGTGCTCCCGGCCCGTTTCTCGGGGAGGCGGGCACGACTACCCCGGCCACCGGTGTTCCGGTTCCACTGCTCATCGGTCAGGTCACTTGGGTACGGCATGCCCCGCACGGTGACTACGCGACTCGCCCCGGCAATAGGGACACACCCAGTCAGAGAGTGCGGTGCCGGGGGACCTCCCGGTCGGTGGCGACGCCGAAGGCGCTCTCGAGCTCACGGTCCCAGGCCAGGACCTGCAGGCGTCGGTGCACCAGCACCCCGCCCAGCGCGACGACCATCAGGGCCAGCAGCAGCAGCATTTCCATCCTCGGACCTCGGTCTCCCCAGCCGGGTGGTGGTTCCAGGAGCCCGGCGATCTCCCCCGACCTCGACGGTACGACGGGCGGCCCGCGGCGTCCCCGCAATCGGCGGATGTGACCCGGATCTCCGGCCCGCCTAGCCCGGACGGGTCAGCTCGCTGACCAGGTGCTCGGCGATGGCGAGGCTGGACGTCGCCGCCGGGGAGGGTGCGTTGCGCAGCGCGGTGACGGCCCCGCGACGGTCGATCCGGAAGTCGTCGACGAGGCTCCCGTCCCGGTCCATCGCCTGGGCACGGACCCCGCTCGGCCCACGCACCACGTCCCGCGGCTGCAGCTCGGGCAGGTAGCGCCGGGCGGCCGCGACGAAGCGCCGGCGGCTCAGCGAGCCGGCCATCTCGGCCACCCCGACCCGCCAGTTCGCGCGGGCGAAGGTGGCAAACCCGCGGTGCCCCAGCGTCTCGGCGAGGTCGCGGACCGACACGGTCCGCCAGTCGTAGCCCTCCCGGGCGAGGGCCAGGACGGCGTTGGGCCCGACCAGGACCTCGCCGTCGACACGCGGCGTCAGGTGCACCCCGAGGAAGGGGTACCGCGGGTCCGGCACCGGGTAGACCAGGCCGTGCACCAGGTGCCGGAGCTCCGGGCGGAGGACGAGGTACTCCCCGCGGAACGGCATGATCCGCGGGTCGCGGCCGGCTCCGGCCATCTGGGCCAGCCGGTCCGACTGCAGCCCGGCGCAGAGCACGACGTGGTCGAAGTCCTCCCCGACGGTCCGGCCGTCGTCGTCCGTGCTCACGGTCACGCCGCGGGCCGTCTCGTGCAGGCCCACCACCTCCGCGCCGGTGCGGACCCGGCCGCCGGCGGCGACGACGAGGTCGGCGAGCGTCCGGGTGACCGCCGGGAAGTCGGTGATCGCCGTGGTGGGCGAGTGCAGGCCGGCCACGCCACGCACGTGCGGCTCGATCTCGGCCAGCCCCGCTGCGTCGAGCCGGCGCACACCCGGGACCCCGTTGGCCCGGGCGCGCTCCTCGATGCCCGCGAGCCGGCCCGCCTCCGTCTCGTCGAGCGCGACGAGGACCTTGCCGATCCTGCGGTAGGGGATCCGGTGCTCGGTGCAGAACTCCTCGAGCATGCCCACCCCGGTGCGGCACAGCCGGGCCTTCAGAGAGCCCGGCGGGTAGTAGAGGCCGGCGTGGACGACCCCGCTGTTGCGGCCGGTCTGGTGGTGGGCCAGTGCCGGCTCCTTCTCCAGGAGCGTCACCCCGTCGAACGTCCCGGCCACGGTCAGCCGCCAGGCCACCGCCGCTCCGAGGATGCCGCCGCCGACGACGGCACAGCGCCGGGCGCTCACCCGGCCACCTCACCGGCGTCCGCGGCGGACAGGGCCTTCCCGTAGTAGCGGGACTTCGGCGACCACCGGTAGTGGCCGAACCCCTCGACCGGGGTGTAGCCCGCCGTCTCGTAGAGCGCGATCGCCTCCGGCTGCTCGACACCGGTCTCGAGCACCATCGCCCCGGCCCCGGCGTGCCGGGCGGTGGCCTCCAGGTGACCGAGGAGCTCCCTGGCCAGCCCCGAACGCCGGGCCCGCGGTGCGACATACATCCGCTTGATCTCGGTGACCGAGGCGGCCCCGAACGCCGAGACGTCCCTGCGGAATCTCCAGCCGCCCATGACGACGGGCTCGCCGTCGCGGTAGCCGACGAAGAACGCACCCTGCGGGGGCTCGAACGTCCCCGGGTCGAGGGGCGTCTCGTCCGGCCCACCGTAGCGCCGGGTGTACTCGACCTGGACCTCCCCGGTAAGCGCGACCGCGTCGGGGTGGCTAAACGGCAGCCGCTGGATCTCCACGGTCAGGCACGCACCGTGTCGTTGCGCCTGCCGGCGTCGGGGGGCGGCTGCGCGCCCGGCGTGCGGTCGTTCATCTCTGGTCCCCGTCTCGTGTGGAGATCGCGCGAGGTGACACAATATGCCAGGGCCGACACCGGCGCCGCTTCTACTGACAACGAGGTCAGGTCACCACCACTCGAACAGACGAGGACCCTCCGTGACCGACACGATCACCATCCCTGACTCCCTCAAGCCCGCCGACGGCCGCTTCGGCGCCGGCCCGTCCAAGGTGCGCACCGAGGCCGTCGAGGCGCTCGCCGCCACCGGCACCTCCCTCATCGGCACCTCGCACCGCCAGGCCCCGGTGAAGGACCTCGTCGGGAGGGTCCGTGAGGGCGTCCGCGAGCTGTTCTCCCTGCCCGAGGACCACGAGGTGGTGCTCGGCAACGGCGGCGCCACAGCGTTCTGGGACATCGCCACCTTCGGCCTGATCCGGGAGAAGAGCCAGCACCTGTCGTTCGGCGAGTTCTCCTCGAAGTTCGCCAAGGCTGCCAAGGCCGCGCCCTTCCTCGCCGACCCGACGGTGATCGAGTCGCCGACGGGCAGCAGGCCCGATCCCAAGGCCGAGGCCGGCGTCGACGTGTACGCCTGGGCCCAGAACGAGACGTCCACCGCCGTCATGGCGCCGGTGCAGCGGGTCGAGGGCGCCGACGACGACGCGCTCGTGCTCATCGACGCCACCTCCGGCGCCGGCGGTCTGCCCGTGGACGTCACCGAGGCGGACGCCTACTACTTCGCGCCGCAGAAGTGCTTCGCCTCCGACGGCGGGCTGTGGGTCGCGGTGATGTCGCCGGCCGCGCTCGAGCGCGCCGAGCAGGTCGCCGCGTCCGGGCGCTGGGTGCCGGCCTTCTTCGACCTCCCGACGGCGATCGACAACTCGCGGAAGAACCAGACCTACAACACGCCGGCGATCGCCACGCTGTTCCTGATGGCCGAGCAGCTCGACTGGTTCAACGGCCAGGGTGGCCTCGACTTCGCCGTCGGGCGTACGACGGACAGCTCGCGCCGGCTCTACGGCTGGGCGGAGCGGACGTCGTACACGACGCCGTACGTCGAGGACCCCGAGCACCGCTCGCTGGTCATCGGCACCGTCGACTTCGACGACGCCCTCGACGCCGCGGCGATCGCGAAGACGCTGCGCGCCAACGGGATCGTCGACGTGGAGCCCTACCGCAAGCTCGGTCGCAACCAGCTGCGGGTGGCGATGTACCCGGCGATCGACCCGGCCGACGTCGAGGCACTCACCGCGTGCGTCGACTACGTCGTCGAGCGGCTCTGACCGCCCACCACACCGCGCCCAGCACCAGCAGCGAGCCGAGCACCGCGAGCAGGAGCCCGACCGGCCCCAGCCCCATCCAGGGCCGCGGGTCGTGCTCCGGCTCGCGGGCCTCGCGCTCGGTCTGCACGCGCTCGCGCGCGGCCTCGGCCTCCCGCGGCGTCGGTAGGTCCAGGGCGATGACCTGCGCGCCACGCCCCTCGCCGGTCACGTACACCCGGCCGTCGTCACCGACCGCCACGGCCTCGCCCTGCCGCTGCGGCGGGAGCGGGAAGGCCAGCTCGAGCGCCAGGGACGGGTAGGCGTGGACGGCGGCGCTGCCGTAGCCGCGCAGCAGGACCCGCCTGCCGTCCGGCAGGAACGTCCCATCGGTGAGCAGGCCGGGGACCCGGCCCACCGGCTCGAGCACGTTCGGGCCCGCCGGGTCGAGCCGCCGCGGTGCGCGGTAGACGCCTCCCCCGCCTGCGAAGCTCTTGGTCACCACGTGCAGCCGGCCGCTGCGCGGGTGCACCAGCAGCGTCTCCGCGTCGTGGGCGCCGTCGGGGTACTCCAGCCGGAACCGGTCCGCCGCCACCCGACCGCCGCCGGGGGGCGGCACGAACCGGTAGACGGTGATGCTGCGACGCACCCCTCGGTTGTCGCCGATGTCCCCGACCCAGACCGCGTCGCCGGGCCCCGCGGCGAGCGCCTCGACGTCCTCGGGGTCGTCCTCGGCGTAGGTGGTGACGCCCAGGGTCTCCCCGGTGCGGAGGTCGACCTCGTACAGGAACGGGCCGTCCCCGGAGTCGTTCACCGTGAACACCCGGCCGTCGCGGACCACGAGCCCGCTCGCCTCGTCGATCCGGTCGTCGGTGAAGGTGGTGACCACCTCGTGCTCGACCACCGGTCCCGAGCTCGCCGGCGTCGCCGGGGCCGCCGGGGCCGCCGGGGCCGCCGTGGCCGCCGTGGCCGCCGTGGCCACGGCCGGGCCGGCCAGGGCGACGACGAGCAGGCCGGCGAGGACGCTAGCCGGCGGGCGCATCGGCGCGTTCCCCGGCCACGGCCGCCAGCCGCTGCGCGAGCAGCTCCGCGAGCCGGGGGTGGACGTTCCAGCTCCGGACCAGGTCGTCGTACTCCTCCTTCGCCGCCGGCGTGGGCGCCGCGCCCGTCCGGGTGGCCCGAAGCAGCGTGTTGCGGGGGGTGTGCCTGCTCTCCACGAACTCGATCACGTCGACGCGGTAGCCGAGCAGCCGCATCACTCCCGCGCGCAGCGCGTCGGTGAGCGTGTCGGCGAACCGCTCGCGGAGGATGCCGTGCCGGGTGAGCATCGCGTACGGCGCCGGGGTCGGCGCCCGACGCAGCTGCGCGGCGACGTCGTGGTGGCAGCACGGAGCGGCCAGGACCAGCGACGCGTCCCAGAGCACCGCCCGCGCCAGCGCGTCGTCGGTGGCGGTGTCGCAGGCGTGCAGCGCGAGGACGACGTCGGGTGGCTCGTCCAGCTCGACGGAGCCGATGTCGCCCTGCACGAAACGCATCGTCTCGGCGATCCCGAGGCGCTCGGCGACCTCGGTGTTGTGCCGGTGGGACTGCTCCTTCACGTCGACGCCGGTCATCTGCACGGGCAGGCCGCGCACCCGGGTCAGGTAGCTGTGGGCGGCGAAGGTCAGGTAGGCGTTGCCGCAGCCGAGGTCCACGACCCGTAGCGGGTCCTCGGCGGTGGGCCTGCGCAGCCGGCCGGAGGAGAGCGCGTCGTCGAGTGCGGGGCCGAGGTCCCGGAGGAACTCCTCGACCTGGCGGTACTTCGCCTGCCGGCTCGGCTTGACCCTGCCCTGCTCGTCGGAGACCCCGACCGCCACGAGGGCCGGGTCGTCCTCGGGCAGCAGCCGGGGCTTCGCCCGGTCGTGCTGCCGGGGCGGCTCGTCCGACGACTCCTCGCTCGCGGGCTCTCGTGGCGCCGAGTGCACCATCGCCTCGAGCTTCTTGGTGACGCGCACCTGGTGGGTCTCGGTGACGGTGTCGACGTGCCAGTTGCCGAACGGCTCGTCGAGGAGCTCGTCGAGGGCCTCCCTGGCCGCCTCCCCCACCGGGTGGTTCGAGGTGTGGGCCTGGGTGTCGTCGTACGCCGTGACCTGGAGGTGACGGCCGGCCTTGAGGTCGACGTACCTGAGCTCGACGCGGCGCCACCGCGGCCGTTGTCCCTTCTGCCGGCCCGCCGCCACGGCGCGGACCAGGCTCTGGTCGTCGAGGACGAGCGACCGCATCCGTGCGAGGACGCGCAGCAGGGGCTCGGCCACGTCAGCCCCGCACCAGGGCCGAGACCACCACGACCAGGATCAGCGCCACGAGGGCACCGGGGATCACCATGCGGCGGTAGCGGGGGTTCATGATGCTCGAGTTTATCCACAGGCCGGGACGGCCCCGTCTGGCCGTGGAGACCTCCGGGACGCAGGCACGGCGCGGGTCACCGACGAGGTGCGGCAGGAGCGGGTACGGATGCCGCGCGCGGCGAGCTGCCCCGACCTGCCCCCTCCCTGGCTCGGACCGCGAGGAACCGCGGCCGGTCGTTGATCTCGGGGTCGAGCAGGCCCTGGGTGCGGCTGAACACCGCGACCGCGAGCAGCGTGCCGAGCATCGTGATCCCGCCGCCGCCGATGAGCGTCCACCGGGCCCCGAACGTCTCGCCGATCCAGCCGACGATCGGCGCACCCAGGGGCGTGCCACCCATGAAGATCATCATGTAGAGCGCCATCACCCGCCCGCGCAGGTGCGGCGCCGTGGTCATCTGGATGGTCGTGTTGGCCGCGGTGATCATGGTGAGTGCGGTGACCCCGATGACCGGTGTCCAGACCGCGAACGCGAGGTAGGACGGCATCAGCCCCGAGACCACCTCGGCGGCCCCGAACGCGAGGGCGGCCAGGATCACCAGGCGGTGCCGGACGACACCCCTGCGCGCCGCGAGCAGCGCGCCGGTGAGCGACCCGACCGCCATCGTGGTGCCGAGGATGCCGTACTCCGAGGCGCCCTTGCCGAACACCTCGGTGGCCATCAGCGCCGAGGTCATCTGGAAGTTGAGACCGAAGGTGCCGGCGAAGAAGACGATGGCCAGCACCATCATGATGTCCGGACGGCTGCGGATGTAGCGCAGGCCGTCGCGGATCATGCCCTTCTCCCGCGCCTGCACCTCCGGCGTGTCCAGGTCCTCGGGCCGCATCCGCTGCAGCGCGAGCACGACCGCGGCGTAGGACAGCGCGTTGATGCCGATCACCCAGCCGGTCGCCTGCGCGCCCCCGCCGAGCCAGGCGATCATGAACCCGGCGAGGGCGGGGCCGATGATCCGCGCGAGGTTGAAGGACGCGGAGTTGAGGCCGACCGCGTTGGTGAGGTCCTCCTTGCCGACGATCTCGCTCACGAACGACTGCCGCGCCGGGGCGTCGAACGCGGTGCCCACACCGAACACGAACGCCAGCGCGTAGACGTGCCAGGTCTGCACGAGGCCGGTGACGGCGAGCACGCCGAGCAGCAGGGCCGGTGCGGCCATCATCAGCTGGGTGACCTGGAGCAGCCTGCGCTTCGGGAACCGGTCGGCGATGAGACCGGCGTACGGCGAGAGCAGCAGGATCGGCAGGAACTGCAGGCCGGTCGTGATCCCGAGCGCGGTGCCGGAGTTGTTGGTCAGCTGGAGGACGAGCCAGTCCTGGGCCACGCGCTGCATCCACGTGCCGGTGTTCGACACCACACCACCGGCGGCGTAGAGCCGGTAGTTGTGGTTCGACAGCGCGCGGAACGTGGGACTCAAGCCTGTGCCAGCCTTTCGAGGACGGGGGCTGCCTGACGCAGCACGGAACGTTCTTCGGGGGTCAGCTCGCGCAGCCGGCGGGCGAGCCACGCGTCACGGCGGCGCCGGTCGGCCTCGAGGGTCCGGAGACCCTTGTCGGCGAGCTCGATCACGACCTGGCGGCGGTCTGTCTCGTGGGGCCGGCGGACGACGTACCCGTCCTCCTCGAGGCAGTTGACCGTCCGGGTCATCGACGGGGGCTGTACCCGCTCCTGGACGGCCAGCTCGCCGATTGAGCAGGTGCCGCACCGGTAGAGCGTGCCGAGCACGGACAGCTGCCCGACGCTCAGCTCGTTGTCGGGGTCCCGCTCGCTGCGGAGCCGGCGGGTGAGCCGGGCCACCGACACGCGCAGCGCTGCGGCGAGCCCCGTGTCGGTGCGACCATCTGCTCGATCGTCGTCGCCATGTTGCTTAGCCTAACTCATTACCATTGCTAAGGATTCCCGGTTGCGCGGATTCCATGCGCGCCCCCCACGGAACCGTGCTGGCCGCGTGGGCGCGGGTGCGGGCCGGTCAGCCGACGTCGCGACGCCGGAACCCGACCCAGCCGGCGCCGAGCGCGGCAATGGTGGCCAACGACATCAGGAGCAGCGGCGCGGCCGTGACCGGTTCCGCGGGCACGGCCGGCACGTGGGTGAACGGCGACAGGTCGCTGAGCCATCCGGGGAAGTCGAGCAGCGTGCCCAGCCAGCCGACGACGAACGTGAAGGCGACCAGGGCCCAGCTCGCGGCGGCCGCGACCGGCGCCCAGCCGAACAGCAGCACCGCGACCGCCGCGACGAGGAGCACCGCGGGCACGTAGGCGAGGGCGGCGACGGTCATCCGCCACACCTCCTCCGGACGCGAGGAGGTGGCCGCGTAGGAGGCGCCCAGCCCGATGCCTCCGGAGACCAGCAGCGCGACACTGCCCAGCACCGTCACCAGCAGGTTGCCGGCGAACCAGCGGTCACGGCCGACGGCGGTGGCGAGCACCGGCTCCAGCCGGTCGGCGGTCTCCTCGCTGCGCATCCGCAGCGCCGACGCGACGGCGTAGCCGGCGGCACCGATGCCCAGCAGGAGCAGGGAGACGGCCATGTAGGAGTCGACGAGGGTCTCGGCGGCGGTCGCGGCGAAGATGTCGGAGATCGCGGGGTTGTCCTCGATCATCTTCTCCATGGACTGGCTGAACGAGCCCAGCAGCACCGCCATGCTGAGGACCCCCACCACCCAGCCGAGCAGTGCGCCGCGCTGCAGCCGCCAGGCCAGCCCGACCACGCCGCCGAGCAGGCGACCGGCCCCGGCTGGGCCGGGGCGGGCGGTGATGATCCCCGAGCCCAGGTCGCGGCGGGACTCCAGCACCACGGTGGCGACGACCAGCACGGCCACCAGGCCGAGCGAGAGCGCCAGCGGCCACCAGCGGTTGTGCTCGTAGACCGCCACCTGCTGCGACCAGCCCATCGGCGACAGCCAGGTGAGGAAGCTCTGGTCGACGATCGCCGGCCGCGCGCACTCCGTAGGCGACGGCGAGGAACCCGAGGGAGGCGCCGATCGCACCGCGGGCGTGGCTCATCAGCTGTGCGGCCGCGGCGGCGACGCCGGTGAAGACCAGGCCGAACACCGCGATCGAGGCACCGTAGAGCAGCGACTCGTTCACCGGTTGGCCCTGGACGAGGAAGGAGCCGGCGACCCCGACGCCCACCAGCAGCGAGGCCACGGCGGACACCAGGACGGCGGAGGCCAGCACCGCGTGGGGGGACACCACCGTGGATCCGAGCAGCTCGACGCGGCCCGCGTCCTCCTCGCGGCGGGTGTGGCGGACCACGGTGAACACGGCCATCAGAGCCACACCCAGCAGTGCGGTCAGGCTGGTCTCGTAGATCAGGATGCCGCCGATCCGGTCCATCGCGAACGGCGGTCCGGCCAGCGCCACCGACGCCGGCGAGGCCGCCACCGTGTTCGCGTAGCCCGCGATCTTGGCGGGGGTGTCGTAGAGCTCCAGGATGGCGCTGAGCGAGAAGTGGACGGTGGCCAGGATCGCCAGGATCCACACCGCCAGGAACACCCGGTCACGTCGCAGCTGGAACCGCAGCAGCCGCCCGACCCCGGTGAAGGCAGTCACCGCGCGGCCCCCTCGGCCTCCACGTGCTCCCCGAACTCACGCAGGAACAGCTCCTCCAGCGTCGGCGGGTGGCTGACCAGCGACCGGATCCGCAGCGGGGTCAGGTAGTCCATCGCGTCGTCGAGGTGGTCGGTGTCCACGTCGAAGGCGACCCGGCCGTCCTCGTGCACGACGTTGGCGACCCCCGGCACCCGGGCCAGCAGGTCGGTCGGCCGTTCGGTCTCCACCACCACGGTGGTGCGCGTCAGGTGACGCAGCTCCCTGAGGGTCCCGCTCTGCACGACCCGGCCGGCGCGGATGATGCTCACCCGGTCCGAGAGCGCCTCCGCCTCGGCGAGGATGTGGCTGGACAGGAGGACCGTCGCGCCGCGCTCACGCAGCTCGTGCACCGACTGCTTGAAGGCCGCCTCCATGATCGGGTCGAGCCCCGACGTCGGCTCGTCGAGGAGGTAGAGCTCCACGTCGGCGGCCAGGGCGGACACGAGCGCCACCTTCTGCCGGTTGCCCTTGGAGTAGCTGCGCGTCTTCTTCGTGGGGTCGAGGTCGAACCGCTCCAGCAGCTGGGCACGGCGGCCCTGGTCGATGCCGCCCCGCATCCGTCCGAGCAGGTCGATCACCTCGCCGCCGGTGAGGTTGGGCCACAGCGCCACCTCTCCGGGGACGTAGGCCAGGCGGCGGTGCAGGGCTGCCGCGTCACGCCACGGGTTGCCACCGAGGAGGGAGACCTCGCCCCGGTCGGCGCGGAGCAGCCCGAGGAGGACCCGGATCGTGGTCGACTTCCCCGACCCGTTGGGGCCGAGGAACCCGTGGACCTCACCGGTCCGGACGTCCAGGTCGAGACCGTCGAGCGCGACCGTCGTACCGAACGTCTTCACCAGGCCCGACACGGAGATGGCGATGCTCATGCCACCACTGTGGCACCGGGGCCACCGGCCCTGCAGGGCCTTTATGCCCCGAGAACGGCCTTGAGCGGCTCGATCGCGAAGTACAGCACGAACAGGGTCGAGACCACCCACATGAGCGGGTGGATCTGCCCGGCCTTGCCCCGCACAGCCTTCACCAGCACGTAGGCGATGAAGCCGGCACCGATGCCCGCCGAGATGGAGTAGGTGAACGGCATCAGCGCGATGGTCAGGAACGCGGGGATCGCGATCTCCACGTCGTCCCACTCGATGTGCTTGACCTGCTGCATCATCAGGAAGCCGACCAGGACGAGCGCGGGAACCGCGGCCTCGTTGGGGATGATCTCCACCACCGGGGCGATGACCGTCGCGAGCAGGAAGAGCAGCCCCGTGACCACGCTGGACAGTCCGGTGCGCGCGCCCTCGGCGACCCCGGAGGCGGACTCGATGTAGGAGGTGTTGCTCGAGACGCTCGCCGCCCCACCGGCCGCGGCCGCGAGGGAGTCGACGACCAGGATCCGCCGGGTGGCGGGCGGGTTCCCCTCCTCGTCCAGGAGACCGGCCTCGGCGCCGATGGCGGTCATCGTGCCCATGGTGTCGAAGAAGTCCGCGAGCATCAGCGTGAAGATGAACAGCAGTGCGGTGATCAGCCCGACGCGCTCGAAGGAGCCGAGGAGGTCGAACTCGCCGAGCAGGGAGAAGTTCGGCATGTCGAAGATCCGGTCCGGGATCGCCGGGACGTTCAGGTTCCAGCCGCTCGGGTTGTAGCCCTCGCTGCCCTGGGCGCCGGCCGCCCCGACGCCGACCACCGCCTCCACGATGATGGCGAGCACCGTGGTGGCCAGGATCGAGATCAGGATCGCGCCGGTCACGTTGCGCACGTAGAGGGTGATCATCACCACCAGGCCGGCGGCGAAGACCAGCACCGGCCAGCCGATCAGCGTGCCGCCGGAGCCGAGCTCGACGGGCACCGGTCCGGCGCCGGTACGGCGGACGAAGCCGGCGTCGACGAGGCCGATCAGGGCGATGAACAGGCCGATACCCACGCTGATCGCGACCTTCAGCTGTGCCGGGACGGCGTGGAAGACCGCCTCCCGGAAGCCGGTGAGCACCAGGATCAGGATGATCAGGCCCTCGAGCACCACCAGTCCCATCGCGTCCGCCCAGGTCATGCCGGACGCGATCGCGAACGCCACGAAGGCGTTGAGCCCGAGACCGGCCGCGAGGGCCAGCGGATAGTTGGCGACCACGCCCATGAGGATCGTCAGCACGCCGGCCACCAGCGCCGTGGTCGCGGCGACGGCGGGGAAGTCTCCCCCGGCGAGGAAGTTGCCGTCCGCGTCGGGCGCGGTGAGCAGGATGATCGGGTTCAGCACGATGATGTAGGCCATCGTGAAGAAGGTGACGAACCCGCCGCGCACCTCCCGGCCGATCGTCGACCCGCGCGCGTGGATCTTGAAGTAGCGCTCCAGCAGGTTGTCCTGCGTCGAGCCCGGCGTGGCGGTCCTGGTTGCCATGTCCTCGTGGTCCCTCGGGGAGTCGTGCGGTCGCGGGATGGGCCGGGGCGCACCGTCTGAGCGGCCCCGCCGGAGGCAAATCCTGCCAGAGTCCCACCGGTCCGGAGCGACCGGCTCGGGATCGACTACCGTGGGCCCGTGGAGGAGGAGACGCACCCGCAGACGCCCGGGGAGCAGCCGGTCGAGCAGGTGCAGGTGCACGAGATCGGCAGGCGTCGCTTCATCGTGGCCGACGTGGAGCCGCTCGACGTGGACGGGGTGCGGACCGTGGCGGTCGGCACCGCGCTGTGGGCGCTGGCCTTCGTGCTGCTGCTGCCGTTCTACGGCCGCCTCGCCGACAGCGGCCGGCTGTGGTGGCTGTGGACGTGCGCGGCCGGCTTCGGCCTGGGCCTCCTCGGCTGGGACTACTGCCGGCGCCGACGCCGGGCGCTCCGCGGCAGCTGAGCCGCACTGGTCAGAACTCCTCGAGGTCGTCCCAGGTCAGGGTGTCGAGCACCGGCTCGGGGAGCGGGGCCGGCAGGTGCCGCTTCTGCAGCCGCGCCTCGCTGTGCGCACCACAGCCGTGGTCGAACGAGACCACCCGGCCGTCGTCGTTGGCGTAGGCGTTGGCGCACACGCCGAACACCTGCGACAGCGGCCCGGCGAGGCGGACCAGGAAGCCGCACGACCCGCACTGTCCGGGAGCCGACTGGGCGATCGACGCCTCGGGCCCGTGGCTGCCGTCGTACCAGCGCTGAGCGGCCAGGTCGCGTCCCTCGAGCGAGAGGACACGAGGACGGCCGAGCCCGACCTCGTCGGCCACCGTCCGGACCGTCTGCCTGTCGACGACCTCGTCGTCGACGAGGTAGCCCGGCACCAGCCGCGGGTCGTCCTCCTCCGCCGGCAGCAGGTCGCCGGGGCCGAGGTCGCCTGGCTGGATCCGTTCCCTGTACGGCACCCAGGCCGGCGCCACCAGGGCGTCGTCGCCGGGGAGCAGCACGACCTCGTCGACGGTGACCTGCTTCTGCCGAGGCGCCCGCGCCAGCGTGACCGACCAGCGCCAGCCGCGGTAGCCGGTCCGCCCGCAGGCGAAGTAGTGCGTGGTGACCCGCTCCTGCTCGCTGCTGTGGCCGAGGTGGTCGCCGACGTCCGTCTCCTCGACGAGCTCGAGGAGGGCGTCGCGGGCGAGGTCGACCGCTTGCACACCGACGGTGTCGGGCCTGGGAGTCCGTGCGGCTGCCATCACCTCGCGATTGTCTCCCATCCGGGCCGGCCGTGTCTCGCCGGGGGTGCTGGTGCTGTGGACGGCGCTCGCCCTGCCCACCCGACGGCGCGGGTGAGGATCAGAGCTCGAGCTCGTCGGCCAGCGCGCGCAGCAGCATCGCGGTCCGCTGCGCCACCTTGGGGTCGGGGTGCCGGTTGCCGCGGTATCCCCTCTCCAGGTTCTCCAGCAGCCGGTAGAGGTCCTCGACGATGACCACCATGTCCTGCGGCTTCTTGCGCAGCGCCTTCGACACCGACTGCGCCGGCTCCAGCAGCCGCACCTGCAGCGCCTGGTCGCCCTTGCGGCCCTGGACGATGCCGAACTCCACCCGCTGGCCGGCCCTGAGCGTGGCCACCCCCGCGGGCAGTGCGCCGGCGCGGACGTAGACGTCCCCGCCCTCCTCCTTCGACAGGAAGCCGAAGCCCTTCTCGGCGTCGTACCACTTGACCTTGCCAGTAGGCACCGGGTGACCTCTTCTTCTACTCGTTCGATGACCGGGTGGGACCCGACTCCAAGGATATGGCCGCGATGGGCACGACGGGGGCCGGGCAGGTCGATCCGTTGGTTCCGATTGCAACGATTGGGGCAGCCTGGGAGCATGGAGGTCCGACCGACGGAGGGCGGCCGGCCGAACACGCAACCCTGAGGAAGGAGCTCTGTGAGCAGGTCTGCGCGCGCCCGCCGGGTGTCTGCCCTCCTTGCCGTGGCCCTTCTCTGGGTCACCGGTACGGCGGTCGCTGCCGACGCGGCGCCCACGGCGACCGAGGTCTCCGCGGCCGGGCTGTACGTCGTGAGCCTGGAGACCCCACCGACGTCGGTGTCCCGGTCGACCATGCTCACCGACCAGGACACCGTTCTCGAGGAGGCCGGCGACCCCGAGGTCGTCTACCGCTACACCTCCGCCCTCAACGGCTTCGCCGCCGAGCTCACCCGCGAACAGGTCAAGCGGCTGCGCTCGCACCCCGACGTGGCGCTGGTCGAGCGCAGCACCCGTCAGCGTCTCGACACGGTCGACTCACCGGGCTTCATCGGCGCCGGGGACGCCTGGGCCGCCGCCGGGGGCCCCGAGCGGGCCGGCCGCGGCACCGTGGTCGGGGTCGTCGACAGCGGCATCTGGCCCGAGAACCCGACCTTCGCCGCGGTGCCCGGCGCGGCCCCTCGGGACTTCCGGGGCGAGTGCGAGACCGGCGAGCAGTGGGACGCCTCCGACTGCAACAGCAAGGTGGTCGCGGCACGCTACTTCGTCAAGGGGTTCGGCGAGGACGACATCGCCGCCTCCGAGTTCCTCTCCCCCCGTGACGGGACCGGGCACGGCTCGCACGTGGCCGCCATCGCCGCGGGCAACCACGGCGTCCGCGTCTCCGTCGACGGCCAGGACTTCGGCAACGGCTCCGGCATGGCACCCGCCGCCCGGATCGCGTCGTACAAGGCCTGCTGGACCGCGCCCGACCCGGCGGACGACGGGTGCAACACCGCGGACACGGTCGCCGCCCTCGACCAGGCCGTGGCCGACGGCGTCGACGTCATCAGCTACGCCGTGTCGGGGCCGGCGACCGGGGAGACCGACTCGGTCGAACTGGCCTTCCTCAACGCGACCGCCGCCGGCGTCTTCGTCGCCACGTCCGCGGGCAACCGGGGTCCGGCGGCCGGGAGCGTGGCGCACGCCAGCCCGTGGGTGACCACGGTCGGCGCCTCGACGCACCGCAGCTTCCAGGGCGGCGTGGTCATCGACGGCTCCCGCTGGCTGGTCGGCGCGATGATCTCCGACCAGGCGGTTCCCCGCACCGGACTCGTCCTCGCCGAGGACGCCGCGACCCCGGGGACCGCCGTCCGGGACGCGCGGCTGTGCCGTCCGGGCTCGCTCGACGCCTCGCTGGTGCAGGGCCGGATCGTGGTGTGCGACCGCGGGATCATCCCGCGGGTGGAGAAGTCCGGCGCCGTGGCCCAGGCCGGCGGCGCCGCGATGGTGCTGGCCAACGTGAACCCCGACAGCGTCGATGCCGACTTCCACGCGGTCCCGACCGTCCACCTCGACGTCGCCGCCGCCGACGCGCTGAAGCGCTACGTCCGCGACACCGAGGACCCCACCGCCTCCCTCGACCCGAACGCCTCGGACACGACTCCGAGCCCCCAGGTGGCCGCGTTCTCCTCCCGAGGCCCCGCAGCCGGGGACGACAGCGTCCTCAAGCCCGACCTCACCGCGCCCGGCGTCGGGGTCCTGTCCGCCGTCGCCCCACCCTCCAACAGCGGCCGCCTGTGGGGGCAGATGAGCGGTACGTCGATGAGCGCGGCGCACGTCGCCGGCCTGGCCGCCCTCGTGACGGCCGAGCGGCCCGGCTGGTCCCCCGCGATGGTGAAGTCGGCCCTCGCCACCACGGCCGGTGACCTGGCGGAGGACGGCGGCCCGCGTTCCGCGGGGGCCGGGCAGGTCGACGCCTCCCGGGTCCTCGATCCGGGACTGGTCCTCGACGCCCCGCCGCGCCGCTACCGCGCCTGGCTCGACGGCGTCGTCCCCACCCGGAACCTCAACCTGCCGTCCATCGCCGTCGGTGACCTCACCGGCACGTCGCGGGTGGTACGCCGGGTCACCAACGTCTCCGAGACCACCGAGACCTACACCGCCGACGTCACCGGCCTCGACGGGCTCGGGGTCCGCGTCCGTCCCAGCACACTGACCCTCTCCCCGGGCGAGACCGGACGTTTCGCCGTCCGCCTCGACCGGGGCAGCGCGAGCCTCGAGACCCCGGTGTACGGCCATCTCCACTGGCGCAGCCCGGCGCACCAGGTGCGGATGCCGGTCGAGGCCGTCCCGAGGACGCTGTCGGCTCCGCAGGACGCGGCCGGCTCCGGGCGCCAGGGGTCCGTGTCGTTCGAGGGCATCGCCGGCACCGACGGTGCGCTCGACGTGGACGTGACGGGGCTGGCCGGTGCCGCCCCGGTCGGCATCACCCTCGAGCCGGGCGAGTTCGACCCTCAGGCACCGCAGACCGGTGACGCCACCGCGCGGTTCCCGATCGAGGTGTCCGCGGAGACCGCCGTCCTCCGCGTCGAGCTCGAGGGCCGAGACACCGACGACATGGACCTCCACCTCTACCGGGACGGCGAGCTGGTCGGCGCCGCCACCGGTAGCGGCGCCGACGAGATCCTGACCGAGGTCGACCCGCAGGCCGGCGACTACGACCTCTACGTCACCTCCGCGGTGGCTGCCAACGGCTCCACCACGACCGCCCAGCTCTACATCTGGGTGGTGCCGGACGGGGACGCCGGCAACCTCCGGGTGGACGAGAGCATCCCGGTCAGCGTCGGCGAGCCGTTCGACGTGGACGTCTCCTGGCGTGGCCTGGACGCCACCCGGCGCTGGTTCGGCTCGCTCGACTACGTCGGGTCGGATCGACGTACGTTCGTCACCGTCAACTGAGGGAGCCGGCCGGCCGAGCCGGCGGAAGGCTGCGGCGCCGGCCCGCCTCACGCGCGTGGAGCAGCTGTCCATCGTCATTTTGGCGTAGGGCGACCTAAGCAGGCGTCCACCCGGAGTGGCTCATCCGGGTCGTTCTTCGGATGAACTAGAGCCAAACGCGACATGACGCCTTAGTGTCATCCACCTGAGCTTCGCACAACATCTCGGGAATGTCCGGGACCACAGGTCCGGGTCGCTGTAGGGAACCGCGCCTGGCCCACGCGCGGCGGGGGAACACACAACACGACATGGGGGGGCCGATGTCGATCGTAGTTCAGCCTTTGGCGCCGGAGACCGGCGCACCAGCAGGTGCCGACCGCCTGCGCAAGCAGCGCGTCAAGCACGACATGCGGCAGTCGCTCACCGCTGTCATGACCTTGGCCGCGATCGTGGACCGGAGTCTCGACCGCGGGCCCGAGGTGCTCAAGCGGCTCGACCAGATCCGCCACGAGACCGAGTGGATGACGCGACTGATCTCCAGCGCCGGACCGTGCGCGACAGACCTGGCGGTCCTGGACGTCGGCGACGTCGTCGCCGAGGCCTGGTGTTCCGCGGTCGCCACCACCGACTGCGCGATCCGGCTGGTCCGCGACGCACGGGCGTGTGCCTGCGTCGACCGGGACGGGCTCGGGCGTTCGGTGCGCAACCTGCTGAACAACGCCGTCCGCGCCGCCGGAGAGGACGGCACGGTGGTGGTCGAGGTGCGCGTGCATCCCGCCACCGTGGACGTCGTGGTCCGCGACGACGGTCCGGGCTTCGGCAACATCCCGTCCCAGGAGGGACTCGGGCTGCGCACGGTTCGCCGGTTCGCCTGCGAGCACGGCGGCTCCGTCGACGTACGACGCGGCGAGCTGGGCGGCGCAGAGGTCGCGCTGCAGCTCCCGCGGCCGACACCCCAGGTGTGCCGCCCCGAGGAGCCACCATGCGGATCGTGATCGCCGACGACCACCATCTCCTCCTCGAGGCGCTCGCCACCGCGCTCGCCCTGCACGGCTACACCGTGGAGGCCGCGGTCGACTCGCCGAGCGAGGCGGTCCGCGCCGTGGCGGCCAACGACCCGGACCTGCTCCTGATCGACGTCAACTTCCCCGCCGGCTCGGGTATCGAGGCCGCGCGCGAGGTGCTCACCCGCCATCCGCGCACCAAGGTCGTGATCATGACGGGCGAGGACGACCCCGAGCCGCTCCGGCAGGCGCTCGCGCTCGGAGTCAGCGGCTACCTCGCCAAGGACCGGCCGGTCTCTGCCATCGCGAAAGCGCTCGCGCTCGTGGCCCGCGGGGAGACGCCCATCGACGACACCCTGCTCCGCCGCGCCAGGCGGCCGGTGAACGTGCCGCAGCAGCGCAGCCCCGTCGACGACCTCACCGGTCGCGAACGGCACGTGCTGGAGCTGCTGCTGGAGGGCCGGAGCACCCACGACATGGTGCAGGCACTGGGGGTCAGCCAGAGCACGGTGCGCACCCACGTGCAGAACATCTTCGCCAAGCTGGGGGTGCACACCCGCCTCCAGGCCGTGGCGCTGATCACGCAGCAGTCCGCGCGCAACGGAACGACCCGTGTCGGCCCTCGATGACCGCCGGGACGACACCGAGGCGGTGATGAAGGTGGTGATCGAGCATCCGTCGCGGACCTGGGCCGACGCCCTGGAGCGGCTGCTCGCACCGCGGTGGGACATCGAGGTCATCACCGCCCACACGAAGCCGTCCTGGGTCCGCAACGCGGTGATCACCCACCGGGCCGACGTCCTGGTCACCTACGCGACGCCACCGCGGGCGCAGTTCGAGGAACGGCTGCGAGACATCACCGACCACGCCCAGGGCCTCGGCGTGGTGGTCATCAGCGACTCCCGGGACCGCGACCTGCTCGACGCGGCCGTGCGGGCGGGGGTACGCGGCTGGGTGGAACCGACCTGCTCCGTCGAGCACCTGGTCCAGGTGATGCACGGGGTCCGCCGGGGCGAAACCTGGTATCCGCCGGCGCTGATGACGCCCGTGCTCGACGCGCTGCTCGACGCGGAGGAGCGTCGGGAGCAGCAGGACAGCACGTTGGCCGCGCTGTCCGACCGGGAGCTGGAGATCCTCACCTTCCTCGCGCAGGGACTGACCCGCCGTGAGATCGCCGACCGGCTGACGGTCTCGCCGCACACGGTGCGCACCCACATCAACAACCTCCTGCACAAGCTCGAGGTGCACAGCGTGCTCGCCGCGGTGTCCCTCGCGCGGCAGGCCGGACTGCAGGACCCGGACAGACGTCCGTGACGCTCGCCCGGTCCACCGCCGCGGTGGTGCTCACGGCCGTGCTGACCACCGGAGCGGCGCTGATCGCCCTCACCGCGGACAGCGTGGACGGCGGTCGCTCGGCTCCCGGGGACGACCACCCCGGCTCCGTGGACGTGCCGTCGGACCGCGGCTCCGCCGTCGACCAGGAGGGAGGCCTGCCGGCCTTCCCGGGCGCGGAGGGGTTCGGTGCGACGACCCCCGGCGGGCGCGGCGGGCGGGTCCTGATCGTGACGAACCTCGACGACTCAGGCCCGGGGAGCTTCCGGGCGGCAGCCGCGGCCGAGGGCCCGCGGATCGTGGTCTTCCGTGTCTCCGGGACGGTCAACCTGCTCTCGCCGGTGAGGGTCACCAGCCCCTACCTCACGGTGGCCGGCCAGACCGCCCCCGGTGGAGGCGTGACGCTGAAGGCCGACCCGTGCAACGGCAAGGGTGTGCTGGGAGTGCACACCCACGACGTGGTCCTGCGCTACCTGCGGCTGCGGCCCGGGCCGCACCCGTGTGCCGGACCGGGCGAGTCCTCCGACGGCATAGCGATCTACAAGCCCGGCACTCGCCGGGTGGTGGTGGACCACACGTCGATCTCCTGGGCCGTCGACGAGAACGTCTCCCTGTGGGACGACGCGCAGGACGTCACCTTCTCGTGGAACATCATCGCCGAGGGCCTGTCGAGCTCGACGCACGCGGAGGGGGAGCACTCCAAGGGCGCCCACCTGAGCGGGGACCGGACCGGGCGCATCAGCTTCCACCACAACCTGCTGGCCCACAACATGGACCGCAACCCGCAGCCGACGAACCCCGGCGTGGCCGACATCCGCAACAACGTCGTCTACAACTACGGCAAGCACGCCGCGTTCGCGTCCAACAGCCACGGCCGGCCCGAGTTCAACTTCGTCGGCAACTACTACGCCCCCGGCCCCGACAGCGACCTCTCGGTGCGCGAGCTCGACGTCTACGAAGGGATGCCCGGTGAGGGCTGGGCCTTCTACGTGCGCGGCAACATCGGCCCGCACCGCCGCGACGACGACGTACCCGACGCGGAGACCGTCTCGCCCGAGGGCCGTGGCTCCATGGTGGACGAGCCGTTCCCCGCACCGTCAGTCACCACCACGAGCGCGGTGCAGGCCCTCGAGGACGTGCTCACGCACGCCGGTGCCTCGTTCCCCTACCGCGACAGCGCCGACGTCCGCGTCGTCGAGGACGTGCGCCGGGGAACCGGCCGGATCATCGACGACCCCTGGGACGTCGGCGGATGGCCCACGCTGCCCTCCACTGCCCCGCCGGTGGACTCCGACCGCGACGGGATGCCCGACCGGTGGGAGGTCTCGCGCGGCCTCCGTCCCGACGTCGACGACTCGGCCGAGGACCGCGACGGCGACGGGTGGACCAACGTCGAGGAGTACGTCAACGGACTCGTCGACCACCTGCCGTAGACGCTGACGCCACCACTAGCCACTCTGGCGTAGGGAACCTCGTCACGTTGCGCGATCCCCCGGGCCTGCGGCCTCCCTAGATTCATGGGCCAGGAGCCGGACGGCTCCGGCACTGGAACCGTGGGGGGTTTGCCGTGGGAGACACGACTGTTCCGTTCTCGCGACCGGTCGTCGCCGACGGCGCGGTGGACGCCGTCGCCCGGGTCCTCGGGTCCGGCTGGCTCACCACCGGTCCGGAGTGCGCCGCCTTCGAGGACGAGTTCGCCGCCTACGTCGGCAGCCGGTACGCGACGACCGTCTCCTCCTGCACGGCCGCGCTCGAGCTGTGCCTGCGCGGGCTCCGTCTCCCCGCCGGCGCGCAGGTCCTGGTCCCGACCATCACCTTCTGCGGCGCCGTGGAGGCGATCCTGCACGCGGGCCTGGTGCCCGTGCTGGCCGATGTCGACCCCGCCTCCGGCGAGGTCACCCCCGAGACCTGCGCCCGGGCGGCACACGCGGCCGGCGGTGTGCAGGCGATGCTGGTGCTGCACTACGCCGGCAGCCCGGCCCCGGTGACAGAGCTGGCCGTCGCCGCAGGCGTACCGCTGGCGTTCGTGGTCGAGGACGCCGCCCATGCCCTCGGGACGTGGGTCGGCGACCGGCAGGTGGGGAGCCTCTCGCGGGCCACCTGCTTCAGCTTCTACGCCACGAAGAACCTCCCGATCGGTGAGGGCGGGATGGTCACGACCGACGACCCGGACCTCGACGCGTGGCTGCGGTCCGCACGGCTGCACGGCATGTCCAAGGACGCGTGGCGCCGCTACCAGCCGGGAGGCGCGTGGCGCTACAACGTCGTGGAGCCGGGGCTCAAGGCGAACCTCTCCGACGTCCATGCCGCCATCGGGCGGGTCCAGCTGCGCAGCCTCGACGGGTGGCAGGAGCGGCGCGCCGAGATCGCCGGCCGCTACGACAGGGCGCTCGCCGGGCTCCCCGGGCTCGTCCTGCCGCGTGCGCCGCGCCACGGGCGGCACGCCTGGCACCTGTACGTCGTGCGGGTCGCTCCGGACTTCGGCGTCACCCGTGACGACCTCGTGGACCGCCTCGGGGCCCGCGGAATCGGTACGTCGGTGCACTTCATCCCGGTGCACCACATGCCGCGCTACCGCCGAGCCGCCCGATGCTCGCCGCACGGCCTGCCCGGTGCGGACACCGTCTTCCCGGAGCTGCTCTCGCTCCCCATGCACCAAGGGCTCACCGACGACGAGGTCGACGTGGTGGCCCGCACCATCGCCGAACTGCAGGCAACCGTCCCGGCACAGGAGGTCACCACATGACGATCGTCAACAGCCGAACCACGCACGTCGCACCGACGGCGTCCGAACGTCGGCTCATGCGCACCCTGATCGTCGGGGCAGGTGTCGCCGGCCGGGCCCTGGCCCGCGACCTGGAGGCCGCCCCTCAGTTCGGACTGCGTCCGGTGGGGTTCGCCGACGACGACCCGGGCAAGCAGACGGTGACCGACTACCCGGTCCTGGGTCCGCTGGACCGGGTAGCCGAGGTCGCCCTGACCCACGACGTCGATGTGGTCGTCATGGCCATCCCCGCGCTCGACACGGAGGTGTTCCGCAAGGTCGCGCAGGGCGCCGCGTCAGCCGGGGCCAGCGTGCGCTACCTGCCGTCGTTCGTCGCCGCGCTCGAGCGCCGGGTCGTGGGCAGCGACATGCGCTGGCTCGACGTCGGCCAGCTGATCGGCCGCGACGAGGTCCACGTGGTCAGCAGCAACGTCCGCGAGATCGTGAAGGACAAGGTCGTGCTGGTCACCGGCGCCGGCGGCTCCATCGGCAGCGAGCTGTGCCGCCAGGTGTTCGGCTTCGAGCCGCGCCGGCTGGTCATGCTCGACCACGACGAGTCCAACCTGCACCGCCTCCAGCTGGAGCTGTGGGGCGAGGGCCTGCTCGACAGCGACGACTGCTGCGTCGCCGACATCCGCGACCGGGTCAGGATCGACCAGATCTTCGACGAGGTCCGTCCCGACCTGGTCTTCCACGCCGCCGCGCACAAGCACCTGCCGCTGCTGGAGCGGCACCCCTGCGAGGCGGTGAAGTCGAACGTCCTCGGCACGGAGAACGTGCTGTGGGCCGCGGTGAAGCACGAGGCCGAGCGGTTCATCCTCATCTCCACCGACAAGGCAGCCGACCCCTCCTCGGTGCTCGGCGCCACCAAGCGGCTCGCGGAGCTCCTGGTGCAACAGGAGACCGGCGGGTCCACGAAGGTCGCGTCCGTGCGCTTCGGCAACGTGCTGGGCAGCCGCGGCTCGCTGCTCACCGTGCTCGCCGAGCAGATCAACAGCGGCCTCCCGGTGACCGTCACCCACCCGGAGATGACCCGCTTCTTCATGACGATCGAGGAGGCGGCGGGCCTGGTGCTGGAGGCGGCCCGGCTCGCCGACCAGGGCGAGATCTTCGTCCTGGACATGGGCGAGCCGGTCCGGATCGTCGACGTCGTCCACGCCTTCGCCCGCCTCCTGCACCGCGGCGACGTGGAGATCAGGTTCACCGGGATGCGACCGGGCGAGAAGCTCAACGAGAAGCTCTTCAGCGAGCAGGAGACGCCGGTGGGCACGGAGCATCCGCGCATCTACCGCAGCGACGCCTCGCTCCCGGCCCGCCGCTTCCACCATCTGTTGCGCAGCCTGTGCCATGCGGCGGAGAGCAACGACCGCGACGCGGTCCGCGGCCTGCTTCGGTCGATGCTGCCCGACTACGCCCCCCTCGTCCCTGCGACGCCCTCCGTGGCAGCGCCGTACCCCGACGACTACTGATGGACCCGGAGGGCGGGTCGTCCCGGACAGGTGAGGTGTCCGGGCAGGTGCCCCCGTACGCGTCCACACGCTTCAAGGAGTTCCTCCGCGAGCGTGACCTCACGATCCTCGACATCCGCGCCGGCGCCGCGCCGGGCTCCCGTCGCCTCATGCTCGGAAGGCAGGGGTCCAGCGGCGTCAGCCGGGCCGTCGCCCTGGCCCCCGGCGGGGCGACGGACAACGCCGTGACCAACGAGAGGCGCGTCCTGGAGCACGCCGAGGAGGTCCTGCGGGACGGGCTCCGGGCGGCGCTGCCTCGCGCCGAGGGCCACGTCGAGGTCTACACGTCCCTGGACGGGCTCCTCCTCACCGCGGTCCCCGGGCTGACAGCCGGTAGCCGGCGCCGGACCACGCGCCGGACCCGGGACCTGCTGCAGGCCGTGCCGCGGTGGATCGTCGGTCTCTGGGAGGACTCGGCCGGCGGCACGGCTCGCGTCGACCTCGGCACGCGGGACGTCCACCAGGTGCTGTCGCGCCAGCGGCCGATCCCCCGGCTCGAACCGGCCCTCGACGCGATCCGCCGCGCCGCCGTCCGGCTCGCCGAGTACGAGGTGCCGCAGACGATGACCCACGGCTGCCTGTGCCCCGACCACGTCCTGCTCTCCGAGGCAGGTGTCGGGGTCGACGACTGGGGAGCCGGCTCCACGGCCGGGGACCCGCTGCGCGACGTCGGCCGCTTCGCCCTCGGCGTGGCAGGCGGCCGGCTGCCGGAGGTCCTCGCGGGACGTTCCTCCTTCGCCGGGGAGATCCGGCAGTTCATGACCAACGTGCTCCTGTACACCTCGGTCCCTCCCCAGCTGTGGCGCGAGGTGCTCGTGCTGAGCCAGCTCGAGGTCGCGACCGAGGCACTCGAGCACGCCGACCCCAACGGGATGCACCTGCTCAGCCGCGCCGTGCGGCTCAGCGGGGCACTGACCAGAACGAGGTGACCTCGATGCGTGCGATCGTGACCGGAGCCGCGGGATTCATCGGCTCCCATCTGTGCAGCCATCTGCTCGACCAGGGAGACGAGGTCGTCGGTCTCGACTGTCTGACCGACTACTACGACCCCCGGCGCAAGGAGGCGAACCTGGTGCCGCTACGGGCCCGCGAGGGGTTCACCGAGCACCGCCTGGACCTGACCACCGCCTCTCTGGCCTCGATGTTCGCCCGCGCCGACGTGGTGTACCACCTCGCCGGGCAGCCCGGCGTACGTGGCTCGTGGGGTGAGCAGTTCGCCCCGTACGTCAGCCGCAACATCAGCGCGACCCAGCGGGTGCTCGAGGCGGCCCGCGAGGCCAAGCCGTGGAAGGTGGTGTACGCGTCGAGCTCCTCGGTCTACGGCATGGCCGAGTCCTACCCGACCCACGAGGCGATGTGCCCGGCCCCGGTCTCGCCGTACGGCGTGACGAAGCTGGCGGCCGAGCACCTGTGCGAGCTGTACCGCACCACGTCGGGTGTCTCCACCGTCTCCCTGCGCCTGTTCACCGTCTACGGCCCGCGACAACGCCCCGACATGGCCTTCTCCCGGCTCGTCGACGCGGCTGCGCAGGGCGCCCCGTTCCTGCTCTACGGAGACGGCGAGCAGAGCCGCGACTTCACCTACGTCGGTGACGTGGTGAGCGCGATGCGCGCGGCCGCGCTGTCGCCGTGGACGGGGGTAGCCAACATCGGAGGCGGTTCGCGCACCACGATGAACCAGGTGATCGACCTGGTCTCGGAGCTGGCCGGGCCGGTGGAGGTGGTGCGGCTGCCGACGCAGCGTGGCGACGTCCGGCACACCGCGGCGGACACCACCCGGGCCCACGACGGGTTCGGCTACGCCCCGCGGGTGTCCCTGCGCCGGGGCCTCGAGCTGATGGTCTCCGCGCAACGCGACTTCGTCCCCGCGGAGAGCGGCTCGGAGGTCGTGTCGTGAGATCCCTGTGGCCGTCTCTTCCGGCCCGCGTCATCGCCCGCCGCCGTCTCCCGGCGCAGCCGGAGCAGCCGCGGGTCAAGGTGCTCCACGTCATCACCCGCTTCATCGCCGGGTCGGGCGGCAACACGCTCGTCTCGGCAGCCGGCCTCGACCCTGAGCGCTACGAGGCGTGGGTGGCGGCCATGCCCGGCGGCCCGCTGTGGGAGCAGGCGGAGGCGGCGCAGGTCCGCACGGTCCACCTGGCGCACATGCGGGAACGGATCTCGCCGTGGCACGACGCCGTGGCGTGTCTGGAGCTCGCCCGGCTCATCCGACGGGAGCGCTTCACCGTGGTGCACACCCACTGCTCCAAGGCCGGCTTCATCGGCCGGGTCGCAGCACGCCTCAGCGGGGTGCCCGTGGTCGTGCACACCTTCCACATCCTGGCGGCACACGAGGGGCTCGACCGCGGGAGCCGCCTCCTCTACGGCCTCCTCGAACGCGCGGTCAGAGGCTTCGCGCACCGGTACGTCGCCGTGGCCCCCCGGGTGGCCAGAGAGGCTGTCGAGCAGCGGATCGCCCCGCCCGGCAGCGTCGTCGTCGTCCCGTCCGCGGTGGACCTCGGCCACATCCCGACGGTCGCCGACCCCGGCACCAGGCACGAGCTGGGCATCCCCGACACCGCGCCGGTCGTCGGCACGGTCGGCCGCATCGTCGCCCAGAAGTGCCCGCTGGACTTCGTCCGGATGTGCGCCGCCGTGCATGCGGTCCGGCCCGAGGTCCGCTTCGTGATGGTGGGGGACGCGACCCTGGAGAGCGCCGATCTCGAGGGGGAGACGCGTCGCGAGGCGGAGCGGCTCGGCGTTCCTGTGGTGTTCACCGGCTTCCGTCCTGACGCGCCCGCGCTGGCTGCGTCGTTCGACGTATACGTCGTCCCCTCGTTGTACGAGGGGCTCGGCCGGGCGCTCACCGAGGCGATGGCCTCGGCACGCCCGGTCGTGGCCACCGCCGTGAACGGGGTGCCCGATCTCGTGGAGCCGGGGGTGACCGGCCTGCTCGCGCCTCCGCGCGACCCCGACGGGCTCGCGCGTGCCGTGCTGTGGATGCTCGACCATCCCGACGAGGCGCGCACGATGGGGCTGCGCGGCCAGGAACGGGTGCGCAGCCACTTCGCGCCGCAGGTGATGACCCAGGCGCTCGACGAGCTCTACTGCGAGCTGCTCGGGCTTCCGTTCCCGGCCGAGTCCGCGACCGCCGTCCGGGGCGAGACCGCCGATGCCGCCCGCACCGGCGACGTCCTCCGTTCTGCGTAGCGCGATACGCACCTGCGCGGGCGTGGGACCGGCGCACCCGCTCCTAGATTCTTCACACCGGACATCAGGCCAGGGGGGTCGGGGATGACTACAGGTGGTGGTGGCGCGAGCGTCGCTGCCCCGACGCGCGCCGGTCGCAGCCTGACCAGCAGGGCCTCGCTGAACGCGGTCGCCTCGGGGCTCGACTACGGCGCCCGCGCGGTGGTCGAGCTCCTGGTCACACCCCTCCTCGTCGGCGGTCTCGGGGCGGCGGTGTACGGCGCCTGGCGGGTGCTCTGGCAGTGGTCCAGCTACGTCTGGGGCGCCAGCGGACGGTCCGCGCAGGCCCTGCAGTTCGCGATCGCGAACCGCCAGTGGACCGCCTCGGACGAGGAGAAGCGCAGGCTCGTCGGCTCCGCCATCGTGGTCTGGCTGCTGTTCCTGCCTCTCCTGCTCACCGCCGGTGGACTGGGCGTGTGGCTGGCACCCACCCTCCTCGACGTCCCCGCGGACCAGGTGCTCGCGGTGCGCGTCGCCGCGTCCATCCTCGTGCTCGACGCGATGGTGATCACCCTGCTCACGCTCCCCCGGTCCTCGCTGGTGGGCGAGAACCTCGGCTACACCCGGATGGGGATCTCGACGGGCCTGGTCGTGGTGGGCGGCGCCCTGATGGCCGGCGCGGTGCAGGCCGGCTACGGGCTGCCGGGTGTGGCCGCCTCGGTGCTGGCCACCTCGCTGCTGACGGGGGCCGCGTTCTGGTGGATCACGCGCCGGCGGCTGGCCTGGTTCGGCGTCGCCCGGCCGACGCGGTCCCTCGTGCGCTGGTTCGTGGGCCTCTCCGCGTGGTTCCTCGGCTGGAAGATGGTGCTGGAGCTCATGGTCGCCAGCGACGTGCTGGTCCTGGCCCTGGTCGCGCCCCTCTCCGTCGTCGCCGCCTTCGCACTCACCAAGTGGGTCGCGGACGCGATGGCGCAGGTGCTGTCCCTGCTGGTGCAGGCGACCATCCCCGGCATCGGTGGCTACCTGGGGTCCGGACAGCGCGACCGGGCCGCTCACCTGCGGGGTGAGGTCATGGCTCTGGTCTGGGTGGTGGGGACGGCGGTCGGTGCCACCGTGATCGTCTGGAACTCGGTCTTCATCGACCTGTGGGTGGGCGGTGACCTCTATGCGGGTCGCACCGTGACCCTCCTGGTCGTGGTGCTGGCCTTCCAGCTGGCTCTCATCCGCAGCGACACCTTCATCATCGACGTGGCACTCATCCCCCGGGTCAAGGTGGTCGCCGGCGTCGTGGCCGCGGCAGCCTCGATCACCGCCGCCGCCGTGGCCGCCGGGCCTCTCGACGGGGGCGTGGTCGGGCTCTGCCTCGGCCTGGCGTTGGGCAGGTCCGTGCTGGGCCTCGCCGCACCGGTGGTGGTGGGACGGCAGCTCGGGACGCCGCTGGCCAACCAGGCCCGCGCCGTGCTGCGCCCCGGGACGGTGACCGTCCTCGTCTTCACGGCGGCGTGGTGGGCGGCACCGCACAACCCGGCGGGCTCGTGGCTGGTGCTGGTGACCGGGGTCGCCGCCACGGTGGCGTCCGTGGCCCTCGTCGCCGCCGTCATCGGTCTGGGGCGGGCGGAGCGGGGCCGACTGGCGCACCGTGCGAAGGCCGTGGTCCGCGGGCTCGCCCGGAGGACGACGTGAGCACCGTGCTCGGCACCGCCCCGGCACACGCCGAGCCAGGGACGCGACGGACGGCCCTGGCCGACCGCCTGGTGATCGGTGCCTGTCTCGTCGCCCCGCTGAACCTGCTGATCGTGCGCAGCTTCAGCGTGTACGACGCCCTGGTCGGGGTCGGCTTCCTGCTGCTCGCGCGTGAGGGCCGGGTGCGCTGGCCGGCGAACCGGTACCTGGCGATGAGCTACCTGTTCGTGCTGACCGCGCTGCTCAGCGCCTTTCGGGCGCTGTACGCCACCGAGGCACTGACCCAGGTCCTGCAGTACCTGTTCGTCTTCTTCGTGCAGGTCCCCGCCGTGCTCGCGGTGGTGCGCACCCGCCGGCGTGCGGTCGTGTGCATCCTGCTGCTGTGCGCCGGGACCCTCGGCGCCATGCTGCACGCTCACCTGTTCCCGCACACCCAGGGCGCCGGCCGGTCGTTGGTGTTCTACAGCGACAACCCGAACCGGCTCGGCTACCCGGCCGTGTACGTGCTCCCGTTCGCGCTGGCCGTCTGGGGCCTGTCCCGGGGCACCCGGCCCTGGCTGCGGGCCGGCGCCCGGGTGGCAGCCGCGGGGGCGGTCTACCTGGCGATGTGGGCGGTCTTCGCCTCCGGCTCACGCAGCAGCCTCGTCGGCTGCGCGGTGGCACTCCTCGTCTTCGTCGTCCTGCGTCCGGACCTGTCCTTCGCCGCCCGGCTGGGGCGGGGCACGGCTCTGGTCGCGCTGGTCGCGGTCGTCGGCACGGCGCTGGTCAGCAGTGGGCAGCTGCCCTCGACCCTCGAGGAGCGGGTGAACCGCAGCATGGCCTCGGACCACGACGACCAAGCCGGCCTGGTCGGCGACCGCGAGCACCTCGCCCGCGCGGGAGTGCTCGCCTTCGCCGAATCGCCCTACCTCGGCGTGGGGCTCGACAACTTCCGCTACGTCACCACGAACTACGACCTGGACGCGACTCCGCAGCTGCCGCACAACCTGTGGCTCCAGCTGGCCGTCCAGGTCGGCGTGTTCGGCACGGCCGCGATGGCTGCGCTGCTCCTGATGTGGTGGGTGGACATGAGCCGCGCCACCCGCCGCGGCCCACCGCCGGACCGTGACCTGGTGTGGTCCACGGCCGCGGCCATGGCCGGCGTCCTGACCATCTTCCTGTTCGCACCGGAGATGCTCGACCGCCACTACTGGCTGATCTTCGCGCTGGGACTCGCCGTCTCCCGCGGCGTGCTCCACCCCACCGAACCCGGAGGCACCCGATGACCGATCCCGCAGCCGGCCTCTCCATCCTGCACGTGATCGTGCGGGCCGGCGAGACCAACAGCCAGTACAACGAGCACTGCCTCCCGGTCCTCGCGGACCGCGCGGTCACGGTGTGCTCGCTGTTCCCCGCCGAGGTGGACCCTCCGCCCGCCCTGACCCTGTTCGAGGGCGATGGGTCGTGGCGAGGCTGCTTCCGCGTCCTGCGCCGGGCGCTCGACTTCGCGGAGTACGACGTCGTACACGTCCACGCGCCCGCCAGCGGGATGGTCACCCTCGCCACCTACTGGCGGACCCGCCGTTCCCGTCGCGACCTGGTCTTCACCGTGCACAACTCATGGCGCAGCTTCCGGCCGCGCAACCGCGTCTTCCTCCGCCTGATCATCGCGCTGTTCCCGCTCATCGTGGTCTGCGGCCAGGCGGCGCGAGACTCGATGCCCCGCCGGGTCCAGCGTCGCGCCGGTCACAAGATCGCGGTGGTCCCCAACGGTGTCGACGTCGAGCGCGTCAACGCGGTGATCGACGACGCCGACCCGCCACGGCGCACCGGTCCCGGCCACGCCGTGATCTCGGTGGGGCGGTTCATCCCGATCAAGGACCCGGCGACACTGGTGCGCGCCTTCGCCGAGGGCGCCGGGCGCGACGACCGGCTGGTCATGGTCGGCGAGGGACCGTTGGCCGGTGAGGTCGAGGCCGTGGCAGCAGCCCGCGGGGTGGAGGAGCGTGTTCGGTTCACCGGTCTGGTGCCCCGCGACGAGGTCTACCGGCTGAACCGCGCCGGCGACGTGTTCGTCACGACGTCGCGCGGCGAGGGCCTGCCGGTGGCCATGCTCGAGGCGATGGCCTGCGGGCTGCCGGTCGTGGCCTCCGACATCCCACCGCACCGCGAGATCGCCGCGCGGGTCCCCGGGATCCCGCTGGTCCCTCCCGGCGACCGAGCGGGTTTCGCCCGTGCGCTGCGCCGGCAGCTCTCCCTGACCGACGAGGATCGCCGCCGCATCGGTGACCGGCTGCGCCGCGGCGTCGCCGACGAGTTCAGCGTCTCGGCGATGAACCACCGCTACGGCGAGATCTACGCCCGTGTCCGCGCCGCCGGCGGGGCTCGACGGCGCACGCTGCGTCCGGCGGTCAGCGAGGCACATGCGGAGGAGCCGCTCTGGGACAGGCTGCGCCGCCACGCCGCGTTGCTCGTCGTGCTGGCCGTGCTCGGAGGAGCCGCCGGGTTCCTCTTCGCGAACGTGGAGAGACCGGTCTACAAGGCCGAGACCACGTTGATGGTGGGCAGCAGCGCGCCGGTCGGCAGTGACGACGAGCTGAAGCTGAGCTCGGCGCTTGCCGTCGCCTACGCCGACCTCGCCCGCCGCGAGCCGGTGCTGGGCCCGGTCGCCGACGCCGGGTTCGCCGACTCGTGGCGTCAGCTCCAGCCGGACGTCCACGTTCAGACCGGCACCAAGAACGCCCAGCTGGTGGAGGTCAGCGTCTACTCCGACGACCCTGCGGCCGCCACCTCGCTGGCGGCCGCCGTGCGCGACCAGCTGGTGGAGGTCGCCGAGTCGGGCACCACCTCGCCCCGGCGGCGGTTCGTCCGTGAACAGGTCACCGGCCTGCAGCAGGCCGTCGAGGAGACCGCGAGCGAGCTCGACACCGTGTCGGTGGCACTCGCCTCGGCGGACGGCGAGGAGCGCACCCGCCTCCAGAGCAGCGCCGACCAGCTGCGCCGCGACCTCACCGAGCTGCAGTCCAGCTACGCCGAGCTCCAGCAGCTCGACACGGCGGACGCCGCCCTGCTGACCCCCGTGGACTCACCCTGGGTCACCCGCTCGCCGCTGCGGCCGGCCCCGCTCGCGCTCGCCGTCGCGGGCGCCGCGGTGGGGCTCACCCTGGGCACCGGCTGGGTCCACCTGTTCGGCCGCCGTCGGCCGGCCCCGCCCGCTCCGCTGCCCGGAGCAGCGGCCGCCGGGCCGGTGTGGAACGCAGTACCCGACAAGAAGAGAGGCACCCGCTCATGACCATCGAGATGACCCGGCCCCCGCGGCCGGCCACCGACGACGGGCCGCTCCCCGAGGGCACGCAGGAGCTGGTGCTCACCCTCGTCCACGAGCTGTGGCGCACCGGAGTGCGCTACTGCCACTGGAAGAGCAACGACATGCTGGCGCGCTGCCTCACCGGCGAGAACGACCTCGACCTGCTCGTGCACCGTGCCGACGGTCAGCGTTTCGCCGCGGTCCTGGCGGAGCTCGGCTTCCGGCAGGCCCTCGCACCGGGTGGGCGGGAGCACCCCGGCGTCAGCCATCACTACGCCCTGGACCCCGGCACCGGACGCTTCGTCCACATCCACGCCCATCACCTGCTGGTGCTGGGCGACGACACCACGAAGAACTTCCGGCTCCCGATCGAGGTGAAGTACCTCGAGTCGTGCTCGTTCGACGAGGTCTTCCCCGTCCCCGCTCCCGAGTTCGAGCTCGCGGTGTACGTCGTCCGCCTGATGGTCAAGCACGCCACCTGGGACGCCGCCGCGATCGGCAAGGGCGGGATCAGCACAGCGGAGCGCCGGGAGCTCGACTGGCTCCTGGAGCGCGCCCGCCCCGACGCCACCCGCAGCGTCGTCACCGAGCACCTGGCAGGGATCGGCTACGAGCTCTGGGCACGCTGCCTGGCGTCGCTGCGCAGCGGCAGCCCGCTGCGCCGCCTGGCCCTGGGGCGTCAGGTGCTGCGAGCCCTGCGGCCCCACGCGCGCCGGCCCTGGCCGACCGACCTCTCGCTGCGCATGTCCAGGCGGGCCCTGTGGGGCACCCAGCACTACGTCCTGCGCAAGCCCACGCGCAAGCGCCTGGCCCGGGCCGGCGCCACGGTCGCCATCGTGGGCGGCGACGGCTCCGGGAAGTCCACCGCCGTCGAGGGGACCGCGGCCTGGCTCGGCGGCCCCTTCGACGTGCACCGCACCCACCTCGGCAAGCCCCGTCCGTCCCTGCTCACCCTGGCCGTCAAGGGCCCGATGTACCTGGCCCGCGGCGCCGGGTTCCTGCCCGGCACGAACGCCGCGGTGGATCCCCGCGTCAGCACCCTGGACGACTTCCCCGGCAACGCCTGGGCGCTGTGGCACCTGCTCACGGCCCGAGACCGGCTGCGCGAGTACCGCACCGCCCGGCGGGTTGCCGACCGGGGCGGGATCGTCGTGTCCGACCGGTGGCCGCTGCCGCAGATCCGGCTGATGGACGGCCCGCGCACCACCTGGCTGCTCCAGCACGAGGAGCACCTGGGTCGGTTCACCCGGTGGCTGTGCCGGCGGGAGGCACGCATCTACGCCCACATCGCGCCGCCCGACGTCCTGGTGGTCCTCCGCATCGACCCGGAGGTGGCCGTGCTGCGCCGTCACGACGAGGAGCCGTCCTACGTGCGGGCGCGCAACAGCGAGGTGCGGTCGGTGAGCTGGGCGGGCACCGACGCCGTGGTCGTCGAGGCCACGCTGCCTCCGCAGGAGGTCCTCGCCGCCATCCGCTCCGCGGTGTGGGATCGGATCTGAGCCATGGCCGGGTCGGTGATCGAGCTGCTCGGGGTCCCCGCCGCCGGCAAGTCCGGTCTTGCCACGGCGCTCTCCGCGCTGCCCGGCACCGTCGTGGTCAAGGACCACACCGCGCGTGACCTCCCGGCACTGGCGACCGCTGTGCTGCGCGCCTGGCCCGTGGTCCTCGCCGACCCACCACCGTCCACGTCGCGTCTGCGCTGGGCGGCGTGGGCCGGTCGGTTGGGCGCGGCCCCGGCGGTGGCCGGGCGGCGCCGGGCGGAGAGCCGCCTGGTCGTGTTCGACCAGGGGCCCGCCTACACGCTCGGCCGGATGGCCGCTGTCCGCCGGGACCCCCAGGGCAACCACTGGTGGTACCGCCGGGCCTGTGCCACCGCGGGCCTCCTGCACCTGCTCGTGGTGCTCGATGCCGACCCCGACCTCCTCGTCGTCCGGCTCCGGGCCCGCGACAAGAGGCACCGCGCAGCACAGCTGAGCGAGCCGGAGGCGGTCGGCTACCTGGTCGCCGAGAGACAGACCTGCCGCGTCATCGCCGACACCCTCGACCGCGCCGGCACGCGGGTGCTCCGCCTCGACACCGGCCGCTACACGCTCGAGGAGCAGGTGGCTGCGGTGCAAGCAGCCCTGACCTCCGGACCGATCCGCAACCGGTCGGGGTGAGCGGGCTTGATCGTCGAGCTGTTGGGGCTCCCCGGGGCCGGCAAGTCCGCGCTCGCCCGGGAGACCTCCCATGCCCTCCGGGCCCGAGGGATCGCCGCCGACGTCGTCGACCGGCCGATCTCGGCGGCGGTCCCCAAGCCGCGCCGGCTTCGTCGACGTACCGCCGCTGCCGCCAGGGCGGTAGCCGCACAACCCGCCTGGGCGCTGTCGTCGGCCCGAGGCATGGCGGCCGTGCGGCAGGCGCACGCGCGTGACGGCGCAGCGGCCCTCGCGCAGTGGTTGGCGGTCTACGACCTGGCGGCGCACGCGCGACGTGCTCCCGGCGTGCACCTCCTCGAGGAGGGGCCGTTGCAGACGTTGTGGACGCTGCTGCTGCGTGCCTCCGGCGCCGTGTCCATCGCCGACCCCGTGCCCACCGGGATGCTGGCGAAGTGGCCCCGCGCCGCGGCACCGGACGTGGTCGTGGTCCTCGACGTGCCGCTGCCGGAGATCGAGTCCCGTCTGCTGCGCCGGCAGTCCAAGCACAGCCGCTCCCAGCACCTCCCCGTCGAGGCACTGCGCGAGGAGCTCCTCCGGGGCGAGCAGCTCCTCGAGGCGCTGGCCGCAGCGAGCCGCACCCCGGTGATCCGCCTGGCGGGCAGCCACGACACGACCGCGGCAGCACTCGGCGCGCGACTGGCCGACCTGCTGATGCCGCGCGCCGAGGTGGGCTGAGCGGACGAGGCCAGGCCCTCCCCCCGGCCTGGGTGGGGGGGTTCCCGCAACCGGGGGGAGGGGGTCTCTTAGTCGAGTATGTACTCGACGTGGAGCAGGGGGGCGTACGACGCCCCACCCTCGTAGGCGACGGCCTTGCGCATGCCGGTCCCGTCGATCTGGAACGCCAGCGCGTTGCCCGGCACCCACCCGGGCCGGTCGACCACCGCCTGCACCAACGCCGCCAGGTCCGGCGTCCGCTGCGCCGGGCCCTCCTCACCCACCGTGCTCCACGGCGCCGGGACCCACGCTACGCTCTGCGCCGTCGTCGCCCGCGAGCTCACGTTGCCCGAGCTCGCCTGGTAGGTCGGCGTGTCGTCGGCAGCCTCGGCCCGCACCACCAGCGAGGTGTCGGCCGTACTCACCCCGTCCACCCGGAACTGCACGTAGGCGTTCGTGACCGTCGCACCCCGCGGCACCGCGACCCCCGAGAACCGGACCCCGATCAGCTGCGGGGTGTTCCCGTCGGTGGTGATCTCCAGGTCATCACTGCCCAGCTGCGTCTTCAGCGACGACTTCATCGACTGCTCGGCATCATCCGAACCCGCCGCGACCCGGCCCTCGAACGTCTCCACACCACCGGACCCACCACCACCGGCCGGCTCCTGCACCACCACCGTCACCTCGTCCGCACCCCCCAGCTCACCGTCATCGGCGACCAGACGCAGCACATAGCTACCCGCCACCGAGAACGACGCCGAGGTGTCCACCGCCGCCGCATCCGCGAACGTCACCGGACCCGGACCCGACACCACCGACCAAACCGTGCTCACCACACCCGGCGGATCCGGCAACCCGTCATCGGTCACCGTCGCGTCCAACGACACAGAACCCGGCAGCACCACACCCTGGTCCGCCCCCGCACTCACCACCGGCGCCACATTCACCGGCCCATCACCACCGGACCCGTCCACCGCGTACTCCACGTGGAGCAGGGGCGCGTACGACGCCCCACCCTCGTAGGCGACGGCCTTGCGCATGCCGGTCCCGTCGATCTGGAACGCCAGCGCGTTGCCCGGCACCCACCCGGGCCGGTCGACCACCGCCTGCACCAACGCCGCCAGGTCCGGCGTCCGCTGCGCCGGGCCCTCCTCACCCACCGTGCTCCACGGCGCCGGGACCCACGCTACGCTCTGCGCCGTCGTCGCCCGCGAGCTCACGTTGCCCGAGCTCGCCTGGTAGGTCGGCGTGTCGTCGGCAGCCTCGGCCCGCACCACCAGCGAGGTGTCGGCCGTACTCACCCCGTCCACCCGGAACTGCACGTAGGCGTTCGTGACCGTCGCACCCCGCGGCACCGCGACCCCCGAGAACCGGACCCCGATCAGCTGCGGGGTGTTCCCGTCGGTGGTGATCTCCAGGTCATCACTGCCCAGCTGCGTCTTCAGCGACGACTTCATCGACTGCTCGGCATCATCCGAACCCGCCGCGACCCGGCCCTCGAACGTCTCCACACCACCGGACCCACCACCACCGGCCGGCTCCTGCACCACCACCGTCACCTCGTCCGCACCCCCCAGCTCACCGTCATCGGCGACCAGACGCAGCACATAGCTACCCGCCACCGAGAACGACGCCGAGGTGTCCACCGCCGCCGCATCCGCGAACGTCACCGGACCCGGACCCGACACCACCGACCAACCCGTGCTCACCACACCCGGCGGATCCGGCAACCCGTCATCGGTCACCGTCGCGTCCAACGACACAGAACCCGGCAGCACCACACCCTGGTCCGCCCCCGCACTCACCACCGGCGCCACATTCACCGGCCCACCACCACCGGACCCGTCCACCGCGTACTCCACGTGGAGCAGGGGCGCGTACGACGCCCCACCCTCGTACGCCTCGGCCGTCCGCCTTCCCGTCCCCGAGAACTGAAGCGCCAGCGCGTTGCCCGGCACCCACCCGGGCCGGTCGACCACCGCCTGCACCAACGCCGCCAGGTCCGGCGTCCGCTGCGCAGCGCCGCTCTCACCCACGACCTGCCAGTCCGGCGGCGACCAGCTCACACTCGCCGACGTCGTGCTTCGTGACGTGACGTTGCCCGAGCTCGCCTGGTAGGTCGGTGTGTCGTCGGCAGCCTCGGCGCGGACCACCATCGCGGACGCGCCCGCGCTCGCCTCGTCGGTGCGGAACTGCACCCACGCCGTCGTGACCGTCGCGTCACGGGGCACCTGGAGTCCCGCGAACCGGACCCCGACCACCTGCTGGGTGCTTCCGTCCGTCGTGAGCTCGAGGTCCGAGCTGGAGAGGCCCGTGAAGCCGGAGACGGCCTGCTCCGCGTCGTCCGACCCGGTCCGGACCCGCACCTCGGTGACGTTGTCCGCACCGACCGCGGCGACCTGGACGGTCACGTCGTCGACCACGGTGGCCTCGCCGTCGCCGGCGGTCAGGCGCAGGACGTAGGTCCCCGCGGCCGAGAACGTCACCGTGGTGTCGACCGCGGACGGGTCACCGAACGTGACCGGGCCCGGTCCGGAGGCCAGGGACCAGCTCGTGGTCACCGCTCCCGGCGGGTCGGGGAGCCCGTCGTCGGTCACCGTCCCGTCCAGGGAGGCAGCGTCCGGAAGCACGGTGCTCTGATCCGGGCCGGCGCGCACCACCGGTGCCCGGTTGCTGCCGGCCGGTGCGCCGAGGTCGACGTTGATCTCGTAGAGGCGGCCGTCGTTCTCGGTCGGGTCGCTGTCGTTGTCCCGGCCGCGCGCGACCGCGAAGTAGCTGGTGCCGCTCCCGGTCGTGCTCGGGGCCACCGCGAGCCCTGCGGCGGCGGTCATGTTCGCGGCGGAGACGTCGACCGTGTTCAGCAGCGCCCCGCTCCGGTCGAGCTCGTAGATGGCCTCCGAGCCGTCGTCGAGCACCGCGATCGTGTCACGCACGTAGTCGTAGGCGAGGCCTTCGGGGTCCCGCGCGCCGTATCGTCCGACGTCGAACTGGGACCGGACGTCGTCGGAGGTCCCGAAGCTGCCGTCGGCTCCGGGCCGCACCCGGAACACCTCGGCGTTGACGCCGTCCACGAGCCACACCGACCCGGTTGCGTAGTCGTAGTCGAGGCCCTCGGGGTCGGTGTTGCCGAAGCCGGCGGTGTCGAAGTGGCTGACCGTGTCGTCGCCCGTGCCGAACCGACCGTCCGCACCGGGCACGAGGACGAAGACCTCCTTCTGGTCGTCGTCGCTGACGAACGCACGGTTGGTGACCGGGTCGTACCCCATGCCGGTGGGCTCGTTCGACCACGGCTGGGACACGCCGGTGTCCCGCAGGACACCCGGCCGGTCGGCCACGAAGATGTTCACGCCCTCGAAGATCGACATCTCGTTGACCTCGCTGTCGGAGATCAGCAGTCGGTCTGCGCCCGGCACGTAGGCGATCCCTGCCGTGTCCGGGCTCGGAGGGTCGTACGACGACGTCACGACGGTCCGCACCTGGCTGGGCCCGGCCACGACGTTCGCCGCCAGCCCGACCGGCTCGAGCCGGGCCTCGAGGACGGTGCCGGGTGCCCCGTCGAGTCCCGCGTCCGCGATGTAGACGCTGAGGGTCGAGGGGTCGTCGGTGGTGTCCCCCGAGGGCCCGACCGCCAGGGCCTGCGGGTCGCGGAGGTCCAGGGTCGAGGCGTCGTGGACCGCGACGACCGCACCCGACGCGTCGAGCGCCAGGAGCCGTCCGGCGGTCACGTCCAGCGTGAGCAGCTCGCCGGTCTGCGGGTGGAGCGCCAGCCCGCGCAGCTCGTGGCCGTCCCGGGCGACCGGCGTACGGCGGCCGGGGCCGGTGGCCTCCGGTCGGACCAGGGACCCGTCCTCGAGGACCACGAGACGACCGCGTGCGTCGTACGCCATCCCCTCCGCGGATGCTGCGCCGTGGGGTACGTCGACGGGGCCGGCGCCCGTCGTACCGCCCCTGAGAGCGGTGGCAGGGACCGACCACCACGAGCCGTCACCCAGCACCGTGACGGACCCCGTCGCCGGGTCCACTGCGACCTGGTCGGCCGAGGCGCGGGCGGGCATGGTCACCCGTCCCACCGGGAACTCGTCGCCGGTCACGGCCACGAGGCCGGTCCGCCCCCCGGCGTCGTCGAGGATCACGAGGGCGCCCAGCCGGTCGCTCCACGACAGACCGCGCACAGTGGAGACACCGAGGTCGCCGAGCTCCATCTCCCGCACCTTCTGCAGCGACGCCCAGCTGCCGGCGGGTTGTGAGGTCGCGCCTGGAGCCGGCCCGGCGGGTGGCTCGGTCGAGGGCAGCCCGAGTGCGACGACTGCTGCTGTCAGGAGGACGGCGGGCCTGGTGATGAGTGACATGGCTGCTCCTCGAGCACCGACGTGGTGAGGCCGGCGGAGACGTCCGCCCGAACGCCATGAGTCTGGCCCCGGGGCCGAACCCGGTCATCAGCCGAACGGCGTAGCTGGCCGGGAAACGACTCGGTGGGCCTGGCCGTCCGGCCAGGCCCACCGAGCTGTGGGACTTCACGGCATCAGAACCTCAGGCGATCCGCCAGCCTGAGCCGTGCGTCGCGCAGCACGGCGACGCCGTGGGGTGCCCACATCTCCCCCGTGCCCAGGTGCAGGTCGCGGCGGCTGTCCGCGCCCTCACCGTTGTGCAGCCGGACGATGCGACCGGGTCGGACCGTGAAGTCCGGAAGACCCGTGCGCTGTCCGCTGCGCCGCTCCAGCAGGGTCCACCCCTCGAGGGAGAACGGAACCCGTCCGGTGTTGCGGACCACCACCACGCCCTTGCGCTGGTTGACCCGCTTGATCGTCGCCCGGTACGTCGCCAGCCGCAGCCTCTGCCCGCCGACGACCGCCGCGGCTCGACCGCCCTGTGCCGGGGAGACCACGCGGTACCAGTGGGCACGGCTGCCCTTCGGCCTCACGAAGAAGCGGAACCTGGTCCGCTCCCCGCCGGCGACCGACACGGTGCGCACCGTGCGCCACCTGTCGCCGAACCGCTTCTGCAGCCGCAGCCGGTGCCCCTCCACGCTGGGCGAGACGAACCCGACGATCGCCGTCTGCGTGCCGGCCTTGATCATGTTGTGCCGCACGTGCGCCCCCATCCGCGGACGGACCAGCACCCGCACGCCGGACGAGACCGTTCCGTCGTGCACCGCGACGTAGGTCGAGTTCGTCCCAGGACGGTCGACCACGGAGAAGCCGCCGGCGTCACCGGTGGTGACGGTGTCGAGCAGCTCGAAGTCACCGCCGGCCCCGCTCACGTGGATCTCCACCTCGGCACCCGCCACGGCCTTGCCGTCCGCGGTCACCATGCCGTCGAGACGCACCGCACCGGAGCTCCGGATGGCACCGTGCTGCGCCTGGAGCGACACCTCGGTCGTCACCTGCGCCGGAGGCTCCGGCGTCGTCGGCGGCTCCGGGGTCGTCGGCGGTTGCGGCGTGGTCGGAGGCGGCGTGCCACCGCCACCGCCACCGCCCGGAGGAGGCGGCGGCGTTGCGGCCGGCTTCACCGTCACCGTGACGGTGTCGGTGGCCTGCTTCTCACCGTCGTCGGCGCTCAGCTCGAGGACGTAGTCCCCCGCCGCACCGAACGTCGCCGTCCAGGTCCCCGCCTTCGCGTCGGCGAACGCCACCGTGCCCGGGCCCGACACCTTCGACCAGCTGGACGTCGGCTGCCGGCCGGCAGACCGTCATCGGACACCGTGCCCTTCAGCTGAGCAGCATCAGGCAGCGTCACCGTCTGGTCGGCACCGGCCTCCACCACCGGCGCGGCGTTGACCGGAGGCTGCGTCTGGCCGGTGGTGTAGGTGACCGTCAGGACCGGAGCGTGCTGTGCCCCCGCATCCCAGGCCTTGGCGGCGCGGCGTCCGGTGCCGGACACCATGACCGCCACCGCGTTGCCAGCCGCCCAGCCCGGGCGGTCGACGACCTCCTGGAGGATCGCCGCGAGGTTCGGGCTCTTCGCCTCCGGACCGGTGCTGTTCACGGCGCTCCACGGGTCCGGGCTCCACGGCACCGACGCCACGGTGGCCGGCCGGCCGGAGATGTTGCCCTTGCCGGCGAACGGGGCCGCGTCGTCGGCGTACTCGCCCTTGAACGTCAGCGACGCGGGCTCGGTGGTCACCTCGTCGACCTTGAACTGGATCGTCGCGCTCTGGACGGTGGCGCCTTTCGGCACCGGGATGTTCGGGAACCGCAGGCCCGTGATCACGGGGTAGGGGTCACCGGTCCCCGGCTGGCGCATGCCGAGAGGGTTCTGCTTGGTGGTGACGTCCACGAAGTCTCCACCGGTTGCGCTGCCCTCCGTGGCGTCGTCGCCGCTGGCGAGGACCGCACGGGTGACGGAGATGGCCGTCCCCTCCTCGGCCACGGTCACCGACACGTCGTCGACGTCGGTGAGGCCATCGGCGTCGGTCACGGTAAGCTCCAGCGACACGGTGCCCGCCTTGCTGAAGGTAGCCGTCGTGGTGGCGGCGTTCGGGGTACCGAAGTCGACACTCGCCGGGCCGCTCCAGTGGTAGGCCAAGGCGCCCGGCTCGATGTCGGTGCCTGAGCCGGCCAGTGTCACGGTGCCGCCCACGGTGGTCACCTGGTCCGCGCCGGCGTTCGCCGTCGGCGGCTGGTTGGCACCCGGGTCACCGAGCTGCGCCGAGACCTCGTAGAGCATCCCGTCGTTCTCGTTCGGGTCGGAGTTGTTGTCCACGCCCCGGTCGACGATGTAGTAGTGCCGGGCCGCTGAGCCGTTGCTGGCCGGAGCGACCTCGATCCCGGCAGGGGCGTCCATGCCGAGGCCGCTGATGTCGATCGTGTTCAGCAGCGCACCGGTCTCGTTCATCTCGAAGATCTTGTTGGCGCTCCCGTCGACCATGACCACCGTGTCGCGGGCGCGTCGTAGGTGATGCCCTCGGGGTCGAAGCCGCCGTGCTGCTCGATCAGGATCTTTGGTATCACAACGTCGTCGGCGGTGCCGAAACTCGCCGTCCGCACCTGGCTTGACCCGCCAGAACCCGGCACCACGTTCGCCGTTGGCGACCAGGATCTCGTTGCGGACGCTGTCGTACCCGACGCCTTCGAGATCGGGGTCCACGCCGTAGGCGGTGAACTTCGCCTTGGTCGATCACTCCGGGGTCTGTGTCCCTGAGCGAGTCGAGCACGAAGACCGAGCGCTGGTCGTCGTCGCTGACGTAGATCTCGCCGTTGCTGGGGGTTCACCGCGATCCCGGTCGGCTCGGCCGACCACGGGAAGGGTGACCTCTTTGCCCACCAGGTTCACCGGACGTCTCGGCGTCGTAGACGTTGACCTGCTTGAAGATCGTCATCCTCTTCCACCTCCCCGTCGGTGATGAGGAAGCGGTTGGTGTTCGGGTTGAACCCGATGCCCGGAGGGGTCCGGGCTCGGTGTGTCCCACTCCGAGGTCTTGGTGGCCTTCACCAGGCTGGCCTTGACGTCGAGCGCCCAGGCGCCGGGCGAGCCGACGACGACGGCGGCGGCGGTGAGCACCGCGATCGCAGCGCCTTTCTTTCTGAATCTCATCGAGAGTTACCCCCTGGGCAACGGGCACCGTTGCGGTGCGGATCTGTTGGAACGCCGTCAGGCGAGAGCCTCACGGCCGGTGCGGTCGCTGCGACCGCGGTCAGGCGTTGCGCGACGCCTCAGTGGCGGGCAATGGCCACCACCTGCCTGAGAAGGAGGCCGACGTCGTAGCGCAGCGACTTCCTCTCGAGGTATCCGATGTCCATCTGCACGCGCTGGTGCAGCAGGACGTTCCGGTAGTGCTCCGCCGGGTCTTCGACGGAAGCGAGGATCTCGGCCTCGTGCATGTGGCCGAGCGTCGAGGGGCCGGCCAGCCCGGGGCGGACCGCGAGGACCCGCCGCTCGGCCGGCGTGTAGAGGGCGACGTACTCCGGGGTCTCGGGGCGGGGACCGACCAGGCTCATGTCGCCCTTGAGCACGTTGAGGAACTGCGGCAGCTCGTCGAGGTACCAGTGGCGCAGGAAGCGGCCCACCGAGGTGATGCGCGGGTCGCCGGTCGCCGAGACGTTCTCCGCCATCCGGTCGGCGCCGTCGACCATGGTCCGGAACTTCAGGATGCAGAAGGGCTGTCCACCCTGGCCGACCCGGACCTGCCGGAACAGCACCGGCCCGGGCGAGGAGAGCTTCACCGCCACCGCGATCACCAGCAGCAGCGGCAGCAGCACCACCAGCGTGCCCAGCGCGACCGTCCGGTCGAACACCTGGCCGGTCACGAGTCCGCCCCCGTCCAGCCGGCCATCCCGGCGGTCGCCGACTCGCGCAGCAGCATGAACGGCTCCGCGGCGAGCTGCCCGGACACGACACCGTGCCGCTGCGCGTAGGCGGTGAGCGCCTCCACCGACCGAGGGTGCGGGTAGGGCCGGAGCTCGCTGCGGAACGTGTCGGCGTAGGCCTTCATCGCGGTGAGCTTGACCTCGAGCGTGCCGCTGATGTCGACGTACAGGTTCGGCGCGAAGACGCTGCCCGGGACGGGCGGCGCCCAGTCGGTCGAGGACGGGATCTCGAAGGCGCACACCCGGCGGACGCTCGAGCCGGCCACCGGACGGGTCGCCACCATCGTGGCCCGCGACACCAACCGGTGGTCCTCGTTGACGTCACCGCCGAAGTGGGTCAGCACGACGTCGGGCTGCATCTGGTCGATGCACTCCTCGATCGGCGTGATCACGTCGAGCAGGGACAGCGTGTCGAGCCGCTGGTCGGGGAGCCCGACCAGCACGAGCCTGGAGACTCCGAGGACGTCACAGGCACGACGCGCGCAGTCGAGCTGCTGCTCGACGTGGTCGTGCCGCGAGGACGCCCCCTCACTGAGGATGCAGACCCAGACGGTGTCACCGCGCGCGGTGTGCCAAGCGATGGTCCCGCCGGCGCCGAGCGTCTCGTCGTCCGGATGGGCCGCCACGACAAGGATGCGCATTCCTACCCCCCCAACAGTCGCCAAGTTCCGGCCCAGCACACATCGGGGGCGGGGTCGCGCGGATCGCCCGATGTGCGTAGGTGGACTGCGGCACTCGGCGGGGGCGTCGCCGGCGCGGAGCAGAGAACGTTGGATCGTCACGGAGCACGACAGAGGGGGCAGCATGGCGCCGCGAGTGACCGTCGTCGGATGCGGATACCTAGGAGCAACCCACGCAGCCTGCATGGCCGAGCTCGGGTACGAGGTGCTCGGCCTGGACATCGACGAGGCGAAGATCGCCGCGCTGCAGGCTGCGGCACCGCCGTTCTACGAGCCGGGCCTGGAGCCGATGCTGCGCAAGCACGTCGACTCGGGCCGGCTGCGCTTCACCACCTCCTTCGAGGAGACCGCCGAGTTCGGCGACGTGCACTTCCTGTGCGTCTCCACGCCGCAGCGCGACGGCGAGCTCGCCGCAGACGTCTCCCACCTCGACAGCGCCATCGAGCGGCTTGCGCCGCTGCTTCACCGCGAGACGCTCGTCGTGGGCAAGTCGACGGTGCCCGTGGGCACCGCGGAACGGCTCTCCGCCCGCATCGTCGAGCTGGCGCCGGTGGGTGAGGAGGCGGTCCTGGCGTGGAGCCCCGAGTTCCTGCGCGAGGGGTACGCCGTCGACGACACGCTCGTGCCCAGCCGGCTGGTGTTCGGCCTGCCCGACTCACCGCGGTCGGCCTGGGCGCACCACATGCTGGAGGAGGTCTTCGCCGAGGCGATCAAGAACGGGGCACCCGTCGTGGTGGCCGACCTCGCCACGGCGCAGCTGACGAAGACGGCCGCCAACGCCTTCCTCGCCACGAAGATCTCCTTCATCAACGCCATGGCCGAGCTGTGCGAGGCCACCGGTGCCGACGTCACGGTGCTGGCCGACGCCATCGGGCACGACCCGCGGATCGGCCGGAAGTTCCTCAACGCCGGGCTCGGCTTCGGGGGCGGCTGCCTGCCGAAGGACATCCGGGGGTTCATGGCCCGGGCCGGCGAGCTCGGTGCCGGGGACGCCCTCACGTTCCTGCGTGAGGTCGACGCCATCAACCAGCGACGCCGCGCCCGCGTGGTCGACATGACCGCCGAGCTGCTCGACCGTCCCTGGCCGGGTGCGCGGATCGCCGTACTCGGTGCCGCGTTCAAGCCGGAGTCCGACGACATCCGGGACTCCCCCGCGCTCAACGTCGCCGGACGGCTGCACCTGTTCGGCGCGCACGTCACCGTGCACGACCCGCAGGCCATGGAGAACGCGCGACGTTCCTGGCCGACGCTCCGCTACGCCGACTCCGCGCTGCAGGCCTGTGCCGGCGCCCACGTGGTGCTGCTGCTGACCGAGTGGCAGCAGTTCCGCGAGATCGACCCGGAGGTCCTCGGCGAGGTCGTCGCCTCCCGCGCCGTCGTGGACGGCCGCAACTGCCTCGACCCCAGGGCCTGGCGCCGGGCCGGCTGGCGCTACCGCGCACTCGGGCGCCCCTGAGCCGCACCCGGCAGCACCGGGCCGCCGACGTCGCGCACCCGCGCGTCGGCGCCCTAGTACCGTGGTGCGGATGGCCGAGAGCAGCACGCCGCGTACGTTGGCCGACCAGTTCCGCGGCTGGTCGGACGAGGACCTCGCGCACCTGCTCCGCACCCGCCCCGACCTGGCGGTCCCCGCGCCCCAGGACAGCACGCAGCTGTCCTCCCGCGCCGGCACCCGGGCCTCGGTGCTGCGCGCCGTCGACCAGCTCGACGTGCTCGGCCTGGCGGTCCTCGACGCAGCGGTCGCCCTCGGCGGCAGGTGCTCCCTCGCCGATCTCCACCGCGTCGTGAACGCCGACGCGGCGGCCGTCTCCAGTGCGGTGACCGGGCTTCGGGCCCTCGCCCTGCTGTGGGGTACGTCGGAGGAGCTGCGCGCGGTGAGCGTCCTCGCCGACGTGGTCGGTACGGCGGTCAGCGGCCTCGGTCCCGGAGCCGCCCAGCTGCTGTCGTCGTACGGCCCGGCCCGGGTGTCGGCGCTCGCCACGGACCTCGACCTGCGGCCGAGCGGTGACCGGCACACCGACATCGAGTCGGTCGCCGACGCCGTCGCCGACTGCGAGACGGTGGCCGCTCTCGTCGCCGAGCTCGACCCGCGCGCCCGGGCGATCCTGGACCACCTCGAGCGCGACGCGGCGCCCGGAGCGGTCGAGTCGACCGACCGCACCGCACGGCGCCGCGACGCCGAGGCGCCCGTCGACCAGCTGCTCGCGCGGGGCCTGGTGATCGCGCGGGACAGCAGGCACGTGGTCGTGCCCCGGGAGGTCGGCATCTGCCTGCGCGAGGGCCGCACCACCCGGCACCGGGTCGACGAGCCGCAGCCCCTGGCCACGTCGACCCGGGACCAGGCGTTGGTCGACCGCGCCGCGGCGGGCGCTGCGTTCGACCTCACCCGCCACGTCGAGCTGCTCCTCGAGCACTGGGGGACGCACCCGCCCTCGGCGCTGAGAGCCGGTGGGCTCGGCGTGCGTGACCTGCGCGCCGCCGCGGACCTGCTCCACGTCGACGAACGCACCGCAGCCGTGCACGTCGAGGTCGCCGCGGCGGCCGGCCTGCTCGCGGTCGGGGACACCGACGTGCACGACGCGGCCTGGCTGCCGACCGACGCCTTCGACGTGTGGAGCAGCGGCTCCACCGCGGAGCGGTGGGCGGCCCTGGCGGTGGCCTGGCTGGCGAGCCCGCGGCTGATCGGTCTGGTGGGGACCCGGGACGACAGCCGGAAGGCGGTCAACGCGCTGACCCCCGACCTCGAGCGCTCGTGGACCGTGGAAGCGCGGCGCAGTGCGCTGGCGGAGGTCGCCACCCTGGGCCCGGGCGAGGTGCTCGCCACCGGGACCGGCGTCGCCGGCCTCGTCGACCGGGTCCGGTGGCGGCTGCCGCGCCGCCCCGCGCAGCGTGCCGAGGCGGTCGCGTGGGCGGTCGAGGAGTCGGCGGTGGTCGGCGTCATGGCCCTCGGCGGTCTCTCCACGCACGGCCGCGCCCTGCTCGCCTCCGACGTGCCCCACGGCGAGGCGGCCGCAGCCCTCGACCCGCTGCTGCCCGAACCGGTCGACCACGTGCTGCTGCAGGCCGACCTCACCGCGGTGGCGCCCGGCCCGCTCGAGCACGAGCTGGCCCACCGGCTGGCGATGATGGCCGACATCGAGTCGCGCGGCGGTGCCACGGTGTACCGGTTCACCGCCTCCTCGGTGCGCCGCGCGTTCGACTCGGGCTGGTCGACCGCCGAGGTGCAGGGATTCTTGGTCGCCGCGTCCCGCACGCCGGTGCCTCAGCCGCTGACCTACCTCGTCGAGGACGTCGCCCGGCGGTTCGGGACGGTGCGGGTCGGGGCGGCGGGGTCGTTCCTGCGCAGCGACGACGAGTCCGCGCTCGCGGAGCTGGTGCACGACCCTCGCGCGACCGGGCTGCGCATGCGCCGGATCGCCCCGACCGTGGTGGTCAGCGACGTGCCGGTCGACGTGCTCCTGCCCCGGCTTCGCGAGCTGGGCGTCGCGCCCGTGGTCGAGGGTCCCGACGGCACGGTTCGCCTGGCCCGCAGAGACACCCACCGGGCGCGGCCGCCGCGGCACCGGCCACCGACGCCGGAGCTCTCCGCCGCTCGCGCGGAGTCGCGGGTGGCCGCGACCGTCGGCGCCATCCGCGCGGGCGACCGTGCTGCCTCGAGCCGGCCCCGCGGAGACGGCGCCGGCGTCGTCTCCGGGACGGGCGGCCCGATGGCGACGATGGCCGCGCTGCGGGAGGCGGTCGAGGCCCGCGCCACCGTGTGGATCAGCTACCTGGACAACCACGGCACCACGCTCGAGCGGGTGGTGGACCCGGTCAAGGTCGACGCCGGCTGGCTCAGCGCCTTCGACCACCGGGCCGACGAGGTCCGCTCGTTCGCCGTCCACCGGATCACGCGGGTGAACCCGGCCGGAGCCTGATGGGGTAAATACGCGTACTCATGCGTATTTGTGGCATGCTCCCGTCTCGTGATGCGAACACGTCTCCTCCTCGGGTCCCTCGCGCTCGGCTGCACCGCGGCCGTCACGATGACCACCGGCCAGCTGTCCTCGACCGCCGCGTCCGTGAGGGTCCCGGCCTTCCCGGGCGCCGAGGGGTTCGGCACCAAGACACCGGGGGGTCGCGGCGGCGCGGTCTGCACGGTCACCGGCCTCGAGGACTCCGGCCGCGGCTCGCTCCGCGCCTGCGTCGAACGCAAGGGTCCCCGGCACGTCGTCTTCCGCACCGGCGGCACGATCCTGCTCGAGGACCGGCTCGACATCGAGAGCCCGTTCATCACCATCGCCGGGCAGACCGCCCCGGGCGACGGCATCACCCTGCGGATGAAGCCGGGGACCGGCGCCGACGAGGGCGCGTTGAAGATCGACACCCACGACGTGGTCATCCGCTACCTGCGGTTCCGGCCCGGCGACGGCGGCGGCGCCGACGACAGCCACGACGGCATCTCGGCGCACGAGAAGGGTGGCGGCGCCTACAACATCGTCCTCGACCACAACTCCATCTCCTGGGCGGTGGACGAGAACGTCAACATCTACTACGACGTCGTCGACTACACCCTGAGCGACAACATCATCTCCGAGGCGCTGAGCCACGCCGGCCACCCGGAGGGCGAGCACTCCAAGGGCATGCTGGTCGGCGGCGGCTCGCGCAACGCCAGCATCCACGGCAACCTGTTCGTCTCCAACGTCGACCGCAACCCGCAGATCAGCGGCGTGCGCGTCGCCGACGTGCGCAACAACGTCGTCTACAACTACGGCAGGGGCTCGGGCGGCGGCGTCACGCTGGTGTCGTCGAGCAAGGGTGAGCCGCGGGTCAACTGGGTGGCCAACTTCTACAAGCCGGGCCCGGCGAGCCCCCGCAGGCGCGCCGAGTTCGACACCTACAAGGGCGACACGGGCCGCACCCACCGGTGGTTCGGGGCCAGGAACGCACGCTGGACACCGAAGGGGGTCCGCCCGGCCCGGGTCGCCCCCGGAGCCTTCGGCCGGGTCCCCTCGCCGCTGAGGGCACCCCGGGTCACCACCACGCGCCCCCTGCGTGCCTACCGCGAGGCACTCGCCCAGGCCGGCGCCTCGCACGTGCGCGACGCCGTGGACCGGCGGCTGGTCCGCCAGGTCCGGCGGGGGACGGGGTCGATGACGGACGCGGCAGGTCCCTGGCCGCGGCTGGCACGGGGTAGGGCGCCGCGGGACCGCGACCGGGACGGCATGCCCGACGCCTTCGAGAGAGCGCACGGCACCGACCCCCGGGTCCGTGACGCCGGCAAGGACGTCGACGGCAACGGCTACGACGCCGTCGAGGACTGGTACAACGGCTTGGTCGCGGACGCCGTCTCCTGACCCGCCGACCGGCCTCGTCGCGGTAGTCTCCCGGCGACGACGCGGCGGCGAGGAGGGCAGATGCGGGACGAGGCGCCGCCTGCGCTCCTGCAGCGCATCGTCGAGCCGCGTCGCCGAGCGGACGGTCTCTCCCTGCGCCGGGCGGCCGAGCGCGCCGGCATGTCCGAGGCCAGCTGGCGACAGCTGACCCGCGGCGGCGTGACCGTCCGCGGCACGTGGACCCCGCGGACCGCTCGTCGCGGCCAGCTGCTGGCCATGGCGGCGGCGGTCGGCGAGGAGGCGTTCGCGCAGATGGCGGAGTCGCTCGCGGCCGGCGCCGAGGAGCAGGAGCGCGCCCGCTCCCGGGTCTACATCCCGGACCCGGCGGAGGAGGAGATCCTCGGCAGCCACCACCTGACGCCACAGGAGAAGCTTCATCTCGTCGCCACGCTCCGGCGGCTGCGCACGACCGGCGCGGGCGAGGCGGGCCTCGAGGACGACGCCCGGGCCGGCTGAGCCCCTTACGCCGACGCGGGTTTGCCGTGCACCGGTAACCTGCTGGGATGGACTTTGTGCGTTACGCCGAGCGTGCGGCGGACCTGGTGAACGCGGAGATCGAGGACGCCGACGCACTGCGCCGGTTCCTCGGCGAGCGCACCTGGCTGCACGGCAAGGTGGTCGAGCGCGACGCCACGGCACTGCGCCGCTTCCAGAAGGAGCTGCGGCCGGTGTTCGAGGCCTCCAGCGCCCGCGACGAGATGCAGGTGGTGGCCCTGCTCAACGCACTGCTGGCCAAGCATCCGGTGACTCCCTACATCGCGGGCCACGAGCCCGGGAAGTGGCACATGCACGTCGCCGACCAGACCTCCTCGGTCGCCGAGCTGCTCGTCGCCGAGTCGCTGATGGGCCTGTCCACTCTGGTCTGCGACCTCGGCGGCACCCGGCTCGGCGTGTGCGACGCGAGCCCGTGCACGGCGGTCTTCGTCGACACCTCGCCCAACCAGTCGCGCCGCTACTGCTCCGACCGCTGCTCCTCGCGCGCGAACGTCGCCGCCTACCGAGCCCGACAGAAGGCCGCACTCACAGGAGGCCGCGCATGAACGACGGACCGCTCATCGTCCAGTCCGACAAGACCCTGCTCCTCGAGGTCGACCACGAGCGCGCGCAGGAGTGCCGCAAGGCGATCGCACCGTTCGCCGAGCTCGAGCGCTCCCCCGAGCACGTCCACACCTACCGGCTCACCCCGCTGGGCCTGTGGAACGCCCGCGCCGCGGGCCACGACGCGGAGCAGGTCGTCGACACGCTGCTGACCTACTCCCGCTACGCGGTCCCGCACGCCCTCCTCGTCGACATCGCCGAGACCATGGCCCGCTACGGCCGGCTGCGGCTGGAGAAGCACCCCACCCACGGTCTCGTGCTCTCCTCCACCGACCGCCCGGTGCTCGAGGAGGTGCTCCGCGCGAAGAAGGTCAAGCCGATGCTCGGCGAGCGCCTCGACGAGCAGTCCGTGGCGGTGCACCCCTCCGAGCGCGGGAACCTCAAGCAGGCGCTGCTCAAGCTCGGCTGGCCCGCGGAGGACTTCGCCGGGTACGTCGACGGGGAGGCCCATCCCATCGACCTGAGCGAGGACGGCTGGCAGCTGCGGTCCTACCAGCGCGACGCGGCCGAGTCCTTCTGGCACGGCGGGTCAGGCGTCGTCGTACTCCCCTGCGGGGCCGGCAAGACGCTGGTCGGCGCGGCGGCGATGGCGCAGGCCCGGGCCACCACGCTGATCCTGGTCACCAACACCGTCTCCGCGCGGCAGTGGAAGGAGGAGCTGGTCCGGCGCACCTCGCTCACGGAGGACGAGATCGGCGAGTACTCCGGTACCACGAAGGAGATCCGGCCGGTCACCATCGCCACCTACCAGGTGATGACCACCCGGCGGAAGGGTGTGTACTCCCACCTCGAGCTGTTCGACGCCCGCGACTGGGGCCTGGTGGTGTACGACGAGGTGCACCTGCTGCCGGCCCCGATCTTCCGGATGACCGCGGACCTGCAGGCGCGGCGCCGCCTGGGGCTCACCGCGACCCTGGTGCGCGAGGACGGCCGCGAGGGAGACGTGTTCTCCCTGATCGGGCCGAAGCGGTACGACGCGCCGTGGAAGGACATCGAGGCGCAGGGCTGGATCGCGCCGGCCGACTGCGTGGAGGTGCGGGTGACACTGCCGGAGTCGCAGCGGTTCGCCTACGCCACCGCCGAGCCGGAGGAGCGCTACCGGATGGCCTCCTGCACGCACGTGAAGACCGACGTGGTCGACCAGCTCGTCGCCAAGCACCAGGGCGAGCCGACCCTGGTGATCGGGCAGTACATCGACCAGCTCGACGAGATCGCCGAGCGGCTCGGCGCGCCGGTGATCAAGGGCGAGACCCCCGTCAAGGAGCGCGAACGGCTCTTCAACGCCTTCCGCGCCGGCGAGCTCGACCTGCTCGTGGTCTCCAAGGTCGCGAACTTCTCCGTCGACCTGCCCTCGGCCGCCGTCGCGATCCAGGTGTCGGGCTCGTTCGGGTCCCGCCAGGAGGAGGCCCAGCGGCTCGGTCGGCTGCTGCGCCCCAAGCAGGACGGCCGCTCGGCGCGGTTCTACGCGATCGTGGCCCGCGACACCGTCGACGCCGACTTCGCCCAGCACCGCCAGCGCTTCCTCGCCGAGCAGGGGTACGCCTACCGGATCATGGACGCCGACGACATCGCCGCGGAGACCTGAGCCGGAATCCCCTCGCGCGGGTGCGCGGGATCTGGCAGCCTCGGCGGGTGACCGACCTCTACCGCAGCGCCGACGGCGAGCGGCGGGTCCGCGACTGGTGCACCCGACGGCTCGATGCGTGGCCCGTCCCGCACGGCCGGGCCACGGTCGAGACCTCCCTCGGAGGCACCCACCTCGTCGAGGCCGGCGAGGGCGATCCGGTCTGCGTGTACCTGCCGGGCACCAGCTTCAACACCGCAACCAGCCTCGCCGTCCTCGAGGCGCTGTCGGTCCGCGGCCGGGTCGTCGCCGTCGATCTGCCGGGACAGCCCGGACTCAGCAGCGCCTCGCGCCCACGGCCGGAGACTCCCGGCTACGCCCGCTGGCTCAGCGAGCTGCTCGACGCGGTGCGCAGTCGGCACCCGGGCCGCCCCGTCGTCCTCGCGGGGCACTCGCGCGGCGCGGCGGTGGCGCTGTCCGGTCCCACCGACGTCGAACGGCTGGTCCTGCTCTCCCCCGCCGGCCTGGTGGGCGTGCGCACGAGCATGGCCGTCCTGCGCACGGCGGTGCCGTGGATGCTGCGCCCGACCAGGTCCCGCTCGGAGTCGCTGCTCCGGCTGATGGGCGGCCCCGGGTCCGAGCCCGACCGCACGCTCACGGAGTGGCTGACGCTGGTCGCCCGCGAGACCCGCTCCACGGGCGCTCCGGGCCCGCTGCCGGAGGTCCTGCTCGCCCGGTGGCGGGGTGCCGACGTCCGGGTGGCGGTGGGCAGCGACGACTGCTTCTTCCCCGCCGAGCGGGTGGCCGCGGCCGCCCGCACCCGTCTCGGCGCCACGGTCACGCTCCTGCCCTCGACCGGCCACCTCGCCGTGGACGAGCGCCCGGGGCAGGTCGCCGAGCTGGTGACCGGCGGGCCCGCGGTCCGGTGAGCAGGCGCTCAGGCGCCGCCCCGGACCGCCTGGTCGAGGAGGTCGGCGGCCGGGCGGACCTCCCGCAGCTCCGCGCGCGCATGCAGCAGGGTGGTGAGTCTCGGGGTCAGCTGCCCCATGGCGGGCCGGTTGCCGCGGCGACGCCGGGCTGTGTCGCCGACGGTCCGCTCTGCCACCGGGATGCGGTACTCGGTGAGTCCGTCGGCGAAGGAGGCCCGGGCGCGAAGGCCCGACCGTCGGAGCGTGGCCGGCACGCGCCCGTCGTCCGGCGGTACCCGGCAGACCAGCGTCTCGACGCCGTGACGGGCTGCTGCGTCGACCACCGCGCGCAGCAGCCGGGTGCCGTGCCCCCGGCGCTGCCACCCGTCCTCGACCACGACGACGAGCTCGGCCGTCCGCCCGCCCTCCCCCGGGTCGGGGGTGAACGCGCCGACGCCGACGACGTCGGACCCCGCCTCGAGGAGCACGCTCGCCCCACCCGGGGGCTCGAGGAGGGCGCGGGCCGACCGGCCGCTCAGCTGCGGCGTCGGCACGTCGTGGCACCGGCGTACCGTCTCGGCCGAGCACCGTGCGTGCATGGCGACCACCGCACCGATGTCGCCGGCGCTGCCGGCGCGGACGCCCGGTGTGGTGCCCTGCCGCCGGGGCGGGCCGGGACGTCCGGCCGGGCGCGGCGGCGAGGTCGGGCCGCCGGCCGCCACCCGGCGCAGCTCTCGGGCCCGCGCCAGCTCGGTGTCGCTGAACGGCACCGCACGCGACAGCGTGACCGCCGGGCCCGGGCCGTCGTCGAGCACCAGGCGACCGACGCCGGGCGGCCCCACCGCCACGTCGGCGTGGAGGAGCCGCGCCAGCTGGTCCTCGAGCCGGTCCGGCTCCTCGAGGACGACCTGGGCGGCCCGCAGGTAGCGGACGGCCTGGTCCACCAGGACCTGCGGCGGGCAGGGGCTGACGCTCGCCCCCGTCACGCCGGCGGCCGCGCACATCGCGCCGACGTCGGCGGCGCTCCAGCCGCCCGGCGTGTGCAGGACGAGCTCGTCGACGACCCGGCCGTCCGGTGCGGGGAAGATCTGCAGTCCGAGGATGTTCACCCCGCGGTCGCCGCAGGCGACGGCGAGGTCGCCGAGCGAGCCCGGGCGGTCGTCGATCACGGCGCGTGCCTGCCACAGCATGGGCGGCTCCTTCTCTCGTCGGGTCACGGGAAGCCTCCCGGCCTCGTCTTGCCGGGCTGCTACCGCGGTGTTACGGCGTCGTGAACCCTCGGCAGCGTGACCCTGGGGATGCCAGACTCACCTGTCGTGGACGACCTCGACCGTTCCTGGCCGGCACTTCTCGCCGGCCGCACCGGCCTGCGTGAGGACCTGCTGGCCCGGTACGCCGAGCCGCACCGCCGCTACCACGACCGCCGACACCTCCGCGAGGTCCTCGACCGCCTGCAGCTGCTCCTCGGACAGCCCGAGGCCCAGGCCGCGGACCGCGACGCCGTCGTCCTCGCCGCGTGGTTCCACGACGCGGTCCACGACGGCCGCCCCGACGACGAGGAGCGCTCCGCCGTCCTCGCCGAGACCGTGCTCGCGTCGTGCGACGTACCCGCGCCGCTCGTGGCCGAGACGGCTCGGCTCGTGCGTCTGACGCGGGACCATCGGCCGGAGCCGGAGGACGTGTCGGGGCAGGTGCTCTGCGACGCGGACCTGGCGATCCTCGCCGCGGACGACGCCCGGTACGCGGAGTACACCGCCGCCGTGCGCGCGGAGTACCCGCTCCTCGACGACGACAGCTTCCGCACGGGCCGCGCCGAGATCCTCGCGGCCCTGCTCCGCGGACCGCTGTTCCACACCAGGCTCGCGCGGGACCGGTGGGAGGGCGACGCCAGGGCGAACGTCGGCCGGGAGCTCGAGCGGCTCCTTCCCACCCCGCCGGACTGAGCCGGTGCGCACCGTCCGGCCCCGGACGCTCGCACGCACGGTCACCTGCGCGCGCCTGGGCGTGTCCCACCCGCCCGGTCAGAGCAGCGCCGGCTCCCGCAGGACGAGCGTGCCGGCGTCGGCGTCGAGCACGGCGGGCACCCCGAACGGCACGGCGAGGTTGCGGTCTGCGTGTCCGATCGGCGCACCGAGGACCGTGGGTACGCCGAGCGGGGCGAGCCGGTCCCCGAGGAGCCGGCGCAGCACCCGCTCGTCGCCGCAGCCGGTGAACCCGCCCAGGACGACACCGCGGACGCCGTCGAGCCAGCCGGAGCGCAGCAGCTGGGTGAGCAGCCGGTCGAGCCGGTACGGGTCCTCGTTGACGTCCTCGAGCACCGCGATGCAGCCGTGCGCGGGCAGCGACGTGGCGGTCCCCACGTCCGCGGCGAGCACCGCGAGGTTCCCGCCGACCAGCACCCCCTCGGCGCGTCCGCCGACCAGCGCCTCGAGCGGCGAGGGGCTCAGCACCGTGGCCTCCCCGGGCTCGAACAGGATGCGCCGGAGGTGCTCGCGGGACGCGTCGTCGGCCGCGCCGAGGCTGGTCACCACCGGTCCGTGGAGCGTGGAGACTCCCAGCCGCCGACCGAAGGCCTGGTGCAGCGCCGTGACGTCGGAGAAGCCGAGGAGCACCCGGGGCCCCGCCGAGGCCAGCGCCTCCCAGTCGAGCAGGTCGACGATGCGCTGCGCGCCGAAGCCGCCCCGGGCCACGACCACCGCGGCGACGTCCGGGTCCGACCACGCGGCCGTCAGGTCCGCGGCCCGGGCGTGGTCCGTCCCCGCGAGGTAGGGCAGCTGCTGCCACCGGCCACGCACGCCGGACAGCTCCCGGACGTCGAGGCCCCAGGAGCGGAGCACCGCCAGTCCGGCCTCGAGCCGGTCCACCGGCACCGGCCCGGACGGCGCCACCACCGCCACCACGTCGCCCGGCACCAGCCGGCGTGCCCGGACCAGGGACTGCCCCGGCCGACGGGGCCGGAGCACCTCGGCCTTGCGCCGTCGCAGCCCCGCCGCGTTCAGACGGCGGATCAGCTCCCGGCTCGACACCGGCACCGCCCCGGCCGCCACCACCGCGTCGTAGCGCTCGGCGGGGACGTCGTAGTGGTCGCGGTCGAAGCCACGCGCCGGGATGCCCAGCCCGGCGGCGAACCGGTGCAGCTCCTCGAACGACGCGTCACTGGCCAGGTGGGACCACAGCCGACCGTGCCCTGCCGTGTTCGGCGGGTCGATGAGGACGGTCAAGCCGTGGACCCGTCCGCCGACCGGCGTACCGCCTCGGCGTGCTCCACCGCGTCGTCGACCAGCATCCGCCAGGCGCGCACGTGCGCCGCGTCGACGTACGACTTGGTCCACGAGCCCCCGGGGCGCACCGTGGAGCCGACGTGGAACTGGCGGACCCCGGCGCGCGACAGCCAGGGGACGTGCTCGGCACGCAGACCGCCGCCGGCCATCACCAGGCGCGCGAAGCGGGGGTCGGCGGCGGCGCGGTCGACCAGCTCGTCGCACCCGGCCTCGAGGCCGCGCGGGGAGCCGGCGGAGAGCACCGCGTCGAGGCCGGGCAGCCCGAGGAGCCGGTGCCAGGCCCGGTCGGTGCTCAGCGCGGAGTCCACGGCACGGTGGAACGTCCACGGAGCCTGCGGGATCCGGTCGACGAGGTAGCAGCAGACCTCCGCGTCGATGTCGAGGTCGGCGGTGAGGAAGCCGAGCACCAGGCCCTCGGCCCCCACCGAGAGGTACTCCTCCCCGAGGCCGACCAGCCGGGCGAGCTCGCCGCCGGTCGTGCTGAGCCCGTCGTTGAGCCGGAGCATCACCCGCACCGGCACCTCCGTCTCGCGGCACACCGCCGAGACGGTCGCCGGGTCCGGGGACAGGCCGCCCGCGTCGAGGTCCGCGACCAGGAACAGCCGGTCGGCCCCGCCCTCGTCGGCGCCGGCGACGTCGCGGGGGTGGAGCACGACGACCTCGAGCAGCGCCGTGGTCCGCCCGCCGTCATGGCCTGTGTTCACAATGGACATCGTGACATCCGACGACCCCCTGATGACGGCACGTGCGCTCGTGTTGCACGACCTCGAGGCCACCCGCGCCGCGGACGCGCAGAGCGTCTCGGCGCTCGAGGCGGCCGTGACGACGCGGCGCTGGTGGACCTCGCAGTGGGAGCAGGGCAAGCAGTACGTCGCCGGGCTCATCGCCCAGGACGTCCAGGACGCGCTCCTCGAGCAGGTCGGTCGCTGGCCGTTGTGCCGGGCCTGCGACCACCTAGACCCGCACGCGCTCTACATCCACCCCGAGCTCGGCGGACCCCACCCCCGGTGGGTGTGCGAGACCTCGGGGATCGAGGTCGCCCCGCTCGGCGCCCTGCCCGCGACACCGGCGCACCCGGACGACTAGCGGCCGCCGCCCCTGACCGGCGTGCTCGGCCGACAGACCGGGACCCACAGGGTGTACCGGTCTGCACGGTAGGTCGAGCGGGACACCTCCACGGCGATGTTGCCGGCAAAGGCGCGCCGGGCGATGCGCAGCACCGGCGAGCCGGGGTCCACGCCGAGCAGCTTGGCCTCCTCCGGCTTCGCGAGGTCGGCGTCGACCGAGTCCTCGCCCCAGGTGGGCAGCAGGTCACGACGCTTGAACTCCTCGTAGAGGCTCTCCGGCAGCGGCGAGTCGAGGAACTCCGGCACGATGCTGTCGGCCATGTAGGCGTCCTCGAGGCACATCGGGGTGCCGTCGGCCAGCCGGATGCGCTGCCAGTGGACGACCTTGTCGCCCTCGTCGATCTCGAGCGCGCGGGCGACCCCCGGACCGGCCGACTCCATCCGCGCCAGCAGGGTCTTCGACGACGCCGTCATGCCGCGCCGCGCCATCTCCTCGGTGTAGCTCGACAGCCTGATCTGGACGTCGATCTTGGCGCGCGCCACGAACGTGCCGCGCCCGGGCACCCGCTCGAGGAGCCCCTCGGTCACCAGCGCGTCGAGGGCCTGCCGCACGGTCATCCGCGCCACCCCGAACCGCTGCACGAGCTCGCGCTCCGACGGCGCCGGGCTCCCCGGCTCGGCCCCGTCGATCAGTCCGCGGACGTACTCCCGAACCTGCACGTGCTTGAGCACAGGCTGGCGGGACCCGTCCCGCGTGATCAGGTCTCCCATCGCCGACTCTCCATCTCCCCCTTACGTTCACCATAGCCCGCAGCAGATTACCTGTGTCGCACGGCACAGCAACTGGTGACCAAGGACCCCCCGCCACGTCCCCTCGACGGTACGACAAATCGGACAACCGCGGGCGCGAAGCCCAGCAGGCGGCCGCCGCGGCGCGTGACCCTAGAACACCTGTTCGAACCGGAGTAGGCTGTCGCGCATGACTCTGGACTTCCAGGCGACGCTCTTCGACGGCCTCGACGAGACGTCGACCGGGCCGGCCCTGGGCGAGCTCGCCGGCAGCGTCCGCCGTACGACCCTCGGCGCGGGCGCCTGGGTGGACGTGCGCCCCGGCTGGGTCACCGGTGCCGACGACCTGTTCCGGCGCCTGGTCCGGGAGGTGCCGTGGTACGCCGAGCGCCGGCAGATGTACGAGCGGATGGTGGACGTGCCGCGGCTGCTGCGGTTCTACGGAGCAGGCGAGCCGCTCCCCGACCCGCTGCTCACCGAGGCCCGGGATCTGCTCAGCGCCCACTATCGCGCCGAGCTCGGCGAGCCGTTCACCACGGCCGGGATGTGCCTGTACCGCGACGGCCGCGACAGCGTGGCCTGGCACGGCGACCGGATCGGGCGCAGCCGCACCCAGGACACCATGGTCGCGATCGTGTCGTTCGGGGAGGCGCGCCGGCTGCAGCTGCGACCACGGCCCGGGGCCGGGGTGCCCGGCGGCACGATCTCGTTCACCCTCGGTCACGGAGACCTGGTCGTCATGGGCGGCTCCTGCCAGCGCACCTGGGAGCACGCCGTCCCCAAGACCACCAGGCCGACCGGCCCCCGGATCAGCGTCCAGTTCCGGCCCCATGGCGTGCGCTGAGCTACCGAGGCATGCGGGCGCCGGGACGCACGAAGGGCCCCGGCGTGACGCCGGGGCCCTTCGCTTGCTGCGGTGGGTCTGGGTGACCGGACCTCAGAAGTCCATGCCGCCCATGCCGCCCATGTCGCCGCCACCGGGCATGGCCGGGGCCTTCTCCGGCTTGTCGGCGACCACGGCCTCCGTGGTCAGGAACAGCGCGGCGATCGACGCGGCGTTCTGCAGCGCCGAGCGGGTGACCTTCGCCGGGTCGAGGATGCCCTCGGCGATCATGTCGACGTAGTCACCGGTGGCCGCGTTGAGCCCGAAGCCGGGCTCGAGACCGCGCACCTTCTCCGCGACGACGCCACCCTCGAGGCCGGCGTTGATCGCGATCTGCTTCAGCGGCGCCTCGGAGGCGTGCTTGACGATCTGGGCACCGGTGGCCTCGTCGCCCTCGAGCTCGAGCTTGTCGAACGCCTTGCTGGTGGCCTGCACGAGCGCCACACCACCGCCGGCGAGGATGCCCTCCTCGACCGCGGCCTTCGCGTTGCGAACGGCGTCCTCGATGCGGTGCTTGCGCTCCTTGAGCTCCACCTCGGTGGCCGCACCGACCTTGATCACCGCGACCCCGCCGGCCAGCTTGGCCAGGCGCTCCTGCAGCTTCTCCCGGTCGTAGTCGGAGTCGCTCTTCTCGATCTCGGCGCGGATCTGGTTCACCCGGCCGGTGATCTGGTCCTGGTCGCCCGCGCCCTCGACGATGGTGGTCTCGTCCTTGGTCACGACGACCTTGCGGGCCTGACCGAGGAGCTCGAGGCCGGTGGTCTCGAGCTTGAGGCCCACCTCCTCGGAGATGACCTGGCCACCGGTCAGGATCGCGATGTCCTGCAGCATCGCCTTGCGGCGGTCGCCGAACCCGGGAGCCTTGACCGCGACGGACTTGAAGGTGCCGCGGATCTTGTTGACCACCAGGGTCGAGAGGGCCTCGCCGTCGACGTCCTCGGAGAGGATGAGCAGCGGCTTGCCGGACTGCATGACCTTCTCGAGCAGCGGCAGCATGTCCTTGACGTTGGAGATCTTCTGGTTCGCGATGAGGATGTAGGGGTCCTCGAGAACCGTCTCCATGCGCTCGGCGTCGGTGACGAAGTAGGCCGAGATGTAGCCCTTGTCGAAGCGCATACCCTCGGTGAGCTCGAGGTCGAGCCCGAAGGTGTTGCTCTCCTCGACGGTGATGACGCCTTCCTTGCCGACCTTGTCCATGGCCTCGGCGATGATCTCGCCCACCTGGGTGTCAGCGGCGGAGATCGAGGCGGTGGAGGCGATCTGCTCCTTGGTCTCGATGTCCTTGGCCATGCCGAGCAGCTGCTCGGAGATGGCGTCGACGGCCTTCTCGATGCCGCGCTTGAGCGCCATCGGGTTGGCGCCGGCGGCGACGTTGCGCAGGCCTTCCTTCACCATGGCCTGGGCCAGTACCGTGGCGGTCGTCGTGCCGTCACCGGCGACGTCGTCGGTCTTCTTGGCGACTTCCTTGACGAGCTCGGCGCCGATCTTCTCGTACGGCTCCTCGAGCTCGATCTCCTTGGCGATGGACACACCGTCGTTGGTGATCGTGGGGGCGCCCCACTTCTTCTCCAGCACGACGTTGCGGCCCTTGGGTCCGAGCGTGACCTTGACGGCGTCGGCGAGCGTGTTCATGCCACGCTCGAGACCGCGCCGGGCCTCCTCGTTGAACGCAATAAGCTTCGACATAACTCCTGCGGTTCCTCACGCGTAGAGTTGTGATGGCCCGGACGATGCCCGCGACGGACGATCCCTGCGGACCGGCAGACCCTTCCCGCCGGCGCTCGGGACCTCATCGGCCCGGTCCTTGAACTGTCACTCTCATCGCGAGAGTGCTAACCAATGTTTAGCACTCGACCCAAGCGAGTGCAAGACGAGCTCGCCGGCCCGTCGGCCACCCGGTCGCGCACCCGGCGCCGACCCGGTGTCTAGACAGCGTCGAGGACCTGCGCGGTCCTCGGCCGGAGACCATTGACCCTCCCTGACGGCGGTTCTAATCTGAACCTCACCTCGTGGGTGCGACGGGGTTTTGGCCGGAGAGCCGGAGTCGAGAGACACCGCTCTCCGGCCTCTCCGTTTCCCGGCCCTCAGCCACGGTTCGCGGGGAACCCGCCGGTGGCGACCGGGCCCCATCGCTCGACGGTGATCCGGATCAAGGACTTGTCCTGGCGCCGCATCGCCTCGCGGTACTCGTCCCAGTCGGGGTGCTCCCCGGCGATGCAGCGGTAGTACTCCACGAGAGGTTCGAGGGCCTCGGGCATGTCGAGCACCTCGGCGGTGCCGTCGACCTGGACGTAGGCGTCGTTCCAGTCGTCGGAGTGCACCAGGACCGAGACCCGCGGGTCACGGCGCAGGTTCACCGCCTTCGCACGCTCCGGGTAGGTGGAGACCACGATCCGCCCCTCCGCGTCGACCCCGCAGGCCACCGGCGACATCTGCGGCCCGCCGTCGCGCCGCCTGGTCAGCAGCGTGCCCCGGTGCCGCGGGCGGACGAACTCCAGCAGCCCGTCGCGGTCGACCTTCTCCGTGGTTGCGATCTTGCGTGCCATGTCTCGGACACTACCCAGGACGCCCCGGCGGACGCGGGGCTACCGTCGTGCCATGACCACCGCATCCCAGCCGGCGCACGACCGGCCGCCGGTGGCCGACGACGCCACCTGGCTGCGGCGGGCCGTCGAGGTGGCGGTGGAGAACGCCGCCGCCGGCGGAGGGCCCTTCGGTGCCCTCGTGGTCCACGACGGCCGCCCGGTCGCCACCGGGGTCAACCGGGTCGTGCCCACCCTGGACCCCACCGCCCACGCGGAGGTGGTGGCGATCCGCCGCGCCTGTCGGGAGCTGGGCGTGTTCGCGCTCCGGGGCGCGGTGCTGTACTCCTCCTGCGAGCTGTGCCCGCTGTGCCTCGCGGCCGCGCTGTGGGCGCGGGTGGACCGGGTCGTCTACGCCGCTCCGCGCGCGGCGGCCGTGGCGGCGGGTTTCGACGACGCCCGGTTCGCAGACCTCTTCGCGCTGCCCCCGGCGCAGTGGCCGTCCCCCGTCACCCAGCTGGTGGTGCCGACCGCCGACGAGCCGTTCAAGGCGTGGGCGGCGGACCCGGACCGGGTGCCCTACTGAGCATGGACCGGTGGCGCGTCAAGCAGGTCCTCAACGCCCTCAACGGCTCGACCCTGCTCGGGCTCGGCGTCGCGGTCGCCGGCCGTAGCCGTCTGGCCCGGGGACCGCGGGGCCTGGTCCTCGCCACGTCGTACCGGCGGACGCTCCCGCACGCGGCCGCGTTCACCGTGGGCAACGTCGTGCTCACCCGCCACGACGCCGGCTGGCTCGCGCAGCACCCCCGGCTGCTGCGCCACGAGGAGCGGCACAGCTGGCAGTACACCCTGGCGCTCGGCCTGCCCATGCTCCCGTTGTACGGCGTCGCCGCGGCGTGGTCCTGGGTCCGGGGCGGGGACCACGCGACCCACAACGTCTTCGAGACCGCGGCGGGTCTCGAGGACGGCGGCTACCCGCTGCTCAGCCGACGGCAGCGGCTGCGTCCTCCGCGAACCGCCTGAAGAGGCCCAGGACCCCGTCCGGCCCGTCGACGACGATGTCGGACAGCTCCACCAGCGCCCTCTGCTCCTGCGACCCCGAGCACACCAGCAGGCCGGGATGGCCCGCTTCCCGCAGGTCCCCGACCGCGCGGAACGCCTCGACGTCGCCGAGGTCGTCCCCGGCGAACATCACCCCGTCGGCGCCGAGCTCGGCGTGGAACGTGCGCAGCGCCTGGCCCTTGTGCATGCCCGGGGCCCGCACCTCGATCACCATCCGCCCCGGCTCCACGCTGAGGTCGTGCCGTGCCGCGGCCTCGGTGAGCACCGGCAGCAGCCGGTCGAAGGCCTCACGCGGCTCGGGCAGGCGGCGGGTGTGCACCGCGACCGCGAGGCCCTTCTCCTCCACGAACGCCGACCCGGCGTCGCTGCGCCGGAGCAGGTCCGGCAGCTCGGCCAGGAAGCCGATGAGCCCCTCGGGCGGCCGTGGTGAGCGCACCCGGCCGTCGTCGGAGGACCACCGCTCGTTGCCGTACTGCCCCATCAGGTGCAGCGCCCTGCCGTGCCCGGCGAGCGCCTGCCCGACCTCGTCGAGCCGGCCCAGCGTGATCGCCTGGCGGGCGGGCCGCCCGGTGACCACCGCGACGCCCTTCACCTGGCGGGCCAGGGCGACCAGCGTGCGGGGCCCGTCGGGGTGGATGACCGCGGCGGTGGGATCCTCCACGATCGGGGCCAGCACGCCGTCGAAGTCCAGACCCACCACCACGTCGGCGGCCGCGGCCACCAGGTCGTCGTACCTCTGCCGTCCTTCGGGGGTCCGGAAGTCCATGGCCCCACTCAACCAGAGCCCGCCGGGGCTCGCCGTCAGACGTAGTCGCCGGTGAGGATGACCGTGAGCCGGTCCAGGCGCATCGGGGAGATCGCCGGCTTGACCCGCTCGATGCCCAGGTCGCGGGCGAGGAGGCGCGCGGCCGCCTCGAGCCGCTCGGGGTAGTAGACGGTGCTCTGCGGGATCGTGCCGTACCAGTTGTCGGAGCCGACGACCTGCCAGCCGGCGCCCGAGGCCTTCGTGGCGGTGGAGCCGGCAAGCCCCGGGATGCCGGAGTTGTTGTAGACCTCCACGTAGACCTCGCCCCGCCGGACCGCGGGCTTGGGGCGCGGCTTGCTGGTCTTCTTCTCCAGGACTAGCTCGGGGGCGACGCTCCGCGGCGTCGGGGTGGCGGTCACCGGCTTGGCCGCGACCGGCGGCTGCTCGGTCTCGCCCGAGGTGGCGACGAAGGCGACCCCCGCGACGAGCACCGCGCCCAGGCTGAGCGCCGCCACCGGCGAGGGGAGCGCGATACCGCGCTCGTCGCGCGTGCGGCGCCGCACGTCAGACCTCGAAGCCGAGGCGGCGGGCCGAGCGCGCCCGCTGACGGGTCGCGCGCAGCCGGCGCAGACGGCGCACCAGCAGCGGGTCGAAGACGAGCGCCTCCGGACGGTCGATCAGGGCGTTGAGGACCTGGTAGTAGCGGGTCGAGGACATGTCGAACTTCTCGCGGACCGCCTGCTCCTTCGCACCGGCGTACTTCCACCACTGGCGCTCGAAGTTGAGGATCTCCCGGTCGCGCTCGGAGAGCTCGTCGGCCGACGGGGCCTCCGTGGCACGGTTGACGGCGTTCGCGGCATCCATGTGTGTCGACTCCTGCGTGACGGCTCGGGCGTTCGCGCCCCATCGTAGGCGGGAACCACAACGATGTCATTTGCATCCGGCGTTTCGCGCGGGGTGTCATCGTGGCATGTCCTCCCCCTTCGCCTCCCTTCCGCCCCTGTCCGTGGTTGCCGGCCCCCGCGTGGCCGCACCGCTTCCCGCGGACCGTCCGGTGCGCTGGGGGATCCTCGCCACCGGCGGCATCGCCCGCGCGTTCGCCCGGGCCCTGGAGCTGCTGCCCGACGCCGAGCTCGCGGCGGTCGGGTCGCGTCGGCTCGAGAGCGCCGAGGCGTTCGCCCGGGAGTACGGCGGACCGCGGACCCGGTCCTACGGGTCCTACGCCGAGCTGGTCGCGGACCCGCAGGTGGACGTGGTCTACGTCGCCTCCCCCCACGCACTGCACCACGAGCACACGATGCTGGCCTTCGACGCCGGCAAGCCGGTGCTGTGCGAGAAGGCGTTCACGCTCACCGCCCGGGAGGCCGAGGACCTGGTCCGGGTCTCACGGGAGCGCGGGCTGTTCCTGATGGAGGCCATGTGGATGCGCTGCAACCCGGTGATCCGCAGGCTCCTGCAGCTGGCCGGGCGCGGGGACCTCGGCCGGGTCCAGCAGGTCCGCGCCGACCTCGGCTTCCTCGTGGACGCACCGGAGACCCACCGGCTGCTGGCGCCCGAGCTCGGCGGCGGGGCGCTGCTCGACCTGGGCGTCTACGCCCTGACGTTCGCCCACCTCTTCCTCGGCGAGCCCGCGGACGTGGAGGCCGTCGCGGAGCTGGCCCCCAGCGGGGTCGACCTGAACCTGGCGGTGAGCCTGGGCTGGGTCGGCGGCGCGGTGGCGTCGCTGTCGTCGACGATGACGGCCTGGTCTCCGCGGACCGCCTCCGTCGCCACCGACCGGGGCAGGATCGACCTCGGTGACGCCTTCATCCACCCCACCGAGGCGACCTGGGTGTGCGACGGCGAGACCCACGTCATCCGCGAGGAGGTGCTCGGCACCGGGCTGGCGCACGAGGCCGAGGAGGTGATGCGCTGCCTGCGCAACGGCGAGGTGGAGAGTCCGCTGGTACCGCTCGACGACACGGTGTCGATCATGCGGCTGATGGACCGCATCCGGGACCGGATCGGCCTGCGCTACCCGGCGGACGACCTGTCCCCGGCCGAGCGCCGGGGCGTGTGACGGGGCGCCCATCGGGTAGTGAACGGGTCCGGCCGGTACACAGAGAGATTAGGGTCGAGAACGTGACCTCCTCCGACGCACCGCAACACTCCGCGGACCTCGTCATCGTCGCCAACCGGCTCCCGGTCGACCGCGTGGTCAACCCGGACGGGAGCACGGACTGGCGCCGGTCGCCGGGCGGCCTGGTGACTGCCCTGGAACCGGTGATGCGCGCCAACGACGGCGCCTGGATCGGCTGGCCCGGCAACACCGGCCAGGACCTCGAGCCCTTCGTCGAGGACGGACTGTCCCTGGTGCCGGTCTCGCTGAGCGAGGACGAGGTGGAGGAGTTCTACGAGGGGTTCTCCAACGCGACGCTGTGGCCGCTGTACCACGACGTGGTGGCCAAGCCGGAGTTCCACCGCGAGTGGTTCGACTCCTACGTGACCGTCAACCGGCGCTTCGCCGCGAAGGCCGCCGAGGTCGCCGCCGAGGGCGCCACGGTCTGGGTGCACGACTACCAGCTCCAGCTGGTGCCGGCGATGCTGCGCGAGCTGCGGCCCGACCTCCGGATCGGCTTCTTCCTGCACATCCCCTTCCCCCCGGCCGAGCTGTTCCAGCAGCTGCCGTGGCGCCGGCAGATCCTCGAGGGCCTGCTGGGCGCGGACCTCGTCGGCTTCCAGCGGCCCGGCGCCGCGCAGAACTTCGTGCGCCTCGTGCGGCAACGCGTGGGCCACAAGACGCATCGCGACGCGGTGTACCTCCCCGACGGCCGCACCGTGCTCGCCGCCGCCTTCCCCATCTCCATCGACTGCGAGGCGCTGGAGACGCTGGCCCGCAGCGAGGGGGTGCAGCAGCGGGCCAAGGAGCTGCGAGAGCAGCTCGGCAACCCCCGGCACGTGCTCCTCGGCGTGGACCGCCTCGACTACACCAAGGGCATCTACGCGCGGTTGCGGGGCTTCGCCGAGCTTCTCGAGGAAGGGCACCTCGACGTCGACGACGCCGTGTTGGTGCAGGTCGCCACGCCGTCGCGCGAACGCGTGGAGCAGTACCGCGTCCTGCGCGACGACATCGACCGGCTGGTCGGCAGGGTCAACGGCGACCTCGGGCGCATCGGCCGCCCGGCGATCCACTACCTGCACTCCTCCTACCCTCGCGAGGAGATGGCCGCGCTCTACCAGCTCGCCGACATCATGGTGGTCACGCCGCTGCGCGACGGCATGAATCTGGTCGCGAAGGAGTACGTCGCCTGCCGGTTCAACAACGACGGGGCACTGGTCCTGTCCGAGTTCGCCGGCGCGGCCGACGAGCTGCGGCAGGCGTTCCTGGTCAACCCCTACGACATCAACGGCATGAAGGCCAGGATCCTCGAGGCGATCAACGCCCGCCCCAAGGACCTGCAGCGGCGGATGCGGGCGATGCGCAAGACGGTCGGGGAGCACGACGTGGCCGACTGGGCCTCGAGCTTCCTGACCGCGCTGGCGCGTGAGCCCATGACCCACACCAAGCAGGTCCGCCCCGCGCGCCGCAGCTGACCCCGACCCGGGCCAGGTTCACGCCGACTCGACCCCGACCCGGGGCAGGTTCACGCCGACTCGACCCCGACCCGGGGCAGGTTCACGCCGACTCGGCGGGGGGTCACTCCTGGGCGACGGGGGACGGCGGGGCGGTGCCGCCCTCGGGGGCGCCGGTCATCAGCGCGGTGATCTCCGCCGCCCGCGCCTTCGAGACCCGTCCCCACCCGGGCTCGTAGTCGTAGACCTCCCGCAGCGGCCGGGCCACCTCGCTGCCGCGGAGGATGTCGATGTCGTCGGCGTCGATCAGCGCGGGGTGTGCCACGCCGCAGGACTCGGCGACCTTCATCAGGTCCCGGCGCAGGGTGCGGACGTAGTTCGCCGCGCGCACCGACTTCAGGTCGGCGTCGAGCCCGCGGGACAGCCACGGGTCCTGGGTGGCGACCCCGGTCGGACACCGGTCGGTGTGGCACTTCTGCGCCTGGATGCAGCCGATGGAGAGCATCGGCTCCCGGGCGATGTTGAGCATGTCCGCGCCGAGCGCCATCGCCACGATCGCGTTGTCCGGCAGCCCGAGCTTGCCGCCGCCGACGAACGTGACGTCGTCGGCGAGACCGGCCTCGGCGAAGATCCGGTACACCCGGCTGAACCCCACCCGGAACGGCAGCGCGACGGAGTCGCTGAACACCAGCGGCGCGGCACCGGTGCCTCCCTCACCGCCGTCGATGGTGATGAAGTCGACGCCACGCTCGCGGCCGGCCATCCGGTCGGCGAGCTCCCGCCAGAAGGCGAGGTCGCCGACGGCGGACTTGATCCCGACCGGCAGGCCGGTCTCCTCGGCGAGGAGCTCGACCCAGTCCAGCATGCTGTCGACGTCGCCGAACTCGGCGTGGCGTGACGGGCTGATGCAGTCCACGCCCTCGCGGATGCCGCGGATCTCGGCGATCTGCGGGGTCACCTTGGGCCCGGGCAGGTGCCCGCCGAGACCCGGCTTGGCGCCCTGGCTCAGCTTGATCTCGATCGCCTTCACCGGCGCCGAGGCGACCAGGTCCTTCAACCGCTGCAGGTCGAACCTGCCGTCCTCGTCGCGGACGCCGAAGTAGGCGGTGCCGATCTGGAAGACCAGCTCACCACCGTGACGGTGGTACGGCGAGAGCCCGCCCTCGCCGGTGTTGTGCAGGCACCCGGCCAGGGCCGCACCGCGGTTGAGCGCCTCGACCGCCGGTGCGGACAGCGAGCCGAAGCTCATCGCGGAGATGTTGACCAGCGACTGCGGTCGGAACGCGTGCCTGCGACCGCGAGGCCCGCCGAGGACCTTCGCCGACGGCACCGGCGTCTCCTCGCCGACGCGGGGCGAGGAAGCGGGCACCACGTCGGAGAACGTGCGGTGCTTGATGATCGGGTAGCCGTCGGTGTGCTCGACGTCGTTGTCGGTGCCGAAGCCGAAGTAGTTGTTCTCCAGCTTCGACGACGCGTACACCCAGCTTCGCTGGTCGCGGCTGAACGGTCGTTCGGAGTTGTTGTCGGTGACGATGTACTGGCGCAGCTCGGGGCCGATGGACTCCAGCAGGTAGCGACCGTGCCCGATCAGGGGGAAGTTGCGCAGCAGGGCATGCCTCTTCTGCAGGACGTCGTAGGCGGCGAGCCCGGCGAGGGCGGCGACAGGGGCTGACTTCGCGGCGCGTGACCATCTCATGGCCTCCGTTGTACCCCCAACCTCGCGCTTCGACGCGGCGGTATCCTGCGCGCATGGATCTGATCCCCAAGCCGGACCAGGTCGTCTCGGCGGCCAGCAACGTGGCCCACAAGATGTTGTACGGCGGTGTCGCGGACCTGCGTCCGATGCCCAGGACGCTGATCGACGACGGGATGCTGCGCGAGGTCTACCACTACCGGCCGCAGGGCACGGTCGCGGAGACCGGCGACCCGGTGCTGCTGGTCACCCCGCTGGCCGCCCCCGCCCTCTGCTACGACCTGCGGCGTGGGTGCTCCGTGGCCGAGCACCTGGTCCGGTCGGGCCGGCGTACCTACCTCGTCGAGTACGGCGAGATCTCCTTCGCCAACCGGACCCTGGGCATGGAGCACTGGGTCGACGAGGTCATCCCCGCCGCGGTCCGTGCGGTCAGCGACCACGCCGGTGGACGCCCCGTGCACGTCGTCGGGTGGAGCCTGGGCGGGCTGTTCTCGCTCCTGATCACCGCGGACCGGCCGGACCTGCCGATCGCGTCGCTGACCGTCGTGGGGTCGCCGGTCGACGTCACCAAGGTCCCGTTGATGGCCCCGATCCGCCCGCTGCTGAACCTGACCGGCCCGGAGACCCCGGGCCTGGTGACCCACCTGTACCGCGCGATGGGCGGTGCCCCGAAGCCGCTGGTGCGCCGCGCCTTCCAGCTGACCAGCGTCAACAAGCTGGTGACGAAGCCGCTGGCCCTCGCGGTCAACCTCGACGACACCGACTTCGTCGCCCAGGTCGAGGCGGTCGACCGGTTCACCGCCAACATGACCGGCTACCCGGGCCGCAGCTTCGGCCAGATCTACCACCGGATGATCAAGGGCAACCAGCTCGCCACCGGCGTGATCCGGATGGACGACCGCCGCGAGATCGCGCTCGCCGACGTCCACGTGCCCGTGCTGGTGTTCGCCGGTGAGAGCGACGGGATCGCGCCCGTCGCCTCGATCCGGCCGATGGTGGACCTGCTCACCGGTGCGCCGTCGGTGCGCTTCGAGACCGTCCCCGGCGGACACCTCGGCATGCTCACCGGCCGGGCCTCGCGCACCACGACGTGGCGGATCATCGACGAGTTCCTCGACGAGCACGCCGCCGGGACGCCGCCGGAGAAGGCCGGCTCGAAGAGGACCACGTCGACGAGGAGCGCGGGTCGGAAGCCCGCGAGGAAGCGGTCCGCCACGGCGAAGAAGCAGCCGGCGCAGAAGCAGCCGACGCAGGAGCAGCCGGCACGGACCCAGCCGACGAGGAGGGCCGCGAAGGACCGCACCTCGCGCCGGGACGCCATCGGCTCGAACCCGGTGCGCCGGTACGGCTCGGCGTCCTCGCGTTCGCTGGCCGCGTCCACGTGACCTCCGCAGCCTCGGCCGTCGCACCGTCCCCGGACTGGCGCCTCGGTGTCGTCCTGGTCGCGCTCGTGGCGGTCGGGGTGGCCGCGTCGTACCTCGGGCGGCTGCAGGTGGGGCGCGAGACCGTCGTCGCCAGCGTGCGGGCGGTGCTCCAGCTCGCGGTCGTCTCCCTCGTCATCGCCGCCGTCCTCGGGTCGCTGTGGTGGTCGGCGCTGTTCTCGCTGGTCATGCTCGGTGTGGCCACCCGCACCTCGGCGAAGCGGATCAAGGCACGCGGCACCGAGGTGCTCTGGGTGGGGCTCGCGATCCTGCTCGGCGTGCTCCCCGTGCTCGTCCTGGTCCTCGGCTCCGGGGTGATCCCCTTCAACGGCGCCGGGCTGGTGCCGACCGCCGGCATCATCATCGGCAACACGATGACCGCCGCCACCCTCACCGGCCGGCGTGCCTACGACGAGCTGTCTGCGCAGTTCGGCGCCTACGAGGCCGGCCTCGCGGTCGGGCTGGAGAGCCGGGACGCCGCCAACGAGGTCATCCAGCCCACCGGCAAGGAGGCGCTGACCCCCAACCTGGACAAGACCAAGACCGTCGGACTGGTGCAGCTCCCCGGCGCCTTCGTCGGCGTCCTCCTCGGCGGCGGCACACCCCTGGAGGCGGGCGCCGCCCAGGTGCTCGTGCTCGTCGGCATCGTCGCCGCGCAGGCGGTGACCAGCGCGGTGCTGCTGCGGATGGTCGCCGAGGCCCGCGTGGTCCGCGAGGACATGAAGGCCAGGTACCCACGATGAGACGCACCCTCCTCGGCGCCGCGCTCGCCGGCGCCCTGCTCCTGTCGGCCTGCTCGTCCTCGGACCCGGTGGACGACCTGGGCCGCCAGGCCGGCGACCTCGCCCGGCCCGCCCCGGCCGGCATCGAGCGCTACGTCGCGCTCGGCGACTCGTTCACGGCCGCACCGCTGGTCCCGACCACCGACCTCGCGGAGGGATGCTTCCGATCCGACAGCAACTACCCGTCGCTCGTGGCCGAGCAGCTCGACGTGGCCGAGCTCGTCGACGTCAGCTGCAGCGGCGCCCGGACCCGGGACCTCACCGGGCGGCAGGCGACGGTGCCGCAGGCGTCCGTCCCTCCGCAGCTGCGGGCCGTGGACCGCGACACGGACCTGGTCACGCTGGGCATCGGCGGCAACGACTTCGACCTCTTCCACACCCTGGTCGCCACCTGCTCGCGGCTCGGCCGGCGGCAGCCCGCCGGCTCACCGTGCGCCGACCGGCTGGGCCGCCGGGCCGTCGACCTGGTCGCCCGCACCGAGCAGATCGGCGACCGGGTCGAGGCCGCCGTCCGCCGGGTGCAGCGCCGCGCCCCGGAGGCGACGGTCGTCGTGGTCGGCTACCTCCGGCTCGCCCCCGAGGACGGCCGGTGCCGGGAGCTGCCCTTCGCGCGGGGCGACTACGGGTACGGCGTCCGGGTGTCCGAGGCCCTCAACGACGCCCTGGAGCGGGCCGCCCGCCGTACCGACGCCCTGTTCGTCGACATGCACGAGCGCTCCGAGGGCCACGACGTGTGCGCCGACGACCCGTGGGTGAACGGGTACCGCACCGTGCAGGGCGAGGCGCTGGCCTTCCACCCGTTCGCCGCGGGCATGGAGGCCGTCGCCGACGCGGTGCTCGAGACGCTCCGGGAGGAGCTGCCGGCGTCCTGACGCCATGGCCGCGCGCCGGCTGCGCCGCGCGACCGTGGCCTGCCCACTCTTGGTCAGGTCCTGGGCAAACCCCTGACAGCGCGCGGGCCACGTCGCGATACTGACCGCAAGCCCGGGACTCTCCAGGCACACGGCTGCGCGCCCTCGGTACGCGACCGTGGGCGACCGAAAGGCGGGGGATGGCAGCTCCACGCAACCAGTGGCCGGCGGACCGGCGTGCGTAGGATCCTCGCCGCGGTCCTGTCGATGGGCCTGAGCTCGGTCGTCATGATGCTGCTGAGCGCGGTGCGGGCGAAGATCGTCGCGCTCGAGCTCGGGGCGACCGGCATCGGGATGCTGGGCATCGTCACCACGAGCGTCGTCCTCGCCTCCACCGCGCTCGGGGCGGGACTGGGCGCCAGCGGCGTGCGGGCCGTCGCCGCCGCAGGGGACACCGACGGGCGCCGGTCCGTCGTGCAGGTCGCCGTGGCCCGCGGGTCCTTCGTGCTGGCGCTGGTCGCCGCCCCCCTGGTCGGTCTGGGCTGGTGGTGGTGGGGGGACCTCGTCGTGCCCGACGCGGACGCGCCGTCCTTCGCGCCGTGGGTGGCTCTGTCCGTGGTGGCCGCGATCGGGTCGGCGGGCGCGGCCGCCCTGCTCAACGGCCTCGGCCGGATCGGTGCCCTGGCGTCGGCCACGGCACTCGGCTCCGTGGTCGGGACGGTCGTGTTCGTGGTGGCCATGCAGCTGTCCGACCACTGGGGGCTGGTCGCTGCCTTCGCGGCCGTCCCGGTCTCGACACTGCTCATCGGAGGCACGCTGGCACGGTCGACCTACCCCCGCGGTGTGCGGCCGCCACGTCGGCTGTGGGTTCCTGAGCTGGGCCGGATGCTGGTGCTCGGTCTCACCATCAGCTCCTCGGTGATCCTGACCAACGCGACGCAGCTGACCGCTCGCGTCTGGGTCAGCCACGAGCTCGACCTGGTCCAGGCGGGCTACCTGCAGGCGGCTCTCTCGGTGGGCGCGGTGTACCTGGGCTTCGTGCTCAACGCACTCGCCGCCGAGTACTACCCCCGCATCTCGGCGCTGCACAGGGACAGCGAGCAGCTGAACCGTGCGGCGAACGACCAGGTGCGGATCGTGCTGACCCTGGGCGGACCGGTGATCCTCTGGATGATCGCGGCGGCGCCCTGGCTCCTCCACCTGCTCTACAGCTCCGAGTTCCAGGTCGCCCAGGAGCTGCTGCGGCTGCTGCTCGTCGGCGACGTGTTCAAGCTCGTCGGCTGGTGCATCGGCTTTCTCTTCCTCGCGAGGGAGGCGCGGCTGAAGTTCTTCCTGGCCGAGATCTGCTGGAACGTCCTCTTCCTCGCCATGCTCATCCCGCTGGCGCACCGGAGCCTCGAGGCGGCCGGCTATGCCTACGTCACCGCCTACTTCCTGTACACGGTCTTCTCGCTCGTCCTGGCCCGCCGCGAGACGGGCTTCGTGCTGGTGGCCGGGAGCCGGCGCGTCGTGATGTGGTTCGGGCTGGGCAGCATCGGGGCGTTCGTCGCTGTCGAGCTCGGCTCCGACCTGGGTCTCGCCGCGGCTCTCCTGACCGCGTTCGTCTTCTCGGTCGTCGCCGCATGGCGGCTCTTCCAGTGGACCCGGGGCGACCAGCCCGGCTCCCCCGCCACGGTTCCGGCCATCCACGCAGGCGCCGACAAGCAGTGACGGTGCCGCCCCTCCGGACCGCCGACGCCGGTCACCAAGGTTGGGTAGTTGCCCACGAACGAACGGCGCGCACCCGCTCCCCCTCGAATACTTTCAGGTCGAGGGGGTTTCACCTTGATGAATGCAGACTCGCTGGGCGTCGCTGTCATCGGCGCCGGCTACTGGGGACCGAACCTGATCCGCAACTTCCGGGCCAGTGACGCCTGGGACCTGGTCGCCGTGTGCGACCTGGACGAGGACCGGGCACGCCGAGTGATCGGCGGGCACGGCGACGTCGCGGTGTGCACGTCGCTCGACGAGGTGCTCGACCTCGACGCGGTCGACGCCGTCGCGATCGCCACACCTGCCCGCACCCACCAGGGGATCGCCCTTGCCGCGCTCCGCGCGGGAAAGCACGTCCTGGTCGAGAAGCCGCTCGCGGACAGCGGTGTCAGCGGCCGCGAGATGGTGGAGTATGCCGCGGCCAACGAGCTCGTGCTGATGGCCGACCACACGTACTGCTACACGCCCGTGGTCACGAAGATGCGGGAGCTCGTCTCGGAAGGTGCCCTCGGTGAGGTGCTCTTCATCGACTCCGTCCGTATCAACCTCGGCCTGGTGCAACCGGACGTCGACGTCTTCTGGGACCTCGCCCCGCACGACCTGTCGATCTTCGACTTCATCCTTCCGGGAGGACTCACGCCGTTGGGCGTCTCCGCCCATGGCGCCGATCCGCTCGGTGCGGGAAGGGCCTGCGTCGGCTACCTGACCCTGCCGCTGGCGGGCGGAGCGATGGCCCACGTCCACGTGAACTGGCTCAGCCCGACGAAGATCCGCCAGATGGTGATCGGAGGCACCGAGCGGACCCTGGTCTGGGACGACCTGAACCCGCAGCAACGCCTGAGTGTCTACGACCGCGGTGTCGACCTCGTGCACCAGTCCAGCGCCGGGACCGACCGCACCGCCGCCGCCGTGTCCTACCGCCTCGGTGACACGTGGGCGCCCGCGCTGCCCGAGACGGAGGCCCTGGGACAGATGGTGGAGGAGTTCGCCGCCAGCATCCGGGCCGGCCGGAGTCCGAGAACCGACGGGGCCGCCGGCCTGAGGGTGCTCTCCGTGCTCGAGGCGGCTCGAGCCAGCCTCTCGGCAAACGGCCGGCTCGTCGAGCTCCAGACCGGTCTGGTGGGTGTCGCATGACCGTCCTCGAGGACGCCGACGTCCTGGTCACCGGCGGCGCCGGCACCATCGGCTCCACCATCGTCGACCAGCTGCTCGAGGCCGGGGCGGGTCGCGTACAGATCCTGGACAACCTGGTCCGCGGGCGCCGCGAGAACCTGGCGGACGCACTGGCCTCGGGCCGCGCGGAGCTCGTGGAGGCCGACCTCCGCGACGCGGACCTGGTCGACGACCTCACCCGCGGCAAGGACCTGGTCTTCCACCAGGCAGCCATCCGGATCACCCAGTGCGCGGAGGAGCCCCGCCTCGCGCTGGAGGTGCTCGTCGACGGCACCTTCAACGTGGTCGACGCGGCGGCGCGGCACGGCGTCTCCAAGCTGGTCCTGGCCTCGTCGGCGTCGGTCTACGGGATGGCCGAGGACTTCCCCACCACCGAACGGCACCATCCGTACAACAACGACACCTTCTACGGCGCGGCCAAGACCTTCAACGAGGGGATGGCCCGCAGCTTCCGGGCGATGCACGGCCTGGACTACGTCGCCCTGCGCTACTTCAACGTCTACGGACCGCGGATGGACGTGCACGGGCTCTACACCGAGGTCCTGGTCCGGTGGATGGAGCGGATCGCGGACGGACAGCCGCCGCTGATCTTCGGCGACGGCGCGCAGACCATGGACTTCGCCTTCACCACCGACATCGCCCGCGCCAACCTCCTGGCCGCCGCGAGCGGCGTCACGGAAGGCGTCTACAACGTCGCGAGCGGCACCGAGAGCAGCCTGCTGGAGCTGGCGCAGACGTTGCTTCGCGTGATGGGTTCCGACCTCGCCGTCGAGCACGGCCCCGAACGTGCGGTCAACGGTGTCGCCAGGCGGCTCGCGGACACCTCCGCGGCGATGCGGGACCTCGGCTTCAAGGCGGAGGTCGACCTCGAGGAGGGCCTTCGCGCACTGGTCGAGTGGTGGCGTCCGCTGCGCGCGGAGGTCGCGGCCGGACGGCGTCTGGCAGGAACCCCATGAGCCGCATCAACGTGATGCAGCCGTGGATCGGGTCGGAGGAGGCCGCGGCGGTCGTCGACGTGCTCGCCTCCGGGTGGGTGGCCCAGGGACCGCGGGTGGCGGAGTTCGAGCGGGCGTTCGCCGAGTCGCAGCAGGCCGCGCACGCCGTGGCGGTGTCGAGCTGTACGGCGGCGCTCCACCTGTCCCTGGTCGTGGCCGGGATCGGCCCCGGGGACGAGGTCGTGGTGCCGTCCTTCTCGTTCGTCGCCACCACGAACGCCGCCGTCTACGTCGGGGCCCGGCCCGTGTTCGCCGACGTCGACCCGCAGACGGGCAACCTCACCCGAGCCACCGTCGAGCGGGTGCTCACCGACCGCACCCGTGCGGTCATCGTGGTCGACCAGGGAGGCGTTCCCGTCGACCTGGACGAGATCCGGGGCCTGTGCGACCCGCGCGGGATCGTCGTCGTCGAGGACGCCGCGTGCGGGGCCGGGTCGACGTACAAGCACCGCCCGGTGGGGGCGGGCGCCGACATCGCGGCCTGGTCGTTCCATCCCCGCAAGCTGCTGACGACCGGGGAAGGCGGGATGCTGACCACCTCCCGCAGCGACTGGGCAGACCGCGCGCGGCTGCTCCGTGAGCACGCGATGAGCCTCTCGGCCGCGGAGCGGCACGCCTCGGTGCTCGCGCCCCCTGAGGAGTACACCGAGGTCGGGTTCAACTACCGGATGACCGACCTGCAGGCCGCCGTCGGCGTCGTCCAGCTGGGCCGCCTGCCCGAGATGGTGCGACGGCGTCGGGAGATCGCCGGCGTCTACGCCAAGCACATCGCCGAGATCCCCGGCCTGCGCGCGGTGACCGACCCGCCGTGGGGGACGTCGAACTTCCAGTCCTACTGGGTCGAGGTGGCGCCGCCCTTCCCGCTCGACCGTGACGGCCTGCTCGCCCACCTCGCCCGGCACGACATCTCGGCACGACGCGGCATCATGGCCGCCCACCGACAGCCGGCGTACCGCGACGGGGACGGCACCGTGACGGTACTGCCGGTGACCGAGCGGCTCACCGACAGCACCCTCATCCTCCCGGTGTTCCACCAGATGTCGGAGTCGGAGCAGGCCCGCGTGGTGCAGGCGCTGCAGTCGGCAGCGGGGTGACGGCACGATGGAGCGCCTCCTCCTCGTCGCAGCCGGCGGGCTCGCCCGCGAGACCCTGGCGGTCGTGCGAGCCCTCGGCCGATTCGACACGATCCGCGTGCTCGACGACGACCCGCACCTGTGGGGGTCCACCCTGGACGGCGTTCCGGTCGTCGGCGGCCTCGAGGAGGTCAAACGCGACGACGCAGACGTCGTGGTCTGCGCCGGCCGGGGGACCGTCCGGCGCCGGCTCGTGGCCCGGCTGCGGGAGCTCGGGGTCTCCGACGACCGGTACGCCCGTGTGGTCCATCCCGCGGTCGACGTACCACCCGGGTGCGAGGTGGGCGCCGGAAGCATCCTGCTGGCACAGGTGGTGCTGACCGCGGACGTCACCGTCGGTCGGCACGTGGTCGCGATGCCGCACGTCACGCTCACCCACGACGACGTGGTCGAGGACTACGCCACCCTGTGCGCCGGGGTGACCCTCGGAGGCGAGGTCCGGATCGGGGCTGCCGCCTACCTCGGGATGAGCTCGAGCGTGCGCGAGCGGCTGGCCGTCGGCACGGAGGCCACGCTCGGGATGGGCTCCGCGCTCCTGCGCGACCTGCCCCCCGGGCAGACGTGGGCCGGCGTCCCGGCCCGACGCATCGACGACGTCCCGCACGAGGAGTGAGGCAGATGAAGGTTCCCCTGGTGGACCTGGCACCGCAGTTCGACGAGATCGAGGACGAGCTGCGACCCGAGCTCGACGCCCTGCTGGCGACGACGTCGTTCGTCGGTGGCGAGCCGGTCGCGGCGTTCGAGCGCGAGTACGCCGCCTTCCTCGGCGTGGGGCACTGCGTCGGGGTGGCGAACGGCACCGACGCGCTCGAGCTCGCGTTCCGCGCGGTCGGCGTGGACCGCGGAGACGAGGTGATCCTGCCCGCCAACACGTTCATCGCCACAGCGGAGGCGGTGTCACGGGTCGGAGCGACCCCGGTCTTCGTCGACGTCGACCCGCGCACCCTGCTGATCGACCCCGCCGCGGTGAGCGCCGCAGTCGGCCCCCGCACCGGTGCCGTCGCACCGGTGCACCTGTTCGGGCAGACCGCACCGGTGGAGCGGCTGCGGCCGATCGCGGACCGCGCCGGCGTCCCCGTCGTGGAGGACGCCGCCCAGGCGCAGGGCGCCCGACGCCACGGTCGTCCCGCAGGCGCGCTCGCGACGGTCGCGGCCACGAGCTTCTACCCGGGCAAGAACCTGGGCGCGGCCGGTGACGCCGGCGCGGTCACCACCGACGACCCCGGCGTGGCCCGGACCGTCCGGCTGCTGGGTGCCCACGGCAGCGCGGTGAAGTACGACCACGAGATCATCGGCATGAACTCCCGGCTCGACACGCTGCAGGCCGCGGTCCTCCGCGCCAAGCTGCGCAGGCTGGAGAAGTGGAACGACCTGCGACGCCAGGCCGCCGCACGCTACGACGAGCTGCTGGCTGCCGTCCCGGGGCTGACGCTGCCGTTCTCGGCGCCCGGCAACGAGGACGTCTGGCACCTCTACGTCGTCCGCGTCGACGACCGCGACCGGGTGCTCCGTGCGCTGAACGACGCGGGGGTGGGCGCGGGGATCCACTACCCCACGCCTCTCCACCTCACCGGCGCCTACCGGCACCTCGGCCGGGGCCGGGGAGACTTCCCGGTGGCCGAGGCCGCGGCCGACCGGATGATCTCACTCCCGCTGTACCCCCACATCCTGCCCGAGCAGCAGGAGTACGTCGCCGGACGGCTCCGCCACTGCCTCGGGGTCTGAGCCAGGACCCCCGCTCGTCATCGTGCTGCCGCGGTCCTGTCCGTAGGGCTCGTCCCGCCACTGACCGAACGTCACCACGTTCCCCTGCTCGAAGGGCAGGAAGTGCCAGGGACCGACGTAGACGTTGTCGAAGAAGGCGTTCCCGGCGTCGTAGGTGACCTCCTGCTGGACGACCGGTCCGCGGTACGGCGACCAGTCGGGGTAGCCGCCCGCGTTGGACAGGACGGCGTTCAGCCCGCAGCCGTTCTCCGGCGTGCACTGCGACCCGATCCGTGTGGGGTCGTGCTCGAAGACGTTGCCGTGGACGCGCACCTGCCGGGTCCGCCACCGGCAGTCGTCGTAGTACGGCTCCTGGCCGATGTTCGCGACGCCGCAGGTCTCCACGGTGACGAGGCCGGGGTCGGCCAGCGTGCAGATCCCGGTGGAGGAGTTGGCCGGAGACCCGCAGAACCGGTCGGCGTTCTCCCAGAGCACCACACCGCTCCAGTTGTCCGTGAAGCGGTTGCCGGTCACCTCCAGCCTCCCGCGGAACCGTCCCGCGACCCGGCTGTCTCCCCCGGACTCGGAGATGTAGACCGCACCGGTCGGGAAGGTGGGGTTGTTCGGTCCGGCCACCAGCCCGTTGCGGACGAACACGTTGTCGCGGATCACGGCGTTGTAGCTCGTCTCGTAGAGGATCCCGAAGTTCGTGTTCTCGGACAGGATGTTGCCCTGGAACAGGAACCCCCGGTTGTTGGTGTCGGCCCAGATCCCGACCCCGATGTTGTGGTGCACGTAGTTGTCGGTGACCTCCGCGTCCTTCACGAACCAGAACTTGCCACCACCCGTGCACCCGCAGCCCTCGATCCGCGCGTCCCAGTCGTCGGTGTTGTTGTACGAGATCTCGTTGTGGGCCACCCGGAGGTCCGTGGGGCCCTCGGGACTCGCGGCGTTGAAGCCGTACTGCCCGTTGCGGGTCAGGCAGTTGTGCTCGGCGACGTTGCCGGAGCCCAGGATCAGCCCGGCACCTGCGTTGTCCCGGACCGTGTTGTACCGGATCGTCCAATCGGCGCCGGCGCCCTGGTTGACCACGCCCTCGTTCAGGTTGGTCCCCTCGGCACCGAAGTTCTCGATGGTGAGGTGCTCCACCGTGACGTCCCGAGCTCCGCGGGCGGCCGTGATCGCGTACCGGTTCACGTTTCCTCCGTCCAGGACGGCGCCCGGCGCCCCGACGTACCGGGAACCGTCGCCTGCGACCACCTGGCCGAACTCGTCGGCGCCGAAGGTGTGGGTCCCCGGCGCGAACCAGAACGTGGTGTCCGGCTGGGCGAAGTCCAGCGAGCTGTTGTCGCCGGCGGGCACGACGACGGCTCCGGCGGGCGGCTGCACCGGGCCGTCCCCGAGGACCGCGTCGTTGCCGCACACCTCGACGGCGGCGGCCGGCTCCGGCGCACCCCCGTCGGAGCCGCTGTCCGAGGACGTGCAGGACGCTGCCGCGACTCCCGCGAGAACCGTGATGAGGACCGTCCGTGTCCTGGGCACCATGCCGCGCCCCCTCTCCTCGGCCCCTCCAGCCTGCACCCGCCCACGGTGAAGTCGACGGTTCTGTCCGACCGGATGCGCACCAGTCCTCAAAGTTGATGAATGCAGTCAGGACTGAGGGCCCGCGAGTCGGACCGGCGCCTAACGTCGTCGTATTCGCCCCGGCGCCCGGCCACCTCGAAGTGACCGGGACGCCTGGCGGCGACCGGCTTTGGCGAGGGGATCCAGATGAAGGTTGCTGTCTTCGGGCTTGGCTACGTCGGCACCGTCACCGCTGCCGGGCTCGCCTCGCGCGGGCACCGGGTCGTCGGCGTGGACGTGGACCCGCTGAAGGTCCAGACGGTCCAACGGGGACGCAGCCCGGTCGTCGAACCGGGCCTGGACGACCTGGTCGCCGAGGCGGTGTCCTCGGGAGCGCTGACCGCCACCGAGGACCCGCGCGTCGCCCTGGAGCGGGCCGACGTGTCCCTGCTGTGCGTCGGCACGCCGTCGAAGAGCAACGGCGACACCGACCTCACCTTCGTCTCCCGGGCCCTCGAGGACCTGCGCGCCGCGATGGACGAGTGCACGCCGCCGGACAGCGGCTTCCACTCGGTGGTGGTCCGCAGCACCGTGCCACCGGGCACCGGCGCCGGGACGGTGGCCCCGGTCTTCGGCGACCCGCCCGCCGGGTGGTCGGTGGGGACCGGGATGTGTCCCGAGTTCCTCCGCGAGGGATGCGGCGTCGACGACTTCTTCGCGCCTCCCTTCGTGGTCGTCGGCGCGCGCGACGACCGGACCAGGCAGGGACTGAGCGAGCTGTTCGCGTTCCTGGGCCAGGACATCGACCCGGTGAGCGTCGAGGCCGCCGAGGCCCTCAAGTACGCCTGCAACGCCTTCCACGCCACCAAGATCTCCTTCGCCAACGAGATGGGACGGGTGTTCCGCTCGCGCGGGGTCGACGCACGCGAGGTGATGCAGGTCTTCTGCAAGGACCACAAGCTCAACATCGCACCCACCTACCTGCGCCCCGGCTTCGCCTTCGGCGGCTCCTGCCTGCCCAAGGACCTGCGTGCGCTGGAGTTCATGGCCCGCACCAGCGGCGTGGACGTCCCGCTGCTCGCCGGTACGGCGCTCACCAACGAGCTCGTCGTCCGCGACGTCGTCGAGCGGGTCATCGCCAACGGCGACCGCCGGGTGGCGATCCTCGGGCTCAGCTTCAAGATGGACACCGACGACCTGCGCGAGAGCCCGAACGTCGAGCTGGCCGAACGCCTGATCGGCAAGGGGTTCGACGTCCACATCTACGACCCGATCATCCATCCCGACCGGCTCGTCGGCGCCAACCGGCGCTACGTCGACGGCAAGCTGCCGCACCTGAGCCGCCTGCTGGCACGGACGCCGCAGCAGGCGCTCGCCGCCGCCGACGTGGCCATCGTCACCTCCTCGGAGGCGTCGCTCCTGGACGCCGTGAGGACCGCCACCCCGAAGCTCGTCCTCGACCTGCACGGCCGGCTGGGCGCAGAGGTGGAGCAGCTGCCCGGGTACGAGGGCGTCGGATGGTGACCACCGTCCACCGCACCACGCCACCGGCCCGGCGACCACGGGTCCTGATCATCGTCCAGAACCTGCCGGTCCCGTTCGACCGGCGGGTCTGGCTGGAGTGCCAGACGCTGACCGACGCGGGCTACGACGTCACCGTCGTCTGCCCCCGCGGCAAGGACTCGCTGCCCTACCAGGTCGTCGACGGCGTCGCGATCCACACCTACCCTCCCTACGCCCCGGGCGGCAGCAAGGCCGGCTTCGCGCTCGAGTACGCCTACTCCTTCCTCGCCACGGCGCGGCTCGCCTCGGCGGCGCGGAAGCAGGGCCCCTTCGACGTGGTCCAGGCCTGCAACCCGCCCGACATCTTCTGGCCGCTGGCCCGCTGGTTCCGGGCCCGTGACGGCTCCCGGTTCGTGTTCGACCACCACGACCTGTGCCCGGAGCTGTTCGAGTCCAGGTTTCCGGACGGTCCTGCGGCGCTCCGCCGTGGACTGCTGTTGCTCGAGCGGGCCACCTTCCGGACGGCCGACCGGGTCACCTCCACCAACGAGTCCTACGCACGGGTCGCCCGGGAACGCGGTGGGAAGGTCCCCGGGGACGTGACCGTCGTGCGCACCGGGCCGGACCCGGATCGCCTGAGAGCAGGCCCGGAGACGTCGGCGCTCCGCCGCGGCCGGGACCACCTCGTCGCCTACCTCGGGGTGATGGGGCCCCAGGACGGGGTCGACCTCGTCCTCGCCGCCGCCGACGTCATCGTGCACCGGATGGGACGCCGGGACATCTCGTTCACCCTGATGGGCTCCGGCGACTGCTTCGAGGACCTCCTCGTCCAGCGCGACCGGCTCGGTCTCGGCGAGTACGTCGAGCTGACCGGGCGCGTGCCCGACGAGACCGTCGCGCAGGTTCTCTCCACCGCTGATGTCGGCCTCTCCCCCGACCCGAGGAACCCGCTCAACGACGTCTCCACGATGAACAAGACCATGGAGTACATGTCGTTCGGCCTCCCGGTCGTCGCCTTCGACCTCCGGGAGACCCGGGTCTCGGCCGGACCGGCGGCCGTCTACGCCCGGCCCAACGAGGTCGACGACTACGCCCGCGCGATCGTCGACCTCGTCGACGACCCCGCCCGCTGCGCCGACATGGGGCGGCTCGGCCGGGAGCGGGTCGAGCAGCAGCTCGCCTGGGGCCACCAGCAGCACGCCTACCTCGGCGTCTTCGACGAGCTCGTGGGCCGGCCCGCCGCCGTCCGGGCAGGGGTGTGAGCCATGTGCGGCATCGCGGGCGCCTACCAGCAGGCGGACGGCAAGGTGATCGCGACCACCATGATCGAGCGCCTGGCCCATCGAGGTCCGGACGCGAGCGGGGTGCTGGAGATCGTCGATCCCAGCACCGCGGTCTTCCTGGCGCACCGGCGCCTGTCGATCATCGACCTCTCCTCGGCGGCCGACCAGCCGCTGACCAAGGCCGGTCTGGCGTTGAGCTACAACGGCGAGCTCTACAACTACCGGGAGATCCGGGCCGACCTCGAGAGAGCCGGGGTCAGGTTCGCGACGAGCTCCGACACCGAGGTGGTGCTGGAGGCCTGGCGCGCCTGGGGCGTCCGGTCGCTCGAGCGGTTCCGCGGCATGTTCGCTCTCGCCGTCCACGACATCGCCGAGGGCAGCCTGACCCTCGCCCGCGACCCGCTCGGGATCAAGCCGCTCTACACGATGCGCCGGGGCGAGGGCGTGGTCTTCGCCTCGGAGCTGAAGGCGATCGTGGCTGCTCTGGGCCCCGAGCTCACCGTGGACCCGGCCGGCATGGTGGCCTCGGCGCTCTACTACTGGCTGCCCCCGCAGTACGACGCCGTGCGGGGCGTGCACAAGCTGCCGGCAGGCACCTGGACCACGTACCGGCGCGACGGCTCCGCAGTCTCCGGGACCTACTGGCACCCGGCCGAGGAGGCCGCCCGAGCCGCGTCCGGCCCTCCCGCGGACCTCGGCGCGTGCATCGAGTCCTCCGTGCTGGCCCACCTGGTCTCCGACGTACCCGTCGCCTCGTTCCTCAGCGGCGGCCTGGACTCGAGCATCATCACCGCCCTCGCGCACCGCGCGGACCCGTCCATCGAGGCGTACACGATCGCCTTCCGCAGCGAGGACCAGCGCCTCGAGGCGATGCCGGACGACGCCGTCTACGCCCGGAAGCTCGCTCGACACCTCGGCGTCCGGCTGCACGAGATCGAGATCAGCCCCGACGTGGTGGACCTGCTGCCGCGCGTCGTCGAGATGCTCGACGAGCCGATCGGCGACCCTGCGGCGATCAACACCTTCCTCATGTGCGAGGCGGCCCGGGAGAACGGGGTGAAGGTGCTGCTGTCGGGGATGGGCGCCGACGAGCTGTTCGGTGGTTATCGCAAGCACCTGGCGAACCGGCTCGCCACGCACTACCGCCGGGTCCCGGCTCCGTTGCGCACCGGGGTGGTCGCCCCCCTCGTGGACCGGCTCCCGGTCGCGGCCGCCGGTCGCGGGCTGCGCACGGTGCGCTGGGCGAAGAGATTCCTCACGTTCGCGGAGCTCCCCGAGGAGGAGGCCTTCCGGCGCAGCTACACGCTCTACGACCGCGACGAGCTGGCCGACCTCGTCGACCCCGGCGTGCATGCCGCGGTCGACGGCGTCCTGGCCGCCCACCGGCGGGTCTACGAGGACAACGACCTGCCGGACGCGGTGAGCCGGATGTGCCTGGCCGACACCCGGATGTTCATGCAGGGGCTGAACCTGACCTACACCGACCGCGCGAGCATGGCCGCCTCCACCGAGGTGCGGGTGCCCTTCGTCGACCCGTCGGTGTTCACGGCGGCGTTCTCCCTGACCGGCGAGGACAAGATCCGGGGACGGGTCCAGAAGGCGGCGCTCAAGGACGTGGCTCGGCAGTGGCTTCCCGACGAGATCGTCGACCGCCCTAAGGCGTCGTTCGGCGCGCCCCTGCGGGCCTGGGTGACCAACGACCTCCGGGACCTGGTCGACGACGTGCTGGTGCGGGGCGAGCTGGTCTCGACCGGCTTCCTGCGGCATCAGCCGCTGGTCCGGCTCATCGAGGACCAGCGTTCCGGACGGCGTGACGAGTCCAAGCAGATCTGGCAGCTGCTGAGTCTGGAGCTCTGGTACCGGAATGCACGGTCGGCCGGTGTCGGAGCCGGCTGAACCTTCGACGCGCGAACAAGTGGGGATGGGGAACCAGGCATGAAGCAGGTGGCGCAGAACTACCGCTCCGGGGAGCTCGCGGTGCTCGACGTGCCCGAGCCGGCCTGCAGGCCGGGCGGCGTGCTGGTCCGGTCGCTGTACTCCTTGATCTCGACCGGGACCGAGATGATGAAGGTCACCGAGGCCCGGATGTCCCTGCTCGGCAAGGCCCGTGCCCGCCCCGACCAGCTGCGTAAGCTGCGTGACTCGGTCACCCAGCAGGGCCCGGTGGCGACGTACCAGAAGGCGATGAACCGGCTCGACAGCTACACGCCTCTGGGCTACTCGCTGTGCGGGGTCGTCGTGGACGTCGGCGCGGGCGCCGAGGAGTTCGCCGTCGGCGACCTGGTGGCCGCGGCCGGCAACGAGTTCGCCCTCCACGCCGAGGTGAACTGGGTGCCGACGAACCTGTGCGTGCGCCTGCCCGACGGGGTGGCCCCCGAGCAGGCGGCCTTCGCGACGGTGGGCGCCATCGCGATGCAAGGGGTGCGCAGGGCCGAGGTCCAGCTCGGGGAGACGGCGTGCGTGATCGGGCTCGGCCTCATCGGCCAGCTGACGGTCCGGCTGCTCATCGCGTCCGGCGTGCAGGTCGTGGGCCTCGACATGGTGGCGGAGCGCTGCCGGATGGCGGAGAAGGCGGGCGCGCTCACCTGCGCCGGTCCCGACGCCGAGGGCCTCGCGCACGTGGAGCAGGCGGTGCTCGGCGCGACGGCCGGGCTCGGCGCGGACCACGTCTTCCTCGCCGCCGGCGGCAGCTCCAACGCGCCGGTGGAGGTGGCGGCGCGGCTGGCGCGGGACCGCGCCCGGGTGGTCGACATCGGCAAGACCCGCCTGGACCTGCCGTGGAACGACTACTACGAGAAGGAGCTCGACGTCCGGTTCTCCCGCTCCTACGGTCCGGGCCGGTACGACGACCGCTACGAGCTCGACGGGATCGACTACCCGGCCGGCTACGTCCGCTGGACCGAGCGGCGCAACCTCGGTTGCTTCCTCGACCTGATCGCCCACGACTCGCTGGAGGTGGCCGACCTGGTCTCCGGCATCCGGCCGATCGCCGAGGCGGCCTCGCTCTACGAGGAGCTGCGCACGGGCGGCCTGAACGGCGTCGGGTTCCTGATCGAGTACCCGAAGCCGGAGACGGCCGCGAAGAGCGCACCTCCTGCCGCCGAGCGGAGGTCCACCACGACCGTCCCCGTCCGGCGGCCGCACGCCGCGGAGGCTGACGGGAGGGTGCGGATCGGGTTCGTCGGCGCCGGCAGCTACGCGACGTCGATGTTGCTTCCACACCTGGCCAAGCACCCGTCGGCCGACCTCGCCTCCGTGGCCACGACGCGGTCGCTGTCGTCGGTCAACGCCCAGCGCAAGTTCGGCTTCCGGCGGGCGGCCACCGACCCGGCCGCCGTCCTCGACGACCCAGCCATCGACGCGGTGTTCGTGGTCACGCGCCACCACTCGCACACCGACTTCGCCTGCCAGGCCCTCGAGCGCGGGAAGGCGGTCTTCGTCGAGAAGCCGCTCGCGCTCAGCGAGGCACAGGTCGAGAGACTGCTCGAGACGGTGGCGCGGACGGGCAACGACCGGCTGATGGTCGGGTTCAACCGCCGCTTCGCTCCCCTGTTCACCTACCTGCAGCGGGGATTCGGCCGCGTCGACGTCCCGGTCACCGCCCGCTACCTGGTGAACGCGGGCCGGCTCGACCCGGGGAGCTGGTACCTCGACGGCCGGCTGGAGGGGTCCCGGTTCCTCGGCGAGGGTGGACACTTCATCGACACGCTGTCGGCGTGGGTGGACCAGGTGCCGGTCACGGTGCAGGCCGTGCAGACGCCGGGCGCGGGCGACCTCCAGGTCACCGTGACGTTCGCCGACGGCTCGCTCGGCACGATCACCTACACCACCGGTGGGCACGCGCGCTTCCCCAAGGAGACGCTCGACGTCTCCGGGGGCGGGCGCAGCGCTCACCTGGACAACTTCACCCAGGCCACGGTGTGGACGCCGAGCGGCAAGGACGTCAAGCGGTCGCGGCTGGGTCAGGACAAGGGACAGCGCAACGAGCTCGCCGCGTTCCTCGAGGCCGTGCGGGGTGGCGGCCCCATGCCGGTCCCGCTCGACTCCCTGGTCTCGACCACGAGGGCCACGATCGCCGCGGAGACGAGCCTGCTGACCCAGGGGCCGGTGCGGCTGTGACCAGGGATCTCGGCTGGTACGCCCGCCGCCTGCGCCGGATGTCCCCGGCGGAGGTGGCCGGCCGCGGCCAGGACGTGGTGCGCCGGGCGGCCTGGTCGCGGCGCCAGGCGCGGCCCGGTGCGCCGGTCGCGGCGCCGCCAGGGGTGCTGCAGGACCGCACCTTCCCGACGCCGCTGCCCTACGGGACCCGCGAGCAGGTCCCGGAGGCCGCGGCGTCCGCGCTCGTCGCCGCCGCCGACCGGATGCTCGCCGGCGAGTGGTCGCTGCTCGGGGTCGGGCGGCGCGACATCGGGGAGCCTGACTGGTTCCTCGACCCGGTGACCGGACGCCGGGCCCCGCGGCACACCCTCGGCTTCCGGGTCGACCATCGCGACGAGCGGCTCACCGGCAACGTCAAGATGGTGTGGGAGCTCTCGCGCCACCACCACCTGACCGTGCTGGCGACCGCGTGGTGGCTGACCGGCGACGAGGTGTACACCCAGCCGGTCGCCGAACAGCTGCGCTCGTGGTGGTGCGCAGAACCCGTTCCTCTCGGGGGTGCACTGGACCAGCGGGATCGAGCTCGGCGTGCGCCTGGTCAGCTGGGCGTGGGTACGACGACTGCTGCACGACTGGCCGAAGGTCGAGGAGCTGTTCGACAGCAACCCGGAGGCACTGAGCCAGATCTGGTGGCACCAGCAGTACCTGGCCGCGTTCCCGAGCCGCGGGTCCTCGGCCAACAACCACGCGGTGGCCGAGGCCTGCGGCCGGCTGGTCGCAGCCTGTGCGTTCCCGTGGTTCGCCGAGAGCGACCGCTGGCGCGGGGAGGCCGCCGACCAGCTGCAGCGGACGCTGCGGGCCAACACGTTCCCCAGCGGCGTGAACCGGGAGCTCGCCACCGACTACCACCGCTTCGTCACCGAGCTCGGTCTGGTCGCCGTCACGGAGGCCGCTGCGGCCGGACATCCGGTCGGCACCGGAACCTGGGACCTCCTCGGCGCCTCGCTGGACGCCGCGGCGGCCGTCGTGGACGTGGCAGGCCGTCCCCCGAGGCAGGGCGACGGCGACGAGGGCCGTGCGCTCGTGCTGGACGACCCGGACGTCGACCCCTGGGCCCAGCTCCTCGGGCTCGGCGACGCGCTCGTCGGCGCCCTCCCCTGGTGGCCCGCCCCTCGTGGGACCGTGGCAGGCACGCTGACCGCAGCCCTCCTGCCGCACCCACCGGCCGTCACGATGCGACCTGCGCAGGCCCCGCGCGTGTTCCCCGACGCCGGCATGTACCTGCTGCGCACCGCGCCGTCGGAAGGCCCCGAGATCTGGTGTCGGTGTGACGGCGGTCCGCACGGGTTCGGCTCCATCGCCGCCCACGCCCACGCGGACGCGCTGTCGGTGGAGGTCCGGTACGACGGCGTGGAGCTGCTCGTCGACCCGGGCACGTACTGCTACCACGGCGAGCCGGAGTGGCGAAGCTACTTCCGCTCGACGCTGGCGCACAACACCCTCGAGGTCGACGGGGAGGACCAGTCCGTCGCCGGAGGCCCGTTCCTCTGGACCGGGCACGCCTCGGCCGAGACCAGCCGGGCAGACCTCCCGGAGGAGGGCGTCCAGACCTGGAGCGGGCACCACACGGGCTACGCCCGGCTCGACCCCGCTCTGCGCCACGAGCGCACGGTCACCCTCGACCCCCGCACCCGGGTGCTCACGATCACCGACGGCCTGACCGCCGGCACCACCCACACGGTGCGGCTCGCGTTCCACGTCGGGCCCGACGTGGAGGTGGCGCTCGACGGCAGCGCGGCGACGCTCACGTGGCACGGTGCGAGCGGACCCGTCACCGCGACCATGCACCTGACGCCGACGCTGCGCTGGACCGCCCACCGTGGTGAGAGCCGGCCGCCGCTGGGGTGGTACTCGCCCCGGTTCGGCCACCGCGTGCCGACGACCACCCTGGTGGGTTCGGGCGTGGTCGAGACGGCGATCCGGATGACCACACGCCTCGAGCTCCCGGCGGAGGTGGCTCGTGGCTGACCGCACGCTGGACCTGCCCACGGCCCTGTCCGGCCTACGTCGGCACCGCGGCATCCTGCTCGCCGCCGCCCTCCTCGGCGCCCTCCTCGGCGCCGGGTCGGTGCTGCTGTGGCCGCCGGTGTACGTCAGCTCGAGCCTGGTCCTCCTGCCGTCGAGGGCAGCCGATCCCGACCAGCTGGCCGAGCTGGTGAAGACCGACACCAGGATCGCCATGAGCGACCCCGTCCTGGGGCGCGCCGCCCGGGCCCTGCGTCCGAGGACGACGATCGGGGAGCTGACCGGGCACGTCGAGGTGGCCCCCGTCACGCCGCTCATCCTCGAGGTCGAGGGCCGCGCCGAGGAGCCGGACCGGGCCGAGGCGATATCCCGCGCGGTGGCCAACGCGGACGTCACCTACGTCACCGAGTCGGCGAGCTCGCTGAGCGACACGCGCCGGGCGCTGCTGACCGCCCGTGAGAAGGAGCTGAAGGCGACCCTGGGGCAGGTCGAGGAACAGATCCAGGCGACCATGGCACGGCAGCAGGGCGTCGACCCTCGCACGGCCGAGGGCAGGGCCGACGCCACGGCGTTGGCGAGGTTGACCGCCCAGAAGGGAAGCCTCGTCCTCGAGATCAACGACCTTCAGAGCCAGAGCGAGGTCACGCAGCCGAGCGGCGGGGCCAGCATCATCCAGGAACCGTCGCCGGCGGTGCGGGCGGGGCTGGTGACGCGGTACGTCGGCGCCGCGGTGGCAGGCATGCTGATCGTCCTCGCGCTGGCCGCGGGCCTGGTGACGCTGCTGACCCGGCGGGACCTGCGACTGATCTTCCGCGACGACATCGCGGACGCCGTCGGCAGCCCGGTGGTCGCCTCGCTGCCCACGCGGGCCCGCGACACGGTGGCCGGCTGGGTCGCGCTGCTGCGCGACCACACCCCGACCTCGGTCGAGGCGTGGACGTGGCGCCAGGCCCTGCGGCAGCTGACCCCCACGGCCGCTCCCGCCGGAAGCGGGCCCCAGCGGGACAAGGACCGGGCCACCCGCCCGTCCACGATCACCGTGGTCAGCCTGTCGGCGGACCCTCGCGGCCTGGCGGCGGGCCCACTGCTGGCCGCCTACGCGGCGAACGCCGGGTTGCGCACCCATCTGCTTCCCGCGCAACGGCACGAGGCGGCTGCGGCGCTGTGGGCCGCCTGCGCCCACGTGGGCCAGGAGGGTGAGGCGCGTCCCGGCCTCTCCGTCGACGTGCATCCGCTCGAGGAGCAGGTCGACCTCACCGTCGTGCTCGTCGTGCTGGACCGCAGGGACCCGGAGCTGGTCGACGTACCGACCGACTCCCTGATCGTGCTCGCGCTCTCGGCCGGGTCGGCGACCGCCGACGAGCTGGCCCGGGTCGCGATGGCTGTCGACGAGGCCGGCGGACGGATCCACGGGGTCGTCGTGACCGATCCGGACAACCTCGACCGGAGCTCGGGCCGGCTGCTGCAGCCGGACCGGGTGCAGCAGATCCCGCTGCCCACGCGGCTGACCGGCGCACCGGCACCGCGGTCATCGCGCGACGAGCGCTCGACCGCCCCGAGGAGGCAAGGATGAGCGTGCCCTCCTGGCGCGTCGACGAGCTGGAGCAGGAGCCACCCGGGGCCGCCCCCTCCAGCCCGGCGCTGGTGACCCTGCACTTCCTCCTCACCGCGCTGAAGCGGCGGTGGCGGGTGTGGGTGGGCCTGGGCTGCGTCGGGGTGCTCCTGGGGATGGCGTGGACCCTCGTGTCACCACCGAAGAGCGTCGGGACCGTCACGCTCCTGCTCGCCCACGAGACGAGCGCCGACCCCCAGCAGGCGATGTCGACCGACGTCAGCCTGCTGCGGACCCGGACGCTGGCGGCCACCGTGGTCGACCAGCTGGACCTGGACATGACCCCCGAGGACTTCCAGCAGTCGGTGGTCAGTGTGCCCGAGAGCACCGACGTCCTCGTCCTCGAGGTCACCGGACCGGACGACGCGACCGCCGTCGACCGGGCCCGCGCACTCGGCGACGCCTACCTGGCCTTCCGCGCGTCGCAGATCCGGTCGCAGCGGGAGGCGCTCACCCGGGGCTACGAGAACCGCATCACCACGCTCCAGGAACGGGCCCAGGACCTGAAGCAGCAGTACGGCGAGCTCCGCGCCGGCCCCTCCGGCGGCCTGGAGCGAGCCTCTGCCCTGGTGAACGAGCAGGCACAGGTGAGCACCGAGATCGAGAGCACCCAGCGCTCCATCCGGGACGCGTCGCTGAAGGCGAACTCGATCATCGACGCCAGCCGCGTGCTCGATCCCGCGGCCGACAAGCCGCGGCCCTCCCCGCTGAAGCCACTGATCCTCGCGATGGCCTCGGGCTTCATCGGGGCCACCGCGGTCGGGGTCGGCCTGGTGCTCGCGGCCGCACTCCTGTCGGGCCGGCTCCGACTTCGCGAGGAGGTGGCGCTGGCGCTCGACGCACCGGTCCGGGTCGGCGTCGGCGATCTTCGGCCGCGACGGTCCTGGCGGCCCTCCCGCAGCGACCACGACCTCTCCGGCGCTCTCGGGCTCCTCGTGGACGCGCTGGACCAGCAGGTCGCGCGACCCTCGCGGACGCGGAAGTCCCGCCCCACTCGCCTGGCGCTCGCCTGCGTCGACAACGCAGCGGCCGGAGGCCTGGTCCTGGCGGAGCTGGTGGCCCGGCTGGGCTCCCAGGGACTCGCCGTCTTCGTCCTGGACCTGAGCCCGGACGGAGCCCTGACCGCGGCGCTGGCCGACGCCCCGGCCGAGGAGGATGAGGCGGGACCGGACCGGCGCCGACCCGTCGTGCACCGTCCTGACCGGGTGCCGTCCCTGGTGCAGGGACCCGCCGGCACCCCGGCCGGCGCCGCCGTCGACCTCCCCGCGACCGAGCCACGGGACGACGCGTGGAAGCAGGCCGACGTCGTGCTCGCCCTGGTGGAGGTGGATCCTGCGGTGGGTCTCGAGCACCTCGCCTCCTGGGTCGACGAAGCCGTCGTCCTGGTCACCGCGGGACGGTCCAGCGCCGAGCGTCTCCGCACGACCGGAGAGCTGATCCGCGCCGCCGGTCTCCGGCTGCCCTTCGCGTTGATGGTCGGGACCCATCACACCGACGAGACCCTCGGTCTCCCCACGGCGGACAGCTCGTGGCGACACGAGTCGAGGCTCTCCTGATGACCGCGGCGGCAGGCCTCCCGCTGCCCGTCCTCCACGGGCGGCGGACACCGCCCGTGCGCCGCAAGGCGGCCGTGCCGCGGCTGCTCCTGGCGGTGTGGGGCGCGCTGTTCGTCAACGCTCTCGGGTTCGGCGCCGGGACGGGCATGGTGTTCCCGGTCTCCGACATGGTCGGGAAGCTGATCGCCCAGGGATCGCTGCTGCTCGCGCTGCTGCTCGCGCTGGCGCTCAACCCACGGGTCCTCCTGCGGCCGAACCTCTTCCTGGTCCTGCTGACCGGGCTCGGGGTGCTGGCCCTCATGGTCAGCATCCACAACGAGTTCGCCATCGGGTCGACCTACCGTGCGCTCCGGCTGTTGCTCTTCATCCTGGTGCTGTGGCTGCTGACGCCGTGGTGGGGCAGACACGACATGCTCCTGCTCCGCTGTCACCGTCAGGTGATCTGGGCAGCCCTCGGGCTGGTGATCGCCGGTGCGGTGCTCGCACCCGGACTCGCGTTCTCGTTCCAGGGCCGGCTGGCGAGCGTGCTGTGGCCGATCTGGCCGACCCAGGTCGCCCACCTGGCCGCCGTCCTCTTCGGCACGACCGTGGTGCTCTGGATGTCCCAGGTCATCAGCAGCCGGAACGCCTTGGTGACCCTCGCCGTCGCCGGTGCCGTGATGGGCGCCACCCACACCAGAACCGCCGTCGCCGGCACCCTGATCGGGCTCGCCGTGGCCACCGTCAGCCTCTTCCTCGGGCACGTGCGCGCCCGACGCCTGTCCGTCGTCGGGGTGGTGGCCACGCTGGCAGCGGCAGCGTTCTTCGCGTCGGGGCTGACGGCCTGGGCGATGCGCGGCCAGAGCGCGCGCGAGGCCAGCCAGCTCACCGGCCGGACGAAGGTGTGGTCGGAGGTGCTGGACACCCACCGCCCGCGCATCGAGGAGCTGTTCGGATCGGGGGTGTCCAACCAGTCGTTCAACGGGCTCGCCATCGACAGCACGTGGCTGGGCATGTACGTCGACCAGGGCATGGTCGGCGTCCTGATCCTCGCGACCATCCTGCTCGTCCTGCTGATCATGGCGGTCACGCACGAGCGCGGGCCGCACCGGGCGATCGCGCTCTTCCTGGTCGTCTACTGCGTGGTCGCCTCCATCACCGAGACCGGGCCCGGGAGCGCCACCACGTACACGCTGGACCTGGCTGTGGCGGCGGCGCTGCTGGCCCGCGGCGGGCCGATGCGGCCGACGGGCTTCGCGGCGGACACCGTCGGAGGCGTGGGTCGGTGGGACATCCACAGTCGCAGGCTCGGCGGCCGGCGGACCGGCCGCCGCTCAGGAGCGGGGACCAGACATGGCACATGAGCAGAGTTCGGCAGCGTTCTTGCGGGGTGAGACCATGAGCAGATCCGGTGTCCTTCTCGACAGGGACGGCACGATCATCGTGGACAGCGGGTACGTCGGCTCGGTCGACCGGATCGAGTTCATCGACGGCTCCATCGAGGCGATAGCAGCGCTCAACGGCGCCGGCATCCCGGTGGCGGTGGTGACGAACCAGGCCGGCGTCGCGCGCGGCTACTACGGGCTCGCGGACGTCGACGCCGTACACGCCCACATCGTCCAGGAGCTCGCCAGGGGCGGGGCCCACGTCGACAAGTGGCTGTTCTGCCCCTACCACCCGGACGGGGTGGTCGACGCGTTCGCCAGGGCCAGCGCCGACCGGAAGCCGGGCCCCGGGATGGCGGTCGCCGCGGCACAGGCCCTCGGGCTCGACCTGTCGGTCTCCTGGGTCGTGGGCGACAGCGCGGTGGACGTCGACCTCGCCCGCGCGGTCGGAGCCCGCCCGCTGCTCGTGGGGGCACCGAGCCACGACCGCGAGGTCGAGTCGGTCCTCGACCTCGCCGCCGCGGTGCGCATCATCCTGCGCGACCATCGCCGTGGTACTCCCCGCGTGGCCGCACCGGCGCCCAGCGTGCGGTTCCCGGCACAGCGCTACGACTCCGCCGAGGTCTTCGCCCGGCACTACGCGGACGAGGTCTCGCGCGCGCTGGCCACCGTCGACGTCGTCGAGATCGACCGCGCGGCCAAGGTGCTCAACGCCGCCTACGACCGGGACTCGGTCGTCTACGCCTGCGGCAACGGGGGCTCGGCGTCGATCGCGAACCACCTGCAGTGCGACCACGTGAAGGGCATCCGGACCGGCACCGGGCTGCACACACGGGTGGTGAGCCTCAGCACCAATGTCGAGCTGCTGAGCGCGGTCGCGAACGACATCGGCTACGAGTCCGTGTTCGAGTTCCAGCTGCAGTCCCAGGCGCGCCCCGGCGACGTGCTGGTCGTGATCTCCTCCTCAGGCCGCTCGCCCAACATCGTCCGGGCTCTCGAGTGGGCCGCCGCCAACGACCTGCAGACGATAGCGCTCACCGGTTTCGACGGGTCGCCTGCCAGAGAGCTCGCGGGGGTCTCCATCCACGTCCGTTCCACCAACTACGGGGTCGTCGAGGACGCCCACCAGGCCTGCATGCACCTGCTCGCCCAGTACGTGCGCCAGTCCCGGATGGCCGCCGACGCCGTTGCGACACAGGTGTTCTGACGATGCGAGCCGTTCTCCTCGCAGCCGGCCTGGGCACGCGTCTCAGGCCGCTGACCGACACGGTCCCCAAGTGCCTGGTCGAGGTGGGCGGGAAGACGCTGCTCGACGTCTGGCTGGACGCGCTGGCGGCGGTGGACGTCGACGAGGTGCTGGTCAACACCCACCACCTCCGTGAGCAGGTGGAGGCACACGTCGCCCGACGCGACGGCATGCCACCGCGGGTGCGGACCGTCCACGAGCCCGAGCTCCTCGGGAGCGCCGGCACCCTCGCGGCCAACCGGCACCTCCTCGACCACGACGACATGTTCCTCGCGGTGAACGCGGACAACCTGACCGACTTCGACCTGCGTGAGCTGGTCACGGCGCACCGCTCGGCGGACACGATCGCGACCATCACCGTGTTCCGGGCGCCGCAGCCGACCCGGTGCGGCATCGTCGAGGTGCGCGGAGGCCTGGTCACCGGGTTCGAGGAGAAGCCGGCCCGTCCGCGCAGCGACCTGGCCAACGCGGGCATCTACGCGTTCGGTCCCGAGGTGCTCACACTGGCCGAGGGCCCGCCGCCGCGCGACATCGGCTACCACCTCGTGCCGCAGCTGGTGGGGCGGGCACGCGCCGTCGGCATCGGCGACGCCTATTTCGCAGACATCGGTACCCCCGAGGCGCTCGGACGCGCCCGGGTCGAGTGGCAAGGCGGTGTGACCCGATGATCATCACGCAGACCCCCCTCCGGATCGGTCTCGTCGGCGGCGGGACCGACCTCCCGTCGTACTACCGCGAGCACGGCGGTCGCGTGCTGAACGCGGCGATCGACAAGTACGTCTACGTGATCGTCAAGCAGCGCTTCGACGACGACGTCTACATCAACTACTCGCAGAAGGAGATCGTCAGCCGCGTCGAGGACGTGCGCCACGACCTGGTGCGCGAGGCCATGCATATGGCGGGAGTCAGGAAGGGCGTGGAGATCACGACCCTGGCCGACATCCCCTCCGCCGGATCGGGACTGGGCTCCTCCTCGGCCGTGACCGTGGGCCTGCTCCACGCGCTGTTCGCGTACCAGGGGATGCAGGTCTCGGCCACCGAGCTGGCCGAGCGCGCCTGCACGATCGAGCTCGACCGGTGCGCCAAGCCGATCGGGAAGCAGGACCAGTACGCCGCCGCGTTCGGCGGCATCTGTGACATGAGGTTCGGCCCGGGTGACCGGGTGAACGTGGACCAGATCCGGCTGGAGCCTCGGGCACACCGAGCGCTGCAGAGCGAGCTCATGCTGTTCTACACCGGCATCACGCGCAGCGCCGACACCATCCTCAAGGAGCAGAGCGCGAACATCGGGGAGCGCCTGCAGCAGCTTCATCAGCTGCGTGACCTGGCCGGGGAGGCAGCCGACGGGCTCCACGCCGGCGACACGCGCGCCGTCGGTGTCGCGCTGGCGAAGAGCTGGGACGCCAAGCGCACGCTCGCCTCAGGGGTGTCCACCCGGCAGCTCGACGACGCGGTGGAGGGCGCCCTGACGGCCGGCGCCACCGGCGCCAAGGTGGCGGGGGCAGGCGGGGGCGGGTTCGTGCTCGTCGCCTCGCCGGTCGAGCACCAGGCGGCGGTGCGGGACGCGTTGCAGGACATGGCGGAGCTGCCGATCAAGATCGATCCCTACGGGTCGCGGGTGATCTTCAACGTGCACCGCGACATCTGGGGCTGACGAGGGGACGTGACAGCCGAATGAGCTCGGTGAGCGTGGTCATCCCGTGCTACAACTACGGGCACTTCCTGGAGGACGCCGTCAGCAGCGTGCTCGACGACCAGGAAGGCGTCGACGTCCGCGTGCTGATCATCGACGACGCCTCCCCCGACGGCAGCGCCGCCGTGGCCCGCGCGATCGCGGGCCGCGACAGCCGCGTCGACGTCATCGTGCACGAGACCAACAAGGGGAACATCGCCACCTTCAACGAGGGGCTGCTGGAGTGGGCCGACGGCGACTACTGCCTTCTCATGTCGGCCGACGACCGCGCCACGCCGGGAGCCCTGCGGCGGGCCCGCGACCTGATGGACGCGCACCCGAACGTCGGGTTCGTCTACGGACACGCGCTCTGGTGCGTCGAGGGAGCGCCGCTGCCGCGTGCCCGGACACGCGCTCGGGGCTGGTCGGTGTGGCCGGGACAGCGGTGGCTGGAACGCCTCTTCCGCCAGGCCGAGAACCCGATCATCTCCCCGGAGATCATCGTGCGGACGTCGCTGCAGCAGCAGGTGGGCGGGTACGACGCCGGCCTGCCACAGGCCGCGGACATGGAGATGTTCCTGCGCCTCGCGGCACACGCCGACGTGGGGTTCCTCCGGCACGTCGACCAGGCGTACTACCGCGTGCACCCGGCGAGCATGAGCAAGAGCGTCAGTGCCCTGGACGACCTGCGGCAACGGCGGCGGGTCCTCGAGGCCGTCCTCGATCGCTACGGGGAACGGCTCGAGGACACCGACGGGCTGTCCGAGTCGGTGCACCACCGGCTGGCCCGGGAGGCGCTCTGGGCCGCGGGGCGGGTGTACCGCCCGGGTCCTCTGCGCCGCAGCGGGCCCGGGCGTCGTCTCGCGGGCACGGGCGCGACCGAGGAGGAGCAAGACGTCGAGGCGCTGATGGAGCTCGCGGTCGACTGCTGGCCCGAGGTGAAGCGGCTCGGGCTGTACCGCACGCTGCAGGCCGGCGAGGACCTCAGCACCCGCGACGTCCTCTACCTGGTCAACGAGAAGGGTCGGTGGTGGCTGCGCCGAAGGTCGTGGCTGTACCGGGGGGTGTGAGGCTCGAGGACCGGAGGAACTCCAGCAACCGGGGCGCCACCACGTCGGCGTCGTAGTCGCGCAGGAACTTCGCCTGCGCCGCACGCCCCGCCCGGTCCAGCTCGTCGGGCGACTCCATGAGCCCGATCAGGATGCGGGCGGCCTCCTCGGGGTCGTCGATCGGCCAGAACCGGCCGTGCTCGGGGTCGTCGAAGAGCTCCCCGAGCGCGCCGATACGGCTGGAGACCACGGGAAGTCCGGCCGCCATCGCCTCCATGATCGCCAGCGAGGACGACTCCGAGTAGGACACGTGCACGTAGGCCTGGTAGCCGGGCAGCCGTTCCTGGACGTCGCTGCAGAAGCCCCGCAGCCGCACCTGGCCGCGCACTCCGAGCTCGTCGGCCAGCGCGAGGAGGCGCGCGCGCTCCACGCCCTCGCCGAACACGTCGAGCGGGTACTCGTATCCCTTCTGGCGCGCGGCGGCGAGCACGTGCAGCAGGTAGCGGTGGTTCTTGACGGCCTCGAGGTTCCCGACGCTGACGAGCCCGGTCCTCGAGGCGGAGCCGGCGCCGGCTTCGGGAGCGGCGACGAAGTTGGGGACGACGGTCGCCCTGACCCGGCCCGCCGCCGGCATCCAGGACTGCAAGGCCGACCGTGCCCAGGAGGAGACGAAGACCAGGCCGTCCACGCTCGGGACCACCTCCCGCTCGACCGTCCGGATCCAGCGGTACACCCGTCCGTCCCGCGGGATCTGCCCCTTGTCGGCCCACTCGTCGGCCTGGGAGGTCCGGAAGTGGACGGCCAGCACGACGCGCTGGTGCGGGCCGGACCGAGCCGCAAGAGCCGCCCTGGCGGAGACCGGGCACTGGGCGTAGACCGTGCAGGGCTCTTCGTCGGCCAGGCGCCGGCGCAGCGCACGACGCAGGAAGAGCTCGTGCGAGGACCGGTACCACCAGACGTTGGCGGGTCCCCAGGCCCGCTCCAGCGCGATGCGCACACCGAACAGCGGCGCCAGCAGCAGCCTGCGGGGCAGGGACCGTCCGGCCCAGGAGTGCGGCGTGACGAGCTCGGCCCTCCCTGCCGTCCGGGCCAGGTGCCGCCGGAGCTGGCGGACGTGTGTGTGCACGCCGGTGATCCCGCGCTCCCGGGCCACCGTCGCGATCACGAGGGGCGTCGGCTCGCTCATCGGGCCGCCCGGCGTACCACTCCCAGGCGCCGCATCTTCGCGTCGGCCTCGGCGAGCACGTCGTCGAGGCCGGGCATGCCCTTGAGCCACTCCGCGTACTCGGCGACCGAGTCCGCGGGCGTGCGGGAGGGCTCCCAGCCCAGGCTCTGCAGCGCCTCGATGTCGGAGTGGATGTGGCGCGTGTCGCCGAACCGGTACTCGCCGGACACCCGGGGCGGCGCGTCGGAGCCGAAGTGTGCGCGCACCACGTCCGCGAACTCGGCGGTGGTGTACGCCGTCCCTCCGCCCACGTTGAAGACCCGGCCGACGGCTCGGTCGTCGGTGAGCACGAGCTCGTTGGCGTCCACGACGTCGTGGATGTTGACGTAGTCGCGGACCATCCCACCGTCCTCGTAGAGGGTCGGCGCCGACCCGAGGAGGTAGTGCAGCGAGAAGATCCGGCAGGCGCCCGAGTAGGCGTTGTAGACCGACTGCCTCGGCCCCTGGACGATGCTGTACCGCAGCGCGACGGTCGGGATGGAGTAGCGCCGACCCAGGTTGACGGCGACCATCTCCTCGCCGTACTTCGACATGCCGTACGGGTTCTGCGGGTTCGCGAAGCTCTCCGGCGTCCTGAGCATCTCCAGCGGGCCGCCGCACACCGGGCAGCGGTGGTCCCACTCACTCCGGGCCAGTGCCGCCTCGGGGCGCATGTCGGGGGCCTGCTCGCCGTCCCGTGGACAGGAGTACAGCCCCTCCCCCATGGCGGACTGAGAGGAGGCCACCACGATCCGCTCCAGGTCGAGCCCTTCTGCCACGGCGATCTCGTAGAGGAGCGCGGTGGAGACGACGTTGGTGGAGGTGAACCGCGAGAAGTCGGTGAGGTAGTCCTGGTAGGCGGCGAAGTGGTAGACCGCGTCCACGCGCCGCAGCAGGTTGGCGACCAGGTCCTTGTCGCGGACGTCGCCCACCCACAGCTCCGCGCCCGGGGTGAGGTAGTTCGGCTTGCCGTCGCGGTGCACCGGCGCGGTGAGGGCGTCGAGGACGACCACCTCGTGGCCGTGCTCGACCAGCCGGTCGGCGGTGTGCGACCCGATGAAGCCGGCTCCTCCGGTCACGAGCACTCTCATCGCTCGGCGCTCCGTTGCGCATGCACCTCGCGGTACACCTCCAGCGTCAGCTTCGCAGTCTGGGACCAGGTGAACTCCCCTGCGCGCAGCAGCCCTCGGGGCCGCAGCTCCTCCGCGGTGTCGCACGCACGCAGCACGGCCCCGGCGATCGAGCGCGGGTCGCCGGGGTCGGCCAGGACCGCCGCGCCGCCCGCGGTCTCGGGCATGGCACTGCGGTCCGAGGTCACGACGGGGCAGCCGCAGGCCATGGCCTCCAGGATGGTCAGCCCGAACGTCTCGTTGTGGGAGGGGTACACGAACACGTCGGCCGCGCGGTAGAAGTCGACGGTCTCCTCGAGCGGGACCCCGCCGACCCACACCACGTCGTCGGCGATGCCCAGCCGCTCCGCCAGCGCACGAAGTCCTTCGACGTACGCCCGGTCACGGCCGGGACCGACCACCACGAGCCGGTGGTTCTCCAGGTCGGGCTTCGCCAGCGCGAACGCCCGCAGGAGGCCCTCGCAGTTCTTGTACGGCCACAACGACGAGACGAAGAGGACGAACGGCCCGTCGATGCCGTACCGCTGCGCCAGCCGGTGCGCCGCCTCTCCGCGGTCCCCCGGCCGGAACAGCTCGTGGTCGACGGCCTCCGGGATCAGCCGCAGCTTCGCGGGGTCGACGTCGAGGTGCTCGTGGACCTCCGCGCGCAGGCTCTCGGAGTTGATGATGATGGCGTCGGCGACCTCGGCGGTACGCGGGTAGCCGATCCGGCGGTAGAGCCGCGCGGCGGGGCTGATCGCCTCGGGCGCGGTGAAGGCGTGCATGGTCTTGAAGTGGGCCACCAGGCCCGGCGCCGGCCTGACCAGGGGAGCGATCAGCGTGCTGAACACGTCGATCCCCGCAGCGGGCAGGCGAACCGGCGCGTAGAGGTGCTCACTGAGCGTGCGCAGGTTCCGCCGCTCGTTGGACCAGGGGAAGGTCACGTACCGCACCCGCGGCCCGTAGCCCTGGTGCAGCGCCTTCGACCGGCGGCTCACCAGGAGGTGGATCTGCTCGTCCTCGGTCAGCAGGGACGTCATCTCCGGGATCACACGGGTCCAGAACCAGTGCGCTCCGGACGGGTGCCCCGGGTCGTCGGTGAGCAGGTTGACGGCGAGGCGCATGAGTCACCAGCCCCGGGCCACGAAACCGGCGACACAGCGCTTGAGCTGCCTGACGTGTGCCACACAGACCTCCTTCGACCGACCTCGCCATGCTAGGTAGCCCCGGCGGTACGCACCGCCACGTCGGCGGGCTCGTCCTCCAAGTTGGGTAGGCCGGTCGGCGAGGTATGGCGGAACGGGCCGCGGCCGCGCTGTCGCACTAGGGTGCGGCCATGACGACGCCGCCCGCCGCCCTCCCGCGCACCGTGCGCGCCGGCTACGGCATGGGCTCGGTCGCGACGGGCGCCTTCGGCACCGTGCCGGGGCTGCTCCTGCTCCCCTACCTCACGGACACGCTCGGGGTGGCGGCCGCCGTCGCGGGGGTCATCGTCTTCCTGCCCAAGGCCTGGGACGTGGTGCTCAACCCGATCGCCGGACGGATCAGCGACCGGAGCACCTCCCCGCTCGGCCCACGACGCCCGTTCCTGCTGCGCGCCGGCGTGGCGCTGGCCGTGTCGTTCGCCCTGCTCTTCGCGGGGCCCGACCTCGGCTCCGTCGTGCTCGAGGCGAGCTGGGTGGTCGTCGCCTTCCTGGCCTGCGCGACCGCCTACGCGTTCTTCCAGGTGCCGTTCGTGGCGATGCCCGCCGAGATGACGCCCGACTACGCCGAGCGCACCCGGCTGATGACCTGGCGGGTCGCACTGCTGGCGCTGGCGATCCTGCTCAGCGGCGCCTCCGCCCCGGCGATCCGGGACGCCGTCGGCGGGCGCGACGGCTACCGCGCGATGGGGCTGGCGATCGCGGTGCTGATCGTGGTCGGCTCGCTGGGCGCCTACCTCGGCACCCGCCGGGCCCCGGTGGGCCGGGTCACGGCGGCCGGCGGAACCCTCGCCGGGCAGCTGCGCGTGGTGGCGGCCTCCCGCGACTTCCGGCTGCTGCTGACCACGTTCATCGTGCAGGCACTCGCCGTCGGTGCGATGCTCGCCGGCGTCGACTACATGGCGCGGGTGGTGCTCGAGGACCGAAGCGCCTCCACCGTGCTGTTCGTCTGCTTCGTCGGCCCCGCCCTGGTGCTGACCCCCGCGTGGGCGGCGGTCGGTGACCGGGTCGGGAAGAAGCAGGGGTACGTCGTCGCCTCGCTGTTCCTCGCCACCGGCGCACTGCTGCTCGTCGCGGCCGAGACCGTCCCGCCGGCCGTGGTCTACCTCGCCACCGCGCTGGTCGGGGTGGGGTACGCCGGTGCCCAGGTGTTCCCGCTGGCCATGCTCCCCGACACCGCCGCGGTCGACGCCGCCCGTTCCGGCAGCAACCGCGCCGGGGTCTTCACCGGGGTGTGGACCGCCGGGGAGACCCTCGGCCTGGCCCTCGGGCCGGGGATCTTCGGGCTGCTCCTCGCCGCCGGTGGCTACGTCTCCACGCGGGCGGAGGTCGTCGACCAGCCGGCGTCCGCGGTGACGGCGATCGTCCTCGGCTTCTCCGTGCTGCCGGCGGCGCTGACCCTGCTCAGCCTGTGGTGGCTGCGCCGCTACTCGCTCACCCCCCAGGACGTCGCCGAGGCGATGGCCGCCGCCCCGACCGAGGAGAAGACGTGAACGGCACCGAACCCACCGCTGACGTGCTGGCCGCCCTGGAGCAGATGCGTGCGCACGACCTGCCCACGCACGGCGGGCGCACCCTCGCCTACGTCTACGACTCCGGCCTCGCCGAGGCCGACGAGGTCGGCCGCGCGGCGATGGCGGCGTTCTCCAGCACCAACGGCCTCGACCCGACCGCGTTCCCGAGCCTGCTGCAGATGGAGAACGAGCTCGTCGGTGCCGCGTGCGACCTGCTCGGCGCCCCGGACCGCGCGGTCGGCACGGTGACGTCGGGAGGCACGGAGTCGATCCTGCTCGCCGTGCAGACCGCGCGGGACGCCCGCCCCGAGGTCACGGACCCGGTCATGGTGCTCCCGTCCACCGCGCACGCCGCCTTCCGCAAGGCGGCCCACTACTTCGGCGTGCGGCCGGTCGTGGTCCCGGTCGGCGACGGCTTCCGCGCGGACCCGGCGGCGACCGCGGCGGTCCTGGACGAGCACGGGTCCTCGGTCGTGCTCGTCGTCGCCAGCGCCCCGTCGTACGCCCACGGCGTGGTGGACCCGGTCACCGACCTCGCGGCCCTGGCCGCCGCACGCGGGGTGCGCTGCCACGTGGACGCCTGCATCGGCGGGTGGGTGCTGCCCTACGCCGCGCGCCTGGGCCGGCAGGTGCCGGCGTGGACCTTCGACGTGCCCGGGGTCACCAGCATCTCGGTCGACCTCCACAAGTACGCCTACACCCCCAAGGGCGCCTCGGTCCTGCTGCACCGCGACGCCGCGCTGCGTCGGCCGCAGTTCTTCGCGAGCGCGGACTGGCCCGGCTACACCATGCTCAACAGCACCACCCAGTCCACCCGGTCGGGCGGGCCGATCGCCGCGGCGTGGGCGGTGGTCCGCTCGATCGGCGACGAGGGCTACCTGCGGCTCACCGAGGAGGTCCTCGACGGGGTGGACCGGCTGCTGGCGGGGCTGGTGGAGATCCCGGCGCTCGACGTGGTCGGCAGCCCGGAGTCGACGCTGGTCGCGCTGGCCACGGACGGCTCCTGCGACGTCTTCACGATCGCCGACGCGATGACCGCGGCGGGGTGGTACGTCCAGCCGCAGCTGCGCCACGACGGCCGTCCGCCGACGCTGCACCTGACGCTCAGCGCGGCGACGGCGGCCCACGTCGAGGAGTTCCTCTCCGCGCTCGCCTCGGCCGTCGCGGTGGCGGTGGAGGCCGGACCGGTCGAGGTGTCCCCGGACGTCGCGGACCTCGTCCGGGCGCTCGACCCCGCCGCCCTGACCGAGGACGACTTCGACGGCCTGCTCGCCGCCGTCGGCATGGCGGGTGGGGAGGGCCTGGGGATGCCGGAACGGATGGCGGACATCAACGCGCTGCTCGACCTCGCCGCGCCGTCGCTGCGGGAGGCGCTGCTGGTGGCCTTCCTCGACCGGCTGTCCCGGCCGGTGCGCGGCCGGTCCGGCCGCTAGGGCCTCCAGGTGGCGTAGCGGGCCAGCTGGCCCATCGCGGTCCGCGGCGGGGCGATCCGCAGCACCCGGTTGCGGACGGCGACCGCCGCCGGGTTCGCGAGCTGCTGGCCGAGCCGTCCGCTGAGCCGGGACATGCGGGCGACCTGACGGGTGCGGGGCCGTCGGAGGCGGTCGTACCCCGCCAGCGCCTCGTCGACGTCGCCGCGGTCGAGCAGCCTGCCGAGGACGACGGCGTCCTCGATCGCCTGGCATGCCCCCTGACCGAGGTGCGGGGTCATCGCGTGCGCGGCGTCCCCGAGCAGGACCGTGCGGCCGTGGACGTAGGTGTCCGGCCCGGGCCGCAGGTGGAACAGGTCGTTGCGCAGCAGCCGGTGGGCGGGGGTGGCCGCGAGCAGCCGCGGGATCGGCTCGTGCCAGTGCCCGAAGATCCGGCGCACCTCGGTCATCTCGTCCGCGGCGCGCTCCCCGGCGGGCGCGTTCACTGCGCCGAACCAGTAGATCCGGCCGTCGCCGAGCTCGACGACACCGAACTCCTCGCCCTTGCCCCAGGTGACTCCCGACGGGACCTGCACCGGCCACGCCTCGGGGGTGACCGCCCGCCAGGCGGTGATGCCGGAGTACCTCACCCGTCCCGGCTGCTCCCACAGGGTGCGCCGGGTGCGGCTGTTGATCCCGTCCGCGGCGACCACGAGGTCCCCGCGGACCTGCTCGAGCCGGCCGTCCCGGCGGTAGGCGACGGACACCGGCGACTCGGCATGGACGTCCACCACCTCCGCGCCCGTCAGGACCGTCTGCGCGGGCAGTGCGGCGTGGAGCAGGTCGACGAGCGCCGCCCGGTGGATGCCGACGGCGGTGACGCCGAAGTCCGCCTCGAGCCGGCCGGCCGGGATCCGGGTCAGCCAGCCGCCGTCGGGTGTGCGGGTGCCGGCCGGCCCGCTGATGCTGCCCGTGCCGCGGACCGCGTCGCCGAGGCCGACCACGTCGAGCGCGGCCAGCGCGTTGGACCACAGGGTCAGGCCGGCCCCGACCTCGCCCAGCTCCGGGGCCTGTTCGAGGACGGTCACCTTCCACCCGTGGCGCACCAGGGACACCGCCGCGGTCAGGCCGCCGATACCACCACCCACGACGACCGCTGTGCGCGTCATGGCTCCACCGTAGTCCTGGTCCGCGGTCGGCGACGGGCTGATCGACGTACCACGGTGGGCGGGTAGGTTCTGGCCCCATGAGTGGACTTGCCGGGCTGGTCGAGCGGGGGCTGGTGGCACCGGACTGGGCCGAGGCGCTCGCGCCGGTGGACGACGTGATCGTCCGGATGGGTGAGTTCCTGCGTGCCGAGCTCGCGGCCGGACGGACCTACCTGCCGGCCGGCGACCGGGTGCTGCGCGCCTTCCAGCGACCGCTCGCCGACGTGCGGGTGCTCGTGGTCGGCCAGGACCCCTACCCGACCCCGGGCCACGCCGTCGGGCTGTCGTTCTCGGTCGCGCCGGACGTGCGGCCGCTGCCGCGCAGCCTCGTGAACATCTTCCGCGAGCTGTACGACGACCTCGGCATCGGTCCTCCCACCACCGGGGACCTGACGCCGTGGGCGGACCAGGGGGTGCTGCTGCTCAACCGCGTGCTGACGGTCGCCCCGGGAGCGGCCGGGTCCCACCGCAGGCGTGGCTGGGAGGCGGTGACCGAGCGCGCGATCGAGGCGCTGGCCCGCCGGGGCGGCCCGATGGCCGCGATCTTGTGGGGTCGCGACGCCCAGAGCCTCACCCCGCTGCTGGACGGTGTGCCGTGCGTGCAGTCGCCGCACCCGAGCCCGCTGTCGGCGTCGCGGGGGTTCTTCGGCTCCCGGCCGTTCAGCCGGGTCGACGAGCTGCTGGCGCGGCAGGGCGGCACCCCCGTGGACTGGCGCCTGCCGTAGCCGGCTGCCTCGGCGACCCCGACCCGTCGGTGTCAGGTCGGCGGGCGCAGGCCGGCCCGCTCGATGCGCTCGACCACGTGGCCCGCGATCCGCTCCAGGGCGGCGACGTCGTCGGCCCCCAGCCCGTCGAAGACGAGCGAGCGGACGGTCTCCACGTGTCCCGGCGCCGCCTCGACCAGCGCGCGCCACCCGTCCCCGGTCAGCCGCACCATGGTGACGCGACGGCTCTCCGGGCAGGGGAAGCGCTCGACCCGGCCGCGCTGCTCCAGCTTCTTCACCACGTGGGAGAGCCGCGACAGCGAGGCGTTGACGCGGGCGGCGAGGTCGCTCATCCGCAGCTCTCGGTCCGGGGACTCCGACAGCATCGCCAGGCAGAGGTACTCGAAGTGCGTCATGCCGGCGTCCCGCTGCAGCTGCGCGTCGAGGGCCGGGGACAGCTTGAGCATCACTCCCGCGAGCCGCAGCCAGGCCCGCTGCTCGTCCTCGTCGAGCCAGCGCGTGTCGTCCATGGCACCCATCGTAGCCAACACTTGAATCTTCAAGTGTTGCCGCCTATCCTCGTCGGAGAACGACGACAGACCTCACCGGGAGCCACGATGACCGCCGACACCCTCCGGATGCCCGCCCTCTACCTCGGCCACGGCGCGCCGCCGCTGCTCGACGACCCGGTCTGGCGCGGCGAGCTGGCCGCCTGGGCCGCGGACCTCCCTCGCCCCGAGGCGGTGCTGATCGTCTCGGCGCACTGGGAGTCGGTCCCGGTGAGCCTGTCGGCCACGGCCTCCGGCACGCCCCTCGTCTACGACTTCGCCGGCTTCGCCCCGAAGTACTACGACGAGACCTACGTGACCCCGGACGCCTCCGCGCTCGCGGCGCGGGTGGCGGCGATGATGCCCGACACCGAGCCGGTGCACCAGCACGCGAGCCGCGGCCTGGACCACGGAGCCTGGGTCCCGCTGAAGATCATGTACCCCGACGGTGACGTCCCCGTGCTGCAGATGTCGCTGCCCACCCACGACCCGGCGCGGCTGCTCGAGCTCGGCCGGCGGCTGCGTCCGCTGCGCGACGAGGGCGTGCTCGTCGTCGGCTCGGGCTTCCTCACCCACGGACTGCCGTACCTGCGGGAGCTCCGGATCGACGCCACCGTCCCGGGCTGGTCCGAGGAGTTCGACGCCTGGGCCGCGGACGCGCTCGCCCGCGGGGACGTCGACGAGCTCGCGGCCTACCGGGACCGGGCCCCGGGCATGCCCTACGCGCACCCCACCGTCGAGCACTTCACGCCGCTGTTCCTCACCCTCGGGGCGGCGACCGCACCCGACGCCCCCGGCGCGCAGCGCATCGACGGCTACTGGATGGGCCTGTCGAAGCGGTCCCTCCAGGTCGCCTGACCTGGCCGGTCAGCGGTTGGCGCCGTGGATGTTCAGCGACCGGCGCAGCTCGGCCATCCACCGGTAGCCGGTCCGCACGGACGCCTCGCACGACGCCCGCCGCACCCGGCGGTGGTAGCCGTAGCACTCGGTCACCGCCTCCGACAGCGTCGGTGTGTGCGTCCTGGTGCCGTCGGACCACTGGACCCGGAAGCCCTCCCGGGGCTGCCCCTTGATCCACTGGACGGCCGGCCGCGTCTCGCCGCCGCCTGCCGCGGCGAGGGCCGGCACCCCGGCCCCCAGGGCGGCCACCAGACCGAGGCCGACGAGTGCCTTGCGCATGTCCCACTCCTTCCGGGTTTCTCGACCACCGGGCAGCCCCGCCCGGCACTCTCGAGCGTCGCGGGGCCGGCCGAGTGGGGCCAGCCCGGTCCGCGGACCTGTGGAACGGCGGGCGCCCCAGGCCGGAAAGGGTTCCCGTGCGGCCGTTCCTGCGGTGAGATGGGCAGGTGCTTCCCGCCCTCGCCGCGGTCCTCGCCCCGGTCCTCGCCCTCGTGCTGCTCACCGGCCCGGCGGCCGCCCCCGGCCCGTCAGGGGCCGTCGACCAGCCGCGCCGGTCCTGGGTGAAGGACCAGCGCTCCTACTCCTCGCCCTGGTACGCCGGTGAGCGGCGCAAGATGATCGGCTTCGGCTGCACCCGCGCACCGTTCTACGACCCCGACCCGCGGTGCACCGGCGACCGGGGGTTCCACCACGGCATCGACATCGCGATGCCGTGCGGCACCCGCCTGTTCGCCGCCCTCCGGGGCAGGGTCGTGGCGCCGTCCGCGCCGGGTGCCCTCGGCCCGGCGTACGGCGCGAAGGCCTTCCGGATCCGCAACCACCGCTTCGACGTCGACATCGTCATCGCGCATGCGCGCAGGGTGTACGTCGCACCCGGGGACGTCGTCCGGCGCGGGCAGCTGGTCGCGCGGGCCTCGGACGCGGGCGCTCCCGACGGCTGCCACCTGCACTTCGAGGTCCGGCCCGAGGGCGCCGGCCACCGGGAGGCCGTGCGGCCGCACCCGTACCTGCGCCTGAGCCGGAACTGACGGGTCCGCCGGTCAGATGGCAATATTGCCGGACGTGAAGAACATCCTGTCGATCCAGTCCCTGGTCGCCTACGGTCACGCCGGCAACAGCGCAGCGCTCTTCCCGCTGCAGCGGCTCGGCTTCGACGTGTGGCCGGTCGTGACCGTGCACTTCTCCAACCACACCGGCTACGGCGCCGCCCGCGGGCCGCTGCTGACCTCGGCGGACATCGCCGAGGTGATCCACGGGGTCGAGGACCGGGGCGCGCTCGACCGCTGCGACGCGGTGCTCTCGGGCTACCAGGGGGCCGAGGACGTGGGGGCGGTGATCCTCGACACCGTGCGCAACGTCAAGGAGCGCAACCCGGAGGCCATCTACTTCTGCGACCCGGTGATGGGCGACGTCGGCCGCGGGTTCTTCGTCCGCCCGGGCATCCCGGAGTTCATGCGCGACGAGGTGGTGCCGGCCGCGGACGTGATCACTCCGAACCAGTTCGAGCTCGCCTTCCTCGCCGGCGCCGAGACCCGGACGCAGGCGGACGTGGTCGCGGCCGCGAACGCGGTGCGGGACACAGGGCCGCGGACCGTGCTGGTCACCAGCGCGATCACCGAGGAGACGCCCGAGGACGGCATCGACATGGTGGCGGTCTCCGACGAGGGCGCCTGGACGGTGCGCACCCCGCGGCTGCCGATCAACCCACCCGGCGCCGGCGACCTCACCTCCGCGGTGTTCCTGGCCAACGTGCTGCAGGGCCACGACCTGCCGACCGCGCTGGGGCGCACCACGTCGTCGGTCTACGCGGTGATGGCGGCGACCGCCGAGGCCGGGGCCCACGAGATGCGCATCGTCGCGGCTCAGGACGCCATGGCCGCGCCCGCGATGGAGTTCGAGGTCACGACCGTGGCCGGCACCTGACCGACTTGCGTTTCCCGACCTTGTCGCCCTTCATGTAGAAGGCGCGCATCGAGGTGTTGTCGTCCTCGTCCGTCTCGCGGAGCTGGTCCTTGGGGTCCACCTCGATGCGCAGGCAGTAGAGGCCGTCCTGCATGCGCGGCGGGAGCTTGATGGCCTGGCCGGCGAGGAACGACTGGTAGACGTCGACCCAGCCCACCGAGATGCCTTGAGGGGAGTACCTCGAGCAGGCGGCGTACCGCTCGGCGTGGTCGAACTCCCCCATGTACTTCGGCACGCGCCGGCTGTCGCGCAGGCAGAAGCTCATCTTGCGCTGCGCCACCTTGCTGATCCGTGGCCGGTGGGCCTTGTAGAGGGTGTAGCGCGAGGCCGCCTCGAAGTGCCAGTGGTCGTGGTAGGGGTGGAACACCATGCAGCCCGCCGAGCGACGGGCGGTGCGGGTGTCGGTCGCGACGTCGTACCGCCCGTTGCCGTTCGCGTCGCGGTAGAAGACCTGGCTCGCGTGGTGCTTGCCCGCGGGGCACTCCTTGGCGCGGTTGGGGCGGACCTCGACCGGCCCGTCACCGACGTTGGCGAGGCCGGACTCGAACCGCAGCTTGCGACCGGACCCGGTGCGCTGGATCTGCAGGTCGGCAGCCTTGAGGACGCGCAGGTTCGGCAGCAGCCGGGCGCCCTGGGGGCTCTCGTCCGGCGCGGACTGGGGCTCGGCGGTGGCGGCCGTGGGAGCCAGCAGCGCCGCGACCAGCACGCTCGCCGCCCCTGCCAGCACCATGGCTGCGGATCGTCCCGGACGCTGGGCCACGCCTGTCCCCGTTCGCTCGGCTGCTCGGTGAGTGCACCCTATGCCCGCTTCTTCACCGAAGGGAACAGTCAGCCGGCCTCGTCCGGGACGGACCAGGCCGCCCTGCTGGGAGGAACAGGGCGGCCCGGCCCACCGCGTTCCCCGGACCGGGCCGACCATGCGCCGGCCGGTGAGACGGCGACGGGCCCGCGCCTGCGCGGTCACCGGAGTGGGCGACCCACGCCGGAGCATGCTCCGGCCGCCTCACGGGAACTGTGCGGCATGAGCGATCACTGCGACCACGACTGGCAGCCGGTCAACCACGACGGCAACCGCGACATCTACAAGTGCACCAGGTGCGGGGAGCTCCAGCGCGTCTGAGACGGCCACCGGCCCGGCAGGTGACGGGCCGGGCCCGTGACCGCTCGGCGGCCACGGGCCCGGTGGTCGGTCACCGGCGCACGCGCAGCGGCGTCCACAGCACGGTCGTGTTGCCGACCAGGTCCGTGGCCTTCACGACCAGCCGGTAGCGCCCGGGCCGGACGAAGCTGCGGTCGGCGTCCCGGCCGTTCCAGCCCCTGACCGTCACGCCCCGGCCCACCAGGGCGGGCCCGAACGTCCGCACGAGCCGACCGTGGTGACGGATCGTGAACGTGGCGTACGCCTTCTCGCCGACGTGCATGCGCAGCATCAGCCGGTCACCGAGGTGCAGCACGAACGGTCCCTTGCCCATCCTGCGGTGCAGCCCCGGGGCGGTGACGTCGTAGCGCACCCAGGTGTCGGCCTTGGCGGGGGCGGCCTCGACGTTGCCCGCCACGTCGGTGGCGACGGTGTAGAAGCGGTAGACCCCCTCACCGGCGGACGCGGCGTAGGAGAACCTGCCGTCGACCAGGTCACCGGCATCGGCCAGGGCCTTCGTGTACGACGCCGCGCCGGGCGTCTTCACGAACAGCTCGACCCTCGCCAGCCCCGACCCACCGGCCCGGTCCTTCGCGCGGTAGCGCACCTGGACGGTCTCGCGTCGGGTGACCTTCGCGGAGTGCGCCTTCGAGGTCGGCGGCGTGGTGTCGAGCTCCCCCGGACCGGCCTGGGTGTAGCTGGTGACCGCGTCCGGCGTCGCGGGGACGCCCTCGACGTTGCCGGCCTTGTCCGTGGCCACGGTGTAGAAGGCGTAGTCGCCCTCCACGCCGCCGGAGTCGAAGACGAGCTTCCCGTCCAGAGCGGGGGCGGTGTCCACACCCGCCGAGGCGTACGACGCCGCGCCGGGCCGCTTCACGAACAGCTCCACCTTGGCCACCCCGGAGCCGTTGTCCGTGGCGGTGTAGGAGACCTGCCACGTCGGGCTCGTGCTCACCGCCGGAGCCGACGCCTTGGACACCGGCGCCGTCGTGTCGGCCGGGGGCGGAGCCGACCTGGTGGTGAGCTTGATGAGCTCCCAGCCGCCCTCCGGGTACCGGTCGGTCTTGTCGGTCATCAGGTTCATCGGGTTCGCCGACCCGATGTAGAGACCGTCCGCGTCGGCCAGCATCGTGCGGATGCCGTAGTTGAGGTAGTTGCCGACACCCTGGAGGCTCTCGGGGACCGCCTTGCTGCCCGGGGCCGGGAAGCGCCACAGGTCCGCGCCGGACTTGATCACCGGGAGGGAGGCGACCAGACCGGCCAGCGTCGGCAGCAGGCTGTCGTCGGGCAGCAGGCCGCCCTCGGCGGTGAGGCCGGAGACCTCGTCGCGGGGCTCGTCGAGCAGGTCCTTGATCAGGTAGGTGTGGTCCATCGTGCCGACGAACAGCTGTCCGGCGTACACGCTCATCGTCCACGTGTAGTTGTTGAACGGCGTGCCGAACCCGGAGGCGCCGTACGAGCCGCCGCCGGTGGGGGTGCCCGCGCGGCCGCCGGTGGGCTGCTGCGACCAGGTCCCGGTGACCCGGTCGAACGACCACTCCCTGGCGTCGCCGTACAGCACCTCGACCGGGGTGTCGGCCCTGCCGTCGGTGAAGTCGTCACCACGGAAGATCGCGATCGCCCGGTTGGCGCGGACGTAGGCGTCCGCGCCCATCTGGTCCGGGTAGGTCGCGCCGTACACACCGGTCAGCGCGGCGTAGGCGGTGCCGGGCACGTGCATGGTGCCCCAGTAGAGCTTGCCGCCGTAGGACACCAGCGCGCCGCCGCCGTAGGTCTGGGCGACCACCGGGTCGGGCTCGTAGTCGGTGGCCCGCCACACTCGCGTCCACGCGCCGGCGGCCGCGTCCGCGCCCGTCAGCATCGCGTCGTGGCCGAACGCGGGGCTCATCCAGAGGCTGGCCGCGGGCCTGGGGCCGCCGGCAAGGCCGCCCTCGGTCTCGCAGCACGGCCAGGTGGACACGAACAGCCGGCCGTCGTGCTCGGCGAGCTCGGCCGCCTCGCCGTCGACGAAGCCGACCTGCTGGAACCGGAACGGGTCGGCCTTGGAGCCGGTCCAGCGCAGGACCATGCCGCCGCCGGTCGGGTACGCCGACTCGACGGGCTTGACGGCGACGCCGGTGTACAGCTCGCCGTTGACGACCGTCCACTTGCGGATGTTGGTGTACTCGGTGAAGGTGTGCGAGCCGAGGTAGCCGCCGGTGCTGTCGTCGAAGGCGAACAGGTTGATCCCGGCCACGGCGCCGGTCGCCGGGTTCACCCCGGGCCCGGCGAAGAACACCACGCCCTTGGCCGCACCGGCGGACCGGATGCCCAGCGTGGCGGCGAGCTTGAGCTGCTCTGTCGGGTCGGTGACCTTCGTCCTGAGGTCGGTCTGGACGCCGGTGCCCTCGTCGTACATGAAGATGTCGGGCGGCACGAAGTTCTGGTCGGGGTCGCAGACGTAGGAGCTGGTCTGGACGGGCTCCTCGATGCCCAGGTAGCCCTGCAGGACCAGGCAGTGGATGTTCGGCCCGGTCCCCCACCACAGCCGGCCGTTGGCGGACTTGGCCAGGCCCCACACGTAGGCCTGGTCGACCTTGGGCGTGCCCTCGCGGGTGACCGTGGTGTCGTCCGCCAGCGTGAACGTCCTGGTCGGGCAGGTGCCGTCGGGGCTGATGTCCCCCGTCGGCACGTCCGTCCCGTAGAAGCACCTGTTCGGCTGGGCCTTGGCGAGCACGTTGCGGTGCAGCGTCTGCACGCGCTCGTGGGCCGGGTCACGCAGCGGGTCGGGCGTCAGGTCCGCCCGGGCGACGCCGGCGGTTCCGAGCACCAGGGCTCCGGCGAGGAGGAGGGCCGCACCTGCTGACAGGCGCGGTCGCACGGAGATGAGTCTCATCGTCTTCCCCCGACTGAGATCGAAGTAGTGGTCCTCTCACGCTGACCCGCCCGCGACCGGCACCGGCAGGGCACTAGGTCCCGCCACGGCGCCTGCGTGGGTCCGCCGGTTCAGGACCATGGGCTCGATCCGGGAGAGTCCGGCCATGACGGGGAAGGACTGACCAAGGGCGCGAAGGGCCATGAGCGCGGCGTCCCGCGCGGCTGAGCAGCACCCGAGCGGGTGGAGAGAGCCGGCCAGGGGACTCGAACCCCTAACCCCCTAATTACAAGTTAGGTGCGCTGCCAGTTGCGCCAGGCCGGCCTGTGCCCCGTCGGCGTGACGGGCACGACGGCCCATCGTAGACCGACGCATGCCCCCGGCCCCGACGGGTACCGCAGGGTCCGGCAACCTAGGAGGAGAGCTCATGGGTATGGACGACAAGCTCAAGCACCAGGGCGAGAGCGGCCTGGGCAAGGCCAAGGAGAAGCTCGGCGCGGTCAGCGACGACGAGTCGCTCGAGCGCGAGGGCGAGCGCGACCAGAGCAAGTCCGACCTCAAGCAGGCGGGCGACAAGGCCAAGGACGCGTTCAACAAGTAGGCGTCACCCAGCCACGAGGGCGGGGCGGTCCGGGTAGGACCGCCCCGCCCTCTGCTGTCCTCGGACGCGCGGTCTTCCCCGAGCCCGCGCCGGACGCGCCCGGTTAGGCTGGGCCGCATGCCGTTGCGCATCGTGGCCTCCAGGCCCGACCCGATGCTCGTCACGCTGCCCTGGCACTTCCCGCTCGAGGAGTGGACCGACGACTTCGTCATCCCGCTGCCCCGGGGCCTCTCCCGGCACGTGGTCCGCATCGTCCGGCTCCAGACCGAGGTGTACGCGGTCAAGGAGACCCGCGAGGCGATGGCGTTCCGGGAGTACCGCATGCTGCGCGACCTGCGCCGGCTCGACCTGCCCGTGGTGGAGCCGGTCGCCGTCATCGCCGGGCGTACCACCTCCGACGGCGAGGAGATCGAGCCGTCCCTGGTGACCCGGCACCTGCGGTACTCCCTTCCCTACCGCTCGCTGTTCTCCCACGGGCTGCGCGCCGACAGCCTCCCCAAGCTGATCGACGCGCTCGCCGTGCTGCTCGTCCGGCTGCACCTGGCCGGGTTCTTCTGGGGCGACGTGTCGCTGTCCAACGTGCTGTTCCGACGCAGCGCCGGCGAGTTCACCGCCTACCTGGTCGACGCCGAGACCGGCGAGCTGCACTCCCAGCTGAGCACCGGCCAGCGGATGTACGACCTGGAGGTGGCCTACGCGAACCTGTTCGGCGAGCTGCTCGACCTGCAGGCCGGCGGCTTCCTCGACGAGGACGTCGACGCCCACGCGGTCATCGAGCTGGTGGAGCGCCGCTACACGGGGCTGTGGGACGAGCTAACCGGGATGGAGGAGTTCGACGTCTCGGAGATGTGGCGCATCGAGCAGCGCGTCGAGCGGCTGAACCGGATGGGCTTCGACGTCGACGAGCTCGACATCGTCACCGACCTGTCCGGCTCGACCGTCAGGCTGCAGCCGAAGGTGGTCGAGGCCGGCCACCACACCCGGGAGCTGCAGAGCCTGACCGGCCTCGACGTCGAGGACAACCAGGCCCGCAGGCTGCTCAACGACCTGGCCGCCTACACCGCCCACCACGACCTCGGCGGCGAGGACCGCGCGCTCGTCGCCCAGCGCTGGCTGACCGAGATCTACCAGCCCGTGGTCGCCATGGTCCCCCGTGAGATGCGCGGCAAGCTGGAGCCCGCCGAGATCTTCCACGAGGTCCTCGAGCACCGGTGGTTCCTCTCCGAGCGCGCCGGACACGAGATCGGCATCTTCGAGTCCGCGAGGAGCTACTTCCAGGAGGAGCTCGCCCACCGCCCCGAGGAGGCGGTGGCGCCGCTCACGCCCTCCGACGCGGGGCTGCCGGGCACCTCGAGCCCGGAGTAGCCCCGTCCACCACCGGGGCGGGCCGCTCAGCGGGTGAGCGTGCCCCGGCGCTCGGCGACGGCGTAGAGCGCCACCGAGGCGGCGACTCCGGCGTTGAGCGACTCCAGCGAGTTCACCATCGGGATCGACACCAGCTGGTCGCAGGTCTCCGAGACCAGGCGGGAGAGCCCCTTGCCCTCGGAGCCGACCACGACCACGAGCGGACCGTCGGCGAGCTCGAGGTCGGGCAGGGCGACGTCGCCGTCCGCGGCGAGGCCGACCACCATGCAGCCGGCCTCCTGGTACGCCTTCAGCTGGCGGGTGAGGTTGGTGGCCTGGGCGACCGGCACCCGGGCCGCCGCCCCGGCCGAGGTCTTCCACGCCGACGCGGTCATCCCGGCCGCGCGGCGTTCGGGGACCAGCACGCCGTGGGCCCCGAAACCGGCCGCGGAGCGGACCACCGCCCCGAGGTTGCGCGGGTCGGTGACGGAGTCGAGGGCCACGACGAGCGGCGGCTCGCGGAGCTCGGCGGCGCGGTCGAGCAGGTCGTCGGGGTGGGCGTACTCGTAGGCCGGCACCCGCGCGGCGAGGCCCTGGTGCACCGCGCCCTGGGTCAGCCGGTCCAGCTCGTTGCGCGGCACCTCGAGCAGCGAGACGCCGCCGTCGGCCGCGAGCCGGAACGCCTCCCGCAGCCGTCCGTCGCGCTCGGCGCCCTCGGCGACGTAGACCGTGGTGACCGGCATCTGCGCCCGCAGCGCCTCCACCACGGAGTTGCGCCCGGCGATCCACTCGCCGTCGGCGGGCTTGGCGCCGCGCCTGGGTCGTGCCGCCTGCGCCCGCTCGGTGCGCTTGGCGGCCTTGTGCGCCTTGTGGCCCTCGCGGTCCTTGGCCTTCGGGGTGGGGCCCTTGCCCTCGAGCCCGCGGCGGATCCGGCCACCGGAGCCCGCGGTGGGGTTGCCCTTCCCGGACTTCTTCACCGCGCCGCGGCGCGAGGAGTTGCCTGCCATGTCAGTAAGCCTCTTCCCTCATCATCCGTCGAGTCGGCGTGAACCTCGCCGTACCCCCGCCGAGTCGGCGTGAACCTCCGCACACCCGAGCCGAGTCGGCGTGAACCGACACCAGACGCGCGCTCACAGCGACCACTTCGGCCCCTGCGCGGTGTCCTCGAGCTCGATACCGGCCCCCTTGAGCTGGTCGCGGATCGCGTCCGCGACGGCGAAGTCCTTGCTCGCCCTGGCCTGGGCCCGCTGCTCGAGCAGGCCCGCGACGAGCGCGTTGACAGCGGCGGTCAGCTTCTCGTCCCGATGCCCGTCGCCGCCGGACCAGTGCGGGTCGAACGGGTCCAGCCCCAGCACGTCGAGCATCGCCCGGACCGAGGCGGCGTTGCCGCGCAGCGCGTCGGACGGGCCCGCCGCCAGGAGCTTGTTGCCCTCACGGACGACGTCGTAGACCGCGGCGACCGCGGCAGGCGTCGAGAAGTCGTCGTCCATCGCCTCGACGAACTCGGCGCAGAACACGCCGTGCCCGGGGACCTCGCCGAGCACCTCCGCGGCCCGGGTCAGGAAGTTTTCGATGCGATGGAAGCCCGCGGCGGCCTCCTCGAGCGCCTCGAACGAGAACTCCACCGTGGACCGGTAGTGCGCGGCGACGATGTAGAAGCGCAGCTCCACGGGGCGCACCCGCTCCAGCACCGCCGGAACCAGCAGCGAGTTGCCCAGCGACTTGCTCATCTTCTCGCCGGCGGTGGTGATCCAGGCGTTGTGCATCCAGTACGACGCGAACCCGTGGCCGGCCGCCCGGGACTGGGCCTGCTCGTTCTCGTGGTGGGGGAAGCGCAGGTCGACGCCGCCGCCGTGGATGTCGAAGGCCGAGCCGAGGTACTTCAGCGACATCGCCGAGCACTCGATGTGCCAGCCGGGCCGGCCCGGACCCCACGGCGAGGGCCACGCGGCGGTGTCGGGCTCGGTCTCCTTCTTGTGTCCCTTCCACAGCGCGAAGTCGCGCGGGTCCCGCTTGCCGCGGGGGTCGGCGTCCTCGGCGGGCTCCATGTCGTCCACGCGCTGCCCGGACAGCTCGCCGTAGGCCGGCCACGACATCACGTCGAAGTACACGTCGCCGGACCCGTCGGCCGCGACGTAGGCGTGGCCGCGGGTGACCAGCTCGGAGATCAGCTCGATCATCTCCGGGACGTGGCCGGTGGCGAGCGGCTCGTAGGTCGGCGGCAGGACGTGCAGCGCGTCGTAGGCCCGCTCGAGCTCGCGGGTCATCTCGTAGGCGAGGTTGTACCAGGGTCGGCCCTGCGCCTCGGACTTGACCAGGATCTTGTCGTCGATGTCGGTGATGTTGCGGATGTAGCTGACGTCGTACCCGCGCGTGGTCAGCCACCGGCGTACGACGTCGAAGTTGACCGCCGACCGGACGTGACCGACGTGCGGCTCCGACTGCACGGTCAGACCGCACACGTAGATGCCCGCCTTGCCGTCCTCGAGGGGCACGAAGTCACGGACCTCGCGGGTGGCGGTGTCGTAGAGCCGAAGAGTCACCCGGCAATCCTAACGACGGTGCACACGCCGCCGGACCGGCCGCCGGAGCTGGGACTGTTGTGAAACCTGTGTCAGGAGGGACGTGGTTGACGTACCTTTCTACGGTGCGTACCAAGCTCCGGACCAGCATCGTCGCCGTCGCCCTCGCCGCCCTGAGCGCGCCCCTCACCGCGGTGAGCGCTCCCGCCGCGCCCGTCACCGCGTCCTTCACCGGGCCGGTCGCGCGTGCGTCCCAGGAGGGACTGGCGCGCAAGATCACCTACCGCGAGTGGGACCGGCCGCGCCAGCTGCGCCAGGCCCGCCGCGTGGGCACCCGCGTCTTCCGCGGCCGGATCGTGCTCGGCGAGCCGGTCGCCACGATCCGCTACCGGGACCCGCACGGCTACCGGACCAAGCGGTACGACGTCGGCCGGTGGGTGTCACGCTGGCAGAACCCCGGCCACACCTTCGACGAGCTGATCCCCTCCTGGGACGCCCTCACCCCGCGCGACAGCTGGGTGCAGGTCCAGGTGCGGGTGCGCAGCGAGTCCGGCCGGCGGAGCAAGTGGTACACGATGGCGAACTGGGCCCACCACGACCGGCGGTTCCACCGCACCAGCCTCGGCTCGCAGGCCGACCAGCTCGGACAGGTGAACGTCGACACGCTGCAGGCCCGCTACTCGATGGGCTTCACCGCCTGGCAGATGCGGGTGAACCTGTACCGGCGCGCGGGCACCAAGGCGCGCCCGCGCGTGGACGTGGTCGGGGCGATGGCCTCCCTGCTGCCGCGCACGGACACCGTGCGGACCTCCCGGCCCGGCGGCGCCGACACCCGGGTCGTGCTGCCCGGCTACTCGCAGATGATCCACGAGGGCGACTACCCGGAGTACGACGGCGGCGGTGAGGCGTGGTGCTCGCCCACGTCGGTGTCCATGGTCCTCGGCGGCCTCGGCAAGCTGCCTGCGGCCCGTCAGTACGGCTGGGTGCCGGAGGGCCACCCGGACCGCTGGGTGGACCACGCCGCACGGAGCCAGTACGACTACGGGTTCCAGGGCGCCGGCAACTGGTCCTTCAGCGCCGCCTACGCCGCCCAGCACGCCGACAACGCGTTCGTGACCCGGCTGCGCCACCTCGGGGAGGCCGAGCGGTTCGTCCGGGCCGGCATCCCGCTCGTCGCGTCGGTGCAGTTCAACCGGGGCGAGCTCACCGGGGCACCGATCACCTCCACCGCCGGTCACCTGCTGGTCATCGTGGGCTTCGAGGCCGACGGCGACGTCATCGTCAACGACCCGGCGGCCGACGACAACGGCAGCGTGGTGCGCGTCTACGACCGCGGGCAGTTCGAGAACGCCTGGGTCCCGAAGTCGGGCGGGCTGGTCTACGTGATCCACGACGACGACCAGCCGCTGCCGCCGTCGCCCACCGGCAGCTGGTGAAGCACGGCGCCGGCCGTGTCCTCGCCCGACCGGACGGCGCCCTCCATGTAGCCGTTCCAGACCGGCGAGCACTCGGCTCCGGCCCAGTGCACCCGGCCGACCGGGGCGCGCAGCGCGGGGCCGTACTGGGTCCACACCCCCGGCGTGAAGTGTGCGCCGTAGCAGCCGCGGGTGAACTCCTCGGCCGTCCAGTCCCGCTCGAGGAACTCCCGCGGCCGCTGCGCGCGGGGCCCGAAGTAGCGGGCGAAGCAGCCGAGCACGGCCTGCCGCCGCTCCTCGGGCGTGAGCCGGACCAGCCGACGCGCGTCACCGGCCTCGACGAACCCCATCAGCACCCCGGGCTCTCCGTGCGGCGGTGAGTTGTCGAAGGTGACCTTGACCGGGCCGGTGTCGGAGACCGCCTGCCCGTTGAGCCCCTCGGCCCGCCAGAACGGCTCGTCGTAGACCGCGTAGGTCTTGACCACCGACCCGGCAGGGAGCCGCTGGGTGAGCTGGTCGCGCCACGACGGCAGCGGCGGGTCGTACTCCAGCCGGCCCGCCAGCGTGGGCGGCAGCGTCACGACGACGTGGCTGCCCTCGTGCACGGCTCCGCTGCGCGTGGTGACCCGGACGCCCTCGTCGTCCTGGGCGACCGCGCGGACCGGGTCGCCGAGCCGCACCCGGTCCCCGAGCGCGGCGGCCATCGCCTCGGCGATGCGGACCGACCCGCCCACGATCCGGTCCTGCTGCGCGCCCCGGTCGACGGAGATCAGCGTCTCCAGGTCGGTGCCGGAGCGGGCGTAGAACAGCGCGTGCAGCAGCGACATGTCCCCGGCCTCGGCGGCGAAGACCGCCTCGCAGGCGACGCGGAAGTACGCCCGCCCGGTCGGCGTGCGCAGGTTGCGCCGGATCCACGTCTCGAACGTCTGCCCGTCGAGGACGTCGGCACCGGGCGTGCGCCAGGGCTCGGTGAGGCTCACCCGGTCGGCCAGCCGGGTGAACCGGGCCAGGCCCTGGGCGAGGTCGGCCAGCGCGAACGGCCCGAACCGCGGGGTCGCGCCGCGGCGGGGCGCCAGCCGGGAGCGCCGGCCGAAGAGGTCGAGGAGGATGTCGCCCTGGTCGTTGTGGGTGCGGAAGTGCGTGAGACCGAGCTCCTCGACCAGCGCGTACATCCGGTTCTGGGTGGGCCCGATCCACTGCCCGCCGAGCTCGAGCGCGGTCCCGTCGTCGAGCAGGTGCCCCTCGGTGCGGCCGCCGACCCGCTCCCGCGCCTCGAGTACGACGACGTCCCGCCCGTGCTGGACCAGCCGGCGGGCGGCGGCGAGCCCGGCGAGGCCGGCGCCGACCACGACGACCGGCTGCCCGCTCACTGGTCTACCTTCCTGATGTTGGCGCTCCCGGATGGAGCGTTGATGCACCCGAGGTGCCACCAGGCCATCGCCCTGCTCGCTCGACGCCGTTGATGTCCAGCGTGAGATCTGCGGGGCCTGGTGGTGGCCCGGGACGTGCGGACCGTCGACAGGGCTGAGCGCCAGGGCTTTGTGCCGAGAGCGCCGATCAGTGAGCGAACCGGCAGTTGCGTCCCGGCACCAGCGGCACCACATGAAGGTGCCTCCCCACTGGAGCTAGCAGCGAGGAGGCTGACGCGGAGTCTGCCAGCAACACCCTGCCCGAAACAGCCCTCAACGACGTGACCGCCGGCATCGACTGGGCCCGCGACAATCATGCCGTGTGCATCGTCGACGGCCGCGGGCGCGAGGTTGCCCGCACGATGGTCGAGCACACCGCCGCCGGTCTCCAGGATCTGGTCGCCTTCCTGGCCCGGCACGGCGTCGATGAGGTGGCCATCGAACGACCCGACGGACCGGTCATCGACACCCTGCTCGACGCCGACCTGACCGTGGTGGTGATCAGCCCGAACCAGGTCAAGAACCTCCGCAGCCGCTACGGGTCGGCCGGCAATAAGGACGACCGCTTCGACGCCTTCGTCCTCGCCGACACCCTGCGCACCGACCGCCCCCGGCTGCGTCGCCTCGAACCCGACGCCCCGGCCACCGTCGCGCTGCGCCGTGCCTGCCGGGCCCGCAAGGACCTGGTGTCCCACCGGGTCGCGGTGGCCAACCAGCTCCGCGCGCACCTGCGCAACGTCTTCCCCGACGCTGTCGGGCTCTTCGCCGAGCTCGACTCGGTGATCAGCCTGGCGTTCCTGGGCCGGTTCACCACCCAGACCCACGCGGACTGGCTCACCCCCAAGCGACTGGGCGACTGGCTGGCCAAGCAGGGCTACTCCGGCCGGACCACCCCAGAGACCCTGCACGGCCGCCTCCTGGGTGCCCCGCGCGGACTCACAGGCGACGACGCGACCAGCCAAGCCCACATCACCCGTGCGCTGCTCGCGGTGGTGACCACCCTGGTCGAGCAGATCAAGGCGCTCTCCGCGCAGATCGACCACCAGCTCGACGCGCACGCCGATCAGCACATCTTCACCAGCCTGCCCCGGGCCGGCCGGGTCCGAGCCGCCCGGCTGCTGGCTGAGATCGGCGACTGCCGCGCGAAGTTCCCTACCCCCGAGTCGCTGGCCTGCTTGGCCGGCGCCGCACCCTCGACCAGGCAGTCCGGCAAGCTCCGCGCGGTGACCTTCCGCCGGGCCTGCGACAAACAGCTCCGCGACGCTGTCACCGACTTCGCCGGCGACAGCCGACACGCCAACCCCTGGGCCGCCGACCTCTACGACCGCGCCCGCGCCCGCGCCCGCGGACATGACCACCCCCACGCCGTCCGCATCCTCGCCCGTGCCTGGCTCTACGCCATCTGGCACTGCTGGCAGAACGGAACCGCCTACGACCCCAGCCGACACAACGCGCTCCAACGCATCCTCGCCGAAGCCGCGAATCGCGCGGCTTGACACAGGGCTTCTCACGCCGCGACCTCGTGCCGGATCCGGGCGGCCCGGTCGGTCCGGTGCCAGGTGGCCCGCAGCCACGCCGGCCGCCGGTCGGGCAGGTCCGCCGCGCGGAGGTCGGCCAGCCACCGCTCCTCCGCGGCGTCGGCGGCCTCGAACGCCTCCTCGCCCGACGGCGGGTCGGCGACCAGGGCCGCCTCCAGCCGGTCCCGGTCGGCGGCGAACCGGGCGAGCGAGGCGACGTGGTCACGCAGCGCGAGGCGGTGCAGCCGTTCGTGACGCCACCAGCGGTAGGCCGGGTCGAAGGTGTTGTCCGGCATCGTCTCGGGGTCGACCGCCAGCGGCCGGGTCACGGACACCGGCTTGAACACCGACGTGCAGGGCGCACTGGTGCCGGTCACCCAGTGCAGCGGGTCCGACGGGTGGCGCAGGTCGGCGACCCACGACGCGGTGCTCTGGGTGGAGGTGACCAGCCCGCCGGCGTGGGCGCAGGGCGCCGACAGCGCCCCGTTGACCGGCGACCAGCCCGGGCCGGCCGACGGGCCGTGGTCGCGCAGCGCGGCCATCAGGTCGGCGGGGGCGACCGCCACCGAGGCGGCGGCCTGGGTCCGGGCCCGGCGGGCAGCGCAGGCGGCGACGCGTCCGCGGACCGGGTCGGCGTGCCGCTCCGCGAAGCCGGGGATGGTCAGGCCGTTGCTGATCGAGCGGCCCGTCCCGGTCACCTCCTCGGTGGCCCACCGCCGCCCGGCCGTCTCGAGCACGGTGGCGCCGAACGGGTCGGCGACCAGGAAGGAGTTGTCATAGGTGAACCGCGGGTGCTCGTGGCTGCACGAGCCGCCCTGCCCGTGCCGTTCCAGCAGGTCGACGATCACCCCCACGGCCTCGCGGCGGTCCGCCGAGCGTTCCAGCGCCAGTCGGACGAGGTCCATGCCGAGCAGCGGGCTCTCGGTGCGCTCGCGGTCCTTGGCGCCGCGGGTGAAGACCGCCTCGTTGCCGACCACCACGCCGGCCGCGTTGGCGCCCATCTCGGCCCCCCACATCCACCACGGCCGGCTGAGCAGCACCGGCTGGGTCGAGGACACCTGCGGGATCGTGCTCCAGGTGCACCGCACCGTGCTCCCCGGCTCGTGCCGCTGCCCGTCGTACCACCGGAGCACCTGCGCCTCGTTGGGGTCACGGTCGCTGTTCTTGGCGAACAGCACGCCGTCGTCGGTGATGCTGACCAGGGTGTCGCACATGACCGCAACCTACTGCCGCGGCGGCCTCACCGGGCCTCGAACTCGACGACGTGCCAGCCGGTCGCCCCGTCGGGGACCACGTCGGTGCGCACGCTGGTCTGCGTGTAGCCGCTGCGGTCGGTGGCCCGCACCCCCAGCGTGTGCCGCCCAGGCCCGACCTCGATGGTGCCGCTCCACTGCACCCAGGTGTCGACGTTGGGCACCCGCCCCAGGGTCGCCTCGGTCCAGCGGGTGCCGTCCAGGCGGTACTCCACCCGCTCGATGCCCGTGTGCTGGGCCCACGCCACCCCGCCGATGCGCACGGACCCGGCCTCGACCGACGCCCCACCACGGGGTACGTCGATGCGCGACTGGGTCTTGACCGGCCCCCGCTCGGACCACCCGCGCTCGGTCCAGTAGGCCGTGATGTCGGCGAACCGGGTGACCTCGAGGTCGACCAGCCACTTGGTGGCCGAGACGTAGCCGTACAGGCCCGGCACCACGGCCCGGACCGGGAAGCCGTGCTCGAGCGGGAGCGGCTCGCCGTTCATCGCCACCGCGAGCAGGGCGTTGCGGTCGTCGGTCAGCACCTCCAGCGGCGTGCCGCAGGTCCAGCCGTCCTGGGACGTCTGCAGCACCGCGTCGGCGCCCGGCTGCACCCCGGCCTCGGCGAGGAGGTCGGCGACGCGGACGCCGCTCCACCAGGCGTTGCCGACCAGGTCGCCGCCGACCTCGTTGGAGACGCAGCACAGCGTGACCCAGCCCTCGGTCAGCTCGCGGTCGACGAGCTCGCGGTAGCTCAGCTCCAGCTCCCGCTCGACGAGCCCGTGCACGCGCAGCCGCCACTCGGTGGGGTCGATCGCGGGCACCACCAGGGCGGTGTCGATCCGGTAGAACTCCGGGTTCGGCGTCCGCCAGGCGGCGACCGGCGGACCGGCCGGCTGGGCCCCGTCGGGCACGGCACCCGAGGTGACCGGGAGGCGCAGCAGCCGCCGGACGGACTCGACGCCGCGGCGGCCGGCACCGAACAGCTGCCCGGCGGTGCCGACGACGACGGCCGCCGCGGCCACCACGGCCGCCTCCATGAGGAACCTCCGCCGGCCGGCGTCGGCCTCCGCGCTCTCCGGGGCGTCGCGGAGGTGGCGGGCCAGCCGGTCGGAGAGGACGCCGAGCGCGACGACCCACACCACCGTGCCCACGGCGGCCGGGAGCACGTCGTACGGGCCGGCGTCGGGACGGGTCCAGGCCGCGAGCGCGCCGAGGGCACCGGTGGCGACCGCGACGAGCACGGCGAGGCCCTGGCTGCGGCGCGCCAGCAGCCCCGTCGCGGCGGCGATCGCCAGCACGCCGACGACGACGCCGGCGACCAGGATCGGCTTGTCGTAGCGCCCGACCAGCCCGATCAGGGTCTCCGCGACCGGGCCGGGGGTCAGCGCGATGATTCCCTCGGCGACGGCGCTCACCGGCGACACGCGGACGCCGAGGACCAGGGCCAGGGCATGACCGACCGCGAGCGCCATGAGTCCGGCGACCAGGCCGGCCAGGGCGTGCAGGGAACGCGGAGCGGGGGTCACCACCCCATCGTCGCCCATGGACCCACAGGTCGGCACGTGCGGCATGATCGGGGTGTGAACGCAACCGCACCGCTGCCCCGGGTCGGGATCGGGACCGACGTGCACCGTCTCGTGGACGGCGCCCCCATGCACGTGGCCGGTCTGACCTGGGCCGACGAGCCACGCGGCCTTGAGGGGCACTCCGACGCCGACGTCGCCGCCCACGCGGCCTGCGACGCGCTGTTCTCCGCGGCCGGCCTCGGCGACCTCGGCAGCAACTTCGGCACCAGCGAGCCGGAGTGGTCCGGTGCCGCCGGCCGGGTGCTCCTCGCCGAGTCGGCGCGACGGGTGCGCGTGGCCGGCTTCGAGATCGGCAACGTCGCGGTGCAGGTGATCGGCGACCGGCCCCGCCTGGGGAGCCGGCGGGCGGAGGCGGAGGCGGTCCTCGGCGAGGCGTGCGGCGCCCCGGTGACGGTCTCGGCGACGACGACCGACGGCCTGGGGCTCACCGGGCGCGGCGAGGGCGTGGCCGCGATCGCCACCGCGCTCGTCGTCCCGGCGTCTCGGTGAGACACCCCGCGGAGTCAGCGTGAACCGCCCGCTACGGTGAGCCCGTGACAGGTCAGGAGGGCCCGGTCCGTACGGCGGTGGTGCTGCTCGCTGCGGGCGAGGGCAGACGGGTCGGCGCCGCCACGAACAAGGTGCTCCTGCCGCTGCTCGGGGAGCCGGTGTTCACCTGGTCGCTGCGCACGGTGCTGGCCCTGCCCGGCGTGGACCAGGTCGTCCTGGTGATCCGGCCCGAGGACCGGCCCGAGGTCGACCGCGGGCTCGAGCTCGTCGCGGAGAGCTTCCCGGGGGCGCGCGTGTGGATCGTCCCCGGAGGCAGCACCCGCCACGGCTCGGAGTGGAGCGCGCTGCGTGTCCTCGCCGAACCCGTGGACCGCGGGGAGGTCGACGTCGTCGCGATCCACGACACCGCCCGGCCGCTCGCGGACCCGGACCTGTTCGCGGCGGTGGTCGGGGCGGCGTCCGAGCACGGCGGCGCGCTCCCGGTGCGCACCCAGCACGCGCTCGTCCCCCGCCACGCCGGCCGGCGGCCCGGGACCGGGCTGGTCGCGGTCCAGACGCCGCAGGCGTTCCGTGCCGGGCCACTGCTCGAGGCCTACCGGCAGGCCGAGCGGGAGGGGTTCACCGGCACCGACACCGCCTCCTGCGTCGAGCGCTACACCGACCTGGAGATCCACTGCGTGGAGAGCCCGGCGACCAACGTCAAGATCACCTTCCCCGAGGACGTCGCCCTCGCCGAGCGCCTGCTGAAGCACCGGTAGCCCCCCCTGCCTCGTTGGTCAGGGCATGCGCCCCGGACCGCGTCACTCGAGCCCGGGCGGCCCGCCGGAGCCGCCGGGCTGTGCGGCGAGCGCCTCGAGCAGGACGACCGCCGACTCGTCCTCGACCCGGCGGGCGAGCACCGGGGACTCCAGGAAGCGCACCGGGGCCTCCGCCCGCAGCCCGGTGACCAGGCCGGCGAGGTCGTCGGTGTCGGGCCAGTCCGGCAGCGTCTCGACGGCCGAGGCCGGGAGTACGACGGGCGAGGTGACCGCCCACAGCGTGTCCCGGTCGACGGTGTCCCCGACCACCCCGCCGGAGACGGTCTTGATCGTGTCGGTGACCGGCTGCACGCCGACCACGACCGTGTCCTCCTCGACCGCGACCGCCAACGCCCGCTGCAGGAACGCGACGGGGGTCAGCGGGCACAGCGGGTCGTGCACCACCAGCGGACGGCGGCGGTCGGCCAGCCGGCCCAGCTCGACGTGGTACTCCACCAGCTCGACCTCCGCCTCCTCCAGCGCCCTCGACGCGAGAGCCACGAGCGGCTCGCCGTCGAGCAGCGCGAACGGCAGGGACCCCCGGCCGGTGGTCGGGACCACGCCCATCGGGCGGGGCGGGTGGTCGGGTTCGTGCACGCCCCCATGACATCACGAAGCCCCCGCGACCTCACGGTCACGGGGGCTTCGTCGAACGCGGGACGCGCTAGGAGGCGAGCACCTCGTCCAGCAGCGCCTCGGCCTTGTCCTCGTTGGTGTGCTCGGCCAGGGCCAGCTCGGAGACCAGGATCTGCCGGGCCTTGGCGAGCATCCGCTTCTCCCCGGCGGAGAGGCCACGGTCGCGCTCGCGGCGCCACAGGTCACGGACCACCTCGGCGACCTTCATCACGTCACCGGAGTGCAGCTTCTCCAGGTTCGCCTTGTACCGGCGCGACCAGTTGGTCGGCTCCTCGGCGTGCGCCGTGCGCAGCACCTCGAAGACTCGGTCCAGGCCCTCCTTGTCGACCACGTCTCGCACGCCCACGAGATCGAGGTTGCACGCGGGAACTCGGACGACCAGATCCTGTTGGGCGACGATCCGCAGCACGAGGTACTGCTTGTCCTCCCCCTTGATCTGGCGGGTCTCGATGTCCTCGATGACTGCAGCCCCGTGGTTCGGATAAACAACCGTTTCGCCGACGGTAAATGTCATAAGCCAGGTACCCCTTCCTAGGGGACTAGTCTAACACGGCCCAGAGGGACCACCTCCGACGTTTGTGCAGGTCAGACGCCTGATCGGGGCTTGACAGAAGGCCCCTTTCTGTGCCTTTGGGAGGGGCCTGCGTGCCTCGCCGAGCACGCCGACACGCGGGATCCCTTGTGGTTCGGGGCGAATCGCGCGGTGGTGACCGGATCGTCCGGCCCGGTGGTCAATACTGTGCGGACCATGGAGCTCAGGAAGCAGCGAGGGACCGCGCTCTCACTCGTCCTGGCGGCCCACCCCCTCTACACGTCCACCGTGACGCTCGGCGTCACCGCGGCGGCCGCGCTGACCGGGCGCAGCACGGCCGAGGTGGGGCTCGTGGCCGCCACCGTGCTCACCGGCCAGCTGACGGCCGGCTGGCTCAACGACGTGGTCGACCGGGATCGCGACCGCGAGGTCGGCCGGCTCGACAAGCCGGTCGCGCTCGGCTGGATCGACCCGGGCACGGTGACGTTCTCGCTCGCGGTGGCGGTGCTCGTGCTGGTGCCGCTGTCCGTCGCCAACGGCACCTACGCCGGTCTGGCGTACCTCGGCGCGGTGCTGGCCGCGTGGCTGGCCGACTCCGGCGTCAAGCGCACGGTGCTGTCGTGGGTGCCGCTGGCGGTGTCGTTCGGCCTGCTGCCGGCGTTCCTGTCGTACGGCGGACCCGGGGGCGGCCTGCACGGCGGCCCGCCGACCTGGGCGATGACCGTCCTGGCCGCCCTCCTCGGCATCGGCATCCACTTCCTGAGGGCGCTGCCCCACCTGGTCCAGGACAACGCGACCGGCGTACGCCACCTGCCGCTGCGCGTGGCGCTGCGGATCGGCGCACCGAGGCTGCTGTGGCTCGCGGTCGCCTGCACCGCACTCGTGGGTGCGGGCATCCTGGTGGCAGGCCTCACGGTCGGGCTGCGTCAGTGACCGTTAGAATGCTCGGGATTTTGCCGGGCCGGCCGTCGCCGCCTCGCCCGGGACACGACGTGGCCCGCCATCCTCGCGGGCATCCGAGAGGAACCGTGGAACAGCAGTGAACCCCAGTCTTCGCCGAAGCATCGCCGTCGCGGCCCTCGTGGTCGCCCCGGTGCTGACCTCCTGCGGCTTCGGCCAGCCGACCGACACCGTGTACAACCCCGGTGTCGGCGTGAACGACCGCGACGGCCAGGTCGACGTCCTCAACGCGCTCATCGTCTCCGGCGCCGCGGGAAGCGGCTCGGTCGTGGCGACCCTCTCGAACAACAGCTCCGGGGAGGCCGACCGGCTGACCGACATCTCCGGAGCCGGCGACAACGCCGGGGCGCAGGTCTCGCTGGACAGCCCCATCGACATCCCCGGCGGCGGCAGCGTCTCGATCTCCGACGAGGCAGAGGTGCCCGTCGAGGGAGACGGCATCGACGCCGGGGCCTTCGCGGAGGTCACCTTCACCTTCGAGAACGCCGAGCCGGTCACCATCGAGGTCCCGGTCGTCGCGCGACGCGGCCCGTACGCCGACATCCCGGTCCCGTCCGTGGCACCGACCACGGCCACTCCGACGGAGAGCTCCGGCCACTAGGGTGTGACCATGAGCGCTCAGGCCCCGTACACCCTGGTCCTGCTCCGCCACGGCGAGAGCGACTGGAACGCCAAGAACCTCTTCACCGGCTGGGTCGACGTACCCCTCACCGAGAAGGGTCGCGCGGAGGCCGAGCGCGGCGGCACCCTGATGGCCGAGCACGACGTGCTCCCCGAGGTGCTGCACACCTCGGTGCTGCGCCGGGCGATCGCCACCGCGCAGCTCGCGCTCGACGCGTGCGAGCGGCACTGGATCCCGGTGAAGCGGTCGTGGCGCCTCAACGAGCGGCACTACGGGGCGCTCCAGGGCAAGAACAAGAAGGAGACCCTGGAGCAGTACGGCGAGGAGCAGTTCATGCTCTGGCGCCGGTCCTACGACACCCCGCCTCCGCGCATCGAGGACGGCGACGAGTGGTCGCAGATCGGTGACCGGCGCTACGCCGACCTGCCCGACGAGATCGTGCCGCGCACCGAGTGCCTGAAGGACGTCGTCGCACGGATGCTCCCCTACTGGTACGACGCCATCGTCCCCGACCTCCGGGCGGGCCAGACCGTCTGCGTCGCGGCCCACGGCAACTCGCTGCGCGCCCTGGTCAAGCACCTCGACGACATGAGCGAGGAGGCCGTCGTGGGCCTGAACATCCCCACCGGCATCCCGCTGGTGTACCGCCTCGACGAGAACATGCGGCCGCTCGTGCGCGGCGGGCAGTACCTCGACCCCGAGGCCGCCGCCGACGCGATCAAGGCGGTCGCCGCCCAGGGGCGCTGAGGCCTGAGCGTCGCCGGCACCGACCGCGGCGGGCGGTGGGTCAGGAGGTCAGCGGCGAGGTGAGGAACCGGCGCAGCCGGTCGACGTCGCCGTCGAGGGTGACGGAGGCGGCCTCGACGGGCAGCCGCTTCCAGAGCAGCAGCATCAGGTCCGCCGCCGGGGCGGTGACCAGGTCGGTCCCCGCGTCGACGAGCTCGTCACCGTCGACGAGACGCACCTCGGGTGCCTCCCCGGCGCGTGGGACGAGCAGCCAGGTGTGCCCGGTGTCGGAGGCGCTGAGCAGCAGCGGCGCCTCGAGGTCCGCGGGACGGCCGCGTGCGTGCGTCCGGGGCAGGAAGACCTCGAGCACCTCGGCCACCCCGTCGGCGGCCAGGGACGGCCCGACCTCGGCCGGGACCAGCTCGCGCAGGTCCGCCGTACCCTCCCTCGCCTGGTGCAGGTCGACCAGGTGGACGACGGTCTCGTGGGCCTGCCGCCGCAGCCAGAAGCCCTGGGTGCGGTCGGTGGCCGAGAACGTCCAGCACGGCCGTTCCGGGTCGGCGGCCCGGAGCACCACCAGGAGGTCCCCGGCCTTGCCGAGGTACCAGTCGGCGACCTCGCGCGGGCGCCGGGACGGCGGCTGGTCGTGCTGCGTCGCCGCGCGCTCGCCGGTCTCGAGGACCGTGGCGGCCCAGGCGTGGACGTTGCCCAGGTGCACCGCGAGGTCGTACGACGTCCACCCCGGGCACCCGGGCACCGGGGCGCGCATGTCGCACGTCCGGAGGGTCGCCGCGAAGCCGGCGGCGACCGACGCGAAGACCGCGACGTGGTCCACCGCCGGGCCGGCGGCATACCGGGAGGATCCCATGTCCTCAATCATGTCAGCGGAAGTGGGACGACGCGGGGAGGCGTCCGCCGTGCGAGGCCGCCTCCCGGCGCCGGGCGGGGAGCGGACGCTACATCGTGTTGACGATCAGGCCGATGTGGGTGAAGAAGTTCATGGCACCGAAGAGGCCGAGAACGACACCCGACACCAGCCAGGACCAGCCCACGACCTTCGCCGGGACCCGGCCACCGTCCTTGGCACCGTCCTTGGCACGGTCCCGGCCACCGTCGGTGGCACCGGCGATGCCGCGGACCATGAACGGGAAGGCCAGGCAGCCCACGCCGACCAGTGCGATCAGGCCGGAGATGAAGATCGCCTCCACCAACGGGTAGGCGGCGAACGCGCCGGAGATGGGCTCCTGGGGCGGGGCGGCGAAGAGCTGGTAGCGCACGCCGGCGACGGCGATGGCGATCAGCGACAGCCCGAGCAGGAAGACGAACGTCGACAGCGGCTTCGCTGCACGCGCGAGCCTGAGGACGGTGTCGCCCTCGTCGGCCATCGTGCTGCCGCGCCGCCACAGGAACAGCCCTGCGGCCAGCAGGAGGGCGCCGAAGGCCAGGCTGGTCTCACCGAAGATGATGTTGTCGAAGGGGAAGCCGCCCGGAGCCAGTGGCCAGGTCAACGTCATGTGCAGCCCCGTCGCGAACAGGATGCCACCCAGCACGGCGAAGTTGAGCGCCCAGCCCTCGTAGCTGACCGTGTGCGCTGCTCGTTGCACCTCCCGCCCGAGCAGGACCAGGCCGACCAGGCCCGCCCCGACGGCCACGGCCATGATCGTGTTGTACGTCGGCATGTTCGCCCAGTCGATCTTCAGACCGCCGGAGGCCGACTGCAGGAGCCACATCAGCGTTGCACCTTCCTGGGTACGACGGAACTCGGAAAGCATCGGTCGTACCCGGGCACCGACCTCCGATGCGGGCGACGTTCGTCACGGTGCGCCCGCAAAGGTCGTCGGCGCCTACCTCGCAGCGTTCACGGCTCCACGGTGGAGGGGTGCTGGCCGGTGACCAGGAACACGACCCGGCGGGCCAGCGAGACGGCGTGGTCGGCGATCCGCTCGTAGTAGCGGCCGAGCAGCGCCATGTCGACGGCCGGCTCCACCCCGTGGGCCCAGTCGTCGTCGAGCATCTGGCGGAACGACGTGCGTCGCAGCTGGTCCATCTCCTCGTCGCAGCGCTCGAGCTCGATGGCCGCCTCGACGTCGCGGTCGGCGATCACGCTCTCGACCTGGCGCACCATCTGCTCGGCCACCTCGGCCATCCGCTTCACGGTCGGCAGCATGTCCGCCGGGATCGCGCTGTCGGGCACCCGGAGCCGGGCGATCTTGGCGACGTGCACCGACAGGTCGCCCATCCGCTCGAGGTCGGAGACCATCCGCAGGGCGGCGACGAGCATCCGCAGGTCGCCGGCGACCGGCTGCTGCAGCGCGAGCAGCTCGAAGGCCAGCTCCTCGATGCGCTCCCGCTCCGCGTCGATGTGGTCGTCGTCCGAGATCACCTTCTCGGCCACCTCCGCATCGGCCTCGAGCAGGGCCCGGGTGGCCTGGTGGACGGCGTCACCGACCTCGTGGGTCATGGTCACGAGCTCGTCGATGACGGCATCGAGCTGGTCAAAGTAGGCGTCGCGCATGCCTACACCGTAGTAAGTCCAGGTAGCCGTCGGCGGTTGCGGCATGAACGAAAGGTGAACAATCGCCGAAACAAGCGGGCACCGGACCTCGCCGAGCCGCTTCGTGGGTCCTCTGCTGCGTACGATCGCAGTGTGGACGCCACGACGCAGGCCCTGCTGTTCGCGCTGCTCGGAGCAGTGCTCGGCGCCGGCGTCGTCCTCGTGTGGCGGGCCAGCGAGCAGCAGGGTGCCTCCCCGTCCGACGTCGAACCGGTCGTGCCCCCGGGGGTCGCCACGGTGCTCAGCGTGCTGCGCAGCAGCGCCCTGGTCGTCGACGCCAACGACGAGGTGCTCAAGGCCTCCGCGCCGGCGCACACCCTCGGCCTGGTCCGCGGCCGCGCTCTCGCGGTCGAGGAGCTCTCCGACCTGGTGCGCCGGGTGCGCCGCGACGGGCAGATCCGGGAGACCGAGCTGACCCTCGCCCGGGGCCGACCCGGACAGCACATCCACGTCACCGCACGGGTCGCCCCGCTGAGCTCGCGGCTGGTGCTCGCGCTGGTCGAGGACCGGACCCGGGAGCGCCGGGTCGAGGCGATCCGCCGGGACTTCGTCGCCAACGTCTCCCACGAGCTGAAGACCCCGGTCGGCGCGATCAACCTGCTCGCGGAGGCGGTCTCCGACGCCGCGGACGACCCGGCGGCGGTCCGCCGGTTCGCCAGGCGCATGCAGACCGAGGGCGAGCGGCTCACCCGGCTGGTCCAGCAGATCATCGACCTCTCCCGCCTGCAGGGCGACGAGCCGCTCGACGAGCCGTCGCCGGTCGACGTCGACGAGATCGTCGCCGTGGCCATCGACTCGTGCGCCATCGACGCCGAGACCAAGCGCATCTCGGTCGTGCAGCACGGCGACCGCGGTCTCGAGGTGCTCGGCAACGCCGACCAGATCGCGGTCGCGGTGGGCAACCTGGTGGCCAACGCGGTCAGCTACTCCCCCGACGGCTCCAACGTCGTCGTCTCCGCCAGGCCGGCGGACCTCATGGTCGAGGTCACCGTCACCGACCAGGGCATCGGCATCCCGGCCGACGAGCTCGACCGCATCTTCGAGCGCTTCTACCGCGTCGACCCCGCCCGGCACCGCTCCACCGGCGGCACCGGCCTCGGGCTGTCGATCGTCAAGCACGTCGCGGCCTCGCACGGCGGCGAGGTCCGGGTGTGGTCCGCCCCCGGCCAGGGGTCGTCGTTCACGCTGACCCTGCCGCGCCGGACCAGCCTGGACGACGAAGCGGTACGACGGGCGCACCCGACCAACGAGCCGGCAGGAGGGCGCCCGTGACCCGGGTACTCGTCGTGGAGGACGAAGAGAGCTACAGCGACGCCCTGGCGTACATGCTCCGCAAAGAGGGGTTCGACGTGGGCGTCGCCGCGACCGGGCCCGACGCCCTCTCCGACTTCGACCGCTTCGGCGCCGACATCGTGCTGCTGGACCTGATGCTGCCGGGGATGCCGGGCACCGAGGTGTGCCGGGTGATCCGGCAGACCTCGAACGTCCCGGTGATCATGGTCAGCGCCAAGGACAGCGAGGTCGACAAGGTGGTCGGTCTCGAGCTCGGCGCGGACGACTACGTCACCAAGCCGTACTCGCCGCGGGAGCTGGTGGCACGGATCCGGGCGGTGCTGCGCCGGGGCACCGAGCCGGACCTGGCGCCGTCGACGCTGGAGGCGGGGCCGGTGCGGATGGACGTGGAGCGGCACCTGGTGACCGTCGCGGGCGAGGAGACCCGGCTGCCGCTCAAGGAGTTCGAGCTGCTGGAGATGTTGCTGCGCAACCCCGGGCGGGTGCTGACCCGCGGCCAGCTCATCGACCGGGTGTGGGGCTCGGACTACGTCGGGGACACCAAGACCCTGGACGTGCACGTGAAGCGGCTGCGCGCCAAGATCGAGCCCGACCCGGCCAACCCGGTGCACCTGGTGACCGTCCGCGGGCTGGGCTACAAGCTCGAGGTCTGAGGCTACTCCGCCGACGGCGCCGGCGGCGGGGCGTCCTTCTCCAGCCAGCCACGGAACGCCTCCAGGTTCCGGGTCGACTCACCCCGCGAGGTGCGCCACTCCCACTCCCGCCGGATCGAGGTGGCGAACCCGAGCTCGAGGATCGTGTTGAACGACTCGTCGGCGTAGGACAGCACCGCCCCGAGCAGCCGGTCGACCTCCTCGGGGGTCACCGACGACAGCGGCAGCCGGCCGTCGAGGTAGATGTCGCCCATCCGGTCCAGGGCGAACGCGACGCCGTAGAGCCTCAGGTTGCGCTCGAGCAGCCAGCGGTAGACCCGCTCGTGGTTCTCGTCGGGACGCCGCGCGACGAACGCGTGCACCCCCAGGGCGTGCTCGCCGACGTCGAACCGGCACGGCGTCTGCAGCTTCTTCTCCCCGGGCAGGGTGACGCTGAACATCCCCGGCTGGAGCTCGCTCCACTCGAGCTCGTGGGCGTCGAAGACCTCGCGCAGCGTCGCCGCCGCGGACTGCTGCTCGCCGGTCATCGTGGGCTCGGTCATCGGCTCATCCCCTCGAGAGGTCGCGGCACATGGCGGCCTGGGCCCGCCGGTACACCTCGACGGTACGGTCCGCGGTGACCTCCCAGGCGAACCCCCTGGCCTGGCGCACCGCACCCGCCGACAGCTCCGCCCCGAACGCGGGCTGGTGCAGCACCCGCTCGAAGGCCCGGGCGTAGTCGGCCGGGTCGTGCCCCTCGACGAGCAGCCCCGAGCGGCCGTGGTCGACGGCGGTGGTCAGCCCGCCCACGGCAGCGGCCACGACCGGCGTACCGGCCGCCTGCGCCTCGACGGCGACCAGCCCGAAGGACTCGTTGTACGACGGGACGCAGACCAGCGTGGCCGCGGAGTACCAGTCGACCAGCGTGGACTGGGCCACCGGAGGCACGAACCGGACCACGTCGTCGAGGCCGAGCGAGGTGGCGAGCTGGGCGAGGGACTCCGGATGCTCGAGGCCGCTGCCGGAGGGGCCGCCGACGACCGGCACGACGAGCCGCTCGCGCAGCGACGGGTCGCGCTCGAGCAGCACCGCGACGGCGCGCAGCAGCACGTCGGGCGCCTTCAGCGGCTGGATCCGGCCGGCGAACATCAGCACGTGCGCGTCCTGCGGCAGGCCCAGGCGGTCCCGGGCGGTCCGTCGGCCCACGGGCCGGAACACCTCGAGGTCCACGCCGGGGTGCACGACCTCCACGCGGGCCGGGTCCGCGTCGTACAGGTTGATCAGCTGCTTGGCCTCGATGTCGGTGTTCGCGATCAGCATGTCGGCGGCCTCGACCACCTGCTCCTCCCCGATCACCCGGGTCCGGGGCTCGGGGGTGTCGCCGTCGGCGAGCAGCTCGTTCTTGACCTTCGCCATGGTGTGCATGGAGTGCGCCAGCGGCACGCTCCACCGGTCCCGGACCAGCGCGCCGACCTGGCCGGAGAGCCAGTAGTGGCTGTGCACGAGGTCGTACCAGCCCTGCTCGTGCCCGGCCTCGGTGCGCAGCACCTCGCGGGCGAACGCGCACAGCTGCGGGGGCAGGTCCTCCTTGCGCAGCCCCTCGAACGGGCCCGCGTGGACGTGGTGGACGTGCACGCCCGGCGCCGCCTCGACCAGCGGCGGCAGCGCCGACGACGTCGCGCGGGTGAAGATCTCCACCTCGATGTCACGGGCGGCCAGCCGGCGGGCGAGCTCGCTGACGTAGACGTTCATCCCGCCCGCGTCGCCCGTCCCCGGCTGGTCCAGGGGCGAGGTGTGCAGGCTGACCATCGCGACACGCCCCAGCCGGGGTCCGGTCGCGGGGTCGAGCGCGGGCGCGTCAGTCACCAGGGCATACCTCCGAGGGTTGAACCATCCGGGATTCTGCCCCATTCCCGGGCCGGCGACTCGCCGGCCGACTCGCCGGCCGCCCGCTGCGGCATGGAAACGGCGCGGACGGGCACGCTGGACCTCGCACCGGGTCGAGGGAAGGACACCTGTGGGAACCACGCTGCTGCTCTGCTTCGCCGCTCTGCTGCTGATCGGTGTCCTCGTCTCGGAACGGGCGCACCGCACGGTGCTGTCGACGGCGGTGCTGTTCCTCCTCGGCGGGTTCGTCCTCGGCTCCGGGGTCACCGACGTGCTGCTCATCGAGCCCGGCGACGAGATCGTCGGCACGCTCGCGGAGCTGGCGCTGTTCTCGGTGCTGTTCACCGACGGCATGCGGGTGGGTCTCTCGGACCTGCGCCGGGCGTGGCGGCTGCCGAGCCGGGCGCTCCTGCTCGGCCTGCCGTTGACGCTGCTGATCACCGCGGTGCTCGCGCGGTACGTCGCCGGCCTGCCGTGGCTGGAGTCGTTCCTGATCGCCGCCGTGCTCGCACCGACCGACCCGGTCTTCGCCTCCGCGATCGTGGGCCGCGAGGAGGTGCCCCGGCGGCTGCGTCACATCCTCAACGTCGAGTCGGGCGTCAACGACGGTCTCGCGCTGCCGATCGTGCTGGTGCTGCTCGGGATGGCCGGCGGCACCCACGCGAGCGGGTGGACGCTGCTGGAGGAGATCCTGCTCGGTATCGGCATCGGCGTCGTCGTGCCCTGGGTGGTGCTCCGGCTGGAGCGCACGTCGTTCTTCAAGGCGACGCAGAACCTCCAGCCCCTGGTCGTGGTCTCGATCGCGCTGCTGGTGCTGTCGATCAGCTTGGCCACGCACGCGAACCTCTTCCTCGCCGCGTTCACCGCGGGTGTCACCGTGGCGACGACCGGAGGCTCGTTCCGCCACGAGTTCGAGCAGTTCGGCGAGCTGGTCAGCGAGCTGCTGAAGCTGGCCGCGATCCTGGTCTTCGGCGCCCTGATCACGCCCAGCTTCCTGTTCGAGGAGATCAACCTGCCCGGCTGGATCTTCGCCGTGCTGGTCCTCCTGGTCGCCCGGCCCCTGGCGCTGCTGGTCTCGCTGTGGCGCTCCGGGATGGACATGCGCGAACGGGCGGCGGCGATGTGGTTCGGCCCCAAGGGCTTCGCCTCGGTCGTCTACGGCCTGATCGTGCTCGGGTCCGGCATCGAGCTGGCCGACAAGCTGTACCACCTGATCGCGCTGGTCATCGTGCTCTCGATCCTGGCGCACTCCTCCACCGACGTGCTCGTGGCCAAGCAGTTCACCGAGCCGCAGGAGCCCGACGAGGAGGCGTCCGAGCCGGTGGAGGAGAGCCGGCAGTGACCTGACGGGGCCGGGCGACCCGGGCGGTCGCGCGCTCGGCGACCCGCCACAGCGCGATACCGGCGGCAAGCGACAGCACCGTCGCCAGCCACGGGATCCGGTCCTCGAGGTGCGGGTAGACCTGCCAGTGCACCAGGTAGATGTACAGCGACGCGCCGGCGAGCACGCCCACCGCACGGGCCGCCCGGGCCGGCAGCCGCACCGACGGCACCCAGACCAGCAGCAGCAGGCCGGCCACGACGATCGCCTCCCGGGCGGCGTCGCCGAAGAAGCCCGGCACGGTGGCGACCACGAGCCCGGAGACCAGCAGCCGCTGCCAGGGCGCGGCCGCCCGGACGGTCGCCCAGCCGAGCGCGAACAGCCAGAACACCACGTGGGCGCGGTGGATCACGTCGCCGCCGACCGGGTCGACCAGCCCGTAGCGGGTGAGCAGTCCCAAGCCCGCCAGCGCGACCGGGAGCCAGAACGGCCAGCGCCGCTCGGCCCGGTCCACCACCGGCAGCGCCAGCAGCAGGGTCAGCGCGACCAGCGTGTAGACCAGCGCCTCGACGAACCAGTAGTGCCAGGCCGGCTCGGCCCAGTCCCGCGGGCCGAGGACGCCGTTGAGCAGCAGGGCGTTGCGCCAGTCCAGCCCGGAAGTCCAGGTGGCGAACAGGCCGATGAGCAGCGCCGAGGGCACGGCCACCCGGGCGATGCTGGCCAGCAGGTGCCGCACCCGGTCCCGGCGCGGTGCGTCGGTGAGGTGGAACCGCCCGAAGTTGAAGCCCGACAGGCCGAGCAGGACGTGGGCGCCGCCGACCACCGCGAACAGGTTCGCGTGCGACCCGACGATGGCCACGATGGCCACGGCGCGCAGCAGCACGTTGGTCTCCAGCGTCCGGCCGGCACGGCCGCCGCCGGGCCGCGGGGCGAGCTCGCCGACCGGGGTCGCGTGCCAGCCCGGCGGCAGGTGGCCGAGGATCTCCTCGACCCGGATCGACATCTCCACGTAGGACAGCGAGTCGCCCTCCAGGGACACGAACGAGTCCCCGTCCTCGACGACGTCGCGGTGCAGCACCTCGGCGTAGGCCGCCCGCAGCCGCTCCGCCGTACCACCGGGGACCGGCCGTGGGGAGTCCGCGGGGCGAACCAGGGCCGCCACGGCACGGTAGTCGGGCTTGCCGTTGGGCAGCCTGGGGACCTCGCGCACCGGCGCCACGGCCACGGCCGACCGGGGCAGACCGAGGTGCTCCTTCGCCACGGCGGCCACCCGGTCGGGGTCGACCGGCCCGGCGTCGTCGGAGACCGCGACCACCAGCCGCTCCCCGGTCGGTCCGGGGGCCGCCGCGCACACGGCGAGCACCCCCTCCGCCGCGTAGACCCGCTCGACCTCGTCGAGGTCGATGCGCAGTCCGAAGACCTTCGCGAACCGGGTGCGCCGGCCGACGATCTCGTACAGCCCCTCGGGGGTACGGCGGGCGACGTCGCCGGTCCGCAGACGAGGACACGACCCGGCCCAGCGCGAGGTCCCCGGGCGACTCCGCGTAGCCCAGCATCACGTTGGGGCCGTCGTAGACCAGCTCGCCGATCTCGAGGTCGCCGGAACGGGTGAGCGGGGACTCGGGCAGCGGCTCGAGGTGGAAGGAGCCACCGGGGATCGGCACCCCGACGGCCTCCGGGGCCTCCAGCGCGAGCGCGGGCGGCAGGTAGGCCATCCGGGCGGTGGCCTCGGTCTGGCCGTACATCACGAACAGGTCCCACCCGCGCTCCTGGCCCAGGGCGGCGTACCGGCGGACCCGGTCCGGCGCCAGCCGGCCGCCGGCCTGGGTGAGGTAGCGCAGCGACGGCAGGTCCATGTCTGCGAAGCCGACCCGGTCGAGCAGGTCGAAGGTGTAGGGCACGCGCGGCGAGCGTGGTCGCGCCCTCGGCGCGGAACCGGTCCCAGAAGCAGGTGTCGACCACGGAGAGGTCGGTGAGCATCAGCGAGGCGCCGACGAGCAGGTGGCTGTTGACCACCGAGAGGCCGTAGCAGTAGTGCATCGGCAGCGTGGTGGCGGCGACGTCGGTGGGCCGGACCGCGAGGTACTCCGCGATCGACGCGGCGTTGGCCTGCAGGTTCTCCGCGGAGAGCCGGACCAGCTTCGGGGACCCGGTGGAGCCGGAGGTGGTCAGCAGCAGGGCCAGGTCGGGGTGCAGGTCGTGCGCCGACTCGTCCCGGCGCTCCCGCACGGAGCCCCCCGGCCCGGCGACCACGTCGGGGTCGTAGGCGTCGACGACCGCGGCGAGGTTCCCGGGGTTGTCACCGGGGACCAGGATCAGCGGGTGGTCCGCGGAGAGCGCGGCCAGGTAGGTGACCAGCGAGTCGAGGTCGTTGCTGCCGGCGAGCAGCACCAGCCGTCGGGTCGTGCCCAGCCGGGCCGCCCGCTCCGCGACCAGGTCGGCGAGCCCTGCGTAGGTGAGCCGGCGGGTCGTCGTACGCACCGCGACGGCGTCGCCGAAGGAGGCGAGCCGGCGCACGAACGGCACCGACGACACCGTTGGCAGGCCGGACGGGGAGGGAGCGGTGCGCACCCGGAGAGTTTATTAGGCAAGCCTTACCTACACCAAGTCGGGCGGGTCGTGCCCGGCGCTCACCGTGCCGCACCGACCGCACCCCCTGCCCGGCCGTCGGTCCGCCCTGCCAGAATCGGCCCCATGGCAGCGGAGCAGCACGACAGGACCGCGGTGGTCACCGGCGCGAGCAGCGGCATCGGCGCCGCGACCGCACGCCGGCTGGCCGCCGAGGGCTACCACGTCATCTGCGCGGCACGTCGGGTGGAGCGGGTCGAGGAGCTCGCCCGGGAGATCGGGGGTACGCCGGTGCGCTGCGACGTCACCTCCGCCGAGGAGGTCGCGGCGCTGGCCGGCACGGTGGGCGACACCCTGGACGTGCTGGTCAACAACGCCGGCGCGGCCTTCGGCGCCGAGCCGGTCGCCGAGGCCGACCCGGACGGCTGGCGGGCGATGTTCGAGGTGAACGTCATCGGCCTGCTCCACGTCACCAAGGCGCTGCTGCCGGCGCTGGTGGCCGGCGGCGACGGGATCGTGGTCAACATGGGCTCGACCGCGGGCCGGATCGCCTACGAGGGCGGCGCCGGCTACACCGCGGCCAAGCACGGCACCCAGGTCGTCACCGAGACGCTGCGGCTCGAGCTGTGCGGGCAGCCGGTGCGGGTCACCGAGATCGCCCCCGGCATGGTGCGCACCGACGAGTTCGCGCTGGTGCGCTTCGGCGGTGACCGGGAGAAGGCGGAGGCGGTGTACGCCGGTGTCGCCGAGCCGCTCCTCGCCGAGGACGTCGCCGACGCCGTGGCCTGGGTGGTCACCCGGCCCTCCCACGTCAACGTCGACGAGCTCGTCATCCGCCCGCGCGCCCAGGCCGCCCAGCACAAGGTGCACCGGGTCCACGACGAGGACTAGGCCGGACGGGCCCGGCCGCTGGCGACCACCAGCGTGGAGGTGAGCGGCAGCAGCGCGAGCAGCACCAGGCTCCAGGGATAGCCGACCGTGGACCCCAGGCCGGCGACCGCGGCACCCAGGCCGCCGCCGACGAAGAACACCAGCGTGGCGATGCCGAGCGCCACGCCCTCGGTGCCGTGTGGCACGACCTCCGAGACCGCCGCGGCCATCGCCGGCTGTCCCAGCGTGAAGCCGGCGTAGACCAGCGCCATCGCGGCCATCAGCAGCACCGGTACGCCGGTCGCTCCGGCCGCAGCGAGGAGGACTGCCACCACGCACGTGCCGGCCGACAGCGACACCGACGTCCGGGCCCCGAAGCGGTCGATGGTGCTGCCGACGAACCGGGAGACGAACACCCCGAGGAGGGCGCCGGGGACCAGCGCCAGCCCGATGCCGAGCGGGGACCAGCCGAGCGCCGCGAGCACGGTCGGGATGGCGACGAGCAGGCCGAACCACGACGCGGGCATGGCCGCGCCGCCCAGCGCGCTGCGCAGCACGGCGGGCTCGGTGACGACCGCGCGCGGCAGGAAGCCGTCCGGCCGCCGGCGCACCCAGGCCACCACCGTCGGTGCCCCGAGGAGCACGAGCACCGAGCCGGCCACCGCCGCGCCGGTCCCGATCGAGGGCGACTGCACCAGCAGCACCAGGCCGGCGGCGGTGGCGCCGACGATCATCGCCCCGGTGTAGTCGAGCCGGGCCCCGCTGCCGCCGGAGGGCAGGGACCGCCACAGCAGCGCGATCACCACGAGGGCGGAGGCGGGGAAGACGACCGCCGCCCGCCAGCCGACCAGGTCGGTGAGCAGGCCGCCGACGACCGGGCCGGTGGCGGTCACGGCGACGGCCATGCCGGCGAGGTGCCCCAGGGCGGTCGACCGGGTGCGCCCGTCGTACATCACCCGCAGGGCGGCCAGGGTGAGCACCGGCGCGGCCCCGGCGCCGGTGCCCTGCAGCAGCCGGGCGGCGATGAGGGCGCCGTAGCTCGGGGCGAGGGAGGCGAGGAGGGCGCCGAGGGAGAGCAGCGCGACGCCCACCGCGAGCGGCGCGCGGACGCCGGCGTTGTCGGCGGCCCGCCCGTAGAGCGCGGTGCCGACCGCCAGGGTGATCGCGTAGGCGCTGATCACCCACACACCGCGGTCGGCGGGGACGTGGAAGTCGTCGACGATCGCGGGCAGCGCGACGGCCACGGCCGCCGAGCCCATCCCGCTCAGCCCGATCAGCGAGCCCAGCAGGAGCGCGACCGGGAGGGGCCCGAGACCGGCTCGTCCCGGCGCGTTCGTCATGGCCGGATCCTAGGCGGAGGCGCCGGTCAGGCCCCTCGGGGGACCGCGGCGGCGAGCACCTCGCCGGCACGGCCGCGGACGACGACCGCCGCGAGGTCGTCGAGCGGGGTCGGCTCGTCGTTGACGATCGCCAGCGGCACGCCCGCGCGCACCGCCCACACCGGCAGGTCGGCCGCGGGCCAGACCTGCAGCGACGAACCGACGGCGAGCAGCAGGTCCGCGGTGGTGACCAGCTCCTGGGCGCGCTCGAGCGCGGTCTCGGCGAGCACCTGCCCGAACGAGACGGTGGCCGACTTCACCAGCCCGCCGCACTCGGGACAGCACGGGTCGGGGTCGCCGGCGTCGACGCGCTCGAGGGCCCAGCCGAGCGGCGCCCGCCAGCCGCAGCCGTCCGGCACCCCGTGCTGCGGGGCGTGGCCGATGCAGGCCACCTCCCGGGCGGTGCCGTGGAGCTCGACCACCTCGGTGGAACCGGCGCGCTGGTGCAGGCCGTCGACGTTCTGCGTGACCACCCCGTGGCCGCGCCCGTCCCGCTCGAGGCGGGCCACCGCCCGGTGTGCTGGGTTCGGCTCCACGGCCCGGGCGAACAGCTCGCGCCGCATCGCCCACGATCCCGCCCGGACCTCCGCGGAGGCGACGTACCGGTCGAAGGTGAAGTCGCGCGGGTCGTAGCGGGTCCACACGCCGCCGGGCGAGCGGAAGTCGGGGATCCCGGACTCGGTCGAGATGCCCGCCCCGGTGAACGCGGTGACCCGCCGGGCGCCGGCGAGCAGCTCGGCGAGCTCGGTGACGGGGTCGGCGGAGGTCACGCCCCCGAGGCTAGCGACCGGCCACCTCGCAGACGTCCGCCCCGTGGGTGCCTCGTGCTCAGCTCCCGCCGAAGCGGGGCCGCTCCTTGGCCAGGAACGCCCGGACGCCCTCACGGAAGTCCGCGGCCCCGTAGACCTTCTCCAGCCGCTCGACGTCGTCGGCGGGCGAGACCTCGTAGGTGTCGGAGTGCCGCAGCAGCTGCTGCTTCGTTGCCGCGATCGTCATCCGCGAGGCGCTGCGGATGCCGTCGGCGAGGTCGGCGATCTCCGCGTCGAGCCGCTCGGGGTCCACGACCTGCATCACCGCACCGACCGCGTGGGCACGCTCGGCGTCGACCAGCCGCGAGGCCAGCAGCATCTCCCGGGTCAGCGACTCGCCGAACACCGAGGCGCAGCGGTAGACGATGAACGCCGACAGCGCGTTGCCGAGGGTCCGTGCGATCGGGTACCCGAACCGCGACCCGGGCGTGGCGATCCGCAGGTCGCAGTGCGTGGCCACGGCCAGGCCACCGCCCACGCAGACCCCCTCGACGGCGGCCACGGTCACCTGGGGCAGCTCGGCGATCGCGCGCAGCACCCGGCCGACCCGGGCCTCGTAGGCGACGCCGTCCTGGCCGCCGGACAGGGACGTGAACTCCGAGATCTCGTTGCCCGCGGCGAACGCGCGACCGCCGGCGCCGCGGAGGACCACGACCCGCGTGTCCTCGTCCTCGGCGAGCTCCGCGCACACCTGCAGCAGGCCGTCGTAGGTGCCGCTGGTGAAGGCGTTGTGCCGCTCCGGGCGGTTGAAGACCACCTCGACCACGCCCGTCGTACGGCGGACGAGGAGGTCGCCGTCGGCGAGCCGCTCCTCCGTCGGGGTCCCCGTCACCGGAAGCCCGCCACCGGCTGGGCGACGTAGGGCTCCTCGAGGAGGGCGATCTGCTCGTCGGTCAGCTCGAGGTCGAGCGCGGCCACGGCGTCGTCGAGGTGGCCGGGGCGGCGCGCGCCGACGATCGGCGAGGTGACCGGACCCTGGTGCAGCAGCCACGCCATCGCGACCTGCGCCCTCGGCACGCCACGTCGGCCGGCGACCTCCTTCACCCGCTCGACGACCGCCCGGTCGGACCGGGCCTGGTACAGCGAGCGGCCGAACTTGTCGGACTCGCTGCGCTCGGTCGCCTCGTCCCAGTCACGGGTGAGCCGCCCGCGCGCCAGGGGGCTCCAGGGCAGGACGGCGACGTCCTGGTCCTCGCACAGCGGCAGCATCTCCCGCTCCTCCTCGCGGTGGAGCAGGTTGTAGTGGTTCTGCATGGAGACGAAGCGGGTCCAGCCGTTGAGGTCGGCGGTGTAGAGCGCCTTGGAGAACTGCCAGGCGTACATCGAGGAGGCACCGACGTAACGCGCCTTGCCGGCCCGGACGACGTCGTGGAGCGCCTCGAGGGTCTCCTCGACCGGGGTGGCGTGGTCCCAGCGGTGGATCTGGTAGAGGTCCACGTGGTCGGTGCCGAGCCGTCGCAGGCTGTGGTCGATCTCGGTCATGATCGCCTTGCGGGACAGTCCCCCGCCGTTCGGGCGCCCGGGGTTCATGTCGCCGTGAACCTTGGTGGCGATGACCACCTCGTCGCGTCGGGCGTACTCCTTCAGCGCCCGCCCGACGATCTCCTCGCTCGAGCCGGCGGAGTACACGTTCGCGGTGTCGAAGAAGTTGATGCCGAGCTCGACGGCCTGCCGGATCAGGCCGCGGCTCTCCTCCTCGCCGAGGGTCCAGCTGTGGTTGCCGCGCTCCGGCTCGCCGTAGGTCATGCAGCCCAGGCAGATGCGCGAGACGTCGAGGCCGGTGCGGCCGAGCTTCACGTACTCCATGCCTCCCGACCCTACGACGCCTCCGGACCCTACGACGTCCGCCCTCCCGCGGGCGGCCGGTAGACTGGCCGGGTTCCTCCCGCGACGTCATGTGTTGCGAGCACGACAGCAGCCCCTCCGTACGACGTACCGCGAGCCCGCCGAACCCCCTGGAAAGCAGAGCACCTCTTCGCATGTCCGAGAACACCCCCGTCTCCACCCGCAGCGACCTCCGCAACGTCGCGATCGTCGCGCACGTCGACCACGGCAAGACCACGCTCGTCGACGCCATGCTCTGGCAGGGCGGCGCGTTCGGCGAGCACCAGCACGTCGACGAGCGGGCCATGGACTCCGGTGACCTCGAGCGCGAGAAGGGCATCACGATCCTCGCGAAGAACACCGCGATCCGCTACACCGGCGCGGCCGCGAAGGACGGGCCGATGACGATCAACATCATCGACACCCCCGGCCACGCGGACTTCGGCGGCGAGGTGGAGCGCGGCCTGTCCATGGTGGACGGGATCGTGCTGCTCGTCGACGCCTCGGAGGGGCCGCTGCCGCAGACCCGGTTCGTGCTCCGCAAGGCCCTCAACGCCGACCTGCCCGTCGTGCTGGTGGTCAACAAGGTCGACCGCGCCGACGCCCGGATCAGCGAGGTCGTCGACGAGGCCTACGAGCTGTTCATGGACCTGCTCGACGACAGCCACAGCGCCGACGCCCTCGACTTCCCGGTCGTGTACGCCTCGGCGAAGGCCGGACGCGCCTCGCTGACCCAGCCGGAGGACGGCGGGCTCCCGGACAGCGAGAACCTGGAGCCGCTGTTCCAGACCATCGTGGACACCATCCCGGCGCCGACCTACCACGAGGACGCGCCGCTGCAGGCCCACGTCACGAACCTCGACTCCTCGCCGTTCCTCGGCCGGCTGGCGCTGGTGCGCGTCAAGGAGGGCACCCTGAAGAAGGGCCAGCAGGTCGCCTGGATGAAGCGCGACGGCTCGGTCCGCAACACCAAGGTGACCGAGCTGCTCGTCACCGAGGCCCTCGAGCGCAAGCCGGGCGAGTCCGCCGGCCCCGGTGACATCGTGGCGATCGCCGGCATCCCCGACATCATGATCGGCGAGACCCTCGCCGACCCGGAGAACCCGCAGGCCCTGCCGCTGATCACCGTCGACGAGCCGGCGATCTCGATGACGATCGGCACCAACACCTCGCCGCTCGCGGGCCGGGTGAAGGGCGCGAAGGTGACCGCCCGGCTGGTCAAGGACCGGCTCGACGCCGAGCTGGTCGGCAACGTGTCGATCAAGGTGCTGCCGACCGAGCGTCCCGACGCGTGGGAGGTCCAGGGCCGCGGCGAGCTCGCCCTGGCGATCCTCGTCGAGCAGATGCGGCGCGAGGGCTACGAGCTCACCGTCGGCAAGCCGCAGGTGGTCACCCGCGAGATCGACGGCAAGGTGCACGAGCCCGTCGAGCGGCTGACCATCGACGCGCCCGAGGAGTACCTCGGCGCGATCACCCAGCTGCTCGCGCTGCGCAAGGGCCGCATGGAGCAGATGACCAACCACGGCACCGGCTGGGTGCGGATGGAGTTCCTGGTGCCCGCGCGGGGCCTGATCGGCTTCCGCACCGAGTTCCTCACCGAGACCCGCGGCACCGGCATCGCCCACCACGTCTTCGAGGGCTACGAGCCGTGGGCCGGGGAGATCCGCTCCCGGGCCACCGGCTCGTTGGTCGCGGACCGGGCCGGCGCTGCGACGTCGTATGCGATGACCAACCTGCAGGAGCGCGGCACGATGTTCGTCGAGCCGACGACCGAGGTCTACGAAGGCATGATCGTCGGGGAGAACTCCCGCGAGGACGACATGGACGTCAACATCACCAAGGAGAAGAAGCAGACCAACGTCCGCTCCTCCACCGCCGACAACTTCGAGAAGCTGATCCCGCCGAAGAGGCTCTCCCTCGAGCAGTGCCTGGAGTTCTGCCGCGAGGACGAGTGCGTCGAGGTCACGCCCGACTCGGTGCGGATCCGCAAGGTCGTGCTGGACCAGAACGAGCGCGCCAGGACCGCCGCCCGGGCCCGCCGCAAGAGCTGACCTCCGGCGGTCCGGTCGGGCGCCGACCGCCGGACACGCGAACCAGGGCGAAACCACGGCGGTACGGCGTCGGCTCTGGTGTGCTGGGTCGATGGCACAGCCGAGAACCGTCGAGGACGTGATCGACCGGCTCGTCGACATCGACGCAGCCCTGCCCGCGGGCGACGGGGTCGCCGTCTTCAACAGGATGTACCTGACCGTGACGGAGCGGGTGCTCTCGGGGCTGGAGGCCCGGGACGTGTTCGCCGACCCCGAGCTCATGGCCGAGCTCGACGTACGCTTCGCCGCCCTGTGGCTCGACGCCTACGACGACGCGCGCGCCGGCCGGCCCGTGTCCAAGGCCTGGCAGCCGCTGTTCGAGCACCGTGCGGGGCGCGGACTCCTGCCGATCCAGTTCGCGCTGAGCGGCATGAACGCCCACATCGAGCACGACCTGCCGCTGGCGGTCGTCGAGACGTGCACGGCGCGCGGCGGGACGCCCGACGTGGTGCGCCACGACTACGAGGTGGTCAACGAGATCCTGGCCTCCGTCGAGTCCGAGGTACGACGGTCCTTCCTGAGCGACCTCGGCCGGCAGGTCGACGACCGGGTCGGCCCCCTCGCCCACCTGGTCAGCTCCTGGAACATCGACAAGGCCCGCGACCTGGCCTGGGTGAGCGTCGAGTCGATCTGGGCGATCCGCCGGCTCGGCTTCCTGGTCGACCGCTACACCGCCGCCCTCGCCGGCACGGTCGGCATGGTGTCCCGCTACCTGCTGACCCCCGTGGCGCGCTGACCCCTTGCGCACACACTGAACAACCGTTTAGCATGCTGAACATGCGTTCAGCAGACGACGTCACCGCGCGAGCCCGGATCCGCGACGCGGCGGTCGAGCTGTTCGGCCGCGGCGGGTTCGAGCGCACCACCGTGCGGGCGATCGCGACGGAGGCCGACGTCTCCCCCGCGCTCGTGGTGCACCACTTCGGCTCCAAGGAGCAGCTGCGCGAGGCCTGCGAGCAGCACCTGCTGGCCGTGGTGCGAGACGGCAAGTCGAAGGCCCTGGGCGGGCAGGCCCCGCCGAGCCCGGAGAGCTACCTCGCCACCGTCGAGGACTCCGGTCCGCTCCTGCGCTACCTCGCCCGCACCCTGCAGGAGGGTGGCCCCGCGGCGAGCCGGATCTTCGACGGCCTCGTCGACGACACCGTCGACTACCTGGCGGAGGCGGAGGGCGCGGGCGCCGTCCGCCCCACGCAGGACGCCCGCGCGCGCGCGTCGGCCCTGGTCTCCTGGGGGCTGTCCCAGCTGCTCCTCGGCCGGCTCATCGCGCAGTCCCTCGGGGCCGGGTCCGACGAGGCGGCGCTCGCCCGGATCGCCGGCCCGGCGCTGGAGATCTACACCCACGGGCTGTTCACCGACGCGCGGTTCCTCGACGCCTTCCGCAGCGGCCGGGGGCAGCACCACCACGACACGGAGGAGGCGGGCCGATGAGCGTCATCGTCGCCGAGGATCTGGTCAAGCGCTACGGCCACCAGGAGGCCGTCCGCGGCATCGACCTCGAGGTCCGGCCCGGGGAGGTGTACGGCGTGATCGGCCCCAACGGTGCGGGGAAGACCACCACGATCCGGATGCTGGTCGACGTCATCCGGCCCACCGCGGGCCGCCTGACGGTGCTCGGGCAGTCCCCCCGGGAGAGCGGCCCGGAGCTGCGCCGGCGGATCGGCTACCTGCCCGGGGAGCTCCTCCTCGACGGTCGGGCCGACGTGATGGGCCTGCTGCGCTACCTCGGCAGGCTGTCGGGAGGCGTGCCGGACTCCCGCATCGCGGAGCTGGCCGAGCGGCTCGGCCTGGACCTGACCCGCCGCGTCGGCAGCCTGTCGAAGGGCAACAAGCAGAAGGTCGGCCTGGTGCAGGCGTTCGCGCACCGGCCCGAGCTGCTGGTCCTCGACGAGCCCACCTCGGGCCTCGACCCCCTCCTGCAGCAGGAGTTCCTGACGATGCTGCGGGAGGCCCGCGCGCAGGGGCAGACCGTCTTCCTCTCCAGCCACGTGCTCTCGGAGATCCAGCAGGCGGCCGACCGGGTCGCGATCCTGCGCGAGGGCCGGCTCGTCACGGTGTCCGACACCGCCACGCTCCGGCGCACCGCCGGGCACCGGATCCGGATCCGGTTCGCCGGCCACGTCCCCGCCGGTGCGTTCGACGCCGTCGAGGGGGTGCGGCGGGCCTGGACGGAGGACGGCGAGGTCGTGCTCGACGTGGAGGGGCCGCCGGACGCCGTGGTGAAGCTGGCCGCCCGGCACACCGTCCTCGACCTCGTGGCCGAGGAGCCCGACCTCGAGTCCGCCGTACTGCGCCTCTACGCGCCCGAGGAGGTGGCGTCATGACGTTCCCGGTGCTCGGCCGCTGGCTCACCGACAGCCGGCGGGGGCTGGTCGGCTGGTCGCTGGCGCTGACGTTCGTGGTGCTGATGTACCTGCCGCTGTACCCGTCGATGAACCAGAGCGGCATGCTCCAGGAGAGCTTCGACGCCCTGCCGGCCGATCTCGCCGACGCCCTGGGGATGACCGCGCTGAGCGACGGCCCCGGCTACGCCCAAGCCACGGTGTTCGGGCTGCTCGGCATGCTCCTGCTCACCGTCGCGGCGATCGGTGCGGGGGCCCGCGCGGTGGCCGGCGACGAGGAGCGCGGCGGCCTCGAGCTGACCATCGCCCACGCGGTCAGCCGGCGCCGGGTGGTGCTCGAGCGCGCTGCTGCGATCGGGGTGGCCGTGCTCGGCCTCGCGGCCCTGGTCGGCGTCGTCGCCGGGCTCGTCGAGGTCGGTGCCGACCTCGGGCTCACGCTCGGCGGCCTCGTCGGCGGGACCCTCGCCATGGCCGGGCTCGCCCTGGTGCACGGCGCGGTCGCCCTGTCGGTGGGCGCAGCGACGGGACGCCGCACCACGGCCCTGTCCGCGGCGGCCGGGGTCGCGGTGGTCGGCTACCTCGCCAACACCCTCGGGCCCCGGATCGCCGACGGCGTGCAGGCGGCCTCGCCGTTCCACTGGGCCTTCGGCGCCGACCCGCTGCGCAACGGCGCGGACCTCGCCGGGCTCGGCCTGCTCGCACTGTCGGTCGCGGTCCTCCTCGGACTCGCGGTCCTCCTCCTCGAGCGGCGCGACGTCGGCGTGTGACGTCTGGCTCCGCGCGGCCCCGAGGTCTGCCACAGTGGAGGGGTGCGCACCCTCGGCAACATCCTCTGGTTCGTGCTGGCCGGCCTGTGGCTGGCGATCGCGTACGTCGTCGCGGGGCTGGTGGCCTTCGTGCTGATTGTCACCATCCCGTTCGGGATCGCGTCGTTCCGGCTGGCCGGCTACGTGATCTGGCCCTTCGGCCGGACCGTCGTGTGGAAGCGGGACGCCGGCGTGCTGTCGATCGTCGGCAACGTGGTCTGGATCCTCGTCCTGGGCTGGGAGCTGGCCATCGCCCACGTCGTGGCCGGTCTCCTGCTCTGCCTGACGGTCGTCGGGATCCCGCTGGGGCTGGCCGCCTTCAAGATGGTCCCGCTCGCCCTCGTCCCGCTGGGACGCGAGGTCGTCCCGGTCGACGCCGTCGGCCACGACCCCTACGGCGTCCCCGCCTGACCGCGCCCGCCGAACATGCAGGTGCGGCCCTGAGGTCGGACGTCACGCGGCGAAGTCCCGTGGGACGGTCACGGTTGCATGTCCGACGGGCGGCCGCCGCGCTGCCGAGAGGAAGCACCGGCGGACGTAGTCGGACCGGAACATCACGTCCTCCCAGGCGAACCGCAGCACCAACCAGCCCGAGCGCCAGGTCGTTGTACCTCCGGCAGTCCGCCCGCAGCGCGCTCCTGCTCCCGTGCCACTCGAACGAGTCGGCTTCGGCGACGACCCGGCGCACCTCGTCGACCAGGTCCGGCCGCACCCTGAAGCCCGGGCCCCGGACGACGGCCTGGGGGACGTAGCGGGGCCCGACCGCGTCGAGCGCGACCGCCCGGAGGACCGACTCGAACGGGTTGGCCGCCCGTCCGTTCGCGGCGAAGGCCACTCGCAGGCACCTCGCCTGGTGCAGGGCGGGCATCGACCCTGCGGCCAGGACCAGCTCGCCCTGGGTGACCGTGCCGTGGCGGACCGCGGAGTCGGCCACGGCCAGCGCCTCGTCGAACGCGCAGTCCTTGGCGCAGTCCAGCACCGTCCGGGTCGGCGAGGTGACCAGCCCACCCACCACCTCGTCGTCGCGCAGGTCGGCCCAGTGCACCTCGACGTCGGCCCGCCGCGCCGGCTGGACCCGGCGGTTGCGGGGCACGGTCACCACCGGTTGCGGCGGAGGGGACTTCACCTCCCACCCGTGGAGCATGGCGGCCGTCAGGTGGGAGGCTACGGCCGTGAGCCGGTGGGCGGCGCGCAGACCGGCGGACGCGCCCGGCAGCGAGTACCGACCGCGGGCGTCCCGGACGACCAGACCTTCACGGAGCGCCCGGCGGACCTGGGACTTGGTGACGACTCGCAGCAGGGTGGCCGCGTCGGCGACACCGCCGAACCGGGTCAGCACCTCCTCGGGAGCTGGACGAGATCGCATGCAGGCGACCCTGCCGCCTCGGCCGGCGGTCCGCATCCCGTCGTCCACAGGACGGCGCTCACTCCTCGAGGGGCTGCTCCATCAGTCCCCCGCGGACCAGCGTCCGCAGCTCGTCGGACTGCTCGTCGGTCCAGCCGTCGGGCTGCAGCACCGCGGCCCAGCCGTCGACGTGCTCGCCGGTGTAGTTGTGCCCGTGGCCCGGCTCGGTGGAGAAGCCCAGGGCCAGGTCGGCCGACACCTGCCAGAAGGTGACGAACGGGATCCACCGCGTCTCGGGCGGCACGTCGTACCCCCGCTCCTCCTCGAGCCAGTCCGGCCGGTTCAGGACCAGGTCGGGGCTCCACCAGGTGATCGGGTCGGAGGGATGCTGCAGGTACAGCACTCGCGCCCCGTCCCAGGGCGCGGCGGGCCCGATCTCGTCACGCGGCCGGTTGCTGAAGCGGATCGTGCGTCCCCCGCGGTAGACGGGCTCGACCTCGCGGCTGCCGGGATCCCGGTCGTCGACGAAGCTGCGGTAGAGCGGGTTGAAGCTGGGCGGCCCGACGAACAGCGCCCCCGACGTCCGGTTCCGCAGGTCGAACTCCCCGCTGAACGCGGTCTCGCCGCCGAAGGACCCGAGGCTCTCCCCGAAGACGTAGAGCCGGGGCCGGTCGTCGGCGGGCAGGGCCGCCCACTGCTCGTAGACGGCGTCGTACAGCAGCCGCCCCGCCTCGCGGGCCCGCTCCTGGTCGACGAGGAAGGAGAGCCAGGAGGGGAGGTAGGAGTACTGCATCGAGACGATCGCCGAGTCCCCGCCGGTGAGCACCTCGAAGCTGCCGGCGCCGCTCGGCTCGACCCACCCGGTGCCGGTGGTCGTGACGACGAGCAGGTTGGACCGCTCGAAGCCGCCGGCCCGGACCAGGTCGTCGACGGCCAGCCTCGCCCGGTCCTCGGCGTCCTCGGCCGACTGGATGCCGGCGTAGATCCGGATCGGGTCGGCCGCCGGGGCACCGGTGAGCTCGCCGATCTGCCCGGCGTTCAGGCCCCGGCCGACGAAGACCCGCCCCTCACGGCCGAGCGTCTCCCACGCGACCAGGGACTCCGGGCTCCCGGAGCGCAGCGGCGTGGTCGGCTCGGTGACCCGGCCGGGGGTCTGCGTGTCCGCCACCGAGAACGTCCGGTCCAGGGCCCGGACCGCGCCGTCCCACAGCACGCCGGTGACCAGGGTGCCGAGCACGCCGACCAGCACGACCACCCCCACCGCCCGCGCGGCCCGGGCACCCATGTGGCGGGCGAGGAACCCGGTCAGCCTGCGGTAGCCGGTGCGGAGGGCGCGTCCCAGACCGACCAGCGCGACGAACAGGACCAGCCCGATCGGCGGCACCAGCACCAGCATCAGCACCGCCGGCTCCGGCTCGATGCTCACCAGCGCCGCACCCTGCCGCTGCCACCGGATCCCGAGCAGCAGCGCCACCAGCGACCCGGCGACGGCGGCCACGGCGAACACCGTCCAGGACCGGCGTGACGGCCTGCGCGGGGGCCGGTCGGCGAACTCCCGCCAGACCCAGGCACCCAGCACGCCGAGCCCGTAGCCGATTGCGGCGTCGATGCCGATGAGCAGGCCCTGGAAGAACGCGGGCCGCGGCAGCAGCGATGGGGTGAACGACAGCAGGGCGAAGACCAGCGCCACCCACAGTCCCGGCAGCGTGTAGCGCAGGCTCGACCGCGCACCGGCCACGAGCCGGCGCGCGGTGCCCTGCTGCGCGGCCATGTCCCGATGGTCGCGCCCGCACCGGCGTGGGCGTCAGACCGAAACGGGCGGTTCGAATCGGGACCTACGCCCTTGCCGGGTCAGCCCAGGTGCCCGCGGACCGAGACGTGTCCCTTCAGCAGGTTGCGGGCGATCGTGCGCCGCTGGATCTCGTCGGTGCCCTCGTAGATGCGCAGCAGCCGCAGCTCGCGGTACCACCGCTCGACGGGCAGCTCCCGGGTGTAGCCCATGCCGCCGTGCATCTGCAGCACCCGGTCGACGATCTCGTTGGCCTTCACCCCGCCGTACAGCTTCGCCATCGACTGGGCCTGGCGCGAGTCCAGGCCGGCGTCGACCTGCCAGGCCGCGGAGAGCACCAGCCAGCGCAGCGCCTCGATCTCCACCGCGGAGTCGGCGACCATCCACTGGATCGCCTGCCGCTCGGCGATCGGCTTGCCGAAGGTGACTCGGTTGCGGGCGTGGTCCATGCCCATCTCGGCGAGCCGCTCGCAGGCACCGAGCGCCCGGGCGGGCAGCAGGTAACGGCCCTTGCCGATCCACCGCATGGCCAGCTCGAAGCCCTTGCCCTCCTCCCCGAGGATGGCCGAGTGCGGCACCCGGACGTCCTCGAAGACCAGCGCCGCCGGCCCCCACTCGCCCATCGTGTCGATGTGCTCCGAGCGCCAGCCCAGGTCCCGGTCGACGAGGAAGCAGGTGACCCCGCCGTTGGCACCCTTCTGTTTGTCGGTGACCGCGAAGACCATCGTGAAGTCGGCCTCGTTGCCACCGGTGATGAAGGTCTTCTCGCCGTTGATCACCCACTCGTCACCGTCGCGTACGGCGGACGTGCGGATCGCCCGCGCGTCCGAGCCGGCCCCGGGCTCGGTGATCGCGAAGCAGCTCCTCCGGTCCCCGTTGATCGTCGGGACGAGGTAGCGCTGCTTCTGCTCGTCGTTGGCGAAGTAGAGGATGTTGTCGGCGTCCCCGCCGAACCGGAACTGCACGAACGACCGGCCCAGCTCCACCTCGACGAGCGCGCTCATCACCGCGCCGAGTCCCATGCCGCCGTACTCCTCGGGCGTGTTCACCCCGAAGAACCCGGACTGCTTCGCCTTGTCCTGCAGGGCCTGCAGCTCCTCGGCCCGCAGCCCCTGCTCGTTGCGCCGCTCGCGCGCGAGCACGTCGGGCTCGAGCGGCATGATCTCCTTGCGCACGAAGGTCCGCACCCACTCGCGGATCTCGCGTTCCTCGTCGGTGAGGCTCAGGTCCATCCCGGTTCTCCTGTGAAGTGAAGGGGCGGGCCGCGGCGGCGTCGGTACGACGTCCGCCACGACCCGCCCGCGATGTGAACGAGGTCAGTCGGTCAGCCGACCGGCTCGACCTCGGGGATGCCGCTCTCCGGCGGGGCGTCGCCCGACGCGGAGTCGTCCTCCTCGATCGGCGCGTCGCCGATGTCGGTGACCTGCACCGGGGTCAGCTCCTCGCCGACGCCGTTGCGGATCTCCACCACGGACATCCCGGAGATGCCGAGGTGGCTGTCCGTGGAGTAGCGGAACGGCGCGAGACCCGGGCCCTCGAGGTCGCCGCCCACCTGCTCCAGGGCGTCGACGATCCCGTCGCGGGTGAGGTTCTCCCCGGCCGCCTGCAGCGCCTGCACGACCGTGTAGGCCTGGCTCATGCCGTAGATCCGGTAGTTGGTCAGCTCCCCGTCGCCGCCGTTCTCGTCCCAGACCCGCTGCCACAGCTGGACCCACGGGTCGTCGGTGGAGTCGATGCCGGGGATGTACTCGGTGGTGAGGGTGCCGTCGAGCAGGCTCGCGCCGTCCTCGACCGCGCCCTCGGAGAACCGCGCCAGCAGCGAGCCCACCAGCGTCGGGTCCGAGCCCACGTTGCTGTAGAACCAGGTCGGCTGGTAGTTCAGCCGCATCGCGACGAGCTTGCTCAGCGCCGTGTACGACGGCACGTTGAACCCGAGCACCAGGTCGGCGCCCGCCGCCTGCAGGGCCGCGATCTGCGGGGCGACGTCGGTGTTGCCCGGCGTGTACCGGACGGTCTCGACGATCTGCTTGTCGAGGAACTGCCGGACACCGGCCTCACCGTCACGGCCGAAGTCGTCGTCCTGGAGGAACAGACCGACCTTCGCGTCCGGCATGTTCTCCGAGACGTACTTGCCGATGATCTTGCCTTCGCTCATGTAGTCGGTCTGCCAGCCGAAGGTGTAGGGGTACTCCTCCGGGTTGTCGCCCCACGTCAGCGAGCCGGAGGAGACGAACAGGTCCGGCACCTGCTCCTGGTTGAGGAAGTCCACCACGGCGCTGTGCGTCGGCGTGCCCAGGCCGGCGACCATGGCGAAGATCTCCTGCTGGAGCACCAGCTCGTTGGTCACCTGGCTGGTGTTGGTCGGGTTGTAGCCGTCGTCGCGGACGACCCACTCGATCTGCCGACCGTTCACGCCCCCGTTGGCGTTGACGAAGTCGTAGTAGGCCTGGTGGCCCGACGGGATCTCGCTGTACCCCGGCGCCGCGACCCCGGTCAGCGGGAAGTGCGCGCCGAGCTTGATCGTGTCCTCGGTGACGCCGACGTCCGAGGCCGTGGGGGCCTGGCTCTCACCGTCACCACCGTTCTCGCCACTGCGCTCCGCCCCCGCACCGCACGCGGCCAGCATGGCGCCCGCCGTGACTGCACTGGTGACCAGCGTCAGCCTCCTGGTCCATCTCTTCATCGTGTCCTACTTCCTGTTGATCCATCCGATTTCCCGAGCTGACAGGTCATGCCTTCGCCGCCTTGGCCTTGCGTCCCCACCACCACTGCCGCACGCTGCCGACGATCCCGGCGGGCGCGAGCAGGATGACCAGCACCATCACCAGGCCGTAGACCAGCGGCGCGAGCTCTGCGGCCTGCAGCGAGCTGAGTCCGAGGTCCAGGCCGAGGTTCGTCACCACCTGCGGCAGGAAGGTCAGCAGCGCGGCGCCGATCAGCGCGCCGAGCAGGCTGCCGAGACCGCCCAGGACGACCGCGGTGAGCAGGGTGAGCGAGAGCACCAGCGTGAACCCGCTGGGAGCGGTCAGCCGCACCGTCAGCGCCATCACCGCACCGGCCAGCCCGGCGGCGGCGGTGCTCACCACGAAGGCGAGGACGCGGGCCCGGCCGAGGTTGATCCCGGCGATCTCCGCGGCCACCTCGTCGTCGCGCACGGCGCGCCAGGTCCGGCCCACCCGGCTGCGCGACAGGTTCGCCAGCAGCACGAAGGTCACGATCAGCGCGGTCCAGGCGATGTAGGTGATGAACTTGCTGCGGGAGACCTCGTTCGCGGTGAGGAAGAACATCAGGTTGTCGAACCACACCGGGATGTCGGGCACCCGCACGTTGAGCCCCTGCTCACCGCCGAACGTCTCGCTGAAGTACAGCGCGATCCCCGGCACCGCGATGGCCAGCGCGAGCGTGGCGCCGGCGATGTAGGGACCGTGCAGCCGGGCGGCCGCGACCCCCACCACGGCCCCGACCACGAGGGTGACCAGCGTGGCGGCGAGCAGCACCCCGACCATGGGCAGCACCGGCTCGGAACCCTGGTAGAACAACGCGGTCGTGTAGGCGCCGATCGCCATGAACGCGCCGTGCCCCAGGGAGAGCTGGCCGTTGAGCCCGGTCAGGACGGTGAGTCCGCCCGCGGCGATGCCGAGGTAGGCCATCGCGCTGAGCTGGGCCGCTCGGAAGTCGCTGACGCTCTCGACGACGAGTACGACGACGACCAGGGCGAGCAGGGCGAGGACCAGGTGGCGCGTGGCCGTCGAGGTCCGGAAGCGCTCCCGCATGTCAGACCCTCCGTTCCTCGGCGTGGCCGAACAGGCCGCCGGGTTTGAGGAGGAGGACCACGATCAGGATGGCGAGTGCGGCCAGCGCGACCAGCTGCGACCCGACGTACCCGCTGACGAAGCTCAGCGAGAGCCCGAGCAGCAGGCCGCCCACGACCGCGCCGGCCGGGCTGTCGAGGCCGCCGAGGACCGCCGCCACGAACCCGAACACCACGACGGAGTCCATGTAGCCGGGGTGCACCAGTCCGCCGCCCGCGATCAGCAGCCCCGACAGGGAGCCCACCGCGGCGGCCAGGGCCCACCCGAGCGTGAGCATCCCGCCGACCTTCACGCCCAGCAGCCGGGCGACCTCGGGGTTGAAGGCCGAGGCCCGCATCTTCAGGCCGAGGTCGGTGAAGCGGAACAGCGCGACCAGCAGGCCCATGGTGACGAGCACCGAGACGACCGTGAAGATGCCGAAGCCGGTCAGCGCGACGTTGAAGTCGCCGACCTTGAAGCCCCGCAGGCCGAACGGCGCGGGGAAGGAGCGGTACCGGTTGCCGAAGATCACCGCGGCGAGGGCGTGGAGGACGATGAACAGGCCGAGGGTGAGGATCACCGCGTTGATGTCGGACTTGCCCTCCACGGGACGCACGAAGACCCGCTCGATCACCGCTCCCAGGACCAGGCCCGAGAGCAGCGCCGCGAGGAAGCCGACCCAGTAGGAGTAGCCGGCGTCGATGGTCACCAGGGCGATGTAGGTGGTGATCATCGCCATCGGTGCCTGGGCGAAGTTCACGATCCGGGTCGAGCGCCAGATCAGCACGAGCGCCAGGGCGAACGCAGCGTAGACGAACCCGAGCGTCAGGCCGGTCAGCGCGGTGGTGGTGAACTGCTGCAACGTGGTCTCCCGAAGGTGCCGAAAGGCGGCGGTCAGAATCCGAGGTAGGCGTGGCGGAGGCTCTCGTCCCCGGCGAGCACCTCGGCCGGTTCGTGGACGACGAGCTTGCCGAGGTTGAGCACCACGCCGTAGTCGGCGATGGACAGGGCGCTGCGGGCGTTCTGCTCGACGAGCAGCACGGTCAGTCCGTCGGACTCGACCAGGGACTTGAGCAGGTCGAAGATCTGCGCGACGATCCGCGGCGCGAGGCCCAGCGACGGCTCGTCGAGCAGCAGGATCTTCGGGTTGGCCATGAGCGCCCGGCCGATCACCAGCATCTGCCGCTCACCGCCGGAGAGGGTGTCGGCGGTGGCGTTGCGCCGGTCGTCCAGCACCGGGAACAGCGTGTAGACGCGCTCCACGTCGGCCGGCCGGGACCTGTCGTGACGGCCCAGCCCGCCGAGCCGGAGGTTCTCCTCCACGGTGAGCTCGGTGATCACCCCGCGCCCCTCCGGGACGTGCGACAGTCCGAGCGCCGACATCTTCTCGGTCGGGGTGCGGGTGAGCTCGGTGCCCTCGAGGGTGGCGGTGCCCCCGGCCGGGCGAATCAGCCCCGACAGGGTCCGCAGCAGGGTGGTCTTGCCGGCGCCGTTGGCCCCGAGCACCGCGGTGATCTTGCCCGCCGGTGCGGAGAAGCTGACCCCGTCGAGGGCCCTCACCGGCCCGTATGTCGTGGTGAGCTCGTGGACGTCGAGCATGGTCAGCGTCCCTCCCCGGTCGTGGTGTCGGCGGTGTGGTGGGACACCTCGTCGCCGAGGTAGGCGGCGAGCACAGCGGGGTCGGTGCGGATCTCGTCCGGCCCGCCGCGGGCGATGACCTTGCCGAAGTCGAGCACGACGATGTGGTCGCAGACCGCCATCACGAGGTCCATGTGGTGCTCGACGAGCATCACCGACATGCGGTCGGTGAGGCCCCGGATGAGCTCGCCGAGCTCGCCCATCTCGTCGTTCGAGAGACCGCTGGCCGGCTCGTCGAGGAGCAGCAGGTCCGGCTCGCTGACCAGTGCGCGGGCCAGCGCCACCCGCTTGCGGAGGGCGTAGGGCAGGCTGCTCGGGAACCGGCCCGCGTGCTCGGCGATGCCCAGCTCGGCCAGCACCGCCATAGCGCGCTGCCGCAGGGCCCGCTCCTCCTTGCCGCTGCGGGGCAGGGCGAGGAGGCCGGAGAAGAACCCGGCCCGCGCATGCCGGTCGGCGCCCACCATGACGTTCTCGAGCACCGGCATCCGGTCGAAGAGGCCGAGCCCCTGCAGCGTGCGGCCGATGCCGAGCCCGGCCAGCCGGTGGGGGCGGAGGTTCTCCAGCGTGCGGCCCTGCCAGGTCAGCCGGCCCGAGTCGGGCTGGACGAAGCCGCAGGCGACGTTGAACAGCGTAGTCTTGCCGGCGCCGTTCGGGCCGATCACGCCGAGCACCTGGTGCGGGTCCACCTCGAGCCCGACGTCGCTCAGCGCGGTGATGCCGCCGAACTTCACGGTCACGTCGGACATCGTGAAGGCATGGCCCTGGCGGGGGCGGCCGGCGGCCGTCTCGCTCACTACGTGCTCCCTCGGTGCGACATGGCCCGGCTCCTCGGGAGAGGTCCAGTCCTGTGACGCGCACCACTTTGGTCGTTGTGCACAGAAAGCGATATGGGCGCAGAGCACAAAACCTGTCGTGCGAACTGCCCGAATCCGCCATTCTGGGCTGGTCGAACTGTGCGCCGCGTGCGAGAGTGTGGTTCATGTCACTCGCATCGGGCGAGGATCTGGAGGCGCAGATCCAGCGGGCCTGGGCCTCTTTGGTCGACCGGGCCGACGCGATCGCCGACGACATCTCCCTGCAGCTGTTCGAGAAGGACCGGGAGTGGTACGAGAAGGCCGACCCCGAGATGCGCTCCGACGTGCGCGCGAGCACCCGCGAGCACATCCGCCGCGGCATCCTGACCATGGCCGGGCGCACCGAGCCGGGCAAGAAGGCCACGGACGTGTGGCGGGAGACCGGCCGGCGCCGGGCCCGCCAGGGCATGCCGATGGAGCTGGTGCTCAGCGCCTACAGCCTCGGCACCCGGGTGCTGTGGGAGGCGCTCCTCGAGCAGGGCGCCCAGCGGCGGCTCGACGTCGACGACCACGTCCTGCTGCAGGCGGGACAGCGGGTCTGGCATGCGCTCGACGTACAGAACGCGGTGCTGGTCGAGGCCTACCGCCGCGAGAGCGCGCGGCTGCAGCGACGGGACCTGCAGCGCCAGCAGGGCTCCCTCGACGGGCTGGCCAGCGGCCGGGCCGCGGACCCGGAGTTCGCCCGGGAGGCGGCCGAGACGCTGGCGGTCTCGGCCGACGAGCCGGTCGCCTGCGTCGTGGCGCCGTACGACGAGTCCCTCGACGAGCCGCTCCGCGCGCCGGAGGACCACCTCGAGCGGTCGGGCAGGGTCTCCCACTGGCACGTGCGCGGCGGGGCGTACTTCGGGCTCGTCCAGCTGGCCGGCCTCGACCTTCCGGGGCTGGTGGAGCTGCTGTCCCCGTTGGCCGCCGGCCGGGTGGGGGTGGCCGCGTCGCCGGACGGCCTCGGCGGGTTCGCGGCCGCCTTCCAGCTGGCGTCCCGAGCGGCGCAGACCGTGCCGCGCGGCCGGACCGAGGTGGTCGCGGTCAACGACCGGCTGCCGGAGGTGCTGCTGAGCGCCAGCCCGGAGGTCGCCGGCCTGCTCGTCGCCGAGTCGGTCGGCCCGCTGCTCGCCCAGCCCCAGGCGCAGTCCGAGGTGCTGCTCAGCACGCTGCTGTCGCTCATCGAGCACAATGGGTCGCCGACGCATGCGGCCGAGGCGCTCTACTGCCACCGGAACACGGTGATCTACCGGATGAAGCAGATCGAGCAGCTGACCGGCCGCAGCCTCCAGGTGCCCCGTGACCGGCTGCTGCTCGTGCTCGGCCTGATGGCCGTCGGCCGCAGCAGCCGCGGCACCGCCCCCCTCCCCACCCAGCCGAGTCGGCGTGAACCTGGCCCACAAACCGCCGAGTCGGCGTGAACCTGGGCCCCACCCGGCCGAGTCGGCGTGAACCGCGCACCACCGCGCCGAGGTAAGCGCCGACTCGACGCCCCTCACGCCGAGGTAAGCGCCGACTCGACCCCCTCACAGCGAGGTAAGCGCCGACTCGGCGGGGTCAGGAGTGGAGGACGCGGGCGAACATCTTGCAGGCCTCGTCGATCGCGGCCTGGGCCCCGGGAGAGAACGTCCCCATGTCGAAGAAGCCGTGGATCATCCCGTCGAACCGGCGTACCTCCACCGACACCCCGGCGGCGGAGAGCTCGCGGGCGTAGGCCTCACCCTCGTCGCGCAGCGGGTCGAACTCCGCGGTGACCACCACGGCCGGGGGCAGCCCGGACAGGTCGTGGTGGCGCAGCGGGGACAGCCGCGGGTCCTCGTGGACGGAGGCGTCGGCGGCGTACTGCTCCATGAACCAGCCCATCGTCGCCACGTCCAGGAAGTAGCCCTCGGCGTTCTCGAGCCGGGAGGCGTACTCGCCCGTGACGTCGACCGCCGGGTAGATCAGGAACTGGCCGACCAACGCGGGACCACCGCTGTCGCGCAGCTGCTGGGCGACCACGGCCGACAGGTTGCCGCCGGCGCTGTCCCCGGCGACCGCGAGCCGGTCCGAGCCGCCGAGCTCGTCGAGCCGTTCGGCCGCCCACCGGGTCGCGGCGACCGCGTCCTCCACCGCCGCCGGGAACGGCGCCTCGGGGGCGAGCCGGTAGTCGACCGAGACCACCACCGCGGAGCAGTCCCGGCAGATGCTGCGCGCGGTGTTGTCGTGGGTGTCGAGGTCCCCGATCACCCACCCGCCGCCGTGGAAGAGCATCACGGTCGGCACCGGGCCCTCCTGCGCGGGGCGGTAGACCCGGGCCGGGAGGTCGCCGGCCGGCCCGGGGACCGTCAGGTCCGCGACCGAGCCGACCTCGACGACGTGCTCGGGCTGGCGCGCGGCCACGGTGAGCTGGCGGAAGGAGTCGCGGGCCTGCTCCGGCGTGCCCTCCGACATGGGCGGGAGCGCGGCCATCAGCTCGAGCAGCTGGGCGATCTGCGGGTCGACGGGCATCGGGGTCCTCCTGGTCAGCGTTCGAAGTAGCGGCGGGGTAGGTCGATGAGCATGGTGTCGATCTGCTCCTGGCCGACGCCGTGGTCACGCAGGTACGGGAGCACGTCGTCGTGGATGTGCAGGTAGTGCCACTGCGACAGCATCGGGCGGACCTGCGGGTCGATCCAGTCGATGTAGCAGGAGGCGTCCTGGGACAGCACCATCCGGTCGGCGTAGCCGCGCCGGCACATCTCCACCACGGTGTCGGCGCGCGCCTCGAAGGTGGTCTCGAGGTTGATGCCGAAGCGGTCCATGCCCAGCACGAACCCGGCCTCGGCGAGCTCGACGAGGTGGTCGACGTCGGTGGTGTCGCCGCTGTGGCCGAGCACGATCCGCGAGGGGTCCACGCCCTCCTCGTCGCACATCACCCGCTTGACCTCCAGGCCGCTGCGCGTGTCCGGGTGCGTGTGCACGGTGATCGGGGTGCCGGTGCGCAGGTGCGCCTTCGCGACGGCCCGCATCACCCGTTCCACACCCGGGGTGAGACCCGGTGAGTCGATCGCGCACTTGAGCAGCCCGGCCTTCACGCCGGTGCCGGCGATGCCGTCCTCGATGTCGGAGACGAACATGTCGACCATCGGGTCGGGCACGTCGGCGCCCGCGATCTCGTTCAGGGCCGGCCCGCGGTAGTGGAAGAAGAACGGGACGTCGCCGTAGGTGTAGAGCCCGGTCGCCACGACGATGTTGAGGTCGGGCACCTGCTCGGCGATCCGCTCGATCCGCGGGATGTAGCGGCCGAGCCCGACCACGGTGGGGTCGACGATCGTGCGGACGCCCTGCCGGGACAGCGCGGTGAGCTTCTCGACCGCGTCGGCGATGCGGGTGTCCTCGTCGCCCCACTCGTCGGGGTAGTTCTGCTGGACGTCGGCGCTGAGCACGAAGACGTGCTCGTGCATGTAGGTGCGGCCGAGCCCGGCGGTGTCCACGGCGCCGCGGACGGTCTGGACGGTCGCCATCAGCGCAGCTCCTTCTTCAGGATCTTGCCGGTCGGGCCCTTGGGCAGCTCCTGGACCAGCCGGATCTCCCGGGGGTACTTGTAGGCGGCGACGCGCTCCTTGCAGAACGCGACGATCTCCTCCTCGGTGGCGCTGGCACCGGGCTTGAGGGCGACCACGGCGACCACCTCCTCGCCGAGGCTCTCGTGCGGCTTGCCGATGACGGCGGCCTCCGCGACGGCCGGGTGCTCGTAGAGGACCTCCTCGATCTCGCGCGGGTAGACGTTGTAGCCGCCGCGGATGACGAGGTCCTTCTTGCGGTCCACGACGAACAGGTAGCCGTCCTCGTCGGCGTAGGCCAGGTCGCCGGTGTGGAACCAGCCGCCGCGGAAGGCCTCCGCGGTCGCCTCGGGGTTCTTGTAGTAGCCCTTCATCAGGTCGTGGCCCTGCAGCACGATCTCCCCGACGTGCTCCTCGCCGGGCGGCAGCGGCCTGTCCTCGGCGTCGACGATCCGCGCCCGCACGCCCCAGACCGGCTTGCCGATCGAGAGCACCTTGCGCTGCTCGGCGCTGATGTTGAACGTCGCGGTGCTGGAGGACTCCGAGAGCCCGTAGCCCTCGAGGATCACGCAGCCGGGCACCTTCTCCTCGAACGCGCGGATCACCTCGCCGGGGATCGCGGCGCCGCCGGAGATGCCGACCCGCAGCGAGGACAGGTCGCGGCCCTCGGTGGCCGCGTGCAGCAGCGCGGAGAACATGGTCGGCACGCCGGGGAAGATCGTGACCCGGTGCTTCTCGATCGCGTCGATCACCGGGTCGACCTCGAAGCGCGGGATCAGCACCATGGTGCCGCCGTACCGGATCGTGGCGTTGAGGACGCTGGAGAGCCCGAAGACGTGGAAGAAGGGCAGCACCGCGACGCCGATGTCGTCGTCCTCGAAGCCGAGCAGGTCCCCGCCGATCGTGCAGTTCATCATCAGCGAGAAGTGGGTCAGCTCGGCACCCTTGGGCTTGCCCGGTCGTGCCGCTGGTGTAGAGGATCACCGCGGTGTCGTCGGCGTTGGTCGGCGCGATGTCGGGGACCTCGCTGGCCGCGTAGAGCTCGTCGAAGGCCCGAGTGCCCTCGGGCCGGGGTGCGCCGGTGACCTCGACGACGTACGTCGACACGCCGCCGACCTGCTGCGCGGCCCGGTGGGCGCCCTCGGCGATCAGGTCGAGGGTGACCAGCACCCGGGCGTCGGAGTTCTGCAGGTGGTAGACGATCTCCGGCTCGGCCAGCAGCGGGTTGAGCGGCACCATCACCAGGCCGGCGCGCAGGATCCCGAAGTAGGCGAACAGGAAGTGCGGCACGTTGGGCAGCTGCACCGCGACCTTGTCACCGGGCTCGAGGCCGAGCCCGAGCAGGCTGCCGGCGACGAGCGCGGACAGGTCCTCGACCTGCTGGTAGGTCAGCGTGGTCTCGTCGATGACCACGCAGGGCTTCTCCGGGTCGGCCTGTCGCGACTCCTCGAGCAGCTGGGCCAGGTTGAAGCTCATGCACGCGTCCTTTCGGGTCAGAGGAAGGCGCTGACACCGGTCTCGTCGCGACCGATGAGCAGCTTCTGGATCTGGCTGGTGCCTTCGTACAACGTCATGACGCGGGCGTCGCGCATGAACTTCTGCACCGGGTACTCGTCGACGTAGCCGTAGCCGCCGAACGCCTGGATCGCGTTGTTGGCCGCACGCACGGCCGCCTCGGAGGCGAAGTACTTGGCCTTCGACGCCGCCACCCCGTAGGCCTCGCCGCGCACGTAGAGGTCCGCGGCCCGCCACACCAGCAGCCGGGCGGCGTCGGCGTCGACGGACATGTCCGCGATCAGGTCCTGGATCATCTGGAAGCTCGCGAGCGGCCGGCCGAACTGCCGGCGCTCCCGGGCGTAGGCGACGGTGGCCTCGAGGCAGCCCTGGACGATGCCGACACAGCCGGCGGCCACGGAGATTCGGCCCTTGTCCAGCGACGACATCGCGATCTTGAAGCCCTGCCCCTCCTCGCCGAGCAGGGCCGAGGCCGGCAGCCGCACGTCGGCGAGGAACAGCTCGGCGGTGGCCTGGCCGCGCAGGCCGAGCTTGCCCTTGATCTCGCGGGCCTCGAAGCCGGGGGTGTCGGTGGGCACCAGGAACGCCGAGACGCCCCTGGGCCCCTCGCCGCCGGTGCGGGCGAAGACCAGGGCCACGTCGGCCCAGGTGCCGTTGGTGATGAAGATCTTCTGCCCGTCGAGCACGTAGTCGTCGCCGTCGCGCACCGCGCGCGACGTCAGGCTGCCGGCGTCGGACCCGGTGTCGGGCTCGGTGAGCCCGAAGCACCCGAGCTTCTCCCCCGACGCGATGCCCGGCAGCCACTGCTGCTTCTGCTCCTCGGTGCCGTAGTTGAGGATCGAGGTGCCGACCAGGCCGTTGGAGACCGACACGATCCCGCGGGCCGCGGAGTCGGCGCGGCCGAGCTCCTCCATGACGAGGGCGTAGGTGACCAGGTCGCCCCCGGCGCCGCCGTACTCCTCGGGGATGGTCAGCCCGAGCAGCCCCAGGTCCCCCATCTTCGCGACGAGTGCGCGGTCCACCTGCTCGCGCCGGTCCCACTCGGCGCGGTGCGGCACGACCTCGCGCTCGAGGAACTCGCGGGTGAGCTGCGCGAAGCTGCGCTGGTCCTCGTTCAGAGCCAGGTCCATGGACGATCCCTCCAAACCGAACGGTGTTAGGTTTACGCTAGGGGGGCGGGCCCGCCAACGCAAGGAGTACGTCGATGGCACGACCGCGCACCCCGTTGCTGAGCCGGGAGCTGATCCGCGACACCGCGCTGGAGATGCTGGACGCGCACGGCGTGGCGGGACTGTCCATGCGCCGGCTGGCCGGGGAGCTCGGGGTCCGCGCCGCGTCCCTCTACAGCCACTACCCGACCAAGGACGACCTCCTCGACGCCGTCGCCGACCGGGTCGTGGCCGACGTCGACACCTCCGGCTTCGCGCACGGCTGGCGCGAGGGGCTGCTCACCTGGGCCCGCTCCTACCGCGCCGCGCTGGCCGCCCACCCCGGGGCCGTGCCGGTCGTGGCGACCGGGGCGGGACGGCGCGAGGGCTTCCTGGCGATGGCCGACGCCGTGCACGGCGGGCTGGTCGGCGCCGGCTGGTCGCCGCACCGGGCGACGATGATCGCCGGGGCGGTGAAGTACCTGGTCATCGGGGCGGCGTCGACGCCGTTCGCCGGCGGCTTCAGCGACGACGTGCGGGTCTACCTCGACCGCTACCCCAACCTCGGCCAGGCGCACCGGCTGCGCGGCCACGCCGAGCGGATCGACCGGGAGAGCTTCGAGCTCGGCCTCACCGCGCTCGTCGACGGCCTGGAGGCAGGCAGGGGCGAAAGACCCTAACCGGCGCCCGGCCTGGTCACGCATGCTGAGGAGGAGTTTTCGGGAGGTCTCGACATGGGTGTGATCCGAGAGATGACGACCGACGAGTGCGTGGAGCTGCTCGCCGCGGGTGTGGTGGGCCGCGCCGCGATCTGCACTCCCGACGGACCGCACGTGGTGCCGGTGAACTACGCCGTCGACGGCAACTCGATCGTCTTCCGCACCACGCCCTACAGCGTCCTGGGCACCTACGGCTGGGCCGGGGACATCGCCTTCGAGGTCGACCACCTCGACACCGCGGCGCAGCAGGGGTGGAGCGTCGTCGCCCGCGGCCGCGGCGAGATGGTCGAGGACATCGAGGAGGTCGAGGAGATCCGCTGGGCGCACGACCCCAAGCCGTGGGCCGACGGGGTACGACCGATGTTCGTGCGGCTGCGGTGGCGCGAGGTCACCGGGCGCCGCATCGGCTGAGCCACGCGCGAGGGGTGCGGTCCGCAGCACGGACGTAGTACGTTGCCCACGCCAGCTGCCCCCTGCCAGGAGTGCCGACGGTGTTCTTCGACGACTACGACCGGTTCCGCACGACCAGCACGACGGCCACCTCGGCCACGCGGCTCAACCTGCGCCACCAGGCGATGATCGAGTCCAACCGCGACATCCTCGAGGGCGCCCGGGTCCTCGACCTCGCCAGCCACGACGGGCGCTGGTCCTTCGCGGCGCTCCAGGCCGGAGCCTCCCACGTGACGGGCGTGGAGGCGCGCGGCCGGCTGGTCAGGAACAGCCGGGCCACGTTCGCCGACTACGGCATCCCGAGCCGCAGCTACCGGTTCATGCGTGGCGACATGTTCAAGGTGCTGCGCGACGAGAAGCTCGACGTCGACGTGGTCATGTGCCTGGGCTTCATGTACCACACGATCCGCTACGCCGAGCTGCTCCGCGGGATGCGCGACGCCAACCCGAAGTACCTGATCATCGACACCAAGGTGACCCTCGACGACCGGCCGGTCATCGAGCTGCGCCGCAACGCCACCGCCGCGGAGAGCAACGCCGCGCGCGACGAGGTGTCCCACGGCGACCTGGCGCTGGCCGGGTGGCCGTCGGTCCCGGCGCTGGAGATGATGCTCGGCGTGTACGACTTCGAGGTCGAGGAGCGCTTCGACTGGCCGTCGCTGATCGGCAGCCAGCCGCAGGGCACCATCCGGGCGCTGCGCGACTACCACACGGGCAACCGGGTCACGCTGCGCTGCCGCACCCGCTGACGCGGCGGCCGGCGGGGCCGGTCACCAGGTGTCGACGAAGCGCCGCCCGCCCGCGGCCGGGGGTACGGCGGACGCGCCGAGCGCGGACCGGACCCACCGCCGGGTCTCCGCGGGGTCGATCACGTCATCGAGCTCGAACACCATCGCCGCGTTGACCGCCTTGCCCCGGTCGTAGGCCGCGGCGAGCAGCTCGTCGAAGGCGCGCCGCCGCTCGTCGGGGTCCTCGATCGCGTCCAGCTCGCGCCGGAACCCCAGCCGCACCGCGCCCTCGAGGCCCATGCCACCGATCTCCCCGGTCGGCCACGACAGCATCGCCGCCGGCTCGTGGAAGCTGCCGCCGACCATCGCCATCGCGCCGAGCCCGTAGCCCTTGCGCAGCACGACGCCGACCACCGGCACCCGCAGGTTGGCCCCGGCCACGAAGAGCCGGCTGAAGTGGCGGACCGTGGCGGTGCGCTCGGCGTCGGGGCCGACCATGAACCCGGGGGTGTCGACCAGGGACAGCACCGGCAGCCCGTGCGCGTCGCACAGCTGCAGGAACCGGGCGAGCTTGTCCGCGGCCGGCGCGTCGATCGCCCCGCCGAGGTGTGCGGGGTCGTTGGCGACCAGGCCCATCGGCCGTCCCTCGACCCGCACCAGCGCGGTGACCACGCCGACCCCGAACGACGGCCGCAGCTCGAGGACCGAGCCCTCGTCGGCCAGCAGCTCGACGACCCGGCGCACGTCGTACACCCGGACCCGGTCCTCGGGCAGCGCGTGCCGCAGCAGCCGCTGGTCGGCGCACTCCCACTCCCCGACCGGCCCCTGGAAGTAGGACAGGTAGCGGCGGGCGACCTCGACGGCCTCGGCCTCGTCGGCGACGGCGAGGTCCACCACGCCGTTGGGCACCTGCACCGAGAGCGGACCGACCTCCTCGGGGCGGTAGGAGCCGAGCCCGCCGCCCTCGATCATCGCCGGGCCGCCCATGCCGATGGTGGCGTCCTCGGTGCCGATCACCACATCGCAGCAGCCGAGCAGCGCGGCGTTGCCGGCGAAGCAGCGGCCGGCGGCGATCCCCACGGTGGGCACCAGGCCGCTGAGCCGGCCCATGCTGGCGAACGTCGGCACGTCCAGCGCGGACGCGGAGGTCGTGTCGGTGTCGCCGGGACGGCCGCCGCCACCCTCGGCGAACAGCACCACCGGCAGCCGGCGGTCGGCGGCCAGCTCCAGCATCCGGTCGGTCTTGCGGTGGTTGAGCAGGCCCTGGGTGCCGGCGAGGACCGTGTAGTCGTAGGCCATCACCACGCACCGGGCCGCGTCCTCGCCGTGGGTCTCGGCGTTCACGGTGCCGATGCCGGTGACCATGCCGTCGGCGGGGGTGTTCGCGACCAGGTCCTCCAGCGAGCGGCGCTGCCGTTGCGCGGCGACGACGAGGGCGCCGTACTCGGTGAAGTCGTCGCACAGGTCGGCGACGTTCTCCCGGGCGGTACGGCGGCCGGTGCGGTGCCGCTTCGCGACCGCCTCGGGACGGGCCTCGTCGAGGGTGGCGCGCTGCCGGTCGACCACCTCGGCCAGGTCGGCCCGGACGTGGTCGGGGTCGACCTGCTCCTGGGCGGCGGCGGCGACGCTCCCGGCGCCGGCGGGGGTGAGACGGACCAGGTGCTCGCCCTCCCGGACCGTGTCGCCGACGGCGACGAGGACGTCGGTGACGGTGCCGGCGGCGGCCGTGGCGAGCGGGTGCTGCATCTTCATCGCCTCGAGCACGACGACCGGGGCCCCGGCGGCGACGGTGTCCCCGGGAGCGGCCTCGATCGCGACCACCGTGCCGGTGAAGGGTGCGGCGAGGACGTCGGCCGGCGATCCGTCCGCGTCCGTGGAGGCCTCGGCCGGCGGCACCAGGGCCGGCGCCAGGTCGGCGAGGTGGTCGTCGACGAAGGAGGTGGTGAGCGTACCCGCGCGGAAGGCCGGGTGCTGCAGGACCGCGCGGAGCAGCGCGACGTTGGTCGCCGGCCCCTCGAGCACCAGCTCGGCCAGCGCCGCGTCTGCCTGTTCGGCGGCCGCGGCGAACCCGCCCCGGGAGGTGTGCGTGACCACCTTCGCCAGCAGCGGGTCGAACGCGCCGGTGACGTCGGTCCCGGCCTGCAGGTGGGTGTCCACGCGGACGCCCGGGCCGGTCGGCGGGTCGAACCGGGTCACGGTGCCGGTCCCCTCCGCGCCGACCCGCGCCTGGACCGCCCAGCCGCGGGGCGCCGGCGGCTCGGCCAGGCCGAGGTCGGCCAGCGAGGCGCCGGCGGCGAGCTCGAGCTGGGTGGCGACCAGGTCGACCCCGGTCACCTCCTCGGTGACGGTGTGCTCCACCTGCAGCCGCGGGTTCGCCTCCAGGAAGAACGCGCCTCCCGCGGCCCCGTCTCCGACCAGGAACTCGAAGGTGCCGAGACCGGCGTACGACGTCGCGCGGGCCATCCGCAGCGCGGCGTCGACGATCCGGTCGCGCACCCCCGGGGACAGCGACGGGCTGGGTGCCACCTCGACGAGCTTCTGGTGCCGGCGCTGGACGCTGCACTCCCGCTCGCCGAGGGACACCACCCGGCTGCCGTCGCCGACCACCTGCACCTCGACGTGCCGGGCGTGCTCGAGCAGCTGCTCGACGTACACCTCGCCGCTGCCGAAGGCGCGCTCGGCCTCCGACCGGCACCGCTCGTAGGCCTCCGGCAGCTCCTCGGGCGAGCGGACCACCCGCGTCCCGCGGCCACCGCCGCCGTGCACCGCCTTGACCATCACCGCGGCGCCCGGCCGCAGCGAGGCGACGAACGTCTGCGCGTCGGCGAGGCTCGTGGGCCCGACCGTGGCGGCGAGCACCGGCACGCCCTCCCGCCCGGCCAGCGCCCGTGCCCGGGTCTTGTCGCCGAACAGCTCGAGCACCTCCGGCGGCGGGCCGACGAAGCCCAGCCCGGCCTCGGCGCAGGCGCGGGCGAACCCGGCGTTCTCGCTGAGGAAGCCGTAGCCGGGGTGCACCAGCGTGCAGCCGGTACGGCGGGCGAGGTGGACCAGCTCGCCGGCGTCGAGGTAGGCCGAGGCACCGCGCCCGGGAAGCGGGTGCGCCTCGTCGGCGAGGCGGACGTGCAGCCCGTCGGCGTCCTCGGGGGCGTGCACCGCGACGGAGCGCAGGCCCAGCGTCCGGGCGGCGCGGACCACCCGCACCGCGACCTCGCCCCGGTTGGCGACGAGCAGGCCGGTCACGCTCACGCGGGGACGTCGACGAGCGTGGCGAGGTACGCCCGGTGCTGCGAGGCGGTGCCGAAGGCGATCTGGTCGGCCTTGGCGCGCTTGAGGTACAGGTGCGCCGGGTGCTCCCAGGTCATCCCGATGCCCCCGTGCAGCTGCACGGTCTCCTCGGCGACCTTGACCGCGACGTCGGAGCAGTAGGCCTGCGCGACCGCGGCGGCGACCTCGGCGTCCGGGTCGTCCTCGGCGAGCGTCGCGGCGGCGTAGCGGGCGGCGGCCCGGGCCTGCTCGACGACGACGTAGAGGTCGGCCAGCCGGTGCTTGAGGGCCTGGAAGCCGCCGACCACCCGGCCGAACTGGCGCCGGTCCCTGAGGTAGGCCACGGTCGTCTCCAGGCCCCACTGCGCGACCCCGAGCTGCTCGGAGGCGAGCAGGGCGGCGCCGGCCATCAGCGCGCGCCGGACCGCGACCGCCCCCTCCGCGGCGGGTACGACGACCCGCGAGGCGGCACCGTCGAGGGTGACGTCGGCGAGCTGCCGGGTCATGTCCAGGGAGGTGACCGGGTCCACGGTGGCGTCGGCGGCGTCGACCGCGTGCAGCTCCACCCCGCTGTCCACCGCCACCGGCACGAGCAGCACGTCGGCCTCGAGCGCACCGGCGACCGAGGACACCGTGCCGCTGAGCTCGTCGCCGCTCTGCGTGACGCTCGGGTGCGGGTCCCACCAGGTCGTCGGCAGCGGCACGACCAGCGCGGCGGTGCGCTCGCCGGCCGCCAGCGCGCCGGCCAGCCCGTCGTCGGCGCCGAGCGCGACGGTGGCCAGCACCGACGAGGTCAGGAACGGCACCGGCGCGGCGGCGCGGCCGAGCTCCTCGAGCACGACGGCCGCCTCCCGGGCCGAGGCCCCGGCGCCGCCGGCGGACTCGGGGACCAGCAGGCCGGCCAGCCCCAGGTCGGCGGCGACCGAGGTCCACAGCGGCGCCACGACGGACCGGTCGCCGTCGTAGGTCGCGGTCACCGCCTCGGCCGGGCAGCGCGCGGCCAGCAGGTCGCGCACGGTGGACCGCAGCGAGTCCTCGACGTCGGTGTAGAGCAGGTGCAGGTCCTGGCTCATCGCGGGATGTCCTTCCAGGGGATGTCCTTGTCGACGCGCGGCTCCGACGGCAGCCCCAGCACCCGCTCGGCGACGATGTTCTTGAGGATCTCGGTGGTGCCGCCCTCGATGGAGTTGCCCTTGGCGCGGAGGTACCGGTAGCCGGCGTCGCGGCCGGTGAACTCCACGTGCGTGGGCCGCGTCATCGTCCAGTCGCCGTAGCGCAGCCCCTGCTCCCCGAGCATCTCGACCTCGAGGCCGCTGAGCTCCTGGGACAGCCTGGCGAAGGTGACCTTCATGGCGGCGCCCTCCGGGCCCGGGGCGCCCACGGCGAGCTTCTGCCGCAGCCGCATCCCGGTGAGCCGGAACACCTCCGCCTCGACCCAGCCGCTCATCAGCCGGTCGTGACGGGCCGGGGTGCGGACGTCGGGGTTGTCCCGCCAGGTCCCGGTGACCTTGCCGATCATCCCGCTCTCGCGGGGCGCGGCCTGCCCGCCGATCGCCACGCGCTCGTTGTTGAGGGTGAAGTTGGCGACCTTCCAGCCCTCGCCGACCTCGCCGAGCCGCATCGCGTCGGGGATCCGCACGTCGGAGAGGAAGACCTCGTTGAACTCCGCCTCGCCGGTGATCTGGCGCAGCGGCCGGACCTCGACGCCGGGGTCGGTCATGTCGGCCAGGAAGTAGGTCATCCCCCGGTGCTTGGGGGCGTCCGGGTCGGTGCGGGCCACCAGGATGGCCCGCTGCGCCTCGTGCGCCGAGGAGGTCCACACCTTCTGCCCGTTCACCACCCACCCGTCGCCGTCGGGGACCGCGCGGGTCGCGAGGGCAGCGAGGTCGGAGCCGGCGCCGGGCTCGCTGAACAGCTGGCACCAGATCTCCTCGCCGGTCCACAGCGGGCGCAGCAGCCGCTTCTGCTCGTCGGTGCCGAAGGCGAGGATCGTCGGGGCGGCCATGCCCAGGCCGATCCCGATCCGTCGCGGGTCGTTGTCCGGGGCGCCGGCCTGGGACAGCAGCGCATCGACGTACTGCTGGAAGCCGCGGGGCAGGTCGAGCCCGCCGAGGCCCTCGGGGAAGTGCACCCAGGCCAGGCCGGCGTCGAAGCGGGCGCGCAGGAAGTCGAGCCGGTCGGTCGAGGCCGGAGGGTACGACGTCAGCAGCGACTCGACCCGCGACCGCAGGTCCGCACGGGTCTGCTCGTCCGTCACAGGCTCACCTGCCTCTTGATCTCCCGGCGGGCCAGGGACATCTTGTGCACCTCGTCGGGGCCGTCGGCGAAGCGGAGGGTGCGGATGCCGGCGAAGGACTGGGCCAGCGGGAAGTCCTGGGAGAGCCCGCCGGCGCCGTGCACCTGGATCGCCTTGTCCAGGATCCACTGCACCGTCTCGGGGGTGGCGATCTTGATCGCCTGGATCTCGGTGTGCGCGCCCTTGTTGCCGACCGTGTCCATCAGCCAGGCGGTCTTGAGCACCAGCAGCCGCAGCTGCTCGATGCGCACCCGCGACTCGGCGATCCACTCGCGGACCACGCCCTGCCGGGCCAGGTGCTTGCCGAAGGCGACCCGCTCGGTGGCCCGCTGGCACATCAGCTCGATGGCCCGCTCGGCCACGCCGATGGAGCGCATGCAGTGGTGGATGCGGCCGGGGCCGAGGCGGGCCTGGGCGACGGCGAACCCCTCGCCCTCCTCGCCGATCAGGTTCGACGCCGGGACGCGCACGTCGCGGAACACCAGCTCGGCGTGGCCGCCGTGCTCGCGGTCGTCGTACCCGAAGACGTCCATCCCGCGGACCACCTCGACGCCCGGGGCGTCGCGGGGGACGAGGATCATCGACTGCTGGCGGTGCCGGTCGGCGTCGGGGTCGGTCTTGCCCATCACGATGAAGACCTGCGCCGCCGGGCTCATCGCGCCGGTGATCCACCACTTGCGGCCGTTGACGACGTACTCGTCGCCCTCGCGGCGGATCGTGGTGGAGATGTTGGTGGCGTCGGAGGAGGCCACGTCCGGCTCGGTCATCGCGAAGGAGGAGCGGATGTCGCCGGCCATCAGCGGCTCGAGCCACCGCTCCTTCTGCTCGCCGGTGCCGAACAGGTGCAGCACCTCCATGTTGCCGGTGTCCGGCGCGGCGCAGTTGATCGCCGCGGGCGCGAGGTGGCCGCTGCGGCCGGTGATCTCCGCGAGCGGGGCGTACTGCAGGTTCGTCAGGCCCGCGCCCTCCTCACCGGGGAGGAAGGCGTTCCACAGCCCGGTCTGCTTCCCCCGCTCGCGCAGCCGCTGCATGGTCGGGACCGACGTCCAGTCCCACCGGTCCTCGAGCTGGTCGAGCTCGGCGTGGAACTGCTGCTCGTGGGGGTAGACGTGGTGCTCCATGAACGCGAGCAGCTCCTGGCGCAGCTCCTCGGTGCGGGCGTCGAACGCGAAATCCATGTCAGTTCTCCTTCAGCGAGGTGATGCCGGCGGCGACCAGCGGCTCGACGGCCCTGCCGACGGTGTCGAAGCCCTCCCCCACGGTCTGGCCCTGGGTGAAGCGGTAGTGGATGCCCTCGAGGATCACGGCCAGCTTGAAGAACGCCAGGCCGAGGTAGAACCCCATGTCGGCGAGGTCCCGGCCGCTGGTCGCGGCGTAGAGGGCGAGGGTCTGGTCACGGTCGAGGTACCCGGGTGCGGTCGCGGCGTCGCTGACCGAGTCCGACAGCCGGGCCAGGTCGCCGTAGACCAGCATCAGGGCGACATCGGTGAGCGGGTCGCCGAGCGTGGCCATCTCCCAGTCCAGCACGGCGGCGACGCGGTCCTGGTCGTCGATGAGCAGGTTGTCGAGGCGGTAGTCGCCGTGCACGATCGCGGGCGCCTGCTCCTGCTCCGGCAGCCGCTCGACGAGCAGCGCGCGGATCTCGTCGGCGCCGGCCAGGTCCCGGCTGCGGGACGCGTCGAGCTGCTTGCCCCACCGGCGTACCTGCCGCTCGAGGAAGCCCTCGGGCCGTCCGAAGTCGGCCAGCCCCACCGCGGCCGGGTCGACCGAGTGCAGGGTGGCCAGCGTCTCGACGGTGCGGCGCGAGATCGCCCCGGTGCGTGCAGGCCCGATCGCCTCGAGCTCGTCGCGGGTGCGGTACGGCGTGCCGTGCACGCGCTCCATCACGTAGAACGAGGCGCCGGTAACGTCCTCGTCCTCGCACAGCGCGTAGGTCCGCGGGACCGGGACGTCGGTGTCGCGCAGCGCGGTCATCACCCGGTGCTCGCGGGCCATGTCGTGGGCGGTGGCCAGGACGTGACCGAGCGGCGGGCGTCGTACCACCCACTCGCGGGTGCCGTCGCCGACGACGTAGGTGAGGTTGGACTTGCCGCCGGCGATCAGCGAGCCGGTCAGCGGCCCGGTGACCTCGCCGGGGCAGGCGCGCTCGAACCAGTCGCGGAACCGGTCGAGGTCGAGGCCGGGCAGCTCGGTCACGACGCACCGTCCAGCTTCGCCTGCAGCTTGCGCATCCCGGCCAGCCACCGGTCGGTGTCGGCGGCGCGCAGCCGGTAGTAGTCGGCCACCTCCGGGTGCGGCAGGATCAGGAACCGGTCGTCCTGCAGCCCGCGCCACACCGTGTCCGCGACCTGCTCGGGCTCGAGCGCGGTGTCGTGGGAGAGCAGCTCCTGGAGCGGTCCGGCCTGGTCGAGCATCCGGGTCTTGACGCCCTGCGGGCAGATCGCCTGGACCACGATCCCGCGGTGGCCGTAGGTGGCCGAGAGCCACTCGGCGAAGGCGACCGAGGCGTGCTTGGTCACCGAGTACGTCGGGCTGCCGAGCATGGTGAGCAGCCCGGCCGCGGACGCGGTGACCACGAACCGGCCGCCGCCGGTCTCCAGCCAGGCGGGCACGAGCTGGCGGGCGGCGCGGACGTGGGCCATCACGTTGACGTCGAGCGCACGGGCCCAGTCCTCCTCCGGCGCGTCGAGCCCCTGGCCGACGTCGATGCCGGCGTTGGCGAAGTACACGTCGATCTTGCCGAGGTGGTCCCGGGCGGTGGCCACCAGCTCGGCCACGCCCTCCTCGGAGGCGGCGTCGCCGGGGACGGCGGTGCCGCCGCCGATCTCGTTGGCCACTGCCTGCGCGGCCTCGGCGTCGACGTCGTTGACGACGACCCGTGCCCCTTGCGCGGCCATCCGCGCGGCGATCGCCCGGCCGATGCCGTGGCCGGCGCCGGTGACGACGACGCCTGCCCCGTCGACGTCCATCTCAGACCCCGCCGGTGAGGGTGAGGCCGCCGTCGATGACGACGATCTGGCCGGTCAGCCAGCCGGCGTCCTCGGACAGCAGGAACGCCACGACGCTGCCGATGTCCTCGGGCACGCCGAGCCGCTTGAGCGGGTAGGCCGCGGAGACCTCCTCCTCGCGGCCCTCGTAGAGCGCGGTGGCGAACTTGGTCTTCACCACGGCCGGGGCGACGGCGTTGACGCGGATGTCCGGGCCGAGCTCGACGGCGAGCTCCTGGGTGACGTGGTTGAGCATCGCCTTGCTGGAGCCGTAGAACCCGATGCCCGGTGCGGGCTTGAGGCCCCCGACCGAGGAGACGTTCACGACCGCGCCGCCGTGCTCGCCCATCCAGGCCCGGTGCACCTTCTGGGTCCACGACAGCGCCGAGAGCACGTTGACCTCGAAGATCTTGCGGGCCGCGTCGAGGTCGAGCTCGACCATCGGGCCGTAGACCGGGTTGATGCCGGTGTTGTTGACCAGCATGTCGATGCGGCCGAACCGCTCGAGCGTGCGCGCGACCGCGTCGTCCTGGTGCGCCGGCTGGTCCGCCTTGCCGGCGACCGCCATCGCCACGTCGTCCCCGCCGAGCTGCGCGACGGCCTCGTCGAGCGCCTCCTGCTTGCGGGCGGTGACCACCACCTTGGCGCCCTCGGCGACGAGCCGCTCGGCGATGCCGAGGCCGATGCCACGGCTGGCCCCGGTGACGATCGCGACCTTGCCCTCGAACCTCTTCACTGCGATGCCCCTCTGTGTGCGACGACGATCCCCGCGGCTAAGCGCTTGCTTAGCCGGTAAGCGTTCGCTTAGCGTTCCTCAGGTGGAGCAGATCCGTCAAGAAGCCGGGCCCGGGTCCGGCGCCCGGCGCCGCCTCATCGAGGCGGCCGTCGCGTCGTTCGCGGCCAAGGGCTTCCACGGTACGACGACCCGCGACATCGCCTCGGGGGCCGGGATGAGCCCGGCAGCGCTCTACGTCCACCACCGGTCGAAGGAGGAGCTGCTGCACCTGATCAGCCGCTCCGGCCACGACAGGACCCTGGCCCTGGTCCGCGACGCGGTCGCCTCCGCCACCGACCCGCGCGAGCAGCTCGTCGCGGTCGTCCGCGCGTTCGTCGTGCACCACGCCGAGGACCACACCGGGGCGCGGATCGTGAACTACGAGCTGGCCGCGCTCTCCCCCGAGCACCTCGCGGACATCGCGGGGATCCGGCGCGAGATCGAGCAGGAGATGCGCGACCTCGTCGAGCGCGGGGTCGCCGCGGGGGCGTTCCGCACCGAGGACCCGCACATGACCGCGCTGGCCCTGCTGTCGCTGGGGATCGACGTCGCCCGGTGGTACCGCGACGAGGGCGAGTGGTCCCCCGCGCAGATCGCCGAGCACTACTGCACTCTCGCGCAGCGCATGGTTGGCGCCTCGGTAGCCTGACTCCCATGTCCCCCGATCAGCCACCGACGCAGTCCGACGACGCCCCCGCCGCCACGCCTGCCGACGGGGCGGGGACCCAGCTGGTCGCCCACTCCTGGCGGGAGACGGACCGGTTCGTGCCGACGAAGGTGGTCCGGCCGATCCAGCGGCTGATGGAGATCGAGACCAGCGGCGCGCTGGCGATCCTGATCGCGACCATCGCGGCCCTGGTCATCGCGAACACGCCGCTGTTCGACGCCTACGAGAGCTTCTGGGAGAGCCACCTCACCATCGACGTCGGGGGGCTGCACGTCCTCGACCTGTCGCTGCACGACATCGTCAACGACGCCCTCATGGCGCTGTTCTTCCTGCTGGTCTCGCTGGAGATCAAGCGGGAGCTCGTCTTCGGCGAGCTGCGCGACCCCAAGGCCGCGGCGCTCCCGATCGTCGCCGCGCTCGGCGGCATGATCGTGCCCGCCCTGATCTACGTCGGCTTCAACTGGGGCGGCGACAACCTGTCGGGCTGGGGGATCCCGATGGCCACCGACATCGCCTTCGCGGTGGCCCTGCTCGCCTCGCTGGGCAGCCGCGTGCCGCTCGGCGCCCGGCTGTTCCTACTGACCCTGGCCATCGTCGACGACCTCGGCGCGATCCTGGTGATCGCGCTGTTCTACTCCAGCGGCATCCACCTGACCTGGCTGCTGGTCGCCGTCGCCTCGATCGCGGTGGCGCTGTTCTTCCAGCGGGTCCGCATCCGGGCGCTCACGCCCTACATCGCGCTCGGCGTGGTCGGGTGGTACGCCCTGCACGAGTCCGGGGTGCACGCCACCTTGATGGGTGTCGCCTTCGGCCTCATCACGCCGGCCTTCGCCTACCTGCCCCCGGACAAGTACCCGAACCTCGCGACGAGGCTCGTCCGGGAGGTCGTCGTACGCAACGCCGACGGGGTGGTCACCGCCGACGAGCACGAGGCGAACGACCACACGCTGCGCGAGCTGCGGCGGCTGACCAAGGAGACCCAGTCGCCGCTCCACCGGGTCGAGAACCGGCTCGCGCCGTGGGTGGCGTTCGGGATCGTGCCGCTGTTCGCGTTCGCCAACGCCGGCGTCCCCTACCCCGACGTCCCCGTCGGGGAGTGGCTCACCGACCCGGTCGTGCTCGGCATCGCGCTCGGCCTGGTGCTCGGCAAGACCGTGGGCATCTTCGGCGCCGCCTGGCTGACCGAGAAGTCCGGCATCGCCCGCTACCCCACCGGGATGACCTCCACCCACCTGCTCGGCGTCGCGATGACCGCCGGCATCGGGTTCACCGTCGCGATCTTCATCGCGAACCTCGCCTACACCGACATCGCCGTCGTCGAGATCGCCAAGCTCGGCATCCTCGTCGGCAGCTTCGTCGCCGCGGTCGGTGGCTACCTGGTCCTGCGACTGAGCGGCCGGCCCGAGAACGTCGACGAGCAGACGTCATGACCACCGACAGGCCGGCGGACAAGATCACCTACCTCGACCGCGCGACGGTGCGGGCGCTGCTCCCGGACCCGCTCGCGCAGGTCGAACGGCTGAGCGAGGTCTACCGCGCCATGGGGGCCGGTCGGGTGGAGAACCCGGCGAAGATCGGGGTCCACCCGCGCCCCAGCACCTTCCTCCACGCAATGCCCGCCTACCTCGCGGACAGCGACGTGACGGCGGTGAAGTGGGTGGGCGCCTATCCTGCCAACCCCGAACGCGGGCTTCCCTACATCTCCGGCCTCATCGTGCTCAACGACTCGGAGACCGGTCTGCCGACCGCGGTCATGGACGCCGCCGAGATCACCGCTGCCCGCACGGCGGCCGCGAGCGGCGTCAGCATCCGTCACCTTGCACACCCAGGCTGGCACCGGGTTGCGATCCTCGGGTTCGGCGAGCAGGGCCGCGCACATGCCGCCCTGGTGAGGGCGCTGAACCCCGAGGCGTCGATCCGGGCGTACGGCGGTCCGCGGCTGCGCGGGCCCCTCGAGGGCGTCGAGGTCGCCGCCGACGCACAGGACGCCGTGCAGGATGCCGACGTCGTGATCACGGCCGGCCCGATGTCCCCGGACCCGCACCGCAGGCTCGAGCGCTCGTGGCTGGCCGACCGGGTGCTCGTCGTGCCCGTCGACTTCTCCGCCTACGTCGACGCCGAGGTCGCCGGCGCGGCCGACGACCTGGTGACCGACGACCTCGCGCAGTTCGAGCACTACCGGGGGCTCGGCCACTTCACGGGCTGGCCGGTGCCGCACCGCTCGCTCGGCGCCGCCCTGGAGCAGCAGCCGGCCGGGGACCTGCGGGTCTCGTGCAGCCTCGGAGTGGGGGCGGTCGACGCGGTGGTCGCGGACGCGGTGTGGCAGCGGGCGCGGCGAGACGGTGCGGGCATCCCCCTCCCCCGCTGACCGCCGCAACCCCGACGGCAGTGGTTCACCACACTGCCCGAGCGGGAATTGTGTGCGTCGACACCATCGAGGTGAGCCCGGTCACTCCGTAGTTTCTCCCGCATGGCGACCAGCTCAGCTTCCCCCGACCTCCTCACCGGCAGGCGTGCCGTCGTCACCGGCTCCGCGAGCGGGATCGGGGCAGCCGTGGCCCGCCGGCTGGCGGCCCACGGCGCCCACGTCGTGGTCTGCGACCGGGACGCCGACGGCGCGTCGGCGGTCGCCGCGGAGGTCGGTGGTGAGAGCTGGGTGGCCGACCTCTCGGACACGGCCGCGCTCGCCGACCTCCGCCTCGAGGCCGACATCCTCGTCAACAACGCCGGCATCCAGCACGTCGCGCCGGTCGAGGAGTTCCCACCCGACCGCTTCGCGGCCATTCACCGGATCATGCTCGAGGCCCCCTTCCTGCTCGCGCGGGCCTGCCTCCCCCACATGTACGCCCGCGGCTGGGGCCGCATCGTGAACATCTCGAGCGCCCACGGCCTGCGAGCCAGCGCCTACAAGTCGGCCTACGTCTCCGCCAAGCACGGCCTCGAGGGGCTGTCGAAGGTGATCGCGCTGGAGGGGGCCGACCGAGGAGTCACCAGCAACTGCGTCAACCCCGGGTACGTCCGCACCCCGCTCGTGGAGAAGCAGATCGCCGACCAGGCCCGGGTGCACCAGCTCTCGGACGACGAGGTCGTCAGCAAGGTGATGCTCACCCGCTCCGCGATCAAGCAGCTGATCAAGCCGCAGGACGTCGCCGGCGCGGTCGCCTACCTGTGCTCCGACGAGGCGGCCTTCATGACCGGCAGCAACCTGGTGCTCGACGGCGGCTGGGCGGCCAGCTGAGGCCGGGACGTGACCGACTCCCCACCGCTCCCGGGCGCCCGCGGCCGGGCGACATCCATGCCCCGGGCGCCTTCGGCCAGAATGGGCCGGGTGCTGGGAGTCGAGTACCTGGAGCTGCTCGCCCGCGAGGCCACGGCAGTGGAGTTCGAGGGCCCGCTGCTGGCTGCCCGGGCGGCGGGCGCGGACGCCACGGAGATAGCCCAGCTCGAGCGTGCCAAGACGCTGGCCCTCCAGGTGCGCTCGGTGCTCGAGGCGCGCCGCCGACGGGAGACCGAGCTCTCCGCCCTCTACGAGACCGCGGGTGACCTCGCCGCGTTGACCGACGTGGACGCGGTGCTGGAGGCGATCGTGCACCGGGCCCGCCTGCTGCTGCACAGCGACGTCGCCTACCTCTCGCTCAACGACGACGTGCGCGGTGACACCTACATGCGGGTGACCGAGGGGATCGTCGCCCAGTCCTTCCGCGAGGTCCGTCTCCCGATGGGTGCCGGCCTCGGTGGTCTCGTCGCGCAGACCGCGACGCCGTACTCGACCCCCGACTACTTCGACGACGACCGCTTCCGGCACACCGGCGGCATCGACGGCGCCGTCTCCGACGAGGGGCTGCGCTCGATCCTCGGTGTGCCGCTGCTGCTGGGCAAGCAGGTGATCGGCGTCCTCTACGCCGCCAACCGCGACGTGCGCCCCTTCGTCCGTGACGACGTGGCCCTGCTGGTCTCGCTCGCCGCGCACGCCGCCATCGCCATCGACAACGCCCGGCTGCTCGCGGAGACCCAGCAGGCGCTCGGCGAGCTGGAGGCCGCGAGCGAGATGCTGCGCGCGCACAGCGAGAACGTCGAGCGTGCCGCCGACGCGCACGACCGGCTCACCCGCATCGTGCTGCAGGGCGGGGACGCGGAGGACGTCGTCCACGAGGTGCGCGAGGTCCTGGGCGGGGACGTGGTCGTCATCGACACCTCGGGCAAGGTGATCGCCACGACCGATCCCGACGCTCCGCCCACCAAGGAGGAGACCGCCACCGCCACGACCGCTCTCCGCACGAGCCGCACCGTCTCCGGGGGGGACGGGATCTCGGTGACGCCGGTGGCCGCGGGTGCCGACCCGCTCGGCAGCCTCATCCTGCGACGCAGCGGTGACCTGCCCCAGGGCGACCAGCGGATCCTGGAGCGCTCGGCGCTCGTGGCCGCCCTGCTGCTGCTGTTCAAGCGCGGCGTGGCCGAGGCGGAGGGCCGCGTCCGGGGTGAGCTGCTCGAGGACATCCTCGCGGGCGCGGACCGCGAGCCCGAAGGGCTCCGCGAGCGTGCCAGGCTCCTCGGGACCGACCTGGACCGGCCGCACGCCGTGGTCGTGGCCGACGCCGAGGGGGACCGCGCCCGGCTGAGCCAGGCCGCGACCTACGCCGCCGGCCTGCACGGTGGTCTCGCCGCGCTCCGGGACGGCCGGCTGGTGGTGATCCTGCCGCGGGAGGACCTTCGCGGCGGGGCAGCGGTGGTCGAGGAGGCGCTCCGCGGCGCGGGCACCGGTGTCGTCACGCTCGGCGTCGCCGGCCCGGCGACCGGCCCGGACGGGATCACCACCGCGTACGACGAGGCCGAGCGCTGTCTCGCGGCGCTGCTCTCACTCGGACGACGGGGCGAGGTGGCCACCGCGGCCGATCTCGGTTTCGTCGGGCTGCTCCTCGGCGGTGCCGAGGAGGCCGGGGACTTCGTCCGGTCCGCCATCGGGCCGGTCATCGACTACGACCGGTCCCGGAACACCAGGCTGGTGGGCACCCTGGAGGCCTACTTCCGCGCCGGCGGGAACCTCACCCGCACCGCGGCAGAGCTGCACGTCCACGTCAACACGGTCACCCAGCGCCTGGACCGGATCTCCCGCCTGCTCGGCGAGGGGTGGCAGGAGCCGGAGCGCCAGCTCGAGGTGCAGCTGGCGCTCCGGCTGAACCGGCTGGTGCGCTAGTCGTTCGCCGGGCCTTGGGCAGCGGAGCCGGCGCTCTCCTGCCGCCGGCTCCGCCACTGCAGCCAGTAGTGCCGTCCGCTGCCCCAGATGCCGCGCCGGAAGAGCAGCACGACCAGGACGAAGACGCTGCCGGTGATGATGTCGATGCCGCTGAAGCCGGAGGACGCCAGGTAGTCGGCCATGGAGACCACGAGGAAGGCGCCGACGATGCCGCCCCACAGCGTGCCGATCCCTCCCAGGACGGTGATCAGCACGACCTCTCCGGAGGTGGTCCAATGCAGGTCCGGCAGGGCCACGAAGCCGTGACTGATCGCGAACACCCCGCCGGCAAGTCCGGACAGGCCCGCGGAGAGCACGAAGGCGAGGACCTTGTACTTCTCGACGTCGTAGCCGAGCGCGCGGGTACGAGGGGCGTTGTCGCGGATAGCGACCAGGACCCGGCCGAAGGGCGAGTGCACGATCCGCCATGCAGCCCACATGCCGAGCAGGATGATCGGCAGTGCGGCGTAGTAGAAGTAGAAGGACTCCGTCTCGACCAGCTCGATGCCGAAGAAGCTCGTGGGCACCGACTGCAAGCCGTTCTCGCCGCCGGTGAGACCGTTCCACTGGTAGGCCACGAAGAAGACCATCTGCGCGAAGGCAAGGGTCACCATGGCGAAGTAGATGCCCGAGCGGCGTACCGAGAGGTATCCGATCGGCACGGCCAGGAGCATCGCGAAGACCGCACCGCCGATCACCGCCACCGGGAACGGGACGCCGTAGTTGATCGCGACCAGGCCGGTGACGTAGGCCGAGCTGCCCCAGAACGCTGCGTGCCCGAAGGAGAGCAGTCCGGTGAAGCCGAGCAGGATGTCGAGGGCGACCGCGAACAGTGCCCACGCCGCGATGTCCATCGCGACCGGCGGGTAGATGAACCAGGGCAGCGCGAGGGCGACAACCAGGCCGATGGCCAGCAGCGTCCAGCGCTGCCAGGACCGCCCCGACCCCATCGAGGCGTGCGCCTCCTCGGCGGAGGTCTCAGGAACCACGGTGGAGCTCATGCTGCTTCCTCCCGTCCGAAGAGGCCCGCCGGACGGACGAGCACGACCACGGCCATCAGGACGAAGATGAGGATCTGGGCGAACGACGAGGCATAGGCCTGGCCGAAGGCCTCGACCAGGCCGACGAGGAATCCTGCTACCACCGCGCCCACGATCGAGCCGAGACCGCCGATGACGACGACCGCGAACAGGATGATGATGAAGTTGTTCCCCATGTCGGCGGTGATAGCCCGGAAGGGGGCAGCCAGCACCCCGGCCAGCCCGGCCAGTGCCACTCCGAAGCCGAACACCGGCGTCACCCAGCGGCCGACGTTGACCCCCAGCGCCCGCGCCAGGTCGGGCTTCTCGGTGGAGGCACGCACGATCATCCCGACCCGGGTTCGGGTCATCAGCAACCACACCAGGATGCAGACCACGATCGAGAAGACGAAGACGAACAGCTGGTAGCGCGGCAGCCCGACGCCGAGGATGTCGATCCTGCCCTGGAGCACCTCCGGGCGCTGGTAGGGCAGTCCCGAGACGCCGTACCGCTGCTTGACCAGCTCCACGAGGATCAGGCTCAGTCCGAAGGTGAGCAGGAAGCCGTACAGGTGGTCCAGCTGGAGCACCCATCGCACCAGCAGGCGTTCGATCACCACGCCGAACAGGAACATCAGCGCAGGCACGACGAGCAGCCCCCACCACAGGGTCAGACCCAGGACGTCGAGGAGCACCGCCGCGGTGACCGCGCCGAGCATGTAGAACGCACCGTGGGCGAAGTTCACGACGCCGAGCACGCCGAAGATGACGGCCAGGCCGAGCGCCGCGAGCGCGTAGAAGCTGCCCGCCGCCAAGCCTTGGACCGTGTACTGCAGAACTGTGTTCATGGTTCCTTCTCCCGGGCGGTCCCCCGGGTGCCGGAGAGGCACCCGGGGCACGCACCGACGTCCCGTCGACGCGTCAGGTCACTCGGCCATCGAGCACTCGGTCTCCTCGACCGGCTTGAAGGCTTCCTCGGCGGGGATGGTGTTCGTGATGTCCAGGTAGTCCCAGTCCTCCTCGACGTTGGCCGGCTCCTTGACCTGGGCGAGGTAGGCGTCGTGGACCACCCGGTGGTCCTCGGCGCGGACCTGGCCGTTGCGCAGGAAGAAGTCGTCGATCTCCTTGCCCTCGAGGTTGTCCACGATCGCGTCGGCGTCGTCGGTTCCCTCCTCCTGGACCGCGGTGAGGTACTGGTAGGCCGCCGAGTAGTTCGCGGCGTGGGCGAAGGACGGCCGCTGGCCCGTCTCCTCCTGGAACCGGTCGGCCCACTCACGGTTCTCGTCGTCGAAGTTCCAGTACCACGGGGTGGTGAACAAGGTGCCCTGGAACTGCTCGACGCCCAGGCTGTGGACGTCGGTGATGAACATCAGACCCACGGCGAGGTCGGTGTTGTTCGCGGCGGCCGACTCGTTGTACTGCTTCACGAAGTTGATGAGGTCCCCACCGGCGTGCATGGTGCCGACCACGTCCGGGTTGTTGGCGCCGGCCTTGGTGATGAAGGTGGCGAAGTTGTCGTTCGGGAACGGCGTGGCGATCTTCGCTCCGACGGTTCCGCCGGCCGCCTCGATGGCGTCGCTGAACGACTGCGTCATGTCCTGGCCGAACTCGTAGTCCGGGTAGACCAGCGACCACTCGGTGCCACCGTTCTCGGTGACCGCCGTGCCGGTGCCGTGGGCGAGCATGTACGTGTCGTACGCGTAGTGGAAGGTGTACTTGTTGCACTGGCCCCCGGTCAGCTCGGTGGTGCCGGCGCCGACGTCGATGAAGAGCTTGTTCGCCTGCTCGGCCTGGCTCGCCACCGCCAGCGCGGCCGACGACGTGGGGACGTCTAGGATCACGTCCGCGCCCTCGCGGTCGTAGAGCTCCTGCGCCTTGGTGTTGGCGATGTCGGGCTCGTTCTGGTGATCGGTGGCGCTCACCTCGATCTCATCGACGACGACGTCGTCGCCGTACTCCTCCTTGAAGTCCGCGACGGCCATCTCGACCGCCGCGACGCTGTTCGGCCCGGAGACGTCCTTGTAGACGCCGGACTGGTCGTTGAGCACGGCGAGATGGATCTTGTCGTCGGTGAAGTCGCCCCCTGCCGCGGTGGGCCCTCCCCCACCGCAGGCGCTGAGGATCATCGCGCCCGAGATGAGTGCGGCCGATCCGGCCGCGGTCTTCTTGATCATGGTGGTGCCTCTCCCTTTGCTGGTGCTTGCCGGTTGCTGGTTCATGTCGCGCTCAGATGCCGAGGTGCTCGAGCAGCTCCTCCTGGCGCTCGACGAACTGGTGGTTGTCGAGCGACTCGACGACCCGTCCCTGGGCCAGCAGGTAGTGCCGGTCGGCGACGGTCGCCGCGAACTTCACGTTCTGCTCGATGAGCAGCACGCCCGCTCCGGTCTCCTTGACCTGGCGGATGATGTCGCCGATCTGCGCCACGATCACCGGCGCGAGACCCTCGGACGGCTCGTCGAGCAGCAGCAGCCGCGCGCCGGTGCGTAGCACCCGCGCGATCGCCAGCATCTGCTGCTCCCCGCCCGACAGCGTCGTGCCGGGTGCTTTGCGCCGGTCGGCGAGCACCGGAAAGGCCTCGTAGACCCGTTCGAGCGTCCAGGCCCGGTCCGAGACCGTCGGCGGCAGGAGGAGGTTCTCCTCGACGTTGAGGTTGGCGTAGACGCCACGGTCGTCCTGCACCCATCCCATGCCGGACCGGGCGCGCTTGTGGGCGGGCAGTCGGGCGACGTCCTTGCCGTCGAACGTCACCTCGCCCTCGACGTGCCGGTGCAGGCCGATCACGCTTCGCAGCAGCGTGGTCTTGCCGGCGCCGTTGCGGCCCACGAGCGTCACGACCTCGCCGTCGGCGACGTCGAGGGTGACGTCGTGGAGCGCCTGGGCCTCGCCGTACCAGGCTTTCAGGCTGCGGACCTCAAGCATGGGCCTCTCCCAGGTAGGCGGTGATCACCCGTTCGTCGCGCCGGACCTCGTCGTACGTGCCCTGTGCGAGCACGGCACCCTGCTGCAGGACCGTGACGTCGTGGGCGAGGCTGCCGACGACGTGCATGTTGTGGTCGACGAACACCACCGTGCGCCCCTCGGAGATGCGGCGGACCAGCGCGATCGTGTGGTCGACGTCCTCGATGCCCATGCCGGCGGTCGGCTCGTCGAGCAGCATCACCTTCGGGTCGAGGGCGAGGACCAGCGCCATCTCGAGCGCCCGCTTCTGGCCATAGGCCAGGAGACCCGACGGCTTGTCGGCGAGTGCGGAGAGCCCCACCTGCGCGAGCAGGTCGTCGACCTCGGGGCGGTACTTGCCCAGCAGCTTCACCGAGCGCCAGAACCGCAGGCCCTGCGAGGTCGTGCCCTGCAGTGCCAGCTCCACGTGCTCTCGCGGGGTCAGGGTCTCGAAGAGGCTGGTGATCTGGAAGGAGCGGGCCACGCCCTTGTGGGCGATCTGCTCCGGCTGCAGCCCCGTGACGTCCTCGTCGAAGACCTTGATCGTGCCCTCGCTGGGCTTGATGAACCCGGTGAGCAGGTTGAACAGCGTGGTCTTCCCCGCACCGTTGGGGCCGACCAGCGCGTGCACGCCACCCTCCTGCACCTCGAGGTTCACCTCGTTGACAGCCCGGAATCCCCGGAAGTACTTGGTCAGACCCTCGGTGCGCAGGGCGATCCGCTTAGTCGACGCCACTGACGATCCTTCCGTGTTTAGGACCCAGATCACATACGGCCCCCGCTCGGGCAACGCTAGGAAACCTGATCATGCTCCGACCATGGTGACAGCGGCCACATTCCTCACGCGTCGCGTGTCGGTTCCGCCCATACGCCCGGTCTTCACCCGACCATCCGGCTTCCCTGTCCACCGCCCGCTGTCGAGGACCACAACGGCAGCCCGGGTGGCTTGGGGGTTCCGACAGGCGGCCGCGGCTACCATCGACCCTCCGGTCCAGCTGAGGAGGCACATGGCGGACAGCGGCCCCGCTCCGGTGCCCGAGGTGGTCATCGCACGGCTGGAGCGCGACATCGACCAGCTGACCCCGATCACGGTGGCCCAGGTCTTCGAGGATCTCGAGTCCTACGCCACCGTCCCGTCGGCCGCCCTCGAGGTGTCGGTGCGCCGGAACCTCACGATCGCGGTGCGCGCCCTGAGGGAGAACCGTCCTCCGGCCGTCGAGGAGGTCGAGGAGGCCGAGACGACCACCCGCGAGCGGTTCACCCGGGGCATCCCGGTGGAGGAGATCATCAGGGCGTTCCGCATCTCGATCGGGTGGATCCAGGAGCGCTTCGTGTCCATCTGCTTCGAGGAGGGTGTCCCGGCCGACGTGACGCTGTCGGGCTCGCGGCTGCTCTGGGCCGTGGGTGACGCCTTCACGAACCGGGTGATCACCGCCTACCACGCCTTCGGTCTCGACAGCGCCCTCCAGGACGCCCAGCGACGCACCACTGAGGTGCGGGCCCTGCTGCACGGGCAGGCCGACCACCACGGCGCCGGGCCCGACCTCACCGGCTACCGGCTCGACCCCGAGGCGGAGTACGCCGCGATCCGCTGCGTCACCGACACCGCCGCCGCGGAGCGCACCCGCCGGAGCCTGGAGGCACACGGCAGCCTCCCCTCCCGCCCTGCCCTCGTCGCGGTCGACGGCGGCGAGTGCATCGGCCTCGTCGCCCGCCGGCCCGGCGACGACGACCTGGTGGTGGGAATCGGCCCGTTCGTGCCCCTCGGGGGCATCGCCGACTCCTTCAGCACCGCGAGCCGCGCCTGTGACGTGGCCAGGGTGCTCGGCCGGCGCGGGGTCTTCGGCCTCGAGGACCTCACCTGGCGCCTCGCCGCCGCGGCAGACCCCGAGGTGACCCGCTTCCTCGAGGCCCGCTACCTCGAACCGCTCCGCGCCGAGGGAGACTTCGGCGCCGTCCTCGAGCAGACGCTGCGGGTCCATCTCGAGCACGGCCTGAACGTGACGAGGAGCGCCGAAGCCCTCGTCACGCACCCGAACACCCTCCGCTACCGGCTGCGCCGCTTCACCGAGCTCACCGGTCGGTCCCTGGAGTCGCCGGACGTGCTGGTCGAGCTGATGTGGGTGCTCGAGCTCGGCGGACCTACCTTCCCACGATCGGAGGGCTGATTGTGCTTTCCTCCAACGGCACCCGCGATCGTTGGACCATCGTCCGTGGACACCGTCTGCCGCTTTGCCGATCGTGGATGGCCGGACCCGATCGGGTGCGACCCCACGCGGCAAGGGAGAGGAACGCATGCAGACCCCGGAGCAGGCCCGGCCTGACGACTTGAAGGGCAAGATCGCCGTCATCAGCGGTGCGGGTTCCCGTGCCAGCGGCATCGGGAACGGCCGCGCAGCCGCCGTGCTCCTCGCCGAGGCCGGGATGAAGGTCGCCATCGTGGACGCCCTCCCCGAGAACCTCACCGAGACCCGCGAGCTCGTGGACAGGGCCGGGGGCGAGTGCCTCGAGCTCACCGCAGACGTGTCCCGCGCCGACCAGTGCGAGGAGGTCGTCGCGACGGTCACGAACGAGTGGGGCGGCGTCGACGTGCTGTTCAACAACGTCGGCATCGTGGGACCGAGCGGCTCGGTCGTCGACGTCGACCTCGAGGCATGGGGCCGGTGCTTCGACATCAACGTGACCGCGATGGTCCTGATGTCGCGCTTCTCCATCCCGCACATGCGGCGCCGCGGAGGTGGGTCGATCATCAACAACTCCTCGATCGCCGGTGTGCTCGGCGCCCACCCCTCGATCATCTACAGCGCCACGAAGGGCGCGGTCACGAACCTCACCCGCGCGATGGCGGCGATGCACGGCCCCGAGGGCATCCGGGTCAACGCCCTCGTGGCCGGCTTCCTGCACACCCCGATGGTCTACGGGCAGGGCCTGAGCGAGGAGGACCGCCTCCGCCGCCGCAACGCGGCTCCGCTCGGCCGCGGCGGGGTCGAGGGCAGCGGCTGGGACGTGGGAGAGCTGGTGCGGTTCCTGGCCAGCGACAGGAGCCGATTCATCTCAGGCGCCAACATCCCGGTCGACGGCGGCCTCACCGCGGTCATCCCGATGACAGACTCGATGAGCGTCACCGCCCCGGTGGACAGGAGCTGAGCCGTGGAGCGACGTGCCGACATCGTCGGGACCCACCACACCCGCTTCGGCCGGCTCGACGGCGAGACCGTGGACTCGTTGCTGACGCGCGCCGAGATCGCCGCGAAGAACCATCGCCACGGCGTCGACAACCCGGACGCGGACCTGACCAGCTTCGAGGCGGGGGCCGCGGCCTGGCAGAGCGCCCTCTCCCGCGCCGGCCTGGTCGATGAGGGGTGGGCACACGAGGAGGGTCGGCTCCCCGTGAACCCGTCGGGCGGCCTGAAGTCGAAGGGCCACCCGATCGGCGCGACCGGGGTCTCGCAGCATGTCCTCGCCGCCCGGCAGCTGCTCGGCGCCGCGGGCGCGAACTACGCCAGCGTGCTGGGGAGGGTCCGATGAGCGGCTACCCGCTGACCCTGCGGGCCGTCCTGGTCAACGCCCTGCGTGTCAACGCCGCCCGGCCCGCGGTCGTCGCCGGGGGCCGCACCTGGACCTACGCGGAGCTGGACGATGCGTCCGACCGCCTGGCCGCGACCCTCCACGACCTCGGGGTCCGTCCGGAGGTCCCGGTCGCGCTGATGATGTCGAACACCGCGGAGTACGCCGTGGCCGACCTGGCCATCGTGAAGCTGGGCGCCGCGAAGGTGCCGCTCAACGACATGCTGTCGGCGGACGAGGCGACGTACATCCTCCGCGACAGCGGCGCCGTCGTCGCCCTCGCGACCCCCTCCCAGGTGGAGGTCGCGACCACGCACCTGCAGCGAGGCGAGGACCTCCGTGCGGTCGTCACGGTCGACGGCGAGGCGAGCCGCGTGCCGGGGACGCTGACCTGGTCGGCCGCCCTCGGCGACCAGCCGCGGCCGGCGCCTCCGGCCGACGTCTCCCCCACCGGCGTCGGGCTGGTCATGTACACCGGCGGCACGACCGGGCGCCCCAAGGGCGTCGTGCACCGCCAGCAGCAGCTCACGCTGAACCTGCTGGCGCACCGGGTGGAGACGGAGATCCGCACCGACGAGCGGCTGCTGCTCTCCTCGCCGCTGCCGCACAGCGCCGGGTTCCTGCTGCAGACGGCGCTGACCGCGGGCGCCCTCACCCACATCGAGCGTGGCTTCGACGCCGTCGCGGTCCTCGAGGCGGTGGAACGCGACCGGGTGAGCTACCTGTTCATGGTGCCGACGATGATCTACCGGCTGCTCGACCAGGCCGCCCTCTCCCAGGGCGACTACAGCGTGCTGCGCACGATCCTGTACGGCGCCGCGCCGATCTCCCCCGAGCGGCTCGGGGAGGGTCTCGCCCGGTTCGGGCCGGTGTTCGTGCAGCTCTACGGGCAGTCGGAGGCGCCGAACTTCATCACCCGCCTCCCCCGCGAGGCTCACGTCACCGACGAGGCGTCCGCCCACCGGCTCCGCAGCTGCGGCCGGCCGGTGACCACGGCCCGGGTGCGGATCGTCGACGAGGACGGCGCCGACTGTCCGCCCGGGACCCCCGGCGAGGTGGCGGCGCTGACGCCGTACACGATGACCGGCTACCACGGGCTGCCCGAAGCCACGGAGAAGACGCTGCGCGACGGCTGGCTGTTCACCGGCGACGTGGGATACCTCGACGACGAGTCCTACCTGTACCTGCTGGACCGCAAGAACGACATGATCATCAGCGGCGGGATGAACGTCTACAGCAGCGAGGTCGAGGCGGCCGTGCGCGAGGTCGACGGGGTGGGCCAGGTCGCGGTCGTCGGCGTGCCGCACCCCGACTGGGGCGAGGCGGTGGTGGCCTTCGTCGTCCCCGACCCCGGCACCACCCTGGACGAGGAGGCGGTGCGCGCGCACTGCCGGGACCGGCTGTCGGCCTACAAGCGCCCGAAGGCGGTCACGCCGGTCGACGCGTTGCCGCTGACGGCCTACAGCAAGGTCGACAAGAAGAAGCTACGGGCGTCCTGGCCCGGCTGGTCCTGACCGCTCGGCGGCCAGGTCGACGAACGGCCGCAGCAGACCGGCGTCGTCGACGGCCTCCGGGTTGGCCACCCGCTCGGGCGGTGCGCCCTGGAGGATCCGCTTCACGGGGACCTCGAGCTTCTTGCCGGTGCGCGTGTGCGGGATGCCCGGCACCGCGATCACCTCGTCGGGCACGTGGCGCGGGGAGGCCTTCTTCCGGATCGCCGTGCGGATCCGGTCGCACGAGCGCGTCGTCGAGAAAGCGGCCCTCATCGAGCACCACGAACAACGGCATCCAGTAGGTGCCGTCGGGCTGCTCGGCGCCGATGACGAGGGCCTCGGTGACCTCGGAGATCGTCTCCACCGCCGCGTAGATGTCGGCGCTGCCCATGCGCACGCCGTTGCGGTTCAGCGTGGAGTCGGACCGGCCGTGGATCACGACGGACCCGCGCTCGGTGATCGTGATCCAGTCCCCCTGCCGCCACGCGTCGGGGTACTTCGAGAAGTAGGCGTCGCGGTACCTCTCGCCGGACGGGTCGTCCCACAGGCACACCGGCATGCTCGGCATCGGGCGGTGCACGACGAGCTCCCCCACCTCGCCGTACACCGGCTTGCCCTCCTCGTCCCACGCCTCCATCGCCACACCGAGGCAGCGCACGGAGATCTCGCCGGGCCAGATCGGCACCGTGGGGGCCCCGCCCACGAACGCACCGGCGATGTCGGTGCCGCCGCTCATCGACCACAGCGGGATCTCGCCGACCTCGTCGCGCGCCCAGCGGTGGAGGTAGGGCGCCAGCGGCGAGCCCGTCGAGCCCATCGCCCGGAGCCGGGACAGGTCGAGGTCCGCCGCAGGACGCACCCCGGCGTTCTCGGAGGCCTGGAGGTAGCCCGGGCTGGTGCCGAAGAACGTCACCTCGTGGTCGGCGACGAGCCGCCACAGCGTCGAGGGGTCGGGGTGGGTCGGCGAGCCGTCGTAGCACAGGATGCTGCCGCCGACCGCGAGCGTGGACAGCGCGAGGTTCCACATCACCCAGCTCGGGGAGGTGTACCAGAACACCCGGTCGTCGGGCCGGAGGTCCCAGTGCAACGACATCTGCTTGAGCGTCTCGACGAGGAAGCCGCCGTGGCCGTGCACGAGGCCTTTGGGCAGCCCGGTCGTGCCGGAGGAGAACAGCACCCACATCGGGTGGTCGAAGGGGACCGCCACCGGGCGCAGCCGGGCACCCGCCTCGGAGACGGCCTCCTCCCACGGCAGGCAGCCGTGGGACGCCGCACGGCCCTCCTCGAGCCGCTCGAGGAGGATCACGTGCTCGACCGTGCCGAGTCCTGCGCGGAGCTCGTCGAGTGCCTCGACGCGGCTGTGCGCCCGGCCGTTGAAGTGGTAGCCGTCCGCGGTGACGAGGACCTTCGGGCGCAGCTGGGCGAACCGGTCGATCACCGCGGCCGGGGCGTAGTCCTGCCCGACCGAGGACCAGGTGGCCCCGAGGGACGCCGTGGCGAGGAAGGCCACCACCGCCTCGGGGATGTTCGGGACGTAGCCGGCCACGACGTCGCCGCTCCCCACGCCGAGCCCGGTCAGGGTCGCGGCGAGCGCCGCGACCTGCGCGCGCAGCTCCTGGCGGGTCAGCGTGACGACCGTCCCGGCCTCGTCGGCCCCCACGACCGCCACGGAGTCCGACTCTCCCTGTGCCAGCAGGTAGCCGGCGAAGTTCACCCGCGCACCGGGGAACCATGACGCGCCGGGCATCGCCTCGCCGGCGAGCACGGCGTCGTACCCGCTGTCCTCGTGCAGGCCGAAGAACTCCCAGACCGCGGCCCAGAAGTCCTCGAGCTCGGTGACCGACCACTCCCACAGCTCGTTGTAGCCGTCGAAGGAGCGGCCGCGCGTGCTCTCGACGTGCTCGGCGAAGCGGGTCAGGTTCGATGCCGCGGCACGCTCCGGCGAGGGCGTCCACAGGGCGTCGTCGGGCACGGTCAGGGCTCCTTCAGCTCACGGCGCAGGATCTTGCCGGTGGCGGTCTTGGGCAGGTCGTCGAGGAACTCGATGGTGCGCGGGCACTTGTAGGCCGAGAGGTTCTGGCGGCAGTGGTCACGCAGCTCCTCGACGGTCGCGGTCTGCCCGCTGCGCAGAGCGACGAAGGCCTGGACCGACTCACCCTGGTACTCGTCGGGGCGGCCGACCACGGCTGCCTCGCGCACCGCCGGGTGGAGGTAGAGCGCGTCCTCGACCTCGCGCGGCCAGACCTTGTAGCCGCTGACCACGAGCAGGTCCTTCTTGCGGTCGACGATGAACACCCAGCCCTGCTCGTCCATGACGCCGACGTCGCCGGTGTGCAGGCCGAGGGGGCGGAACGCGTTCGTGGTCTCGTCGGGCCGGTTCCAGTAGCCGGTACCGACCATCGGGCCGCGGACGACCAGCTCGCCGGCGGTGCCGGGCGGGACCTCCTCGCCGTTCTCGTCGACGACGGTGACGAAGGCCCCTGGCATGGGCACGCCGATCGCGAGTGCCCCGGAGGCCTCGTCGACGGGCGCCCGCTGCCCGCGCGGGACACCGATGCAGGCCGACGTGCTCTCGGTGAGGCCGTAGATGTTGTGGACGTAGACCCCGAAGTCGCGTTCGTAGCGGTCGACCACGGACTGCGCGACCGGCGCTCCGCCGCTGAAGGCGTTGCTCATCGCGGCCATCGCCGCAGCTCCCGGCTCGGCACGGTCGGCGAGCGCGATGTAGGCGGTGATCGCGCCGACGGTGAACGTGGGGCGGTACCTGTCCATCAGCCCCAGCACGGTGCCCGGCTCGAACCGGTAGGTCAGCACCATCGGGATGCCGCCGCCGAGGGCCATCGCGAGGTGCAGGCCGAGGCCGGTGATGTGGAAGAACGGCGCCGTGGTGAGGATCTTGTCCTCCTCGCCCAGGCCGAACCACTCCCGCGACACCACCGCCTGGTAGACGAGGTTCGTGTGCGTGCTCATCGCACCCTTGGACGGCCCGGTCGTGCCGGAGGTGTAGGTCAGCAGCGCGATGTCGTCGGGTCGCGGGTCCACCCAGCCCTCACGCCCCGGCGCCGTACCGTCCTCGACCGCGTCGAGCAGCTCCTCGAACGTGGTGGCGTCCTCGGGCAGCGCCGCGTCGTCCTTCCACGGGCCGGGCATGTCGCCGGCGAGGTCACCGGGCCGCGACCACAGCACCGAGACGTCCGTGCCCGTGGTGTCGCGGACCTCGTCGACCACGGACGCCATGTCGGGGTGGCACACGAACACCCGCGGCTCGCTGTCGGCCATCACGTGCGAGAGCTCCTTGCCGCGCAGCATGGGGTTGACGGGTACGACGATCGCGCCGAGCTTCCAGGTCGCCAACAGCGTGATGACGAACGTCGGGGTGTTCTGCAGCGAGATCGCCACCCGGTCGCCCTGCCACACGCCGAGGTGGGTGAGGCCGCGCGCGACCACGTCGCTGAGCCGGTCGACCCCGTGGCGGGTGAGGTCGCGGCCGAGGTAGTGGACCGCGACCGCTTCCGGGCTCTCGGCGACCCGCTCGCGGAACATCGCCAGCACGGTCGTGTCCGGCAGCCGGGGATCGGGGTCCACGCCCGCGCCGTACAGGTGGGTCCAACGAGCCTCGGTCACTTGCTACCTCGCGATCGTCCTGAGCTCCGTCCGACAGATGCGTCGCGCGGTGCCACCGTACATCGCCGCCGCGACGGGGTGACCGTTCGCCGGACCGGGTTAGTCTGCGTTGCATGACGGAGTCTTCGACCGCCACCGCCCGCCGCCAGTCCCTGGGCGACCTGCCCCGGCGCAGCGCACACCGGGCCCCCGACAAGCTCGCGCTCGTCGACGGGGACGTCCGGCTCACCTTCGCCGAGCTCGACGCCGTCGTGGCCCGTACGACGTCCGCCCTCCAGGCGGCCGGTCTGGGCAAGGGCGACCGGCTGGCGCTGCTGTCCCACAACTGCTGGGAGTTCGCGGTGCTCAACTACGCCACGGCCCGGCTCGGCGTGCTGCTGGTGCCGGTCAACTTCATGCTCGGCCCCGACGAGATCGCCTACATCCTCGACCACAGCGGCGCGACGGCGTTCGTGGCCGAGGACGCGCTCGCCGAGACCGCGGAGAAGGCGATCGAGGCCAGCGGGAGCACCGCGATCGGGACCAGGGCGGTGATCCGCCGCGGCGGCCCGGAGACCCCCGGCTGGACCGACATCGCCGAGTGGCTCGAGCACGACGGCGAGGCGCCGGAGGTCGACGTCGCCGACGACGACCCGCTGCGGATCATGTACACCTCCGGCACCGAGTCCCGGCCGAAGGGCGCGCTGCACTCCAGCCGTTCGCTGATGTGGCAGTACGTCTCCTGCATCGTCGACGGGGGGATGGAGGCCGACGACGTCGAGGTGCACTCGCTGCCGCTGTACCACTGCGCGCAGCTCGACTGCTTCCTCAACGTCGACGTCTACCTCGGCGCGACCAGCATCATCCTGCCCGCGCCGGACCCGGTGCAGCTGCTGCGCACGATCGAGCGGGAGCGGGTCACCAAGCTGTTCGCTCCCCCGACGGTGTGGATCGGCCTGCTGCGCTGCCCGGAGTTCGACAGCACCGACCTGTCCAGCCTGCGCAAGGGCTACTACGGCGCCTCGCCGATGCCGGTGGAGATCCTCGGCGAGATCCAGCGGCGGCTGCCCGACGTACGCCTGTGGAACTTCTACGGCCAGACCGAGATGGCGCCGCTGGCCACGATCCTCGGCCCCGAGGAGCAGGTCAGCCACGCCGGGTCCGCGGGCCGTGCGGCCCTGAACGTGGAGACGCTGGTCGTCGACGACCAGGACGGCCCGCTGCCGGCCGGAGAGGTCGGCGAGATCGTGCACCGCAGCCCGCACGCGATGCTCGGCTACTTCCGCGACGAGGAGAAGACCGCGGAGGCCTTCCGCAACGGCTGGTTCCACTCCGGCGACCTCGGCCACCTCGACGACGAGGGCCGGCTCACGGTCGTGGACCGCAAGAAGGACATGATCAAGACCGGGGGCGAGAACGTCGCCAGCCGCGAGGTCGAGGAGACGATCTACCAGCTCGACGGGGTCGCCGAGGTGGCCGTCTTCGGGGTCAGCCACCCGCGCTGGGTGGAGGCCGTCGTGGCGGTCGTCGTACCCAAGCCCGGCGTCGAGCTGACCGAGCAGGCCGTCATCGACCACACGCGGGGGCACCTGGCCGGCTACAAGACCCCCAAGCACGTGGTCGTCGCCGACGCGCTCCCGAAGAACCCGAGCGGCAAGATCCTCAAGCGTCAGCTGCGCGACCAGCACGCCGACCTGGCGGCGGGTGACGCGTGAGCGGCCACGACCCCCGGCTCCCGGACCTGCGCAACCTGCGCGACGTCGGCGGCCTGCGCACCGGGGACGGCCGCCGGGTGCGCGCCGGTGTCGTCTACCGCAGCGCCACCCCGGCGTTCCTCGACGAGGAGCAGGCCGCGCTGCTGCGCGACACCCTCGGGGTCCGCACCCGGGTCGACCTGCGCAGCGCCGTCGAGATCGAGGAGGCGCACAACCCGCGCCTGCTCGCGGTCGAGCGCGACGCGGTGCACCTGCCGCTGCGGGCCGGCGGCGCCTGGGCACACCGGCCCGACCTCGACGACCCCAGCGCCGCGGTCGCCGCGCACTACGCCCGCTACCTGGAGCACTCCGCCGACTCGCTCACCGCGCTGGTCTCGGTCGCCGCGGACCGGGACCGCGCCGCGCTGCTGGTGCACTGCTCGGCGGGCAAGGACCGCACCGGGGTCGCGCTCGCGGTGACCCTCGCGGCGGTCGGCGTCGGCCACGACGAGATCGTGGCCGACTACGCCCGGACCCGCGAGGACCTCGACGCGATGCTGCTGCAGCTGCGCCGGCTGCCGGCCTACGAGGAGCGGCTGAACGCGCTGCCCGAGGAGTCGCTGACCGCCGAGCCGCGGTCGATGCGCCTCTTCCTCGCCCACCTCGAGGAGAGGTACGGCGGAGCGCGGAAGTACCTCACCGGCGCCGGGGTCGACGACGCCACGCTGCACCGGCTCGAGCAGAACCTGCTGGAGTGACTCACCAGATGACCGAGGAGGGCCGCACCCCGAGGTGCGGCCCTCCCGTCGGTCCTGGCCGGCTCAGCCCTTCGCGGGCTTCGCGGGCTTCGACGGCTTGGACGGCTTGGGCGGCTTGGGCGGCTTGCCGCCACCGGCGCCTCCCTTCGTGACCGTCCACTCGTAGATCGCGATCTCCGAGAGGTTGCCCGCCGTGTCGGTGGCCCGGACGGAGAGGACGTAGGCAGCCGGCTTCAGGCCCGTGTACGTCACCGGGGACGTGCAGGGTGCCCAGTCCTCCAGCACCCGGCCCGCCTTGGTCAGCATGCACTCGAAGGTCGCGGTCTCGTCCGCGGTGAACTCGAGCTCGGCCGTCGACCCGGGGATGGTTCCGGCGACCGCCACGACGGTGACCGTGGGAGCGGTGGTGTCCCCGGGGTCGGGTGCCTGGACGACCCAGGAGTGGGTGGCGATGTCGGAGACGAGCTCGCCCCTGGTGCCGCGGACGGAGAAGACGTACTGTCCCGGCTCGAGGTCGGTGTAGGTCTGGGGTGAGGTGCACCTGGCCCAGTCCTCGAGCACCGTGTCGTCCTTGGTGAGCATGCACTCGAAGGTCGTCCCGACGTCGTCCGCGGTGAACGTGAACGACGCGGTCGCCCCGGGCACGCCGTCGGCCACGATGGTGACGACCGGCGGGGTGGTGTCCTCCCCGGAGCCGGGCGGCTGCTCGCCGTGCGACTCGGGCGCGGCGACCGCGACGACGATCGGCTCGAGCGCGTTGCCGCCCACGAGCTCCACACCGATGGTGTAGTTGCCCACCGGTGCGCCGTCGGCGACGGTGGCGTACCAGGTCACCGGGGTGTAGCCCTCGACCAGGTCGACCGGCCAGGTGCCGGCAAGCGCCCCGTCTGCGTCGAGCGACATCGGCAGCGACACCATGTCGGTCCCGTCGCTGGCGTAGACCTTCACGTCGCCGGCGGCGAGGGACTCGTCCTCCGGAGTCGCTTCGTCGTCACCGGGGCCGGCGACGGTCAGGGTCAGCACACCGGTCCCGACCTCAGGTGAGTACACCTGCACCGGGATCTTCACGGCCGTCCCCTGGGTTGCCATCTCGGGCAACGTGTCGCCCCACAGCACCGTCGCGGCGTCCGCGTTGACGGTCAGGATCCCGCTGTCCTGGGCGAGCACGGCGCTGGTGTCGTCGACGTCGACGAGGTCGAGCGTGAGGTTGTAGTCACCGGTGGGTGCGGTGCCCGCAATAGTCACGTCGAACGTGGTGGCCACGTTGTAGCCCGGCTGGACGGGGAAGCCCGTCGCGGGCCCCCACCAGCCGACCAGGTTGGCATCGGCGTCGACCGTGAACGGCACCGTCTGCCCGTCGACCTTCGCGGTCGCGGTGACGTCACCCTCCACCAGTGCGTCGGGGGCGTCGACGGTGATCCGCAGCCGGCCCTCGTCGATGAGGGTGCCGCCCCACGGGTTGAACAGCGACGCCGTCATCTCGAACGGCAGCGTGCGGAACACGTTGTCGGGGAGCTCGCCGAGGTCGACGGCCGGGTTGACGATCGCGGCCTGCTGCTCGGTGAGGGTGTTCACGCCCACCGGGTCCATGTAGAAGCCCGGGATGACCTCGTTCTCGTGGAAGTAGAGGATGACCGCACGCACGTCGTCGGCGAGCTGGGCGAAGGCCTGGACACCGTCGAGCGTGGTCGTGCCGAGGTCCTCGTTGCCGAAGTCGACGACGTCCATGATGGTGTTGACGCGCCACGTGAGGTTGGGTACGTCGAGCCACGTCACGGCGCCGTTGAAGACCTCGGACCGGTTGTAGCGGAACCCGTTGTAGCTGACGAACCGCTCACCCGTCGTCATCTCGACGCCGGTGTCCGGGTCGGTGGACCGGATGAAGTTCACACCCCAGGGCGAGGCGTAGGTCTCGTCGGGCGGGAAGCCGATGGTCCGGTTGTAGTACTCGATGGTGTCGACGTTGATCGGCACCTCCTTGCCCGACGCCGTACCGATGGCGGCGGCGGCGAGCCGCCAGGCATCGAAGATGTCGATCTGCGCCGGCGGTCCGGCCATGTCGGCCGGCAGACCCGGAATCGTGCCGGTCTTCGTCAGCGAGTCGTAGATGGCGGCGTACTCCGGTGAGGCGTCGATGGCAGTGCCGTCGACGGTGATGCGGCCTGCGCCGTCGAGGCCGATCGTGTCGGCGAACCTCAGCTTGGTCTCGACGTCCGCCAGCTTCGCGGCGATGACGTCGTCCGACGTACGCGCCAGGTTCAGCCGCTCCAGCTCGACCTCGGCGACGTACATCGCGTACTGAGGCTGCGGGTCACATGCCTCGATCTCCTCGACCGGCAGTCCGCCGGCCGGCGGGCTGGCGATCCACTCGCCCTGCAAGGGCAGCACCCACACCGTCGAGTCGTCGACGGGGTTCGTCGTCGAGGTCACGCCCGGGACCGCCTCGCGCGAGATCGGCTGGACGCAGTACTCGACCGTCTCCTCCGGCTCCTCCTCGGTGGCCGGGACGACGTACTTCTTCAGGATCGGCGTGCCGTTCTCGGCGCGCAGAGCGATCACCAGGTCGGCGTACAGCGATCCGCCCGAGTCGGGGGGCTCACCACCCCCACCGCCCCCACCACCGCCGCCGCCGCCACCGCCGGCGCCGCCACCTCCACCACCGGCGCCACCGCCGCCGCCACCACCCGGCCCGGCCGCGAGGGCCGGCATCCCGATCATCAGCGTCACGCCGAGGGCGGCAGCCGTAGCCGCGCCGACGAGCTTTCGTGCCTTCATGGTTCCTCTCCTCTCTGCACGGCGGGCCGCCGCGCCCGGGGAGGGGTCGAGAGGAGGAAGGGACGTGCCGAAGAGGCCGGCCGGTCGGACAGCGACGAAGGTGGTCTCTCTCCCCCTGTCGAAATCCCCGTCACCAAAAGCCTGTGCCGACTCGAGGTCGTACGGCAGAGTCGGACGGCACGGTGACGGGGACCCCCGACCCGCGCCCCCTAGCACCGGGGCGCTATGAAAACCCGGACGATCCCCACGTTCACGACTCTTCGTCCGCCCCATGGATCCGTACCTGCTGGACGGTCTGCGGGGCAGACTCGAAGAGCAGCGGCTTGTCCGGGCCCGAGGTGAACAGGTTCACCTGGACGACCACCTGGTCGCCGTAGCGAGCCGTGCCGTTGTCGGTCAGCGTGAGCTTCAGCTGCAGCCTCGTGCCGACCGGCAGCTCGGTGTTGCCGCTCCACTTGACCTCGGCCAGGCCGTTCACCTGGACCAGGACGGGTGCGTCGGCACCGGCGAGGGCGGTGACACCCGTCTCGTGGTCGCCACAGCCGCCGTCGTCGCCCTCGTCGTCGCAGGCGATGTCACCCACGGCGACCCGGTGCAGCTCGAACTTCCCGACAGCGAGGTCGCCGAACCCCGGAAGGCGAAGCACCAGCGAGCCGGAGCACTCGAGGTTCTGGTCCTGCGGACGACAGGACGGGTCCTCGACGGCGCTGTCCTCGGTGTGGGCCGTGAGCGCGACCATGACGTCGCTGCCCATCCGCGGCTGCCCGGGGTTGTTCACGGTGACGGTGACTCCCGGCGTCGAGGCGCCCGCCGCCGCCGCAGCGGGCGGTGCGGACCAGAGCACGAGTGGAGCGACGGCGGTCAGCAGAGCCACCCGGCCGAGCCACGTGGCGGTCTTCCTTGCGACGGTCTTCATGGTTCCCCCTTCCCGGCGCGGGTCGGCACCGGAGACGTCGGACACGAGGGGTGGACCCCTCCGCTCAACGCTGCGACGCGCCGGAGCCGGCGGACAGAGGCGGCAGTGCCTCGGGGACGGGACCAAGATCCCGAGTCGGTAGTCACCTCGAGCCACCTCGGTTCGGACGCCTCACTCCTTAAGGGCGTGCACCACCAGCGAGGCCAGCTCGGCGTAGGCCTCGGCGTCGGTCATCTCCAACCGGGCGAACATCTCCCCGCGCTGGATCTCGAACATCGCGGTGGCCACGATCTCCCCGACGAACGCCGCGTGCACCGTCCGGAACGCGCCCGCCTCGACGCCCTCGGCGATCAGCTCGCGGATCCGGTGGGCGGCCGCGGCGGTGTTCTGCCGGTACACCCCCGCCGCGGGCCCGTAGGAGGAGAGGTCCTCCATGAAGGCCCGCGACAGCGGCGTCAGGTAGTCGCCGACCGCGGCGAGGTAGGCCTCCACCCGGGCGACCGGGTCGGTGGCCGCCGCGACCCGGGCCTCCACCGCGGGGACGGCGGCGCGGAAGTACTGCTTGGCCACCTCCACGACCAGCTCCGACTTCGTCGGCGCGAGCGCGTAGAGGGTGGTCTTGGAGCACCGCAGCCGCTCGGCGAGGTCGTCGAGGGTGAACTGCGAGAACCCCTCGGCGGCCATCAGGTCGACCAGCCGGTCCAGCAGGTCGACCTGCCGCGCGGTCCGGCGGCGGTTGCTCATGCGCTCGCGCGCTCCCGGAGCACGAACCGCTGGATCTTCCCGCTGGGGGTCTTGGGCAGCTGTTCGACGAAGTGCACCGTGCGCGGGTAGGCGTGCGCGGCGAGCTTGCTCTTCACCCGCTGCTGGAGCGACCCGGCGAGCTCGTCCGACGGCTCGGTGCCGGGGGCGAGTACGACGAACGCCTCGATCACCTCGCCGCGGAGCTCGTCGGGCATGCCCACGACCGCGGCCTCGGCCACGGACGGGTCCGAGACCAGCACCGACTCGACCTCGAACGGGCCGATCCGGTAGCCGGCCATGATGATCACGTCGTCGTCGCGGGCGGAGAAGAACAGGTAGCCGTCCTCGTCCATGGTCCCCGCGTCGCCGGTGACGTACCAACGGCCGTCCGGGCTGAACCGTTCGGCGGTCTTCTCCGGCGCATCGACGTACCCGGTGAACCACATGCCGGGGCTGTTCGGCAGGTCCACCGCCACCCGGCCGAGCTCGCCCGGCTCGGCGAGCTCGTCGCTGAGGTTCTTCAGCACCGCCATCGTCCAGCCGGGCTGCGGCCGCCCCATCGACCCCTCCTTCACCGGTCCCTTGACGTCGGGGTGCCAGCCGTTGACCACGCACATGCCGAGCTCGGTCTGGCCGTAGGTGTCGTGGATCGGCACCCCGACCTTCGCGGTGGCCCAGGCGACCATCTCGGGGTTCAGCGGCTCCCCGGCGCTGGTCATCCGTCGGATCCTCAGGTCCTCGGGGACCTGCCCGCCGGCGCTGCGCAGCGACCGGAAGACGGTGGGCGCGGCGGCGAAGTTGGTGACCCCGAACGTCGAGAGCACCTGCCAGGTGAGGTCGGTGGAGAAGCCGGCCTGCAGCAGCAGGGAGCGGCGACCGGCCGCCATCGGCGCGATGACCGCGTAGTAGAGGCCGTAGGCCCAGCCGGGGTCGGCGGCGTTCCAGAACACGTCGTCCTCGGTGACGTAGAGGCCGTACTCGAGGTAGGTGACGAACGACGCGACGGCCTTCACCGGGATCGGCACTCCCTTCGGCGTGCCCGTCGTGCCGGAGGTGAACAGCCGGACGAACTCCGTGCTGCCGGTCGCGGTGACCACGGGCGCGTCGGCCGGGTCGGCCGCGGGGACCTCGTCGACGGTGAGCACCCGCCAGGGGGCGTCGGCGGGCATGTCCTCGCCCGGGTCGAGCTTGGCGCGCTGGCCGGCGTCGGCGATGACCACCTTGGCGTCGGCACCCTCGACGCGCAGCCGGATCGCCGGCGGCGCGAACGCGGTGAACAGCGGCACGTGCACCGCGCCGGCGCGCCACAGGCCGAGCACGGTCACCACGTAGTCGAGCGACTTGCCCATCAGCGTCGCGACCCGGTCGCCGGGCCGCACGCCCATGCCCGCCAGCGCGGCGGCGAACCGCTTGGAGCGCTCGGCGAGGTCGCCGTAGGTGAGGTCGACCGAGGACAGGTCGGACTGCACGACCGTGAAGGCCACCGCGTCGGCGGGGTGCCGGTCGCACAGCAGCTCGGCGAGGTTGAGCTCGGGGTGGTCGAAGGTGTCGAGAAGCTCGGTGACGCGGGCGTCCGGGTTCATGCTGCTCCCTCTGCGGGTCGGCGGGATGTGAGGACGTCGGGGTGGTGTGATCGTACCCACAACAGTACGCTAGGGCTACTCACAGTATCGTTCTGCCCGTCGTACCGTGCTTCTCCGGCCCGGAAGGAGACCCATGCCCGCGACCCGCGTGCTGCCCACCGAGGAGGCCGCCGACCTGATCGGCCTCACCCGCGAGCTCGTCGCCAAGGAGCTGCTGCCCCGGGCCGCCGAGGCCGAGGCGACCGAGACCTTCCCGCGCGAGGTGTTCGCGACCCTCGGCCGCGCCGGGCTGCTGTCGCTGCCCTACCCCGAGGAGTACGGCGGCGGCGGACAGCCCTACGAGGTGTACCTGCAGGTGCTCGAGGAGATCGCGGCGGCGTGGTCCTCGGTCGGCGTGGGGGTGTCGGTGCACGCGCTGTCGTGCTTCGGGCTGTTCACCCGCGGCACCGAGGAGCAGAAGCAGCGCTGGCTGCCGGACATGCTCGGCGGGGAGCAGCTCGGGGCGTACTGCCTCTCCGAGCCGCAGGCCGGCTCGGACCCCGCGGCGATGAGGACCCGCGCGGTGCGCGACGGCGACGAGTACGTCCTCAACGGCACCAAGGCCTGGACCACCCACGGCGGGCACGCCGACTTCTACAAGGTGATGGCCCGCACCGGCGAGGGCAGCCGCGGCATCTCCGCCTTCCTGGTCCCCGCGGGCACGCCCGGGCTCACCGCCGACCCGCCGGAGCGGAAGATGGGCCTGACCGGCTCGGCCACCGCGACCATGCGGCTCGAGGACGTCCGGGTCCCCGCCGAGCGCCGGCTCGGGGAGGAGGGCGAGGGCCTGCGCATCGCGCTCGAGGGCCTCGACTCCGGCCGGCTCGGCATCGCCGCCGTGGCGACCGGCCTCGCGCAGGGGGCGCTGGACCACGCGGTCGCCTACGCCCGGGAGCGCGAGACCTTCGGCAAGCCGATCATCGAGCACCAGGGCCTCGCGTTCGTGCTCGCGGACATGGCCGCCGCGGTGGAGTCGGCCCGGGCGACCGTGCTGGCGGCCGCGCGGCGCAAGGACCAGGGGCTGCCGTTCGGCAAGCAGGCGAGCATCGCGAAGATGGTCGCCACCGACAACGCCATGAAGGTCACCACCGACGCGGTCCAGGTGCTGGGTGGCTACGGGTACACCCGTGACTTCCCGGTCGAGCGGTTCATGCGCGAGGCGAAGGTGATGCAGATCTTCGAGGGCACCAACCAGATCCAGCGCATGGTCATCGGCCGGCACCTCGACCGCGAGGCCACCGCGTCCACCCAGGGCGAGATCACCGTCGCCCGCTGACACCACCAGGAGAGAGAACCGCATGCAGCTCGCCAACACCGCCGCGATCGTCACCGGGGGCGCCTCCGGCCTGGGCGCCGCCACCGCCGCGGCGCTGACCAAGCAGGGCGCGAAGGTCTTCGCCTTCGACCTCCCGGCCTCGATCGAGAACGCCCCCGACGTCGACGGCGTGGAGTACGTCGCGGTCGACGTCACCGACGAGGAAGAGGTCCGTGCCGGTGTCGCCCGGGCCGCCGGGGACGACGTACCGCTGCGCACGGCCGTGAACTGTGCCGGCGTCGGCCCGTCGATGCGGGTCCTCGGCAAGAAGGGCGTGCACGACCTCGCCTTCTACGCCAAGGTCGTCCAGGTCAACCTGGTCGGCACGTTCAACGTGCTGGCGCTGGCCTCGGAGGCGATCGCGGCGACCGAGCCGCTGGCGGACAGCCAGCGCGGCGTCATCGTCAACACCGCCTCGATCGCGGCCTACGACGGCCAGGTCGGCCAGGCCGCGTACTCCTCCTCCAAGGGCGGCATCGTCGGGCTCACCCTGCCCGCCGCGCGGGACCTCGCGCAGTACGGCATCCGCGTGCTCACCATCGCCCCCGGCATCGTCGAGACGCCGATGCTGGCCACCGTGTCCGAGGAGTTCCGCGCCGGCCTCGCGGCCGGGGTGCCGTTCCCGCAGCGGCTGGGCCGGCCCGAGGAGTACGCCCAGCTCGCGCTCAGCCTGATCGACCACGACTACCTCAACGGCGAGGTGATCCGGATGGACGGCGCGCTGCGGATGGCGCCGCGCTGACCCTGCCGGTCTCGCGAGCCGCGAGTCGCGAGAGCGGGTGGCAGTCCGGTCCGGACTGCCACCCGCTCGTCGTCTCAGCCGGTGCCGGTCAGGTACGCCGGCGGCGCAGCAGGATCACCGAGCCGAGCAGCAGCAGCCCCGCGCCGGCCAGCGCCAGGTCGTCGGTGATCGGGCCGGCCCCGGTCGACGGCAAGGCGCCTGCCGCCGGGGCGGCCACCGGTGCGACGACCGCGGCCGGCCGGGGACGCACCGCCTCGGAACCTTGGACCTCGGCCTCACCCGGGGCCACGTTGTCCGGGACCGGCGCGGGCGGCGCTTCGGGGACCACGGGGCCCTCGCCCGGCGGCACGGGCGGCGTCACGGGCGGCGTCACGGGCGGCGGCACGGGCGGCACCACGGGCGGCGTCTCCGGGACCGGCGGCGGTGCCGGCGGGTTCGGTGGTGCCGGCGGGTTCGGCGGGTTCGGGGGCGGCGGCGCCGCCGTACAGCCGGTGTGCGCAGGGTTGGTGCGCCCGATGCCCTTGTTGGCGTCGCACTCGTAGCCCTTGTTGTGGTCGGTGCCGTTGGGCATCTGACCCTTCGGGTTCTTGTTGTCGGCCTTGCCGACACATCCGGCGCACGGCTTGCCGACGGCCTTCCCGCCGCCGTTGCCGTTCATCGACTCCCCGCCTTCGGTCGAGCAGTACGGGCCGCCGGGACACTGACCGTTCGCGCCACCATCGTTCTGGTCGGCGTTGCTCAGCGACTGCGGGACGTTGGCCGCGTTGGCGTCCCCGGACGACCCCTTGGTCTCCAGTGCCGCCGGCGGCTGCTCGACGGGCTGCGCCTCCTGCTCGGGCTGCTCGTCGGCCTGCTTCCAGGCGGCCTTCCCGCTCTCCGCGCCGTTGCCCACCTCGGCGCCCTTCCCGTTCTGGCCACCGGCGTCGCTGTTGCCGTTGCCCGGCGCGGCCAGCGCCGGCGCCGGCGCCGACACCACGATCACGAACAGTGCGACGGCTGCGCTGGCTGCTACCCGCCATGGGCGTGCGCGCGTCCGCTTGGCATGAGACATGGCTGCTCCCCACCTACCGGCGCTCCCGCCGGCTCCGTTCACCGGGACACACCCTGCGCCCCGCGCCCCCGGTTGACTGCGACGCTAGGGCCGTCCGGAAAGGTGATGGCACCCTCAACTCGGGTGGTTCGGCGCCACCCGGAGTGACCGGTCCGACGGTGGTAATGGCTGCCAAATCCCTTATCTGTACAGATATCCCTCAGGTCGCTCATGGGGGAGAAGTCCGTCGAGAGGGCACGAAGCTCCCCGTACCGGCGTCAGAGGGTGGGCAGGGCTGAGCCCGCCCGATCCGTTCCGAACTCAGGATCTGGGCACGCAGAACCTGAGTTCGGAACGGATCCCCGGCGGCTCAGCCACCACGGTCCTGATGCCGGAGGAGTGAGCTACAGGCCCCGCGGCGAGGTCGGCTGCAGCACCGCCTCTACCAGCGCCTCGTCGCGCAGGTGCGTGCCCTCCTGGTAGCGCGGGTTGCGGACCATCTCCGAGAACGCCCGGCGAGTCGGGTAGGCCACGAGCAGCACCGCGTCCCACGCCTGGCCGTCCTCGGCGACCAGCGCCGTGTCGCCCTCGCCGTAGTAGAGGACCTCGGCCCCGACCTCGCGGGCGTAGCCGCCGAAGTGGGTGAGGTACTCCTCGTAGCGCTCCCGCCCGCCCTCGCGGAAGCGGAGCAGGTTCAGCATCGTCACGGGCTGGTCGGGTGCGGCCTCGAGGAACGCCTTGAGGGACTGTCCGGTGGGGTTGATCGCCATGGCCGCAGGCTACGCGTGCCACCATTGCGGCCGTGAACGACGCTCCCATCTTCCACCGCTACGTCGCCCTCGGCGACTCCTTCACCGAGGGCGTGGGCGACCCCGACCTCACCCGTCCGAACGGCCTGCGCGGCTGGGCGGACCGGGTGGCCGAGGTGCTGAGCCTGCAGTCGCCCTCGTTCGGCTACGCCAACCTCGCCATCCGCGGCCGCAAGCTCGGCGCCATCCTCGACGAGCAGCTCGAGCCGGCCCTCGCGCTGCGGCCGGACCTGGTCACCGTCTACGCCGGCGCGAACGACATCCTGCGCCCGTCGGTGGACCTCGACGACCTCGCGGAGCGGTACGACGACGCGGTCGGCCGGCTCGCCGCCACCGGCGCGCGCCTGCTGATCTGGACGGCGTTCGACCCCGGCCACGCCCCGGTGTTCAACATGCTGCGGGGGCGGTTCGCGACCTACAACGAGCTGGTCCGGGAGGTCGCCGACCGGCACGGGGCGACCATCGTCGACTTCTGGCGGATGGGCGAGTACCGCGACTCGCGGCTGTGGGACACCGACCGGATGCACATGTCCACCGCCGGCCACCAGCGGATGGCGATCGAGGTCCTCGACACCCTGGGCGTGCCGCACGACCTGCAGGCGCTGCCGCTGCCGGAGCACCCCGAGCTCACCGGCGCCGAGGAGCGCCGCGCGGCCTACGAGTGGGCCCGCGGCTTCGCCCTGCCGTGGGTCAGGCGGCGGCTCACCGGCACCTCGTCCGGTGACGGGATCAGCCCCAAGCGCCCGTCGCTGACGCCCATCGACGCGGGCGTGCCGGTCGACGCGCGATGAACCCGTGCCCCTGCGGCAGCGGGTGCCCGTACGCCGCCTGCTGCGGACCGCTCCACGACGGCGCCCCGGCCGAGACCGCGGAGGCCCTGATGCGCTCGCGCTACACGGCCTACGCGACCGGCCGGACCGACCACGTCTTCCGCACCTGGCACCCGCACACCCGCCCCGACGACGTCGAGCCGACCCCGGGGCTGACCTGGACCGGCTTGGAGATCCTCGGCAGCACCGACGGCGGGCCGGACGACCGCACCGGGACCGTCGAGTTCCGCGCCCACTACCGGACCGCGGCCGGCAGCGGACAGCTCCACGAGGTCAGCCGGTTCGAGCGCCGGGCCGGCCGCTGGGTGTACGTCGACGGCGTCGTCGACGGGGGCACGCACGGCGCGGGCTGACGTCCCTCACGCCGCGCGCCGCCGCACCGCCCGCTCGGCGGAGGAGGCGTCCTCCCGCAGCATCCGCAGCACCGCCCGCTCGAGGGCCAGCTGCCGCTCGTCAGGAGAGTCGTACTCCCGCCTGGCCGCAGCGGCGATCGTGGTGCCGTCCTCGTACAGGTCGACCACCCGCGGGTCGACGTACGAGCTCTTCGCGATCGCGGGCGTGTTGCCGAGGTACTCCGACACCTCGACCATCGCCCTGCGCACCGCCCGCCTCCGCGACGCCTTCGACTCGCCGCGCTCGTCCGAGAGCGCGAGCGACTCGGCGGCGAGGACGGTGGCGTGCCAGGTGCGGAAGTCCTTCGCGGTCATCTCGCCGCCGGCCACCTCGCGCAGGTAGTCGTTGACGGTCATCGCGTCGAGCGGGTTCCACAGCCGCCCGTCCCGGTAGGCCAGCAGCCGGTCGCCACCGGTCCGGCGCCGCCGCATGGTCTCCACCGCGGAGATGGCCAGCGGGTCGTCGATGCGCACGCAGTGCTCCACCCCGGACTTGCCCGTGAAGCAGAAGACCAGCTCGTCGCGGACCCGTCGTACGTGCCGCTTCTCCAGCGTGGTCAGCCCGAAGCTGCCGTGGGCGTCGGCGTAGGCGTCGGAGCCGATCCGGAAGTAGCCGAGGTCGAGGAGTCGTACGGCGGTCGCCGCGGCGCGCTCGACCGGCATGCCGTCGAGGTCGATGTGCTCGAGGATCGCGGCGCGGGTCCTCGGCAGCCCGGCGGCGACCTCGAGGACCCGGTCGAACTTCATCCGGTCCCGCTTGGCCCGCCACTCGGGGTGGTAGAGGTACTGCCGCCGCCCCGCCGCATCGACCCCGACGGCCTGGATGTGGCCGTTCGGGTGCGGGCAGATCCACACGTCCTGCCACGCCGGCGGGATCACCAGCGACTTGCACCGCTCGACGTCCTCGTCGGGCAGGCGCGCACCGTCGGCGTCGAGATAGACGAAGCCGCGGCCGACGCGGCGACGGGTCCACCCCCTGCCGTTGGGGGAGACGGTGCGGAGCCGTGCCATGGGCGGTAAGTCCCCGGAAGGCAGGCGGCCAAACGCGGCACTAGCTCACCCGGCAGGCGGCGCCCTCCACGCTGCCGACGCCGGAGCCCCGGACACCGGGGGTCACCCGCAGCTCCGGGGTCCCCGACTGGCCCACCCCCGTGGTGACCCGGTAGGTCAGGACCCGGGTCTCGCCGGGCGCGAGCTCGACGGTCCAGGAGGCGACAGGGTGCCCGTGATGCGCGAGCGCGTTGACGGGCAACGGGTCCCCGCCGATCCGCAGCGAGTTCACCGCCCCACCGATCGGTCCGTAGGTGTGCACGTTCAGGCGCATGTGCCCACGCGGCACCCGGGGGCCGTCGTCGGCCTCACTCCGCCAGCCGACCACCGACTGCGGCAGGCCGGCGGCGTCGGCCGGGGCGCTGGAGGTCAGCGTGATCCGCACCTGGAGGACCTGGCGGCCGTCCGCCTTGCACGTCACCGGGAGCACATCGACCCGGTGGTCGAGGTAGTACTGCATCTTGGCCGCGGTGCCGTCGTTGAGGAACACCCCCACGAACGGCGCTCCGCTCGAGGCCCTCGGCAGCGCCCCGCCGACCTGGCTCCGCACCAGCACCCGCTGCTCTGCGGGGATGCTCGACCAGACGAGGAGCCTGCCCTCGGCCACGCCGCGGACCAGCGCGTCGAGCGTGCCCTCGGCACTGCCGGGGCGGTCCAGCACGTGCCGGAACACGGCCTTGGCGGCACCTGCGAAGAACGCGTCCTGGGCGACCGGGTCCTGCTGGGTCAGGTACACGTCGCTGAGCAGGCGCTGGACGGCGTTGGACCCGGTCAGCAGGGAGCCGTCCGGCACCTTCACCGGGCCGGTGACCTCGAGGAGGTACGACAGGGCGACAGGGTCGGCCGCCAGCACCCCGTCCACGTGCTGCCCGTGCACGCGTAGCCAACGAGCCTGCGCCAGACGAGCCGTGCGGGGGAAGTCGGGGGTGAGGCCGATGTCGGCGGCGTACCTGGCCAGCTGCGTCCCGTAGAGGCTCGTCTCCTCCTCGGTCAGGTGCGCGCGAACGGCCTCGCTGCCCCCGAGGTCGGCGAGAGTTCCCTGCTGCTCGATGGTCAGCCGTCCGTTGTCGGCCTTCAGCACCGCGACTGCACCCGGGATCCCGCCGGTGGCCCGGATCTCCGCGTTGTTCTGGAAGAGGACGAGGTAGGTCCGGTGGCCGTCCTCGCCCAGCATCGGAGGAAGGACCCGCACCGTCGACGACGCGGTCGAGGAGAGCCCGGAGACGACCGCGAGCTCGTCCTGGAGCCGCTGGACCGGCGCAGCGAGCTGGTCCACCAACGACGCGGTGTCGATCCGCGCCGCACGGGCGGCCAGCGGCTGCAGCGCGCGGTCGGCGTCGACGACCAGACCGCGAGCCCTCTCCAGGGAGGTCAGGCGCACGCTGCCGTCCGGCCCGCGAAGCCTCCCGGGCTGCAGTAGCTCGCCCACCGCGATGACCTCGGGGAGCACGTCGTCGGAGAGTCCATGGACGATCTGGGCGACGTCGCGGACCGCCTGGGCGTCGTCGCCGAGGACCGGCGCCGCCGTCGCCAGCGTCCAGAGCGGCCCGCTGGTCGCCTCGTCGGCGCGTTCGGCCTCCTGCCCCGCCAGCCGAGCGGCCCGGCGGGCCGCTGTCAGGTCACCCGCTCTGGCATGGGCGGCCGCTGCTTCGTAGGCCGCGGCCGCGCTCTCGAGGGCTGAACGAGTCTGCAGGGCCCGGTCGACGAGGAGACCCACCCCCACGCCGACGAGAAGGGCGGTCGTGACGATGAGGAGACCGACTCGCCGGGCCCGCCTGGTTCCCTTGCGCACGGGGTACCGGTCCTGGGGCTGGCCGGGGTTCAGGTGGTACGCCGACGGCGGCGCACGAGCAGGATCGTCCCGCCGGCTCCCAGCAGAACCAGTCCGGTCAAGGCGGCGCCGGTCACCGCGCCACCCGCTCCGGTGGCGGGCAGGGGGAGCACCGCGGCAGGCTCGGGCTGCGGTTGGGTGGGTGGCACGACGTGGAGCGTCGCCGCGTCGCTGCTGGGCAGCCAGCACACCGGCGCCAGGTAGGTCGCGGTGACGGTGTAGGTCCCCGGCACCAGATCCGCCGGGATCGTGAAGGCAGCAGAGCCGGCGGTCAGTGCAACCGTCGACGCCTCACGATCGTCGACCTGGAAGTCGACACTGCCGGGTGGCACACCGGCTCCCGACGTGACGGTCACGTGGGCCTGGGTCGTCTGGCCCGGTGCGATCGACGTACGGTCGATGGTCAGGTCGGTGGCGGTCACGATGTCTGCCGCGTAGCCGCACTCGGACCCGTCATCGCTGCCGGATGCGCCGGCAACGCCTGCGCCGACCAGCTGGAGGCCGAACAGAGCACCTGCGCCGACCACCACACCCGCGAACCGGGTGATGTACCTGCGCGCCATGTTGCCCCCGCTGCTAGGAGGAAGTCCCCGGCTACCATTACGCCGCCCGATCGGCTCGGGCGCATCATCCAGTTGGGCTAAACCAGGAAGAAGCGCGTGGCCGGCCGGGCAGCCGCACCGGGGACGGCCAGGCCGGTCAGCGGCGGGTGAGGGACCTGATCGCGGGGCGTACGTCGACGAGGTAGACGATCGAGGCGACGGCGCCGATGAGGTTGAGCAGGTTGATCGGGTGCCAGAAGATCATGTGCGCCGCGAGGGCGACACCGAGGATGACCAGCCACATGATCTTGGTCTGCTTGCCGGCGGCCTCGAACTCCTGGGGGCGGCGGGCGAGCGCGTCGATGAACGCCCAGGCCTCGACGACGAACAGCGCGATGGCGGCGACGGCGAGGACGTACTCCTGCACGACGGTAACGAGTGGCACGGATCCATCCTAGGGGGAGAGGCACGCCGCCCCCGCCGGAGTCGGTGGGGGCGGCGTCGCGCGGGCGCCTCAGAACAGCGTCGGCTGTCCCGGGGTCCTTCAGTCGCCGACCTTCTCGGCGGCGTCGCCGGCGGCCTTCGCGGTCGCGGAGGCGGCCTTCTGTGCCGAGGTGTTCGCCGCCTTGGTGCTCGACTTCGCGGTGCCGGCGGTCTTCTTGGCCGACGCGGAGGTCTTGCGGGCGGTCGACTTGGTGGACTGCTTCGCGGTGGAGGCCGTGCTCTTGGCGGACTTGGTGGTCTGCGTCCGGGCGGTCTTGGCCTTGGCCACGGTCGTCTTGGTCGCGGCCTGCGCGTCCTGGGTGGCCTGCTGGCGACGGATCCGCCGCACCAGCTTCTGGCCGCGGCTCGCGAGGTCGCCGTAGGTCTCGGTCACCTCGGCGACCGCGTCGTTGACGTAGGCCTCGACCTGCGTGCGGGCCTCCTTGGTGCGGCTCTCGACCGCGGTGCGGGCCTCCTTGACGTCCTCGTTCAGGTCGTCGATGCGGGCGACGACGAGGCCGCGGGCCTGGTCGCGCAGGGCCTTGGGCTCGAGGTCGATCTTGGTGACGCGGGTCTGCACGTCCGCGAACCGGGCCGAGACATCGGCGGTGTAGTGGCGGGCGATCTCGACGACGAGGTCGGTGGCGCCGACGACGGCGTACAGCGGGCGGGTGGCGTCGATCTTCCTGGCGTTCATGGGGTTACCTCCTGGGATTGTGTGGCCGGGTCCACGGTCGGCTCGGCCGGTGTGCCGTTGGCTGCGCGGAAGGACTGGTAGACGTCCAGCAGCGACTGCTTCTGCCGCTCGGTCAGCCCGGGATCGGCGAGGATCGCCAGCTCCACGGACCTGACCTCTGCGTCGTTCGGGTCGAGGATCCCGGCCCGGACGTAGAGGGTCTCGGCAGAGATGCGGAGCGCCTTCGCGAGCTGCTGCAGCACCTCCGCGGACGGCCGGCGCAGACCGCGCTCGATCTGGCTGAGATACGGGTTGGACACGCCGGTCTGCTCGGCGAGCTTCCGTAACGAGAGACCGGCGCTCTCGCGCTGCTCCCGCAGGTAGTCGCCGAGGTTCTCGACGGTCCGTCCGACCTTCAGCTTGGCCATACCTCCATGGTGCTAACTCTTGCAAGCAGATGCAAGCGCTCAGAGCGTGAGACAGCACACACTCCGTCCACCAGCAAGGAGAAACGGCGCGGAACGGCGCTAGCTGTCGTTGCAAGCAGACGCCGCGACCCGACCGACGCCGTCGGTCCTCGCCCCCATGCAGACGGCCGCGGATCAGAACGCCGGACGGATCTGCCCCACCCGGCGGCCACCACCGAGGAGCGGCGCGTCCCCCGTCGCCGTGACCGCGTCGGCGTCGACGCCGGCGAGGCCCTCGAGCCCCGACCGCCGCAGCGCCTCGGCCATGACGACCGGTCGCGCCCGCCCGGCGCCGTCGTCGACCTTGAGCGCGACCGCCCGGCCGTCCGGAAGCCCCACGACGTGCACCGACTCCGCACCGCCCTTGCCGATCGCGCCGGGGATCGCGCGCAGCAGCCTCGCCTCGTCGCGGCGGGTGCCCGATACGTGCTCGGGGTGCTGCCGGATGGCGTCGGCGATCCGCCGCTCCGGCCCGTCGGCGGCCAGCGACAGTCGCCGGAACGCCCGAGCGAGTCCGACGAGCGACGTCGAGAGGAGCGGGGCCCCGCACCCGTCGACCGCCACGGCCTCCACGGGCTCCCCGGTCAGCTCCTCGAACGTCTGCTTGATGCCGACCTGGAGCGGGTGGTTCGGGGCGAGGTACGACGAGGTGTCCCAGTCGTTCGTGACGCAGGTGGCCAGCATCGCGGCGTGCTTGCCGGAGCAGTTCATCTGGACCGCCGTACGACTGCCGCCCGCTCGGACGGCCCTCTCCCGCTCCTCCTCGTCGATCGGGTAGTCCGGCGGCGTCTGCAGCGCGGACTCGTCCAGGCCGGCGTCGGCGAGGATCTTGCGCACCACCTCGAGGTGGAACGGCTCCCCGGAGTGCGAGGCACAGGCCAGCGCGAGCAGCTCGCCGTCGAGGCCCAGGCCAGCGCGGAGCATGCCGAGCGCCTGGATCGGCTTGTTCGACGAGCGGGGGAGGAACGGCGACTCGACGTCGCCGGCGCTCCACGCCACCGACCCGTCGGCCTCGAGCGCGACGACGGACCCGTAGTGGTGGCCCTCGACGAACCCGGAGCGGACGACCTCGGCGACGACGACGACTGGTGCAGGCATGCCCGCGAGGTTAGCCGTGGGTCCACTGGACTCGGTGCTGCAGGGGCTCCCACCACGACCGATGCCGGCGGTACCAGGCCACGGTGTCGGCCAGACCCTGCTCGAAGGCGATCCGTGGCCGGTAGCCGAGCTCCGTCTCGATCTTCTGGATGCCGAGTGAGTACCGCAGGTCGTGGCCGGGCCGGTCCGGCACCCGGTCGACGCGGTCCCAACCGGCCCCGAGCGCCCCGAGGAGCAGGCCGGTGAGCTCGATGTTGGTCAGCTCGGTGCCACCGCCGACGTTGTAGGTCTCGCCGGGCCGGCCGCCGAGCAACACGAGGTGGATCGCGCGGCAGTGGTCGTCGACGTGCAGCCAGTCCCTGACGTTGAGTCCGTCGCCGTACAGCGGGACGTTCATGCCGTCCAGCAGGTTCGTCACGAACAGGGGGACGACCTTCTCGGGGAACTGGTAGCGCCCGTAGTTGTTCGAGGAGCGGGTGATGCACACCGGCACACCGTGGGTCCGGTGGTAGGCCCGCGCGAGCAGGTCACCACTCGCCTTCGACGCCGCGTAGGGCGAGTTGGGACACAGCGGAGCCTCCTCGGTCCAGCTGCCCTCGGGGATCGAGCCGTAGACCTCGTCGGTGGAGACGTGCACGAACTTCTCGACGCCGTGCTCGCGAGCGGCATCGAGGAGAGTCCGGGTGCCGACGACGTTGGTCATCACGAAGTCGGCGGCGCCGAGGATCGACCGGTCGACGTGGGACTCCGCAGCGAGGTGCACTACGGCGTCGTGCTCATCGACGAGCCGACCTACGGCGACCGGATCGAGGATGTCGCCCTCGACGACGGTGAGCCGCTCGTCGTGCAGGACCGGCCGGAGGTTCTCGACGTTGCCGGCGTAGGTGAGCTTGTCCAGGACGGTCACGCGGTCCGGAGCGTCCATGCCCCAGGCGTCGCTCAGGACCGTTCTCACGTAGTGGCTGCCGATGAACCCGGCTCCGCCGGTGACGAGGAGCTTCATGTGGTTCCTTCGGCAGGGGCGGTGACGGCACGATGGTAATCAGCGACACACGGCACCGACCCCAAGGGTCGAGGGCCGCAGAGTTCGGGCGGTGGCACGATGTGCGGGTGCCTGAAACGACCCACCCAGTGCCCCAGCACTCCCCCTCCCCCCGCGAGCTCGACGACCTCGAGCTGCTCAGCCACGGCGCGCTGGCGCCGCTGACCGGGTTCGAGGGGCCCGAGGGCCTGGTGACGCTGCACGTCCCCAGCGACGTGGCCGCCGAGGCGAAGCGGGCCGGCGCCCTCGAGCTCGTCGACCCCGAGGGCGTCCCGCTGGCCACGGTGACGGTCGAGTCGGTCTACGACACCGGCTCCGACGGCCAGGCGGGGATCGCCGGCGAGGTGGTGCCGATCAGCCACAACGAGTTCGGCGCGTTCCGGCGGCTGCTCCTCTCCCCCACCGAGGTGAGGCAGCGGTACGGCGACCGCGCGGTGACCGTCCCTGTCGCCGGGCCGCTCACCGACCACGACATCGAGCACGTGCGCGAGCAGGCCGGCGGGGCGCCCGTCGTACTCCTCGCGCTGGTCGGCAGCGGCACCCCCGACCTGCCCGCACCCGCGCTGATCCGCGCCACCCTGGCGGCGGCAGGGCACCTCCCGGACGCGCACGTGGTCGCCGTGCCGCTCGCGTCCCGCGGCGACGCCGCGCTGGACCACGAGCTCGGGCAGCGGGTCGTGGACGCCTACGCCCCCGGCCCCGTCGTGGGCGTCACCGGCGAGGGCGACCTGCCCGACGACGTGGCCCGGATCGTCGACCGGGCGCTGCCCGAGCCGGACGAGCAGGGGCTGGTGCTGTTCTTCACCGGCCTGTCCGGCAGCGGCAAGTCCACGCTGGCCCGCGCGCTGCACGACGTGGTCCTGGAGCAGGGCGCGCGGACGGTGACGAGCCTCGACGGCGACGTCGTACGACGCAACCTCTCGAAGGGGCTGACCTTCTCCAAGGAGGACCGCGAGACCAACATCCGCCGGATCGGGTGGGTCGCCGCCGAGATCAGCCGGCACGGCGGGGTGGCGATCTGCAGCCCGATCGCGCCGTTCGACAGCACCCGCAAGCAGGTCCGGGCGATGGTCGAGGACGCCGGCGGCGCGTTCGTGCTGGTCCACGTGGCCACGCCGCTGGAGGAGTGCGAGCGGCGTGACCGCAAGGGCCTCTACGCGAAGGCCCGGCGGGGCGAGATCCCGGAGTTCACCGGCATCTCCTCGCCGTACGAGGAGCCCGACGACGCCGCCGTCCGGGTCGACACCACCGGCCGCAGCATCGAGGAGGCGCTCGACGACGTGCTGACCCACCTGCGAGAGCAGGGCTACCTGTCGTGACCGACCTCCTCACCGTCTCGGCGGCGTCGGTCCTCGTGGTCGCGTTCGCGGTCGGCATCGTCGTCGGCCTGACCGGTATGGGCGGCGGGGCACTGATGACCCCGGCCCTGATCTTCCTCGGCGTGAACCCGACCGCGGCGGTCGCCAACGACCTGGTCTCGGCGTCGGCGAGCAAGTCGGTCGGCGCCGCGGTGCACTGGCGCCACGGGTCGCCGAACCTCCGCCTGGCCGGCTGGCTGATGGCCGGGTCCATCCCCACCGCGTTCGCCGGGGCCTTCATCATCCAGGCGGTCGGCGGCGGCGAGGAGGGCCACCAGGACACCTTCCTGACGTACGCGATCGGCACGGCGCTGCTGTTCACCGCCGCCACCTACGCGATCCGGATGTACCTCAACCTGCGCATCGTCACCGACGGCGGCGTGCTCCAGGAGACCGACCCGGAGGTGAAGCCGCTGCGCACCCTCGCCATCGGCGCGGTCGGCGGCCTGCTGGTCGGCATCACCTCGGTGGGGTCCGGGTCGCTGATCATGGTCGCGCTGCTGCTGCTCTACCCGACCCTGGCGGCGGTGAAGCTGGTCGGCACCGACCTGGTCCAGGCGGTCCCGCTCGTGCTGGCCGCGGCGGTGAGCCACGTGATCGTCAGCGGCGTCGACTGGGAGGTGCTGATCCCGCTGCTCGTCGGCAGCGTCCCCGGCACCTTCCTCGGCGCCCGGCTCGCGCACTGGGTCTCGCAGTCGGTGATCCGCCGCGGCATCGTGATCGTGCTGACGCTGACCGGCCTGAAGCTGCTCGGCCTCTCCGCGGAGCTGGTCGGGATCATCGGCGCCGGGCTGCTGATCCTGGGCCCGGTCGCGTGGAGCTTCGTCCGGACGAGCCGGGGCCTGCCGCCGTACGAGAACTTCAACGTCCCCGGCGCCGACGTGCTGGCGGACCGGCAGCACGAGCGCAAGCGCTGACCGGGCCTCGGTTGAAGCGCAGCTCCAGGGGTACGGGTCGGGCTCCAGCCACACACCCAGAGGGAGCTGAGCATGCAGATCGACAAGGAACAGATCATCGCCTTCCTGCGTGACCAGGGCGACAACTCCAAGGCCGACCAGGCACAGCAGGACCTGCCGGGCCAGGTCGACACGGACAAGGACGCGGGGCTGCTGGAGAAGCTCGGGATCAACCCGTCCGACCTGCTGGGCGGCCTCGGCGGCGGCCTCGGCAAGAAGCTCGGCCTCTGACCCACCACCCGCGGTCCGGCGGGAGCCGACTTCCGGGTCAGGCGAACTGCCGGACCAGCTCCACCACCGCGGCCGGGTCCTCGACGTGCGCGTTGTGGCCGAGCCCGGGCAGGGTGACCGGCTCGCCGCGGGCCAGGACCACCGGACACACGGCGTCGGCGAGCAGGTCGGTCATCGCCGGGACGCGGACTCCGAACGTCGCCGGATCCTGGGCGACCCGCCACCCGTCGGGGGTCTGCACGACCCCGGCGCCCACCGTCGGGTCCGCCGGGTCGACCAGGCCGTCCAGGCCCGCCAGCCTCAGGTAGCGCGCCGCAGTCTCTGCCCGCGAGGGCAGGTGACCGACCGGCCGGGCGGGCATCCTCGCCGCCCCGGCGACGTGTTCTTCGGGCCAGTCGACCGGCCCCCGCGTGGCGGGCGAAGGAGTACGGCGGATCCCAGCTGCTGCGTCCGTGACCGGGAAGGTCGACCACGAGCCACCCGCCGGGCCACTCCTCGGCCAGCACCTGCTCGACGCCGGCGAAGACCTCCCCCGTGGCGCCCAGACCGTGCAGCAGGACCAGGAGCGGGCCCGAGTCCAACCCGCCCGTTCTCGACCAGATCATGGCCGCGACCGCCGCCGTCGGACGCTTCGAGCAGCCACGCCCGCGAGGAGGCCTGCGAGGAGCCCGACTGCGACGCGGAACGGCCACGGCGAGACGCCCCGGTCGACCTCGTCGGGTGCGACCACCCGGAGGTCTGAGAGCAGTCCGCCGGCGAGCTGGAGCCGACCCACCCCGTAGCTTCCGAGGTTCTCCATCCGGGTGAGCTCACGGGCGGCACCGCCGTCGAGTGGGACCTCCCGGACCACCGCCGACTCCTTCCCCAGCTCCAGCGGCGGAGGGCGGTAGTCGACCCGGACGAGGACCCGGGCGGCGCCTGACCAGCCCAGGAACTGGCCGCTCGCGGGCATCACCTCCGGCACCGGACCGCTCCCGCCCGCGGCGTCCACGAAGGCGATCTCGTCAGCGGAGCCGTCCAGCGCCAGGAGCCGCCCGTCGGGCGACCAGGCCTGCGAGCCAGCCAGGTGTCTCCCGCCGCCGTCGAGCAGCCGCCGGGGGTTGCCGCGACGATCGACGACCTCCAGCCGCCCACCTTCGTCGGCGCGCTGCAGGGCGAGCTCCGTGCCGTCAGGCGAGAATGCGGCCGCCACGACGTCTGACCCGCCAGGCAGCGTGGTGACGGTGCCCGTGCCTACGTCGAGCAGCCCGAAGTCGCCCCCGCGCGGCCTGCTTCCGTCGTGGGGACTCGTCGGCTGTGCGCCCGTCAGGAAGGCAAGCGTGCTCCCGTCCGGGGACCACGCCATCGGGAGGGCGCTACGGCCGCCGGTCAGCGGGTGTCGGGTCACGCCTCCGCTACGGAGTTCGACCACCGCCATGTCGGCGGCCATCAGGTCGTGGCCACCCACGGCGACCCGGAGCCCGTCGGGCGACAGCAGCATGGGCGCAGGGTCCCCCTGAGTCTCGGGGCCGGCGCGGTCCTCCGCGACGTCCACCCGCCGGTACACGTCTCCGCCGGCGCCGAGCACGACGGCCTGCTCAAGGTCGAAGAGCTCGACACCGAACCCGTGCTGGAAGAGCGCTACCGCGCGCCCGGGCGGAGAGCCGGAGACGGCGCCGGTGAGGTAGGAGTAGCGGGCGAGCTCCGGCGGCAGCGCAGCCCTGCCGTTGTCGGGCTGCGGAGAACCGGACGGCAGTGACATCACCGTGAGGACCGCCATCGCGACGACGGTGGGCGGACCGCCCCGAATCGCTCCCGTGCGGATGAGCCCGGCCATCTGCTCACGATGCACCCGCGGCATCCGTGAGTCCAGCGCGCAGGGTCAGAAGGCGAAGTCGACAAGGACGTCGGCGAAGTGCACATCCATCGGTGAGGTGAGCTGCACCCGGTGACCGCAGCATTCCGTCCCTCCCTCGTCGCAGAACGGGAGAGTGTCCTCGCCCGGCCACTCGGCGACCGGATACTCCGGCGCCGGCTTGCGGGAGACGACGCCGAACCGGCTGGTCCAGGTGTAGGAGCCGTCCTCCTCGAGCTCCACGGAGAAGCCTTCCGAGTGCTTCACCTTGTGGTGCGCCTCGCACAGCGGCTGCAGGTTGTACGTCGATGTCGCGCCCTTCGGGTAGGGCACCCGGTGGTCGAGCTCGACCACGGTCGCGGGTCTGCTGCACGTCGGCCACACGCACTGCGGGTTCTCCGCGACGCACCACCGGGAGATCGCCTCGGTCGGCTGATAGCTGTGCGTCGACAGCTCGACGAACCCGCCGAGCGGGTCGGTCACCAGCCGGAACCACGTCGAGCCCGGGTCCTGGCCGATCATCCGGCTCAACGCCGACGGCACCTCGGCGCCTCCGGCCATCACGCCGGGGGTGTCACTGAGCCCCATCAGCGTCGTGATCGGGACGGTGACGTTGACGACCGGCCGTGCGAACCGGCCGATGTCGCGCCACTCGCACGGGTCCTCCACCGGCACGCCGTCGGCGGTCTCCCCGTCCTCGAGCTCTCCCTCGGTGGCGGCCACGGTGACCCGGCCGAGCACCAGGTCGATGAGGGTGTCGGCGCGGAGCTGGTCGAGCGTGCGCTTCTCGTCCGGGTTCTCGGACCGCTTCCTGGCGATCAGGGTCAGCCGGTAGTCGGCGGTCATGCACCGGTCGAGGCTGCTGCTGCAGGTCAGGGCCGCCATGCCGTCGTCGTCGCTGCGCAAGGACACCCGGCGCTTGGCGAAGGCGTCGGCGAACGACTGCTGCTTGGTCCGCTGCTCGAATCGGCGGCACCGTCGCCGGCAGGCCTGCTGAAGGTTGGGGTAGCGGACCGGGTGCACCGGCGCGTCCGGCCGGTCCTGGGAGTCGAGGTACTCCTCGACCAGCTCCGCGTAGGCCCGCCGGTCGTCGTCGTTCGTCAGCTGGGACAGGAAGCTGGTCGCGACCGCCGCCCGGCCGACGTCGAGGCGTCCGGAGAGGCAGGTCTGCCACATGCGCGGGAAGAACCGGTGCAGGTCCTGCGCCAGCTGCAGCTCGGTCTCGATCCGGCGGTTGCCCATCACCAGCAGCGGGCCGAACTCCGCCTTCGTGGCCTCCAGCGGCGTCAGCGCGAAGAATGCCGGCTGGTTGCGCCTGTCCGCCTCGGCCTCCACGACCCGGTTGGCGTGGAACAGCCGCACCGCCTCCAGCACCGTGGCGCGGGCCCTGTTCGCAGTCACCTGCGCCCCCGCCGCCCGGTCCAGGAGAGCCCGGTCGCCGGGCGGGGGCGGCCCTCCCCTCGTCATCGTGTCCGTCGGATCCATCCGGACCTCCATCCATTGACTCGAACACCTGTTCGAACAACGTTAGGGCAGGCCGCCGACAACTTTCGAGCGCTCGTCGTACGCCTGTGGAGAGCCCAGCAAGACGGACGGCGTGGCAGGCTGTCCGCCATGCACGTCGACCGGATCGGCTTCACGCCCGTCAAGGGAGCCCGCCACCGGACCCACGACTCGGTGACGCTGGCCGCGACCGGACCCGTCGGGGACCGGGCGTTCTGCCTGGTCGACCCGGCCGCGAACCGCTGCCTCCGCACCGTCGAGAACCCGACCCTGCTGCAGACCTCCGCAGGCTGGGACGGGACGGAGCTGTCGGTGGAGCTGCCCGCACGGACCGTGACCGGCGCTCCGCTGCCGGCGGGTGAGACCAGGACGGTCGACTACTGGGGCCGGCACGTCACCGCCGAGGTCGTGGACGGCCCGTGGGCGGCGGCGTACTCCGCCCACCTGGGCCGCGACGTGGCACTGGCGTCGACCGTTCCCGGAGACGTCGTCTACGGCAGCTCGGTCACCCTCGTGACCAACGCGTCGCTGGTCCGCCTGTCCGACGAGGTCGGCGCGCACGTCGAGGGCGCCCGGTTCCGGGCCACCTTCCAGCTCGACGTCGACGACCTGCCGCCGCACGCCGAGGACGACTGGGTGGGTCGCCGGCTCCGGATCGGCGATGCCGAGGTCCGCGTCCGCGGCCTGGTCCCCCGCTGCGCCGTCATCGACCTGGACCCGACCTCCGGCGTGAAAGACCTGGAGGTCCTGAAGACCCTCGCCCGCCGGTCCCGCGACCGGGACGAGATCCCCTTCGGCCTCGACGCGGTGGTGACCGTCCCGGGGCAGGTGCGCACCGGCGACCCGGTCCAGGTGCCCACCGCTGGGTGACCAGCGGCGCCCGAGGGGCCCTTCGGCCCCACGCCCGGGGCCGGTCGCCCGGTGCGCCTCCGACCTTGGCCGCGCACGGTCGAAATCAGAGGACGGTCGATAGCAGAGCAGGGTCGAGGAGGGAGCGTGGCATGAGCCTCGACGAAACGACGCTCCAAGCCATCGTCGCCGGCGTCCTGGACCGCTGGCCGTCGACGGGCGTCGCGGTGATCGTCGTACGCCGGGGTGCGCAACCGTGGTTCCACGGGCACGGCGTCGCCGACACGTGCTCGCGGGAACCGGTCGACGAGGACACGGTCTTCCGGATCGGCTCGGTCACCAAGACCTTCTCCGCCGTGGCGGTGATGCAGCTGTGGGAGCAGGGACTGGTCGATCTCGACGCACCCGTGACCGACTACCTCCGGTCGATCCGGCTGGTCCCGCCAGACCGGGCCTCGGACCGGTGACCCTGCGGCACCTGCTGACCCACACCGCGGGGATCGGCTACTGGCCCCGGCCGACCGACGTGCTGCGGCCCGGCCTCGGGTCAGGCGTGCAGGCGAGACGACCGACCGGGTCGCTGGCGGAGTACCTCCGTCACGGGCTGCGGATCGAGGTCGAGCCGGGCACGAAGTGGATGTACAGCAACCACGGCTTCGCGACACTCGGCCAGGTGGTCGAGGACGTCACCGGCGTGCCCTTCGACCGCTACCTGCGCGACCACGTCTTCGAGCCGCTGGGCATGAGCCACACCGACCTCGTCCTCTCCGGGCGGGTCCGCCCCCGGCTGGCGACCAGCTACGTGCTGGGCCGGAGGGGGCCCGAGGCGGTCCCGTGGCGCGACGTACCCACCCCGGGAGGAGGCGCGATCTGCGCCACGCCCCGGGACATGGCCCGCTACGTCGCTGCGCTGCTCGGCGGCGTCAGCGCCGGCGTCGGCGGCACCGGCGGCGGCGGCGGCGGCGGGATCCTCCGGCCCGACACCCTCGCCACGATGTACCGGCCGCACTTCCGGGCCGACCCGCGCACGGCCGGCATGGGACTGGCCTTCGACCTCGACACCGACAGCGGGCACCGCATCGCCAGCAAGGACGGTGTCGTGGCCGGCTTCCTGTCCCAGCTGCTGATCGCCCCCGACGACGGCGTCGGGGTGGTGGTGCTGTCCAACACCGGCGGGCTCGACGCCCGCGGCGCTGCCACGCCGATCGGCCTGGCGGTCATGCGGCACCTGCTGGGGCTGCCTGACGCCCCCGTCCGCACCGACCTGCCGCCTCACCCGGAGGTGTGGTCGGAGCTGTGCGGGCGGTACGACCTGGCGCCCGGCCCGATGACGAACCTGTTCCTGCGGCTGGTCATGGGCGCGGGAGCGGAGGTCCGGGTACGACGTGCCCTGCTGCTCCTGCTCGGGATGGGACTGGGCCTGGCCCTGTTCCACTCCCGGTTCGGCTTCACCTCGGCCTGGCGGCAGCTCGTCGCCGTCGGCCAGGGCAAGGCGCTGCGGGCGCACTCGCTGCTCCTGGCAGCCACGGCGATCCTGTTCGCGCCGTTCCTCGCCGCCGGTGTGGCCCCGTCCGGCGCGGCCGTCGCGGGCAACCTCGCGCCGATCGGCGTCAGCCTCCTCGTCGGGGCGACACTGTTCGGCGTCGGCATGCAGATCGGCGGCGCCTGCGCGTCCGGCACCCTCTAGATCGTCGGCAGCGGCCACACCGCGATCTTCCTGACGCTCGGCGGGTTCGTCCTCGGGTCGACGATCGGGGCGGCGCACTTCGTCTGGTGGCAGGGCACCCCGGCGACCGACCCGGTCAGCCTGGCGACGCTCTTCGGCAGCCACACCGCGGGACTGGCGGTCACCCTCCTCGCCCTCGGCGCGATCGCCGGCCTGACCTACGTCGTGGGGCGGATCAAGAACCCCCCGCCGGTCGCCCCGGTGGCCACCGCCACGGGCCCGTGGCGCCTCCTCCGCGGCGCCTGGCCGCTGTGGGTCGGCGCGCTCGCACTCGCCGTCCTCAACCTCGGCGTGCTGCTCACCAGGGGCTCGCCGTGGGGTGTGACCAGCGCGTTCGCGCTGTGGGGCTCGAAGACCGCGGCCGCGACCGGCGTCGCCGACCCCGCGTCGTGGGGGTACTTCGCCGGCGACAAGGGCGCCGCCCTCCTGCAGTCGGTGCTCGCGGACTCCACCAGCCTGACGAACTTCGGGATCATCATCGGTGCGCTGATCGCCTCCGCGCTGGCCGGCGGGTTCAACCTGCACCGCCGGGTGCCCGCACGCATGGCGGCCGGTGCGATCGTCGGCGGCGTGCTGATGGGGTACGGCGCCCGCCTGGCCTACGGCTGCAACATCGGTGCCTACCTCGGCGGCATCTCCTCGCTCAGCCTGCACGGCTGGGTCTGGGGCGTCATGGCGATCCTCGGCACCTGGGTCGGCCTGCGGGCGCGGCCGCTGTTCGGCCTGTCCCGGTCCAGGCCGACCGACGGGGTCTGCTGACCCCGTCGGCCGCGCCCTTGGATCGTCACCCCCGAGGCTTCCCGAGGTCCGGCTTCGTGTAGTCGCAGACTCCTGAGGGGAAGATCTCCTCGAGCCGCTGCTCCTGTACGGCGGTGGGCACCCATCCGCCGTACAGGCCCCGCGACACCGCCGCGGAGACCGGCTGCAGGGAGCACTTGAACACGCCGCCCTCGATCGGCCCGCCCGCGACGATCCGCGAGGTCGAGTGGATCTGGAAGGCCTCGGTGCACTCACCGGCCGGCTCGTCGTCGAGGATCCCGGCCCACACGTCGCCGCCCGCCGCGATCTGCTCACCGGTCGTGGTGAAACAGCGGTCGACCGCGCCGTCGGGCTTGTTACCCGCGACACCGAGCTCGGGGTTGGCGTGCACGTTCGCCATCCACTCGTCGATCACCTCGAAGGCGAGCGGCGTCTGGTCGGACAGCCGCTCGTATCTGGCGTCGGTGAACCAGATGACCTGGTTGCTGGCGTCCCCGTCGGCGTTGAGCATCCGCTGCCGGCTGGCGAAGGACTGGTGGCTGTTGTGCATGTCCAGGTCCTCCTCGCGGTAGTGCCGCCAGTCGATCACCGGGATGTCGATGTCGCCCTGGAACACCAGACCCTGGTCGTAGGCCGCGTTCATCGCCGCGAGGTCGCCCTCGGCGCGCGGCGCGGGCGACCCGTCCGAGGGCCGCAGCATGTTCCGGCTGCTCCACGGGTCGAAGGTGCCGGACGCCGGCGATCCCACGAAGGGGAAGCCCTCCGGCTGCATGTCCGCGGAGTCGACCCAGCCGCCGACGGTGGCGTTGAGGTCGAGGAACTCCTCGGGCGTGATCGTCCCGGACCGGAGTGCGGCGAGGCCGTACTGCAGGCCGACGTTGTCCCAGGTGCGCCGCGCGTAGCCGGATGCGTCGGTGCCGTAGACGTTGACCAGGTCGTCGAAGTGGGTCCACTTGACGGTGTCCATGGTCTCGGCCGGGACCATCAGGTCCGTCCCGGCGCCGGCCGACCCGTAGGTCGGGTTCATCGCCAGCGGAAGCAGCCCGAACCAGCCCTGCCGGCACTCGCCGAGCGGCAGCTTGCCGGACGCCAGCACGGCCGAGTAGTCCCGCGCACCGAACATCGCGTAGGCGCCGAGGAGCTGCGTCCACTTGGTCCGGTCGCCGTCCGAGAGGTTCGGGGTGTCGGTGACGTGCAGGCCCTCGAGCGCCTGCCGGTTGCCGACGTCGTACCACTTGGCGTTGTCCTTGTCGGTGACGTCCATGTAGTACTCGAGCAGCTCGCAGTCGCCGACGTGGATGGTCTGGGTGACCATGTCGGGGTAGGAGTACTGCGGCACCGCGGCGTCGATGAGGCCGGGATGGTTCTGGGCGTAGACGTACTGCTGGATCGCGCCGCCGGAGCCGCCGACGCCGACGGTGTAGTCGGGGACGCCGTGGCGCTCGACGAACTCCTCCTTGACCATCAGCGCGGTCTCGCCGCCGAGCTGGAGGTTGTAGTGCACGCTCGTGCGCGTCCCGGTGGAGGAGATGACGGCGTAGCCGAGGCCGAGGCTCTGCTGGAAGGAGTTGCCGACCGACAGGTCGCCCTGGCTGTGGCCGATCGCCACGCCGCCGTCGAAGCTGTAGGTCAGCCGCCCGTTCCACAGGTCATCACTCTCCGGCGCGGCCGGGTCCACCAGCATCGCGATGCTGTAGACGAACCGGTTGATCGTGCCGCGCTCCCACCGGATCACGAACGGCACGGTCTCGCCGTCGAGGGTCGTCGTGTTGGCGACGTCCTCCGGCAGCGGGCCGTCGGGCAGCAGCTTGTAGCTGCCGCCGGTGGTCCGGTAGACGAGGTCGGTGCGGTCCGGGGCGCTGCAGAGCTTGCTGTAGCCGGCGACCTCGTCGGTCTTGTTCCCGTCCGCGTCGACCTCGAAGACCGTGTAGCCGGCGGTCTTGTGGTCGACGAGCGGCTGCCCGAGCCGGCCGAGGTTGTTGTCCCCCGACTTCACGTCGCGGTCGGTCTTGCAGACGAACGGCTCCTGGTGCGGCCCGGAGAAGACCGGCCCCTCCTCGGGGTAGTTCGTCAGCGTGGTGCGGGCGGAGGCCGGCGCGCCCTTCGCCTTGCGGCGGGGATAGACGGCGAGGTCGTTCTCGCCGAGCTCCATGCCGTCGACGACGCCCTCGAGGGACCCGTCCGGCTGCGGCGAGAGCATGTCGGTGACGTCGTCGCCGTTGAGGCGCACGACGGCCTTGCCGCGCACCCCACGGGGCAGGTCCACCGAGATCCGGGCGTCACCCCCGGTGACGAGGTCCGGGCTGCTGGACAGCACCTCGATGCGGTACGCCGGTGCGGCGTTGGCGCCGGACTGAGACGCGACGACTGCCGCAAGGGGCACAGTGACCGCGAGGGCGCCTCCCATCGCTACCAGCCGGCGCCGTGTGGACGTAGGGGGTGCGCTCACGCGCGGGTACGACGACATCAACTACCTCCCGATAGCTGTGCATGATGCGGTGGGCACGCCGTGACGTCGACGCACCGGAAGAAGGTCACCGTCAGTGCGACAGGACGCCCGGCTGCTGCTTCTCCTCCCCGCGCCCGCTGCCTGCCGTGGACTCCCCGAGACTGTCGAGTCTCGTCGAAGGCACCCGACACCGTCAGCCCACAGGTTCGTGCAGTGCAGGAACCTGCAGATTCGGGTGAACCGCCCTTCGGCCAGCGCCGGACCTTCGGCCGCCGCTGCTACCTTCGGTCGGTGGGCCTCGCCGCGGAGCTCTCCTACACCCACCGCCCGCCGAACGCGTTCCAGCGCACGGTGCAGGCGGTTCTCGTGCTGACGTCCACGGGACGCAGGTCCGGGCAGACGTGCACCACCCGGCTGATCGCGATCCCGGTCGGCGACACCCTGGCTCTGCTGGGGACGAACTTCGGCCAGCCGAGGACCCCGACGTGGGTGCTGAACCTGGAGGCAGACCCGCGGGCGACCGTCACCCACCGCGGCGTCACCCACCCCGTGGTGGCCCGGGCGGCGACCGAGCCGGAGCGTGCCGTGATCCTCCGGAGCTCGGCCGGCATCTACGGCGGCTACCTGAAGTACCAGCAGCGGATCACCGGCCGGCGGCGGCTGCGGATCTTCGTGCTCGAGCCGCAGCGCTCGGCCGAGAGCTGATCAGTACGAGACCCGCATCGCTCTTCGTCTGGTCCGGCAGCGGGTGGATGCTGCTGCCTTGGTCGACCGGTCAGACGACGTACCGTCCGTAGACGTCCTCCGGCCTACCGACAGGCTCGAAGGAGGACAGGTCGGTCGGTTCCTCGAGCTCTTCGTACTCCGCGGTGGGTACCGGCTTGCTGCCCACGTTGGCAACTGCCAGGACGCCGGTCAGCGGCGCGATGAAGGCGTAGATCTCCAGTGCTCGGGCGACGGATACGGCACCGATCGTCTCCACGCCCAGCGCCTGGCAGCCGGCGAGGAAGCCCCCGACCAGCACCGCTGCCCAGTAGATGGCAGTTCGGACCGGTGGCGGAAGCGAACGGAGAAGCTCGACGAGGGGCTGCGTGGGAGACATCGATTCACCTTTCGGGGAGGCTGTCGAGGGCAGCCTGGAGGCTCGCCGCGGCGGCCTGCAGGTGGCGGCGCACGTCCTCCATGTCGTTGCCGGCTGCTCTCTCGTCGCCGGCAGCAGGCGTCCGTGGCCCGGACGGTGCGGCAGGCGTGGAGGAGGGGGGTGTCGCCCGGCGTCGGCGGCGGGGCGACGCGGACCCGGTCGGTGGCTGCGCCTTCTTCGTCGACCTGATGCGTAACGCAGCCAGGGGTACGTCGGGGTGCAGGGCGTTCACGTCCACCGGCCCGAAGCCGGGAACGTGCTTGACGGGCCCGAACCTGCCGTCGGAGTGCTGCCAGATGGTGGCCCTCAGCCACGGCTTCGGGATCCGCGGCGGACGGAAGTCGTCGCTGTACCTGGCGACCCAGAGCAGGCACCCGAAGCCGTTCCCGAGGTCGAACGGCGTGTAGATGATCGGCTTGGCGGAGAGACCCTTCCGGGCCAGCTCCCTGGTGACCGTGGCCACCCAGATTCCGGTCCAGGTGGTCAAGGCGGAGAGCGACATCCCCTCGAGGGACTCCAGATCCAGCATGGGCAGCATGTCGCCCGCCCGGATGTCGCTGTGCTGGAGGAAGAAGGCTGCCTCCTGCGCGGCGTCTCCTGGGTCCGGTCGAGCGAAGTGGTAGGCCCCGACCGGGATCCCGGCGTCGCGTGCCTGCCGGACCCGCTCTCGGTAGGCCGAGTCCACGACCGTCGTGCCCTCGGTGGTCTTGAGGTACCACCAGCGGAGCCCGGCGGCCTGGGCGGCCTTGACGTCGATCCGTCCTCGCTGGTGGTGGCTGGTGTCCACGCCGTCGAGCGTCCGACTTGGCGGAAAGGCCGAGGTGAGCGCAGCCGGCTGCCCCGGTTCGATCTGAGGGACAGGCCGTTTCCTGGGCGGGTACGAGAACACCGGAATGGGATCGGGCCGCCAGAAGTCGTCGACTCGGTTGCCCGCGAGCCCATCCCGCCCGGCGCGGTAGGCGGCCACCTGCCTGGCAGCCGAGTCGGAGAGGCGGCCGTGATCGATCATGACGGCGTGGATGTGGGCATTCCACAGTCCCGGGGTCGTCGGCCGGTACCACGCCGCGAACCCGATCGCCCTCAGCACCCGCACCTTGCGCTGCCAGTCCCAGGCGAGCAGGTCGACGACACCCCCGCCGTCATGCGTGCCCGCCGACTGCGACACACCGCCTGCGTTGTAGCAGCCCTGCACGATGGTCAGCGGATACCCGAGCCGGCGTTCCGCCTCCTCGAGGGCCGACCTCGTCTTCCAGTCCACCCGCTTGGGGTCCTGGTCGCCGAACGTGGTCAGCTCGAACGGCTTGGCCAGGTGCAGCGGCGGGGCCGCTGCAGCGATCCTGCGACGCGGCTTGGCCGTCGCCTTCGCGCGGGGCTTGGCCGTGCGACCGTGACGGGAGGTCGACGTCCGCGCCCCGTTCGCGTGCGGTGCAGCAACTGCGCCCGCCGTCCCGCCTGCGGGCCGTTCGAAGACACCAGGACCCCTGGTGGTGCCGTTACTCATGATGACCTCGAGAGCCGATGAAGCGCGGCTTGGTGCACGGTCCGCGCCGGCGACTTGGCTTTACTCGACGGTGGTCCTCGAAGGTTCGAAGAGTCAATGGGCAATAGTGACTATCCGCGGGACGTGTCCCGGGCAGCGAGCCGACGGGCTGTATGTCCCCGTAGGCACTGTTCTGCAGGATCAGGCAGTGCAGAATCATGCCCCTTGAGGGCCGCCCTGTCGGCGTGGAACCATAGTAAAGACGCGCGCGTCGGTCGCTCCGGCTCCGTCACGACCGCGTGTCACGGATGCGTTCTCGGGACAAGGCGACGGAGTTCCGCCGTCATGTGAGTGGTCCCTCTGCCCACGACGAACCATCCCGCCGGGATGTACTCCAACTGGGGGCTCGGTGAGTGATCCGCGGTTGCAGCTGCTGGGCGGTTTCGGCCTCGTGTCAGCGAGTGCGCCGCTCGAGCTGTCACTCGGCACACAGCGCCTGCTTGCCTTCCTCGGCGTGCACGGCCGCTCTCACCGCTCCGTCGTCGCGGGGACGCTCTGGCCCGAGGTGCCCGAGGACCAGGCGCTGGCGAGCCTGCGGACGGGGGTGTGGCGGATGAACAAGATGCTGCCCGGGCTGGTGCAGGCGTCCGGTCCCGAGCTGGGGTTGTCCGGATCGGCCAGGGTCGACAGCCGCGAGCAAGAAGCGTTCACCACCGGTCTGCTGCGGGAGCATCGGGAGGACGACGAGTGGCTCGACGCCGGCATCGACTGCCTGTGGTGCGGTGACCTGTTGCCCGGGTGGTACGAGGACTGGGTGGTGTTCGAGCGTGAGCGCCTCAGCCAGCTCCGGCTGCACGCCCTGGAGACGTCGACGCACGTGATGATCCGGCGTCACCGGCTGGACACGGCGCTGCACCTGGCACTCGAGGCGGTCCGAGCAGAGCCGCTGCGCGAGAGCGCCACGGCCGCGCTGATGGCGGTCTTCCTCTCGGAGGGCAACGTGGTGGACGCCCGCCACCAGTACGACCTGTTCCGCAGGCTGCTCGTGCGGGAGCTCGGTGTGGAGCCCTCACCTCGCCTCGCCGAGCTTCTGCCCCTTCCGTGCCGGGTTGACACGACGGTGACGGCACAGCACGTCTGATGGCCGGGTGAGCGCCACGCCTGGAGATCCTGCCGGCTTGATGGTGCTCCGCGCGTGGACCGAGTCCGGCGACCAGGTGCGGGTGCGGGTGACCTGGAGTGTCGACGTCGAGTCGGGCAGGTCGGAGACCACGTCGGCCGCCAACGTGCCTGACACGCTTCGCATCGTCGAGCAGTGGCTGGACGAGGTGCGGTCTCGTTCGGGACGGCGACGGCGGTGACGCCCCCGTGACGCGGCCGGCGGTATCCCTCATGGCGATGGAGCAGCCACTCGTGTCGTGTCTCATGCCGACCCGCAACCGTCCTCGGTTCGTCGCGCAGTCGGTGGAGTACTTCCTGCGCCAGGACTACCCGCACCGCGAGCTGGTGGTCGTCGACGACGGCGAGGAGCAGGTGCGGGATCTCCTACCGCGGGACGAGCGGATCCGGTACGTGAGACTCGAGCGCCGACACCCGCTGGGCACCAAGCGCAACATCGGGTGTGAGGCCGCACGTGGCGACCTGGTCGCCCACTGGGACGACGACGACTGGCAGGGGCCGCACCGGCTGTCGACGCAGGTGGCCGCGCTCCAGCACGACGGCGACGCCGAGGTCTGCGGGACCGTGGAGCTCCTCCACTACGCCCTCCGCGAGGGACGCGCCTACCGCTACCACCCGACCCCTGACGACCCGCCGTGGCTGGCCGGCTGCTCGCTCGTGTACCGGCGTAAGGCCTGGTCCTCCACTCCCTTCCCGGCGATCGACGTCGGCGAGGACGCCGTCTTCGTCCGCACCATCGCCCAGGAGCGGGGCGCCGGAGCGGTGCTGGCCGTGCCCGACGGCGGCTGGCTGGTCGCGCTGCTGCACGCCGGCAACACCGGCCCGAAGAACCTCCGGGACCCCCGGTTCTCGGCCGTGGACCTGGCAGAGGTGACCCGGCTCCTCGGGGAGGACCTGCCGTTCTACGTCAGCATGCGCACGGGACGGTGGCCCCCTCCGAGGCGAGAGGTCCGGCACTCCGCGGTCACGCTCGTCTCCGACCTGCTCGTCCACGAGGGGTACGGGGCGATGGCCGAGTACGTCGCGCTGGGCATGGACAAGGCGGGCGCCGATGTCCGGTTGAGCCCGATGAGGCTGGACCGTCGCGGTCTCACGGCGCAGACCCTCGTCATGCTGGACCGCCCGGTGCCCGACGGTGACGGACCCACGCTGTACAGCTCCTGGCTCCGCCCGGAGTACGACCGTCTGGCCACACGGCGCCGCGAGCTGGTCGCAGCGACGATGTGGGAGAGCAGCAGGCTGCCCGGCGACTGGGCAGGCAGGCTGGACCGCGCCGCGGCCGTCGTGGTCCCGAGCAGGTACGTCCGCGAGGTGATGCTGGCCAGCGACGTCCGACGCCCGCTGTTCGTGGTCCCCGAAGGGGTCGACCCGGCGGTCCACCACCTCCTCCACCGGCCCGAGCGGGAGACGACGACCACGCTGGTCGTGGCCGCCGGCGGCCGGCGCAAGCACCTCGCCGAGGCCGTCGCAGGCTGGCTCCTCGCCTTCGAAGACGATCCGCTCGCCCGGCTCGTGGTCAAGACCTCCCCCGGCACCGACGTACCCTTCGCCGGCGATCCCCGCATCTCGGTTCTCGCCGAGAGCCTGACCACCAGGGGTCTGGCCGCCCTCTACCGCACGGCGGACGTGCTGCTGGCGCTGGGCAGTGAAGGCTTCGGACTCCCCCTGGTCGAGGGCATGGCCACCGGCCTGCCCGTGGTGGCGCTCAGCTCGGAAGGCCAGGCCGACGTCTGCCACGAAGCCCCGGACGTCGTGCTCCCCGTGCCACCACGCTCGTTCGAGGAGGCCGACGACCCGGGCTACGGCCGCTGCGGCGTGCGCGGCGTCCCGAGCCCGGAAGACGTCGCGGCCCGTCTGCGCTGGGTCGCCGACCACCCTGCCGACGCGCGGACGCTCGGCAGGAAGGCTTCCGCGTGGGCTCTGCAGCACCGCAACGTGTGGACGAAGGGGCCCGCCGTGCTCGACGTGCTCGAGCAGGTCTGCGACCCGCCCAGACCGCTGCGCCGCAGGACCACGGTGTGGGCGCCGTCGCTCGGCTCCACCTGCGGTGTCGGGGAGTACACCGGGCACCTCCTGGGGGCGCTCCCCGGTTCGGCCACGGGCACCAAGCAGGCACCCGACCCCCGGGCGGTCCGGCTGCTGCACGTGCAGCACGAGGACGGGCTGTACGACGAGTCCCGGCTGACGTCGTACGCCGAGCGCCTCGACGGACGTCTCGTCGTCACCGAGCACAGCGTGAACGGACATGCCCACGGATGGGAGCACCACGCGGCCGCACTCGTCAGCCTCACCGCCCGCGGTGCGACCGTGCTGGCCGGCCGCTGTCCCGGCGTCCGGGTCGAGCACATCCCGCACGGATGCAGCACCTGGTTCCCGCCGCGAAAGCGCCATCGGGGCAGGGTCGTCGGCACGTTCGGGTTCCTGGAGAGCCACAAGGGGATCGAGGCGCTCGTCGGCCTCACCGGCCACCTCCGCGACATCGAGGTCGTGCTCTACTGCCACCCGAAACGGGCCGCCGACGAGGTGCCCTTCGCCGAGCGCATCAGCGGAAGACCGGTCCGCTGGTCGCCGAGGTTCCTCCCGGAACGCGAGGTGGCCGGTCGGCTCGCCGCGGAGTGCGACGTCCTTGCCTTCTGGTACGACGCGACGTCGTTGGTGGCGGCGAGCGGAGCCGCCCGGGTCGGGCTCGCGACGGGCGTGCCGGTGCTGACCTCGCCGACGACGTGGTTCGAGGAGCTGACCGGCGCCACGTACCAGCCGGACGACCTGGCCGACGGCGTCTCCCGGCTGCTCGAGGACACCACCTTGCGCCGCGAGGTCACCGCGGCAGCACGCGAGTACTGCGAGGCACACACGTGGCGACGCGTCGCCCAGCGGCACGCCGCGCTCTGGAGATCCGTCGAGCACCAGCCAGCACACGCCTAGAAGGGGAACAGCCATGCCGTCGACACTGAACGCACCCGGCATCTACATCGAGGAGGTGCCCAGCGGCGTGCGCCCGGTGGTGGGCGTGAGCACGTCCGACACGGCGTTCGTCGACTGGTTCCCACGCGGCCCGGTCGGGGTCCCGACCCGCGTCACGAGCTTCGAGGAGTTCACCCGGCTGTTCGGTGGCCTGCACAAGCAGAGCCTGGCCAGCTACGGGATCTTCCAGTACTTCCAGAAGGGCGGTGCGGTCGCGTGGGTGGTCCGGGCGAACATCGCCGCCGGCAACACCGCGACCCGGCCGCTCACCGGCGGCTCGCCGGCCCAGACCGTGGCCACGGTCAACGCCCGGAACCCGGGACGGTGGGGAGGAAACCTGCGCGTCGCCGTGACGTCCGTGCCCGGGGACGCGACCAGGTTCAACCTGTTCGTCCGCGAGCTGGCCGACGACGGGCGCGTGGTCGACAGCGAGGTGCACCGCAACCTCTCCACGGACACGACCGCGGCGGACTACATGGTCTCCGTCGTGGAGGGCGCGTCCCGGCTGGTCAGGGTGGTCGACGACGGCCCCGGCGGGCTGCCCACGCTGGCGGCCCCCACCGCCACCGGCGGTGCTCGCGACGACGCCTACCAGGCGCTCACCGTCGCCGACGACACGGCCGTGCTGGGAGCCGCCGGGGCCGCGGTGGACGCGCCCGGGTTCCAGACCGCTCTGGACACCGCGATGCGCACCCTCGCCGCGATCGACCCCTTCGTCTTCAACCTCCTCTGCATCCCGGCGATGGCAGTGCTCGGGGGCCAGCAGGACGACCTGGTGACCGCCGCCGAGACGTTCTGCGAGGCGGAGCGAGCGTTCCTGCTGGTGGACCCGCCGGCGTCGGTCACCGGCAGCAGCGCCATGCAGACCTGGCTGGCGGGGGTCAACGGGCTGCCGAGCAAGAACGCGGCCGTGTACTTCCCCCGCCTGCTGATGAGCGACCCGCTCGACCGGGGGCGACCGCGCAACATCGCCCCCAGCGGCGCGGTCGCCGGGGTGTACGCCAGGACGGACGCGACGCGTGGAGTCTGGAAGGCACCGGCCGGCATCGAGGCCACGCTGGGCGGCGTGGACCTGGCGCCGCCGGTGCTCAGCGACGCCGACAGCGCCGCGCTCAACCCCCTGGGCATCAACGCGCTGCGGCGACTCCCCGTGGTGGGCAACGTGGTGTGGGGCGCCCGCACCCTCTTCGGCGCCGACCAGCGCGCCAGCGAGTGGAAGTACATCCCGGTGAGACGGACCGCCCTCTTCATCGAGCAGTCGTTGGAGGGCGCGCTCAAGTGGGTGGTCTTCGAGCCCAACGACGAGCCGCTGTGGTCCCAGATCCGCCTCAACGTCGGCTCCTTCATGCAGGACCTGTTCCGGAAGGGAGCGTTCCAGGGCAGCACGCCGCGGGAGGCGTACTTCGTCCGCTGCGACAAGGCCACGACGACGCAGAGCGACATCGACAAGGGCATCGTGAACATCCTGGTCGGGTTCGCGCCGCTCAAGCCGGCCGAGTTCGTCGTCATCCAGATCCAGCAGATGGCCGGCCAGGCCGCTGCATGACAGGGAGACACCCGCCATGGCGCAATTCACCGTGAACGCCACCCGCTTCGACCCGTACAAGAACTTCAAGTTCCGCGTGAAGTGGGACGGCAGGTACGTCGCAGGGGTGAGCAAGGTCGGCGCCCTCAAACGGACCAACGAGCCGGTCAAGCACCGCGAGGGCGGCGACCCGAGCACCTCCCGCAAGTCACCGGGACGCAACGAGTTCGAGGCGATCACCCTGGAACGCGGCGTCACCCACGACCCGGAGTTCGAGAGCTGGGCCAACAAGGTCTGGAGCTTCGGAGCCGGCCTCGGCGCCGAGTCGTCCCTGAGGGACTTCCGCAAGGACCTGATCATCGAGGTCTACAACGAAGCGGGGCAGCTGGTGCTGGCCTACAAGGTGTTCCGGGCCTGGGTCTCGGAGTTCCAGGCCCTGCCCGAGCTGGACGCCAACGCCAACGCGGTGGCGATCCAGACCATCAAGCTCGAGAACGAGGGCTGGGAGCGCGACACCGAGGTCACCGAGCCGACGGAGCCGTCGTTCACATGAGCCCCGCACCGACCACCCTGATCGACGTCTGGGAGGCCGGGCTGTCGCAGACTCCGGCCGCCCGGGCGGTCCTCATGCTGGAGGCCGCCGGGGAGTCGGACGTCGCGGGCTGGACGGTGGGACACCGCGACCTGGCCCTCCTCAGGGCCTACTGCGACATCGGCCGGGGCATCGCGGCGCTGGCCGACTGCCCGGGGTGCGGGGAGATGCTCGACGTCTCCTTCGACCCCTCGACCCTGCCCGCAGGGCGGGAGGCGACGGTCACCGTGACGGAGGGTGGGTACGCGGTCACGGCGCGTCCGCCGACCGTGGGCGACCTGCAGGCGCTCTCCCCCACCGAGGACGTCGAGTCCTCCTGCCGGCTGCTGCTGAGCCGCTGCGTGGTGTCGGCGACATCCGCCGGCGAGGACGTCACGGCCGACGAGCTGCCGGCCGACGTCGTCCACCGCGTCGAGGTGGCACTGGGCGAGGCGGACCCGGCGGCGGACATCGAGCTGGCGCTGGTCTGCCCGGGCTGCGAGACGACCTGGTCGGAGTTCCTGGACCCGGTGGGGTTCGCGTGGTCCGAGGTCGAGAGCGCAGCCCGCCGGCTGGCCACCGACGTGCACACCCTGGCCCAGGCCTACGGTTGGAGCGAGCGGCAGATCCTGGCCCTGAGCCCCTTCCGTCGGCATCTCTACCTGTCCGCGGTGCAGCCATGAGCGGCCACCTGGCCCGCATGGTCGTCCGGTCGACCCGCGCGGCCGAGGGCGGCCTGCGGCGGCGGCTGCCGTCGATGTTCGAGCAGCCGTCCTTCGACCCGGGGCCCGCATCGGTCGCCGCCGCCGGGGAGTACCTGCGACCGCCAGTCGCCGAGGAGCGTCCGCGGTCCACGTCCCCTCGGGAAGACGTCGCGGCGCCCGTCGTCGGGGAGCAGCCCGGGCTGTCGGCGGCCGGGAGGAGCGCAGAGGTGCTCACCGGCGGGTACGACGCGGCCCCGGACGACGTCACGCCCCACCCGGCCCAGCCACGGACGGAAGGTGCCCGCCCACGGAAGAGGCGTCCGCAGGAGGCGGTGCGGGCGGAGCCGGTCCGGCCCGGCAGCGAGTCGCCGCCCCGGTCCGCCCCTCGAGGGGAGCCACCTCGCCCCGAGGTCGCGGGACCGGTCGCCGCCCGAGCTGCGGTCCACGAGCAGGTGGTGGGGTCGCCGACCGCCGACGGGTCCTCCGTCGGGCGCCGTGAGACGGGCGTGGTCGAGCACCGCGAGGACGGACCGTCGAGCTCCCCGCAGCCGCCCCCGCGCGCCGACGTACCGCCGGTCGTCCCGGCCCGGCACGAGGAACCCCGGGCCGACCTGCCGAACCCGGACCTGCCCCGGCTGCAGCCGTCCTCACGAGGGGGTCAGCGCTCGGCAGTCCCGGACGTGACCGTGAACATCGGCAGGATCGAGGTGGTCCGTCCGACCCCGGAGCCGCGGAAACCCCCGCCGGAGCGCCCGCCCGCTGCCCTGCGCGCGCCGGGAGCGCCGAAGCTCGCCGACTACCTGCGGGAGAGGAGGAGCCGGTGAGCAACTTCCTCGCGATCGCGACCGTCTCCGCGGCCCTCCAGCGCCTTCTGATGCCGGTGGCCAGCGCCGCCGTGCCAGGGGCGGAGGTCTGGGTGGACCGCTCGGACGTGAAGCGGCAGAAGTCGGGAGTGAACGTCTACCTGTACCGCCACTCGATCGACGCGGTGTCCCGGAACGAGGACCTGCCCGCCCGACGGGCGAACGGCACCCTGACCGCCCGGCCGAAGCTGGCGACGACCATGCACTACCTGCTCACCTTCCACGGCAAGGACGACGAGCTGGTCCCGCAGCGGCTGCTCGGCGCCACGGCGGCAAGCCTGCACTCCCGTCCGATCATCACCCGGGCACTCATCGAGGCCGTCACCGACGAGGCGGCACTGCCCCAGGGGATGCACAGGTACCTCGCGTTCAACGACCTGCTCGACGCCGACGAGCCGGTGCGGGTGTCCCCGGACCCGATGAGCCTCGACGACCTGTCCAAGCTCTGGTCGGTCTTCTTCCAGAGTCCCTACCAGCTGTCTGCGACCTACGCCGCCTCCGCCGTGCTTCTCGAGGAGACCGACGGGACCCCGGTGCCCGCACCGCCGGTGACCCGGCCCCAGCTCAGCGTCCGCACGCTCCTGCGACCCACGATCCTGAGCGCCCGGAACGCCGGGGACCCACGCTCCCCGCTGCTGGCCGGCTCGGTCCTGCAGATCGAGGGGAGCGGCTTGCGCGGAGACGAGACCCTGGTGCGGGTCGGCCCGGCAGAGATCATGCCCGCCCCGGGCCGGCTCACCGCCGCGTCGTTGAGCGTCGACGTCCCGGCCGGCGGACTCCGGGCCGGGCTCCAGCCGGTGACCGTCGCGCACCGGTGGCTGGTCGGCGACCCGGCGCAGCCGCGCGGTGGCGAGACCAGCAACGCGGTCGGCGTGCTGGTCGCCCCGCGGATCACGCTGAACGTCACCCCCGCCCGGATCGGCATGACCAGCGACCTGTCCATCGGGCCCCGGCAGCAGGTCTCGGTCAGCCTGCTCGACCGCGCCACCGGAGCGTCGATGCGGGTCATCGACGTGCCCGAGCGCACCGGCGACACCACCACGGTCTCGGTGGACAAGCCCGGGGCGAGCCCTGAGCTCCCGGCCGGGCAGTACGGCGTCGTGCTCGTCGTGGACGGCGCGCAGAGCCCGGTGACCCGCAACGCAGGCGGCACCATCACCTCTCCCCTGGTGACCGTGTCATGACCGCGACCGACACGACCACGGCACCACCGAGCCAGGACTGGGCGGCGGCCAACCAGCAGGTCCTCGTCGCCGAGCTGGCCGAGGTCGCCGCCGCGCTGGCCCGGCACACCGGAGTGCGAGCTTGCGGTCCGTGACACGGACGGCCGACCACCCTCGATGCCCGCACCCGCTGCGATCGACCGGATCAGCGACGCGTTCGGGCTGTCGGGGTTCGAGCGGGCGGTGCTCCTGATGTGCGCCGGCGTGGAGCTGGACGCAGCGATCGCGTCGCTCTGCGACGGCGGGCCGACACTGGGCCTGGCTCTTGCTGCGCTTCGCGGACGCGCACTGGTCGGCGCTGACCCCGGACGCACCGCTGCGCAGGTGGCGACTGATCGAGGTAGCCGGTCACGGCCCCGTCACCGCCGCGACCGTGCGGATCGACGAGCACGTGCTCCACCACCTGGCCGGCGCACCGGCCGCGGACCCGAAGCTCACCGGGATCGTCGCGCCCCGTTCACGTCGGGTTCGACGCCACGCCGGGCCAGGTGTCGGCCGCACACACCCTCGCGGACCTCTGGCGGGGCACCGCCGGGCCGGTCGGCCTCCTGACCGGCGCGGACCGCGGCAGCCGGCTGGCGGTGGCTGCGCACGCCGCACACGACGTCGGCCTGGACCTCGCGATGGTCGACGCCCGGGTGCTGCCGGCGGATCCCTACCAGCCCGCGAGGACCTGGCCCGGTTGCTGGAGCGCGAGACCGCACTGAGCGGCAGCGCCTTCGTGGTCGAGGGTGACGCCGACACGGCGCCTGCGATCGACGTACTGCTCTCCCTCACCGGCGCACCCGTCGTCGTCTCCGCCGCCGACCCACCGGCCCTGCTGCGTCGCCGGGCCGTCGTCATCGACGTACCCCGGCTCACCGCGGCCGAGCAGCGGGACCTGTGGCGTGCGGTCGCCGGGGACGGGGCACCGGCTGACGCCCTCGTCGCCGCCTTCGACCTCGACGCAGCCACGATCACCGCCGCCACCGCGGCCGCCGGTGGGGACCCGAGCGCGCTGTGGTCGGCGTGCCGGGCCGTCGACCGCCCCGACCTCGGGGCCCACGCGCAGCTGGTCGAGTCGGCCGCGTCGTGGGACGACCTGGTGGTGCCCGACGGCCAGCGCCAGGCGCTCGCACTCCTCACCGCCCTCGCCCGGCACCGCGTCACCGTCTACGACGACTGGGGGATGAGGATGGGCCGGTCCACCGGCCTGGGCAGCACCGCGATCTTCGCCGGCCCCAGCGGCACCGGGAAGAGCTTCGCCGCCGAGGTGGTCGCAGGCGACCTCGGGCTCGACCTGTACCGGGTGGACCTGAGTGCGGTGGTGAGCAAGTACATCGGGGAGACCGAGAAGAACCTGCGCAAGGTGTTCGACGCGGCCGACCACGGGGCCGCGGTGCTCCTCTTCGACGAGGCCGACGCGTTGTTCGGCAAGCGCACCGAGGTGCGTGACAGCCACGACCGCTACGCCAACGTCGAGGTGTCCTACCTGCTCCAGCGGATGGAGGCGTATCGGGGCCTGGCGATCCTCACCACGAACATGAGCGACGCCATCGACACCGCGTTCCTGAGGCGGGTGCGGTTCCTGGTCACGTTCCCGTTCCCCGACGAGCAGCTGCGCGTCGAGCTGTGGCGGCGCGCTTTCGCCCCGTCCACACCGACCGAGGACCTCGACCTCGAGGCCCTAGCGACGCTGGACATGTCCGGCGGCACCATCCGCAACGTCGCCGTCAACGCCGCGTTCCTGGCCGCTGCGGCCGGCTCGCCGGTGACGATGCAGCACGTCGTCGAGGCGGCGCGGGTGGAGGCCGGCAAGCTCGGCCAGCCGCTGCCGTCGCTGAAGCCGGGAGGCAGACCATGAACGAACCCGAGGTCAGGCTCCACGACGTCTCCGTCTCCGGCACCGACGATCCCGAGGCCGTGGTTGCGGCGGTCCGCGACGCCGTGGCTGCCGCGGTGGCCGCCGGTACACCGACGGAGGAGGCCGTGCGGTCGGCCGTGACGACCGCCCTGGCTGGGAGGAGCCGCAGATGAGGTCGAGGGCCACGACCCAGTCCCCGGTCCCTGCTGCCACGCCGTGGTCTGCGACCACAGGCACCTCGACGGCTCCCGGCCTCGGCTGGGAGCACGTGAAGCGACATCGATCGGATGCGCTCTGGTACTTCTGTGGCGAGCACCCCTCCGGTTTCTCGACCTCGGCGACGCTACGGGCACGCGGATACTCCGACCCGGCCCACGTCGAGTGGTCCGTCCGCCAGGGCGCGGACAAGGTGTACGCCGCCGGCGGCTATCGCGGACCGGAGATCACGGTGTTCAGCAGTGCCGGGAGCCGACGCGCGGGGGACGTCCACATCGAGGTCCGCGAGCAGACACCCGGCGGCACCGCAACGAGCCACGTGGACCACCTCACGGTGCGCACACCCCATCGCCTTGCCCAGCTCGACACGAACGACACACCGGGCTGTCCGCCGGGTGGCCCAGCGGGCTGCACGGGTTTCCTGAGCCGGATCAGGTACCGCATCCTCGACAACGTCGGGGGCACCATCGTCGGCGCCACCGTCAACGAGAGGTTCCCCGGGCCGGCTGTCGACGACCAGCCCAACCGCTGGCGGGCCTCGACCGTCACCAGCGGCTCCGCCTGGCCCAACACCGACGGAACCTTCGTCGACAACCTCTACAAGTGCTGCGGCATCCCGGCCCCGGTCGGCCTCTCCAGCCCCCACTACGGCGACACCGTCTACCACGAACCTCACGAGTTCTACGTCGGCAGCACGACCCCCGGCCGCGGCTGCCGGGTCCAGCGGCACACCCTCCAGTTCTTCCGGGGCTACGCCGACCACGAGTACATCCGGTCGCCGGCGCCATGAAGACCACCACCGAGGCAGGGGCACCCACGACCACGACGCTCTGGCGGTGCGGCGGACGGCAGTGCGGTGCGGGCGAGTGCGACCACGACGAGGACACGCTCCACCGACGGGCTACCGACGCAGGCTTCATCCACCCGTCCTCGAGGCTGAGGGTCAGCCGGCCGACAGATCCGGCCGAGCGGGAGGCGGAGGCGGTCGCCGACCGCGTCTCGCGCGGAGAGCTCGCCATGGTCCACGGCGCCGCCTCCGGCACCGGCACCGGCACCGGCCCCGCAGCCGATCCCGAGACCGGGATCGCCTCCGTCCAGGTGGGCGGCGAACCTCTCGACGTCTCCACCCGCACGTTCATGGAGCAGCGCTTCCACCATGACTTCGCCTCGGTCAGGGTGCACCGCGACAATGCCGCTGCCACGACCGCCCGATCGGTGAGAGCCGAGGCCTTCACCGTCGGCACCGACATCGCCTTCGCCGGTGGCCGGTACCAGCCGGCCACGCAGGCAGGACGACACCTGCTGGCGCACGAGCTGACGCACGTGGTGCAGCAGTCCCGCGCAGGGCAGGGACCGGCGGTCCAGCGTCAGCCGGTCGACTGCACCGCCGGCATCACGGGCGTCCCTGCACCCCGCGACCCTGTCGCAGAGCTGACCGCTGCTCACGAGCGAGCCCTCGACGCCGCACGGACCGCACTGCAGCAGGTCGAAGCCGTGCGCCGGGGACAACCGGTATCGCGGATAGTCCGGCGCTCCCTGGACTTCCACTTCGCCACGCCCAGCGCGGCGCAGCTGACCATCGTCGCCAACCGCTATCGAGGCATCATCACGAGGCTCAGCGGAGGCACCCGCATCTACCGGTGCAACGTCCACGGCCAGTGCGGAGGCGCCGGCTCCGACACGTACGCGACCCAGAGGTGCCCTGCGGGCGGAAACCGCGCTCGCATCTGTCCGGACTTCTTCACCCAGGGCATGCACACCAAGGTCTCGACGCTCGTGCACGAGGCGGCACATGCGGTCGGGGTCGACTGCACCGGCAACGAGATCTACATCACCGAGCCGAACTACCCGGGGCCGAACCCCACGAACAGCGCGGAGCCCTACGGCGAGTTCGCCTGGCTCGCCCGCGGCATCGCCGGGCCGATTCGACTCCCGGCCCGTACCCCGGGGGTTCCCCCTCCGGTCCCTGCGCGGCCCGCCCCCACTGCCGCCCAGCCGGTCGGGCCGTCCGTTCCCGCACCGCGCCCCGAGCCACCACCGCCGTCCTTCATCGAGCGGTTCATCCTCGAGAGGAACGCCCGGGTCCGGGACCAGATCCTCGAGTCGGTGGAGGAGGTCGCCGAGGCGCCGGAGCCGCGAGAGCCCGGAGAGGACACCACCTCGGGCCCGGCAGCGACCGCGGCCGCCTCCCCACCGGCTGCGGCGCCACCGCAAGCACGGGCCCCGTACTACATCAGCTTCACGCACGTAGCCCCTCCTCCGGAGCCGGACCACTCCCGGGAGAACCCCGGCCCCTCTGCAGGGGACGTGGACCGAGCGGGCTACACACGAGTGCGAGTGAAGCCTCGCATGACCATCTCGTGGGGCTCCCTTCCGGAGTCGGTCGTCGACGGCGTCCGGACGCTGCCGGTGTACGTGCGTTCCGCGAACATCTACTTCCACCTGGACCCCGTCGAGGTGTTCGTCTCGTCGCGGTACCGAGTGGGCTCCTGTCCCTACCGCGTCACGCGCCGGCACGAGTACGAACATGTGGCGGCGTTCCTCAGCATCTTCCGTCAGCATCGCGAGGCGATGGTGCGGCGAGCGAACGCGGTCCAGCTGCCACTCGCCGCGTCCCCCAGACACGTGCCGGCCACCGCGGTGGACTCGGAGCAGGACCAGCTCGCCGCTCCGTTGGTCCAGGCGGTGCGCGAGGTGCGCGGCCTCATCGGCAGCGCGATGCGGGCCGACCGGAACGTCAGGGACGCGCCGGCGGCGTACCGGGCGATCCATGGCCGCTGCCCTGCCGATGAATGGTGACTGTCGCTCGCGGGGACGCCGGTGCCACACCCGAGATTCTGTCGACGCCCGTGACGGCCCGGTGACGCCGCCAGGGCGAGCCTGGGCCGGTGACCGGATTCTCAGGTTCTCCGAAGGTGTTCAAGGGCGCGCTCGTCGGCCTCGACGTCCTCAAGCCCGTGGCCAGCGTCGTCGTGTTCCAGTACAACCCGGAGAAGGTCACCCGCACGCTGCAGCCCAAGGTGGCCGGCGGGGAGAGCTCGGAGGGTGAGGCCCTGCGGCTGTCGGGGCCGCCGACCGAGACCTTCGACCTGGCCATCGACATCGACGCGGCCGACCAGCTCGCGGCGGGTGACCCGGTCGCGACCGGGCTCGGGATCGCACCCCAGCTGGCGTCCCTGGAGATGATGCTCTACCCGGCGTCCGCGAAGGTGATCGCCAACGAGGCGTTGGCGTTCGCCGGCCTGGTGGAGGTGCTGCCACCGGAGGCCCCGCTCGCCCTTCTGGTGTGGGGGCCGGCACGGGTGCTGCCGGTGCGGCTGACGAGCCTGCGGATCGAGGAGCAGGCCTATGACACGGCCCTGAACCCCACCCTGGCCCAGGTCACCGTGGGGGTCCGGGTTCTGACCTACGACGACCTCGGCCTGGTCTCCGTGGGCGGCGGGCTCTTCATGGCCCACCAGGTCGCGAAGGAGGTCATGGCCAACCTCGGCAGCACGCCGTCGTTCGCGGCCACCGCCAACGTCGGGGTCAGCGGCGGCGCCGGCTCGGGCACGGGGAGCTGACGAATGTTCGACTCGACCAGCCGGTACGCCGAGGTCCGCACCGCCACGGTGACGGTGACGTGGGCGGACGGCTCGCGGCGCGAGGTCACCTACGTCACGCGCCGCCTCCTCCCCCGCCCGGAGGACCACACCCTGCTCGCCGAGCACACCGTGCAGCCCGGCGAGCGCCTCGACCACATCGCGGCCCGCTACCTGGGCGATGCTGACCAGTTCTGGCGCATCTGCGACGCCACCGACGTCCTGGACCCGACCGACCTCGAGAAACCCGGCAGCCGGCTGCCGATCTCGATGCCGCTCAAGCAGGGTCGGTGACCGCCCGTGCTCGACAGCGTCCTCGGAGTCCAGCTGCTGTTGTGGACCGGCGACCCGATCCCGATGCCCAGCCCCACGCTGCTCCCGCCGCTGCGCAACGTCGAGGTGCGCAACGACGTCCGGTCCGGCGACGGCTTCCAGATGACCTTCGCGCTCACCAAGGACGCCTTCGGTCGGTACGACGTCCTCGGCGACCTCGTCCCCGGGACCCGGGTCTGGATCGGGACGGTCATCGGCGCCGTGCCCCAGGCGCTGGCCGACGGCATCGTGGAGCGCCACGACTTCGCGCCGGGGGCCCGACTCGGTGAGACCACGCTGACCGTGACCGGCACGTCCGTGGCCTCGGCGATGGGGCTGGAGGAGAAGGACCAGCCGCACCCGAACCAGCCCGACTACCTGATCGTCACCAGGATCCTGGCGTCCTACGCACAGTACGGGTTCCTGCCCGTGGTCACCCCCACCACCGACGTCCCGCTCGAGCTGCAGCGCACGCCGCAGCAGCGCGAGACCGACCTGGCGTTGATCACGAGGCTCGCGGACGCCAACGGGTTCGTCTTCTACACCGAGCCGGTCACGTTCGGGGTGAACCGGGCCTACTGGGGCCCGGAGGTGCGGGCCGGGGTGCCGCAGAAGGCACTGACCACGGGGATGGGTTCGCACGACAACTGCAAGCAGCTGTCGTTCGGCTTCGACTCGTTGTCCCCGGAAGGGGCGAGCGGCACGGTCGTCGAGCCGACCACGAAGCTGCGCATCCCGATCCCACCGTTGCCCTCGCTCCGGCTCCCTCCGCTGTCGTCGTCACCCGCACCGGCCCGACGCACCAGGAGGCTTCGGGAGGCCGCCAACGCCGGCCCGTTGCAGACCGCGCTGGCCTCGGCAGCCGCGGCGACCCGGGCACCGGAGGCCGTGTCCGGCCAGGGCACGCTCGACACCGCGCGGTACGGGCGGGTGCTGCGAGCCCGCGAGCTCGTCGGCGTCCGCGGAGCGGGCCTCTCGTACGACGGGTTCTACTACGTCACCAGCGTCACCCACTCGATCTCCCGCGACGGCTACACCCAGCAGTTCTCGCTGAGCCGGGAAGGCACGGGCACGCTGAGCCCGGTGGTGGTCCCGTGAACGACGACAACAAGTTCTGGGGCAAGTACCGCGGTGTCGTCACCGACGTGAACGACCCGCTGATGACGATGCGGATCAAGGCGTCGGTGCCCGACGTGTACGGCGACGGGGCAAGCGGCTGGGCCATGCCCTGCCTGCCCTTCGGGGGCAACCAGTCCGGCTTCTTCGCGCTGCCCGACGTGGGCGCAGGGGTCTGGGTCGAGTTCGAGCACGGCGATCCGGACTACCCGATCTGGACCGGCTGCTGGTGGGGCTCGGTCGCCGAGATCCCGCCGAAGTGGCTCGCCCCGCCGTACCGGAAGCTGATGATCGTCACCCCCGCCGGGCACAGCATCACCGTCGACGACACCCCCGGCGTCGGTGGCATCACCCTCGAGACCGCAGAGGGCGCCAAGGTCACGATGAGCGTCACCGGCCTGGAGGTCAGCAACGGCACGGGCGGGGCGATCAAGATGACCGGCCCTCAGGTGTCGGTGAACAACGGCGCCCTGGACGTGACCTGATGCCCGGCCCCGCGCTCACCCAGACCGCCACCGTGATGTGCATGCACGGCGGCCTCGCCCAGCCGACCGCGCCGCTGCCGCGGGTGATGCTGTCCGGAGCCCCGGCGATCGGCCAGGCCGCCCCCTACACGGTGGCCGGGTGCCCGTTCAACGTCGGCGGCAGCCCGTCACCGTGTGTCACCGCCACCTGGACGACGGCAGCGACGCGGGTCCGGGCCGGCGGCGTCCCGCTGGTGCTGGCCGACAGCATGGCGGTCGCGGTCCCCAACGGGACCGGTCTGATCATCGCCAACCCGGGACAGGCGCGGGTGAGGGCCACATGAGGCACACCGTCAACGTGGACTTCCCGTTCCGGATCGACGGCCGCGGCCGGAGCGCGCTGACCGACGACCGCGACCATATCCGGGACCTGGTCGAGCAGGTGCTGTTCACCAGCCCCGGGGAACGCGTGAACCGGCCGACGTTCGGCTGCGGGCTGCTCCAGCTGGTGTTCCAGCCCAGCTCCGAGCCCCTCGAGCTGGCCGTCCAGGCCACCGTGCGGGCCGCGCTCCAGCAGTGGCTGGGAGAGCTGATCTCGGTCGACCAGGTCACGGTGGAGGCCGAGGACTCCGTGCTCCAGGTCACGGTGGGCTACACCGTCCGCCGCAGCCAGGAGCCGCAGGTCGAGCAGTTCCGGAGGACGCTGTGAGCACCCCGAACCTGCCCGCCGAGGGCCTCCGGACCGGCCAGGACCGCTGCGCCGAGGACCTCCGCACCGAGGCGGTCCGGGACGCCACGACCGTCAACGGCATCGACTACCTCGAGGTGCAGCCCGGCCAGACCGGGCTGGAGCTGCACTTCCTGCACCCGCTGCCCGGGGAGGCCGGGGAGGTGCCGACCGGGGGGACGAGGCTCGGCAAGACCCATGTGGTCGTCGAGGGCGGCGACCGGGTGCGAGGGATCCGGGCGCTGAGCACGTCGACCACTGGCGAGGTCCTGACCGTGACCGTGTCCGAACCGGGTGACTTCTCGACGTACAGGCTTCGGCTGGTCGACCCCGTGACCGGGCAGACCCCGACCGGGTTCGACCCGCGGCTGAGCAGCATCGAGTTCTCCTTCAAGGCCGGCTGCCCGATCCGCTTCGACTGCGCGCCCCGCGACGCCTGCCCGCCGCCGGTGCCGACCTCGGCGGTGCAGGACTACCTGGCCAAGGACTACGCCAGCTTTCGCCGGCTCATGCTGGACCGGCTGGCCGCGACCCTGCCGGACTGGAGGGAGCGCAGCCCGGCAGACCAGCAGGTCGCACTCGTGGAGCTGCTGGCCTTCGTCGCGGACCGGTTGAGCTACCAGCAGGACGCGGTCGCCACCGAGGCCTACCTGGGTACGGCGCGGCGCCGGGTCTCGGTACGACGGCACGCCCGCCTGCTCGGCTACCGGATGCACGAGGGCTGTGCGGCCCGCACCTTCGTGCACGCCCACGTGTCGGGCAGCTACGCCGATCCAGCTCACGAAGGGCACCCGGTTCCTCACCGGCGCCGAGGAGGCGCCCGACACGCTGGTGTTCGAGGCGCTGCACGACGTGACCGCGCATCCCGACCACCACGAGCTCGACCTCTACACCTGGACCGACGAGCAGTGCTGCCTGCCCAAGGGGGCCACCCGGGCCACCCTGGTCGGCGGCTTCTCCCCCGCGCTCGTGGAGGGCCAGCTCCTGTTGTTCGAGGAGACCGCGGGCAGCCGGAAGGGCAGACGGGCGGACGCGGACCGCACCCACCGCCACGTGGTCCGGCTGACCGAGGCCACCTCCGACGACCCGCTGACCGGCGACCCGATGGTCGACCCGGTGACCGGCGCCCCCATCGTCGAGGTCGCGTGGTCGACCGCGGACGCGCTGCCGTTCCCGTTCTGCATCAGCGCCCTGACCTCCGACGGAACCGCCACGCAGCACACGGTGTGCGGTGTCGCCCGCGGCAACATCGTGCTGGTCGAGCACGGGGCGACGGTCGCGAGGCCGGTCTCCCTCGGCAAGGAGACCGACGTCGCCGGGCGCTGGCTGCCCCGTCTGCCCGACGGGCAGCCCACCTGGGCGGTGCCTCTCCAGGACCGGCTCCCCGCGGACGACGCGGGCACGAGGCGGCGTACCCCGGCGTCTGCGCTGCTGGACCTCGACCCCCGCGACGCCCTGCCCCGGATCGAGGTGTGGGACCACGACGGGAACGACTACGACCCGGTCGGGGACCTGATGGCGTCGTCGGCCGAGGACGCGCACTTCGTGGTCGAGACCGAGGAGGACGGCAGGACCACCCTGCGGTTCGGCGACGGCACCTACGGCAGGAGACCCGACCCGGGCCGCGACCACGAGGCCACCTTCCGGGTCGGCCACGGGACCGTCGGGAACATCGGACGGGACTCGATCCGGCAGCTGAGCCCGCCCGATGCCGACGTCACCGTCACGAACCCGGTGCCTGCCGTCGGAGGAGTCGACCCGGAACCCACCGAGGAGGTGCGGCTGGCGGCACCCCACGCGTTCCGGGTGCAGAAGCGGGCGGTCACCGAGGCCGACTACGGCACGCTGCTGACCGAGCGCATGGCGGACGTGCAGCGTGCCGCCGGCCGGCTGCGTTGGACCGGCTCCTGGTACACCGCGTTCGTCACCGTGGACCGGGTCGGTGGGTGCGAGGTCGACGCGCCGTACCGGCAGCGCGTGCGCCGGTTCCTCGACCGCTACCGGATGGCCGGCGTCGACGTGGAGGTGGCCGCCCCGGTGCCGGTGCCGCTGGAGATCGAGCTCGCGGTCTGTGCCCGCGCCGACCGGTTCAACACCGACGTGGAGCGAGAGGTCCTCGACGCCCTGTCCTCGTGGGTGCTGCCCGATGGCCGCCGGGGCCTCTTCCACCCGGACAGCTTCACCTTCGGTACGCCGGTCTACCTCAGCCGCGTCTACGCCGCGGTGCTCGGGATCCCCGGCGTCGAGACGGTGCGGGCGACGAAGTTCCAGCGTTACGGCGCCGCGCCTCAGGCCCGGCCGGACCAGGACGTGCTGCGGGTCGGGGACCTCGAGATCGCCCAGCTCGCCAACGACCCCGACGTGCCCGAACGTGGGATCCTCACCGTGACCGTGGCAGGTGGCCGATGAGCTGCGAGCACCGGCTGGACGACTGCGGCTGCTGCGAGGCGGTGCGGTCCCGCACGCCGGCGCCGATCGGCTCCACACCGGGACGCACCGGCATCCGGCGGCGGGTGGGCACCTCGAGCCAGTTCGCCGAGTCGATGCTGGCGGGGCTGACGGACGATGCGAGGTTGGAGCGGTTCACCAGCCGGCGCTCCGACGACCCGGCGATCGCGCTGGTCGACGCCTGGTCGCTGGTGCTCGACGTCCTCGCCTTCTACACCGAGCGCGTCGCCGACGAGTGCTACCTGCGCACCGCGGTCGAGGAGCGGTCACTGGCCGAGCTTGCCCACAGCGTCGGGTACGCCCCGGGCCGCGGCCGGGCGTCCACCACGTCCCTGGCGTTCACGCTGGAGGAGGGGCCGGGCTCCCCCACGTCGGTGCCGATCCCGCCCGGCACCCGGGTCGCCACCCTCCCGGGCCCGGGGGAGCAGCCGCAGACCTACGAGACGACCAGCGCCCTGGTGGCCCGCCCGGCCTGGAACGCGATGCAGGCCGAGCAGCGCGTCGCCCGACAGCCGGGGACCGGCGACACCGACGCCCACCTCGAGGGCGTCCGCACCGACCTGCAGGTCGGGGACGCGATCCTCTTCGTCGGTGCCGAGCGGGAGGACGACAGCACCAGCGAGGCCTGGGCGTTCCGACGGCTGTCCTCCGTCACCCCGGTGGCGGCGCAGGACCTGACCGTGATCGGCTGGGTCGACCCGCTGGGACACCCTGCTCCCGGCTCCGGCCGGACGCGCACCGAGCAGGTGCCGGCCGCACGCGACGCCGCGGTCTACGTCCTGCGCCGGAAGGCCGCGATCTTCGGGGCAGCGGCGCCCGACTACCGGCTGATCGACGAGTCGGCCGGCGGAGGCAAGAAGCGCGCCGTGGCCCGCGAGAAAGGGACGGTCCGGGTCTCCGCGGACTGGCCGGGCTTCAGCGTCGAGGTGCGGCGGAGGCCCGGGTACGTCGACCTCGACGCGACGTACCCGACCGCCGTCAAGGACGGGTGGGCCGTGCTGACCCGCACCGGGGAGACGGCCTGCTACCGGGTCGCGGGGACAACCGAGGAGTCCCGCACCGACTTCACCCTCAACGCCAAGGTCACCAGGCTCCAGCTCGCCGGGCCCTCGGTGAGCGACCACTTCGACGACCGTGTCCGCGACACCGTCGCCTGGGTGGGGTCGGAGCTCCTGCCGCTGGCCCCGGCCCCGGTGACCACGCCGGTCCAGGGGTCGCAGGTGCGACTCTCCGACGACGTCCCCACCCTGGAGGCGGGGCGCACCGTGATCGTCCGCGGACCCCGCCCGGTGGTCAGGGTCGCCGAGGGCGTGCGCGACCTGGAGCTGAGGGCGACCGGTAGGCCGACGACCACGCTGCACCCCGGGGACACCCTCGAGGTGGTCGGTCCGGTGACGGAGAACGCCGGCGTCGACGGGGCGCCAGGAACCGTCACCTGGGTGACGGCCACCGGCACGGTGACCGCACCCGTGGGGGCGCTCCGCCGCGTGGACCCGGACGACGACGCCCCCCTGCACAGCGAGACCGCGGTCATCGCCGGCCCGACCCCCGACGACGCCACCGTGACCACGCTGCGGCTCACCGCCGCGCTGTCCGGATGCTACGACCGGGTCGGCGCGCGGATCCTGGGCAACGTCGCCCCCGCCAGCCACGGCGAGACGACGACCCAGGTCCTGGGCAGCGGAGACGCGGCCGAGCCCTTCCAGCGGTTCACCCTCACCCAGCAGCCGCTCACCTACGTGGCCTCCGGCGAAGGCACGGTCACGTCCACCCTCGCGGTGAGGGTCGACGGCCGGCTCTGGACGGAGGTCCCTCGGCTCTACGGCACCACGGCCGACGCGCGGGTCTACGCCACCCGGATGGAGGAGGACGGCAGGATCTCCGTCCTGTTCGGCGACGGCAGGACCGGGTCCCGGCTACCGACCGGCACGAACAACGTGACGGCCACCTACCGGTTCGGCACCGGGGTGGCGGGCCGGGTGGCGGCGGACCAGCTCACCCTGCCGATGACCCGACCGCTGGGGCTGCGGTCGGTCACGAACCCGCTCGCGGCCGGGCTGGGCGCCGACCGTGAACCGGCCGGACAGGTGCGCGAGAACGCCCCCCGCTCGGCCCTCACCCTCGACCGGGTGGTGTCCCTGCAGGACGTCGAGGACTTCGCCCGGTCCGAGCCCGGGATCGCCAAGGCCGACGCCACGTGGCTGTGGGACGCAGGGCGCCGCTTAGTCCACCTCACCGTCGCCGGCACGCAGGGCCAGTCGGTCGACGACGACGCCCTCGCCGCCCTGGCGAAGACGATCCGGAGCCACGGCAGTCGCCTGCCCCTGCAGGTCTCCGCCGCACAGGTCACCTCCGTGCACGTGAGCGTGAGCGTCGTGGTCGAACCGGACCACGACCCGGACACCGTGCTCGTGGCCGTCGAAGAGGCACTCACCGACGCCCTCGACGTCGAGGCCCGCGACCTCGGCCAGCCGCTCACCCGCAACGACGTCGTGCGCGCCGCCCACGCGGTCCCCGGGGTCGTCGCGATCACCGTCACCGAGCCCGTCGCGGACGTGCCCGCCCCGTCCGCCCGCGTGTCAGACGGCGCAGTCGCAGCCGCCCACCTGGTGGCCCTGGCAGCCGGTGGCCTGACCGTCACGGAGGTCTCGTCATGACCAGGCTCGTCGACGACCTGTTCGGGCTGCTGCCGCTGCTCTACCGGCAGCGCGACACCGAGCCCGGCCAGGACGGCGCGCTGGAGGCCCTGGTGCAGGTCCTCGGCGAGCAGGGCGACGTGGTGGCTGCCGACCTGGCCCGCCTGTACGACGACGCCTTCATCGAGACCTGTGCCGAGTGGGTGGTGCCCTACCTCGCCGACCTGCTCGGCGTCCGGCTGCTGCACGAGGTCGGCCCCGGCGCCGGCAGGGCCCGCGCCCTGGTCGCGAACACGCTGGACTACCGGCGCCGCAAGGGGACGTTGGCCGTGCTGGAGGACCTGTCGTTCCAGGTGACGGGCTGGCCCACCGCCGGAGTGGAGTACTTCCAGCGGCTCGGGGTCACCCAGCACGTCAAGCACGTGCGGCCCTCCAACCTGCGCACGCCGGACCTGCGGCGCGCGGCAGAGCTGGAGCTGCTCGACGGACCGTTCTCGGGGTCGGCGCACACCGCGGAGGCCCGCCGTCCACCTGCCGGGCGCTACCACCTCGGCACCGTCGGCCTGCACCAGTGGCGGCTCTCCCCCCAGCGCGTCGTCCGAGCGACCGCCAGGCCGGTGGCGGATCCGCCGGACGGCCGGTACCTGGTCGACCCGGTGGGGCTGCCGGTGCCGCTGTTCAACCCCGGGACGGCGGAGGCCGACGTCACCTCGCTCGCGCAGGAGCACCACGTGCCCGCGGCGCTGCGCAGACGGGCGCTGTACGACGAGCTGGAGGCGCTGCGTGAGGACACCCTGGAGGCTCCCCGCTGGTTCGGCGACGACCCGGTCGTGGAGGTCTACGCCGACCTGGGCTCCGGCCTCACCGCCGTACCTGCTCGACAGCTGACGGCCGCCGACCTGAGCGACCCGGCCGCGGCCACGCCGACCGGATGGCCGCGGCCCGCGGCTCCCCTGGTCGCCGCCGTCGACCCGGTGCTGGGCAGGGTCGCCTTCCGCGGCGGCCTCTCGCCGACGTCGGTCGAGGTCACCTCGACCTACGTCACTCCCGGTGAGGTGGGTGCCGGCACCTACGACCGGACCTGCGCCGAGACCGACGACGTCGTCGCGCGGCAGACCTGGTTCCGTGCGGTGGGAGCCCGGGCGACCTCGACGCCGGGCCTGGTGCACCACACGCTGTCGGCGGCGGTCGCGGAGTGGAACGCCGAGCCCGCGGGCACGGTCGGGGTGATCGTGGTGCTGGACAGCCGCACCTACCCGGAGGACCTGACGATCGCGGTCCCGGCGGGCAGCGAGCTGCTCATCGTCGCCGCCGGCTGGCCGGAGGCCGAGGACGTCGACGCGACCACCGTGCTCGACCCGGCCGACGCCGTCCCCGACGACCGGCGCCCGCACCTGCTCGGGTCGCTGCAGGCCACCGGCGGGACGGCCTCCGGCGACGACCCCCGCGGCGAGCTCTCCGTGGACGGACTCGTCGTGGAGGGCGACATCACCGTCCAGCCCGGTGACCTGGGCCGCCTGGCCCTGCGGCACCTGACGGCGGTGCCGGGCAAGGGAGTCGTGGCCGTGGCTGCTCCCACGGCCGCCGCCGACGACAACGGCGGGCTGACCGTCGAGGTCACCCAGAGCATCGTCGGCCCGGTCGTGCTCCCGGCACGGGGGCCCGGGCTCGACGTCTCCGGCAGCGTCGTGGACGGTCTCGGCGGCGACGCGGTGCGGGCCGGGTCCGCGGAGGTCAGGCTAGACCGGGTGACCGTCCTCGGGACGGTGAGCGCCCGCGAGCTGTCGGCGTCCGACTGCGTGCTGGACGGGCAGGTGGCGGTCGAGCTCCAGCAGCGGGGATGCCTGCGGTTCAGCTACGTCACCGAGGGGGCCGTGGCGCCGAGACGCTACCGCTGCCAGCCCGACCTCGCGTTGACCGAGGTGACCGACCCCGCGCGCGCGGCGGCGACCCGCGCGCGGCTCACCCCGGTGTTCAGCTCCACGGCGTACGGCGAACCGGGCTACGGCCGGCTCGACGACCGCACCGACGAGGCGCTGCTGAGCGGGGCGTCGAACGGGGCCGCGATGGGGACCTACGCCGGACTCCAGGCGCCGCAGCGGCGGGCCAACCTCGAAGCCCTGCTGGAGGACTACCTCCCGCTCGGCCTGGACGCGGGAGTGATCCATGAGACCTGACCTCAACCGGAACCAGCGACAGGGGTGCCCAGCATGAACGGCGGAGACCTGACCCGGTCGACCTTCACGACCCACCGGCACTACTCCGGCGTGCGGATGCAGCAGGGCCGCGTCCAGCTCGACGCGGACTGGAACGAGCAGCTCGACATCACCGCGCACCGCGACCGTGCCGAGGCGACCGACGTCATCGGCTCCGTCGGCGTCCCCAAGCTCGACGGCGGCTTCGAGCTCACGGTGTCACCCGACGGCCAGGACCTGCTCATCTCGCCCGGCCGCGCCTGGATCGGCGGGCACCTGTGCGAGGTCGACGCGGAGACCACGAGCATCGAGGCGACGCCGTCGGGGACCTCCGTCACCGTGGCCTCCTTGGTGCTGGACGGGACGGAGATCGCGCCGCAGCGCTGGGTCGAGGTGCTCTCCGCGACCGGCTCCGTGGTGGCCCGGGTCACCGCCGTCGACGTCGCCACGAGGACGATCTCCCTGAGCACGTCGGTGTCCGCCCTGTCCGGGGACCTGACGCTCCGCCGGCGCGCGTCGTACGCCTACCAGCCGGACCTGCCGGAGCCGGAGCACACCAGCCGGGCGAGCAGGACGGACCCGCGAGTGCTCGACCTGCCCGAGGGTCGCCACCTGGCCTACCTCGACGTGTGGGAGCGCCCGATCACCGCTCTCGACGACCTCTCGATCAGCGAGCCGGCGCTCGGCGTGGACACCGCGACCCGGAGCAGGACGATCTGGCAGCTGCGCCTGCTCGACCTCGCCGGGGTCCCCGAGCCGGTCGACTGCGACTCGGGCCTCGTCGCCGCGGCGGCCGCGTGGACCGCCCCGACCGGCCGGCTGGCCGCCCGCGCCGTTCCCCCGGCCGGATCGGAGGACCTGTGCCGACCGACTCCCGCAGGCGGCTACATCGGGCTGGAGAACCAGCTGTACCGGATCCAGGTCCACGACCTCGACGGGAGCCGCCCGGTGGTCCTGTGGAGCCGGGAGAACGCCTCGGTCACGACCCGCTGGGTCAGCACGATCACCTCCGAGGTCCTGGAGGTCGCCGACATCGGCCGGGACGCCGTCCTCGGCTTCAAGCCCGGTGACTGGGTCGAGCTGTACGACGACACGTGCGTCCTCGAGCCGCACCAGGGGACGCGTCGGGGCACCCTGGTGCAGCTCCTCAACGCCTCCGGCAACCGGCTGGATCTCGCCCCGGGAACGGCGACGGGCTCCACCGACATCGCCGACTTCCCGCTCAACCCGCAGGTACGCCGGTGGGACTCCCCCGGCCCGGTGACCGTGACCGACTCCTCGTGGCTCGACCTGGAGGACGGCGTCCAGGTGAGGTTCCTCGGCGACGGCAGCTACCGTCGCGGGGACTACTGGCTGGTCCCGGCCCGCAGCATCATCGCCGACGTGGACTGGCCCCGGGACTCCGGCGGAGAGCCCCTGGCGCGACTGCCCCACGGCGTACGGCACGACTCCGGACAGGTTGCGATCGTCACCGTGACCGGCACCGGAGTGACCCTCGGCGACTGCCGGGACCGGTTCCCCGCGCTGACCGCCCTCGCCGCCGAGGACGTCACGGTCGGCAACGACGTCTGCGCGCTCCCCGGGGTGGAGACCGTCCAGGACGCGATCGATGCGCTGTGCCGGTCCAACGACCTGCGCCGCCACAACCGGCTGCTGCACGGCTACGGCATCGTCTGCGGGCTGGCGGTGCACTGCGGCGCCGGGGACCAGGAGACGCGGGAGCGTCGCCACGTGAGCGTGCGGCCGGGCAGCGCCATCGACGCCGAGGGCTACGACCTGGACGTGACCGAGCCGGTGGTCGTCGACGTGCTCGACGGGATCGCCGAGCTCGTCGAGGCGGGGTCCGGGAGGGTGCTGGACGAGAACGGCGACGGCGAGGTCTCCCTGGTGCTTCGCAACGACCCCGACCGGGGGGCGGTCGTGGTCACCCGGACGTACGAACCTCGCCGTGACGAGGACTTCCTCGAAGGCACCCTGCTGAAGGACATCTACGACGACTGCATCGCCGACCTGTGGAGCTGGTTGCGGAGCAGCCTCACCGCGAAGGAGGGCGGCGACCGGGAGGAGGAGCAGCGCGCCTACCTGCTCCGCACTGCGCTGACGAACCTCGCGACCTACGTCGCGAACCCCAAGTCCGGTGGCCAGGTGTTCGTCTCCGAGACCGAGGACGACCTGCTGCGCGGCTTCTACACCGAGCTGAAGCGGCGGCTGCGCAGCCAGACGTTCTGTGCCATGTTCGACGACGCCCGCCCCTACCCGGACTACCCGGAGTCGCTCGCCGGCATCCGGACCGTCTCGGGCACCGGCCGCCACTCCCGGGTCCGGCTGCACCCGGGAGGCCGCGAGGCGTGGACCACCGGCTCGGGCATCAACCCGCTGCAGCGGTCCACCATGATCAACCGGTACGACCTCCGGCGCGAGAGCGCTGGTCGCGAGGATCGACCCGGTCACCGGCAAGGAGCTCGAGCCCGGAGAGGCGCCCTCGAAGACCGCGGCGGAGGTGACCGACGTCGCGTTCTCCGCGGACGGGAAGCTCGTCATCGCGGCCGTCCCGACCCGCGACGACCGCGACACCCTCGTGCGGGTGGGGGAGATCTCCGGCGACTCGGTCCGGTGGCGGCCGGCCAGCACGATCTGCGGCGTCAAGCTGGTCACGCTGGCGACGACCGCCACGGACCCCGACCACGCGTACGCCGTCGGGCTGCGCCGGCGCACCACCGAGAAGTCGAGGTTCGCCGTCAAGGAGTTCGAGGGGGCGGGCATCTGGCGCATCCCGATGCACGAGGAGGTCCCGGAGGACCTGTCACCGCTCCCCGGCACGGAGGGCCTCAACCCCGTCGGACACCTGGAGATCACGCCCGAGGGCCGGGCCGTGTTCACCTGCGGTGAGACGTTGGGGTCGGCGTCGTCGTACACGCGTCTGTCCAGCGATGACGGTCCCCGACGGCTCGGAGGTCACGGAGATCGCCCTCGACGGGACCGGCACCGACGGCCTGGCCCTCGTGCAGGGCGGCACCAGGGCGAGGCGGACGGTGGCCCACGTCGTCGTGGGAAGCGGCCGGAGTCGTTCGCTCGTGGCCCACGACGTGGGCACCGGCGAGCTGGCGAGCGAGGGGGTGTCGCTCGAGGGTGTCGCCGGCTCGATCTCCCTGGCCACGGTGCGCGACCGGGTGGTGGTCACCGGGTCCGACAGCTCGGTGGCCCTGGTCGCCGACACGTCGCGGGGAGCGCTCGTCGAGGGGCTTCGGATCCCGGTCCAGGTCGCGCCGACGTCGGTGGCCGCCGACCCGCTGGAGCCTCGACACGTGGTGGCGCTCAACCTGTGGAGCAACTCCCTCACCGTGGTCGACGCGAAGCTCGTGATGGGCGACTCCTTCGACCTGGAGCCGCTGGTCGCCTACCGCCGTGACGCGGTGGAGGCGTTCGCCGACCTGGTCGGCGGCTTCGCCCAGTACCTCAAGGACTGCATCTGCGACCACCTGCTCGTGCGCTGCCCCACTCCCCCTGACGACACCGACCTCGAGCTGGCGGCGGTGAGCATCCGCGGAGGCTCGGTGCACAAGGTGTGCAACTTCTCCCGTCGCCGCTATGTGAAGTCGTTCCCGACGGTCGGCTACTGGCTGTCGCTGGTGCCGGTCCTCCCCGCGCTGCGGGTGGTGCTCGAGCGGGTGTGCTGTGCCGTGCTCCCGGAGTACTTCGGCAGCTACTCCACCACCGGTCACGACGAGGCCCGGGACCGGGTCGACGTGGACCAGGTGCTGCGGCTGCTGGAGATGGCGCAGGGCGAGGACCCGATGTCGAAGCTGTCGCGCACCTCCAACGTGTTCCGCACGTCGGTGAGCAAGGCGACCGCAGGAGACTGGACCGCCGCGGTCCAGCCGATCCAGGCACTGCGCCGCCCTGCACCGCAGCAGGCAACCGCCCGAGACCCGCAGGTCGAAGAGCTGATGGCCCGGGTGCAGACCCTGGAGGAGCAGCTGGGCCGGCTCGCCCCGCCCGCACCCGGCACCACACCGGCGAAGCGGCCGAGCCGTGCGAAGCGTTCCGACGAGTGACCTCTCGCGCGGTGACGGCGCAGTGACAGCGGCGTGACGGCCTCCGACGACGATCGTCCTCGTCAGGCTTTGCGCGAGGCGTCCGAGGAGCGACCATGAACAACGACGATCTGTTCGCCGCACAGGCGAACGCGGTGCCCGACGACCTCACCGGCGTCGCCCAGTCGAAGGCCTCGGCAGAGGACAGCCTGCTGGACAGGCCGAACGTGGTGGGCGTGGGCGTCGGCTACAAGATCAAGGACGGCGTGCAGGGCGAGACACCCAGCGTGATGGTGCTGGTCAGCCAGAAGATGCCGCCGGGCCTGCTCGGGACCGGGGAGTCGATCCCGAAGACCGTGGACCGGAAGCCGACGGACGTGCTGGAGGTCGGCACCCTGTTCGCCGGCGGCTCCGAGGAGTCTTTGGTCGCTCCGGAGACCTTGACCGGCCTCGGTGCCCGGCTGCCCGTGCAGCAGGTGGACGCACTGGCGCTGACGGTGCGGACCCGCCCGGTCCGGCCCGGCAACAGCTGCGGTCACTTCAAGATCACCGCAGGCACCATCGGCGCCGGCTGCTACGACCTCTCGCCCCTGCCGGGCATCCCGCCGCGGTACTACATCCTCAGCAACAACCACGTGCTGGCCAACTCCAACAACGCGAGCATCGGCGACCCCGTGCTCCAGCCCGGCCCGTACGACGGCGGGGCGATGACGGGGGACGTGGTCGGCCGGCTGTCCCGGTTCGTGCCGATCAAGTTCGGCGGGGCCTGCAACTACGTGGACGCCGCGGTCGCCGAGCTGCCGTTCGAGCTGATCGACCGGAACGTGTACTGGAGCGGCTACCCGGCCTCGGCCGCCAAGGCCGCTGCCGTCGGGATGATGCTGAAGAAGACCGGGCGTACGACGAGCTTCACGACCGGCAGGGTGACGGCGGTGGCCGCCACCGTGAACATCAACTACGGCGGCGGACAGGTCGCCAAGTTCTGCAACCAGATCGTCACCACCAACATGTCGGCCGGTGGAGACTCCGGCTCCCTGGTGCTGGACTTCGAGAACAACCCGGTCGGTCTGCTGTTCGCCGGGTCGAGCGTGGCCACGATCCTCAACCCGATCGCGCTCGTGCAGCTCGCCTTGCAGGTGCGGATCTGGCCGTAGGAGCCTCAGGACTCGGCGCGGAACGCGTCCCCGCGCTCCACCCGCACCGGCAGGCCTTCGCACGTCGCGGGAAGGTCCCGCACCTCGGGGGAGAGCGGATCGGTGGTGTAGACGACCACGCACGCCTCACCGTGCTCGGTGCTGCCGATGGCGACCCCTTGCACGGCGCCGCCGACCCACGTCTCGGCGGTCGCGAGCGCGTGCCGCGACCTCTCGTCGAGCGCGGGGACCTCCCGCCACAGGTCGTCGGATCCCATCGTCTCGACCTCCCTCCGGGTCGGCGCGTCACCTCGACGGTGACCAGGCGATGCCCCCAGGCTAGCCCGGACGCCCCTGACGCGGTGGCGTCGGTTAGGGCGGAGGTGGGTATGTAGATACGATGCTGGCTGATTCCCGTAGGAAGGCCCCTGTTAACCGATGACCGAGACGCATGCGGACTACCGCCTGAGCCAGCTCGAGGAGCTGGAGGCGGAGTCGATCCACATCTTCCGTGAGGTCGCCGCGGAGTTCGAGAAGCCGGTGCTGATGTTCTCCGGCGGCAAGGACTCCATCGTGATGCTCCGGCTGGCGGAGAAGGCCTTCTACCCGGCCAAGATCCCCTTCCCGGTGCTGCAGGTCGACACCGGCTACGACTTCCCCGAGGTCATCGAGACCCGGGACAACTGGGTGAACCGGCTGGGCGTGAAGCTCATCGTCGCCTCGGTCGAGGAGGCGATCAAGAACGGGATCGTCGTCGACGACGGGAAGACCAGCCGCAACCGGCTGCAGATCGGCACGCTGCTGAACGTGATCGAGGAGAACGGCTTCACCGCCGCGTTCGGTGGCGGCCGGCGTGACGAGGAGAAGGCCCGCGCCAAGGAGCGCGTCTACTCCCACCGCGACGACTTCGGCCAGTGGGACCCCAAGATGCAGCGCCCCGAGCTGTGGAGCCTGTACAACGGCCGGATCCACGGCGGGGAGCACATGCGCATCTTCCCGCTGTCGAACTGGACCGAGCTCGACATCTGGCACTACATCGGCCGGGAGAACATCGAGATCCCCTCGATCTACTTCGCCCACCAGCGGCGGGTCTTCGAGCGCGACGGCATGCTGCTGACCGAGTCGGAGTTCAACCCCTGCAAGAAGGGCGAGACGGCCGAGGAGCGCCAGGTCCGGTTCCGCACGGTCGGCGACCTGACGCTGACCGGCTGCGTGGAGTCCGAGGCGTCCACCATCCCCGAAATCATCGACGAGATCGCGATCGCCCGGGTCACCGAGCGCGGCGCGACCCGTGGCGACGACCGCTTCTCCGAGGCCGCCATGGAAGACCGGAAGCGCGAGGGCTACTTCTGATGGATCTTCTCCGGTTCGCTACCGCCGGCTCCGTCGACGACGGCAAGTCGACCCTGATCGGTCGCCTGCTGCTGGACTCGAAGGCGATCTTCGAGGACCAGCTCGAGGCCGTCGAGACCACGTCGAAGTCGCGCGGCTACGACTACACCGACCTCGCGCTGCTCACCGACGGTCTCCGCTCGGAGCGTGAGCAGGGCATCACGATCGACGTGGCCTACCGCTACTTCGCGACACCGACCCGCAAGTTCATCATCGCCGACACCCCGGGTCACGTGCAGTACACCCGCAACATGGTCACCGGCGCCTCCACCGCCGACCTCGGGCTGGTGCTGGTCGACGCCCGGCAGGGCCTCACCGAGCAGTCGCACCGCCACGCGGTGATCCTGTCGCTGCTGCGGGTCCCGCACCTGGTGCTCGCGGTCAACAAGATGGACCTCGTCGACTACGACGAGGAGATCTACAAGAAGATCCACGAGCAGTTCACCTCGTTCGCGACGAAGCTGAACATCCCCGACCTCGAGATCATCCCGATCTCGGCGCTCAAGGGCGACAACGTCGTCAACCGCAGCGAGAACATGCCGTGGTACGAAGGCCCCTCGCTGATGCACCACCTGGAGAACGTCCACGTCGCCTCCGACCGCGACCTCGTGGACGCCCGGTTCCCGGTGCAGTACGTCATCCGCCCGAAGTCCGACGATTTCCACGACTACCGCGGGTACGCCGGCATGGTGGCCGGTGGCGTCTTCAGGCCCGGCGACGACGTACTCGTCCTCCCCAGCGGCATGACCTCGAAGGTCGCCGGCATCGACATGTTCGACGAGGAGATCTCCGAGGCTTACCCGCCGATGAGCGTGACGCTGCGCCTAGAGGACGACGTCGACGTCTCCCGCGGCGACATGATCTGCCGGCCGCAGAACGCGCCGAAGCCCAGCCAGGACATCGACGCGATGATCTGCTGGATGACCCCCGAGCCGCTGCGCCCGCGCCAGAAGCTGGCGATCAAGCACACCACCCGCACGGGCCGGGCGCTGGTCAAGGACATCCAGTACCGGATGGACGTCAACACCCTGCACCGCGACCAGGAGACCAAGGAGCTCGGCCTCAACGAGATCGGTCGTGTGCAGCTGCGCACGACAGTCCCGCTGCTGTGCGACGCCTACTCCAAGAACCGGACGACAGGGTCGTTCATCCTCATCGACGAGGCCACCGGCGTCACCGTCGGTGCCGGGATGATCAACAGCGCGAGCTGACCACGTTCCGCCACCGACGCGGTCGCGCGTAGCGGGCACGTCGGCTCAGGTCAGGCGCCTGTGACCTACCCCGGCCACCGCCGGGCGGCCTGCACCCCGACGGCGTAGCCGACCACCGCACCGAGGGTGTTGGCGACGACGTCCATCAGCTGCGCGGACCTGGCGGACAGGAAGGCGTACTGGACGCTCTCGATGAGCAGCGTGCCGACCAGCCCGGCGGCGAGCCAGTGCCGCCAGCGCCAGTGCGGGCGGAAGGTGCGGCCCAGGAAGCTCGCCGGCACGAACAGCAGCACGTTGGTGACGAACTCCACCGCCGTGGGCGTGATCCATGGCGGGAAGCCGGCCGACTGCAGCAGCGCCGCGATCACGTGCACCGACCCGCTGGCGACCGCCGCGGTGGGCAGGAAGACGATCCAGGCGACCACGGCCAGGTAGGCCGCCATGAGCCCGGCGGCCACGCGGCGAGAACGGATCACGCGGCCGGCTCCGGGCCGCGGCAGGGGCGGCTGTGGCACACGGGCGGCATGGTCCTGACCGTACCTGCGCGGTGCCGGCGAAAGGCCGACGTTCGCCAGATCCGGCGCCTAGCATGCGAGAGGAGACCACCGAGGACGCCTGGAGGCGCGACGTGAGCGACTTCCCCTACGCAGACCGGTTCCCGGTCAACCGCACGCTGCCCGAGCACGGGCGGAGCCGTGACGACGTCCTCGCGGAGATGCGGGCCATGGCGACCGAGGAGGACGCGTTCTGGGAGACCGGCAAGTGCTCGGGGACGATGTACTCCGGCGACCACGAGCACTACCGGTTCCTCGACGAAGCGTTCGGGCTGTTCGCGCACGTCAACGTGCTGCAGCGCGACATGTGCCCGAGCGCCACGAAGTTCGAGGGCGAGATCCTCGCGATGGCGCTGGACCTGATGCACGCCGACGCGGTGACGGACGGTACGCCGGTCGGGCTGGTCACCACCGGCGGCACGGGGAGCATCCTGCACGCGATGCACGCCTACCGTGAGCACGCCCGGCAGCATCGCGGGATCGACCGGACGAACTTCGTGAAGCCCGAGACCGGCCATCCGGCCTTCGACAAGTCCTGCCACCTGCTGGGGATCGAGCTCCGCGTCGCGCCCGTCGTACCCGACACCACACAGGCCGACGTCGCCGCGATGGCCAAGCTCATCGATGACGACACCATCGCGATCATGGGCTCGGCCACCAACTACGGCTACGGCACCATCGACCCGATCGCCGAGCTCGGCGAGCTGGCGCTGAGCCGAGGGGTCGGGCTGCACGTCGACTCCTGCCTGGGCGGGTTCATCCTCCCGTTCGGCGAGGAGCTCGGCTACGACATCCCGGCCTTCGACTTCCGGGTCCCCGGCGTCACCAGCATCTCCGCGGACACCCACAAGTACGGCTACGCCTTCAAGGGCAGCTCGACGGTCCTGTTCCGCGACAAGGCCTACCGCAACGCGCAGTACTTCCACCTCTCCGGGTGGAGCGGCGGGAAGTACATGTCCCCGGGCATCGAGGGCTCCCGCTCCGGCGGGCTGCTGGGGTCGACGTGGGCGGCGATGGTCCAGCTCGGCCGGGAGGGCTACCGGGAGTACGCCGGTCAGATCTTCGCGACCTCCGAGGCGATGCAGGAGGTGGTCCGCTCCCACCCGGAGCTGCGGATCATGGGCAAGCCGACGTTCTGCTTCAGCATGACGTCGGACGAGTTCGACATCTACCACGTGTGGGACCACATGGCCCCCAAGGGCTGGCGGTTCAACGGCCAGCAGTACCCGAACTCGATGCACATGGCCGTCACCCGGCCGCAGACGCAGCCCGGCGTGGTCGAGACGTGGGCGAAGGACCTGGCCGAGGCCGTCGACTACGCCAAGAAGAAGCACGCCGCCGGGGAGCCGGCGCAGATGTCGGCGATCTACGGCGGCGTGGCCGGCGGCCTCAACGACGAGGCCGACGAGTTCATCAAGGCGGTCATGAGCGACATGCTCGACACCCAGCAGTCGGTGCCGCCCCCGTCATGACCGACCTTCCGCGGGACCGTTACGTCCTGGCCGTCGACCTCGGGTCCAGCGTGGTCAAGGTCGGCCTGGTCTCGCTCGAGGGCCGTATCGCCTGGTGGAGCCGCACCGAGCTCTCGACCTCGCGGGGACCGGACGGCGCGGTCACCCAGGACGCCGAGCACTGGTGGCGGGTGGTGCTGGACTCCGCCGTACGCGGCCTCGCCGCCGGGCCCGTCCGGGGCGACCAGGTCGCGGCCGTGGCGGTCACCGGCCAGTGGTCGAGCACGGTGCCGGTCGACGCGGACGGGCATCCCGTCGGGCCGTGCCTGATGTGGGCCGACACCCGCGGCGAGCGCCACTCGCGGGCGCTGGTGGGCGGCCACCTGGCGGGCTACCGGGCGCGCGCGGCCTACGAGTGGGTACGTCGCACCGGCGGCATCCCGACCCCCTCGGGGAGCGACTCGGTGGGCAACATGCTGCACCTGGAGCGGGACGAGCCCTCGATCGCCCGGGCGGCGGCGTACTACCTGGAAGCGGTCGACTACCTGACGATGCGGTTCACCGGCGTCGCGGTGGCCACGCACGCGTCGATGTTCCCCTGCTGGCTCACCGACAACCGGCACCCGGACGTCCTCGGCTACGACGCGACGCTGCTGCGGCTGGCCGGGCTGGACGGGCGGAAGCTCCCTCCCCTGCTGCCGACCGGGTCCGTCGTGGGGACCGTGCTTCCGGAGGTGGCCGCGGAGCTCGGGCTGCCTGCCGCGACCCCCGTGGTCAACGGCACCCCCGACCTGCACTCCTCCGCCCTCGGGTCGGGATGCGTGGGCGCCTTCGAGACCCACCTCGCGGTGTCGACCACGACGTGGGTGAGCTGCCCGGTGCCGCGGAAGAAGACCGACCTGCTCCACTCCATCGCGTCGGTGCCGGGGCTCTGGCCGGGGCAGTACCTCATGGTCGACAACCAGCGCACGTCCGGCCGGTGCCTGGAGTGGCTGCGGGACCACGTCGTCGCCCCCGGGGACGGGCTCCTTGGTGTTGCGGCGGCCGAGCCACCGGCGTACGACGACCTGGTGGCTCTCGCGGGCACCGTGCCGGCCGGGTCCGACGGGGTGATGTTCACGCCGTGGCTGGACGGGGAGAACTCGCCGTTCGACGACGCCCGCGCGCGAGCCGGGTTCCACAACCTCTCCCTCGGCAGCACGCGGGCGCACCTCGTGCGGGCGGTGCTGGAGGGAGTCGCGCTCAACGCCCGCTGGCTGCTGGAGGCCGCGGACCGGTACGCCGGTCGGCGGCTCGACCCGGTCCGAGTCGTCGGCGGCGGCGTCCAGTCCGACCTGTGGTGCCAGATCATCGCCGACGTCACCGACCGGACCGTCGAACGCGTCACGGACCCGGTGCTGTGCGGCCTGCGCGGCGCCGCCCTGTTCGCCGGCCTGGTGACCGGCGCGGTGGCACGGGAGGACGTGCGCGCGCTGGTGCCGGTCGAGGCGACGTTCCGGCCGGACCCGGCTCACCGGCAGGTGTACGACCGGCTCTTCGGCGAGTTCCCGCGGCTCTACCGGGCGCAGCGGGGGATGTTCCGGCGGTTGGGGCGATGAACCGGCTACCTTGCCGACTGCCATGACGTCGTACCACGAGCTGAGGAAGGCCGAGGCGACCGCTGCGCTCGAGGAGTTCCTGCGTGAGAGCCGTCGGCTCTGCTCGGCCTGGAGGACCGGCTCCGGAGCGGGGGGCACGACCCTGGCCGGGCGCTGGACGACACGCCCGAGAGCCTCACCCCGCTGTGGCGGTGGGCGGCGGGGGAGCTGTCGGCCCGGGACGGCGAGCCGCAGCGGCCGGACTCGTGGCCGACCTGGCTGCGGCACACCGTCGAGGTCGAACGCCTGCTGTCCGAGAACTCCATCGCCCTGGTCGACGGACTGACGTCGTACCTGTGCCGCGTCGTGGAACGCGGTGCCCCCGAGGCGGTGTGGCGGGTCGGGCACGCCCGCGTGAGGAGCTACCTCTGGGAGAACCACCCGGTCCTGGCGCGGGGACCTGAGGAGTTCCCGATCGGCTGGTACGTCGCGCCGGCGGCCCGCCGGCACCTGCGCGGAACCCGGGCGGACCTGCAACCGGCGGGCCTGCCGCCCACCGCGGCGCCCGACGCGGACCACCTCACCGTCCTGGCCCGGTCGTTGATCGCCAAGCTCGGGGGCTCGGAGGCGACCGCGGCCGCGCCGCCCGAGCCGCTCGTGGAGGCGGAGCGGATCCGGGACGGGCGGCCGGACTGGGAGCTTTCCGTCAGCGACGAGGTCGCGTTCGAGCACAGCGACCTCGTCGACGAGCTGGCGGATGCGCTGGCGCGGGAGGCCGGCGTGACGGACGTGCACCGCGAGGACCGGGAAGTCCTGGTGGTCCGGGCTGCGAGGTGGAGCCGTGCGGACCTGGAGACGTGGGCGGGCGACTTCCTCAGGGAGCGGCTGGCGGGTGTCGGTCGGAGTCCACCGGCGTGATCCCGGGGGTCGGGGACAACGCGGGCTTCCCACCGGCATCGTCTCGGCATGTGAGAACGAGGGCGAAAACCTGGCGGTCATGTTCGAGGGGGTCGCCACGGACGGGAGCTGCCCCTGCGCACGGCCCCTCGAACCAGCCGACGGTCGCGGGAGCACGAGACCTGCTGCGCGCGAGGGACCGCCACGCCGGGCGGGCACGGGACAACCCGACCTTGCCGCGTCTTCTGTCTCATGAAATGAGATGGACTTCGGAAACTGTCGGTGGCGTTCGAAAGCGTGTTCGACATGGATGACACCGAGCTCCACCCCCCGTCCGTGGCGCCGCACCTGGCCGCCGCGGCCGCCGGCATCGACGCCGCCGTGGTGCCGGTGCAGCAGCTGAACCGGTTCGAGCTGTCCGAGGCGCTGGCCGAGGTCGTCGCGATGGAGTCCCGGCTGGCCTCGTTGCGGCTGGCGCTCCTGGCCGAGGCCGACGACCGCCGGCTGGCCGAGGCGGCAGCGGACACCGGCACCGACGCCTGGGCCGCCCGGCTGACCGGGTCGACCCGCAAGGTGATGGCCGGAGGCCTGTGGCTGGCCCAGCAGCTGCGGGAGAAGTACGACGCGACCCGGATCGCGTTCGCGGCCGGCCAGATCAACGAGGACCAGGTCCGCGCGATCGTGCGTTCGGCGGAGAAGATGCCCACCGCGGCCCCCGAGGAGCAGCGCCGCCAGGCCGAGGCCGACCTCGTGGACAAGGCCGTGGCCGGGCTCAACGCCCGCCGGCTGCGCCAGACCGGACGACGGATGATGGAGCGGATCTCGGCCGAGCTCGCCGACCAGCAGGAGGCCGACACCCTCGAGGAAGAGGAGGAGCGCGCCGAACGCGAGACCTGGCTGACCCTGCACGACAACGACGACGGCACCTTCTCGGGCCGGTTCGTCATCCCCGAGCTGCAGGCACACCTGTTCAAGGCGGTCCTGGAACGGCTGTCCGCGCCGCGGCGCTGGGCACGCAACAAGTCCGGGGAGCCGGTCGACGACCCCACCATCGCAACCGGCCTGAACTGGTCCGAGCGCCTCGGGCTGGCCTTCCTCGAGCTCCTCGAGCACCTCCCCACCGAGGGACACGGCCGCGTCGGCGCCACCGTGATGGTCCACATCCCGCTGCAGCACCTGCACGACGGCCTCGCCTCGGCCGGCCTCGACACCGGACTGCACACCTCGGCCGGCCAGAGCCGTCGCCTGGCCTGCAACGCCGGCCTCGTGCCGGCCGTCCTCGACTCCCAGTCGGAGATCCTCGACCTCGGCCGCGAGTCCCGGCTGCACAACACCGCCCAGCGCCGCGCCCTGTCGATCATCTACGACACCTGCGCCGCCGAGGGCTGCGAACGCCCGTTCGCCTGGTGCGAGATCCACCATCCCCACCCCTGGAGCCGGGGCGGACCGACCGACCTGGCCAACGCCCTGCCGCTGTGCGGGTTCCACCACCGCCGCGCGCACGACAAGCGCTACACCCACAAGCTCCTGGCCTCCGGGGAGCTCCGGTTCCGCCTCCGCCGCGGCCTGTGGGTGCCCGACGCCGAGCCAGGCGTCATCCGCGCCGGCGCCGCGTGAGCCCGGCCGCTGCCGCCGCGCCGCTCGCGAGCCCTGAAGTCCGGCAACGACGCCGGGCTCCACGCAAAGCAGGACGGGTCCCGGGGCCCTTCACCGACCCCTTGTCGCGCCACCTCGAGGCACCTTCGCGCAATCACCACGCCGGCGGAACCGCAGCGATCGCCGACCGGCCCGGTCCCTGTGGCCGACCCTGCATGGGTTTCCCCACGAGCCGGACACTCGCGGCGGGCGGGCAGCACCGGCAGGCGGCAGCCTTGGCGCGACGGGCAGCCTTGGCGCGACGGGCGGCACCGGCAGGCGGGCAGCAGCCTTGGCGGGGCGGGCAGCACCGGACACCACGACCGGCGGACCAGAACCGGACAACGGGCGCTCACTCGCAGTGACGTCTCAGAAGCCGAGACGATGCGTCGGGCCCAGCTCTCCGAGCGCGAGGCCGACATGCGGCGGCTCCGGGCGTGCCCGCATTTCTGCCGGTCGTGCCGGACAACGCGGGCGCTCGCCCCGGAGGTTCTCAACTCGTGAGACATGGCGTCCGCCCGCGGTGACGGACCCCGGATCGCCGGACAACGGCTTCACGCTCGCCCCCTTGTCTCAGTCAATGAGACGCGACAGCAGCCTGACCGCTCAAGATCCTCGCAGGCGCCAACGTGACCACCGGCCGCCCAGGCACCCGGCAGCCGGCTCGCGGCGGCTCAGCGCAGCCGGGACGGCCGGATCGCCGCGGTGACCGCCGCCGTGTACGCCTTGTAGCCCTCGGCGTTCGGGTGGAACGCACCGTCACCCGGACCGAGGATCCACGGCTCCGGCGCGTTCACGCCGTGACCGAGGAACCGCTTCGTGACGTCCACGAACCAGAACCCGTGCTCGGCTGCCGCGTCGGCGATGACCGCGTTGAGGAGGTCAGCCCCCTCGTTGAGCGCCTCCTGCTCCGGACCGAGGCGTTCAAATAGCCGCCGTACTCCGGCGAGAACAGGCGCGGGTAGTCGGTGACCACCACATGAGCCTCGGGCACTGCCTCCGCGATCGCGGAGTACACCTCGTCGAGGAGAGCCGGGAAGCCGGTACTGCACCGCGGCGCGGGTCAGCGTCAGCGCGCCTAGGCACTCCGTGTCCGTGCCACCCAGGCATGCGGCGACCGCGGTCGACCAGTGATGTTCGTCCGGCCTGCCTCACTGGGCTGGCATGCGCAGACGCTGGCCGCTTCGTTCTGCGATGCCGGGGTCTACGTAGGCGTTCGCGTAGGTCAGCTGCTGATGCGCCAGTTCGTAGGTCGACCAGTCCACGGCGGCTGTCCATCGCTGAGCGAAGTCGAGGACGGAGATCAGCGTCTGACCTTGTCCGGCACGGTTGCTCACCCCGTTGAGGCCGGCGATGTAGTCGTTGCGGTAGCTGGTGGGGACGATGATGCGGACCTGGCCGGCGTGTGAGAGCTCCGCGTTGGCGAGGATGCGAGCGATCCGGCCGTTGCCGTCGTCGAAGGGGTGCGCCTCGGTGAGCAGCAGCATCATCGCGAGCGCACGCTGGAACGGATCGGTGAGGCCGTCGAGGAGGTCGAACCCGCGACGGAGGGTGCCCTCGACGAGCTCGGGAGAGACGAACTCGTAGCCGCCGGCGTAGTTCGGTCTGACCTTGAACTCACCGGGGTTCTTGTCCGGGCGTGCCGCCATCAGCGTGGCGTGGTGGCTGCGCAGCAGTTCCACGAGTTCGTCGCCGCTGCGCGGCACCCGGGTAGCCAGCTGGTGGTCGGAAACGAGCCGGTAGGTCGCGGCGATGTCGTGCGCGTCCTGGGGACGGTCGTGGAACTGCAGGCCCTCGACCGCGATCTGCCGAGCCTCCTCAACGCCGAACTCAGTGCCCTCGATGAAGTTGGAGAAGTAGGACTCGAAGAACGGTTCCCACTCCCAGCGCGTCGGGTCTCCGAGTGCTGGCCGTGGCGACGGCGGTGTGTGCCGAAGGGTCTCGACCATGCCCGCGATCAGGTCCAGCCGGCCCTGGTCGTAAGGCTGGCCGCCCAGGCGTGCGGCGTACCTCGGGGAAACGGGCGTGTCGCTGAGCGCGGTCCCGACGAGCGCGGCGAGCCGCTGCCGCACCTTCTCGGCCGACCTCTCCGGGAAGGACCCCCGCAGCACCTCGAGGCTCTCCAGCATCCGGGCGATCTTCCCGGGCCCGCCACGGCGTGCTTCCTCCTCGATCTTGTCTTCGACCGCTTCCACGCCAGCCAGCCGGGGAGGGTTCCCGGGGCGACCCCGAGCGGGGATGTTCTCCAGGAGCTGTCGGACCGGACCGGAGACAAACAGCCCGTCCGGCATCGGCATGTCCCCGGGCAACGGGCCGGGCCCGACGCGCGGTGCCACCGTCACTCCCGGCAGCTTGAGCGCGCCGGCGCGCGGCGGCTGCGGGTGGCAGATGAACAGGTAGCCGTCTACGGGCTGGCCTCCCGCGAGGGCGGACCGGTCGCAGATCACCGCGGACGGCCAGACGTGTGCGACGACGGCGAGCAGATGGTGACGCGCAACCGCGGCGGGTGGGAGCGTCGCCCCGACCGCATAGATACCGGGCGCGAGCTGCATCGCCCGACCGGCTCGACTCTGGCGAGACAGGCGAGCGCGGTCGGTGCTGGTTCGTACGATCTCCAGCCCGCCGGCAGGGTGTCGTTCCCGTGACGCAGCGTTCATGGTCAAAATAGTGCTCCCGCATGCCCACTGTGCAGCGATTCCGGTCGAAAATCCCGCCTGCCAGCAGCAATCGTAGCCGTAAAACGATCGGACGCAGCGTGCTTAGGGGTATTGCGAGTCGCGGGCAGCGTGTTTGCCCGTAATCATTCGGCCCGCTTCCTACTCGACTGTCAGAGCGGGGATACGCAGGCGGGACTCACCCGGCAGGTCCGCCGCAGGAAATGGGACACACCCAGTCAGGCCACGACGACCACCTCACCGTGCTGGCCCGGCCGTTGGTCGGGAAGCTCGGCGGTGCAGGCCAAAGACGGGGCCGACGTGAGCCCCGGATGGGACAACGCTGCACTCCCACCGGGTCGTCTCGGGATACGAGACCAGGGCTGCGCCCCGGCTCAGGCGGACGGGAAGCCGCCTGCCCGCGCGAGCGCGCCGGGCAGCCGCTTCCCCAGGCGCTCCTCGAGCCAGCCGACGCTCTCGGTCACCGTCTCGAGGTCGAAACCGGTCGCCACGCCCATCCGGTCGAAGAGGTAGACGAGGTCCTCGGTCGCGACGTTGCCGGTCGCGTTCGGGGCGAAGGGGCACCCGCCCGCTCCGCCGATGCTCGCGTCGAGCGTCCGCACCCCCGCCTCGACGGCCGCGACGGCGTTGGCCACGCCGGTGTGGCGGGTGTCGTGCAGGTGCAGCCGCAGCGGCAGGTCGGGGCCGGCGACCTCGCGCGTCAGCGCCAGCCGCTCCGTCACGTCCGAGGGCACCGCCACGCCGATGGTGTCGGCCAGGGCCAGCTCGTCCGGGCCGGCGTCGACGACGCGACCCACGACCTCGCGGAGGCGGTCGAGCGGCACCTCGCCCTCGAACGGGCAGCCGAACGAGGCCCCGACCGTGATGGTCGAGAACACGCCTGCCGACCGGGCCTCCGCGACCAGCTCGGCCGCGGTGTCGCAGGCCTCGGCGGTGCTCATCCCCTGGTTCCGCCGGCAGAACGTGTCCGTCGCGACGACCACCACGTCGATCTCGTCGACTCCCCCGGCCAGCGCCCGGTCCAGGCCTCGGCGGTTCATCACCAGACCGGCGTACCTCACGCCCTCGGTGCGCGGCAGTGCCTTCATCACCTCGTCCGCGTCGGCCATCTGCGGCACCCGCGCGGGGTTGACGAAGCTGGTCACCTCGACGCGCCGGGCGCCGGCGCGCACCGCACGCTCGACGAGCTCCACCTTGTCCTCGGTGGACAGGATCGCCTTCTCGTTCTGCAGACCGTCGCGGGGAGAGACCTCGAGGATCTCGACCTCGGTGTTCACCGCTCCTCCTCCAGGTAGGCCACCGCTGTCTTCTCGTCGACCACCTCGGCGTACTTCGCCTGGAGGTCGAACAGGTTGGCATCATGCGTCTCCGGCGTCCGGTCCGCCACGGCGTCTCGTACGACGAGCGGGATGAAGCCGTGCTGCACCGCGTCGACGCCGGTGGCGCGGATGCAGCCGCTGGTGCTCACGCCCACGATCACCACCGTGTCGACGCCCAGGGACACCAGCGTCGAGGCGAGCGAGGTGCCGAAGAACGCGCTGGCGTACTGCTTGGTGACCACCAGCTCGCCCTCGACCGGGGCCACCTCCGGCATCAGCTCGCTCCACGGCCCACCGCCGAACAGGTGCCGCAGGGCGCTGACCTTCCGCACGAAGACGCCGCCGTCGCTGCCGTCCTCCGCGAACTCCACCCGCGTGTGGATCACCGGCACCCCGGCTCCGCGCGCCGCGGCCAGCACGCGTGCGACCGAGGCGAGGCAGTCCCGCGACGGAAGGCACAGCGGGCTGTCGGGCTCGAAGTAGGCGCGCATCAGGTCGACGGCCAGGACCGCAGGCCGCCGCCCCGGACGCAGCTCGCCGGCGAACCCGTCGTCGAAGGCCGGCACCCCGGTCACCGCGCGAGGGGCGGATGCGGAGCCGGGAGCCCGGTCTCCTCCTCGCACCGCGCCAGGATCTCCTCCATCGGCGGCCCCATGTCGAACGTCGGCAGCGGGTCGGGCCGGCCGTCCTTCAGCTTGGCGCGCAGCTGCTCGGTGGCGTCGGTGTCGACCGCGCCCGCGTCGTCGACCACGACGCCGTACCGCCGTGCCCCCTCGACGGTGACCAGCCCTCGGCGTACCTCCAGCCCGACCAGCTCGGGGTCACGGGCCAGCGGGTCACCCCAGCCACCACCGCCCCAGGTCACGAAGTGCAGCAGGTCGCCGACCTGCACCGGGAAGTCGTGGATCTTGCTGGGCAGCACCTCGGTGGTGCCGTCGGCGCGCTCGACCCACTTGCGCCCGCGCGCACCCGGCTCGCCGCCGTTGACGCCCCAGGGGTAGGTGAGCCAGCGGTCGTCGTGGATGGCGATGGTCCCCGGCTCCAGGAAGCGGTAGGCCACGTCCACCCCGTTGCCGCCGCGGTGCAGCCCCGCACCGCCGGTGTCCGCGACGGTCTCCCAGCGCTCGATCCGCAGCGGGTAGTACGACTCGAGGTACTCGCACGGAATGTTCACGAACGACGGCCACAGCGAGTGGCCGTCCGGGCCGTCGCCGATCGGCCGGCCCGGGATGCCACCGAACCCGATCGAGTACAGCTGGAACCACTCGCCCTTGCGGTCCCCGGAGCTGTAGTTGCCGGAGTACATGAAGTGCGGCGAGGACGAGAAACCGGCCGCGTTCAGGAGGTCCGGGTTGGTCTGGCCCAGCAGGCCGCCGAACAGGTCGAAGACCCGGCCGATGCCGTGATTGCGGGCGTTCAGCGCCGCCGGGTACTTCGGCTTCCAGAACGACTCCTCGGGGATCTTCACGTCCACCAGCGGGTAGAACCCGTCGTTCCACAGGATCTGCGGGTCGGCGACGGTGATCATGTAGATCCCGAAGAACATCCGGACCAGGTTCTCGTTGATGAAGTAGTTGATCGGGCCCTGCGCCTGCGGGCTGCTGCCGGTGAAGTCCAGCAGCACCTTGTCGCCGGTGCGGGTGAGGCTGAGCTTGAGCTCGTAGGGGCCGTAGCCGACGCCGTCGTCGCAGATGTAGTCGGTGAACGAGAGCGTCTTGCCCTCCTCGAACACCATCTCCAGCAGCGTCTTCATCGCCCGGTAGTTGCGGTCGAGCAGCGCGTCGAGCGCCGAGGTGTAGGTGTCGACGCCGAACCGGGCACACATCTCCTGCACCCGCCGCGACGCGGTGCGGCAGGCCGCGACGATGCCGTTGAGGTCGGCGCGGTTCCAGTCGGGCTTGCGCACCTGGTTCAGGATGATCCGCAGCGCGTCGTCGTCGACGACGCCCTTCTTGTAGAGCTTGAAGGGCGGGATGACCACGCCCTCCTCGAAGATGGTCTTCGCGTCGGTCGGCATCGACGCCGGCGTCTTCCCGCCGACGTCGGACATGTGGCCGAACATCGACGACCAGCCGACGATGCGGCCCTCGAAGTAGATCGGCATGACCACCAGCCAGTCGTTGGCGTGGCTGATCGCCGCCCCGCAGGAGTACGGGTCGGAGGTGAGGAGGACGTCGCCCTCCTCGATGTCGCCGTCGAAGTTCTCCAGGAAGTCGGGGATGGACAGCCCGAACTGGCCGACCACCATCTTGCCCTCGGGGTCCCCGATCAGCGGGAACTCGTCGTGCTGCTCGCGGATCCCCGGGGACAGCGCGGTGCGGAACAGCACCTCGTCCATCTCGTAGCGGGCGTTGCGGAGCGCGTTCTCCACCAGGTCCAACGTCACCACGTCGACGTCGACCTTGTGCAGGGGCTCCGTCGTGGTCTCGATGAGGCGTGCCATGGCTCAGTTCTCCGGGTTCGACTCGACGGGACGGATGAGGAGACTGCCGCTGGGATGGACCGTCGCGGCGTGGCCGGGAAGGACCAGGGTCGTGGAGTCCATCTCGGTGACGATGGCCGGACCGGCCACCACGTTGCCGGCCTTCAGCAGGGCACGGTCGTAGATGTTGGCCTCGACGTCGCCGCCGTCCATCCAGACGGTGTGGGTCGTCCGCAGCGCGGCCGCCGGGTCCTCGCCGCCCTGCTCGACCTCGGTGGCCGCCACGTCCGGACGCGGCCCGTTCGCGGTCGCGCGGACCGTGACCAGCTCGTGCTCGGCGTCGAGCACGAACGAGAAGAGCTGGTTGTGCTCGGCGTCGAAGGCCTTGCGCATGCTGTCCAGGCCGCCGCCGTTGCCGTCGAACGCGTCGAGGTCGATCGTCACCGGGATCTCGAACCCCTGGCCGTGGTAGCGCAGGTCGGCCGAGTAGACGACGTGCTGGCGGTCCTCCGGCACTCCTTCCCCGGTGAGCGTGGCCTTCGCGTTGTCGGCGAGCTCGACGAGGATCTCCTTCAGGGTGTCGTCGGTCAGCTCCCCGAAGCGTCGTACGAGCGTGCGGACCGACTCGTCGCGCAGCACGGTCGTGGCGTCGCCGTACGCGTTCAGCACGCCCGGCGACGGCGGGATGATCACCGGCCAGGCACCGGTGAGCCTGCCCAGTGCGTTGGCGTGCAGCGGACCGGCGCCGCCGAACGCCACGAGCGCGAAGTCGCGCGGGTCGAAGCCCTGCTGGACCGAGACCAGCCGCAGCGCGCCGAACATGTTCTCGTTGACGATGTCGATGATCCCTGCGGCCGCGGCCTCCACCGACTCCAGGCCGGTCGCGTCGGCGATCGACTTGACCGCCGCGTTCGCGGCCTCCCGGTCCAGGGTGATCTCCCCGCCGGCCAGCTCCGTGGGGAGGTAGCCGAGGACCACGTTGGCGTCGGTGACGGTCGGGTCGGTGCCGCCGGCGGCGTACGCGGCCGGTCCGGGGACCGCTCCCGCGGACTGCGGGCCGACCCGCAGCGCCTGGGTCAGCGGCGGCACGTGCGCGATCGACCCGCCGCCGGCTCCGACGGTGCGTACGTCGACGGAGGTGGCCCGGACCTTCAGGTCACCGACGGTGGTCTCGCGGCCGATCCGCGGCTTGAGGCCCTGCACCAGGGCCACGTCGGTGGAGGTGCCGCCCATGTCGAAGGTGAGGAAGTCGCGGAAGCCGGCCTGCTCGGCGGCCCACGTGGCTCCGGTGACGCCGCCCGCCGGCCCGGACATGAGCATGTTCACCGGGTTCTCGGCCGCCACGTCCGCCGACACCAGGCCGCCGTCGCTGCGAAGGATGCACAGCTTGCCGTGGATGCCCGAGGAGGTGAGCTTGGCGTCGAGGTTCTCGACGTACCGCGCCACGTGGGGCTGCACCGCGGCGTTGACGACCGTGGTGATCGTGCGCTCGTACTCCCGCAGCTCCGGCAGCACCGAGGAGGACAGCGACACGGGGATGCCCGGCAGCTCCTCGGTGGCGATCTCGCCGACCCGGCGCTCGTGCGCGGGGTTGGCGTAGGCGTTGATGAGGCTGATGCTGAGCGCCTCGATGCCCTGCTGGGACAGCTTGCGCAGCTTGGCGCGGACGTCGTCCTCGTCGAGCTCGGTGACCACGGAGCCGTCGCTGGCGATCCTCCCCCGCACCTCCACGGTGTCCTCCAGGGCGGCGAGCGGCTCCGGCTTGGGCCAGATGATCCACCCCGCCAGGCCGCCGGGCACGAACGAGCGCCCGATCTGGAGCACCTGCCGGAAGCCCTCGGTGGTGACGAGCCCGACGCGCGCACCCTTGCCCTCCAAGATGGCGTTGGTCGCGACCGTGGTGCCGTGGAAGACCTCGTTGAGGTCCCCCAGCGTGACGCCCGCGGCCTCGCAGGCCCGCTCGATGCCGCGGAGCACACCGACGGACTGGTCCTCAGGGGTCGAGGAGGTCTTCGCGCGGTACGTCGAGCCGGACTCCTCGTCGATCAGCAGGATGTCGGTGAACGTTCCGCCGACGTCTACCCCGAGCCGGTAAGCCATGGTTCCCTCCTCAGATGACGCCGGCCGAGCGCAGCGACGACATGGCGTCGTCGTCGAGTCCCAGCAGGCCGTGGTAGATCTCTTCGTTGTGCTCGCCGAGCGCCGGGCCCACGTGCCGGACCCGACCGGGGGTGTCGGAGAGCTTCGGTGCCACGTTGTGCATCGCGAAGTCCCCGAGGTCGGGGTGGACGAGCTTGACGATCGCCTCCCGCGCGGCGAAGTGCGGGTCGGCGAACATGTCCTTGGCGCGGTAGATCCGGCCCGCGGGAACGCCGTTGTCGTGGAGCAGCTCCAGCAGCTCGTCGGCGCCCACCGTCGAGCTCCACGCGGCGATGGTGCCGTCGAGCTCGTCCATGTTCTTGCCACGGGCACTGTGGGTGGCGTACCGCTCGTCGGTGGCCAGCTCCGGCTGCTTCATCACCTCGGTCAGGCGCCGGAAGACGGTGTCCTGGTTGGCCGCGATGAGGACCATCTCACCGTCGGCGGTCGGGTAGACGTTGCTCGGTGAGACGTTCGGCAGCGTGGTGCCGGTGCGCTCGCGCTGGTAGCCGGCGACCTGCCACTCCGGCAGCAGGGACTCCATCATCGCGAGCACCGCCTCGTAGATCGCGGAGTCGACGACCTGCCCACGCCCGGTCCGGCCACGCTGATGCAGCGCGACGAGGGTGCCCAGCGCGGCGAACGTCGCCGCGAGCGAGTCGCCGAGCGAGATCCCGGCCCGGGCGGGCGGTCGGTCCGGGTCTCCGGTCACGTAGCGGATGCCGCCCATGGCCTCGCCGATCGACCCGTAGCCGGCGCGCTTCGCGTAGGGGCCCGACTGTCCGAAGCCGGTCACCCGGGTGACCACGAGGCCCGGGTTGATCTCCCACAGCTGCTCCGGCGCCAGCCCCCAGCGCTCGAGGGTGCCGGGCCGGAAGTTCTCGATCAGCACGTCGGCCTCGGCCACGAGCCGGCGGACGAGGTCCTGGCCTTCCTGGGTGCGCAGGTTGGCGGTCACGGACTTCTTGTTCCGGGCCACGACCGGCCACCACAGCGACTTGCCGTACGGCTTCTCCCGGCCCCACTGCCGCATCGGGTCGCCGTTCGCCGGGTCCTCGACCTTGATCACCTCGGCGCCGAAGTCCCCGAGCAGCTGCCCGCAGAACGGGCCGGCCAGGAGCTGGCCGAGCTCGACAACCCGGATGTCGTCCAGTGGAAGCTGGCTGTCCATGCAGTCCCCTCTTGCCCGGTTTGCATACAAAGTCGGTACGGGCGGTGATCTGGATCACGGTACGTGGCGCCGAACCTAGACTTGCGGCAGCTGGGGTGTCAATGGGCTGTCGACCGTATTGCATACAACTTGGCCGCTTGCTAGGTTGCGCGGACCATGACCGACTCACCAACGCGGGTGGAGGCCGACACCGGCCACGCGTCAGACCAGGCGTACTCCCTGATCCGCGCCCAGATCCTGTCCGGCGAACGCGCCGGCGGCGACTGGCTGCGGGAGGGCGACCTCGCCGAGTCGATCGGGGTGAGCCGGACACCGGTGCGCGAGGCGCTGCGACGGCTCACCGCCGAGGGGCTGGTGCGCTACGAACGGAACCGCGGCGTCCAGGTGGCCGCCTGGACCAGACAGGACCTCGACGAGATCTTCAGCCTGCGGTCGGTGCTCGAGCCGTGGGCCTGCCGGCTGGCCGCCGCGTCGGGCGCGGTCGACCTCGAGGAGCTGGGCCGGCTGGCGCGCGACATGGACGCAGCCGCCGACGGAGCGGTCACCGACGTCGACCGGATCACCGAGCTGAACAACCGCTTCCACGGACTGATCCTCGAGGGCTCGAACAACCGCCGGCTCGGCAGCGTGGTGTCGTCGGTGGTCCAGGTGCCCCTGGTGTGGCAGACGTTCTCCCACTACAGCGAGGCCGCCCTGCGACGCAGCCTGGCTCACCACCACGAGCTGGTGGCGGCCCTGGCCGCCGGAGACCCGGACTGGGCGGAGTCGGTGATGCGCAGCCACGTCCGCGCGGCCTGGAACTCGCTCGGCGAGCACGCCGACGAACCACACTCCTGACGCGCGAGGGCCGGCAGGGGACTTCCCGCGATAGCCCGGAATGGGGGTGTCCGCGTGCTCATCCAGGCCGCTCCTGCCGCCCGGCCGTGCTATGGGCAACGCCACCGCAGGCGTCTACAACCAAAGTAAAGGACTCACGGGGGGTGGTCCCCATGACTCAGACATCACCGACACCCGGCGCGCAACAACGGTCGGCCAGCCAGCTCGCCGACCTCCACATCCGGGTCCGTGGCAAGGCCCTCCAGATGCGCCGCGCACTGGTCGGTCAGCTCCTCGTGAGCGGGGCCGTGGCTCCGCTCCTCTGGGAGCAGTGGCATGCCGGTCCGCTCGCGGGCAGTGCGGAGGCGCTGCTGGTCATCGGCCTCGGCGCCCTGCTGGTCAGCCAGTTCGTGACGCTCAACCGGACCATCTCCCTCTGCCTGGACCCGCACCGGAAGTTCATCGACCGCCGTCGGCGTGACCTGGAGGGGGCCAGCCGCCGGCCCCAGGTGGTCGGTATCGCTCTCGGCTCGGCTTCCCTGGCGATGCTGGTCGCCGCCGGCGCGGCCATCCCCGCCGGCCAGTCACAGACCTCGGCGCTCCTGGCCGCTGCGTCGGCGCTGCTCTTCTCCTGCACGGCGATCCTCTACACCCTGCGGTTCCCCGGCCGCCGCGAGCAAGCCGCGCCGATGGGCCAGCAGCGACGCCTGACCCAGGACGGTCGGCCCGACCTGTCCATCGCCTGCTCGGGCGGCGGCATCCGCTCGGCGGCCTTCTGCCTGGGTGCCCTCCAGCGACTACGGAGGCCGGACGATCCTGGCCGGCCCTCCCTCTACGACCAGGCGCAGACGGTCTACAGCGTCAGCGGAGGGGGCTACATCGCCACCGGCCTCCATGCCGCACGGACGTGCTCCGACCAAGGCGCCGACGAGGTGTTCTCTGCCGGCTCCCCGGAGGAGGACCGCCTCCGCAGGACCTCGAGCTACCTCATGGCCACCGTGAAGAACCGCACGCTGGGTCTGCTGTCCCTGGTCTTCGGCCTGATGGTCAACCTGGTGCTGCTGGTCTCCGTCCTGGGCATCCTTGCGTGGTGGATGGCCTGGTGGCTGCGCGGCAGCGGTGCCCTCTCCTCCTTCGACAGCTGGTTCCCCCAGTTCCCCGACGGGACCACCGCAGGCCCTCCCGCAGAGGCTCTCGACGCCTCCCTCGACATCGGGGCGTTGCCCTGGTGGGTCCGGGCGGCCGTTGTGGTCGCGGGGCTGGCCGTGGCCTTGTTCGTCGTTCTCAAGGTCGTCCGCCGGTTGGTGTTCGGCCGGGAGCCGCGCTACCAGCTCCCGGAGGGCTCGATCCAGCTGAGCGCTGCCCTGGAGGCGGTGATCCCGAAGGCTCTGTGGGGCGGGCTGGCCGCCGTCGTGCTCCTGATCGGGGTGCCGGTCGCAATCGACGGTGTCAGCACCGCCACGATCGACAACCGGCCGACCCCGGCCGTCGCGAGCCTCACGGCGCAGCTCGGCTTCGCCAGCTCGAGCATCTGCAAGACGGCTGCGGAGCAGTCCTTCGTCGACTCCAGGGGCGCCGCCGAGGCGGCCGGCCGGCCGACCTTCGACTACGGAGCGTGCGGGAAGTTCGCCGAGGACGTCCCGCTGAGCGTCACGGCCGCCTCCTGCAAACCGGTCGACCCGGACGCCGACGCCGCGGCGGGCACCGACTGCGCCGGGTTCGTCGACGACGTGCCCTCCACGTCGTGGGTCGGCGGCGCCGTCGCGTTCATCGCCACGCTCAGCGGCATCGTCGCCACGATCATGAGAGCGCCCAGGCGGCTGTCGGTCGGCCGTCTGGGGCGCGGCGGCGCCTGGCTGCGCAGTCGTCTCCTCCCCTGGATCGGCAGCGCCCTCGTCGTGCTCGTCGTCGCCGTCGGGTTCCTCAAGATGACCTACGACCTGACCCTGCGCGATCCCTGGAAGACCGCACCCGTCTTCGAGCGGACGTGGCTGCTCTACGGCGCCGCGCTCGCCCTTCTGGCCGTGAAGGTCCTGGTCGACGCCACCTCGGCCTCCATGCATCCGTTCTACCGGCGGCGCCTGGCCGAGACGTTCCTCCTCCATCGTCGCGACGGACTCGCCGAGCCGCTGCCGTACGACGTCCCGCAGCTGCTGTCGGAGCGCAGGCCCGACCGGCTGACCGGCCCCGGGCTGGTGGTCTGCGCTGCGGCCAACGTCTCCGACGCGGAGTTCATCCCGACCCAGCGCGAGTGCACACCGTTCCGCTTCGCGACGCACCAGCCCGGAGCCGACGGGAGCCCCCCGGTGGAGGCCCACATCGGCCTCTCCGACCACTGGCGACTGCCCGACGGGCTTCGGCCGGCGGCTGCCTTCGAGGCAGCAGCCGACCCCTACCGCCGGGAGGTGACCCTCGCCTCGGCCATGGCGATCAGCGGCGCGGCGGTCTCGCCGAGGACGGGACGGGCCAACCGCAGGTCGCGGCCGTACCGGCTGCTCCTGGCTCTCGCGAACGCCCGGCTCGGCGTCTGGCTCCCGAACCCCTACTGGGTCGAGGACGCGTCCGGGACCGCGACCCCTGCCGCCGGCAGCCGCTCCAGAGCACGCGCGTGGCTCACGTTCCTCCGCACCTACCTCGACAAGCCGGGTCCTTTCCGGCTCGTGGAGGAGGCCGTCGGCACATCGTCGGTCTATGCGCGCCGGATCTACATCACCGACGGCGGGCACTACGACAACACGGCGCTCGTGGAGGCGCTCCGGGACCATCCGCGACGGCTCATCGTCATCGACGCCTCCAACGACCCCCAGAACAACTTCTACGCCCTCGGGGATGCCATCGCGACGGCGAGGATGGACCTGGGCGTGGAGGTGACGCTGGCCGACGTCGAGTCGCTGAAGAGCGATGGTGACGCCGCCGCGAAGAAGGCCTGGACGAGCGGTCTCGCCCGGCCCACCGACATCGACGACGAGGAGTCTTCGACGACGATCCTGGTGGTGAAGGCGATCCTCTTCGAGGGCGTGCCGCTCGACCTGGAGCTCTACAAGGAACGCCACGACGAGTTCCCCAGGACCAGCACCGGTGACCAGCTCTACGGGGAGTACGACTTCGAGTCCTACCGGCGACTCGGGTACGAAGCGATGACCCGGGCGCTCGAGGACGAGCGGCACGGGCAGGCCTTCCGGGCGGGGTCCGCGCCCATGCCCGACGGCGTGCCACCGACACAGCCGAAGACCGGGCAGTCAGCCGGCCCGGAGCCGGTGACGGCACCGACCGTCATCCGGCCCAGCACCGACGGCGACGTCGTGGTGAGCGGCCGACCGCGTGCGAGGTCGCGCCGCGCCGCAGCCTCGCAGCCTTCCCACCTCCGGGACTGGTACGACTCGATCATGAAGGACCTGCAGGAGGCCTTCCCCCGTCACCGTCACCCGTAGTCGGGCGTCCCGCGCTCCGGTGCCTCCGGTTCCGGAGGCCCTGACGGCTACGTCGTGAGGCGCGGGTCCGGTCAGCCGGTGCGCGAGAGCCGACGCCACAGCCAGCTCGACGGCACGTGACGGCCCTCGACTACGTAGGCGGCGGTCGCCTCGTCGTCCAGGGTCCGACGCAGCCCGCGTTGACCGGTCAGCGTGCTCGCAACCAGCAGCTCGTCGCCCGTACGCAGCCGCTGGTCGTCGGTCGGCGTCAGCGTCGTCTCGCCGTCACGGACCAGCAGCAGGGGGACCGCTTCGACGGCATGGTCGCGGCCCCGCGGGTCGCGGAACAGGTCACCGACGGCCAGCTCACCTCCCGTGAGCAGCGCGGTGAGACCCGGCGCGTCCTGGCCGTCCAGGCTCACGTGCCACAACAGGGGTGTCCGGTCCCCGCAGCGTTCCACCAGCCGGTCCACCGTCGCCGCTGCCCAGTCGCCCGTCTGGTGGGGAACGCCGGGCAGGAACCGCATGAGCAACGGCGTCGCCAGCCGGGCCATCACCTCGTGCGCGATCACCTCGGCCGGCACCATGCTGAAGTCGACCTCCAGCGCACGGAACAGCGAACCGTTGGCGGCGCGGTTCTGCAGGGCCACCAGAAAGGCGTCGGGGTTCGCGCGGCGCGCCTCCTCGATCAGCCAGAGGTTCGTCATGTCCTCCTCCGTGGCCGCGACGATCGCGCTGGCAGCGCCCAGGTCGGCCCGGTCGAGCCGTCCGTCGGCGAACTCTCCTTGGTCGAGCTGCCCCCTCTCCGGCTGCTCCGGGCGGTCGTCGTACTCCTCCAAGGCCGGCACGACGTAGACCTCCAGCCCCTCGGCGCAGAGGTCCTCGGTGAGCTCGCGGCCGAACCGCCCGGCTCCGCAGATGACCCAGCGTCCTCGCGGCAGCGGCTCCCACCGCGGCGGCAGCGGGCTCCCGGGCGTGCTGGTGAGCCAGACCATCAGCTGGTACGACGCCGGCGACCGGAGCAGGATCCGCAGGTGGTCACCGAACCGGTCGAGAGGGTTGACGACCTGGGCGGCGCCGAACAGCTGCATCCGTTCCGCGACGTCGCGTGAGGTGGTGCGCGCGATGACGGGCAGGTCCGGCCGCAGCAGGCGGGTGGTCATGGTGACGTCGAGGTTCGTCTGGTCGTCGCCGGTCAGCACCAGCACGCCCTCGCACCGCGGATGCCCCAGCCCGGCCAGCACCATCTTCGAGGTGTCACGGGCGTCGGCGAGCAGCGCCGGAGTGTCCGCGTGGTACGAGTCGAGGTCGACCGCGGCGACCCGGCTCTCCTCCCGGTCGACGACCACGAACCGGTGGCCGGTCTCGTCGAGGGACCGCGCGAGGCGCTTGGCTGCGTTGCCGTAGCCGACGATGACGAGGAAGGAGTCGCCGAAGTGGGCGACCTTGCGGCTGTAGTGCCCCCGGGCGATGGCGCGGCGGAAGGCCCGGTCCTGCAGCAGCGCGAGGAGCGACCCGACGGCGTACGCCCACCCGATGACCGACAGGAAGATCACGAACGTGACCCACATCCGCTGTGTCGGGGTGAAGGTGTGCGGGATCTCGCCGAAGCCGATGGTGGTGGCCGTGTAGCTCATGAAGTACAGCGACTCGAACAGCGTCATCCTCGTCGGCTGTCCCTGGGCGTCCTCGCCGGGGATGAGCGAGAGGCCGAGCACGCTGACCGCGAAGATCACGATGAGCGCGATCAGGGGCGCACGCATCCGGCGCAGGACCAGGAAGATGCCGGGCGAGACCGCCTGGTCGGGGACCCGAGGCAGGTCCTGCTCCGGACGTGCGGGCTCCCGCTCCCGCTGACCGGTGAGGAGCCGGGAGAGCACCACCAGCAGTGGGTTCGACATGGTGCGGCGCGGGCTCAACGGCGCTGGAAGGAGATGGTCTCGTAGACCAGCAGGACGACAGAGACCACGTTGGCGAACAGGGCGCCGCCGGACAGCGACACCACGCTTGCGGTCTCATGGACGCTCATCCCGTCCCCCACGTTGCTCGCGTAGGCCCACACGGCTGCCGCCGCGATCAGCTGCAGGCTCGCCACGAGGCTCGTCGCCAGGTGTACGGCGCCGATCTGGGTGCGGTCGCCGAACTTCAGGATCGTGGCGATGAGGTTGACCACGACGGCCGCGAAGAGCTCGTAGACGTTGTGCAGGTTCGGGTCTCCGATGTCGCCGATGAAGAAGCCGAAGTTCAACGTGGCCGCGAGCAGCACGAAGAAGCCGAAGACCACCTTCTCGAGGTTCATGCGCCTCCTTCCGCTCGCATCGTAAGGCCCGCACTCGCCCGAGTCCGGGAACTCACGGTGGCACACGTCACATATCCACGCTCGCGACGGGGTATGTGTCGTCCATGGCGACGCAGCAGACCGGGGACTCACAGGCCGCCGGCTACCACCTCACCAAGGTCATCCGCCTGGCCGCAGTGGCGGCGCTGGGCGGGTTCCTGTTCGGCTTCGACACCGCGGTCATCAACGGCGCGGTCAACGCCATGCGCAGCGACTTCGGCATGGGCCCCGGCCTGACCGGCTTCGTGGTCTCCTCCGCCCTGCTCGGGTGCATGGTCGGCGCCTACCTGGCCGGCAGGCTGGCCGACCGGTGGGGCCGGCTGCGGGTGATGTTCGTGGCCTCGGGGCTGTTCACCGCCTCCGCGATCGGGTCCGCGCTGGCCTTCGGGCCCGCCGACATGATCGTGTGGCGGTTGGTCGGCGGCCTCGGTGTCGGCGCGGCGTCGGTGATCGCACCGGCGTACATCGCCGAGATCAGCCCGGCCCAGGTCCGCGGCCGGATGGGCTCCCTCCAGCAGCTCGCCATCGTGACCGGCATCTTCGTCGCGCTGCTGTCCGACTACGCCCTCGCCGGAGCCGCCGGCGGGTCGAACGAACCCCTGTGGTGGGGCCTCGACGCGTGGCGGTGGATGTTCCTCGCCGAGGTCGTGCCCGCGCTCGCCTACGGGCTGCTGGCCACCACGATCCCGGAGTCTCCGCGCTACCTGATGCGACTGGGCAAGGAGGAGCGGGCCCGCACCGTCCTCGCCAGCGTCCTCAAGGGCGGCGTCGACGCCCGGATCCGCGAGATCAAGCGGACCCTGCAGCGCGAGCGCCACACCTCGTGGTCGCAGCTGAAGAAGCCCGGCGGTGGCCTGCTGCCCATCGTCTGGATCGGCATCGCGCTGTCGGTGTTCCAGCAGTTCGTCGGGATCAACGTCATCTTCTACTACTCCTCGACGCTGTGGCAGGCGGTCGGCTTCACCGAGGAGAACGCGCTCACCCAGACCGTGATCACCTCGATCACCAACATCGCCGTCACCCTCGTCGCGATCGCCCTCATCGACCACATCGGCCGGCGGCGGCTGCTGATGATCGGCTCGACCGGCATGTTCCTCAGCCTCGGCACCATGGCGTGGGTGTTCAGCCAGGCCAGCGTCGTCGACGGCGAGCCGGTCCTCGAAGGAGCCGCCGGGCCGACCGCCCTGGTCGCGGCCAACCTGTTCGTCGTGTTCTTCGGCATGTCCTGGGGCCCGGGCGTGTGGGTGCTGCTCGGCGAGATGTTCAACAACCGGATCCGCGGGCTCGCGCTCGGCGTGGCCGCAGCGGCCCAGTGGCTGGCGAACTTCGCGATCTCCACGTCGTTCCCGGCCATGGCCGACTTCAGCCTGTGGTTCGCCTACGGCTTCTACACCCTGATGGCACTCGCGTCCCTCTTCTTCGTCATCCGCTTCGTCCCCGAGACCCGGCACAAGGAGCTCGAGGACATGGAGTAGCCGCGGGCCGGCGGCGAGGCGCCGTTGCAGGTCTCCGCAATGCAGAAAGCTGAACCCCGTCCGGTCTCGCGTCACCCGTGCGATCCGTCCCATGCTGGAGCGATCTCGGGAGTAGAGAAACACCACGTCGCGACGCGACTGAGGCACAGCACCCTGACGGACGGACTCCCGCGATGGCCAAGCGCGGCATCTCCCTTCTCGACCTCACCGCCCCCATCCCCGGCAGCCAGGCCCTGCTGCCTGCGGACCTCGCCGAACGCCTGGAGAACCTGGCCGTCGTCTCCCACCACGCCACCACCAGCAGCGGGGCGGTGATCCACTCCGGGGTGGTCCAACCGCTCTCCGACCTGGGGTTCCCCTCGTTACGGAACTGGGACGTGGAGGTGCCCGGGCTGAACACCGGCCTGCCGTTCCGCCTCGTCCGGACCCGTGCCGCCCCGGGGACCGGCCAGAACCTGGAACCAGCCGGGTCGAACGCCTTCCTCGACCTCGTCGTGGACCGGATCGCGATCACGGTCCCGGGCCTCAGACCGGCCACGCTGGTCCCCTCGACACCGGGCGTTGCGGCGCACCTGCTCCCCGACACCTCGCGCAGCACAGTGAAGATCATCGGCTCGGGCGTGGTCCGCATCGACCTGTCCGGCGCCGGCGAGGTGGTCCGCTTCGTCGACTGGCCCGACCCGTTCGACCCCGCGGCCCCGTCGGGAGCCGTCTACCGGGTCGACTTCGACCCGACGACCTTCTTCGTCGGCGGGTCCGAGATCGGCCTCACCGTGGACCGGCTGGTCTTCGACGCCTCGGCGCAGGTCACCCCGCCCGAGATCGTGGCCCGCGGCCAGACGCCCGGCTGGCAGGGCATCTCGATCGCCGAGGCGACGCTGTTCCTGCCCCCGAACGCTCCCCTGGTCGACAAGGTGTCGGTCGGGGTCCGCGACGTGCTGCTCGGCAGCCCCGCGGGTCTCCAGGGGGAGATCGCCGTCGAGCTCGGCCGCACCCCCATCAACGCCGCTGCCGTCGAGTTCCTCCAGGACTTCGAGGGCACCGAGCACCCGCGGACACCCGGCGGCTCGGGGCGTGAGCTGACCGTCCCCTTCGTCACCAACACCCCGAGCACGGCCCGGATGCGCGCGAAGCTCGACCCCGCCGCACTCGGTACGTCGACCCAGCCGCGGATGTCGTGGACGCTCCCGGACGGCACGGTCGTCGACGAACCCGACTCCGGCTGGTTCACCACGTCGGTCGGCGAGTCGATGAGCGGGCGCTTCTCCGAGGAGGTGGACGGCGAGCGGGTCCTCGACTCACCCACCCGCTACACGTTCGTGCAGTCCGAGCCGGAGGTGCAGCACGCCGCACCGATCAACGTCCACGTCGGCAGCGTCGACATCGCCAACGTGGTCTCGGTGTCCGGGACGTCCGAGGCGCTCGACCTCCTCGAGCTCGAGTCCGCGCTGAACCCGACGGACGCGGCGTCCCTACGCTGGCAGCACGGCCAGGGTGCCGACGCCCACACCCGCACCGGCCCGGACTTCGTCCTCATGCCGAGCCGTGACCCCGGCACCTCGTACGTCGTCGTCACCGACCCCGAGAACCGCACCCGCCGGGTCCGCGTCGACGTCCTGGCCGAGGGAGCCCTGCTGATCGGCGCCGAGGACGGCGTGCACGAGGAGACGGGCGCGCTCGTGCCCGTCCGTGGCGTCGAGCAGACCTACGACCTGGGCGCCTTCCACCGCGACGGCTCGGCCACGCCGTACGCCGAGGCCACCACCCTCGCCGGCACGACGGTCACCGTCCCGGACGGCGGGCTGGCCGAGGTGACCGTCGGCCTCGGCTCGGGCACCCGGCCCGACGAACCCGCTCCGCCGGTCACCGAGGAAGAGGTGCGCCGGCTCGAGATCCGCTTCGAGCTCGGCCTGAGCAACCCGGTCGCCTTCGGCGCCTACGTGCCTCGCACCCAGGAGGGCACCCTCGCCGCGACCGTCCAGGCCTGGGCCGAGTTCTTCCCGGGTGCGACGTTCGTCGTCGTCGGCCGCTGCTGCGACATCGGCACCGACGACTACAACGCCAGGCTCGCCGCGGACCGGGCAGACGCAGTCGCGGCGTGGCTGCCGTCCGGAGCGACGCAGGACCGCGGCGAGCAGACCGCACCGTCCGCCGCCATGACCACCGCGCAGGACGCCGTCAGCCCTCCGCTCACCGCGGACGAGAAGGGGCCGGTGCGGCTGATCGAGCAGGAGCACACCGCCGCAGAGCGTGCCGCCTGGGGCGAGGTCACCACCCATCCGGTACGGCAGCGGTACCGCCGCGCCGACATCTACGCCGTGGGCGGCACCTACACGCCACCTCCCGGCGCGGACGCCTCCGCGCAGCTGCAGCCCACCGACGACCAGGAGCTCGACCCGGCGCTGCGGCGCAGCTACGTGCCGGGCGAGGACGCGGACCAGGTCCCGCCTCCCCAGCCGCGCGACCCACGGCTGCCCTGGCTGGTGCGCCTCGTGGTCGCCTGGGACTCCCCCACCGTCACCGAGTGGGCCGACGCCATCCCGACCCGCGCCGAGCTCACCTTCGAGTGGGCGACCAGCAACGTGCAGACCATCCCGGCCCCCGGCGGGGGCACCGCTCCGGTGCCGGTCCGGGCACCGTCCGAGCCCGTCGGCCAGCCGTCCACCGAGGTGTACACCCTCACCGGCCGCTGGTCGCACGACGCCCGCTCGGGGCAGACCGTCTTCTCGCTCGGCATCGCCTCCTCGGGCGACCCCGAGGGCCTCGCCGCGGTCGACTCCGAGTTCCTCGCGATCGCGTTGGCGCTCGCCCCCGCGCTGCTCGCCGGGATCGGCGCGAGCGGCATCGACGGCGGCATGGTCCGGCTGGCGGCCCTGGGCATCGCCTCGGGCGTGCTGTCGACCGTCGCCAAGGACGGGGAGGTCGTGGTCCACTCGGCCGAGATCGAGCACCGCCAGCGCAGCCTCACCGACACCACCGGCTTCCGGACCCGGGTGCTGCTGGACTACACCGCAGCCGTCGGCTTCGACATCGACGCCGACGGGCTGGGCTCGCTCAGCACCGGCGACGGCCACCCGCTGAAGGTCCGCTACAAGAAGGTCGGCCTCGAGATCGACGACTCCCGGAGCGAGTGGTACGACAAGTTCGGCCTGGTCTTCGAGGACGTCTCCTTCGAGGTGGCCGACCCGGGCCGCTGGCAGATCACCGGACCCCTCGGCGACCTGCTGCAGATCGCGGCCACCCGGGCCGGCGTCGGGTCGAGCTGGTTCGAGTGCGACCTCGAGTTCGCCCTCGACCTGGGCGTGGTCGCGATCCACGGCGCCACCGTCCGCTGCGTGTTCGGCGACGGCGGCTTCTCCGCCGAGCTCCGCGGCCTGGCGGTCAGCGTCGACATCCCCGGGGTGCTGCGCGGCGCCGGCCGTCTCGTGCTCGGCGACGGCGGCGCCTTCAAGGCCGCCATCGAGCTGGACCTGGTCAGCGTCGGCGCCAAGGCGCTCGGCGCCCTCGCCTTCGACCCGGCGCACGACTTCCTGTCCATCTCCCTCGGCCTGACCCTGCCCGTGGGGATACCGCTCGGCGGCACCGGGCTCGGCATCTTCGGCTTCCTCGGCATGTTCGTCAGCAACGGCGCGCGCGAGCTGCCCTCCGGGTTCGCGAACGACCCGGTCGGCAGGGAGATCGCGTGGTACCGCGACACCGCCCCGGAGGACAAGTTCGGTCCGGAGCGCGGTCAGTGGGCGCTGGGCCTCGGCGCGATCGTCGGCACCCTCCCCGACCAGGCGTTCACCTTCAACGCCACCGGGATGCTGGTCGTCGCGTTCCCCGACCCCAGCGTCATCTTCGGCATCGACGCCAAGCTCGTGCAGCAGCCGGCCCCGACCGCGAGCATGCAGGGCACCTCCTCGGCCCCGAGCCTGACCATCCTGGGCCTCGTGGTCGTCGACGACGAGGCGGTCGCCGTCGGCGTCCGCGGCAGCTACACGATCCCCAAGGTGCTCGAGCTGAAGCTGCCCATCGACGGGTACTTCCCCTACCCCAGCACCCCGGGTGACGCCTACGTCCGCATCGGCTCCGACGGCGTCGTCTCCGAGGGCCGTCCCGGGGACCCCGTCACCATCACGCTGCTGCCGGACACGCTCGACGTGTCGGCCTTCTCCTACCTGATGGTCGAGGAGAAGAAGCTGCACCGGCTCGGCAACGACCCGGAGTTCAGCTTCGACGGCTTCTCCGTCGGCTTCGGCGCCGGCTGGGAGATCCGCTGGTCCGCGGGCCCGATCAAGCTCGAGGCGGGCGCCAGGATCCTGGTGGGTTTCGGGACCAACCCCTTCCTGCTCAAGGGCGGGATCATGGTCCACGGCGAGCTCGACCTCGTCATCGTCTCGGTCTCCGCCGAGGGGCGGATCGTCGCGACGGTCTGGGAGGACGGCGGCGTCAAGGTCAACCTCAAGGGCGAGTTCTGCGGGTCGGTCTCCTGCTTCTTCTTCTCCATCGAGGGCTGTGTGGGGATCGAGATCGGCGACTCCCTGACGCCGTCCGCCCCGAAGCCGCCGCCTCCTCTCGGGAAGGTGTCGCTGACCGACCGGCGTGGGTACACGACGGCGTTCGCCGTCCACGGTGCGCCAGGTGCCGAGGAGACCGTCTGGCCGGACACCGTCCCGGTCATCGAGTTCACCCACCACGTCGAGGCGGACTTCGGCGGCGCCTTCTCGCCCGGCGACGGCCCGAGCGGCCCGGTGTGGTCCGGCACCTCGGAGATGAAGTACGCCTACCGGATCACCGGCGTGGAGCTCGTGCCGGACTCGGAGAGCCCGCTCACCGGCCCGCTGGACTCGGCGTGGTGGCTGCCCACGTCCCGTCCGGGCGTGCTGTCGGACGGTGACGTCGCCGTCTCGGACTCCGAGGGGATGTACCTGGCCCTCCTCTCCTGGGACCCCGCGCCGTGGACGTACTGGCTCACCGACGGCGGCGAGGGCACCGACGCCGACCCCGCCCAGACACCCGGCCGGCTGTGCGACCCTCCGGCCCGCCCCCGGCGCGCCTGCGCCCTGGGAGAGGACGCGGACCGGACCGGCCCGGACACGGTCGTCCACCGGACCCCGACCCCGGGCGACCCGCCGTTCCCGTCGCGGTTCACCTGGCCGGGCCAGGAGCGTGCGTTCGGCACCCGGCTCCGCGACGTCGTACCCCTGCTCGCCGCCCAGGGCTGGTCGCTCGCGCCGGGCCACGCCGGAGCCGGGCCGTTCGGCCGGGAAGTCTGGTGGCTCGGCGCCGTCACCCAGCACTCGTTCACGGTCCGGACCACCGAGCTGAGGGGTCCGCTGGCGCCGGAGCTCACCGACCCGAGCCTGCTGCTCGTGGTGTGTCACGACCTGCGCCAGCGCCCGCCTGGGGAGCCCGGCGAGGGCACCTGCGTCGCGGTCGCGGACCACTTCGACGCCGACCAGAAGCTGGGCCGGTCCACCGCCCTCGGCCCGGTCAAGGTCGCGTCGCACTCCACCGACCTGGTCACCGCCGCAGGCGTGGCGGGCGTCGGGACGACGCTGCGCTACCCCGGCGACGGCGTCACCTTCCACCTGCCCGACGCGACCGGCCGGGTCAGGTTGACCGTCCAGCCGCTAGGGCAGGACACCGTCGTCTCCGCGGTCGACGGCCACGGACAGGTCGTCGACTCGCAGAAGGTGGGCCGGGACGAGCGACCGGTCGACGTCGTCCTCTCGGGCAAGGGCATCGTGGCGGTCCGGCTCGACGGTGGCTCCTACGAGGTCGGCGTGGTCCGGCTCTGCTGGGGCGATGCGGACGGTACGGCGGACGAGGGCGTCACCGGCCGGCTGCCGGTCGTGGTCGGCAAGCACGAGGGCCGGGAGCTGCAGTGGACGCCCAAGATCGAGGACAAGGTCCGCACCGGATCGGGATCGTGCTTCCTGGTCCGCTACACCCCCGCCGATGACGTCGACGGGTGGTCGCACCTGTGCATCCGGGAGTGGTCCGGAGAGAGGCAGGACGCCGGACGCGTCGGCGTCGTCGAGCTGTGCGGTGTCACCGCGGACGCCGCCTCCCTGGCGCAGGCCAACGCCGAGTTCGCCGCGCACCTGGCCGCCACGATCGCGACGAAGGCGGACAGCACCGAGGCGGCCCGCAAGGACATCCTCGAGCCGGGCCGCGGCTACAGCATCCGGGTGTCGTGGGAGTGGCAGGGGTGGGTCCGGTCCGAGAGCCAGCCGGCCCCGCCCTCGGCTCCGTCGTCCTGGCAGCCGGGCGGGACGGAGACCTACCGCTTCCGGACCGCCGCAGCCGCGACGGGCACCGGGACGCCCCCCGCGGAGCTCACCGAGGAGAAGGACTTCGACCCACGCGCCCTGCTGCGCTACCTGATCGCGTTCGAGCCGGAGACCGGCACCGCCCCACACCTCCTCGATGACACCCTGCTGGTCCACCTCGCGGTCGACCACGCCGACCAGCTCGCCGACGCCTACGGCCGCGAGCTCGGCCTGCGGCTGCGACGCACCGACCCGCCACCCGGAAGCCTGGAGCACCAGGCCCACCCGGACGACGAGCCGCTCGTGGTCACCTGGGGAGCGCTGTACGACGAGTACCGCCCCCTCGGACAGCGCCGCATCCTGGAGGCGATCCGGGAGGCGCCCTGCCTGGAGGAGCCCGCCCTCGGCGGGACGACGGCCACGGTCGAGGCCGATCTCGTCGCCGGTGCCTGGTACGACCTGATGCTGATGGCGACGCCGACCGGCTCGCCGGACGCGGAGCAGGTGATCGTCTCCCGGACGCACTTCCAGGCCTCCCGCTACCGGAACGCCACCGAGCTGCTCGGCGCCCTCGGGTTCGCGACCGGCGACCCGGCGGCCTTCATCGCCCCGGACGCCATCGTCACCTCGGCGCCCCCCACGGGCGCGCCGGTCGTCGGGGACACCGCGCTCGACGACGCGCTCGTCGCAGTCGGCCTGGACCCGTGGCCGCTCTCGGACCGGGCACGTACGTCGGTCCTGTGGCTGCTCGACGGGACCGCCTGGAAGCTCGCCGGCGTGCTCCTCGAGGCACCCGAGCCCATCGTCCGCACCGGCCGGACCGGCCTCGACGTCACCGCCTGCACGTACGGCAGCGTGCCGCTGGCCCAGCGCCGGCGGAACCTCGCCGGGACGCGGGTGCTGCTGACCCCGGCCGCCCCGGTCGCCGTCACCGACGCCGGCGTCCTCACCGTCACGCTGCGACGCACGGTGACCGACCGCACCGGGTCGACGACGAGCTCCACGGTGACCGGCCGCCGGTTCGCCCTCGACATCCCCCGGTCGGTGCAGATGGAGGCAGGAACATGAGCCAGCTGGTCCCGTCCTGGGCCCTCTCCGGTCAGGCCGTCGACGCCGCCGGCGACGCACACCTCTCCCCCGGTGTGCACTTCCGGCTGCTGACCAACCCGCTGCTCGGGCTGCCGCTCGTCCCGGTCGCCGTCGGCCGGGCGGAGCTGCGCGACCGCCTCGAGAGGTACACCCGCCACGACGTCACCTGGGTGGACGCCCACGGCGCCGTTCTCACGCCGCCGTTCACCGTCACCCCCGACAACCCGGTGACCGCCCACCTCCCCCTGGGGCGGACCTGCTGCTGGGCCGCGGTCGACGCGAAGGTCGACTCGGTAGCCGCCCCGTCCCTGCCCACGCGGCCACCGGTGCTGGCGGCGCCGCGGGGACGGGAGCTGCCGTCGCTGGACGTCAGGAGGCGCATCCGCCCCCTCGACGTCGTGCGCACCCGTCCACCTCTCAGGCTCCCGGACGACCTCCGCCTGCCCGGCCGACTGGTCCAGGCGGCCTTCCGCGTCGAGGCGCTGGTGGCCACGCCGCTCGGAGACGCGCCGGTGGCGACCCGGAGCCGCGCGCCGTACCACGTCTACGCATCCCACATCGAACGTCTCGTGGTCCGCGGCAGCGGCACGGTCACCGGGATCTCCTGGCTCCCGGCGAGTGCGGTGGAAGGCGTGGAGCCGTTCCGGATGCTGCCTCTGCCGACCGCCTCAGGAGCCCGCTACACGGGTCCGCCCGACGGCAGGGACCAGGCGACGAAGCGCGTGCGGCGCGGCGCCCCGCGACGTCTCGGGATGCACGAGTCACCGCTGGCCGCCTCCCCGTCGGCGTGCGCGCCGGTGGGTCCGCCGGACGAGGAGCACCGCGTCGAGGACCTGGTGGTCGACGCCGAGAAGACGCTCGACCTGCTGCTCAACGACACCTCCGCGTCACAGCAGGAGCTCACCGCCGTCGAGGAGGTCGTCGACGAGCGGGGCGTCTCGCTGGGCAGCTCGGACCGGCGGCTGCTCATGGACCTGCTCCAGGGCGCGGTCGACCCCGGCTTCGCCCGCTGGCTGGGCCAGCTCGACGTGGACCAGGAGCCACCGGACAAGGGCGCCGTGGTCGCCTACGTCGTCGACGCCCTGTTCGCCCCGGACTGGAAGCGGATCCGGGAGCTCGGGCTCGAGCACACCCTGCCCGCGGACGCGGTCGTCGAGGACGTCGAGAAGGTGGCCTCGCTGCTGCGGCAGAGCGCACCGGAGCTGGAGAAGTACGTCGACCACCTCGAGGGGGTCGAGGACCGACCCCTCCTCCTCGGGCGGGTCGTCCTGGCCGCCACCGTCGGCGTACCGCTCGACCAGCCCGCGCGCCCCGGCATGGAGACGCCGGTGAGCGGCGACTGGCTCCCCGCACCGGCACCGTCCGCCGTGCGCGAGCTCACCGCACCCCTGCACGGCCTGGTCCCGGCAGCGGGGCTGGCGTCTGCGATCGCCCAGCCCGCGGGGTCCACCCCTGTCGAGCGCAACCCGCAGGACCGGACCGGGCGTCGCCGGCTGGTCACCGCGCGTCCCGACCCGAGCGCCGTCGACGCGACCCGCGGCCTGCTGCACGACCGCCGTGTGGACGAGCGGGACGGGGGCTGGCAGACCTCCCAGATGGACTGGTTCGGTCGCTGGTCGTCGTGGTCGAGCGAGAGGTTCGCGCCCGGCCGGCGGCCCCGGCCGCCGCGCCCGGTGCTCACGCTCACCACGAGCCCGCCGACGGTCCCCACGCCGGTCCCCACCGGGCCACTCGCCGGCTCGCTGCGCGTCGAGGTGTCCGTGCCACCGGTGCGTTCCCTGCCCGCGGGCGGGCGGCTGCTGGACCACCTGGAGCTCCGGGTGTCGACCGGGGGCGGGTCGCCCGCGACGACGACGCATCCGGTGCCCACCCCGGGCACGCCCCCGGAGGTGCTGGTGGTCTCGGTCCCCGGTCCCGCCCTGCTCCCCACCCAGGCGGCCACGGTGACCGTCACGGCGGTGTGGGTCGACAGCGCCGGCGTCCCGTCCGACCTGTCGGAGCCGAAGCACGCGACGCTGCACGACCCCCGGCCGCCGGCTCCGGTCACCATCCCACCGACGCTCGAGTACACCGCACGGCCGGACGCCACCGGCCGGGCCAGGGCGACGCTCACCTGGGCCACCACCACGGGTCAGGCCGGCTTCCGGGTCTTCCTCGCCGACGAGACGACGCTGCGCGCCAAGCTGGAGGACGTCGTGGCGGGCCGGCTCGCGCCGGGCGACGCGGGTGAGGCACCCAGCGGCCCGGCGGCGCAGTCGCTCCTCACCGAGCTGGACGCGGCGGTCGACGCACCGGCGAGGGGAGCCGTCTGGGACGACCACCGCAGCCTGCTGCCCCGCCGGTGGTGGCGCCAGCTGACGGCCGAGCCGATACCGGCGGGCAGCACCCCGGTGACCTTCCACCACGACGTGTCGGGGTCGCTGGGCGTGCTGTCGCTGTACCGGGTGGTCGCGGTGAGCGCGGCGAGCGTGGAGTCCGACTTCCGCAGCAGCCCCCTGCTGCCGCGCGGCGTGCCCAACCTGCTGCCTCCGCCGGCTCCCACGCTGGAGGTTCTCCCCGTCACCGACGACGAGGGCGACCTGCTGGTCCAGCTCGACGTGACGGTCCCGGTGGGCCCGACCCCGGCCGGCCGCTACCGGGTCCGGCGAGCGACCGCGACCACGGACCCCGCCTTCATGCCGATCGTGGCCGAGGGCTCGGTGCCCCCGCGGAGCGGGACCGGGCCGCAGACCTTCACGGTCCTGGACACGGGGGACACACCGAGCGGCCCGCGGGACTCCCTCGCGCCCTGGCTCCGCTACCACTGGCGGGTCGAGGTCCAGGGCGACCCGGCACCCGGTGGCGGCCCCGTCGGCGAGTGGTCGAGCCCGTCCGCCCCGGCGTCGACCGTCACGATGCCGCCGGAGCCGCCCGCCCCGGTCGCCGGCGGCACCGTCGTCCGGGACGCCGCGGGGGTGCACGTGCGCTTCACCCATCCCGACCCGCTCGCGGGCGGTGCCACCGCCGGCTACACGGTCGACGTCTACCGGCAGCTCGCCGGCCAGCCGCTGCGCCACCTGTGCAGCATCCCCGGGCAGGCGCCACCGCCGAGAGGCCGCGGCGCGAACACGTCTGCTCCCTTCCACGTGGTCGACGACGAGGCCGCAGCGGTCGCGGGGACCCTCTACCAGGTCGTCGTCACCGACCCGGTCGGCCGCGCCTCGACCCCGAGCCCGCCCCTGGAGGCGCCATGACCGCGCTCGCACCGGACCCGAGCACCCTGGGCCTGGAGTCCCCGGCCCTGGGGCCCTGGTTCTCCACCGACGTCACGCTGCCCGTCCCCGACCCGGACCTGGCGGTCACCCTCACCGTCTCGGGCGGCACCGACTGGCTCCCTCCCGCCGGCGGGCTGCTGTCCCTGGTGGTCGCCTCGGACCCGCTGCCGCCGCTGCTGGCGGGCCTGCGCGGCCCCGAGGGCACCGCCCCCTTCGCCAGCGGGAGGCTGGTCGCCGTGTTCCGCCTCCTGCCGGAGGTGGAGGAACGCCTCACCGCGCTGCTGGCGTCGATCTCCGCCGCGGACGGGACGACCCCGGCCGCCGGAACGGTGACGAGAGCGGGCGTCCGGACGCTCGCGCTCGAGCTGCCGGAGCAGCCGGCCACCCTCACGGCGCTTCGGACGCGGGTCGATCCGCCCGTCGGGGCTGCCCTGACCGACGCCGAGGCCGCCGAGCAGCTCGGCCTCTCCCTGGACGGCTCCGCCCTCGGCAACGCCGCGGAGCCGATGACGGACCTGAAGCAGCCCGGTGTTTTCCTCGGCGAGGGAGACCGGCTGCTTCGGTTCGACGCTGACACGTCCGTGCGTCTGCTGGCCTTCGACGCGCGAGGCAGGTGCGTCGATCCGGGTGCCGTCGCGGCCTGGTGGACGCAGCTGTCCGGCACGACGTTCACCAACCTGCGTGCGCCCGGTGTCGACCCGCGGATCGCCTCGACCGACCCTCAGCTGACGGTCCAGCTGGTCGGTCCGGACGAGGCCCCCGCGGCACCCGGTGTGCTCTCCCGGCTGACCACCGGCAACACCACCGGGATCGGCCCCGTCCGGGTGCGGGGCAGCGGCTCGTCCGCCGCGTCGTTCGGCCTCGGCGGCGGGAACGTCGACGACGCGCCGCTGCCGCTGGTCGCCGTGCTCCCCGCCGGGGGCTACGGGTCCACCGCCGACCTGTGGCCGTCCGGACCGGTCTCCTCGGTCACCCGGGACTTCGTGCGCGTGGCCCTCGTGGACGTCGAGTCTCACGTGACCGGCCAGTCCCGCGTCGCCCCGACCGGGGCCTCCGCCGACGCCCGGCGTAGGGCCGAGGACCAGGCCCGCGCCTCGACCCGCACGCTCGTCGCCCGGGCCTCGACGGCCGAGGACGAGCGGGCCCTCCTGGCGACCACCGACACCGCCGTCGACGGGCTGCTGGCGGCGCTCGGGGCCGGTACGGCGACGCTGGTGGCACCGGTCCTGGACCGGGCCGCCGGGGTCCTCGACCCGCCGGTCCTGCCCGACGTCACCCCGCCGGCCACGCTCCCGAACGCGGTCACCGTGACGGCGTTGACCGGTGCCGGGACCGACGACTCCGGGACCGTCGTGGGCCAGCGTGTCCTGGTCGAGACCTCCGTCGACCCGTCCCTGCAAGGCGCGTGGCTGCGGGTGTGGCCGCAGTACTTCGATGCCACGACGGGGCGTCACGAGCGTGGCGCCGGAGGCGGAGGGGGCGTCGACGCCACCGGCGTCGTCCGGGCCGTCGTCCGGCTGGCCGACGGCGCGGTCGCCCCCACCAACCGGATGGGCCTGGACCTGATGCTCGTCACGGCCTCCGGCGCCACCCGCTACCCCGAGGTGCGTCTCGAGCGGCCGGCGCCGGTCGGTGGGGCGATGCCCTCGCTGTCGTCCGTGACCGCTCCGGTCCTGGCCTGCGAGACGGGGACGACGTTCTCGGCCGCCGTACCCGACGGTGCGCTGCCGCCCGGGGCGACCCTCGTCGCCCTGTCGACGCCTCCTGCCCTGGTCGACCCCGCCAGCGTCCCGGTGTCCGCGTGGAACGCCTCGACCGTCGCCGCCCGGCTCGGCGCCGGTGACGTCGTAGCGCTCACGGAGCCGGCGTGGAAGGGCTGGTGCGGCGGCGAGGACCCGTCCGTGCTCGGCGGGCCGGCCACGGTCAGCAGGCTCCAGCGGACCGGTCTGGCCCGGCTCCTCGAGACCGGTGCGCCGCTGCCGGCCCAGGGCAAGGACGAGGTCGCGGCCGTCGTGCTCGACAGCACCACGGCCGACGGGACGGTGGCGGCGGTCCGCCCGCTCGGGGCCCACCACGAGCTGCCGCCGCACCAGGAGGGCCACCCCGGGGCGCCCGCCGACGACGAGCGGCACGGCACCGGCGCCCGGTTGCGCGGCCCCGCGGTCGTCGGCCTCGCCGAGATCCTGCGCGAGCGGGTGGCGGGCACCACCGCGGAGCTGGCCACGGACGCCGCCACCCCGCTGCCGGTGCCGAGCGCGCCGACGGTCGCCGGATCCTGGGCGGCGACGCTGCGCACCGTGGGCTTCGGCGTGGAGGCCGAGCCCGGGCTCACCGAGCTGCTCAACGCGGCCGGCCCGGACGCGTTCCCGTTCGGAGGGACCCTCGAGGACGTCCGGCAGTGGCTGGGTGCACAGGGGATCTCCGTCCCGGCCGCCGTGGGTGACGCGGCCACCAGCATCGTCCGTGCCGTCGACCGCCGGCTGCTCGGAGCGCGCAGCGGCTACCGGGAGACGGCCACCGCCCTGGCCGCGGCGTTCGCACGCGCCCAGGACTTCGTGTACGTCGAGACACCGGCGCTCGACGTGCTCGCCACCGGCTCGGGCGACGCCGCGCTCAACGTCTGGCAGACCCTGGTCGACCGGGCCGCGGCGAACAAGGTCCTGCGGATCCTGGTGTGCGTGCCACGGCGACTTTCGCCGGGCACCCCGGCGAAGCTGCAGCGCGTGCGGGACAAGGGACTGCGTGCGGCCCTCGACTCGCTGCGCGCGGCCGCGGGCGACCGGCTCGCCGTGCTCACGCCCACCACGGGTCCGGGCCGTTCGCTGCACCTGGACGCGACCAGCGTGGTCGTCGACGACGCGTGGGCGCTGACCGGCGGCACGCACCTGTGGCGCCGCGGCCTCGGCTTCGACGCCTCCCTGGCCGTCGCCGTGTTCGACGAACGGCTCTCCAACGGCCGTCCCGCCGAGGTCGTCGCCTTCCGCCGCACGCTCGTCGCGGACCGGCTGGGGCTGCCGGAGAAGCTGGTGCCGGAGGATCCCGCCGAGCTGGTCAGGGCGGTCCGCCAGCTCTCCGAGCGCGGTGGCGGGCTGCGGCTGAGCCCGGAGGCGATCGAGGAGCCCGAGCCGATGCCGACCGAGACCGACGTGGCCGCCTGGAACCCGGACGGCGCTCCGCCGAGCACCGGCTTCGACCCGATGACCTGGCTCACGACGCTGGCCGTGGCCGTCCAGGCCGAGCTGGAGGCGGAGGTTCCGGGGTCGTCCTGACCCGCGTCCTGTGCACGATGCACAAGTGCATCCTGCAACTTCGTCCCCGGACGACGTAGGCGCAACCCTGCCCGACTGCCTAGTGTCGTGGCTCACATCCACGCCACTACACGACGGTCGCGGCAGCACGCCGCGACCTTGTCTCTGGAGGGTTCATTGCGTCTCGGGTATCTGCCGTGGGACAGCACCACCGCCGCCGCGTCCCGGCTCGACGAGGTCGGCGTCCGCGACGACCGCGTCGAGCTCACCTACCGTGCGTTCGACGCGTGGACGGAGGCGTTCGCCGAGCAGCTGCGAGAGCACGGCTTCGGCACCGGTGACGTCGTCGCGATCATGCTGCCGAACCGGGTCGAGCTGCTCGTCGCGATGTTCGCCGCCTGGCGCCTCGGCGGCGTCGCCACACCGGTCAACCCGGTCTTCACCGCGCACGAGGCCGACTACCAGATCGAGGACTCCGGCGCGAAGGTCGTGGTCAACGCCGGCCCCGACGCACCCGCCGGAGGACGTCCGGTGATCCACGTCGACGACATGCGCACCGAGCGGCGGGGAGACCCGGTCGCGCCGGCAGACCTGACCGGCGACGACCTCGCGCTGCTGATCTACACCAGCGGGTCCACCGGCCGCCCCAAGGGCGTGATGCTCGACCATGCCAACGCCGAGGCGATGTCCGGCACCATGGCCCAGCACCTCGGGCTGACTCACGAGGACCACTGCATGCTGGTCCTGCCGCTGTTCCACGTGAACGCGATCATGGTCAGCGCCCTGGCGATCATCCGCTCCGGCGGCCAGCTCAGCGTCGTCGGGCACTTCTCGGCCGGCAGGTTCTTCGACGACGTCGAGCGGCTGCGTCCGACGTACTTCTCCGCCGTCCCCACCATCTACGCCGTGCTCGCGTCCCTGCCCGAGGACGTCGAGCCCGACACCTCGTCGCTGCGGTTCGTGATCTGCGGCGCCGCCCCGGTGTCCCAGGAGCTGCTCGAGAAGTCCCAGGAGCGGTTCGGGTTCCGGATGGTCGAGGGCTACGGCCTCACCGAGGGCACCTGCGCCTCGGCGTGCAACCCCGTCGAGGGCACCCGCAAGCTCGGCACCGTCGGCCCGGCGCTGCCCGGGCAGGAGATCCGGGTCGTCGACGCCGAGGGCAACCCCGTCCCCACCGGCGAGGTCGGCGAGGTCCTCATCTCCGGGCCGACCGTGATGCGCGGCTACCTGAACAAGCCCGAGGCGACCGAGCAGACGGTCGTCGACGGCTGGCTGCGCACCGGCGACGTCGGCCGGCTCGACGAGGACGGCTACCTGTCCATCGTCGACCGGGTGAAGGACATGATCATCCGCGGCGGCGAGAACATCTACCCCAAGGAGATCGAGGCCGTCCTCGCCGGCTTCGAGGGCGTCCTCGAGGCCGCCGTCGTCGGCCGCCCCGACGAGATGCTCGGCGAGGTCCCCCTCGCCTACGTCAGCGTCTACCCCGACGCCGAGGTCACCGAGGAGCAGCTCCTCGACCACTGTCGACGCCACCTCACGAGGGTGAAGGTGCCCGAGCGCATCCACGTCGTCGACGTCCTGCCGAAGAACCCCGTCGGCAAGATCGACAAGCCCACCCTGCGACGGTCGCTGGCCCAGCCCCCCGCTGAGCCCGTCGCCGCCACGCACTAGTCCAACCCCTCACCCGTCCGGCGCGAGACCCGCTCTCGTGCAGGACACCCCTGCCCGAGAGAAGGAGCAACCTGTGGGATTCAAGACCGCAGACATGCCGCCGGTCGACCCCGCGCAGTTCGAGTCCATGCCGTTCATGGACCGGATGCGCATGCTCGCCACGCACTGGGTCGACTACGGGTTCGGCAGCCCGAAGACCAACCACATGCTCTACGTCTACAAGCTGGCCCTCTACGTGGTCGGCGGCATCGCGGTCGTCGGGCTCACCACCCCGGGCCTCGGCGGGTTCGCGAACCTCACCGGCTGGTGGGGCGAGCTCGTCGTCTACCAGAAGCTGATGGTGTGGACGATCCTGTTCGAGATCGTCGGCTTCGCCTCCTCCTCGGGGCCGCTGGCGTTCAAGTTCAAGCCGTTCATCGGCGGTGCGCTCTACTGGACGCGGCAGAACACGCTGCGGCTGCCACCGTGGCCGGGCAGGGTGCCGTTCACCAAGGGCGACCACCGCACGGCGTTCGACGTGGGCCTCTACTACGGCCTCCTCGCGATCCTGGTGTTCCTGCTGATCGGGCCGGGCGTGCAGACCGCAGCCCTCCCCGACAGCGAGGCCGGCCTGCTGCCGCAGTGGGCGCTGCTCACCTACGTCGCCGGCATCGTCGTGATGGGCCTGCGCGACAAGGTCATCTTCCTGGCCGCCCGGTCCGAGCAGTACGTCGCCGTGATGTTCTTCTTCGGCGTCCTCGCCCACCACGTGGACATGGTCCTGGCCGCCAAGATCGCCCTCGTGACGATCTGGATGGGCGCCGGCATCTCGAAGTTCGGCCACCACTTCACCAACGTCGTCCCGCCGATGATGAGCAACACCCCGTGGGTGACGTCGCTGAAGTTCAAGCGCTCGCTGTACCGGAGCTACCCCGAGGACCTGCGTCCCTCCCGCGTGGCCTGGAGCTTCGCGCACGTCGGCGGCACGGTCGTCGAGCTGGTCCTGCCGCTGGTGCTGCTGCTCTCCACCAACACCACGATCACCTGGCTGGCGATCGTCGGCATGATCGTCTTCCACGTCTTCATCACCTCCACCTTCCCGCTGGCCGTGCCGCTGGAGTGGAACGTCTTCTTCATGTTCGCCTCGGCCTGGCTCTTCGGCGCGTTCCCGGCCGGTGCGGGCTACGGGGTCGGCGACATCAGCTCGGCGTGGCTGTACCTGCCGATCCTGGCGGCGTTCCTCACCTTCCCGATCCTGGGCAACCTGCGCCCGGACCTGGTGTCCTTCCTGCCGTCCATGCGGCAGTACGCCGGCAACTGGGCCTCCGCCACCTGGGCCTTCCGCGGGGACGCGGCGGAGCACAAGCTCAACGAGCACCTGGTGAAGTTCAACCTGAACCAGATCGACCAGCTCTCCGGAGCGTTCGGCAAGGAGATCGCCGAGATCTTCATGCAGAAGGCGATGGCCTGGCGGACCATGCACAGCCAGGGCCGCGGCCTGATGTCGCTGATGATGCGTCACCTCGACAAGCTGGAGAGCTACCGGATCCGCGAGGGCGAGTTCGTCTGCACCACCCTCGTCGGCTGGCAGTTCGGCGACGCCCACCTGCACAACGAGGCCACGATCGAGGCGGTGCAGAAGCGCTGCAGCTTCGAGCCCGGTGAGTGCGTCGTGGTGTGGGTGGAGTCGCAGCCGATCCACAAGCGGACCCAGGAGTACAAGGTCGTCGACGCCGCCCTCGGCGTCGTGGAGCGCGGCGAGTGGACCGTCCTGGACGCGGTCAGCGAGCAGCCGTGGCTGCCCAACGGCCCGATCCCGCACAAGGTGACCTGGCGCAAGCCGGGCTACGAGCCCGCCGGGGACTACATCCACCCGATCCCGCAGCCGGCCGGCTCCAAGCCGCGGGTCCGCCCCGGCGTCCGGCCGAGTGGCAAGGTGGTGGCGTGACCGACGCCGTCGTGGTCGGCAGCGGGCCCAACGGGCTCGCTGCCGCCCTCACCCTCGCCGCCGAGGGAGTGCAGGTGCGGTTGCTGGAGGCCGCCGACACGATCGGCGGCGGCACCCGCACCAGCGAGCTGACGCTGCCCGGGCTGCTGCACGACGAGTGCTCGGGCTTCCACCCGCTGGCCGTGGACACTCCGTTCTCGAGGCGGTTCGACCTGGCCGGCCACGGCCTGGAGTGGCTGTGGCCGCAGGTGCAGTACGCCCACCCGCTCGACGGCGGCGGTGGCGCGGCCGTGTGGCGGTCCGTGGACGAGACCGCGGCCGCGCTGCACGGCGACGGCGCCGCCTGGCGGTCGGTGTTCGGCTACCTCGCCGACCGGTTCGACGACATCACCGAGGACTTCCTGCGGCCGATGCTGCACGTGCCGGCGCACCCGGTGAAGCTCGCCCGGTTCGGCCTGCTCTCGCTCGCCCCGGTCGACCTGCTGGCCCGCCGCTGGTCGACGCCGGAGGCCCGGGCGCTGTTCGCCGGGGTCGCAGCACACGCGCTGCGGCCGTTCACCTCGCCGGTCTCGTCGGCGATCGGGGTCGCCCTCGGCACCGCCGCGCACCGGTACGGCTGGCCCGTCGCGCGCGGCGGTTCCCAGTCCATCGCGACGGCGATCACCGCCGCGCTGGAGGAGCACGGCGGCAAGGTGGAGACCGGGGTCCGCGTGGAGTCGCTCGCCGAGCTCGGCAACCCCGACATCGTCATGCTCGACGTCGCCCCGGGCGCCGCGGTGCGCATCGTCGGGGACGCCATGCCGCGCCGGGTCGCCCGGGCGCTGACCCGCTACCGGCACGCGCCCGGCACGTTCAAGGTCGAGCTCGCGGTGCAGGGCGGGGTGCCGTGGACCCACCAGGAGTCCCGGCGGGCCGGCACCGTGCACGTCGGCGGGACGCTGGAGGAGATCGCCACCGCGGAGGCCGAGGTCAACCGGGGGCGGATGCCCGAACGTCCCTTCGTGCTCGTCGGCCAGCAGTTCCTCGCCGACCCCTCGCGCGCCCGCGGCGACGTCGTACCCGTCTACGCCTACGCGCACGTGCCGTCGGGCTACACCGGCGACGCCACCGCCGCACTCGAGGCGCAGATCGAGCGGTTCGCCCCCGGCTTCCGGGACCGGGTGGTGGCCCGGCACGTGCGCTCGGCGGTCCAGATGGAGGAGCACAACGCGAACTACGTCGGCGGGGACGTGGTCACCGGCGCCAACGACGCCCTCCAGCTGGTGTTCCGGCCGCGGCCGGCGCTGGACCCCTACACGCTCGGGGTTCCGGGGGTGTACCTGTGCTCCGCGGCGACGCCTCCGGGCGCTGGTGCCCACGGGATGTCGGGCTACAACGCGGCTGGGTCGGCCCTGCGACGATTGACGGCGTGACCCCCTCCAGCAACCGGTCGGCGCCGTGACGAGTCGGGTCCCCCGGCGCCGTACCGTCCCGCCCGGCTCCCCCGAGGCCGCCGAGATCGCCCGGCTCACCTCGGTGGTCGGCGAGCGCCTGCAGCGCCGGTACGACGAGATCAACGCGAGCATGAACGAGGCGATCGAGGAGTCGATCGCCGACCTCGGCGACCCCGAGATGACCGACATGCTGCACGCCAGCGTCGATGGCAACATCGTCACGATCCTGCACATGCTGCGCAACGACATCCCGATCGACCGGGTGCAGCCGATCACCGCGGCCACGGAGTACGCCATCCGCCTCGCCCAGCGCGGCGTCCCCGCGTCGTCCCTGCGGCGTGCGTACCACTTCGGCTCCGACGACCTCCTCGCCCAGATGTTCGAGGAGGTGCGGCAGATCGAGGTGGACCCGGACACCCGGTTGCGTCTGCTGCACCACCTGGCCGGGTGGATGCACTCCTACGTCGACTGGATCACCAGGCTGGTCCTGGCCGCGTACGACGAGGAGCGCCGCCAGGCCGAGGAGCGGAGCGCCTCCATCGCGGCGTCCCAGGTCCGGGCCGTCCTCGACGAGGTCCCGGGCGCCGAGGCCGGGTTCAGCGAGCGCACCGGCTACCGCCTGGACCAGCGGCACGTGGGTGCGGTGGGCTGGATCGCCGGCGCCAACCCCGGGATCGACCACACCGACGGGCTCCGGTCCCTGGTCGACGACGTCGCCCGGGCCACGGGGTCCAGCGCGTCGTTGTTCACGGTCGTCGACCGCAGCACCGCCTGGGTGTGGTTCGGCCGCGGCGCGGAGGAGAGCCCGCTTCCCGCCGAGGCGGTGCGGAGCGTCCTCGCCGGGTACGGCCACAGCCGCCTCGCACTGGGCCGGGCACGACGCGGCGCCGCCGGGTTCCGGGAGAGCCATCGGCAGGCGGAGGCCGCGCGGGAGGTCGGCGCCGTCGCCCGGACCGGTCAGCAGCTCGTCGGCCACGAGGACCGGGCGGTGGCGGTCGTCTCCATGCTGCTCGACGACCTGGACGCGCTGACCGGCTGGGTCGCCGAGGTGCTCGGCCCGCTGGCCGGGGACACCGAAGCCGTGGCCCGTCTCCGCGAGACGCTGCTGGTCTTCCTGGCCTCCGGCGGCAGCTACCAGTCCACGGCCGAGGAGCTGCTGCTGCACCGCAACACGGTGAAGTACCGGGTCGACCGGGCGCTGGAGCTCCGCGGGCGGGGGCTGGGCGAGGACCGTCTCGACGTGGAGCTCGCGCTCGAGGTGGTCCGCCTCCTCGGGGACACCGTGCTGGCGGGGTGACCCGCGTCAGTGCGTCCGCCGTACCGCCCGGGCGACCGAGCGCAGGTAGCGCCCGGCCACGAACCGCTGGAACAGCGGCAGCGCCGGGCCTGCCGCTCTGGTGAGCCTGGATGCCGGACAGGACGAGGCCGAGACGGTGAAGACCACCCGGCCGTCGGGTTCGAGGTGGACGACGAAGGCCTCCTCGCCGGTGAGCGGGTGGCCGGGCCGGGTGCCGTAGGTGAACCCCTGCCGGTCCGGCTCGTCGACGACGTGCAGGACGCGCGCCGGGGCGGACAGGGCCAGCGGACCGACGCCGAGACGGACCCGGACCTCGGTCCCCACGCGCACCGGTGCGTCGCGCGGCTCCACCCGGACGGCCAGGAGCCGCTGGGCACGCCAGGACAGCACCGCCCGCGTCGCGGCGGCGAAGTCGTCGTGCCCGCGGCCGACGACCCGGGTCGCGCGGAGCTGTCGCCAGGGTCTCCGCCCGCCGCGGGACGCCGACGACCCGTTCCCGCCGCGTAGGTCCGGTTCGAGCCGGACCATCGGGACCTCGCGCCCGACCGCCCGGTAGTCCTCGTCGCTGCCGTCGACCGCGAAGCCCATGAAGCGGGCGAGCCGACGGGCGGTCCGCGGGTGCGCCCGCGCGTAGCCCGCCATGGCCGAGGCGGCTTCCTCCGGTGACAGCGGCCGGGCGTGTACGTCGATCGTCCGGGAGCCGAGCTCGATGGTCGCCGCCGGTGTCGCGAGCAGGTTGCGGTACCACTGGGACCGGGGACCGAAGCCCGATGCGACGGTGACCGCCCCCGTCGCGCGGTCGTGGTCGACCACCTCCACCACGACCTGCCGGCTGCGCCCGGTGGTGCGCCCGGTGTGGTGGATCAGCACGAAGCGGTGCCCGAGGAGGGCACCGAGCCGGGCGCGGTACACCCACACCGGGAGCCGGAACAGCGACCGCCGCAGCCCCGTCGGCGGCGCCGGCCTCCCGATCCTCTCCATCCGACGATCATCCCTCAACTGCGCGGTGGCGGATGCAGCGCGGGCCCTCCGCGCGGGACGTTGGACTCTTCTGGGCCGATCGGCCCGCCGGAAAGACTGGCAGCAGCCGGCCCGGGCACCCAGCACCGCGGCGGCCACCAGCCGAAGGAGTCCCATGAAGGCGCTCGTCTACCACGGCCCCGGCAACAAGGCATGGGAAGAGGTCCCCGACCCGAAGATCGTCCAGCCGACCGACGTGATCGTCCGCGTCGACACCACCACGATCTGCGGCACGGACCTGCACATCCTCAAGGGCGACGTCCCGGCGGTCACCGACGGCCGCATCCTCGGCCACGAGGGCGTCGGCACCGTCACCGAGGTCGGCTCCGCGGTGTCGACCGTCGAGGTCGGCGACCGGGTGATCATCTCCTGCATCAGTGCCTGCGGCTCCTGCTCGTACTGCCACCAGGGCCTCTACGCCCACTGCCTCGCCGACGAGGGCGCCTCCGGCATCGGCTGGATCTTCGGCCACCTCATCGACGGGACGCAGGCCGAGTACGTCCGCGTCCCGTTCGCGGACAACTCGCTCTACAAGCTGCCCGAAGGCGTCAGCGACGAGGCCGCGGTCATGCTGTCGGACATCCTCCCGACCGGCTTCGAGATCGGCGTCCGCTACGGCCGCGTGAAGCCCGGTGACGTCGTCGCGGTCGTCGGCGCCGGCCCGGTGGGTCTCGCCGCGATCATGACCGCAGGCCTGTACGGCGCCGCGCGGATCGTCGCCCTCGACCTCGACGAGAACCGGCTCGAGCAGGCCCGGAGGTTCGGCGCCACGGACACCGTGAACAGCGCGGCCGACGACTGGGCCGACCAGGTCAGGGCGATGACCGACGGCTACGGCGTCGACGTGGCGGTCGAGGCGGTCGGCATCCCCGAGACGTTCACCGCCTGCACCAAGATCGTGCGCCCCGGCGGCTCCGTGGCGAACGTCGGCGTGCACGGCGCACCGGTCGAGCTGGCCCTGCAGGACCTGTGGATCATGGACGTGTCCATCACCATGGGCCTGGTGTCGACCAACACCACCTCGATGCTGCTCAAGCTCGTCGCGCAGCACAAGCTCGAGGCCGAGAAGTTCGCCACGCACCACTTCCGGCTCGACGAGATGATGGACGCCTACGACACCTTCGGCCGCGCCGCCGAGACCAAGGCGCTGAAGGTGGTCATCAGGCGCTGACCGACCGAACGAAGGGTCAGAGGAACTCGGCGGGGTCGAACTCGTCGATGGGGATGATGCGGACCCGGGGAAGGCGGGCGTTGAACGCCTCGACGTCGTACTCCAGGTCGTAGACCTCCAGCCCCTGCTCCATCAGCTGGTCGAAGGCGTGGTTGCGGAACTCGCCGAAACCGATGACGCCGACGCGCCGACCGTCGAGGAGGTCACGCACGGAGGCGACGAAGTCCCCGTCGTTGCTGACCAGGAGCGCGTCGGCCTCGCGGTGCCGAAGCTCGGCGAGCGTCCGCTCGATCGCGATGTCGACGACCTTCTCGCTGGCGCCGCCGGAGAGCGGGACCGGCCGGTAGCCGATCGCCAGCAGCGCCTGGACGAACGCCATCGGCAGCTCGTTGTTCGCGGCCAGGAAGAACAGCCCCTTCGCGGGCTGGTCCCAGCGGTCGCGCGCGAACTGGAGCAGGCGCTCCCAGCGGGGCCGCTCCTCCGGGCGCGGTCGGCGGCCGAGGATCGACGTACCGAGCGTGGCGTCGATGTTCTCCCCGTCGACGAGGACGTAGGTGCTGCGCGATTCCTGGCTCACACGACGAGACTACGGCCACGGGCGCCCGGCGGGTCCGTGCGACGCCTAGCACCACGGGGCCGGACGTGCATCGCCCAACTTCCGTATTGCCGCGGTGGGCACCGGCGAGTATGACCTGTCCTGGGGGGCCACATCACTTCTCGGGACTGCCTCAGGAGGCTACGCACGAGGAAGGGTCTCGCGGCGATCATCGCCGGCGCCACCGCCATCACCTTGTCCACCGGCTTCGCGACGAGCGCGTCGGCCGGCCCCGCTGCCGCCCCGCCGGACGGCCAGGGCCCCACCGGCCCCGGGAAGGACAACCTCGACCATCCGCTCGGCACCAAGCAGGCCGAGCTGCGCGCCCAGGGCCTGCAGATGAAGCTGAACGGCAAGCTGCCGCGGTCGGCGAGGACCGCCAAGGTCGGCAAGGGCCAGTTCGTGGAGCTCACCCGGGACGGCGAGGACTCCATCTGGACGGTCCTCGGCGAGTTCGGTCCCGACGACCACCCGGCCCCGGTGCTGCAGAGCGGCGTCCCCGGGCCGCTGCACAACGAGATCCCCGAGCCGGACCGGGCGGAGGACAACACCACCATCTGGACGGCCGACTTCAGCCGTGAGTACTACGAGAAGCTGCTGTTCTCCGAGGAACCGGGCGCCGTCTCGATGCGCAACTTCTACATCGAGGAGTCCTCGAACCGCTACACCGTCAACGGCGAGGTCGCCGACTGGGTGCAGGTCCCGTACAACGCCGCCGCCTACGGCCGCAACTACTGCGGCGACATCGTGTGCGCCCAGACGTGGGTGTTCGTCAACCACTCCATCGACGCCTGGTACAACGCCCAGGTCGCGGCCGGCAGGACGACCGCGGAGATCAACGCTGACCTCGCCCAGTTCGACGTGTGGGACCGCTACGACTACGACGGCGACGGCAACTTCGACGAGCCCGACGGCTACATCGACCACTTCCAGTCGGTGCACGCCGGCGAGGGCGAGGAGACCGGTGGCGGCGCCCAGGGCACCGACGCGATCTGGTCGCACCGGTGGTACGCCTACTACAGCGCCAACGGCCCCGACGGCACCGGCCCGCACGACTACGGCGGCATCCGGATCGGCAACTCCGACTACTGGATCGGCGACTACACGATCGAGCCCGAGAACGGCGGAGTCGGGGTGTTCACCCACGAGTTCGGCCACGACCTCGGCCTGCCCGACCTCTACGACACCTCCGGCAACACCGGCGGTGCGGAGAACTCCACCGGTTTCTGGACGCTGTACTCGTCGGGGTCCTACGGCAGCACCGGGAAGCCCGAGGACGGCATCGGCAGCAAGCCGATCCCGATGTCGGCCTACGAGAAGATCTTCCTCGGCTGGTCCAACTACCAGGTCGTCGGCTACGGCCAGCGTGCCGCGGTCCGGCTCGGCCCCGCGTCGACGAACACCAAGGCCACCCAGCAGCTGGTGACCCTGCTGCCGGACAAGCAGGTCGAGTTCCCCGTCGGGACGCCGTACTCCGGTGACTTCCAGTACTTCTCCGGCTCCGGCAACGACCTCGACAACACCATGACCAGGTCGGTCACCCTGCCGTCGGGCACCGTAGGGCTCACCGCGAAGGTGAAGTACGACATCGAGATCGACCCCGGCTGGACCTACGACGGGTTCATCCGGGCCGGCGCGACCGTGGAGCAGTCGTTCTTCAACGCCTACTTCGCGGAGTACCGCACCTACCGCGGGTACGACGACGGGCTGCGCACCGGGCCGTGCAACTTCGGCTTCCCCGACACGAAGCCGAACTGGGTGGAGCACTTCCCGTACCAGGACGGCCTGCTGGTCTGGTACTACGACACCTCGTTCGCCGACAACAACGTCGGGGACAACTGCGCCGGGGACCGGTGCGGCGGGATGTTCCTGCCGGTCGACGCGCACCCCGAGCTGCTGCTGCGGCCCGACGACGGGCAGGTGTGGCGTCCGCGGATGCAGTCCTACGACTCCACCTTCGGCACGGACCCGACGGACCGGATCTGCCTGCACACCGACTCGACGACCGAGCAGTGCTACGGCGGCCTGCCGGGCAACCCGCTCTTCGACGACACGGAGAGCTACTGGGTGGCGCCCGATGACTCCATCGGCCACGAGGGCTGGTCCAGCGTGCCGCTGCCGGCAACCGGTACGACGATCCGGGTGGCGAACACGAGCACCCTCGGTGACTTCATGCAGGTGCTGGTGAACCGGTAGGACGCCGCAGCGAGGCCGACGGCCTCCGGCCCCGCCGCTGGGCGGGGCCGGAGGCGCGGGGCTCACTCGTGCGGGTTGCTCACGTAGTCACCGCGCTCGCGGATCTGCTCGACCGGCGCCAGGCTGGTCGTCTCCCACGAGCCGTCGGCAACCGCCTCGAGGACGGACAGGCCGGCGACCTCGGCCGTCTTGGCGATGTAGCCGTTGGACTTGGCGTCGATGCCGCCCCGCAGCTCGAACAGGACCGATGCCGACCCGAGCAGGCCGTACGCGTTGCGGGCGATGCCGGGCGTCCTGGTGCCCGGGTAGCGGGTGATGTTGGCGTAGCCGTACTGCTCCAGCGACGTGAGGATCACCGACACCGCACGCTGGGACCTGACCACCGTGTCGGCGAACTCGTCGGAGATCCCGAGTGCCGCCGCCTCGGCCTCCGCGTTCGGCCACATCGTCGAGCCGGTGATCATCCGCCCGTCGTCGTCGACGTAGGTGCCCTGGTGGTGGAAGTCGATGACCAGCTCGGGGTGCCGTTCCTCCCACAGCAGGCGCATCGCGATCGACTCCGGCACCGGGTTCTGGTCGTCGTCGCCCTCGATGTACGGGTGGTCGTACGCGTTGTCGCTGTAGGAGTGGTACCGGTTGATGTCGTAGCCGCGACCCACCGCGTAGAACGGGTCGCACGGCTCGGCCGTGCAGCTCGGGTCGTAGTTCTGCCGCCACGGGGTGGTGTTGCCGGCCTCGTCGGTGACGTCGGCGTCGAGGATCTCGCGGCCGGTGTTGGTCTCCAGCGGTGCGGCGGAGAGGTCGAACGCGCCCTGTGCGCGGTCCTCGCACCGCCGCTGCGGCAAGGCAGGAGCGGCCTCATGGTTCTGAAGTGCACGATCCTGCACAGGGTGCCGCGAGGCGTCTGCCCGCCCTCACGCGCCGGCCGCGGCCTGATCCCGTCCGTAGTCGTCCTCGAACCGGTGGATGTCGTCCTCACCGGTGTAGGCGCCGCGCTGGACCTCGACGATCACGAGCTCCTCGTCGTTCTCGTTGCACAGGCGGTGCTTGGCGCCCTGCGGAACGTCGATGCTGTGCCCGGGACCTGCGGTGATCGTCTCCCCGTCGACGACACACGTGGCGATGCCGAAGATCACCACCCAGTGCTCGGAACGGTGGTCGTGGGTCTGGTAGGACAGGCGGCAGCCGGGCCTCACGTGGATGCGCTTCACCTTGTAGCCGTGGTTGACGTCGATGACGTGCCACGATCCCCAGGGACGCTCCTCCGACTCCAGAGCCATGGGCGGTCACTCCCTCACTGCGGAAAGAACAAACAACCACCCTACGGTAGCCAGGGGCAGCGCGGAGCAGGACGGCCGGCCACCGGAGCGCCACCCGGTGCGGGAGCGGAACGGGCCCCGGCTCGCGAGCACCCCCGTGAACCCGCGAACCGGGGCCCCGTCCCGACCCGGCGTCGCATCCCCCATGCGGTCACCACTATCCGCAGCCAGCACCCGGTCTGGCCAGGGGGTTCGCCGTCTCCGTACAACTCCGTACACCCGCCGCACGGCCGTACATCGAGACCGCCGGTCACGGAACCCACCGGCTCGGAAGTCCGCAGGTCAGCTGCAGGGTGGCGTGTACGGCGCGCCCGGCACGTAGCGGGCCCACTCCCCCCGGCTGACGCCGGTCCCGGCAAGCGCGCAGACCCGCTCCACGGCGGCGCCCGGTTCGACGTCCCACACGCGGACGGCCCTGCCGCTGCCGGCCGCGGTGACGCGGGAGCCGTCCGGGGCGAAAGCGACCGTGTAGACGTCGCCCGGCAGCGCCAGCAGGTTGGCCTGCACCTGCGGCCGGGCGGGGTCGGCCAGGTCCCACAACCAGACGGACCCGTCCATGCTCGCGCCGGCCAGGAGGCTGCCGTCGGGCTGCCAGGCGACGGAGTAGACCTGGTCGGTCGGTCCGGTGATCCGGTGCCCGACCCGCTCGACCGCGGTCGGGTCCGAGACGTCCCAGACGCGGACGGTCCGGTCGGCGCCCCCGACGGCCAGCAGGCGTCCGTCGGTGCTGAAGTCGACGCCGATCGCGTAGTTGTCGAAGCCCGACAGCGCGTCGAGCTGCTCGGCCACCGCGCCGTCCTCGTCCAGGCGCCACAGGTGCACCCGGTTGTCGGCGGCGCCCACGGCGAGCAGCGAGGCGTCCGGGCTGAACCCCAGCCCCAGCGGGATCGTGTCGAGCCGCTCGTCGGCGACCTGCGCGGTCTCCGGGTCCGCGGCCGACAGCAGCCCGGCGACGTCCCAGACCGCGACCACGCCGTCGTCGCCGATCGAGGCGAGCAGGCGGCCGTCGTCGCTGAACACCACGATCTCGATCAGCTGCGTCGACGGCGCGAGCACCGCCGCCTGCCGGTAGCCGTCCCCGGCCTCCTGCCACAGCACCACGTGCCCGGAGGCGGTGCCGCCGGCGACCAGCGTGCCGTCGTGGGACATCGCGGCCGCCCCGTCGAGGGTGCCTGCCTCCTCGGGAGCACGGAGCTCCGCGCGGGGCTCGGGACCGCCCGCACGCGGGAGGTCGTACACGTGCACCCCCCCGTCGCCGGTCCCCGCCCCGACCAGCAGCCGCGACCCGGCCTCGTCGTAGGCGAGGCTCCAGATGTTGTCCTCGAAGCCGTCGACACCCCGGCGTTCCAGCGCCCAGAGCCGACCGGTGCCGTCGAGGGAGCCGGTGACCAGACCGGTCGTGTCGCCGGCGAACGCGACGGTGGTGACGTTCGCGGGCAGCGGGATCCGGGCCACCTCCTCGCGGCTGTCGACGTCCCAGACGCGGGCGGTGCCGTCGGGGCTGCCCGCGGCGAGCAGGCGGCCGTCGGCGGAGAAGGTCACCGAGTTCACGAAGCTGTCGAACTCCGTCGCCGGCCCCTCCAGGGGACGCGGTCGGGCCGGGTCGGTGAGGTCGAACAGCCGGATGACCTTGTCCTTGGCGCCGACGGCCAGGGTCCGGCCGTCGGGGCTGAACGCCACGCTGAGGACCGCGTTGGTGGCCAGGCCGAGCTGCTCCTCGCTCACCAGCCGCAGCGCGTCACCCTCCGCCACGCGCCACAGCCGGAGCCGGGCGTCGTTGCTGCCGGTGGCGACCAGGTCGCCGTCGGGTGAGTACGCCACCGACTGCGCGGACCCCTCGAAGCCGGTCACCGTGGGCAGCGGCTCGGGCTGCGCGCCGTCGACGCGCCACCGGTGCAGCGACGGGTCGCTGGTGGCGGCGAGGAGCTGCTGCCCGTCGGGGCTGAACGTCAGGGACTGGACCGCGGTCTCCGGACCGTCGAGCAGGCCGACCCGGCGGGGCGCAGCGGGGTCGGTCACGTCGAGCAGGGCCACCGTGCCGTTGAGGCCGCCCACGGCGAGCACGCGGTGGTCCGGGCTGAACGCGCTCGCGAACAGCAGGCCGCCCTCCGGGTCGCCCGTCGCCGCCCCGCCGCGCCGGTAGGTGCCGTCCTCCGCGCGCACCCAGAGCCGGACCTTGCCGTCGGAGCCGGAGAAGGCCAGCAGCTCCCCGTCGGACGCCACCGCGACGTGCATGCTGCCGTCGGGCCCGGCGAAGCGGGTCACGTCGCGGCGGGACGCCGCGTCGAGGAGCGTGGAGCGCGCCTTGACCGTCGGGGAGATGTCGTGCGCGGCCACCGCGAGCAGCTTGCCGAGGCCCAGGTCGACCTCCATGATCCGGTCGGCGTCGGTGGCGACCTGCCGGGACAGCGCGGCGTCGCGGGCCTCGTTGGCGGCCGCCCGCTGCCGCTGCGCCTCCGAGCGCGAGTCCAGGGCGAGGTAGGCGAGCAGGCCGGCGAGCAGGGCCAGCACCGTCATGGCCACCGACAGCTGCGCCAGCCGCCTGCTGCGCCGACGCTGCATCGCGGCCTCGGCTCCTTCCCGGGCCTCGCTGCGGTCGACGAACGCACTCTCCTGCGGGGTGAGCAGCGCCCGCTCGTCGGTCCGCAGCTCCACGGCCGCGGCCAGCGGTGCGCCACGGAGCAGCAGCGCGTCGTCGTGCCCCTGCTCGGCCCACACCTGGGCGGCCACGGCCACCCGGCGCCGGGCCCGCACGGCGTCGCGGTCCTCGTCGATCCAGCCGCGCAGCCGGGGCCACGCGTCCAGCAGGGCCTCGTGGCTGACCTCGACGGTGGTGTCGGTCGCGGTGAGCAGCCGGGCGGCGATGAAGCGCTCGAGGACCTCCGGCAGGTCCCCCAGCCCGGCGAGCTCCGCGTGCGGTGCCCGGCGACGGGTGAGCACGCCCTCGTCGTCCACGTTGACCAGCCGGCTGAACAGGTGCCGGGCGACCTGCCGGCCGTGCGGCGACAGCGCCTGGAAGGCCTCCTCGGCCGACGCCTGCACCGCGCCGGCGATGCCGCCGCCGGCCAGGTAGTCGCCCACGGTCAGCCGGCCGTCGGCGTGCCGCTCCCAGGCGATCATCAGCGCGTGGGACAGCAGCGGCAGTGCACCGGGGCGGTGCGCGGCCGGCCCGTCGGCGCGCCCGCGGGGCTCCAGGTCGCGCAGCAGCAGCTCGACCAGCTCGTCGTCCACGGTCACGCCGGACGCGCGGGCGGGCTCGACGATCGCCCGCCGCAGCTCGTCGGCGGTCATCGGCCCCAGCACCACCTGCGCCTCCTGCAGCGCGGGGAGCAGCACCGGCTCCCGCAGCGCCTGGCCGTAGAAGTCGGCGCGCAGACCGACGAGTACGGCGGTGGCGCGGTCACCGTCCGCCCCCGCAGCGGCCAGCGCCGCGAGCCGGACCAGGAAGTCGCGCCGCGCCCGCTCGGGCACGCCCACTGCGAAGAGCTCCTCGAGCTGGTCGACGACCAGCACCGCCGGTGCTCCGGCGCCGTCGGCGGCGAGCGTCTTCTCCAGCGCGGCCACCGGCTCGGTCGACGGGACCATCACCGAGACGACGGCCGGCTGGTCTGCGCGTCGCAGCGCGGGGACCACGCCGCCGCGCAGCAGCGACGACTTTCCCGCTCCGGAGGGGCCCACCACGGCGACCATGCCCGGCCCCGACTGCTCCTGGGCCCGGAGCAGGGCGACGACCTCGTCGACATACCCCTCGCGGCCGAAGAACCGGTCGGCGTCCTCCTCGGTGAACGCCCGCAGGCCGCGGTACGGGTTCGGCCGGCGGTCGGCGGCCGAGTGCCGGGCGCGCAGACGTCGTACCGCCCCGAGCCAGGCCTCGGCCTCCGCCTCGTCGGTGACGCCCAGCGCGGCGAGGACGCCCTGCAGCGCGCCGCCCTGGCTCACCGAGGGAAGGTGGCGGCCGCTGAAGTAGCCACCGAGCGTGGCCGGCGGGATGCCGGTGTCCGAGGCGAGCCGGCGGATGGAGAGACCGGCCCGGTGCCGCAGCGCCGTCAGCGCCTCCGCGAACTCCTCGGTGGAGGAGATCGCGGAGGGGTCCGACGGGTCCACCGGCCGACTCGAATCCCCCCTGGTGCTCACGCGACAAGAGTAGGCGCGGGCGCCGACGGCGACGGCGGTTTGGCCGGGTATGGACCACCGGGTCCCGGACCGGTACCTTGACCTGAGCCGGCTGGGCGCTTCAGACACAGGCGCACCTCCCAGCCGCTCGGTAGCGAGGACAACATGACGGGGACCACCGACGCCCAGCCGTTCGCGGACGGGGCGAAGCAGCAGCGCGGCCTCTCGGGCTTCACCACGGCGGCAACGCCTCCGAGCGCCCTCATCGAGCAGACCAAGGGCGTGCTGATCTTCCGCTACGCCATCAGCGCGGAGGCGGCGTACAGCCTCATGGAGCTGTGGGCGGCCGAGGCGGACACGACGGTCGAGGAGCTCGCCCACGCCGTCGTGCACGAGATCTGCCAGGGCGACCGCTCGGCGCCGAGCGACGCCACGCTGGTGCGCTGGCTCGAGGAGCGGCTGCGGCACGAGTTCCCGGGCGTCACGACGGCGCCCGCCGCACAGGAGGTCACCGCGGAGCCGAGCCCCGAACAGCTCGACCGGAACGACTAGTCCCGGACCGCCGAGCCCTGCGCGAGCCACCACGAGGCCGCCTCACGCTGCCACGGCGGCGACGTGCGCGCCTTGGCGATCGACTCCAGCGCGGGTGAGCCGGACATGCCCAGCGCGTACATCTTCGCCCGCTCCCGCGGCGTCCACTCCTCCTTCAGCGCGGAGCGGATCACCTGGTCGGAGAACGCGGTGAAGGTCATGTGGCCCACGCCCTGCACCAGCGGGGCGCTCACGTCGTCGCTGGCGTCCTCGACGAACCCGAGCATCCGCAGCCGGTGGGCGTCCGCGCTGAGGTAGCGCGCCAGGGTGGCGGCCCGGACCCGGACCGGGCCGGGGGCGTTCGGGGCGGACAGCAGCGACAGCAGCCCGTCGGCGACGGCGTCGCCGAACGGCGAGGCCGAGATCAGCAGCGAGGCGAGGTGACGCCGTTCGGAGTCCCGGTGGAACAGCGCCTCGCGGACCAGGCGGCCCAGCATCCGGTCCTCGTCGTAGGGAGCGTTGCCCGGCACCCGGTCCCGCGCGGCCTCCGCGAGGTCGTGGGAGAGGCCGCGCGCCATCGTCGGGCCGAGGTCCTCGCCGGTCTCCACGACGTAGCCCAGCCTGCGCTGGCCGGCCTTCGACGCCGCGTCGGTCAGCGTCGACCGCAGCCCGTCGGGCAGGGAGGCGATCAGCTCGGCCAGGTCGTTCGAGGCCTTCTGCGGGTTGGCCCGCCACAGCTTGAGGACGAGCATGTCCAGCCGGCCGCGCTCCTCGGCCGAGAAGTCGCCCCGGCTGACCTTCTGCGCCGCCACCCACACCGCCAGCGCGAACACCGCGTCGCCCGGGGCGTTCTCGACCAGGTCGAGCACGATCTCGGCCGCGCGCCTGGTCGGCAGCTGGTCGAGGATCCCGATCGGGTTGGTGAGCACCTGCACACCGGGGGTGTGGATGTGCCGGTCGACGGCCTCGGTGAGGAAGTCCTGCGCCCGGGGCACCGAGGCGAGGTTCATCGCGGCGGTGGAGTACTGCCGGTAGGCGACCTTCACCGACCGGGGCAGCACGTTGACCAGCCTGGTCGTGACCGCCTCCCAGGTGCGGGCGCGCACGTGCACCAGCGGCACCGCGGCGAGGTGCCAGCCCAGGTCCTGCCAGTCGGTGGCTCTCGCGTGCCCGTCCTCGGCCAGCTCGATCAGCTCGTCGAGGCGCAGGGCGAACCCCCTGCTCGCCGGGTCCAGCTGCGGACGGGTGACGCGGCTCCGCATCCCGGGGATCGCCGCCCGGATGTAGCCGGTGAGCGAGGAGACCTGCCCGGTGGGCAGTCCGAGCGCGTGCTCGTAGGCCGACATGCCCTCGTAGGAGATCGGGATCTCGCCGGACTCCCAGCGGCTCACCAGGCTGCGGCTCGCCCGGCAGCCGGCCTCGGTCAGCGCGAGGGTGAACTTGCGGCCGTCGGCCATCTCGGGGTCGGGGTGGTGCAGCCGGGACATCGCGAGCAGCCAGCCGATCCGGGCGTCGATGTTCGGCGTGCGGGAGTTCAGCGGCGTGTCGTCGTACGCGATCTTCTGCAGGCGCCCGGGGCGCCGGACCGTGGTCATCGCACCCCTCTCCTACCGCGCAACTGCATCGCACCAGCATATTCCCCGGACGGCCGCTGCCGTCCCCGCCGGCCGCCCGTTTGCAGGTGCCAACGACCGGGAACGCAACTGGCTGTGACACTGGCGATGGCGGTCTCGATCGGCTGGGGAGTGTTCCTGGTCGAGCTGTCGCTGCTCGTGTGGTGGGTCGCGAGGCACCACCGATGAGGCGCCTGCTCGCGCTGCTCCTGGCCGGCCTGCTCGTGGCCGGCTGTGTCCCGGCCAGCCCGGACGCCGACACCTACGACGACAAGGCGAGCCGCACGCTCGGCAGCGCGGTCAGCGAGGTGCGCACCGTGGAGAAGGTCCTCCGGACGCTGTACGACGACCGCATGCACCGGCAGACCGCCATCACGCAGCTGCGCTACTCCGAGAAGGCAATCGACACGGCGGCCACCGCGTTCACCGAGCTCAACCCGCCACCGGAACGCGACCGGCTCACCACCCGGGTCGACACCCGGCTCGGCAACGCCCAGGACCTGCTCGACGAGACCCGCACCGCGATCGAGCGGTACCGGCGTGAGGACTACCCCGCCCTCGTCGACGACCTCGAGACCCTCGCCCGGCAGCTGGAGCGCCTGGAGGGGCGGGTGTCATGAAGAGGTTTCTCGGGATCTTCCTCGGCATCCTCACCGCCATCGGCGGCTTCGTCGACATCGGGGACCTGGTCACCAACGCCACGGTCGGGTCCCGCTTCGGCATGTCGCTGGCCTGGGTCGTGGTGCTCGGCGTGCTGGGCATCGCGGTGTTCGCCGAGATGTCGGGCCGCGTCGTCGCGGTGAGCGGCCGGCCGACCTTCGACATCATCCGGGAGCGGCTCGGCCCCCGCGTCGGCCTGCTGAACCTGTTCGGCTCCATGGCGGTCACCCTGCTCACGTTCGTCGCGGAGATCGGCGGCATCGCGCTCGCCCTGGAGCTGGCCACCAGCGTCTGGGAGCCGTTCTGGGTCCCGTTCACCGCGGCGGCGGTGTGGATCGTGCTGTGGCGGGCGAAGTTCTCCCTGGTCGAGAACGTCTTCGGCCTCCTCGGCCTGGCCCTGGTCGTCTTCGCCGTCGCCCTGTGGCAGCTCGGGCCGGACTGGGGCCAGCTGTGGCACACCGCCTCCACCGCCGCGAAGCCCGAGGGCGAGGGGTGGCCGACCTACTGGTTCTACGCGGTCGCCCTCTTCGGCGCGGCGATGACGCCCTACGAGGTCTTCTTCTTCTCCTCCGGCGGCGTCGAGGAGGGCTGGTCGCCGAAGAGCCTGCTGACGATGCGGGCCAACGTGCTGATCGGCTTCCCGCTCGGCGGCCTGCTCTCGTTGTCCATCGCCGGCGTGGCCGCCACCTCGCTGTTCCCTGCCGGCATCGAGGTCAACACCCTGGGCCAGGTGGCGCTGCCGGTCGCCGAGTCGCTCGGCAGGCTCGGCCTCTCCGTGGCCATCCTCGGCTTCTTCGCGGCCACGTTCGGCGCCGCCGCCGAGACCGGGCTCTCGGTCGGCTACAGCATCGCGCAGTACTTCGGCTGGCAGTGGGGCAAGTTCGAGCGGCCCCGCAACGCAGCACGCTTCCACGCCGTGGTCCTGCTCTCGACGGTCCTGGCGGCCGCCGTACTCCTGACCGCGATCGACCCGATCCTGGTGACGGAGTTCTCGGTGGTGTTCTCCGCGGTGGCGCTGCCGCTGACGTACCTGCCGATCCTGATGGTCGCCAACGACCCCTCCTACATGGGCGAGCACCGCAACGGCCGGCTCGCCAACACGCTCGGCACCGGGTACCTGCTGATCGTGCTCGCCGCGTCGGTCGCGGCGATCCCGTTGATGATCTGGACGAAGATGGGGACGGTATGAGCATGAGCACGCACTCGATCGACGGCTACCTCGACCTGCTCGACCGGCAGCTCCTCGACCACGAGGGGCGGATGGTGGGCAAGGTCGACAACGTGGAGCTCGAGGAGCGCGACGACGGCCGGGTCTACGTCACCGCCCTGCTCAGCGGGCCCGGGGCGCTCGGCCCCCGCTACGGCGGCGCGCTCGCCACCGTCGTCACGGCCACGTGGTCCCGGCTCTCCGGCCGCACCGAGCCGACACGGGTGCCGTGGGGCCAGGTCGCGCAGCTCGGCACCGCGGTGCACCTCGCGGTCGGGAGTACGGCGGCGGGGCTGGAGGGCTTCGAGAGGTGGATGCGCGACCGGGTGATCGCGGCGATCCCCGGCTCGGGGGTGGACCCCGAATGACCACGACCCGGTACCGGCTGACCGACCTGCTCGGGATGCACGTCCGCTTCGCCGACGGCCGCGACGGCGACCAGGTGACCGACGTGCGGCTCGTGCCCTCGGCACGCGTCCCCGGGCCGCTCGCGGAGTACGTCGTCGAAGGGCTCATCGTCGGCAAGCGCCGCCCCGGGACGCTCTTCGGCTACAACCGTCACCCCTCGCAGGGGCCCTGGCTGGTCCGGGCGGTGGTCGGCTGGCTGCACCGGCACACCGGCTACCTCTCCTGGGACGACGTGGACCACATCGACTGGCAGGAACGGCGGGTCCAGCTCCGCGTCATGGAGCTGCGCCCGCTGGGGAACGCCCCGCGATGACCTGGCCGCTCACGATCCTCGGGGTCGCGCTGGTCCTGCTCGCGCTCCGCGACCTGTTCCACACGCTGTGGCACCCGCGCGGGTTCGGCACGCTGGCCCGCCTGGTCTTCGCGACGATCTGGCGGCTGCTCCGCCGGATCGACACCGAGCTCGCCGGGCCGTTCGGGCTGCTCGCCGTGGCCTTCACCTGGGGCGGTCTCGTGGTCGCCGGCTGGACGCTGGTCTACCTGCCGCGCATGCCCGACGGGTTCTACTTCGGCTCGTCGCTGCAACCGGCACAGGCCAACGACCTGGTCTCCTCGCTCTACCTCTCCCTGGTCACCGTCGCCACGCTCGGCTTCGGCGACATCGTCCCGGCCTACCCCGCGCTCCGGCTCACCGTGCCGCTGCAGGCGGTGATCGGCTTCGGTCTGCTCACCGCGGTGATCACCTGGGTGCTGCAGGTCTACCCGGCTCTCATCCGCCGGCGCGCCGCGTCCCGGCAGCTGAGCATCATGGCCGCGACCGACACGGCGTCCTTCGTGGCCGAGGGCGACCCGAGCGTGGTGACCCAGCTGCTGCAGGGCCTGGTCGACGCCCTCACCACCGTCCGGATGGACCTGGTGCAGTACGGCGAGACCTACTACTTCCGCGAGGTCGACCCGGCCCTGTCGCTGGCGGCGAACCTGCCCTACGCCCTCGACCTGGTCGCCGCCGGGAAGGCCTCGTCGTCCCCGGAGGTCAAGCACCTGGCCGCCATGCTGGACGAGGCGGTCGGCGGCATGGCCGCGGTGCTCGCGGAGTACGTCGGCACCCGGCAGACCGTGCCCGCGACGCTCGACGCGTTCGCCGGCGACCACCGCCAGCGGCCCCTGCGGGCCTAGCTGTTCTCTCGCGCCTTGCGCGCCACCTCGGCGACGATCTCGTCGGCGACCACGCGAAGCTTGCGGTTGCTGTGCTGGGACAGCCGGGTCAGGAACGCGAACGCCCGCTCGTCGTCGAGGTCGAAGCGCTCCATCACGATCCCCATCGCCTTCCCGATGGTGGTGCGCGTCTCGAGGGCCTCGTTGAGGTTGGCGACCTCGTGGGCGTATGCGATCGCGACGGCTGCCTGGCTGCGGAACAGCGCCGCGGTCTCCTCCAGGTGCTCGAAGGCGCCCACCCTCGTCGAGTACAGGTTCAGGGCCCCGAGCGTCCCGTCGCGCTGGAACAGCCGGAACGCCGCCTGGGCATGGATACCGGCCTCGACGGCGGCCGGCCCGTAGCGGGGGAAGCGGGCGTCTGCGGCCAGGTCCGGGGAGAGCACGTTCGGGGTATCGGTCGCGGCCTCGTAGCAGGGGCCCTCGTGCAGGGTGTACTGCCTGTCGTCGAGCGTGAGGACGACGTCGTCGGTGGCGCTGCGCGTCTCGATCCGGTCGTCGTGCCGCACCGAGAAGGAGGCGTGGGCCACGTCGGGAAGCAGGTCGACCGCAGCCGCGGTGATGTTGGCGAGCGTCGCGTCCAGATCCCCCGGCCCCAGTCTGTCAGCGAGCTCGGATGCAGTGTCGAGCACGTTGTCGGCCATGCCTCGGAATTTACCCCTCCGAGCACTCGCGACACGTGCCGAAGACCGTGAGATGCCCGATGTCGGTGGTGAAGCCGTACTCCGTGCGGAGGGTGTCGGTCATCGGCCGGATGATCTCCGGGGCCACCTCGGCGACCGCACCGCAGCCACGGCACACCAGGTGGACGTGGTCGGGCACCGCCGTGGAGTGGTAGGTCGGCGCCCGGTCGCTGATGTGGTTGTGCCGCACCAGGCCGAGCTCCTCGAGCAGCTCCAGCGTCCGGTAGACCGTCGAGATGTTCACCGCCTGGGACTCCTCGCGGACCGCGGCGAGCAGCTCGTCGGGGGTGGCGTGCCCGAGCCGGTCGACCGCACGCAGGACGAGCTCGCGCTGGGGGGTCAGCCGGTACCCCTTCGCCCGCAGCGTGGTCTGCCAGTCGGTCGAGCTCACGCTGCCGAGTGTAGGCGGCACGCCCCGCCCGAGACGCCGGCCGACCCAGGTGTGAGGAGGTGCCCCGCGGGGCACCGGGACGCATTCGTCCGACAGGGAGGGGCCCACGCCATGCGCAAGATCGGTGTCGAGGAAGAGCTGATGCTCGTCGATCCGGAGACCGGCCGCGTCACCGGCGTCTCCGCGAAGGCGCTGCGGGCCCGGGAGGAGGCCGAGAGCCGCGGCGAGCTCCCCGAGGACGACGCCCCTGTCGAGCAGGAGCTGTTCCTCCAGCAGATCGAGACGGCCAGCTCGCCGCGGGTGGCCGCGAGCGACCTGCTCTCCGACCTCGTGAGTGGCCGGCGAGCGGTCGGCGAGGCCGCGCGGGCCGCCGGCGCCGCGGCGGTGGCCGTGCCCACCCCGGTCCTGCCCGCCGTGGACCCGACCCTGACCCCCAAGCCCCGGTACCACCGGATGATGGAGGAGTACGGCGAGCTGACCCGCCAGGCCCTGGTCTGCGGGATGCACGTGCACGTCGACGTGGCCGGGCAGGACGAGGCGGTCCGGGTCATGGACGGGATCCGCCCCTGGCTGCCCCTGCTGCTGGCGATCAGCGCGAACTCGCCGTACTGGGAGGGACGCGACACCCGGTTCGCCAGCTGGCGCTCGCAGCTGTGGAGCCGGTGGCCGAGCAGCGGGCCCGCCGAGCCGTACGAGGACGCGGGCGCCTACCGGCAGACGCTGGAGAAGATGATCGAGTGGGGCGCCGCGATGGACGACGGCACGCTCTACCTCGACGCGCGGGCCTCCGCGTCGTACCCGACCGTCGAGATCCGCGTCGCCGACGTGTGCACCGACCCGGAGGACGCCGTCCTCGTCGCCGCGCTGGCCCGGGCACTGGTGTCCACCGCCGGCGATCCGGGGGACGGCACGGGGGACGGCCCGGGGGACGGCCCGGGGGACGGCCGCAGCCCGCGCTGGCGCAGCGACCTGCTCCGGGCCGCGTCCTGGCGGGCGGCACGCCACGGGTTGGCGTCCACACTGGTCGACCCCACCACGATGGAGCTCGCGCCGGTGCGCGAGGTGGTGGGCTCGCTGCGGCGGCACACCGAGGACGCCCTGCGCGCCACCGGCGACTGGGAGTGGACCGCCGACGCCTTCGACCGGCTGATGTCCCAAGGCACCGGCGCGGCGCGACAGCGATCGGCCTTCGAGGCCGGCGGCTCTCTCGAAGCTGTCGTGGCGGACCTGGTCGCCCGCACCGAGGACTCCTGGCGGGAGGCGCGCCCCGCGGCGTCGTGAGGCTGCCGGACCTCAGCGCAGGTTCGGGCGCACGTGCAGGCCGGCGTCGGGGTCGACGACGACCTCCTGGGCCGCCGGGATGCCGTCGGCGTCGAGGGTGACGTCCAGCGGCACGTTCCGCTTGACCATCGCCAGCGCGATCGGCCCGAGCTCGTGGTGGCGGGCCGAGGTCCCGATGAAGCCGACGCTGCGTCCGTCGTGCAGCAGCTCCGCCCCGCGCGTGGGCAGCCGGTTGTCGGAGCCGTCGAGGTGCAGCAGCGTGAGCCGGCGCGGCGGACGGCCCAGCGTGTGCACCCGGGCCACGGTCTCCTGGCCGCGGTAGCAGCCCTTGTCGAGGTGCACGGCCGTGCCGATCCAGCCGGCCTCGTTGGGGATGGTGCGGTGGTCGGTGTCGAGGCCGAGCCGGGGCTCGCCACGGGCGATGCGCAGCGCCTCGAAGGCCCACATCCCGCACGCCGGCCCCGCGGCCTCGGCGAAGATGCCCAGCTCCGCGCGGGGGACGAAGACGTAGCCGGAGTACGGCGCACCGTCGACCCGGGCCGCGGGCCGCCACACCACCGCGACGTCCTCGGTCACGTCGGCGACCTCGACGCGCATCATGAACCGCATCTTGTCGAGGAACTCCACCAGCGCCGGCGCCTGGCCCGGCTCGACGTGGGCGGTGAAGGACTCGCCGTCGTCGACGCCGTACATCGCGTGCTCGACGTGGCCCTGCGGGCTGAGCACCAGCGCGGCCGTCGGGACGTTCGGCGCCAGGTTCTCCAGGTGCTGCGACGTCAGCGAGTGCAGCCAGGTGAGCCGGTCGGGTCCGGTGACCCGGACCACGCCCCGGTGGGAGAGGTCGACGAACCCCTCCCCCGACTCCAGGACCCGCTGCTCCCTGGTGAAGGAGCCGTAGTGCGCGGCGACGGGGGCGTCGATGCCGTCCCCGGCGACGGCGGCGGGCAGGTGCAGCAGTGGGCTGGGCTCAGTTCCGGACACGCCTCCGAGACTACCCGCGGCGCTCAGGAGCGCCAGCCACGGCCACCTCGCGCGCCACCACTGCGGTCAGGGCGTCACGGCGGCCCGGCTACTGACGGACGAGGCGGCCCCACAGGTGGGGCTGGAGCTTCTGGCCGACCGCGGCCATGTCGTAGGTCCACAGCAGGTCGCCCTCGACGAGGCCGTAGAGCCGGTGCCCCGCGGTGACCTCCTTGGCCGTCTCGGTGCGGCCGACGGCGTCGGTGGCGATCTCGACCTTCGCGTCCGTCGGCGTGGCCGTACCAGATCTCGATGAAGCCGGTGTTGTGGGTGAGCACGACCTCGAGGTTGCCGTCGGCCTTTGCCCGGAAGAAGCCGGTCTCGATCGCCGCGTCGCGGACCTTGTTGCCCTGCTCGTCGACGATCCAGGCCCGGCTCATGTAGTGGAAGAACGGCCGGCCGTCGTGGGTGAAGATGACCTCCTGACCGAACTGGAAGGGCTCGATCGTCGGGTAGTCACCGTGGCCGTTGCCCTGCCACGTGCCGAGCAGCCACGCGATGGGCGCGCAGTCGGGGTGCAGGTTCTCGGGGATCTCGAAAGGCATGCGCTTAGGAGTTGTCGGCCTTCATGAGCTTGTAGACGACGAGGACCGCCACGAAACCGCTGAGCAGGACGACGGCCGCCATCAGGGCGATGAACACAGCTTCCATGCGGCGAGTCTATCCGCGCTTGGTCTGGAGGAGGTCGCGGGCCTCGTCCGGTGACATCGGCTCGCGCTGCGCAAGGCGGCCCATCGCGACCGCGCGCTCGACGAGCTGGGCGTTGTGCTCGACCGGGACCCCCTTGGCCAGGGTCAGCACGTCCTCCATGCCGACCCGGAGGTGGCCGCCCTTGCTGAGCGCGGCGAGACCGACCGCGAGGGTGGAACGGCCGATCCCGGTCGCGGACCAGGACGTGACCGCGTCCGGGAGCGCGTTGACCGCGGCGACCAGTGCGTCCGCCGTACCGGGCATGCCGCCGGGGACGCCCATCACCAGGTCGCAGTGGACGCGTCCGCCGTACGGCAGGCCGTACTTGTCGAGCAGCCGGTGCAGGGAGTGCACGTGGCCCAGGTCGAACAGCTCGAACTCCGGGACGACCTCGCGCTCCTGGGTGAGCTGGTAGAGCTCGGTGATGAACGGCCACGGGTTGGAGAACACGTCGTCGCCGAAGTTGGTCGTGCCCATCGTCAGCGAGCACGAGTCGGGCCGGGCGTCGAGGACCCCGAGGCGGTTCTCCAGCGGGTCGTGGACGGAGCCGCCGGTGGACAGCTGCACGACCAGGTCGGTCTGCTCGCGCAGCGCCTCGACGGTCGCGGTCAGCCGCCCGAGGTCGAGGGTCGGCCGGTGGTCGGCGTCGCGGATGTGGACGTGGACCATCGCCGCCCCGGCCGCCTCGCAGCGCTGTGCGGTCTCCACCAGCTCCTCGAGCGTGGTGGGCAGCTGCGGGACGTCCTCCTTGGCGGTCTCGGCACCCGTGGGGGCGACGGTGACCAGGAGCTTGTGCGCGTGGGCGGCGGTCATGGCGTCATGGTGCCAGACCCCACCGCGGGGGACGCGCTACCTTCGGCGGCATGCGCGCGGTCATCCAACGAGCCCTGTCCGCCTCCGTCAGCGTCGAGGGCGAGGTGGCTCGGCTCCTTCGACGGTCCCGGGCTCGTCGTGCTCCTGGGAGTGACCCACGACGACGGCCCCGCCGAGGTGACCTGGATGGCCCGCAAGATCTGGGAGCTGCGGATCATGCGCGAGGAGCGGTCCGCCTCCGAGCTCGGCGCCCCCGTGCTGGTGATCAGCCAGTTCACCCTCTACGGCAGCGCGCGCAAGGGCCGCCGGCCGACCTGGAACGCCGCCGCGCCGGGGCCGGTGTCGGAGCCGGTCTACGAGGCGGTGTGCGAGGAGCTCGAGCGGCTCGGCGCGAAGGTGGAGCGCGGTGCGTTCGGGGCCGACATGCAGGTCGGCCTCGTCAACGACGGGCCGGTGACGCTGGTCCTGGAGTCCCCGTCGGCCGGGTCGGCCCTGGCGTAGCCGGGGACCAGGCCGACCTCGGCCACGCTACGAAAGCAGCAGCGGCTCCGGCACCCGGGTCCGGGCGTGGATGTTGCTGCCGGCCGAAGAAAAATGTGTGGACCACCGTTTTCAGCACCGATCACCGGGAACACTCTTGCCAGTGAACAGTGGGCGTCGGGAGTGGTGCCCCGACGGTCATGGGGAAGGCCCTCGCGTTGGCTGCGTGAGCAACGCGAGGGCCTCGCCGTGCCGGTGACGTGAACAGGGGGCACGGTGTGTGCACCGGTCAGTTCCCCTGCCCGCCGACTTCAAACGTCCTGACCTGCACTTTTTCTCCTGCCCTTCGCAGATGTCGTCCCTGACCGGTGGTCGGAGCCGGCGGCGGCCCGGTCAGATCTCGACCACGACCTCGGCGACGCGTCCCCGGCCGGCCTCGACCGCCCGGTCGGCCGGTGCGGTGCCCGGCTCCGTGCCCGGCGCCAGGACCCGGACCGTCCAGGTGCCCGGGGCTGCGAAGAACCGGAACTCGCCGGCCGCCCCGGTCCGCACCTCCGCGACGAAGTCGCCCCCGGTGTCGAGCAGGCGGACGTAGGCCCCGTCGACCGGCGTACCCGCCCGGGCCACGACGCCCTGCACGACCGCCTCCTTGGCCACGTCGACGCCGCCCAGGGCCACACCGCCCTCCGGCGCTCCGCAGCTCATCGGGCCTCCCCGCGCTCGGCGCCGAGGGCGATCGGGACGCCGATCAGCGAGCCGTACTCCGTCCAGGACCCGTCGTAGTTCTTCGTCGCGGTCTGCCCGAGCAGCTCGTGCAGCACGAACCACGTGTGCGAGGAGCGCTCGCCGATCCGGCAGTAGGCGATCGTCTCCTTGTCCCACTCCACGCCGGCGTCGGTGTAGAGGCGGCGCAGCTCCTCGTCGGACCTGAACGTGCCGTCGTCGTTCGCGGCCTTGCTCCACGGCACGTTCGCCGCGGTGGGGATGTGGCCTGCGCGCTGGGCCTGCTCCTGCGGGAGGTGGGCGGGCGCGAGCAGCCGACCGGTGTACTCGTCGGGGCTGCGCACGTCCACCAGGTTCTTGCTGCCGATCGCGGCGACGACCTCGTCGCGGAAGGCACGGATCGCGAGGTCCTGGTCCTCGGCGACGTAGTCGGTGCGCTCCCGGACCGGGGTCTCCTGCATCAGCGGGCGGCTGTCGAGCTCCCACTTCTTGCGGCCGCCGTCGAGGAGGCGCACGTCGCGGTGGCCGTAGAGCTTGAAGTACCAGTAGGCGTAGGCGGCGAACCAGTTGTTGTTGCCGCCGTAGAGCACCACGGTGTGGTCGTTGCTCACGCCCCGCTCGGACAGCAGCGCGGCGAACTGCTCCCGGTCGACCGCGTCGCGGCGGACCTGGTCCTGCAGGTCGATGCTCCAGTCGAGCTTGACCGCGTTGCGGATGTGGCCCTTGTCGTAGGCCGTGGTGTCCTCGTCGACCTCGACCAGGACCACGGCGGGGTCGTCGAGGCGCTCCTCGACCCAGTCGGCGGTGACGAGTACGTCGTTGCGGCTCATGGTGATCACCTCTCTGCGGCGACCGGACGGGCGCCTGGGTTCGTGTTCGTGGTGGAGTGGGGGCTGCTCGTCGCCCGGCGGACCGGCCAGGTCCGCCGTACGAGCAGGTAGAGCTCGCAGCCCAGGCAGAAGCCGAAGGCTGCGTTGAGGAAGGCGGCCGCCAGCGCGAGCCCGGTGGCCAGCAGGCCGAGTGCGGGCACGCCGGTGAGGAAGCCGCTCAGCGCGACCAGCGCGAAGGCGAGGCCGACGGCCTGGGCGAAGCGGGGCGGCTCGGGGTCCTCCAGGTCGTTCGGCGCGGCGAGCCGCGGGCGGACGAGGCGCCTGAAGATCCAGGCGTACGGCGTGCGCTGGATCCCGCCGAGCGCGCCGACGGCGAACAGCACCGTCTGGACAGCGAGCAGGGCGGTCGCCGTGGTCGAGGGCGCGGTCAGCAGCACGGCGGCGAGCACGACGCTGGTGAGCGTGGCCGCGAACCGGGGACCGCGCGGGTCTGTTCGGGTGTTGCTGGACATGGGTCTCTCCTGTGTCGGGTGGCGCAGAGCCCGCACGCGGGCGGCGTCGAGCGTCCGGCGGCGCCGGGGACGCCGAGGACGCCGGCCGGGCGGCGGCGGGTCACGCGGGGAGGTCGGCCTGGGGAACAGGCACGGGTACGTCGATGCGGAGCACCCGGTGGGTGCGGCTCACGCGGGCGGCCCGGGAAGGGGCCGAGACGGGGACGTACCCGTCAGGACATTCGACACAGCGCCGAGCGCACGAGGCAGTGGTCCACTGCGCGGCGCTTGGTCAGCATGGTCGACGGCATGGCGGAGACCCTAGACCACCAGTTCCGGAACTCAGGGTCCGTGTCTTGCATCTCGGACAGCATGCTCACATGTCGAGACCCGCGAGCCGCGGGAGCACCCGTTCGAGCAGCTCGTCGAGGTGCCGAGCGGCTGCTGCCGCCGCGTCCGGGCCGCGTCCGTAGGGGTCGGCGACGTCGTCGTCCGCGGTGGCGGTCGCGCGGGCCCTGCGGGCCGCGACGAGCAGGTCCGCACCGTGGACGTCGTCGGGGACCTCGCCGAGGGCGGCGGCGAGCTGGCCGAGGGTGAAGGTGCGCCGGACCGCCCCGGGTCGCTCCTGGAGCACGAAGGTCCGGTGCGCGGCGGTCGCGGTGAGCACGACGTCGGCGTCGTCGACGAGCGACCTGGTGAGCCGGCGGCTGCGGAAGCCGTCCGAGTCGGCGCCGCGCCGCTCGAGCTCGGCGGCCATGTGGTGGTCCATCGCGTGGTCGGGCCAGCCGTGCGTCCCGGCGCTGTGCGCGGTGACCCCGGGCACGCCGAGCTGGGCGGTGCGGACCTCGGCGTAGGCGGAGCGGCAGATGTTCGCGGTGCAGACGAAGAGGATGCGGGTCACGGCAGCACCTTCGCCAGGGTGGCGATCACCTCGTCGCGCTGCGGAGCACCGCCGGCCCGGGAGACCTCGCGACCGTGCGCGTCCAGGATCAGCGTAGTGGGAGTGCGCGCGACACCGACGCGGCGGACCAGGTCGAGGTGGTGCTCGGCGTCCACCTCCACGTGGACCACGCCGGGGACCACCTCGGCCACCTCGCCGAGCACCCGGCGGGTGGCACGGCACGGTGCGCAGAACGCCGAGGAGAACTGCAGGAGCGTCGCCCGCTCGCCGAGCTCGTGGTCGATGTCGGTGCCCTCGAGCACGCTGACCGGTCGCTCCTCCATCGTCTCCTCGGATCCCGCTCCGTGCACCTGGTGGGTTCCCTGGAACCGGCCGTCCCGTGCCGCCCGCCACAGGCCGAACGCACCGGCGGCCACCACGACCACGACGAGGACCCATGCTCCATCACTCACGCGGGGATTCAACCATCTCCTCCGCCGTCCGCTTCCCGGCGTCCGCGGGTGCCGGCGGCCGGTGGGGCCAGGGCGGGCTGGTGCGGGCCAGGGCGGCACAGGCGAGCCCCCGCGGCTCCTTCGTACCGCGGGGGCTCGCTGTCGGCCAGGTCGGTGCGCCGGACGGCCGGTCAGTGTCGGCGTACCGGTACCGGTGCCCGTTGCGCCTGCGTGCGGCGCCTGGCCAGCAGGGCGAGACCGACGAAGGACATGCCCAGGGCGGCGGCGACGAGGGCGGTGTAGTCCTCGGCGCCCGTGGCCGGCAGGGTGCCGGCGGCCGGGTAGGGCGTCACAGCGGTCGGGACCTCGCCGGACACGCCGGCGACCTGGGGACCGGGCTGGACGACCGGGGCCGGCTGGACGACCGGTGCCGGCTGGACCACCGGCTGGACCACCGGGGCCGGCTGCTCGGGCACCTCCTGCTCACCGGGGAGCACGACCGGAGTCTCGGGCGGAGTCTCGGGCTGCTCCGGTCCAGCGGGCGGCTGCGGCGCCACCGGTGGGACGACGACCTGGACCGGCTGCTCGGGCTTGGGCTGCTCGGGCTTGGGCTGCTCGGGCTTGGGCTGCTCGGGCTTCGGCTGCTCGGGCTTCGGCTGCTCGGGCTTCGGCTGCTCGGGCTTCGGCTGCTCGGGCTTCGGCTGCTCGGGCTTCGGCTGCTCGGGCTTCGGCTGCTCGGGCTTCGGCTGCTCGGGCTTGGGCTGCTCGGGCGGCACCACGGCCCCCTGGACGCAGCCGGTGTGCGCGGGGTTGCCCTCGGCGATGCCCTGGTTGGGCCGCTCGCCGGGCTGGTCGCACTCGTACCCGCGGTTGCCGTCGTCGTCGGGTCCCGGCAGCTGACCGGGCGGGTTCTTGTTGTCGGCCTTGCCGACGCTCCCCGCGGCCGGCCGGCCGATGGCCTTGCCCTCACCCTTGCCGTTCTTCGACTCGGTGCCGTCGCGCGTGGAGCAGTACGGGCCGCCGGTCTCGGTGCCGCACTCCCCGGCGTTCGCGCCACCGTCGTTGAGGTCGGCCTTGCTCTCCGGCTGCGGCTCGTCGTACTCGCCCTGCGTCGAGGCGTTCCCCCGGCTGTGGTCCGGGCCGGCACTCCGGTCGCGGTGCTCGCTGTCAGCGCCGGACTTCTCCTCCACGCCGACGGCGGCCTCGGCGCGGTTGTCCCACCCCTGCTGGCCGGCGTGGCTCCCGCCCTCCGGCTCCTCGACGTCGGCGTCGGACTGGCCGGCGTCGCCCTGGCCGACATCCCGGTTTTCGGCAGCCGGGTGGTTCTCGGCCTTGCCCGACGCGGCAACACCGTTGCCGCGCTGCTCGTCGTCCCCGGGCCCGCCGGCGAACGCCGGAGCAGTCGCCCCCCAGACGGTCAGCAGGGTCGCGGCGGCTGCTGCTGCGAGTGGCCGCACGACTGATCTGCGCTGCATCGGATACCTCCCCCTCGTTTGGCCGGCCCGCCCCACCACCAGGCCGTGCTCGGTGTGTGCGAGGAGGTACCCCCCGGCCACGCGGGCCGGCCCCGAAGGCGTCTCCGGTTCGGTGGGGCGGCCCGGTTGGGCGCGGCTGCGCATGACATGTCCGCATTGCGCGTGGCACGCCCGGGGGACCGCCGTACGCGATCCTGTCCCCGGTCGGTGGGACGGCGGGAACGGCGAGTCTGCGGCCCCGTCGCGGGGACACCTCCGGGGGCTCAGCCTCCGGCGAAGGGAGGCAGCAGCTCCACGGTGTCCCCGTCGTGGAGTACGACGTCCGCCGGGTCCGCCGAGCTGACCGGCCGGTCGCCGACGAGCACCGAGCACACCGCGACGACGTCCTTGAGCCGGGACCGGTCCGCGTGCCGGGCGACCACCTCGTCGAGGAGCGAGGCCAGGGTGCCGGGGACCGGGAAGCTCTCCTCGGCGAGACCGGCGGCCGCCCGGGCACCGGCCCAGTAGCGGACGACGACGCTGCCTTCGGACGGAGCCTGCTCTGCCATGTCAGGTATCCTGCCCTACCACGCCAAGCCGTCGGCGACCTGCCGGCGCCCGGGCGACGCAGCGGCTCAACGGCGAGTCAGCAACCGCCTCGACGTGAGGAGTGCCCATGAGCACCCTGCTGCTGCTCACCCGCGCCCTGCAGCCCTCCGCCGAGGTGCTCCCCGCACTCGCGCTGCTCCCCCACCAGGTCAAGATCCTCCCCGCCGAGGGCAGCGCCCTGCTCCAGGCCCCCGGCTCCGACGTCGTGCTCGTCGACGGCCGCCAGGACCTCGCGCACGCCCGGGACCTGTGCCGGCTGATCCGCACGACCGGCTCCGACCAGCCGGTGCTGCTCGTCGTCACCGAGGGCGGTCTGGCGGTCGTGGCGGTGGACTGGGGCATCGACGACGTCGTACTCCACACCGCCGGGCCCGCCGAGCTCGAGGCGCGGCTGCGGCTGGCGACGGGGCGGCTGGCGGCGGCGAGGAAGGCGCAGGACCCCGAGGACCAGGTGATCCGGTCGGGGGACGTGACGGTCGACGAGGCGGCGTACACCGCGAAGCTGGGCGGGCGGCCGCTGGACCTGACGTTCAAGGAGTTCGAGCTGCTGAAGTACCTCGCCCAGCACCCCGGCCGGGTCTTCACCCGGGAGCAGCTGCTGCAGGAGGTGTGGGGGTACGACTACTTCGGCGGCACCCGGACGGTCGACGTCCACGTGCGCCGGCTGCGGGCCAAGCTCGGGCCCGAGCACGAGGCGCTGATCGGGACGGTCCGCAACGTGGGCTACCGCTTCGTGCTGCCGCCGGTGGAGCGGCCGGCGGTCGACGCCGGCGTCGAGGACGCGGTCGGTTCCGAGTAGGCGCTCAGGCGGCCGCCCGGGCCGGCTCCTGGGCGGGCGTCGGCTCGCCGGTCGCCTGCGCGGGCTCGAGCCCGTCGGTCAGGGTGTCCTCGAGTCGGGCCATCCAGAGCACCAGGCCCAGCAGGAGGAAGGGGACCAGCGCGGCGAACGTCAGCGCGAACCCTTCGTTCATGGTGACTCAACTCCCTCGGTTTTGTTGTGTCGCGGATGTTCCCCCAGGTCCCGGCTTCATGCACTTGTTCCTAAAGTGAGGGGATGAGGTCGATCTCTGAGGTGTCTCCACGTGAGTACGACGCGCGCGGGGACGAGACGGTTGTCGAGGCGGTACGACGGGTGGCAGCCGAGTCGGCCCGCGAGGACGGCCGGGAGCCGCTCGACGAGGCCACGCGCCTGTCCCTGCGGCACCGCGGCCTCGAGGGCAAGCGGCTGTGGGTGTCCCGCGACGGGGGGACGGTGACCGGCTTCGCGCTCGCCACGGAGGAGGACGACGGGGTCGACCTGAACCTCGTCGTCGCCCCGCACGCACGACGGGCCGGGAGCGGGCGCGCCCTCGCCGAGGAGGCCCTGGCCGCGCTCCCGGACCGGACCGTGCTGGCCTGGTCGCACGGCAACCACCCGGCCGCGTCCCGGCTGGCGTCGACCCTGGGCTTCGAGCGGGCGCGGGACCTGTGGGTGATGCGCCGCCCGCTGTCCGGGGACCACCCCCTGCCGGAGATCGGCCCGACAGCGGGCGGGGTCGTCGTACGCACCTTCCGGCCGGGGCAGGACGAGGAGGCCTTCCTCGCACTCAACGCGGAGGCGTTCGTCGACCACCCGGAGCAGGGCACGATGACGCGCGCCGACCTCGCGCAGCGGATGGCCGAGCCGTGGTTCGACCCGGCGGGGTTCTTCCTCGCCGAGCCCGCGGACGCGCCGGCCGGCCCCGCCAACGAGGTCGTCGACAGCCCCTCGCTCCTCGGCTTCCACTGGACCAAGGTCCACGACGAGCGTGTCGGCGAGGTGTACGTCGTGGGAGTCTCCCCCGCAGCCCAGGGGAAGGGCCTGGGCCGGCTGCTCACCCTCACCGGGCTGCACCACCTGCGCGAGCGCGGCCTCGAGGAGGTCATCCTCTACGTCGAGGTCGACAACACCGCCGCCGTCGCGACCTACTCCGGCCTCGGGTTCACCCACGCCGACGCCGACACCGACGTGCAGTACGTCAGGCCAGCGCCCGCCGGAGCCTGACCGCGACCTCGCCCATCGCGGCGCGGTTGGAGCGACCCACGCCGACCACGTTCGCGAAGCCGTGGATGAAGCCCGGGTAGCGGGTCAGCTCCACCCGCACGCCGTTGTCCGCGAGCAGCCGGGCGTAGGCCTCGCCCTCGTCGCGCAGCGGGTCGAACCCGGCGGTGACCACGTGCGCCGGGGCCAGGTCCTGCGGGATGGTCTCGTGGAAGTTGACCGAGACCATCGGGTCGCGGGGGTCGTGGTGGTCGAGCAGGTACGACGCCTCGGAGAGGTCCATGAACGCCGTGGTCAGGAAGTACCCCTCCCCGAACCTGCGGCGGCTCTCGCTCTTGTCGGCCATGTTCGTGACCGGGTAGATCAGCAGTTGGTGGGCCACCGGGAGACCCGCCTCGGCGGCCTTGATCGCGGTCACGGCGCTCAGGTAGCCGCCGGCCGAGTCACCGCCCACGGCGATCCGCTGCGGGTCCACGCCGAGCTGCTCGGCGTACTCGCTGACCCACCGGAACGACGCCCAGCAGTCCTCGACCGCGGCCGGGAACGGGTGCTCGGGGGCGAGCCGGTAGTCGACCGACACCACCCGGGTGTCGGCGCGTTCGGCGAGGAACCGGCACAGCGCGTCGTGGGAGTCGAGGTCGCCGAACATCATCCCGCCGCCGTGGACGAAGAACAGCAGCGGCGAGGGCCGCGGGCTCGCCACCCGTCCACGGGGGACGTACAGCCGTGCCGGGATCTCCCCGTCCGCGCCGGGCACGGACAGGTCGCGGACCAGCCCGATCGGCTGGCTGCCGCCGACGAGCCGGGCCTGGCGGCGAAGACCGTGACGCGCCTGCACGGTGGGCAGCGTCTCGACGGCGGGCTCGCGCATCAGCCGCTGCAGCCGCAGCAGCCACTGCGTCTCGAGGTCGAGCACCTGCCCGTCGACGACGACCGGCCGGCCGGCGAGCGCACGCATCAGCGGGCGGGGCAGTGCCATGAGGGCACGGAAGGCGACGGGCTCGACCGTCTCGAGGAGCGCGGAGGGCATGCGCGCAAGATACCTGCGCCGGCTCCTGGCCCGATGGCTACCCACGGTTTCCCCCGCGGTGGGACGATGGGGTCATGGACGCCCCCGTCGAGATCCCCGCACCGACCCTTCTCGAGGACCGCTTCCTGGACCGCGAGCTCTCGTGGCTGCACTTCAACACCCGCGTGCTCGAGCTGGCGGAGGACGACACCGTGCCGCTGCTGGAGCGGGTGCGCTACCTGGAGATCTTCTCCTCCAACCTCGACGAGTTCTTCATGGTCCGCGTCGCCGGGCTCAAGCGCCGGATCGCCGCCGGGGTCGCGGTGCGCGCTGCGTCCGGCCTCATGCCGCGCGACGTGCTGGAGCAGATCTGGAGCACCACCGACGGGCTGATGCACCGGCAGGCCGCGCTGTTCCGCGACGAGATCGTGCCGGCCCTGGAGAAGGAGGGCATCGAGCTGCTGCGGTGGCCCGACCTGTCCCGCGAGGAGCAGAGGCAGCTGAAGCGGCAGTTCAAGGAGCGCCTCTTCCCGGTGCTCACCCCGCTCGCGGTCGACCCGGCCCACCCGTTCCCCTACATCTCGGGGCTGTCGCTCAACCTCGCCGTGCTGGTGCGCAACCCGCAGACCGGCAAGGAGCACTTCGCCCGGGTCAAGGTGCCGCCGGTCTTCTCGCGCTTCGTCGCCGTCGGCGAGCAGCGCTTCGTGCCGCTCGAGGACGTCATCGCCGAGCACCTCAGGCTGCTCTTCCCCGGCATGGAGGTGATCGGCGTCCACACCTTCCGGGTCACCCGCAACGAGGACGTCGAGGTCGAGGAGGACGACGCCGAGAACCTCCTCGCCGCGCTGGAGAAGGAGCTGCTGCGCCGCCGGTTCGGCCCGCCGGTCCGGCTCGAGGTCGAGGAGACGATGGACGACCACGTCCTCGAGCTGCTCGTCTCCGAGCTCGACATCTCCGGGGCCGAGGTCTTCCGGCTCCCCGGCCCCCTCGACCTGCGCGGGCTGGGCGTGATCGCCGACCTGAACCGGGCCGAGCTGAAGTACCCGGCCTTCGTGCCCTCGACCCACACCGACCTCGCCGAGGTGGAGTCGGCGTCCCCGGTCGACGTGTTCGGGGCGCTGCAGCGGCGCGACGTGCTCCTGCACCACCCCTACGACTCGTTCTCCACCTCGGTGCAGCGGTTCATCGAGCAGGCCGCCGACGACCCGCACGTGCTGGCGATCAAGCAGACCCTGTACCGCACCTCCGGCGACTCCCCGATCATCGACGCCCTCGTCGACGCCGCCGAGGCCGGCATCCAGGTGCTGGTGATCGTGGAGATCAAGGCCCGCTTCGACGAACAGGCCAACATCCGGTGGGCCCGGAAGCTCGAGCAGGCCGGCTGCCACGTGGTCTACGGCCTGGTCGGGCTGAAGACGCACGCCAAGCTGTCCCTCGTCGTACGCGAGGAGCCGGAGGGGATCCGCCGCTACACCCACATCGGCACCGGGAACTACAACCCCAAGACCGCCCGGCTGTACGAGGACTACGGCCTGCTCACCGCCGACCAGGAGATCGGCGAGGACGTCGCGCACCTGTTCAACAACCTGTCCGGGTTCTCCCGGCACAGCGAGTACTCCCGGCTCCTCGTCGCCCCCGAGTCGGTGCGCGACGGGCTGGTGGAGCGGATCCGCGGCGAGGTGATGCACCTCCGTGCCGGACGCCCGGCGCGGATCCGGATCAAGGCCAACTCGGTCGTGGACGAGACCGTGATCGACGAGCTCTACCTCGCCTCCCAGGCCGGTGTCCCGGTGGACCTGCTCACCCGCGGCATCTGCGCCGTGCGGCCCGGGGTGCCCGGGCTGTCGGACAACGTCCGGGTGCGCTCGATCCTCGGCCGCTTCCTCGAGCACAGCCGGGTGTTCCGGTTCGAGAACGGCGGGGAGCCCGAGGCGTGGATCGGCTCCGCAGACCTCATGCACCGCAACCTCGACCGCCGGGTGGAGGCGCTGGTGCGGCTGCCCGGCCAGGCCCAGATCGACGAGATCGGCCGGCTGCTCGAGCTCGCCTTCGACGAAGGTACGGCGTCGTGGTGGCTGCAGCCCTCCGGCGAGTGGGAGCGGCACGCCCTCGACGCCGACGGCAAGCCGTTGCAGGACCTGCAGGCCGTGCTCATCCAGGCCAAGCGCCGCCGCAGTCGCTGAGCCTCCCTCCCCCGGCCCGCCTGCACTCGCTCGATCCGTTCACGACGCAGGTTCTGGGGCCACGGAACCTGGATCCTGAACGGATCGCGCCCCCGGGGCCGGGCCTGTGGACGGCCGGATGCGCGCTGCCCGGTTCACCGGCAGGGTCGGCGCATGGCGCGACCCGTCCACCGCTGGAGCCCCGTGTGCCCGCCGCCGACGAACCTCTACCGTCCGGTGCGCATCGACCCGGCCGGACGCACCGGCCCCACCCCCGGACGGGCGGCCGGTCCCCGCTGGCGACGCACGAGTCCCGGCCACTACGTGCCTGTCCACGTCGACCGCACCGTCCCCGAGCAGCGCGTCCTCGAGGAGTCGGTGCGGCTGCCGCCCCAGGGTGCCGTGACCGGCTGGGCGGCCTGCCGGCTGGCGTCCGCGACGTTCTTCGACGGGCTGCTGCCCGACGGCCGCACGGAGCGACCCGTCCCGCTGGTGGTCGGCCCCACCACCCACCGACGCAGGGTCGAGGGGGTCCGGTTCCTCCAGGACCGGATCTCCCCCGACGAGCTGGTGGTCCGGTACGGCGTGCCCTGCACCCGGACCCACCGCGCCCTGTTCGACGAGATGCGGTACGCCCCGGACGTGCGCGAGGCGACCGTCGCGATGGACATGGTCGCGGCCGCCGAGCTGGCCTCGATCAGCCAGATGCGGCGCTACGCCGACGTCCACGACGGCTGGCGCGGCGTACCCCAGGTCCGGGACGCGCTCGACCTCGCCGACGAGGACAGCCGGTCACCGAACGAGACGCGCCTGCGTCTGATCTGGGTGCTGGACGCCCGCCTGCCACGTCCGCAGGTCAACCGTCCGGTCTTCACGCTCGACGGCCGGCTCCTGGGCTACGCCGACCTGTTCGACGAGGAGGCGGGCATGTTCGGTGAGTTCGACGGCGCCGAGCACCGCCGGGCCGCCCGACACACCCACGACGTGGCGCGGGAGGACCGCTGCCGCCGGGCGGGCCTGGAGTACGTCAAGGTCACCGGGCCGGACCTGCTGGACGTCCCTCTCGTCGTGGACCGGATCCGTGCCACGAGGTCGCGCGCCCGGTTCCTGCCTGCCTCGGCGCGCCGGTGGACGCTGACCCCGCCGCCGGGCTGGTTCGACGACGCGCCGGAGGACACGTTGACGCTGGACGAGCGGCTCGCCGTGCGCGCGATGCGCCGCGGGCTGACCTGACCCTCACCGCCCGGAGCCCGATCCGTTCAGCACGCAGGTTTCGGCGGGCAGAAACCTTGGTCTCGAACGGATCGAGCCGGCGGCACGGCACGGCAGGCCGGCACGGCTCGAGGAGTCAGCAGGTGGCGAAGAGCAGCGGGCCCTGGGTGAGGTCGGACAGCAGCGGCAGGTCGTCGGCGGCCGGCTCGAGCTGCATCACGATCTCCCGGTCCTCGGCCGCCGCCTCCACGACCCGGAACCGCTCGCCGAACGTGCCGCCCTGGCCCGGTGCGTCCCCGGCGGCCAGCGCCACCCGGGGGCGCAGGTCGTCGGAGGCCTGGGAGGCGTCCTCGAAGCGCATCCCCACCACCAGCGAGCGGTCCGGCTGCAGCGCGGCGACGAACCCGGTCAGGGGGCTCACCCCGCCTGCGTCCTCCACCAGCTGTCGTGCCGCGGCCTGGTCCCCGTCGTCGGCGGCGCCCATGCTCAGCGCCTCGCACGCGAAGTCCGAGGCCAGCAGCACCGAGCTCACCGGCTCTCCGGCGGCCCCGGCGAGGTCCGTCGTCCCGGCCACCGCGTCCAGGCCCTCGGCGTCCCCGGCGACGACGGACGCCGCGGCCGAGGCGTAGGCCCGGTCGTCCGAGAGCAGGACCACTCCCTCGCCTGCGTCGACGACGACGTACTGCAGCACCGGCGACAGCGACGGGTCGATCGAGGCGAGCAGGTCCGCGGAGCCGCTCCAGACCCCGCCCGAGCCGGCGCCGTCGGCGGGGGCCTCGTAGCCGAGCCGCCGCAGCCTCCGCTCGATCCCGGCCGGGTCGGCCGCGTCCCCGAGCCGGAGCACCGCCACCTGGCCCTCCCGGGACTGGCCGAACGCCTCCCACGCGGCGTCGAGCGGGGAGAACCCGTAGCGACGGCCCATCGCGTACGTCGCCTCCACCACCGCCGAGGTCCCGGTCAGGTCGAGGTCGTAGGCCCGGTCGAGGAAGCCGCCCACGTCCCGTGAGGACGACCCGGCGTCCAGGTCCTCGCCGTCCGCGGCCGCCCGCACCTGCGCCCAGTCGGTCCAGGTCACCCGCAGGGTCTCCTCCGGCAGCCAGGCCACCGCCTGCTGGTACGACGTCCGCTGCGTCGACTGCCACCAGAACCAGGCGCCGGCCGCGGCCACCAGGAGCGTCAGGGCGGCCACGACCACGACGACACGTCTGGGCACGCGGGGGTCCACCCTTCCTCCGGCTGGCGTGGGTGTGAGACTAGCGTCATGGTGCAGAGGACCCGCCGCCCTCCCGACGTGCTCGCCGCCGGCGCCGTGGTCACCCGGAAGGGCGGGGACGTGCTCCTCGTGCACCGGCCGAAGTACGACGACTGGTCCTTCCCCAAGGGCAAGCTCGACAGCGGCGAGCACGTGACCACGGCCGCCGTGCGCGAGATCGCCGAGGAGACCGGCCTCGACATCCGGCTCGGCCCGCCTCTGAAGAGCCAGCGGTACCGCCTGGAGTCGGGCGAGCCGCGCATGAAGCGGGTGCACTACTGGGTCGCCCGGGTGGTCGGCGACGACGACGTGTCGTCGTACCGGGTCAACGAGGAGATCGACGAGGTCGTCTGGCTCCCCCGGGACCAGGCCCGGGGGAGGCTGCACTACGAGTACGACCAGGACACGCTCACCGAGTCCGAGGCGTACCGGAAGAAGACGCACGCGCTGGTGATCCTGCGGCACGGCCGCGCGAAGTCCCGCAAGTCCTGGACGAAGGACGACCGCGAGCGCCCGCTGACGCAGGCCGGGCAGTTCCAGGCCGAGCAGGTGGTGCCGGTGCTCGGCGCGTACGGCGTCACGCACCTGCTGACCTCGAGCAGCCGCCGGTGCTGGGCGACCGTGGCGCCGTACGCCGACGTGGCCGACCTCGACATGGAGGACACCGACGACCTGTCGGAGCAGGACGCCACCCCGGACCTGGTCGCCGAACACGTGCAGAAGCTGCTCGGCCGGAAGGAGAGCAGCGTGGTATGCACCCACCGGCCGGTGCTGCCGATGGTGTTCGAGGCGCTCGGCCTCGAGCCGCAGCAGCTCGCGCCCGGCTCGGTGTTCGTGGTGCACCACCGCAAGGGCCGCATCGTGGCGACCGAGCACCACGACGTCAGCTTCCGCTGATCCCGGGCCGGTCCACGTCGTCGCCCGCGGTGTGAGGCAGGCGCCCGGAACCGTTCACCCTCCGTTCACCTGCACCGGCGGATCGATTCACCTGGCGCGCCTACGTTCGCCACGACGAACGAAGAGTGTCCGAGTCCCGAACACAGGAGATCCGCGTGAACCGCTCCTCCCTCCGCCGCCTGGCCGGCCCCGGCGCAGCCGCCCTCGCACTGGGCGTCGTGCTCTCAGCCTGCACCCCACCGAACGAGCAGCCGACCGGCGACGCCGCGGCTGCCGAGGGCGGCGCCCTGTCCGGCACCCTCAACGGTGCCGGCGCGAGCTCCCAGGAGGCCGCGCAGCAGGCGTGGCAGGCCGGCTTCCAGTCCGCCAACCCCGACGCGACCGTCAACTACGACCCGGTCGGCTCGGGCGGCGGCCGCGAACAGTTCATCTCCGGCGGGGTGGCGTTCGCCGGGTCCGACGCCTCCCTGAGCGACGAGGGGGGCGAGCTCGCGGCCGCCAAGGAGCGCTGCAGCGGCACCGACCCGATCGAGATCCCGAACTACGTCTCGCCGATCGCGGTGATCTACAAGCTCGAGGGCGTCGACGAGCTCCAGCTCTCCGGCGAGACCCTCGCCCGGATCTTCACCGGCGACATCAAGAAGTGGAACGACGAGGCGATCGCCGCCGACAACCCGGACGCGGACCTGCCCGAGACCAACATCACCGCGGTGCACCGCGCCGACGACTCCGGCACCACCGACAACTTCACCGCCTACCTGGAGACCGCCGCCCCCCGGGTCTGGACCTACGGCGAGGTCGGTGAGTGGCCGATCCAGCACGGCGAGGCCGCGCAGGGCACCTCGGGCGTCGTCGCCGCCGTGCGCAACGGCTCCGGCACGATCGGGTACGCCGACGCGAGCCAGGCCGGCGACCTCGGCGTCGCCAAGGTCAAGGTCGGCGAGGAGTACGTCGGCCCGTCCCCCGAGGCGGCCGCCAAGGTGCTCGAGGTCTCCCCGCGGGTCGAGGGCCGACCGGACGTGGACATGGCCGTGGAGCTGGACCGGAGCACCCAGGAGTCCGGCGCCTACCCGATCGTGCTGGTGTCGTACCTGCTGGCCTGCCAGACCTACGAGGACCAGCAGACGGCCGAGCTGGTCAGGGCCTACCTGTCCTACATCGTCAGCGCGGAGGGACAGCAGGCGGCCGCAGAGGCCGCGGGCGCGGCACCGCTGTCGTTCGCGCTCCAGGGCGAGGCCCAGAGCATCATCGACCGCATCGAGGGCCAGGGCTGATCGCCCGCCCACCGACCCTGGGTCCGCGTCCCAGCCTTAGGCTGGTGGCGCGGACCCTCGTCCGTGTCGGAAACCGGCCCACCGCCGACCCGACCACCGACCACAGCTGACCCCGACAAGAGGGAGCCCGGTGTCCGCAACAGTCACCGCTCGCAAGCCCAAACAGCGCAAGGGTGATCTGGTCTTCTCCGGCGCGACGCGTGTCGCGGCGCTCACGATCATGGTCGCCCTGGCCGGTGTCGCGATCTTCCTGACCGTCCAGGGCCTTCCCGCGATCGACGCCCCGCCGGACAAGCTCGCCGGCGCGGAGACGCTGTGGGGCTTCGTGTGGCCGCTGCTCTACGGCACGCTGCTCGCCGCCGCCATCGCGCTCGCGATCGCCACCCCGTTCTCGCTCGGCGTGGCGCTGATGATCTCCCACTACGCGCCCCGGCGGCTCGCCCAGCCGATCGGCTACGTGATCGACCTGCTCGCCGCGGTCCCCAGCGTCGTCTACGGCCTGTGGGGCATCGCCTTCCTCGGACCGCAGCTCGGACCGGTGTACGCGTGGCTCGCCGAGCACCTCGGGTTCATCCCGTTCTTCGCCGGCCCCGCGTCCACCACGGGCCGCACGATCCTCACCGCCGGGATCGTGCTGGCGATCATGGCGCTGCCGATCATCACCGCGATCACCCGCGAGATCTTCGCGCAGACCCCGAAGCTGCAGGAGGAGGCGGCGCTGGCCCTGGGCGCGACGCGGTGGGAGATGGTGCGGATGGCGGTGCTGCCCTACGCCCGCTCCGGCATCGTCTCCGCGGTCATGCTCGGCCTCGGTCGGGCGCTCGGCGAGACCATGGCGGTCGCCATGGTGCTGTCGGCCACCAGCGGGGTGGTGACCGCGAACCTGATCAGCTCGGTGAACCCCTCCACGATCGCCGCGAACATCGCCCTGGCCTTCCCGGAGGCGACCGGGCTCGGCGTGAACGCGCTCATCGCCAGCGGCCTGGTGCTGTTCGTGATCACCTTCCTGGTCAACTTCGCCGCCCGCGGCATCGTCGCCCGCAGTGAGAAGAGGCTCCACGGATGAGCAGCACCGAGACCGCCCCACGGGCCGACCGCTCGCACCTGCCGCTGTCGCACCCGATGCTCCCCTCGTGGGCGCCCTGGCTGGTGGCCGCCCTGTCCGTGGCTGCCGCGGGCCTGGTCTCGCTCACCCTCGGCTGGGGCGTCGTGGGCTGGCTGCTGCTGAGTGTCGTGGTCCACGTCGCCGCCCTGCCGCTGTGGTCGCTGAAGGTCGAGAAGAGCCGTGCCGCCAAGGACCGGCTGGTCACCACGCTCGTCTGGGTCGCCTTCGGGATCGCCCTCGTGCCGCTGGCCTCGCTGATCTGGAAGGTGGTCAGCGAGGGCGTCCCGGCGCTGAGCGCGGAGTTCTTCACCTACTCGATGCGCAACATCCTGGGCGAGGGCGGCGGCATCTACCACGCCATCATGGGCACGCTGCTGGTGACGCTGGGCGCGGCGGCGATCTCGATCCCGGTCGGGGTGCTGACCGCGATCTACCTGGTGGAGTACGGCGTCAAGAACCGCCTCGCACGGACGGTGACCTTCCTCGTCGACGTGATGACGGGGATCCCGTCGATCGTCGCGGGCCTGTTCGCCTACGCGCTGTTCGTGCTCTTCTTCGGCCCCGGCGTCCGGTTCGGCCTCGGCGGCTCGGTGGCGCTGTCGCTGCTGATGATCCCGGTCGTCGTCCGCTCGGTGGAGGAGATGCTCAAGCTGGTCCCCCACGAGCTCCGCGAGGCGTCGTACGCCCTGGGCGTGCCGAAGTGGCGCACCATCGTGAAGGTGGTGCTCCCGACCGCGATGGCCGGCATCGTCACCGGCGTGATGCTGGCGATCGCCCGGGTGGCCGGTGAGACGGCGCCGCTGCTGATCATCGCCGGGTCCACCGACTCGCTGAACCTGAACCTCTTCGAGGGCCGGATGATGACGTTGCCGGTCTTCGTCTACTACAGCTACACCCAGCCCGGCGTGCCGCCGGAGTTCGGCCAGGCGCGGGCCTGGGGAGCCGCGCTGGTGCTGATCGTGATCGTGATGGCGCTGAACCTGGTCGCCCGCTGGGTGGGCCGGCGCTTCGCCCCCAAGACCGGCCGCTGACAACCGAGGACACTACTGACATGGCCAAGAGCATCGACGTCTCCGACCTGGACATCTACTACGGCGACTTCCTCGCCGTCGAGGGCGTCTCCATGACGATCCCCGCGAAGTCTGTGACCGCGCTGATCGGGCCCTCCGGCTGCGGCAAGTCGACGTTCCTGCGCTCGCTGAACCGGATGCACGAGGTGATCCCCGGCGCCCGCGTCGAGGGCAAGGTGATGATCGACGGGCAGGACATCTACGGGGCGGACGTCGACCCGGTGCAGGTCCGGCGTCAGATCGGCATGGTCTTCCAGCGGCCGAACCCGTTCCCCACGATGTCGATCTACGACAACGTGATCGCCGGGATGCGGCTGAACAACAAGAAGATGAGGAAGTCCCAGGCCGACGACGTCGTCGAGAAGTCCCTCAAGGGCGCGAACCTGTGGGAGGAGGTCAAGCAGCGCCTGAACCGCCCGGGCGCGAGCCTGTCGGGCGGCCAGCAGCAGCGGCTGTGCATCGCCCGGGCGATCGCGGTGGAGCCGCAGGTGCTGCTCATGGACGAGCCGGCGTCCGCGCTCGACCCGATCTCGACGAGCGCGATCGAGGACCTCATCCACGAGCTGAAGTCCGACTACACCATCGTGATCGTGACCCACAACATGCAGCAGGCGGCCCGGGTGTCGGAGGACACCGGTTTCTTCAACCTCGCGGGAGCGGGGTTGCCCGGCCGGCTGGTGGAGTTCAACCCGACCCGCAAGATCTTCTCCAACCCCGACGACCCGTCGACCGAGGCCTACATCTCCGGCCGCTTCGGCTGATACCCGCCGGACCAGGGACCTTCGTCCCTCCTGTCCCGGCCCGCACCGGCGGAGAATCGGTGGCAGGGTCCGGCGTGCGGTCGCGGGGCCCGGAGGCACGCCCGCCACCCGAGAGGAGACGGACATGATGGACATCAAGATCCTGGGTTCCGGCTGCGAGGACTGCCGACGCCTCGAGGAGGCGGTGCGTACGGCGGTCTACGACTCCGCCCTCAACGCCCGGATCGAGCTGGTGTCCGACCGACGGGAGATCGCCCGCCACCGGGTGCTCCGGACCCCCGCTCTCGTCATCGACGGAGAGGTGGTCCTCTCCGGCCGGGTGCCCGGCTCGCCGGAGCTGCAGGCGATGCTCGCCATCGCGCCCGCCTGCTGAGCACGGGCGCGACGGGCGGGCCGGTCACCTCAGTCGCAGGCCGGGCGCCGGGTCTGCGACGTGCTGCGCGCACCGTCGGCGAGCACGCCGAAGGCCGCGGCCACGGCGTCCAGGGCCGCCGGCACGAGCCGGTAGTAGGTGTAGCGGCCCGCCGGCTCGGCCTCCACCAGCCCGGCCTCCCGCAGCACGCGAAGATGGTTGGAGACGTTGGTCTGCCGGGCGCCGGTCTCGGCGACGAGGTGGCAGGTGCACAGCTGCTCGGCGGCCAGTAGCGACACGATCCGCATCCGGAGCGGGTCACCGAGGACACGGAGCACCGGAGCCAGGGACTCATCACTCTGGACTGACATCAGCACAGTTTGATACGTTACGGGGCGCTGGGTCCCCGGCCTCGACGAGGCGCTGGAGTCGGTGAAGATCAGCTCGGTCTCCCTGCCGATCGCGGTGGGCCTGCTGCTGATGATGTACCCGGTGCTGGCCAAGGTCCGCTACGACCGGCTCGACACCGTCACCCGCGACACCCGCACGCTCGTGCTCAGCCTGGTCCTGAACTGGGGCGTCGGTCCGGCGCTCATGTTCACCCTCGCCTGGGTCTTCCTGCCCGACCTGCCGGAGTACCGCACCGGGCTGATCATCGTCGGCCTCGCCCGCTGCATCGCGATGGTGATCATCTGGAACGACCTCGCCTGCGGCGACCGGGAGGCCGCGGCCGTGCTCGTGGCGCTGAACTCGGTGTTCCAGGTCTTCGCCTTCGGCCTGCTCGGCTGGTTCTACCTCTCGGTGCTGCCCGGCTGGCTCGGCCTGGACACCACCGGGCTCGACGTGTCGCCGTGGACGATCGCCGGCAGCGTGGTCGTCTTCCTGGGCATCCCGCTCGCGGCCGGCTACCTGACCCGCCGGATCGGCGAGCAGCGCCGCGGCCGGGAGTGGTACGAGACCCGGTTCCTGCCGCGGCTGGGTCCGTGGGCGCTCTACGGGCTGCTGTTCACGATCGTGCTGCTGTTCGCGCTGCAGGGCGAGGCGATCACCTCCCGCCCCCTCGACGTCGCCCGGATCGCCCTGCCGCTGCTGGCGTACTTCGCGATCATGTGGACCGGCTCCCTGGTCCTGGCCTGGGCCTCAGGGCTCGGCTACGCGCGCTCCACCACGGTCGCCTTCACGGCCGCCGGCAACAACTTCGAGCTGGCCATCGCCGTGGCGATCGCGGTCTTCGGGGTCACCAGCGGCGAGGCCCTCGCCGGCGTGGTCGGCCCGCTGATCGAGGTCCCGGTCCTGGTGGGCCTGGTCTACGTCAGCCTCTGGGCGCGGAGGTTCTTCCCCCGCGGCGGCCACGGCTCCCCGCCGCCCGTCGTACCCCATCCCGGAGAGGCGACCCGATGACCAGGCCCAGCGTCCTCTACGTGTGCGTGCACAACGCCGGCCGCTCGCAGATGGCGGCGGCCTACACGACACACCTGTCCCGCGGCGCCGTGGAGGTGCGCTCGGCCGGCTCCGAGCCGGCCGACCGGGTGAACCCCGCCGCCGTCGAGGCGATGCACGAGGAGGGCATCGACATGTCCGCCGCGCAGCCGAAGGTGCTCACCACCGACGCCGTCGAGGACTCCGACGTGGTGGTCACGATGGGCTGCGGCGACACCTGCCCGGTCTTCCCGGGCAAGCGCTACGAGGACTGGGTGCTCGAGGACCCGGCCGGCAAGGGCGTGGAGAGCGTCCGGCCGATCCGCGACGAGATCCGCCGTCGGGTGGTGGCGCTGCTCGGGTCGCTCGACGTACCGGTGCGTGACTGAGCTCAGACGCCCGGAAGCAGGGCGTGGACGACCCAGTAGAACACCGCGGCGGCCGCGGCGGCCGCCGGGATGGTGACCACCCAGGCGACCACGATCGACTGCGCCACCCCCCAGCGGACCGCCGAGAACCGCTTGGTGGCGCCCACGCCCATCACCGAGGAGGTGATGGTGTGCGTGGTCGAGATCGGCGCGCCGAAGCCCATCGCCATCACGTACAGCACCGAGGCGGCCGTGGTCTCGGCCGCGAAGCCCCGCGGAGGGTCGAGGTGGATGATGCGCCGCCCCAGCGTGCGCATGACCCGCCAGCCGCCGGAGTAGGTGCCCAGCGAGATCGCCGACGCCGCCGCGACGATCACCCACACCGGGATCGGGTCCTGGGCGTCCACCGAGCCGAACGTGAGCAGCGCGAGGAAGATGACACCCATGGTCTTCTGCGCGTCCTGCAGACCGTGACCGAGCGCCATCGCCGCCGCCGAGACGGTCTGGGCGTGCCGGAAGCCGCGGGTCACCGGTCCGGCGTGCCGGTGCCGGAAGACCCACATGATCGCGATCATCAGCAGCCCGGCCAACGTGAACCCGACCAGTGGTGAGACCACCATCGGGATCACCACCTTCTGCACGATGCCCAGCCACTGGACGCCGGCGGTGCCGACCGCGGCCAGGGCCGCGCCGACCAGACCCCCGATGAGGGCGTGCGAGGACGACGAGGGCAGGCCGAAGTACCAGGTGACCAGGTTCCAGGTGATCGCACCGAGCAGACCCGCCATCACCACGAGCAGGCCGGACGCCGACTGCTCCGGCGCCTCGATCACGTCCTTGCCCACGGTCTGGGCCACCTGCGTGCCGAGGAAGGCGCCCGCGAAGTTCATCACCGCGGCCATCGCGAGGGCCACGCGCGGGGTCAGCGCCCGGGTGGAGATCGACGTCGCGATGGCGTTCGCGGCGTCGTGGAAGCCGTTGGTGTAGTCGAACACCAGGGCGACGGCGACGACCGCCACGACGATGGCGAGCTCCACGCTCAGGACTCCTTGACCGCGATCTGCTCGATCGTGTTCGCCACCGACTCGAACGCGTCGATGGCCGCCTCGAGCGAGTCCACGATGTCCTTGAGCTTGAGCACCTCGAGGGCTTCGTACTCACCGCCGAAGAGCCTGGCCAGGATCCTCCGGTAGGACCGGTCCCCCGAGTTCTCCAGGCGGTTGATCTCGATCCAGTACTCGTCGAGGGCGTTCATCGTGGCCAGCCGGGGCATCGTCTCGGCGGTGAGCTCGGCGGCGCGCTGCAGCACCTCGACCTGGTGGGCGAACTCCGCGGGCAGCTCCCCCACGCCGTAGAGGACGAGCAGGTCGACGGCCTCCTCCATGTGGTCCATGACGTCGTCGAGGCCGGAGGCGAGGCTGTAGATGTCCTCGCGGTCGAAGGGGGTGACGAAGGTGGAGTTGACGCGCTTGATGATCCCGTGGGTGGTCTCGTCGGCCTCGTGCTCGGCCTCCCGCATCCGCTCGGCGAGCGCCGGCCGGTCGGAGTCGTGGGGCAGCACCTCGGCCAGCAGACCCGCACCGGCGACGAGGTGGTTCGCCAGCTCCGTGAACATGTCGTAGAAAGTGGTGTCGACGGGGCGTAAGCGGAAACCCACGGTGAACTCCTGTCAAACCGGAAAGGTGCCGCGGGGAAGCCTAGGCGTCCGAGGCCGTGACCGCACGTCTGGTCCCCGGTCCGCCGCAGGCCTCGGACGAACAGGCCGGTCGGGCGGGGCCGCGTCGGGCAGGGCTCGGGACCGGGCCGGGACCGGGCCGGGGCCGGGCCGGGGCCGGGGTCAGTCGGGTCGGCGCTGCTGGTGCGGGATCTGCGCGGGCTCCGTGCCGCCGAGGCCGAGGAGGACGTCGACCTGCTCCTGGCTGAGCGAGGCCTCGGCCTCGCTGGCGGCGATGATCAGGTTGGTGGTCAGCTCCACCTCGGCAAGGAGCTCGGCGTCCTCGAGGGGAACGTTGAGCTTGTCGTCCACGACGCCACCCCCCGTCTTCTGCATGATCATGCCCACCTCACGTGTGACCCAGACGCGACCGCCGACGTCTGGCGTCTTCATTGTCCCCGTGACGTCCACCTCTACCCATAGTCATTCGGGACAAAACGAGGAGGCCCCGACGGAATCCGTCGGGGCCTCCTGCAACGCCTGTGTGACTAGGCGCGGATGCTGTGGATCACAGCGGGCGAACGTTCTCCGCCTGCGGGCCCTTGGGGCCCTGGGTGACGTCGAACTCGACCTTCTGGTTCTCGTCGAGGGACTTGTAGCCCTGCGACTGGATCGCCGAGTAGTGCACGAAGACGTCGTCGCCGCCGTCCTCCTGCGCAATGAAGCCGAAACCCTTCTCGGCGTTGAACCACTTAACGGTGCCCTGAGCCATGCTCGTACTACTCCTCTAACGGGGCGAGGAACCGCCACCTCGGCGGCCCCACAACAGATGCGGGTGAAACGCCGTGCCCCCTCGAGTAAGCATTGAGCTGATAACTGAGAAGAAAACGCCGTCGGATCACAAACTCCGCGGGCTTCTACCTGCTGGAACTTGCACCTGCTGCGTCGACAACAGTACCAACTGTTACCCAGAAAGCGATACCCGGCGGCAAACATCTGTCGCCCGCCTCCTGAACTAGGCTCCCCGGCATGGGGAACAGCGTCTACATCGCCTCGGTCGAGGGCTTCACCGGCAAGTCGACCGTGGCGCTCGGGGTCCTGGAGCAGCTCTCCCGCCGGGTGGAGCGGGTGGGCGTCTACCGCCCGATCGTGCGCGCGGACACCCCCGACTACGGCGGGCGCGACTACGTCCTGGACCTGCTCACCGCCCACGAGTCGGTGAACCTGTCGTACGACGAGTGCGCGGGAGTGACCTACGACGACGTGCACGAGGACCCGACGGCGGCGCTGGACCGGATCGTCGAGCGCTACCACCACGTGGCCGCCAAGTGCGACGCGGTGGTGGTCGTCGGCAGCGACTACACCGACGTGGGCACGCCCACGGAGTTCTCCTACAACGCGCGGATCGCGGCGAACCTGGGCTCCCCGGTGCTGCTGGTGCTCAACGGAGCCGGCCGCACCGCCGAGGCCCTCCACACGGTCACCGAGATGGCCGTCAACGAGCTGCACGCCAACCACGGCACCCTGTTCGCGGCCATCGCCAACCGCGTCGACGCCGCCGACGTGGCCAAGGACGTCGCCGCACTGGGCACCGAGGAGGTCCCCGCCTACGCCATCCCCGAGGAGCCGATGCTCAGCGCCCCGTCGGTCGGCGACCTGGTGCGGGCCGTCGAGGGCACCCTGGTCAGCGGCGACGAGAGCCTGCTCGCCCGGGAGGTCACCGGCCTCGTCGTTGCGGCGATGACCATGCCCAACGTGCTCGACCGGCTGTTCGAGGGCGCCGTGGTGGTGACGCCCGGCGACCGGCCAGAGGTCGTGCTGGGCGTGCTCATGGCGCACACCTCCCCCGACTTCCCGCAGATCTCCGGGATCGTGCTCAACGGCGGGCTCGACCTGCCACCCCAGGTGTCCCGGCTGATCAAGGGCCTGGGCGTCACCATGCCGATCATCACCACCGACCTCGGCACCCACGCCACCTCGGCCGCGCTCACCGCCACCCGCGGCCGGCTCACCAAGGACGCGCCGCGCAAGGTCGCGACCGCGCTCGCGCTCTTCGCGGAGCACGTCGACGGTGACGCGCTCCTCGACCGCCTCGAGGTCGCCCGCAGCGAGGCGGTGACCCCGCTGATGTTCGAGCACCAGCTGATCGACGAGGCGGTCGCCCACCGCAAGCGCATCGTGCTCCCCGAGGGCGAGGAGGAGCGCATCCTGCGGGCCGCGGACATCCTGCTGCGCCGCGGGGTCGCCGACCTGACCCTGCTCGGCGACCCGATCCAGATCAGCGCACGCGCCGCGTCCCTCGGCGTGGACGTCTCCAGGGCCCGGCTGCTCAGCCCGCACGACGAGGAGCTCGGCGAGCGGTTCGCCCGCGAGTACCACGAGCGCCGCAAGCACCGCGGCGTCGAGCTGGACGAGGCGCGCACGATCGTGACCGACGTCTCCTACTTCGGCACGATGATGGTGCTGCTGGGCCTGGCCGACGGGATGGTGTCGGGCGCCGCGCACACCACCGCGCACACGATCCGCCCCGCGCTGGAGGTGGTGCGCACCCTCCCCGGCGTCTCGGTCGTCTCCTCGGTGTTCTTCATGTGCCTGGAGAACCAGGTCCTGGTCTACGGCGACTGCGCGGTCATGCCCGACCCCACCGCGGAGCAGCTCGCCGACATCGCCGTCTCGTCGGCGTCCACCGCCCGGGCCTTCGGCATCGAGCCGCGGGTGGCGATGCTCTCCTACTCCACCGGCGCGTCCGGCGGCGGCAGCGACGTCGACAAGGTCGTCCAGGCCACCGCGCTGGTGCGCGAGCGCGCCCCGCAGCTGCTCGTCGAGGGCCCGATCCAGTACGACGCCGCGATCGACGTGGCCGTGGCGCGCACCAAGCTCCCCGGCTCGGAGGTCGCCGGCCGGGCGACGGTCTTCGTCTTCCCCGACCTGAACACCGGCAACAACACCTACAAGGCGGTGCAGCGGTCGGCGGGCGCGGTCGCGGTCGGGCCGGTCCTGCAGGGGCTGCGCAAACCGGTGAACGACCTGTCCCGCGGCGCGACCGTCCGCGACATCGTCAACACCGTGGCGATCACCGCGATCCAGGCCCAGCACATGCCCGCCGACCCCGCCTCCGAGACCGCGGCGCCGGACGGGGCCTCCCGGTGACCCGCTGGGTGCTGGTCCTCAACGCCGGCTCCTCGTCGCTGAAGTACAGCCTCGTCGACGGCGACACGGGCACGTCCCTCGCCGGCGGCCTGGTCGAGCGGATCGGCGAGTCCCGCGGCGTCCTCACCCACCGCACCGAGGACGGCGTGGACCGGCTCGAGCGGCCGATCGCCTCCCACGAGGACGCGATGACCGCGATGCTCGCGGCCTTCGACGAGCACGGCCCCGCCCTCGACGGGGTGGAGCTGGCCGCGATCGGGCACCGCGTGGTGCACGGCGGCGACCGGTTCGCCGACCCCGTCCTGGTCGACGACGACCTCGTCGCCGCGGTCCGCGACCTGGTGCCGCTGGCGCCGCTGCACAACGCGGCGAACCTCGAGGGCATCGAGGTGGCCCGGCGGCTGTTCCCCGACCTGGCCCAGGTGGCGGTCTTCGACACCGCCTTCCACCAGACCCTCCCGGAGCACGCCTACACCTACGCGGTGCCGCTGGCGTGGCGCGAGGAGCAGCAGGTGCGCCGCTACGGGTTCCACGGCACCTCCCACGCGTTCGTGTCCCGGCGAGCGGCGGCCCTGCTGGGCGAGCAGCCGGAGGAGGTCAACGTGATCGTCCTCCACCTCGGCAACGGCGCCTCGGCGACCGCGGTCGCCGGCGGCCGCTCGGTGGACACCTCGATGGGGCTGACCCCGCTGGAGGGCCTGGTGATGGGCACCCGCTCCGGGGACGTCGACCCGGCGCTGCACGCGCACCTGCACCGGGAGAACGGCTGGAGCCTCGAGGAGATCGACCGCGTGCTGAACCGCGAGTCGGGCCTCAAGGGCCTGGCCGGGGAGAACGACTTCCGGGAGCTGGAGCGGATGATCGGGGAGGGCGACGAGAGGGCCGCGCTCGCCTTCGACGTCTACTGCTACCGGATCCGCAAGTACGTCGGCGCCTACACCGCGGTGCTCGGGCGGGTGGACGCGATCGCGTTCACCGCCGGGGTGGGCCAGCACTCCCCGATGGTGCGGGCGGCCACCCTCCTCGGGATGGAGACGATGGGCATCGAGCTCGACGCCGACCTCAACGAGCAGGCTTCGGGCCGGGAGCCGGCAGTCGTGTCCACCCCGGGGAGCCGGGTGGCGGTGATGGTGGTGCCGACCGACGAGGAGTGGGAGATCGCGCGCCAGGCCCTGGCCGTCGTCGCGGGCTGACAGAACCGGGCAGATCGCCCGAAACCGGCACGTCACAGCAGTCACTCTGGTTACGCTCGCGAGGCGACACGCCGACCCCCGAACAAGGCGAGCCCTCATGACGAACGCCCTCGCGCGCCTCACCACGGTGCTGGCCACCGCCGCCCTCCTGCTCACCGGCCTGCCCGGCTCCGTCGGGAGCGCCGGTGCCGCCGCGGTCGACGACTACGCCAGGTACGACGGGCAGTCCGGCTGCGCCGACGAGGTCCTGCCCGGGACCGCGTTCCTGCTCGACCGGCTGGTCCGCACCCATCCGGGGACCCGGGCGGTCTCTACGCTGCGGGGCTGCAGCGGCTCGGGCACCTCCGAGCACAAGGACGGCCGGGCCCTCGACTGGGGCGTCGACGCGGACTCGCCGACGGAGAAGGCGGTCGCGGATGCCTGGCTGGGCCGGGTCCTGGCCACGGACGCGGCCGGCAACCCCCACGCCCTCGCGCGGCGGATGGGGATCATGTACGTCATCTGGGACGACCACATCTACAGCGCCTACCACGGGTTCGAGCAGCGCCCCTACCGGCCGTGCGAGCCGCTGCGGGACTGCTCGAAGACCGCGCGGCACCGCGACCACGTCCACGTGTCGCTGTCCCGGGCCGGCGCGGCGGCGCAGACCACGTTCTACCGGGCCCGCGGCGTCCCGTCGCTCCCGGTGCTGCTGCCCGGCAGCCGGGAGCTGGACCCGGTCGGCACCGCCGAGGTGACCCTCGAGGTGCCCGCCACCGGGGAGCCGGTGACCACCGACTTCCACCTCACCGCCGGACAGCCCTACCGGATCGTCGCCGACGGGCTGGTGCGCACCGCGGCCGGCGCCCGGATCGCCGACGCCGCCTGCCGGTGGCGGCGCGGCCGCTGGGTGCCGACCGGCCCGCTGCTGGTCGACGGCACGAGCCCGTGGCCGGCCACGTGCAGCGACGGCCACACCTACGAGACCACCTACACCCCGGCGACGGGCGGGCCGCTGGAGCTGCGCGTCGACGGCAGCCGGCCACGGCTGGCCGAGGGGTCGCTGACCTTCTCGATCCTGCGCGAGGACCTCGCCGCGAGCTCCGTCGCCTCGACGCGGCCCAGCGGCTCCGCAGAGCCCCGCCCGGCCCGCCGGCGCGGCAGGCCGGCCCGCCGGCTGGTCCGGGAGACCGTCACGGTCCGGGCGGCCGCACCCGGCGGCGCCCTCACCAGGCGGGCGCTGCGGCCCCGGGACCGCTACCTGGTGGTGGTCACCGGCACCGCGACGAGCGGGACCACGACCTTCGACGGCCAGTGCGTGCGGTACGCCGGTCGCTGGCGGCCGGAGCACACCCTGGACCTGGCCACGCCCGCCGCCGACCACCTGTCCCTCTACGTGCAGGGCGTGAAGGTGCGGCTGCGGGCGCCCCGGACGGGCCGGGCCTGCGACGCGCGCACGCACCGCTACGTCGGCGTCTTCCGGCCGGTGGTGCCGGGCCGGGCCCGGGTGAAGGTCTGGGACCCCTTCGAGCACGCCGACAACACGGGCGCGCTGACCGTCGTACTCCGGCGGCGGTAGCCCGACGCCTGACGCGGCAGCCCGGTCGCCGCCGTCAGTGCATGACACCGACGGGGCGGTGGACCAGGCCGGGGAAGACCTTGCCGACGGAGCGGTCGGGGAACCGCCGGGCGATCACCTCGCCGAGCACGTCGCGGTAGTCGGTCGTGACCTTCAGGTCGCCGTCCTCGAGCTCGCCGGCGCGCAGGCCGGGCCACCGGCCGTAGTAGCGGCCGCCGCGGACGCCGCCGCCCACGAGCAGCATCATGTTGCCCCAGCCGTGGTCGAGCCCGCGGTTGCCGTTCTCGGCGACGCGGCGGCCGAACTCGCTGATCGTCACGACGGTGACCCGCGAGCGCAGCTCGCCGAGGTCGCGCAGGAAGGCGTCGAGGGACCTGGCGAACCCGGACACCATCGCCTGCATGTCGCCGGCACCCTCGTGGCCGTAGTCGCTGTGCATGTCCCAGGAGCCGTAGTCGATGGAGACGATCTCCGCGCCGACGTCGGCCCGGATGAGGTGGGCGGTGTCCGCCAGCGCCGCGCTCAGCCCGGTCGCGGGCCACTCGGTGGGGTAGCGCACGCCGTTGTGCGGCCGGTAGGTCTGCCCGGCCACCGTGCCGAGCCGCCGGGCCACCCCGATCGCGGAGCGTGCCCCGACGCCGAGGGGGCCGGAGGCCGGTCCCCAGACCGTCCGCAGCTGCCGGCGCCGGTTGTCGGCCCACCCGTCGACGGCCCCGGGCAAGGAGAACTTCGACAGCTTCGCGGCGGACAGCGTCGGCGCCGGCCCGGCGAGCATGGTCGGGGTCACGGTGCCGTTGACGTGGATGGCCTCGGTGGGCTGCGCGACGCGGTTCAGTCCCACCATCCGGTTGACCCAGCCACGCCGGGTGCTCGACGCCGGGTCGGCGTCCTCGATCTCCTCCATCGCAAGGAAGTGGGAGCGGTTGGGCCGCTCCATCCCCACGGCGTGCACCGCGGCCAGCTCGCCGGCGGCGTAGAGCCACTCCAGCGGCTTCATCGCCGGGTGCAGCCCGAAGAAGGCGTCCTGGGCCACCAGGCCGGCGCGGGAGACGGCCAGCCGTGGTCGCGCGCCGTAGTAGCCGGGGTCCCCGTGCGGGACGACCATGCCGAGCCCGTCGACGCCGCCGCGCATGCTGAGCACCACCAGCACGTTGCGGCCCGTGGTCGCGGCGAAGGCGGTCTGCCGGAAGGCGTCGCCGAACAGCGAGGTCGCCACGGCGCCGGTGCCCGCGGCCGCCGCGCCCTGCAGGAGGCGGCGCCGGGAGACAGCGGAGGCGCGGGCGTAGTCCTGGCAGCCGTGCGGCTGGTCGGTCATGTCCGGGGACCTCATCGCGTCATGTGTTCGGGGGAGTCGAGCAGGGTGACCATCAGCCGCACGTGCAGCCAGCGGGCGACGGCGTGGTCGCGGGTGACGATCTCCGCGGGCCGGCAGTCGACGGCCTGCACGGCGGCCTTCAGCAGCCGCGGGGTGGAGCCCTTGCCGTGGACGGTGCGGCACAGGTGGTCGACGTACTCGTCGAACCGGATCCGACGCTGCGGCAGCCACGACGCCGCCGGACGGTAGGCCACCGCCTCCTTGGGCCAGTAGCCGCCGGCGAGGTTCCAGTGCAGCTGGAAGGAGCCGAGCATCCGGCTCGCCGACGACCACGCGGCGTTGTGCTCCGGCGCCCCGTCGGGCCGCGGCCAGGAGTACAACGGGTCGCCGCCGTGGATCCAGCTCACGGCGTTGGCGAAGGAGTCCAGGCTGCGCGGCGGACGGGCCCGCACCCCGAGCACCCGCGCGGTGTGCACCAGGTCGTCGACGGGGGTGCGCACCTTCTGGCCGGCCGAGGCCCGGAACTCCCGGTGCCGCACCAGCGCGCGCAGCGTCGCCCTGATGTCGGTGCCCGAGGCGGTGAACGTCCGGGCCAGGTGGTCGACCAGACCCGGCGAGGGGTCGTCGGAGACGAACCGCAGCGCGAGCTTGCGGGCGACCGTGCGGGCCGTCGCCGGGTGGTGGGCGAGGTAGCGCAGGTACTCCCGGGTCAGCTCGCTGCCGTCGGGCCGGGCGTTGGCCGCGGTGAGCCCCAGCACCTTCACCGGCCCCAGGGTGTGCCGCTCGACGTCGTACGACGGCCGCCAGGTGCCGCGGACGTCCACGGTCCAGCCGGAGAGGATCTTCGCCGAGTCCTTGACCATCGCCTCGGTGTAGCCCGAGGTGCGGCCGACGGTGTGCAGCTCCAGGAGCTCACGGCCGTGGTTCTCGTTCGGGGCGTCGCGGACCGACTGCCAGTTGTCGAGGAACAGCAGCATCGCCGGGTGCAGCGTCACCGCCTCCAGCAACACGTCGAACCGGCCGAGCGCGTGCCGGCGCAGCGTCGCGTCGTAGTCGTCGCGGAAGACCCAGGCGAGGTCTCCGGCGGCGCTGATATGGAAGTGGTTGGACCAGAAGTCGACCATGGTCTCCAGGACCGGACGGGTCGAGTAGATCCGCTTGAGCATCGTGTGGCCGCCCAGGTCGCGGCCGTACTCCCAGCCGGCCTTCCGGCCGCTGGTGTTGTTCTGCCAGCGTGTCGCGGCGCCGTCGCGGCGGTCGGGGAACCAGCCGTCGACGGCCCTGGCCGGCCGGCTCTCCGGGATGCCGCCGGGACGCAGCTGCTGCTCGAACCACGGTGTCGGCCCGCCGGCCCGCCTCAGCTGCCGCCAGGTCGCGCGGCTGTAGCCGGTGCCGAGCCGGTTCATCAGGTGCAGCTCGGCGCGGGTGGGGACCCGGGTCCGGCGGTAGGGGCGCACGCGGTACGCCGGAGCCCGTGACACGACACGCGCGATCGCGGAGGTGGTGGTCATGGGGCCTCGTCCGGTCGGAGGGGGCCGGGAGGAACGGCCTCGGGCACACGATGCTTCTTTACCTATCGGCCCGAGGTGCGTGCTTCTTGAGGATCCGACCGGCCGGGGCATGTGACGTAGGTAATGCGGGTAGTACCGGATGACCCACACGGACCGGAGAGGGAACCCGTCGTCATGAACGTCAGGAAGGACGAGATCGTCGCGCTGTTACGCGCGCGCGGCGACCACGACAGGGCCGCGAGCGTGGAGTGTGCGCTTCCGCGGCAGGTCGACACCACGGCCGATGCGGGCCTGCTCAGCCAGTACGACGTGAACGTCAGCGAGATCGCCGCCGCGTCCTCCGACGGGAAGCCGGGCTCCGACGGGAAGCCGGGCTCCCCGGCCACCGACGCCTGACGGCGCTGCGGTGGCCGGGCACCTCACGGCTTGAGGATCAGCCGGATCGGGTTGCCCTCCTTGCGCTCGAGACGCTCCACCGCCTGCGGGGCCTCCGACAGCGGCAGCACGTCGCTCACCGAGCGGCTGAGGTCCAGCCGGCCCTGCGCGGTGAGCTTGACCAGCTCCTCCACGTGCGCCGGCTCGGAGCCGTAGGAGCCGAGCACCTGCTGCTGCATGTAGGCGAAGAACGTGTCGCTGGGGATGGTCACCGGCTGGTTGGCCAGCCCGACCAGGACCAGCCGACCCTTCTTCCCCAGCACGCCGAACGCCTGGTCGCGGACCGCCGGCACGCCCGCGAAGTCGAAGGCGGCGTCGAGGCCCTGCCCGCCGGTGGCGGCCATCACCCGGTCCTTGAAGTCTGCTGCTCCCGGGTCCAGCACGAGGTCGGCGCCGAGCGCGGAGGCCCGCTCCCGCCCCTCCGCGGAGGGGTCGACGGCGACGACCGGGGCGGCCCCGAGCAGGTTCAGCAGCTGCACCGCGTGGGCGCCGAGGCCGCCCACGCCCCACACGGCCACGGACTGGCCGGGGCGCAGGCCCGCGGTGCTGCTGACCGCGGCCCACGGCGTGGACACCGCGTCCGGCACGATGCAGGCCTGCTCGAAGGGCAGGCTGCCGGGGATCGGGACCACGGTGTCCTGGCGGGCGAGCGCGTACTCCGCCCAGCCGCCGTCGTAGTCCACGCCCCGGGTGAGCACGGTGCCGTCGCGGTCCTCCTCGCCGGCCTGGAGCAGCACCCGCTGCCCCGGCTGGAGGCCCTCGACCCCCTCACCGAGGACGTCGACGGTGCCGGCCACCTCGTGGCCCAGCGTCACCTCGTCGCCGTCGAGGAACAGCGGCCTCAGCGTCCCGTCGATGAGGTGGACGTCGGACAGGCAGACGCCGGCCGCCTCCACCTTGATCCGCACCTGCCCGTGGCCGGGCTCGGGAACCGGGACCCGGCTCATGGTGAGCTCGCGGGTCCTGACGTTGAGCCGGCCGGCCAGCATGTCGGACATGTGTTCTCCCTCCGGGACGACGAAACACGAGCCGGCACGTTCCCGGCGAGGGGCCGCTCCATGCGGGAGACGAGCATCCCGCCGTCCGCCGTACCGCCGGAAGGTTAGAAGCTCTCGGTACGGGTACGGGTATCAGCCGATCGGAAAGGAAGGTGATCGGTTCATGCCCCGTGTCGGACTCGTCCTCGGTGCCGGTGGTGTGGTCGGGCAGGCCTACCATGCCGGCGTGCTCGCCGCCCTGGAGCACGACTACGGGTGGGACCCGCGCACCGCGGAGGTGGTCGTGGGCACGTCCGCGGGCTCCATCACCGGCTCGCTGCTGCGCGCCGGGGTGCCCGCCAGCGAGCTCGCCGCGTGGACCGTACGTGCGCCGCTGGCCGACGAGGGGCGCCTGCTCGAGGAGATGTTCGGCTCCGAGCACCCCGACCTGGCACCGTTCCGAGTCCGCGACCTGGTGCGGCGCCCCCCGAGGCTGCCGCGGCCGGGCATGGTGCTGCAGGCGGTGCGCAACCCGCGCGACTTCCGTGCCCTGCGCGCCGCGATGTCGCTGCTCGCCCCGGGCCGGCACGACGTGGTCGAGCAGCTCGCCGAGCTCGGCGGCCCCGACTCCTGGCCGGACGGCGAGCTGTGGATCACGGCCGTGCGCCGCGAGGACGGCCGCTTCGTCGTCTTCGGCCGCGACGAGGACGCGCCGCTGCACCTGGCCGTGGCCTCGTCGTGCGCGGTGCCCGGCTACTTCACGCCGGTCCCGGTCGGGGCCTCGACGTACGTCGACGGAGGAGCGCACTCGCCGACCAACGCGGACCTGCTCGCCGGCCGGAACCTGGACCTGGTGGTCGTGGTGTCGCCGATGTCCGGGCCGAGCCGGGTCCCGACCGGCCTCTACGGCGCCTCCCGCCTGCACTCGGCGCGCCTGGCGGCCCGGGAGGTCCGGGCGCTGCGGCGCAGCGGTACGCCGGTCGTGGTGTTCCGCCCCGGCCCGGCCGAGCAGGCCGCCATGGGCAACGACTTCCTGTCGGCCGACCACGTGGACCGGATCGTGCAGGAGGCCTTCCTCGCCAGCGGCCCGCACGCCGCGCGCTCGGTGCTGCCGGACGTGCTCGGCCGGCGGCAGGCGTCGCAACGGCGGGAGGCGCTCGCCGGCTGACCTACGCCGACCAGGCGACCGTGCTGAGCAGGGCCAGCTCGGTGTCCCGGGAGTCCAGCCGGGTGTGCTGCACGACGACCGGCACGTCGCTGGTGATGACCGATGCGTAGTCGGTGTCACGCGGCACCGGCTCGGGGTCCTCGAGGTCGTTGAACCGCTGGTGCAGCGTGCGGCGCGCCGGGACGGTCACCCGGTAGGGCCCCACCGGCTCGCGGTCGGTGAAGAACAGGGTGATCTCGACGTGGGCGTCCTGGTCGGAGGTGTTGAGCAGGCACGCCGTCTCGTGGCTCTCCATCGCCGGTCCCTTGTGCGTGGTCCCGGAGGGGATGTACCCCTCGGCGATCATCCAGGTGGTGCGTCCCAGCGCCTCCATGGTCGGGCCTCCTTCCGCGCGGGCGTCCCTCGCCTCGCGCCTCGGTTCACCAGGCGATACCCGCACCGAGGGCCCGCATGCCCGGGCCGTCACCGGTCCGGCAATCTCCCTGGTCGAACCGTGAATGGGCATCGGAGACAGCGGGTAGCGAACTGCCATAGCCGGGTCGGACCCTTCTGCCGGGGAGGAAGCAATTGGTCTCCACAGTGCTCTCGAGCCGGACCGGTGCGGACGAGTCCGCGGCCGGGCCGGTGGACGTCGACAGCCTCCGTCAGGTGCTGCAGTCACGCGTGGACGGGGAGGTCCGGTTCGACCCCGGGTCCCGGGCCGCGTACTCCACCGACAGCTCCAACTACCGCCAGGTGCCACTCGGGGTGGTCGTCCCCCGCACCGTCGAGGACGGCGCCGAGGCGCTGCGGGTGTGCGCCGAGCACGACGCGCCGGTGCTGTCGCGCGGCGGAGGGACGAGCCTGGCCGGCGAGTGCACGAACGAGGGCGTGGTCGTCGACTGGTCGAAGTACTGCCACCGGCTGCTGTCGGTCGACCCCGAGCGCCGTACCTGTGTCGTGGAGCCGGGCATCGTCCTGGACCACCTCAACGACCTCCTCGAGCCGCACGGCCTGGAGTACGGCCCCCGCCCGGCCACCCACGACCACTGCACGATCGGCGGGATGATCGGCAACAACTCCTGCGGATCGACGGCACAGCGGACCGGCAAGGTCGTCGACAACGTCGTCGCGCTCGAGGTGATGCTCTACGACGGCACCCGGATGTGGGTGGGCGAGACGACGCCGGAGGAGTACGACCGCATCGATGCCGAGGGCGGCAGGCGCGCCGAGGTCTACCGTGCGCTCCGCGAGCTGCGCGACCGGCACCTCGTCGAGCTGCGCACCGGGTACCCGCAGATCCCGCGGCGGGTCTCCGGCTACAACCTCGACTCGCTGCTTCCCGAGAAGGGGTTCAACCTCGCCGAGGCCCTGGTCGGCTCCGAGAGCACGCTGGTCACGGTGCTGCGCGCCGAGCTGCAGCTGGTGCCCCGGCTGCAGGCCACCGCACTGGTGGCGCTCTCCTACGACGACATCGCCGCGGCCGCCGACGACCTGCCCCGGGTCCTCGAGTCCGAGCCCGTCGCGCTGGAGGGGATGGACCGCCTGCTGGTCGAGTACGAGGAGCAGAAGCACCTCAACCCCAAGGCGCTGCACCACTTCCCCGAGGGCCACGCCTACCTGCTCGTGCAGTACGCCGGCTCCTCGCCCGCCGACGCCCGGGACAACGTCGACCACGCGCTGGCCGTCATGGGCCGGACCTCGGACGACGACGACGTGCAGCTCTTCCTCGACGACGACGAGCAGAGCGAGATCTGGGCCGTGCGCGAGGCCGGCCTGGGCGCCACGGCGCGCGGCCCGAACCGCCCCGACACCTGGCCGGGGTGGGAGGACTCGGCGGTGGCGCCCGAGGACCTCGGGGACTACCTGCGTGAGCTGCGACGACTCTACGACCGGTACGGGTTCTCGACGGCATCGCTCTACGGCCACTTCGGCCAGGGGTGCGTGCACACCAGGATCCCGTTCGACCTGGTCACCGCCGAGGGCGTGGACCAGTTCCGCTCCTTCATGGAGGACGCCAGCGACCTCGTCGTCTCCTTCGGTGGCTCGCTCTCGGGCGAGCACGGCGACGGCCAGGCCCGTGGCGAGCTGCTCGAGAAGATGTTCGGCCCCGACCTGCACCGGGCGTTCCTCGAGGTCAAGGCGGTCTTCGACCCGAAGGGCCGGATGAACCCCGGCAAGGTGGTGCCCGCGGCGCCGCTGGACGCGAACCTGCGGCTCGGCCCCGACTACCAGCACCCCGCCCCGAACACCCACTTCGCCTACCCCCACGACGACGGCAGCTTCAGCCGTGCGGTCCTGCGCTGCGTCGGCGTCGGCAAGTGCCGTCGCGAGGACGGCGGGGTGATGTGCCCCAGCTACATGGTCACCCGTGAGGAGGAGCACTCGACGCGCGGCCGCGCCCGGCTGCTGTTCGAGATGCTCGACGGCACCGCTCGAGGCGGCACCATCGGCGACGGCTGGCGCTCGACCGAGGTCAGGGACGCGCTCGACCTCTGCTTCGCGTGCAAGGGGTGCAAGTCCGACTGCCCGGTGAACGTCGACATGGCCACCTACAAGGCCGAGTTCCTCTCCCACCACTACGCCGGGCGGCTCCGGCCGATGGCGCACTACTCCATGGGCTGGCTGCCGGCCCTGGCCACCGTGGCGTCCAAGGTCCCGCGGCTGGTCAACAAGCTGACCTCCGCGCCCGGGCTGTCGAAGCTGCTGATGCGGGCCGGCGGGATCGACCCGCAGCGCAGCGCCCCGGCGTTCGCCGACCAGACCCTCCAGGACTGGTACGCCGAGCGCGGCCCCCGCGGCAGCGGAACCCGCGGCGACGTCCTGCTGTGGCCGGACACGTTCACGAACCGGTTCCACCCCTCGGTCGGGCAGGCCGCCGTGGAGGTCCTCGAGGACGCCGGCTGGCGCGTGGTCATGCCGACGCAGAACCTCTGCTGCGGGCTGACCTGGATCTCGACCGGCCAGCTGGCGACCGCCGAGCGGGTGCTGCGGCGCACCGTCGACGCGCTGCGCCCGATGATCCGCGCCGGCGTCCCGATGGTGGGCCTGGAGCCGAGCTGCACCGCGGTGTTCCGCTCCGACGCGGCCGAGCTGTTCCCCCACGACGACGACGTGGAGCGGCTCCGCGGCCAGACCTACACCCTGAGCGAGCTGCTCACCGAGCACTCCGACGGCTGGCAGCCACCGCGGCTGGACGTCGACGTGCTCCGGCAGACGCACTGCCACCACCACGCGGTGATGGGCTCCCAGGCCGACGACGAGCTCCTCGGACGGATGGGCGCCCGCCGGCTGCCGATGGACTCCGGGTGCTGCGGGCTGGCCGGCAACTTCGGCTTCGAGGCCGGGCACTACGACGTCTCCATGGCCGCCGCCGAGCGGGGCCTCCTGCCGGCCGTGCGCGAGGCCTCCGACGACGTCGTCGTGCTCGCCGACGGGTTCAGCTGCCGGGTGCAGCTGTCCCAGGGCGACAGCGACGGCCGCGAGGGGATGCACGTCGCGGAACTGCTGCGGGCCGGGATCCGGGGATCCGGTCCCGACCTGGGTCCACGGCCGGAGCAACGCCACACCGACCGACCCGAGCATCGAGCAACGAGTGAGGAGAAGAGATGAAGACAGTCGCCGACTACATGCTGGCCAGGCTCCGCGAGTGGGGGGTCGAGAAGGTCTTCGGCTACCCGGGCGACGGGATCAACGGACTGCTCGCTGCCTGGGGCAGGGCCGACAACCAGCCGCAGCTGGTCCAGGCACGACACGAGGAGATGGCCGCCTTCGAGGCGGTGGGCTACGCCAAGTTCTCCGGCCGGGTCGGCGTCTGCGCCGCGACGTCGGGTCCCGGAGCCATCCACCTGCTCAACGGCCTCTACGACGCCAAGCTCGACCACGTGCCGGTCGTCGCCATCGTCGGGCAGACGGCACGCTCGGCGATGGGCGGCTCCTACCAGCAGGAGGTCGACCTGCAGTCGCTGTTCAAGGACGTCGCCGGCGACTACGTGCACGAGGTGAACGTCCCCGAGCAGCTGCCCAACGTGCTGGACCGGGCGATCCGGGTGGCGCTGGCCGAGCGGGCGCCCACGGCGGTGATCGTCCCCGCCGACGTCCAGGAGCTGGAGTACGTCGCACCGGCGCACGAGTTCAAGCAGGTGCCGTCCTCGCTCGGGATCACCTGGCCGAGCGTGAAGCCCGACGACGACGCGGTCCGGCAGGCCGCCGACATCCTCAACGAGGGGTCGCGCGTGGCGATCCTGGCCGGCCAGGGCGCCCGCGGTGCCCGGGACGAGCTCATCGAGGTGGCCGAGCTCCTCGGCGCGGGGGTGGCCAAGCCGCTCCTCGGCAAGGACGTGCTGCCCGACGACCTCCCGTTCGTCACCGGCTCGATCGGCCTGCTGGGCACGCGCCCGAGCTATGAGCTGATGCGCGACTGCGACACGCTGCTGATCGTCGGGTCGAACTTCCCCTACACGCAGTTCCTGCCCGAGTACGGCCAGGCGCGGGCGATCCAGATCGACATCGACGGCAAGTTCATCGGCATGCGCTACCCGACGGAGCTCAACATCGTCGCCGACGCTGCGGCCACGCTCCGCGCGTTGGCGCCCATGCTGGAGCGCAAGAGCGACCGCTCCTGGCGGGAGACGGTCGAGAAGAACGTCGACGAGTGGTGGGAGACCATGGACGCCGAGGCGAACGTCGACGCCGCCCCGGTCAACCCGATGCGGCTGTTCGCCGAGCTCTCGCCGCGGCTGCCCGACACGGTCATGGTCAGTGCCGACTCCGGCTCGGCGGCCAACTGGTACGCCCGGCAGCTCAAGTTCACCGGCAACATGCGCGGCTCGCTGTCCGGGACGCTGGCCACCATGGGGCCCGGCGTGCCGTACGGCATCGGCTCGAAGTTCGCCCACCCGGACCGGCCGGCGATCGTGTTCTCCGGTGACGGCGCCATGCAGATGAACGGCATGGCGGAGCTGATCACCATCCATCGCTACTGGCGCGAGTGGGACGACCCCCGGCTCATCATCGCGATCCTGCACAACAACGACCTGAACCAGGTGACGTGGGAGATGCGGGCCATGGCCGGCGCCCCGAAGTTCGAGGAGTCCCAGCGGATCCCGGACGTCGACTACGCCGCCTTCGCGGCGAGCCTGGGCCTGGCCGCCAGGACGGTGACCGACCCCGACCAGGTCGGCGCGGCGTGGGACGAGGCGCTGGCGGCGGACCGGCCGACGGTGCTCGACGTACACACCAACGCGGACGTGCCACCGATCCCGCCGCACGCGACCTACGAGCAGATGAAGGAGATGGTGGCCGCACTCGTCAAGGGCGACTCCGACCGCTGGGGCGTGATCCAGCAGGGCCTGAAGGTCAAGGCGCAGGAGTTCGTGCCCGGCCGGGGGCGGTAGTGCACCGACACGTCGACGCGGTGACCGCACGGGCCTACACCGTGCCCACCGACGCCCCGGAGGCCGACGGGACCGCGCAGTGGTCGAAGACGACCATGGTGCTGGTCCAGGCACGCTCCGGGGACGTGGTGGGCACCGGGTGGACCTACGGTCCGGCGGCCTGCGTCGACCTGGTCGAGGACGTGCTCGCGCCGGCGGTGGTCGGCGGCGACGCCATGGCCGTCCCGCGGGCGTGGTGGCAGATGGTGACGGCGGCGCGCAACGACACCGTCGCCGGCGCCGTCGGCTACGCCATCAGCGCGGTCGACGTGGCCCTGTGGGACCTCAAGGCCCGGCTGCTCGACGTGTCCCTGGCAGACCTGTTCGGCACCGCCCGCGAGGAGGTGCCCGTCTACGGCAGCGGCGGCTTCACGACGTACGACGACGAGCGCACCCGGGCCCAGCTGAGCCACTGGGCGCACGACCAGCGCATCCCGCGGGTGAAGATCAAGATCGGCGAGTCCTTCGGCACCGCCCCGGACCGCGACCTGCACCGGATGCGGCTGGCACGGGAGACCGTCGGCGCCGACGTGGAGCTGTTCGTGGACGCCAACGGCGGCTACACCGCCAAGCAGGCGGTGCGGGTCATGGAGCGGGCCCGGGACCTGGACGTGCGGTGGCTCGAGGAACCGGTCAGCTCCGAGGACCTCGACGGCCTGGCCCGGGTGCGCGGGCTCGTGGACGCCGACGTGACGGCCGGTGAGTACGGCACCGGGGTCACCTACTTCCGGCGGATGTGCGCGGCCGGCGCCGTCGACTGCCTGCAGGTCGACGCCACGCGCGCCGGCGGGTACACCGCCTGGTTCGAGGCGGCCGCCGTCGCAGCGGCGCACGGGCTCGAGGTCTCCGGGCACTGCGCGCCGAACCTGCACCGCCCGGCGGCCGCGGCCACGCGCAACCTGCGCCACCTCGAGTGGTTCCACGACCACGTACGGATCGAGTCGATGTTCTTCGAGGGGGCCGCCGACCCGACCGGCGGCTCGATCCGGCCGGTCACCGACCGGCCCGGCCACGGGCTCGAGCTCCGCGGCGCGGTCGCCGAGGAGTACGCCGCCGGCTAGCCGGTGTGCTCCATGTGCCGCATCTCCCGCTGGATGTCCTCCTCGCTGATGTCCTCCGAGAAGTAGACGTCCCAGGCGTTCATGACCACGGCGATACCCCAACCGACGATGGGGAAGACCGGCCAGAAGAACCCGCCTGAGGTGGTCACCCACCAGATGACGACCAGGAAGGCGTTCACCAACAGGTAGACCAACACGTGGGCGTAGAAGTCGCGCCGCTTCTTCAACCGCTTGACGGCACGTTCCCGAAGCTCCGTCTCGCGAGCAGCTGTCTCAGTCATCGCTCGCACCTCCTTCCTCGTCTTCGACGCTACGCACCACGGGCCGGCGCGGTAGTGCCGCACGACCCGTACGTCGACCCCGTCCTTCCCGGACCCGACGATCCGGGCAACACGGCGGGGGCTTGAACCGCACCCGGTCGGGGTACGCGACTGACATGACTGCACCTGGACAGGAACCGGACGAGGTCATCACCGCCAAGCCGCGCGGCAAGCAGGAAGCCGTCGACGAGCGGCCGGCGCCCGACGCGGAGGCGGCAGAGGACATCGGCATCGAGTCGCAGACGGAGGGGTCCTCCGGGGCGGAGCGGACCGGACGGGCGACCGCGTCGTACGACCCCAAGAAGGTCGGCGACAACCACATGCCCGAGGACCTCCGCGAGGACGAGGAGGCCCGGCGCAGGCGCCTGGACGAGGGCGGCTGAGCGCGCACGCGCGTCGACGCCCGGACGCGGTCTAGACGGACGCCTCACCGGTCGCGGACTCTCCGGACCGCCTCCGTGGGGAAGCCACCGTGCGCAGCAGACGCCCAGGTGGCCAGGATGTGTGTGGTGACGTCAGTGCATCACCGACTTGAACGCCGCCAGCAGCAGTCCGATGAGGCCGAGGACCGCAGCGCTGACGACTGCGGAGAAGACGCTGCCGTGCGAGAGGCGGCGGGCGAGGAAGCCGTAGGCGAACAGCATGGCGACGGAGAGCCAGATGCCCAGCCCGAAGGCGGTGTCCTCCTCGAGGACACCCACGGCGGCGAGCAGCAGGAACGCCACCGGCCAGACCGCGGCGGCGAACATGAGGCCGAGCTCGCGGTACCTCTCCACGCGCTCGTCGCGGTCGAGGCGTCGACGCAGCTCCACCTCGGCGCCGAGGATCTCCGAGTAGGCCTCGGCGCCGAGGATGGCCAGGAGCGTGCCGACGACCAGGGCCGCAGCCGGAAGCGGTCCCGGCGAGTGAGGCTGCACGGCGAGAAGGAGGGCGAGGACGACGATCGTCCCGTAGACGCTGCGGGCGGCATAGCGCCCGGTGAACTCACGGCGGAACGGATGCAGCACGCTCCGAGTATGTGGCCCCACGCTCGGCCGGGCACCCGGTTCGGACACGTACCGGAGAAAACTGGCTCGGTACTCGGAAACCCGGCACCGAGCCGCCGTACCTGACTACGGTGGGAACGGACTCCTCCAAAGCCCCCTGCGTGGGGAGGCAACGATGACCACAGGACCATCACGGGGCGACGCCGCGCCCCCACCGGTGCAGGGCTCGGCACAGAGCGCGCTGTGGCTGGCCACCCTGGGCTTCTTCGGAGGCTTCGCCGGAGTGGCGATCTTCGGGCCGCTGGTGCCGGAGTTCAAGGACCTCCTCGGGCTGTCCCCGTTCGCGGCCGGCATGCTGGCCGCGATCCCCAGCCTCACCGGGTCGATCCTGCGCATCCCGTTCGGCGCCTCGGTCGACCGGTTCGGCGGGAAGCGACCGTTCCTGACCCTGCTGGCCATCACCAACGTCGGCGTCATCGGCCTGCTGGTCCTGCTCACCACCCGCTACCCCGACGACATGGCCGGGACCTACCCACTGCTGCTCCTGCTCGGTGTGCTCATCGGCTGCGGCATCGCGTCCTTCTCCGTGGGCATCGCGCAGGTCTCCTACTGGTTCCCCAAGGAACGCCAGGGCGGTCCGTTGGGCATCTACGCCGGCCTCGGGAACACCAGCCCCGGCCTCTCGACGCTGCTGCTGCCGATCGCGGTCGGCGGGCTCGGCATCGTCATGGCCTACAGCGTGTGGTTCGGGGTGCTCGCCGCGCTCACCCTGCTGTACGGCCTGTTCGTCAAGGACGCACCGGTCTTCCAGCTGCTGCGGCGCGGTGAGCCCGTCGACCCCGCCCGCCTGCCCGAGCTCGGCGGAGGAGACGCCGTACCCAAGGGCTCGACGACGGCCGGGCTGCGGCACGCGGCCGGGATCCCCGCCACCTGGGCTCTGGTCTTCTTCTACTTCCTCTCCTTCGGCGGGTTCCTCGCCTTCACCGCCTGGCTGCCGACGTACTGGCGGGAGATGTACGACGAGTCGCTGCGGATGGCGGGCGTGCTCACCGCTGTGTTCTCGCTGCTCTCGGCGCTGATCCGGGTGCCCGGCGGCCTGCTGTCGGACCGGGTCTCCATCCGCTACGCGCTGACCGGCAACTTCCTGCTCATGCTGGCCGGCACCCTGGTGCTCGGCCTCAGCAGCTCCTTCACCGTGTCGTTCCTGGCCACGCTCGCCGTCGCGGCCGGGATGGGCCTGCAGAACGCGATCGTCTTCAAGCTGCTGCCGAGGTTCGTCCCGGACGCCGTCGGCGGTGCCTCGGGGTGGATCGGCGGGCTGGGCGCCTTCGGCGGCTTCGCGATCCCGCCGCTCTTCGGTGCGGTCACCGGTGCCGTGGGTGGCGACATGGGCTACGCCTACGGGTTCCTGCCCTTCGCCGCCCTGACCGTGGTGGCACTGCCGGTCGTGGCGTGGCTGAACCGGTGGAGCGCCCGCAACAGCACACCGGCCGGGGCCGCCAGGTAGCCGCATGCGCCGGGGCACCCCGCGCCTGCGGTCAGAACTTCGACGACCCGCCGCCGAAGCCACCGCCACCGCCGCCGCCGCCGAACGACGACGACCCGCCGCCGAAGCCACCGCCACCACCGAGGCCGCCACCGCCGCCGAAGCCGCCGCCACCGAACGAGGACCCGCCACCGAACGAGGACGACGAGCGACGTCGGGCCTCGGCCGCCCGGTGCGCCGCGATCGCGCGGCGGGCCTCCCGCTCGGCGTCGCCGGCCAACGCGACCGCACGCCTCGCCTTCGCCTCCCGCGTCGGCAGGTCCCCGGCCGCGTCGGCCGCCCGGAGCGCCTGCGCGGCGTCCTCGGCCAGCTGCCGGGCGCGGGGGCCGGCGTGGACCCGACGTGCTTCGCCGTGGCTCCCGGAGACCGCCGCCCTGGCCCGGGCGAGGTGCTGCTCGGTGCGGGCGTAGCGGGCGGCGACGTCGGCGACCCGGTCCCGTTCGGCGTCGAGAGCCCCGTCTATGACGCCGAGGCTGTCGTCGATCCGCAGCCAGGCGGGCCGGGCGGACGCCAGCCCGTCGCGAACCAGCTGCAGATCGGCGGCGATCGCGTCGTCACCGACCGGTCGGTCGAGGTACGACACCGCCTGGGCGTGGTCGACGATCTCTGCGCGCAGGCGATCGAGGGTGGCCTCGGCCGCCTGCGCCCGGGCCGGTGTCGTCGCGGCCAGGCCCTCGAGCAGCGTGCGACGCGCGGCCGGCACCGCGCACGCGACGTCGATGTCGGTGACCAGGTCGTCGGCGGCGTCGGCGACCTCGTAGGCGTCGGTGAACCGCTGGACGTCCATGGACGCGTACCGCTCCACCTGGTCGGTCAGCCGCGTCAGCCGGGTGAGGTGGCTGCGGGCCCCGTCGACGGTCTCCCGGATCCCGTCCGTGCACGACGTGTGCCAGGTGGCGTCCAGGTCGCCGCACACAGCAGCCGCGGTCGTGACCTGCTCCTGGCAGCGGTCGTGGGCGGCACGCAGGGCCGCGACCCGGCCGGCGAGCGCGCCCGGGTGGCCGGCGAGGGCGGCCAGCTCAGCGGCGACCGCCTCGGCCTCGTCGGCTGCGTCGTCGACGACGAGGCCGGCGTCGCCGTAGCGGGCGGCGTCGGCAAGCGCACCGGCCTCCTGCAGCCTGCCGCGGACGGTGTCGAGGCGGCCGGTGTGGACGTCGGTGAAGAAGCCGGCCGCTGCGTGCCCGGCGGCGACGGCGCGTGCGGCCCCGACCGCGTCGGTGACCCCCGCGATGCGGGTCGGAAGCGACGCGCGCACCTGGTCGTAGGAGTCGAGGGCACCGCGGAGATCCGCGAGGGCGCGCTGGTGGTCGGTGAGTGCGCCGCTGATGCGGTCCATCGTCGCGACGGCGGCAACCGCCTCGGCGGTGTTCATGCCCGCGATCGTGGCCGTGTCGTAGGCCTCGGCGGCGGTGAGGTAGCCGGTCATCGTCTCGCGCACCCGGGCCGTCCACTCGGCGTGGGCGGCGCGCAGGTCCCTGACGACGGTGTCTCCGCTGTCGGGCAGCGCCTCGACGCGGGCGTCCTCGAACTCACGTGCCTCCTCCAGCGCCATGAAGTGGCCGGCGAGCGTGTCGCGGGCCGCTGCCGCGGCCGCACGGGCCTCGTCGCGGCGGCGGATCCGGCGGCGGAGCCACACGCCACCGAAGGTGGCACCGCCGGCGCCGACGACCCCGGCAGGCGTGGCCCACGCCCACGTCGGCGCGGCACCGGCGCCGGTGTCGGGCCTGCCGGCCGGCGGCGCGGAGACCCCGTAGTCACGGTCGCGCCCGGGTGCAGCAGGCGCCAATGCTTCGTCGTTGCCGTCGGCGAGCACGTCGGTCACGGCGTCGATGGCGGCGACCATGCCTCCGGTGAAGTCGCCGTCGCCGAACCGTGGGTTCATCCGGTCGGCCTGGATGGCCGGCCAGGCACGGTCGAGCTCGTCGCGGTAGGTGTCGGCGTAGTAGAGGCCGGAGTAGCGGTCGCCGACAGAGGCGGCGAACACGACCAGGTTGTTCTTCCAGCCGCCGTCTGCCCCCTGCCAGCTGCCGCACCGGTCGAGCTCGGTCTTCATGTGCCGGTCGAGGTTGCCCCGCGGCACGGTCCGGTAGGTGACGACGCGGACGTCGGCGGCCACGTCGATGAGTGCCTGGGCAGCGTCGGCGACCACCCGGTCGTCGAGGACGTCGGCGGCGTCGGAGACCAGCTGTCCGCACGCGCCGGGCCGGGCCGTGGCGCTTCCTGAGGTGGCGAGGAGGGCCACCGCGGTCAGGGGGATGACCGGAAGCAGCCGGGCGAGGCGAGTGCGCATGGAGTGAATAGTGCCCGCTGCGGCCGCCGGCGCTGTGGCGTACCGCCCGGCGTGTGGCCGCGCCGGGCTACCTGGGGGCCCCACCGGGGATGTCGACGGCGGTCAGGGGTTGCTGCTGACCGACGTCGGCACGACACCGTCGTCGGTGACCACGAAGGGCGGTCGGACGATCTGCTCTTGCGGGTTCATCGCCGTCATGAGGTGCGGGGTGCCGTCGGGCAGCAGCCCACTGATCGGGGTCAGCCGCGCCTCCTGGCCGTCGATCTCCACCAGCAGCAGGTGGGACTGGCCCGACCACGCGGTCGTGCCGGCCTGCTCGAAGCCCTCCGGGGAGTCCTCGCGGATCTTCCCTCCGGCCCCGGAGATGACGTACGTGCGGCCGTCGACCTCGCTGACCTGGAAGTTGTGCTCGTGCCCGGCCAGCACCAGTCGGACACCTCCCGCGGTGAACAGCGGGGTCAGGTCCGCGCAGATCTCCTCGTCGTTGGCGTGCTTGGGCCCGGCGCAGTAGGCGGGGTGGTGCGAGAAGGGGATCCGCCAGCGCACGTCGGAGGTCGAGAAGACCTCCTCCAGCCACGCCCGGTGGTGGGCGGCCTGGAAGTGCCGATGCACCTCGTCGTTGCCACTGTCCACGGACGTGTCGATCGCGACGAGCTCGACGTCGCGGCCGTAGCGGAGGCGGTAGAACAGGCCGGGGTCGACCGAGGACCGGCCGGCCGTGTCCCCGAAGCGCTGCTTCAGGTGGAAGTTGTCCTCGAGCTGTGCCCGGTCGTCGCTGAACTCGACGTCGCTGGTGTCGTGGTTACCGATGGCAGGGAAGAACGGGATCTGGGCCAGGGCGTGGCGGTAGGGGGCGTAGTAGCTGGAGTACCAGTCGTCGTCCTCCCCGCCGCTGTTGTCGCCGACCTCTCCCAGCTCCCCCTCGTAGATGTTGTCGCCGAGCGAGACGACGAACCGGACCTCGTCATCGGTGACCAGTCGGGCGAGGACCTCGGCGATGCGTCGCTGTCGCCGGGTGGACTCCGAGTCCGACCGGATGCCGACGCCGTAGTCGCCGAGGGCGACGAACCGCAGCAGCGGGGTCGGGACGTCGGGGTGCGGCCAGGTGCGGAACCGGAGGTCGTACCTCCTGTCCGAGGGCATCAGGTCGTAGCCGCCGCGTCGGTCCGGCGAGGTCTCCCACAGCTCCCCCTCGGCCCAGGGCTCACCGTCGACGGTCACGCGGTAGCGGTACTCGGTGTCCGGCTCGAGCCCCTCGACCCAGACCCAGGTGTGCTCCGTCGTCGAGGCCCGGGAGACCACGGCCCCGGCACGGTCGAGGACCTCCACGGTGGTCGCCCCGAACGGCTCCGCCTCGGTCCCGATGCAGGTCCGCCGACCGACCAGGTCCGGCAGGTCGTCGTCCTCCACGATCGCCCAACGCTGGTCCGGGTCGTACCGGACGAAGTAGAACGCGCCCCAGGTCACCAGGGCCCGGTCGTGGGCCAGGTCGGCGAGCACGACGAAGGGCTCCCGTCGTACCTCGCGTGACTGCACGTCCTCGGTGGACGCGGTTGCGGCGGGTTCTGCGGCGGTTGGTGTCGACACCCTCATGAGGCTACGCCGGCGCGGAGCCTCTGCCCCGGGAGACCGCAGACCACCGCCCCGGCGGTACTGCCTGGTGGGACAGCACGCAACCGCAACCCCGACCTGCCCGCTCAACGCACTCCGTGAAGTGCTGGCGCGGGCGGCGGAGATGCGGGGCAACCGGACCTTCGTCCTCTACGCCTGCATACCTCGCGATGGGCGGCGGGCTGACGTGCAACCCGACGAGGGGCGCTCGAGCTACAGGCGCTGCACGCCGCGGTGCCGCCAGAACGCCTTCTCCGCCTCGACGGCGAGGAACTTCGCGATCCCGAGCCCGATGATCACCGCCCAGGACGTCCATCCGAGCGCGGCGGTGCCGAACACCTGCTGGAGGGGTGCGGTGTAGGTGAACAGCAGCTGGAGCGCGATCAGCACGCCGGTGACGGCGACCGCGACACGGTTGCCGGTGAACGCCTCGACGTTGAGCGCGGACTTGGTGAAGTGCCGGACGTTGAACAGGTACAGCATCTCCCCGACGACGAGCACGTTGACCGCCGTGGTGCGGGCCACCTCGATCGAGCTGCCCCGCGTGAGCTCCCACTCGAAGGCGACCAGGGTGATCAGCGCCATCAGGAAGCTGACGTAGGCGACCCGCAGGCCGAGCGGCCTGGTGACCAGTGGCTCCCTCGGCTTGCGTGGTGGTTGCTGCATCACGCCGGGCTCGGCGGGCTCGAAGGCCAGGGCGAGTGCGAGTGTCACGGCGGTGACCATGTTGACCCACAGGATCTGGCCGACGGTGACCGGCATGGTCAGCCCGAGCAGCAGCGCGACGAGGATCAGCCCGGCCTCGCCGCCGTTGGTGGGCAGGATGAACAGCAGCGACTTCTTGATGTTGTCGAAGACCACCCGGCCCTGCTTGACCGCGCGCGCGATGGTCGCGAAGTTGTCGTCGGTCAGGACCAGGTCCGAGGCCTCCCGCGCGGCGTCGGTGCCGCGGTGCCCCATGGCCACGCCGATGTCGGCGCCTTTGAGAGCAGGGGCGTCGTTGACGCCGTCACCGGTCATCGCCACGTAGTTGCCCCGGGCCTGGAGCGCGGCCACCAGGCGCATCTTGTGCTCCGGGCTTGCCCGCGCGATCACGTCGTTGTCGGCGGCCGCGGCCTGCAGCGCCTCGTCGTCCATCGCCTCGATGGCCTCGCCGGTCAGCGCCGCTTCGGAGTGCAGACCGAGCTCGCGGCCGATCGCCGCCGCCGTCACACCGTGGTCACCGGTGATCATCTTGACCGTGATCCCGGCGGCCTGGCACTCGGCGACCGCGGCGACCGCCTCGGGGCGCGGCGGGTCGAGCAGGCCGACCATGCCGGCCAGATCGAAGCGGGGCAGGTGCTCGAGGTCGATGCGGTCGGTGCCGGCGGCGACGTCGGCGCGGGCCAGCGCGAGGACCCGCTCGCCCTCGGCCGCGGCGTGGGCGATGCGCTCCTGCCAGAGGGCGTCGCCGGTCAACCCGCACAAGTCGAGGACCCGCTCCGGTGCGCCCTTGAGGAAGACGACCGCGTGTCCGTGGTGGTCGTGGTGCAGCGTGGCCATGAACCTGTTCTCGGACTCGAACGGCACCTCGTCGACCCGCGGCAGGTTCGACGACAGCTCGAGCTGGTCGAGACCGGCCTTGAGCGCCAGCGTCACCAGCGCACCCTCGGTCGGGTCGCCGACCACGCTCCAGGAGTCGTCGTCGTGGTGGTCCAGTCGGGCGTCGTTGCACAGCAGGCCGGCGGTGGCCAGCTGCTGCAGGCCCGGGTGCCCGCTCGGCTCGACCAGACCGGCCTGGTCGGCGAACCCGCCGTCGGGGACGTACCCGACTCCGCTGCAGGTCAGGTCACCCTCGGGGAGCATGACACGCACCGCGGTCATCTCGTTGCGCGTGAGCGTCCCGGTCTTGTCCGAACAGATCACGGTCACCGAGCCGAGCGTCTCCACGGCGGGGAGCCGCCGGACGATCGCCCGGTCGCCCGCCATCGCCCGGGTGCCGATCGCGAGCACGATCGTGATGATCGCCGGCAGCCCTTCGGGGATCGCGGCCACGGCCAGGCCCACCACGACCAGGAACGCCTCGAGCAGGTCCATCCCGCCGACGAACCAGGCGTAGACGAACGCCAGGGCACCGACGAGCAGGATGAACCCGGTGATCTGGCGGGCGAACTGGTCCAGCCGCTTGGTCAGCGGTGTCGCCAGCGACGCGGTCTCGCTGACCAGCGCTCCGATCTGGCCCACCTCGGTGTGGGCACCGGTCGCGACGACGACGCCGCGGGCCTGCCCGTAGACGACGAGGGTGCCGGAGTAGGCGACACAGGTCCGGTCACCGAGGCTCGCGTCCTCCGCGGTGGTGTCGAGGGTCTTCTCGACGGGGACGGACTCCCCGGTCAGCGCCGACTCCTCGACGCGCAGGTTGTGCACGCGCAGCAGCCGGAGGTCGGCCGGCACCCGGTCACCGGACTCCAGGAGTACGACGTCGCCGGGGACCAGGTCGGCGGACTCGACCTGGTGCCGCTTCCCGTCCCGCAGGACGGTGGCGTGGCTGGCGAGCATGGCCCGCACCGCCTCGAGAGCGCTCTCGGCCTTGCCCTCCTGGACGAAGCCGATGATCGCGTTGATGACGACCACCCCGAAGATCACCGCTGAGTCGAGGTAGTGCTGCAGCAGGGCGGTGACGGTGCCCGCGACGATCAGCACCAGGATCAACGGGTTGTTGAACTGGGCCACCGCGCGGGCGAACGGGCCGCGCCGCCGCGCCTCGGGAAGCCGGTTGGGGCCGTGCTCCTCGAGTCGGCGGCGAGCCTCGTCAGCGCTCAGCCCGGTGGTTGCGTCGGTGCGCCACAGCCGCAGGACCTCGTCGGCGGTCCGCGCGTACCAGGGCAGGTCCGGCGTGCCGGTGGGCGTGCCTGTGGGGGGAGGGACGGCGGGGGTGCTGGGCATGGCGTCGACTCCTCGTGGATGTGCCGGGAACGCCGGTCCCGGGCATCAGCGCGCTACGGGCGGTGAGCGGTCGGCGGGTAGGCCTGTCATCGGCGGACCGGCCGACCTGTCATCGGCGGCAACAGGACTCGCGCAGCACGACGAGGGCGGCGGAGGACGTGCCGGGACCGGAGCGCACAGCGGATACGGTCGACACCGGGCACCTCCTCGGGTGGAGCTCGTCACCTCAACCCTGCCGGATCCCGCGTTCCCACCCCAGGGTCGAAGGACCTTCCCCGGGTCACGGCCGGCGCTCTCCGACCGGGCCGGTACCGGCCAGACCGGGATACCCGCCCCGGACTGCTTCAGCCTTATCCGTCGAGAGTGCCGCCCGACGAGACCGCGTATCAGGCGTGTCGCGCCGGATGCACGGGCGGGCCCGTCTGCTCGGGCACCGTCGGCGCGTCGAGGAGGTCCTCGAGTGCGGCGCGGGTGAACTCGTTCTGCCCGAGGCCGAGGTGGCCGCCGGACTCCTGTGCAACCAAGATGGCCCCGGGGATGCGATGAGCCGCCTGCTCGGCCGGCGCGAACGCACACATCGGGTCGTCCTTGGCGTGAACGATGATCGTCGGCACCGTGATCTTGTCGATGGGAATGCCGTTGACTGAGGGGTTGGAGACGTAGGCGTCGAACACGGCTCCTGCTGTCCTCGGACCGATCGGGAAGATGCTCTCCACCATCTCGTCCATCTGTTGCGCCTGTTCGGGCGTCTTCGGGAAGCCTGCCGGGACCCCCATGAGGCGCGCGAACTGGGTTCGTGCGAACTGCTTCATGACCCACAGCGGCAGGTCGGCGTAGAGCAGCTTTCCCCACGCCGGTGGGGCGACCGCCATCGGATCGCCTGGGAAGCTCCCCGACAGAACGACGAGATGTCTGGTCCGGTCCGGATGGCGGAGGGCGAGCTCGAGCGCGGCGGTGGTGCCGGCCGAGATACCGACGACGTCTGCCTGGGCGACGTCGAGACGGTCGAGCAGGGCGGCGAAGGCATCGGCCTGGTCCTGTGGACTCGCGCCGGCCGGGAGCTCGGATCCGAGGTAGCCGAAGCGTGAGGGGGCGATGATCCGGCGCCCGGGCAGGAGGGGACGGACCGAGAGCAGGCCACCGTCGCAGCCGTGGAAGATCCCGTGGCTGACGAGGACAGGATCGCCGACACCGGACTCGGCGTACTCCACAATCCCGAAGGTGGTGTTGACCTGATGGCGCCCAACCGCCGACAGCCGGATCCGGGCTGCCGTGAGATCCCGCCGGTAGCTGCGGGTGACACCTGCCACGGTCGCGGTCGCCGCGGCGATGAGCATGGGCGCTATCCACGACCTCATGCCTTCAACGCTGTCCGCAGACCCTGGGCGCTACCAGAGGCCAAGGACCCGCAGTGCCCTCGGGGGACGGCCCCTCCACGTGGTGGGCGTCCGACTTCTTGTCCCCGAGCATGAACGACTGTGGTGTCAGCAGTGCGTGAGCTCGGCCGTGGACTGCTCAAGCCGTTGGGTGCACGCCAGGTGCGTGGTGGCTCGGACTTCGAATGGGTGAAGTCCCACACGTACCCCAGCGCCCTTCCTAGGAGTCGCCGAGCGGGGTGGGCGGCCTCTGACCTGCCCGCTTGTAGGCCCCGTGGGACTCGAACCCACAACCCGCGGATTAAAAGTCCGCTGCTCTGCCAGTTGAGCTAGAGGCCCGGGACATGGGGACCCTCATCCGAATGATCCTGGGGAGTGGCCGCCGTCCCGCGTGAAGTATCGCAGGCTGGCGAGGGCACTCCCAGGTGCGGGGCAGACCTTGACACGGTCCTCGAGCGCTACCAGGCAGCCAACCCCCGGCTCTTCGGATCAGTGGCCCGAGGTGACGCAACACCCGAGAGCGACATCGACCTCCTGGTCGACCTCATGCCTGGCGGAGGCAACGAGCTCCTTCGGGTTGCCGGCATCGCCGAGGAACTGAGCGAACTTCTGGCAACCCGCGTTGACATCGTGGCCGCATCGCTGCTGCGTGGCGAGGTTTCCGCAAGTGCTCTCGCCGACTCGGTGGCCGTGTGACGCGCTCCGACGAAGAGCGGTTCGATGGCGTACGACGCCGTGCTGCGCAACCTCGGCGTCATCGGCGAAGCCGTGCGAACGCTGCCGCCCGAGACCCGCGACGCCATGCCAGATGTTCCCTGGCCTTCCCTCGCTGGCCTGCGCAACATCGTCGTCCACGAGTACTTCCGCGTGAGTCCCGATCCCCTGTAGAACAAGGGGATTCGCCGTCGGCGACGGGCCCGACGAGGACTCCGCGGGTTGTGGGTTCGAGTCCCGGGGCCTACCGAGCCCGAGCGCGCCGAGACCCGTCCCGTTCCCGGCGCTGCCTTCAGGAGGCGGCGAGCCGCGCTGCCAGCCCCTCGAGGATCAGGTCGAGGCCGACCTCGAACTCGTTGCCGAAGTCGTAGCCCGGCTGCAGGGCGTGGTCGAGGGTGAACTCCCGGAAGTACGGCAGCTGCCCGGGTGGCAGGTTCTGGACGAGCGCCGCCCCGAGCTCGGCGAGGTCCTGCTCACCGTCGAACGCCAGGCTGAGCTCCTGCACGAGGAAGCCGTAGAGGTGTGCGTCGAGCACCGCGAACGCGTGCCCGGTGAGCTCCAGGGAGAAGCCCGCCTCCCGTAGGCACCCCAGGACCGCATCGTGATGCAGCAGCGTCGCCATGCCCGGGCTGCGCCGCGAGTCCATGAGCCCGACCGCCCACGGGTGCCGCTTGAGCACGTCCCGGGCCGACTGCGAGCGCCGGCGCAGCTCCCGGGCCCAGTCGTGACCCGGGACGGGTGCGTGGAACTCGGCGAAGACCGCGTCGACCATGCCGTCGAGGAGGTCCTCCTTGTTGGCGACGTGGTGGTAGAGCGACATCGCCTCGACGCCGAGCCGCCTGGCGACCGACCGCATCGACAGTGACGTGAGGCCGTCGGCGTCCGCCAGCTCCACCGCCGCCGCGACGACGCGCTCGCGGCTCAGTCCTGCTCCTCGGGTCGAGCGCCGTGCCATCGCCGTCCTTCCGGTGGTCTGGTCAGGCCTTGCTGTCCTTACGCCGTAAGTCTACTGTCTGAGCCACAGACTTACAACGTAAGGTGGGAGACCTCCGATGAGAGCAGTGGTTCAGCAGCAGTACGGCGGAAGCGAGCAGCTCCGCCTCGAGGACGTCGACGCACCCGTGCCCGGGCCGAAGGACGTGCTGGTCCGCGTCCGGGCCGCGGGGGTCGATCGCGGCACCTGGCACCTCATGACCGGCCTGCCCTACGCCGTCCGCCTCGGCTTCGGGCTGCGGCGGCCGAAGTTCCCGATCCCGGGACGTGACGTCGCCGGAGTCGTCGAGGCGGTCGGCGACGAGGTGACCACGGTGGCCGTGGGCGATCGCGTCATCGGCACGGCCGACGGCTCGTTCGCCCAGCTCGCGGTGGTGCCCGAGGGCCGGGTGGCCCCCGCGCCCGCCGGCCTGACGATGGAGGAGGCCGCGGTCCTGCCGGTCTCCGGCGTGGCCGCGCTCCAGGCGGTCCGGAGGGTCGGTCGGGTCCGCCCCGGCCAGCAGGTGCTGGTCATCGGCGCCTCGGGCGGCGTCGGCTCCTACGCGGTCCAGGTCGCCGCGGCCGACGGCGCCGTCGTCACCGGGGTGGCGAGCGGAGCCAAGACCGACCTGGTCCGCGCGCTCGGTGCGACGCGCGTCATCGACTACACCCGCGAGGACATCGACCACGACGGCAGCAGCTACGACCTCATCGTGGACCTCGCCGGCAACCGTCCGCTCTCACAGCTGCGCGACAGCCTCACGCCGACCGGCACTCTCGTGATCGCAGGCGGCGAGAACGGCGGCCGGTGGCTCGGCGGCACCCACCGCCAGCTCGCCGCCGTGGCGCGTTCGCCCTTCGTCCGCCAGCGGCTGACGGCGTTCCTCAGCCGCGAGAACGGCGAGGACCTCGCGACCCTGTCGGCCCTCGTCGAGCGGGGGCTCCTGCGGCCGGCTCTCGAGCGCACCTACGCGCTCGACGAGGCGGCCAAGGCCATCGACCACCTCGCCGCCGGCCACGTGCGCGGCAAGGTCGCCCTCACCGTCGAGTGACACACCACCTCCACAGACAAGGACTCCTCATGCAGACGCTCACCCTCCCCCGCGCCGCGGCGCGCTGGGCCGGACTCGGCTACCTCGCCATCTTCGTGCTGGCCATCTTCGCGAACTTCGTCGCGCTCGGTGCCGTGCTGGACCCCGGCGACGCGGCCGGCACGGCCACGCGGCTCGCGGAGTCGCAGGCCACCTTCCGGCTGGGCACGCTCGCCTTCCTGGCGATCTTCCTGCTCGACTTCGTGGTCGCATGGGCGCTCAACGTGCTGTTCCGCCCGGTTCACGCCGACCTCGCCCTGCTCGCCGCCTGGTTCCGGCTCGGCTACACCGTGATGCTCGGCGTCGCCCTGGTCTTCCACTACGTCGCACTCCTGCTGGTCGGCGACGGCGCCGCCTCCACCGGGGCCACGGACCCGCAGGTGCTGCTGGCCCTGCAGGCGTTCGACTTCACCTGGGTCGCCGGCCTGGCCGCGTTCGGCGTGCACCTGGTGCTGATCGGCCGCCTCCTGCTGCTGTCGGCCGACGCGCCGCGGCTGCTGGGGTGGCTGCTGGTCACCGCCGGCACGGCGTACGCCATGGACACCGCCGCGCACATCGTGCTGTCGGACTACGAGTCGTGGTCCAGCGTCTTCCTGGCCCTCGTCGCGGTGCCCTCGGTGATCGCCGAGATGAGCCTCACCGTCTGGTTGCTGCTCGTGGCGACGGGTCGGCGGCGGCCACCACGACCCGCCCCCGCGCCCACGTCCGGCCTGGACGAGGACCCTCAGGTGGCACTGGCCCACGGCCGCTGAAGCACCGACCGGCCCGATGCTCACCCGACCAGGTCGTCGAGCGCCAGGTCGGCCCGGTCCACCGCCGAGAGAGCCAGCCACAGGGTGGCCGACCCGGCGGTGGACCCGGGCTTGTGGCCGGTCAGCTCCTCGACCTTCCGGAGCCGGTACACCAGCGTCTGCCGATGGACGCCCAGCTGGTCCGCACTGCGTTGCCACTGCCGGTCGTTGGCCAGGAACGTGCGGACGGACGCGAGCAGGTCCCCGTTGCCGCGTCGGTCGTGCTCGACGAGCGGCCCGAGCACCTTCCGCGCGAGCCGGCGGATGTCCTCGACGCTGCGCGGGAGCAGGTCCAGGTCGGAGCCGTCCTCGCCGTACACGCCCAGGACCCGCTGCTGCTCGTGCGCGGCGGCGACCGCAAGACGGGCCTGACGCGCCGCCTCCGGGATGCTCGAGTTCATGGTCAGCGGTGTGCTCACCCCGACCGCGCACCGGGAGGACAGGCGACGGGTGAGCTCGGTGAGCAGCTCCAGGTCCCGGGGCACGATCCCGACCAGGCTCCCGCCGTCGGCCACGAGCAGGGGGGCGTACTGGTCCAGGGACACGTGGTGGTGGACCGCGGCGTGGTCCAGCGGGGTCGAGTCGGCCGCCTTCCAGTGGGCCACCACGACCGCCCCGGTCATGCCGCGATGGCGCAGCTCGGGCCAGACCGCCGCGACACTGACCGTCTCGTCGAGCAGCCCCGACAACAGGTCCTGGCCGGACGCGCGCTGCCGGTCCCGCTGGGCCGCCTCGTGCTCCAGCTCCAGCGCGATCAGCCCGCCGATGTGCTCGAGGACGAACCGGTCCCCGAGCGGGCTCCGCACCGGCCGCGCGACGAGCAGGAGCTCGCGGGTCCCCGGCACGGGGAACTCGACACCGCCCTCCTCGGCGGCACCGCCGGCGTCCCGGGCCCGGTCACCACACGCGACGACTCGTCCGGTCGCCCGGTCACGGACCGCGAGAGCCCAGCCGGTCGTCGCCTCCAGGGCCGAGAGCCGCGCCGTGAACGGGCCGCCGGCGTGCAGGGAGCGCCAGTAGGTCTCGTAGAGGCGGTTCATCGTCGCCAGCCGTTGGCGCTCGGACGCGACCGCGCTCTCGATGACGGTCCGGGCCAGGGTGACGAACTTCAGACCGAAGCTCGCCGCGAGCACGGGGAACCCGCGGTCCTCGGCGACGGCGAGCATCGCGGCGGTCGGCTCCGCCGCTCTCGGTCCCGGCGCGATCACCAGCGCGGCGACGCGGCTGTCGATGAGGCGGTTGACCCAGTCGGTCTGCTCCGCCTCGCCGGGCGGCAGGCCCGCGCCGGTCGTCATCACCAGGTCCCCCGCCTCGAACCACTCCCACGGGTCGGGCAGGTCGCACGCGTGCGCCCACGTGACCGGTCGGGCACCGCCGGCCTCTCCGGCCAGGTACCGGAGGTCGAGCGAGGGGATGGCGGCGAGCCGGTCCACCGTGATCAACGAGAACCCCCACCTCTGTCGTACGACGGTATGAACCGGCGGGCGGCTCACTGGCGGATCGACGTATGGCCAGGGCGGACGACCCCGGGCCAGACTCAGCCGATGGTACAACCGCCGACCTGCCAGGAGGGTCCGTGACCGTGCGAGGCGCCGCCGCCCGGAACGGCGCGGCGAACACCGCAGGGCGACCGCTGTGGTGGGAGGGCCGCGACACGACCCGGCGCCGGCCCGCCCTCCGGGACGACGTGACGGCCGACGTCGTGATCGTCGGGGCCGGGTTCACCGGCCTGTGGACGGCGTACTACCTGTTGCAGGCCGATCCCGCCCTCAAGGTCGTGCTGCTCGACCGGGAGTACGCCGGTTTCGGGGCGTCCGGGCGCAACGGCGGATGGCTCTCCGCGATCTTCCCGGTATCCCTTCCGCGCGTGGCGAAGATGTACTCGCACCAGGCGGCACTCGACCTCCAGGCGGCCATGAACGCCACCGTGACCGAGGTCGGCACGGTCGTGGAACGCGAGCGCATCGACTGCGACTACGCGCGCGAGGGACTCCTCTCGCTGGCCCGGACCGGCGCCCAGCTCGCCCGGGCGCGCGCCGCCGTCGACGGCACCCGGCGGTTCGGGTTGCCCGACCAGTGGCGGCTCCTCGGCGCCGACCACGCACGCGAGAAGGTCGCCGCCACCCGCGTCCTGGGCGGGGCATACACCGAGCACTGTGCGGTGGTCCATCCCGACAAGCTCGTGCGTGGCCTCACGGCCCGGGTGGAGGAGATGGGCGCGGTGATCCACGAGGGCACCGCGGTCACCGGGATCGAGCCGGGCAGGGTCACCACCGAGCACGGGACCCGCGTCGACGCGTCGGTGGTGGTCCGCGCCACCGAGGCGTTCACCTCCACGTTCCCCTCCGCGCGGCGCGAGCTGGCCCCGCTGTACTCGCTCGTGGTCGCGACCGCGCCGCTGCCGGAGGAGACCCTCTCCGAGCTGGGCCTGGAGAGGCGGACGGCGTTCAACGACCTGAGGAACCTCCGGGTCTACGCACAGCCGACCAGCGACGGCCGGGTCGTGTTCGGGGGCCGCGGCGCGCCGTACCACCTGGCGTCGCGGATCGACCCGAGGTTCGACGTACATCCCGGGATCCACGACCGGCTGGTCGACACGCTGCACGACTTCTTCCCCGCGTTGCGCGACGTCCCGGTCACCCACCGGTGGGGCGGACCGCTCGGAGTCCCGCGGGACTGGTTCCCCTCGGTCGGCTACGACCCCGCCCGGCGGACGGCATGGGCCGGCGCGTACGTCGGGGACGGGGTGGCCACCAGCAACCTGGCCGGCCGGGTGCTGCGCAACCTGGTCCTGGACCGGGCAGACCCGCTGAACGACCTGCCGATCGTCAACCACCGCTCACCCCGGTGGGAGGTCGAACCGCTGCGCTGGCTGGGGGTCAACGCCGGCCTCCGCGCCGCCGCGGCCGCGGACCGGGAGGAGCGGCTCACCGGCCGGCCGTCGCGGGTGGCCGCCGCGCTCGAGCGGCTCACCGGCGCCCACTGACCCGGCCACGCACCACCGACGACCATGGAAAGGCAGCGCACCCGATGGCGCAGATGGACCCACGTCACGCGATCCTCTTCGAGCCCGTCCCGGTGGGTCCCAAGACCCTGCCCAACCGCTTCTACCAGGTCCCGCACGCCTCCGGGTTCGGCTCCTCCAGGCCCCGTACCCACGCCGCCTTCCGGGCGGTGAAGGCGGAAGGCGGCTGGGGCGGCGTGTGCACCGACTACGCGCCGGTGTCCCCGGACTCCGACGAGACCTACGCCGTGGCGTCGGACTGCTGGGACGCCGCCGACATGCAGCGGCTCGGCCTGGTCGCCGACGCGGTGCACGAGCACGGCGCGCTGGCCGGCATCGAGCTGGTCCACGGCGGGGCGCTGTCGCCGAACGGGGAGTCCCGCTACCCCCGGCTGGCGCCCACCCAGGCGGCCGCCGACCCGCTCTACGCAGGCATGGCCAAGGAGATGACCCTCGCCGACATCCGCCGGGTCCAGGACGACTTCGTCACCGCGGCCCGCCGCGCCCGGGACGTCGGGTTCGACATCGTCTACGTCTACGGCGCCCACGGCTACCTGATGACCCAGATGCTGTCGGTGGTCACCAACCGCCGTACCGACGCCTACGGCGGCTCGCTGGAGAACCGCGCCCGGCTGCAGCTGGAGACGCTGCAGATGACCCGTGAGGCGGTCGGCGACGACTGCGCGATCGCGATCCGCATGCCCGCCGCCGGAGGCCGCGAGCTGCTCGGCATCGAGCACGAGGAGCTGCTGGAGTTCTTCGCCCTGGCCGACCCCCTCGTCGACCTCTTCGACGTCAACGTCGGCGCGTGGCCGGAGGACTCCGGGACCTCGCGGTACTTCGGCGAGGGAAGCCAGCTCCCCTGGACCTCGAAGGTCCGGGCGGTGACCACCAAGCCGATCGTCGGGGTCGGTCGCTTCACGAGCCCGGACACGATGGCCGCGGTCGTCCGCAGCGGTGACCTCGACCTGATCGGCGCGGCCCGCCCCGCCATCGCCGACCCGTACCTGCCGACCAAGATCCGCGAGGGCCGGCTCGACGAGATCCGCGAGTGCACAGGCTCCAACGTGTGCATCCTCCGCGAGGAGACGTTCCACCACGTCGGGTGCCTGCAGAACGCCACGGCCGGCGAGGAGTACCGACGCGGCTGGCACCCCGAACGCTTCGACCCGCCGCAGGACCCCGGCCGTGCCGTCCTGGTCGTCGGGGCGGGGCTCGCGGGCCTCGAGTGCGCCATGGTGCTCGGCCGCCGCGGGTACGACGCCGTGCACGTGGTCGACGCCGAGGCCGAGGTCGGCGGCAAGATGCGCTGGGTCCGGCAGCTCCCCACCCTCGGCGACTGGGGGCGCACCGTCGACCACCGCGCCATCGGCCTCTCCAGGCTGCCGAACGTCCAGGTGGTCCTCGGCAGGAGGCTCACCGCCGCCGACGTCCTCGACTACGGCGCCGACCTGGTCGTCGTCGCCACCGGGTCGCGGTGGCGCGACGACGGCACCCAGCCCCACCAGCTCGGACCCCTGAACGGCGCCGAGCTGGCGTTGACCCCGGAGCGGATCATGGCCGGCGAGCGCCCGCCGCACGGGCAGGTCGTCGTCTACGACACCGACGGCTACTTCGTGGCTCCCGGCATCGCCGAGCTGCTCGCGACCGAGGGCTACCAGGTCCACCTGGTCACGCCGCTGGACAAGGTGTCGCCGGTCTCGGACGACGCGCTGGAGGGCGACATGCTCCGCCAGCACCTGCACGACCTCGGGGTCGCGTTCCACACCGGCACCGGGTTGCAGCAGATCGAGCCGGGCAGGGTCTCCGGGCACACTTCCTGGGGCGACGCGTGGTCGCTGCCCGCCGACGGCGTCGTACTGGTCACCCAGCAGCAGAGCGAGGACACGCTCTACCGCGAGCTGCTCGCCGACCCCGACGCCCTCGCCCGGGCCGGCATCGCCGGCGTCTACGCCGTCGGCGACGCGGTCGCCCCCCGCATGCCGTCCGAGGCGGTCTTCGACGGGCACCGCCTCGGCCGGGAGATCGAGGGCCGCGACCCCATGGCGCCCACGACGTGGCTCCGGGAACGACCGGCGGTCGAGGCCCGGGCGACCGGGGGCCGCTGATCCCCATGCGACCCGATCTTCGCGCAACACGACGGAAAGGACAGCAGTGACCGAGGACCAGCAGCACCAGCCGACCGGCGCCGCCCAGCCGCTGCCGGCACGAGACGTCGAGTTCGAGACCACCGCGCTGCCCGCTGCCGAGGTGGTGGACGGTAGCCCGCGCGCAGGCAGCCGGAGCGTCCGCACGTTCGACGACGTCGAGGTCGGGATCTGGGAGATGACGCCGGGCACCGCCCGCGACGTCGAGGCGGACGAGGTGTTCGTCGTCCTGTCCGGCGCCGCCTCGGTCCGGTTCGACGACGGCCGCGAGGTCTCCCTGCGCCCGGGCGACGTCATGTCGCTGTTCGAGGGTGAGCGCACCGAGTGGACGGTGACCGAGACGCTGCGCAAGGTGTACGTGGTGCGCTCCGACGACAGCTCGCAGGGAGAAGCAGATGAGGAGTGACGCCGCGAGCTCCACGGCGGAGGTGCGCCGGGGTGCCGCGCAGGCACTGGCCGGTGCGGAACCGGCGATCTTCTGGCACCAGGACCCGGCACGTCCGCACGCGTGCGAGTCGCTGGTCGGCGACGTGCGCGCGGACCTCGTCGTCGTCGGCGGCGGGTACAGCGGGCTCTGGACCGCGCTGCGCGCCAAGGAGCGGGACCCGGGCAGGGACGTGGTCCTGCTCGAGGCCGAGGAGGTCGGCTGGGCCGCCTCCGGACGCAACGGCGGCTTCTGCGCGGCGAGCCTCACCCACGGGTACCTCAACGGGCTCGACCGGTTCCCCGACGAGCTCCCCGAGCTCGAGCGCCTGGGCCTGGCGAACCTCGACGGGATCGAGGAGACGGTCGCCAGGTACGGGCTCGACGCGGAGTTCGAGCGCACGGGCATGCTGTCGGTGGCCGTGGAGGGGTGGCAGGCAGAGCACCTGGCCGGGGAGGCGGACGCCCGCGCCGGGGAGGACGGGGTCCGGCCGCTCTCCCGGGAGGCCGTGCAGGCAGAGATCCACTCCCCCACCTACCGGTCCGGCCTGCTCGACGCGCAGGGGTGCGCGCTGGTCCAGCCGGCCAAGTTGACCTGGGCACTGAAGAAGGCGTGCCTGGAGCTGGGCGTGCGCATCTTCGAGCGGACCCCGGTCCGCGCCATGCGGCGCTCCGGGTCGGACATGGTCCTGAGCACTGACCTCGGGCGGGCACGTGCACCGCAGGTCGCCCTGGGCACCAACGCGTTCCCGTCCCTGGTGCGCCGGGTGCGGGCCTACACCATCCCCGTGTACGACTACGTGCTGATGACCGAACCGCTCTCGGCCGAGCAGCTCTCCTCGATCGGCTGGCAGGGTCGGCAGGCGGTCATGGACTCGGGCAACCAGTTCCACTACTACCGGCTCACGGCCGACAACCGCATGCTGTGGGGCGGCTACGACGCGGTCTACTACTACGGCCGGCGGATCGCTCCCGAGCTCGACCAGCGCATGGAGACGCACGTCAAGCTGGCCGAGCACTTCTTCTGGACGTTCCCCCAGCTGCGCGGCGTGAGGTTCACCCACCGGTGGGGCGGTGCGATCGACACCTGCACCCGGTTCTCGGCGTTCTTCGGGACCGCCCACGGCGGACGGGTCGCCTACGCCGCGGGCTTCACCGGCCTCGGCGTGGGGGCGACCCGCTTCGGCGCCGACGTGATGCTGGACCTGCTGGCGGGCGAGTCGACGGCGCGCACGGACCTGGAGATGGTGCGGTCCATGCCGCTGCCGTTCCCCCCGGAGCCGATCAGCTTCCTCGGCGTGCAGCTGACCCGGGCCTCCCTGGCGCACGCGGACCGCAACGGCGGCAGGCGCAACCTGTGGCTGCGCGGCCTCGACAAGGTCGGGCTGGGCTTCGACTCCTGACCGCCCGGCGCGGGACCGTCCGGCGACCCGGTCAGGGCAGCGGCCCGGGGTACGTCGCTTCCGCGTCGGCCCGCAGCTGCACCAGGCGCCGCCGGACCACCAGCGTGGCGCTCACGGCGAGGACACCTGCCAACGCCAGGGGAACCCACTCGGCGAGACCGGAGACCCCGGACAGCCGTGCGCCGAAGAAGTAGGCCCCGGTGGCCCAGGCGGCTGCCCAGATCGTGCCACCGGACCCGTTCCAGACCAGGAACCGACGCCACCGCATGTGGTTGACTCCGGCGAGGAACGCGGCGTAGGTGCGCAGGATCGACACGAAGCGGCCGAGGAACACCACCCGTCCGCCGTACCGGTCGAACACCAGCCGGCCGACCTTGAGGTCCGAGTCGCGCACCCGCAGCAGCCGTCTGAACCGGCGCAGGAGCGGCCACCCGCCGTACCTCCCCGCCGCGTAGCCGAGGTTGTCACCGACCACCGCCGCCGCGGCTGCGACGACGACGACCGCGAGCAGGGAGAAGTGGCCGGTGTGGCCGGCGTAGCCGGCAGCGAGCACGAGGACGGTCTCGCCCGGAAGCGGGACGCCGGCAGCCTCGAGGGCCACGAAGCCGAACAGGGCCAGCAGCCCGAACTGGGCCAGCACCGCGCCGAACGGTAGCCCGGCGAGTGCCGCCGCCGCGGGGGCGCCTGTTGCGATCACGTCTCCACTGTGCCACCGCAAGGACGTGGCGAGGCGGGCGCTCAGCACCTTCACGGCCGACGCTCATCCGGTTCACAGGTGCGAGTGCCGTGGGCTGGACCCGCGGACGGGAGCCGCCGGCGGGGACGCGACGCCCGGGCAGCAGAACGGCCGCCGGCGTCTCGGGTCACCAGCGGCCGTTCACGAGTAGTCAACCAAGAGGCGACCGGTCCGGGTGCCGTTTCCGGCAATCCTTTACTTCGCCCGGTGCCGCCGGCGGGCGCGGGCCGGCGTCAGCAGCTCTCGGTCCTCTCGGCCACGCAGACGTCGATGCCGGGGCCACCCTCCGCCTCGTCGTACCCGGGTCCGCCGTACAGCCGGTCGTCACCACGGTCGCCTTCGAGCTCGTCGTTCCCGCGGTTGCCGTACAGCCGGTCGTTCCCGGCGTTGCCCTCGAGCTCGTCGTTCCCGCGGCTGCCGCAGATGACGTCCCGGCCGCCGTGCCCCTCGATGTCGTCGTTGCCGGCGCGCCCGACGATCACGTCCGGGCCGGACGTCCCGTCGATGTCGTCGTCACCCACGGTGCCGACGATCGTGGCCACCTGACCACCGCAGGTCGGTGGAGCCGCCGCCTGCGTCGGGCCGGCGGCGAGAAGGGCGAACGCCGCCGAGGCGGTCAACAGCCCCACGGCGGCCGGCGTCGTACGTCGATGGGTAGCGCTCATCCTGCGAGCGTAGGAAGCGGACCGGCCGGGCCGGCAGGGCCACCCGTCCCCACTCGCGCGCCGGTGGTCCCCAGCCGGGCACGGCCGGAGGAACTGCCCCGATCCCGGTCGAACCTTCCCGGACGCGAGGCGCCTCAGCCTTCGCGCTCGGCCAGTGCCTGCGTCAGCATGGCCGCGAGCGCCTCGAGCTGCACGTCGGCGGAGGAGGCGACCTCCTCGCCCGACCCGTCGAGCGCCCGGGCGGCTAGCGCCGCCTTGGAGTCGATCAGCTCGGCGATCTTGGCGTCCAGGGTCTGGGCGGCGATGATGCGCCAGGCGGTGACCGGCTCGGTCTGCCCGATGCGGTGCACCCGGTCGATGGCCTGGGTCTGCTCGGCGTTGGTCCACGACAGCTCGGCGAGGACGACGTTGCTCGCCGCCTGCAGGTTCAGGCCCACGCCCGCGGCGGTCAGCGAGCAGACCGCCACGGCCACGTCGGCGTCCTGGGTGAAGGCGTCGATGTTGCGCTGGCGCACGGCCGGGGTCTGGTCGCCGCGGATCGAGGAGTACCGGATGCCGCGAGACTCCAGCAACTGCGAGGCCTCGTCCATCACGTCGATGTGCTTGGCGAAGAAGACCACCTTGCCGGCGCTGCGCGCCAGCTGGGCCGCGTAGTCGGCGGCGAGGGCCGCCTTCGCCTGACCGATCCGGCGGACCATCTTGAAGACGTTCTCGCCCGAGGTCGACTCGGTGGCGTCCGAGAGCTCCCAGCCGGCGACCCGACGGACCAGCTCCTGGTCGACGCCGTCGACGGTGACCCCGGAGCGCTCCTGCCGGGCGGCGACGGCGGCGTCGTACCTCTTGACCAGCCGTAGCGCGAGCTCCCGCTCCGAGTCGCGGATGGAACGGGCCGCGGCGGCGTCGAGCTCGACCGGCAGGTCGGCGATCCGCCGGGCGGGGATGTCGCTGGCCACGTCGACCTTGCGCCGGCGGACGATGCCCTGGTCGATGACGGCCTGGCGCGCCGCCGAGTGGAAACCGCGGTCCAGCGGGGTCAGGCCGGTGTCCTCCAGGGCCGCCATCAGCTGCGAACCGGGCTTCTTCTCGTCGATCCAGCCCAGCAGCTGCCAGATCGGGCGGAAGTCGTCGATGTCGTTGATCAGCGGCGTCCCGGTGAGCGCCATCATCAGCGGCCGCGCCACCCGCTTGCGGATCCGGTCGGCGATCTCGAGGACGTGCTGGGAGCGCTGCGACTTCTTGTTCTTGATGAAGTGCGCCTCGTCCACGACCATCCCGCGGAAGCCGTGCGTGGCCATCCAGCCGACGTGGCGGTCGAGCACCTCGTAGTTGACGACGACGATGTCGGCGAAGCCGTCGATGGACTCGCCGCTGCCGTGGATCACGGTGACGTCGCGGTTCGGCGTCCACCGCGCGGCCTCGCGGGCCCAGTTGGTCTTCACCACGCTCGGCACCACGCACAGCAGCGGGTAGGCGTTCGCGGCCTGGGCGGCCAGCAACGCCTGGGCGGTCTTGCCGAGTCCCGGCTCGTCGGCGAGCAGGAACGACCGGTGGCCCTCGGCCGCGGCGGCGACCACGCGCGCCTGGTGCGGCATCAGCTCGAGGTCCGCAGGCAGCTTCACCGACGGGCCCGGCGCGGGCAGCTCCATGCACGAGGGGGCGCCGGCCCCGGCGGTCTCGAACGCGCTCAGCAGCGGCTCGATCAGCTGCCACCCGGACAGCCGCCCGCCGGTGGGGCGACGCACCTGCCCGGTCTCGGAGAAGTCGGGCGCGAGGAACGGGTTGGCCAGCTGGGCGGCGACCACCGACTGCGGCACGACCTGACGATCGGTGCGTACGGCGGTCGTCGGCTGCTCCTGCCGACGGGGCTCGGGGTCCGGCTCCAGCCCCCCGGCGACCTGCATGTCTCGCTTGAGGATCCGGGTCGACTCGCTGACCTCGGCGTCCTCGTCGAGGAGGTCGAACAGGGACGGCTCGCGGGCCGCGGTCTGGGCGAGGATGGTGGCGATGCCGTCCAGCCGCTTCAGCTGTCCGTCCCGCTGTGCCTCGGTGGCGGTGTCGTCGGCCTTGACCCGGGCCCGCTCGTCACGGACGAGCAGCGAGATGGCCTGGAACCGCGCCCGCTCGACCTGCCCGCGCTGCACGCGGCCCTCGAGCTCGCGGACCGCCTTGGCGAGGACCGGGAGGATTCCCTCGTTGTCGCGCGCGCGGCGGCGTGCGCGGGGTGCTGTCCGGGTGCCTCCGGAACGACGCTGGCGCTGTGCCAACCGAGTCTCCATCTCTCGAACGGTGGTCGGGACCCGACGCCCCGACCGGGCTCCGCCCTGTCCCGCCGGGGGACAGACCGGCCGTGCCTCTGCCGAGGCCTCCCGGACGCGCCGGGAACGTGTGCACACGAGAAGCGCCGTGCCATGCGCCGAAACGGCGATGTTGGCGAGAACCCACGGGAGCGGGGCCGGGAGGAAGGCCCCCCGGGGACGTACACGTGACGGGCTCGTGCTGCGGCCCACGATACCCGCTGTCGCGGCAGAACGCAGAACCACCACCGAAACCGCCTCCGCGAAGGGCGAACTGTACAACTACGTGGTGTTACAGTTGTCCGCGTGAGCCTGCCGCACCCGATGCCCGAGGAGCTCGTGGAGCTCGTCGCACGCCGGATGCGGGTGCTCGCCGAGCCGACGCGGATCCGGCTGCTGGACCACTTGCGCGAGGGCGAGCAGTCGGTCAACGAGCTCGCGACGAAGGTCGGCGCCGGCCAGCAGAACGTCTCCAAGCACCTCGGGGTGATGACCGAGGCAGGCGTCCTGGCCCGCCGCAAGTCCGGCAACCACGTCTACTACCGGGTCGTCGACGACAGCGCGCTCCGGCTGTGCGAGCAGGTGTGCGGCTCGGTGACCCGACGGCTGCAGACCCTGACCGCGGCCGTCGGCGGCGAGGGCCGAGGAGCGCCGCGATGAGCACGAGATCGACGACCACCCGGGCCCGACCGGTCCGGGATCCCCGAGGAGAGGCAAAGGAGCCTGACCCATGGCCAAAGAGTTCCACTTCCCCGTCAAGGTCGCCTGGGACGGCGGGCGTCGTACCACCGCGAGCGTCGACGGCAAGCAACCCATCGACATCGCGACCCCGCCGGAGTTCAAGGGCACCGACCCGGACCTGTGGAGCCCCGAGGACGTGTTCGCGGTCGCGGCCGCCTCCTGCCTCGCGGTGACGATCGCGGCCAAGGCCGAGCAGGCGGGGGTCCCGCTGCTCGATCTCGACGTGGACGCCGACGGCGTGGTGGGCCGCCGGGAGGACGGCAAGTTCGGCTTCGTGCGGATCGAGCAGACCGTGCACCTCGCCACCGCGGCGGGTCACGAGGACGCGGCCCGCGAGGTCGTCGAGAGCGCCGAGAGCGGCTGCCTGGTCACCGTCTCCCTCGCCCTTCCGGTGACCACCACGGTCAACGTCCGGGTGGCCGACCGCGCCGCCGGCTGACGGTCAGCCGGCCCAGAAGCTGCGCTGCCAGGTGGTCTCGGCCAGCACCGTCTGCCCCGCCAGGTTCGGGTGGAAGTAGTCCCAGGTCGAGAGCTGATTCAGGGTGAACGGGTAGCCGAACACCGCGTCGCCGTCGTACCGGCAGATCGCGGCGTGCTCGACCGCGCACACCTGCTCGAGCGCGTCGTTGTAGGCGACCACCCGCTCGCGCACCCGCTGGCGCCGCTCCTCGTCAACCTGCTCGGTGGAGGTCGGCCGCGCCAGCATCGACTGGCAGATGCTGAACGCGGACCAGGCGTTGCGGGCCGAGGAGCTGTCCTTGCCCACGGCGTAGAGCTGGTGGATGTCGGGGATGCTGGCGACGAAGACCTTCGGCGGTTTCGGGGCCGACGCGAGCGTCTGCATCGCGGTCCGGAAGCTCGCCTCGAAGTCCGCCACCGGGGTCATCGTGGCCTCGCTCGAGGTGCACGCGTCGTTGGCGCCCATCAGGACCGTGACGTACCCCGCGCCCTGACCCACCGCCGTGGACGCCTGACCGGGCAGCTCGGCCATCCTGGCACCGGTGCGTGCGTCGTTGTAGGCGGTCATCCGCCGGTTCAGCTTCGACAGCCGGCTGTAGTGGCTGTTGACGGAGGCGTAGCTCCCGGTCGACCAGGACCGCTCCGGGGAGTCGGAGTACCACCCCGCCGCGTTGAAGCCGCGGGTGATCGAGTCGCCGAGCGAGGCCATCGAGCTCGGGTAGTCCTTCCCGCCGCCTGCCTTCGCGGGCTTGGCCGCCTGGGCCGGCGCCACCGCGGCGAGCGCGAGCACGAGTGCGGCCAGGAGGCTGAGGAGGGCGGTGAGATGCTGTCTGCGCACGGGGGTCTCCTTCGTCGTACGTCGCCCCCCCCGGTACCGGGCACGCTATGCCCACGGAGACCCGCGCCGCCGGGTTTCGGCGACATCTCCCGCGCCGGCGGCGTGGCCAGGAGCAGGCCCGGCTACCGGCCGCACCTCGTCCCGGCCGTGGTCGCTACGACCGGCCCGAAGGGCTCGCGCCGCCGGAGCCGCCGGGTGTCCCGCCGCGCAGCCGCAGCACCATCCCGCTGCGCGGCCTCGTCGGGACGCGGGTGAGCGGGATCCGGTCGTCCTGCTCGGGCAGCACGTGGTCCAGCGCCGCGAGCCGGGGCAGGAGCACCTCGAGGATCAGCTCCACCCCCGGCTCTCCGGGACAGCGGTGCCCCCGCTCGGTCTTCCCGGCGCCCTGCGGCACCAGCGTCCACGGGTCGATCTCGACGCCCTCGAAGCGAAGCGGGTCGAAGGTGTAGGGGTCCTCCCACAGCTCGGCGGCGTGGTTGTGCCCCCAGATGTCGAGCAGGACCCGGTCGCCGGGGCGGGCGACCAGACCGTCCCACTCCGAGGTGCGCACGACGGTGCCGCCGATGAACGGCGCGAACGGGTAGAACCGGCGCACCTCCTGCGCGAACGACCGGACCTGCACCGGGTCCTCCGAGGCGAGCGCGTCGCGCAGGTCGGGTCGCCGGGACAGCGCGTGCGCGGCGTCGGCGACGAACCAGGCGGTCGCCACCGTGGGCCGGACCAGGTTGAGGATCTCCGCCGCGCAGACCCGCGGCTCCAGCAGCGTCCCGTCGGGATCGCGCAGCCAGGTCGCCGCGTCCAGGACCGATCCCGCCGGAGCCGTACGACGTCCCGCACGCACGTCGTCGACGACGCCGCCCAGGTCGCGCTCCAGCCGGGCCCGGGCCACACGGCCGCGGAGGTTGCGGGGCCCCACGGCACCGAACGCGTCGACCATGGCGACCATGTCGCTCGCGGTCGAGCCGGTCCTGGCGTCGTCGGGCAGGCCGGCCCACCGCCAGGTCGCGTCGAGCAGCACCTCCGCGGCGGCGTCGAAGAGCACGATCTCGCCGGCGCTGCGCCAGCGCTCCTGCGCGTCCTCCCAGGAGCGGAGCACCTCCTGCGCCAGGGCGCACACGCCGGGACCGTCCAGGGAGCGGAGGAAGAACTGCTTGCGGTGCCGGTGCTCGGCGCCGTCGAGCGTGTGCACCGCGCCGTCGCCGACCAGGGTGTTGCGCACCGTCCCGGGCAGGGCCGTGGACCGCTCCACCAGCCGCTCGTCGTACACCTGGCGCGCCCAGTCGGGCCCGATCCCGGCGAGGGCGTCCTTGCCCATCAGCGCGAACCGGACCGACGCGCGACCCTCGCTGCGTCGGCGGTTCGGCAGGAAGGCGTACCCCTGGGCGAGCAGGGCCAGGCTGTCGTCGCGCAACCTCATCAGAGCTGGAAGTAGACGAAGAAGATCACCGCGATCACCGCGAGCAGCAGCAGCGAGATCACCAGCGGCCCGAACGTGGAGCGGCGCGGCCCGTTGAGCGGCTGGTCGTTGGTGGGCATGTGGGCGTCGTCGTTGTGGTCGGCCATCATTCCTCCCTCGGTCGGGTCCCTCCCGGCCGTACCCGGCGCGGTGGCGGCCATGCGGTCAGGGGAGCTCGCCGAGGACCTGCGGCGACGCCGGACCGGAGTGGAACCGCGGGCTCACCGGGCGCCCCGCCGCACCGGGTCGGTGGGTGCGCCCGCCCGGGCCTCGACGGCACGGAGACCGCGCCGGTGCAGCAGCCAGCCGCCGGCCAGGAGCAGGGCGCCGAGGACGAGGAAGCCGACGTCCCACGACAGCGGCGCGCCGAGGTCGTCGCGGACGTGGTGCACCCCGAGCAGGTGGTGGTCGACGACCCCCTCGACGAGGTTGAAGATCCCCCAGCCGGCGAGCACCAGGCCGAAGTGGAAGCTCCAGCTCGGAGCCAGCCGACCCTGCCTCCAGGCGACCAGGGTGGCGACGGACCCGGCGAAGACCAGCACCCAGGCGGCGACGTGGAAGAAGCCGTCGGCGAGGACGTTGGCCTCCAGGCCGGCGAGCGTGTCGGTCGGGTAGCCCTCGACGTGGCTGATCATGTGGTGCCACTGCAGCACCTGGTGCAGGAGGATGCCGTCGACGAAGCCGCCGAAGCCCAGCCCGAAGAGCAGGCCCGCCACCTTCGACGGGGGTCGCGCCTGCGTCCGTGCCGCCGCCATCAGAGGACGGCCATGCCGATGGCGAGCATGATCAGCAGCCCGACGACGATGGTGGCGATGAGCCAGGCGGCGAGCGGCGCCTTCTTCTTGTCCGTGTTGTCGGCCATGGGGTCCGGGTACCCGGCACCCCGGCGCCTCACGCACGCCGCGGCCGGGTCCAGGCGTACCGCTGCCTCCCTTCAGGCGTACCGCTGCCTCCCTTCAGGCGTACCGCCGCCTCCCTTCAGGCGTACCGCCGCCTCCCTTCAGGCGTACCGCCGGGCGACCCTCCGCACCAGGACCCGCCACCACCGCAGGTGCTCGGCCGTCCCACGCCCCGCCAGGCAGGCCCGGTGCACCTCGGCGTGCGCCTGGCGCACCTGGCCGTCCGGGTCGCCCACCCGGTCGAGGAACCGGTCCAGCGGGCACGCCTCGTCGCGCCCGGCGGGGCCGGCGCCGGGCGAGGCCGACACCCGGTGCTCCCAGGCCACGTGGCCGGCGAGCGCGCCGAGGTGGGTCCGGGGGTCGTCCGGGTCGAGGTCGAGCGCGAAGCCCCCGGCCCAGCCGAGCAGCTGGTCGCGGGTCAGCGGCCGGCTGATGCCGTAGCCCTGCCCGGCGTCGGCACCGAGGATGTACGCCGCCTCGACCAGCCCGTCGTTCTCGAGCCCCTCGACGATCACGGTCAGGCCCATGTTGTGGGCGAGGTCGGTCAGCGGCCGGATGAAGTCCAACGCCCCGCGGGGGTCGAGCTCACGGCCACGGACCAGGCTCTGGTCGAGCTTGACGTCGTCGAAGTCGACGTGGCGCAGCCGCAGCAGGGAGCTGTGCCCCGAGCCGAGGTCGTCCTGGGCGAGGCGCACCCCGAGCGCCTTGAGCTGCGCGAGCACCGGCCTGCCCGAGGACCGGTCGCCGCCGACCTCTCCGGCCTCGAGCAGCTCGAGGGTCAGGAGGCCGGGGTCGACCCCGTGCCGTTCCAGCGCCCGGCCGACGAGGGTGACGTAGCGCTCGTCGTGGGCCGACCGCGCCGGGAGGTTGAGCGACACCCCGAGCGGGTGCCCCGCGGCCACCCAGCCGCGCGCCGCCTCCAGTGCCTGGTCCAGGCCGATCTCGAAGAGCCGGACCAGGTCGTCGTCGCCGAACGCGGGCAGGAACTCCGCCGGCCGCAGCAGCCGGTCCCCGTCGGCCAGCCGGGCGAGCGCCTCCACCCGGTAGACCCGGCCGGTGTCCAGCCCGACGATCGGCTGGTACAGCATCTGCACCTCACCGCGCGCCAGCTTGGACAGGTACGACGTCCGCGCGGAGTACGCACGCACGCCGGTGGCGGCCGAGCCCCGCGACTCCAGCACGGCCAGCGCCCCCTCGAGGACCTGCTTGACCTGCAGCAGCATCGCCTCTCGCTCGGGGGTGGAGAAGAAGCCGGGCCAGGAGGAGTACAGCGACAGCAGCGCCCCGACCTCACCGTGCCGCGAGCCGATCGGAACCGAGGCGCTGGACCGCCACCCCAGCCGCTCCCCGAGCCCGTGCCACGGCGCGGTCGCCGGGTCGGTCAGGTAGGAGTCGGACCGCTCGATCCGCCCGCTGCGCCACGACCGTCCGGACGGCCCGCGGCCGCGCGCGTCGTCGCCGAGCACCGTGATCGTCAGTGGCTCGCGCCGCTGGACCTCGGCCATGAACTCCTCCGCCCCGGAGCCGACACCGATCTCGAACTGGAAGACCTCGCGCCCGTCCGGACGTCCGAAGAAGCCCGCCGCGACCCCTTCCACGTCGGTGCACGCCCGGAGCAGGCCGTGGACGAGGTCCGGGACCGTGCCGGCCGAGGAGACCACGTCGTGGACGCGCATCATCGCGCGGTGGGTGGCCGCGTCGACGTCGCGGTACCCGGCGAGCGCCGCCTGCAGGTCCTTCATCAGCCGTTGCGCGACCGTGGAGTACAGCCAGGCCTGCTCGCGCACGTCGGGCAGGGTCCCGACGACGTCGAAGATCTGCTGGTGGTGCGAGGACATCGCCGCGGCGTACCAGGCGATGTCGACGCCGACCATGGCGTGCACCCGTCCGATCCGCCGCGCCCGCACGAAGGCCTGTCGTTCGTCGAGCCGGGGGTCGAGCACGCTGAGCAGGTGCTCGGCCTGCCGGCCCTTCAGCCGCTTCAGCTCGGTGTCGTCGAGGCGGGCGAGGACCGCGCTCGGCCCGGCCCGCCTGCCCAGGTCGGCGTAGAAGTCGTCGACGAAGTCGTCCACGGTGGCCACCAGCGCTGCCCGGACCTGCTCCAGCAGCGCGGGACGCAGCGCAGAGACCTCGTGCACGTCCCACTTCCTCGACTCCGGCCCCCGCCGCCCTCACAGTAGGCGTTCCGCGGCCGCGGCGGGTGCGGAACGGCGACGGACCCGGTTGAGCGGGGCACGCGTGGGTACGCCCTGGACGGAGCCGGTCGGTGACGACGCAGGACGACGTCACGCCGGCGCGTGACCACCGACAGCGACCAGGAGGAACGATGCAGCTCGGAACCCTGCAGGAGCTCTACGCACACCAGGGGCCCTTCGTCACCGTCCACCTCGACGTGAGCCGCGACACCGAGGACGCGGCCCAGCAGATCGACGCCCGGTGGACCAACATCCGGCACGACCTCGAGCGCGCCGGCGTCGACCCCAAGCTGGTCGAGCGGATCGGGGACCGCGTGCAGCAGCGGGACGACATCCCGGGCGAGGTGCGTCGCACGATCGTCGCCGCCGACGGCGAGGTGGTCTTCGACGACGTGCTCGCCGGCACCACCCCCTGGCCCGAGTCGGTCTCCGTCGGTGAGCTGCCCGACCTGTCCGGCTGGCTGCAGCAGGCCGACGGCCAGGTCCCGTTCCTGCTCGTGGTCGCCGACCGGGAGGGCGCGGACCTGGACTTCTACCGGGCGGCCGCGCGCAGCGGGAGCACGCACACCGAGGTGGGGGGCACCGACCTGCACCTGCACAAGTACCAGGGCGGCGGCTGGTCGCACCGGCGCTTCCAGCAGCGCTCCGAGAACGCCTGGGAGAGCAACGCCCGCGAGGTCGCCGAGGAGATCCGGGGCGTCGTGTCCCGGCACCGCCCGCGCGCGGTGGTCCTCGCCGGCGACGCACGCGCCCGGAGCCTGATCGCCGCCGGGCTCGAGGGCGTCCAGGCCGAGGTGCACCAGGTCGAGGGTGGCGGCCGCGCCGAGGGCAGCTCCGACGAGTCGCTGTGGCAGGACGTCCGCCGGGTCCTCGCCCAGATCGAGGCGACCGACCAGCAGGCGCTGACCGAGCGTCTCGAGGAGAAGTGGGGCCAGGGCAGCGGCGCGGTCCTCGGCGTCGACGACGTCCTCCAGGCCCTCGTGCAGCGGCAGGTCCAGACGCTCGTCGTGGACCTGCAGAAGGCGCGTGAGCTCAAGGTCGACCCCGCACGGTTCCCCGGGCTCGAGCTGCCGGGCAACGCGCTCGGGCACAAGGACCTCCCCGCCGACCAGGTGCTGGTCGCCGCCGGTGCCGCGACCGACGCGGAGATCACCGTGCTGCCGGCCGAGCAGGGCAAGGGCGGCGGCGTCGCCGCGGTGCTGAGGTGGGACGACTGATGTCCGGCGGCCACCCGCGGCTCGCGGTCGTCACCGGCGCCGACTCCGGCATCGGCAAGGCGACCGCGGAGCTGCTGGCCACCGAGGGCTTCGACGTCGGGGTCACCTTCCACACCGACGAGTCCGGGGTCGAGGACACCCGGGCCGGGATCGAGCAGCGGGGGCAGCGGTGCTTCGTGGCGCACCAGGATCTCGCCTCGCCCGGCACGGCCACGGTCGTCGACGACCTCGCCGAGCAGCTCGGCGGCATCGGCGTGCTGGTCAACAACGCCGGCACCGGGCACAGCGACCCGGCGCTCGAGGTCGGCCTGGACACGTGGCGTTCGGTGCTGGCCACCGACCTCGACGGCCCGTTCCTGTGTGCCCAGCGCGCGGCCCGGCTGATGGTCGCCGGAGGCCGGGGCGGTCGCATCGTCAACGTCACCAGCGTCCACGAGCACGTGCCGCGTGTGGGCTCGGTCGCGTACTGCGCCGCGAAGGCGGGGCTGGGGATGATGACCAAGGTGCTCGCCCTCGAGCTCGCCGAGCACGGCATCCTGGTCAACTCCGTGGCCCCCGGCGAGATCGCCACCCCGATGACCGGGAAGCAGGAGCAGGAGGCGTTCGCCGAGGAGCGTCCCGGCAACCCGGTCGGGCGGCCCGGGCACGTCCACGAGGTCGCGTCCGTGATCGGGTTCCTGGCGTCCCCGAGGTCGTCGTACGTCACCGGCTCGTCGTACACCGTCGACGGCGGGCTGACCCTGATGGCCGCGCACGGCCACGACCTGGCGCAGCCCGGCTGGCGACGGGTCTGAGGAGCGCCGTGGCCGAGGAACGACCGGGAGCCGCCCCCTGGGTCCCGGCGCACCCCACGCTCGAGGAGCTGCGCTCGTCGCCGACCTGCGGATCGCCGCCGAGTCGGCGTGAACCTCGCCCCCACACCGCCGAGTCGGCGTGAACCTCGCCCCCACACCGCCGAGTCGGCGTGAACCGGCCCCGCTGTGCCCTCCACCACGTTGGAGGTACGACGTCGCGGACCTGTTCTAGGCTGCCGGGATGGACGGATCCTCCTACCAGCGCATCGAGATGTCTCGCGAGGAGATGCACGAACACGACCGGGTCTTCGGCGGCCTGGCGCAGCGGATCCGGGACCTGATCGACGTCAGCCTGCACACCACCGCCGACCACGCGACCGTCGAGCAGGTCACCACAGCCCTGGAGGAGCTGACCGAGCGGCTGGGCAAGGAGACCGACCCCGGCTTCCTCGGCGTGAAGATCGGCCCCGACGGGTCCGGGCGCAACCACGGCAACGCGGTGGTCGGGCTCCGCAACCCGTTCGCGCCGCCGCTGCGCGTGGAGAAGTCCGAGGACGGCACCGCCTACGCCGCCTTCCACCTCGGCGCCGCCTACGAGGGCCCTCCGGACCTGGTGCACGGCGGGGTCAGCGCCCTCATCCTCGACCAGATGCTCGGCGAGGCGGCCGCGGCCGGCGGCGCACCGGGGATGACCGGCCGGCTGAACCTCACCTACCGCCGCCCGACCCCGCTCGGCGACCTGAGCGCGCGGGCCTGGATCGACGAGGTGGACGGCCACAAGACCACGGTCCGCGGGCACATCCTCGGCCCGGACGGGGAGCCCACCGTCGAGGCCGAGGGCCTGTTCATCCTGCCGCGGTGGGCCCGGGAGGCGCTGGCCCGCGCCAAGGACGCCGGCAAGCACCCGTTCGAGTAGCCGCCCGACGCCCCGCCGGACACATACCGGCGCCGGTCACGGGGAACAGTAGGGGCATGACTGAGCAGCCTGACAGCACCGACGAGCAGATCGGCACCGACCCGGCCGCGAGCGGCGGCATGTCCGAGTCCGGCGGGTACGACGACAACACCGGTGGCGAGAGCTACCACGGTTACAGCGTCGACGACGAGGACCAGCCGCAGGACACCGGGGACAGCCTCTCCGACAGCGACCGGGTGGCCGAGCCCCTCGACGAGGGGTACTCACCGCCCGAAAAGTGGTCGCCGGCCGAGGGCTACGGCAACACCCCGCTGGAGGAGGAGCTCGGCGAGACGCTCGACCAGCGCCTGTCGCAGGAGGTGCCGGAGCCCGACCCCTACGAGGCCGCAGCGGGCCAGACCGAGTCGGTGACCGGCGAGGTGGGCGACGAGCGCACCGGACGCCTCGTCGACGAGGACGCCGGCCGGGGCGAGGACACCGAGAAGGACCTCGTCGCCGACGACATCGGCGTGGACGGCGCCGGCGCGAGCGCGGAGGAGGCGGCGGTCCACACCATCGACGAGGAGTGACCGTCCGGCGTCACTCGCTGATCGGCCGGGCCGGTCAGCGGGTGACGCCGCTGACGGAGACGTCCTCGCGCTTGAGGCCCCGTTCGCCGGAGTCGGTGAGCCGGGCCTCCTCCCGGGCGTTCTCCTCGAGCTCGCGGCGCCGGGCGGCGTTCGCGGCGTCCCGCTGCGCGTCGTACTCGCCGGGTGCGCTAACCAGGTCGGCAGCCCCGCGCTCGAGCCGGTTCAGCGCCGCACGGGCGAAGATCTGCTGCTCGGTCGTCGTCCGCTCCGACCGGCCGCGGCCGATGAAGGACACCGCCCAGTGCAGCAGCGCGGTGATCCGGTTCTTGAAGCCGGTGATGTAGACCAGGTGGACCGCCAGCCACATCAGCCAGGCGAGGAACCCGGAGAGCCGTAGCTTGCCGACCATCGCCACCGCCCGGAACCTCGAGATGATCGCCATGCTGCCCTTGTCGTGGTAGCGGAACGGCTCCTGCGGCGCCCGGCCGCGGAGGCGGTTGTCGATCTCCTTCGCGGCGTACCGCGCGCCCTGGATGGCCACCTGGGCGACTCCGGGCAGGTTGTCGAGGCTGATCATGTCACCCACCACGAAGACCTCGGGGTGTCCGGGAAGGGTGAGGTCGGGGTTCACCGAGACCCGGCCGGCCCGGTCGAGCTCCGCGCCGGTCTGCTCGGCGAGGGTCCGCCCCAGCGGGCTCGCCTGCACCCCGGCCGCCCACACCTTCGTCACCGCGTCGATGCGGCGGCGGGTGCCGTCCTTGTCCTGCACCTCCAGACCGCGCTCGTCGACGTCGACGACCATCGCCCCGAGCTGGACCTCGACCCCGAGCCGCTCGAGCTCGGCCTGCGTCTTGCCGCCGAGCTTCTCGCCGAACGGCGGCAGCACCTGCGGCGCGGCGTCGACGAGGATCACCCGGGCCGCGCGGGTGTTGATCCGCCGGAAGTCGTGCTTGAGGGTCCGGTGCGCGAGCTCGGCGATCTGACCCGCCATCTCGACGCCGGTGGGGCCGGCACCCACGACCACGAAGGTCAGCAGCCGCTCGATCTCCTCGTCGGTGTCGGCGAGCTCGGCGAGCTCGAAGGCGCCGAAGATCCGGCCGCGGAGCTCGAGCGCGTCGTCGATCGACTTCATCCCGGGCGCGTGCTCGGAGAAGTGGTCGTTGCCGAAGTAGGACTGACCGGCGCCGGCGGCGACGATCAGCGAGTCGTAGGGAGTGACCGTGTGGCGGTTGAGCACGTGGGAGGTCACCGTGCGGTTGTCGAGGTCGACCTCGGTGACCTCGCCGAGGATCACCCGGGCGTTCTCCTGCGAGGCCAGGACCTCGCGCGTCGGCGGCGCGATCTCGCCCTCGGACAGGATGCCGGTGGCCACCTGGTACAGCAGCGGCTGGAACAGGTGATGGGTGGTCTTCGCGACCATGGTGATGTCGACGTCGGAACGCCGCAGCGCCTTGGTGCCGAACAGGCCTCCGAAGCCGGAGCCGATCACCACGACCTTGTGCCGGTCCGGGGTCGCCTGGGTCATCGCGTTGTTCTCTCTCCTGGGTCGGGTGGCGTGGACGGGGGGCGGGGAGCCCTCCGTCACTGTGCCCATTGTCGGGCTCCCCCAGACACGACGGGGGCGCGTCTCGCCCCACGACCGGCCAGGACTCCCCCGCGCGAAAGTGGGTACCCGGTCCTCGCCCGGGCGGTCCGGGCCATGAGGAGGAGGGGTCCATGAACGCCGCAGAGGTCAGGGCACGAGCGCAGGCAGCCGGCCGCGGGGCCGACGACCACAGCTGGTTCGACCATGCCGTCCGGGTCGGCATCGTCGCCTACGGTCTGGTCCACCTGATCATCGCCTGGATCGCCCTGCAGCTGGCGTTCGGGGACCGGGAGGGCAAGGCGTCGACCGACGGCGCGCTCCACCAGCTCGCGCAGAACCCCGTCGGCGGGTTCTTGATGTGGGTGGTCACCTTCGGTTTCGCGGCGCTGGTCCTGTGGCAGGTCACCGACGCGATCTGGGGACACCGCGAGGAGGACGGGAAGAAGAAGGTCCTCGCGCGGGCCGGCTCGGGGGTCAAGGCGATCCTCTACGGCGCCCTGGGCGTGAGCGCGCTGCAGATCGCGATCGGCAGCGGCTCGGGGGGCGGCGGCGGCACCGACTCCATGACCGCGAAGCTGATGTCGATGCCCGCGGGACAGGTCCTCGTCGGCCTCGTCGGGGTCGGCGTGGTCGGGTACGCGGGCTGGGAGATCTACCGCGGCCTCAGCGAGAGCTTCATGGACAAGCTCGACGCGCAAGGACAGGCCGGGGACACCGGGAAGGCGTTCGTGACCTTCGGCAAGGTCGGCTACGTCGCCAAGGGTCTGGCGCTGCTGGTCGTGGGAGGGCTGTTCCTCTGGGCCGCCGTGACCCACGACCCCAAGAAGTCCGGAGGTCTGGACCAGGCGCTGCAGAAGGTGCTCGAGCAGCCGTTCGGAGCCCCGATGCTGATCGTGCTGGCCGCGGGCATCGCCTGCTACGGTCTCTTCGCATTCGCCTGGGCACGTCACCTCGACCGTTGACAGCGGAGCCGCCATGAGCCACGAGATCCACACCGACCTCACCGTGCGCCGCGCCGGCCGGGCCCCCGGCGAGGCCCCGGCGATGCTGTTCCTGCACGGCCTCACCGACTCCGGGGCCGGGTGGCCGGGAGCCGAGGCGCACTGGGGGACGTCCTACTCCCTCATCGCGCCGGACCAGCGCGGCCACGGCGCCTCCCCACGGTTCACCGACGAGCAGCTGGCCGCCCATCCGGGCGAGGTCATGGTCGACGACGCGGTGGCGATCCTCGAGCAGCTCGCGGAGCCGCCCGTCGTGGTGGGCCACTCCCTCGGCGGTGCGGTCGCCCTGAACGCGGCGGTACGACGCCCCGACCTGGTGCGCGCGCTCGTCCTGGAGGACCCGGCTCCGCTGGGTCCCGACGAGGCGCAGCGTGACCCCGACCGTGGCGCGGACTTCCTCGCCGGCGTGGACGGCAGTCTCGCGGCCTCCGACGACGACGCCCTCTTCGCGCTGCGCAAGGCCGCGCACCCCGGCTGGCCGGAGGACGAGCTGCTCGTGACCGGGCGCGGCGAGCAGCAGATGGACCTGCGCTACCTGGCGCGCGGCGAATTCAAGCCGACCACGCCGTGGCCCGAGCTGTTCCAGTCCGTGGCCGTGCCCACCCTGGTGCTCTCCGGCGACGACATGCGCGAGGTGGTGATGGACGACGCCGTGGAGCGGGCGGTGAACGACATCGGGAACGGCCACGTGCGGTTCCTGCGGATCCCGGCGGCCGGCCACTGCCCCCGCCGCGAGCATCCGCACGCGTTCTACGAGGCCGCGGACACCTTCCTCGCCACCGTCTCCTGACGGGCCCCACGCCCCGCCGTCCCCGACCTGGGCGGCGCGCCCCGCTAGCCTTCCTCCGTGGCCTTGATCGCCTTCGTCCGCAGGACCCCGAGCGGCGCGATCCTGACCGCCCAGCTGGTCGGTGTGCTGGCGGACCCGTTCATGGAGCGCACCACCGTGGGGCGGGCGGCGTTCGCGATCCTCGGCATCACCGTGCTCTCGCTCGCCGTGCTGGCCGTCCGGACCGGCATGAGCGACCTGCTGCCTGTGTCAGGACAGGCCAAGAGCGGCATCATGATCGAGCAGGTGGTCGGTCTCTTCTACGTGGCGATGGTGGTGACCCGGTTGATCGGGCTTCAGGCAGCGCGGAGGTGGACGTGACGTGCCCCTGAACCTGCCCGCCCTGCCGCTGGAGCCGGACCCGTCGTCGGTGCGGGAGGCCCGCGCGTGGGTCCGCGACATCCTGTCCCGGCTGGGCCGGGAGGACCTCGTGCGGGCTGCCCAGGTGGGCGTCTCGGAACTGGTCACCAACGCCATCCTGCACGGCACCCCGCCGATCACCGTGCGGGTGCGGGGCACCCGGGACCACCCCCGGGTGGAGATCTGGGACGCCTCCGCACGGCCACCGAACGTGAACGCCGAGATGGCCGAGGACGAGCACCTCATGGCGACCTTCGGCAGGGGCCTCGGGCTGGTGGCCCTGCACGCCGCGGCCTGGGGCGCCGAGCTCGCCCCGGAGGGGAAGGTCGTCTGGTTCGAGCCGTCCGACGACCCGCCGGACGACGAGGACCTCAGCGGTCAGGTGTTCGACCTCGACCAGACGGTCGCGGAGCGGATCGCGGAGGCCGGCCTGCCCGACAACCCGGTCCGCGTCCGGCTCGTCGACGTACCCGTGGAGCTCTACCTGCGGCTCCGGCTCCGCTACTACGAGCTGGGCCGGGAGCTGCGGCTGCTCGCCCTGGCCCACGGCGGCACCTACCCCGTCGCGCAGGAGCTCACCGAGGTCTTCCTCCAGGTCGAGAAGGAGCGACGGCTGACCCGCGGCATCGACCGGGCCGAGGCCGCGCTGGCCTCGGGCCGGGACCGGGTCACCTTCGACCTGCGCTGTCCCGAGACCGCCCCCGCGACGATGACCCGGCTGGGCAAGGCCCTGGACCGGGCCGACGAGTTCTGCCGGCAGCAACGGCTGTTGGTCCTCGCCGTCTCCCCGCTCGAGCACCGGCTGCAGCACTGGTACCTCGACGAGTTCGCCCGCCAGGCGGCCGGTGAGGACCCCCTGCCCTGGTCCGGCCCCGTCCACCCCGACGGCGCGGGCCGGGACGGCGCGGGCCGGGACGCCGCAGGCCCCGACACCCCGGGCTGACCCGGGCCCGAGCGGCGGCGACCTAGGCGTAGCCGAGCTCGTCGAGCCGGTCGTCGTCGATGCCGAAGTGGTGCGCGATCTCGTGCACCACGGTGATGCGCACCTCCTCGACCACCTCGGCGTCGTCCTCGCACATCCGCAGGATCGGGTTGCGGTAGATCATGATCCGGTCCGGGACCACCCCGGCGTACCTGCTGTCCCGCTCGGTCAGCGGCGTCCCGTCGTAGTAGCCGAGCAGCTCGGGGTCGTCGGCCGGCGGCTCGTCCTCGACGAGGACCACGACGTTGTCGACCAGGGCGGCGAGCTCCTCGGGCACCTGGTCCAGCGCGTCACCGACCAGCTCCTCGAAGCGCGCCCGGTCCATCTCGATCACGCTGCCATTGTCCCGGCCACGACCCAGGAACCGGACGCAGGTGGTGATTTGGGGCGGCCCCGGGCGTGCCCTACACTTGGACGGTCCCTGACGGCAGTCGCGCCCGACGGCCTTTGGGCAACCAGCCCCCATCGTCTAGTGGCCTAGGACGTCGCCCTTTCACGGCGGTAGCACGGGTTCGAATCCCGTTGGGGGTGCCAGCTCCGACCGGCATGCCAGCCGATTCGGAGGATCGGCGGTGGATGGGTTAGAGTTCCACCGCTCGGCAACACAGCAAGGCCCCGTAGCGCAGTTGGTTAGCGCGCCGCCCTGTCACGGCGGAGGCCGCGGGTTCGAGTCCCGTCGGGGTCGCCACCGAAGCCCTGGACCATCCGGTCCAGGGCTTCATGCGTTCCCGGGTACGACGACCGCTCCGCCGCCGTGACCGTCCTCACGTCCCACCCGTCACGGGAATTGTTGAACGGTCAACTAGTGTTGTGGGCATCATGACGCTCGCACTCAGCCCCGACGCCCAGGACCTGCTCTTCCGCCAGGCGCGCACCGCCAACACCTTCACCGACGAGCCGGTGACCGACGAGCAGATCGCCGCCATCTACGACCTGGTGAAGTACGCCCCGACGGCGATGAACACGCAGCCGCTGCGGATCGTGCTGGTGCGCCAGGGCGAGGCCCGCGAGCGGCTCCTCAAGCACATGGCCGACGGCAACCGCGACAAGACCGCCGACGCGCCGCTCGTCGCGGTCCTGGCCGCCGACACGGACTTCCACGAGGATCTGCCCCGCACCTTCCCGCACTTCCCGGGCGCGAAGGACGTCTTCGCCGACGACGCGGCCCGTGAGGACGCGGCCCGGTTCAACGCGACCCTGCAGGTCGGCTACTTCTTCCTCGGGGTGCGGGCCGCAGGGCTCGCGGCCGGGCCGATGGGCGGGTTCGACGCCGAGTCGCTCGACGCCGACCTCTTCGCGGGCACCACGCTGCGCTCGCTCCTCGTGGTGAACATCGGCCGCCCCGGCGAGAACGCCTGGTTCGACCGTCTCCCCCGGCTCGAGCAGTCCGAGGTGGTCCTCGAGGCCTGACGGCCCACAGTCCACCTGCCCGTCGCTTCCCCCGAGCGGCGGGCAGGTGCCATCTCGCGACGCCGGCTCAGGCGAGCTTCGCCCGGGCGTGCTCCCCGAAGGCCCGCATCGGCGCGACCGGCCCGATCTCGAGGAAGACGGCGCCGTCCTGGCTGACCGCCGTGTGTCCCGCGGGCCAGTAGTACGCCTCCCCGGCGGTGGTCTCCTCCTTCGTCCCGTCGGCGTGGACGAGCGTGATGGCACCCTCCAGGACGATGCCCCAGTGGTCACTCGGGCAGCGGTCACCGGGCAGGCCCTTCAGGACCGGCCCCATGTCGGTGCCCGCGGGGACCCGGGCGTAGCGGACAGCCATGGCGCCCCACTCGACGTACCGGGTGACGAGCTCACCGAGGTCCAGCTCGACGGGCAGGTCCTCGACTCGGTTCTTCATGGTGACTCCTTTCCGCGTCCTCACCCCAGGTGAGGCGGCGAGTTGCCGTGTCGTCCTGAAGGCGGGAGAAGTCTTGTCACGTTCGTGAGAAGCCGTCCGGCCAGGGAGTACCTTCGGTGAGTGGCCCTCACGACGCGCCACGGCGCAGCGGTGCAGCCGGTCCGGCCGGTGGGCTCGGTCGAGCACACGGCCACCGCGCAGTACGCCGCGGGCGACCTCGAGGGCACGGTCACCACGTGGGAGCACGAGCACCAGCGTGCTCTCGCCGGGCGCGACCACCTCACGGCCGCGCACGCGGCGTCGATGGTGGCCATGTACCTGCTGATGGACACCGGCCTGATGGCGCCGGTCCGCGGCTGGCTCGCGCGCAGCGAACGGCTGCTGGCCGACCACGACGAGACGCCCGTCCACGCGATGGTCGCCATGCTGCGTGCCTACGAACGACTCATCTGCGGTGACATGGCCGCGGCCGGACGATGGGCCCGGCGTGCGGTGGAGCTCGGCGACCGGTACGACGTCGCACCCGCCTCCACCCTGGGTCGGGTGGCCGCCGCCCGGGTACGGATCTTCGCCGGCCAGGTCGAGGACGGGCTCACCGACCTCGACGAGGTGGCGGTGACGCTGCTGGCCGACCAGGTCGACCCGCTCACGGCCGGGATGGTCTGGTGCGAGCTCATCTGCGCCGTGCAGGGGCTCGCCCGGTACGACCGGGCCGACGAGTGGACCGCCGCGATGGAGGCGCGACGCGCACGCGGGGTCTTCCACGGCGGGATCAACGGGCGCTGCCGGATCCACCGGGCGGAGCTGCTGCGGCTGCGCGGGCACTGCCTCGAGGCCGAGCAGGAGGCGGTGCAGGCCTGCGACGAGCTCCGGCCGTGGATGCGTCGCGAGTTCGGCTGGCCGTTGACGGAGCTCGGCACGATCCGGCTGCGGCGCGGGGACCTCGACGGCGCCGAGGAGGCGTTCCGTGCGGCCCATGCCACCGGCTGGCCGCCGCAGCCGGGGTGGGCCCTGCTGAGGCTGGCCCGGGGCGCGGTCGCCGAGGCGGCGGCGATGGTGCACGACGCCCTGGCCCACCCGCCGTCGATCCCCTGGAAGGAGCGGCCGCCGAACGTGGCGTTGTCCCGTGCCCCGCTGCTCGACGCGCGGGTGGAGATCGCTGTGGCCGCCGGTGACCTGGCCGGCGCGCGCGAGGCCTCCGCCGAGCTGTGCACGGTCGCCGCCTCCTACCCGGGTCCGGCGCTGCGGGCGATGGCCGACCTGGCGCGAGGCAGGGTGGCCCTGGCCGGCTCGGACCCCGCGACCGCGGTCGAGGCGTGCACTGCGGCGGTGCACGGCTGGTGTGCCGTCGACGCGCCGTACGAGACCGCCGGCGCCCGGATGGTGCTGGCCGACGCCCACCTCGCGAGCGGCGACGACGTGCTGGCCGGCCTCGAGCTCGACGCCGCACTGCGGACCCTGGACGGAATCGGGGCGGCAGGTACGGCGGACCGGGCCCGCCACCTGCGGGGCACTGCGGCAGCAGACGTCCGACGGGCCGAACCTGCGGACGGCCTCGCCGAGTTCCGGCTGTCCGGGGACACGCGGACCGTGACGTTCGACGGGACGACGGTCCTGCTGCGGGACCTGAAGGGCATGCAGTACCTGGCACGCCTGCTGGTGGCACCGGGCCGCGAGCTCCACGTCCTGGACCTCGTGACGGCCGTCCACGCCGTGGCTGCGGCACCGGCGCGCGCGGCAGGCGAGCAGCTCCACGTCGTCACCGAGGACGCCGGCCCGCTGCTCGACGAGCAGGCCCGGCAGGCGTACCGACGACGGCTGGCCGAGGTCGACGAGGACATCGCCGAGGCGGAGGAGATGGGCGATCCGGAGCGTGCGGCGCTGGCCCGGGCCGACCGCGACCACCTGGTGGCCGAGCTGGCGCGGGCCTTCGGCCTCGGCGGTCGCGCGAGGGCGGCCGCCTCCTCCTCCGAACGCGCCAGGGGCAGCGTGACCCGCGCGATCCGCTACGCCCTGGGCCGGGTCGCCGAGCAGCACCCCACGCTGGCCGACCACCTGGAGCGCACCGTACGCACCGGCACCTACTGCGCCTACGAACCCGACCCGCGTGCGCCGATCACCTGGCGGGTCTGACCCGTGCGGAGGTCATGAGCCCAGCGCGTCGAGGGCGGCCATGTCGTCCGCGGAGAGCTCGAAGCCGCCCACGTCGGCGTTGGCGCGGATCCGCTCGACCTTGGTGGACTTGGGGATCGCGATGATGCCGTGCTGCAGGTGCCAGCGGACGATGACCTGCGCCGGGGTGCGGTCCAGCCGGTCGGCGATCCCGGTGATCGTGGGGTCCTCCAGCGTCCCGCCGCGCAGGCCGCTGTAGCCCTCCAGGGCGATGTCGCGCTCCCGGTGCTCGGCCAGCACCTCGGGCTTGAACAGCTTCGGGCTCCACTTGATCTGGTTGACCACCGGCTTGGCCCCGGTGGCCGAGACGAGCTCGTCGATCTGGGTGGCGTAGTAGTTGCTGACCCCGATGTCGCGGGCCAGACCACGGTCCTTGGCCTCGACGAACTTCTCCCAGATGTCGACCCCGACCCCCTCCTCGGGGGTCCAGTGCACCAGCCACAGGTCGACGTGGCCGGTGCCGAGCATCTCCAGGCTCTTCTCGAGGGTCTCCAGCTCGCGGCCGGCCAGGTGCGGCGGGCATTTGGTGGTGACGAACACCTGGTCGCGCGGGATCCCGCTATCGCGGAGCGCCCGGCCCACCTCGGCCTCGTTCTCGTAGATGGTCGCGGTGTCGACGTGGCGGTAGCCGGCCTCGAGGGCCGCGCTCGTGGCTGCGGTGGCCTCCTCACCGGTGATCTGCCAGGTGCCGAAACCGAGCAAGGGCATCCGTCCCCCGCTCGGGAACGTCACGACGTCGTCGGGGATGTGCGGCCTATCGGTCATGACGGGGATGCTAGCCCGGGACCGGTGAGGGACCCTCCGGCGTCACCGGTGGCGCGAACCGGCCCGGCAGCCCGGCGGCGAGGTAGGCCTCGTGCTCGTCGAGCGTCTCGGCCTCGACCAGCCGGCGCGCGAGCCGGTCCAGCTGCATGCGGTGCGCCCGCAGCGTCTCCCGCGCCTCGACGTAGCACTCGTCGATGATCCGCCGTACCTCCGTGTCGACCAGGTCCCGGGTGGCCGCGGACGGCCCGTTCGGGTCGAGCAGGGTCTGCTCCGTGCCGGGCGCGGGCAGGACCGTGACCGGACCGACGGCCGGGGACATCCCCCACCGGCCCACCATCTGCCGCGCCAGGTTGGTGACCAGCTCCAGGTCGGCCTCCGCACCGGTCGTGACGTCGCCGTACACGACCTCCTCGGCGGCCCGGCCGCCCAGCGCGCCGACCATCCGGCCGCGCAGGTACGCGGCGGGGAAGTAGTGCCGCTCGTCCTCGGGGGCCGAGATCGTCACGCCCAGCGCCTCGCCGCGCGGGATGATCGAGATCTTGCGGACCCGGTCCGCGCCGGGGATGGTCATCCCGAGCAGTGCGTGCCCGGCCTCGTGGAAGGCGGTGCGCTCCTTCTCCTCCGGGGTGAGCGCGACGCGGCGCGCCGTACCCAGGACCACCTTCTCGATGGCATTGGTGAAGTCGGCCGCGGTGACCCGGCTGTGTCTGCTCTTGGCTGCGAGCAGCGCGGCCTCGTTGACGAGGTTCTTCAGGTCGGCGCCGACCATGCCCGCGGTCTCGGACGCGAGGGCGGCGACGTCCACGTCGTCGTCGAGGGGTACGCCGCGGGTGTGCACGCCCAGGATCTGCGCGCGACCGGTGCGGTCCGGGGGGTTGATGTGGATCTTGCGGTCGAAGCGCCCCGCCCGGAGCAGCGCGGGGTCCAGGATCTCGGGCCGGTTCGTCGCGGCGACCACGACCACGCCCTCGTTGCCGCTGAAGCCGTCCATCTCCGTCAGGATCTGGTTCAGCGTCTGCTCCCGCTCGTCGTGCCCGCCGAGGTAGACCCCGGCCCCGCGGGTGCGCCCGACCGCGTCGAGCTCGTCGATGAAGATGATCGACGGGGCCGCCTTCTTGGCCTGCTCGAAGAGGTCGCGGACCCGGCTGGCGCCGACGCCGACGATCATCTCGATGAACTCCGACGCCGAGAGGTGGAAGAACGGCACGTCCGCCTCGCCGGCGAGCGCCCGCGCCAGCAGGGTCTTGCCGGTGCCGGGCTCACCGGTGAGCAGCACGCCCTTGGGGATCGACGCCCCCAGCCGCCGGTAGCGCTCCGGGTTCTTCAGGAAGTCGACGACCTCCCTCACCTCGGCCGCGACCTCGTCGATCCCGGCCACGTCGGCGAAGGTGGTCCGCGGCCCGGCGCTGGGCCGGTACAGGTGCGCCCGCGACTTGCCCAGTCCGCCGAGGCCGCCCAGGCCGCCGCCCTGATTCGCGGAGCGGCGGAAGAACCAGACGAGCAGCCCGATGAACAGCAGCGTCGGCCCGAAGTACACCAGCACCGTCTCCATCAGCGACGGTGTCGCCGCGGGCTCCGACGTCACCGTGACCCCCTTGGCGACGAGCCGGGCGACGAGGTCGTCCTCGGCAAAGGTGGGCCGGTTCGTGGTGAAGTCGGTGACCTCGACCCGGTCGTCGCCTGTGGGCGGGTAGCGCACCGCCTCCCGGAAGGCCCCGGTGATGCCGTCCTCCTGGGTGGTGACCTCATCGACGTTGCCGGCCCCGACCTGGTCGACGAAGAAGGAGTAGGACACCTCGGTCCCCGCGGGCGGCGCGAGCGTCGTGGACAGCCACCAGTTCACCGACAGGAGCAGGGCGATCACCAGCACCCAACGCAGCCGGCGCGGCCACGCCGACCGGTCCTCCTGTCCCGGGCCCGGAGTAGGGCTGCTCATCACGACTCCTCGACCGGTCCGTCACCCGGCACCTCCAGCCTGCTCCGCGCGGGCCGGCGAGGGGCAGAGCCGAAGGTCCCCGCGCCACGCCGCCCGGCGGCGCCACAACGGACCCGGGGACGGCTTGGCAGAACGTGCCATAGGGGCCCCGCACCGGCCTTGGCTAGCCTGCCGGACATGAACACCTCCGGAGCACCACTCGAGGACGTCGTCGTCCTGGACCTCACCCGCGCCCTCGCCGGCCCGCACGCCGCGATGATGCTCGGCGACATGGGCGCCCGCGTCATCAAGGTGGAGAGCCCGGGCGGGGACGACACCCGTGGGTGGGGCCCCCCGTTCGTCGGTGAGGGCGAGAGCCGCGAATCGACGTACTTCTTGGCGGCGAACCGCAACAAGGAGTCGATCACCCTCGACCTGAAGACCGACGAGGACCGCGAGGTCCTGGCCGGGCTGGTGCGCCGCGCCGACGTGCTGATGGAGAACTTCCGGGTGGGCGTGCTGGACCGGCTCGGCTTCAGCGTCGAGCGGCTGCACGAGCTGAACCCGGGGCTGGTGGTGCTCTCGATCACCGGCTTCGGCCACGACGGCCCGGAGGCCAGCCGACCCGGCTACGACCAGATCGCGCAGGGTGAGGGCGGCCTGATGAGCATCACCGGCTCCGACGAGCCGACCAAGGTCGGGGTGCCGATCGCGGACCTGCTCGCCGGGATGAACGGCGCCTTCGGGGTGGTCGCCGCCCTCCACGAACGTTCCCGGACCGGCCGGGGCCGGGTGGTCCACACGTCCCTGCTGGCCAGCGTCGTCGGCGTGCACGCCTTCCAGGGGACCCGGTGGACCGTGGCCCGGGAGGTCCCCGGCAGGTCCGGCCCGCACCACCCGTCGATCTCGCCGTACGGCCTGTTCCACACCGCGACCGCGCCGGTGCAGGTGGCGTGCGGCTCCGAGGGGCTGTGGCGGACGTTCGCGGGCACGATCGGGCTCGACGCGGAGGACCCGCGCTTCCTGACCAACGGCGACCGGGTCGCGCACCGTGACGCGCTGACCGCCGAGATCGAGAAGGTCTTCGCCACGCAGCCGGCCGAGCACTGGCTGACGCTGCTCGCCGAGGCCGGCGTCCCCTCGGGCAAGGTGCGCACCATCGACGACGTCTACGAGTGGGAGCAGACCCGGTCGCAGGGGCTGCTGCTCGACGTCGAGCACACCACCCAGGGCCGGCTGCAGCTGCCGGGCTCGCCGATCCGGTTCGACGACAACGCGCACTCCGGCGGGCGGGCGGAGCACCTCGCGCCGCCCACCCTGGGCCAGCACAACGACTCCGTCCGCGCCTGGCTCGCCGAGTCTCCCGACGCCTGACCCCGTCGAGTCGGCGCGAACCGCGCGACAAACCCGTCGAGTCGGCGTGAACCGCGCGGTTCAAGCCGACTCGACCCCGTCCCGGGGCAGGTTCACGCCGACTCGACCCCGTCCCGGCGCAGGTTCACGCCGACTCGGCATGACGAAGGGGGCGCCCCGGTCCGGAGCGCCCCCTTCGTATCGGTGGGGGGGTGCGGGGCGTACGACGTCCCGCGGTGCCCGCCTCAGCCCATGTCGACGATCGCGGCGACCGGTCCGCCACCGTCCGGGCCCTGGTGCGCCGCGGAGACGGAGACGAACACCGCCGGGTCGCCCGTGACGGCAGCGGTCACGCCGCCCACCGCCGCCTTGATCTGGCGGTGCCAGTGCACGTCGGAGTCGTCGAGCATCGCGTTGCGGCGACCCCGGACCTCGCCGTCCTGGCTGACCTCGCACTTCAGGAAGACGTTGACCAGCTTGTCGTCGAGGTCGCTGGTGCGCGGACGCTCGGGCAGCTCGAGGCCGGCGTCGCGGATGGCCTCCCAGATGCCGTCCTGGTCGAGCGCGTCCTTCATCACCGAGTGGCCGATGCGGTAGCGACCGCCGACGCCACGGGCGTTGCCGACCACCACGACCTGCGCCTGGTCGAGCTCGACACCGGAGGAGCACGAGGCGACCGAGGAGTACAGGTCGCGGTTGTGCATCACGTCCTCGTCCGTCGGCATCTCGATCTCGCCCAGCGCGACGGCGATGCCGAGCGCGGTGGTGCCGTTGGAGAGGTCCATGGACTCGTGGGTGTGCTCGGTCCACACGGTCTTGCCGCGGCTCTTCGCGTCGCGGATGGTGTGGATCGTCAGCAGCGGGGTCTTGGTCTGCACGTAGTGCACGTCGGCCGGGTCGGTGATCCCGGCGCGCTCCATGGCGACCTTCACCGCGTCGGCGACCTTCCCGACCATCGCGGTGCGGCCGATGTCCTCGGGCATGAGCTGCTCGCTCATCGCGAACCCGACGGTCAGCCGCAGGTCGTCGGTCTTCTCGGTCTCGTCCTCGGGCAGGGTCGCGAAGATCGTGGCGTGGGGGCTGATCACGCCGTCGGTGCCGCCGGACCACACGATCGGGATCTGGCGCACCTCCTCCATCGGACGCGAGCCCTTCTCCTCGATGACCTCGCGGAAGGCGCGGTCGGCGATGATCCGGGTGTAGTCGTTGACTCCCCCGTTGCCCTCGGTCTTGCCGATGATCGCGATGATCCGGTCGGCCTCCATCACGCCGTCGTCGATGAGCTTGCCCAGCTCACTGGCGTCTGCGACGGAGTGGATGGGCACCTTGCGTACTTCAATGGCAGCGGGCACGTGTCGCTTCCTTCCTGGTTGTGGTCGACGTCGTCGTCGTGGTGGTGGTCGTGGGTCAGCCCGGGACGACCCGGGTGCCGAGGTGCCCCTCGATGGCGTGGCCGATGCGCGCCAGCGAGGTGATGATCCCGGTGCCGCCGGTGCGCTCGGCGAACCGGGTGACCGCCTCGACCTTCGGCCCCATGGAGCCGGCGGCGAAGCCCTGGTCCTTGGCGATGGCGCGCATCTCGCCGGTGGTGACCTCACCGATCGGCTGCGCGTGCGGGGTGCCCCAGTCGGTCACCGCCGAGTCCACGTCGGTGGCGATCACCAGGTGGTCGGCCGAGATCTCCTGGGCCACGAGCGCGGCGGTGAGGTCCTTGTCGATGACCGCCTCCACGCCCTCGAGCATCCCGTCGGCGCGCCGTACGGTCGGGATTCCCCCGCCGCCGGAGCACACGACCACGAAACCCCGGCCGAGCAGGGCGTCGGCGGCGGCACCGTCGAGGGCGGCGACCGGCTCCGGCGAGGCCACGACCCGCCGCCAGCCGCGGCCGGGCACCTCGACGTAGTGCTGGCCGTGCTCCATCATCACCTTCGCCTCGTCCTCGGGAAGGTAGCGGCCGATGGGCTTGCTCGGGTTCGCGAACCCGGGGTCGTCGACGTCGACGAGGGTGCGCGAGACCAGCACCGCCGTACGCCGGTCGCTCTCCCGCTCCGCGAACGCGGCGTCGAGGGCGTTCAGCAGCAGGTCGCCGATGGTGGCCTGGGTCTGCGCCCCGCACCAGTCGAGCGGCACCGGGGGTACGACGGCCGCGCTGAGCTCGTTCTTCAGCAGCAGGTTCCCCACCTGGGGGCCGTTGCCGTGGGTGAGCAGCACTTCGTGACCGGCGACGACCAGGTCGGCGACCGGGCCGGCCGCCTCGGCCACCGCGGACCGCTGGTCCTCCGGGCGGGCGTCGCCGTCCGGGGAGGTCATGGCGTTGCCGCCGAGGGCGATGACGATGCGCATGCGGACGAATCTAGGGTTCGCCCGCCTGCCGAGGCACGGTCAAGAAGAGCCAAGCACCCGACGGTGGCTCGGCAACATCTGCCAACGTGCCCCGGCGAGAGAGCGATGGCCTCAGCGCAGCTCGCGCGCCAGGGTGTCGCGGAGCGAGGTGGGGTCCCGGTCGAGCAGGCAGCGCAGCGGCAGGGAACCGGCGGGCAGGCCGTGCCGGTCGTAGTAGGCGAACATCGCGAGCAGCCACTGCCGCTCCCGGTCACCGAGGCCGTCGCCGTCGGTGCGGGCCCAGTCCTCGGGCGGCACCCGGCCCGCCGGGACCTCGACGCCGAGCACCTCCGCGGCGGCCGCCGCCACCTCACGGACGCTGACCGTGCTCGGGCCCCCGAGCTCGTAGGTCGCACCGGCGTGGCCGTCGTCGACCAGGACGCCGGCCGCCGCGGAGGCCACGTCGGCGAGGTCGACCAGCCCGAACGGCCGGTCGACGTCGTAGGGCACCCGCAGCGCCGGCGGGTCGGCCTGCAGCGCCGGCACGAAGTTCTGCACGTAGGCGCACGGCTGCAGGACGGTCCACGGCAGCGGACCCCGGCGCAGCACGTCCTCGGCCCGCGCCTTGCCCAGGTGGTGCGGCATCGACGGGGCGTAGGGCGCCGCCACGGAGTGGTAGACGACCCGCTCCACGCCGGTCCGGACGGCGGCGCCGAGCACCGCCTCGACGTAGTCGGGCTCGTCGGCGTACATGTTCGGGGCGATCACGTAGACCGCCCTCGCGCCGGCCAGCGCGGAGACCGGGTCAGCGTGCAGCTCGCTGCCCACGGCCCGGGCGGTGACCCCGCGGCGCGCCAGGGCCGAGGCCACCGCCCGCCCGGTCTTGCCGCGACCGGCCAGGACGGCGACCTCTGCCGCGGTCACAGCCAGTCGACCTCGGCCGCGTCCCGACCGCCGGACAGCTCGGCGTATCCCGGGCCGCGGTCGAAGAACGCCTCGTCGTCGCCCCGGGCGGCCAGCTGCTCCGCACGGTGCCGCTCGGTGGCCTCGGCGTCGTGGGACAGCGAGTCGTCCTCGAGCGAGCCGGTGAGCACGACGCCGTAGTCGGACAGCGCCGTCTCCGGGGAGACCTTGCGCCAGACCACGTCGCGGACCACGAGGTCGGGGTCGCGCTCCAACGGCTCGCCCCAGCCACCGCCGCCGGTGGTGCGGATCCGGATCACCTCACCGGCCTTGACCGGCTCGTCGTCGGCGAGCGCGTCGACGTACCGCTCGTTCGGCCCGCCCGGGTCGATGACGACCTCGAACGGCTTGCCCGCCTTGCCGCCCTTGACGCCCCAGCAGGCGAGGATCGACCGGTCCGCGATGGACATGAAGTGGCCGTCCTTGAGCATCCGGATGTGCTTCTCGTAGCCGAGGCCGCCGCGGTACTTCCCGGCGCCGCCGGAGTCCATGGCCAGGCCGAGGCTCTCCACCCGGAACGGGAACCGGGACTCGGTGAACTCCGTCGGCAGGTTGCGGGAGTCCGGGACGACGTGGATGGTGTCCTCGCCGTCGGCGTAGTAGCGGCCGCCGGACCCGCCGCCGAGCACCTCACGCATCAGGTAGGGGCGCCCGTCGAGGTCCTGGCCGTACACGCCGGTGTAGCGGATGGTCTCCTGGTCGGCCGGCATCCGCCCGTCGACCGCCTTGGCGACGACCCCGGCGAGCACGCCGAGCAGCCGCAGGATCACGAAGGTGCGGGCGTTGGTCGGTGCCGGGAACTCCGGCGTGAGCAGGGTGCCCTTCTCGGGGAAGCGCATCTCGATCAGCGGGACGATGCCCTCGTTGACGTCGAGCTCGGCCATCCGCTCGGGGGTGTCGGCGAGGTTGCGCAGGATCGGGGCGAGCCACTTCTTGAGGAAGACCCCGTCGGAGTAGTCGCCGCAGTGGTTGATCGGCCCCTTGGCCTGCGGGGAGGTCCCGGCGAAGTCGAGGATGATCCGCTCGCCGTCGGGGTCGTCGGCGTCGGTGCGGGTCAGCGTGATCCGCTGGGTGTGCAGCTTCGGGTCGTCGACGCCGTCGTGCTCGGCGTAGTCCTCCCAGGTCCAGCTGCCGACCGGGATCTTGGAGAGGATCTCGCGCCGGTAGGTCTGGGTGGTGCGGTCGATGATCGCGTCGAAGCAGGACTCGACGACGTCGCGGCCGTAGCGGTCGAACAGCTCGCCGAGCCGGCGGGCGCCCATCAGGCAGGCGGAGCACTCGGCGTCGAGGTCGGCGGCCAGCGACTCCGGCATCCGGGAGTTGCGGGTCATGATCCGCAGCGCCGAGCGCACCGGCACGCCCTGGTCCCAGAGCTTGATCGGCGGGACCATCAGCCCCTCCTCGAAGACCGAGGTGGCGTGCGAGGGCATGGAGCCCGGTACGGCGCCGCCGATGTCGTCGTGGTGGCCGAAGGCCTGGACGAACGCGACCACCTCCGGGGTGCCCGAGGCCGTGTTGTTGGCGAACACCGGCACCGTGACGCACAGGTCCGGCAGGTGGCCGATGCCGCCCTCGGACTCGTAGACGTCGTTGTGGAAGAAGACGTCGCCGGGCTTCATCTCCTCCAGCGGGAAGTCCCGGGCGACCGGGTGGACCAGCGCGCTGTAGGAACGGCCGGTGAGCTTGCGCAGCAGCCGGTCGTGGATGCCGGCGCGGAAGTCGTGCGCGTCGCGGATCATCGGGGAGCGGGAGGTCCGCCCGATCGCGGTCTCGACCTCCATCTCGACCGAGGCCAGGCTGCCCTGGACGATCTCGACGAGCACCGGGTCGGCCGAGGCGCCGGCGTCCGCGGTCAGCGTGCCGAACGGGAACTGCGTGGGCGCCCGGCGCGAGCCGGTCTCGGGGGCGGCGACGGAGTCGGTGACGGGGGCGGTCATGCGCTCTCAACCTCTCGGGTCACGATGATGTTGCGGTAGGCGTCGATGCGGCCGGTGAAGCCGGGGTGCAGCGGGACGGTCGACCCGAACTCCTCCACGATGGCGGGGCCGGTCACGGCCTGCCCCGGGGACAGGTCGGGCCGCCAGTACACCGGGGTGTCGACGTAGCCGTCCTTGGCGTCGAAGCAGACCGGGCGGCGGCTCGCGGGCTCCGGCACGCCCGGGTCCCCGGCGACCTGCTCCGCGGCGATCTCGGGCCGCTGGATGGGACCGATGCCGGACACGCGGAGGTTCACCCACTCCACCTGCTGGCTGTCGTCGTCGACGAAGTCGTAGCCGTAGAGCGCGCGGTGCTCGGCGTGGAACCGGCGGGCCACCTCCTCCAGGGCGTCCCGGTCGAGGTCGCCGTCGGGGACGGGCACCCGCACCTCGAAGGCCTGCCCGAAGTAGCGCAGGTCGGCGGTGCGCATGAACCGGTGCCGCTCGGCGGGGAAGCCCTCGACGTGCAGCGCCTTCGCGGCCTGGGCGGTGAGGTCGTCGTACACGTGCGCGACGGTGTCGGCGCCGAGGTTCTCGTGCAGCGACACGTGGGTCTGCACGTAGTCGTTCTTGACGTCGACGGTGAGCAGGCCGAAGGCGGACACGTTGCCGGGGTTCGGCGGGACGAGCACGCCCTTGAGCCCCAGGATGTCGACCAGCCGGCACAGCAGCAGGGAGCCCGAGCCGCCGAACGTGGTCAGCGTGAAGTCGCGGACGTCCAGCCCCCGCTTGACCGTGATCTGGCGCAGGGCGTTGGCCTGGTTCCACGCGGAGATCTCCAGTACGCCGGTGGCGCACTCCTCCAGCGAGATGCCGAGCCTGCCGGCCAGCTCCACCAGACCGGCGTGGGCGGCGTCGACGTCGAGCGGGATCTCGCCGCCGAGCAGGTGGGGTGGGATCCGGCCGAGCGTGACGTGCGCGTCGGTGATGGTGACGTTGGTGCCGCCCTTGGCGTAGCACAGCGGCCCCGGGTCGGCGCCGGCCGAGTGCGGGCCGACCTTCAGCGTGCCCTCGGGGGAGAGCCAGGCGATCGAGCCGCCGCCCGCGCCCACGGTGACCACGTCGATCATCGGGATCTTGCTCGGAAACAGCCCGACGCTGCCCTCGGTGGTCAGCGTGGGCTCGCCGTCGATGACGACCGAGACGTCGGTCGACGTACCGCCGCCGTCGCAGGTCAGCACCCGGTCGAAGCCGGCGACCTCGGCGATCAGCGCCGCGCCGAGCGCCCCGGCGGCCGGGCCGGACAGGACGGTGGTGATCGGCTGGTGCACCACCTCGTCGGCGCTGAGCACGCCGCCGTTGGACTTCATCACGTAGAAGGGAACCCGCCGCTCCTCCTCGCTGGAGGCGTAGGCGTTCAGGCGGGTCTTGATGTTGTTCACGTAGCTCGACAGCTTCGGCTTGACCGCGGCGTCGACCAGCGTGGTCATCGACCGCTCGTACTCGCGGTACTCCCGCAGCACCTGCGAGGACACCGAGACGATGGCGTCGGGATGCTCCTCGGCGATGATCTGGCGCATCCGCTCCTCGTGCGCCGGGTTGGCGTAGGCGTGCAGGAAGCAGACGCCGAGGGTGTTCACGCCCTGGTCGCGGAACCAGCGGGCGGTACGGCGGGCGCCCTCCTCGTCGAAGGGACGGACCTCCTCGCCGGTGAAGTCGAGGCGGCCGCCGACGGACTTGACCAGCTCCCGCGGGACGATCCGGTCCGGCTTGACCCAGAAGTAGGAGTTGCCGTAGCCGTCGGGGACCGACTGGCGGGCGATCTCGAGGATCGAGTCGTAGCCCTCGGTCGTGATGAACCCGAGCCGGTCGACCTTGCCCTCGAGCAGCTGGTTGGTCGCCACGGTGGTGCCGTGGCTGACGGCGGTGATCGCGTCGCCGTTGCCGGTCGGCAGGCCGAGGACGCCGAGCACCTTCTCGATGCCCGAGAGGAAGCCCTCCGCGGGGTCCGAGGGCGTCGAGGGCGTCTTCGTGGAGACCAGCTCACCGCTGGTCTCGTCGAAGGCGACGACATCGGTGAACGTGCCTCCGGTGTCGATGCCGATCCTGATCCGGCGGTCCTGCGCCATGGGGTCTCCTTCACTCCGGGGAACGGGAACATTCCACCTGCTCGGCGGGGTCCTGGACCACGGCAGGATCTGCCGGAGGATCCAGGATCTGTTGTGTATTCGTGCCATCCCGCCCGCGCCGAGTCGGCGCGGAGGCACACCTTCTGCCAGACGAGTCGGCGCGAAGGCACACGTCTGCGGGCCGACCCGTCGGTCAGAGGCCGGGGCGGCGGTCGCCGATCCGGGTGGCCTGCTCGAAGGCGTGCGCGATCTCGAGCAGCCGGCGCTCCCCGGAGTGCGGGGCGACGATCTGGATGCCCACCGGCAGCCCCTCCGGGGTGAACCCGGCGGGCACCGACATCGCCGGGCACCCGGTGACGGTGATGAAGTACGCCGAGCGCATCCAGTCCAGGTACGTCGACTGGACCCGGCCGTTGATGTCGGCGGGGTACTCCTGGTCGGCCGGGAACGGCGGCACCTGGCTGACCGGCATCACCAGCACGTCGTGGTCCTCGAAGAACCGGCGCATCCGGTCGCCCAGGGTGGTGCGCGACGTGTACGCGCGGGCGACGTCCTCGCCGGTGAGGGGCTCGCCGGCCCGGATGTTGTCGGCGAGCGACTGCTTCATGCCGTCGGGGTTCTCGGCCAGCAGCCGACCCAGCTTGGCGTGCATGTGCCAGGCACGCAGCGTCCGGAACGTCTCGTCCGCCTCGGCGAGGTCCGGGTGCGCGTCCTCGACGTGGGCACCGGCGGCCGCGAACACCTCGCGCTGGGCCTCCACCACGGCCCGCACCCGGTCGTCGACCTCGAAGGCTCCGCCGAGGTCGACCGACATCGCGACCCGCACTCCCCGCAGCGACCCCTGCAGCGGCTCGGCGAAGACGCCGCCCGGGGTCTCCAGCGCGAGCGGGACCCGCGGGTCGGGCCCGGCGATGACCGAGAGCAGCAGGGCGAGGTCGCCGACGTTGCGGGCCATGGGGCCCTCGACCGAGGTGGTCTCCCACAGGTTGTAGTGCGGCCACTCGGGGACCCGGCCCAGGCCCGGCCGCATCCCCACCACGTTGTTGAACGAGGCAGGGTTGCGCAGGGAGCCGCCCATGTCGCTGCCGTCGGCCAGCGGCACCATGCCGCTGGCCAGGCCGGCCGCGGCGCCCCCGCTCGACCCGCCGGCGGACCGGCTCAGGTCGAAGGGGTTGTACGTGGTCCCGAAGACGGGGTTGAACGTGTGCGAGCCGGCGGCGAACTCCGGCACGTTGGTGCGGCCGACGACCACCGCCCCGGCGCGCCGGATCCGCTCGACGACGAGCTCGTCGGAGTCGGGGACGTTGTCGACCATCAGCGGCGACCCGTACGTGGTCGGCCAGCCGGCGACCTGGTGGGTGTCCTTGAAGGCGAACGGCAGACCGTGCAGCGGCCCGACCTCCTGGCCGGCGGCGAGCTGCTCGTCGGCCCGGGCCGCCTGCTCCCGGGCCCGCTCCGCGTCGAGGCTGACCAGGGCGTTCACCCGGCCGTTGACCTGCTCGACCCGCGTGAGGTGCAGGTCGAGCAGCTCCCGCGCCGACACCTGCTTGGCGCGCACGGCGGCGGCCATCTCCCGGGCGGTGCTGTAGTGGTCGAGCTCGGTCATCGCCGCCTCACCCGTGACGGCGGGCGGCGAGCGCCCCGGCGACGACCCCGGCCAGCACCAGCCCGCCGCCGACGAGCACCCCCTTGAGGAAGTCGCCCGGGGCGGCAGCGGCGGCCGCCCGGGGCGGGGCGACGAAGGCCTTCCCGACCTCCGGCGCCCCGGCCTCGGGGGCCCCGGCCTCGGGAGCGGCCGCGGCCGGCGCCTCGGTCGGCACCGCGCCGGTGAGCACCTGGTCGATGTTGCCGAAGAACTCGCCGGCCATCCGCTTGCTGGCAGAGGTCAGCATGCGCTGGCCCACCCCGCCGATCATCCCGCCGACGACGGCGTCGGCGTCGTAGCGCAGCAGCGTGGTGCCGTCGCCGTTGTCGGTGAACCCGACCTTGACGTCGGCGGCGATCGTGCCCGGCGCACCCGCGCCGCTGGCCTTGAGGACGAGCGAGTCGTGCGGCGCGAGGTCTCTCAGCTCGCAGCTGCCGGAGTAGGTGCCCCGGATCGCGGCGACCCCCGCGTTGACCGTCATGTCGTAGCTGTTCTCCCCCTTCGTGTCCAGCCGCTCGCAGCCGGGGATCGTGCGGACCAGCACGTTGGGGTCCAGCAGGGCGTTCCAGACGTTCTGGACGGGCGCGTTCAGCACGGCTTCTCCGGCGACCTTCATGAGATGGGTCCTTCCTGGGCGTGGCGGCGCCGCAGCTCGAAGAGCTCCGACGGGGAGATGGGCATGGACGTGATCGGGAAGCCCTCCGCGTCCTCGATCGCCGCGGCGAAGACCGCCGCGCTGGGGATGACCCCGGCCTCACCGGCGCCCTTGAGCCCGAGCGGGTTCAGCGGGGAGGGGGTCTCCAGGTGGTCGATGTCGATGCGCTCGGGCACCTCGGTGACGTAGGGCATCAGGAAGTCCATGAACGAGGCGTTCTGGAGCTGGCCGTTCTCGTCGTAGGCCATCCGCTCGTAGAGCGCCCCGCCGACCCCCTGCGCGACGCCGCCGTGGATCTGGCCCTCGACGATCATCGGGTTGATCAGGTTGCCGCAGTCGTGCACGACGGCGTACTTGAGGATCTTCACCTCGGCGGTGTCGGGGTCGGTCTCGACGATCACCGCGTGCATGCCGTTGGCGAAGGTGGAGCGCGGCGGCGAGTAGAAGTCCTTGCCCTCCAGCCCCGGCTCGTCGTCCTCCGCGACCGGTGGCTTCGACGGGTCCCCCACGACGAACTGGGTGGCCGCCTTCGAGGCCTCGTCGAAGGCGTAGCGCAGCGGGTTGGAGAGCACCGCGACGGTGCCGAGCGCGATCTGGCTGGCCGGCGCGCCCTTGACCTGCACGACGCCCTCGACGATCTCGAGGTCGTCGGGGCTGGCCTCCAGGGCGTCCGCGGCGATCCGCAGCGCCTTCTCCCGTGCCCGGCGCGCGGCCAGGGCCACCGCGGAGCCGCTCATCACCGCGGCGCGCGAGGCGAAGGTGCCCACCGAGTACGGCGACCGCCGGGTGTCCCCGGTGACCACCTCGACGTCCTCGATCGGGACCCCGAGCTCGTCGGCGACGATCTGCGCGAACGCGGTCTGGTGGCCCTGCCCCTGGGTGGTCAGGCCGGTGGAGACCTTGACCTTCCCGGAGGTCTCGATGTGGACGTGGCCACCCTCGTAGGGGCCGACGCCGGTGCCCTCCACGTAGCAGGCCAGACCGATGCCGACCGTGCGGCCCTCCGCGCGGGCCTGCTCGCGGTAGGCCTCGAAGTCGTCCCAGCCGACCAGCTCGCGGAGCTTGACCAGGGAGGCCGGGTAGTCGCCGGAGTCGTACACCAGCGGCCGGCCGTCCTGGAACATCAGCCCGTGGTCGTAGGGGAACTCGTCGGGCTGGATGAAGTTCGCCGCGCGGACCTCGGCGCGGTCCTTGCCGAGGTGCGCCGCGATCGCGTCCATGGTGCGCTCCATGGCGTAGACGCCCTGGGGGCGCCCGGCGCCGCGGTAGGGCGTGACGATCACGGTGTTGGTGTAGAGGCTCTCGAAGACCACCCGGTAGGCCTGCGGCTTGTACGGGCCGAGCAGCTGGGTGGAGGTGATGATCGGCACGATCAGCCCGTACGGCGTGTACGCCCCGTTGTCGTGCCAGAACGTGACGTCCATCCCGAGGAGCCGGCCGTCGTCGTCGAAGCCGACCTCGACGTGCTGGTCCTGGCCCCGTTCGTGCGCCGACGAGATGAAGTGCTCCCGGCGGTCCTCCGTGAACTTCACCGGCCGGCCCAGCGACCGGGCGGCCATCGGCACCAGCAGCTCCTCCGGCCAGGGGTGCACGATCTTGACGCCGAACCCGCCGCCCACGTCGGGGGTGATCACGTCGACCTGGCCGAGGTCGAGACCGAGCTTGGTGGCGACCGCGGCGCGGACGCCGGTGGAGGTCTGGGTGGAGGTCCACACCTGCATCCGGTGGGAGTCGGTGTCCCACCGGGCCACGGTGCCTCGGCCCTCCATCGGCATCGAGGCGCTGCGCTCGACGTGCAGGTCGAGGGTGAGCCGGTGCGGCGCCGCGGCGATCGCCGACTCGGCGTCCCCGACGGACTGCTCCAGGCGCGCGGCGACGTTGCCGGGCACGTCCTCGTGGACCAGGCGCTCGGCCCGGCGGGCGGCGTCGAGGCCGACGACCGGGGGCAGCATCTCGTAGTCGACGCGGATCCGGTCGACGGCGTCCTCGGCCACGTAGCGGTCCACCGCCACCACCATCGCGACGGCCTCGCCGACGTAGTTCACCTCGTCCTTGGCCAGCGCGTACTGGGTGCGCCCGTGGGTCAGGGCGGGGTGCGGGATGAGCAGCGGCAGCGGCTCGGCCATCTGCCCCTCGAGGTCGTCGTAGGTGTAGACCGCGACCACGCCGTCGAGGTCGAGGACCGCCTCCACGTCGATGTCGAGGACGCGGGCGTGGGCGTGCGGGCTGCGGACCACGGCGGCGTGCAGCGCGCCGGCCATCAGGTCGTCGACGTACTGTCCCTTGCCGCGCAGCAGCCGGTCGTCCTCGACGCGGGCGACCTTCTCGCCGAAGAGCTTCGTGGTCACGCGGACCCCTCCTCGCGGTCGTGGGCGATCTCGGCCGCACGGGTCACCGAGCGCACGATGTTCTGGTAGCCGGTGCAGCGACAGAGGTTGCCGGAGACCATCTCCCTGGCCTCCTCCTCGGTGGGCGAGGGGTTCTCGCGCAGCCCGGCCGTGATCGTGGTGAGGAAGCCGGGGGTGCAGAAGCCGCACTGCAGCCCGTGGCACTCGCGGAACGCCTGCTGCACCGGGCCCAGCCCGCCCTCGGGGTCGGCCAGGCCCTCGACCGTGGTGATCTCCTGCCCCTGCGCGGAGACCGCGAACATCAGGCAGGCACGGACCGGGTCGCCCTCGAGCAGCACCGTGCAGGCGCCGCAGACGCCGTGCTCGCACCCGACGTGGGTGCCGGTGAGGCCGAGGTCGTGGCGCAGGGCGTCGCTGAGCAGCCGGCGGCCGGGCACCCGCAGGTCGTAGACCGCTCCGTTCACCCGGAGCCGGATGTCGTGCAGCTGCTCGGTGGTCTCGATGGTCATGCGGGGCCTCCGGTGCGTCGGGACGTGCGATCCTCGAAGGCCCGGCGCACCACCTTGCGGGTCAGCACCCGGGCCAGGTGGCGCCGGTAGTCGGCGCTGGCGTGGATGTCGGACTCGGGCTCGAGCCGCTCCGCGGCGTGGTCGGCCGCGGCGTCGAGCGCGGCGTCGGTGGGTGCGTCGCCGTCGAAGGCTGCGGTGAGGTCCACGACGGTGGGCACCTCGCAGACCGAGAGGTAGCCGGCCCGTACCGAGGTCGGCCGGCCGGGGCCGTCGCCCTCCACGAGGGCGGCCACCCCGCACAGCGCGTAGTCGCCGTGCCGGCGGGCCACCTCGTCGAAGGCGACGCCCGCGTCGGCGGCGAGGGCCGGGAACCAGGCCTCGGTCGCGACCTCGTCGGCACGCAGCGAGGTCTCGAGCGGGCCGACGTAGAGCTCGTCGGCGGCGATGGTCCGGGTGCCGCCGCTCGACGCCGCGGTGACCGTGCCGCCGAGGAGGCGGAGGACCACGGGCATCTCCGCGGAGGCGTCGGCGTGGACGAGGGAGCCGACGGTCGTCCCCCGGTTGCGGATGGTCGCGTGGGCGACCATCCGCAACGCCTGGGACAGCAGGGGCTGCACCCGCCGGGCGCCGGGGTCGCGTTCGACCTCGGCATGCCGGGCGAGGGCCCCGATGGTGACCCCCTTCTCGTCCGCACGGACGTAGGCCAGCTCGCCGAGCCCGTTGATGTCGACGAGCGCGGACGGCGCCGCCAGCCGCATCGACAACAGCGGGACCAGGCTCTGCCCTCCGGCGAGAACCTTGGCGTGCGGGTCGGCCTCGAGCGCGGCGAGCGCCTCCTCGAGGGTGGTGGGCCGGACGTAGGAGAAGGGGGCGGGTTTCATCGGTTGTCGTGGTCCCCCTCGGCTCGGTGCGGGTGCGGGTAGTCGGTGCGGTGCTTCTCGGGGTTGTGCTGGTCGCTGGGTCCGACGATCAAGGCACCCTCACGGTCCTGGTGATGGGAGCTGAGCTCCTCGCTGCGGCCCTTCACCATGTGGAAGTAGACGATGACCATGATCGTGCCGAGGGCGATCCCGCCGAGCTGGAAGTCGTCGGTGACCTGGAGGGTGACCCCACCGATCCCGGCGATCAGGCCCGCGGACAGGCCGACCAGGTTGATCGGGTTGCCGAAGTCGACGTTGTTCTCGACCCAGATCTTGGCACCGATCAGGCCGATCATGCCGTACAGCACCAGCGTGATTCCACCGAGCACACCGCCGGGGATGGCGTTCACGACGGCGCCGAACTTGGGCGAGAGGCCCAGGATGATCGCCACCAGCGCGGCGACGTAGTAGGCGGCCGTGGAGTAGACCCGGGTGGCGCCCATGACGCCGATGTTCTCGGCGTAGGTGGTGGTCGGCGAGCCACCGAAGGAGCTGGCGAGCGCGGTGGCGAGACCGTCACCGGCGAGGGCCCGGCCCATGTAGGGGTCGAGGTCGTCGCCGGTCATCTCCGCCACGGCGCGGACGTGGCCGGTGTTCTCCGCGATCAGCGCGATCACGCCGGGGAGGACCAGGAGCACGAAGGTGAGCTGGATGCTCGGCGCGTGGACGGCCGAGACGCCGTCGGCGAGCGTGCCGCTGGGGAAGCCGACCCAGTCGGCCGCGGTGACCTGGCTCCAGTCGATGCGGTAGTGCGCGACCGCCTCGCCGTTGCTGACGGGGGTCACCGAGGTGATCTGGCCGAGGACGGCGTCGGCGAACCAGGAGATCGCGTAGCCGAAGATCAGCGACAGGAACACCGCGATGCGGCCCCAGAACCCGGGCAGCAGGACGGCGGCCGCGATCATGAACGTCGCGGTGAGCAGCGCGATCCACTGGTCCTGGGGCCAGTAGATGCCGGCCACGACCGGGGCGAGGTTGAACCCGATCAGCATGACCACGGCTCCGGTGACCGCCGGCGGCAGGACCTTGCGGAGCCAGGCGGCGCCGGCGAAGTGCACGCCGACACCGACGAGGGCGAGCACGATGCCCGACACCAGGATCGCGCCGGTGACGTCGGCGGAGTCGCCGCCCTGGGCGCGGATGGCGGCCACACCGGCGACGAAGGACGCGCTGGTGCCGAGGTAGCTCGGCACCCGGTTCTTGACGATGAGCAGGAACAGGATGGTGCAGATACCCGAGAACATGATGGCGAGGTTCGGGTCCAGCCCCATCACGATGGGGAACACGAACGTGGCGCCGAACATGGCCACCACGTGCTGGGCGCCGAGGCCCACCGTGCGCGGCCAGCTCAGGCGCTCCTGCGGTCCGACGGCCTCTCCGGGGGGCGGTGTCTTGCCCCCGTAGACGAGGTCCCACTTGAACATGGACATAGTTGCGTCTCCTGACGGATGTGTGGTCATGCCCCGGTGCCCGGGTGACGCTATTGCCTGGATCACACCCGTTCACCGGCGACAAGTGATGAACGCGAGTGTGGACGCATGGCACACGTTGCCCCCCGGATTTCCGGGAAGTTGCCCGGCGGCGTGTCTCGGGCGCGACAGCCGGTGCCGCGACCCCCGACACAGCGCCCTTCTGGGCGGTTTCCCGCTCAGCGGCGGGGGTTCCGGGCCGGCAGCGTCCCGCGGCGACCACCGTCGTGGAGGCGGACGCACCGGTCCGAGATTTTGCCTTCGCCGTACCCGGGTCGGCGCCGTGGCTGGGATCAGGGACGGTTCTGCAGGACCTGCAGGGCGACCGCGATGTCGAGCCGGAGGTGCGGGTCGCTGGTGAACGGCCCGAGCATCCGCTCGAGCTTGCTGACCCGGTAGCGCATGGTGTTGTAGTGGAAGAACTGCAGCCGCGCGGCCTCGGCGACGTTGAGGTTCGTGTCGAGCAGGACCTGCAGCGTCTGCCGGAGGTCCACGGCCTCCTCGGTCTGCGCCACCAGGGGGCCGAGCACGTCGGCGGCGAAGCCCTGCACCTCGGCCGGGTCGGGGACCAGCGCGATCAGCCGGTGCAGGCCCAGCTCGTCGAACCACGTGGTGCTGCTCGGCCCGTGGATGCGCCGCCCCACCTCGGCGGCACGGCGGGCCCGGGTGTAGGCGTCGGGCAGGTCGGAGAGGCGCTCCACCAGCCGGCTGACCCCCACGGAGAACGGCCGCCTGCCCCCTCCGCGGTCCCCACGCACCGCCGCCACCAGGCGGTCGACGACCGGGCGTGCCGCCGAGGCCGCACCGGCCGCGTCGTCGTACTCCTCCGGGGCCGGGACGAGCGCGACCACCTCGGCGCTGAAGTCCACGGTCGGCACCGGCGGGGTCTGCGACTCGCACACCTGGCGCCAGGCGGCGGCGAACCGCTCCTGCCACATGCGTCGCACCCTGCCGGACACCGGCTGCTCGTCCGTGCCGAGCGGGTCCAGCTCGGCCGAGATGACGTACATCGGCCGGTCGATGTCCCACCCGAAGGTGGCCGCGTGCTCGACCACGAACGTCTCGTCGCCGGCCCGGCCGAGGAACACGTCGCGCAGGAAGTCGCCGCGGTACTTGTTCTCGACGGCGGCGACGGCCTGCTGCCGGGTCAGCAGCAGGGCGGCCACGGTCGCGGCGCGCTCGAGCGCGGAGACGTCCTCCGCGGCGATCCTCCGCTCGGGGCTGAAGCACACCAGGCGGGCGAGGTCGGTCCCGCCGGCGGCGACCGGCAGGAGCAGCACCTCGCCGTCCCCGACCGGCGCCGGGCGGCGGCTGGCCCGTTCGACGCGGAACCGGCCGCTCTCGTCGAACAGGTCCGCCCCGGCCAGCTGCTCGCGGTGCTGCGGGGTCATCGCGGCGGCGCGCTCCCGGCCGTCGGTGGAGGTGACCAGGATCCCGACGTCGAGCACGCGGGCGACCTCCCCGGCGATCTGGTGCAGGTCGCCGCCCTCGAGGACCAGCAGGCTGAGCGCGTGGTGCAAGGCGTCGATGCGCTGCAGGACCCCGGTGGTGAACTCGTTGAGCCGGGCATAGGTCTGCTGGAGCAGGTCGTCGAAGGCCACCGAGATGGGCAGGCCCAGGATCGGGAAGTCGAGCTCGTCGGCGAGCGCGAGCACCTCGGGGCTGAGCTCGTCGACGTAGCGCCCGACCTTGATGCCCATCCCGGCCAGCTCGCGCGCGTGCAGGTCGCGGACCAGGGCCGGGAGGCTGTCGATGTGCGCCTGCCCGCTGCCGGCGGCCAGCGGGAAGCCGGTGGTGACCAGCAGCTCCTGGGGCTTGACCCAGTCGGCGACGTCGGGGACCTCCATCACGTTCACCCCGGCCACCACGCGGTCCAGTCCGCCCTCGCCGGCGAGCACGGTGGTGCCGCGCATGACGTCGAGCCGGAGCAGCTCCCGGACGCTGATCCCGTGCACCGTGGTTATCAAGACTTGCACCTCCGCGCGGTGAGTCTTGGCAGAACTCACCATCGGCAGAGGGTACCCGAGCCGACTAGCGTCCTGAGGAGCACAGCCAGCCCCCGGACCGAGAGGACCTATGACTGCCCGCAGCCGCATCCCGGCCGCCGCGCCGGCGTGGGTGCGCTCGGTGGTCGCCGGCCCGGACCGGGCGGTCCGGGTGGTGCACCGCGGCGCCGACGCGGTCTACCTCGACGTCGGCGGCGTGTGCCTCGGCGTGCTCTCCTCGCGCGCCACGGCCGTCCCCTGCGGGGTGCAGACCTCGCTGCCCCGGCTGCCCGAGGGCCTGCTGGCCGACTCGCAGGCCTGGGTCGGTGACGGCCGGGTCGCGCTCGGCGGCAGCGACGTGGTGGTCGCCCGGACCATCGGCGCCGCGGTGCCACCGCTCGACGCCTCGACCGCCGGTGCCGCGGAGCAGCGGCTCGGGGCCGCGGTCGGGGACCGGGTGGAGCACGTGCGGAGCGAGCTTCCCGCGGCGGCCCTCGACGGGCTGGTCGCCGGCCGTGCGGACGTCGTACCCCTGCTGCTCGGCCGCGGCAGCGGCCTGACCCCGGTGGGCGACGACGTGCTCGCGGGCTGGCTCGCCACGACCGTCGCGGCGTCGGTGCACGAGTCGGCGGTCGCCGACGCCGTCGGCCGCCTGGCCGGCGACAGCACCACGCTGCTGTCCGCCACGCTGCTCGACTGCGCCCGCCGCGGCGACGTCATCCCGCAGTTCCGTGCTGTCCTGCTCGACCTCACCGCCACCCGTGACGTCGACGTCGACCTGGCCGTCGACGCGCTGCTCCGGGTGGGCCACACGTCCGGGGCGGGCATGGTGCTCGGCACCCTGCTCGCCCTCCGCCACCTCGCGTCAAGGAGCAACGCATGACCAGTCCCCCCGTGACCGCCCAGGACTCCACCGGAACCACGCACGTCGAGGTGCGCCCCGGCGCGTACGCAGACTCCGTGACGCTGCTGCAGGTCAGCAAGGACGTCGCCGCGGTCCCCGGCGTGGAGAACGCCCAGGTCGCGATGGCGACGCCGCTGAACCTCGACGTGCTCGCCTCGATGGGCTTCGAGCTGCCGGCGACCACCCCCAACGACATGGTCGTCGCCCTCAAGCTCGCCGCGGACGGCGACCTGGACGCCGCGCTCGCCGCGGTCGAGGCCGCCCTGGGGCGCAAGACCCGCAGCACCGGCCAGACCGAGCAGGAGCCGCACCGTACGACGGGCGCGGCGATGACCGACTCCGAGGACGCGGACCTGGCCCTGGTCTCCGTGCCGGGCGAGCACGCCTTCGTCGAGGCGATGGACGCCCTCGACCTCGGCCGGGACGTGATGGTGTTCAGCGACAACGTGCCGGTCGACCAGGAGGTGCAGCTCAAGCAGCGCGCCGCCGAGCAGGGTTCCCTCGTGATGGGACCCGACTGCGGCACCGCCGTCGTCGGCGGGGTGGGGCTCGGCTTCGCCAACAGCACCCGGCCCGGCCCGGTCGGCATCGTCGCCGCCTCGGGCACCGGCTGCCAGCAGCTGATGTGCCTGCTCGACGCGGCCGGCGTCGGCGTCACCGCGGCCCTGGGGGTCGGCGGGCGCGACCTGAGCAGCGAGGTCGGCGGCCTGTCCACCCGCGAGGCGATGCGACGTCTCGACGAGGACCCGTCCGTGGAGCTGGTCCTGGTGGTCTCCAAGCCCCCCGCAGCGGACGTCGCCGCGGAGCTCGACAGCTACGCCTCGTCGCTGGGCACGCCGGTCCGGTTCGCGCTCCTCGGCGAGGGCCAGCCGGACCTCACCGAGGCGGCCGAGGGGGTCCTCGAGGCGCTCGGCGTGCAGCGCCCGGAGTGGCAGTCCTGGGGTGTCGGCTCGGCGCGGCCCACGACCGGCGAGCACCTGCGCGGCCTGTTCGTCGGCGGCACCCTGTGCAAGGAGTCCCTCCTGCTCGCCACCGCCGCCCTCGGACCGGTGCACAGCAACATCCCGCTCACCCCGGACCTCGCCCTCGGCACGGACCTGGTGGCCGGCGGGCACACGATGGTCGACTTCGGCGACGACGCGCTCACCGCCGGGCGGGCGCACCCGATGATCGACCCGACCCTGCGACTGGAGAACCTCGCCGCCGTCGCGGCGGACCCGTCCACCGCCGTGGTGCTCCTCGACGTCGTCCTCGGCCACGGCGCCGAGCCCGACCCGGCCGCGGCACTGGCCCCGGCGATCCGCGAGGCCAGGCAGCGCGCCGGACGGGACCTGCCCGTGGTGGTCGCCTGCGTGGGCACCGAGGACGACCCGCAGCAGCTGTCGCGGCAGGCGAGCGCGCTCGCCGAGGCCGGGGCCGAGGTGTTCTTGTCCAACGCCCAGGCGACGCGCCGGGCCATCGAGCTGACCGGAGGAACCCGATGAGCACACATCCGACCGACGCCCCCGCCGGCGTCGCAGCCGCCGGCGCCGACCTGTTCGCCGACGCCCTGGAGGCGCAGGCCGTCCCGGTGACCCGGGTCGACTGGCGCCCCCCGATGGAGGGCGCGTCCGCGCAGGACCTCGCCACCGTGGTGGGCGACCCGCTGCGCAAGGAGGCGAACGCGCGAGCGCTGAAGGCGATGCTCGACGTGCAGGCGATGCTGGTCGCGGTCGCCCCCGCCGCCGAGGTGCTCGGCCTCGAGAAGGGCCAGTTCCTCCACGCGGGTCCCCCGCTGGCCTGGGAGAACGCCTCCGGCCCGATGCGCGGCGCGCTGATGGGCGCCGCCACGCTCGAGGGCCTCGTCGACGACCCCGAGGACGCGGTGCACCTCTTCGAGTCGGGGTCCATGTCGATGGAGCCCTGCCACCACCGCTCGGCCGTGGGTCCGATGGCCGGCGTCGTCTCGCCCTCGATGTGGATGTTCGTCCTCGAGGACCCCTCCACCGGCAAGCGGACCTACTGCTCCCTCAACGAGGGGCTCGGCAAGGTGCTGCGCTACGGCGCGTACGCTCCCGAGGTCCTCGAGCGGCTCCGCTGGATGTCCTCGGTGCTCGGGCCGCTGCTGGCCGAGGCGGTCGCTGCCGCGGGACCGGTGGACATCACCGGCATCCTCACCCAGATGCTGCAGATGGGCGACGAGGCCCACAACCGCAACCGCGCCGGCACGCTGATGCTGCTGCGCGACCTCGGCCCGGCCCTCGTGGAGTCCTCGGCGGACGCGAAGGACGTCGCGGACGTGATGCGGTTCGTCGGCGGCAACGACCACTTCTTCCTGAACCTGGCGATGCCCGCGGTGAAGCTCTCGCTCGACGCGGCACGCGGTATCGAGGGCTCGACCATGGTGGTCGCGATGGCCCGCAACGGGACGGAGTTCGGCATCCAGGTGGCCGGCACCGGCGACGAGTGGTTCACCGGTCCGGCCCAGCTCGCCGACGGGCTGCTCCTCGGCGACTTCAAGCCCGAGGACGCCAACCCCGACATCGGCGACTCCGCGATCACCGAGACCGCCGGGCTGGGCGGCTTCTCGATGGCCACCGCTCCCGCCATCGTGCGTCTCGTCGGCGGCACCGTCCCCGACGCGCTCGCGACCACGCGGCGGATGCTCGAGATCACCCTCGGCCAGAACCCGCGCTGGACGATCCCCGTGCTGGAGTTCCAGGGCGCGCCGACCGGCATCGACGTGACCAAGGTGTGCCGGACCGGCATCCTGCCGCAGATCAACACCGGCATGGCCGGGAAGCAGGCTGGTGTCGGCCAGGTCGGCGCGGGGCTGGTCACCCCGCCCGCGGAGGTGTTCCCGAAGGCCCTCGCCGCGCTGGCCGGACGCACGCGCCGGCGAGCCGACCGGGACTGAGCCGGGCCCGGCACGGCCGGCTCGGGCCCGGAGGTATGACCCGGCGGTGCCGGGGGGATACTCGACGGTGTCCGAGCGGCCGGAACTGGGAGGGAGGGCTCGGGTGAGCGACGACGCCTTGTGGCACCTTGCCACGGACGCCGCCGGCATCGGCCTCTTCTCCTGGGACGTCGACACCGGCGTGGTCGTCCCCGACGACCGGCTGCAGGCCCTGCTCGGGTTCGGTCCCGAGGACGTCGCGCACCACATCGACGACGTCCTCGGGCGGCTCCACCCCGACGACCGGCGGCTGTTCGACCGGGCCACGGTGCACGCGGTGGACTCGGGCGGCGACTACCGGGCGGAGTTCCGGGTGGTCGCCGGCGGGACGGTCCGGTGGCTCTCCGCACGGGGCCGCGCGGTCACCCCGGACGGCGGCTCCACCGTCCTGGTCGGCGCGGCGTACGACGTCACGGACGTCCGCAACGAGCGTGACCGCGCCGCCCACGTGCTCGCGAACATGTCCTCGGGCTACCTGAGCATCGGCCGCGACTGGCGGGTGCGCTACCTCAACGTCGAGGCCGAGCGGATCCTCGACAGGACCGCGGAGGAGCTGCGCGGGAGGAACCTGTGGGACGAGTTCCCCGGGGCACGTGAGCGGGCCTTCGGCCACTACTACCCCGTGGCGATGAGCACCGGTGACGTGGTCGCGTTCGAGGAGTACTTCCCGGCCCTGCGCACCTGGTTCGAGGTGCGGGCGGTGCCCGGCGACGAGGGCCTCGAGGTGTACTTCCTCGACGTCACCCAGCAGCGACGTGCCCAGGAGGCCGCCCGGACCGCGGCCGAACGGCTCGAGCTCCTCGCCGACGTCAGCGGCGAGCTCGCGGCCACCCTCGACGCCGAGGAGGCGGTGGCACAGCTCGCCCGTCTCCTCGTCCCGGCGCTGGCGTCCTGGTGCGTCGTGACGCTCAAGGACGACGACGGCACGCTCCGCGACATCGGGTGGTGGCACGAGGAGCCACAGCTGCGACCGGTGGTCGAGGAGTACGTCCGCGAGCGGATGAGCGCGTTGACGCCGGAGTCGTTCGTCGCCCAGGCGTTGCGCAGCGGACGGCCGCAGGTGGTCCGCGGCGACGCCACTGCACGCGTCCAGGCGGTGCTCACGCCGGGCCGGGCCCGCGACCTGATCAGCCGGCTCGCCCCGGCGTCCGGCATGGTGCTGCCGCTCTCGGCCCGCGGGCGGACCGTGGGCCTGGTGACCCTGTTCCTCGGCGCCGAGCGGGGGCAGCTCGACCCGAACGACGTGCTCACCGCCCGGGAGGTGGCCGCACGCGCGGCCCTGGCGCTGGACAACACGCGCCTCTACCGGCAGCAGGCCGACCTGGCCGAGGGGCTGCAGCGCAGCCTCCTCACCGCGCCTCCGTGGGTGGAGGGCATTGACATCGTGGTCCGCTACCAGCCGGCTGCGCAGGCCGCGGCGGTCGGCGGGGACTGGTACGACGCCTTCCTGCAGCCGGACGGGACCGCGGCCCTCGTGATCGGCGACGTCGTGGGCCACGACACCGCGGCCGCGGCGGCGATGGGCCAGCTGCGGGGGCTGCTGCGGGGGATCGCCTACCGGACCGGCGCGAACCCGGGAGAGGTGCTGAGCGGGCTCGACACCGCGATGGAGGGCCTGACGGAGAGCACGACGGCCACCGGGATCGTCGCCCTGCTGTCGCGGCAGGCGGACGGCCGGCACCGGCTCTGCTACTCCAACGCCGGTCACCCACCGCCCTTCCTGGTCCGGCCGGACGACACGGTGGAGCCGCTGATCGCCGAGTCCCCCGACCTGCTGCTCGGCTTCGACCCGGACACGCCCCGCACGTCGGCCGAGCTCGTCGCGGAGCCGGGCATGACCCTGCTGCTCTACACCGACGGGCTCGTCGAGCGCCGCGGCCAGTCCATCGACGAAGGGCTGGCGTTGCTCACCACGGCCCTGGAGGACCTGGCCGGCGACCGCCTCGAGCCCGGGGCGTTCGCCGACGCGCTGCTGAGCAGGATGCTGCCCGCCGAGCCCGAGGACGACGTCGCGCTGGTCGTCGTGCGTGTCACCGCCTGAGCGGACGCCTGAGCAGGCTGAGCTGCGGGAGCTGCACCGCCCGCACCGAGGCCGGCAGCGCGGGCCACCGCCACCACGTCGCCGACCACCACCACCGCCGGTGGCCGCACGCCCGCCTCACGCACGTCGTCGGCCACCTCGCCCAGCGTCGACACCAGGCGCCGCTCGCCCGGCAGGCTGCCGTCCGCGAGCACCGCGACCGGTGTGCTCGACGGCCGCCCGGCACCGAGCAGGTGCGCCGCGATCGCGTCGAGGTTCTCCACCGCCATCAGCAGCACGAGGGTGCCGCGCAGCCGGGCGAGGGCGTCCCAGTCCACCAGCGACGACGGGTCTCCCGGGGGGACGTGGCCGGAGACCACGGTGAAGTCGTGGGCGACCCCGCGGTGGGTCATCGGGATGCCGGCCAGCGCCGGCACGGACAGCGCGCTCGAGAGTCCGGGGACCACCGAGCACGGCACCCCGGCGTCCGCGCAGGCCTCGAGCTCCTCGAACCCGCGGCCGAAGACGAAGCCGTCACCGCCCTTCAGCCGTACGACGCGCAGCCCCCGACGGGCCCGGTCCACCAGCACCCGGTTGATCTCCTCCTGCGTGCTCGACCGCCCCCGGGGCAGCTTCGCCACGTCGACGAGCTCCACGTCGGGCGCGAGCTCGCCGAGCAGCTCTCGCGGCGCGAGCCGGTCCGCCACCACGACGTCGGCCTCGGCCAGGGCACGGCGGCCGGCGACGCTCACCAGGTCGGGGTGCCCGGGCCCGCCGCCGACGAGGACGACGCCGGGCAGCCGGTCACCCGGCCCCCCGGGAGCCGGCGACTGCCCCGGCCGGTCCGTGCGCCGCAGGTGCTCCAGCACCGAGTCCCGCACGGTGCTCGCGCGGCGTGCGGCCGAGGCGCCGTGCACCGCCACCGTGACGTCGCCGTGCCGTCCCACGGCCGGCACGTCCGCCTCGCACAGGACCCGCTGCGTCTCCGCGGCCTCCCGGACCCGGTCGTCCTCGGCCGTGGAGCCGGTCGCAGGTACGACGTACCAGGCCTCCGCGAGGTCCTCGACCGCCAGACCGCGCCGCTCCCACCGGATCTCGCCCGCGCCGGCCAGGCCCTCCACGGCGGGGGTCACCGCCGGGGCGACGACGAGCACGTCCGCCCCGGCGGCGATCAGGGACGGGATGCGGCGCTGGGCGGGCGGTCCGCCGCCGACCACGACGACCCGCCGGCCGGCGAGGGCGAGGGCCGCGGGGTAGGGCGCCGGGCCGTCCGTGCGGAACAGGGTCATCGGGGAAACCTCCAGGAACGCGGTCATCGGTGCAGACCGCACTCGGTCTTGGACAGGCCGGCCCACCGGCCGCTGCGTGGGTCCTCGCCGGCGGAGACCCGGCGCGTGCAGGGCGCGCAGCCGACCGAGGAGTAGCCGTCGCCGAGGAGCGGGTTGACCGGGACGTCGTTCTCGCGGACGTAGCGCTCCACGTCCTGGTCGGTCCACCGCGCGAGCGGGGCGACCTTGACCTTCTGCCGCTCCCGGTCCCAGCTGACGACCGGCGTGCCGGCCCGCTCCGGGCTCTCCTGCCGGCGCAGGCCGGTCGCCCAGGCGTCGTACGCCCCGAGCGCCCGCTCCAGCGGGGCCACCTTGCGCAGCGCGCAGCACAGGTCCGGGTCGCGGTCGTGCAGCCGCGGGCCGTACGTCGCGTCCTGCTCGGCCACCGACTGCACCGGGGTGACCGACAGCAGGTTCACCGGCAGGGAGGCCGCGACGGCGTCACGGGTGCCGAGGGTCTCGGCGAAGTGGTAGCCGGTGTCGAGGAAGACCACGTCGACGCCCGGCGCCACCTCGGCGGCCAGGTGCGCGAGGACGGCGTCCCCCATCGAGGAGGTGACGCAGAACCGCGCGCCGAAGGTCGCCACGGCCCAGGCGAGCGTCTCGGCCGCCGACGCCGTCTCCAGCTCCTGGCCGGCCCGCAGCGCGAGGTCGCGGAGCTCGTCGGCCGACCAGGTCGGCGTCGGGGGTCCGCGGACCTCCCGAGGCGGGGCGCGGTCGACCTGCGGCGGCACGATCCCGAGCATCCTCAGCGAGAAGGCGCGCAGGCAGCTGCGGCACTCCCACCCGCCGTGCTTGTCGGCGTGCGGGCGGAGGTCCTCGTCCCCGCAGTAGGGGCAGTGGAACGGCGTGGTGCGCTCGGTCACGACGCCACCTCCTCGGTGCCGGCCCCGTGCTCGGCGCGCAGGGTGGCCTCGTCGGCGCGCGTCACCCAGCGGGCGAAGGGCTCGCCGGGCTCTCGCTGGTCGAGGTAGGCATCGACGAGCGCGGTCACGTAGTCGTCGAGCCCGGCGCTGGTCACCTTGTGGCCGCGCAGCTTCGCGCCGAAGCGGGACTCCAGCCCGAGTCCGCCACCGAGGTGCACCTGGAATCCCTCCACCTGGTGGCCGCCGTCGTCGACGAGCTGGCCCTTGAGGCCGATGTCCGCGACCTGGGTCCGGGCGCAGGCGTTCGGGCAGCCGTTGACGTTGACCGTGATCGGGGTGTCGAGGTCGGGGAACCGGCGCTCCAGCTCCTGCACCAGCGCGGCCGCCCGGTTCTTGGTGTCGACGATGCCGAGCTTGCAGAACTCGATGCCGGTGCAGGCCATCGCGGACCGCCGCCACGACGACGGCCTCGCGGACAGCCCCAGCGCGTCCAGAGCGGTGACCAGGCTCTCGACGTTCTCCTCCGGCACGTCGAGGACCAGGAGCTTCTGGTGGACCGTCGTACGCACGCGACCGGAGCCGTGCGCCTCCACGACGTCGGCCAGCCTCGACAGCAGCGTGCCGGTGACGCGCCCGACGACCGGGGCGACCCCGACGAAGTACCGGCCGTCCTTCTGCCGGTGCACCCCGACGTGGTCGCCGGCCCGCTCCGGGCTCGCCGGGGAGGGGCAGTCGACGAGCCGCCGGTGCAGGTACTCGTCCTCGAGGACCTGGCGGAACCGCTCGCGGCCCCAGTCGGCGACGAGGAACTTCAGCCGTGCCCGGTTCCGCAGCCGCCGGTAGCCGTAGTCGCGGAAGACCGAGACGACCGCCTCCCAGGCGTCGGGGACCTCGGCGAGCGGCACCCAGACGCCGAGCTTCTGCGCGAACATCGGGTTCGTGGACAGGCCCCCGCCCACCCACAGGTCGAAACCCGGTCCTCGCTCGGGGTGCACGGTCGGCACGAACGCCACGTCGTTGATCTCGGGCGTCACGTCATGGTCGGGGTGACCGGTGATCGCGGTCTTGAACTTGCGCGGCAGGTTGGAGAACTCCGGGTTGCCGACGTAGCGCCGCTCGATCTCCTCCACCGCCCAGGTCGGGTCGACGAGCTCGTCCTCGGCGATGCCCGCCACCGGGGAGGCGATCACCACGCGGGGGCAGTCGCCGCAGGCCTCGGTCGTGTGCAGCCCGGTCGCCTCCAGCCGCGCCCAGATCGCCGGGACGTCCTGGATCGACACCCAGTGGTACTGCACGTTCTGGCGGTCGGTGATGTCGGCGGTGTCCCGGGCGTAGGCGGTGCTCGACTCCCCGATCGCCCGCAGCTGGCCCGGGTCGAGACGGCCGCCGTCGATGCGCACGCGCATCATGAAGTACCTGTCCTCGAGCTCGTGCGGCTCCAGCGCCGCGGTGGAGCCGCCGTCGAGGCCCGGGCGTCGCTGGGTGTAGAGCCCCCACCAGCGGAACCGGCCACGCAGGTCGTCGGGGTCGATGGAGTCGAACCCGCCGGCGGCGTAGACCTCCTCGATGCGGGTCCGGACGTTCAGTGCGTCGTCGGCGGCCTTGACCGCCTCGTTGTGGTTGAGGGGCTCGCGCTGGCCGAGGGCCCACTGGCCCTCGGGGCGCGTGGCCCTGGCGTTCTTCGGTACGACGGGGGTGGAGGCGGTCGGAGTCATGGGGGCGTTCCTCGGAGAAAGGGACGCACGCGTCGCGGGCAGACGCCCGACCCGGGGTCGAGCTCTCGCAGCCGGCGACCGCGCGCCCGGCTACGGAGCTGAGCGGGGACGGTCAGGCCGGCATACACATCATGCTGCGGGTACGGCCGAGGTCCACGTGGCGGCGAGCCACGAGGCGGATGGCCGAGGCAGCGGAGAACATGGCCGGGACTCTCTCACGCCGGACCATCGGTCTCGCAATCGTCGTCTCGCAATACGGACGGTCGGCCCACATGTCGAGACGCCCGGCGGCGGCCCGGGGGCAGCCCGGGCGCCGGCGACCGGCGCCGGATTCCGCATCCTCGAAAGCGTGTTGTAGAGTTTCGTCCGCTTGGGCAGGTAGCTCAGTTGGTACGAGCGTCCGCCTGAAAAGTGGAAGGTCGGCGGTTCGACCCCGCCCCTGCCCACAGCGGAAACCCCAGGTCAAACATCGTTTGACCTGGGGTTTCGTCATTCTGGGAGCCCCGGCATGTCGGCCGAGGACGAGCTCTCGAGCCTGAGGTCCGTCATCCCCGGGGGGTGATGTGGCGGACCCCGGTCGGGTCGGACGCTGATCTCGGCATGTCGTCGATAGGCGGCGACTGACATGGAGCGGAGGGGCCGGGGTGAGCACATCTGACATGGCGGAGGGCGCCAGGTTGCTGGAGGCCGAGCACGGGATCGGGTGGCGTCGCTGGGGGCCCTACCTGAGCGAGCGTCAGTGGGGCACGGTGCGTGAGGATTACAGCGCCGGTGGGGACGCCTGGTCCTACTTCCCTCATGACCAGGCACGCTCGCGGGCCTACCGCTGGGGCGAGGACGGCGTCGCGGGAGTCAGCGACGACAAGCAGCGGCTGTGCTTCTCCCTGGCGCTGTGGAACGGGCGGGACCCGATCCTCAAGGAGCGCTTGTTCGGGCTCACGAACGCCGAGGGCAACCACGGCGAGGACGTGAAGGAGTGCTACTTCTACCTGGACAGCACCCCGACGCACTCGTACATGAAGTACCTCTACAAGTACCCGCAGGCGGAGTTCCCGTACAACGACCTGGCCGCCACCAACCGGGCCCGCAGCCGACAGGAGTTCGAGTACGAGCTGCTCGACACCGGCGTGTTCGACGGGGACCGCTACTTCGACGTCTTCGTCGAGTACGCCAAGGAGTCGCCGGAGGACCTGCTCGTGCGGGTCACCGTGCACAACCGGCGTCCCGAACCTGCGACGTTGCACCTTCTGCCGACCCTGCTGTTCCGGAACACCTGGTCCTGGGGCGACCAGGTGCAGCGCCCCCGGCTGAGGGCGGTTCCGGCCCCGACGGACGTCACGGTCGTGCAGGCGGACCATGAGGAGCTGGGGCGACGGTGGCTCGCCTGCGAGGGCGAGGTGCCGTTGCTGTTCACCGAGAACGACACGAACGTCGAGAGGCTGTTCAGTGGTCCGAACGCTTCGCCGTTCGTGAAGGACGGGATCGACCGCTGCGTGATCCACGGCGAGACCGGTGCCGTCAACCCGGACCGGGTGGGAACGAAGGCCGCTGCGCACTACGTCCTCACGGTGCCGGCCGCCGGCAGCGTCACCGTTCGGCTACGGCTCGGTGACACCGACCCGGCCGCGTCGGTCACGCCCCAGGGGACCGGGGGGCCGTTCGGCACCGGGTTCGACGCAATCTTCGACATGCGGCGGTCGGAGGCGGACGAGTTCTACCGGTCCATCACCCCGCCGGGCACGTCCGAGGACGAGCAGCAGGTGGTGCGCCAGGCGCTGGCCGGGATGCTGTGGAGCAAGCAGTACTACTACCTCGACGTCGAGAGGTGGCTCGGCGAACACGGCGTCGACCCGCTGGACGCGCCCAGATCGCTCCGGAACCACGAGTGGTTCCACATGGTCAACGACGACATCCTGTCGATGCCCGACAAGTGGGAGTACCCCTGGTTCGCCGCCTGGGACCTCGCGTTCCACGCCGTCGCCCTGGCGATGGTCGACATCGCCTTCGCCAAACAGCAGCTCGACATCCTGCTGCGTCGGTTCTACCTGCACCCGAACGGGCAGATCCCGGCGTACGAGTGGAACTTCAGCGACGTCAACCCACCGGTGCATGCCTGGGCGACGTACTTCGTCTACCAGATCGAGAAGGGCCAGACCGGCAGCGGAGATGCCGTCTGGCTGGAGAACGCCTTCCAGAAGCTCACCCAGAACTTCACCTGGTGGCTGAACCGCAAGGACGCCGACGGACGCAACATCTTCCAGGGCGGCTTCCTCGGCCTGGACAACATCGGCGTCTTCGACCGCAGCGCGCCACTGCCCACCGGCGGCCACATCGACCAGGCCGACGGCACTGCGTGGATGGCCCTGTTCGCCCAGAACATGCTGCAGATCGCCCTCGAGCTCGCCCAGCACGACCGGGTGTACGCCGAGCAGGCCGAGACCTACTTCGAGCACTTCGCCTGGATCGCCAGCGCGATGAACCACATGGGCGTCGAGCACGCCTCGATGTGGGACGAGGAGGACGGGTTCTTCTACGACCTGCTGCGCCTGCCCGACGGGACCGCCGTGCCGCTGAAGGTGCGCTCGATGGTCGGGCTGCTCCCGCTCGCCGCCGCCACCGTGCTCCCTCCGGAGATCAACGCCAGGTTCCCCGAGGTCGTGGCGAACGCCCGCGAGTTCATGGCACGGCATCCGAGCGTTCTCGGCACCATCTCCGGCGACCGCTTCGTCGGTGCCGGCGGACGGCGGCTCTTCGCGCTGTTCAGCAAGGACCGGCTCCGCAGGATCCTGGAGAGGATGCTGGACGAGGAGGAGTTCCTGAGCCCCTACGGCATCCGCTCGCTGTCGAGGTACCACGCCGAGCACCCGTACACCTTCGACGTCCACGGCGAGCGGTACCAGGTGTCCTACCTGCCTGCCGAGTCGGACACCGGCATGTTCGGCGGCAACTCCAACTGGCGGGGCCCGATCTGGTTCCCGGTCAACGCGCTGCTGGTCCGGGCACTGGTGAACCTCTACGCCTTCTACGGTGACGAGTTCACCGTCGAGTGCCCCACCGGATCCGGGCATCGGATGACGCTGTACGAGGTGGCCGAGGAGATCGGGGGCCGGCTGACCCGGACCTTCCTCCCCGACCAGCAGGGCCACCGGCCCGTCCACGGCGGGCGGCAGCGGTTCGCGACCGATCCGCACTGGCGCGACCTGATCCTGTTCTACGAGTACTTCCACGGCGACAACGGTGCCGGCATCGGCGCCAGCCACCAGACGGGGTGGACCGGCCTGTCCGCGGTGTTGGCCTGCCTGTTCAAGGGCATCACGCCGGGAGAGGTCTGGACCGGCGGCCTCGAGGAGGCGCTGCGCCGGCGTGGCACTCGGATCGGGTCACAGCCGGAGGGCGAGGCGGTGAGGTGATGCCCGCCTGGCCGTCCCACCCGGTCGTCTACGAGGTGAACACGTGGGTGTGGCTCGGCGAGCTGAGCGCCCTGCACGGGCGTCCACTCAGCCTTGCGACCGTGCCGGAGCGCGCGTGGGACGAGGTCGCTCTCCCCGGCGTGGACGCCGTCTGGCTCATGGGTGTCTGGGATCGCAGCCCCGCCGGGCTGGCGGTCGCCATGACGAACGAGGACCTGCTCGCGTCGTTCCGGGCGGCACTGCCGGATCTCCAGCCAGACGACGTCGTCGGGTCGCCGTACTGCGTGCGTCGTTACGTCGTGGACGACCGCCTCGGTGGCCCCGAGGCGCTGGCGGCTGCGCGGGCGGAGCTGGCTCGCCGTGGCGTGCGTCTGATGTTGGACTACGTCCCCAACCACGTCGCTCCCGACCACCCCTGGGTCGTGGAGCGGCCGGACCTGTTCGTCGGTGGCAGCGTGGAGGACCTGAGCCGTTCCCCGGACGCGTTCCTCGAAGCTGCCGGTCGCGTCCTCGCCCGGGGCCGGGACCCCTACTTCGCGCCGTGGCCCGACGTCGTCCAGCTCAACGCCTTCAGCGAGGGCATGCGCAAGGCCACCGCTGAGGTGCTGAGCGAGATCGGGGACCAGTGCGACGGGGTGCGCTGTGACATGGCGATGCTGCTGATGAACGACGTGTTCGCCAAGACCTGGGGCGACCGCGCCGGCCCGGTGCCGGCCGAGGAGTTCTGGCCGTCGGTGCTCGAACGGGTCCGTGGCCGCCACGGGGACATGCTCTTCGTGGCCGAGGCCTACTGGGACCTCGAATGGTCTCTCCGGCAGCAGGGGTTCGACCACTGCTACGACAAGCGCCTCTACGACCGCCTGGTCGCCGAGGACGCCGGCTCCGTCCGGGCGCACTTGGGTGCCGACCCGGCCTACCAGCAGCACCTGGTCCGGTTCTTGGAGAACCACGACGAGCCGAGGGCTGCCGCAACGCTGGGTCCTGAGCCCCGTGAGAAGGCTGCCGCGGTGACGGTCGCCACCCTCCCCGGCCTGACCCTCTGGCATGAGGGGCAGTTCGAGGGCCGGCGGGCGCGGCTTCCGGTCTTCCTCGCCCGCAGGCCCGAGGAGCCGGCCGACCCGGAACTGCGCCGCTTCCACACCGCGCTCCTTGCCGCTGTGAAAGGCAGCAAGATGCGCACCGGCAGCTGGAAGGCCCTGGAGTGCAGCGGCTGGCCCGACAACTCATCGTGCGACAACCTTCTCGCCTGGGCCTGGGAGCACGAGGCGGGCAGGTACGTCGTCGTGGTCAACCTCTCCGCAGAGCACAGCGAAGCCCGGCTGGCACTGCCCTGGTCCGACCCGCATGGAGGTTCGTGGGCGCTGACGGATCTGCTCAGCGAGGAGGTCTTCGAGCGCGACGGTGGCGAGCTCGTGCAGCCGGGCCTGTTCGTGGCACTGCCGCCCTGGGGCTACCACGTCCTGGCCGTCGAACAGCCGACAGCGGCCATCCCCTGACCGCTTCCTGGAGGGATGGACCATGATGGACGACCGAGACGCTCGACCGAAGGACGACGCCCGCGCCGACGCTCGACCCCAGGCCGACCCGCTCGGCCTGATCAGCGGAGGCGAAGGCGTCTTCACGGGCACGGTGGTCTGCGCGGCTGCCATCGCGTACGGAGCCGGGCACCTGACGTCGACCGCCCAGCTGAGCATTGCCATCTTCGGCACCGTGCTCATCTACTGGCTGGCCCACCTGCACGCGCGCACTCTCGGTTCTCGGTCACCCACGGTCACCACCCGCTGGTTGCCCTGCGGCTGGCCCTGCTCGAGACCTGGCCGATCGCCGGCGCCTCCGTCCTGCCGATCGTCATCCTGCTGCTCGCCGAGCTCGCCGGCGCGTCACTGCGCACCGCGGCGTGGACAGCGCTGATCGCCACCGTCGTCCTTCTCACCGCTTACAGCTACCTGGCCGGGGCGCGCAGCGGCCTGGGCACCTGGGGCCGTGTCACGAGCGCCGCGGTCGGTGCGGGGATCGGGATCTTGGTGGCCCTCTTGAAGGTGGCGCTGCACTGAGCGGACTGCCGGCCGACGCCCCGAACCCAGCTCACGCCCACAGCGGAGAGCCGCAGGTCGGAGCTCGTCTCCGGCCTGCGGCTCTCGTCCTCGTCGGCTCAGCCGGTTGCCGTGGCCCGGCCGGCGCAGCAGACAGCGTCCCGCGGGGTGCCGCCGTCGCGCTCCGGCTGCGCGTCGGCGAGGACCACGTAGTTCTCCCAGCGCTGGCCGTCGGGCCCGGTGACCCAGTGCTTGTCCTGCCGCGCGTGGCAGCAGACCACGTCCCCCTCGACGTCGAGCCGCAGGCCGGCCGCCTCCAGCCGCTCCGCCTGGCGCTCGACCTCGGCCACGGACCCCCGTTCGATGCCGAGGTGGTTCAGGGTGCCGGTGGCGTCGGCGTGCTCGAGCAGCACCAGCTTCAGCGGCGGGTCCGCCACGACGAAGTTCGCGTAGCCGGGTCGACGCTTCGCCGGCTCGACGTCGAAGAGCGTCGAGTAGAAGTGCACCGCGGCGTCGATGTCGTCGACGTTGAGTGCGAGCTGGACACGGGACATGTCTCCTCCTGGTGGTGAAAAAGGGGTCGGGTCAGGCGCAGCAGATCTGGACGGGCGCGCGGCGGTCGGAGGCCCAGGGGGCCAGCCGCTGCAACCGGGCCACGAGTCCGCTCCGAGGCCTGCGCCCCGCGGACCCGCGCAGCGCGGCGGCACGGCGGTGGGTGTCGGCCTCCCGGAGCAGCTCGGCGTGACGGTCGTCGGCCAGCATCGCGAGGATCGTGGGATGGGTCATGGCTGGGCTCCTCGGCTCTCGAGTCGCATAGACGATCATCTATGCGATGGCTCCGAGCGTGCCACCGCCGCGCCGGCGGGTCAAGCATTGACGCTCATCTATTTGATTCTTAACCTTCGGGCCGGGTGCAGCGAGGTCCATAGACGGTCACCTATCCCGTGGCAGGATGGCTCCCATGGCCAAGCAGCTGCCCGTCCTCGACCCGCTTCCCAGCGCGGCCGCCTGCTGCGCCCCGCTCGTGCAGGCGCCACTGACCGCCGAGGAGGCCACCGAGCTGGCGGCCCGCCTCAAGGCGATCGCCGACCCGACCCGGCTGCGCCTGCTGTCCCTGATGCTGGCCCGGCCCGCCCTCGAGGCGTGCACGTGCGACCTCACCGAGCCGCTCGGGCTGACCCAGCCGACGGTCACCCACCACCTGCGCACGCTGGCCAAGGCCGGCCTCGTCGTCCCCGACCGCCGGGCCGGCAACTTCACCTACTACCGGGTCGTCACCGACGCCCTGGAGGGGCTGGCAGACGTCCTCGCTCCCCGCCCACCGGCCTGACGACGCGGTCGGCCAGGAGGCCCGGTCTCGGCGGACCTCACCGCGCAGGCCGGCGCGTGCCCTGTCGGTCGGCGCAGGTAGAGTCGAAACCAGCGGGTCAGCTCACCGCCGGGGGTCACCGGTCTCTGCCAGCCGCGGCAGCGACGCGCAGACCTCGTCGAGGCTCTCGAAGAACCGTTCGGGGAGGTCGACCAGGGCGGTGGTCACCTCATGCGGTGCGTTGTTGTCGTAGGCGGTGCGCAACAGCTGGGCGCGACTGGCCCACGTCACCGCGAAGGCGTCACCCACGTAGTGGGCGATCTGGTCTCGGGTGACCGTGTGGTCCACGGCAGGGTCGCTCCTCTCCTCGGGCGCAGCAGGTGCCGCCGGTCTCCGCATGAGTCTACCGTTACGTGAGAGGAGAGTCCGGGGCGGCCGGCCGCGCCCGGCCGAACCGGCTCATCCGTGCGCCACGTAGACGGTGTTCGAGGACTCGCCACGGGTGAGCGGGTTCGGGAACGTCACCGGCTGCGCCCGCACGCTGGAGAACACATCGGACAGCACCTCGAGGAAGTCCTCGTCCGGCGGGTCGTCGGACCACAGCGCGAAGACGCCGCCGGGCGTGAGGTGCCGCTTCAGCGCCGCCAGGCCGGCGGGCGTGTAGAACGGCGCGTGGCTCGGGTGGAGCACGTGCCGGGGGGTGTGGTCGACGTCGAGCAGCACGGCGTCGTACTGCTCCGGCGTGCCGTCCCCGAAGCCCACCTCGCCGGCGGCGAGGGCGAAGAAGTCCCCCGGCACCAGACGCACCCGAGGGTCCGCGGCGAGACCGGCCGTGTCGGGCAGCAGGTCGCGGCGGTGCCAGTCGATGACCGGCTCGACGGCCTCGACCACCGTCAGCGTCCGCAGGCGCGGGTCCTCGAGCGCCGCGGCCGCGGTGTAGCCGAGGCCGAGGCCCCCGACGAGCACGTCGACGTGGTCGGCGGCGACCTCGGCGAGACCGAGGCGGGCCAGCTCGATCTCGGCGACGGTGAAGAGGCTCGACATGAGGAACTCCTCGCCCAGCTTCACCTCGTAGACGTCCACGCCGAGGGTCGGCTCGACGCGGCGGCGCAGGCTGATCTCGCCGATCGGGGTCTCGCGCCAGTCGAGCTCCTCGAACCGGAGTCCCATGTCCTCTTCCTCTCCCGTCGGTCGGTGGCCGGGGCGGGTGTCAGTGCGCGCTGAGGTGGCCGCTGAGCCGGTCGTGCATGCGTGCGCTGGCACCGTCGAGCCCCACGATCTCGACATTCTTGCCCTTGGACTCGAACTTGGTCCGGATCGCGTCCAGGGCGGCGACCGTGGAGGCGTCCCACACCTCGGCGTGGGTCAGGTCGATGACCACGTTCTTCGGCGCGCCCACGTAGTCGAACTGGGAGTACAGGTCGTTGCTGGTGGCGAAGAAGAGCGCCCCGCGCACGGCGTACACGTGCGTGTCCTCGCCGATCTCGGCGACGTCCTCGACGACGGTGAGGTGGGCGACGCGACGGGCGAAGAGCACCATGGCGACCAGCACGCCGACGACGACGCCGTAGGCGAGGTTGTGGGTCAGGACGGTGACCGCGACGGTGGCGACCATGACCGTGGTCTCGCTCTTGGGCATGCGGCGCAGGGTGTTGCGCTGGACGCTGTGCCAGTCGAAGGTCGCCACGGAGACCACGATCATCACCGCGACGAGCGCGGCCATCGGGATGATGCCGACCAGGCCGCCGAGGCCGACCACGAGGACGAGGAGGAACATCCCGGCGAGGAACGTGGAGATCCGCGTGCGGGCGCCGGAGGCCTTCACGTTGATCATCGTCTGCCCGATCATCGCGCAGCCGCCCATGCCTCCGAAGAACCCGGTGATGATGTTGGCGGCCCCCTGGCCCCAGGCCTCGCGGGTCTTGTTGGAGTGGGTGTCGGTGACGTCGTCGACGAGCTTGGCGGTCAGCAGCGACTCCAGCAGCCCGACCAGCGCCATGGCCAGCGCGAAGGGCGCGATGATCCGGAAGGTCTCCGCCGTGAGCGGCACGTCGGGGGTGAGCAGCGACGGCAGGCTCTCGGGCAGCTCCCCCTGGTCCCCGACGGTCGGTACGTCGAACGCCATGGCGACCGTGACCGCGGTCAGGACCACGATCGCCACCAGGGGCGCGGGGACCGCGTTCGTGAGCCGCGGCAGGACGTACATGATGCCCAGCCCGACCAGGATGAGCGGGTAGACCAGGGCCGGCACGTCGACCATGTGCGGGATCTGTGCCATGAAGATCAGGATCGCCAGGGCGTTGACGAAGCCGACCATGACGCTGCGAGGGATGAACCGCATCAGCCTGGCGACGCCGGCCACCCCGAGCAGCACCTGGAAGACGCCGCCGAGGATCACCGTGGCGATCAGGTAGTCGAGGCCGTGCTCACGCGCGACCGGCGCGACGACCAGGGCGATCGCTCCGGTGGCCGCGGAGATCATCGCGGGCCGTCCGCCGAGGAAGGCGATCGAGACCGCCATCGTGAACGAGGCGAACAGGCCCACGCGCGGGTCGACGCCGGCGATGATCGAGAAGGCGATGGCCTCCGGGATCAGCGCGAGGGCGACGACGAGGCCGGCGAGGACCTCGGTGCGCAGCCGCCTCGGCGAACGCAGCGTCGCCAGGACCGAGGTGCTCTCGTCCTCCTCGACCTCACGGGGGTGGACAGGGGCAGGCTGCTGGGACACGTGTCGTCCGTTTCTCTGGTCGGGGCACGCGTCGTCCAGGGCTGGGCTGCTGCCGAGGTGCGTCGTTGCAGGCGTGCGGAAAGGATCGGGGAAGGTCGGAGCGGTGTTGCTCGGAGGGCGCGGCCGCTCCGGAAGTCTTGGAGAACTCTACCCTAACGAGAAGGTAGGTTCGCCGCTGCGGGCTGTTCCGGGGCGTGACCTCTGCCACCGGGCGGCCGCACGACCAGGGCGGCGACGAGGACGGCCACGGGCAGCACGGTGCTGCCCAGCAGCACCGTGGTGTAGCTGCCGGTCCGCTCGACGCCGGTGGCGAACAGCAGTGGCCCGAACGCGGTGGAGCCCACGCTGACCGAGGCCACGAAGCCGCGGATGGAGCCGAGATGCACGGTGCCGAAGTACTTGGGCGGCACCGGTCAGCGTGCCGACGAGGCAGGCGGCCGAGATCTGGCCCCGGCTCACGCCGAGGTCCCGGATCATCGGGTCGATGAACGCCGGCACCGCCGCGGTCTGGCCCGGCGCCGTCGCGGCGAGCGCGATCGCTGCGTAGACGACGATGTGCCAGCCCTAGAACCCGTCAGGTCGCGCGGCCGCCGGGTCAGCCGGCGCTTCAGGGCGGAGCCGGTCAACGGTCCCCTGCGACGAGGGGCTCGAGCATCAGCTCCGGCTGGTTGCGCTCGACGGCCTGGGCGCGCCACCTGTCGGGGAAGAGCGCGAGCAGCTCGCCGTCGGAGCGCTGGAGGACCTCGACCCCACGGAGGCTGTTCAGCTCGACGACGTCCTCGGCCCTGGTCCGCCGCGCGACGGAGTAGTCGAGTCGGTCCAGCCGCACCGGGGCGCTGAACTCGGAGCTCATCCGCGCCTCGGCCACCTCGAACTGCATGGGGCCGACCGCGGCGAGCACCGGAGCCTGGTCTCCGCGCAGCTCCGAGCGCAGGACCTGGACGACGCCTTCCTGGTCGAGCTGCTCGATGCCCCGGCGGAACTGCTTGTAGCGGCCGGTGTCCTTCGCGCGGACGACCATGAAGTGCTCGGGCGCGAAGCTGGCGATCGGGGGAAAGCGCACCGCCTCGTCCTCGTAGATCGTGTCGCCGACGCGCAGGGCGCTGGCGTTGACCAGGCCGACGATGTCGCCGGGGTAGGCGGTGTCCACGACGGACCGTTCACGGCCGAACACCGCCTGGGCGTACTTGGTCGCGAAGGGACGCCCGGTCTCGGCGTGGGTGGCCACCATGCCGCGGCGGAAGACCCCCGACGTGACCCGGGCGTAGGCCAGCCGGTCGCGGTGAGCCGCGTCCATCCCGGCCTGGACCTTGAAGACGAAGGCGCTGAACGGCTGGTCGACCTCGCGGACCGCGCCGTCCAGGTCGGGCGTGGCCGAGGGGGCGGGCGCGATGTCGACGAGGGTCTGCAGCAGCTGCGCGACCCCGAAGTTCAAGATCGCGGACGCGAACAGCACCGGCGTCGTGTCCCCGGCGAGGAAGGTGCCCTGGTCGTGGTCGGCGCCGTCGGCGGTGAGCAGCTCGTGCTCCTCGACGGCGGTGGTCCACCACTCCCCCTCCGTCGTCTCGGCCGCTCCGGCCTCGAGGTGCTCCTCGGGGGCCCGGGTGGCCCCACCGGCCGTACGCCGGTAGCGGATGTACCGGCCGCTGTGCCGGTCGAGCACGCCACGGAAGTCGCCGGAGATCCCGACCGGCCAGGTGAGCGGGGTCGGACGCAGACCGATCCGCTGCTCGATCTCGTCCATCAGCTCGAGGGCCTCCCGGCCGGGCCGGTCCCACTTGTTCACGACGGTGATCACGGGGATCCGCCGGTGCCGGCAGACCTGGAACAGCTTGAGGGTCTGGGGCTCCAGGCCCTTGGCCGCGTCGACGAGCATCACCGCGGCGTCGACGGCGGCGAGGACCCGGTAGGTGTCCTCGGAGAAGTCGGCGTGGCCGGGGGTGTCGACGAGGTTGACCACGTGGTCGCCGTACGCGAACTGCAGCGCGGCCGAGGTGATCGAGATGCCGCGGGCCCGCTCCATCTCCATCCAGTCAGAGACGGTGCCCTTGCGACCGGCCTTGCCGTGCACGGCACCGGCCTGCGAGATGACCTCGGCATGCAGGGCCAGCGCCTCGGTCAGCGTCGACTTGCCGGCGTCCGGGTGGCTGATGACGGCGAACGTGCGACGACGCCGGGCCTCGCGGACGACGTCGGTGCGGTCGGCCGGGGGTGCGGTAGGAGCGTTTGCAGTCACTGGTTCGGCCTCGCCGCCGTCTTCCGCTGTCGTCTGATCTCACGTCGCAGGTCCGCCGCGAACCCCTCGGCAGTCTCGAGCTGGTCGCGCAGCGCACGCACCCTCGCGTCGGCGGCCTGCCGGTACATGTCCAGGCGGCCCACGAGCCGGTCGTGCTCGGCGTCGAGCGGGTCACCGACCTCGAGCTGGTCGACGACGCCGAGCAGGTCCTTCATCTCCTCCAGGGAGAACTCCAGCGGCTTCATCCGCCGGACCAGGCGCAGCCGGGCCACGTCGGTCTCGGAGTACAGCCGGAAACCGCCGGCCGTGCGCGCGCACGGCGTGACCAGCCCTACCTCTTCGTAGTAGCGGATCGTGCGCAGGCTCAGGCCGGTCTGCTCGGCGACCTCGCCGATCTGCATGTGCTGGAGACCCATGGGGCGGACGCTCCTCTGACGGGGGTGCGAACCGCCGATCCTACCGTCACGTAACGGCAGAGTCACATCCTCAGACCGGCTGTGACCGCCACCACGGCGCGCCGCCAGGCCTGCCGTCACCCTGACGTGGCGGCAGGTTCTGAACCGTCGGCCGGAGGGGCCCCGGCCCGCACCGGTGCTGCACACCGGACCCCCGGCCCCCGGGCCGCGCTGCCGGCCGCACGCCGCCGGCAGGTCTGTGGCAGGTTGGAGCAATGAGTCGGTTCCGGATGCCGCTGCGTCGCGACGGCGTACGCCTGACCTCGGACCTGTCGGCGCGTCGGGCCGACCACGACCAGTACGACGACGCACGACACGCCTGGTTCCTGACCCCCGGTGAGCGCGGCAACCCCCGGGCCCGGCTGAGGGCCTGGACGGACGGCAACCACGTGGCACCGCTGGTCCACGGCCGCAGCTACTTCCCCGCCCTCGCGCAGGTCCTCGGCCGCGTCGGCGCCGGCGACCTGGTGATGTTCACCGACTGGCGGGGCGACCCCGACGAGCGGGTCCGGGAGGACGGCCTGACGGTCACGGAGCTGTTCACCGCGGCGGTGCGCCGCGGTGCGGTGGTGAAGGGGCTGCTGTGGCGGTCCCACCTGGACCGGTTCCGGTTCTCGGGCGAGCAGAACCGGGACCTGTCCACCGACATCAACGCCGCCGGCGGGGAGGTGCTGCTCGACCAGCGGGTGCGGCCCCTGGGCAGCCACCACCAGAAGTTCGTCGTGGTCCGCCACCACGGCCGGCCCGAGGAGGACGTCGCGTTCCTCGGCGGCATCGACCTCGCGCACAGCCGCCGCGACGACGCACGGCACGGCGGCGACCCGCAGCGGCAGCCCTTCGCACGCTGGTACGGCGGAAGCCCGGCGTGGCACGACGTCCAGCTGGAGCTGCACGGGCCTGCCGTGGCGGAGGTGGAGACGGTCTTCCGCGAGCGCTGGCAGGACCCCGCGGCGCTGACCCGGCTGCCCTGGCACGCGGTGCCCGACATGCTGCGCCGGCTGGACCGCGAGCCCGCCCGCCTTCCGGCCCGGCGGCCGGACCCGCCCCGGGCCGGCACCTGCGCGGTGCAGCTGCTGCGCACCTACCCCAACCGGTGGCCGGGGTACCCGTTCGCCCCGGACGGCGAGCGCAGCGTGGCCCGCGGCTACGCCAAGGCGCTGCGGCGGGCCCGGCGGCTGGTCTACGTCGAGGACCAGTACCTGTGGTCGACGGAGGTGGCGGAGGTCTTCGCCGCGGCGCTGCGCAGGGAGCCCCGGCTGCACCTGGTCGCGGTGGTCCCGCGGTTCCCCGAGCAGGACGGACGGCTCGGCCTGCTGGCCGCCGCGCTCGGTCACTCCCGGGCGCTGGAGATGGTCCGCGACGCCGGCGGGGAGCGGGTGCAGGTCCTGGACGTGGAGAACCACGCCGGCGAGCCGGTCTACGTGCACGCCAAGGTGTGCGTGATCGACGACGTGTGGGCCAGCGTGGGCAGCGACAACTTCAACCGCCGGTCGTGGACGCACGACTCCGAGCTGACCGCGGCCGTCCTGGACGACCGCCGGGACGAGCGGGAGCCGCGGGACCCGGCGGGCCTCGGCGACGGCGCCCGCTCCTTCGCCCGGAGCCTGCGCCTGCAGCTGTGGCGCGAGCACCTCGACCGGGACGACGACGCCGGGCTGCTCGACCCCGACGAGGCCGCGGAGACGCTCCGTCGCAGCGCCGACGCCCTGGACGCGTGGCACGACGGCGGTCGCGTCGGCCCGCGCCCGGCCGGCCGCTTGCGCCGGCACCACGTCGACCCGCCGCCACGCTGGCAGCGACGTCTCGCCTCACCGGCGTACCGCACGCTCTTCGACCCCGACGGCCGCCCGCCGCGGATGAAGCTGCACGGGCGGCACTGAGCCCCCGAGCCGGGGCCGCGGCCGGCGCTCACTGGGTGTCGCGCAGGTACCTCGGCGTGCCCACGACCACCGTGGTGGCCTGCTCCGCCGGGTCGGCCCAGCGGATCAGCCAGGTCAGGTCGCGGGTGGGCATGGACACCCACCCCTGACCCGGGACCCGGCGGCCGGTGTGGAGCAGGAGGCTGCCGCGCCGGACGTCCGCCGGCACCCGCGCCACCCACTGCCTCCGGCGGGCGGACCAGGAGGTGCGGCGCGGCCGGTTGAAGTCCAGCACCAGGCCGCGGGCGAAGCTGCCCGGGTGGTCGGCGAAGACCACCTCGCGCCCCGGTCGCCAGGCGGCGCGCTGCGACCGGAACGGCTGGAGCACGTTGTAGGTCCCGGTCGACCGCCGGTCCTGGGGCAGCCGGTTCCGGACGCCGAGCTCGCGGTAGCGGAGCCGCGTCCGCGGCGCCGGACGGGTCCCCAGCGCGTGCACGAGCCGGTGCGCCCCGGCCGGCGTCGCACCGCGGACGCGTGGGGGCGTCGGCGTCATCCCGGACTCGCCGAGGCGGACGGTGACCGGGCCCCGGACCACGCGCCACGTGCGGCCCCGGCGCTGCCACGCGACCGCGGTGCCGCGCTGCGCCTTCCACCGGCCCGCGGTGACCGTGACAAGCTGGCGCACCCCCTCGGAGGCGGCGAGCTGGTCGGGGTGCACGGGCCCCTCCGCGGGAGCCGGCCCGGGGACCACCACGCCGGTCTCGTGGCAGGCCACGCCGGCGCAGTCCTCGACCGCCCGCAGTGCGGCTGCGAGCGCGGCCCGGGTCGCGGTGTGCGTGGGCCGGTAGGCGACGTTGTCGAGCTGGTCGGGGTCGACCAGCCTGTCGTAGAGCTCCGCCTCCCCGGTGACGGGGTGCTCCATGTAGGTGTAGCGGTCGGTGCGGACGCCTCGGTAGAGGTACTGGTCCTTGGGGATGTCCCGGTACTCCGGTCCCGCCTCGATCCCGAGGACGTCGTACCCCGGTCGCGCGCCGCTGGCGACCTCACGCAGGGAGATCCCGTCGAGCGGCAGCAGGGGTGCGGCGCCGGTCGCCTCGGCGATGGTGGCGGCGATGTCGACCAGGCTGACCGTGTCGCCGACGACCGTGCCGGCCGGGACACCCGGCCCCCGCATCAGCAGCGGCACCCGCAGGCTGGCCTCGTAGCCGAGGGTCTTGCCCTTCCAGCGGTGCTCGCCGCGCAGATGGCCGTTGTCGGAGGCGAAGATGATGAGCGTGTCGTCGAGCTCGCCGAGCTCCTCGAGCAGCTCGACGGTGGCACGGACGTTGCGGTCGACCGCCTGCAGGGACTCCACGGCGCGCTGGTTCCAGGTCCGCAGGCCGCGCACCCTGCCCGGCCGCAGCCGCGGCAGGCCCTGCATGCGCCGCGGCTTGTCGACCACCACCCGCTCGTCGAAGCTCGGCCGGCGCTCGGCGGGGAGCGGCAGCCCGGCGAACGTGTCGAGGTCCTGCTCGTCGGGGGTCGGCGGTCCCCAGCGGCAGCCCCTCGCGCCCACGCTGCAGGCCCCGTGGGGAGCGAGGTTCGACTGCCAGATGAAGAACGGCCGCGGGTCCTCGGCACCGGCTCGCACCGCCTCCTCGGTGACCTGCTGGACGATGTCGGCCTGGTACTCCCCGGTGTGGTCGACGAGCACGCCGTCCTCGTTGACCCAGGTGTGGGTGTAGTCGTAGACGCGGGTGGCGAAGGCGTGCCAGGTCTCCCAGCCGGGCGGCACCTCGGTCTTGTCGTCGTGGCCGTAGGTGTTGAGGAACTTGCCGGTGAACGTGGTGCGGTAGCCCGTCTCGGCCAGCCACACCGGGAGCAGCCGGTCCGCCTGGGGACGGAGCCGCTCCCAGCCGCCGGCGGGCGGGTCGTTGGCGAGCACGCCGTGGTTGTGCGCGTGCTGGCCGGTGAGGATCGTGGCCCGCGCCGGGCAACACAGTGGGAACGGCGAGACGGCGTCCTCGAACGTGGCCCCGGCGGCGCCGAGCAGCTGCCGGGTGTAGGGCATGTGGCGCAGGTCGTCGACGTTCTGGTCGTCGGTGGTGATCAGCAGGACGTTCGGCCGGTCGGGGTTCGGCGCCGCAGCGACCTCGGTCGAGGTGACGGCGAGGCCGGGCACGACGGCCAGCGAGACGACGGCGGCGAGGAGCCGGGTGACGGCGCGGCGCAAGGAACAGACCCCCTGGAGCGGACGGGCGCCCCGGTACCGGGGCGCAACGCCCACCAGTGTGCGTAGGTAAAGGAGGTTTGTCCGGGGATTCGCCGGACCGGGCGGTGAGACCGGACACCCCGGTCGGCCGTGACCGAACCGTGTCCGAGATGTTCTTTACTTTCTCTGCGCCACCGCCGGGACCCGCTCATGATCGATCACCATGCGTCCCTTCTCTCCCGGTGCCCGACGGGCCCTGCCGTTCGCCGTCGGGGCCGCGCTCGCGGGTCTCGTGCTCGGCCAGGCGCCCGTGAGCCCCCCGGGCGAGGCCGCCGCCAGAGCCCGGGCCCAGTCGGTGCAGGAGCTCAGCACCGTGGCCGCCACCACCGTCACGCTGAAGCGACGCACGGGAGCGGTCGCCGGGGACGGACGCACCGTGTTCCTCGCCAACGGCACGCGGTTCCGGCCGCGTCGGGCCACCGTGGACCTGCCGCCCCGGGTCCGGGCCACGTCGTGGGTCGTGGTGGACCTCGACTCCGGCCGGGTCCTCGGCACCCACCGGCACCGGGCGAGGCTGCCCCAGGCGTCGACGATCAAGCTGCTCACCGCGCTCACCGCCACCCGGACCGTCCCCGTGCACCGCAGCTACCGGGCCACCAGGTACGACACCTCTCAGGTGTGCTCCTGCGCCGGTCTCCGACGCGGCCGCCTCTACACCCGCGACACGCTGCTCGCGGGGATGCTGCTGCCGTCGGGCAACGACGCCGCCGAGGCGCTCGCCGGGTCCTACCGCTCCGGGCGGTGGGCGTTCTACGCGGAGATGAACCGGCTGGCCCGGGAGCTCGGTGCCACCGACACGGTGGCCAAGAACGCCTCCGGGCTCACCGCGGCGGGGTCCCACTCGTCGGCGCGGGACCTGGTGCTGCTGCTGCGTGCGGCGCTGGCCGACGACACGGTGCGCGGGGTGCTCGGGATGCGTACGGCGGTGGTCCGCCCGGTCGGCGGAGGGAGGCCGCACCGGGTGTGGCGCAGCACCGACTACGTCAACCGCTACCCGGGCTCACTCGGCAAGAGCGGCTGGACCACGCCCGCCCAGAACACGCTGGTCGTGGTCACCGAGACCGACGGCCGGCGCATCGCGGTCTCCAGCCTCGGCGCCCCGAGCGGGTACTCCACGTCCGGTGCTCGGGCGCTCACCGAGTGGGCGAGCGCGAACCTCGACGGTCTGCGGCAGGTCGGCCGGCTGCCCCGGCCCTGAGGACCGACCGTCAACGGCAGGGACGGAAGCCCGCGAACAGCAGGGAGCCGTCGTAGCGCAGGCACCCCTCCTCGACGAGGTCCCACAGCGTCGCGAGCACCACGGCCCGGTCGGCGGCGTAGTCGGTGGCGACCGACGCCACCACGTCGGCGGGGGCCCACGCCCCTTCCTCGACCGCGCGGCGGACGGCGTGGCGCAGGGTGAGCGGTTCGGTCTGGACTGCCATCATCTTGCTTCGTCTCCTTGTGCGGAGCCCTTCGGTCAGGCTCGGCTCCACCCTCTCCCCGCGCCGGTCTGGACCGGATGGGGCGTTGGTCCCGCACCTGGCCGTCGACGGTCCCGCCGCGGGTAGCGCGTGTCGCTGCCCGGCTCAGGCTCAGGGCGCGAGCTGGTCACCGAGCAGCCCGGCGACGTCGGCGAGCTGCTGCTCGTCGAGCGGAGGGGCCACCGGGCCGGCGAACCTGGTCGCGAACCGGACCCGCGGCGCCGGGCTGCCGGTGACCTGCCGGTACGCCGCCCGGGACATCCCCCGCATCCCGCGCAGGAAGGGGTGGAAGTTCGCGGCCCGCGCCGGCTTGATCTCGCTGCCGTTGATCCAGGCGGCGTCGCCGGCGCACGCGTCGTGGCCCCGGGAGCCCGGGTAGAGGTCGACGTAGGTGGCGCCGTTGTTCTCCGCGGCGCGACGGATGCTGCGGTTGAGGATCCGCTCGATCCGGTTGCCCCACCGGTAGTCGCCGGCCGCGAACGGCACCTCGGCACAGGTCCCGCGCTCGGGCAGCAGCCGCGGGTAGCCGACCACGAACACGTCGGCGTCCGGCGAGCGGCGCATGATCGCCCGGACCACCCGGCCGACCCGGGGCTGGATCCGCCGGGCGTCGCGCGCCTTGGTGTCGACGCCGTCGACGGTGAAGTGCCGGCGGCAGGGCGCGCCGTCGGGATCCTCGGCGGCCACCTCCGGGCAGGTGTCGATCATCGACCCGAACAGGCCGTGGTCGTTGCCGCCGATGCCCAGCGTCACCAGGTCGGTGGTGGGCGTCAGCGCGTCCAGCTGCGGGGCCGGGGAGGGACCGGGGACGATGGTGCGCTGCCGCTGCCGCAGGTCGGTGGTCTCGGCTCCCGAGCAGGTGACGTCGGTGAACGTGCGCACCGTGGTGAGGTAGGTGGCGAGGAAGGCCGGGTAGTTGTTCGTCGACCGCAGGCAGCCGAGCGGGTCCGGGCGCTGCTGCGGGACCAGCGGTCCGGCGGAGAACGAGTCACCCAGGGCGACGTACTCGGTGTAGGCCCGCACTCCCGCCGCCGCGGTCTCGCCGTCGTCGGCGATGGCCGGCACACCGGCCGCCGGCGGCAGCGCGAGCACGGACCCGAGCAGGGCGGCGAACGAACGGGCGAGCAGACGACGACGTGGCACGGTGGGCTCCTCCTCAGGCGCGGTTGCCCGTGTCAACGAGCGACCGGGCGTCGGGTTACCGTCCGCGAGCGCAACACGGGTGAACCCCGCCACGGCCGTGCCGAGGTTTCGACGGTTCCGCGTTGGCTACCCTCAAACCACCATGAAGCTCTCGACGCGTGCGCGGCACAGCTCCCGGTACCGCCAGATCGCAGCCCTCCTGATCCGGCACGGCCGCGGCGACCTGCTCCGCGACGCCGGCATCGACGGCATCCTCGACGAAGAGCAGGAGGAGCACGGCAACCCCGACGCCGCCGCCGGACTGGCCGCCGACCTCGAGGCGATGGGACCGACCTTCGTCAAGCTCGGGCAGCTGCTCTCCTCTCGGGTGGACCTGCTCAGCCCCGCCTACATCGAGGCCCTGGCCCGCCTGCAGGACAAGGTCGAGCCGTTCCCGTTCGAGCAGGTCGAGGAGATCGTCAGCGAGGAGATCGGGGTCCGGCTCTCCCGGATCTTCCCGACCTTCGACCCCGAGCCGCTCGCCGCCGCGTCGCTGGGCCAGGTGCACCGGGCCACCCTGCGCGACGGTCGCCGGGTCGTGGTCAAGGTGCAGCGGCCGGGCATCCGCCACCAGATCCTCGAGGACATGGAGGTGCTGGCCGACCTCGCCGAGCTCGCGGACAGCCACACCGACCTGGGCCGCTACGGCCTCTCCGACCTGCTGGACGAGTTCCGCAGGTCCCTCCTCGACGAGCTCGACTACCGCCGCGAGGCCGACAACCTCACCACGGTCGCGGGCATCCTCACCGACCACCCCGGGATCGTGGTGCCCAAGCCCTACCCGGACTTCTCCAGCAGCCGCGTGCTGACCATGGACCTCATCGAGGGCAAGAAGATCACCGACCTCGGTCCGCTAGGGCTGCTCGAGCTCGACGGAGCCCCGCTGGCGGACGACCTGTTCGCCTCCTACATCGAGCAGGTGCTGGTGCACGGGATCTTCCACGCGGACCCGCACCCGGGCAACGTGCTGCTGACCCACGACGGCCGCATCGGCCTGATCGACATCGGGATGGTGGCCAGGGTCGCGCCCGTCTACCGCGAGCGGCTGGTCAAGCTCTTCCTCGCGCTGGCCGACAGCCGCCCCGACGAGGTGGCGCGGGTGGCCCGCACCATGGGCGAGGAGCTGCACGACTTCGACCCGGTGCTGTTCCAGCGGGCGGTCACCGAGGTCGTCGGCCGGGCCGCGGACGCCTCGGTCTCGGACCTCGACGTCGGCGCGATGGTGCTCAAGCTCACGCGGAAGGCCGGGGAGGCCGGCCTGAAGATGGACCCCGAGCTGGTGATGCTCGGCAAGACCCTGCTGAACCTGGACCAGGTCGCGGCCACCCTCGACCCGGACTTCGAGCCGCGCGCCGCGCTGCGCCGCCACACCGCCGAGCTGATGAAGACGTCGATGAAGACCTCGCCGGCGGCGATGCTCGCGACGGCGCTGGAGGCCAAGGAGTTCGTCGAGGCGCTCCCGGGCCGGGTCAACCGCGCGTTCGACGCGATCGGGGAGGGCAACTTCGAGCTCCGCGTGAACGCCTTCGACGAGGACCAGTTCCTGCGCGGCCTGCACAAGCTCGCCAACGTCATCGCGGCCGGGCTGATCCTGGCCGCGATGATCCTCGCCTCGGCCTACCTGGCGGGCTCCGGCGACGGCGGGGCGGACTGGGAGAACCGGGTCGCCCTCGTCGTGTTCATCGTCTCGATCGTGCTGGCCCTCGGCATGCTCTCGCGGATCGCCCTGCAGACCCGCAACGTGCACTCACGACGTCGTAGCTGACCTCCGCGCCGCGGTCAGCGGAACCGGCACACGCCCGCCACGCCCTCCATCGGCCAGAACCCGGCGCCCGCCGGGATCACGCGGACCCGGGCGCCGCTGAGCAGCGCGGCCCGGACCGCGACGTCGACCACCGGACCCTTGCGCGCGTCCGGCGGCACCGGGTGGCCGATCCCGACCGGGACGACCTCCGAGGCGGCGGGGCCGAACCAGGCCTTGCCCGCCACCGGCTCCGGGCTGACCAGCAGCGTGCCGACCCGGCCGCCGGCGAGCGCGATGATCGTCTCGTGGACGCCCTCCACGGCGAGGCCGTGCGGTGACCGCTGCTCGACGAAGCGGTCCCACAGCGCTGCGGTCTGCTCGGTCACCGCCTCACGCACGGCGGCCCCGACGAGCGCGGAACGGCCCCGCTCCGAGCCGTCGGCGGAACGGCCGGCGGTGACCTCCTTGAGCGTCACGTCCTTGAGCACCGCGGCCGGCAGCTTCTCCTTGAGCAGCTGCACCGCCCGGACGTCGCCCCCGACGACCAGGATGCGGGCCTCGGCACTGCGCAGCGCGGCGGTGACCGCGTCGGCCACCGCGGCGGCGTTGTGCGCCCAGCTGTCCTCGGCGCGGCGCTGGTACCTGCCCTGGGTCAGGCCCTCCCAGCCGCCGGGCGCGTTGCGCTCGATCTCGTCGTCGGGCCCGTCGACGCTGCTGCGCACCGGTGTGCAGCCGGCGCCGATGCAGGTCTCCAGGTCGGCGCCGGTGCGGTCGATCACGCACAGGACGTACGGCGGACGCTCCTGCTGCCAGTGCAGCAGCGGCAGCACGTGGGCGGGGCTGCCGAACACGGCGTGGTCGGGGCCGGTCCACCCGGACATGCCGACCACCGCGACGACGTGCCCGGCCCGGACGAAGCCGGCCAGCTGCCCCGAGCCCCGGGCGGCCCGGGACGAGGCCGAGGCGGCCAGCGCCTTCTCGAGGGCGGCGACGTCGGGCTCGGCGGCACCCTGCTGCCGGAGACCGGCGGCGAGCGGTGCCCACCGGGTCTCCCACGACAGCCGGTACTCGTTCGCCACGTCCGGCGGTGCGCCCAGGAACACCGCCGCCGCCGGCTGGACCGGCTTGAGCACGGCATCGAGCACGCTGTGGTTGATCCGCTCCTCCATGACCGTCACCGCAGCCACCTCCTCGACGTACGCCTCCCTCCATCTGGCCGCACCCGCACCGGACTTGGCTAGGGCCGTCCGTCCCGTTGTTCGACGCCGCGCGGTGCAGTCAGGCCAGCAGCGTGTCCCCGAGCCAGCCGCCCTCGCGGAACCCGGGCAGGACCGCGAACACCGCCGACCCGGTCGCGGTCGTCCACTCGTTGAGCAGGTCCGTCATGTCGAGCCGCTGCTGCATCGGGACGAGCTGCCGGGCGATGTCGGCCTGGAAGCTGAGGAACAGCAGGCCGCTCTCGGTCCCGCCGGAGCCGTCGTCGTGGGTGTAGTTCAGCCCCTTGCGGAAGATCCGGAACCCGTTGTTCATCTGCGGGTGCGCCAACCGGGCGTGGGCGCGCATCGCGATGACCGGGCGGCCGTCCTCGGTGGCGGTGAGGTCGAGGTCGTCCCGCTCGTCGCCGCCGGTCAGCGGGGCCCCGTCGGAGAGCCGACGCCCGATCGACCGCTCCTGCTCGGCCCGCGTCACGGTGTCCCACACGTCGAGGTCCATGACGATCCGGCGCACGGCCAGGGTCGTGCCGCCGTCGAACCACGACCGGTCCGAGGCCCACACGGTCTCGTCGAACACGTCGGTCCCCGGGACGGGGTTGGCGCTGCCGTCGACCTGGCCGAACAGGTTGCGGCCGGTGGCGGGCGAGCCGTCCTTGCCGAAGCCGTTCCAGAACCCGGCCTGCCGCCACCGCAGCGTCGCGAACGGCGCGGCGTCGGCGACCAGCCGGCGGACCGCGTGCGCGACGGAGGTGCCGTCGTGGGCCCCGACGACCACGAGCAGGTCGCCGCCGGACCACCGGTCCTCGAGCCGGTCGTGGCGCATCGGCGGGATCTCGTGCAGCCCCGGGGGCCGGGCGCCCTCCAGCCCCGGCAGCGCGAAGACGCCGGGGCCCCAGCCGACGGTGACGGTGAGGTCGGCGTTCGGCCCGGCGAGCTCGGGGGCGGTGTCCCCGGGGGCGGGCCGGCCGGCCATCAGCGCGACCACGTCGCCGGTCCACAGCCGCATCAGCCGGCCGAGTGCTTCGGCGTCGACCGACGGCAGCAGGTCCAGCGCGACGAGCTCGACGAACCGCTGGGTCGGGTCGGCGATCCCGCTCTGGTGGTCGCCGTACGGGCTGAGCGTGGCCATCGGCGTGGCCGGACCGGACGGCGCGGTCTCCTCGGCGCCGAGCGCGAGCGCGGTGACCGGGGCCGACGCGGTGGCGCCCGCGGCGGCAGCCCCCAGGTATCCCAGGAACTGCCGCCGCGAGGCGGGGCGCTCGGTCACGGCGTCGCGGAGCCGCTCGGGCTCATCGACGGGTGGGTGTGCGGGGCGTCCGACTCGTGGTAGTGCCCCTCCTCCTCGGTGAACTCCTTCACCGGGACGGTCATCTCCTGCTCGGTGCCGTCGGAGAGCTCCAGCGTCAGGCTGACCTCGTCGCCGGGCGCGAGGTCCTCGGTCAGGCCCATGAGCATCACGTGGTTGCCGCCGGGCATCAGCACCTGCCCGTAGCCGGCCTCGATGTCCAGGCCGCCCTCGATCCGGCGCATGACCATCGAGCCGTCGACCATGGCCATCTCGTGGATCTCGACCTTGGTCGCGACCGGTGACGAGGCGCCGGTGAGGGTGACGTCCTGGTCGCCCTCGTTGTCGATGGCCATGAAGGCGCCGGTCATGGACGGGTCCTCGGTGCCCACGGTGGCGCGGACCCAGGCGTCGGAGACCACGACGGAGGACTCGGAGGCGGCCGGGGCGGCCGTGTCGGCGGCGCCGGTGTCGTTGCCGCAGGCGGCGGTGCCGGCCAGCAGGGCGGCGGCGAGGGCCGTGCCGGCGAGCGCGCGGCGACGGGTCGGGCGAAGGGTGGAAGACATGCAGGGCTCTCCTCGGAGCAGACGGGGTTGTCGGTCGCGCTCTGTGCGCGTGCAGCGGCCAACCCGACCACCACCGGGCGGCGGTCAGGACGGCAGGAGGAGAGCCGGCGGCCCGCGGTGGGCCACCACGTGGTGCAGCAGGTGCGGCAGCGGTACGACGGGCCGGCCGGTGCCGCGCAGGTACGGCGTCCGCCGGACGCGCTCGAGGAGCACCCCCGCCACACCGGAGCGGACCACGGCGACCAGCGTGGCCACCGCACAGCGCACCCGGGCGGTGGTCAACGCGAGGAGGGTCCACAGGGCACGCTCGCCGACGCCCAGCCAGAGGCCGAGCACCGCCACGACGCCGAGGTGGGCCAGCACCATCGCGAGGCTCTGGGTCGCCAGGTGGTCGACGAGGTGGCCCACCGAGGAGACCAGCGCGTCACCGGAGCGGTCGGCGCCCGCGCCGGCCGGCACCGGGCCCGGCCCGGCCGGGGCAGCGGCCTGCATCGCGGCGACCTGGTCGAAGTACGACCCGCTGCGTTCGGCCTGCCGGCCGTCGAAGACGAAGCCTCCGGCGCCGGCTGCGGCGGGCCCGGACGACCCGCCGGGCCGGTCGGAGCCGTGGCCGGCGAGCAGCGTGAGCACGCCGTGCACCGCCACCTGCCCGGCCCCGAGCAGGGCGACGATCCGCACCGCGGACGCCTGCCGGGTGAGGAAGCGCGCAGACACGACCGTGGTCGCCGCCAGCAGCGCGAGCAGCGCGAACGGACCGGGCAGCAGGCCGTCGGCGGCCACGTGGCCGAGCACGGACACGACGAGGACCACGCCGGCGAGGAGGGCAGCACGCGACCAGAGCAGCACGGGCGTCGCCCGGGTGGGTGCGGTGGTCACAGGTCCTGCTCCAGGTCGGATGGCGGCGCGGGGCGCCGGTGACGATTCTACGAGGTCCCCGACGGCGGTCGGCGGCGCGGACCCGGGTACCCGTACTCAGTCCGGTTTGAGCCGATCGACCCTCCCCCCGGCCCGCCGGGAGTGGGTCAATGGGCTCATGAGGAGATACGCCGACCCCGAGCGCTGCCCCGACTGCCTCACCGCGATGCCCTACGGCAGCACCCGGTGCCCGTCGTGCGGCCTGCTCCTCGAGGGTCCGCTGGCCTCCGAGCTGTTCACCACGCTGACCCACGCCGACGACCTGCTCGCGGTGCTGCGGCAGCCCGCCGGGACGCCCGCCGCGCCGCCGGCGCCCGTCACCGCCACCCCGGCAACCACCCGGTCGTCGGGAGCCGGGGGCCTGGCCACCCTGGCCCGTCCCACGGTCCAGCAGCCACCGGCCGGCGGCCCTCCGCCGCACCGGCCGCACCGGCCCCGCGGCGGCCTGGCCGGGGCGTCGGTGCCCAAGATCCTGCTCGGGCTGGGTGCGCTGTGCCTGCTGGTCGCGGCGCTGGTCTTCCTCGCGGTGACCTGGTCCGCCCTCGGCGTCGCCGGACGCACCGTCGTCCTCCTCGTCTTCACCGCGGTCACCGGCGTACTGACCTCGTGGGCGGCACGTCGTGACCTGCGCGCGGCCGCGGAGTCGCTGGTCGTGGTCACGCTCGGGCTGCTCGCCTTCGACCTCGTCGGCGCCGGCAGCGCCGGCTGGCTCGGCGACCCGGACACCGCGGAGCTGCTGGTCCTGCTGGGCACGGTGCTCGCAGCCGTCGGCGCCACGGCGGCCCTGGCGGTACGGCGGACGCCGGTCGGCGCCCTCGTCGCCGCGGAGGTGGTGGCAGCGGCCGGCCTGGCGGGCGCTGCCGCCGGCATGGTCGGCACCGACTGGTTCGCGTGGTCGGCCGGGCTGACCCTGGCCGTCCTCGTCGCCGCCGCGGCGGCCTTCGCCGCGAACGCGGTGCGGCTCGACGTGCTGGCAGTCGGCTCGGCGATGGCCGCGCTCGCCTCCTGGATGGTGCTCGCGGTCGCCGGCTGGGACCGGGCGCTGCAGCACCCGTCGTGGTCACAGCTGTGGGCGGACCTCGAGGTGTGGCCGCTGCTGGTGGCCGCCGGGCTCGCCACCGGGCTGGTCGCGGTCCGGGGTCTCCCCTCGGCGGTGCGTCTGGCCGCCCTCGGCGTCGGGGCGCTGCTGCTCGGCGCGGCTGTGCTGGCGCCGTTCGCCGACGAGGCCGCCACCTGGCGGATGCTCGCCGCAGCGGTGCTGGTGGTCGCCGTCGCGGCCCTGGCCCTGGTGACCCCTCCGCCGTGGCGACGCAGCCTGGCCGTTCCCGGCTCGGTCGGTCTGCTCTGGGTCGCCACGGTGGCCGTGGGCCTCGCGTCGGAGGGGACGGTCAGGCTGCTCCGGACCGGGGCCGCGCGGTGGCAGGGCACCGCCGGGGACGCCCTCCCGGCTCGCGTGGTCGACCCCTGGACGCTCCAGGGCTGGCTGCTGCCGGTGCTGGTCGTCGCGGCCGGGACCGCGCTCGTCGCCGCGGCCCGGTCCTTCCGCCGGGCCGACCAGGTGGTGGCCCCGCTCGCCGACTTCGACCTGCTCCTCGCGGTCGCCGCGGGCACCGCCGCGCTGACCCTGGCGCTGCACCCGGTGCCGGTGTGGCTGGTGCTGGCCGTGCTGCTGGCCTCCGGCTCGGGGCTGGTGGTCCGGTGGTCGCGGCGCCGGGAGGCGCTCCCGCTCGTCCTCGCCGCCGGGTTCGTCGCCCTCGGGACGCAGCTGTCCCTGCACGCCGAGCCGCTCACCCTCGTCGCCTGCTCCGTGGCGCTGGTCGCCGCCGGCTGCGTCTACCTGCGCTCCGCCTGGATCGAGGTCAGCGTGGGCGCCGGCGTGCTCCTGTCCTCCGCGCTGGCCGGTGTGGCCTGGACGGTCGGCGCACTGTCCGGCACGTCCCCCGAGTGGGCCGCGTCGGCCACCCTGCTGGCTCTCGCCGCACTGGCCCTGGGCGGGCCCTACCTCGACCGGTCGCTGCTGGTGAGCAGCCCCGCCGGCCTGGCCCGGCTCGGCGTGGAGCTCGGCGCGCTCGCCGCCGCGGCGGTCGTGGGCGCGGCCGGTGTCGCCGGCGCCGCCCCGGCCGAGGAGCCGGTGTGGGCGGCGGTCTACCTGACCGTGGCCGGCGCCGCCGCCTCCGCGATGGCGCTGCTGCGCCGCGACCGGCGCGGCGCGGGCTGGCTGGGCGGGCTGCTGCTCGCCGCGGCCAGCTGGGTGCGGCTCGCCGACCTCGGTGTCGAGGCCCCCGAGGCCTACACGCTCCCGGCGGCGCTCGCGCTGGTCGCGGTCGGCCTGCACCACCTGCGCCGTCCCGGCACCGGCACGGTGGCCGCGCTGTCCCCCGGCCTGGCCCTGGCGCTCGTGCCGAGCCTGCTGTGGGCGTTCGCGGAGCCGGTCGCCCTGCGCTCGCTGCTCCTCGGCGTGGCCTGCCTGGCCCTGGTCGTCGCCGGGGTGCGGCTGCGCTGGAGCGCCCCGCTCCTGCACGGCGGGGTCGTCGGCGCCCTCCTGGTGCTGCGCCACGTGACCCCGGTCGCCGAGGCGGTCCCGCGCTGGGCGCTGATCGGCGCCGCCGGCGTGCTGCTGGTGGCGATGGGCATCACCTGGGAGGCGCGGGTGCGTGACGCCCGCCGGGTCGCCGGCTACGTCCGCGGTCTCCGGTGAAAGGGCCGGTACGGCGGTCCGCGCGTCCGCCGTACCCGGAGAAGAAGAAGGACCTAGCACCGGCAACCGGTGCTAGGTCCTCAAAACGTCTGAACCCGTGTGGTGGCGCCCCCCGGCACCTCACCAAGCCTTCAACGTCCCCCCGGGACTGAGCGAGGTCTTAGCTCTCGTCCCCACGACGCTGTTCCGGCACCATGCCGGTCAGCAGCTCGCGCACTTCGGACTCGCGATAACGGCGATGTCCTCCGAGAGTCCTGATCGAGCTCAGCTTGCCGGCCTTCGCCCACCGGGTGACCGTCTTCGGGTCGACTCGGAACATGGCGGCGACTTCGGCAGGCGTGAGCAACGCCTCGGACTCAGGTGGTCGCATGTTCATGCTGACCTCCCTCACTGTCGGTACCCACCCCACGACCGGAGAGAGTCCCGGTCATGTTCACTACATCGTGACACCAATGAGACTAGGCAGCACGGGAAATCGGGACAATGGTCTCTATGAACCACTTAGTGGTCTGGACGAGCCATAGCGGGACAGGCGCCAGTGTGACCGAAGTCGCACGCAGCGCCGGTCTTCCGTAGGCTGAAGGCTACGCCGCACCACCCCCGCGGCGTGGCCGAAACAGAAGCCCGCACACCCCCGCGGGCCCGAAGAGGAAGGGTCACCACCGTGACCGCACCACAGCAGGCTGCCGGCGTGTTCGAACGCGGATCCGGCCACGAGCAGGTCGTCTTCTGCCACGACGAACCTTCCGGCCTCAAGGCGATCGTCGCGATCCACTCCACCGCCCTGGGCCCCGGGCTCGGCGGGACCCGCTTCTACCCCTACGCCACCGAGCAGGACGCGCTCGAGGACGTGCTCAACCTGTCCCGGGGCATGTCCTACAAGGCAGCGCTGGCCGGCCTCGACCTCGGCGGCGGCAAGGCCGTGATCATCGGCGACCCGGGCAAGGTCAAGACCGAGGCGCTGCTGCGCGCCTACGGCCGGTTCGTGCAGTCGCTGCACGGCCGCTACTACACCGCCTGTGACGTGGGGACGTTCCCCGAGGACATGGACCACGTCGCGCGGGAGTGCGACTACGTCACCGGACGCACCGTCGCCCACGGCGGCGCCGGCGACTCCTCGGTGCTCACCGCCTACGGCGTCTTCCAGGGCATGCGTGCCGCCGCCGAGGTCACCTGGGGCTCGCCGAGCCTCACGGGCCGCACGGTCGGTGTCGCCGGTGTCGGCAAGGTGGGCCACCATCTCGTCACCCACCTGGTGGAGGACGGGGCCCGGGTCGTGGTCACCGACGTCAGGTCCGAGGCGGTCGACCGGGTCCGCGCCGAGCATCCGGAGGTCCACGCGGTGCCCGACACCGAGGCCCTGGTGCGCTCCGACCTCGACGTCTACGCACCGTGCGCGCTCGGCGGAGCCCTCGACGACCAGACCGTCGCGGTGCTCTCGGCGAAGATCGTGTGCGGGGCGGCCAACAACCAGCTCGCCCACGACGGCATCGAGAAGCAGCTCGAGGACCGCGGGATCCTCTACGCCCCCGACTACATGGTCAACTCCGGCGGGCTGATCCAGGTCGCCGACGAGCTCGAGGGCTTCAACTTCGACCGCGCCAAGCAGCGCACCACCGGCATCTACGACACCACGCTGAGGGTGTTCGCGCTCGCCGCCGAGGAGGGCGTGCCGCCGGCCGTCGCCGCGGACCGGCTCGCCGAGCGCCGGATGCGGGAGGTCGGCCGGCTGCGCGGCCTCTGGCTGAACGACTAGCCGGGGCACCGACAGCGCATGCGAGACCCGCGGCCCGTCACCGAGCCGCGGGTCTCGCTACGAGTCAGCCGGTCAGCGTGCGTCAGTCACGACGACTGGGCTCGGTGTAGTCGGCCCACTCGTCCTGGTCGCCGGACTCGGCGTCCTCCGACACACCCTCGCCCGACTCGCCGTGCAGCTCACGGGCCAGCGCACTGAGGTCCGTCTCGTGAGAGCGGTACTTCAGCTCGCGGGCAACCTTCGTCTGCTTAGCCTTCGCTCGGCCGCGCCCCATAGGGTCGACCCCCTCGCACACTCGGCCGGAGTCACGGGCGACCACGTCCGACGCCGGGTCGCCCCGACGTCACGACGAGCCGGCGTGTCCGGTCTCTCGTTCGTATTTGTCCTGGGACCAGGCTACCTGGCCGCTGGTTGACTTCGCACATCCGCGGTCCGACGAGCCGCTCACCAGCCCGGATACTGCCCCGTCAGGCTCACCGAGCCGCCCGCCGGCGCGTCACCGGCCCCGGTCGGCGCGGTCACCTCCCCCGCGGCCCAGGCCTCGATGCCGTAGCCGTCGAGGACGGCCACCACCCGGTCCACGTCCTCGGGCGCCACCAGCGCCACCATCCCGACGCCGCAGTTCAACGTCCGCTCCAGGTCCGCCTGCTCCACCGAGCCGACCCGGCGGACCAGGTCGAACACCGGCTGCGGGGTCCAGGTGCGCCGGTCGACGGTCGCGGCGAGCTCCTCGGGCATCACCCGCTCCAGGTTCGCGGCCAGTCCGCCGCCGGTGACGTGGGACATCGCGTGCGTGCGGGTGTGGCGGGCGATGTCGAGGCAGGCCTTCGCGTAGATCCGGGTCGGCTCGAGCAGCTCCTCGCCGAGGGTGCGGCCGAGCTCGTCGACGTGCCGGTCCAGCGACCAGCCGGCGCCGCCCTTCGACGACGGGCCGAGGAGCACGTGGCGCACCAGCGAGTAGCCGTTGGAGTGCAGGCCCGAGGAGCGCATCGCCACCACGACGTCTCCCGAGCGCACCCGGCCGGGACCCAGCAGGTCCGCGGCCTCGACCACTCCGGTCGTCGACCCTGCGACGTCGTACTCGTCGGGCTCGAGCAGACCGGGGTGCTCGGCGGTCTCGCCGCCGATCAGCGCGGCGCCGGCCTGGACGCACGCCTCGGCGATGCCCTGCACGATCGCGGCGATCCGCTCGGGCACCACCCGCCCGGTCGCGATGTAGTCGGTGACGAAGAGCGGCTCGGCGCCGACCACGACCAGGTCGTCGACGAGCATCCCGACCAGGTCGAACCCGATGGTGTGGTGGACGTCCATCGCCTGCGCGACGGCGACCTTGGTGCCCACCCCGTCGGCGGAGCTGGCCAGCAGCGGGTGCTGGAACCCCTTCAGCGCACTGGCGTCGAAGAGCCCCGCGAACCCGCCGATGCCGCCCATCATCTCGGGACGGCGGGCCTTCTCCACCCAGGTCTTCATCAGCTCGACGGCCTTGTCGCCGGCCTCGATGGAGACCCCCGCGGCCTCGTAGGTGCTGCCGGCGGCGGGCGGGTTCTCGTCAGGCATGCGGTCCTCGTCGTCTCGGTGGGCGGTCGGGCTGGCTCAGGGACGCCCGAGCGAGTCGGCGGCACCGCCGCCGCCGACGGACGTGGGCAGCCCCTCCGCGTCGGTGACGGCGGTGACGTCACCGAGCTCGAGCAGGTGCTTTCCGAGGTGCGCGGACTCGGGCAGCGGCACCGGGTAGACCCCGTCGAAGCAGGCCCGGCACAGCGAGTCCTTGGGGACCGAGGTGGCCTCGACCAGCTCGTCGAGGGAGACGTAGCCCAGCGAGTCGGCGTCGATGGACCGCGCGATCTCCTCGGTGGACAGGCCGTTGGCGATCAGCTCGGCGCGGGTGGCGAAGTCGATGCCGTAGAAGCAGGGCCACTTCACCGGCGGGCTCGAGATCCGCACGTGCACCTCGCGGGCCCCGGCCTCGCGCAGCATCCGGATCAGCGCGCGCTGGGTGTTGCCGCGGACGATGGAGTCGTCGACCACCACCAGGCGCTTGCCCTCGATGACGTCACGCAACGGGTTCAGCTTCAGCCGGATGCCGAGCTGGCGGATCGTCTGGGACGGCTGGATGAACGTGCGTCCGACGTACGAGTTCTTGACCAGGCCCTGCCCGTAGGGGATGCCGCTCTCCTCGGCGTACCCGATCGCCGCGGGCGTGCCCGACTCCGGCACCGGGATCACCAGGTCCGCCTCGACCGGGTACTCGCGGGCCAGGCGCCGGCCGACGTCGACACGGACCGTGTGCACCCGCCGCTCGTTCATCAACGTGTCGGGGCGGGCGAGGTAGACGAACTCGAACAGGCAGTGCTTGGGGGCGGGTTCGGCGAAGTGGCGGCTGCGCAGCCCGTCCTCGTCGACGGCGATCATCTCGCCCGGCTCCACCTCGCGGATGTAGGAGGCCCCGACGATGTCGAGCGCCGCGGTCTCGCTGGCGACCACCCAGCCGCGCTCGAGCCGGCCCAGCACCAGCGGGCGGATGCCCTGGGCGTCGCGGGCGGCGTAGAGCGTGCCCTCGTCCATCCAGACGAACGAGAAGGCGCCCCGGACGCCGCCGAGGACCTCCGCGGCGTTCTCCTCCAGCGACCGGTCGGGATGGTGGGCGAAGAGCGCGGTGACCAGGCTGGTGTCGTTGGTGGACTCCAGCGTGAACGCCGGGATGTCCAGCTCGCCGTTGAGGTTCGGCAGCGCGGCGACGCGGTCGGCGAGCTCGCGGGTGTTCGTCAGGTTGCCGTTGTGGGCCAGGGCGACCGAGCCGGTGGCGGTCGGCCGGAAGGTCGGCTGCGCGTTGTGCCAGGTGCTCGCGCCGGTCGTCGAGTAGCGGGCGTGGCCGACGGCGAGGTGGCCCTGCAGGGAGGCCAGCGTGGTCTCGTCGAAGACCTGGGAGACCAGCCCCATGTCCTTGAAGACCAGGATCTGCCGGCCGTTGCTCACCGCGATCCCCGCGGACTCCTGACCGCGGTGCTGCTGGGCGTAGAGCCCGTAGTAGGTGAGCTTGGCGACGTCCTCGCCGGGGGCCCAGACGCCGAACACGCCGCAGGCGTCCTGCGGTCCGCGTTCGAGGGGGTCGAGGTCGTGGTTCAGTCGGCCGTCGCCGCGGCGAGCACTACCAGGCACGCCCCCGAGTCTACGGGCCCCGTGGCTGCGTGTCCGAACCACGTCCGCGCCTGCGTCGATCCGGACGAGGCTTGTGGACGCTTCACCAGGGGTGTGCCGCGTGTTCTGCGTCCATAACCCCGCGTTACATGGGGTCAGGCGGAGCCGAGGGAGGCGAGGAGGAGGGCCTCGGCGAGGCAGACCCGCTCGAACTCCTTCAGGTGCAGGCCCTCGTTCGCACCGTGGGCCCGGGTGTCGGGGTCCTCCACGCCGGTGACGAGTACGGCGGCCTCCGGGAACGCCTTCTGGAAGGAGGCGATGAACGGGATCGACCCGCCCACGCCGATGTCCACGGGCTCCACGCCGTCCCACGCCTCGCGGAACGCCGCCCGCGCCGTGTCGTAGACCGGCCCCTGCGCGTCGACCACGCCCGGCTGGCCGCTCTCCCGACCCGGGGTGACCGTGACCTCCGCCCCCCAGGGAGCGTGCGTCTCGAGGTGGCGGATGAGCGCCCGGAGGGCCGAGGTGGCGTCGTCACCGGGCGCGACCCGCAGCGAGACCTTCGCGCGCGCCGCGGGGATGAGGGTGTTGCTGGCCTCGGCGGTGCGGGTGGCGTCGAGGCCGATCACCGAGATCGCCGGCTTGGTCCACAGCCGCTCCACCGGCGACCCGGAGCCGATCAGCGAGACACCCTCGAGCACCGAGGACTCGGCGCGGATCCGGTCCTCGGGGTAGTCCACGTCGCTCGCCGGTCCGCTCACGAGGCCCTCGACGGCCACGTTGCCGTCGTCGTCGTGGAGCGTGGCGAGCAGGCGGACCATCGCCATCATCGCGTCCGGGACCAGCCCGCCCCACATCCCCGAGTGCACGCCGTGGTCGAGGGTGGCCACGTCGACGAAGACGTCGACGTTGCCGCGCAGCGTGGTGGTCAACGACGGCAGCCCGATGTCCCAGTTGGCGGAGTCGGCGATCACGATCACGTCGGCCGCCAGGGTGTCCTGGTGCTCGGCGAGGAAGGCCTCGAGCGTCGGGGAGCCGACCTCCTCCTCGCCCTCGACGAACACGGTCACCCCCACGGCCAGGTTGTCCCCGAGGGCACGGATCGCGGCGAGGTGCGCTGCGATGCCGGCCTTGTCGTCGGCCGCGCCCCGGCCGTAGAGCCGCTCGCCCCGCTCCGTCGGCTCGAACGGCTCGCTGTCCCACAGGGCACGGTCGCCGACCGGCTGCACGTCGTGGTGCGCGTAGAGCAGCACCGTCGGGGCCCCCGCCGGCGCCGGGCGCCTCGCCACGACCGCCGGTGCGCCGCCGCCGCTGGACAGGATCTCGGTCTCGAGGCCCTCGGCCCGGAACAGGTCGGCCACCGCCTCCGCGGACCGGCGTACCTCCGCCTCGAGCGCGGGGTCGGCGCTCACCGACGGGATCCGCACCAGCGCCTCGAGATCCGCACGGACCGACGGGAGCACCACCTGCACGGCGTCACGGAGCGGAACGGGAGCGGCGGACGAGGAGGTCATGCCGCCAGCCTAGACATCCGCGCCGGCGGGGCATCGCCTCAGGGAGCCTCGACGACCGGCAGCAGCGGGCCGAGGTCGGAGCGTTCCCCGGAGGCGACCAGCCGCCCACCGGCGGCGGCCTCGTCCCAGGTGAGGTCGCCGACCGCGACCGCGACCCACGTGCCGGCGTCCATCTCCACCACGGCGGGCGGGGTGCCCCGGGTGTGCCGGGTGCCCTGCACGCACTGGGCCACGGCGTAGGGCGGCACCCGCACCTCGACGGCACCGCCGGGCGCCCGGGCCACGAGGAGGGCCAGGAGGTGCTTGGTCAGCAGCCGCAGGTCCTCCTCGGAGGCCGCGCCCTCGCGGAACCGGTCCAGCGCGGGACCGACGAGGGCAGGGTCGGCGGGACGCAGGCGCACGGGCATGGCGGTGAGTATCGCTCACCCCGCAGGGGGCGCCGCGAACCGGCCGGACCCGACTCGCCGAACCGGCCACGCCCGGGTCCGCCCGGACATACGCTTGCCCGGCCACTCGATCCCGGGAGAGTCCCCCATGCAGCGCACCGCCCTCCGGCGCGGCACCCGCCGTGCCACCGCCCTCCTCACCTCCGCCGCCGTCACGCTGGCCGGCCTGGTCGCGCTCGGCGCCCCGGCCACCGCGGCCCAGCGCGTCACACCGGGCAACTTCACCGGCTACGGCTTCGACCAGTGCATCACCCCGTCCCAGTCGGCGATGGACATCTGGTTGGAGACCTCGCCGTACTGGGCGGTCGGGGTCTACATCGCCGGGGAGAACCGGTACTGCGGTGACGACAAGCAGGTGAACCTCACCCCCGAGTGGGTCTCCACCCAGCTCGCCAAGGGGTGGCGGATCCTGCCGATCACCGTCGGACCGCAGGCGCCGTGCTACACGAACCCGCAGAAGAGGGTCCGGATCCAGAACGACCCGGCCGGCGACTTCGCCGCCGCCCGCGAGCAGGGCCGGGCGGAGGCCGCCGACACCGTCGGCCGCGCCGATACCCTCGGGATCGCGCCGGGCAGCACGCTGTGGAACGACATCGAGGCCTTCGACATCAGCAACCGCCGGTGCACCGACTCGACGCTGGCGTTCCTCTCCGGCTGGACCGAGGGGCTGCACGACCTCGGCTACGTCTCCGGGGCGTACCTCAGCGCCGCCCGGGGGATGAACGCCCTCGACGCCGCGCGGATCGGCGAGCCGGGCCGGTTCACCATGCCCGACCGGATCTGGATCGCCGAGTGGGTCCCGGAGAAGCAGTACCGCAAGCCCCCGACGCCCACCGCGCCGAGCCTCTACTCGGCCTACCTCGCCGACGACGGCTGGTTCCCCGGCGGCCGGATGCGGCAGTACCGCGGCGGCCACGACGAGACCTACGGCGGCGTGCGGATCAACATCGACACCAACTACCTCGACCTCGGCCGCGGCACCCGTCCGGGCCGCACACCCGTGTTCTGCGGCGGAGTGAACGTGGACTTCCCCGCCTACCGCAGGCTGGCCCCCGGCGCCCAGGGCGACCAGGTCAGCGCGCTGCAGTGCCTGCTGCGGCGGAAGCGGACCTACTCCGGCCCGATCAGTGGTGTGTACGACGGCGCCACCGCCGCCGCCGTACGCCTGTTCCGGGAGAGCCGTGGACAGGGCATCCGGGGCGGGACCCTGCGCCGGACGTGGACCACCCTCCTCTCCGAGGGGCGCGGGCCGGTCCTGAAGGTCGGGTCCGGCGGGCTGGCCGTGCGCCGGCTGCAGCGTGCGCTCAACGCCGCCACCCAGGCCGGCCTGGTGGTGGACGGCCTCTACGGGCAGGTCACCACGGCTGCCGTCCGCGGCTACCAGCGCCAGGTCGGGCTGCCACCCACCGGCGTGGCCGCCCCGGACACCTGGGCACAGCTGCAGGCCGGCGTCCTCTGACACCGCTGCAGCTTCCTGAGTCGACGTCGGCGGCTTCTGGCCTCCGGCGGTCCGGGGGGAGCGTCCCCTTCTGTCCCGGCGCGGTTGACCTGGCCGCGCCGGGGTAGACAGGACAGGTGCCCGAACCCGACGACCACACCCCGCACCCGCGCCGCTGGCACGCACTGGCCGTGTCACTGGTCGTCGGCTTCATGTCCCTGCTCGACGTCACCATCGTCAACGTCGCGATCCCCTCCATCCAGGAGGGGCTCGACGCCTCCCCGGAGTCGGTGCAGTGGGTCGTCTCCGGGTACGCCCTGACCTTCGGGCTCGTGCTCGTCGCCGGCGGCCGGCTCGGCGACCTCGTCGGACGGCGCCGGATGTTCCTGATCGGCCTGGTCGCGTTCACGCTCACCAGCGCGGTCGCGGGGATGGCGCCGACCGACGAGACGCTGGTGGCCGCCCGGCTGCTGCAGGGGGTGGCCGCGGGGATCCTCACCCCGCAGAACAGCGGGCTGATCCAGCAGCTGTTCCGCGGCGACGAGCGCGGCCGGGCCTTCGGCTGGTTCGGTGCGACGGTCAGCGTGTCCGCCGCCACGGGGCCGGTGCTCGGCGGCGCGCTGATCGCGCTGTTCGGCCCCGACCTCGGGTGGCGCGCGGTGTTCCTGGTCAACGTCCCCATCGGTCTGGTGGCGATGGTCCTCGCCGCGCGTCTCATCCCGTCGACCGGTCAACGGCGCGGCCGGCTCCGCGACGAGGTGGACGGGGTCGGCGCCCTGCTGCTCGGCGTGGCGGTGCTCGGGGTGCTCTTCCCCATCGTCCGGGCGATGTCCGCCCCCGCCACACCGCTGTGGGCGGCCGTCGCGGTGGCTCCGGTGGCCACCTGGCTCTTCGTCCGGTGGGAGCGGCACGTGGTCGGCAGGGGACGCGCTCCGCTGCTCGACGTACGCCTGCTCCGGCAGGCCCCCGGCTTCACCACCGGCATCGCCCTGCAGACGGTGTACTTCGCCGGCTTCAGCGGGCTGTGGCTGGTCCTGGCGCTGTTCTTCCAGGACGGCCTGGGCTACACCGCGCTCGAGTCCGGGCTGGCGGTCACGCCGTTCGCGCTCGGCTCCGCGGTGAGCGCCGTGCTCGCCGGGCGTCTGGTCGGCAGGTGGGGGCGGCGGGTGACGGTCACCGGGTTGCTGCTCGTGCTGGCCGGGTTCGCTCGGCCTGATGCTGGGCGTCGCGGCGGGCACCTCCACCGCGCTCGCCACGGCGTTCCCGCTGCTCGTCGCCGGGGTCGGGTCCGGTGCGGTGATCTCACCGAACATGACCATGACGCTCAGTCACGTCCCGCCGCGGATGGGCGGTGCCGCCGGTGGTGCCATCCAGACCGGTGCCCGGGTCGGCAGCGCGATCGGTGCCGCCGTGCTCGCCGCGGCCTTCCGGATCACCCTGGAGGGCGCCGACCTGGCCGACGCCGCGCGGGCCGCCTTCGTGTGCGCGACCGGCTTGTGCTGGTCGCGCTGGCGCTCGCGTGGTACGAGCTGCGGCGGCACGGCAGCCGGTGGACCGAACCGGCCGAGGCCGTCTCCGTCGACCGCTGAGCAAAGGTTCACGCCGACTCGACCGGTTTCGCGTCCAGGTTCACGCCGACTCGACCGGTTTCGCGTGCAGGTTAGCGCCGACTCGACGGTCAGACCAGGTCGCTGGTTAGGTCGGCGTCGAGCGCGTCCGGGAGGGTGGCGGACCAGGCCGCGCGCAGCTCGCCGAGCGGGACGGAGAACTGGTCCTGGACATCGAGGAGCGCCTCGCCGCCGGTGCCGTCGGTGACCCCGACCCGCAGGTGCGGGAAGCCGCGGGCCGTGCACATGTCGGTGAACCGCACCTCCTCGCTGCGGGGCACGGCGACCACGGCACGCCCGGTCGACTCGCTGAACAGCGCGACGAACGGGTCCAGGCCGTCGGGGAGCCAGACCCGGGCGCCGACACCGCTGCGGCGGGCGCCGAGCAGGCAGGCCTCGACCAGCGCCTGCGCGAGGCCCCCCTCGGAGACGTCGTGCGCGGCGTCGATGAGGCCGTCGCGGGAGGCGTTGACCAGGATGTCGGCCAGCTCGCGCTCCGCGGCCAGGTCGACCTGCGGCGGCAGGCCGCCGAGATGCCCGTGCACCACGTGCGCCCACTCCGAGCCGGACAGCTCCTCGCGGGTCGACCCCAGCAGGTAGATCTGCTGGCCCTCCGCGACGAACCCCGAGGGGGTGCGCCGGGTGACGTCGTCGATCACGCCGAGCACGGCCACGACGGGCGTGGGCAGGATCGCGGTCTCCGCGGTCTGGTTGTAGAGGCTGACGTTCCCGCCGGTGACCGGGACCCCCAGCTGCTGGCAGGCGTCGGCGAGCCCCCGGGTCGCCTCGGCGAACTGCCACATCACCTCCGGGTCCTCGGGCGAGCCGAAGTTCAGGCAGTCGCTGACCGCGAGCGGCCGGGCCCCGGTGGTCGCGACGTTCCGGTAGGCCTCGGCGAGGTTGACCTGCGCACCGGCGTACGGGTCGAGCTTGGCGAACCGGCCGTTGCCGTCGGTGGAGACCGCGACCCCGAGCCCGCTCTCCTCGTCGATCCGGACCATGCCGGAGTCCTCGGGCTGGGCGAGCACGGTGTTGCCCTGGACGTAGCGGTCGTACTGGTCGGTGATCCAGGACTTGTCGCACAGGTTCGGGCTCGCGACCAGGCGCAGCAGCGTCGCCCGCAGCTCCTCCGGCGACGACGGCCGGGGCAGGTCCTCGGCGCGGTCGGCCTGCAGCGTGTCCTGCCAGGACGGGCGGTGGTACGGCCGGTCGTAGACCGGACCCTCGTCGGCGACCGTGCGCGGGGGTACGTCGACGACGGTCTCGCCGTGCCAGTCCACGACCAGCCGGCCGCCCCGGTGCTGCTCGTCCGGCGACGGAGCGGTGACCTCGCCGATGACGGTGGCCTCCACCCCCCACCTGTCGCAGATCTCCATGAACCGGCCCACCTTGGCCGGCTCCACGATCGCCTGCATCCGCTCCTGCGACTCGCTCATCAGGATCTCCTCGGGCGAGAGCGTGGAGTCGCGCAGCGGCACCCGGTCGAGGTGGACGTGCATGCCGCCGGTGCCGGCGGAGGCCATCTCGGAGGTGGAGCAGGACAGGCCCGCCCCGCCGAGGTCCTGGATGCCGACGACGAGGTCCTCGGCGAACAGCTCGAGGGTGCACTCGATGAGCAGCTTCTCCATGAACGGGTCGCCGACCTGGACGCTGGGACGCTTGGCGGGTCCGGACTCGTCGAAGGTCTCCGAGGCCAGCACCGAGACCCCGCCGATCCCGTCCCCGCCGGTGCGGGCGCCGTACAGGACGACCTGGTTGCCCACGCCGCTCGCGGCCGACACCTGCAGCTGGTCGTGCCGCAGGACGCCGACGCACAACGCGTTGACCAGCGGGTTGCCGAGGTAGGAGGCGTCGAAGACCGCCTCGCCGCCGATGTTGGGCAGGCCGAGGCAGTTGCCGTAGCCGCCCACGCCCGCGACGATCCCCGGGAGGACCCGGTGGGTGTCGTCGGCGTCGAGCGGACCGAACCGCAGCGGGTCCATCACCGCGACCGGGCGCGCGCCCATGGCGAGGATGTCGCGGACGATGCCGCCCACGCCGGTCGCGGCGCCCTGGTAGGGCTCGACGTACGACGGGTGGTTGTGCGACTCGACCTTGAACGTGACCGCCCAGCCGTCCCCGACGTCGACCACGCCGGCGTTCTCGCCGATGCCCACCAGCAACGGCCTGCGCATCTCGTCGGTGACCTTCTCGCCGAACTGGCGCAGGTGCACCTTGCTGGACTTGTAGGAGCAGTGCTCGCTCCACATCACCGAGTACATCGCGAGCTCCGACGAGCTTGGACGGCGCCCGAGGATCTCGCGGATGCGGTCGTACTCGTCGGCCTTGAGGCCGAGCTCCTCCCACGGCTGCTCGCGGTCGGGGTCCTTCGCCGCGGCCTCGACGGTGTCGAGACGGGAGGCCGTGGGCTCGTGGGCGCGCTGTTCAGTCACCGATGCCGGCTTTCAGGTCATGGGGCTTGGCCGGCTCCCAATCTACCGGGCGGCCGCGGCTCGGCCGCCCGCAGCCCACCGGCCCGGACCCGAGGAAAAGGTGGGCCGTTCCTCTGTCCGCCCTTTACGTTCCCGTGGCAAGGTTTCGGCCATGGACCGTCGCTCACTGCTCAAGGCCGGGCTGGCCACCACCGCCGGGGGGCTCCTCGTCCCCGCCGCCGGGGCCCTCACCGCCGAGGCCGCCGCCGCGCCACGGGTGGGCAAGGTCCTCGCCCGCAACCTGTCCACCCCGTGGGGCATCGCGTTCCTGCCCAACGGCGACGCACTCGTCGGCGAGCGCGACTCGGGCAGGGTGTTCCGGGTGCGCAAGCGCGGTGGCCGCCGGCTCGTCGGCCGCCTCGCCGTGACCAGCCAGAAGGCGAACTGGGGCGAGGGTGGCCTCCTGGGCCTGGCGGTCTCCCCGACGTTCCGCCGGGACCGCTGGGTCTACGCCTACCTCTCGACACCGTCGGACAACCGGATCGTGCGGATGCGGTTCACCGACAACGCGCTCGGCAGGCCCCGGGTGGTGCTCGCCGGCATCCCGACCAACACCCACCACAACGGCGGCCGGCTCGCCTTCCACGGCGGGCTGCTGTTCGCCAGCACCGGCGACGCGGAGGACGGCGGCCTCGCCCAGGACCGCCGGTCCCTGGCCGGCAAGATCCTGCGGCTCACCCCCGACGGGCGGGTGCCGCGCGGCAACCCGTTCGGCAACCACACCTGGTCGTGGGGGCACCGCAACGTCGAGGGGATCACCTTCGACGGCCGCGGGAACCTGTGGGCGACCGAGTTCGGCGACGACCGCCGCGACGAGCTCAACCGGATCGTCAAGGGCGGCAACTACGGCTGGCCGCGCTACGAGGGCCGTGACGGCGGCAACCGGGCCTACCGGGACCCGCTCGCCACGTGGCGGCCGGAGAGCTGCTCGCCGAGCGGCATCGCGGTCGTCGGAGGACGGGCGTTCATCGGCGGCCTGCGCGGCCACGCGCTGTGGGCGGTCCGGCTGCACGGCGAGAACCGCGGTCGGCGGGTGCGGCTCTTCCACGAGCGGTTCGGCCGGATCCGCACCGTGCAGAAGGCACCCGACGGCACGCTGTGGATGACCACCAGCAACCACGACGGCCGCCCCTCCTCCGCCCACCCCAAGGACGACCGGGTGATCCGTCTCGTCCTGCGCTGAACCCGCGACGCGGCCTGGCAGGATCGGCCCGGTGAAGCCGATCGTCAGTGCGGGCCGCGTGGTGGGGCTCGACGTCGCTCGCGCCGTGGCCCTGGTCGGGATGATGGCCACCCACATCCTCCCGGCGTTCGACACCGAGGGGCTCACCTTCTCCCACGCGCTGGCGAGCGGCCGGGCCTCGGCGCTGTTCGCGGTCCTCGCCGGGGTCAGCATCGCGCTGATGTCGGGCCGGTCGACGCCGCACCGCGGCCGGGAGCGGGTCGCCACCTCCGCCGGCCTCGTCGTCCGTGCCGCCCTCATCGCCGGGATCGGGCTGCTGCTCGGGGAGGTCGAGTCGGGGATCGCGGTGATCCTCACCTACTACGGCGTGCTGTTCTGCCTGGCGATCCCGTTCCTCGGCCTGCGCGCCCCGGCCCTCGCCGTGGTCGGCGGCGTGTGGCTCGTGCTCGCCCCGGTGGTCTCCCACCTGGTGCGCCCGCACCTGCCCCCGTCGTCGTACGACACCCCGGACCTGCTCGCCCTGGGCGACCCGTGGCAGCTGCTCACCGAGCTGACCTTCACCGGCTACTACCCGGCGGTGCCGTGGGTGGCCTACCTGCTGGCCGGGATGGCGGTGGGCCGCACCGCCCTCGGGTCCTGGCGTACGACGGCCGCGGTCGGTGCCCTGGGCGCCGGGCTCGCCCTGCTCGCGTGGTCGGTCTCCGAGGCGCTGCTGAGCGTCCCCGGCGCCCGGCGGGCGCTGGTCGAGACCGCGACCGGGCCCGGCATGCAGGCCAACCTCGACCTGACCCTGCAGCGCGGCACCTACGGCACCACCCCGACCGGGAGCTGGTGGTGGCTGGCGGTGCACGCCCCGCACTCGGCGACGCCGTTCGACCTGGCGCACACGATGGGCACGTCGCTGCTGGTGATCGCGGTGGCGGTCGCCCTCGGCCGGCTGCTGCCGACCCCGCTCGCCGTGGTGTTCGGCGCTGGTGCGATGACCCTGACCCTCTACAGCGCGCACGTGGTCTCGCGCGCCGACGGCCTGTGGGACGGCGACGACCTGGCCACCTTCGTCGGGCAGGTGACCGCGGTCCTCGTGGTGGGGGCGGCCTTCCGGCTCGCGCGCAGCCGGGGGCCCCTCGAGGCGCTCGTCGGCAGGGCCCAGGCGGGCGTCAGGCGCGCAGCAGCGCCGAGACCGCGGAGGTGAAGAAGGAGAGCCCGTCGGTGCCGGGGCCGCACAGCGGCTCGACCGCGTGCTCGGGGTGCGGCATCAGGCCGACCACGTTGCCGCGCTCGTTGCTGATCCCGGCGATGTCGCGCAGGGAGCCGTTCGGGTTCACCTCGAGGTAGCGGGCCACGACTCGGCCCTCGCCCTCGAGCCGGTCCAGGGTGTCCTCGTCGGCGACGTACTTGCCCTCGCCGTTCTTGAGCACCACCGTGATCTCCGCCCCCGCGTCGTACTCGGAGGTCCACGGCGTGCGGTTGTTCTCGACCCGGATCCGCTGGTCGCGGCAGACGAAGCGGCGCGCGTCGTTGCGCAGCAGCGCGCCGGGGAGCAGGTGCGTCTCGGTGAGGATCTGGAAGCCGTTGCAGATGCCGAGCACCGGCATCCCCTTCTCGGCGGCCTCGACGACCTCGGTCATGATCGGCGAGAACCGCGAGATCGCACCGCAGCGCAGGTAGTCCCCGTAGGAGAAGCCGCCGGGCAGGACCACCGCGTCGACACCGCGCAGGTCGTGCTCGTCGTGCCAGAGCCTGACCGCCTCACCGCCGGCGAAGTCGACCGCGCGCCGGGCGTCGACGTCGTCGAGCGACCCCGGGAAGGTGACCACGCCGACCTTCACGACTGCTCCTCCACGTGGACCGTGTAGTCCTCGATCACCGGGTTGGACAGCAGCCTCTCGGCGACCTCGCGGATCTCGGCGAGCCGTTCGTCGGTCAGCTCGTCGACCTCCAGCTCGAACCGCTTCCCCTGGCGGACGTCGGTGACCCCGGTGACGCCGAGGCGGGGCAGCGCGCCGTGCACGGCCTTTCCCTGCGGGTCGAGGATCTCGGGCTTGAGCATGACGTCGACGACGACACGGGCCACGGAGGGCTCCTTGGGGAGGAGAAGGAAACCGGCGGCCCCCATCCTAGTCGGGGGTCCGCCGGTTCCCCGACGCGGTCCGGGCGGCGTCCCGCCGGACATGCACTTCCTGCGGTCGGCCCGCCCGCTGAGCGGGCGGCAGCCGCTCGCGTGCCGCACCTGCATGTCCGACGGGCGCGCAGGCCTCGCCTACTGGTTGAGCTCGCGCTTGAGGATCTTGCCGGTCGCGGTCATCGGCAGGTCGCCGGCGAACTCGATGATCCGCGGGTACTTGTAGTTCGCCATCTGCTCCTTGCACCAGTCGCGCAGCTCGTCCTCGGTGAGCGAGGCACCCTCGTTGAGGATCACGAACGCCTTGATCTCCTCGCCGTGCTCCTCGCTGGGGACGCCGACGACCGCGGCGAGGGAGACCGCCTCGTGGGTCATCAGCACCTCCTCGATCTCGCGCGGGTACACGTTGTAGCCGCCGCGGATGATCATGTCCTTGGCCCGGTCGACGATGTAGTAGAAGCCGTCCTCGTCGCGGCGGGCCAGGTCACCGGTCTTGAACCAGCCGTTGTTCATCACCTCGGCGGTCGCCTCGGGGCGCTTGTAGTAGCCCTTCATGATGTTGTGGCCGCGGATCGCGATCTCTCCGACCTGGTCCGCGCCCTCCACCGTCTTCCAGTCCCCGTCGACGAGCTTGACGTCGATGCCCCAGATCGGGACGCCGATCGAGCCGGGCCGCGGGTCGCGCTCGGGGTCGCTGAACGTGGCCACCGGGGAAGTCTCCGAGAGGCCGTAGCCCTCCAGGATCTGCACCCCGAACCGCTCCTTGAACTGCTTGAGGATCTCGACCGGGAGCGCGGAGCCGCCGGAGACCGCACGCCGCAGGTTGGTCGCGATCTTCTCGACGTCGACGCCCTCCTTCAGCGCCCCGAGCAGGCCCCAGTACATGGTGGGTACGCCGGCGAAGAAGCTGATGCTCTCCTTCTGCATCAGGCCGAGCGCCTGGTCGGCGTCGAAGCGGGGAAGCATCACCAGCGTCGAGGCGGTCGAGAAGCCGGCGTTCATGTTCACTGTCTGGCCGAAGGAGTGGAACAGCGGCAGCACCAGCAGGTGGGTGTCGTGCTGGCTGGAGACCGACTCGAACAGCCGGTTGGAGGTCAGCGCGTTCATCACCATGTTGCTGTGGGACAGCTCGGCGCCCTTCGGCTGGCCGGTCGTCCCGCTGGTGTAGAGGATCACCGCCGTGTCGGTCGCCTCCGTGGCCACCGACTCGAAGGTCGCCGGCTGGGCGGCGAGCGCCTGAGCCATGGTCTCGGTGCCCTCGATCGGCGACGGCGCCGACATGTCGGTGGTGATCATGAAGAAGTGCTCGCAGCCCTCGGCCTGCTCGAACCCGTCGTGTCCCAGCCGGCCCATCGGCAGGTCGGGGGTGCCCTCGAAGCAGAAGTAGGCCTTCGCGTCGGAGTCGCCGAGGTGGTAGGCGATCTCGCGGCCCTTGAGCAGCACGTTGAGCGGTACCACCGTCGCCCCGGCCTTGAGGATGCCGTAGTAGACGATCGGGAAGTAGGGCAGGTTCGGGCAGGACAGTGCGACCTTGTCGCCGGGCCGGATCCCGCGAGAGACCAGCAGGTTCGCCACCTGGTTGGCGAACCCGTCGACCTGGGCGTAGGTCAGCCGCAGGTCGCCGAGCACCACGGCGTCCCGGTCGGGGTGACTGCGGGCACTGGCTTCGAGGAACACGGAGAGGTTGAGCACGTGACGCTCCTTAGCGGTTGTCGGGACGGCTACTGCTGGGTGAACTTCTGCCCGGTGAGGCGCTCGAAGGCCTCGATGTACTTCGCGCGGGTGCGCGCCACCACCTCGTCCGGGAGCGGAGGCGGCTTCTCGCCGGAGGCACGGTCCCAGCCGCTCTCCGGGGACGTCAGCCAGTCGCGGACGACCTGCTTGTCGAACGACGGCTGGCTGCGGCCGGGACGCCACCCGTCGGCGGGCCAGAACCGTGAGGAGTCGGGGGTGAGGACCTCGTCGGCGAGGACCACGGTGCCGTCGGGCCGGCGGCCGAACTCCAGCTTCGTGTCGGCGAGGACGATGCCCCGCTCGCGGGCGACCCGCTCCGCCCGCGCGTAGACGGCCAGGGTCAGGTCACGCAGCCGCGCCGCCGGGCCCTCGCCCACGACGGCCACCACGGCGTCGTACGAGACGTTCTCGTCGTGGTCGCCGACGGCGGCCTTGGTCGCCGGGGTGAAGATCGGCTCGGGCAGCCGGCTGCCGTCGTCGAGCCCTGCCGGAAGCCGGATCCCGCACACCTCGCCGGTGGCGCGGTAGTCCGCGAGCCCGGAGCCGGTGAGGTAGCCGCGCACGACGCACTCGACCGGGAACATGTCGAGCTCCTCGCACACGACCGCGCGGCCCGCGACGGCGTCGGGTACGGCGGTCGACACGATGTGGTGGGGCACGAGGTCGGCGAGCTGCTCGAACCACCACAGCGACATCCGGGTCAGGATCGCGCCCTTGTCCGGGATCGTCGTGTCGAGGACGAAGTCGTAGGCCGAGATGCGGTCGCTGGCCACCATCAGCAGCCGGCCGTCGGCGAGGCGGTAGAGGTCGCGGACCTTGCCGGAGTGCAGGTGGGTGGCGCCGGGGATCTGCGGGGCCTCGGGGATGCCGAGGTCGCTGCGGGCACTCATGACGGGATCCTACTGACCGGTCACGGCGCCGCGGTCGGGTCCGGCTTCTTCGCCGGGCAGTCGGGGTTCGGGCAGTAGTCGGTCACGAACATCTCGCCCGGCTGGAGCTCCTTCCAGTCCCGGTTGGTCTTGTCCATGTCGATCGTCGCCTGCGCCAGCTCGGTGCCGCAGACCGGACAGTGGGTGGGCCATTCCTGCTCGTCACGAGCCACGTCGTCGGTCATGCGCCCACGCTACCCAGTGCCGAGGCCTCAGCCCCCGGGCCTCCTGACGTGTACGTTGCCCCGATGCCGCCGGCGTCCGGTCGCGGCGGTCCGCAGATCCGCCGTGGAACACTGACGGCCATGACGAACCAGGACAAGCTGTTGCGGGCCGGGCGGCGGGCGTGGGCGGTGCTCGGCATCGTCGGCGTCCTGGTCGTGGTCGGGTACGTCGCCGGACACGTCAGTCTCGTGCTCTCGGCGTTCGTGGTGGCGATGTTCCCGGCCGCCCTGTTCAGCCCGCTCGCCGAGCGGCTGCGCAGGAGCAAGGTCCCGGACTCGCTCACCGCCCTGCTGCTGGTCCTCCTGCTGGTCGCGGCCTTCGTGCTGCCGGGCTGGCTGATCATCCCCCGCTTCGTCGACCAGCTCGGCAACCTCGGCGACTCCCTCATGCGGGGCCTGCAGCGGGCACAGGACGCGGTCGACTGGCAGGTCCTGCCCGGCGGGGGGCAGGTCAAGGACCCGCAGGACCTCCTCAGCCGGGTCTTCGGCGGCGGCCAGGGCGGTGGCGCGGTCGACCAGGGCATGGCCGCGCTGACCACCGTGGCCAACACCGCGACGGGGCTCGTCCTGATGCTGGTGGTCCTCTTCTTCGCGCTCAAGGACGGACGCCGGCTGTGGCAGGCCGCCCTGGACCTGGTGCCGAAGCAGCGCCAGGCGGAGGTCGACCTCCTCGCCCGCCGGTCGTGGTGGACGCTCGGTGCCTACCTGCGCGGACAGATCATGGTGGCCGTCTTCGACGCCGCCTTCATCGGCCTGGGCCTGTGGCTGCTGGACGTGCCGCTCGCGCTGCCGCTGGCCGTGCTCGTGTTCTTCGGCGCGCTGTTCCCCATCGTCGGGTCGTTCGTGGCCGGGTCCGTCGCCGTGCTGGTCGCGCTGGCCGACCGGGGCCTGGTCACCGCGCTGCTCGTGCTGGGGCTGATCCTGCTGGTCCAGCAGGTCGAGGGGAACGTCTTCCAGCCGCTGGTGATGAGCAACATCGTCGCCCTGCACCCGCTGGTCGTGATCCTGTCCGTCGTGGCGGGCGGCATCCTGCTCGGCGTGCTCGGCGCGTTCATCGCCGTGCCGACCGCGGCGATCGCCGCACGGATCGTCGACCACCTGCGGGGTCGGCCACCCGCCGCCGGCCCCGAGCCCGAGACCCCGTGACCGGCGGCCCGTCGCCGCCTCGGGCTAGCGGAGCCGGAAGGAGACGAGGGTCGGCGCACCACCGTAGAAGGCGCCGTTCGTAGCCAGCATCCGGTTCGCCGTCGCGGGCGCCCTGCCACGTGCGACGTCGGTCGGGTAGCTCATCCAGGGCGCGTCCGTGGTGGTGTCCCAGATCGCGCCACTGCGCGTCATGAGCAGCAGCCGCTGCCCGTGCGGGGGAGTCCCGCTCTCGTTGAACTCGCCCACGCCGTTGGTCACGACCCACAGGTGACCCCGGGCGTCGACGTCGATGCCGTCCGCGGTGAGCAGCCGGTGGGTGCGCCGTACCAGCCGCGGCGCCGGCCGGCCGTCGCCCCCGGTGCCGACGGACACGAGCAGGCCCTTGCTGGAGTTCACGGCGAACAGCGTGTCCCTCCAGAAGGCCAGGCCGTTGACCCCGAGCTCCTCCGGCCCGGCGGGGCGGAGCAGCCTGTGCCGCAACCAGGGGGTGCTCGGCCGCACCTGCCGGGAGGGGTCGACCCGCCAGACGGCGCCGAGCGCCGAGTCGCCGACGTAGAGCCGGCCCCGGTGGAAGGCCAGCCCGTTCGGGAACGCGTCAGGTGGCAGGGTGGCCACCCGGCGGACCCCGGTCCGGGTGACCCGGAGGACGAAGGACGGCTTCGAGGGGTCGACGTCGACCCGAGCGACGTAGAGGTGGTCGCGCCCGTCCACCGCGACGCCGGTCAGCAGGCCGGTCGCCCCCAGAGCCATCCGCGGGCCGTAGGCGATCTTTCTCCCCGAGGCGGTGAACGCGACGATCCGCCCGGCGTTGACCCTGCCCCATCTGGTCCGCGAGGTGTACGCCGTTCCGCGGCTGTCCACGACGACGCTCTCGACGAAGACCTCGTTCCGGGGTCCGAACGTGTTGACGACGTGGACCGTGTCGACGGAGCCGGCCTTGGCGGTGGCCCGGGCGGTGGCCTGGGCGGAGGTCGCCGCGCTGCCGCCGAGAACGGCGGCGGAGACCATCAGGCCGGCACTCGCTCCGGCGAGGGCCCGGCGCGAGAGCCCGGGCCGCGTGAGGAAGGTGCTCATGCCCTGAACGTAGGCTCGCCGGACCGTGCGGCGTCAGTGCCGGAGGTCACACCGGGGGGGCCCCGCGCGGGGTCCCGGGTCCGACGACACCGGCGGACTGGTCAGAGGATGGCGCCCGGCGCGTAGGCGGCCGCCCTCGGGTGCCTGCCCGTGACCTCCGCGATCCGCCGTACGACGGCCTGGGTCTGGGCCACCGCGGCACCGGTGAAGGTGATCGGGTCGGCCACCAGCGACGCGAGCTGCTCCTTCGACAGGCCGAGCCGCTCGTCGGCGGCGAGCCGGTCGAAGACGTCGTTCTCCGTGCGACCCTGCCGCATCTCCAACGCCACCCCGACCGCGGCCTCCTTGATCGCCTCGTGGGCGGCCTCGCGGCCCACGCCGTTGCGGACCGCCGCCATCAGCACCTTGGTCGTGGCGAGGAACGGGAGGTACCGGTCGAGCTCGCGCTGGATCACCGCCGGGAAGGCGCCGAACTCGTCGAGCACGGTGAGGAAGGTCTGGAACAGCCCGTCGGCGGCGAAGAACGCGTCGGGCAGGGCCACCCGGCGCACCACCGAGCACGAGACGTCGCCCTCGTTCCACTGGTCGCCGGCGAGCTCGCCGACCATCGACAGGTAGCCGCGCAGCACCACCGCGAGTCCGTTGACCCGTTCGCAGGAGCGGGTGTTCATCTTGTGCGGCATCGCGGAGGACCCGACCTGTCCCTCCTTGAACCCCTCGGTGACCAGCTCGATGCCGGCCATGAGCCGGACCGTGGTGGCCAGGTTCGAGGGGCCGGCCACCCCCTGCACCAGGGCCGAGACGACGTCGAAGTCCAGCGAGCGGGGGTAGACCTGGCCGACCGAGGTGAGCACGTTGTCGAAGCCGAGGTGGGCGGCGACGCGCTCCTCCAGGGTCGCGAGCAGGGCGTCGTCGCCGGCGAGCAGGTCCAGCATGTCCTGCGCGGTGCCGACGGGTCCCTTGATGCCGCGCAGGGGGTAGCGGGCGATCAGCTCCTCGAGGCGTTCGAGGGCGACCAGCATCTCGTCGGCGACCGTGGCGAAGCGCTTGCCGAGCGTGGTGGCCTGCGCGGCGACGTTGTGGGAGCGGCCGGCCATGACCAGGGCCTCGTGCTCGGCGGCGAGCCGGCCGAGCCGGGCGAGGGCGGCCACCATCCGGTCCCGGACCAGCTCCAGGGAGGCCTTGACCTGCAGCTGCTCGACGTTCTCGGTCAGGTCCCGCGAGGTCATCCCCTTGTGGATGTGCTCGTGGCCGGCGAGCGCGCAGAACTCCTCGATGCGGGCCTTCACGTCGTGCCGAGTAACCCGCTCCCGGGCCGCGATCGAGGCGAGGTCGACCTGGTCGACGACCGCCTCGTAGGCCTCGACGACCCCGTCGGGGACGTCCACGCCGAGGTCCTTCTGGGCCCTGAGCACGGCGATCCACAGCTGCCGCTCGAGCACGATCTTGTGCTCCGGGGACCAGAGCGCGGCGAGGTCCTTCCCGGCGTACCGGTTGGCGAGGACGTTGGGGATGCTCACCGGCTCATTCTCGCACCGGGTCGGCGGCCGCCGGTCAGCCCGGCGTCTGGTGGGACTCGTGCCGGGTGCCCTGCGGGTCCTGCATGCGCTCGTCGGACTCCTCCAGGATCGCCTCCGCCTGGTCCGCGGGTGCGTCGCTGCCCGCGGCCTCCTCCTCGGGGAGCAGCTCGGAGCGGCCCTCCACACGTTCCTCGTCAGGTGACTGGCTCATGGGCTGCCGGTACCCGCCCGGCGCGGCACCAAGCGGGCCAGGTCAGCCTGACGTCGGCGCGAGCACCAGCTCGAGGAAGTCCCCCACGGTCACGCCCGCCTCGAGCGGGTGCCGGAACCGGCCCTCGCGCACCACGGTGTAGTGGTTGCGCCGGCCCACTCGCTCCTTGGCGACGTACCCCTCCTGCTCGAGCTCGGCGACGATCTGCTGCACGGCCCGTTCGGTGACGCCCACCCGGTCGGCGACGTCGCGCAGCCGGGCGTCCGGGTCGGCGGCCAGACAGACCAGCACGTGACCGTGGTTGGTGAGGAACGTCCAGCCCCTGCCCGTCGTACTCACCGGCTCACCGTAGCCCGGTCCCGCGTCGCGCGGAGGCTGGCGACCACGGCGACGGTGAGGGAGACCGCGATGACGCTCAGCGAGACCGCGATCGGCATCTTGTAGACGTCGAGCAGCAGCATCTTCACGCCGACGAAGATCAGGATCACCGCGAGCCCCACCTTGAGGTAGACGAAGCGGTGCATCAGGTCGGCGAGCAGGAAGTACATCGCCCGCAGGCCCAGGATCGCGAAGGCGTTGCTGGTGAAGACCAGGAACGGCTCCTGGGTGACCGCGAAGATCGCCGGGATCGAGTCGACGGCGAAGACGATGTCGGTGGTCTCCACGAGCACCAGCACCGCGAACAGCGGGGTGGCGACCCAGGTGCCGGCCTTCTTCACCCAGAACTTCTGCCCGTGGTACTCGTCGGTGGTGGGCACGAGGCGGCGGACCAGCCGGAGCACCGGGTTCCGGCCCGGGTCGGTCTCGGTGTCCCGGTGGCGGTACATCTTCCAGCCCGTGTAGACCAGGAAGGCGCCGAAGACGTAGAGGACCCAGGAGAAGCGCTCGATCACCACGACACCGCCGGCGATGAAGACCGCCCGGAACACCAGGGCGCCGAGCACGCCGTAGAACAGCACCCGGTGCTGGTACTCACGCGGGACCGCGAAGTAGGTGAAGATCAGCGCGAAGACGAAGACGTTGTCGACCGCCAGGCTCTTCTCGATCAGGTAGCCGGCGAAGTACTCGCCGCCCGCCTGGGCGCCGTACACGCTCCACACCACGACGCCGAAACCGAGGCCGAGGGTGACCCACACGGCGCTCCACACCGCGGCCTCACGCACCGACACCACGTGCGCGCGACGGTGCGCGAACAGGTCGACGGCCAGCATGGCCAGGATGACGCCGAGCACGGCGAACCAGGCCCAGAGAGGGACGTCCATCTACAGCTCCTCCGGTCACCCGCTGCGCGCGGGAACTGTCCGGAGGTCTCGCCCGGCGCCTCGGCGCCCCGGTCACCGGACCCCGACGGCGGGGACGTACTGACGGCGACGCGGTGCGGGCTACTCCCCTCACTGAGGAAACAAGATTCCGGTATTACACAGCGTATTTCAAGGGTGCCGGCAGCAGGTCTGGACCGCTCACCCGCTGCCGCACCCACCGCCGGCCCGGGCGGTGCTGCGCAGCCGTCCCGCGTCAGACACCCGCGGCGATGTCGGCGCGGTGGTGGCTGCCGTGGATCCGGATCCTGCCGACCGCCTGGTACGCCCGCGCCCGGGCGTCAGCCACGTCCTCGCCGACGGCGGTGACCGCGAGCACCCGACCACCGGAGGTGACCAGGGCGCCGTCCTCGCCGCGGGCGGTCCCGGCATGGACCACGTCGACCCCGTCGACACGCTCGGCGTCCATCAGCCCGTGGATCACGTCGCCGGTGCGCGGTGCGGCGGGGTAGCCGCCGGAGGCGACGACCACCGCGACCGCGCGCTCCCGGCTTCCAGCGGGGGGCCGCCACCTCCTCGAGGGTGCCCCGGGCCGCGGCGCGGAGCAGCACCCCGAGCGGTGAGTCGAGCAGTGCCATCAGCGGCTGGGTCTCGGGGTCGCCGAACCGGGCGTTGAACTCGACGACCCGGACACCACGGCCGGTCAGCGCGAGACCGGCGTAGAGCAGGCCGGCGAAGGGCGGCCCGCGCCGGGCCATCTCGTCCACGGTGGGCTGCAGCACGCGGGCGGTGACCTCCTCGACCAGCCCCTCGGGCGCCCACGGCAGCGGCGTGTAGGCGCCCATGCCGCCGGTGTTCGGCCCGGTGTCGCCGTCGCCGACGCGCTTGAAGTCCTGGGCGGGCTGGAGAGGTACGACGGTCGTGCCGTCGGTGATCGCGAACAGCGACACCTCGGGACCGTCGAGGTACTCCTCGACGACCACGCGCGCGCAGCCGGTGGCGTGCTCGAGCGCCTCCTCCCGAGACTCGGTGACCACCACGCCCTTGCCCGCGGCCAGGCCGTCGTCCTTCACCACGTAGGGCGGGCCGAACGCGTCCAGCGCGGCCTCGACCTCCTCCCGGCTGGTGCAGACGTGCGCCAGCGCCGTGGGCACCTCGGCGGCCGCCATCACGTCCTTCGCGAACGCCTTGGAGCCCTCGAGCCGGGCCGCCTCGGCGGACGGGCCGAAGCAGTCGATGTCGCGGGCCCGCACGGCGTCCGCGACCCCGGCGACGAGCGGGGCCTCCGGGCCGATCACCACGAGGTCGACGCCGAGGCGCTCGGCGAGGTCGGCGACCGCCGTACCGTCCTCGGCCCGCACCTCGTGCAGCTCGGCCACCGCCGCGATCCCCGGGTTGCCCGGCGCTGCGTGGAGCTCGGTGACCTCGGGGTCGCGGGACAGGGCGAGGGCCAGGGCGTGCTCGCGGCCGCCGGAGCCGATGACCAGGACCTTCACTCAGTCCTCCCGGAGGATCACGGTCTGCTCGCGGCCGGGGCCGACGCCGACCGCCCAGAACGGCGCACCGGACATCTCCTCGAGCGCCCGGACGTAGTTCTGCGCGTTCTTCGGCAGCTCCTCGAAGGTGCGGCAGCCGGAGATGTCCTCGCCCCAGCCGTCGAAGTACTCGTAGACCGGCTTGGCGTGGTGGAACTCCGACTGCGTCATCGGCATCTCGTCGTGGCGCTCACCGTTCACCTCGTAGGCCACGCAGACCGGGATCCGGTCCCAGCCGCCGAGGATGTCGAGCTTGGTGAGCGCGAACTCCGTGAGGCCGTTGATGCGGGCGGCGTAGCGGGCGATCACCGCGTCGTACCACCCACAGCGGCGCTCCCGGCCGGTGGTGGTGCCGAACTCCGCGCCGAGCTCGCGCAGCCTCTGGCCGTCCTCGTCGTGCAGCTCGGTGGGGAACGGGCCGGAGCCGACGCGGGTCGTGTAGGCCTTGACCACGCCGATCACCCGGTCGATCCGGGTGGGGCCGATCCCGGCTCCCGCGCAGACGCCGCCGGCGGTCGGGTTGCTGGAGGTCACGAACGGGTAGGTGCCGTGGTCGACGTCGAGCATGGTGGCCTGGGCGCCCTCGAAGAGCACGGTCCGGCCCTCGTCGAGCGCGTCGTTGAGGACCCGGGAGGTGTCGGCGACGTAGGGCTCGAGCCGGTCGGCGTAGGCCGCGATCTCCTCCATCACCGCCTCCACCTCGATCGCCCGGCGGTTGTAGACCTTCACCAGCAGGTGGTTCTTCTGGTCCAGGGCGGCCTCGATCTTCTGGCGCAGGATCTTCTCGTCGAAGATGTCGGCCACCCGGATGCCCATCCGGTTGATCTTGTCGGCGTAGGCGGGACCGATCCCGCGGCCCGTCGTACCGATCCGGTTCTTGCCGAGGAAGCGCTCGGTGACCTTGTCCACGGTCGTGTGGTACGACGTGATCAGGTGGGCGTTGCTCGACACCAGCAGCCGGGAGGTGTCCACCCCGCGGGCGGCGAGCCCCTCGATCTCGTGGAGGAGCACGCCGGCGTCGATCACGACCCCGTTGCCGATGACGGGGGTGACCTCGGGGGTCAGCGTGCCGGAGGGAAGCAGGTGCAGCGCGAACTTCTCACCGTTGACGACGATGGTGTGGCCGGCATTGTTTCCGCCCTGGTAGCGCACGCAATAATCGATGGAGGCACCGAGCTGGTCGGTCGCCTTCCCCTTACCTTCGTCGCCCCACTGGGCTCCGACGAGGACAATCGCGGGCATGGCACCCCTCTCGCCGGCCGTCTGTGGCGCGGCCGGGACCGGACTCGGGCAGATGCGACCGGGCTTCGCGGCCGGACAGAAAGAAGCCCCGGACGCGCAACAAGCACCGGGGCTCTTGCGGCCTCACGATAACAGAGCGCTCGGGCGCCGATGTAGTGTCCGCGACGTGGACCCGCTGCTGCTCATCACCAACGCCGACGCCGGCGCGAGCGACACCGAGAACGTCGACGAGGCACTCGCGGTGCTGCGCGCCGCGGTCGACGTGGAGGTCTGCGGCACCGCGAACCCGGGCGAGCTCGACGGCGTCCTGCAGCGTCGTGGCAGCCGGCGGGTGGTGGTGGCCGGCGGGGACGGCAGCCTGCACGCCGTGGTCGCTGCCCTGCACCGGCGCCGGGAGCTCGACGACGCGGTCCTCGGCCTGGTTCCCCTCGGCACCGGCAACGACTTCGCCCGCGGCGCCGGGATCCCGCTGGAGCCGGACGAGGCCGCCCGGGTCGTGCTCGAGGGCGAGGTGCGGCCGGTGGACCTCATCGTCGACGAGGTCGGCGGGGTGGTCGTCAACAACGTCCACATCGGGGTCGGCGCCCAGGCCAGCCGCAAGGCGCACAAGTGGAAGCAGCGCCTCGGCCGGCTCGGCTACCCGATCGGTGCGCTGCTGGCAGCGGTGAACCCGCCGTTCGTGCGGGTCCGCATCGAGGTGGACGGCGAGGAGGTCGCCGACGTCGCCCACCCGATCCTGATGGCCTCGGTCGGCAACGGCCCCCGGGTGGGCGGCGGCGCGGAGATCACGCCGCGGGCCACCCCGGAGGACGGCAGGATGGACGTGATGGTCTCGTTCGCGATCGGGCCGGTGGCCAGGCTCGGCTACGCGCTCCGGTTCCGCCGGGGAGACCACCACCACCGGCCCGACGTGACCTACTCACGCGGGTCGACGGTCAAGATCTCGGGCCAGGGCTTCTACTGCAGCGCCGACGGCGAGATCTACGGCCCGGAGCGGCAGCGCACGTGGACCCTGCAGCCGGGCGCCATCCGGATGACCCTGCCGCGCTGACCCGGCTCAGACCCATCCCCGCCGTACCGCCTCCACGCCCGCCTGGAACCGCGACTCCGCCCCGAGCTCGGCCATGACGTCGGCCACCCTGCGCCGCACCGTGCGCAGGCTGATGCCCAGCGCCCGGGCGATCTGCTCGTCCCTGGCGCCCCGGGTCAGCTGGTGCAGCAGCAGCCGGCGCTCGCCCTGCGGGTCCTCGCCGCCGCCCTCCAGGCCCGGCACCGCGATGGCGCCCTCCCAGGTGCTCTCGAAGAGCTCCACCAGGGCACCGACCAGGAAGTGCTCGCGCACGATCAGCCTTCGGCCGGTGTTCTCCCCCCACCTGTCGGGGACCAGCACCGCCTCGGTGCCGAACACCACCATCCGGGCCGGGACGGAGGCGGCGATGCGGACGAGCTCGCCGTTGTCGGCGCGCCGGCGGATGATGTGGGGTGCCTCCTCCAGCACCGCGGCGGGGTAGACCGCTCGGGACCTGCGGTCCGCGGCCAGCAGGAGGGGAAGGATCTCGTCGGCCTCGGTCGTACGGTCCAGCCGCCACTGGTCGGGCCGGAACCAGAGCACGTCACCGGTGGAGGCGTCGATGAGCTCCCGGATCGTCGCGTAGACGTCGCCGGGGCCGAGCGCCTCGACCGCGACGTCGACGTGCCCGCTGCTCTGCGAGGACAGCCGCTCGACCGCGAGCACCGGGATCAGGTCCCGCAGCGCGTCGACCAGGTCGAACTCCGCCAGCAGCTCGGCCGCCCGGGACCGCGCCAGCGGGCTGAGCACCTCGGCCGGCGGGACGGGCTGCACCGCGTCGCCCGTCACGGTGACCAGCCCGGCGGCTCGGAACCGCGCCAGCGCCGCGTCGATGTCGGCCGGGGGGGACACGGTGACGACGCTGAGCTGCTGGCGGGTGATGCCGTCGTTGCGGAGCACGACGCGGTAGAGCTCCTCGTCGTCCGGGCGCAGGCCGGCGAGGACGAGCGGGGAGACCGGGTCCGACTGTCGCACGAGTGACACGATAGCGACACTGGCAGCATGGTGACAGCCACCGGCGGCCGATCGCTGCTTCACTGGTTCCCGCAAGCAAGGCCGGAGCTTCGGGGGACGAAGGCTCCGGCCTCGTGCTTCACCAGTCGGAGCGCCGGAATCGCAGCAGGGGACGATTCCGGCGCTCCGCCGTCTTCTCCGGCATGTAACGCGGGGTTATGGCCGCAGAACACGAGGCAGGACCCTCGCGAAGCGTCCACAGGCCTCGCAGAGTCGGCGGTACGGCGCCCGTGCGTCGCCACGGCACCGGGGCCGTCGCCCGGTCCCCGCGCTGCTTCTCGCGCCAGACCACCTCCTCCGGCGGCTGGTCCGTGCCGCCCCAGCCGCAGGTCCACCTGGGCGTACCGGGCACCTTCGCGTACCTCGAACTGGGTATCCGCGCCGGCCCAGCCCGAGCTCGAGCACCGCGACCACGTCCGCGGCGCCGAGACCGCCGCCGTGGTGCTTGACGCCGCCCTGCTCGGTGGCCCTGGCTCGCAGCTCCGGTCGCATGCGGGCAGGCTGGACCGCCCGACCCCGCGGAGACAGGCCGGGGCTTGCGTGGCTCGGCCCGGGCCCGTCGAGAGATCAGCCGAGCAGCTCGTCGTACGCCGTCGGGCTGGAGTCGCGCAGGAAGTCGCGGCAGCGCTCGGCCTCGGGCTCCTCCCCGATCCGGCCGGCCGCGCGGGCGAGCGCGCCGAGCGCCCGCAGGAACCCGCGGTTCGGCTCGTGCTCCCACGGCACCGGCCCGTGCCCCTTCCACCCGTTGCGGCGCAGCAGGTCCAGGCTGCGGTGGTAGCCGACACGGGCGAAGGCGTACGCGGTCACGTCGTCGACCGCGTCGTCGTCGAGGGCCGCCTCCGCCAGGGTGGCCCAGGCGGCCGGCGACTCCGGGTGGGTGCGTACGACGTCCGCTGCCGGCGTGCCTGCCGCGAGGTCGGCCACGGCCGGGTCCTCGGGCAGGTGCGTCGCCGGCGGCTGGGCCATCAGGTCGTTGAAGGTCATCGGGGCCTTTCGGGGACGGAACTTGGCGAGGGTTGTGGACGCTTCACGAGGGTCCTGCCCCGTGTTCTGCGTCCATAACCCCGCGTCACATGGCGGGCTACTGCGAGACGGAGGTGCCGGCGCTGCGGAGGTTCTCGCAGGCCTGGACGACCCGGGCGGCCATCCCGGCCTCCCCGGCCTTGCCCCACGAGCGCGGGTCGTAGGTCTTCTTGTTGCCGATCTCGCCGTCGACCTTCAGCACGCCGTCGTAGTTCTTGAACATGTGGTCGGCGACCTGGCGGCTGAAGGCGTACTGGGTGTCGGTGTCGACGTTCATCTTCACCACGCCGTAGTCGCAGGCCGCCGCGATCTCCTCCGCGGTGGAGCCGGAGCCGCCGTGGAAGACCAGATTGAACGGCTTCGCGCCGGCGTCGAGGCCGAGCTTCTCGGCGACCGCCTCCTGGGCGTGCTTGAGGATCTCCGGGCGCAGCTTGACGTACCCGGGCTTGTAGGAGCCGTGCACGTTGCCGAACGTGAGCGCGGCCATGTAGAGCCCCTTCTCGCCGGTGCCGAGCGCCTCGACGGTGGCCAGGGCGTCCTCGCGGCTGGTGTAGAGCTTCTCGTTGATCTCGCCGACGATGCCGTCCTCCTCGCCGCCGACCACGCCGACCTCGATCTCGAGGATGATCTTCGCCGCGGCCGCCCTCTCGAGCAGCTCCTGCGCGATCTGGAGGTTCTCGTCGAGCGGCACCGCCGAGCCGTCCCACATGTGGGACTGGAACAGCGGGTTCTCGCCGCGCTGGACCCGCTCGCGGGAGATGTCGAGGAGCGGGCGGACGAAGCCGTCGAGCTTGTCCTTGGGGCAGTGGTCGGTGTGCAGCGCCACGTTGACCGGGTACTTCTGGGCCACCTCGTGGGCGTAGGCCGCGAACGCGACCGAGCCGGTGACCATGTCCTTCACGGCCGGGCCGGAGAGGTACTCCGCCCCGCCGGTGGAGACCTGGATGATGCCGTCACTGCCGGCGTCGGAGAAGCCCTTGAGCGCGGCGTTGAGGGTCTGCGACGACGTCACGTTGATCGCCGGGTAGGCGTACGAGGACTGCTTCGCCTTCTCGAGCATCTCGGCGTAGACCTCGGGGGTCGCGATAGGCATCGAACTGTCTCCTCTTCACGGTCGCGGACGGCGGTGTCCCGCCCCTCCGGGCCACTCTAGTCAGCCCTCGGCGTCCCCCTCGACGGGCTCCCGGCCCGGGGTGGCCAGCCGGAACCGGCGGATGGCGACGCGGAACAGCAGGTAGTACACGGCGGCGTAGCCGAGCCCGACCGGGACCAGCCACAGCGGCCTCGTGGCGATGGTGAAGTTCAGCGCGTAGTCGATGAACCCGGCCGAGAAGCCGAACCCGTCCTTGACGCCGAGCGCGTTGACCAGCGCCATCGACGTACCCGTCAGCACCGCGTGGATCAGGTACAGCGGCCAGGCGACGAACATGAACGCGAACTCCAGCGGCTCGGTGACGCCGGTGAGGAACGACGTCAGCGCGCCGGAGAGCATCAGGCCGCCGACCGCCTTGCGCCGCTCCGGCCGGGCCTCGTGGTAGATCGCCAGGGCGGCGGCGGGAAGCGCGAACATCATGATCGGGAAGAACCCGGTCATGAACGAGCCCGCGGTGGGGTCGCCGGCCAGGAACCGGGCGATGTCGCCCTGCACCACCTCGTCGCCGCCGGCGTCGAACTCCCCGACGACGAACCAGGGCACCGAGTTGAGGATGTGGTGCAGCCCGAACGGGATCAGCAGCCGGTTGGCGACGCCGTACACCCCGGCACCGAGCACGTCGTTGCCGACGATCCACTCCCCGAAGGCGGTCAGCCCCCGGTTGAAGGCAGGGTAGATGAACGACATGAGCACGCCGAGGCCGAGGGTGACGAGCGCGGTGACGATGGGCACGAACCGGCGGCCTCCGAAGAAGGCGAGGTACGGCGGAAGCGCGATGCGGTGGAACCGCTGCCACAGCAGCGCCGCCGTGATCCCGACGAGGATGCCCCCGAACACGCCGTAGTCGACCCGGTCGTCGGCGGCGACGGCCGCGGGGGCCAGGACGAACGGGGACATGGCCTTCTCCACCGCGGTGAAGACCAGGTAGCCGACGACCGCGGCGAGGGCCGTGGAGCCGTCGGAGCGGCGCGCGAAGCCGACCGAGACGCCCACGGCGAAGATCAGCCCGAGGTTGGTGAACACCGTCTCCCCGGACGCGGCGAGCACCTCGGCCACCGGCTCCAGCCACGGCCAGCGTGACGCGAGCGCCCACCCGGAGTCGCCGGCCCCCAGCATGTCGGGCTGCCCGAGCCGGAAGAGGAGAGCGGCGACGGGGAGCGCGGCGATCGGCAGCATGAGGCTGCGCCCGAGCCGCTGGAGCACGCCCAGCCCGGCACTGCGCAAGCCGTTGCCGCCCGGCCTCCCGACCGCGGCCCCTCCCGAGCTCATCGGCCTCCTCGCGCCTCCTGGTGACCATGACACTCGGCGAAGCGTCAGACCTGTGTCAAGAACGGGATGAGCCGGACTCTACGTCACTCCCGCTCGCGGACCCGGGTGGTTGAATGCCGGTATGAACCAAGCGGAGCGGATCGTCGAGGCCCTCGGCGGAAGGACGAACATCGTCGAGGTGGAGGCCTGCATCACCCGCCTGCGCACCGAGGTGGCCGACACCGCGCTGGTCGACGAGCGGCAGCTCAAGGAGGCGGGGGTGCACGGCGTGATGCGCGCCGGCGCGGTGGTCCAGGTCGTCGTCGGACCGGACGCCGACGTGCTCGCCAGCCACATCGAAGACCTGCTCTGATGCTGCGGGTGGTGGCCCCGATGGCCGGCCACAGCCTGGAGGTCGACGACGTCCCGGACCCGGTCTTCGCCGCGGGGCTCGTCGGTCCCGGCGTCGCGATCCGGCCCCGGCCCGGCCGGCAGGTGGCGGTGGCGCCGGTGACGGGCCTGCTGGCCAAGCTCCATCCGCACGCGTACGTCGTCGTCGACGACACCGGCCACGGGGTGCTCGTCCACCTCGGGATCGACACGGTGCGGCTGCAGGGCGACGGCTTCGAGCTCCTCGGGCAGGAGGGGATGCGCGTGGAGGCCGGGCAGCCGGTCGTCGGCTGGGACCCCGCCGGCGTGGAGGCGTCGGGACGGTCCGCGGTCTCGGCGGTGGTGGTGCTCGACTGCGACCCGGCCACCGTGCACCGGCGGCCGGTCGGTGTCGAGGTGGAGCCGGGCGACCTGCTGCTCGAGGTGGACTGCTAGCCGCGCCAGGACTCGCCGAGGTCGGCGTGCTGGCGGACCCAGGTGTGCATCGCGATGGCGGCCGCCGCCGAGGCGTTGATCGACCGGGTGGAGCCGAACTGGGCGATGGAGAAGGTGCCGTCGCACACCTGCCGGGCCCCCTCGGACAGCCCGGGACCCTCCTGCCCGAACAGCAGGCAGCAGCCGCGCGGCAGCTCCAGGGTCTCCAGCGGCCGCGAGCCGGGCAGGTTGTCGATGCCCAGCAGCGTCACGCCCCGCGCGTGCAGGTAGTCGGCCAGGTCGGCGGCCGTGGCGTGGTGCCGGACGTGCTGGTAGCGGTCGGTCACCATCGCGCCCCGGCGGTTCCACCGGCGGTTGCCGACGATGTGCACCTCCTCGGCGAGGAAGGCGTTGGCGGTCCGCACGATCGTGCCGATGTTGAAGTCGTGCCGCCAGTTCTCGATGGCCACGTGGAAGGCGTGCCGCCTCGTGTCGAGGTCGGCCACGATCGCCTCGACGGTCCAGTACCGGTAGCGGTCGACCACGTTGCGCCGGTCCCCCTCGGCGAGCAGCCGCTCGTCGTACTGCTCACCGGCCGGCCACTCCCCCGGCCACGGGCCCACCCCGACCTCGGCCGGTCCGTGCGGCATCGGGTCGTACGGCGCCCGCGCCTGCTCATCCACGCGGCAGAGCCTCCTCGGCGTCCCGCCGCGCCCACAGCCGCCGCTCGACGACGACGAGCAGCAGGACCGCGACCGCACCCGCGACCGCCAGCAGCGTCGGTCCGGCCCAGGGGTCGTAGGGCGCCAGGAGCGCGCCGACGCCCTTGACCTCGCCGTCCACGCGGGTGCCGTCGCCCTGCCAGGGCCACAGCGCGCGCAGCGAGCCGATCATCAGGCCCGCCATCGCCAGCAGCGTCCCGCGGCGGTGGTGCCGGAGCAGGTGGTGCAGCAGCTGCACGAACGACGCCAGCCCGACCACCGCGCCGGCCGCGAAGACCGCCAGGTAGGTCAGGTCGCGCTCGTGCACCGCGGTCAGCGTGGGCTGGTACAGCCCCACCGCGAGCAGGAAGAAGGAGCCGCTGACGCCCGGCACCACCAGTGCGCAGACGGCGACGGCGGCGGCCAGGAAGACCACGAGGTACGCCGGTGTGGTGGACGTCGTGCCGCTGGACAGGCTGGTGAGCCAGAAGGCCAGCACGGCGGCGCCGACGAGGATCGCGGCTCCCCGGAGGTCGCGCCGGCGGTCCCGCCGCAGCCGGGTCGGGAGCATGGTCAGCGGCACCACCACGCTGGCGGCCACCAGGCCCAGGAACAGCCCTCGGGCGTGCTCGGGGTGGTCGGCGACGAAGGACCCCATCACCCCGGCCATGGTCAGCACCGCGGTGGCCATGCCGACCAGGACCGGGCCGACCAGCCACCAGCTGGTGCGCCGCAGCTCGGTCAGCGCGGCGCGCCGGTCGGGCCCGAGGACCGCCAGCCGTCCGGCGGCGAGCACGTGGGACGCGGAGCCGATCAGCGACTCGTAGACCCCGGTGACCAGGGCGACCGTGCCTCCGGAGACACCGGGCACCAGCTCGGCCATGCCGATCAGGAAGCCACGGACGGCGTTGGCGAGCGTGCGGGCGGACCGGTGCAGCGCACCGTGCCCCGAGGTCGGCGGTGCGGTCACCGCGGTCGTCTCCGCGCGTCGCGCACGTCTCGCCGCAGCCGGGTCACGATGAACCACGCGGCGACCGCGCCGGCGAGCCCGAGCAGCACGGTCTGGAACCGCTCGGCGTAGACCCCGACCTGCTGCCACTGCTCGCCGAGCTGGTAGCCGGCGAGGACGAAGACGGCGTTCCAGATGGCGCTGCCGGCAGTGGTCAGGGCGATGAACTGGGGCAGCGGCATCCGCTCGATGCCCGCAGGGACGGAGACCAGGCTGCGGAACAGCGGCACCATCCGGCCGAAGAAGACCGCCTTGCGGCCGTGCCGGTCGAACCACGCCTCGGTGCGTTCGAGGTCGTCGAGACTGAGCAGCGGCAGGCGGTCCCAGATGCGGTACATCCGGTCCCGCCCCAGCACCACGCCGAGGTAGTACATCACCACGGCACCGACCACCGACCCGAGCGTGGTCCACACCAGCGCGCCCGCGAGCGAGAAGTCGCCCTGGCTCGCGGTGAAGCCGGCCAGCGGGAGGATCACCTCGCTCGGCAACGGCGGGAACAGGTTCTCCAGGGCGATGGCCAGACCCGCCCCGGGGCCCCCGAGCCCCTCCATGAGGTCGACCGTCCAGCCGGCGAGCCCACCGAGCTCGCTCATCGGAGCCCGAGGTCCTCGAGGGTGTAGGCGCAGACGTAGTCGAGACCCTCCTCCTCGACCCGCTCCCGGGCGCCGGTCGCCCGGTCCACGATCACCGCCACGCCGACCACCTCGGCGCCTGCCTCCCGCAGCGCCTCGACCGCGGTGAGGACCGACCCGCCGGTGGTGGAGGTGTCCTCGACCGCCAGCACGCGGCGTCCGGCCACGTCGGGTCCCTCGATCCGGCGCTGCAGGCCGTGGGCCTTGCCGGCCTTGCGGACCACGAAGGCGTCGAGCCTCGTGCCCTCCGCAGCGGCGGCGTGCAGCATCGCGAGGGCGACCGGGTCGGCGCCCAGGGTCAGGCCGCCCACGGCGTCGTACGCCCGGTCCCGGGTGAGGTCGCGCATGACCCGGCCGACCAGCGGGGCCGCCTCGGCGTCGAGGGTGACCCGGCGCAGGTCGACGTAGTAGTCGGCCTCCTTGCCCGAGGACAGGGTGACCCTGCCGTGGACGACGGCCTTGGACTCGATCTGGTCGCGCAGTGCGTCGCGGTCGCTCATGATGGCAGCGACTCTAGCCAGCGGCCTGGTCGCGTTTCGGCTCGGTGTCGACGAGGTGGCCGAAGGCGATCATCCGGTTGTCGGTGTGGAACAGCTCCGAGCAGGTGGTGAGCGTGATCAGCTCCTGCCCGGGACGCTGCTCGGGCTGCACCCCGCCGTCGGGGTTGGTGGGCAACGGGTCGATCACCCAGATGTCCTCGAACGTGACGATGAGGTCGTTGGGGTCGGTGTCGAGCACGTAGGTGTAGACCGCGTCGCGGGTCTCCACGACCACCTCGTCGCCGGGCCGCAGCTCGGGCATGTCCCGCAGCGGCTCGCCGTGGGTGACGCGGTGCGCGGCGAGGGCGAAGTTGCCCTCCTCGCCGGGTGCGGCCGCGTCGGGGAAGTGGCCGTAGCCGGAGGCGAGCTCCTCGTCACCGATGCCCTCGAGCACCGGCACGACGTAGTCGTCGCCGAACGCCGGGATCCGGACCAGCCCCATGGTCTCGCCGATGTCGTAGTCGCGGGGCTGCGGCCGCGGGGCTGCAGCCGGCTCGGCCGCGGGCTCGTGCGCCGGCGGCTTCGCCGCACCGGACCACTCCTGTTCGACCTCCTCGACGAGGCGCTGCTGGGTCTGCTTGGAGACGACGTTCGTGCCGTACATCTGCCAGCCGACGTAGCCGAGCATGACCAGGCCGGCGAGCACGAGCAGCAGCCCCACCCAGAACGACACACCTCGCCCTCGACGCACGGCGGCGGGCGGGGTCGGGGTCACCGCTCCATCATGACAAACCGGTCCTACTACAGTCGCCGGTATGGCTGCACACGAACCGGACCGGCTGGCGGAGCGGCTGCGAGGCATCCCCGGCACCATCTTCTCGGCGATGTCGGCGCTGGCGCTGCGGACCGGGGCGGTGAACCTGGGGCAGGGGTTCCCCGACCGCGACGGGCCGGCCTCGGTGGTCGAGGCCGCCGTCGAGGCACTCCGCGCGGGCCGCAACCAGTACGCCCCGGGCATCGGGATCCCCGAGCTCCGCGCGGCGGTCGCCGCCCACCAGGCCCGGCACTACGGCATCGACCTCGACCCCGACCGGCAGGTGCTGGTCACCGCGGGTGCCACCGAGGGCATCGCCGCCGCCCTGCTGGCGCTGGTGAACCCCGGCGACGAGGTGGCGGTGCTCGAGCCGTTCTACGACTCCTACCCCGCGATGATCCAGATGGCCGGCGGGGTCCGCCGGCCGGTGACGCTGCGCGCGCCGGACTTCCGCCTCGACGTCGACGCGCTCCGCGCCGCGGTCGGGCCGCGCACCCGGGTGCTGCTGCTCAACTCCCCGCACAACCCCACCGGGACGGTCCTCACCCGCGAGGAGCTCGAGGCGGTGGCGGAGGTGGCCCGCACCCACGACCTGGTCGTGGTCACCGACGAGGTGTACGAGCACCTGGTGTACGACGACCACGAGCACGTGCCGCTGGCCACGCTGCCGGGGATGTTCGAGCGCACGGTCTCCCTGTCGAGCGCCGGCAAGACGTTCTCCTTCACCGGCTGGAAGGTCGGCTGGGCGACCGGCCCGGAGCCGCTGGTCCGGGCCGTCGAGGCGGCCAAGCAGTGGCTGACCTTCAGCAACGCCGTCCCGCTCCAGGCGGCCGTCGCCCACGCGCTGGACCACGAGGCCGGGTACTACACCCACCTGGCCGAGGAGCTCGCTCGCAAACGCGACGTGCTGGTGGGGGGCCTGCGCCGGCTGGACCTGGACGTCTACGTCCCGGAGGGCACCTACTTCGTCACCACCGACGTCTCCGGCTACGGCTTCCGCGACGGCCTGGAGTTCTGTACCGCGCTGCCCGAGAGGGCCGGCGTCGTCGCGATCCCCTCGCAGGGTTTCTACGACGACGCCGACGAGGGCCGGCACAAGGTCCGATGGGCCTTCTGCAAGGACCAGGAGGTCCTCGAGGACGGCCTCCGGCGGCTGCACGCGGCCGACCTCCACGCCTGACGCCGGGGCCAGGGGAAGGAAGCCGCTGTGGGAGGAGCCGTGTCTCGGCGGCGAGACGATCCCCGCGGGTGGCCGCGTCCTGCTGAACTGGACTCCTGCCGGCTCACCACACGTTGGGCGGGGGCTCGTCCTTGCCGCGGTCGCGGGACTCCTCCTGCTGCGGCCGGTACTGCTGCTGGCCGTACTGCTGCTGGCCGTACTGCTGCTGCGGGCCGGAGGGGCCCTGTCCGTAGGGCTGGAACGAGCCCGGCTGTCCCTGGGCGGCACTGCCGCGACCGGCGTACCACTGGTTCGCGCCACCGACGAACAGCAGGACGATCACCGCACCCGCACCGAGCGTCTGCAGCACGCCGGCGGGGAAGGTCAGCACGCTGAGCAGGAGGGTGAAGCCGGCGGAGACGACGAGCAGGATCCGCGCCCAGTTGGCCCGGCGGTAGGCGAACCAGGCGAGCACCATCGCGGCGAGCGTCCAGAACAGCGTCACCACGACCATGATCCACATCGCGGCGATGACGTCGTCGCGGCTGAAGTCGTACTGCGCCATCGCCGCGTCGCCCTGCATCTGGCGCAGCGCGTCGTCGATGAGCGGGCCGAGCTGGTCCTGCGCGGCCACCAGGGCGAAGGTGACCAGCAGGAAGAACGCCAGGGTCAGCCCCGAGAGGACCCAGGTGACCCACGCCGCCACCGTCACCGTCATCGGCCGGGCGTCGGCGTCCGTGGGCGCCGGGCGTCCGTACGGCGGTTGGCCGTACTGGGGTTGGCCGTACTGGGGTTGGCCGTACTGGGGTTGGCCGTACTGGGGTTGGCCGTACTGCGGGCCGTACTGCTGCGGCGGATATCCCTGCGGCGGGGGCCCGTAGGGCGGCCGACCCGGCGGCGGGTAGCCGCCGTGCGGGTACTGCGGTGCGCCCTGACCCTGCGGGGCCTCCTGGCCCTGACCGGGGCCCTGACCGGGGCCCTGTCCCGGGTCCTGCCCCTGCCCCTGGGGGGCGCCGAACCCCTGGGTCGGCGGCGGCACCGGGCGCTCGGTGTCGTCCTCGGGCATGCGCGGCCACGCCGGGGTCTCCCCCGAGCCGTGCACCGGGCCCTCTCCCCAGCTCTGCCCAGGGTTCTGCTCCGGCGGGTGGTTCTCGGAGGACACGACGTTGCTGCCTTCCACTCGGGGGCGACGTCCGAACGGCTCGGACTGGGTGACCGGGCGGCCGGCGAACCAGTCGCGGGCGGGACGGCTCCACAGCAGGATCGCGGAGAAGCCGATCATCACCGGCAGGAAGCCGCCGGAGACCGGCGCGGTGAGCATGATCGCGACCGCGGCGACGGTGAACCCGATCCGTGCGGCGTTGTTGCGCTGCAGCACGTAGATCGCGAGCACGGTGGCCGCGGCCGCGGCGGCACCGCTGAAGAACATGAGGTACCGCATGATCTCGACCACCTGGCCGAGCTCGAGGCCGAGCCCGCTGCCGGGCGGGGTGGCCAGGAACTCGTCGACGCTGTTGCGGAACTCCAGCGAGCGCAGCCGCGAGACCGAGTCGAACAGCGTCAGCACCATGAGCGCGGACCCGATGACCGCCACCCAGGCGGCCATGGTGACCTGGCTGGGTCGCGTCGTCTTGCTCTGCTCAGTCATGACGCCATTGCATCATGGTCGGCCAACCGCCCGGCATCACGCCGCGGGCACCGGCTCGAGGGCGAGTGCGTCCCCGGACGCGTCCACGTCGACGCGCACCTCGCTGCCGTCGAGCACCTCGCCGGAGAGCAGCAGCCGCGCCAGCGGGTCGCCGATCGCGGTCTGCACCAGGCGGCGCAGCGGGCGAGCGCCGTACGACGGGTCGTAGCCGGTCCGGCCGAGCCACTCGTGGGCGGCCTCGGTGACGGTGACCTGGATCCGGCGCACGGCCAGGCGCGTGTTCAGCTCGGCCACCTGCAGGTCCACGATGTGCGAGAGCTGCTCCTCGGTGAGCGCGTCGAACATCACGATCTCGTCGAGCCGGTTGAGGAACTCCGGCTTGAACGACTGCCGCACCACGGACATCACCGAGTCGCGCTTCTTCTCCTCGTCCAGCGTGGGGTCGACGAGGAAGTGCGAGCCGAGGTTCGAGGTCAGGATCAGCAGCGTGTTCCGGAAGTCCACCGTGCGGCCCTGGCCGTCAGTGAGGCGGCCGTCGTCGAGCACCTGCAGCAGGATGTCGAAGACCTCGGGATGGGCCTTCTCCACCTCGTCGAGGAGCACGACCGAGTAGGGCCGGCGTCGGACCGCCTCGGTGAGCTGGCCGCCCTCCTCGTAGCCGACGTAGCCGGGCGGGGCGCCGACGAGCCGCGCGACGCTGTGCTTCTCGGAGTACTCGCTCATGTCGATCCGGACGATCGCCCGCTCGTCGTCGAACAGGAAGTCCGCCAGCGACTTCGCCAGCTCGGTCTTGCCGACGCCGGTCGGGCCGAGGAACAGGAACGAGCCGGTGGGCCGGTCCGGGTCGGAGATCCCGGCGCGCGACCGGCGTACCGCGTCCGAGACCGCCCGCACCGCGGAGTCCTGGCCGATCAGCCGCTCGCCGATGACCTCCTCCATGCGGAGCAGCTTGGCGGTCTCGCCCTCGAGCAGCCGGCCGGTGGGGATGCCGGTCCAGGCCTCGACCACCTCGGCGATCTCGTTGGGGCCGACCGCCTCGCGGACCATCGGCTCCTCGCCCTCGAACGCGGTCTCGGCGGCCTCCGCGGCCTGGATCTGCTTCTCGAGCTCGGGGATCCGGCCGTAGAGGATCTCGCTGGCCTTCGCGAGGTCCCCCTCGCGCTGGTGGCGGTCGGCCTCGCTGCGCAGTGCGTCGATCTGCTTGCGCAGCTCACCGGAGCCCTCGAGCGCGGTCTTCTCCCGCTCCCAGCGGGCCTCGAGGCCGCGCAGCTCCTCCTCGCGGTCGGCGAGGTCGGCGCGCAGCTTCTCCAGCCGGTCCTTGGACGCCTCGTCGGTCTCCCGCTCGAGCGCGAGCTGCTCCATCCTCATCCGGTCCACCTGGCGGCGCAGCTGGTCGACCTCCACCGGGGAGGACTCGATCTCCATCCGCAGCCGGGACGCGGCCTCGTCGACGAGGTCGATCGCCTTGTCGGGCAGCTGGCGGCCGGTGATGTAGCGGTCCGAGAGCATCGCCGCGGCGACGAGCGCCTGGTCGGTGATCTTCACCCCGTGGTGGGCCTCGTACTTCTCCTGCAGGCCGCGCAGGATCGCCACGGTGTCCTCCACCGACGGCTCGCCCACGAACACCTGCTGGAAGCGCCGCTCGAGCGCCGGGTCCTTCTCGATCCGCTCGCGGTACTCGTCGAGCGTGGTGGCGCCGATCATGCGCAGCTCACCGCGGGCCAGCATCGGCTTGAGCATGTTGCCGGCGTCCATCGCGGAGTCGCCGCCGGCGCCGGCACCCACCACGGTGTGCAGCTCGTCGATGAAGGTGATGATCTGGCCCTCGGACTGCTTGATCTCCTCGAGCACGGCCTTGAGCCGCTCCTCGAACTCGCCGCGGTACTTGGCTCCGGCGACCATCGCGCCGAGGTCGAGGTTGAGCACCCGGCGTCCCTTGAGCGAGTCGGGCACGTCCCCGTCGACGACGCGCTGGGCCAGCCCCTCGACGACGGCGGTCTTGCCGACCCCGGGCTCGCCGATGAGCACGGGGTTGTTCTTCGTCCGGCGCGAGAGCACCTGCACCACGCGCCGGATCTCGGAGTCGCGCCCGACGACCGGGTCGAGCCTGCCCTCGCGGGCGGCCGCGGTCAGGTCGACGGCGTACTTCTCCAGCGCCTGGTAGGTCGCCTCGGGGTCCTGCGTGGTCACACGCCGGTTCCCCCGGACGCTGGTGAGCGCCCCGCGCAGCGCCTGCTCGGTCGCGCCGGCCGAGGTGAGCACGGACCTGACCGGCGACTCGACGACCGCGGCGGCGATCAGCAGGTGCTCGGTCGAGACGTACTCGTCCTTCATCTCCCCGGCGACGTCCCCGGCCCGGCTGAGGATCGACAACGCGGCACGGGAGTACGACGGCGCGCTGACCGTCGCCCCGGAGGCGGCGGGGAGCTTCTTCAGCTCGGCCTCGACGCCGGAGACGACCGTCTGCGGTGCCACACCGGCGGCCTCGAACAGGGGACGGGCGATCCCGTCCGGCTGGGCGAGCAGGGCGGCGAGCAGGTGCACCGCCTCCACCTGGGCGTGGCCCGACGAGGCGGCCGCCTGGATCGCGGCGTTGATCGCTTCCTGGCTGCGGGTGGTGAACTTCGATGCGTCCATGTCTGCGGTGCGTCCTTCTGCGTCCGTGGTTGCTACTGACTCCTGCACTTGTCCAACGCCGCGAGAGTTGAGTGCATTCCACTCAACCCTGGGTCGTTCGCCCAGGTGAGCCGCCGTGCGTTCGCGCCGGCTCGGGTCAGAGGCGGCCGCGGCGCCAGATCGTGACGGCGTGGCCGCTCGGCCGCAGGGCGGGGAGGTTCCGCCGCAGCCCCTCGGCCTGCTCGGCCACGGTCTTCTGCAGGGCGAACTGGGTCGCGGCCAGCTCGTCCTCGAGCTCGGAGACCCGCATCCGCAGCGCGGTGACCTGGTTCTCGAGCTCGAGGATCCGCTTCACGCCCTCGAGCCCGATGCCCGTGGCGGTCAGCTCGGCGACCTCCCGCAGCATCTCGATGTCGCGCCAGGAGTAGCGCCGACCGCCGCCGCCGGTGCGCCCGGGGCGGACCAGGCCCATCCGGTCGTAGGCGCGCAGGGTCTGCGGGTGCAGGCCGGTCAGCTCCGCGGCGACGGAGATGACGTAGACCGGGACGTCCGGCCCCGGCGCCTCGGCGCCGGTGCGTGGCGCGCGCCGGCCCGCCGGCCGCCGCGGGGTGCTCATCGGCTGCCCCCGGCGAACAGGTTGCTGCGCAGGTCGGCGCCCGCGGTCGCCTCGCGGTAGGCCTCGACCGCGGCACGGGCCTTCTCGTCGAGCGTGGCCGGCACGTGGACCTCGACGGTGACGAGCAGGTCGCCCTTGTGGCCGGCACTGCGGGCGTCTCCTCTGCGGACGACGCCCTTGCCGCGCACGCGGAAGGTGCGGCCGTTGGGCGTGCCGGCGGGGATCTTCACCGTCACCGGCGCCCCGCCGAGGGTCGGCACCTTGATCTCGGCGCCCAGCGCGGCCTCGTCGAAGCTGACCGGCACGGTGACGGTGAGGTTGTCTCCCTTGCGGCCGAAGACGGAGTGCGGGCTGACGCGGACGTTGACGTAGAGGTCGCCCGCGGGACCACCACGCTCACCGGCGGCCCCCTTGCCCCGGAGCCGGATCCGCTGGCCGTCCTTGACCCCTGCGGGGATCCGCGCCTGGATGGTCCGCGAGGAGAGGCCGCGGCCGGAACCGTGGCAGGTCGGGCACGGGTCGTCGACGATGAGGCCGCGGCCGCGGCAGGCCGGGCACGTCTCGTTCATCGTGAACGCGCCGCCCACCGTCGCGGTGTGCATGCCGGTGCCCTCGCACTCGGGGCACACCCGCGGGACCGTCCCCGACCGGGCGCCGGTGCCGTTGCAGTCCCCGCACGGCGCGTCCGAGGACAGACGCAGCGAGACGGTCACGCCGTCGATGGAGTCGGCGAAGCTGATCGTCGCGTCGGTCTCGACGTCCTGGCCGCGGCGGGGAGCCTGCTGGCGGGTCCGCCCGCCACCGAACATGGTGCCGAAGACGTCGCCGAACCCGCCGCCGGCGCCGCCGCCGGCGTGGCCGCCGAGGAAGTCGTTGATGTCGAACGGCTGACCACCACCGGCGCCGCCCGGGCGGCCACCGGCCGTGAACGGGCCGAAGCCGCTGGTGCCGTAGGTGCGGATCTCGTCGTACTGCTTGCGCTTCTCGTCGTCCCCGAGCGACGTCGTAGGCCTCGGCGACCTCCTTGAAGCGGTCCTCGGCCGCCTTGTCGCCGGGGTGCGAGTCGGGGTGGTTGGCGCGCGCGAGCTTGCGGTAGGCCTTCTTGATCTCGTCCGCGGACGCGTCCTTGGAGACGCCGAGGACCTTGTAGAAGTCCTTCGTCGCCCAGTCAGCACTGGTCATCTCGCGCGCACCTCCCTTCCCTCGTGTGTGCTACAGGTCCTCGCCGGACGGCTCGCCGTCCGACGCGGGCTCGCCCTGCTCCTCCGCGGGCGCCGGGTCCACCACGGTCACCCGGGCGGCGCGTACGACCCGGTCCCCGATCCGGTAGCCGGCCTGGACGATGTCCTGGCAGGTCGTCGTCGTCACCTCCGACGAGTGCCCGTGCATCAGCGCCTCGTGCAGGTTCGGGTCGAACTCGTCGCCCCGCCTGCCGAACTTCTCGAGGCCGAGCCCGGCGACGATCCGCTCCAGCGAGTCGGCGACCGCCTTGAAGCCGCCCTCGAGCTCGCCGTGCTCACGGGCACGGTCGATGTCGTCGAGGACCGGCAGGAACGCGGAGAGCACCCCGAACGTGGCGTTCTCCTTGACCAGCTCCCGGTCCCGGTCCACCCGGCGCTTGTAGTTGACGTACTCGGCCTGCAGCCGCTGGAGGTCGCCGGTCAGCGCCGCGACGTCCTCCTGCGCCTTGGCCAGGTCGCGCCACCAGCTGGGTCGGGGCCTCCTGTCGCGGCGGGGCCGCTCCCCGGGCGCCGCCGGAGTCGGTACCTGCGGGGCCCCGTCGACGACTGTCCTCCGGCGCCGGTGCCGTCCTCGCTCGGTCGGGCGTGCTCTCGTGCTGGTCGTCAGCAGAGGTCACTTGTTCTCACCCTCGTCCTGGTCGGCGTCGTCGACGATCTCGGCGTCCACGACGTCCTCGTCGGCGTCCCCGGTGCCCGTCGTACCGCCCGCGGCGGCAGCCTCGGACTCACCGGCGGCGTACATCGCCGCGCCCATCTTCTGGCTGGACTCGCCGAGCTTGCTCACCGCGGCGTCGAGAGCGTCCTTGTCGGCGTTCTCGTCCTCGAGGACCTTCTTCAGCGCCTCCACGTCGGCCTCGACCTCGGTCTTGACCTCGGCGGGGACCTTGTCGGCGTTCTCCGAGAGGAACTTCTCGGTGGTGTACACGAGGCCGTCGGCCTGGTTGCGCGCCTCGATGGCCTCGCGCCGCTTGCGGTCCTCCTCGGCGTACTGCTCGGCGTCCTTGATCATCTTGTCGATGTCTTCCTTCGACAGCGCCGAGCCGCCGGTGATCGTCATCGACTGCTCGCGGCCGGTGCCACGGTCCTTGGCGGAGACGTGCACGATGCCGTTGGCGTCGATGTCGAAGGTGACCTCGATCTGCGGGACGCCGCGGGGAGCCGGCGGGAGGCCGGTCAGCTCGAAGTTGCCCAGCGGCTGGTTCTGTGCCGCCATCGGACGCTCGCCCTGGTAGACCTGGATCTGCACCGAGGGCTGGTTGTCGTCGGCGGTGGTGAACACCTCGGAGCGCTTGGTCGGGATCGTGGTGTTGCGCTCGATCAGCTTGGTCAGCACGCCGCCCTTGGTCTCGATGCCGAGGGACAGCGGCGTGACGTCGAGGAGCAGCACGTCCTTGACCTCGCCCTTGAGGACGCCGGCCTGCAGCGCGGCGCCGACGGCGACGACCTCGTCGGGGTTGACGCCCTTGTTCGGCTCCTTGCCGCCGAGCAGCTGCTTGACCGCGTCGGTCACCGCGGGCATCCGGGTCGAGCCACCGACCATGATCACGTGGTCGATCTTGGAGATGTCCTGACCGGCGTCCTTGAGGACGTTCTGGACCGGGGCCTTGGTCCGGTCGAGCAGGTCGGAGGTCATCTTCTGGAACTCCGAGCGGGTCAGCTTCTCCTCGAAGTGGAGCGGACCGGACTCGGAGTGGGTGATGTAGGGCAGGTGGACCGTGGTCTCGCTGGAGGCGGAGAGCTCGATCTTGGCCTTCTCCGCGGCCTCCTGCAGACGCTGGCGGGCGATCTTGTCGCTGCCGAGGTCCACGTTGTTGCTGTCCTTGAACTTCTTGACCATCCACTCGACGACCCGGTTGTCCCAGTCGTCGCCACCGAGGTGGTTGTCACCGGAGGTGGCCTTCACCTCGACGACCCCGTCGCCGATCTCGAGCAGGGAGACGTCGAAGGTGCCGCCACCGAGGTCGAAGACCAGGATGGTCTGGTCGCTCTCCTTGTCGAGGCCGTAGGCCAGCGCGGCAGCGGTCGGCTCGTTGACGATCCGGGAGACGTTCAGTCCCGCGATCTCGCCGGCCTCCTTGGTGGCCTGGCGCTGGGCGTCGGAGAAGTACGCCGGGACGGTGATGACGGCGTCGGTCACGGTCTCGCCGAGGTAGGCCTCGGCGTCGCGCTTGAGCTTCTGCAGGACGAAGGCCGAGATCTGCTGGGGAGTGAAGTCCTTCTCGTCGACCGTGGTCTTCCAGTCGGTGCCCATGTGGCGCTTGACCGAGCGGATGGTGCGGTCGACGTTGGTGACCGCCTGGCGCTTGGCCACCTCACCGACGAGCACCTCGCCGTTCTTGGCGAAGGCCACCACGGACGGCGTGGTCCGGGCACCTTCTGCGTTTGCGATGACGGTGGGTTCGCCACCCTCCAGTACGGCGACGACGGAGTTGGTCGTGCCGAGGTCGATGCCGACCGCGCGTGCCATGTGTTCTACCTCCACGGATCAGTCCCGGCCGGTTGCGCGGGACGCGTGCTTTCGTTGTCTGCTCAGGAGCGAGGCCGAGCGGCCTTCGCTGAGTCGAGTGTGGCAAACAACCTGAGCCTGCTCAACTCAACTCTCGTCATAGGGGTCAACGCAGCGTGAACGGCGGGTGTTCCCACCGTCCCCGGAGGTCATGTGTGACTCGGGTCACCCGCACGTTCGAGGGTCGGGAAGCTCCGGCGGAACAGGTCCACGGCGGGGCCGAGCAGCAGGAAGACGAGCACGGTGCCCGGTCCGACGGCGGCTCCGAGCAGCCACCCGACGAGCGCCCCGGTGCCCTGGACCAGGTTGTAGCTCCAGCGGAACGGGATCGGCGGGTCCCACGCGAGCGCCATCGCCTCGGCGGGGCCCGCGCCGGTGGCGCTGGCGAGGTAGGCGGCCACCCCGACCGTGATGAGGACCAGGGCGACGAGCAGCATCGCCGCCCGCAGGCCGCGGTCGGCCACGGTGGGGACGAGGGCCATCACCGCGGAGATCACGAAGCCGACGAGGAACCACTGCACCAGCGTCCCCGGCCCGGGACGGGTCCCGCGGACCCAGGCCAGGCCGATGAACACGGCGCCGACCAGGATGTTGAGCACCCAGAACGGCACTCCCGAGGCGATCGAGATGCCGTTGACCAGCGTGGAGTAGCCGTCCGAGCCCATCGCGGCCTCGAGCAGCAGGGCCACCCCGACGCCGAGGACCGTGCACCCGAGCACGAGCTGGGTGTACCTGGTGAGCACCATCCGGCGGCTCGTCACCTGACCTGGACGGTGACGGGGTTGGACTTCTTGCCGCTCGCCGGGTCGATGACCCGGAAGCGGTTCTTCCCGCCACGGCCGGTCATCACGTAGGTGCTGAACGTGCCACCGCTGACCGACGTGGACACGGGGAAGTCCGTCCAGCCGTCCTCCATGCGCTGCACCTGCAGCGAGGCGCCCTCGCCCCCGGGGAACGTCCCGGTCAGGTAGATGCGCTCCATGGAGGAGACCTCGAGCGGGCTGGCCGAGAGGCTGATCGCCGAACGCGGCTTCCGCTTCTTCTTCTTCTTGCCCTGCTTGTCCTTCTTCGCGGGGCTCTTCGACTCGGCGGGCGACTGGGACTCGTCACCCCCGCCGCCGTTGAGGTCCTCCAGCGTCAGGCCCTGGTCGTTCTCGTCCTCGGGCGTCGGCGAGTACGACGGGATGTAGAGGCTGGGCTCCTCCTCCACGCTGGTCCGCTCCTCACCGATGCCGCTGAGGTTGACCGCACCGAGCGCGACGAGGCTGATCACCGTCCCCACGACGAGTGCGACGCCGAGCATCGCGCTCACCGCGATGAGAAGGGAGCGGTACCAGGGAGTCTCGTCGTCGGCCATCGCGTCCAAGGGTAGGCGACGCGGAGTCCTTGCTCGCACGCGGTTTCGCCCCACGCGTGAGCGCGGGACGGGTCAGGCGGCGTCCGGATCGGGCTGGTGGATCCCGAAGGTGTTGCCCTCGGTGTCGAGGTAGTAGCCCTGCCACGCCATCCCGGTGAGCGCCATCTTCGGCAGCGCGACCTGCCCTCCGGCCTCGAGGATCTTCCGCTCGGTCTCGTCGTAGTCCTCGACACCCACCGTGCAGACGAAGGCGTTGGTGCCCTGCTCGGGCCCCGGCGCCGGGACCGGCCGCTGCAGCAGCCCACCGTTGATGCCGGGCTCGTCCTCCTGGCCGGTCGTGATCCCCCAGTACGTCGACCCGACGAGCTGGCCGTAGTCCTCGAAGGACCAGCCGAAGACGGCGCCGTAGAAGGTCTTGGCCCGCTCGACGTCGTCGGCTTGGACCTCGAAGTGCACGACACGTGACATGTGTGTTCCTCCTCCGTGCGGGATACCTGAGTCTGGCACCGCGGGACGTCCCGAGCGAGCGGGACGCGGGCGCCGACGCCGGGAACACGGTGCAGGTCTCGGGGTGGAGACGTGGAGGCTCAAGTCGGCGCCGCGGGGTGCCGAAGGTAAAGGGGCAAAGTCGCACCTACCTCCGGGGGAAGTTCTCGTGCCCACCCGACCACGGACGTCGTCGCTGCTGCGCCGCCTCCTCGTCACCAGCCTCTTCTTCGTCCTTCTCGCACCCGTCGCGCCGGCCCAGGGCCGACAGGTGGTGGAGCCGTTCGGCAGCTACCAGCCCCAGGTCTCCTGCGACCCGGCCGCGAAGCCGGGAGTGCTTGCCTTCCGCTCCCTGATCCTGCGCAGCTTCGGCGGCGGCGACCTCGGCATCGCACGTGACTGCCGCTCCGGCGGGGCCTCGGAGCACAAGGAGGGCCGGGCCTGGGACCACGCGCTGGACTGGCACCGCAAGGCCGACCGCGCCACGGCACGCAAGGTCATCGCGTGGCTGACCGAGCCGGTGGCCGGCGAGTCCGCGCGACGCGCACGCCGGCTCGGCGTCATGTACATGATCTGGAACAGGCGGATCTGGTCGAACGGCAGCTGGCGGGAGTACACCGGCTCGTCGCCGCACCGCGACCACATCCACTTCTCGTTCACCTGGAACGGCGCCACCAAGCGCACCTCCTGGTGGACCGGTCGGGTGATGCCACACGACTACGGACCGTGCCAGCGCTGGGTCGGCGAGTACGCCCCGCGCTGGAGGGCACCTCGCAGCACCGCCTGCCCGGTCCCGATCAGGCGGCCGCGGGCGAACAGGCGCGGCGTCTACCTCGCGCAGAGCGGCGAGACGGTGCGCCGGGTCGCCCGCTTCTTCGACCTGACACCGGCGAAGGTGCGTGGGTGGAACGGCTTCCCGCGCAGGGGCCGGGTCGAGCTGTACGTCGGCCAGCGGGTCCGGGTCGCGAGGCCGGTCGAGCAGCCGGTCAGCGGGGGCTGACCACGATCCGTGCCCCGTGACGCGGGACGCTGGTGATGTTGCGGACCTTCGGCTGGTCGCGCGTCCCCTCGGGGATACGCACGTCGTACGCGGCGAGAACCTCGCGCAGCACCGCGACGCCCTCCATCAGGGAGAACCCGGCGCCGATGCAGCGGCGGACGCCACCACCGAACGGGATCCACGTGTTGGCCTCGACGTGACCCTCGAGGAACCTCTCGGGTCGGAAGGTCTCGGGTCTCTCGTAGTTGTCGCTGCGGCTGTGGGCGATGATGATCGACGGGCCGACGTTCGTGCCCCGCGGAAGGCTCCAGCCGCCGATCGTGGCGGGGGCCATGAGATGCCGGAGCACCATCGGGATCACCGGGTGCAGCCGCATGGCCTCCTTCAGCACGGCCTCGAGGTAGTCGTCGTCCCCCTTGTCGGCCGCCCGCTGAGCCTTGCGGAGCTGGGCCTCGTCGCGGCCGAGCTCGTAGAGGGACCAGGACAGCGCCGTCGCGGTGGTCTCGTGGCCCGCCAGGAGCAGGGTGACCAGCTGGTCCCGGAGCTCGACGTCGGAGAGCGCTTCCTCCCCCTCGCCGTCGACGGTCAGGAGGCCGGAGAGGACGTCGGTGCGCTCCGCGAGGTCGGTGGCCCGCCGGCGTCCAGCGATCTCGGCGTACATCTCCTGGTCGAGCCGACGCTGGTTGTCGACGGTGGCCTGCCACGGTCCGAACCTCTGCAGGAACGGATAGCCCCAGCCGAGCAGCACGACCGGACTGATGTCGACGGTGTTGTTGACCAGCGGCCGCAGCTGCGCAAGGCGGCTCTCCTCGGTGACACCGAAGACGACGCGCATGATGACCTCGAGGGTCAGGGCGTTCATCCGGTCCAACGACCGGAACGGGACGCCCGGCTGCCAGTGGGTCACCTCGTCCTTGGCCAGGGCAGTCACCACGGAGCGGTACCGTCGCAACGCCGCGCCGTTGAAGGCAGGCATCAGCAGCTTGCGGGCACGACGGTGCTCGGCGCCGTCCTGGAGCAGCAGCGAGTGCTCGCCCATGATCGGTCCGAGGACCGCGTTCCCCTTGCCGGCGTGGAAGACCTCGGGGTCGCCCGCGAAGATCTCCTTGGTGTGCTCGGGCCGGGTGAAGAGCACCAGCGGGGCCGCCTTGGGCACCAGCCGGACCGTGAACACGTCGCCGTACCTGCGGTGCATCGCCGGGATGAACTGGTGCCGGAAGCGCATCAACAGCATGCTCTGCAGCAGCGCGGGCAGCCTCGGCCCTGGTGGCAGGTCGGCCGCCGGGATCTTCCGGGCCCCCGCTTTGTCGGGCTTCATGCGTGCGAAGCGATCGTCTGTGACGGTCATGACCACATCCCCGGTGCATAGGCGTTTTCGCATACTACGGGTATGGCCAGGTGCGGGGAAGGCCCCGCCGCACGCCTCCGGCCACACGCGGCGCGGGCGTTCACGCTTGATCGGCAGGGCTACTGGACCAGCACCGTACGACCGGGCAGGGAGCCGGTCACGTCACGTGGCCGAGTTGACCCCAGCCCTTCAGAGTGGGCAGGAACTGCAGGGCCGCTCTGGACAGTGGTCACGAACTGCAGGAATCCGGCCTCAGAACTGCCGTTCGTGCCCACTTTGCCGATGGGCGTTGCGGTTCCTGCCCACTTCGCCAGCGCCCGCCGCCTCGGTGCGTCCACCGGCTCCGAGCTTGGCGAGGGTGTTCGACACGTGCACGCTGACCGTCTTCGCGCTGATGAACTGCCGGCGGGCGATCTCGCCGACCAAGCCCGGCCGCTCCGAGGCGAGCCGGCCGAGGACCTCGGTGAAGGGGAGGTAGGGGAGCGTGCTGTCGCCGAAGTCCAGGCAGTGCCCGACGGGCGCCGGCCACCTCAGCCGCGGGCCCCGCGCACGAACGTCGCCGCGACGATCGGCACACCGGGCCGGTAGGCCAGGTGCACGTACGACGGGGCGTCGAGCACCGCCAGGTCGGCCCGGGCCCCGAGGCCGAGGTGGCCCACGTCGTCGCGGTCCAGCGCCGTCGCACCGCCCCGGGTGGCGGCCAGCAGCGCCTCCGCCGGCGTCATCCGCATCTCCCGCACCGCGACCGCCACGCAGAACGGCATCGACGAGGTGTAGCTCGACCCCGGGTTGCAGTCGGTGGCGACGGCCACCCGCACCCCGGCGTCGAGCAGCCGCCGTGCGTCCGGGTACGGCGAACGCGTCGAGAACTCCACGCCCGGCAGCAGGGTGGCGACGGTCCCCGTCCCGGCGAGGGCCGCGACGTCCTCGTCGGAGAGGTAGGTGCAGTGGTCGACGGCGGCCAGTCCGAGCTCGCAGGCCAGCTGCACGCCGGGTCCGGGCCCGAGCTGGTTCGCGTGCAGCCTGCCCCTGAGGCCGGCGGCCGCTCCGGCCGCCAGGACGGTGCGGGCCTGGTCGGCGGAGAACGCCCCCTGCTCGCAGAACACGTCGACCCAGCGTGCGTAGGGCGCACACGCCTCCAGCATCGGCCCGGTCACCAGCGCGACGTACCGGTCCGGGTCGTCGGCCAGCTCCGGTGGCACCACGTGTGCACCGAGGAACGTGGTCTCGTCGGTGACCTGCCGCGCGATCGCGAGCGACCGCGCCTCGTCGTGGACGGTGAGTCCGTAGCCGCTCTTGGTCTCGACCGTCGTGGTGCCCTGCCGGCGCATCTCTCCCACGTGCCGGACGAGGTTCGCGGCCAGCTGCTCGTCGGAGGCCGCGCGGGTCGCGGCCACGGTGGTGCGGATCCCTCCCGCGGAGTACGCCGTCCCGCTCATCCGTGCCGCGAACTCCTCGGACCGGTCCCCGGCGAAGACCAGGTGCGAGTGCGAGTCGACGAACCCGGGGACCACCGCGCGTCCGCCGACGTCGTACGCCGTGTCGGCCGCCGGCGCCTCGAGGGCAGGTCCCACCCAGGCGACCCGGCCGCCGTCGACCACCAGGGCGGCGTCGTGGAGCAGGCCGAGTGGCGACTCGTCGCCGAGCGTGGCGTCGTTGGTGGCCAGCTGGCCGATGCCGGTGACGAGCAGGCTGCTCACAGGTCCCTCCAGATGCTCGAGATCACGTCGCCGAGGTCGCGCCCGACCTCCGCCCGGTCGGCGTCGGTCGCGACGACCCGGCCGTCGCGAACCACGTGCACCACGTCCGCCGCCGTGGCGGCGAACACGGCGGTCTCGACACCGGCTCCCGTGCCGGCGGTGCGCGGGGACCGGCTGTCCAGGGTGACCAGGTCCGCCCGGGCACCCACCTCGATCTGTCCCACGTCGGGAAATCCCAGCGAACGGTGCCCGTCGGCGGTGCCGGCGCGGAGCAGCTCGTCCGCGGGCCAGTGGCCCCGCTCCTGTCGCTCCAGCCGTTCGTCGAGCTCGACGGCCCGCAGCTCCTCGAACGGGTCCACCACGGCATGGCTGTCGGAGCCGACCGTCAGCGTGGCCCCGGACCGGGCCAGGGCGCGGGAGGGGCCGATGCCGTCCCCGAGGTCGCGCTCGGTGGTCGCGCAGAAGCAGGCGTGCACCTGCCGCCGCCCGAGCGCCTCGACGTCCGCGGCCGTGAGGTGGGTGGCGTGCACGACCGTGGTCCGCTCGCCCAGGACGCCGTTGCGGTCGAGCACCCCGGTGGGCGTGGTGCCGTACGCCGCGAGGCAGGCGTCGTTCTCCGCGACCTGCTCCGAGAGGTGCACGTGCAGCGGCGCCTCGTGGTCCTCGGCCCACTCCGCGACGATGCGCATGTCCTCCGGAGGCACCGCACGCACCGAGTGCACCGCGGCTCCGAGCACGACGTCGGGGCCGGCGACGTGCTCGAGCCGCTCCACCCGGCCGGCCCACCCCTCGGCGTCGCGGTCGGAGAACCGGCGCTGGACGCCCTCCGGAGGCGACCCGATGCCTGCGGCGAGGTAGCAGGTGTCGAGCAGCGCGATGCGGATGCCGGCGTCCCGGGCCGCCTCCACCAGGGCCGCGCCCATCGCGTTGGCGTCGTCGTACCCGGCCCCCTCGGGTCCGTGGTGGAGGTAGTGGAACTCGCCCACGCTGGTGAACCCGGCGAGCACCATCTCGCGGTAGGTCGCTCGCGCCAGGCGGTGGTAGGTGTCGGGTTCGAGCCTCCCGGCCAGGGCGTACATCTCCTCGCGCCAGGTCCAGAAGCTGCCGCGCCCCTGCTGGGTCCGGCCCCGCAGTGCCCGGTGGAACGCGTGGCTGTGGCAGTTCGCCAGGCCGGGGACGGTCAGTCCGGGGAGCCGCACCGCGCCACCGGGCGCAGCGACGCCGACCTCCACGGAGGCGAAACGGCCGTCGTCGACGGTGGCGAGGACGTGGTCGACCGCGCCGCCGTCGCCGAGCCAGGCCCGCTCCAGCCAGTACCTCGTCCTCACGTGGCGAGCCTCTCCAGGGCCGTGGCCAGCGCCTCCACCCCCGCCAGGCAGTCGGCGGTGTCCGCGTGCTCGCCGGGGGCGTGGGAGACGCCGGTCGGGTTGCGCACGAACAGCATCGCGGTCGGCACGCCCGCGGCAGCGAGGATGCCGGCGTCGTGCCCGGCCGTGCTCGGGAGCACGGGCAGGCCGGCCCCGTCCCGGGCGGCGATGCGGGCGGTGAGGTCGGCGTCGAAGGTGATCGCCGGGGTGACCGACTCCGCGGCCACGTCCGCCGCCGTACCGTCCCGGCCGGCGCGCTCGACCGCCATCCGCTCGACCTGCGCGACCAGCTCGGCGAGGTCGTCCCAGGACTGCGCGCGGGCATCCATCCAGGCGGTGACGCGCGAAGGGATCGCGTTGGTGCCGTTCGGGTGCACCTCCACCCGGCCGAACGTCGCGCGCTGCCCGGCGAGCCGGGCCTGCTTGTTCGCGGCGAGCGCGGTCATCGCGTAGGTGAGCATCGGGTCGTGCCGGTCCTCCATCCGCGTGCTGCCGGCGTGGTTGGCCTCGCCGGCGAAGTCGAAGCGGTAGCGGCCGTGCGGCCAGATCCCGCTCGCGACCCCGACCGGGGCGTCGCGGTGGACCAGGTCGCGACCCTGCTCGACGTGCAGCTCCACGAAGCACGCGATGCGTTCGTGCAGCCGGTCCCAGGCCACCTCGGTCACGTCCGGGCCGACGTGCACGCCCGCCGACTCCATCGCGTCGAGGAGGAAGACCCCGTCCCGGTCCCGCAGGTGCCGCGCCTGGTGGAGGGTCATCGCACCGGTGGCCAGTCGGCTGCCCAGGGTGGCGACACCGAAGCGGGAGCCTTCCTCCTCCACGAACACCGCGACCCCGATCGGCCGGACGGGCCGCACGCCACGGTCCCTGAGCAGGTCGACCGCCGCCAGGGCGGAGACCACGCCGAGCGGCCCGTCGTACGCCCCACCGTCGAGCACGGAGTCGAGGTGGGAGCCGGTGAGCACCCCCGGCGCGCCGAGCCGGCGCACCTCCCGGGACGGGTACCACCACCCGATGAGGTTGCCCATCTCGTCGCCCTCGACGACCAGGTCCCGGGTGCGGCACTGCTCGAGGAACCACTCGTGCAGGTCCCGCTCGGCGGTGGTGAACGGCTGCCGGAAGTAGCCTCCGGTGCGCGACGAGCGGCCGATCGGCAGCAGCTCCTGCCACATCGTGGTGAAGTCAGCGTGAGACATGATCTCCCTCATGGAGTTCCAGGACGTCGTGCGCAGGCGCCGGATGGTGCGCCGTTACTCCGACCGGCCGGTGGACGCAAGCGTGGTGGAGCGGGTGCTCCGCAACGCGCTGCACGCGCCGAGCGCGGGCTTCAGCCAGGGCTGGGCGTTCCTGCTGCTCGACGAGCCGGGCGACGTCGAGCGGTTCTGGTCGGCGACGACACCGGCCGGGGCCGGCGAGGAGCCGGACACCTGGCTGCGCGGCATGCGCACCGCACCGGTGGTGGTCGTGCCGCTGTCGAACAAGTCGGCCTACCTGAGCAGGTACGCCGAGGGCGACAAGGGCTGGACCGACCGCGACGAGGCGCGCTGGCCGGTGCCGTACTGGCACATCGACACGGGCATGGCCTCGCTGCTGATGCTGCTGACCGCGGTCGACGAGGGCCTCGGTGCCTGCTTCTTCGGGATCCCGCCGACCCGCACGGAGGCCTTCCGGGCGGAGTTCGGGGTGCCCGAGGAGCTCACCCCGATCGGCGCGATCACGCTCGGGCACCGCACCGACGACGCCGGGCCGGCGGGCTCGGCGGTACGGCGCGGGCGGCGGCCCGTCGAGGAGGTCGTGCACCGCGGCTCCTGGTGAGCCGGCTCGTAGGCTGGAAGGGCCCGAGGACGACGCCAGGGGGTGAGCCGCATGCAGGAGCGGGGACGACGGAGCCAGGCCGCCCGGGAGGTCGAGCGCGAGATCGAGGAGGAGCGCCGGCTGCGCCGGGCCCGGATCACCGCGGCCACCGGCCAGGCGCCCCAGCCGGAGCCCGAGCCGGGTCCGGAGCAGACCGACGACGAGGAGGACCTCGCCGCCAAGCGCATCGAGCAGCAGACGCTGTGGGTGGACATGCAGGTGCGCCGCGCGATGGAGCGTGGCGACTTCGACGACCTGCCCGGCGCCGGGAAGCCGATCAGGGGCCTCGGCTCCACCCACGACCCGGACTGGTGGGTGAAGAACCTCATCGAGCGGGAGCGGATCACCGGCGTGCTGCCCCCGGCGCTGGCCCTGCGCAAGGAGGACGCCGAGCTCGACGGCGTGCTGGACCGGGAGACCACCGAGGACGGCGTCCGGCGGGCGGTGCGCGACTTCAACCGCCGGGTGGTCGAGGCGCGGCGCCAGCTCCAGGGCGGGCCGCCGGTGATCACGCCGACCCGGGACGAGGACGGCGAGGTCACCGCGTGGCGGACCCGCCGGGAGGACCGCCGCGCCCGGCAGCGCCGGCAGCTCGACGAGCCGCCGGCCGCGTCCGCCGTACCCCACACCGGCCGGCGGCGCTGGTGGCGGCGGCGGGGCCACTGACACTCCCTCAGCCCTCCTGCATCGGGATGCGGACGCCACGCTCGGCGGCCACCTCCGCGGCTCGTTCGTAGCCGGCGTCGACGTGGCGAATCACACCCATCCCGGGGTCGTTGGTGAGCACCCGCTCGATCTTCTGTGCCGCGAGGTCGGTGCCGTCGGCGACGACCACCTGGCCGGCGTGGATCGCGCGGCCCATGCCGACGCCCCCGCCGTGGTGGATGGAGACCCACGAGGCACCGGAGGCCGTGTTCACGAGGGCGTTGAGCAGCGGCCAGTCCGCGATCGCGTCGGAGCCGTCGAGCATGCCCTCGGTCTCCCGGTAGGGGGAGGCCACCGAGCCGGCGTCGAGGTGGTCGCGGCCGATGACGACCGGTGCCTTGAGCTCTCCGGAGCGCACCATCTCGTTGAACCGCAGGCCCGCCAGGTGCCGCTCGCCGTACCCGAGCCAGCAGATCCGCGCCGGCAGCCCCTGGAAGGCCACCTTCTCCCCGGCCATCGTGATCCAGCGCCGCAGCCGCTCGTTGTCAGGGAAGAGCTCGAGGATCGCCCGGTCGGTGGCGGCGATGTCGGCCGGGTCGCCGGACAGCGCGACCCAGCGGAAGGGGCCCTTGCCCTCGCAGAACAGCGGCCGGATGTAGGCCGGCACGAAGCCGGGGAAGTCGAAGGCCCGCGGGAACCCGCCCTTGCGGGCCTCGTCGCGGATCGAGTTGCCGTAGTCGAACACCTCGGCCCCGGCGTCCAGGAACCCGACCATCGCCTCGACGTGGCGGGCCATCGACTCCCGCGCCATCTCGGTGAGCCGGCCGGGGTCCTTCGCGCGCAGGACCGCCCAGTCCTCGAAGGCCACGCCGGAGGGCAGGTAGTAGAGCGGGTCGTGCGCGGAGGTCTGGTCGGTCACGATGTCGACCGGGGCGCCCTGCTCCAGCAGCGCGGGGAGCATGTCGGCGGCGTTGCCGAGCACGCCGATCGACAGCGGGCGGCCGGCGTCGCGGGCCTCGACGGCCATCCGGACCGCCTCGTCGAGCGACGGCGCCTCGACGTCGAGGTAGCGGTGCTCGATGCGCCGCGCGATCCGGGACGGGTCGCACTCGACGCAGATCGCGACCCCGTCGTTCATGGTCACCGCGAGCGGCTGCGCGCCGCCCATCCCGCCGAGGCCGGCGGTGAGCGTGATCGTGCCGGCCAGCGAGGCGTCGAACCGCTTGTCGGCCACGGCGGCGAACGTCTCGAAGGTCCCCTGGAGGATGCCCTGGGTGCCGATGTAGATCCACGACCCGGCGGTCATCTGCCCGTACATCGTCAGCCCGAGCTGCTCCAGGCGGCGGAACTCCTCCCAGCTCGCCCAGTCCCCGACGAGGTTGGAGTTGGCGATCAGCACCCGCGGGGCCCACGAGTGGGTCCGCAGCACCCCGACCGGCTTCCCCGACTGCACCAGCAGGGTCTCGTCGTCGGCGAGCGTCTCCAGGGTGCGCACGATCGCGTCGTAGGCCTCCCAGCTGCGGGCGGCCTTCCCGGACCCGCCGTACACGACGAGGTCCTCGGGCCGCTCGGCCACCTCGGGGTCGAGGTTGTTCATCAGCATCCGCAGCGGCGCCTCGGTCTGCCAGCTGCGCGCGGTCAGCTCGGTGCCCCGCGGTGCCCGCACCTGCCGGTTCGTCATCGAGAGGACTCCAATCGTGTCGGTCACGGCGTCGAGGACGGCTCCGCTGCGCACCAGCGCGACGGCCTGCTCGATCTCGGGCGAGAGGTGGCGGTCCGGGCCGGGTCCGGGCACGGTCCGCCGCAGCAGGGTGAGTACGGCGGACGTGGCCGGTGCCGGCTCGAGCGGGGCCCGGAGGTCGAGCGCACGGGCCGCGGTGAGGACCTCGATCGCCACGACCCGGGTCAGCCCGTCGACCGAGCGACGCAGCTTGCGCGCCGCGGACCAGCCCATGGAGACGTGGTCCTCCTGCATCGCGCTGGACGGGATCGAGTCGACGCTGGCCGGGACGGCGAGCCGCTTGAGGTCGGAGACGATGGCCGCCTGGGTGTACTGCGCGATCATGTGCCCGGAGTCGACGCCCGGGTCGTCGGCGAGGAACGGCGGCAGGCCGTGGCTGCGCGCCTGGTCCAGGAACCGGTCGGTCCTGCGCTCCGAGATCGACGCGACGTCGGCCGCGGCGATGGCCAGGAAGTCCAGGACGTAGGCCACCGGGGCGCCGTGGAAGTTGCCGTTGGACTCGACCCGCCCCCGGACGGCCCGTCGAGGACCACGACCGGGTTGTCGATGGCCGCGGCCAGCTCCCGGGAGGCCACCAGCGCGGCGTGGTCGACGGTGTCCCGGGCGGCGCCGTGGACCTGGGGCGAGCAGCGCAGTGAGTAGGCGTCCTGGACGCGGTTGCAGTCCGGCCCGCGGTGCGAGGCGACGACCCCGGAGCCGGCGAGGATCCGGCGCAGGTTGGCCGCGGAGGCGGCCTGGCCCGGGTGCGGTCGCAGCGACTGCAGGTCGGCGGCGAAGACCCGGTCGGTGGCGAGCTGCGCCTCCACCGACATCGCGGCGGCCACGTCGGCGGTGCGCAGGACCAGCCGGAGGTCGGTGATGGCCAGGACGAGCATGCCCAGCATGCCGTCGGTGCCGTTGATGAGTGCGAGCCCCTCCTTGGCGGCGAGCTCGACCGGTGCGATCCCGGCGGCACGCAGCGCCTCGGCCGCCGGCATCAGAGCCCCGGCCGCGTCGCGCACCTCCCCCTCGCCGGTCAGGGCGAGGGCGCAGTGGGCGAGCGGGGCGAGGTCGCCCGAGCAGCCCAGCGAACCGTGCTCGCGCACCACCGGGGTGATGCCGTGGCTGAGCATCGCGGCCAGGGTGCGGGCGGTCTCGAGGCGCACCCCGGTGTGGCCGGTGGCCAGCGTCGACAGCCGCAGCAGCATCAGCGCGCGGGTGACCTCCCGCTCCACCTCCGCACCGCTGCCGGCGGCGTGCGAGCGGACCAGCGACCGCTGCAGCCGCGCCCGCAGCTCGGTGGGGATGTGGCGCGTGGCCAGCGCCCCGAACCCGGTGGAGATGCCGTACGCCGGTGTGGGCGCCGCCGCGAGCTCCTCGACGACGGCCCGGGCCCTCGCGACGGCGGCGACCGCGTCGTCGGCGAGCCGCACCGCGGCCCCGTCACGTGCCACGGCGACGACGTCCTCGAAGGAGAGCGGGCCGACACCGACCTCTACGACTGTCATGCCCCCATTCCACTGCCTCGGGCGGCCCGCGGCCAGCACCCACGACGCCGAAGGTGTCTCGTACCCGAGACACCCACCGCGCTCAGGTCAGTGGCAGCCGCCCACCGCGGCCGGGCAGGAGGAGCCCATCGCCAGGTCCACCAGCGCGTCCCACTTCCCTCCGGAGACGACTCGTCCCTGACCGACCAGCACGACCAGGACGCCCTCCGCGGAGACCGCGGTCAACGACCGTCCCTGCGGGTCCTCGGCGGTGACCGCCGCGGAGCCGACCCGCGGGTCGTGCACGCCGGTCCAGCCGCACCGCTCCGCCGCCACGCGCAGGTCGAGCACCGCGGCGTCGGCCCGCCGGACGTCGCCGTAGGACGCCACCGTCTCCACGACCGTCCCCGCGGGCGGCCCGCCGTACGACCGCGTGCGCTCCGCCAGCGCACCCTCGAGCACGACGCAGTCGTCGGCACCACCGGGGCGCCGCTCCCACCGGCCGCCGTAGGTCGTGGCCAGGTCGGCCGTGGAGAGCATCGCGCGCACCGGCACGGTCGGCGGTGCCTTCTCCTCCGGCAACGGCTGCACCGCTGCGGCGGTCCCCGGGTCCGGCGCCGGAGGGGCGTCCAGGCCCGGGTCGCCGGGCGGCAGCGACACCTCCCGCGACGGCGTCGCGACCGGTCCGGAGGGCGGGGTCACGGGCGCCGGGGCCGAGCGGCTCGACGGGGCCGCGAGCGACCCGTCGGGCTGCTCGGCGCCGTCGGCGGACGTGCCGGTCAGCTCGGTGTGCTCGCTGCAGCCGGCCACGACCAGCCCGAGCACTGCCGCGGCAGCAGCCACCAGTGACCCGCGGGACGGACCCCGACTCCTCACCGTGCGCTCACCTCCACCTCGAGCACGCCTCGGTTGTCACCGTAGTCGTCGTCCACCACGACGAACCGCAGCGGGCCGTCCTGCGCGGTGGTCAGCTCGTAGGTGTAGCGGTGGCCGTCCCAGTCGCAGGACGAGCGCCCGCCGCTCCTCCAGTCGACGACGGCGCCGTTGACCGCGAGGTCGCCCAACGGCACCGTCCTGCCGCCGAGCTCGCCCTCGAACCGCGTGGTGCGCCAGCGGCGGTCCCACCCGGTGATCGTGCACTCGGCGTCGGCCACCACCCAGTCGCGCGCCTCGCGCATGAAGTAGGTGCCGGTCGCGGTGACGCGCAGCCGGGTACCGGCCGGGTAGTCCTGCGCGGTGCGCACCTCGGTGGCCGACGCGGAGTCCACCTGCAGCCGTTCGGTCGGCACCGGAGCGTCCGGCACGGGGAGCTGCTCCGGCGCGGGCTCCGGCGTCGGCTCGGGCGTCGGCTCCGGCGTCGGCTCGGGACGGGGCTGCGGGGCCGGCGCGGCGTAGGGCTCGACCCGCACCGTCAACGCGCCCGTGTTGTCGGCGTGGCCGCCCGGGTCCTGCACCCGGACGTTGAGGGGCGTGCTGCGCCCGGGCTCGTACACGTAGGTGTAGCTGTGCCCGGGGTCGCACTCCGGTGCGCCGCTCGTGGGCTCGGTGCGGACGCCGCCGAGCCGGGGGGCGAGGCTCTCGTGGCTCCAGTCACCGACCACCATGTCGTAGCTGTCGCCGTCGCGCCGCCAGGTGCCACCCCAGCCGAGCGCGCACTCCGCGTCGGAGGTGACGCCCCCGCCGTTCTCCCAGGTCCCGGTGACGGTCACCCGGTAGCGCTCCCCACCGCGGAGCACGCCGGGGCTGGTCGCTCCGGCCCGTTGCCGCGCCGGGACCTTCCACGTCATGGTGTCGGGCTCCCGGCCCAGGTCCAGGACCCGCACGCTCAGCCGGCCCCGGTTGTCCCCGTACCCGGTGGGGTCCCACACCGCGAACGGGACCCGTCCGGTCCGCCGCGGCTCGTAGACGAAGCGATAGGCGTTCCCCGGGTCGCAGCTCTGCGCCCCGTCCGCCTGGGCGTTCGGGTCCTGCCCGTCGACGTAGAGGTCGAGGTGGTCGGCGTACCACTCCTCGCCGCGCAGCGACCGGTCCCGCTGCCACCAGGACGCACCGGCCCGGGTGCTGCACTCGGCGTCGGCGAGCGACCCGGAGCCGCGGTCGTAGCGGTAGGTGCCGCTGACCTCGACCAGGTAGCGCCGGCCGGCGACCAGCGCCCTCCGCGTGGTGGTGCCCGCCTTGCGCCGGGTGGCCACCGCGAGGCGCTCGACCCGCAGCGGGGCCGCCTGCGCGAGGGTGCGGGCCGGCTGCGGCTCGGGCACGGACCGCGGCGCCCGGGCGCGCTCGTCCGGCCGCGGGTCGGGCCAGTCGTGCCGGTCGGGGTCAGGCGCGGGCTGCGGGGCCGGTTCGGGTGCCGTCGGCCGCGACGGCGTCGCCCCGGGGCTGTTCGGGAAGCCGCGCGGGTTCCAGTACGACGTCTTCTTCCGCGCGCCGGCCCAGCTCAGCGAGAAGTGGACGTGGTCGGTGTGCGGGTTGCTGCCGGTGTACCTGCGCCACCCGGACCCGGCGGCGTAGGCGCCCCAGATCCGGCGGTTCCAGATCATGTACTGGATGCCGAGGCGGCGGGCCATCGCGAAGCGGTTGCCGTAGGCGTCCCGCTTGAGCAGCCACCGCATCAGGTCGCCGACGGCCTTCCGGTCGGCGGCGCGGTCGACCGACACGCCCCAGTCGAAGGCCCGGCCCTCCTTGTGCTCGGACGTGCCGCCGACGCCGCAGGAGCGAGAGATGCCCAGGCTCCGCGAGGTCCGGTACGTGCGCAGCAGCAGGTCGGCGAACGCCGTGGTGCCCGCCTTGGCCGCCGGCGAGCACGTGGCCTGCCCGACGTAGGTGGCGAGCGGCTCGATCGCCGCGGTGTAGCGGGCCGCCGGCCTCGGCACCTTGGCCTGGGCGCCGGCGGAGCCGAGGCCCACCAGGGTTGCGGTGACAAGCGTCCAGGCGAGGACGGCGGTCAGGGCTCGGACGAGGGCTCGGGGCCGGTCGGACACGTGTGCTGCTCCCAGGGTGCGGCGCACTCCGACCCGGCGGCAGTGCGGTGCGCCCGCCATCTCCCTGGCGGGCGCTCTTTACCATCCTCGGCAGCAACCGGTCCAGACATGAGGCTTTCACCAGATTTCGCCGCACAGTGGGACGAAGGCCACGCCGAGTGCACTACGGTCCCGGCATGGGACAGGTCCCGGCCGCGACCCGGACGCTCCGGGTGCTGCGCTTCCTCGCCAGCCAGGCCGACCCCGCGACCCTCCAGGCGATCGCGCACGCCGTCGGCCTGCCCCGGTCGACCGCCTACCACCTCCTCGGCGTCATGGTCGAGGAGGGCTTCGTGGTGCACCTGCCCGAGGAACACCGCTACGGGCTCGGCGTCGCGGCGTTCGAGGTGGGCAGCGGCTACGCCCGCCAGGAGCCGCTGCAGCGGATGGCGCGCCGCCCGCTGGCCGAGCTCGTCGACGCCGTGGGGCAGTCCGCCCACCTCGCGGTCCTGCACGGCCGCGACGTGCTCTACGTCGTCGAGGAGCGCGCCCCCGGCCGGCCCCCGCTGGTCAGCGACGTCGGGGTCCGCCTGCCGGCGCACCTGACCGCCAGCGGGCGGGCGATCCTGGCGGCGCTGCCGACCGCGCAGGTCCGCGCGCTCTACCCCGACAGGTCGGCGTTCGTGGACCGGCACGGCGCGGGACCGGCCTCCCCGAGCGCGCTGCGGTCCCTGCTGGTGACCACCCGGGCCCGGGGGTTCGCCTCCGAGGAGGGCGAGGTCACTCCCGGGTTCTCCTCGGTCGCCGCGGTGGTGCGTGACCACACCGGCCATCCGGTCGCCGGCGTCGCGGTCACCTTCCCTGCGGAGGACCCGGTGGACCTGTCCAGCACCGTCCGGCACGTCCGCCGTACCGCCGACCGGCTCACCTCCCGCCTCGGCGGCCGCCCCGACGGGCTGACCCTACTGCAGCCGCCAGCCCACCGGCAGCGACAGCACGCCGTGCGACGTGAGCCCGGCCGCGGTGAGGAACCGGTCCAGCAGCGGCACGCCCTCACCGAGCACCACCGGGCCGGCCGCCGCGGGCGACTCGCTGTTCTCCGCGGGCATCAGCTTCTCGAAGAGCTTCGGCCGCGGCATCACCCGGAGCTCGACCTCGGGACGGGCCACCCCGGCGCGCGCGCAGGCCACCTCGACCGCCCGCTCGAGGCCGCCGAGCTCGTCGACGAGTCCCCGGCGGAGGGCGTCCGCGCCGGTCCACACCCGCCCCCGCGCCACGGCCCGGAGGTCGTCCACGGGCATGCCCCGGTCGGCCGCGGCCTTGGCCGTGAAGTCGTCGTAGACGCGGTCCAGCCAGGACTCCAGCCGGGCCCACTCCTCCTCGTCGAAGGGGTGGTCGCTGGACATCATGTCCGCGAAGCGGCCCTCGGTGACGGTCTCGCGGTTCACGCCGACGCGTTCCATGGCCTCGCGGACCACCGCCTTGCCGGCCAGCACACCGATCGACCCGGTGATGGTGCCGGGGCTGGCCAGCACCCGGTCGGCGGGCATCGCGATGTAGTAGCCGCCCGAGGCCGCGACGTTCGCCATCGAGGCGATGACCGGCTTGCCGCTGCCTCGCAGCGCGAGGACCGCGCGCCGGATCGTGTCCGAGGCGACGTAGGACCCGCCGGGGCTGTCGACGCGGAGGACCACGGCCCGCACCGCGTCGTCCTCGCCGGCCTGGCGCAGCGCGGCGGAGACCGTGTCGGAGCCGACCGAGCGACCGGACAGCGGGGTGGCGCTGCTGCGGCCGAGGTGGATCGACCCTGACGCGTGGACCAGGGCCACCACCGGCCTGTGCCGCCGGGTCACCGCAGCCCCGGCCTGGGCCAGGCCGCCCTTGCCGTATCGCTCGACGAACTTCAGCTCGACGTCCCCGAGCCGCCTCCGCAGGTCGTCGTACACCTCGTCGCGGTAGCCGATCCGGTCCACCAGGCCCCGGGACAGCGCCTCCTGGGGGGACAGCGGGGCGACCTCCACGGCGGCGCGGACCTGCTCCTCGGTGAGGCTGCGCCCGGCCGCGACGTCTCCCACCAGCGTCTCCGTCGCGGAGGCGACGAGCCGGGTGACCATCTCGCGGTTCGGCTCGCTCATCGAGGAGCGGAGGAAGGTGTCGGCGGCGGTCTTGTACTCGTGCCGCTGGCCGAGCTCGGGTTTCATGCCCACCTTGTCGAGAGCCCCACGGAGGAAGACCGCCTGCGCGGCGACGCCCACGAGGCCGACGTCGCCGCTCTCCTGCAGCCAGATCTCGTCGAAGGCGGTGGCCAGGTGGTAGCCGACGTTGCCCGGGCCCATCTCGCCGAACGTCTCGGCCCAGACCACGGTCGGCTTGCCGGCGGCGCGCACCGCGGCCACCGCGGTCCGCAGCTCGTGGGACTGGGCGAGCGTGGGGTGGGTGGCACCGACGTGGGCGACCAGCCCGGCGACCCGGTCGTCGGCCGCGGCCTTGCGCAGACCCTCGACGACGGAGCGGAGCGTCGGCACGTGCATCGCGCGCATCGCCTCGAGCGGGGACGCGGGCGGGCTCTCGAGCAGCCCCCGCGAGAGGTCGAGCTCGAGGAGCAGCCTCGCGCCGTGACGTCGTACCTGGCCGGGGAGCTGAAGGGTGGGCACCATGCCGCCAGCCTAGGCAGGGCCGGATGGAAGCCACCGCCACGTCGACGAGGCGCCCCGCGATGCCCACCCGACGCCCTGCTGGCGTCGACGTCCGGGACGACTTCCGCGAGAACGACTCCCTCGCACTTCCTCGCAGGTCAGGCCCTCCAGGAGGCCGGAAGTTACCGTTCGGTAGGGTTTTTCTCACACATCCTGCCCGCTGACGAGCAGCGCCGGCGGGCCGTAGGCTCGGCGCACCCCTGCCTACGCCGCCCCGACGAGGAGCACACATGCAGATCTTCGCCATCGTGGTCTCTCTGGCCATCACGGCGGTCGCGGTCGCCCTGTTCGCACGGACGATCGCACACATGGTCCGGGTGATGAAGATCGGCCAGCCCGCCCACCGCACCGACCAGCCGGGCCGCCGCCTGGCGACCATGGTCAAGGAGACCCTCGGGCACACCCGGATGTTGCAGTGGACCTGGACCGGCGCCGGGCACTGGTTCATCTTCGTCGGCTTCGGGCTGCTGTTCTTCACGCTGGTCAACGCCTACGGCCAGCTGTTCGACCCGCACTTCGTGCTGCCGGTGATCGGGCACTTCCCGCCGTTCGAGTGGATCACCGAGGCGTTCACGTGGGTCATGCTCGTCGCGATCGTGGCCTTCATCGGCTACCGCGCGTCGCGGCCCAAGGAGCGGGTCCGCGGCGAGAGGGGCCGGTTCTACGGCTCCACCTTCTGGCAGGGGTACTTCGTCGAGGCCGTCATCCTCCTCGTCGGGCTGGCGATCATCACGCTGCGCGCGCTGGAGTACGCCATCGCCGAGGAGAGGTACCAGTCGCTGCTGCACTTCCCGCTCAGCGCCTGGATCGGTCAGGCGTTCACCGGGCTGTCCACCGCGACGCTGGAGACGCTGATCCTGCTCGTCGCGATGATCAAGATCGTGGTCTCCATGATCTGGATGATCACGCTGGCTCTCACGCCGACCATGGGCGTGGCCTGGCACCGCTTCAGCGTGTTCTTCAACATCTTCTTCAAGCGGCACAGCGACGGGTCCACCTCGCTGGGAGACCTGCCCCCGATGACCTCCGGCGGCAAGGTGATCGACTTCGAGGACCTCGAGGAGATGGACGAGGACACCCGGCTCGGCGTCGGCGCCGTCGAGGACTTCTCGTGGAAGGGCATCCTCGACTTCACCACCTGCACCGAGTGCGGCCGCTGCCAGAGCCAGTGCCCGGCCTGGAACACCGACAAGCCGCTCTCCCCCAAGCTGCTGATCACCAACCTGCGTGACCACGCCTACGCCAAGGCCCCCTACCTCCTCGCCGACGAGTCCGAGCGCGAGAAGCTCGACGGGGCGGTGCTCACCGAGGCCGAGCGTCCGCTCGTGGGCGAGACCGAGGGCTGGGCGTGGATGCCCGAGGGCGGCGCGGTCATCGACTCCGACGTGCTCTGGTCGTGCACCTCCTGCGGCGCCTGCGTCCAGCAGTGCCCCGTCGACATCGAGCACCTCGACCACATCATGGACATGCGGCGCCACCAGATCCTCGTGGAGTCGAACTTCCCCGCGGAGCTCAACGGCCTGTTCAAGGGCCTGGAGAACAAGGGCAACCCGTGGAACATGTCGCCCAAGGCCCGGATGGAGTGGGCGCAGGGCCTGGACTTCGAGGTCCCAGTTGCCGGCGGCGAGGGCCCCGACGACCCGGAGTCCCTCGACGAGGTCGACTGGCTGTTCTGGGTCGGCTGCGCCGGCGCCTACGAGGACCGCGCCAAGAAGACCACCCGCGCCGTCGCCGAGCTGCTGAACCTGGCCGGCATCTCCTTCGCCGTGCTCGGCAACGGAGAGACCTGCACCGGCGACCCGGCCCGCCGCGCCGGCAACGAGTTCGTGTTCCAGGGCCTGGCCACGCAGAACGCCGAGACCTTCAAGGAGATGAAGGTCAAGAAGGCGGTCACCACCTGTGCGCACTGCTTCAACACGCTCAAGAACGAGTACGCCCAGTTCGGCGTCGAGCTGGAGGTCGTGCACCACACCCAGCTGCTCAACCGGCTCGTCCGCGAGGGCAGGCTGACGCCGGTGCCCACCAACGGCGCACCGAAGCGCTCGCTGACCTACCACGACCCCTGCTACCTCGGTCGCCACAACCAGGTCTACTCCCCGCCGCGCGAGCTGCTCACCGTCATCCCGGACGCGGAGCTGAAGGAGATGCCTCGCAACAGCGAGCGTTCCTTCTGCTGCGGCGCCGGCGGTGCGCGGATGTGGATGGAGGAGAAGCTCGGCGAGCGGATCAACCTCAACCGCACCACCGAGGCCGTCGACACCGGCGCCGACCAGATCGCGACCGGCTGCCCGTTCTGCCGGGTGATGCTCTCCGACGGGCTGACCGCCAAGCAGGCCGACGGCTCCGCGCGCGAGGAGGTCGAGGTCCTCGACGTCGCCCAGCTGCTGCTGGCGTCGGTCAAGGGCGAGAGCCGTACGCCGGTCGCAGCCGGCGCCACCGCGAAGGCCGGGGCCGGAGCTGCCGGAGCCGGAGCCGGTGCTGCCGTCGAGGCGGAGCCCTCCGCCGGTGACGTCACGCAGACCGCGAACACCGTCACCGAGACCGAGGAGGTCGGCGCCAACGCCGCGGCCACCGAGGAGGAGAGCCCCGAGGCCGAGACCAGCAAGCCGATCAGCTCCGGGTCCCTGTTCGACGCGGCCCCGGAGGCAGGCGACGCCGACGTGAAGCCCAGCGGCACCTCCGGCACCTCGTTGTTCGACGCCGACACCAAGCCGGCCGCCAGTGGCTCGCCCGACGCCGGGCCGAAGCCCGGCGAGCAGGGCGGCTCGCTGTTCGACGTCGGCACCCCCGAGCCCAAGACGGCCAAGCCCGAGGCCGAGCCCGCGCCGGAGGCGAAGGCCAAGCCCGAGCCGGAGGCGGAGCCCGGGAGCAAGCTCGGCAGCGGCTCGCTGTTCGACGTCGGCACCCCCGAGCCCAAGACGGCCAAGCCCGAGGCCGAGCCCAAGCCGGAGCCCGAGACCAAGGCCGCGCCCGAGGCAAAGACGGAGCCCGAGAGCAAGCTCGGCAGCGGCTCGCTGTTCGACGTCGGCACCCCCGAGCCCGAGACGGCCAAGCCCGAGGCCGAGCCCGCGCCGGAGGCGAAGGCCAAGCCCGAGCCGGAGGCGGAGCCCGAGAGCAAGCTCGGCAGCGGCTCGCTGTTCGACGTCGGCACCGCCGAGCCCAAGACGGCCAAGCCCGAGGCCGAGCCCAAGCCGGAGCCCGAGACCAAGGCCGCGCCCGAGGCAAAGACGGAGCCCGCGGCGAAGGCGGAGCCCGAGAGCAAGCTCGGCAGCGGCTCGCTGTTCGACGTCGGCACCGCCGAGCCCGCGGCGGAGCCGAAGCCAGAGCCCGCCCCCGCCCCCGCGCCGGAAGCACAGGCCGAGCCCGCCCCGGAGACCAAGGCCGAGCCCAAGCCCGAGCCGAAGGCCGCACCGCCGGAGTCACCGGCACCGGCCGCCGAGGCGGAGAAGCCGCAGCCCGAGCCGACCGAGGCCGCGACCCCGGCTGCGCCCGACGGCGAGAGCAAGATCGAGTCGGCCGGTTCGCTGTTCGACATCGCCCCCGGCGAGCCCGACACCAAGGCCGAGCCCGAGACGCAGGCGGAGCCCGAGGCCCAACCGGAGCCCGAGGCCCAACCCGAGCCCGAGGCCCAACCCAAGCCAGAGGCAGAGAAGCCTGCCGAGGCAGCCCCCGAGGCAGAGGCGCCTGCCGAGCCGGAGCGGCCCGCCGAGGACGGCGGGACGCCCGCCAGCTCGGGCGAGAAGCACGAGCCGAAGAAGGGCGGGATCGACGAGGGCAAGTCCCTCTTCGACATCTAGCTGCCGCCCCTCCCCTGCACGCCAGCACGGGCCGTCCCAGCACCGGGACGGCCCGTGCTGCTTCCCCACCCCTGCTCCTGCCCCGTCGCAGTCCCCAGCCGCAGAGTGGGCAAGAACAGCAACGCCCGTCGACAGAGTGGGCACGAACGGCAACCCCGGGGCCGTTTTCCTGCAGTCTGTGCCCACTCTGTCGGGAGGCCCTGCAGTCTGTGCCCACTCTGTCGGGAGGCCCTGCAGTCTGTGCCCACTCTCTGTCGGGAGGCCCTGCAGTCTCGCCCACCTTGCTGACATCACCCGACGTCGCTCCTGACGTCACAAAGCCTTGACGTGACGTCACGCTGGTGTCATAGTGATGCACATGGACATCACGCCGTACATCGACAGCCTCCGCCGCGACCTCACCGCCGCCGCCGAGGCGGGGGGCGAGGACACGCGGTCCGCGGCAGAGCGGCTGGCCATGGCCCTCGACCCGGCCATGCGCCTGGCCCTGATGGACGCCCTCTCCCAGGCGGCGGCCGAGATCACCAGCGAGCTGCCGGCCGGGTCGGTCGACGTCCGGCTCCGCGGGCGTGAGCCGGAGTTCGTGGTCGACGTACCCACCACGATGCCGCTGGCCACAGCCCCGGCGCCGGCCACCGAGCCCGAGGACGAGGACGAGGACGGAGCCGTCGCCCGGATCACCCTCCGACTGCCCGAGTCGCTCAAGACCAAGGCCGAGGAGCTGGCGAACCGTACCGGCCAGTCGCTCAACGCCTGGCTGGTCCACGCCATCCGCCAGGCCACGCGCGAGAAGGCCGTGACCGTGGACATCGACCTGTCCAGCATCCCCTTCATCGAGGAGATCCAGCGCGGCCCCGGCCGCCGCGGCGGACGCCGCATGACCGGCTGGGTCTGACCCGGCCCGCGCACCGCGACACCACGACGACCGACCGGCGGCGCCGGGTCGGGAGCCGAGCACACCCTGACACCGCGCTCATCCAGCAACGGAGACCACCATGCAGCACACCTTCCACACCCCCGGGCCTGCCTCGGTGTACGTCGAGATCGGCTCCGGGATCACCAGCACCCGCACCACCGACACTGACCAGACCGAGGTGCTCGTCGAGGGCCGCGACGCCGACCGGGTCACCGTCGAGCAGCGCGGCGAGCAGATCGTCGTGAAGGCCGACGACCGCCGGGCCGGGTTCCTCGCCTTCGGCAGCGACGTCTCGGTCAGCGTGACGCTCCCGCACGACAGCGACCTGACCGTCAAGCTCGGCTCGGCCGACCTGGTGGCCGTGGGCCGCTACGGCGCGGTCCACGTCAAGAGCGGGTCCGGCGACCTCGCCCTCGACGACGTGACCGGGGACGCGGTGGTGCTGACCGGGTCCGGCGACGTGCGGGTCAACAGCTCGGCCGCCGACCTGCGCGTCAAGAGCGGGTCCGGCTCGGTCACGGTCGGCCGGGCCCTGGGCAGCACGGTCATCACCTCCGGCTCCGGGAGGGTCGCCATCGACTCCGCGCACCACGACACCGTCGCCAAGACCGGCTCCGGCGACGTGCGGATCGGCGCGGCCACCCGGTCGGTGTCGGTGAGCAGCGGCTCCGGGGACCTGGAGGTCGGTACGGCGAGCCGCGGCGTCGTCCGGGCCAAGTCCGCCTCCGGAGACGTCCTCGTCGGCGTCCCGGCGGGCGTGCCGGTGTGGACCGACATCAGCTGCGTGACCGGCCGCATCCGCTCCGACCTCGTGGGCGCCGGCGAACCCACCGAGGGCCAGGACCATCTCGAGATCCGCGCGACCACGGTCAGCGGCGACATCACCCTCACCCAGATCTGAGCAGGAGACCACCATGTCCGACTACACGCACTACGTCACCTACCGCAACGCGACGAACGAGATCCGCGACCGCGTCGAGCAGACCCAGCGGTCCCGCGTTCCCACGGCCCCGCGCCGGGCCGGGCGTCACGCGCTGGCGCGCCGGCTGCACGCCCTGGCAGACCGCCTCGACGGCTGACCCGCGGTCCCGGCGCGGACAAAGACGAGGCTCCGGCCGCCACGTGGCGGCCGGAGCCTCGTCGTGCTGCTGGGACCGGGAGGGTCAGCCCTTCAGGCTCTCCACGAAGTCCGGGTGCTCCTCGAGCCAGGCGTCGACGGCCTCGGCCTCCTTGCCCTGGCCGTACTCGTTGACGACCATGTCCTCGAGCGCGCCGTACTCCTCGTCGGTGAGCTTGAAGTTGCTCATCATGTTCGCGACGTCGGAGAAGTCGTCCCCGAAGCCGGTCCGGGCGAGCGAGTGCAGGCCCTCGGGCTCACCCAGCGCGCCCTTGGGGTCCTCGAGGTCCTTGACCGGGAACTCGCTGTTGGCCCAGAACGGACGCCACAGGGTGACGACGATGTCCTCCTGGTTGTCGGTCGCCTTCTGCAGCTCGGCCAGCATCGCGGTCGTCGAGGACTCCACGAGCTCGTACTCACCACCGAGGTCGTACTCGGGGATCACGCTGTCCTTGGTGACCTTGGTGAGCCCGGCGCCGGGCTCGATGCCGACGATCCGGCCGCCGAACATGTCGGCGTTGCCCTTGAGCTCCTCGATGGAGTCGATGTCGGTGTACTCCGGCACCGCGAAGGTCAGCTTCGCGTTGTCGTAGTAGGCGCCGAGGTCCTCGATGTCGTCGCCGTACTCCTCCATGTACGAGGCGTGCGTGACCTCGGGCCACGCGGACGGGTAGACGTCGATGTCACCGTTGGCCAGTCCCGTGTAGAGCGGGGCCGCCTCGCTGAGCTCCTGGATCTCCACCTGGTAGCCCTCGTCCTCGAGGACGCTCTTCCACAGGTGGGCAGTGCTCAGCCCGTCGGTCCAGGACGGGATGATGCCCAGCGTGATCGTCCCACCGCCACCGTCCTGGCTCTCGCCCTCCGAGGCGGTCTCGGTCCCGGAGTCACCGCCGCAGGCGGCAGCGGTCAGGGCGACCGCGAGCAGGCCGGCCGCCAGGCCGGCGCCGCGCTTCTTCAGCGTGCTTCTCATGCTTTTCCCTTTCATCACGTCGGCAGCACCCCGACCGAGGTGGTCGGGCCGCCGCCTGCTTTCTCACGCGGCTGAGGCCGCGTGAGCCTTTGCCGCAGACTGGGTCGGCCCCCGTCCGCCCCAGGGCAGCCGTTGCCGCAGGGTCCCCTGCCCGAGCGCAGCGGTGACCCGGTCCAGGTAGATCGCCAGGATCACGACCGAGAGACCGCCCTCGAAGCCCAGCCCGACGTCGAGCCGCGCGATCGAGCTGGTCACCACGCCGCCGAGTCCGCCGGCGCCGACCAGCCCGGCGATGACCGCCATCGAGAGCGCCAGCATGATCACCTGGTTGACCCCCGCCATCACCGTCGGCATCGCCAACGGCAGCTGGATCTCGCGCAGGATCTCCCTGGGGGAGCTGCCGAACGCGTGTCCGGCCTCGACCACCTCGGCGTCGACCTGGCGGATGCCGAGCTCGGTCAGCCGCACCCCGGGGGGCAGGGCGAAGATGATGGTGGCCACCACGCCCGGCTCCACGCCGATGCTGAACAGCGACACGACCGGGACCAGCCAGACGAAGGCCGGCATGGTCTGCATCAGGTCCAGCACCGGGCGCACCAGCGCACTGACGGTGTCGGACCGGGCGGCGGCCACGCCGATCGGGATCGCGATCGCGACCGCCACGACGGTGGCGAACAGCACCAGCGCCAGGGTCTGCATCGCCGCGTCCCACTGCCCCATGCCGATCACCGCGACGAACCCGACGAACGACCCGACGGCGAGCTTCCAGCCGCGGACCAGCAGGGCCAGGCCGGCCAGCACCGCAGCGAGCACCAGTGGCGGGGGCGCGGTGAGCAGGTTGGTGAGACCGTCGACGGACACGCCGATGACGGTGGCGACCCCGTCGAAGAACCCGCTGAGGTTGGCCTTGATCCAGTCGAACCCGGTCTCGATCGCGTCACCCACGGGGATCCGCGGGACGCCGCTCTCGGTCTGCGCGAGCACGCTCATCGCTCCGCTCCTGTGGTCGTTACGTCGGCGCCCGTGGCGACGGTGTCATGGTGGCTGAGCCTCGACACCCCGCCGAGCGCGCTCAGCAGGGTCACCCTCGGGATCAGCCCGAGCAGCCGGTCCTTCTCGTCCACGACGGCCAGGGCGGCCGGGCTCTCCGCCGAGGCGGCGAACAGCTCGGCCAGCGTGCGGTCCGGTGGCACGGTCACCGCCGGGCGCAGGATCGCCGTGACGTCGTTGTGGCCGGCGTCCACCGCCGCTGCCACGTCGGACTCCAGGACCATGCCGCGCACGACCCGTTGCCTGTCGACGACGGCGAGGCTCGAGGTCTGGCGCTCCCGCATCAGCCGGTGCGCCGCGCGTGGCCCCTGCTCGGCTCCGAGGACCGCGACCGGCGGCTCCATCACCGAGGACGCGGTCAGCACCCGCGTCCGGTCGACGTCCTGGACGAACTGTGCGACGTAGTCGTTCTGCGGGTCGTTGAGGATCTCCTCGGCGGTGCCGATCTGCTCGATCCGGCCGTCACGCATCATCGCGATGCGGTCGCCGAGGCGCATCGCCTCGTTCAGGTCGTGGGTGATGAACAGGATGGTCTTGCCCAGGTCGTTCTGCAGCTCGACGAGCTGGTCCTGCATCTCGCGGCGGATCAGCGGGTCGAGTGCGCTGAACGCCTCGTCCATCAGCATGACGTCGGTGCCCGCGGCGAGGGCCCGCGCCAGGCCGACGCGCTGACGCATCCCGCCCGACAGCTCGTCGGGCATGGAGCCGCCCCAGCCGTCGAGGCCGACCATCCCGAGCGCTTCCTCGGCACGGCGCTCGCGCTCGGCGCGGTTCACGCCCTGCACCTTCAGGCCGTAGGCGGCGTTCTCGCCCACCGTGCGGTGCGGGAACAGCGCGAAGTGCTGGAAGACCATGCTGACCTTCTCGCGGCGCACCTCGCGCAGCTCCCGGCGGTCGAGGGCGGTGACGTCACGGCCACCGACCCGGATGGTGCCGGCGGTCGGCTCCACGAGGCCGTTGACCATCCGGATGAGCGTGGACTTGCCGGAGCCCGAGAGCCCCATCACGACGAAGATCTCGCCCTCGGTGACGTCGAACGTGGCATCGATGACAGCCGCGGTGAGGCCGTCGCGGCGCAGGTCCTCGCGGGTCTCTCCCGCGCGGAGGCGCTCGACGCCACGCTCGGAACGTCGCCCGAAGACCTTGTACACCTCTGAGGCCTCGATGGCAGGCACGTGTCGTTCCTCCTCACGCGCACGCCTCCGTGCGCGGGCAGCAACGGTCCTGTCGGACCCTGACTTGTGCCCGGGGGTGCCACACCGCCGTCGAGGCGCACAGGGCGCCGCCGTCAGGTAGCCGCAGCCGCGATGCGGGGACCGTCCCCCGCCGTCAGTCAGCGCACAGCCCCCCGGTCACATACTCACCGTATCGACCGACGCCGTCGAGGACGACCCAGCCGATAACGAATCGGTCACAAGCAGCGGGCATTCGTGGCGATGCTCACACTTCGCTACGGGTGGTTCAGACCTCGGTGCGGTGGAAGTTGACGTGCGAGCGCGACGGCGTGGGCCCGCGCTGGCCCTGGTAGCGGGACCCGTACTTCTGGGACCCGTACGGGTTCTCCGCGGGCGAGGTGAGCCGGAAGAAGCACAGCTGGCCGATCTTCATGCCCGGCCACAGCTTGATCGGCAGCGTCGCGACGTTCGACAGCTCCAGCGTCACGTGGCCGGAGAACCCGGGGTCGATGAAGCCGGCCGTCGAGTGGGTGAGCAGCCCGAGCCGCCCCAGCGACGACTTCCCCTCGAGCCGGGCCGCGACGTCGTCGGGCAGGGTCACCACCTCGTACGTCGAGCCCAGGACGAACTCCCCCGGGTGCAGGATGAACGGCTCGTCGCCGTCCGGCTCCACCATCCGGGTCAGGTCGGGCTGGTCCGCCGCGGGGTCGATGTGCGGGTAGCGGTGGTTCTCGAACGTGCGGAAGAACCGGTCGAGGCGTACGTCGATGCTGGAGGGCTGGACCATCGCGGGCTCGAACGGCTCGAGGGCGATCCTCCCGGCGTCGACTCCGGCGAGGATGTCACGGTCTGAGAGCAGCACAGGGAGAACCTACCCGGCCCGTGGCAGGCTCGGAGCATGTATCCGCCGTACGTCGCCGTGGTGGGCCCGTCCGAGCCGGACCGGCCCGGGCTCACCGAGGCCGCGCACACCGCGGGCCGGCTGCTCGCCGAGCACGGGGTCGTCGTCGTCACCGGCGGCCTCGGCGGCGTGATGGCGGCTGCCGCAGCCGGGGCGCACGCGGCCGGCGGCACCACGGTCGCGCTGCTGCCCGGCACCCGGCGCGAGGACGCGTCACCCGGCCACACCGTGGTCATCCCCACCGGGATGGGCGAGATGCGCAACGCCCTCGTGGTGCGGGCCGCCGACGGCGTGCTCGCGGTCGGCGGTGCGTGGGGCACCCTGTCGGAGATCGCCCTCGCCGCACGCACCGGTGTCCCCGTCGTCGCCGTGGACAGCTGGGACCTGCCCGGTCCCGAGGTCGTCGCGTGTGCGACCGTCGCCGAGGCCGTCGAGCGGGTCACCGCCGGACTCCGCGCCTGAGGCGCAGGAAGCGTCAGGTACTATTCCTGCCGGTAGCCCCACAAGGGCTCCCTCTGCGGATGTAGCTCAGTTGGTAGAGCGCGACCTTCCCAAGGTCGATGTCGCGAGTTCGAGTCTCGTCATCCGCTCCACTCCTCGAAGGCTCCCGGACCACCGGGAGCCTTCGTGACTTTTGGGCAACGATGCGGAGTCGCGCCACCGAGTGTCCCCGGGCTTCGCTACTTTCTCCCTAGAGGCTGTAGCGGTGGTCGCGTGCGCCGCTGCTCTCGCGGAGCCACGCACGCGACCGGCGCACCAAGGAGACACGCCATGAACCGTCGACCACACCTGCTCATCGGGACCGGCCTGGGGCTGGCCGCCCTCGTCCTCTCCTCCTGCGCGGCACCCACCGACAACGCCGGCGACGACGGCCAGGACGCCGGCGGGGACAACGGCGTCGCGGCCGGCGAGGCGACGTCCGCCGACGACTTCGGTGGGATGGACGGGCTGGTCGAGGCCGCGCAGGCGGAGGGCCAGCTCAACGTGATCGCCCTGCCCCCGGACTGGGCCAACTACGGCGAGATCATCGACACCTTCGCCCAGAAGTACGACATCAAGGTGAACTCCGCCCAGCCGGACGCGGCCAGCCAGGACGAGATCAACGCCGCCGACCAGCTGCGGGGCACCGACCGGGCTCCCGACGTCTTCGACCTCGGCCAGTCGGTGGCACTCGCGAACACCGACATGTACGCGCCGTACCAGGTGCAGACCTGGGACACCATCCCCGACGAGTTCAAGGACCCGGACGGGCTGTGGGTCAACGACTACGGCGGCTTCATGTCGATCGGCTACGACTCCAGCAAGGTCCCCGACGTGACCGGGCTCGACGACCTGCTCGGCAGTGACTTCCGGGGCAAGGTCGCGCTCAACGGCGACCCGACCCAGGCGGGCGCGGCCTTCAGCGGTGTGGTGATGGCCGCGGTGGCCAACGGCGGCTCCCCCGACGACATCGCGCCGGGCGTCGAGTACTTCCGCAAGCTCAACGACGCCGGCAACTTCCTCCCCGTCGACCCGACCCCGGCGACCGTCGAGTCGGGCCAGACACCGGTCGTCATCGACTGGGACTACCTGAACGCGGCGCTGGCCCAGGACATCCCCACGTGGAAGGTCGTGGTCCCCGAGGGCGCCGCGGTCGCCGGCTACTACTTCCAGGCGATCAACGCCGACGCGCCACACCCGGCTGCCGCACGCCTGTGGCAGGAGTTCCTCTACTCCGACGAGGGGCAGAACCTCTGGCTCAAGGGCGGCGCCCGCCCGGTCCGCGCGGAGGCGATGGCCGAGGACGGCACCATCGACCAGGAGCGGTACGACGCGCTCCCGGAGGTCTCGGGCGACCCCGTGATCCCCAGCAACGAGCAGACCGAGAAGGCGGCGCAGTACCTCAGCGAGAACTGGGCCAAGGCGGTCGGCTGACCGAGATGACCGCTGAACTCGAGGTGACGGTGTGAGCCGCCGGTCGCGGCTCCCACCGTCCCTGGGCCTGCTTCCGTTCCTGGGCTACCTGACCGTCTTCCTGCTGATCCCGACCGTCACCGTGGTCGTCGGCGCGTTCCAGGAGGACGGCCGGTTCTCCACCGCGAACATCGAGGCGCTGTTCGGGGAGACGGCCCGGCGGACCCTGTGGAACAGCCTGGTGCTGTCCGGCTCGACCGCGCTCATCGGTGCGGTCGCGGGCGCGGTGCTGTGCTACCTGGTGGTGAGCGCGCCCCCGACCAGCCTGTTCCGGCGGGCGGTGTTGTCGGTGGCCGGCGTCCTGGCGCAGTTCGGCGGCGTCACGCTCGCGTTCGCGTTCATCGCCACGCTGAGCTTCTCGGGCGTGGTGACCGAGCTGCTCCGCGACACCCTGGGGGTCGACGTCTTCGGCAGCGGCTGGCTGTTCGGCCTGCCCGGCCTGATCCTGGTCTACACCTACTTCCAGATCCCGCTGATGGTGGTCGTCTTCCTGCCCGCGCTGGAGGGCCTTCGCCCGCAGTGGCGGGAGGCGGCCCTCAACCTGGGCGCCACCACCCGGCAGTACTGGACGCAGATCGCGATCCCGCTGCTGCGCCCGGCGTTCCTCGGCTCGATGCTGCTGTTGTTCGCCAACGCCTTCGCCGCCTACGCGACCGCCGCTGCCCTGGTCAGCCAGGGCCAGCCGATCGTGCCGCTGCTGATCCGTGCCGCGCTCACCAGCGAGGTGATCCTGGGCCGGCAGAACTTCGCGTTCGCGCTGGCGTTCCAGATGATCGTGGTCGTGGCCGTGGTGATGACGGCCTACGCGCTGCTGCTGCGCCGCACCTCCCGGTGGCTGCGATGAGAGCGACCCGGCGCGCGCGTGCGGCGCGGGCGGTGCTGCTCGGGATCTTCGCCCTGTTCTTCGTGGTGCCGTTGTACGCCATGCTCGACTTCAGCACCCGCGAGATCGGCGGCGGGCGGACCGGCCGGGCCTGGGCCAACCTGGTCCAGGACCCGAACCTGACCTCGGCGATCATCACCTCGCTGCTGCTCGCGCTGCTGACCGTGGTCGGCATGCTGGTGCTGCTGCTGCCGACGATGATCTGGGTCCGGCTGCGGGTGCCCCGGGCCTCGCGCCTGGTGGAGTTCCTCTGCCTGCTGCCGCTGACCATCCCCGCGCTGGTGATCGTGGTGGGCATGCGCAACGTCTACACGTGGGTGAACTACCTGGTCAGCGACTCCGCGCTGACGCTCAGCTTCGTCTACGTGGTGCTGGTGCTGCCCTACGCCTACCGCGCGATCGACGCCGCGCTGTCGTCGATCGACGTGGTGACCCTCGCCGAGGCCGCGCGCTCGCTGGGGGCGGGATGGCTGACGGTGATGCTGCGGATCGTGGTGCCCAACATCGGGTCCGGCGTGCTCGGCGCGGCGTTCATCTCCGTCGCCCTCGTCCTCGGCGAGTTCACCATCGCCTCGCTCACCAACTACGAGAACCTCCAGGTCGTGATCAACTTCCTCGGCAAGAGCGACGCCAAGACCTCGGTCGCGGCCTCGCTGGCGGCGCTCGCCTTCGCGTTCCTGCTGCTGCTCGGACTGTCGTACGTCGGTCGCGGTCGGCGCGGCCCGGAGAGGAGCGCGGTGTGAGGTCCCCACAGAGCCCCGGGGTGGAGGTGGTCCTCGAGGGCCTGACCCGTCACTACGGCGAGGTGCACGCGCTCGACGGGCTCGACCTGCGGATCGAGCCGGGCGAGATGGTGGCGCTGCTCGGGCCGTCGGGGTGCGGGAAGACCACGGCGCTGCGCATCCTGGCGGGCCTCGAGCACGCCGACGCGGGACGGGTGCTCGTCGGTGGACGCGACATCAGCAACGTGGCGGCCAACCGCCGGGACATGGGCATGGTCTTCCAGGCCTACAGCCTGTTCCCGCACATGACCGTGCTCGAGAACGTCGCCTTCGGGCTCAAGATGCGGGGCGTGGGGCAGAAGGAGCGGCGCACCCGGGCCGCGGAGACCCTGGAGCTGGTCGACCTGGCCAGCCAGCGCGACCGCTACGCGCACCAGCTGTCCGGCGGCCAGCAGCAGCGGGTCGCGCTGGCCCGTGCGCTGGCCATCGAGCCGTCGGTGCTGCTCCTCGACGAACCGCTGTCCGCGCTCGACGCCAAGGTCCGCGCCCAGCTGCGCGAGGAGATCCGGCGGGTGCAGCTGGAGGTGGGACGGACCACCGTCTTCGTCACCCACGACCAGGAGGAGGCACTGGCGATCGCGGACCGGGTCGGGGTGATGTCGACCGGCCGGCTGGAGCAGATCGCGCCCCCCGAGGAGCTCTACAGCCGGCCCCGGACGCAGTTCGTCGCCGAGTTCGTCGGACTGACCAACCGCCTCGACGCCGTGGTCTCCGACTCCACCGCGTCGGTCCTCGGCGGGACGGTACCGCTGCTCGACGGGTCGGTCACCAGCGGCCGCGGCGTCGCACTGGTGCGCCCGGAGGCCCTCGAGATCGCCCCCGAGGCCGACGGCAACGGCACGGTCACCTCCCGGTCCTTCCTCGGCTCACTGTCCCGGGTCACCTGCACCCTCGACGAGGGCTCGGAGGTCGTCATACAGTCCGCCGGCACCACCGTTGGCCGGCTGCAGCCCGGCACGCGGGTCCGGGTCGGCGTGGCGCCCGCCCCCACCCTCGTCGTCGAGCCCTGAGACCCCGCCGACCCCCGGAGACCGACCCGTGGCCACCGAAGTCCGTCTGCGCGACGGCTCCCGCGCGGTGATCTGGGGGCTCCTCGCCCAGGACCGGGAGGCGCTCCGCGAGGCCTACGAGCACCTGTCGCCGCAGGCGAAGCTGCACCGGTTCCTCACTCCGGTGCCGCACCTGACCGACGGCATGCTGCAGCACCTCGTGGACGAGGTGGACGGCGTCGACCACGTGGCACGGGTGCTGTTCGTGCTCGACGACGACGCCGCCGGGCAGCCGGCCGGGCTGGCTCGGATGATCCGCTACGCCGACCAGCCCGACGCGGCGGACGTGGCGGTCACCGTCGCCGACGCCTTCCAGGGCCGCGGCGTGGCCACCGCTCTGCTCGGGGACCTGCTCCGGCACCGGCCCGCGGGAGTGGTCCGGATCGTGACCGTGGTCGCCGCCGACAACGAGCCCTCCCTGGCCATGCTCCGCCGCCTCGGCCCGGCGACGGTGACCCGGGAGGGCCCGCACCTGCTCGGCGTCAGCGTCGAGCTGCCGTGACCCGGCGACCGGCGAGGATGCTGGTGACCGTGGTGACGGCCAGGACGGCGATGATCACCACGAGGGAGAGCAGGGTGGGCACCTCGGGGACCGACGGCCACTGCAGGTGGGCCCAGTGCAGCGCCAGCTTCACACCGATGAACCCGAGGATCGCGGCCAGCCCGTAGCCGAGGTGCACGAGCTTGCTCAGCGCACCTTCGAGCACGAAGTAGAGCGCACGCAGGCCCAGCAGCGCGAAGGCGTTGGTGGCGAACACCAGGTAGGGGTCGCCGGTGATTCCGTAGACGGCCGGGACCGAGTCCACGGCGAAGACGATGTCGGTGGCGAAGACGGCGATCACGACGAGGGCGAGCGGAGTCAGGGCCCGGCGGCCGTCGACCCGGCCGAACATCCGGGGCCCGTCGTACCCCGGGGTGACCGGGAAGAAGCGGCGGGCGAGACGGACGCTGCGCAGCTCGTCGACGTGCACGTCGTGGGAGGCGCCGGCCAGGGCGTCGCGCAGGATCTTGACCGCGGTGGCGACCAGGACCAGCCCGAAGACCAGGAACATCCAGTCGAACCGGGCGAGGGCGGCGGCGCCGAGCGCGATGAAGATGCCGCGCAGCACCAGCGCGCCGATGATGCCGTAGAGGAGAACCCGCTGCTGCAGGGCGCGCGGCACCGCGAAGGCACTGAGCAGCAGCATGAAGACGAACAGGTTGTCGACGCTGAGCGACTTCTCGACGAGGTAGCCGGTGAGGTACTCCAGGCCGCGGTCCCCGCCGTACTGCGCCCAGATGAAGCCGCCGAACGCCAGCGGGAGGGCGATGTAGAACGCCGACCAGCCGAGCGCCTCCTTCATGGAGACCTCGTGCGGCCGGCGGGTCAGCACGAAGTCCAGCGCCAGGAGTACGACGACCGCGCCGATCGTCACGAACCACAGGGTCGGGGTGGCGATCGAGTCCAGCGCGGAGGTCGCGGCGGCAGCAGTCACGGGCACAGGGGTCTCCTCAGACATCGACGTCCGAGGTCTCCCTCACCCGCCGGCCGGCAGGCACCCGCCCGGGACCGCTGCGAAGCAGTCGTAGTGACCGGGACGGGCTGGCGAGGTACTCCCCTCAGAGGACCGAGGATACGGCACGGCGGCAAGGAAGAGGCCCCGGACTCCCGCCCGGGGCCTCTTGGTGGGGGTCTGGCTCAGACGCGCGTCTTGCTCCTGCCGGACATGCCCTCGGCCGCGCCGATGAGCAGGACCGCGGCGATGATCGCGACGATCGCGCCGATGATGTTGAGCTCGAAGATGTCACCGGTGCCGAGCAGGCTGGCGACCAGGCCGCCGATGACGGAGCCCACGACTCCGAGCAGCAGCGTCGCGAGCACGCTCAGGTGCTGCTTGCCGGGCTTGATGAGGCGGGCCACCGCGCCGACCACGAGGCCGAACACGAGAAATCCGATCAGGTCCCAGATCATGTTCCTCAGCTCCTAGTGCTTTGTCGGTCCTTCAGCGCACGGGACTGTTCCCCACGCCCACCTGCTCCATGCGTGGGCGATGTCGCGCAGGTGGCCGGCTGGCTCATCCGCTGGGTGAGGCCGAACAGCAGCAGGACGGCGGCGACGAGCGGCCCGGCGATGTCGGGGCCGTAGTTGCGCAGGGCCATCGTCGCCCCGAGCAGGGTGAGGGCCGACAGGGTGGCGCACGGCGTGCAGCCGAGGTCGAGACCTCGCCCCGCGACGGGGACGTAGCCGGCCAGGACGCCGGCGCCGAGGACGGAGGCGACCGCCACGACGCCGTACCAGGCGGCGCCCGGCGTGACGGGTGAGGTGTTCCCCGCGGCGAGGAACCAGGTGGCGACCAGCGGCAGCAGCAGCGCCGCTGCCACTCGTCGGCGCACCGGCCACGCCTGCAGAGCGGTGCGGATCATCGAGACCCTCCCGGTCGGTGGTGGGCGCGGACGGAACAACGCAGCCACGCCCTCGGTTGGCTATGATACCTATACCCCCGGGGGTATGTCGGCATCTGCCGTCCAGAGTACAAGGAGTGTGTTCATGCGTGAAGTCAGCACGAAGGCGTTCGCCTCGGCCCGCGCCGACGGCGCGGTCACCATCGACGTCCGGGAGCCCGGCGAGTACCTCGCCGGCCACGTGCCCGGGGTGCGCCTGGTCCCGGTGAGCGAGGTCACCGCGCGCGCCGCCGAGCTGCCCCGGACGGCCCCCGTCTACGTCATCTGCCAGAACGGCAACCGGAGCCTCGTGGTGGCCGACCAGCTGGCCCGCCTCGGCCTCGACGCCCGGTCGGTCGCCGGCGGGCAGGCCGCCTGGGAGTCCCTGGGCTACCCGGTGGTCCGCGGCGCCGCCTCCGACGTGGCCTGAGCGTCGACCCGCCCACTGTCCCCGGCTTGGCCCGCAGCACGGGGCGCAGGTACGGTATTCCAAAGAATTTTGGAGGATGCCGTGGAGAACCGGGACGCCAAGAGCGCGCTGTTCAGCTCGCTCGCGGTCGTGGGCAAGGCCTTCGGGAGCGCCAAGCGCCTCGAGCTGATCGACCTGCTCAGCCAGGGTGAGCGCACCGTCGAGTCGCTGGCCCGCGAGGCCGGCCTGGGGGTCAGCACCGCCTCGGCGCACCTGCAGGTGCTCAAGCTGTCCAACCTGGTGACCACCCGCCGCGAGGGCACGCGCATCCACTACAGGCTCGCCGGCGAGGACGTGGCCCGTCTCTACGCGCTGATGCAGACCGTCGCCCGGGAGTACTCCGCGGAGGTGCACCGCGCCCTGGAGTCCTACTTCGGGGAGAGCGGCATCGAGGACACCGGGGTGGTCGAGGTCTCGCGCGAGGAGCTCCGGGTCCGGATGGAGGCCGGGGACCTCGTCCTCATCGACGTCCGGCCGCCCGAGGAGTACGCCGCCGGCCACATCCCGGGCGCGCGCTCGGTCCCGTTCGGCCGGCTCGCGGAGGACCTCAGCACGCTCGAGGGGCTCGACGAGGACGCCGACATCGTGGCCTACTGCCGCGGGGCCTACTGCGTCCTCGCCCACGACGCGGTCCGGCTGCTCCGGGCCCAGGGTCGCCGGGCCCGCCGCCTGGAGCAGGGCCTGCTCGAGTGGCGCACCGAGGGCCACCCGGTGGAGGTGGTGGCATGACCACCGCCGTACCGCAGGTGAAGCGGCCGCGCACGCCGTGGCCGCCGCGCCGCCGGCTGGTCGCCGCCGCCTCCGCGGTGGGCTACGCGCTGCTGATCGCGATCCCCACCGACCTGGTCGACACTCCCCTCTTCGGTCGCGAGGTCCCGCCGACCTGGTGGTCGTGGCCGGCGCTCGTGGTCTCCTCGGTCCTCGCCGGCCTGCTCACCGCGACCTACGTCCGGGTGCCGGGTACGGCGGACGCAGCCGGCGCGGCCGCCGACGAGGACGGCGTCGAGCTCGACGGCTCGGCGAAGGGCGGCTACCTCGGCGGGTTCCTCACGTTCTTCGCCGTCGGCTGTCCGGTCTGCAACAAGCTGGTGCTGCTCGCCCTCGGCACGTCGGGCGCCATGACCTGGTTCGAGCCGGTCCAGCCGGTGCTGTCCCTCGCCGCCATCGCGGTCCTCGCCTGGGCGCTGCGGACCCGGCTGCGCGGCGAGGTCTCCTGCGCCGTTCCCCGCTGAGCGCGCCGGCGGCGACCCCGCCCGACATCGACCCCCTTTCGCACCCACCCACCCGGAGGAAACCCCGTGTCCGACGCACCTGCCCGCAAGAAGGGCCTGGTCCCCCTCACCGTCGCCGCCGTGGCCGGACTGCTCGCCGTGGTGATGCTGCTCACCCCCCAGCTCGCCGGGGGCTCCGACGGCTCGGACGAGGCCGAGGCGCCGGTCGCCGGCGTCAGCCGTGACGGGAGCCGCCCGCCCGTGGACCCGCAGAACGACCCGTTCGCGGAGCTGGTCCGCCGCGACGCCGACGCGGTGACCGCGATGGGCGACGTCGACGCCCCGGTGGTCATGCTCGAGTACTCCGACTTCCAGTGCCCGTTCTGCGGCAAGTTCGCCCGCGAGACCAAGCCCGAGCTCATCGAGCGGTTCGTCGAGGACGGCACGCTGCGCATCGAGTGGCGCGACTTCCCCTACATGGGGGAGGAGTCGACCCGCGCGGCCACTGCGGCCCGGGCGGCGGGCGAGCAGGGCCGGTTCTGGGAGTTCCACGACGCGCTCTACGCCGACCAGGCACCGCCGAACAGCGGCACGCTGACCGAGGACCACCTCGTCGGCGTCGCGAAGGACCTCGGGCTCGACGCCGGGAAGTTCCGCAAGGACATGAGGTCGGACCGCCTCGCCGAGGCGGTGGCCCGCGACTTCAGCGAGGGTCAGCAGATCGGCGTCACCGGCACCCCCGCGTTCATCGTCAACGGCCGGCCGATCATGGGCGCGCAGCCGACCGAGGTGTTCGTCGAGGCGATCGAGGACGCCGCCGAGGCGGCCCGGTGACCGAGGTCGGCCTGCTGGCCGCCTTCGCCGCGGGCGTGCTCGCGCTGCTCTCCCCGTGCAGCGCCCTGCTCCTGCCGTCGTTCTTCGCCTACGCGTTCGCCAGCCGCACCGCGCTGCTGCTGCGCACCGCCCTGTTCTACGTCGGCCTGGCGCTCACGCTGGTGCCGCTCGGGACCGGGGCCGGCGCGGCCAGCGCACTGTTCTACGGCCACCGCAGCCTGCTGATCTCGGTCGCCGGCTGGTCGATCGTCGTCCTCGGCGTGCTGATGATCCTGGGCCGCAGCTTCGCGATGCCGTTCGCGGGACGGCTGCAGGCCTGGTCCCACCGGCAGTCGGCGAGGAACGCCGGCGGCACGGCCACCTGGTTCTCCACCGTCGCGCTCGGCGCGGTCTACGGGCTCGCCGGGTTCTGCTCCGGCCCGGTGCTCGGCGCCATCCTGACCATGGCCGCGACCCAGGACTCACCGCTGCAGGGCGGCCTGCTGCTCGCGGTCTACGCGCTCGGCATGGCGGCCCCGCTGTTCGTGCTGGCGGCCCTGTGGGACCGCTTCCAGCTCGGCCGCAGGTCGTGGCTGCGCGGCAGGATGCTGAGCCTCGGCCCCGTCGAGGTGCACAGCACGTCACTGGTCTCCGGGCTGCTGTTCGTCGGCATCGGCGTGCTGTTCCTGCGCTTCGACGGCACCGCCGGGATCACCGGCGTGCTCGGGCTGGGCGACACCACCGATCTCGAGTTCGAGGCGCAGCGCTGGATCACCGGGGCCGCCGCCGCCGTGCCGGCGTGGACCCTCCCCGCCGCGATCGCCGTCGGGGCGGCTCTCGTAGCCTGGCGGCGCAGCCGCAGGCCGACCGACGACCCCCACGGCGACGACCACTCCGACGTACCCGAGGACCGAGAGGAGACCGTCTCTTCGTGATCGACGGCCACCATCGCACCCGCCGCATGCTCGCCACCGTGACCGCCACCGTGACCGCCGCCGTCGCCACCACCCTGCTGGTGCAGGCGCCCGGCCACGCGGAGCCGCAGATCGAGGAGGTCCGGCAGGAGGTCGACCGCCTCTACCACGAGGCGGAGGTCGCCTCCGAGCGCTACAACGACATCCGCGTCGAGCTCGACCGCTCCCGGGACCAGGTCGCCGCCCTGCGTCGCGACGTGCGCCGCCAGCAGGCCTCGGCCGACGAGGTCCGGGACGCGGTCGCCGCCGCGGTGGTCTCGCGGTACCAGGGCGCGGCGTTCTCCTCGACCGGCCAGGTGCTGCTGTCCGAGGACCCCGACGCGTTCCTCGAGACCCTGACGACCGTCGCCGCGCACGACGAGCAGCAGGCCCAGCTGATGGAGTCCTACGCCCTCGAGGCGCGGCGCCTCCGGCTGCGCGAGGAGACGATGGAGCGCGAGCTCGCGCAGGTCGCCGAGGACGAGCAGCGGCTCGCGGCCCAGAAGAAGCGGATCGAGGCGAAGGCCGAGCGGGCCGACGAGCTCCTGGCCACGCTCGAGGCCGAGCAGCGTGCGGAGCTGGCCCGCCGTCAGCGGCAGGCGGCCCGGGCCGAGGCGCAGGCCCAGGCGGAGGCGCAGGCCCAGGCGGAGGCGCAGGCCCAGGCGGAGGCCGAGCCGGAGGCGGCCCCGTCGTCCGCCCCGGCCGCGCCGGCCCCGGTGTCGGGTGACGCCGGCGCGGTGGTGGGCTTCGCGCTCGGCCAGGTCGGCAAGCCCTACGTGTGGGCCTCCGCCGGACCGGGCTCCTACGACTGCTCGGGGCTGACCATGATGGCCTGGGCCCAGGCCGGGGTGAGCCTCCCCCACTCCTCGAGCGCCCAGATGAGCAGCGGTACGCCGGTCTCCCACTCGGAGCTGCAGCCGGGGGACCTGGTCTTCTACTACAGCCCGGTCAGCCACGTCGGCATCTACGTCGGCAACGGCCAGATCGTCGACGCCGCGAACCCGGGCACCGGCGTACGCGTCGCGAGCGTGGACTCGATGCCCTTCTCCGGAGCAGTGCGCCCCGGCTGACCCGCCGATCGGCGATGATGGGCCGGTGACCTCCCGTGTACGGCGGACGCTGCGGGCCTACCGGGCCAGCGGCGCGGACCTGATCTTCGGCGACCCGCTCCCCGCGCACGGGGTGGCGATGGAGGGGTACTTCTGGCGGTTCACCGACCCCGCCACCGGCCGGGTGGTGATCGCGCTCAACGGGGTGAACCGGGACCGGGACGGCGAGCACTGGGCCACCCTCGGCGTCGCCGCACACCCCGGTGGCTTCCTGCGCACCGCCGCCCATCCCGTGGGGCACGCGGCGACGGACCGCCTCGGCGCCTTCGCCGGCGACGCGTTCGCCGGCACCGCCGACGGCCTCCGGGTCGACCTCGGGCCCGATGCGCGTATCGACGTCTCCGTGGCCGCGCCGGTGCCCTGGCCGCGTCGGGCCGTCGGCGGGTCCAGCCTCTTCCAGGCCGTGCCGGGACTGAACCAGTACTGGCACCCCTGGCTGCTCGGCGGCCGCGCCTACGGCAGCGTGACCCTCGGCGACGAGACCTGGGACCTCGACGGCTGGGCGGTCTACGCCGAGAAGAACTGGGGCCGGGGCGGGTTCCCCGACTCCTGGTGGTGGGGCCAGGCACAGGGCTTCGCGGACCCCGGCGTGTGCGTGGCGTTCGCGGGCGGCGAGGTCACCGCCGGCCCGCTGCGGACCACGGTGACGGCGCTCGTCGTACTCCTCCCCGACGGCCGCCTGCTCCGGCTCGGCGACCCCGGAGTCAGCCCGGTGCACGCGGCGGTCAGCGACGAGCGGTGGGTGCTGCGTGGACGGAGCCTGCGGTGGCGGGTCGACGTCGAGGGCCACGGCCGGCTGCCCGACGCGCACGTGCTCCCCGTCCCGCTGCCCGCCCGGCGACGCAACATCCCGGGAGCCATCGAGCACCTCGCCGGGCAGATGCAGGTCACGGTGCGCCACCGCGGCAGACGGGTCTGGACGGGCGAGTCCCGGGTCGCCGCGCTCGAGCACGGCAGCATCGCCCGGGCCCGGGCGGAGGTGGCCCGGCGCGGCGGCGACCCGGAGGAGACCGAGGCGCCGCCGGCCCGGTAGCGCCGCGCGGCGCCGGGATATCCTGCGCCGATGACCGGCTTCCGTGGCATCCCCGAGGCCGCCCTGGACTTCTACGACGACCTCGAGCTGGACAACACCAGGTCGTTCTGGGCCGAGCACAAGGAGACCTACGACACCGCCGTGCGCGGGCCGATGACCGCGCTCGCGGCCGCACTGGAGGACGAGTTCGGCACGGCGAGGGTGTTCCGGCCCTACCGCGACGTGCGCTTCGCCAAGGACAAGACCCCCTACAAGACCCACCAGGGCGTGTTCGTCGCGAAGGCACCGTCCACAGGGTTCTACGTGCAGGTGTCCGCGCCCGGCGTGCGGGTCGGCGCCGGCTTCTACGAGGCCTCCGGGCCGCGGCTGGCGCGGATCCGGGAGGCGATCGCCGACGACCGGCGCGGCACCGAGCTCGAGCGGCTGCTCGCCGGGCTGGTCGGGGCCGGGTGGACGCTGGGCGGAGACCGACTCAAGACCGCTCCCCGCGGGTACGACGTCGCTCACCCGCGGATCGAGCTGCTGCGCCACCGGTCGATGACCCTGGGCAGGTCCTACGGCTTCGAGCCGTTCATCCACACCCCCGAGCTGCTAGACCGGGTGCGCGCCGACTGGCGTGAGGCCGCGCCGTTCGTGCAGTGGGTCGTCGACCACGCCGGCGGCGAGTGAGGCTCAGCCCTCCCCGGTGACCACGTCGCCGAGGACCTGGTCGACGGCCTTGCGTGCCTCCACGCCGGCGACGCGCATGTCGTCGACGACGTCGAGGAGCAGCTCGGCGAGGTCGCGGAGCTTGACGTTCTCGTTCTGCGAACGCCGCTTCAGCAGGGTGAACGCGTCCTCCCGGGGGACCCCCAAGGTCGCCATGATCACGCCCTTGGCCTGCTCGATGCCGGCTCGGCTCTCCGCGGAGCGGCGCACGGCCTCGTCGACCTCGCGCGCCGTCTGGCTGCGCTTGGAACCGGTCACGTCCACCATGTAGCCGCGCACCTCGACCAGCTCACCGGTCTCGTCGCGGACGCCGTCGCCGACCGAGACCACGAACCGGGTGCGCATCCTCGCGTCGATGATCCGGTGCCACAGCGCGAAGGGCTCACCGCTGCTGAAGGCGTTGAGGATCATCGCGGTCGCCACGGCGGCGTCGTCGGGATGCTTGTGGCGCACGAGCAGCTCGGTGGTCGGCACGACGTCCCCGGGGCCGAAGCCGAGGATGCGGAACAGGTCGTCGGACCACCACCACTGCCGGGTGGCGACGGTGTACACGAACGGGCCGTAGGGACCCGTGATCACCGTGGTCATGCCGCGCGGAAGGAGCGCATCGGGAACTCCTCGGAGTAGGCGGCAGCATCCCGGGTGTGACCGCCCCCGACCGGCCGCCAGACCGGATGGGCTGCACGTTTCAACCCGCCGTGCATTCAAGCACGAGACGGGACACGATCTGTAACCGGTCCAGTCTGGCCCGGCTCGCCGGTCGGGAGGACGGGACCTTCGGCCCCGTGTCCGGAGGCCCGAAATGACCCACACTTGCCCCTATGGCATCTCCCGCTGCCCGCCGCCAGAGCCGCGCGCCCTGGTTCCGCGCGCAGCCTCTGTGGACCCTCGCCGTGGCCGGCGTGCTGTTCGTGGCGGTGTTCACCATGCGCCTGACCGTGGGAGACGCGACGGACGCGGTCAACCTGCTCTACGCCCTGCCGGTGTCGCTGGTCGCCCTTGCCTTCGGGCGCAAGGCGGGGGTCGCCGCCGGGGTCGCCGGCGTGGCCCTGGTCAGCGGCTGGGCGCTGCTCGCCGGGGCCGACCTGTCGGTGCTCGGCTGGACGTCGCGGATGGTGCCCCTGCTCCTGCTCGGGTACCTCGTCGGCGACGCCTCGGACCGTCTGGAGGCGGCGGACCAGCGCGAGCGCACCTACGCGGCGGTCGCACAGCGGCACCGGGACGCCACGGAGGTCAACGACACGCTCGTCCAGGGGATGGCCGCCGCGAAGTGGTCGCTGGAGGCCGGCCGCCACGAGACGGCGCTGAAGACCCTGGAGGACACCCTCGAGCTCGGTCACGAGCTCGTCTCCAAGCTCATGCGGGACGCCGACATGGGCCTCGACGGCCACCGCCCTCCGGCCCGGGACTGAGGCTCAGGCGCTGACCCGCTCGCGCGCCGGCGTCGTCGTCGGACGGTCGGGCGTCCGCGGCCGGCGGGTGAGGTAGAGCCCGAGCAGGAAGACCGTCGTCACCACGCTCCCGGTCAGCTTGGCGAGGTCGCTCGCCGGCCAGCGCGGCTCGTCGAAGGCCCAACTGCCCGCGGCGAGCGGGTCGGCCGCCAGGGCGAGCGTCTCCACGGCGCCCTCCCTGTCCGGCAGCTGCATGACCCGGGTCGGCGGGAAGGCGTCGGTGGTCGACATGTTGAACACCAGCGGGATGCTCGCGGTCTCCAGGGTCAGCGCGGTGACGGTCACCCGCCCCTCGCCGGTGAACCCGAGGAGCTCCTGCTGGGCGTAGCCGGCGCGGCGGACGGTCCGCACCAGAGTCGTCCGCGTGCGGCCGACGTCGAACACCTCCACGACGCGGACCCCGCCCACCTCGCGCATCGCCGCGACCTGCTCTCCCGAGGGCGACCAGGCGAGCGTGGCGTCCGCGGGAATCGTGGTCGCCGCGGACGTCGTGGTGCCGTCGGCCCACGCCTGGCGCACCAGCGTGCCGTCGGTGACGTAGGAGACGCTCTCGCCGTCGGGCGTCCACACCGCCTGCCGGGCCGCTGCCGCGCCGGCCCCGGCGACGGTGCCCACGACCTCGCCGCGGTCGACGTCGACCACGCGGAGTGCGTCGTCGTACACCAGCAGCAGGCGTCCGTCCGGCGAGAACCGCCCCACGGCCGACTCCCCGGTCAGCCCCTCCCCGATCCGGACCGCCTCGTCGCGGAGGGCGTCGTACAGCACCAGTCCCTCCGGAGCGCCCCACGCGAGCGTGTGCCCGTCGGGCGAGACCGAGACCGCGCCTCGGCGCGGCTCGGGCAGGTCGGGGGCGGAGAGTGCGCGGTAGCGGCCGTCCTGGCTGGAGACCGCGATCCACGGGTCGCGCACGGTGTCGAACAGCCCGGTGCGCACCTCGGTGCCGGCGAAGACCGCGGCGACCGGGCCGACGGGCCCGTAGTCCGCGGTCGTCGGGACGGTGTCGGGCGGGACCTGGAGCAGCTCGGGGACGTGCCCGGTGCCCACGTCGGTGGCCACGTCGCTGCCGCGCAGGGCCTCGAGCCCCTGAGTGAGGGCGAGGTAGAGCGCGAGGTTGAACAGCAGCGCCACCACCACAGCGATGCGGAGCGAGCGGGTGGCAAGCATGTGCACCGTCCCCCTGAGTTGGCCGTGCTTCAAGAGCTCCACAGTAGGCGCTCACCCCGCCGGAACGCGCGCGAGTTTCTCCCCTGCCCGCGCGGTGACCACGCTCACCCGTAGCCCGGCACCGCGGTCCGGGGTTGTCTTCGTTACTCGTGGGTAGGATAATTAAGTTACTGACGAGTACGCCCGGTGTCCCCTGCACCGGGCCGAACCCGGACCGGACCGCGAACGCGCCGGTACCCCGATTTCGATAGGTGGAGCTGTGAGCCACTACAAGAGCAACATCCGCGACATCGAGTTCAACCTCTTCGAGGTCTTCGGCCGGGACCAGGTGCTCGGCACCGGGCCGTTCGAGGAGGTCGACGTGGACACCGCGAAGTCGATCCTGTCCGAGGTCGACCGCCTCGCCCGCGAGGACCTCGCGGCCTCCTTCGAGGACAGCGACCGCAACCCGCCGGTGTGGGACCCCGAGGCCGGCACCGCCGACGTCCCCGAGTCGTTCAAGAACAGCTACCAGAGCTGGATGGACGCCGAGTACTGGCGGCTGGCCCTCCCGGCCGAGCTCGGCGGGCAGCCGGCTCCCTCCAGCCTCAACTGGGCGATCGGCGAGCTGGTCCTCGGCTCGAACGCGCCGGTGTGGATGTACGGCGCCGGCCCGAGCTTCGCCTCGGTGGTGTGGCGCAACGGCAACGACCGCGACAAGCTCATCGCCCAGCACATGGTCGACCGGCAGTGGGGCTCCACCATGGTGCTCACCGAGCCCGACGCCGGTTCCGACGTGGGAGCCGGCCGCTCGAAGGCGACGCTGCAGGAGGACGGCTCCTGGCACCTCGAGGGCGTGAAGCGGTTCATCACCTCCGCCGAGCACGACATGAGCGAGAACATCATCCACCTCGTGCTGGCCCGTCCGGTCGGCGTCGAGGGCGCCGGCGGCCCGGGCACCAAGGGCCTGTCGCTGTTCATCGTGCCGAAGTACCACTTCGACTTCGAGACCGGCGACCTGACCGGCGAGCGAAACGGCGTGTACGTCACGAACGTCGAGAAGAAGATGGGCATCAAGGTGTCCAACACCTGCGAGGTCACCTTCGGCGAGGGCGGGGAGCCGGCCAAGGGCTGGCTGCTCGGCGAGGTGCACAACGGCATCGCCCAGATGTTCCAGGTCATCGAGAACGCCCGGATGATGGTCGGCACCAAGGCCATCGCCACGCTGTCGACCGGCTACCTCAACGCGCTGGAGTTCGCCAAGAGCCGGGTCCAGGGCGCCGACCTCACCCAGGCGGCGGACAAGACCGCCCCGCGGGTGACGATCACCCACCACCCGGACGTGCGCCGCTCGCTGATGACGCAGAAGTCCTACGCCGAGGCGCTGCGCGCGCTGGTGCTCTACACCGCGACCTGGCAGGACCGGATGCAGGTGGCCGAGCACAACGGCGAGCGCGACGAGCTCGCCGAGCGGATCAACGACCTGCTGCTCCCGATCGTCAAGGGCTACGGCTCCGAGCGTTCCTGGGTGCTGCTCGGCACCGAGTCGCTGCAGACCTTCGGCGGCTCCGGCTTCCTCCAGGAGTACCCGGTCGAGCAGTACGTCCGCGACGCCAAGATCGACACCCTCTACGAGGGCACGACCGCGATCCAGGGCCAGGACCTGTTCTTCCGCAAGATCGTCAAGGACCAGGCGCAGGCGCTCGGCCACCTGGCGGGCGAGATCGAGAAGTTCATCTCCTCCGAGGCCGGGAACGGCCGGCTGAAGGTGGAGCGCGAGCTGCTCGGCAAGGCGCTCCAGGACGGCCAGGCGATCGTCGGCACGCTGATCAACCAGCTGATGTCGGCCGACCCCGGCGCGGAGGGCGGCGACCAGCGCAACATCTACAAGGTCGGCCTCAACACCAGCCGGCTGCTGATGGTGCTCGGCGACATCGTGTCGGCCTGGCTGCTGATGCGTCAGGCCGAGGTGGCGCTCGAGAAGCTCGCCGGCGAGGTCGGCGACAAGGACAAGGCCTTCTACGAGGGCAAGGTGGCCGCCGCACAGTTCTTCGCGCACAACGTGCTGCCGAAGATCGCCGCGGAGCGGAAGATCGCCGACGCCACGGACCTGTCGCTGATGGACCTCACCGAGGACGCCTTCTAAGGACCGCCGCTCGACCGAAGGGCCCGCTCCGCCGGACACGGCGGGGCGGGCCTTTTGCTACCACCTTTGCGTTTCACGAAGATTGACCGCTCCGCCTGCCGGGTACCCGGACCACGGACGCGCCCTGCGACGGGTGCGTTGCCGAGGCGGTCCTCACCGGACCGCCGCTGACAGGAGGAGTGAACATGGGTATCGGTGTTGGAGTCGTGCTTCTGGTCCTCGGTCTGATCTTCACCTTTGCGCTGCAGGTGGACATCCCCGGCCTGGGCGACCAGGCCCTCGGATGGATCCTGATCATCGGCGGCATCGTGTCGATCGTCCTGGGGCTGGTGATGAACAAGCAGCGCACGCGAGAGCCGGCACGTCGAGGAGCGTCATTACGAGGGGCCGCACTGACCCCCACTTCCGTGCGACACTGACCGGATTCCTGTGGGACAGAGTGCTCTCTGTCCCACAGGAATCCGTGGGGGACCTGCACTCGCCCTGCCCACCTGCACGCCAAGGCCCTGATGCTCACAGTCCTCGCCCTCCAGATCACCGCGGGTGTCGTAGCGCCACCGCTCGCGCGCCGGCTCGGCCCCACGGGCCTTCCTCGTCCTGGCCGTGGCGCCGCTGGTGGCCTTCGTCTGGGCGGTCACCAGGACCGGCGCCGTCCGCAGCGGCGAGGTGCTGACCGAGAGCGTCACCTGGGTCCCGTTCCTGGACCTCGAGCTCGGCACTGGCGCTGGGCACCCTGCAGTGGGTGATGGCGCTGGTCGTCAGCGGCATCGGCGCCCTCGTGCTGTTCTACTGCGCCTGGTACTTCCACGACGACGCACACGGGCTGGGCTACTTCGCCGGGTCGTTCACCAGCTTCGCCGGCGCGATGCTCGGTCTGGTCCTGTCCGACGACCTGCTGGTGATGTACGTCTTCTGGGAGCTGACCACGGTCTTCTCCTACCTCCTCATCGGCTACGACGCCGACGAAGCGCGCCAGCCGGGCAGCGGCGATGCAGGCGCTGGTCGTCACCACCTTCGGGCGGCCTGGCGATGCTCGTCGGCATCCTGCTCCTCGGGGCCGAGGCCGGGACCTTCCAGGTCAGCGAGCTGGGCCAGCGCCGGTCACCGGGGCGACCGCGGTCGTGGTCGCGTGCTCCTGCTGCTCGGTGCGGTCACCAAGTCCGCCATGGTCCCCTTCCACTTCTGGCTGCCCGGCGCGATGGCGGCACCGACCCCGGTCAGCGCCTACCTCCACGCCGCCGCGATGGTGAAGGCCGGGGTCTACCTCGTCGCGCTGCTCGCGCCCGTCTTCGCCGGGGTGCCGGGCTGGCGCGGCAGTCCTGCTGCCGCTCGGCGTGCTCGACGATGCTGCTCGGCGGCTGGCGGCCCTGCGGCAGAACGACATCAAGCTGCTGCTGGCCTACGGCACCGTCAGCCAGCTCGGCTTCCTGCTCGTCGTCGCCGGCGTCGGCACCCGGTCCGCGGCGTCGCCGCCCTCGCCATGCTCGTCGCGCACGCGCTGTTCAAGGCGGCGCTCTTCCTCGTCGTCGGCATCGTCGACCACCAGGCCGGCACCCGTGACCTGCGCGAGCTCTCGCGGCGTCGGCCGGTCCATGCCCCTGGTCGCCGGGGCGGCGGTCCTCGCCGGGGCGTCGATGGCCGGCGTCGCCCCGATGACTCGGGTTCGTCGCCAAGGAGAGCGTGCTCGACCGCCCTCGCTCGACGTCGCCGCCGAGGGCGACGGCACCGGGCTGTCCCCGCTGGCCGGGTGGACCGTGCGTCGCCGGCGTGGTCGCCGGCTCCGCGCTGACCGCCGCGTACACGCTGCGGTTCCTGTGGGGCGCCTTCGCGACCAAGCCCGGGGTGGCGCCCGACCGCGGTCGAGCCGGTGCCGCCGCCGTTCGCCGCTGCCGTCGGTGCTGCTCGCCGCGGCGTCCCTGGCACTGGGCTTCCTCGGCGCCTCCCTGACCGCGGCTGCTCGCGCCGTACGCCGAGCGGTTTCCCGCCGGGCGCCCACGAGCCCGAGCTGGCGCTGTGGCACGGCCTCGGGCGCCCCGCTGTGCCTCTCCCTCGCTCGCGCTGGCGGCCGGGCGCGGCGCTGTTCTGGTGGCGCAAGCCCTTCGGCCGGCTCCAGCAGGCCGTCTCGGTGCCCGCTGAGCGCCGAGCACGGCTACGAGCGGGGCATGCACGGCGCTGGACCGGGCCGCGGTCGAGGTCACCGGCCTGACCCAGCGCGGCTCGGCGTCGGCCTCTACCTCGAGCGTCATCCTGGTCACCGTGGTCCTCGTGCCCGGGCACCGCGCTGCTCGCCCGGTCCGGCTGGGACCGTCGGCGTACGCCTGTGGGACACCCCCGCCCAGGCCCTGGTCGGGTCGTGGTCGTGCGTGGCCGCGCTGTCTGACGACCGCGGGCCGGACGGCGGATGACGGCGGTCGCTGCTGCTCGGGGTCACCGGGTACGGCACCGCGGTGCTGTTCCTGCTGCACGGCGCCCCCGACCTCGCGCTGACCCAGCTGCTCGTCGAGACGGTCACCCTCGTGGTCTTCGTGCTCGTCGCTCCGGCGGCTGCCCGTAGCACTTCACCGACCGGCCGCTGCGCGCGGACCCGCTACCTCCAGGCTGGCGTCGGCGCGCTCGTCGGCCGTCGCCGTCGCCGGGTTCATGCTCGTCGCCACGACGGCGCGGACGCCGAGTCCCGGTCTCGGACGGCGTTCCCGGAGGCCGCCTGCGAGTTCGGCGGCGGGCACAACGTCGTGAACGTGACCCTCGTCGACATCCGCGCCTGGGACACCATGGGCGAGATCGCGGTCCTGGTCGTCGCGGCCACCGGCGTGGCCAGCCTGATCTTCATCCAGCGCCGCGGCGCAGCATCCGCCGGCTCCGCGACGTCCCCTATCCGGCGCGGGGTCGAGAAGCGGCCGCGGACCCCGGACGACGGGCCTGGCTGCCCGGGCCGCGGACGCTGCCGACCCGAGCGCCGCTCGATCATCCTCGAGGTCGTCACCCGGCTGGTGTTCCACACCGTCGTGGTGTTCTCGCGTCTACCTGCTCTTCGCCGGGCACAACAACCCCGGCGGCGGGTTCGCGGCCGGCCTCGTCACCGGCCTGGCCCTGCTGGTGCGCTACCTGGCCGGCGGCCGCTACGAGCTCGACGAGGCGGCGCCGGTCGACCGCCGGGGCGCTGGTCGGCGCCGGGCTGTTCGTCGCCACGGCGCAGCGGGCTGGTCCCGCTGGCGTTCGGCGGCGCGGTGCTGCAGAGCGCCATCGTCGAGACTCCACGTGTCCCGCTGCTCGGCGACGTCAAGCTGGTCACGTCGACTGTTCTTCGACATCGGCGTCTACCTCGTCGTCGTCGGCCTCATGCTCGACCTGCTGCGCAGCCTCGGCTCGGGCATCGACCGGCAGCTGCTCCAGCGAGCAGCGCGAGCAGCGGCCGACCACCGAGCCGGAGGCGCCCTGTGAGCGCGAACCTCGCCCTCGTCCTCACCGCCGTCCGTCCTGATCGGCGCCGGGGTCATAGCTGCTGCTCGAGCGGAGCCTGACCCGGGTGCTGATCGGGCTGGTGATGATCAGCAACGGCGTCAACCTGATGCTGCTCTCGGCGGGCGGACCGGCGGGTCGCGCGCCGATCGTCGGCCTGAACCGGCCGCTCGCGATGAGCCGACCCGCTGCCCCAGGCGCTGGTGCTGACGGCGATCGTGATCACCCTCGGCACCACGGCGTTCATCCTCGCCATGGCGCTACCGCAGCTGGCAGGTCACCGGCAGTGACGACGTGCAGGACGACGTCGAGGACGCGCGTCGATCCGGCGCCTCGCGCCGCCGACGAGCACCTCGGACACCTACGACCTCACCCAGCGGGGCGAGCGCCGCCGACGACGAGCGGATCCGTGCCGCCGAGCGGCCCTCGACGCCGCAGCGAGCCGGAGCGAGGACCGATGAACCTCCTCGTGCCGCTGCCGGTGATCCTGCCGCTGTTCGCGGCCGGCCTGACGCTGATGCTCACCGCACGGCACACGCCTCCAGCGCCTGGTCAGCACGACGACGCTCGACCGTCGTCGTGGCCGTGGCCGCCGTGCTGATCGTGCAGGCCGACCGGTAGGGCCCGCAGGCGCTCTGGATCGGCGCCTGGCCCGAGCCGCTCGGCATCTCCCTGGTCGCCGACCGGCTGTCCGCGCTGATGCTCCTGGTCTCGCGCGCTGGTGACCCTGGCGGTGATGGTGTACTCCATCGGCCAGGGCATGACCGACGACGCCGAGAGCGCGCCGCTGTCGGTCTACCACCCGTCGTTCCTGGTGCTCGCCGCCGGCGTCTCGCAACGCCTTCCTGGCCGGCGACCTGTTCAACCTCTTCGTCAGCTTCGAGATGCTGCTGTTCGCCAGCTACGTCCTGCTCACGCTGGGCGGCACGCGAGCCGCGGATCCGCGCCGGCACCATCTACGTCGTGGTCAACATGCTGTCGTCGATGCTGTTCCTGCATCGGCCGTCGCCGTCGTGTACGCCGCCACCGGCAGCCTCAACCTCGCCCAGCTCGCCGGCCGGCTCGGCGACCTGCCCGACGGTGTCGCGCTGGTGCTCCAGCTGCTGCTGCTGGTGACCTTCGCGATCAAGGCCGCGGTCTTCCCGCTGTCGTTCTGGCTGCCGGACAGCTACCCGACCGCCCCGGCGCCGGTCACCGCGGTCTTCGCCGGCCTGCTCACCAAGGTCGGCGTCTACGCGATCCTGCGGGTCGCAGACCCTGCTGTTCCCCGACAGCCCGCTGACCGGCTGCTGCTGGTGGCGGCCCTGCTCACCATGGTCGTCGGCATCCTGGGCGCGATCGCCCAGTCCGACCTCAAGCGGATGCTGTCGTTCACCCTGGTCAGCCACATCGGCTACATGGTGTTCGGCATCGGCGCTGGCCACCGTCGCGGGCTTCGCCGGCGCGATCTTCTACGTCGTCCACCACATCACCATCCAGACCGCGCTCTTCCTCGTCCTCGGGCTCGTCGAGCGGTCGCGCCGGGAGCACCTCGCTGCTCCGGCTGGGCGGGCTGGCCCGGCTCGCGCCGGTGCTGGGCGTGCTGTTCTTCGTGCCCGCGCATGAACCTGGCCGGGCATCCCGCCGATGTCGGGCTTCCTCGGCAAGGTCGGACTCATCGAGGCCGGCCTGCGAGCTGGGCACCCCGCTCGCCTACGCCCTCGTCGGCGGCAGCGTGCTGACCAGCCTGCTCACCCTGTACGCCGTCGGCAAGGCCTGGAACCTGGCGTTCTGGCGCACCCCGGAGCAGGCCCACGAGATGGCGGAGACGCTCGCGGGCGGGAGCTCGGCGGCTGCCGACGAGGGGACCCAGGACGAAGGCGCCCGTGACCTCCACGAGCGGATGGCGGCCGGCGAGGTCCCCGCCCGGCTGCCCCGCTCGATGACGGCCGCGGCGGGCGCGCTGGTCGCGTTCAGCCTGGCGCTCACGGTCGCCGCCGGCCCGCTGTACGCCTACACCGCTCGTGCCGCGGAGGACCTGACCGACCGCGCCACCTACGTCGACGCGGTCCTGGCGAAGGGGGTGCGCGATGACGACGCAGACGTCCGCCGGTAAGCCACCCGGGCGGCGGTGGGGCACGGTGCAGCCGTTCACCCTGCTGTGGCTGACGCTGGTGTGGGTCGCCCTCTGGCGCGACCTCTCGGTGGCGAACGTCGTGGCCGGGCTGCTCGTCGCCGTGGCGGTGTCCCTGGCGTTCCCGCTGCCCCGGCTGCGCACCGGGGGACGGGTCCACCCCTGGCACCTGTCCACCCTGCTGGCCCGCTGGCTCCTCGACGCCGTGGTCGCCAGCTTCCAGGTCGCCGCGCTGACCCTGCGGTTCCGGCGCCGCCCGCGCAGCGCGGTCGTGGCGGTGGACCTGCGCACCGAGTCCGACCTGGTCCTCACCCTGGTCGCCCACCTGTCGACGCTGGTGCCGGGGACCCTGGCCGTGGAGGCCCGGCGGCACACGCACACCGTCTACCTGCACGTCCTCGACCTCGGCGACGACTCGGTGGAGACGTTCCGGGAGGAGGCGCTCGCGCTCGAGGGCCGGGTGATGCGCGCGTTCGGCATCGAGCCAGGACCACAGCCGGCGGCCGACCGAGGAGACCGACCATGACCGTCGTACTCACCATCTGCGTCGCGATGCTCGGCATCGCTGCCGTGCTGATCCTCGTGCGCATCGTCCGGGGGCCGAGCACGATCGACCGCGCCGTCGCGTTCGAGGCACTGGTGGCCGTGACGGTCGGTGCGCTGGTCATCGAGGCGGCGGCGAACCGGCACACGACCACGCTGCCGGTGCTGGTGGTGCTCACCCTCGTGGGCTTCGTCGGGTCGGCCAGCCTCGCGCGGTTCACCCCCGGCAGAGGCAAGGAGGAACGGCGATGACCTGGTCCGCCGTCGCCGACGTGGTCGCCGCGGTGTGCTTCCTGCTCGGCTCCTCGCTCGCGCTGGTCGCGGCGATCGGCGTGCTGCGCCTGCCCGACACGCTCGCGCGGATGCACTCCGCCACGAAGCCGCAGGTGATCGGACTGATGTTCCTGCTGCTGGGCCTCGGCACCCAGCTGCGCGACGTCGCGGCCACCGGGCTGCTGGTGCTGATCGTGGTGTTCCAGCTGTTCTCGGCGCCGATCGCGACACACCTGCTGGCACGAGCGACGTTCCGCGCCGGCCAGGTCGGGGCGGACTCGCTGGAGATCGACGAGCTCTGCACCGGCCCTGGAGGGCGACGAGGGGCCGCGCGGCGCGCCGTGAGGCCCCCGACGGATCACTCGACGGAGCCGGAGAGGGGTAGCACCAGGCGGCCGGTGCCGCCGGAGGTCACCCGCACCGGCACGCCCCAGTCCTGCTGGTGCATGTGGCAGGCCGCGCCCTCGCCGCCGGCGGCGTCGCAGGAGGCGGCTCGCGCGGCCACGTGCAGCACGCCGTCGCCCACGGACGGGTCGACCACCAGCGTGCGGGTCAGCCCGGCGCCCCGGCCCTCCCCCTCCCGCAACAGGGCGGGCGGGGTCGCGGAGACGACCAGCTGGGCCGACGGCCCGAACCGGTCGTCGACCTTCTGGCCGGGCGGCGGCTCGAAGGAGACCACGAGCTCGAGCTGCCCGGCGGCGACCTCGGTGACCGGGCGCCGCGTGGTGTGGGACAGGCCGCTGGCCGCCGCGGCGGTGCCCAGCGGCAGCCGGGTCAGCCGGTGGGAGGCGGACTCCACCACGACGAGGTGCTCCCCGTCGACCACGGCCCCGCTGGGCTCGGCCAGGTCGGTCGCCATCGTGGTGAGCGTCCCGGCGGCCGGGTCGAAGCGGCGGACGGCGCCGTTGTAGGTGTCGCAGACCGCGACCGACCCGTCGGGCAGCACGGTGACGCCCAGCGGGTGCTGCAGCAGCGCGGTCGGTGCGGGACCGTCCTGGAAGCCGAAGTCGAACAGTCCGTGGCCGACCGCGGTGCGGACCTCGTCGCCCTCGACGTAGCGCAGCGACGACGTCTCGGAGTCGGCCAGCCACAGCCGGTCCCCGGCCGCCGCGAGCCCCGAGGTCTGCGCGAACCAGGCCTCGCCGAGCGGGCCGTCGACCAGGCCCTCGTTGGTGGTGCCGGCCGCGACGGCGACGGCACCGGTCCGCGGCTCGACGGTCCACAGCTGGTGGGTGCCGGCCATCGCCACCCACAACCTGTCCTGCCACCACACCACGTCCCAGGGGCTGGAGAGCGAGCCGGTCCCGGCCCCCTGCATCGCCTGCCTGCCGTCGCCGGCCAGGGTGCCGGTGCGGCCGGTGGCGAGGTCGACCCCGCGCAGGGCGTGGTTCACGGTGTCGGCCACCACGACGTCGTACCCGAGCTCGGTGGCCACCTCGGGCGGGAGCAGGCAGAGCCCGTTCGGCTCGTTGAAGGAGGGCTCGTCGCCGTCGACGAGCCCGCGCTCGCCCGAGCCGATGCGGCGCAGCACGGTCTCCGCGTCCTCGGCCAGCCGGACGAGCTGGTGGTGCCCGGCGTCGGCCACGAGGAACCCGCCCTCGGGCAGCCGGACCGCCTTGGCGGGGAACCGCAGGTCGCGCGGCTCCGGGACCGGTGGGACGTACGGGGAGTCGCCGGGCTGCAGGGTGCCGCGGGCCAGGTGCTGCGCCCGGAGCTCGGCGACGAGGGCGTCGATCGCGTGCTCGTGGCCCTCGCCGGCGTACTGCGCGACGACGTACCCCTCCGGGTCGAGCAGGACCAGCGTCGGCCACGCCCGGGCCGTGTAGGCCTGCCACGTCTCCAGGTCGGGGTCGTCGAGGACGGGGTGCGCGACGTCGTACCTCTCGACCGCCGCCGCGAGCGCGTCGGGGTCTGCCTCGTGCACGAACTTCGGGCTGTGCACGCCGACCACCACCAGCTCACCGGCGTACCTCTCCTCCAGCGGGCGCAGCTCGTCGAGGACGTGCAGACAGTTCACGCAGCAGAAGGTCCAGAAGTCCAGCAGCACGAACCGGCCGCGCAGGTCGGCCAGGGAGAGGTCGCGGGCCCCCGTGTTCAGCCAGCCCCGGCCACGCAGCTCCGGGGCGCGCACGCGAGGACGTCGGGTCATGCCGAGGACCCTACGTCGGTCACGACGAGCCGCTGGTCGCCGCGATCATCGCCGCGTTCGCGCTGTCGATGGCGCGCCGCACCGCCGCCGACGCCCAGTCGCCGTCCGCGATCCGCTTCGCCGCGGCCGCGAGCTCCCGGCGCGACATCCCGGCCTGCTGCGGCGGGACCGCCTTGTGGACCCTGCGCAGCGCGTGGAGCAGCGAGACCAGCGCCGCGGTCCGCTCGTCGGGGGCCAGGCCGTTCTGCAGGGCCACCACCAGCCGGTGCCGGACCTCGTCCTCGGCCGTGGCGTCCTCGGCCGGCCACTGCTGGGTGGGGAAGATGCCCAGCACCTTGCCCCGGTGGACGCGCAGCACGCCCCGGGCGACCAGCCGGTCGTAGAGGCGGCGACGCACCTTCTTGCCCAGGCGGCCGACGGCGTCGGCGGCCCGCCGGCCCGGCTTCGCGGCGAGCTTGGCCAGCGCCTCGTCGAGGATGTCGTCGCCCAGCGGCTCGGCGCTTCGCACCACGACGCGGTCGCTGCGGAACATGCCGCTCCTGGGCAGCACCTCGACGCGGTCGCGCATCGACAGCTCCACCAGCAGGGCGCCGCCGATCGCGAGGTCGAGCTCACTCCCGGAGGCAGCCGGGCGACCGGTCCCGTCGTCGGTGAGCAGGAGGAGAAGATCCTCGGCGAGCAGCATGGTCGCGACGATATCCGGCCGTCGTGGTCCGGTGAGACCGGCGTGGGCCGGACGGGCGTCCGGCCGGTGGGCGACCGGCCGGTGGGCGACCTGCCGGTGGGCGACCTGCCGGTGGGCGGCCTGCCCTTGGGCGGCCTGCCCTACGCTTCCGCACATGACTTCGGACGTGACCTCCGACCAGGACCGGCTCAGCGGGTACGTCGCCACGTGGCGCAGCGCGGTGGACGACGTGCTGGTGCTGCTCCGCAGCCTCGACGAGGCGGACTGGTCGAAGCCGACCGACCTGCCCGGCTGGGACGTCCGCGGCGTGGCCGCGCACCTCGCGCACGTCGAGTCCGACCTCGCCGGGGTGAAGCAGAGGCGCGTCGAACGACCCACCGGCGACCACCTCACCGCGCCCACGTCGGTCTTCACCGAGATGGGGCTCCTCGCCCGGGCCGACAAGTCGCCGACCGAGATCGTCGACGAGCTCGAGGAGTGTGCGCGGGCCCGCCACGAGGCGCTGCTCGCCGACCCGCCGACCGACGGCAGGGCCGACCCGCCGCGGACCCCGGGCAAGATCGGCTGGGACTGGGAGACGCTGCTGGCCGGCCGGGTGGTCGACGTCTGGATGCACGAGCAGGACATCCGCCGCGCCGTCGGCCGTCCCGGCGGCTTCGACAGCCCCGGCGCGGCACACACGGTGGCGACGTTCACCCGGAGCCTCCCGTACGTCGTCGGCAAGCTGGTCGCGCCCCCGGCGGGCACGACCGTCCTGCTCGACGTCACCGGGGTCAGCCCGGTCCACCTGGCCCTCGAGGTCGACGAGTCCGGTCGGGCCCGGGTCACGGCGACCGGCCCCGCGACCCCGACGGTGTCGTTGCGGATGGACGTCGAGACGTTCGTGGTGCTGGCCGGAGGACGGCGCACGGCGGACGTCGTACCGGTGGAGGTGCGCGGGGACGAGGAGCTCGGCCGGCGGATCCTGGCCGCGATGGTGGTGACCCCGTGACCTCGCACCGGTGGAGCCCCGACGATATGCCGGACCTGACCGGCAGCACCGCGGTCGTCACCGGCGTGACCAGCGGGCTCGGGGAGCAGACCGTGCTCGAGCTGGCCCGCAGGGGCGCCCGGGTGGTGATGGCTGCCCGCTCGGACGCCAAGCTCCGGGAAGCCGTGGAGGACGTCCGGCGGGCGTTGCCGCAGGCCGACCTCGTCCCCCTGCTCGTCGACCTCGCCGACCTGTCGTCGGTCCGGCGAGCCGCCGAAGCGGCGCGGCCGGTGGGCCCGATCGACATCCTGGTGAACAATGCCGGCGTGATGGCGACCCCGCACCGGCGTACGGCGGACGGCTTCGAGCTGCAGCTCGGCACCAACCACCTGGGGCACTTCGCGCTGACCGGGCTGCTGTGGCCACAGCTGGTGTCCGCCGAGTCGGCACGGGTGGTCACGGTCTCCTCCCAGATGCACCGGCTGGCACGGACGGTCCCGCTGGACGACCCCCGCCGTGACGTCGGGCGCTACCACCGGTGGACCGCCTACGCGCAGTCGAAGCTGGCCAACCTGCTTTTCGCCTTCGAGCTCGACCGGCGCGCCCGCCAGGCCGGCACGAAGCTGACGTCCATGGCGGCGCATCCCGGGTACTCCGCCACCAACCTGGTCCAGAACGTGGCCGACAGCGGCCCGAGGCCCGCCGGGGCGGTCGTCGTCGGTGCCACCCGGCTGGTCGGCCAGTCCCCGGAGCTCGGCGCCCAGCCGTCCCTGATGGCCGCGACGATGCCCGGGCTGCCCGGCGGCAGCTACTGCGGGCCCCGCGGGCTCGGGGAGATGCGCGGGACGCCCACCCTCGTCGGCACGTCCCGGGTCGCCCGTGACGAGGCGCTCGCCCGTCGGCTGTGGGACGTCTCCGAGGAGGCCACCGGCGTCCGCTTCCCCTGACCCCCGAGTCGGCGTGAACCTCGCGTGGTGGGTGTCGAGTCGGCGTGAACCTCGCGTGGTGGGTGTCGAGTCGGCGTGAACCTCGCGCCCCACTCCTGAGCCTGTGGATGGCGAACTACGCGCCGCCACGTTCTTGGCCATCCTGCTGGAATGACGTGGCGACTCGAACCAGGACTCCCCGCCCTCGACGACAGCTTTCCCCTCCCCCTCGACCGGCCGTTCACGACCCGTGAGGCCGCGGCAGTCGGCATCTCCGAGCACCTTCTCAGGTCTCTGCTCGACCGAGGCCTGCTCCGTCGGCTCCTTCGCGGCGTGTACGCGGCTGCCCAGGCACGAGACGGACTCCTCCTGCGCGCACGAGCACTGTCGCTCGTCGTACCCGACGCCGCCGTCGTGACCGACTGGACCGCATGCTGGCTGCACGCGGGAGTGCTCCCGCCCGGTGGCCACCTCGAGGTCCCGCCGGTGTCGATCTTCCGGTTCCCGGGCAAGGGCCGCCTGCGGAACCAGCTCTGCGCGAGCGGCGAGCGGGACTTCACCCGTGGCGACCTGACCGTCCTCGAGGGCCTCACCGTCACGACGCCGCTGCGAACGGCCCACGACCTGGGCCGCCTGGTCAGCCGTGACTGGGCGATGGCGGGGCTGGACGCACTGCTTCGCCTCCGGGACTTCTCGAAGGACGAGCTGCTCGCCGACATCGAGCGGTACCGCCGCCAGCGCGGAGTCGTCCAGCTCAGGGACCTGGCTCCGCGCGCAGATCCGCGCGCCGAGTCTCCCGGCGAGTCGGTGCTCCGCCTTCGCTGGACCGACCTCACGTCCCTCCCACCGCCCGTACCGCAGGTCCCGATCGCCGACGCGACCGGCCGGATCCTCTACTGGATCGACCTGGGGGTGGAGGAGCTGCGGTTCGGAGCGGAGTACGACGGGGAGCAGTACCACTCCTCGGACGAGGACCGGGAGCACGACCAGGTCCGCCGGAACGACCTGCAGCAACGCTTCGGCTGGACGATCGAGCCGGTCACGAAGGTCAACGTGTTCGGGACGACGCGGGACGTCGAAGGCATCCTGCACCAAGGGATCAGGGATGCCCGGCGACGTCTGGGGCAGAGCGCCTGGGTGTAGCCGCCAGGTTCACGCCGACTCGGCGGTCGGCGCGCCAGGTTCACGCCGACCCGACACCCGGCGCACCCAGGTTCACGCCGACTCGACACCCGGCACGCCCAGGTTCACGCCGACTCGGCGGTCAGAGGTGACGGCGGGACTGGACGATCCGGAACCGGGAGGCCACGAAGGCGAGGTCGGTGTAGGACGCGTTCGCCGCCGGGTTGGCGCCGGTGCCGTGGAAGTCGGAGAACGCCGCCGACTGGTTCACGAACACCCCGCCCGTCAGGTTCTCCGACAGGGCCACGCCGGCGTCGAGAGCCGCCTCCCGCATCGCCGCGACGACCTCCGGCGAGGAGCTGTAGACCGAGGCGGTCATCGCCCCGTGCTCGGTGACCGTCCGGCCGAAGGTCTCGATCGACTCCTCGGTGTCGGAGGTCTCGATCAGGTAGGAGACCGGGCCGAAGCACTCGGACTCGTACACCTCGGCGTCCGCCGCCGACAGGCCGACGATCGTCGGCGTCCGGACCACGGCTCCCTCGAAGGCCGGGTGCTTCACCGCGCGGGACTCCACCAGCACCCGGCCCCGCGAGCCGGCCGACTCCAGCCGCGACAGCACGTCCTGGTTGACCACGCCCCCGAGCAGCTCCACGGCCCGGGCGTCGTCGCCGAGCAGCCTGCCGAGCGCGGCGTCGATCCCCTCGGCCACCTCCGCGACGCTCTTGCGCCCCTCGTCGGTCTCGATGCCGTCCGAGGGCAGGTAGACGTTCTGCGGCGCGGTGCACATCTGGCCGGTGTACAGCGAGAAGGAGAACGCCAGGTTCTGGCACATCCCCCGGAAGGAGTCGGTCGAGTCGACCACCACGGTGTTGACCCCGGCCTTCTCGGTGAAGACGTCCGCCTGGCGGGCGTTCTGCTCGAGCCAGTCGCCGAAGGCGTTGGACCCGGTGAAGTCGATCAGCCGCACCTCGGGCCGCACCGCGAGCACGGCGGCGAGCCGGTCGGCGGGGTCCTCGGCGGCGAGGGTCACCAGGTTCGGGTCGAAGCCCGCCTCGGCCAGCACCTCCCGGGCCACCTGCACGGTGATCGCCAGGGGCAGGACCGCGCCGGGGTGCGCCTTCACCACGACCGGGTTGCCGCAGGCCAAGGAGGCGAACAGCCCCGGCCAGGAGTTCCACGTCGGGAAGGTGTTGCAGCCGATCACCAGCGCGACCCCACGGGGCACCACCGTGAACGTCTTCTCCATCCGCAGCGGCTGCCCCTTCGCGGGCTTCTCCCAGGTCGCGGTGTGCGGCACCTGGGTCATCGCGGTCCACGCACAGGCGACCGACTCCAACGCCCGGTCGAGCGCGTGTGCGCCGCCGGCCTGGAAGGCCATGACGAACGCCTGGCCCGAGGTGTGCTGCACCGCGTGCGCCAGCTCGAAGATGCGGCCGTGCAACCGGGCCAGGATCTCCAGGCAGACCCCGGCCCTGCCCTCGGGCCCGGCGTCTCGGAAGCCCTTCGCCCCCGCCCGTGCCGCCGTGAGCAGCTCGTCGAGGCCGCCCTCGGCCACCCGGGGGTAGCCGACCTCGAGGTCGAACCCGAACGGCGACTTCTCGGTGGCCACGGTCCCCGACGCTCCCGGCGTCCGCAGCGGGAAGGCGGTCCCGAGCAGTGCCTCGAAGGCGGCCTTCCCCGCCGGGGCGGCGTCCTCGCCGTACACCCGCGGCGACGGGCTCTCGTCGAAGGCGGAGAAGTACTCGCGGGACCGCGTCGCGGCGACCGCGGCCTCGAGCAGTGCGCGGTGTCGTTCGAAGAGCTCGTGACCCATGTACGTGTCCTCGTCCCGGGGATCGCCCGTTGTGACAGTCGGCAGCAGATTCGGCGCCAGTGTGTCACACGACACATCCGTGCGGGAGGCGCCGCCGAGCGCCGGGCGACGTCTCTACGCTTGGGCCGTGAGGTCATCGAAGAGCGTGCCGCTGCACCTGCGCCTCGTTCTCGTGAACGGCCTCGTCTTCGCCGCCGGCGTGCTCGCCATGTCGCTGGCGCCGCAGGACCGCCGCGGGCTCGCCGCCGCCGTCGTCCTGGCGCTGGGCCTGCTCGCCATCGTGGCGGTCAACACCCGCCACCTGCGCCAGAGCCTGCCCCCGCTGCTCTCCGCCGTGGGGCTCCTCAGCAGCCGCTGGCAGAACGAGCACCGCGCCCAGACCGCGCGCTCGCTGGCCAGCAGGGAGTACGACGCGCAACGGATGGCCGTCCAGCTGCACGACAACGTGGCAGCCGGCATCGCCTCGACCCTCGTCGCCCTGAAGAAGGCGATCAACCACGCCCCGCCCGAGCTCGCCGAGGAGCTCCGGGCCGTCCAGCACGACGCGCAGAACAGCTTCGTCGAGATCCGCAAGATCAGCCGGCGGCTGCGGCCCGAGCTGCTGGAGGACATGGGCCTGCAGAGTGCACTCGGGTTCCTGGTCTCGAACCTGCACCGGACGAACCCGAGGCTCAAGGTCGAGCGGCACCTCGAGGGCCCCTTCCCCGGCATCGACGACGAGAGCGAGCTGGTCGTCTACCGCGTCGCCGAGGAGGCGCTCACCAACATCGCCAAGCACGCCCGGGCCGAGCACGTCGAGCTCGTCCTGCGCCGGGAGGCCGAGCGCGTCGTGCTTCGGGTCACCGACGACGGCGTCGGCGTCGGGACCAACGGGGAACGCACCGGCATCCTCGGCATGCGGGAGCGGGCCGCCCTGGTCGGGGGGCATCTCGACCTGGCCGCCCGGCCCGGCGGCGGGACGGTCGTGCGGCTCGACGTACCGACGCACCCGCAGCCGGCCGCCTGACCGCACCTGCGCCGCTGCGGCGTGGCAGGCTGTCCCCGTGCCGAAGCTCCGTCCCGTCGGGTACGACGACCACGCCGACGTCCTGGCGCTGAACGCCGCGAACGTCGTCAAGCTCGCCCCGATGGACGCCGCCCGCCTGCAGCAGCTGCAGCAGTGGGCCGACCGCTTCGACGTGGTCGACGTCGACGGGGAGTTCGGCGGGTTCGTGGTCACGTTCGCGCCGGGGTCGCCGTACGACTCGGACAACTACCGCTGGTTCACCGAGCGCCACGGCGACCGGTTCTACTACCTGGACCGGATCGTGCTCGCCGACCGGCACCGCCGCCAGGGGCTCGGCACGTTCGTCTACGACGAGCTGGAGCGGGTCGCGCGTCGCTACGGGCGGCTGGCCCTCGAGGTGAACCTGGTGCCCCGCAACGACGCATCGCTGTCCTTCCACGACCGGCGCGGGTACGTCGAGGTCGGGCAGCTCGGGGACGCCGAGCACCTGGTGGCGATGATGGAGAAGCAGCTGCCGTGACCCCCGACCCGCACGAGACCGCGCGCCGCAGCGCCGACGCGATGTGGACCGGGGACGCCGCCAGCCGGGGTCTCGGGATGCGGATCGTCGAGGTCGGCCCCGGCCGCGCCACCCTGGAGATGCGGGTGCGCGAGGACATGGTCAACGGGCACGGCATCGGCCACGGCGGCTTCACGTTCTCCCTCGCCGACTCGGCGTTCGCCTTCGCCTGCAACAGCTACAACCGGCGCACGGTCGCCCACACCTGCCAGGTCACCTACCACGCGCCGACCCGCCTCGGTGACGTGCTCACCGCCACCGCGGTCGAGCGGCACCGCGAGGGTCGGAACGGCACCTACGACGTCGAGGTGGTCACCGAGGCAGGTGTGGTGGCGACGTTCGTGGGCACGAGCAGGGAGATACGCGGAACACTCTTCGACGAGTAGCCAGGAGGATGGCGCCCATGGGACTCACCGTCGCGGTCACCGGCCCCACCGGCGAGATCGGGATCGCCGCGGTGGACGCCCTGGAGCGTGAGCCGGAGGTCGAACGGATCATCGGCATGGCGCGGCGACCGTTCGACCCGACGTCGTACGGGTGGGTGAAGACGGAGTACCGCCAGGGCGACATCCTCGACCGCGAGGCGGTGGAGGACCTGGTGGCCGACGCGGACGTGGTCGTGCACCTGGCCTACCTGATCATGGGCTCTCGGGCGCAGAGCCGGGTGGTGAACCTCGACGGGAGCCGGAACGTCTTCGAGGCCGCCGTCCGGGCCGAGCGGCCGCGACGGCTGGTCTACACCTCGTCGGTCGCGGCGTACGGCTACCACCCGAGCAACCCCCAGCCGCTGACCGAGGCGGTGCCGGCCCGCGGCAGCAAGGAGCACTACTACTCCCAGCAGAAGGCCGAGTGCGAGCGCCTGCTCACCGAGACCACCGCGGCCAGCGGCCTCGAGGTGTACGTGCTTCGGCCCTGCATCGTCGCCGGACCCCGGGCGACCGCCCTGGCCGACTCGATGCCGTGGCGGCAGGTCGCCGAGAGGCTCCCCGGCGTGGTGCGCACCGCGCTCGCCAGGGTGCCGGGCATGCGGATGGTCGTGCCCGACCCCGGCAACCCGCTGCAGCTGGTGCACCACGACGACGTGGCCACCGCGATCGTCGCCGCGACGGTGGGCCGGGGCGAGCCCGGCGCCTACAACCTGGCGGGCGAGGGGACGGTGACCTTCGGGGACGTGGTGACCGCCCTGGACGCACGCCGGGTCCCGGTCCCCCGCGCCGCCGCCGAGCTGGCCTCCAACGTGGTCGCGCGGCTGCCGTGGGTCCCGACCATGGCGGAGTGGATCCACGTCGCCCGCACGCCGGTGCTCATGGACACCACGAGGGCCAAGGCGTTGCTCGGCTGGGCGCCGAGACACACCAGCGCCGAGACGCTGGCCGAGATGGCCGACGCCGTCCGCGTGCGCTGAAGCACTGTCCGCCGTACGGCCGCCGGCGGCGTGTCAACCCTCGGAACCGCCTGATCTGGCTCGTCGTTTTCGTCACCTGCCCCTCGTGGACACCCCTCCCGCCCGCGTCGGGGCGTGATGTCATGGGGTCCAGCCGACGAGTCCGAGGAGTACGACGATGAGCGACCGACTGTCCGCCCTCGAGCTGATCGACCTGGTGCTCGACGAGGGGTCCTGGACGTCCTGGGACCAGCCGCCGATGCGCGGACCGATCTCGGAGAAGTACGCCGCCGACCTGCGCGCCGCCGAGGAGAAGACCGGCCTCGACGAGTCGGTGGTCACCGGCGAGGGCCTGATGCGCGGCCGCCGGGTCGCGGTGGTGGCGACCGAGTTCCGGTTCCTCGCCGGGTCGATCGGGGTGGCCTCGGCGGAGCGCCTGGTCACCGCCATCGAGCGGGCCACCGCCGAGGGGCTGCCGCTGCTGGCCGCACCGGTCTCGGGGGGCACCCGGATGCAGGAGGGCACGGTCGCGTTCCTGCAGATGGTGAAGATCACCGCCGCGATCGCCCGGCACAAGACCGTCGGCCTGCCCTACCTGGTGTACCTCCGCAACCCGACCACCGGCGGAGTCATGGCGTCGTGGGGCTCGCTCGGTCACGTCACCGTCGCGGAGCCGGGCGCACTGGTCGGCTTCCTCGGGCCGCGGGTGTACGAGGCGTTGTACGACAAGCCGTTCCCCACCGGCGTCCAGACGTCGGAGAACCTGTACGCGCACGGTCTCGTCGACGCCGTCGTACCGCCGAACGAGATCGCCGACATCCTCGACCGGGCGCTGACCGTGCTGCTCGCACCGCGCACCGCCCTCGTCGACATCCCGAACCCGGTCGACGAGGAGGTGCCCGACGTCGACACGTGGGACTCGATCACCCGGTCCCGGCGCACCGACCGGCCGGGGGTACGACGTCTGCTCCGGTACGCCGCGACCGACGTGATCCCGTTGAACGGCACCGGACAGGGAGAACGCGACCCCGGTCTGCTCATCGCGCTGGCCCGCTTCGGCGGCTCTCCGTGCGTGTTCCTCGGCCAGGACCGCCGCGGGCAGACCGAGGCCCACCCGCTCGGCCCCGGCGCGCTTCGGGAGGCACGGCGCGGGATGCGGCTGGCCAGCGAGCTCGGGCTCCCGCTGATGACCGTCATCGACACCCCCGGCGCGGCCCTGTCGGTGGAGGCGGAGGAGGGCGGCCTGGCCGGCGAGATCGCCCGGTCGCTGGCCGACCTGGTCAGTCTCGACACGCCGACCCTGACCCTGCTGCTCGGCCAGGGCACCGGCGGCGGGGCGCTGGCGCTGCTGCCCGCGGACCGGGTGATCGCCGCTCAGCACGCCTGGCTGTCACCGCTCCCCCCGGAGGGCGCGAGCGCCATCGTGCACCGCGACCTCGACCACGCCGCCGACATGGCCCGGGACCAGGGGGTCCGGTCACTCGACATGCGGGCGGCGGGCATCGTCGACCGGATCGTGGTGGAGGCGCCGGACGCCGCCGACGAGCCCGAGGAGTTCTGCCGCCGGCTCGGCGAGGTGCTGCGCTACGAGCTCGCCGAGCTGTGGCAGCGGGACCGGTCCTCGCTGGTCGCCCAGCGCCACGACCGCTACCAGAGAGTCGGACAGATCGCAGCCGATTGACCGGTTCGTTCCGGACGCGTGGAAAAGCCCCGAACGCGGCTCCGAGTTGTGTCCGCGCGGTTCGTCTGCTGTGGGCTGTCTGAGGCGTTCTGCTCCCTATGTTTGGTTCAACAGGTCTTCCGGGGGGAAGGCACGAACCGAACAACGGGTGGGAATCCAGAATGAACAAGATGGTCAAGGGCTCGGTAGCCGGTGCCGCGGGTGTCGCGCTCCTCATGGGCAGCTTCGGCACCTACGCGCTGTGGAGCGACACCGAAGTGGTCGACCCGGGCAACGTGACGTCCGGAGAGCTGCAGATCGTCAGCTCCGGCGACGCCTCGTGGGAGGACGTCTCGCCGGACACGGACAACCGCGTGCTGAACGCCGATGAGCGCGTCATGGTTCCCGGGGATGTCTTCAAGCTCACCCAGCCGCTCGACGTCACCGCCGAGGGCACGAACCTCAAGGCCCGCCTGACCGTCGCAGGCGTCGGTGCCGACTTCGACTTCGGCGCAGAGAACCCGCTCACGGTCAGCGTCGAGTACGGCGGGCAGACCGTCACGTTCCCTGGTACCGGCCCCTACGTCCTGCAGTGGGACGACGCCGGCGAGCTCCAGGAGCTCAGCGCGGCTGAGCAGGCCGAGGTCACGTTCACCTTCCCGGCGGAGAGCACCTCCGCCCAGGACTTCAACAAGACCGTCGACCTGACCGACGTCTCGGTCACCTTGAGCCAGTACCGGAACCGCTGACCGGGCTGAGCTCAGAGGGCAGGGTCGGATCAGCAGCATGAAACCATCGGGTCTCCTCCTAGCGGCCTCCGTGGTCGGCGCCGTCGCCATCGGCGGCGCCACCACGGGGTCGACCCATGCCACCTGGAGGGACTCCGCCTCGCTCGCACCGGCGACGGTCGGGAGCGGGTACCTGAGCGTTGCGGTGCACGCTCCATCGGCTGCTCCACCGGCCCTCGAGGCGAACGCCTCCACCATGGTGCGGATCCCGGTGGACACGGCAGGAGCGGGCGAGAACCTGCTGACCTTGACGTCGATCCAGGCAGACAAGCCCGCGGCCCCGGTCAGCCTGGCGGTCGCCGTCGTCGCGACGGATGCGTCGTGCGACACCGCGAACCCGGTCCCGTGGGAGGGGGGCACCCTCCCGCTGACGAGCGAGCCGGTCGCTCCCGGCGGCCCGGTCGCGGTCTGCCTCAAGATCACGCGTGCCGACGGCGCCGTTCCGGGAGGCTCCGTGAGCCTGACGCTCAGGGCACTCGCGCAGCAGTACCGCGGTTCGACGCCGACGGGCTGGAACGACTCGGCACAGGTCACGGTGTCGGTCCCGACGCCGACCGCGGAGCCGGTCGAGCCCGACGTGAGTGCACCGGAGAACTTCCGATGCGCGACCAGCTCCGCCGACAAGTCGCTGACCGTCCTCTGGGACGCGTTGGACGGAGCCGTCAGGTACGAGGTCCGCAAGCAGGTCGACAGCTCGCAGCTCCCCGTCGGCGGTGCGACCGTCACCACGCTGGACATCGACCAGAACGTGGTCACGAACAGGGGAGCTGACGAGTTCTACGTGGTGGCCGTGCGCGCCGACGGCTCCACGTCCGGACCGAGCAGCTCGCTGGTCATCAGCCGGCAAGGCCACTTGGTCACCTGCGGACCGAAGCCATGACCACGAGCCGCAAGATCATGAGCCTCCTCGGCACGGCGTCGAGCGTCGCGCTCCTCGGGCTGGTCGTCGTCGCGGCGGCCGCACTCATCGTGGTCCCCAAGGCCACCGGGTCGGTCCCGCTGACCGTCCTCACCGGGTCGATGAGTCCGACGTACGACCCCGGCAGCGTGGTCGTGGTCCGCCCGGTCGCCGTGGACGAGCTGCAGATCGGCGACGCGATCACCTTCCAGGAGAAGTCCGGCGACCCCGCGGTCGTCACGCACCGGATCGTGTCCGTCGCGTTCGCCGGCGACGGCAGCCGGCAGTTCATCACCCAGGGAGACGCCAACGGCGCCCAGGACCCCGAGCCGGTCAAGGCGGCGCAGGTCCGCGGGAAGGTCTGGTACTCGGTGCCGTACGTCGGCCACGCCACGACCGTGCTCGACCCGCGGGCCCGCGAGCTCGCGGTCAAGGTCATCGCCGGGGCGCTGCTCGCGTACGGCGGGTACATGCTCGCCGCAGGCGCCCTCGGCCGGCGCCGCAAGACCGGGACGGTGTCGCCGTGAGGGCGCTGCGGGCGGCCACCACGCTCGCCCTGACCGCGCTCATGGTGAGCGTGCCGACCGCGGCCGCAGCCGACCCCGACCGCATCGAGCTGAGCCTCGACGGCCGCTCATGGGCGAGCACGCTCGGCGGCCCGCTGTTCGGCGAGGCGCCGGTGCTCGTGCCGCTGGACTCCGTGAACGGATCGTTCTACGTACGCAACGCGTCGAACGTGCCCGCGGCCGCCTCGATCGAGGTGGTCCGTCCCGAGGCCCCGTCCGAGCTCGACCAGCATCTCCGGGTCACGTGGGGACTCGGGGACGTCGAGTCGGCCGGCACGGTCGGCACGATCGTCCGCGGGCGATGCACCACGACGATCACCGGACGGGCCCTCCTGCCCGGCGAGTGGCAGCGCGTCGACGTCGAGCTCGGGCTGCCGGACCTCGACGGACGCACCGCCCAGGGTGCCGCGACGGACCTCTCGATGCTGGTCCGGCTCACCCAGGCGCGCACCCCGGGAGCGGTGAAGGTCTGCGGCAGCGAGGCAGCCCGCCCCGAAGGGCCGTCCGGCGGACCGTCCGGAGAACGCCCGCCGGGGCCGGCCGCGGGGGACCGCTGCGCCGGCAGCGAGGTGGTCCTCGTCGGCACGGGCCGCGCCGGGTGCGACGACGAGGTCGCCGGCGTCACCGGCAGCCGGCTGCCCGGCACCGGGAGCCCGGCCGGGCTCCGCGAGCGCCTGCTCCTCGGTCTCGGCGCCGTCGGGACCGGCGCGCTGCTGATGGCGGTACGGCGCCGTGGAGCACGGTCCGAGGACTGAGCCCGGGACCGGCAAGGGTCAGCCGACCTCCTGCGCCGAGGACCGGGCGAGCGCGGTCGCCCACCGAAGATGTGCGTTCACCTGCTCGATGAACGCGTCCTCGTCCTCGCCCTGCAGCCGGGCGACGATCTCCTCGTGCTCGCCGATCGCGGCGTCCATCCGGTCGGCGCGCCCGCGCACCATCGCGGAGGTGAACAGGGTCTGCCGCTCGCGCAGCGACCGGTACATCTCCGAGAGCACCGTGTTCATCGCGCCGTCGACGATGATCTCGTGGAACCTCCGGTCGGCGGCGGTGAAGCCGGCCGTGTCGCGCTCGCGTCGGCGCTGCTGGGTCTCCGCGTGCGCGTCGAGCAGCTCGGGGAGGAACTTCGCCCGGTTCGCGAAGGACCGGGCCGCGGTGAAGTTCTCCACCAGCAGCCGGGCCTCGAGCACGTCCTCGACCTCGGCGTGGCTGAAGGTCTTCACCACGGCGCCGCGACCCGTGACGATGTCCACCAGCCCTTCGGCCTCGAGCCGGAGCAGCGCCTCGCGCACCGGCGTACGGCTCAACCCGGTCTCGGCCGACAGCTCGCCGACCGTGACGGCGGTCCCCACGGGGTAGACCGCGTTGAGGATCGCCCACTTGGCGAAGTCGTAGGACCGCTGGGCCGCGTTCGGCCGGGGGGGTCGGCTGGAGGACCGCATGGTCCTCCCATGGTAAAGAGCCGTGGGGCCGCGCGCAGGCAAGTCGCGGAGTCCAGCGGGGCCGTGAGGTGGCCGGCTCGCCACGGAGGTCAAAGCCTCCGCCGGCGGTGGCCGGCCACCCTGCGGGTCAGAACATCAGGGCGTGGGCAGGGTCCTCGAGGATCGCGGCCACGTCGGCGAGGAAGCGCGAGCCCTTCTCCCCGTCGACGAGCCGGTGGTCGAACGACAGCGCGAGCGTGGTCACGTCGCGGACCTTGATCCTGTCCTTGTGGACCCACGGCTGCTTGCGCACCGCGCCGAAGGCCAGGATCGCCGACTCGCCGGGGTTGATGATCGGCGTGCCCGCGTCGACGCCGAAGACCCCGACGTTGGTGATCGTGAACGACCCGCCGCTCATGTCCGACGGCGGGGTGCGGCCCTCGCGCGCGGTCGCGGCCAGCTCGCCGATCGCCTTGGCGAGGTCGCCCATCGACAGCCGGTCGGCGTCCTTGACGTTCGGCACCACCAGCCCACGCGGGGTGGCCGCCGCGATCCCCAGGTTCACGTAGCTCTTGAACACCACCTCGCCGGCGTCGTCGTCCCACGTGGCGTTGACCTCAGGGGTACGACGGGCCGCCAGGATGCAGGCCCTGGCCACCACCAGCAGCGGGGAGACCTTGACGTCGCGGAAGTCCCGGTGGGCCTTGAGCTTGTCGACGTACCGCATGGTCTTGGTGACGTCGACGGTGACCCACTCGGTGACGTGCGGGGCGGTGAACGCCGACTCGACCATGGCCTGGCCCATCATCTTGCGCACGCCCTTGATCGGCTCGCGCCACTCGCGCTCGCCGGCACGGGCCACCGGGGCGGCCGCCGGCGCCTCGTCGGGAGCCACCGCGGCCGCACCGGTCTGCGCCGCCTCGACGTCCTGGCGGGTGATCGTGCCGTGCGGACCCGTGGGGGTCACCGACCGGAGGTCGATGCCGAGGTCCTTGGCGAGCTTGCGCACCGGGGGCTTGGCGAGCACCTGGACGTTCCCGCCGTCCCGCCCGGCCGGCTCGGAGCCGCGGGCGGAGGTGGCCGGGACCGCCGGCTCGTCGGACTCCTCGACCTCCTGCGGCTGTGCGCCACCGGGTGTGAAGGCACCCTGCAGCTGGGTCTGGGTCGCGGTCCCCGCCTTGCTCGGCGGGGTGCCTCCCGTGCGGGGCCGACGCTTGGCCTCCACGCTGCGCGGGCCGTAGCCCACCAGCGTCTTCATCGGCTCTTCCTCGCCCTCCGCCTCCTCCGTCGGCGCCGTCTCCGGCGCTGTGGGAGCGGCCTCCTCAGGCGCGGCCGCGGCCTCCTCACCGATCCGGATGATCGGCGTACCGACCTCCACGGTCTCGCCCTCCTCGACGAGGATGGCGGTGACCTCGCCGGCGAACGGCGTGGGCAGCTCGACCAGGGACTTGGCGGTCTCCACCTCGACGACGACGTCGTTGATCCTCACCGTGTCGCCGACCTTGACCTTCCAGGAGACGATCTCGGCCTCGGTCAGACCCTCACCGGGGTCCGGCAGCTTGTACTCAGGCATCTGTGCACGAACTCCTGGTCAGTAGGCGAGCGAACGGTCGACGGCGTCGAGCACCCGGTCGAGGTCGGGCAGCCACTCCTCCTCGATCCGGCTCGGCGGGTACGGCGTGTCGAACCCGCCGACCCGCAGCACCGGGGCCTCGAGGCTGTAGAAGCACTCCTCGGTGACCCGGGCAGCGATCTCCGAACCCATGCCGAGGTTCACGTGCGCCTCGTGGGCCACCACGGCACGGCCGGTCTTGCGGACCGACTCCACCACCGGGCCCATGTCGAGCGGGGAGAGCGTGCGCAGGTCGATCACCTCGATGCTGCGGCCCTCGCCGGCGGCCGCCTCGGCGCTGGCCAGGCAGGTCTTCACCATCGGGCCGTAGGCGAGCAGGGTGAGGTCGCTCCCCGCGCGCACCACCCGGCTGGTGAACAGCGGGTCGGCGTCGGCGAGCGTCAGGGACTCGTCGAGCTCGGCCTTGTCGGCGTGGTACTGCCGCTTGGGCTCGAGGAACACGACCGGGTCGTCGCTCTCGATCGCCTGCTGGATCATGAAGTAGCCGTCGACCGGGTTCGAGCAGGCCACCACCTTCAGGCCGGGGGTGTGCGCGAACTGCGCCTCCGGGCTCTCGCTGTGGTGCTCGACCGCGCCGATGCCGCCGCCGAACGGGATCCGGATGACGATCGGCATCTTCACCCGACCCTGGCTGCGGAAGTGGATCTTCGCGACCTGGCTGACGATCTGGTCGTAGGCGGGGTAGACGAACCCGTCGAACTGGATCTCGCACACCGGCCGGTAGCCGCGCATGGCGAGACCGACCGCGGTGCCGAGGATGCCGGACTCCGCCAGCGGGGTGTCGATCACCCGTTCCTCACCGAAGTCCTTCTGCAGCCCGTCGGTGATCCGGAAGACACCGCCGAGCTTGCCGACGTCCTCCCCCATGACGAGGACCTTGGGGTCCCTCTCCATCGCGGCCCGGAGACCGGCGTTGAGACCCTTGGCGAGCGTGATCTTCGGCATCAGTGCCCACTTCCGATCGATTCGGTCTCGAAGGACGCGAGGTAGGCCGCGTAGGCCTCCTTCTGGGCGGCGAGCTCAGGGGTCTGCTCGACGTACACCTGGTCGAAGACGCTGAGCGGGGACGGGTCGGGCAGTGCCTTGCAGCCCTCGCGGAGGTGGTGCCCGAGCTGCTCGGCCTCCTCGTCGATCTCCTCGAAGAACGCCTGGTCGGCCAGGCCGTTGCGGGTGAGGTAGGCCTTCACCCGGGCGATCGGGTCCTTGAGCTTCCAGGCCTCGACGTCGGAGGAGAGCCGGTAGCGCGTCGGGTCGTCGGTGGTGGTGTGCGCGCCCATCCGGTAGGTGTAGGCCTCGACCAGCGTCGGGCCGCTGCCCTCGTGGGCGCGCTGGAGGGCGGCCTTGGTGACCGCGTAGCAGGCGAGGACGTCGTTGCCGTCGACGCGGACGCCGGGGAAGCCGAAGCCGAGCGCGCGCTGGTAGAGCGGGATCCGGCTCTGCCGCTCGATCGGCTCGGAGATCGCCCACTGGTTGTTCTGGCAGAAGAACACCACCGGGGCGTTGTAGGAGGCGGCGAACACGAACGACTCGTTGACGTCGCCCTGGCTGCTCGCGCCGTCCCCGAAGTAGGTCACCACGGCGGCGTCGCGGTCCTCGTCGCCGGTGCCGACCACGCCGTCGCGCTGCATGCCCATGGCATAGCCGACGGCGTGCAGGGTCTGCGCACCGATCACGATCGTGTAGAGGCCGAAGTTGGTGTCCGCCGGGTCCCAGCTGCCCTGGTCGACACCGCGGAACAGGCCGAGGAGCTTCAGCGGGTCGAGGTCGCGGGTGTAGGCGACGCCGTGCTCGCGGTAGGTGGGGAAGACGAAGTCCTGCTTCGCCATCGCCCTGCCGGAGCCGATCTGTGCGGCCTCCTGGCCGAGGAGCTGGGCCCAGATGCCGAGCTCGCCGTGGCGCTGGAGCGCGGTGGCCTCCACGTCGATGCGACGGGTCAGGACCATGTCGCGGTAGAAGCCCTTGATCGCCTCGTCCTCGAGGTCGAAGGAGAAGTCGGGGTGCTCCACCCGCTCGCCCTCGGGGGTGAGGAGCTGCACGAGCTCCGGGCCACCGTCGGCGTGCGACGGGCCGAAGACCTCTCCGAGGCCGGGGAAGTCGCCCCGGGTACCTGCTGTCTGTGTCACCTGCACTCCTTGGAGTTCACGGCCGCGGGGTCTCCGCTGCCGGCTTCCGAGTCACGACCGGGCGCGATGGTGCGCGAGGGGTGGTGCGCATCGGTCGTGCTGGTCGCTGTTGCTGTCACGTGCCGGGTGGTGCGTCCGGCGCCCTCCAGACGGTCGGCCTGGGGACACCGGCTGTGACCGGCGACACACCGGCCTCAGGACCCAAAGGTACCGATGAACGCCGGGGTCGCCTAATCCGCCCCACCGTCTCCGCGCCCGGGACAGTTTGACGGATCTTTCACGCTGCCGCACCGTCGTTGACGGCCCTGTTGCGGGCGCCTCGAAGACTCCCGGGGAACGGGCACGACCGTGCCCGACCGCGACCCCGAGGGGTCCGTGGGGGGAACCACAGGGAGAACCGATGAGTTGGGTCCACCGCCGGCATGGTGCCGGCCAGCAACCGTCAGGCAAGCTTTCGAAGCGACCGCCGGGTCGTGGCGCCGCACCGGGGCGCACAGCGCTCGTCGGCGGACTCGCCGCGCTGCTGACCGGCACCATGCTGGCCGTCACGGCCGCACCCGCCCAAGGCGCCAGCGTCGAGTCCGACTTCCAGGTCGACAAGCACGACCTGGAGTTCATCCTCAAGCAGATCACGATCTCCGAGAACCACGCGAGGAACATCCGCGAGGGCAGCGGCGACACACTGCTGTGCGAGAGCCCGGACGACCGGTCCGGGACGTGCGTGCCGGACCCGATGCTGCCCTGGGGGCTGCGCACGGTGGACGGTTCCTACAACAACATCACCACGCCCGAGCGCAAGAACTACGGCGCCGGGCTGCAGACGTTCCCGCGACTGCTCGAACCGGACTTCAAGGACGCCGAGGAGATCAGCTACGACTTCGACGGTCCGGGTCCGGTGCAGAGCGGCACCCCGACGTCGTACAAGCAGAAGAAGGGCTTCGTCTGGGACTCCGAGCCCCGCGTCGTCAGCAACCTGATCGCCGACCAGACGGTGCACAACCCTGCGGCCAAGCAGGCTCAGGTCGAGCTGGCCGAGCTCGGCGCCAAGGAGTACGACCACGACGGCGACCCGGAGACCCCGGCCTCGGTGTTCCTGCCCAACGTGTCCGCCGACGAGGGCCTGTCCGCGCCGTTCAACTCCTGGTTCACCCTCTTCGGCCAGTTCTTCGACCACGGGCTGGACATGGTCTCCAAGGGCGGCAACGGCACGGTCATCGTCCCGCTGACCCCGGACGACCCGCTGATGGCGCGCAGCGGACGGACCCCGTTCCTGATGCTCAGCCGCGCGACCAACCTGCCCGGCCCCGACGGGATCCTGGGCAACGAGGACGACATTCAGGAGCACACGAACCGCACCACGCCGTTCGTGGACCAGAACCAGACCTACACCTCCCACCCGTCGCACCAGGTCTTCCTGCGTGAGTACGCGATGGAGGACCACGACGGCGACGGCGCGACCCCCGAGGTTCCCGTGCCGACGGGCAGACTGCTCAACGGCGAGGGAGGCGAGGGACTGACCACCTGGGCCGACGTCAAGGAGCAGGCCAGCACCATGCTCGGCATCGAGCTCGACGACCAGGACGTGCACAACGTCCCGCTGTTGGCCACCGACCCCTACGGCCGGTTCATCGCCGGCGCGAACGGGTTCCCGCAGCTCGTGGTCCCTGGGGCCGACGGAGCCGACAGCACCCTCGTCGAGGGCGACCACGCGGCCCCCGTGGACGCGAGCCAGGCCCTCAAGGCCGGCCACGCCTTCCTCGACGACATCGGCCACAACGCCGTGCCGACGACCTCGGTCCAGGGTCGGACCGTGGCCCTCAACCCCGACTCGGACTCGGCGTACAACCCCGTCGACGAGCCGCTCAGCGAGACGGGCACGTACGACGACGAGCTGCTCGACGCGCACTTCATCACCGGTGACGGCCGAGGCAACGAGAACATCGGCCTGAGCGCGGTGCACCACGTCTTCCACGCCGAGCACAACAGGCTGGTCGGCCAGATCGAGCAGGTCGTCGCCGACTCCGGCGACCAGGCGTTCATCGACATGTGGCGCTCGACGTCGGGGCCGTGGGACTACGGCGAGCGGATCTTCCAGGCGGCCCGCTACGTGACCGAGATGCAGTACCAGCACCTCGTCTTCGAGGAGTTCGCCCGCAAGATCCAGCCGACGATCGACGGCGGCCCCCTGAACGAGACCCTCTACCACGCCGACATCGATCCGGCGGTCACCGCCGAGTTCGCCCACGTGGTGTACCGCTTCGGCCACTCGATGCTGACCGACACCGTCGCGCGGGACGGCTACGAGAGCCAGGGGGTCGACGACCTCCCACTGCTCGACGCCTTCCTCAACCCGGCGGAGTTCGCCCCCGGTGGACTCACCGCCGACCAGGGTGCAGCGGCCGTCATCCAGGGCATGATGAACCAGACCGGCAACGGCATCGACGAGTTCGTCGTCGACACGCTGCGCAACAACCTGCTCGGGCTGCCGCTCGACCTCGCCACCATCAACATGGCGCGAGCCCGGGACGCAGGCATCCCGTCGTTGCAGGAGGCTCGACGCACGTTCTACAACGCGACCGCCGACTCCTCGGTGAAGCCCTACGCCAACTGGCTGGACTTCCAGCTCGCGATGCGGCACCGGTCGTCGCTGGTGAACTTCATCGCCGCCTACGGCACCGACCCGACGATCACCAGCATCACGCCGGACACCGCGGGGTTCATCGCCGCACGGCGTGAGGCGGCGCAGGCGATCGTCGACACGATGGGCACGGCCGACGAGCACCCGCTGCTGACCGCACCCGCGGCACAGTCCGGCCTCGACGACGTGGACTTCTGGATCGGCGGGCTCGCCGAGCGGCCGATGGTCTTCGGCGGCATGCTCGGCCCCACGTTCAACAAGGTCTTCGAGGAGCACCTGGAGAACCTGCAGAACGGTGACCGGTTCTACTACCTGAACCGCAACCAGGGCCTCAACCTGTTCCACCAGCTCGAGGCCAGCTCCTTCGCCGACCTGGTGATGCGCAACACCGACGCCAAGAACCTCCCGGTCGACATCTTCGCCCGGCAGGACCTCACCGTCGACCTCGACGCACTGCCGGACCCGCTCCCCGCGGGCCTGCGGCAGGTCGCCGGCGCCTGGCGGTGGGACGGCCCCGAGCACATCACCATGCATGGCACCGACGGCGCGGACAACATGTTCGGCGGCGACGGCGACGACGCCCTGTGGGGCCACGGTGGTGACGACCAGATCGAGGGTGGCGTCGGCAACGACGGCTTCCACGGCGGCCTGGGCAACGACGTGCTCACCGACATCTTCGGGGACGACACCATCCACGGCGGCCCCGGGGACGACGCGATCAACGCCGGGCCCGGTTTCGACCTGGTCTTCGGACAGTCCGGCAACGACTTCCTGCTCCACGGGCAGGAGCCGACCCGCTCCTTCGCCGGTGCCGGCGACGACTTCGTCATGGGCGGGGACGCCGGAGACGTCATCGGCGGCGACCAGGGCATCGACTGGCTGGAGGGCGGCAAGGGCGCCGACCTGCTCCAGGGCGACCTGGCGCTGACCTTCCAGAGCGACCCGTACGGCGGCCCGGACGTCTTCATCGGCGGACCCGGTAACGACGACCACGACGCCGAGGGCGGCGACGACATCATGCTCAACCAGGGCACGGACCGCCACGCCGGCATGCTCGGCTTCGACTGGGTCACCCACAAGGGCAACCCCGACCCCGTCGACGTCGACATGAACCTGCGGACGTTCCTGCCCCTCCCGGTGGTCACGATGCGCTCGCGCTACCTCAACGTCGAGGGTCTCTCCGGCTGGGACGGCGACGACATCCTGCGCGCCCGCAGCACGCCGGGCGACCCGGCGTTCGTCGGCGGCGCGGGTCACGAGCTAACCCAGGAGCAGCTCGACCGGGTGGCCGGCCTCCGGGCACTGCTCGGCGGCGGAGACGCACCGGGATACGCAAGCCTCTTCATGGGGTCCGAGGTCACCGCTGAGGACGCCGACGCCAACGACCTCGTCCTCGGTGGCGGTGGCAACGACCTGATCGAGGGCCGGGGCGGCGACGACTTCATCGACGGCGACGCGGCACTCGACGTGTGGCTCGTGGGCCCGGACGGTGAGCGCGGCGAGGACATGGCGCACTTCCGCTCCCGGATCTTCGACGGCAGCATCACCGCGAGCGACCTCCGCATCCAGCGGGCGGTCGTCAACCAGGGCGCCGCCGACGACGTCGACACCGTGTACTACGACGACGTCCGTGCGAACTTCGCCGAGCCTCTGGCGATCGCTCCGGGGATCTTCCAGGTGCAGCACCTCGCACCGGGTGCGGTGGATCTCGGCACCGACATCCTGCGCAACATCGAGCGGGTGCAGTTCTCCGACGGCACGGTCATCGACCTGACCACGCTCGTCGAGGACCAGGTGACGGGCTCCATCACCCTGAGCCGCACCGACGCCGTCGAGGGACAGGAGCTGTCCTTCTCGGCCCAGCTGCCCGGTGTGGACGCCGCGGGCGTCACCTACACCTGGCAGGCCGAGGACGGTGCAGGCGGCTGGCAGGCCGTGGGGGTGAGCAACAGCCCGACCTTCACGCCCGACGACAGCGAGGTCGGCAAGCGCCTCCGGGTGGTGGCCAACTTCGGCGAGGCGGGCACCGACACGGTGACCTCCAACGAGACCGAACCGGTCGTCAACGTCAACGACGCGCCGACCGGACCGGTCCTGTCCACCGGCCTGCCGCTCGTGGGGTCGCCGATCACCGCCGGTGAGCTCGCCGACGCCGACGGGCTGCCGACCGGGGACGCCGCTCCGCAGTACCAGTGGCAGCAGGGCGCGGGCGGCACCTGGAGCGACATCGACGGTGCGACCGCGGAGACCTTCATGGTCACCGCTGCCCAGGCCGGCGACCAGCTCCGTGTGGTGGCCACCTACACCGACCTCCACGGCACCGACGAGACGGCGACCTCCGCCGCCAGTCAGCCCGTGGAGGAGGTCACCGTCCCGGGTGCGCCCTCGGTGACCGCGGGTGCGGGCGACGCTGCAGGCACCCTGCTGGTGCAGTGGACCCCGAGCACCGACACCGGGAACACGGCGCTGACCGGGTTCGAGCTGCAGGTGCTCGACGGGGCGCAGGTGGTCCAGACGGCCGACAGCATCGCGGCCAGTGACCGCCAGCTGCAGGTGAACGGTCTCACCGCGGGCGGGACGTTCACCGTGCAGGTCCGTGCGATCAACTCCGTCGGGGCGGGCCCCTGGTCGGCACCGGCCGACGCGACAGCGGGCAGTGCTCCGGCCGGCCCCACCGTGGTCAGCAGCACGCCGGCGGACGGCGCCACGGACGTGAGCGTGGCAGCCAATGTGGCGATCGTCTTCTCGGAGCCGATCGAGGGCTACCAGGGAGCAGCCGTCACGCTGACCGACACCGCGACCGACACGGAGGTGCCGTTCACCCGGGGCCTCAACGCCGACAACCGGTTGCTGCTCAACCCCTTCGGCAACGAGGCGGACCAGCTTCAACCGGCGACGGAGTACCGCGTGACCCTGACCGGCGGGGCGGACGCCGTCCGCGCAGCCGACGACGGGACGCCGTTCGCCGGCACGTCGTTCACGTTCACCACCGTCGCGGCGAGCACGACGGTGCCCACGGTGTTGAGCACCAGCCCGGCCGCCGGATCCACCGGCGTCCCGGTCGACGGCAACGTGGCGGTCTTCTTCTCCGAGGCGGTCGTCGGGTACGACGGCACCGACGTCACGCTGAGGAAGGCCTCCGACGGCACGGACGTGCCGTTCACCCGGGGCCTCAACGCCGACAACCGGTTGCTGCTGAACCCGTTCGGCAGCGACGCCGGCCAGCTCGAGGCGGGCACCGAGTACGAGCTGACCCTGACCGGCGGAGCAACGGGCATCCAGTCCGTCTCCGGCGTCCCGATCGAGACCACGACGATCACGTTCACCACGGCGGCCGCGACAACCGGTGGCGGTGGGACCATCCCGCCGCCCCCCGAGGAGCCCGCGGCCCCGCAGGAGCCCTCGACCCCGCAGGAGCCCTCGACCCCGCAACCCGGCGAGGAAGAGCCTTCCGGCACGGCGTTCTCGATCACGAGCACGCTTCCGGCGGTGGGGGACACGAACGTGACCCGGACGGCGGCGGTCAGCATGTCGATCGCCGGCGGGGTCCAGCGGGTCGACGAGCAGACGGTCAGCCTGCTCCGGCCGAACGGCAGCCGGATCCCGGCAACGGTGTCCCACGACGCCGGCGCCGGGGAGATCAGCGTCACCCCGCTGGGGATGCTGCCCAACAACCGGATGGTCCGGGTGGTCCTGGACGGAGTTCGCGACGCCGACGGCGACGCGGTGCCACGCACCGTGTGGCGCTTCCGGACCGCTGACGAGGTGAAGCCACGCATCGTCAAGGCCCGGCCGGTGAGGAAGGGCGGGATCCGCCCGGGAGCCAACATCCGGATGTGGACCAACGAGCGCATCAAGGGCGTCAACCGCAAGGCGGTCGTCCTGCGCGAGATCGGCGGCAAGCGCGTCGCGGCCACGGTGGTCTACCGCGCCAAGCAGCGCAAGCTCGTCATCAACCCGCGCCAGCGGCTGGACCGCAGCACCCGCTACGTGGTGGTGCTCAGGCCCAAGGTGCAGGACCTGGCGGGCAACCGCCTCGCACGGACCGTCTGGAGGTTCAGGACGAGGTAGCTCCACCGCAGTCTGCAGGGCGGCCCGTGCTCTCCCCACGGGCCGCCCTGCACTGCGTCCACGCGTCCCGGGCCCGACGTCGGAAAACCGCGAACCGTGAGGCCGACTCGGGCCTAGTCTCGTCACGGCTCAACCGACAGGACGGTCATGACACAGACAGCTCCCTCCACGGTGCGGACGGCCCCGCCCGTCGGCCTCGTCGTCGCCGCGCTCGGCGTGGTCTACGTCGTCTGGGGATCGACGTACCTCGGCATCCGGATCGTGGTGCAGGAGGCGCCGCCACTGACGTCGATGGGGCTGCGGTTCATGACCGCGGGGCTGCTGCTCGGAGTCGTCCTCGCGGTCCGTGGCGGGCCGCGCCGGCTCCGCGTGACCCGGCGGGAGCTGCTCGGTGCGGCCACGCTCGGCCTGATGCTGCCCATGCTGGGCAACGGGCTCGTCTCGGTCGGCGAGAGCCTCGGGGCCCCTTCGGGGGCCACCGCCCTCCTGATCGCGGTCTCGCCGCTGATCATCGTGCTGTTCCGGGGGCTGACCGGGGACGTCCCGCAGCCGTTGTCGGTGCTGGGCGTGCTGCTCGGCTTCGGCGGCCTGGGCTACCTGGTGCTCGCCGGCAGCGGCGCGGGCGGCCACCTGCCACTGGCGCCCGCCCTGATCATCCTGTTCGCGGCGACCTGCTGGGCGCTCGGCTCGTTCCTGCAGCCCCGGCTGACCCTTCCCCGCGACGTCTTCGTCACCGCCGTCTACGAGATGGTCTGCGGCGGGCTGATCATGGTGAGCGTCGGGCTCGCCGCCGGGGAGCGGTTCACCGGCGACTACTCGACACGCACCTGGCTCGCGTTGGGCTACCTGGTCGTCTTCGGCTCGATGCTGGCGTTCACGTCCTACGTCTGGCTGCTGGCCCACGCCCCGATCTCCCTGGTCGCCACCTACGCCTACGTGAACCCGGTGGTCGCGGTCTTCCTGGGCTGGCTCATCCTCAGCGAGGCCGTCACCGCACCCGTGGTGATCGGCGGCGGGATAGTGGTGCTCGCCGTCGCGATCGTGATCACCGCCGAACGGCCGCGCCGCAAGCCACTTCCGGAGACCCCGGCGCCCGAGACCGTCGAGGCAGTAGTTTCGCCCCATGGGGAAGGCGAGCCCGACGACGCGGTCTGACCGCTTCGCCTCCGTCGCCCCCGGGCTCTCGAGCCTCGTCCACTACGACCGCGGCTGGCTGCGCGGCGACCTGCTCGCCGGTGTCACCGTCGCGGCCTATCTGGTCCCGCAGGTGATGGCGTACGCCGAGGTGGCCGGCCTGCCTCCCGTCGTCGGGCTGTGGGCCGTCGTCGGACCGCTGCTGGTCTATGCGGTGCTCGGGTCCTCACGGCAGCTGTCGATCGGCCCCGAGTCCACGACCGCCCTGATGACCGCCGCCGCGATCGGGGCTTTCGGCGCCGGAGACCCGGAGCGGTACGCGTCACTGGCCGCCGCCCTGGCCATCGCCGTGGGCCTGATCTGTCTCCTCGGCTACGTCGGCAGGCTCGGGTTCCTCGCCGACCTGCTGTCCCGGCCGGTCCTGGTCGGGTACATGGCCGGCATCGCGGTGCTGATGATCGTCAGCCAGCTCGGCAAGCTCAGCGGCATGACCGTCGAGGGGGACAGCCCCCTCGAGCAGACCTGGTTCACCCTCACCCACCTCGCGTCGGCGCAGCTGCCCACGCTCGCCATGGCGTCCGCCGTACTCGTGCTCCTGCTCGTGGGCCAGCGGCTGCGGCCGCACTGGCCCAACCCGCTGGTCGCAATGCTCCTGGCTGCGGCCGTCGTGGCCGTCCTCGACCTCGAGGCGTACGGCATCACGACCGTCGGCGACATCCCGGCCGGGCTTCCGGCGCCCGGGCTTCCCGACGTCGACCCGCGGCTGGTGCTCGAGCTCCTGGTCCCCGCGGTGGGCGTCGCCGTCGTCGGCTACTCCGACAACGTGCTCACCGGTCGGGCGTTCGCGAGCCGCCGGCGCCAGCGCATCGACGCCAACCAGGAGTTCCTCGCGCTCGGCGTGGCCAACGTGGCGTCCGGGCTGATGCATGCCTTCCCGGTCAGCAGCAGCGGCAGCCGCACCGTGATCGGTGACGCGCTCGGCAGTCGCAGCCAGCTGTACTCCCTGGTCACCCTCGGCGTGGTGCTGGTGGCCATGTTCTTCCTCGACCCGGTGCTGGCGGCCTTCCCGATGGCCGCGCTCGGCGGGGTCGTGGTGTTCGCGGCGCTGCGGCTGGTCGACGTCGACGAGCTGCGCCGGATCGCTCGGTTCAGCAGAAGCGAGCTGGCGGTTTCGCTGGCGACCACCGCCTCCGTCCTGCTCCTCGGCGTGCTGCCGGGGATCGGGGTCGCGATCGGCCTGTCGATCCTCAACCAGCTGCGTCACGTCGCCCGTCCGCACGACGGCATCCTCGGCTACGCCCCCGGCGTCGCGGGGATGCACGACATCGACGACTACCCGCAGGCGAAGCAGGTGCCCGGCCTGGTCGTCTACCGCTACGACTCGCCGCTGTTCTTCGCAAACGCCGAGGACTTCACCCGCCGGGCGCTCGCGTCGGTGGACGCGTCCGAGACCCCCGTGGAGTGGTTCCTGCTCAACGCCGAGGCGAACACCGAGGTCGACCTGAGCGGGGTGGACGCGCTCGACGAGGTGCGCCGTGCGCTGGCCGAGCGCGGCGTGGTGTTCGCGATGGCCCGCGTGAAGCAGGACCTGCGCGACGACCTCGCGGCCGCCGGGTTCGTGGACCAGGTCGGCGAGGACCGGATCTTCGCAACGCTGCCCACGGCGGTCGCGGCCTACGTCGAGCAGTACCGTGACCGCCACGGGCACGAACCCCCCGGCGTGCACATCCCCCGTCCCCCGACCTGATCCGACCCAGTCAGACGGCCACCAGGAGGGCGGCGACGTCGTACTGGTGGGACAGCGCCACCCCGGCCACGATGCTGTACCACCGCTCCCACCGCGACCCGCTCTTGACCCGTGCCTGCATCGGGGCGATGGGACGGCTCGCCGCGAAGGCGTCCACCGTCCCCCGCCGGCGGAGCGGGGCCCGCAGGTCTGCCGCGTGCTGCACCAGCTCGGACCGCTCCCGCAGGTGGGCCGGAAGCGCGGCCAGCGCGGTCACCAGCAGCTGGGCGGCCCGACGGTCCCCCGCGGCCTGGGCCTGGTCCAGCGCCGCGAACCCCAGAACGCTCGCGCGCCGGTGCTGACCGGAGGCGATGAGGTGGTCGACCCGCACCGGCATCGGCATCGTCACCTGGTCGGCGACGATGCGATGCACCTGCTGGCGCACCCCGGGCCGCATGCCTGCGAGGATCTCCGGCCTGGCGTTGCTCTCCCGGAGCCGGTAGCCGTCGGGACCGACCATGAGGATGCCGGTGTCGACGAGCTCGGGCAGCAGCGCGGCGACCTCGTCGGCGTGCCGGTCGGGACGCAGGGTGAGCGCCGCCGCGGCGACCTCGGACGCCTCCACGTCGACACCGGCGACGGCGAGCACCGTCACGACGTCCTCGGCCAGCGGGGACAGCAGCCGCAGCCGGCGGCGCAGGCTGCCCGACGCGCCCGGTTCGGCCGGACCGGGCGCCGCCAGCTCGAGGCCACTCGTGGTCCAGACGATGCGGCCGTCGTTCACCCAGTTCCTGGCCGCCTGGCACGCGGCACCGCTGAGTCCGCCGGAGCCGGCCCACAGGCGGCGCAGCAGCCGGGGTGAGGGCGGCCCCTGCAGCACGCTCTCCGCGAGCTCGGCGAAACTGGCCTCGTCGAGCGGGGTGACCTCGACCATCTGGTGGGGGACCGCGTCGGTGGCACCGGCTCCGTCGGCTTGCCTCTGCACCGCGAACCGCACCGGCACCACCAGCACGCCACCGTGCTGGCGGGCCAGGGAGTCGAGCATGGTCATGGCGTGCCGTGGCACGCTCTCCGCGCGGGGCATCACCACAACGTCGGTGTCCGGGATCTCCCAGGCCGACACCGGAGCGGTCACACGGTCGCGCAGCCAGGCATCGCGTCCCATGTCGTGCATGGAGAGGCCCGCTTCACGGCAGGCGGAGGCCACGACGGAGTCCCTTCCGCTGCCCGGCTTGCCCTGCAGCCACACCACACCCACCCGAGGCTCGTCGTGCAGCATCCGCGACATCACCGCTGCCAGCTCCGAGACCGTGCCCTCGTGACCGATCAGGCCGATCCGGCAGTGCCGGTCGGCGGTCCCGGTCAGCACCTGGAGGTGGACCGCGCGCGTCTGCGGCGAAGGGTCCACCCCGAACCGCACGGACAGGTCGTTGCGGATGACCTCGTAGACCTCGAGCGCCTTCTCCACCTCGCCCACACCCGCCAGCGCCAGCATGAGGGCACGGGCAGTCTCCTCCGACATCTCGATGCCCGCGGCCGCGCACGCCAGGTCGAGGCTGTCGCGCATCCAGCACCGCGACGCCGCGGCCGCTGCGGCGTCGAGCAGGGCCCGGTGTCTGCGCGTGCGCAGCCGCTCCCGGGCGTCGTGCAGCCAGTCGCCGGAGCTGTGTGGGACCTCGAGGTCGCCGACGTAGTACGCCTCCGCCTCCTGCACCGCGGCCACCGTGCGGGCGTGATCCCCGGCGCGGCGGCTGGCCTCGGCCTCGTCCAGCAGAGCGTCGTACGCCTGCGTGTCCACCCAGGCACCCTCCAGCGTCAGCCAGCCCCCGTTGCGCCCGACGCAGTCGCAGCCGAGCGCCTTGCGCAGCTGGCTGGCAGCGGTGCGCAGGCTCGCCCGTCCTCGGTCCTCGTCGACGTCCGGCCACAGGTTGTCGATCACGAGCCCGACGGACACCGGCTCCCCGTTGTGGAGCGCCAGCAGCCGCAGCAGGTCCAACGTCTTCGACGTCCGCCACTCCGCCGGCTTCACCACCCCGCCGTCAGGCCGCCGCACCTGTGTCGGTCCGAGCAGCCGTACTTCCATACGATCCATCCCCAATTCCCCCCTGGTCCGAAGCTTGCCCCCCCGAGCAACGCTTCCTCACCGTTGTACCGGTCGGGGCCCGTGACGGTAAGGACTGTTTTTCGAGATAGCCAGTTCGGATACAGCCGCATGGCCCATCGGGGCCCCGAGCGTTGACCGAACCGGTCACCTGGACGCGGCGACGGCCTTGGTCTCCACCTTCCGGGCGCGGTCCGTACGGTTGAGCCATGGCCCCCCGCGAGATCTCCGCCTCGACCACTGTCGACGCACCGGCGTCGGTGGTCTTCGCCATCCTCAGCGACCCGCGTCAGCACTCCCGCATCGACGGCTCGGGCTCGGTCGGCTCCGTGGTCGAGGGACCGGCCCGGTTGACGGCGAAGGGGGACACCTTCCGGGTGCACATGCGGATGTTCGGTCTGCCGTACACGATCACGAACAAGGTCGTCGAGCACGAGCCCGACCGCCGGGTCGCCTGGCGGCACTTCGGGGCGCACCGGTGGCGCTACGTGCTCGAGCCGACCGACGACGGAGGTACGACGGTCACCGAGACCTTCGACTACAGCCGCTACCCCGACCTCGGGGCGAGGCTGCTGCGGCTCACCGGGATGCTGGACCGCAACCGCCGCGGGATCGAGCAGACCCTCGTCCGCCTCAAGCAGGCCGCCGAGTCCGACGCCGCCTCCTGACCCCGGCAACGCAGGTGGCCCGTCCGCCCGCCCCGACCCCCCATTAACGCGGGGCCGACTCGGCGGGTTGGTGGCCGGGGGTACGCCGGTCGCCGGCCGGGTCAGGCCAGCGACGCCAGCCACGCGTCGTGGAGGTCGGAGAACCGGCCCTCCCCGCCCTCGACCAGGTCCCGGGGCGCGCCGTCCTCGACGATCCGGCCGTGCTCGAGGACGAGCACCCGGTCGGCGATCTCCACGGTGGAGAGCCGGTGGGCGATGATCACCGCGGTCCGCTCGGCGAGGATGGTCTGCAGCGCATGCTGGACCATCCGCTCCGACGGCACGTCGAGGGAGGAGGTGGCCTCGTCGAGGATCAGCACGTCGGGGTCGGCGAGGAAGGCCCGGGCGAACGCGACCAGCTGCCGCTGGCCCGCGGAGAGCCGGCCGCCCTTGTTCGCCACGTCGGTGGCGTAGCCGTCGGGCAGGGCGGCGATGAAGTCGTGCGCACCGATCGCCCGCGCCGCCGCGACGACCTCCTCGTCGGAGGCCTCGGGGCGGCCGAACCGGATGTTGTCGGCGACGGTGCCGCCGAACATGTAGTTCTCCTGCGTGACCATCACGACCGACGACCGCAGGGTCGCCTCGTCGAGGCCGGCGCAGGTCGACGCCGTCGAGCAGCACCCGGCCCGAGGTGGGGTCGTAGAACCGGGCGAGCAGCTTGGCGATCGTGGTCTTGCCGGCACCGGTGGTGCCCACCAGGGCGAGGGTCTGGCCGGCGGGCACGCTCAGGTCGAGGCCGGGCAGCACGGGCGTGCCTTCGACGTACTCGAAGCGGGCGCGGTCGAAGCGCACCTCGCCGCGGACGTCGGTGAGCGGTGCCGGGTCGGCCGGCTCGGGGACGTCCGGCTCCTCCTCGAGCACCCCGGAGAGCTTCTCCAACGCCGCCGAGGCGGACTGGAAGGTGTTGTAGAACATCGAGATCTCCTGCATCGGCTCGAAGAACTGCCGCAGGTAGAGCAGGAACGCGGCGAGGACGCCGACGGTGACCTCGCCGTCGACGGCGAGGTAGGCGCCGTAGAGCAGGGTGACCGCGATGGTGATGTTGCCGATCAGCTTCACCCCGGGCATGAACCACGCGAAGAGCCGGAAGGCCCGCAGGTTGGCGAGGCGGTACTGGTCGTTGACGTCGTCGAAGATCTCCTGGTTGCGGCGCTCGCGGCGGAACGCCTGCACCGCCCGGATCCCGCCCATGGACTCGACGAAGTGCACGATCACGAGCGCGACCTTCTCCCGGGTGACCCGGTAGGTGCGCGCGGTCTCCTTGCGGAACCAGTTGGTCAGCAGCCACAGGAACGGGAAGCTGAACAGCGCGACCAGGGCCAGCCGCACGTCGCAGGAAGAGCAGCACGATCGAGGTGCCGACGAGGGTGAGCACCGCGGTGACCAGGCCGTCGAAGCCGGACTCGAGCATCTCGTAGATCGCGTCGACGTCGGAGGTCTGCCGCGAGATGACCCGGCCGGAGGTGTACTCGTCGTGGAAGGCCGGGCTGAGCTTCTGGAAGTGGCGGAACACCCGCCGGCGCACCTCGAAGAGCATGTCCTGGCCGATCCGGCCCGACAGCACCAGGAAGGTCTGCCGGGTGACGGCCTGCACGGCGATGGCCACCACGACCACCCCGACGATCCCGTACAGCAGCGTGGCGTCGCCGCTCTCCCGGATCGGCGGGATGCCGAGGTCGATGCCCTCCTTGACCAGGTAGGGGATGGACAGGCGGGCGAGGTTCTCGACGAGGACCACGCCGACCAGGACCCAGATCCACCTGCGGTGCGGGCGGAGCAGCTCGCCGAGCAGCCGCCGGGAGCGGGCGCGCAGCATCCCGGAGACGTGGTCGCTGATCTCCTCGTCCCCGCGGCGGTCCACCGCGACGCCGCGCCAGGTGGACTCCGCGTCCTCGGTCTCGGCGACCACGCGGGCCTCGTCCTCGAGCCGCTCGGTGTCGGCGCCGGCGCTCACGCAGGGACCTCCTCGGTGACGTCCGCGGACAGCAGGTCGCGGTAGGCGGGGACGGTGGCCAGCAGCTCGCTGTGCTCACCGACGTGGGTGATCGTGCCGTCCTGCAGCAGCGCGACCTTGTCGGCGAGCAGCACGGTGGAGGCGCGGTGCGCGACGACGATGCCGGTGGCGTTCTCGAGCACGTGCCGCAGCGCCGCCTCGACGAGCTTCTCGGTGTGCACGTCGAGCGCGGAGAGGGTGTCGTCGAGGACCAGGATCCTCGGCCGGGCCAGGACCGCCCGGGCCAGCGCGAGGCGTTGCCGCTGGCCGCCCGAGAGCGACAGCCCCTGCTCGCCGATGCGGGTGTCGAGGCCGTAGGGCAGGTCGTGCACGAACTGCGCCTGCGCCACCTCGATCGCGTGGAGGACCTCCTCCTCGGTGGCGTCGGAGCGTCCGAGCGTGATGTTCTCGCGGGCGCTCATGGAGAACAGCGTCGGCTCCTCGAACGCGGTGGCCACGACCTGCCGCAGGTGCGGGAGGGTGAGGTCGCGTACGTCGACCCCGTCGATGGTCACCCGACCGGCCGTGACGTCGTACAGCCTCGGCACCAGGGAGGTGAGCGTGGTCTTGCCGGAGCCGGTGGCGCCGACGACGGCCACGGTCTCGCCCGGCGCGACGTCGAGGTTCACGTTGCGCAGCACGGGGTCCCCGGGCCGCTCGGGGTCCTCGGCGTCGGGGAAGGCGAAGTCGACGCTCTCGAAGCGCAGGTGCCCGCGCGGGGCGTCGAGCGTCCTGGTGCCGGAGACGATCGCCGGCTCGGTGTCGAAGATCTCGAGCACCCGGGCGGAGGCGGTCATCGCCTCCTGCGCCATCGCCAGGATCACCCCGAGGGCGGCCACCGGCCACACCAGGGAGAGCAGCAGCAGGATGAACGCGACCAGGGTGCCGGAGCTCAGGTCGCCGCGGCCGACGCCGAGCGCGCCGACGAGGAGGACCACCACCACCGCGAGGTTCGGGATCACCTCGAGGAACGACCAGAACCTCGCCGACAGCCGGACCTTGTCCATCGAGGTGCCGTAGAGCTTGCGGGCCGCGGCGTCGTACTGCGCGGAGACGTGCCGGGAGCGGCCGAAGGACTTGATGACCCGGATGCCGACCGCGCCCTCCTCGGCGAGGGTGGCGAGGTCGCCCTGCTGGTCCTGGACCCGGCGGGAGACCACGACGTAGGCCTTCTCGAAGCGCATCGACAGCCAGACGATCGGCACCGCCGCGCCCGCGACGACGAGGCCGAGAGGCAGGTACATGTTGAGCAGCACGATCGTGACCACGGTCAGCTGGGTGACGTTGATGACCAGGAAGATCAGCCCGAAGCCGGCGAACCGGCGGATGCTCGCCAGGTCGGTGGTGACCCGGCTGAGCAGCTGCCCGGACTGCCAGTAGCCGTGGAAGGCCATCGGCAGCTGCTGGAGCCGTTCGTAGAGGTCGCTGCGGATCCGGGACTCGAGGCCGAGGACGGCGTTGGACTGCACCCAGCGCCGGATCCAGATCAGCACCGCCTCGACGACGCCGAGGCCCAGCGCGAGCAGCCCCAGCGGCAGGATCGGGCCGACGTCGCCGTCGGCGATCGGACCGTCGATCATCGCCTTGGTGACCAGCGGGATCGCCAGGCTGACCCCGACGCCGGCGAGGGCGGCGAGGAGCATCACCACCAGGGCGCCGACGTGGGGACGCAGGTAGCCCTTGAGGCGCCACAGCGACTGCACGCCGGCGGGCGGGTGCTCGGTGGGCCTGGTGATGGTTCGGGCGGTGCTCGTGGGCGCTGCTGACGGCATGTGCTGGCGCGGGTCCCCTCGTGTCGGCCCCGGGCAGGCGTCAGCGACTCGTGATCACGTGCGGTCCAGACCGGGGTTGCGGTAAGAAGCAGATTACCCGGTGCTCCTGACGGCGCCCAACCGGTTTCCGGACCGCCGGGCTACCAGGGGGTCGTGCCGTTCAGCCGGCCGAGATCGTCGCGGCCGCCACCGACAGGAACACGTCGTTGCCCTCCGGCTCGCCGATGCTCACCCGCACGCCGTCGCCGGGGAACGGCCGCACCATGATGCCGGCCTCCTCGGCGCGGGCGGCGAAGTCGCCGGTGCGCTCGCCGAGCGGCAGCCACACGAAGTTCCCCTGGGCGTCGGGCACGTCCCAGCCCTGCTCGCGCAGCGCGGCGACGACCCGCGACCGCTCGGCGACGAGCGCCTCCACCCGCTCGAGCAGCTCGGGCTCCGCCTCCAGGGAGGCGACCGCGGCGGCCTGGGCCACCGACGACACGCCGAACGGCAGCGCGCACGCTCGTACGGCGGACGCGACGGCCGGCTGGGCCACGACGTAGCCGACCCGGAACCCGGCGAGGCCGTAGGCCTTGGCGAACGTGCGCATGGCCACCACGTTCGGCCGGTCACGGTGGAGCCGGACCCCGTCGACCGGGTCGTCGACGCGGACGAACTCCCGGTAGGCCTCGTCGACGACGACCACCACGTGCGGCGGCACCCGGTCGAGGAACGCCTCGAGCTCGCGCGTGGCCGACGGCCGGGCCGGTCGGGTTGTTCGGGGTGCAGACGATGACGACCCTGGTGCGGTCGGTGATCGCCTCGAGCATCGCGTCGAGGTCGTGCCGGGCACCGGGTCGCCAACGGCACCTGGACCGAGGTCGCGCCGGTCACGGCGACCGCGATCGGGTAGGCCTCGAAGGACCGCCAGGCGTAGACGACCTCGTCGCCCCTCTCGCAGAAGGCCTGCAGCAGGTGGTAGAGCACCGCGACCGACCCGGTGCCGGCGGCGAGGTGGTCGGCCGGCACGCCGAGGTGCTCGCCGAGGGCCGCGTAGAGCCCGGTGCAGCCCATGTCGGGGTAGCGGTTCATCGCCGCGACCGCGTCGGAGGCGGCGGCCACGACCGAGGGCAGCGGCGGGTAGGGGTTCTCGTTCGACGAGAGCTTGAAGGTCCTGACGCCCTCGCGCGGGGCCGGCGGCCTGCCCGGGACGTAGGCCGGGATGCCGGCGACGGCCGGGCGGACCCGGGGGCCTTCTGCGGAGTGCGTCATGGCGCTCAGCCTAACCAGGGCCGGACCCGCGAGGCGACAGGGGCAGAAGGGAGTTCACCCCTTACACTCGTCCGGTGCTGCCCCGGAACCCGCCCCTCGGATTCGCCCTGGTCCTGCTCGGGGCGTCGCTGTTCATCGTGAACGCCGGGGTCTCCCGCGTGGCCCTGCGCGCCGGGGTCGACCCGGTCACGCTGACCACGGTCCGGGTCACCGGCACCTTCGTCGTGTTCGCCACCGCCGCGGCGCTGTTCCGGCGCAGCGCACTGCGGCCGCCGCCGGGGCGCCTGCGCTGGCTGATCCTCGTGCACGGCCTCGTCGGGGTGGCCGCCCTGCAGTGGGCCTACTTCGTCGCCATCGACCGGCTGCCGGTGGGGATGGCGCTGCTGCTGGAGTTCCAGGCGCCGGTGCTCGTCGCGGTCTGGGCGCGGGTGGTGCAGAAGGAGGCGGTGCGTCGCCGGATGTGGCTCGGCCTGGCGCTGGCGATGGCGGGGCTCGCCGCGGCCACCGGCGTGTGGAAGGGGCTGGTCTTCGACCCGGTCGGCATCCTCGCCGGCCTCGCGGCCGCGGTCTGCCTGGCGACCTACTTCCTCGTCGGCGAGCACGGCGTCGGGACGCTCGACCCGCTGCAGGTGGTCGTCTGGTCGTTCCTGACCGGCGCGGTCGCGCTCAACGTGCTCTCCCCGGTCACCTCGTTCGACACCTCGCTGCTCGGCGAGCACGTGTCGCTGCTCGGCACCCTCGCCGAGCACACCGCGCCGGTCTGGGCCCTGCTGGTGTGGATCATCGTGCTCGGCACGGTGGTGCCGTTCGGCGTCGAGCTGCTCGCCCTGCGCCACCTCACCGCGACGACGGTGACGATGGTCGCGATGCTGGAGCCGGTCGGCGTCAACGCGCTCGGCTGGCTGTGGTTCCTCGAACGGCTCGACGCGGTGGCCGTCGTCGGCGGCACCGCGGTGGTCGCCGGGATCGTGCTGGCGCAGACCGCCCGCCGCGCCCACGTGCAGGTCGAGCCCGCGGTGCCGACCTAGGACTCCCGGACGCTAGGCGTGGACGGCGCCGGTCCCGGCGTGCGGCCGGCCCTCCTCCTCGGCGCCCGCGTCCGCGGCCCGCTCCGCCTCCGGGCGCGGCGCCGGCCCGACGAGCATCGCGACGAACGCGAGCGCCAGCCAGCACACCAGGACCCCGACGAGGTACCGCGTCAGCGCGACCTCCACGGTGGCGGTCTGCTCAACGAGCGCCCGCCACAGCGCGGGGGAGCTCACCGCCGCCGCCCCGCCGAGGACCGGCAGGGACAACGGGCTCGGGCTGGTTCCGCTCACGGCTTCCTTCCAGGGGTACGACGACGGGCGGGGCGGGTCATGCCGGCGCCCACCACGGAGCCGGTCTGCGCCGCAGACCACGCCGACCGAGTCGATCTGACCGGCCCGCCCAGCTCGGTGTAGGACACGACCGGCAGCCGCGGCAGGGACGGTGCGGACATCCGACGTACCGCCGGGCGCAGCTGGGGCGCGCAGGCCAGCACCGGGGACACGCTCTGCTCCTCCGCCTGGCGCGCGCCGTCGTGGCGAGCGAGGTGAGCACGGTCTGCGCGAGGTCGGCGTCGAGGGCGAGGAACGCGCCGTCCTCGCCGGCACGCAGGCCCTCGAGCAGCCGTTGCTCCAGCGCCGGCTCGAAGCAGAGCACCGGTAGCGTGCCGGTCGCGGCGTAGGGTGCGACGACCGCGGGGCCGAGGACCTGCCGGACCGCCTCGACCAGGCCGTCGAGGTCCTTGCCGACCCGGGCGCGCATCGACAGCGCCTCGAAGATCCGGACCAGGTCGCGCACGGACACGTGCTCCTCGAGCAGCGCCTGGAGCACCCGCTGGACCTCCCCGAGGGACAGCTGGGCCGGGGTGAGCTCGTCGACCACGGCGGGTGCGAGCGCTTGACCGACTCGACCAGCGCGTGCACGTCCTCGCGGCTGAGCGAGCCGGGAGGCGTGCGACCGGACGATCTCCGCCAGGTGGGTGGTGACCACCGAGGAGCGGTCGACGACGGTGGCGCCGGCGAGCTCGGCCTGGCTGCGCAGCTCGACCGGCACCCACACCGCGGCGAGACCGAAGACCGGCTCCTCGGTGCGCTGGCCGGGGATGCCCTCGAGGCCGTCACCGATGGCCAGCACCGTGCCGGGGGGCGCCTCGCCGCGGGCGACCTCGATGCCGAAGAGCTTGATCGCGTAGGTCCGCAGCGGCAGGTCGAGGTTGTCGCGGGTGCGCACCGGCGGCACGATCACACCGAGGTCGGCGGCGACCTTGCGGCGCAGTGCCTTGACGCGGTCGAGCAGGTCGCCGCCGGCGGTGGTGTCGACGAGGTCGATGAGGTCCGCGGACAGCTCGAGCTCGAGCGGGTCGACCCGGATCTCCTCGGCGAGCGCCTCGAGGGAGTCGGGGTGTGGCGCGGCCGCCTCCAGCGCGGGCGCCTCGGAGGCAGCGGCGAGCGCGGCCGCTCTCCTCCTCCCGGTCGCCGGGGTGGCGCGTGGGAGAGGTAGAAGATCGCGCCGCCGGCGACCAGGAACGGCAGCTTCGGCATGCCCGGGATCAGCATCATCACCACCGCGGCACCGGCGGCGAGCCGCAGCGGCAGTGCGCCGGCGGGTCAGCTGGGTGAACACGTCGGAGCCGATGTCGCCGTCGCTGGCGGAGCGGGTCACGATGATGCCGGTCGCGACCGAGAGCAGCAGCGCGGGGATCTGCGAGACCAGGCCGTCGCCGATGGTCAGCAGGCTGTAGGTGTGCACGGCGTCGCCGAAGGTCATGCCCTTCTGGATGCACGCCGACGGTGAACCCGCCGAGCAGGTTGACCAGGGTGATCACGATCGCCGCGATCGCGTCGCCCTTGACGAACTTCGAGGCGCCGTCCATCGCGCCGTAGAAGTCGGCCTCGGCGGCCACCTCCGCACGGCGTCGCCGCGCCTCGTCGTCGTCGATCAGGCCGGCGTTGAGGTCGGCGTCGATCGCCATCTGCTTGCCGGGCATCGCGTCGAGGGTGAAGCGGGCCCCGACCTCGGCGACGCGGCCGGCGCCGTTGGTGATGACCACGAACTGGATGACCACGAGGATCGAGAACACGATGATGCCCACGACCAGCGAGCCGCCGATGACGAAGTGGCCGAAGGTGTCGATCACCTTGCCGGCGTAGCCGTCGAGCAGCACCAACCGGGTGGCGCTGACGTTCAGCGCGAGCCGGAACAGCGTCGCGACCAGGATCACCGCCGGGAACACCGCGAAGTCGAGCGGCTTGTTGACGAACATCGCCGTCATCAGGATCAGCAGCGCGGCGGTGATGTTCGCCGCGATCAGCATGTCGAGGACGATCGCCGGGAGCGGCACGACCAGCATGACGACGACGGCCACGACCGCGATCGGGACGCCGATCTGGGCCATCCGCTTCTGCACGAGGACTGCCTTTCCACACGGGTCCGTGGGCACGGGCACCGTCCGTGGTGCGTCGAGGCTGCCGTCCTGGCATCGGACCCATCGGCCGCGGGTCGTCGTACCTGAGCGGTTCGGCGGGTCAGCCCCGCACGGCGGGGGTACGACGTGCGCGCCGGCCGACCTGCGGCACCGACGGGTCCGTCCGGGGCGAGCGGTGCCGGCCCGCCGCCGCGCCGTGGGCCCTGCGGCTGAGCACGTAGGCGAGGACCTGGGCGACAGCGTGGTACAGCTCCGGGGGGATCTCCTGGCCGACCTCGCAGCCGGCGTGCAAGGCACGGGCGAGGGGGACGTCCTCGACCATCGGCACCCGGTGCTCGTCGGCCACGGCCCGAATCCTGGCCGCGACCGCGCCGGCGCCCTTGGCGACCACCCGCGGGGTGCCCCGCGAGGACTCGTAGCGCAGCGCCACCGCGACGTGGACAGGGTTGACCAGGACGACGTCGGCCTGCGGCACGTCGGCCATCATCCGGTTGCGGGCCGCCGCGAGCTGGCGGGACCGGATCGCGCTCTTCACCAGCGGGTCGCCCTCGGTCATCTTGTGCTCGTCGCGGACCTCCTTCTTGGTCATCCGGGTCTGCTTGCCCGTCTTGCGGCGCTGGAAGCCGTAGTCGGCCGCGGCGGCGACCAGGCCGGCGACGGCCACGTCGCGCATCAGCCCGGTGGCGGTGCCCGCGGCGATCTCGAGGGCGACGTCGAAGGGCACCAGCCCCCCGAGCAGCGGCAGCAGGCTCCGCACGGCCCGGAAGACGAGGAACAGCACGACCGTGCTCTTGAGCAGCGTCTTGCCGCCCTCCCACAGCGCCTGCAGGCCGAAGATCCGCTTGCCGCCCTGGATCAGGCTGAGCTTGGACCACTTCGGCTTCAGCGACTTCGTGGCGAGGTGCAGGCCGCCCTGCGCGACACCGGCGAGGACGGAGACCAGCATGACCCCCGCCCCCAGCACGAGGGAGATCACCAGGCCGGTGACCGTGCCCTCGCGCAGCATCGCGAGCACCTTGGCGGGGTCGGGGTCGTCGACGAGGGCGAGCGCACGGAGCAGCAGCTCGCGCAGCGCGTCGAACCCGTGCCCCACCACCCAGCCCAGCAGCAGGGCGACCACGAGCAGCGACCCCCAGGCGCCGAGCTCCTGGGTCCGCGGGACCTTGCCCTCCTTGCGGTTCTCCTTGACCTTCTTCGGGGTGGGCTTCTCGGTCCTCTCCTCGCCGCTGCTGCTCACCCGATCGCCGCCATCGCCTGGCTGGCGGCCTCGACGAGCCGCTCGACCGCGTGCGGCAGGACCGGGAAGGAGAGCCCGACGGTGAGCAGGGTCAGCCCGATCTTGGCGGGGAACATGATGCCGATGGCGTTGAGCTGCGGGGCGACCTTGGTGAGCAGTGCGAGGCCGAGGTCGGCGACGAACAGCACGCCGATCATCGGCAGCGCGATCTGGACCGCGGAGGTGAAGAAGACCCCGAAGGCGGCGACGAGGACCTCGGTGACGTCGCCGACCTGCCACAGGGTGCCGACCGGCATCTGCTCGAAGGTGCGCAGCAGGCCGCCGACGACGAGCAGGTGCGCGTCGGTGGCGAACAGCAGCATCATCGCCAGCATGTAGTAGAGCTTCCCGAACACCGAGTTCTGGTTGAACGACAGCGGGTCGAACGCCATCGCCAGGCTGAAGCCACCGAAGACGTCGATCAGGTCGCCGGCGGCCTGCACCGCGGCGAACAGCAGGAACGTGGCGAACCCCATCGTGGCCCCGATCAGCGCCTCCTGCACCGCGACGGAGGCGAGCTCCACGCCGTCCTGCGGCACCGAGGCCAGGCCGAGGGTCGGTGCGACCGCGAGGGCGAGGCCGACGCCGAGGAGCACCTTCACCACCGCGGGCACCGCCTTCGAGGAGAACGGCGGCACGATCATCAGCCACGCCAGCACGCGGATCCCGGCGAGGACGTAGGCGATGAACGGCTCCCCGGACAGCGTGATCGTCATCGCTCAGCCCAGCATCGAGGGGATGCGCTCGAACAGGTCCTGGGTGAACGCCACCAGGGTGTGCAGCATCCAGTTACCGCAGATCAGCACGGCCAGGCCGACCCCGAGCAGCTTCGGCACGAACGCCAGGGTGAACTCCTGGATCTGGGTCATCGACTGGATCAGGGAGATGGCGAAGCCGATGACCAGGGCCGGGAGCAGGATCGGCAGCGCGAGCTTGAAGGCGACCAGCATGGTCTGCAGCGCGATGTCGAGGACGGTGCTGTCGTTCATCGCCTCACCCGCCCCCGTAGCTCGACACCAGCGACCGCACGATCAGTCCCCACCCGTCGACCATCACGAACAGCAGCAGCTTGAACGGCAGCGACACCATCACCGGCGGCATCATCATCATGCCCAGCGACATCAGCGCCGCCGCGACGACGATGTCGATCACCAGGAACGGGATGAAGATGACGAAGCCGATGATGAAGGCCTGCTTCAGCTCGCTCAGCACGTAGGCAGGCACCAGCGTCGACATGGCGACGTCGTCGCGGGTCTCCGGGCGCGGCCGGTCGGCCACGTCGGTGAGCAGGGCCAGCTCGGAGTCGCCGGTCTGGCGGAGCATGAAGCCGCGCAGCGGGTCGATGCCGTCGTCCCAGGCCTGGCTCTGGCTCTTGGTGCCGTCGAGGTAGGGCTGCAGGCCGACGTCGTTCATCTCCGCGAGCACCGGGGCCATGATGAACAGGCTGAGGAACAGCGCGAGTCCGGCGAGCACCTGGTTCGGCGGGATCTGCTGCAGGCCCAGCGCGTTGCGGGTCAGGCCGAGCACGACGAGGATCTTGGTGAAGCTCGTCGTGGTCAGCAGGATCGCCGGCACCAGGCTGAGCAGGGTCAGGCCCAGGAGCACGAGCACCGGGGTGCTCGGCTTGTCGGTCAGGTCGTCGAACTTGATCGTCACGTCTGCGCCGTCGGTACCGCGCGGCCCGCGGGGACCCTGCGGTCCGGGCGCGGTCGCGGCGCCGGGTCCGGCAGCGGTGCGACGACGACCAGGCCCGAGTACGACGGGCTCGCGGACGTGGCCGGCAGGCCGGTCGCCGGCTGTCGAGGGCGCGGCCACGGCGGACGTCGTACCGGACCGAGGGCGAGCAGCACGCCGAGCGCGAGACCCGCGAGGACGCCGCGCACCCGCACCCGCACCAGGGGCAGGTCAGTCACCGCTGCCGCCCCGTCGGGTCGCCGCGGCCGCCAGGCCTGGCGCCAGGTCTGCCGCGGAAAGCACCGATCCGCCGAGCACCGGCGAGGGGGCCGCCTTGCGGGCGCCGCCGACCACGCGGGACCGCCGAGGGCCGAGGGCCGAGGCGTACCGGCACGGCTGTGGCCGCCAGGGCGGCCTCGTCGGACAGCCCCGAGGGGCCCAGCTCGGCGGGGTCCATCTCGGTGAGCAGGCGTGACGCCGTTCTCGCTGACCCCGACGACGAGGACCCGCTCGCCGACCTCGACGACCGCGAGCGAGGCGGTGCGGGCCAGCGGCTGGCGCGCGACCACGCGGACCGTCGACCGCGCCGGCGCCGCCGAAGCCGCGTGTTGCCGGTCCGGGCGACGAACCACAGCAGACCGAGGACGACGGCGAGCGAGAAGACGACCCGCAGGGCGAGCTCGAGCACGGTCAGCTCACAGGGGTGTTCGCGACGATCTCGGTGACACGCAGCGCGAAGTTCTCGTCCACGACGACCACCTCGCCGCGGGCGATGAGCCGGCCGTTGACCAGCAGGTCGGCGGGGCTGCCCGCGGCACGGTCGAGCTCGATCACCTCACCGGGGGTGAGCGCGAGCAGCTCGCGGACCGAGAGCCGGGTTCGCCCGAGCTCGACCGTGACGTCCATCGCCACACCGTGGAGGAGCTCGATGCCGGGCCGCGGGGTGGACCCGCCGACCGACGCCGCGGCGGGTGCAGCGACGACCGGGACGGCGGGCGGCGCGACCAGGAGGACCGCGGCGGTGGCACCGGCGGCGACCAGCGGCACGGCGACGCGTGGCCGTGGCCAGGATGGCGGCGAGGTCGGCCGCCTCGACGGTGCGCCCGGCCCCGGCGGTGCTGCCCAGGGCGGCGGCGGCCGCGTCGAGCGACGGCTGCAGCGCGGCACCGAGCTCCAGCGGTCCCATCGGGGACTCCGCGAGCGCGGACACGAGCTCGGCACCGACCAGGACGCCGACCATGCCGTCCTTGGTCGAGCGGTGCCACCGCCGCGCCCGCCCACGCCGCGGCGTCGACCAGCGCGGCCGGCTGCGCGGCACCGACGGTGAGGTCGCTGGTGGCCGGGAGAAGCGTGACGATCGCCTCGGCCGCGCCGACCGCACGCGCGTGCTGGTCCTCGCCGGCGGGGACGACGGTCGGGAGGGGGGTCGGTGCCGGGCATCAGCTCTCCTGGATGGGGTGTCGCGACGATCAGGCAGGCCAGGCGCTGGCCGTGGCTGCCCGGGGTGGCGTGGGCGAAGACGACGTCTGCAGCCGTCACGTCGAGCGGCGCCTCGGCGGGGTGGCGCAGACGCATCACGTCACCGACCGCGAGGCTCGGACAGCTCGACGGGGTCGGCCGTGGTGGCCGCGGAACCGGACGCCGACCTCGACCGGGACGTCCTGGAACCCGGCCGCGAGCCGGGCCGAGGCCTCGGCACGCTGGGCGCGATCCCGGTCGGTGACCACGTCGGCGCCGGCGTTGTTCAGGTACGGAAGCAGGCCGTTGAACGACAGGCACAGCGAGACCTCGTGCTCGGCCTCCCCGTGCTGCAGGGAGAACCGGGCCACGACCATCGCGTCGGAGGCGGCGGCGACCTGGGCCAGCTGGGGGCTGTACTCGACGCCGACGATGGCCGGGGTCCACCTCGACCAGTGACGCGAACGCGTAGCGCACCTCGGCGACGAGCCGATCGAAGAGCCCCGCCACGACGGCGCTCTCCAGGTCGGTCAGCGGCCGCTCCGGCTGCGGCCCGGTCCCGGGGCCGCCGAGCAGGTGGTCGACCGCGCTCATCGTGGCCGCCAGCGGCAGGTGCAGCACCGCCGGCTGCTGCGATCGGGTCGAGCGAGAAGACGGTCAGGTACGACGGCTCGGGGAGCGTCTCGATGTACTCCGCGTAGGTGCAGCTGCTCCCCGGAGACCAGCGTGAACTGGCACACCGACCGCAGCGCCGACGTCATCACCGTCGACGCCTGGCGGGCGTAGGTCTCGAAGGCGATCTGCGAGCGTCCGCGAGTTCTCCCGGGACAGCTTCACCGGTCGCCGGAAGTCGTAGGGCGCCGGCTCGCTCCGGGCAGGCCGACGTCCCCCGTGCGCGGCGGACGCGATCACGCGCGTCGGGTCGTGCGGAGGAGGAGACGCTCACGAAGGCGGTATCGGCCCCCCTTTACCCGACCTGAGCAGAACCCCCCATGTAACGCGGGGTTATGGCCGCAGAACACGCGGCACGCCCCTCGCAAAGCGTCCACAGCCCTCGTGAGGTACGACCGGGCGCCTACTGGGTCACGAAGTCGGTGAAGTACACCTCCATCACCTCGCCGTGGTACCGCTCGTCCAGCTCCTCGACCAGCGCCGCCTTCAGCTGCCCGCGCTTCCCGGGTCGGCCAGCTCGGCCATGGCCGAGCCGCTGAACAGCTCGATCGTGGCATCGAGCGCCTTGCTGCCCTCGACCTCCTCGGCCCCCTCCACCGCCTGCAGCGCGACGCCGATCTTCAGGTAGTGGCCGTCGGCCAGGTTCACCTGGATCGACTCCAGCTGGAGCACCTCGCCCGGCTCGGCCGGCTCGTCGGCCCCGGCCGGGCGGATCATGAACCACCAGGCGCCGGCGGCCAACGCGAGGACGACCAGCACGACCACGAGGAGCGTCCTGCGCTTCTTCTCCGGCTCCACCACGGCGTCCGCCGTACTCATCTCCGTCACGCTCATCCGTCGGCTCCTCTGCTGGCCCTGGTCACGCAGGACGGTCTCGAACAGTGCGCGGGTGGCCTCGTCGGCGCCGGACAGTACGACGACGTCGACCCGCTTGTTCAGCTCCTTGCGCCCGGCGGTCGCGGCGGGTCGATCAGCGGCTTCTCGTGGCCGAAGGCGACCGCGGAGAGCCGTGTCACCGGCGATGCCCTCGCGCTCGTTCGAGGTAGCGCAGGACCGTGACCGCGCGGGCCGCCGAGAGGTCCCAGTCCGTGGCGTAGAACTTCGGCTGCACCTTCACCTGGTTGGTGTGCCCGTCGATGTCGATCCTGTCGTGGACGCTCGCGCAGGACCGGCGCCGACCACGTCGAGCACCGTCGCCCCGCGGGGCGTCAGGTCGGCGACGTTCGGCGCGGAACACGATGTGCTTGGAGACCAGGCTGATCGTGAGGCCCCGGCTGTCGATCTTCATCCGCACGTCCTGGCGCAGGCCCGTGCCGCTGCAGCGCCTCGTCGATCCGGCGGCGCAGCCCGTCGAGGCGCTCGACCTCGGCGGCAGGCCTGCGCGTAGCCTGCGCTGCTGGTCGTCCTGCGCGGCGACGGACCCGGCGAGCTGCTCGGAGTTCGCCGGCAGCGGCCCGTCCATGCTCATCGGCCTCAGCGGCGTGATCGGCTGGGTGCCCGGCTCGGGCATCACGGCCTGCGATCCCTGGAACGGCGACGAGGTGTGGCCGAAGCCGGCCGCCATGCCGTCCTTGAGCATCTCGAACCGCTTCTGGTCGACCTGGCTGATCGCGAACATGACGATGAACAGCACCATCAGCAGGGTGACCATGTCGGCGTAGGTGACCATCCACCGCTCGTGGTTCTCGTGCTCCTCCTCCGGCGCACGGCGTCTGCGTGCGGTGGCCACTCAGGCCGCCTTCGGCTCGGGCTCGCGGTCGCGCTCGGGGCAGCAGCGACTGCGCAGCCGCTGCGCGACGACCCGCGGGTTGCTGCCGGCCTGGATCGCCATCACGCCCTCGATCGACGAGCTCCATCCGGGCGGCCTCGAGCTCGCCGATCCGGGTCAGCCGGTTGCCCGAGCGGCAGCCACATCAGGTTGGCCGACAGCATGCCCCACAGCGTGGCGAGGAAGGCCGCCGGCGATGGAGTGGCCGAGCTTCTCGGGCTCCGAGAGGTTCTCGAGCACGTGCACGAGGCCCATGACGGTGCCGATGATGCCGATGGTCGGCGCGTAGCCGCCCATGGCGGTGAAGAACTTCGCGTTGTGCTTGTCCTCCAGGCGCTTGGCGTACAGCTCGGCCTCGAGGATCTCGCGCAGCTCCTCGGGGTCGGTGCCGTCGACGGTCAGCCCGACACCGCGCTTGAGGAAGTCGTCGTCCACGTCCTTGACCGCCGACTCCAGCATCAGCAGGCCCTCGCGGCGGGCCTTGTCCGCCAGCGACACCAGCACCGGCACCAGCTCGGCCGAGGAGACCTGCTTCCAGGTGACGGCCCGCTTCAGCGAGTGGCCGGCGTTCTTGGCGTCCGCCATCGTGCCGCCCGCGAGCGCGGCCCCGAACGTGCCACCGAACACCAGGATCATGGGCGGGAGCATGATCAGCGCCGCGGGGCTGCCGCCCTCGAGGACGTTCGCGGTGATGATCGCGGCGAAGCCGATCCCGACCCCCGCGAGGACTGCGCGGTCCATCAGCCCTCCCGGTACGGCGGCCCGACCGGCACGTCGTCCGGACCGGGCACGGCGCTGAGCCGGTTGCGGCGCGCGACGGAGCGCTCGGCGTTGTCCAGCGTGTGCGACGACTCGAGCTGGCCCGCGGAGGCCAGGAGGCGGGCGCGGTAGTCCATGACGGCGGCGACGACGTCGGCGAGCGACTCGCGGACGAGGTACTTCGTGCCGTCGACGAGCGTGATCACCGTGTCCGGTGTCTCGTCCACCCTCTCGATCAGGTCGGGGTTGAGGGCAAACGGCATCCCGGTGAGACGCGTGAGCGGGACCATCTGCGCACCATCCTTGTGCTGTGGAGAACAGGGCCGTCCGTGGCCCTGCACGAGTTCTGATCGGCCGGTGCCGCCGCGACCTGAGCGATTTCCGTGCGCCCCTGCCGGCCGGGCGGACGGCCCGGCCACCGGCCCGAGGGGTACGGCGGACGCGGGCCGGTCCGGCCGGGGATCACCGCTTGATGTTGACGAGCTCCTCGAGCACGGAGTCCGACGTGGTGATCACCCGGGAGGTGGCCTGGAAGCCGCGCTGGGCGATGATCAGGTTGGTGAACTCCTGGGCGAGGTCGACGTTCGACATCTCCAGCGCCCCGCCCATGAGCTTGCCCGTGCGACCCTCGCCGGGCGCGCCGATCATCGGGTCACCGGAGTTGGCCGACTGGGCGAAGGCCGTGTCGCCGACCCGGTCGAGGCCCTCGGGGTTGGCGAAGTTCGCGACCCCGATCGTGGCGCGCGCCTGCGTGGTGCCGTCGGACATCACCGCGGTGACGACTCCGTCGGCCCCGATCTTGAGGCCGCGAAGCGAGTTCGTCGGGTCCTCGGCGATCTCGGGGATGTTGATCGTGGCGCCGTCCTCGTCGAGGACGAAGTCGCCGTCCAGGGTCACCAGGTTGCCGTCGGCGTCCCAGTTGAACGCGCCCGCCCGGGTGTAGAGGTTGTTGCCGTCCCGCTGGATGACGAAGAAGCCGTCGCCCTGGATCATCAGGTCCGTGGCCCGGCCGGTCACCTGGGCAGAGCCCTGGGTGAAGTTCCCGGTGGTGCCGCCGACCGAGACGCCCAGACCGATCTGCACCGGGTTCGTGCCCCCGCGGGCGGGGTCGTCCGCAGGCGCCCCGGCGTTGGTCAGCATCTGGCTCAGCGTGTCCTGGAAGACCACGTTGCTGGCCTTGAAGCCGGTGGTGTTGGCGTTGGCGATGTTGTTGCCGACGACGTCGAGCATGGTCTGGTTCGACCGGAGGCCGCTGATGCCGGCGAAGAGTGAGCGGAGCATGGTGGTTCCTTTCGGGGGTTCGGGGGGGTCGGAGGGTTGGGGGTCAGGCGGTGGGCGGGGGCCCGGCCTCGACGGCGGTGACCTGGTCGAGCGCGATGTCGGTGCCGTCGACGGCGAGCAGCGGGCCGGTCGGCCCGAACCGGACGGTGCTCACCGTGCCGGTGAGCTCGGCACCGTCCGCGTCGGTCCAGGTGACGGTGCGGCCGACCATGCCGCTGGCGCCGAAGGCCATCTGCGCGGAGTAGGCCTGCGCGGACTGCGTGCGCCACCTGCTCGAGCTTTTCGAGGGAGGAGAACTGGGCCGTCTGGGCGAGGAACTCCGAGGAGTCCTGCGGGTTCATCGGGTCCTGGTTCTTCAGCTGGGTGACCATCAGCTTGAGGAACATGTCCTTGTCGACCTGGCTCGTCGACGCCGCGGGCTGCGGCTGCGTCGACGCACCGAGGACCGGCGAGAGCGGGTTGATCATCGAGGCTTCTCCTAGAGGTCGAGGTCGAGTCGGGACGAGGGCAGCGTCGGTCCTCCGCGGACGGGGTCGGTCGCCACCGCGGACCCGGGAGCGGCGGAGGTGTCGGTGGCGGCACCGGACGCGCCGGTGCGTCCGCCCGTCCCGCCGTCGGTCGCGGCGCCGTCCGCACCGGTCCCGGACGAGCCCGGCTGCTCGCCGCCCGCGCCGGGTTGACCGTGCTGCTGGGCAAGGGGGTTGCCGGCCTGGTGCGCGGTGGCCGCAGGACCGGCCGAGGCGAGGTCGCGTACGACGACCTGCCCGCTGGTCGCACCGGCGAGCTCGAGCAGGGACCGCAACTGGGGAGCACCGTCCCGGAGCGCCTCGCGTGCGGCAGCGCCGGCAGACAGGGTCACGTCGACGACACCGTCCTTCACGGTCATCACGACCTTCACCTCCCCGAGGTCGGCCGGGTGCAGCCGGAGCATCAGCCGGTGCGTGCCGTCGCCGCGGGTCACCAGCCGGCTGACCGGTGCGAACACCTGGTCCGCGACCGGGGCACCCCGGACCGGCTCGGGTCCGGCGACGTCCGCGGTAGCCGACGCGGGGCCGCTCGGCGCACCGCCGGCCGCCACCGCGTCACCCGCCTGCTGCGCCGGGGCACCGCCGACCTGTGTGTCCGCAGGGCCGCGCGGTCCGGCCGGGTCTCCACCGGAGGCGTCCGCCGCGCCGGACCCGGCCGCGGAGCCGGTGGACGTGCCGCGGCGCGGCGCCGACCGGGATGCTGCCGGCCGGGGTCGCCTCCGCCTGACCGTGCGGGAACGACACGTCGGCGGTGTCCGCGACGACCCCGGGCAGCCCTGCGCCACCGACGATTGCCGCGTCCCCGGTCAGTCCCGCGCCGGCTGCCACGCCCTCGGCGGACCCGTCGCGCGCCTCCGCCGCAGCCGGGGCCCCGGCGGAGGCACCGTCGCCGGCGTCCGCCGTACCGGCCCCAGGAGCCAACAGTCCGGCGAGCAGTGCGGCGAGCGCGTCGGAGCGTACGGCGGACGGCGCCGAGGCTGCCTCGAGGATGGCCGCCGCCTCCGACGGCGCGGAGCGGTCGGGGTCACCTGGAAGGTGCTGCTGCAGGAGGGCGTCGAAGACACCGGTGTCACCGGCCGGTGCACCGGGGCCCCCGGAGGTGGGGACGCCGGCACCGGCGCCGAGGGGTGTGATCGTCATGCGCGCTCCAGGGCTGCCTTGTGGGCCAGGACGGCCGGGACGTAGGTCTGGGTCTCCGGGTAGGGCGGGATGCCGCCGTACCGCTTCACCGCACCGGGCCCGGCGTTGTAGGCGGCCAGCGCGAGGTCCACCCGGCCGAACTCGCCGAGCAGGTCCTTGAGCAGCCGCGCCGCGCCGTCGACGGCCTGCGCGGGGTCGAACGAGTTGCCCACCCCGAGCCCGGCTGCGGTGGCGGGCATCAGCTGCATCAGGCCCTGGGCGCCCGCGTGGCTCACCGCCCGCGGGTCGAAACCGGACTCCTGCTTGGCGACGGCCGCGAGCAGGGCCGGGCTGAGACTGTGCCGCTGCGCGGACTGGGTGAACAGCGAGGCGTACGGCGTCGTGGCGGGCAGGGCGAAGGGGCCGGAAGCCAGGCGGGGCGCTGCGGGACCCGCCACCGGCTGGTCGGGCAGCACCCGGCGAATGGCGGTCGGGGTCTCGTAGACGTCGATGACCCGGACGTCGAGCCCGGTCCGCGGCGCCTCGATCATCTTGCCGTTCCCGACGTAGATCGCCACGTGGTCGACGGGGCTGTCGAAGGCCAGGATGTCGCCGGGCCGGGCCTGCTGGAGGTTGGCGACCGGTCGGCCGGCGGTGGCCTGCTGGTAGGACACGCGGGGCAGGTCGACCCCGAGCCGCTTGTAGACCAGCTGCACGAGACCGGAGCAGTCCAGGCCGCGGGCCGGGTCGGTGCCGCCCCACAGGTACGGGACGCCGAGGTACTTCTTCGCCTCCTCGACCACGGCCTGGCCGTCGCCCGTGGCCCCGCCTGCGGCGAGCCGGGGGGCGCCGGGGACGCCCGCGGTTGCGCCCGAGCCCTCCGGTCCGGCAACCCCCAGCAGGCCCGCGAGGGCGTCGGCTGACCAGCCGGCGCCGGCGGCAGCGGTCGACCTGGCCCCTCCTGCACCGGCGAGCCCGGCCTCGGCGGCGCCGAGGACGGTGGAGAAGCCGACCTCCGCCGGGCGCGTGGGCGCGGGTGCGCCCAGCGCGGCGAGCCGGCCCTGGAGCTGGGCGATCCGGCCGGTGACCTCGGCGACGCTCATGCCGACCCCTCCAGTCCTGCGGCCGGGACGAGGGCGACCCGGTTGCGCAGCCAGCCCTGGGCGGCGAGCTCGTCGAGGTCGGCGGCCTCACGGCGCGCCCGTTCCTGGCGACGTTCCTCGGCGCGGTGCTCGAGGAGCAGTTCGACGGTGCGGACCGCCTGCCGGTCGAGGCCCCACCGCCGTCGGGCCTCCGCGGAGACGGCGGCGCTGCGCCGTACCTCCTCCTGCTTCGCGACCAACGTCTCCGCGAGCGCGCGGACCAGCTGCTGGTAGCAGCGGAACTCCTCGGCCGACCCGGCGTCGAAGCGAGGTGCGTCCTCGAGCCGGGTCCGCGCGGTGGCGGCCTCGGTCTCCCGCCGGCGGGTGGCGGCCAGTGCCTGTTGCAGGCCGATCCGGCTGTCGCGCTCGCGGGCCTCGCGGACCCGGCGCACCGCGACGAGCCCGCGGTCGGTGGTGGCGGTCATGAGGTGCTCACGATCTGGTGGAGGGCGGCCCAGGTGTCGGCGACCGGCGTGGGCTCGCCGACGGGCTGGCGGAGGAAGGCGTTGATCCGCGGCATCAGCGCGAGCGCCAGGTCGGCGTCGGGGTCGCTGCCGGCGGCGTAGGCGCCGATCTCGACGAGCTCGCGGACGTCGCGGTGCGCGGCGAGGAGCCGGCGCAGGGTGCTCGCGTCGGCCAGCTGTGCGGCGTCGGTGACGGCCGGGGCGACCCGCGAGATCGACTCGAGCACGTCGATGCTCGGGAAGTGGCCGGCGGTGGCCAGCCGCCGGGACAGCACGACGTGGCCGTCGAGGATCGAGCGGACGGTGTCCCCGATCGGGTCCTGCAGGTCGTCGCCCTCGACGAGGACGGTGTAGAGCCCGGTGATGCTGCCGATCGCGGCGGGTCCGCCGCGCTCGAGCAGGCGGGGCAGCATCCCGAAGACGCTGGGCGGGTAGCCGCGGGTGGTCGGCGGCTCCCCGGCCGAAAGCCCGATCTCGCGCTGGGCCATGGCGACGCGGGTGAGGCTGTCCATCATCAGCAGCACGTCCCGGCCGGCGTCGCGGAACCACTCGGCGATCCGGGTGGCGACGAACGCGGCGCGCAGGCGTACGACGGCGGGGGCGTCGGAGGTGGCGACCACGACCACGGAGCGGGCCAGCCCCTCGGGGCCGAGGTCGTTCTCGATGAACTCGCGGACCTCGCGGCCGCGCTCGCCGACGAGGGCGATGACGGGTACGGCGGCGTCGGTGCCCCGCGCGATCATCGACAGCAGGGTCGACTTGCCCACCCCGGAGCCGGCCATGATCGCCATCCGCTGGCCGCGCCCGCACGGCACGAGCCCGTCGAGGGCGCGGACCCCGAGACCGACCTGGCTGTCGACGCGGGCGCGCGAGAGCGCCGGAGGTGCGTCGTTCTCCACGGAGACGTGCGGCAGGCCGGTGAGGGTCGGTCCGCCGTCGAGGGGACGGCCGAGGCCGTCGAGGACCCGGCCCTGGAGCGCGGCGCCCACGGGGACGGCGAGCGGGCCACCGGTGTCGGCCACCGGGGCGCCGCGGCGCAGCCCGGTGGTCGGCCCGAGCGGCATGCACACCACCCCGTCCGGGGTGCTGGCGACCACCTCGGCGGGGACCGGCCCGGCGTCCCCGCGCACCTCGACGAGGTCGCCGACCGCCGGGTCGATGCCGCGGACCAGCAGGTGCAGTCCGCGCAGCTCGGCCAGCCGGCCGTGCCGCCGCGCCCGGGCGGCGTCCAGGGCTTCGCCGAGGCGGTCGCCGAGGCGTGCGGCGTCCTGGGCACCGTCGGGCCGGGCGGAGAGGGCCAGGGTCATCGGGAGAGCACCTCCCGGACCCGCGCCAGCGCGGCGGCGACGGTGGCGTCGACGTGGGTGTCCGCGGTCTCCGCCACCGCGTCGCCGCGCTGCACGGAGGGGTCTGCCACCAGCGCGACCCGGCGGCCGTCCTCCAGGCCGTCCAGGGCCGCCGGGTCGAGCGCCTCCCGGTCGGCGGGGTGCAGGCGTACGGTGACGTCGGCGGTGGGGTCGACCAGGGCCATCGCTCGGCGGAGCGCGTCGGCCCCGGGGTCGGTGGCGGTGGCCAGCTCGCGGCCGAGGATCGCCTCGGTCAGCGCCAGCGCCGTTGCCACGGTGTGTCCGGCCAGCTCGTCGAGGACGGCGGCGGTGCGTTCCTCCAGCCGGGCGACGGCGGTGTCGAGGGCGGCCAGGCCCTGCCGGTGCTCGGCGTCGCGCCGGGCCCGGTCCAGCTCTGCGGACCGGCGTACCGCCTCGCTGTCCTCGGCGGCGCGGGTGAGCGCGAACCGCCGGCCCTCGGCCCAGCCGGTGGCGTAGCCCTGCGCCCGCGCGGCGGCGTGGGACCGCTCGGCGAGGCCGCCGAGGGTCGCCTCGGTGACGGCGTCGCCGAGGACGCCCCCGGAGCCGAGCCGGGTCCAGGCCCCGGTGCGCAGGTCGGCGGTGGCGGCAGGGGCGAGCGTGTCGGCGGGCAGGTCGCGGGCGACGACGCGGTCAGAGGACGTACTCGTCATCGGCGCCCCTCCTCACCGTGATCTCGCCGGTCTCCTCGAGCGCGCGGATCGTGCGGATCACGTTGACCTGGGCCTCCTCGACCTGGCGCAGCAGCACGGGGCCGAGCAGCTCGACCTCCTCGAGGAGGTTCTCGGCGGCGCGCTCGGACATGTTGGAGGTGACCTTGTCGCGGACCTCGTCGCTGACGCCCTTGAGCGCCATGGCGAGGTCGGCGGCGTCGATCTGGCGGAGCGCGAGCTGCATGTCCCGGTTGTCGAGCAGGACGACGTCCTCGAACATGAACATCCGGCTCTTGACCTCCTCGGCGAGCGCGGGGTCGCGCTGCTCGAGGGCCTCGATGATGAGCCGCTCGGTGGCGCGGTCCGAGCGGTTGATGATGTCGATGAGCGGCTCCAGGCCGCCGACGGTGGAGAAGTCCGAGGCCTGCAGCACCGAGGAGACCTTGCGCTCCAGGGCGTGCTCGAGGACCGAGAGCACCTCCGGGGAGGTGCGGTCCATGACCGCGATCCGGTGCGCGACGTCGGCCTGGCGCGCCGGGTCGAGCCCGGAGAGCACGAGCGTGGCGCGGTCGCTGGGCATGTGCGCGAGGATCACCGCGATCACCTGCGGGTGCTCCCCGGAGATGAAGGACAGCAGCTGCCGGGGGTCGGCGCGGTGCAGGAACTGGAACGGCAGCGCCCGCGCGGAGGCGGCGAGCCGGTCCATGATCGCGTTCGCCCGGTCCCGGCCCAGCGACTCCTCCAGCAGGGCCCGGGCGAAGTCCGGGCCGCCGTTGGCGATGTTGGCGCGCGTGGTCACCAGCTGGTGGAACTCGGTGATCACCGCGTCGGTCTCGTCGGCGCCGAGGTTCTGCAGCCCGGAGATCTCGGAGGAGACCGCCTCCACCTCGGACTCGCGCAGGTGGCCGAGCACCTTCGCCGCCTTCTCCTGGCCGAGCTGCACCAGCAGGATCGCGGCCTTGCGGATGCCGGCCTCGTCGATGGTCACGGTCATGCTCAGTTCCTGCTGTCCACGAGCCAGCCACGCAGCAGCGCGGCGACTTCCTCGGGCTGGCGCTCGACCATCGCCGCGATCTCGTCACGGGCGGCGGCGCGCAGGTTGGCCTGGTCGATCAGGGCCGGGTCGAGCTCGAGGACCGGTCCGGCCGGAACCGATGCGATCGGCACGACCTGGGTCTGGTCGAGTGCGTCGCGGGCGCGGATCTGCTCGACGACGTAGCTGGTGGCCTCGTCCCGCAGCCTGGCCCGCTTGCGGCCACGCAGCCACGCGGCGAGGAACAGCAGGGCGACGACGAGAACCAGCGCCGCGGTCTTGAGCAGGTCCATCAGGGCGGCCCGGTCGTCGGCGGCCTCCGCGGCGGCGAGCTCGTCGGCGGCCGCTGCCTCCGCCGTACGGTCGAACGGCATCGTGGTCACCTGGACGGTGTCCCCACGCTCGGGGTCGACACCGAGGCCGGCGGTGACCAGCGACTCGATCTCGGCCGGGGTGATGGTGCCGGCCGCGGCCTCGTCGACGACGATGCCGACGTGGAGGCTGTCGACCGAGCCGGGCGCGGCCTCGCGCTGCTCGACGGTCTCTCCGACCGCGTTGTCGGAGGTGCGCTGCTGCTTGCGGTAGTTGGTGGCGTCGCCGTTGCGGCCCGGCCCGGCGTTCGGGTCGAGCTGTCCGTCGGGGCCGACCACGCCGCCGATGCCCGGCGCGGTGGGGGCGGTGTAGGTCTCGGTCAGGGTGGTGTCCGACAGCGGCACCGCGTCGGGGTCGGCGAAGTAGCGCTTGGTGTTGGTGACGGTCTTGTCGAAGTTGAGGTCGGCGGTCACGGTGACCGCGGTGTTGCCGTTGCCGAGGACCTGGTCGAGCATCCCCTGCACGGAGCCGGTCATCTTCTCCTCGAACGCCCTGGCCTGCTGGGAGCGGGTATCGGCGACGGTGTCGAACCCGTCCCCGGAGGCGGAGAGCACCTTGCCGGTGGCGTCGGCGACGGTGACCTGGTCGGGGTCGAGGCCCTCCACGCTCGAGGCGACGATGTGCACGACCGCCTGCACCTGCTCGGGCGCCAGGGTGCTGCCGGGCCGGGTGTCGACGAGGACCGACGCGGTGGTCGGCTTCTCCTCCGAGGCGAACAGCTCCTGCTGCGGCAGGGCGAGGTGGACCACCGCGGTGTCGACGGCGTCGAGCGCCTCGATGGTGCGCTGCAGCTCGCCCTCCATCGCGCGCTTGTAGCCGGTCTGCTCCTGGAACTGCGAGGTGGAGAGGTCCTGCTGGTCGAGGATCGCGTAGCCGCTGGAGCTGTCGCTGGGCAGCCCCTCGCCGCTGAGTCGGATCCGGGTGTCGTAGACGTCGGCGCGCGGCACCATGATCGTGTTGCCGCCGTCGGCGAGCTGGTACGGCGTCCCCGAGGCCTCGAGCTCCTCGACGATCGCGGAGGCGTCGGCGGCGACGACGTTGGTGAACAGCGGGGCGTACGACGGGGTGGCGGCCCACCGGAAGACGAGGACGCCGACGATGAGGATGACGATGCCGCCGACGCCGACGACGGCCTTCTGGCCCGCGGTGAAGGCACCGAAGGTGCGCTGGGCCGACTGGAACCGGCCGGTGAGCTGGTCGCGCATCAGATGGAGATCCTCATGATCTCCTGGAACGCCTCGAGGGCCTTGTTCCGCACGGCGGTGGTCAGCTGGGTGCTCACCGCGGCCTCGGTGGCGGTGATCGTGTAGTCGTGGATCTGGTCGAGGTCACCGGTGGCGGCCTGCACGGCCAGGGTGTCGGCGCGGTCGTGCAGCCCCTCGAGGCGTTCGATGCCGGTCGACAGCATGGTGGCGAAGTCCCTGCCCGGTGCCTGGACGGGAGCGGCCCCGGCGACCCCGGCGACCCCCGCCGCGCCCGCCGGGCCGGCGCCGGTGGCCGGCGGGGTGGCGAGGGTCGGCGGCGCGAACGGGGTGAAGCCGGGGAGCGGCTCGACGGCGGGGATGCTCATGCGTTGCGTCCGATCGAGAGCGCGGAGGAGTAGACGTCCTGGGCGTTGCGGATCACCGCGGTCTGGGCCTGGAAGCCGCGCTGGGCGATGATCAGCTGGCTCATCTGGCTCGACATGTCGAGGTCGGGCATCCGGACGTAGCCGTTCTCGTCGGCGAGCGGGTGGTCGGGCTGGTGCACGAGCCGGCCCTCGGCGTCGCCGAGCGCCATGCCGGAGACCCGCACGCCGCCGGCGGTCTGTGCCTCGGCCATCACGTACTGGGCCTGGAACGCCGCCTGGTCGGTGGACCGGGCGGTGCTGACGTTGGCGACGTTGTGGCCGAGTGCGTCGAGCCAGGTCTGGTGGGTGGTGAGGCTGGATCCGGCGATGCCGAGCAGCTCGAACGCGGACATCACATGCCTCCGATGGCGGTCTTGACGAGCGCGTAGCGGTCGCCGACGGCGCGGCTGAGCAGCTGGTACTGGAAGACCGACTGCATCGCGGTCATCGTCTGCTCGGCGAGGTCGACGTTGTTGCCGTCGGCGCCGGGCTGGTTGGCTGACAGTCCGGTGGTCGGCACGACGCCGCGGTCGGTGAGCTCCCCGTCCGCGATGGCCGCGCGCAGCGAGCTCTCGAAGTCGACGGTGGCTGCGGTGAACCCGGGCGTGTCGATGTTCGCGACGTTGTCGGCGACGACCCGCTGCCGCAGGGCGAGGCCGTCCAGCGCGCTGCCGAGCGCAGCGGCGACGGAGTCGGTGGCAGAGACCAGCATGCTCGAGGGCTCCCGGAGAGGTGCGTGGGTGCCGATCCGTCGGCGAGAGGCGAGCGGTCCCTGCTCAGCAGGATGGTTCGGCCGGGGCCTGCGGGACCTGAGCGAAACCGGACATTTCGTTTTACGTTGCGGTCTCGTGGGGCTCGGTGGGCCCGTATGCCGCTCGATTTCGACGAAACGCACCTGCAGGGGCCCTGAGATGGTGCCTTTCGTCGAGAACCAGCAGGTTTCGCCGGCCGGCTGCCGGGTCAGGCGGTGACGTCGAGGTAGACCGGGCTCGGCTCGGGGCGCGCGGTGGACATGCGGGACGTCAGCTCGAGCTGCTTGCGCGCGCCGGCGGCTGCATCGGCGGCGGCCCGGATCATCTGCTGCTGGCGGTGGTGCAGAGCGAGGGCACGCGTGCGCAGGTCGCCCGGCATCGGACCTTCGAGGACCGGCGGGGCCCACGGTGCGGCCGTCGTACCGGAGGGGGCGCCACCGCGGAGGATCCGCTCGGTCTCATCGAGGCTCAGCTCGAGGTCGTCGAGCGCGGCCGCCCACGCCGAGGCCCAGTCGACCTCGGTGGCGTGGGCGTGCGCGTCGTCCACGGCCGTCAGCCGGCGGCGAGCGAGGTGAGAGCCGCCTGCCGCCAGGCGTCGGCGAGCGGAGTGACGAGGCCGAGGCAGGACTCGGTGGTCTCGGCGCTACGCTCGACGTTGGCCCGGACGAGCTCGGTGTGCAGGAAGGCGTAGATCGAGGCGAGCCGGCGCGAGCCCTCCCACACGTCATGGGTGAGCGAGGAGCTCAGCTCGAGGACGATCTCCTGCGCGTGCAGGAGGTTCCTGCTTGCGGTCGGCTGGTCGCCGGTGCGCTGCGCCTCGGCCGCGCGCTGCAGGTCGAGGAGGAGCCGGTCGTAGAGCATGACCAGCAGCCGCTGAGGGTTGGCCGTGGTGACCATCTGGCCCATGTAGGCGGCGCGGGGGTCGTTCATCTGAAGTCCTCTCCTACTGGCCTGAGCTCATCGTGGGCAGCGAGGCGATCTGTCCCGCTAGCCACGTGCCCTGGCTCTGCAGCTTGCCCAGAGCGGACTCGAGGGCGGTGTACTGCCGCTGCAGGGCGTTGCGGCGTGCGTCGAGCCGGACGTCCCAGTCGGCGATGTCGTCCTGCCAGCCGCGGATCGCGGACTGGCGGCTCTTGATCGCGTTGGTGACGGTGCCGTCGATGGAGTCGCTGAACGTCTTCGACAGCGACTGAAGCTTGTCGGCGAGGCCGGCGGTGAGCTGGGTGCCATCGGGCGCGTCGGTGCCGGCGACCAGGTGCGCGGTCCCGGCCGGGTCGGCGACGTAGGCGGTCCGGAACTTGGCCTCGTCGAAGGTCAGCTTGCCGTAGCGGTCGCTCTCGATGCCGATGGTTGCCAGCGACTTGCCGTCCACGCCGTAAGTCACCGCCTCGAGGAGCTGGTTGCGCACCGTTCGCAGGGTGCTGTCGCCGCCGAGGAGGCCGGCCTTCTTGGTGGTGGCGTCGTAAGCGGTGAGGGTGCCGATCTCGCCGATCGCGGCGTTCACCGAGTCGATCATCGACTTCACCGAGTCGGTCAGGGACGTGACGTCGCGTGCGACGGTGATCGTGGGCGTCTCGTTGACGGAGTCTGCCGACAGCGTGATGTCCAGGCCGGGCATGAGGCCGGTGATGGTGTTGCTGCTGAAGGCGAGGGGTGTCGCCTGCCCGGCGATGATGAGAGAGGCGTCCGCGCCGGACACGGACTTGGCCGCGCTGGCGCCGCCCATGAACGGGGTCGGCGTCGCGAGCGGCGTCGTCGGGTTCGCCGGTTCGAACTGGGTGATGGTGAAGCCGGAGCTGCCGCCGGTCGCGGTCGACTCGACGCGGAGCTCGTAGGTCGGCGTGGTCCCGCTGCCGACCATCACCATGGTGGCGCGCACGCCGGTCTTGGCGTTGAGGGCTTCTGCGACGTCGCGGAGGGATCCTGAGCCGGTGGTGATCTCCTCGGCCGCCCGCCCGTCGGCGTACTCGATCCGATAGCTGAGGTTCGCGTCCATCACCAGGTCACCCGGGGCGCCGGTGGTCGTGAACGTCTGAGCCGCGGCCGTCGCCACGGAGTTCACCGTGAACGACAAGGTGCCGGGCGTCGCACCGGCGGTGCTGCTGACCGAGACCTTGTCGCTGCTACTGGTGGCCTTGTTGGTGATCCAGCCGGTGCTGGTCGCAAGCTCCTTCGCCTGGGTGCCGATGGCGGCAAGCTTGGCGTTGAGCGTCTGCAGTGCGGTGACCGCTCGTTCGGCGGTGGAGACCCTGCTCTTCAGCATGGTCTGCGGTCGCGCTTCGAGCTGGACGAGCTGGCTGATGATCGTCGCCGTGTCGAGGCCGCTGACGAGTCCGCCGATGCTGGCGTTGGCCATCTGCGAGTCCTCTCCGGCGATCGTGGTGGTGATGGTGGCCGACGCGAGAGCCGGCCGTGGCGTTCCGGTGGGAGCAGGAGGGGTGCGCTACCTGCTCCCACCGGACATGCCAGGGGCCGAGGGCTGTTCGGCTGAACCCACGACCCCAGGCGCTCAGCGACGCGACGGCATCACTGGAGCAGACGGAGCACGCCCTGCGGGGCCTGGTTCGCCTGGGCGAGCATCGCGGTGCCGGCCTGGGACAGGATCTGCGCCCGGGTGAAGTTGACCATCTCCGACGCCATGTCGGTGTCGCGGATCCGGCTCTCCGACGCGGACAGGTTCTCCACCGCGACGTTGAGCGAGTTGATGGTGTGCTCCAGCCGGTTCTGCGACGCACCCAGCGTGGCACGGCCGGACGACACTGCAGTGATCTGGGCGTCGGCCGTCGTGATGCCGGCGGCGCCGCCACCCGCCGCGGTCACGTCGATGCCGCTCACCGCGGTTCCCACGGCCTCGATGTCGGTCAACGTGACGGACAGGGTGTCGGTGGAGCCCGCTCCTACGTGGAAGGTGACACCTGCGCCGGCGGCAGCAGTTGTGAGCAGATCCTTGCCATTGAAATTGGTGCGGGTGGCAATGTCTGTGATCGCGCTACCGAGCTCAGCGATCTCCTTCTGGATAGCGCTCAGCGAGGTGGCGTTGTTCGACCCGCTGTTGGCTGCCTGAACCGACAGGTCACGTACGCGCTGGAGCATCGAGTGCACCTCTGTAAGCGCACCCTCGGCGGTCTGGACGACAGAGATCCCGTCCTGGGCGTTGCGGACGGCCATCTTGAGTCCACCGGTCTGAGCCCGCAGGCCCTCGGAGATCGCCAGGCCGGCGGCGTCGTCGGCCGCGCGGTTGATCCGGAAGCCGCTGGAGAGCTTCTCCAGCGACTTCGCCATCTGGCCGTCGGTCACCGACAGGTTGCGGTACGAGTTCATCGCCGCGATGTTCTGGTTGATACGAAGACCCATGATGATTCCTCCCTGAATGCTTGGGTCGAACTGACGTCCCTTCCTTGGTCCGTCAGCGGGGTTGATCGGCCGCCGTACAGGCGACCTGAGGACTTAAGCCGTGCGAGTTGCGAACGACGTCGGAGCCAGCCGCGCCAGGTAGGAGCGGTGCGACGCGACCTCGGCGTAGTACGCCTCACGGCGGCGTGCCGCACACCCGTTCGGGCGTGCCGACGTGGTCACCAGATCCGGGTCGAGCGCGGTGTTCATCGCGTCGCGCAGCAGCGAGACCGCTTCGGCACGCAGCTGCGAGACCCGCGACTCGGTGACGCCGAGCTCGGCGGCGATCTCGGCCATCGGTCGCTCGGCGAAGAAGTAGCCCTCGACGACCACGCGGAGCTTGTCCGGCAGCGTAGCGACGGCGTCGTGCAGGTAGGCGAGCCGCTCGCGCCGCTCGACGACGGCCTCCGGGGTCAGCGTCGTGGCGGGCAGCAGGTCGTCGACCGCGCTCTCGTCGAAGCCCTGGAGCGACATCACCGACGCGCGCGAGACGTCGTCCCGGTGCGCGGCGAGGTCGCCGGCGGTGAGCCCGAGGTCCTCCGCCACCTCGGCCTCGCTCGGCGTCCGGCCGAGCCTGACGGCGAGCCGGTCACGGACCTCGTCGATCTGGCGGGCCCGGCGGCGGACCGAGCGGCTGGCCCAGTCCATGCTGCGGAGCTCGTCGACGATGGCACCACGGACGCGCGTCGAGGCGTAGGCGAAGAAGCCTGCGCCGCGATCGGCGTCGTACGCCCGGGCCGCTTGGGTCAGGGCTGCAAGGCCGGCGGACATCAGCTCGTCACGAGAGACGTGCGCGGGCACACGGGAAAGGGTTTCGCGGACGACGTGGCTCACCAGGGGAATGCCCTGGTGAACCAGTGCTTCGTATTCGTCACGCGCCGGGGGGAGCTGCGTGGGGGGGGTCACATGGGATATCTCTGCTCAAATCGGACACGAACTGAAGAGTTTTGCCCAGGAATGACCCACCCGCTCGGGCCACACCACCCAGCCGAACTAGCCCGCCCTCGGCACAGATCACCCGAACCGGCCATCAAGTTGACGAGACCGACCGACGCGGCGCCGATGTCCCCCGCTCGAGGAGTACCCCTAAGGACTGCGGCAGACCGGCCGATTGGCCCCTGCACACCACGAGACCCGCCGGAGGAGCCAACCATGTCGATGGAGGACCTGTCTGCCGTCCTCTGGCGGGAGCGCGAGCTCCTGGAGACGCTGCTGTTCAAGCTCGAGGTCGAGCAGCTCGTGCTCGCCTCCGGCCGGACCCGGTGGTTGGCACCCGCTGCCCGCGAGATCGAGGAGATCCTCGACGCCATCCGCGAGGCCGAGCTGCTGCGTGCCGTCGAGGCCGACGCGCTCGCCGCCGCCCTCGGGCTCGGCGCGAGCGTCAGCCTGCAAGAGATCGCCGACCGCAGCGACGAGCCGTGGAAGAGCATCTGGCTCGACCACCGCGAGAGCTTCCGCACGGTGACCGCCGAGATCACCTCGATGGCCGAGAACAACCGCGAGCTGCTGACTTCCGGCTACCAGGCGGCACAGGCCACGCTCGCTTCGCTCAGCGAGCCGCCGAGCACCTACGGCGCCGACGGGACCGCCGTGACGCACCGGCGGACCAGCCTCGTGGACCGGAGCATCTGACCTGATGAGCGGCACGTTCTCGTCCTTCGGCAGCGCACTGTCCGCGTTGCGCTACAACCGCGTGGCCATGGACGTGGCCAGCAACAACGTGGCCAACGCGAACACCGAGGGCTACGTACGACGCTCCGCCCTCGCGCAGGCCACCGGTGCCCCGCCCGTCCAGGCGCTGTGGTCGACGTGGAACGGGACCGCCGGCGGCGTCGAGGTCGGCGGCATCGAACGGATGGTGGACCCACTGCTCGACGCACGGTCCCGGCTGGAGCACGCCTCACTGTCGCAGCTCGGCGTCCGCTCCGCCTCGCTGGTGCGCTTCGAGACCACGATCGGCGAGCCCAGCGACAACGGCATCGCCGCCGCTCTGTCGGCGTTCAAGCGGGGCTGCCACGACGTCGCCAACGCCCCCGACGACGACGCCGCCCGCAGCCAGCTCCTCGGAAGGGCGCAGACGCTGGAGTCGGCGATCCGGGCACAGGCCACCGCGGTCTCCACCGAGTGGTCCGACCAGCGCATGCGCCTCACCTCGGTCCAGGCGGAGGTCAACAAGCTCGCCTCCGACCTCGCCGACCTCAACGGAGCCCTGCTCGCCGCCCAGACCACCGACGGCGACGCCTCGACGCTGCTCGACCAGCGCGACGTCCTGGCCCTGCGGCTCTCGGAGCTGACCGGCGGCCACGTGTCGGTGCATCGGAACGGCGACGGCACGGCGACGTCGATGTTCGACGTCACGGTCGGCGGCCAGCCTCTCGTCACCGGCACCACCGCGCGGGCAATGGTGATCACGGGGCCGCAGTCCATGGGCGACAGTGGGCCGGAGCTCGGCGTGTGGGTGCTGGATGCCCCGGTCCCGGACCCGCTGCCCGACCCCGTCCCGCCGACTGCGGCGGCGAACCCGACGCTGGTCGGCGGCGAGCTCGGCGGCACGCTCCGGGTCATGCAGGAGGACCTGCCCGCCTACCTGGGCGACCTCGACACCTTCGCGCTGACGCTGCGGGACGCGGTCAACGCGATCCACACCACCGGCTTCGACTCGTCGGGCGCCGCCGGCGGCGCGTTCTTCACCGGCGACACTGCGGCCACCTTCACCCTGAACCTCACCGCCCCCGGGCAGGTCGCCGCAGCCGACGCCGCCGGCACCCTGGACGGCTCGGTCGCCATGGCCATCGGCGAGGCCGACCTCGGGGCGGCGGAGTACCGCAGCCTGGTCAGCCGGTTCGGTGTCGAGGTCGCCTCTGCACGCCGGCTGACCGAGAACCAGCGGGTGCTCACCGCCCAGGTCGACGCCAACCGCGAGTCGCTCGCAGGCGTCAGCATCGACGAGGAGATGGTCAACCTGCTCGCCGCCCAGCGCGCCTACGAGGGTGCGTCGCGGGTGATCACCACACTCGACTCCGTGCTCGACACCCTCATCAACCGGACAGGACTGACGCGCTGATGAGCATCCGGATCACCCAGCGGCTGATGACCGAGCGGTCCCTGACCGCCATGCAGACCAGCATGGACCGGCTCGCGCGATCGCAGGAGCAGCTGTCCACCGGCCGGCAGATCAACCGGCCCTCGGACTCGCCGACCGGCGCGAACTCCTCCATGCGGCTGCGCGAGGAGCTTGCGGCCAACGCCTCCTACGCCCGCAACGCCTCCGACGGCCTCGCCTGGCTGGGCCGCACGGACAACACGCTGACCTCGATGGTCGACCAGACCCGCCGCGCCCGGGACCTGGCCCTCCAGGGCGCCAACGGCGCCACCGGCCAGCAGGCCAAGGACGCCCTGGCCGCCGAGCTGACCCAGATCCGCGACTCGCTGTTCAGCATGGCCAACACCCAGCACCTCGGTCGCCCCCTGTTCGGCGGTACGACGTCGAGCTCGGTCGCCTACGCCACGCACCCCGGACCGGGTCCGCTGGCGGGCAGGACCGTGTCGGTCAGCAGCCTCCCCGGGCAGCCGGCCGTCGACCACGTCACCCGCGCGGTCGGCAAGGGCGTGCAGGTGCCGATCACGACCCTCGGACCGGACTCCTTCGGCCCCGACGGCGCCAACCTCTTCGACGTGCTCGATCGCACCATCGCCGACCTGAAGAGCGGCCAGAACCCGGCCGTGAACCTCGACGACCTCGACGCGGTGATGGACACGATGCTGACCGCTCTGGCCGACGTGGGCACCCGCTACGGTCGCGTCGAGAAGGCGCAGGCGGCGGCGAACGACTCGACGCTGGACATGCAGGCAATGCTCTCGGAGGTGGAGAACGTGGACATCGCCAAGGCGATCGTGGACCTGCAGATGCAGGAGGTCGCCTACCAGGCAGCACTCGGCGCCACGGCGCGGGTGATCCAGCCCTCCCTGCTCGACTTCCTCCGCTGAAGCACGCCCGCCCCCAGGAGCCACCATGCCGAAGATCTCGACCCAGACCCCGGATACCGACAAGATCCCGGCCGCGAACGCCGAGGACGTCCCCGTCCTGCGCATGGTGGCGCCGATGCTCGGTTTCCCCGACCACAGCCGGTTCGCGCTGGCCTCCCTCGACGACGAGGGCGCCATCTACGACCTCCGGTCCCTCGAGGACGAGGGCCTCCGGTTCGTCGTCGTACCCCCGATGCTGTTCTTCTCCGACTACGCCCCGGAGATCGGCGAGGCCACCGCAGAGCTGCTCGAGGCCGAGTCCGCCGACGACCTGCTCGCGCTCGTGGTCGTCACCCTCGGCGAGGGCCTCTCGGACGCGACCGCGAACCTGCTGGCGCCGGTCGTGGTCAACCACCGCACCCGGCTCGCCGCCCAGGTGGTCCTCGACGACGCGGACCTCTCGCTGCGTGCCCCCCTGGTCCCCGACCACGCCCCCGGGGGATAAACCAGGCAGACTGACCTCCTCGGTTGGCCCTCGTACGCGACAGGGAGCGGTTCCATGCTGGTGCTCAGCAGGCGTGTCGGCGACAGCATCGTCATCGGTGACGACGTCGTCGTGACCGTCCTCGAGGTCCGCGGCGACGTCGTGCGCGTGGGAGTGGACGCGCCCCGGCACGTCGCGGTGCGCCGGCAGGAGCTGCTGGCCGAGCTCGCCGACTCCAACCGGGCGGCCGCGTCGCCCGACGAGGCCGCGGTGGAGGGGCTCTCCCGGTTGGTGAGCAAGCGCAGGACGGACACCCCGGAGCAGTGACGGACCCGGCTTTGCGAGACGCCGCGGAGGAAGTCAGCTCGTTCGTCACGGGCGTCGGAATCCGACGCTGATTACGCTGGTCTAGCCCAGCACAAGCCCGGCAAGCCGGACAAAACGCACGGACGCCGACGAACGGTTTGTCCCTAGTAGTCCACTTGGACCACCGCCCTGGGGTGTGGGCACGCCATTCTGAGGTTTTCGGCTGTCAAGCCCCCGTCCGGCTTCGCAATCGCGCGTAAAGACCGTCAAGATGGACGTAAGGCAGTCGAGATCCGGGGGGGTCCTGAGGACCGACGGCCGAGCACCAAGGCGGTTTCGAGCCGGCAACCTGTTGGGGGTCATCGAACTCGTCTCGGCCGGGAACCGACCGCTGCGCCCCGGCGCCTGCGGCGCTCCTGGGGCCACCTTGGGGCCAAGGTGGGGGGAACCACCGTGCCGGCCCTGGCGGAGCATGCCTGCTCCACCGGGGCCGGTCACGCCCACCGATCAGTCTTGGCCGGCGACCGTGAGCCTTCGGGCTTCCTCCCAACGGCCGCCGACCAAAGAGCGGACGGCCCCGCACCGGAGAGATCCGGGGCGGGGCCGTTTGGCGCTGTGCGGGTACGACGTCCGCGGTGCGCGCCGGGTCAGTCCGGTACGACGACCGCTCCCCCGGGGACCTCGGGAAGGTCCCGGCCGGCCTGGACGTCGAGCGGGTTCGTCATGCAGCGCACCGACCCGCCGCCCTTGTGGAACTCCCCGACGTCGACGAGGACGACGTCGAAGTCCCACTCCTCGAGCTGGGCGCGGACCCGGCCGGGCGTGGTCGTCGGCATGACCACCGTCCGGCCCACCACGATGGAGTTGGCGCAGAAGGTGAGTGCCTCCTCCTCGGTGAGCACGAGCGGCTCGGGGACCATCGCCAGCGCCGCAGCGGCGGAGGCGTCGTCGAAGGCCGAGGGCGCGACCATCGCCCGGGTGTCGTCGAGGGGGCAGAAGGCCAGGTCGAGGTGGTACATCCCCGGGTGGTCGATCCTCAGCCCGCGCACCCGCAGGTCGAGCCCGACGGCGAGGTACTTCAGCGCCAGGTGCTCGGTCCGGGGGCCGTAGCCGACCACGAGGGAGTCGCGCCAGGCGAAGGCGTCGCCGGCCTCGAAGTGCGGACCGACCCCGTCGCGGCCCATCGCGGAGGTCGCGAACCCGGCCTCGTCGAACCACGGTCCGGCGGTGAGCGACTCCATCCGCCGCTCGGGGTAGCGCATGTGCGAGAGCATCGCGCGCTGCCGCTGCTCGGCGTTCACGACGAGACCGAGGTTCATCGCGTAGACCATGTCGGGGGCGTCGGGGCGCTGCTCGAGCACCTCGACCTCACCGCCGGCGGCCTCGACGGCGGCGGCGAGCTCCAGCCACTGCTCCCGGGCCCGCACGTGGTCGGGCTGGTCGTGGACGTCCATGTAGGGGTTGATCGCGTAGTCCACGCGGAAGTGGTTGGGCTCCACCATCAGGTAGCGCCGTCCCCACCGCAGGGAACCGTCGTGCTGGCCCATCTTCTCGCCTCCCTCGGTCGAGTCGTCGTGTGCACGCTGCGCGGGACGCCGTTCGTCGGCCGCGCGCTGCGACCGGCGTACGACGCCCCGCGACGTCTTGCCGGATTGTCGGACAATCAGACGTCCCTTAGTGTGGTCCGCCGGTGGGCTCGCGTCAACTCTTGTCGGACAATGTCGGGGAGCCGTGCCGTGTGGCCTGCGGCGGTGCCGCCGGGAAGCCGACTCCGGGGAGAGCGAGAGCAGATGGACGAGCAGCCGGGCACCGGTCCCTTCGCCACGCTGCGCGTCGAGCACTCCTCGACCGTCGACCGGGTCGCGGAGGAGCTGCGGCGAGCGTTGTTCGACGGCGAGCTCGAGCCCGGCACGCCGCTGCGCGAGGTGGCCCTCGCCGACGCCATGGGGGTGTCGCGCTCCACGATCCGCGAGGCCCTCGGGGCCCTCGTCGCCGAGGGCCTGGCCACCCGGGAGCCGAACCGGGGCGTGTTCGTCACCGAGCTCGACCCCGGCGCCGTGCACGACGTCGGCCGGGCCCGTTCCGTGCTCGAGGTCGCCGGCGTCCGCCGCTGGGCGGAGGCGAGCGAGGGGGCGCGCGACGCCGTACGCCGGGCGCTCGACGAGTTCGACGCCGTCGCCGGCCGGGACGCCGCCCCCGCCGAGCTGACCGCGGCCCACCTGGCGATCCACCGCGCGCTGGCCGGGCTGACCGAGTCCGCGCGGCTGGTGGCGCTGGCCGACGGGTTGTACGCCGAGATCCGGCTGGGCCTGGCGAAGGTGGACCGGATCCGCCGCAACGCCGGCCAGCAGGTGCACGCGCACCGGGCACTGCTGGAGCTGCTGGAGGCCGGCGACGTCGAGCAGGCCGCGCGCGAGCTCGAGGACCACCTCGCGCACGCCGAGACCTCGATGCTGGGAGCCTTGCACCTCGACACCCCCTGAGCGCCGGGTGCCATCGCGGGGTCGCCGCCCGATCCGGCCCGGCCGTGACGCGGCGAGACCCGGTGACGACCACGGACGAACCGGACATGGCAGTATCGACGGCGTGAGATTCGTGATCTGGGTCGTCGTGAACGCCCTCGCCCTCGCCGCGGCAGCCTGGCTGCTCGACGGGATCACCGTGACCGGCGGCACCACGGAGGACGAGGTCATCACGCTGGTCCTCGTGGCGCTGATCTTCGGCGTCCTCAACGCGATCGTCGAGCCGATCGTGAAGCTCTTCTCGCTGCCGCTGATCATCCTCACGCTGGGGCTGTTCCTGCTCGTGATCAACGCCGCGATGCTGCTGCTGACCGGCTGGCTCTCCGAGCAGTTCGGGCTCGGCTTCCACGTCGACGGGTTCTGGACCGCGGTGCTGGGCGGGGTCATCATCACCGTCGCGACCTGGATCCTCGAGGCCGTCCTGCCCTCCGGAGACTGATGCCCGTGCCGACCCGCACCGAGGACCTGCTGCCCCCGAAGCGACGTCCGGACGCGTCGCCGTACCGGATCGCCGTCGTCTGCCTCGGCAACATCTGCCGCTCGCCGATGGGCCACGTCGTGCTGAGCGAGAAGGTCGCCTCCGCCGGGCTCGACGACCGCGTCGAGCTCAGCAGCGCCGGCACCGGCGGGTGGCACGTCGGCAAGCCGATGGACCGCCGTGCGGCCGCGGTGCTCGCCGCCGCCGGGTACGACGGGTCCCAGCACCAGGCCGAGCAGTTCGAGGCGCACTGGTACGCCGACCACGACCTGGTCCTCGCCATGGACGAGAGCAACCACGCCGACCTGCTCGCGCTGATCGGCGACGTCGAGCCGGGCCGGCTGCGGATGTTCCGCGACTTCGACCCGCGCGCCACCGACGGCGACCGGGACGTCCCCGACCCGTACTACGGGGGTGACGAGGGGTTCACGCACGTGCTGCGGACGGTCGAGCGCACAGCCGACGCGATCGTCGCGGCCCTGGAGCGGGAGCTGGGCGGGGCCTGACATGGCCAGGATGGGCACGATCGCGAGCCGGGCGGAGGCCCTGCTGGGGAAGGCGGTGGTGGCCACCGCCCCCGTCGCCGGCGGCGACATCTGCACCTCGACCAGGCTGCGGCTCTCCGACGGCAGCTCGGCGGTGATCAAGACCCGGCCGCACGCCCCGGAGGGCTTCTTCGCCGCCGAGGCCCGCGGGCTGCGCTGGCTGGCCGAGGCCGGGGGCGCGGCCGTGCCCCGGGTCCTCGCCGCCGAGCCCGACTGCCTGGTGCTGTCCTGGGTGGAGACCACCCGGCCGAGCGCCGACGCCGCCGACGAGCTCGGCCGGGCGCTCGCGACGACGCACCGGGCCGGCGCGGCGACCTTCGGCGGGGAGCAGGACGGGTTCATCGGCACGCTGCCGCTGCCGAACCGACCGGCCGAGACCTGGCCGGAGTTCTTCGCCGTGCGGCGGGTCCTGCCCTACCTGAAGCTGGCGCGGGACCGGTCCGCCATCTCCCTCGAGGACGCCGCGGCCGTCGAGGCCGTGGTGCGCCGGATCACCGACCTCGCCGGACCACCCGAGCCGCCGACCCGGCTGCACGGCGACCTGTGGTCGGGCAACGTGCTGTGGGGCGAGGACGGCCGGGGCTGGCTGGTCGACCCGGCGGCGTACGGCGGTCACCGGGAGACCGACCTCGCGATGCTGGCGCTGTTCGGCCTGCCGCAGCTCCCCCGCGTCCTCGACGCCTACCAGGAGCAGGAACCGCTCGCCGACGGCTGGGAGGACCGGGTGCCGCTGCACCAGCTCTTCCCCCTGCTCGTGCACGCCGCGCTGTTCGGCGGGGGCTACGGCGCCCGCGCCGGCGAGGCCGCCCGGTCCCTCCTGTGACGGCCCGACTCAAGACCACCGGCTCCCGTGCCGATGCTCAGGACGGGGAGCCGGGGGGAGGGGCCGACATCGACAGCACCCAGTGCGAGGACACGAACGTCCGCGCCGCACACCTCGAGGCCGTCTACGAGCACAGCTTCGACGGCATCCTCATCACCTCCCCCGACGGCCGGATCCTCGACGCCAACCCGGCCGCCTGCAGCCTGCTCGGCTACACCGTGGCGGAGCTGCGCCGGCTCGGCCGGGCGGGGGTGGCCGACCCCGAGGACCCCCGCTGGTACGCAGCGGTGACCGAGCGGGAGAGGTACGGCCGGACCCGCGCCCGGCTCGCCTTCCGCCACGCCGACGGCTCCAGCGTGGAGACCGAGCTGTCCGCCACCGTCTTCGAGGTCGACGGCGAGCTGCGCAGCGCGATCATCGTCCGCGACATCCGCGACCAGGTGCGGCTCGAGCAGCAGCTGCGCGACGCCGCGGCCGAGCAGACCCGGCTGGCGCTCACCGACGAGCTGACCGGCCTGTCGAACCGGCGCTCGTTCTTCGTCCGTGCGGGGCAGCTGCTCGCCGGGGCACAGCACGACCGACGCATCGTGCACCTGCTCGTCTCCGACGTGGACGACCTCAAGACGGTCAACGACGAGCACGGCCACGCCGCGGGCGACACCCTGCTCCGCGAGGTGGCCCGCACGTTGCAGCTGCACTTCCCGGAGGCGCCGCTGGTCGCCCGCCTGTCCGGTGACGAGTTCGCCGTGGTGCTGGTCGGCCGGGCCTCCGCCGAGGTGGACCGGCTCGTCGGCACCCTTCCGGACGCGCTGGCACGGCGTGCGGCCGCCGAGGGCCTGCCGTTCACCCCTCGCATCAGCGTCGGCGTCGCGCCCTGCGCCCCCGGCCGTGCCACGGACCTGGACAGCCTGCTGGCGCGCGCCGACTCCTCGATGTACCGCGAGAAGGGCCGGGTGAGCGGGCCCGGCCCCGGGCCCGGCGACTAGCGCGGCAGGCTCCCGCCCGGACGCCACGTAGACTCCGGCAAAGGCGACGAAACGCCGCCGAGCATGCTCAGCTGCCGCCATGACGACGCGCGAGGGGGACACCCGGTGAACCGCGGTCCCAGCAGGCCCGCCGCAGCCCACCCGACGCGACCATGACCGCGCGGCTGCGGGACGCCGTCGCGCTGCTCGAGGGCGCCACCGCGTTCACCCTCGACGCGGTGGTCGCCGCCGGCCTCGACGGGCACATCGTCTGGGCGAACCCCGCCGTCGAGGCCCTTCTCGGCTGGCAGCCCCACGAGCTGCTGGGCCGCCCGGTCACCACCGTCGTCCCCGACCACGACCGGGTCCGGTTCGACGAGCTCTGGTCCCGCGTCGCGCACGGCGAGCCGGCGGTCGACGTACGCACCACGCGGCTGCACCGCGACGGCGCCGAGATCCCGGTGACGATGTCGGCCAACCCCCTGTGCGACAGCCGGGACGACGTGGTCGGTGTCGCCGCGGTGCTCCGGGACGGGCACGAGGACGTCGAGGTGCGCAGGAGCCTCCAGGCAGCCGTGGGCAACGCCCGCGCGCTGTTCCGCGACGCCAGCGTGCCCCAGGCCCTCCTCGACCTCGACGGCGTGGTCACCCTCGCCAACCCCGCGCTGCGCCGCCTGCTGGACCGGCCGACCTCCGAGCTGGTCGGCCGCCCCGGCACGGACCTGGTGCACGAGGACGACGCCGGCAGCTGCGTGCGCGGGTACCTGCAGCTGCTCCGGCGAGGGAGCGGCACGGGCACCTTCGAGTGCCTCCTCCGCCGGGCCGACGGGCAGGCCGTCGAGGTCGTCGTCGACGCGACCGTGTCCAAGGGCCCCTCCGGGACACCCCTGGAGGTCGCGGTCGCGGTCCGAGACGTGACCGAGCTGCGCCGGGCGGTGGCCGCGATGGAGCGGCAGAGCGCTCTCTGGCGATCCATGAACCACCGGTCCTCGGACCTCGCCGTCGTCACCGACGCGACCGGCCGGCTGGTCTACGTCTCCCCCGCGGCGGTGGACACGTTCGGCTACGAGCCGGAGTCGGTGGAGAACCTCGTCGGCTACGACTTCGTGCACCCCGACGACGTCGCGGAGGTCCACGCGGCCGCGGCCGGGGTGCAGGCCGAGCCGGACGCGGTGAGCCGGGTGCGGTTCCGGCTGCGGCACGCCGACGGGAGCTGGCGGTGGGTCGACGAGACGATCACGAACATGCTGCACGACCCGCAGGTCCGGGGGCTGGTGGTCAACCTCCGCGACGTGAGCTCCGAGGTGGAGGCCGAGCGCAGCCTGCGCGAGTCCGAGGCCCGGTTCCGAGCCATCGTGGAGGCGGCGCAGGAGGGCATCCTCGCGCTCGACCCGGAGGGCCGCACGCTGTTCGCGAACGCCCGCACCGCCGAGATCCTCGGCTGCCGGGTCGAGCAGATCTACGACCACGACATCTCCGACTTCCTCAGGCCCGAGGACGCCGAGGTCATCCGGCGGCGCGCGCGGAACCGGCACGAGACCGGCAGCGAGACCTACGACCTGCCCTACCGCCACCCGGACGGCGCCATGCGGATCCTGCGGGTCTCGGCCAGCCCGCTGGTCGTGGACGGCACCTCCATCGGAAGCGTCGGGATGATCTCCGACGTCACCGACCGGACGACCGCGGAGCGGAACCTGCGCCGCCTGGCCATGCACGACCCGCTGACCGACCTGGCCAACCGGCGACTGCACCTGCACCGGCTGGAGGAGGCGCTCCTGACCGCGAGCGAGTCCGGTGACCCGGTGACGGTGATGTTCCTCGACCTCGACCAGCTCAAGGTCACCAACGACACCCGCGGCCACCACTTCGGCGACCGCGTCGTGCGGACGGTCGCCGACACGCTGCGCGCGACGGTACGGCCCGGGGACACCGTGGCCAGGATCAGCGGCGACGAGTTCGGGGTCGTCTGCCCCGGCATCACCACCGCCGAGGCGGTCGGCCTGGCCGGGCGGCTGCGCTCCGCGCTGGAGAACCTCACCGTGGCCGAGACCCCCTACCGGGTCTCCGCCACCATCGGCATCGCCGTCGCCCCGCCGTACGACGCCGAGGAGCTCCAGCGACGCGCCGACGCCGCGATGTACGACGCCAAGCGGCACGGGCGGGGCCGCATCACGGTGTTCGACGCGCGCCTTGCGGCCGAGAGCAAGCGTCAGGCCCGGGTGACCGGGATCGGCCGGGCCCCGATCGACCCGGCCGCCCTGGTCCTCGCCTACCAGCCGATCGTCGACCTCGTGGACCGAGACGTCGTCGGCGTCGAGACCCTGCTGCGCTGGCACGACCCCGACCTGGGCCCGGTCCGGCCCGACGAGCTGGTCGCCGCGTTCGCCGCCGCCGGACGGGCCGCGGAGCTCGACCACGCGGTGCTGGAGGCCGCCTGCGGCGAGGTGCTGCCGCTGGTGACCGAAGGAGACCTCCCCGCGGACGGCTACGTGGCGGTCAACGTCAGCGCCCGGACCTTCGAGGACCCCGACGTCTTCGAGGCGGCGGTGCTGAAGCCGATCCGGGACAGCGCGGTCGACCCGCTCCGGCTGGTCGTGGAGGTCACCGAGGACGCGGTGATGAGCGACCCCGCGGCCGCGACCCGGGCCCTGTCACGACTGGCCGAGTGCGGGGTGCGGGTCGCGGTCGACGACTTCGGCACCGGCTACAGCTCCCTGGCGCGGCTGCACCAGCTGCCCCTGCACGTGCTCAAGATCGACCGCAGCTTCGTGCAGGCCGCGCCGGATGACCACGGCGCCAGGGAGATCATGCGCTCGATCGTGCTGCTGGCCAAGACCTTCGGGCTGCGCACCATCGCCGAGGGCGTGGAGACCGAGGAGCAGGCAGACCTGGTACAGCAGCTCGGCTGCGACATGGCGCAGGGCTACCTGTGGTCGCCGTCGGTCCCCGCCTCCCGGCTGGCGACGGTGGTCCGGCGGCTGCGGGTCCGCTGACCCGCGCCTCGCCGAGCTGCGTCGCCGACCGCCGCCCGGACGTCCGGATTGTGGGAGTTCCGGGGCCGAACGGCTGGTTCCGGGCACCCGGCCGGGCTGCTCAGCCTGGTCTCAGGCGGGAGTGGCAGGCTGGGGCCGTGACCAGTACGTCGGAGACCCCGCGGCACCGGATCCTCGTCGTCGACGACGACCACGCCGTGCGCGAGTCCCTGCGCCGGTCGCTGGAGTTCAACGGGTACGACGTCAGCCTGGCCGGCGACGGGGCCGAGGCGCTGGCGTCCATCGGGCAGGCCAACCCCGACGCCCTGGTGATCGACGTGATGATGCCGCGCCTCGACGGGCTGGAGGCCACCCGTGCACTCCGGGCGGCCGGCAACGACCTGCCGATCCTGGTGCTCACCGCCCGCGACTCCGTCGGCGACCGGGTGGAGGGCCTCGACGCCGGCGCCGACGACTACCTCACCAAGCCGTTCGCGCTCGAGGAGCTGCTCGCCCGGCTGCGGGCCCTGCTCCGGCGGGTGCAGCCGGCGCAGCCGTCCGACGACACCGACGCCGAGACGCTGACCTTCGCCGACCTCAGCCTCAACCCGGTGACCCGCGAGGTGCGCCGCGGCGACCGGCCGATCGACCTGACCCGCACCGAGTTCAGCCTGCTGGAGATGTTCCTGCGGCGGCCGCGGCGGGTGCTGGACCGCTCCTTCATCCTCGAGGAGGTGTGGGGCTACGACTTCCCCACCACCGCCAACTCCCTCGAGGTCTACGTCGGCTACCTGCGCCGCAAGACCGAGGCCGCGGAGGAGACCCGGCTGATCCACACCGTCCGCGGCGTCGGCTACGTGCTCAAGGAGCCCTGATGGGGCCGCTGCGCTACCGGCGCTCGCTCGCCAGCCGGGTCACCCTGCTGGCCGGGATGGCGGTGGGCCTGTCCGTGGCGATCGTCGCGCTCGCCGGCTACGCCACCGTCCGGATGCAGATGTACTCCTCGCTGGACCAGTCGCTGGTCGAGCGGGCCTCCTCCGCGGCCCGCTCGAACGCGCTCAGCGTGCTGCAGAGCCAGCAGGTCCCGTCCTGGGCGCTCGGCGCGGCCGACGTCCGGATCGGCTTCATGAGCGCCGACGGCCAGCCCTCCACCGTGGACCGCGGACCCGCGGTCCCGCTCGGGGGCCCCGAGGTGGCGGTGGCGCGGGGCCGGGCCGAGTCCTCCATCCGGACGGTGACCAGCGAGGACGGGCCCTACCGCGTGGTCGCGGTCCCCACCCGGGAGCGCGGGGTCGCGCTGGTGCTCGCCCAGTCGCTCGAGCCCACCGAGGAGACCCTCGAGCGGCTCGGCCTGGTGCTGACGGTGTTCGGCCTGCTCGGGGTGCTCGGGGCGACCCTCGCCGGGTGGCTGGTCGCCAGGAACGGCCTGCGGCCGGTCCGCCGGCTCACCCGCGCCACCGAGGAGATCGCGCGCACCGAGCAAGCTCGCCCCGATCGCGGTGGAGGGCAACGACGAGATCGCCCGGCTCGCCGCGTCCTTCAACACGATGCTGGCCGCCCTGGCCGCCTCCCGCGACCGGCAGCGCCAGCTCGTCGCGGACGCCGGGCACGAGCTGCGCACCCCGCTGACCAGCCTGCGGACCAACCTGGACCTGCTGGTGCAGGCCGACCGGCGCGGCGGGCTGTCGCAGGAGTCCCGCGCCGAGCTGCTCACGGACCTGCGCTTCCAGATCGAGGAGCTGACCACGCTGATCGGGGACCTCGTCGAGCTGGCCCGCGACGAGCCGATGCCGGCCGCGGTGGAGCCGGTGGACCTCGCCGAGATCGTGCACCGGTCGGTGGACCGGGTGCGCCGCCGGGCGTCCAGCCTGGAGTTCGACGTACGGACCTCGCCGTGGTGGGTCACCGGCGAGGCCGCCGCCCTGGAGCGGGCGGTGACCAACCTGCTCGACAACGCGGCCAAGTGGAGCCCGCCGCTCGGCGTGGTCACCGTCCGGCTCGACGGCGACACGCTGCTCGTGGCCGACGAGGGACCCGGCATCACCGAGGAGGACCTGCCGCACGTGTTCGACCGGTTCTACCGGTCCACCGAGTCCCGCGCGATGCCCGGGTCCGGACTGGGTCTGGCCATCGTCCGGCAGGTCGCCGAGCGGCACGGCGGCTCGGTGCGCGCGGGGACGGCCCGCACCGGCGGCGCGGCGTTCTGGCTGACCCTGCCGGGCGGCGCTGAGGCCGAGGCGGTAGAACGGTCCGCATGGACTCCGGAGACCGCCCCTCCCACGACGCGCCGCTGACCCGCAGCGACCGCCTGGACCGGCTGCCGTTCACCGCGCAGCACCGCCGGCTCGTCCTCGGCTCCGGCGCCGGCTGGGCGCTCGACGCGATGGACGTCGGCCTGATCAGCTTCGTGATGGCCGCCCTGGCCGCCCAGTGGGACCTGACCCCCACCGAGGCTGTCCTGGGTCGTTCTCGATCGGCTTCATCGGCATGGCACTCGGGGCGAGCCTCGGCGGCCTGCTCGCCGACCGGATCGGCCGCCGCCAGGTGTTCGCCCTCACCCTGCTGGTCTACGGCCTCGCCACCGGCGCCGCGGCGCTGTCGTGGTCGGTGGGCGCGCTGCTGCTGTTCCGCTTCCTCATCGGCCTGGGGCTGGGGGCGGAGCTGCCGGTCGCCTCGACGCTGGTCAGCGAGTTCGCCCCGGCCCGGATCCGCGGGCGCGTGGTGGTCGTCCTCGAGGCGTTCTGGGCGGTCGGCTGGCTGCTCGCCGCGCTGATCGGCTACTTCGTGGTGCCGCTGTCCGACGACGGCTGGCGGTGGGCGTTCGCGATCGGTGCGGTGCCGGCGGTGTACGCGGTGGCCGTCCGGTTCGGGCTGCCGGAGTCGGTGCGCTTCCTGGAGAGCCGTGGCCGGCACGACGAGGCGGAGGCCGCCGTACGCCGGTTCGAGTCGTCGGCCGGCGTCGAGCCCCCGCCCCGCCCCGCGGCCGAGGCCCCGGCGGCGCCGGAGGTGCCCGGTCCCGGCGCGCTGTGGGACCCCGGGCTGCGGACCCGGACCGCGTCGCTGTGGACGGTGTGGTTCGGCGTGAACTTCGCCTACTACGGGGCGTTCATCTGGATCCCCACCCTGCTGGTCGCCTCGGGGCTGGACCTGGTGCGCTCCTTCGAGTACACGCTGATCATCACCCTCGCCCAGCTGCCCGGCTACGCCGCGGCCGCGGTGCTGGTCGAGGTGTGGGGCAGGCGCGCCGACGCTGTCGGCCTTCCTGCTCGGCTCGGCGGTCTCGGCGATGCTGTTCGGGGGCGCCGGACAGCGGGAGCGAGATCATCGCCTCCGGGATGGCTGCTGTCGTTCTTCAACCTCGGCGCCTGGGGGGCGCTGTACGCGATCAGCCCGGAGGTGTATCCGACCGTGCTGCGCGGCACCGGCACCGGCTGGGCGGCCGGGTTCGGCCGGATCGCCTCGGTGATCGCGCCGCTGTCCGTGCCGTTCCTGCTCGACGTCGGCGGCAGCAACGTGCTGCTCGTTCGCCGTGTTCGGCGGGTTCTTCCTGATCGCCGCCGCGGCCACCTGGGGGCTTCCGGAGCGCACCGGGGCACCGTTGGAGGACCGGCTCGCGCCGTAGCCGGGAACCTCACAACCTGCCTCAAGCCGGCTCTCAGTCTGGGTTCAGGCTCGGAGCGCATGCTGGACTCATGAACGAGTACGACGCCAGCGCCCCGACCACGACGAGACCCGGCCGATCGGCCCGTCACCGTACGACCAGCACCACCACCGCTACGACACCGGGACCGAGCACACCGCCACCTACGACACCCAGGGGTGGGGCGGGTTCGGTGCCGCGCCGGAACCGCCGCGCAAGCAGCGGCGAGGTGGCCTCGTCGCGGCGGCGCTCGCCGGTTCGCTGGTCCTCGGCGGGCTCGCCGGGTTCGGCGGGGCGGCGGCCTACGACCTGGTCGACGGGTCCGGGACGCCCGGGTCCTCGACGGACCGCACCGCCACCTCGGTGGTCGACCGCGAGGACACCCCAGCGCCGGCGGGCTCGGTCGAGGAGGTCGCGAACTCGGTGCTGCCCTCGGTGGTCAAGATCACCGTCCGCGGACCGCAGGGACAGGGCTCCGGCTCCGGGGTGGTCATCAGCGAGGACGGCGAGATCCTCACCAACAACCACGTCGTCGAGGCCGCCGGGCAACAGCGGCACGGTCTCCGTCGGGTTCGACGACGGCTACCACCGCCCCGGCCGAGGTGGTCGGCACCGACCCGCTGACCGACCTCGCCGTGATCCGGGCCAAGGGCGTCTCGGGCCTCCAGCCGGCCACCCTGGGCGAGTCCGGCAACCTCGACGTCGGCGAGCAGGTCGTCGCCATCGGATCCCCGTTCGGCCTCGACGCCACGGTCACCAGCGGCATCGTGTCCGCGCTCAACCGGCCGGTGTCGGTCACCGGCGAGAGCAGCGCGATCCACACGACGTACCCCGCGATCCAGACCGACGCCGCGATCAACCCCGGCAACTCCGGTGGCCCGCTGGTCAACATGAACGGCGAGGTGGTCGGCATCAACTCCTCGATCCGCACCTCCTCCAGCTCCCCGGGCGCCCAGGGCGGCTCGATCGGCCTCGGCTTCGCGATCCCGCTCGACGAGGTGCTGCCGGTCGTGGACCAGCTGCGCAACGGCGAGGCGCCCGACGCACGCCCAGCTCGGGGTCTCGGTCACCGACGCCCAGAGCGACGACGGCCTGCTCAGCGGTGCCGGCATCGCCGAGGTCACCTCCGGCTCCGCCGGCGACAAGGCGGGGCTGCAGCGCGGCGACGTCGTGGTCAAGGTCGACGACCACACGATCACCGACGCCTCCTCGCTGGTCGCCACCATCCGCGGCCACCGGCCCGGGGACAAGGTCACGCTGACCGTCGTGCGCGGGCAGGACACCCAGCAGCTCGAGGCCACCCTCGACAGCGACGAGGGCCAGCCACTGTCCTGACCCGCCGCCGGGCCGGGCCCGGGGTCACCCGGGCCGGGGTCGCCCGCTCTCGACGAAAAGCACCTCCCGCAGCCCGCGGGTGGTGCTTTTCGTCGGGAACCAGCGCGCCGGCCGGTACGACGACCGCGCGACGTGGCTGTGCCTGTGGACGAGCACCGCCCCGCAATGGCCGAGCACGGGATCCTCGGGGGATGCCCGAGGATCCCGGCTGGTCCGCCCGTGTCCCCCCGCCGCGCGGTCTGGTGCGTCCGGTGCCGCTCGACCCGTCCGGGGCCGACGGACCGACCCGCGGGCAGGCGCGTGGACCGCGATGGCGGCGCTCCTCGCACGGTCGCTACGTCCCCGCCCACGTCGATGCCGACGTGCCCGAGCAGCGGGTCCTCGAAGCGTCGGCGCTCCTCCCGGAGGGCGGCGCCGTCACCGGCTGGGCGGCGCTGCGGTGGCGGGGTGCCGGCTACCTCGACGGCGCGGCGGCCGACGGGCAGACCCGGCTGCCGGTAGCCCTGGCGATCGGGGCGGACGGCGACCTGCGGCGTCGCCCCGGTGTCCGGCTCAGCCGCGACCGCCTCGAGCCCGCAGACGTCGAACGGGTCCGCGGGCTGCCTTGCACCATCGTCGAGCGTGCGCTGTTCGACGAGATGCGCTGGGCACCCGATGTTCGCGAGGCGACCGTCGCCATGGACATGTCGGCCGCCGCAGAGCTCACTTCGATCCGTCGGCTGCGGCGCTACGCCGACGCGAGACCGGGGTGGCGTGGCCTCCCTCAGGTCCACGCCGCCCTGGATCTCGCCGCGGAGGACAGCCGCTCGCCCTCCGAGACCCGCATGCGCCTGGTCTGGGTCCTCGACGCAGGCCTCCCACGCCCTGTGCTGAACCAGCCGGTGTTCGACCTGCACGGGCGGCTGATCGGCATCCCGGACGTGCTCGACCCCGTGGCCGGAGTGGTCGGTGAGTACGACGGCGCAGCGCACCGGCTCAGGCAGCGACACCGGCGCGACGTGCGCCGTGAGGACCTGTTCCGCCGGGTCGACCTGGAGTACTTCACGGTGGTGGGTGCGGACCTGGCCGACCGTCCTCTGGTCGTCGACCGGATGCTGGCGACGCGGAGCCGGGCCCGGTTCCTGCCCGCTGCTGCTCGGCGGTGGACCCTCACCCCGCCCGCAGGGTGGTACACCGACCCTGTCGACACCCTGACCCTCGACGAGCGGCTGGAGTACTACGAGTGGCTGCGGGAGCAGCGCGCGAGCACCCCGGGTTGAACGTCGTACTCCCCGCCACGGCAGCCGCCCTGTCGCGCCTGTTCTCGACGAAAAGCACCGAATCCGACCCGGTCGGCGTGCTTTTCGTCGAGAACCAGCCCGCAGCGGCGGGATCCCGCCTCACTCCAGGGCGCGGAGCAGCCGCGCGGCCTTCCAGCGGGTCTCGTCGTACTCGCTGACCGCGTCGGAGCCGACGGTGATCCCACCCCCGGTGCCGAAGGCGTAGCCGCCGCCGTGCGCGACGAGGCTGCGGATCACCACCCCGAGGTCGGCCCGGCCGTCGCCGCTGATCCAGCCGACGGCACCGGAGTACACCCCGCGCGGGCTGGTCTCCACCTCCGCGATCACCTCCATGGTCCGCAGCTTCGGCGCCCCGGTCATCGAGCCGGCGGGGAACAGCGCACGCAGCGCCTCCACCGTCCCGATGCCCTCCCGCAGCCGGCCGCGGACCGTGGAGACCAGCTGGTGCACGTTCGCGTAGGACTCGACCTCCATCAGCACCGGGACGCCGACCGTGCCCGGCGCGCAGACCATCGACAGGTCGTTGCGGAGCAGGTCGACGATCATCAGGTTCTCGGCGCGGTAGCGGGGGTCGGAGCGCAGCGCCGCCCGGTGCGCCTCGTCCTCGGCCGGCGTCGACCCGCGCGGCGTCGTGCCCTTGATCGGCTTGGTCTCCACCCAGCCCCGGCGGTCGACCGTGGCGAACCGCTCCGGGCTCGAGCTGAGCACCGCGACCCCGTCGTGCTGCAGGTAGGCGGCGTACGGCGCGGGGTTGACCTGCGCGCAGCCGGAGGTAGGCGTCGGCCGGGTCGCGGTCGCTCGCCACCCGCTCGCGGTAGGTCAGGTTCACCTCGTAGGTGTTGCCGCGCCGCAGCTGCGCCTGGACCCGGGCGAACCACCGGTCGTACTCCTCGCGCGTCGGGCCGGCGCGGGCGTCGGCGACGTCCCCCGCCCCACCGGTACGACGTCGGCGCTCGGCCCGACCGGTCGTGGTCGAACACCAGCTGTCGTCGGGACCGCATCCACACCGCGTCGGGCACCCGGCCCGGACCGGACGGGTCCACGAGCGCCGGGAGGTCGGGCCGGCTGGCGTACCCGAACCAGCCGACCCAGCTCACCGCCGGGTCGCCGCCGTCCCGGGCGATCTCGGCGGCGAGCACGGCGAAGACGTCCTCGCCCACGACCTCCCGTCTGCCCGCGGCGACCCGGTGCACCTCCCGGGCGGCGGCGTCGTAGGTCAGCGACACGTCGCCGTCCTCGAGCCAGCCGAGGATCGACCGGCGCCCCGACCACTCCCGGGAGCCGCCGCCGTCGAGCCAGAACATCCGTTCGTGGTCGCGGGCCAGGTCCCGGAACGCCGACTCGGGGTCCGGCCAGGCGGCGCGTCGGGTGCCCGCGACGGACCGGCCGCCGCCCCCGGCACGGCCCGGGCCGGTCACGGCAGCCCCAGGAACCGCGCCACCATGGCCCGGCCGTGCTCGCTGAGCACCGACTCGGGGTGGAACTGCACGCCCCACTGCGGCCTCGTCCGGTGCCGCACCCCCATCACCACCGGGCCGGTGTCGGTGTCGCACCACGCGTTGGCCACCAGGACGCCGGGCACCTCGACGGCGGCCAGGGAGTGGTACCGCACCGCGTGGAACGTCGCGGGCAGGTCCCGGAAGATCCCCGTCCCGTCGTGGCGGACCACGGCCACCTCGCCGTGCGCGGGCTCGACCTGGCGCACCACACCGCCGTACACGCTGACCATGCCCTGCATGCCGAGGCAGACACCGAGCACGGGCACGCGGGAGTCGAGGATCACCGCCCGTCCGACCGCGAAGTCGCGCGGGTCGTCGGGGCTGCCGGGGCCCGGGGAGAGCACCACGTGGGAGTACCCGGCCAGGTCCGCGGGCGCGACCTCGTCGTGCTCGACCACGTCCGGCAGCTCGCCGGTCACCGCCGCCACGAGGTGCACCAGGTTCCAGGTGTAGGAGTCGTGGTGGTCGACCACCACAACCCGGGGAGTCATCGCAACAGGTCCAGCACGAGGTCGTGGATCAGCTCGTACCCGTGCTCGGTCAGGATCGACTCGGCGTGGAACTGCACACCCCGGAAGTGCGGCCCCGCCACCATGTGCACGTCGCCCGTCACCGGGTCGGCGGTCACCGCCACGCCCTCGGGGGCCGCGCCGCCGGAGAGCCGGCCGACGAAGGTGTTGTAGAAGCCGACGTTCTCGGCGCGGTCGCCGAGGGGGACCCGGGACTGGGTGCCCTGGAAGACGATGTCCTTGTACGCCAGCGGGATCCCGAGGCGGCTGCACAGCACCTGGTGGCCCAGGCACACCGACAGGAACGGCCGTCCCGCCCCGAGGAGCTCGTCGACCGCGGCCCGGAACGCCGCGATCTTCGGGTGGTCGCCGTCGCGCGGGTCGCCGGGACCGGGGCCGACGATGACCAGGTCGTAGCCGTCGAGGGCACCGGGCCGGTACTCGTCGTACCTCACCACCGCCGTCGACATCCCCATCACCGCGAGGACGTGGCGCAGCATGTTCACGAAGTCGTCCTCGCCGTCGAGGATCACCGCCGAGCGGCCCTTGAGCGACGGGTCCGGAGGGGAACCGCCCTGGTCGGTGAGCCAGAACTTGCTGAGCCGCTGGTTGCGGGAGTTCAGCGCGATGAGGACGTCCTCGTCGTGGGTCAGCTCCGCGACCCCCTCGGGGGCGCCGTGCGCCTGCTCGACCAGGCCGAACGCGGCGAGGATGCCGGCCGCCTTGGCGTGGGTCTCGGCGACCTCGTGCTCCGCGACCGAGTCCCGGACCAGGGTGGCGCCGGCACTGACCTTGAGCACCCCGTCGGGGCTGACGTCGGCGGTCCGGATCACGATCGGCGAGTCCGCGGTCGGCTGCCCGTCCCGGTCGCGGCCCAGCAGGGCGAGCGCGGCGCCGTAGTAGCCGCGGCCCTCGGTCTCGTGCTCCTTGATCAGCCGGCAGGCGTTCTCCACCGGGGACCCGGTGACCGTGGCCGCGTACATCGTGTCGCGCAGCACCTCCCGGACGTCGCGGGTGCTGCGGCCGGCGAGGAGGTACTCGGTGTGCACCAGGTGCGTCATCGGCTTGAGGAACGGCCCGAGGACCTGGCCGCCCTCGTTGCACACGTCGCACATCATCTTCAGCTCCTCGTCGACGACCATGAAGAGCTCGTAGATCTCCTTCTCGTCGGCGAGGAAGTCCAGCAGCGCCTGCTTCCGCTCGGCCGGCTCGTCGTGGCCCTTCAGCCGGAAGGTGCCGCTGATCGGGTTCATCCGCACGTCGCCGCCGTGCACCGACACGTGCCGCTCGGGGCTGGCACCGACGAGGAACCGCTCGCCGGTCCAGAAGCAGAACGTCCAGTAGGCGCCGCGCTCCTTCTCCAGCAGGTGCCGGAGCACGGTGAGCGCCTTCGCCGGCCCCCAGTCGTTCACCCGGGCGCGGTAGTGCCGACCGACCACCAGGTTGGCGCCCTCGCCGTTGCCGATGTCGTCGCGGATGATCCGGTCCACCACGGCGCCGTACTCCGCGTCGGAGGTCTCGAAGCCGCCGCGGTCGGCGAACTCGATCGGCTCGTCGGGCAGCACCTCGAGCAGGTCGGCGAGCGGCACCTCGGACTCGGACTCGACGTGTACGACGGTCAGCGGGGCCCCGTCGTCATGGGCCTCGAACCCGCGCTCGCGGACCTGCCGGAACGGGACCGCCAGCAGCCGGTCGAACCGGCGACCCTCCGGCGGCGGGCCCTGCTCCAGGGGCACGTCCGTCAGGCTCGCGACCTCGCTGCGGGTGCCGCCCACGAGCGTGACCGTGGCGGAGTCCCGCAACCGGACCACCGCCCACGCCTCGTGCCGCACCAACGCGTCGAGCGCCTGCGCTGCCGGGGTCGTGGAGGGTGTGCTCATGGTGCGCCAACGCTACCGCCACGCCCCGCCCCGGGCAGGCGCATCCTGCTCCGCGAACAGCGGGGCAGGCGGGCCCCCGAAAAGGCGGCCCGCTCCGGGGGATGCCATGGCGGCCCGTCCGGCCTAGCCTGGAGCCGTGGCCGGGGAGTCTGGCACGCGGGACGTGCTGGCGTACGGCGCCGAGGAGGCGCCGCGCCGCCGGAGCCTGGCCGTGGCCGGCTTCGGCGCGGCCGGACTGGTCGTCGGCTTCCTCGCCGGCGTGCAGGCCGGCCCGGGCTCGGCTCCGGCCGGCGAGCCTGGTGACGCCGCCGTCACACTGCCCCGGGCGGTGGCGCCCACCGACGGACCGACCCGTGGCGGCCGACTGATCCCGCCGGTGGCGGCCGGGCTCGTCACGGCGCTGCCCGAGCAGCCGTCCACCTTCGAGGTCTCGCTGTTCAACTCCGGGCGGAAGCAGCTCACCGTCGCCGTCATCTCGCTGCCCGGCTGGGCGCCGCCGCTGACCGACACCCGCGCCTCCGACATCGCTCCCCGCAGCTGGGGAGCCGTGCGCTTCTCGGCACCGCCCGACTGCCTCACTTACCCGGCCGAGGTGCGGGTGGTGCACGTCCGGCTCTGGACCGACGACGGCGTGGACAACCAGATCGTGCCGCTCTCCCGGCCGGCCCGGGTCCTGCGGGACCACTTCGAGGAGCTGTGCGACCCGCCGCCGCCGCGGTGACGCCTCACCGGACGCCGCACCGCCGCTCCAGCAAACGGGTGCACCGTGCCGGCGGTGACCGGCTCTAGGCTCGTCGCATGGGTCTCAGGTCCGCCGTGGGGCAGTACCTCCTCGCCGCCGTGGTGTTCCTCGCCCTGGACCTGGTGTGGCTGAGCGTTGTCGCGCAGGGCCTCTACGAGCACTTCCTCGGCGACCTGCTGGCCGACTCGCCCAACGCGGCGGCGGCCTTCGTGTTCTACGCGATCTTCGTGGCCGGGCTGGTGTACTTCGTGATCGCCCCCGCCGTCGAGGAGCGGTTGGCGCGGGTGGCGCTGGTCCGGGGTGCGGCGTTCGGGCTCGTGACCTACGCGACCTGGGACCTCACCAGCCTCGCGGTGATCGAGGGGTTCCCGGTCGGGATCGTGCCGATCGACCTGGCGTGGGGCACGTTCCTGGCGGCAGCGGTCAGCACGACGACGTACCTGCTCTGGTCCCGCCTCGTCGAGCGTCGCGCGGGGCGCCGGAGCGACGACCTCCCGTGACCTGCGACGTCGGCGCCCGCACCTGCAGGCTCAGCCGGCGGCGACGGTGACCATCCGCTGGGTGGCCCGGGTGAGCACGACGTACAACGTCGCGCGGCCGGTCTGCGACTCGGACTCGATCTCGTCCGGCTCGACCACGACGATGCCGTCGAACTCCAGGCCCTTGGTGTCCAGGCCGGTGAGCACCGCGATCCGTGCGTCGGCGCCTCCGTCGCGGTCGGCACCGAGCTCGTGCCAGCCGTCCAGCCACGCCCGCACGGAGGTACGACGGGCAGCGGGGACGACGATCCCGACGGTGCCCTCGACGGTCTCCGCCAGCTCGACCACGGACGCGCGGACGCCGGCCTCGAGGTCGTCGACCCGCCGCTCCTCGGGCCGGACCCCGGTGGAGCGGACCGCGTTCGGGAGGTCGGCGTCGAGGCCGACCCGCTCGGCGTAGGCCGCCGCGAACTCGTAGATCTCCTTGCTGTTGCGGTAGTTCGTCGACAGGTGGAACTCGTGGCGCGGCTTGTCGCCGAACGCCTCGTCACGGGCCCGGCCGGCCTCGGCGGGCACCGGCCACGACGACTGGGCGGGGTCGCCCACCACCGTCCAGCTCGCGGTCCGGCCACGGCGGCCGACCATCCGCCACTGCATCGGGGACAGGTCCTGCGCCTCGTCGACGAGGACGTGGGCGTAGGTGTCGTCCTCGACGCGGGTGGCGGTGCGCGGGACCGCGGGGGCGTCCCGGTCGGCGACCGTGGTCACCTCGCGGGTGTGCTCGTCGACGAGGTGCGCGACCGGGTCCTCCTCGTCGTCGTCGTTCTTCTCGGGGAGGTCGCCGAGCGCGTATCGGAGCTCGTCGACCAACGGCACGTCCTCGACCGACCAGTCGCGCCCGCGCCGGCCCTCGGACTCGTCCGGCCAGGACTTGCTGAGCAGCGCCCGGTCCTCCTGGGACAGCACACCTTCGCCGACCCGGGCGAGCACCTCGGGGTCGGCCAGCCAGCCGAGCACCTCGGTGGCGTCCAGCGGCGGCCACCAGGCCCGGACGAAGTCGCGGAACTGCTGGTTGTCGAGCATGTGGTCCACGAACTGCTCCCGGCCCTGCTCCCGGCCCCGCTCGCCCCGGACCTGGCGCCACATCACGTCGAGCAGTGCCTGCGGGACCCGGGGCAGGACCCGGTTGCGCTTGCCCTGGGACAGCAGCTGACGTCGCACCCCTGCCAGGTCGCGGGAGGAGAGCACGATGTTCTCGTCGCGCCAGAAGATCCGGAACTCCCGCGGCGCGGTCGGCACCGCCTGCCGCACCGCGCGCCGCATCAGCTCGGCCATCCGGGCGGCACCCTTCACGTCGGCGACCGCGGGGTCGTCGTGCCGGACGCCCCTGATGCCGTCGACCACCTCGCCGAGCGAGCGCAGCGCGACGGTGGTCTCGCCCAGGGAGGGCAGCACCCGCTCGATGTAGCGCATGAAGACCCCCGAGGGGCCGATGACCAGCACGCCGCCGGACTCGTAGCGGCGCCGGTCGCTGTAGAGCAGGTACGCCGCCCGGTGCAGCGCGACGACGGTCTTGCCGGTGCCGGGGCCGCCGGTGATGAGCGTGACGCCCTTGCCCGGCGCCCGGATCGCGCGGTCCTGCTCGGCCTGGATGGTTGCCACGATCGAGTGCATGGACCGGTCCCGGGCGCGGGAGAGCTGGGCCATCAGCGCCCCCTCGCCGACGACCGGCAGCTCGTCTGCCTGCGGTGCGTCGGGGTCGAGCAGGTCGTCCTCGATCGCGACGACCTTCTGCCCGGTGCAGCGCAGCACCCGGCGGCGGACCACGCCGGCCGGCTCGGCCGCGGTCGACTGGTAGAACACCGCCGCGGCAGGGGCCCGCCAGTCGATCAGCAGCGTGTCGCGGTTCTCGTCGCGCAGCCCGATCCTGCCGATGTAGCGGGGCTCCTCCTCGTCGTCGCGCAGGTCGAGCCGCCCGAAGACCAGCCCCTCGTGGGCGGCGTCGAGCATCGCGAGCCGCTTGGCGGCCTGGAAGACCATCGCGTCGCGCTCGACGAGGCCGCCCTCGTGGCCGAGCCGTCCCCGGCCGTACCCCTCCTGGGCGAGCGCCTGCGCGTTCCTCGCCGACTCATCGAGCTGGAGATAGACCCGGTCGACGACGGCCTGCTCGTGGGCGAGCTCGGTCTCTTCGATCTCTGCGGACAAGGTGGTGCCACCGCTCCTCGACGTCTGGTGCGCGCTCGGCGTCGGAAAACCCAAGTCGTCCACTCTACCGCTCCGCCGTCGTCGGGACGGCGCTTCCGCACACTCCGCGGGCGCCGAGCCACCGCCCGGCCCCGCCCGCGCCGACCCGGCGCGGCCTCACGCCGCACCGGGCCCGACCCGGGAAGACTCAGTGCTCGAGCTCGTAGAAGGCGATCGACAGGCGCGTGCGCTCGGTGAGCCCGCGTCGCACCTCGAGCCTCGACTCGGCTCCGTCGCCGGGCTCGAGGGTGGTCTCCGCGCCCCAGGACCCGCCGTCCGCGCCGCTCGACTGCACGGTCTCGCCGACCAGCTCGCCGTCGACCCGGTGCAGCAGCCGGCTCCGGTCCGCGAGGCCCCAGCTGCCGGTCACCAGCAGCATCGGTTGCTCGTGCGGGCCCGTCCCGGCCGTCAGCGCCGGGCTCCCCGGGTCCGACTCCTCGACGGACGAGAGGGACCAGACGTGCCCGTCGTGCTCGTAGCGCCGCGGGAAGTCCCAGCCGCCCGCAGCGACGACCTGGCCACCCTCCTCGTACGCCCCGAAGGCGAGCGTGAGGTCGGCACCCGCGGCGAGTGGGCCGTCACCGTCGGCACTCCTGTCCACGAGACGGACAGCCAGCTCCACGGTGTCACCGGGGCCGACGCCCATGCGCCGCAGCTTGTCGCTGACCACGACTCCGTCGGTCCCGACGTCGAACGGCTCTCGCTCCACGCAGCTCGATCCCCACAGCGCCCTGCCGTCGACCAGCAGCCACGCCATGTAGTCGGAGCCGAGGCCTCCGTCCGGACCGAAGCAGACGTCGGCGACCCGCAGCCCGCGCTCGGGAACGACGACCGAGGTGGAGACCTCCGCCCGGCCGCGTTCCCCGATCACCGCGGCGACCAGCCGGTCGTCGAGCTGCTCGGCGCGGAAGCTGATCCCCTGTCCCGCCACGCCCTCTGCCGGGTCGTCGGAGAGCGCGTACACCGCGAGCGCGACGCGGTCGCCGTCGCTCGGCGACTCCTGCTGGACCGTGACCCGGTGCCGCATCCCCGGCTCGAGGTACTCGTAGCTGTCGAAGCCACCCGGCGCCCGCACGTAGTCGTGGTCGGCGGAGCTGACGTCGACGCGGACCGGCCGGTCGGCGTCCGCGGCGTTCGAGGCCCACGCCACCAGGCGCGGCTCGTCCGAGGCCGGCAGGCTCAGCCGGAGCGGTCCCCGCGCGGCGGGCTTCTCGAGACCTCGCACGTAGTCGAAGGTGTAGCCGATCGCGGTCTCGGTGTCCGGTACGCCGAAGCCGGCCAGCTCGTGAGGAGCGCCGGCCGGACCCGCGTCGACCTGGGACAGGTTCGGGACCACGGCCACGAGGACCGCCGCCACCGCGGCCACGGCGCCGCCGCCCACGGCAGCGACCCGCCTCCGCCGTACCGTGCGCACCCGACGCTGCACCGCGCTGATGCGTCCGTGGGCGCCCGCGTCGTGGACGTCGTCGCCATGCTGGTGCAGCACGGTCCTCAGGTCCTCGGTCCTCATCGGGCACCACCTTCGGTTGTCGGTGTGTCGGAGGAGACGCGGGCGCGGTCGCGGAGATCGGGTCCGCGGTCCAGGGCCGGGTCGATCCGCAGCTTCGCGAACGCCTTGCTGGTCTGGCTCTTCACCGTGCCGACCGAGCAGTCGAGGACCCGGGCGGTCTCCGCCTCGGTGAGGTCCTCGAAGTACCGCAGCACCACCACGGCCCGCTGCCGCCTCGGCAGCCGGCCCAGCGCCGCCCACAGGTCCTGGGCCCCTGCCGCGCCCTCGGTGCGATCGGGGGCGTGCCGGTCTGGCAGCTCCTCGGTCGGCTGCTCGCCGTGCCACTTGCGACGCCACCACGACGCGTAGGTGTTGACGATGACCTTGCGGACGTAGGCCTCGTGGTCGCCGTCGATCCTCGACCAGGCGAACCAGGTCTTCGTCAGTGCCGTCTGCAGCAGGTCCTCGGCCAGTCCGTGGTCCCGCGTCAACAGGTACGACGTCCGCAGCAGCCGACCCGACCGGGCGGCGACGAACTCCTCGAAGTCCGGGTCCATCTCGTTCCCCCGTCCAGACGCGGAAGCCCTCTCCCGCGCCGTGATCGCAGCACCGTGCGTGCTCACCGCGTCCTCCTCGCGAGGCCGGCGGATGCCGCCTCACAGGGTAGGACCGGCCGGACCCCAGGAATGGTTGCCCCCGGACCGCCGAGTCGGCGTGAACCGCGCTCCCGGACCGTCGAGTCGGCGTGAACCGCGCCCCCGGACCGCCGAGTCGGCGTGAACCGCGCCGCGGCGGTGCTACTTCTTGCGCGACAGGAACGCCAGCATCGCGTCCTTGGCCTCCTGCGAGCCGAACAGCCTGGCCGAGAGCACGGCGAGGTCGGCGCCGTGGCGGTCGATCCGTTCCGCCAGTGGCTGCCCGAGGAGCTTCTTGGTCTCCCGCAGGCCCTGGGGGCTGCCCTTGGTCAGTGCGGTCAGGACCTGTCGCAGCTCGGTGTCCAGCTCCGTCTCGGGCAGGGCCTTGGTGACCAGGCCGGTCCCGGCGGCCGCCGTACCGTCGAAGACCTCACCGGTGAGGAAGGTCAGTGCGGCGGACCGGTCGGTCATCCGCGGCAGCACGCTGAGCGAGATCGCGGCCGGGGTCAGGCCCAGGCGTACCTCGGTGAAGGCGTAGGTGGCGTCGTCCGCGCTGAGCGCGATGTCGGAGGCGGCCACGATCCCGATCCCGCCGGCACGGACGTTGCCGTGCACCCGGGTGACCACCGGCTTGTCGAGGGTGGCGATCCGGCGCTGGAGGTCGACGAGGACACCCGCGGCCTTCTCCATCCCCTCGCCGCTGGCCTCCGAGAGGTCCGCGCCCGAGCAGAACGTCCGCCCCTCGGCGCGGATCACGACGGCCTTCACCTCTGCGTCGTCCTCGGCCCGGGCGAGCCGCTCGAGCAGCTCCCCGACCAGCTGCTTGGAGAGCGCGTTGCGGTTGTGCTGGGAGTCCAGCGTCAGTGTCGCCACCCCGTCGGCGGCGTCGTAGTGGACCAGCTCGTCGGCCATGTCGTCGTACTCCTGTCGTCTTCACGAGGGCTGTGGACGCCTCACCAGGGTTGTGCCGCGTGTTCTGCGTCCATAACCCCGCGTTGCATGTGTGGGGGTCAGTAGGACTTCGGGAGGCCGAGGGTGTGCGACCCCACGAAGTTCAGGATCATCTCGCGGGAGACCGGGGCGATCCGGGTGACCCTCGAGGCGACGAGCAGCCCGGCGACGCCGTACTCGGTGGTGATCCCGTTGCCGCCGTGGGCCTGGACGGCCCGGTCGGCCGCCGCGCACGCGGCCTCGCCGGCGGCGTACTTGGCCATGTTCGCCGCCTCCCCCGCCCCGAGGTCGTCGCCGGCGTCGTAGAGCGCGGCGGCCTTCTGCGTCATCAGCCGGGCGAGCTCGATCTCGATCTTCGACTGCGCCAGCGGGTGGCTGATCGCCTGGTGGGTGGCGATCGGGTCGCCCCAGACCTCGCGGCCCTTGACGTAGGCGGTCGCCTTGTCGAGGGCGTGCCGGGCGATGCCGGTCGCGAAGGCCGCGGCCATGATCCGCTCGGGGTTCAGGCCCGCGAACAGCTGCATGATGCCGGCGTTCTCGTCGCCCACGAGCGCGTCGGCCGGCAGCCTGACGTCGTCGATGAACAGCGTGAACTGCTTCTCCGGGCTCACGACCTCCATCTCGATCGGCTGGTACTCGAAGCCGTCGGCGTCGGTCGGGACCACGAACAGCGCCGGCTTCAGCTTGCCGGTCCTCGCGTCCTCCATCCGCGCCACCACCAGCACGGCCTGGGCCTCGTCCACGCCGGAGATGTAGATCTTGCGGCCCTTGAGGACCCAGCCGCCCGACTCGGCGTCGCGACGCGCGGTGGTGGTGATGTTGTGGGAGTTCGACCCGGCGTCGGGCTCGGTGATCGCGAACGCCATCGTGAACGTGCCGTCGGCGATCCCGGGCAGCCACCGCTGCTTCTGCTCCTCGGTGCCGAACCGGCCGATGACCGTCCCGCAGATCGCGGGCGAGACGACCATCATCAGCAGGGGACAGCCCATCGCGGCGAGCTCCTCGCACACCGCGGCCAGGTCGCCGATGCCACCGCCGCCTCCGCCGTACTCCTCGGGAAGGGACACCCCGAGGTAGCCGTGCTTGCCCATGTCGAGCCACAGGTCGGTGGTCTTCCCGCCGGCGCGGGACTGCTTCACGAAGTACTCACGGCCGTACTTCGAGGCGAGGTTGGCGACCTCCTTGCGCAGGCTCTGCCGCTCGTCGGTCTCGGTGTAGGGGGTCTCGGTCATGCGTGGTCTCCTTGTGCTCCGGCCTCGACGGGCGTGGGCTGCGGTGTCTCGGTGTCTTGCTGTACGACGGCCAGCACGGCCCCCGCCGCCACCTGGTCCCCGACCGACACGGGGAGGTCGGTGACCACGCCGTCGTAGGGCGCGGCCACGGTGTGCTGCATCTTCATCGCCTCGAGGACCAGGACCGCCTGGCCCGCGGCCACCGCGTCCCCCGCGCCGACGGGCACGCTGATCACGCTCCCGGGCATCGGGGCGAGCAGCGAGCCGGCGGCGACCTGGTCGGCGGGGTCGGTGAACCGCGGCACCACGCCGAGCGCGAGGTGTCCGAGGACCGACTCGACGTCGACCCGGTTGCTCCCGGGGGCGTCGCCGACGAAGACCTCGAACGCGTGGGAGACCCCGTCGTGCTCGACGGTCACCCTCCAGCGTCCGTCGCGCTGCTCCACCGACGTGGCCCGGGCGCCCTCCAGGTCCGCGGACCGGTAGCCGTCGCGGCCCGCGTGCCACCCGACGGCCACGACCCCGGACTCCTCGGCGGTGGCACCTGCGGGCAGCTCGGACACGTCGCAGGCGAACCGGGTCGTCTGCGGTGCGGAGACGACGTTGCGCCAGCCGTTGGGGATGCGACCCTGCACGGACCGGTGCGCCGCCGTCGCCTCGGTCGTCGCCACCGCGGCCGCGAAGAACATCAGCGCCTGCTGCGTCGCGTCGCCGGGGAGCGCCCGGGCCTCCATGCTCCGCAGGTCCTGCTCGGCGAGGAAGTCGGTGCTCACGTCGCCGGCGAGGAACACGGGGTGGGTCAGCACCTCCACCAGCAGGTCCCGGTTGGTGCGCAGGCCGTGCAGCCGGGCCCTCCGCAGGGCTGCGGTGAGCCGGCGGGCGGCCTGGTCCCGGTCCGGGCCCCACGCGACCACCTTGGCGAGCATCGCGTCGTAGTGGGTGCCGACCTCGTTGCCGGCCTCGAAGCCCGAGTCCAGCCGGATGCCGTAGGACGTGAGGTTCTCGAACTCCGCCGCGACCCCCGGGACGTCGAAGGTGGTCAGCCGCCCGCTCTGCGGCTGCCAGTCGGTGGCCGGGTCCTCGGCGTAGAGCCGGACCTCGATCGCGTGCCCTCCGCGGCCCGCCGGCCGGCGGCTCCAGGCGCTGCCGCTCCGCGACCGCGACCTGCATCGCGACCAGGTCGGAGCCGGTGACCAGCTCGGTGACCGGGTGCTCGACCTGGAGCCGGGTGTTCATCTCCAGGAAGAAGAACCGGTCCCCCGACACCAGGAACTCCACCGTCCCGGCGCCCACGTAGTCGATCGCCCGCGCCGCGTTCCGGGCCGCCTCGTGCAGCGCCTCGCGGGTCCGCGGCGACAGACCCGGCGCCGGGGTCTCCTCGACCACCTTCTGGTGGCGGCGCTGGATCGAGCAGTCCCGCTCGCCCAGGACGAGGACGGTGCCGTGCGTGTCGCCGACGACCTGGACCTCGACGTGGCGGCCGTGCTCCACGTACGGCTCGCAGAAGACCGTCGGGTCCCCGAACGCCGAGGCCGCCTCGTTCGCGGCGAGCTCGACCTGCTCGGCGACCCGGTCGAGGGAACGGACCACCCGCATGCCGCGGCCGCCACCGCCGGCGGAGGCCTTGACCAGCAGCGGGAGGTCGGCCTCGGCGACCGAGCCGGGGTCGAGCTCGCCGAGCACCGGCACACCGGCCTTCTCCATGAGCTTCTTGGCCTCGACCTTCGAGCCCATCGCGTCGATCGACGCCGGGGCCGGGCCGACCCAGGTGAGGCCGGCGTCGACCACCCGGCGGGCGAAGGCGGCGTTCTCGGAGAGGAAGCCGTACCCGGGGTGCACGGCGTCGGCGCCGGCCCTCCTCGCCGCGTCGACGACGAGGTCGCCGCGGAGGTAGGTCTCGGCCGGGGTGCTGCCGGGCAGCCGCACCGCGACGTCGGCCTCGCGCACGAACGGCATCCCGGCGTCGGCGTCGGAGTACACCGCCACCGTCTCGATGCCGAGCGTGCGGCAGGTGCGGAAGACCCGGCGGGCGATCTCGCCGCGGTTGGCGACGAGCAGTCGTTGGATGGTCATGTCGGCCCTCACATCCTGAAGACGCCGAAGCGGTCGGTGCCCTGGTACGGCGCGGTGTCGATCACGGACAGGGCGATGCCCAGGACGGTGCGGGTGTCGCGCGGGTCGATCACGCCGTCGTCGTACAGCCGTCCGGAGAGGAAGAACGGCAGGGACTCGGCCTCGACCTGGTCCTCGACGTACTTGCGAAGACCCGCGTCGGCCTCCTCGTCGTACACCTCGCCCTTCGCCTCGGCGGCGGCGCGCGCCACGATCGAGAGCACGCCCGCGAGCTGCTGCGGCCCCATCACCGCGGACTTCGCCGACGGCCAGGTGAACAGGAAGCGCGGGTCGTAGGCGCGGCCGCACATGCCGTAGTTGCCGGCGCCGTAGGAGGCGCCCATCATGATCGAGATGTGCGGGACGGTGGAGTTCGACACCGCGTTGATCATCATCGCGCCGTGCTTGATGATGCCGCCCTGCTCGTACTCCTTGCCGACCATGTAGCCGGTCGTGTTGTGCAGGAAGAGCAGGGGTACGTCGATCTGGTTGGCCAGCTGGATGAACTGCGCGGCCTTCTGCGACTCCTCGGAGAACAAGATCCCCTGGGCGTTCGCCAGGATGCCGACGGGATGGCCGTGCACCTTCGCCCAGCCGGTGACGAGGGACGGGCCGTAGAGCGGCTTGAACTCGTCGAAGACCACCTTGTTGTCCTCGCTGACGCCGTCGCAGATCCGCTCGACCACGTCGCGGGGGTCGAACGGCTCCTTGAGGTCGACCGGGATCAGGTCCAGGAGCTCCTCGGCGTCCTCGGCCGGCTCGGCGTACGTCGCGGCCGGCGCCGGTCGGGCCTTGCGCCAGTTGAGCCGGGCCACGATGCGCCGGCCGAGCCGGATCGCGTCGTGCTCGTCCACGGCGAGGTAGTCGGCCAGTCCGGAGGTGCGCGCGTGCATCTCGGCGCCGCCGAGCGACTCGTCGTCGGACTCCTCGCCGGTGGCCATCTTCACCAGCGGCGGGCCGCCGAGGAAGACCTTCGCGCCCTCCTTGACCATGACGACGTAGTCGCTCATCCCCGGCACGTAGGCGCCGCCGGCGGTGGAGTTGCCGAACACCAGCGCGATCGTCGGGCGTCTTCGCGGCCGACGCCTCGGTGATCCCGCGGAACAGCCCGCCGCCGGGGATGAAGATCTCCTTCTGGGACGGCAGGTCCGCACCGCCGGACTCCACGAGGTTCACCGTGGGCAGCCGGTTCTCCCGCGCGATCTGGGCGGCGCGGAACACCTTCTTCACCGTCCACGGGTTGCTCGCGCCGCCGCGGACCGTGGGGTCGTTGGCGATGACCATGCACTCGACGCCCTCGACGACCCCGATGCCGGTGACCACGCTCGCGCCGACCTTGTAGTCCGACCCCCAGCCCGCGAGCGGGCTCAGCTCGAGGAAGGCCGACCCCTCGTCGAGGAGCAGCTCGATGCGCTCGCGGACGAGGAGCTTGCCGCGCTCGCGGTGCCGCTGGTCGTACTTCTCGCCGCCGCCCTGGACTGCCTTGGCGTGCTCGGCGTCCAGCGCGGCCAGCTTGCCCAGCATCGCCTCCCGCCGAGTCGGCTCCTGCCCACCCTCCGAACCCGTCGAGCCGGCGTGAACCTCGGCGCCGGACCCGTCGAGTCGGCTTGAACCTACGTCGGCGGTCATCGGTCGAACCCCAGCAGACGGGCGGTCAGGTCGTTGAGCACTTCGGTGGCTCCTCCTCCGATTCCGAGGATCCGGGCGTCGCGGTAGGCCCGCTCCACCTCGGTCCCGTGCATGTATCCGGTTCCCCCGTGCAGCTGGACGGCCTGGTCCACGACGGACGCGCACGCCTCCACCGCGAACGCCTTGGCCTGCAGCGCCTCGGCCAGCGGCTCCTCGCCGGCGACGTGGCGGCGCGCGACCTCCCGGGTGTAGGTGCGCGCGACGTCGACCTTCCGGTGCATCTCCACCAGCTTGTGCCGCACCACCTGGCGCGCGGCCAGCGGCCTGCCGAAGGTCTGGCGCTGCTTGGCGTACTCCACGGTCAGCTCCAGCGCCCTCGCCGCGATGCCGTAACCGTGCACCGCGAGGGCCAGCCGCTCGGTGACGAACTGCTGCGCGATCAGCGCGAAGCCGCCGTTCTCCTCCCCCACGAGGTTGGCCGCCGGCACCCGCGCGTCGGTGAAGGACAGCTCGGCGGTGTCCGAGCAGTGCCAGCCCATCTTCGCCAGCGGCCGGGCCACCTCGAAGCCCGGTGTGCCCTTCTCGACCACCAGCAGGCTGATCCCCTGCCACCCGGGCCCGCCGGTGCGGACCGCGGTGGTGACGAAGTCGGCCCGCACGCCGGAGGTGATGAAGGTCTTCGCGCCGTTGACGACCCAGTCGCCGCCGGCGGGGTCGCGTACGGCGGACGTGCGGATGTCGGCGACGTCCGAGCCACCGCCCGGCTCGGTGATCGCCAGCGACCCGATCGTGTCTCCGGCAAGCGTCGGCCGCACGAAGCGGTCCACCAGATCGTCGGTGCCTGCCGCCACGATGTGGGGAAGCGCGATCCCGGAGGTGAACAGTGCCGCGAGCAGGCCCGAACTGGCCCCCGCCTCCGCCATCGCCTCGGTCACCGCGACGGCGTCGAGGAAGGTGCCACCGCTGCCGCCCTTGTCCTCGGGCACGCCGAGGCCCAGGAAGCCCTGCGCCGCCGCCGCCCGGTGCAGCCCGCGAGGCACCTCCCCGGTGTCCTCCCACTCCTGGAGGTGCGGCAGGACCTCCCGGCGCACGAACGCCCGGGCGCTGTCGCGGAGCGCCTCCTGCTCCGGGCTGAAGAAGCTCACAGCAGGTCCTCGGTGATGTTCACGTGGCGGGAGCGCAGCCACTCACCCAGCGCCTTGGCCTGTGGGTCGAAGCGGGTCGAGGCGGCGACGCCCTGGCCGAGCACCCCGCGGATCACGACGTTGACCCCGCCGAGGTTCGGCAGCGGGTGGATCTCCACCGGCAGCTCGGCCGCCTCCGGGAGCAGCTCGCGCACCCGGTCGGGCGTGACGAGCTTGGTCAGCCAGGCGACCCGGTCCTGCGTCCGGGCGTCGTGGTCCACCCACAGCCCCACGTTCGCGTCGCCGCCCTTGTCGCCGGAGCGGGCGTGCACGAACGTGCCCAGCGGCAGGCGGCGGGTGACCGTCTCCGGCGGGGCCTGCCGCGCGACCTCCTCGGCGACCGCGGACCGGCTCTCCGGCGCGGCCGTGGCCTCGCTCTCCGGCGCGGCCGTCGCCTCGTCGGAGGTGGCGGGGGCGGCCGGGGTGGCCGGGTCGGAGGAGCCGCCATGGTCGGCCGGGTCGGCGGGGTTGCCGGAGGCCGGGTCGGCGGAGGCGGGGTCGGCGGAGTCCGGGATCACCTCGGCGGTGCCGTCGTCGTGCACGGCCGTGTGCTGGACGGCCGAGCGATCGACGTACTCCGCACGGTAGACGCCGTAGGGCGATGCCGGTGCAGGCGGCGCGGTCAGCGTGAAGCCGGGGTAGGAGGCGAGCCCGAGCTCCACCGCGGCGCCGGTGAAGGCCCGGCCGACCACGTTCGCGTCCGCGTCCTTCACCGAGCAGCGCAGGCGACAGCTCGCCGCCTCCTCGGTGTCGGCGTCCTCGCGGTCGGTGCGGGCCAGCGTCCACTCGACGACGGCGGGCGGCCGCGCGGACAGGGCCGCCTCCATCTGGGCCCGGACCCACGCGGCCTTGGCCTCGATGTCGAGACCGACCAGGACGAACTCCACCGAGTTCCGGAAGCCGCCGAGCTCGTTGACGCAGACCTTCAGCGTCTCCGGCGGCGCCTGCCCGCGGACCCCGGAGATCCGCACCCGGTCCTCGCCGTCGCCGCTGAGCTCGATGGTGTCTAGCCGGGCGGACACGTCGGGACCGAGGTAGGTGGCGCCGCCGATCTCGTACATCAGCTGGGCGGTGACCGTGTCCGGGGTGACCGCACCCCCGGTGCCGGGGTGCTTGGTGATCACCGCGCTGCCGTCGGCGTACACCTCCGCGACCGGGAAGCCGAGCGGCCGCGGGTCGGGCTCGAAGGACCGGAAGCCCGAGAAGTTGCCCCCCGTGGCCTGGGCTCCGCACTCGATGACGTGCCCGGCCACCAGGGCACCGGCGAGCTCGTCGTACCGCTCGGGACTCCAGCCGAAGTGGGCGGCCGCGGGCCCGACCACGAGCGAGGCGTCGGTGACCCGCCCGGTGACCACGATGTCGGCGCCGCGGTCCAGGGCGGCGGCGATGCCGAAGCCGCCGAGGTAGGCGTTGGCGGTCAGCGCGTTCTCGATGCCGAGCTCGGCGACGCGCGGCAGCAGGTCGTCGCCCTGGACGTAGGCGACCTTCGGCGAGAGCCCCTGCGCCGCGGCGATCTCACGCAGCTTGTCGGCGAGCCCGGCCGGGTTGAGCCCGCCCGCGTTGGCGACGATCCTCACCCCGCGCTCGAGCGCCAGACCCATGCAGTCCTCGGCCTGCCGGACGAACGTGCGGGCGTAGCCGAGCGTCGGGTCCTTCAGCTTGTCGCGCCCGAGGATGAGCATGGTGAGCTCGGCGAGGTAGTCGCCGGTGAGCACGTCGAGCTCTCCGCCTTCCAGCATCTCGCGCATCGCCGACAACCGGTCGCCGTAGAAGCCGCTGCAGTTGCCGATCCTCAGCGGCTCCGGGGCCGCGCTCATGCCTGTGCCTGCGCCGTGCCGGCGGGCGTTCGGCCCTTGCCCGGCGGCCCTGCGAACGCCTGCGCGACGTCGAGCCAGCGGTCGGCGTCCGCCCCGGTGGCGACCAGGTCGAGGTCGTCGCGGTGCCGGCGCTGGGTGACCAGCAGGCAGAAGTCGTACGCCGGTCCGCGGACCGACTGGGCGGCGTCCTGCGGCCCCCACGCCCAGATCTCACCCGACGGCGCAGTGAGCTCGACCCGGAACTCCTGGTCTGGGGCCTCGAGCTGGTGCGCGGCGAACGAGAAGTTCCGGGTCCGGACGCCGAGGTGGGCCACGTGCCGGATCCGGTCCGTCACCGACGGCGCCCGGCCGAGCGCCTCGGCCACGTCGAGGCCGTGGGCCCAGGTCTCCATGAACCGGGCCGTCGCCATGGACCGGGCGCTCATCGGCGGGCCGAACCACGGCAGCCTGGTGCCCTCCGGCAATGCCAGGAGCGTGTCCGCGAGTGCTGCGCGCGCCCGGCGCCAGCGTCCGAGCAGGGCGGGCGGGTCGAGTCGTGCAAGCCGGTCCGCCTCTGCGTCGACGAAGCCCTCTGGGTTCCCGAGGGCCTCGAGCACGACCGCGTCCCAGGCCTCCTTGTCGGTGGCGGCCTTCGACGCCACCTCGTCGGTCCAGGCCAGGTGCGCGACCTGGTGCGCGACGTCCCAGCCCTCCGCCGGGGTCGCGGTACGCCAGCCGGCGCCGTCCAGCCCGGCGACGAGCTCGTCGAGGACGTCACCCTCGATGGTGAGATCGGTGACGATGCGGCACAGGGTGGTCTCCGGCTCGGCGGTCATGCGGTCTCCTTCGCGGTGTCCTTCAGGCGCACGTCGAGGATCCGGGACCACTCGTCGAGGATCCGCTTGCGCCGGGCGGTGTCGTCACTGATCGTGTTGGCCAGGCCCAAGCCGCGGACCAGGTCCAGCGTCGCCTGCACGAGCTCGCGGGACCCGGGTCGCTGCTCGTCGACGCCGAGCAGCTCGACGGTCAGGCGGTGCACGTCGCGGCCGATGCGCTGCTCGAGCGGCGCCACGGCGGCGAGCAGCTGCGGCTCGGTGCGCGCAGCGACCCAGAGCTCGAGGGCCGCGGTGAAGACCTGGCTGGTGAAGTGCTCGGCGAGCATCTCGAGCACGGCGCGGGTGCGACGTCGTCCGGCGGGCAGCTGGGTCGCGGCCTCGGCGAGCTCGCGCCCACGGACGTCACTGAGGTGCTCGACCGCGGCCAGCACCAGGTCGTCCTTGGTGGGGAAGTGGTGCAGCTGGGCGCCGCGGGAGACCCCCGCCCGCTGGGAGACCAGGGTGGTGGAGGTGCCGCTCCAGCCACGCTCGACGAGCACCTCGACCGTCGCCTCGAGGAGCCGCTGCCGCATCAGCCGGGTCCGCTCCTCCTGGGGGACGCGGGTGGCGGAGGTGGGCATGCCTGCCATCGTGATGCCCGATCCACAAACAGTCAAGACTGACTTTTTCTGTCGAGTCGGCTCTTACCCAGGCGCGAAACCGGTCGAGTCGGCGCGTCCTGCGCCACAATGGCGGCATGCTCCGAGCAGCGGACGCCGACGACCTTCTCGCACTCGCCGAGCTCGAGCGGGACGCCAACATGGTCGGTCTGGCACACGTCTTCCCGCCCGAGCGCTACCCGTTCCCCTTCGACGCGATCCTCGCGCGGTGGCGGCTCGTGTTGGACGACCCCACCACCGAGGTGCTCGTGCTCGACGACCCTGAGGTGTACCGGCTGGCGCTGTTCCTTGCCTACGACGACGTGGCGATCCGCCATGTCGCCGTACACCCCGACCACTGGCGCACCGGCCACGCCAGCGCAGCGATCCACACCGCGCTGCTCGACATGGCTGCACGCGGCACGACGACGGCACACCTGTGGGTCCTCACCGAGAACCACCGGGCGCGAAAGCTCTACGAGCACCTTGGCTGGTGCCCGACCGACGACCGTCGGGAGGCGCCGTGGCCGCCGCATCCCGTCGAGATGAGGTACTCCATCAGCCTGCCGCCCGGCCGCCACGCCCAGGTAAGAGCCGACTCGACCGCCCAGCGCCCAGGTAAGAGCCGACTCGACCGCCCAGCACCCAGGTAAGAGCCGACTCGACCGCCCAGCGCCCAGGTAAGAGCCGACTCGGCGGTCAGGAGCGGACGTTGCGGACCGCGGTGGCGAGGGTGCGCGCGGTCCCGACGAGGCCCTGCCGCACCTGGTCGGCACGGGAGGCCGGCAGTCCCCGGGCCCGGTTCCGGGACGCACGCCGCTCGCGCTCGAGCTCGGCGAGGTACTTGTGGAAGTCCACCTGGATCGTGTGCCGCTTCGAGGCGACGTAGCGACGCCGCACCTGCTCGTCGTACCTCGCGATCTGGGCGCGCATGTCGTCGTACGGCGGCAGCATGCCGGTGCCGCTGACCAGGTCGCCGACCCACTCGGCCTGGGCCTCGGCCAGCGGCATGATCGCGCCGATCGGCTGGATGAGGCCCAGGAAGTACAGCCCGGGGTGATCGGGGTCCACGACCCGGCGGTAGAGGTCGATGTGGTTGTCCTCCGCCCGCACCACCTTCTCGTCGAAGAACGGGAAGGTCAGCTTGTAGCCGGTGCAGTAGACCACGACGTCGACCTCGGCGGCCGTGCCGTCGACGAAGAAGACCTTCGAGCCCTCGAAGCGGTCGATGTTCGGCTTGACCGTGATGTCGCCGTGCCCGAGCCGGGTGAGCAGGTCGTCGCTGACCGTGGGGTGCGCGTGCAGCACGGCGTGGTCGGGCCTCGGCAGGCCGTAGTCGGTGACCTTGCCCTGGGTGACCCGCAGCATCGTGGCCATCGCGGTCTGCTGGACGGTCAGCGGCATGCGGGCGACCGCGGAGTCGGTGAGGTGGTCGGTGGGGACCCCGAAGATGTACTTCGGGACCACGTGCGCTCCGCGTCGCATCGCCAGGTAGGTCTCCTCGGCGACGCGGGAGGACTCCACCGAGATGTCGGTGGCCGAGTTGCCGATGCCGAGCACCAGCACGCGCTTGCCCTGGAAGAGGTCCGGCGTCTTGTAGTAGTGCGCGTGCATCTGGACCCCGGGGAAGGTCTCCGCGCCCGGGAAGGACGGCTCCGGCCAGCGCGGGTCCCAGTGGTGTCCGTTGGCGACGACCACGTGCTCGTAGCGCCGCACCTCGGGCCCCGTCGAGTCGCCGTGCTCGTCGCGCCCCCGGAGGGTGACTTCGTACCGCTCCGCCGGCTCTCCGCCGGGCAGCGGCTCGATCTTCACCACCTCGGTGCGGAAGGTGATCCGGTCCCGGAAGCCGAAGTGGTCGACGTAGTCGTCGAAGTACCTTGCGATCTGCCAGTGGCTCGGGTAGTCCGGCAGGTCCTCGGGCATCGGGTAGGTGCGGTACTCCATCAGCTGCCGCGAGGTGTTGATGTGCAGCGACCGGTATGCCGACGACATGCCGTTGTCGTTGTCGTAGCGCCAGTTGCCGCCGACCTCGCTGCCCATCTCGAAGCAGTCGAAGTCGATGCCGCGGGCGTGGAGGACCTGCGCGGCGGCGATGCCGGAGGACCCGGCACCGACGATGCAGACACGTGCGCTCATGAGGGGACCTTCTCACGAGGGTCCGGCAGTTTCCATACCGTCGGTCGGTTCCGGGCTATCGTCGTGGCCGTGCCGTTCCCCTCGCCGCCCTGGTCGTTGCAGGGCCAGCTGTGGCTGTCGCTGTTCCCGGTGCGGACCGGCACGCCGGCCCGCCCCGCGGGCCTGTACGGCGCCGCGTTCGTCGACTACACCGAGGGCGGGGTGCTGTCCTACCGCGAGCTGCTCGTCGCACGGCTGGTCCGCGACGGGGCCGTGCCGCGGGTGCAGATCACCGACATCTGGGTCGACTCCGAGGCCTCCCGCGAGGGCGGCCGCTCCCTGTGGGCGATCCCGAAGGAGCTGGCCGAGCTCCACGTGGCCCGCCAGGACGTCGGCCCGGCGGTGAAGGTGCGCTGCGACGGGAACCTCGAGGGCACGCCGGTGGCCGCCGCCCGGTTCACCGGCGCTCGGCTGCCGTCGGTGCGCATCCCGTTCCGGTTCACCGTGTGCCAAGAACGCGAGGACGGTACGCCGGTCCGCAGCACCGTCTCGGGGACCTCGCGGAACCTGCCCGTCGTGGGCCGCTGGGACTTCGGGGCACACGGGCCGCTGGCGTGGCTGCACGGCCGGACCCCGGTGGCGTCGTTCGTGGTCGGCGACTTCCGGATGAGCTTCGGCGGCTGACCCGGGCCCCGGCCCGAGCAGTGACCGCACCCACCGCCGATGCGGTCGCCTCGACGCTGTCCGGCACGGCGTCCTTGCGGACCTCGGCCTTGCCGAGGTGGTCCTTGGTCATGGCACCAGGGTCAGGCAGCGGCCGCGGCCGCGTCGTCGGCGGACGCATCCCGGGACCCGCCGCCGAACGGCAGCCGGGACACCCCGGCGAGCCGTCGACCCACCCGGTCGGGCACGGCGAGCCGGACGATCTTGCGGGCGACGCTGCCGAGCTGCCGGCCGAGCGGCCCGGTGTTGTAGTCCAGGCCGTAGCGCTCGCAGATCTCGCGCACCTGCTCGGCGATCTCGGGGTAGCGGCGGGCGGGGAGGTCCGGGAACAGGTGGTGCTCGATCTGGTGGGACAGGTTGCCGGTCATGACGTGGAACAGCCTGCCGCCGGTGATGTTGGCCGACCCGAGGAGCTGGCGGTAGTACCAGTGGCCGCGGCTCTCGTCCTCGGTCTCCTCCTCGGTGAAGGTCGCCACCCCGGCCGGGAAGTGGCCGCAGAAGATGATGTTGAACGCCCAGACGTTGCGCACCAGGTTGGCGGCGGCGTTGCCGACCAGGGTCGGCACGAAGAGCGGCCCGGTCAGCAGCGGGAACAGCACGTAGTCCTTGAGGGTCTGGTTGCGGACCTTGCGGATCATGCCGCGGTGCAGGTGCTTGGTGTCGGCCCAGGTGCGCTCACCGGCGACGATCCGGTCGACCTCGAGGTCGTGCATCAGCACGCCCCACTCGAAGAAGAGCATCAGCAGCGTCGCGTAGACCGGGTTGCCCAGGTAGTAGGGCCGCCACGTCTGGTCCTCGTCCATCCGCAGGACGCCGTACCCGATGTCACGGTCCTTGCCGAGGATGTTGGTGTAGGTGTGGTGGATGTAGTTGTGGGAGTACTTCCACTGCTCGCTGGGGCAGACGTTGTCCCACTCGTACATCCGCGAGCTCAGGCCGGGGTCACCCATCCAGTCGTACTGGCCGTGCATGACGTTGTGGCCGATCTCCATGTTGTCGAGGATCTTCGCCACGCTCAGCGACGCGACGGCCAGGGGCCAGGCGGGCGGCAGGTAGAACAGCGCGCGGCCGGCGACCTCGAGGGCACGCTGGGCCCTGACGACGTTGCGGATGTAGGTCGCGTCCACCTCGCCGAGGTCGTCGACGATGCGCTGCCGGATGGCGTCCAGCTCGGCGCCGAAGGCCTCCAGCTGGTCGGGGGTCAGGGTCTTGTGCTCGGACATGCGGGTGTCCTCTCGGTGGGGTCAGAGCTCGACGGCGCAGTCGCCGACGGGCTGGGTGACGCAGATCTGGATGTCCTCGTCGGGCTGGGCGGAGGTCGCCCCGGTCACGACGTTGCGGACCGCTCCCGCGCTCTTGCGGGACGTGCAGGAGAAGCAGATGCCCATGCGGCAGCCGTACTCCGGGGTCAGGCCGAGCGCCTCGGCCTGCTCGAGCAGGGTCGCCCCGGTGTTGTCGCCGCTGCGGGCCGACCGGGTGAAGCTGACCGTGCCCGCGGCGTCGCCGCGGTCGGTGGCCACGGTGCCGGTCTTGAAGTACTCGACCCGCAGCAGGTCGCCCCCGGCCCCCGCAGACGACGGCTCGTCGCTGTCGTCGTCCGGTGAGGCGTACGCCTCACGGACGGCCTCGACCAGACCCGCGGGCCCGCAGACGAACGTCGCCACGTCACCGTGGTCGGGGACGAGCGCCGCGAGCCCCGACGGGCCGAGGCGCTGCCCGCCGCGTCGGGTGTGTACGACGACCAGCTCGACGTTGTGCAGCGCGCCGAGCCGGTCGAGCTCGTCGCGGAAGATGGTGCTCTCCGGGTCGCGGGCGTAGTGCAGGAAGGTGACCCGGCCGTCGTACCCGTCCACGACGAGCGTGCGCAGCATCGACATCACCGGGGTGATGCCGGAGCCGCCGGAGACCAGCAGCAGCCGGCGGGGCACGTCCTCCGGCAGCGTGAAGGCGCCGTCGGCCTGCGACAGGTGCAGGACCAGGCCGGGCTTCGCCGCGGTGGCGAGGTGCCGCGACACCAGGCCCTCCTCGTGCGCACGGACGGTGATCGTGAACACCTCCCCCGGACCGGTCTCGGCGGAGCTGATCGAGAAGCAGCGGGTGCGGCGGGCGCCGTCGATCTCGACGCCGACCTGCACGAACTGGCCGGCGCGGAAGCCACGCCAGGTGCTCGTCGGCTGCAGGGTCAGCGTGGCGACCGGGGCCGGGCCGTCGACCTCGCGGCGGACTGCGACGACGCGGGCGCGGACCTCCTCGACGGCCCACATCGGGTGGACGAGCTCGAGGTACCGGTCGACGGGGTGCGGCGACGCCAGGGCGGCGACCGCACGGGACCGCAGAAGCCGGGTGGTCACGGCGCCGCCGGGGACCGACGTCCGGGACGGTCGCGACGCCCGGCTGGGGACGCTGGGGGAGAGGCTCATGCTCTCACCGCCTTTCAGTGAACGACTGTCCACTCAAATCCTGACCAACGGTTCAGCAGACCGTCAAGTGGCGCAGGCGTGACGTGCCCCACCTCGCAGCCGCCAGTCACCAGATGTTTACCGACCTGACCGCTGGGGGCCTAGCATGGGACCGTGGCCGCAACGACCGGCGAGACCCGCCAGGAGCGCAAGGAGCGCACGCGCGAGGCGATCCTCGACGCGGCGCTGGACCTGGTCGAGGAGGAGGGGCTGGCCGCCCTCTCGCTGCGGCAGCTGACCAGGACGGTGGGCGTGGTGCCCACCGCGTTCTACCGGCACTTCTCCTCGGTCGACGAGCTCGGCCTGGCGCTGGTCGACCGGTCCTTCGCGAGCCTGCGGCAGATGATCCGGGACGTGCGGCGGGGCGACCCCGACCTCGGCGGGGTGATCGCGAAGTCGGTCGCGATCCTCGTGCAGCACGTGCACGCCGACCGCAAGCACTTCCGCTTCATCGCCCGCGAGCGGTTCGGCGGCGTGCCGGCGGTGCGCCGTGCGGTCCGCCACGAGCTCGAGCTGTTCGAGCGCGAGCTCGCCACCGACCTGGCCAGACTCCCCGGGCTCTCGGGGTGGACCGCCGAGGACCTGCGTGTCCTCGCGAACCTGGTCGTCAACGCGATGGTGTCCACCGCCGAGGACATCCTCGACGCCCCGCCCGAGCGCCCGGAGGTCGAGCGCGAGATCGTGCAGACCGCCGAGAAGCAGCTGCGGATGATCGTCGTCGGCGCCGCGAGCTGGCGCTCCGCCTGACCCCGGACATGCCGGTGGCCGGCCCCCGGGGAAGCCGGCCACCGAGCGGTGGCTTGCGGACGCAGGGGTCAGGCGGCGTCCTCCTCGCCCATCGGCAGCGGACCGGCGGGGTGTGCCTTGCCGGACCTGCCGGGGCTCCGCTCGCCGTTCACCGCGGAGGCCGGCAAAGCCTTCGGTGGCGCGTCCGCCTGCGCCCGGGGCGCGGAGACGGCAGGCTGGAGCCATGACGCACCCCCGCAGAACCGTCGGCCGGCCCCTTCGCGCCCTCGTCGCATGCGCCGTGGCCCTCGGCCTGTCCGTGCCGGGCCCGGCCTCGACGGCCGCCGCGGCGCCGGCCCCCGACCCGGTCGCCACACCCACGACGCGCGACGCGTCCGCCGTCCCCCTCACCGAGCGGCGGCCCGCGTGGGTGGACGTGTCCGTCGCGACGCTGTGGCGGGACCCGTCCTCACCGCGGGACGTCGACCGACCGGCGCTGGCCCGACCGGCCCGGATCGTGCAGTGGCTGAGAACCATGACGACCTCCCAACGCCGGGCGCTCGGCGGCCGCGCCGACACCCAGGCCCTGCTCGGGGACCGGGTCCGGGTGCTGCGGCTGCGGCCGGGATGGGCGAAGGTCGTCGTACCGTCGCAGCCCAGCCAGCACGACCCTCGTGGCTACCCCGGCTGGGTGCCCCGCCGCCAGCTGACCGCCACCCCGCCGACACCTTCGGCGCGGGTCGCCACGGTCACCCGGCGGACCGCCTGGCTGCGCGGCGACCGTCCCGGAGCCCGCCGGCTGCTGCAGGTCAGCTTCGGCACCCGGCTGCCCGTGGTCGGCCGGACCGCGAAGGCGATGCGCGTGGCGATGCCCGACGGCACCGTGCGCCGGGTCGGCCGGCCCGCGGTCGCGGTCCACCGCCGCACCGAGCCGGCGGTCGAGGCGACCCGCGGCAGCCTGGTCCGCACCGCCACGTCGTTCACCGGGCTGCCCTACCTGTGGGCCGGGGTCTCGGGGTTCGGCCTCGACTGCTCGGGCCTGACCTGGCTGACCTACCGCGTGCACGGCGTGCGGATCCCTCGCGACGCACTGCCCCAGTCCCGCGGAGGTACGCCGGTCCGCAGCCCGCGTCGCGGGGACCTGATGTTCTTCGCCACCGACGGGCTCGTCCACCACGTGTCCATGTACGCCGGGGACGGGAGCATGGTGCACGCGCCGGGCACCGGCCAGACCGTCGAGGTCGTCCCCACCGCCACCCCGGCCTACCGGGCGGAGTACGCCGGCGCCCGCCGCTACCTGCCCTGAGAGCCGCCCTTCCGGGCCCTTCACACGGGCCGAGAAATCTGTGCATAGTGACAGCACGGCCGGGTAGGGGGGTCTCGTCCCGGCCGTGAGCGGGGACACACCGAGCACGACGAACCACCGACCCGGGGAGGCTCCACGTGGGAGTGCGCACCTTCATCGAGGGCTGGCCGGTCTACCGACAGCTGAAGGGCGATGATCCGCTCGGCCGCGGGGCGGCGGTGAAGTCCGGGCACACCGACTCGCTGCGGCCGCGGGTGCGTTCCGCCTCGAAGGTGGTGAAGTCGGTCTGCCCGTTCTGCGCCGTCGGCTGCGGCCAGGACGTCTACGTCGAGGACGGGAAGGTCACCCACATCGAGGGCGACCCGGACTCACCGATCAGCCGGGGTCGGCTGTGCCCCAAGGGCGCGGCGAGCCTCCAGCTGACCACCGGCTCCTCGCGGCAGCACCAGGTCCTCTACCGGCGCCCGCACGGCACCGACTGGGAGCACCTCGACCTCGACACGGCGATGGACATGATCGCCGACCGGGTCATCGAGACCCGCAGCGCCTACTGGCAGGACGAGGTCGACGGCGCCGCGGTGAACCGGACGATGGGTTTCGCCCACCTCGGCGGCGCCACGCTGGACAACGAGGAGAACTACCTCATCAAGAAGCTGTTCACCGCGCTCGGTGCGATCCAGATCGAGAACCAGGCGCGCATTTGACACTCCTCCACGGTGCCCAGTTTGGGTACCTCGTTCGGCCGCGGCGGCGCGACCACCTTCCAGCAGGACCTGCAGAACTCCGACTGCATCATCATCGAGGGCTCCAACATGGCGGAGTGCCACCCGGTCGGGTTCCAGTGGGTGATGGAGGCCAAGGCGCGGGGCGCGACGGTGATCCACGTCGACCCGCGGTTCACCCGCACCAGCGCGTTGGCGGACCTGCACGTGCCGTTGCGCGCGGGCAGCGACATCGCGTTCCTCGGCGGCCTGGTCAACTACGTGCTCGAGCACGACGCCTACCTGAAGGACTACGTGGTCGCCTACACCAACGCGGCCACGATCCTGAACGAGGAGTACGTCGACGCCGAGGACAACGACGGGATCTTCTCCGGGTTCGACGCCGAGAAGCGCAGCTACGACTTCCGTACCTGGCAGTACGAAGGCATGCAGGTCGCCGCCGCGTCGGGCAAGCGTGACCAGCTGTACCAGGACCGGGTCGGCCAGGAGGGCGGCGTCCGCCAGGAGGCCCGGGGCGAGTCGCACGGGTCCGGCGGGGCGGCGATCGAGGGCAACCTCGAGACCGACGAGACCCTGCAGCACCCGCGCTGCGTGTTCCAGGTGCTCAAGCGGCACTACGCCCGCTACACCCCGGAGATGGTCGAGCAGGTCTGCGGCATCCCGCAGGACCTGTTCCTGAAGGTGGCCGAGACGCTGACGGCCAACTCCGGCCGCGAGCGCACCAGCGCGTTCTGCTACGCCGTGGGCTGGACCCAGCACACGGTCGGCGTGCAGTACATCCGCACCGCCGCGATCCTGCAGAGCCTGCTGGGCAACATCGGCCGGCCCGGCGGCGGCATCCTCGCCCTGCGCGGGCACGCCAGCATCCAGGGCTCCACCGACATCCCCACCCTGTTCAACCTCCTGCCGGGGTACATCCCGATGCCGCACGCCCACCCCGGGCAGAACCTCGCCGACTTCATCGAGGCGGACTCTGCCCGGAAGGGCTACTGGGCCAACATGCGCGACTACACCGTCAGCCTGCTCAAGGCCTGGTGGGGCGACGCGGCGACGGCGGAGAACGACTACTGCTTCGACTACCTCCCGCGGCTGACCGGCAGCCACAGCACCTACGAGACGGTGATGGCGCAGCTGGCGGGCGACACCAAGGGCTACTTCCTGATGGGCGAGAACCCCGCCGTCGGGTCGGCGAACGCGCAGATGCAGCGGCTCGGGATGGCGAACCTCGACTGGCTGGTCGTCCGCGACTTCTCCCTGATCGAGAGCGCCACCTGGTGGAAGGACGGGCCGGAGATCGAGAGCGGCGAGCTGCGCACCGAGGACATCGGCACCGAGGTGTTCTTCATGCCCGCCGCGGCGCACACCGAGAAGGACGGGACGTTCACCAACACCCAGCGGATGCTGCAGTTCCACCACCAGGCCATGGAGCCGGAGGGCGACGCGCGCAGCGAGCTGTGGTTCATGTACCACCTCGGCCGCAGGATCCGCGCCAAGCTGGCCGGCTCCTCCGACCGGCGCGACCGGCCGGTGCTGGACCTGACCTGGAGCTACCCCACCAAGGGCCGTATCGAGGAGCCGGACGCCGAGGCGGTGCTGCGCGAGATCAACGGCTGGGACGCCGACGGTCAGCCGCTGTCGTCGTACGAACAGCTCACCGACGACGGGTCGACCGCCTGCGGCTGCTGGATCTACTGCGGCGTCTACACCGACGGGGTCAACCAGGCCGCCCGTCGCAAGCCGGGCAGCGAGCAGGACTGGGTGGCCAAGGAGTGGGGCTGGGCCTGGCCGGCCAACCGACGGATCCTCTACAACCGCGCGTCCGCGGACCCGGACGGGAAGCCGTGGAGTGAGCGCAAGGCCTACATCTGGTGGGACGAGGAGCAGGGCAAGTGGACCGGCCACGACGTGCCCGACTTCAAGCCCGACAAGGCGCCGAGCTTCCGACCGGAGGAGGGCGCCAAGGGCACCGAGGCGCTGTCCGGGATCGACCCGTTCATCATGCAGGGCGACGGCAAGGCGTGGCTGTTCGTCCCGGCCGGCCTGACCGACGGGCCGCTGCCGACCCACTACGAGCCGCAGGAGTCCCCGTTCGAGAACGCGCTGTACCCCCAGCAGCGCAACCCGGTGCGGCACATCATCAAGCACGAGCACAACCGGTTCCACCCCGTGGACGGGGAGCCGGGCAGCGACGTGTTCCCCTACGTCGCGACCACCTACCGGCTTACCGAGCACCACACCGCGGGCGGGATGAGCCGTTGGGTGCCCTACCTCTCGGAGCTGCAGCCGGAGTTCTTCTGCGAGGTCTCCCCCGAGCTGGCGCAGGAGCGCGGACTGGTGCACGGCGACTGGGCGACGATCGTCAGCGCCCGGAACGTGATCGAGGCCCGGGTGATGGTCACCGAGCGGATCAAGCCGCTGACCGTCGCGGGGCGCACGGTGCACCAGGTCGGGCTGCCCTACCACTGGGGCGCCAACGGCTACAGCACCGGTGACTCGGCCAACGAGCTGGCGTCGCTGGCGCTGGACCCGAACGTGCACATCCAGGAGGTCAAGGCGCTGACCTGCGACATCCGGCCGGGTCGCCGCCCGCGGGGACCGGCCCGCGTGCAGCTGGTCCGCGAGTACCACGAGCGTGCCGGCATCGACGCCGACACAGGGACGGAGATATGACGTGACTTCGAGGACGACCGAGGCCGCGCCGGACATCACCGACAACGCCCTCTACGGCGACGTGGACCCCGCCGCGGCCGGCGGCCACCCGCACCACCCGCCGCGGATGGGGTTCTTCACCGACACCTCCGTGTGCATCGGCTGCAAGGCCTGCGAGGTGGCGTGCAAGGAGTGGAACCACGTCCCCGAGGACGGGCTCAACTGGACGGGCATGTCCTACGACAACAGCGAGGGCCTGGGGGCCGACACGTGGCGGCACGTGGCCTTCGTCGAGAACCGCAAGCCGGTCTCGACCGTGGACCTCGGCCTGCCCGGCATGGGGCCACCCGGCGCGGACCCTGCGCACCAGGCCGCCACCGAGGAGGGCGACCTGCAGTGGCTGATGGCCTCCGACGTGTGCAAGCACTGCACCCACGCGGCGTGCCTCGACGTGTGCCCGACCGGCTCCCTGTTCCGCACCGAGTTCGGGACGGTGGTGGTGCAGGAGGACATCTGCAACGGCTGCGGCTACTGCATCCCGGCGTGCCCGTACGGCGTGATCGACCAGCGCAAGGACGACGGCCGGGCCTGGAAGTGCACCCTGTGCTACGACCGGCTCGGCGAGGGCATGGAGCCGGCGTGCGCGAAGGCCTGCCCCACCGACTCGATCCAGTTCGGGCCCCTCGACGAGCTCCGGGAACGGGCCCAGGCCCGGGTGGAGGAGCTGCACGACAAGGGCGTCGACGTGGCCCGGCTCTACGGCCAGGACCCCGACGACGGCGTCGGCGGTGACGGGGCCTTCTTCCTGCTGCTCGACGAGCCCGAGGTCTACGGCCTGCCGCCGGACCCGGTGGTGACCACCCGGGACCTCCCGCGGATGTGGCGGCACGTCGGGCTCGCCGCCCTCGGCCTCGCCGCCGGGGTCGCGGCCAGTGCGTTCCGGAGGCTGCCGTGAGCGAGTCGAAGGTCACCCGTGCCGGCCAGGAGGGCGTCCGGCCCGGCCGCGAGGCCCCGGCCGACTTCTCCACGCCGCGGAGGCGTCGCAGGCGCGGCGGACGCGGCGAGCAGGCGATGGTGCCGGAGGCGGAGTTCTCCTCCTACTACGGCAAGCCGGTGCTCAACAAGCCGGTGTGGAAGGAGCCGGACATCCCCGGCTACCTCTTCCTCGGCGGACTCGCCGGGGCGTCGTCGGCGATGGCGGCCGCAGCCGACCTGACCGGGCAGCGCGAGCTGGCCCGCGCCGGGAAGGTGGGTGCGACCGTCGGCGCCCTGCTCTCCCTGGTGGCGCTGGTGAACGACCTCGGGAAGCCGAGCCGCTTCCTCAACATGCTCCGCGTCTTCAAGGTCACCTCGCCGATGAGCGTGGGCTCCTGGCTGCTGGCCGGCTACGTCCCTGCCACGGCGGTCGCCGCGGCCTCCAGCGTGACCGGCCGCGCCAGGCCGCTCGGGGCGCTCGCGACCGCCGGGTCGGCCGCGCTGGGGCCCGCGGTGGCGACCTACACCGGAGCGCTGATCAGCGACACCGCCGTGCCCGCCTGGCACGACGGCCACCGCGAGATGCCCTACGTGTTCGCCGGCTCCGCCGCGATGGCGGCCGGCGGCCTGGGCATGCTGGCGGCGCCCAGGGACCAGCAGTCGATGCCCCGGCGGCTGGCGCTGCTCGGCTCGGTCGGGGAGCTGACCGCCGCCAAGCTGATGGAACGGCGCATGGGGACGGTGGTCCGCGAGCCCTACAAGACCGGCAAGGCCGGCCGGCGGATGAAGCTCGGCCAGGCGCTCGCCGCGTCCGGCGCGGTGCTCGGCGTGCTGGGCCACCGCAGCCGCGCGGTGACCGCGGCCGGCGGCGCACTGCTGATGGCCAGCTCGGCGGTGACCCGGTTCGGCATCTTCGGCGCCGGGATCGCCTCGGCCGAGGACCCCAAGTACACCGTGCAGCCGCAGCGGGAGCGGCTCGACCGCGGCGAGGGGACGCGCCGGAGCTGACCCCGGACGGGCAGACCCCCGCTCGCCGACCGGGCTACCCCATCAGGCGCCGCACGACCGGCAGCGGCAGGTGCCGCATCGCCGTGCCCAGCGGCACCCACGGCCACGCGGGCACCCGCGCGGAGGGCTTCTCCTTCTCGATCGCGTCGACGATCGCCCGGACCCCCTTCTCCGTGCCGACGATGAACGGTGCGTTCTTCACCCGCTCGTTCATCTCCGAGCGGATGTAGCCGGGGTAGATCACCGAGATCTTGATGGGGCTGCCCATCAGCTCCGCCCGCAGGCCCTCCGCCAGGTGCGCGACCCCGGCCTTGGTGGCGGCGTAGGTGGTCCCCGTCTTCGGCATCCCGCGCATCGCCGACATCGAGGAGACCATCACCAGGTGGCCGGCGTCCTGCTCCCGGAAGATCTCCATCGCCGCCTCCGTCTGCGCCAGCGCCCCGACGAAGTTGGTCACCGCGGTCTGCCTGTTGGCGTCGTAGCGGCCGGTCCCGAGCGGTGCGCCCTTGCCGAGCCCGGCGTTGACCACCACCCGGTCCAGCCGGCCGAAGTCCCCGCGGAACGCCCGGAACACCGAGAACACCGCCTCGTCCTCGGTGACGTCGAGGGCGCGGACCTCGACGCGGAGACCCGGGTGCTTCGCGGTGAGCTCGCCGGCGAGCTCCTCCAGCCGTTCGGTACGACGGGCGCACAGCGCGAGGTCGTGACCGCGGGCGGCGAACTGGCGGGCCATCTCCGCGCCGAGGCCGGAGCTGGCACCGGTGATCAGGATGGTCTTGCGCGACATGGGGGTCCCTATCTGTAGGTGATGAAGCCGTCGCCGGCCTGCTCGAGGTGGCTGTGGTCGTTGAACGAGATGAGGGTCGTCCCCCGCCGGCCGACCACCAGCTTGGTGACCGAGGCGTTGACCGTCACCGGGTTGAGCTGCGCCCAGGTGTGCGGCGACCCGCCGAGCAGGGAGACCACCACCTTCGAGATCGCGCCGCCGGAGGTGAACACGACGGCGGTCTCCTTGCGGCCGAGCCGGTCGGCGGTACGGCGGAGTGCGGCGTCGACCCGGTCGCCGAAGGCGGCGAACGTCTCGTCGTACTGGTGGTCGAACTCTCCGCCGGCCCAGCGGATCAGCGCGCCGTCGAACCACTCCTGGAACTGCGCGCGGGTCAGCTCCTCGCCCTCGCCGTACGCAGCCGGGTGCATGGCGAAGACCTGCTCGTGGTCGAACTCGTCCCAGTCCTGGTCCACGACGACGTCCTCGGCGGGCCACGCGGCACCGGTGAGGGCCTGCTCGGTGGTCTGCCGGTGCCGCCGCATCGAGCCCCGGACCACCAGGTCGGGTCGCACGCCGCGTGCGGCCAGCGAGGCGCCCAGCGCCCGGGACTGCTCCTCGCCGAGCGCGGAGAGCCGGTCGTAGTCGGCGCTGCCCCAGGACGCCTGCCCGTGCCGGACCAGCAGGATCTGGCTCACCGGGCCAGCTCCGCGCACCGGTGCTCGAGGTACTGCACGGCGGGACCGAAGACCGCGAACCGCTCGTTGGAGGTCTGCCCGTGGTGGTAGCGGTAGTAGATCTGCTGGGCGATCACCGCGAGCCGGAACAGGCCGAACACCTCGTAGAACCGCCACTGGCCCGGGGTGACCCGCCGCCCGGTGCGCTCGGCGTAGTAGTCCACGACCTCCGCACGGGTCAGCATCCCCGGCAGGTGCGTCGGCTGCTGCCGGAACTGCGCGAACACCTCGTCGTCGTCGGCCTGCACCCAGTAGGCGAGGGCCCCGCCGAGGTCCATCAGCGGGTCGCCGAGGGTCGCCATCTCCCAGTCGAGGATCCCGCGGACGTCGAGGTGGTCGTCGAGGACCACGTTGTCGAACCGGTAGTCGTTGTGGATCACGCAGGAGCCGACGTCCTCGGGCTGGTGCTCGGCGAGCCAGGCCATCACGCCCTCGTAGTCGGGGACGTCGTCGGTGCGGGCGCGGCGGAACCGGTCCGACCAGCCACCGACCTGGCGGGCGACGTACCCGCTGCCCTTGCCCAGGTCACCGAGCCCTGCGGCCTGCGCGTCGACCGAGTGGAGCTCGACGAGGCGGTCGAGCACGCCGGTGCACAGGTGCCGCACCTGCTCCGGCGCCAGCTGCAGTCCTTCGGGGAGGTCGCGGCCGAGGATGGTGCCCTCGACCCGCTCCATCACGTAGAACTCCGACCCGATCACCGACTCGTCCGGGCACAGCGCCACCATCCGGGGGACGTAGCCGAAGACCGGCCGCAGCCGGTCCTGGATGGTGTACTCCCGCTGCATGTCGTGGGCGCCCTTGGCCTTCTGCCCCGCCGGCGGCCGGCGCAGGATCAGGTCGCGCCCGGGGTAGCGCAGCAGGTAGGTGAGGTTCGACGCACCGCCGGAGAACTGGCGCACCTCGGGGCGGCCGGCGACCGCGTCGTCGAGGTCGGGCCCGAGGTCCTGGTCGCGCAGCCACGTCGTCACCGCGTCCACGTCGAACGCGTCCTCCGCCCGGACGTCGCCGGCTCCGGGCACCGCTGGTCGCTCCATGGCGTTGAACGATAGTCAGCAGACCTGAGCCGCACCGCAGCCGACCTCCCCGGCCGGTCGCCCGGCACGTCGTGCCGTGGCCGCGTACGACCGCACGAAGCGGGTAGGAGGATGGCCATGAGCACCCATGACGCAGTGGTCGTCGGCAGCGGTCCCAACGGCCTGGTGGCCGCCAACCTGCTTGCGGACGCGGGCTGGGACGTCCTGCTCCTCGAGGCGCAGGACACCGTCGGGGGCGCGGTGCGCAGCGACCGTGACGTCCACGACGGGTTCGTGCACGACACGTTCAGCTCCTTCTACCCGATGGCGGTCGCCTCGCCGGTGGTGCGCGGGCTGGACCTCGAGCGGTTCGGCCTCAGCTGGGCGCACGCCCCCGCGGTGGTGGGGACCCCCTTCGGCGACGGCGGCTGGGCGGTCCAGCACCGCACCGCCGAGGCGACCGCCGCGGCCCTCGAGGAGGACCGTCCCGGCGACGGGGAGGCCTACCTCGAGCTGTGCGAGGGATGGCAGCGCATCGGAGACCAGGTGGTCGAGGCGTTCCTGTCCCCGTTGCCGCCGGTGCGGCACGGCCTCGGCGCCCTGGCCCGGCTGCCCGGTGTGGGCGGTCTGGGCTTCGTCCGGATGCTGCTCTCGCCCGTGCGGTCCCTCGCCGAGCAGCGCTTCGGCGGCCGCGCCGCGCGGATCATCCTCGCCGGCAACGCCGCCCACAGCGACATCCCGGTCGACGCCCCCGGGTCGGGGCTGATGGGCTGGCTGCTGTCGATGATCGGCCAGTACGACGGGTACCCGGTGCCTCGCGGCGGCGCCGGGATGCTCAGCGACGCCATGGCACGACGGTTCGAGGCCGCGGGAGGCACGATCCGGACCGGCGCCCGGGTGGCCGAGGTGCTGGTGCGCGACGGCCGGGCGCACGCCGTACGCACCGACGACGGCGAGGTGGTCGAGGTGACGCAGGCGGTGGTCGCCGACGTCTCCGCCCCCGCGCTGTACGGCGGGCTCGTCGCGTGGGACCACCTGCCCGCGAAGCTGCGGCGCCGGATGAGCAGCTTCGAGTGGGACCCGGGCACGATCAAGGTGGACTGGGCCCTCGACGGCGCCGTGCCGTGGCGCAGCGCCCCGGCGGTGAACCCCGGGACCGTGCACATCGGTGAGAGCATCGACGAGCTCGGTGCGATGAACACCGACCTGGCCGCGGGCACCGTGCCGGCCCGGCCGTTCCTGCTGATGGGGCAGATGGCGGCCGCGGACCCCGCACGTGCGCCGGCGGGCAAGGAGTCGGTGTGGGCCTACACCCACGTGCCGCAGGACGTGCGCCGCGACGCCGGGCCGGACGGCATCCGGGGCACCTGGGACCCCGACGAGCGGGAACGGATGGCCGACCGGATGCAGGCGCGGATCGAGGAGTACGCACCGGGGTTCTCCTCCCGGGTGCTCGCCCGACGGGTTCTGGGCCCGAGGGAGCTCCAGGCCCGCGACGAGAACCTGGTCGGCGGTGCGCTCAACGGGGGCACGTCGAGCCTGCACCAGCAGCTGGTGTTCCGGCCCGTGCCGGGCAGCGGCCGGCCGACGACCGCGGTGCGTGGCCTCTACCTCGGCTCGGCCTCCGCCCACCCGGGCGGCTCGGTGCACGGCGCCTGCGGCGCGAACGCCGCGCGGGCCGCGCTGGCCCACGCCCGGGTCCGCCGGCTCCTGTCCTGACCTGCCCGCGACGGCCGCAGGCACCCGCCCGGGTGCGGCTGACCTGCGCCGCCACCGCCGACGGCCGTACCGAGGTGGTGATGGAGGAGCAGGTCGTCACCGGCCCGGCGCGGGTGGTCCCCGCCGTGGTGCAGGACCTGCTGCTCGAACCGCGCAACGTGGAGACGTTGCGCCGCCTCGGCTACATCGCCGAGCACCGCGCCGGCAACCGGAGCTGAGCCCCGGCGCCGGGCACGGGCCGGCGAGGGTCAGCCGGACTTCGAGATCAGGTCCCGGGTGCGGTCGACGAGCGAGGCGAACGGGCCGACCGTCCACTGCGCGGCGCTCGAGCCGGCCGTCGACGGGTGCGGGTGCGTCGGCGCCACCGACTCGGCGGCACGGATCCGCTTGCCCATCTTCGCGCGCTCGCCCTCGTCCACGGTGCGGAGGATGTGCGGGAACTCCTCGCTCTCCTCCTTCTCGGCGTGCTCGTCCACGTCCTTCTGGAAGGCGGCGAGCTTCGCGTCGAAGTCCGGGCTGGAGACGTCCATCTTCTCCAGCTCGGCGAGGATCTTGTTGGCCTCCTCCTCCTCGTGGTTGCGCGCCTCGACGACGGAGTCGCCGGCGGCCTTCTTGGAGACCGGGCGGAGCACCATCTCCTCGGCCGTCTCGTGGACGGCGAGCAGGGCGCGGAGCTCGTCGAAGCTGTGCTTCTTGTGGTCGCCCTCGGCCGACGAGACGTCGGCGAAGAGCTCGCGGATCCGGGCGTGCTGCTCCAGCAGGATCCGGACCACGTCGCCCTCGGGCAGCTGTGCGGCCTTGGCGCGGTCCTCTGCGGCGTCACCCATGGTGGGTCTCCCTTCGCAGTTCGACTGTGGTTGCGGACCCTTGGACGTACCCCTCGCAGGTCACCGGAAACCGTGGTCCAGCGGACCCCTCAGTCCTCGGCGACCGGGAGCGTGGTCTCCATCCCCTGGCTGCGGTGGCCGGGCCTGTCGCACCAGAGGACGAGCGTCTCCCCGGGCCGCGCGGTGACCAGCAGCCGGGCGCCCTCGCCGGGGGCCAGCTTGTCGGTGCGCCACTCGCCGGCCTCCCCACGGACGGTCAGGTCGTGAGCGGTGGCCCCGGCGTTGGTGACGACCAGCTCGACGGCGCCCGACCGGGCCGCCGTGGCGGAGGTCAGCACCGTCCACTCGGTGAGCCCGACCCGCACCTCGGCGGCCGTCGGGGCGGTCGTCGGGGCGGTCGAGGTGCCCTCCGGTGCCGTCTCCGGGGCCGTGGTCGCGGTGGCCCCGTCCTGGCCGCCACACGACACCGACAGCGTGGCCAGCAGCACCAGCACGGCCAGGCCGACGACCGGCCCCCGCCGGGTCCCGTCCCTGCTCACGGCTCCGCCAGCAGTCGTCGTACCTCCGGCGCGGCGGGGTGGTCGGGCACCAGGTCGAGGAAGCGGCGCAGGGTCTGCTCCGCCCCCGGCCGACCCTGCTCGCGCTGGGCGAGCCCGAGCACCAGCAACGCCAGCGGCCGGTCCGGGCCGGGCGTGCCCGCCACCGCCCGCACCTGGGCGACCGCCGCCGCGGGCCGACCGCTGCGCAGCAGGTCGAAGCCGAGACGGGTGCGGACGGTGCCGGAGGCCGGGTCGGCCTGCTGCGCCTGGCGCCAGGCCCGGACCGCCGCACGGTAGTCCCCCTGGTCCGCGAGGTCCCGGGCGACCGCTGCCCATTGCGCCGCGCTCCGCGTCCCCTGCCCCGGCACGGTCGCCGCCGGCTGCTCCGCGGCGGCCGGGACGGTGGTGGTCTCCGCCGAGGTCACCGCCCACACCACGGCCGGGACCGCCGCCCCGGCCACCAGCACGGCGCCCGCGACGGCGACGACGCGTCCAGGACCGATCGGCCCAGCCTGCGGGGGCGGCGTGGCCGGCGTGCGGCGCCGGCGCAGCACCACGCCGACGAGGACCGCGCCGCCGAGCACCGCAGCCGGCGGAGCGGCGGCGACGACCAGGCCGAGCCCCTCGGCCGGCGGGTCGAGCAGGACGCGGTCGCCGTACCGCTCCTGGAACCAGGCGGTGATCTCCTCCGGACTGCGGCCCTCACGCAGCTGGGCCCGGATCTCCTGACGCATGCTCTGGGCGATGGGGGCGTTGGAGTCCGCCACCGACTCGGCGACGCAGGTGGGGCAGCGCAGCCCCTCGGCGACCGCGGTCACGCGTTCGCGCGTCGTGGGCTCCCGGGCGTCGGCGACGACGAGCACCGCGCTCGCGGCGAGCACCGCGAGGAGGACCAGCGCCGCGGGCAGCAGCGTCCTGCGCCGGCTCATCGGGACCCCCACCGGGCGACCTGGTCCTGCACCCAGGCGCGGGTGACCGCACCGGCAACGTGCCCGCGGACGACTCCCTCCGCGTCCACCACGAAGGTCTCCGGCACGCCGGTCGCACCCCACGAGACCGCGATGCGGCCCCGCGGGTCCTGGACCGCCAGCAGGTTCTCGGTGCCGGTCTCCTCCAGCAGGCTGCGGGCCGCGACCGCGCCGTCGCGCGTGTTGACCGTCACCACCGCGACCCGCCCCGGTGCCGCCCGCGCCACCTCGGACAGCAGCGGGAGCTCTTGTCGGCACGGCCCGCACCAGGAGGCCCACACGTTGACGAGGGTGAGCTCGTGCGCGGCCGGGTCGAACGTGTACTCCTCACCGTCGAGCGTCTCCCCGGCCAGGCGCGGCGCGGGGTCGCCGACCAGCGGCGCGGCCTCGCCCGCACCGCCGCGCACCAGCGCGGCCCCGGCAAGCACGACCACCGCGAGCAGGGCGAGGGCGCCCGTGGCGACCCCGAGCCGCCGGTTCACGGGCGAGCTCCTTCCGCGGCGACGGGAGGCGGCGACGACGGCTGCCTGCGGGTGCGCGGCCGCGTGCGGAGCGAGAGCAGCGGCGCGAGGATCATGAGCGCTCCGCCGGCCCAGATCAGGCCCACCACCGGGTTCACCGCGAACCGGACGGTGGCCCGTTCGGCGTCCTGGTCGACCGAGAGCACGGTGAGGTAGACGTCGCGGCGCAGGCCGCCGAGCACGGCGGGGCCGGCCACGGTCATCTGGTGGGCGGGGAAGAACCGCAGCGACGGCGTCACCACGGTCCGGTCGTCCCCGTCCACGACCAGGACCCGTGCGGAGGTCCGCATCTGCTCGGCCGTGCGCTCCCGCCCGAGTCCCTGCAGCGTCGCGGTGACGCCTCCGAGACTGGCGGTCTCCCCGCGTTGCAGGCTGCGTTCCACCACCTGGGTGTACGTCGACGAGCCGATGATCCCGACCGCGACCAGCACCACCCCCAGGTGGGCAACCCGCCCGGCCAGCCGGCGTCGGTGGGACCGCAGCCAGCGCGAGGCCGCGGCGGGCCAGGACACCGCCGTGCGTCGTGCGGCGCGGACCTCGCGGGCCGTCTCCAGCGCCATGGTCGTGACCACCAGCGTCGCCGCCCCGAGACCGACCGCGGCCCCGGCGCTGCGGCCGTCGAGCAGCCAGACGAGAGCGACCACGGCGGCCGCGGCGAGCACCGGCGGTGCCAGCGTGCGCAGCACCGCCTCCGGCCGGTCCCCCCGCCAGGACAGCAGCGGGCCGAGCGCCATCAGCACGAGCAGCAGGAGCCCGACCGGGACGAACACCCGGTCGTAGTACGGCTCCCCCACACCGATCTCCCGGCCGGTCGCCGCCTGGCTGAGCATCGGCAGCGTGGTGCCCACCAGGACCGTCACCGTCAGCGCCACCAGCAGCGCGTTGTTGGCCAGGATCGCCGCCCCGCGGGACAGCGCGGTGCCCACCGGCTGCGGGACGCCGAGCCGACCGGTGCGCAGCGCGACCAGCAGCAGCACCCCGAGGGCCACGGCGACCAGGAAGCCGAGCAGGACCGGGCCGACGCCCGAGTCGGCGAAGGAGTGCACGCTGGTCACCAGCCCCGAGCGGGTCAGGAAGGCACCGAGCGCAGCGAGCAGGAAGGCGGCCACGGCCAGGGAGAGGTTCCACACCGGCAGCGCGTGCCGCCGCCGCTGCACCATGGTCGAGTGCAGGAGGGCGGTGGCGACCAGCCAGGGCATCAGGGAGGCGTTCTCCACGGGGTCCCACGCCCAGTACCCGCCCCAGCCGAGCACCGCGTAGGCCCACCACCCCCCGAGGACGATGCCTGCGGTGAGCGCCGCCCAGGCGAACCGGGTGTACCCGGTGACCGGCTCCAGCCACGTGCGGTCCACCCGCCCCGAGATCAGGCCGGCGACGGCGTAGCCGAACGGGACCGCGAGCCCCACCAGCCCCAGGTAGAGCAGCGGGGGGTGGATGCCCATCGCCGGATTGTCACGCAGCAGCGGGTTCGGTCCCGGGCCGTCGGTGGGGACCGGGCTCACCCGGTCGAAGACGCCCCCGGTGAACACCGCGAGCCCGAGGAAGAACGCCGCCACCAGCGACAGGACGGCCACCGCCCAGCCGTGCAGCTCGGCGCCACCGCGGCGGCGCAGCGCCACCACGGCGAGGTAGGTCGCCAGCACCAGGCACCACAGCAGCAGCGACCCGTCGTGGGCCGCCCACATCGAGGTGACCGTGTAGTAGAGCGGGGTCTCCCGACTGCCGTTCTCGGCGACGAACCGCACGGAGAAGTCGTGGGTGACCAGCGCCGTCTGCAGCGCTGTGACGGCCACCGCGACCCCGGCCAGCGGCATCACGCCGAGCCAGCCGCTCAGCGGCGGACGCACTCCCCGCGCGCCGGCGTACCCCCACGACAGCGTCCCGGCGAGGGCGGAGCAGAACGCGAAGGCGAGTCCGAAGGTCCCGAGCAGGCTGGTCACCGGGCCTCCCGTCTCACTCGTCACCGGGCGGCTGGTACTCGTTCGAGTGACGGACCATCACCCGGTCGGCCTCGAACACCCCCTCGGCCCCGAGCCGCCCCTGCACCACCGCGCCCTGCCCGCCGCGGAACGTCTCGGGCAGCGTGTCGCTGGAGACGACGTCGAGGTCGTGCGCGCCGTCGGTCAGCCGGAAGCTCACCGTCGCGGCGCCACGCTGCACCGAGTCGGGGACGACCAGGCCGCCGACCCGCAGCGCGTCACGGGCGACCCCCGGGTCACGGGCGAGCTCGGTCGGCGTCACGTAGTAGGTCATCGCGCCCTGCACGCCGCTGGTCGCGAGCAGCACGACGCCGACCGCGACCAGGAGACCGAGCAGGGACAGCTGCCACCGGCCGCGGCGCCACAGCGGCGGCGCCGCGGAGCTCACCTGTCCTCCGGAAGGCCCCTACGGGCGATGAACATGAACACCAGCCAGACGACCGCGGCGATCCCGTAGCCGACGAAGACGACCGCCCAGCCACTCATCGGGCGTCCTCCTCGGCGCGTACGGCGGACGCTGCGGCGCCGTGCCGAGCCCCGCCGTCGGCCACGGCGTCGGCCAACCGGGCCGGGCTGTCGGGGACGGCCTCCGAGGCGCGCGGCCCGCCGGCGAGCAGCGCGGCGGCGCGCCGGCGCACGTACCACAGACCGCCGAGGCTGAACGCCAGCACCGACGCGGCCAGCGCCACGGCCATCAGCGGGTGGATCGGGGGGGCGACCTCGGGGCTGAGCAGCGTCGGCGGCTGGTGCAGGGTGCGCCACCAGAGCACCGAGAAGTGCACGACCGGGACCTGGACGACGAACGCGACGCCGGCGAGCGCGGCCCGCCGGCGGACCCTGTGCGGCTCTCCGGGGAGGGCGCGGAGGGTGAGGTAGCCGAGGTAGAGCAGCAGCAGCGCCGCCGTGGTGACCAGCCGCGGGTCCCAGGTCCACCACACGCCCCAGGCGACCTGGCCCCAGATGCTGCCCTCGAGGATCGCCAGGGCGGTCATCCCGACGCCGAGCTCGGCCGCGGCCCGCGCCAGCGCGTCGCGACGAAGACTGCCGCGCACGAGCACGTCCACGCTGGCGAGCGAGACCACGACGAAGGCGAGGAAGGCGGTCCAGGCGGCGGGGACGTGGACGTACATCAACCGCTGGGAGTCGCCCTGGATCCGCTCCGGCGGGGCCACCACCAGGCCCAGCAGCAGGGCGACGACCGCGGCCCCCAGGGCCGCGCCGCCGAGGCCGAAGCGCGTGACGGTCGGGGTGCCAGGGACAGGGGAGCGTCTCATCGCTCCGCCTCCTTCTGCTCGCGAGGACCGGGGGCGTCGTCAGCCCCCATGCCCACTCGGAGGCGGTTCAATCACCACGCCCGGCGCATTCTTCCTTCGGCCCGCGGCAATCTGTTTAGCCCCCGGCCAACGTGGTAGGGGCTCTTGGTAGTGGAGGCTGCCGAGCGTGCCTCCCGGTGAGAGCGAGCAGTCCGAGCCGAGGGAGACACCGTGGCACGACACCCGGCACGGGGACGGTGGCCGATGGCTGTCCTGCTTCTCCCGTTACTCGCCGGGTGCAGCGATGACTCCCCGTCCGCGCTGTCCCCGGCCGGCCCGCAGGCCGACTCGGTGTCGCGGATGTGGTGGGTGCTGTTCTGGATCGCCACGGTCGTCTGCGTCATCGTGATCACCCTGGCGGTCCTCGCGCCGGTCTTCCGCCGTCGCGCCAAGAAGGTGCACGAGGGCGAGGCGACGAGGTTCGTGGTCATCTTCGGGATCGCGATCCCGGCGCTGATCCTGGCCGGCACGTTCGGGATCAGCGTCGCCGGGCTCGCGGCCAACGACGAGCCCGACTCCGAGCCGCAGATGACGGTCGAGGTGATCGGTCACCAGTGGTGGTGGGAGGTGCGCTACCCGGGCACGGACGCGGTCACCGCCAACGAGATCCACGTGCCGGTCGACGCCCCGGTGCGGCTGCGGCTGCGGACCGCCGACGTGATCCACAGCTTCTGGGTGCCGCAGCTGATGCCCAAGACCGACCTGCTCCCCGACCGCGTCAACGAGACGTGGCTGCAGGCGACGGAGGAGGGCACGTTCCGCGGGCAGTGCGCGGAGTACTGCGGCCTGCAGCACACGCACATGGCGCTGCACGTGGTCGCCGAGCCGGAGGCGGAGTTCGACTCCTGGCTGGAGCGGCAGGCCGCCGGCGCCCAGGAGCCGACCGGCGAGCTGGCGGCCGAGGGGATGGACGTCTTCACCGGCACCAGCTGCGCCACCTGCCACACCGTGCGTGGCACGAGCGCCGACGGCGACGTCGGACCCGACCTCACCCACGTCGGCAGCCGGGACCGGATCGGTGCCGGCGCGGTGCCCAACGACGTCGGGCACCTGTCCGGGTGGGTGTCGAACTCGCAGACCATCAAACCGGGGAACCAGATGCCACCACAGCCCCTCGAGCCGCAGGAGCTGCGCGCCGTCGTCGCCTACCTGCAGAGCCTGGAGTGAACCGGTGAGCGCATCGACCGCCACGGGGCCCGGCAGCCCGCTCGCCGCCGCACAGGCAGCGGTCGGCCCCACCCTCGACGAGGTCTGGAAGGAGGAGCCCGGGCTCAAGGGGTTCCTCACCACCGTCAACCACAAGCGGATCGGCCGCCGCTACCTGGTGACCGCCGCCTTCTTCTTCGCACTCGCCGGGGTCAACGCCCTGGTCATGCGCGCCCAGCTCGGCACGCCGGGGAGCTCGCTGGTCGACCCGGAGCTGTACAACCAGCTGTTCACGCTGCACGGCACGGCGATGATCTTCTTCTTCGCCACCCCGATGAACGCCGGCTTCGGCAACTTCTTCCTGCCGTTGATGATCGGCACCCGCGACATGGCGTTCCCGCGGATGAACGCCATCAGCTACTGGATCTTCCTGCTGTCGGGGCTGTTCATGTTCTCCAGCCTGCTGATCGGGTCGGCCCCGAACGGCGGCTGGTTCGCCTACGTGCCGCTCACCGAGGAGGAGTTCCTGCCGGGCCTGCACCTGGACTTCTACACGCTGGGCCTGCTCTTCCTCGCCGTCTCCAGCACCGTCGGCGCGATCAACCTGATCGTCACCGCCCTGAAGATGCGCGCCCCCGGCATGTCGCTCAACCGGGTGCCGGTGTTCGTGTGGGGCATCGTCACCCAGTCGTTCATGTTGGTCTTCGCGCTGCCGCCGCTGGACGTGGCCAACCTGATGCTGTTCATGGACCGGCGGTTCGGCACCAAGTTCTTCGTCACCGACAGCGGCGGCGACACGATCCTGTGGCAGCACCTGTTCTGGCTGTTCGGCCACCCGGACGTCTACATCATCGTGCTGCCCGCGATGGGCATCATCTCCACGGTGATCCCGGCCCTGGCCCGGCGGCCCATCGCCGCCTACCCGCTGGTGGTCCTCGCCACGGTCGCGACCGGGATCATCTCCTTCGGCGTCTGGGTGCACCACATGTTCGCGGTGGGGCTCTCCCAGGTCTCGCTGTCCTTCTTCGCCGCGGCCACCCTCACCATCAGCCTGCCGGCGGGCATCCAGATGTTCGCGTGGCTGGCGACGCTGTGGCGGGGCCGCATCGTGCTGAACACCGCGATGCTCTACGCGCTGAGCTTCATCGTGACGTTCGTGATCGGCGGGGTCACCGGGGTGATGTTCGCGGTGGTGCCCTTCGACCAGCAGGTCACCGACTCCTACTTCGTGGTCGCCCACTTCCACTACGTGCTCTTCGGCGGCGCGGTGCTGCCGATGCTGGCGGGCCTGTTCTTCTGGTGGCCGAAGCTGACCGGCCGGATGGCGAGCGAGAAGGGCGGGACGTGGGGGTTCGTCCTGGTCTTCATCGGCTTCAACCTCACGTTCTTCCCGATGCACATCAGCGGCCTCCTCGGGATGCCGCGCCGCATCTACACCTACGAGCCGGACCTGGGCTGGACGGTCTACAACGTCCTCGCGACCGCGGGCTCCTACGTGCTGGGCGCCGGTTTCGTCGTCACGCTGCTGGTCTTCGCCGAGTCCCTGCTCCGTGGCCGCCCGGCACCCGACGACCCGTGGGGGTCGAACACCCTGGAGTGGGCGACCACCTCGCCGCCCAAGCCCTACAACTTCCCGGTGGTGCCGACCGTGCACAGCCTGAACCCGCTGTGGGACGGCCGCTCGATCCCCTCGATGGCCGAGCACCTCGACGACCCCGAACGCACGATGACCGAGGAGCACATGGCGCTGCGCACCACCGAGCTCGACGCCCGCGTGGAGGGTCCGATGCCGATGCAGGGCGAGAGCCCGGTCCCCCTGTTCACCGCGCTGCTGCTCGCGGCCGTCGTGGTGCTGCTGCTCGTCGGGTGGTACACCGCCGCGCTGGTGGTGGCCGGGGCGCTGGCCGCGACCGTGACCTGGTGGCTCTGGCACCGACCGGGGGTGGAGTGAGATGGCGACCACGACGACCGCGACCGAGCGCAGCCTCGGGCACGACGACCCTCGCGTCCCCGAAGCACCGGTGGGCCGCAGCACCGGCTGGTGGGGGATGCTGCTGTTCATCGCCACCGAGGCGGCCACCTTCGCGGCGTTCCTGGCCAGCTACTTCTACGTCCGGTTCGCCGACGGCGGTCCGTGGCCCCCGCCCGGGGACAAGACCCCGGGCCTGCTGTGGCCCTCGGTGATGACCGTGCTGCTGGTGCTCAGCTGCGTCCCGATGCTCATCGCCTCCCGGTCGGCGAGCCGGCCCCGGCCGGGCGCGCTCAACGGTTCCCTGGCGGCGGTGGTGGGCTCGGCCGCGGCGTTCCTGGTGCTCCAGGTCGTCGACTGGCGGATCGAGTGGCAGTCCTCGACGATCAGCGAGAACGCCTACGGGTCGCTCTTCTACACCATCACCGGCCTGCACGCGGTCCACGTGCTGATCGGGCTGGGCATGCTCTCGCTGGTGCTGGCGAGCGCCCTGCGCGGACGGCTGGGGCCGCGGCGCCCGGAACCGGTGCGCATCGTCGCGCTCTACTGGTACTTCATGGCCGTCGTCGCCGTCGCGGTCTACCTCACCGTCTACCTCTCCCCGTACCTGTGAGGTGCTGCCGATGACGTCCACCACCCCGCCCACCGCGCACCGGCCGGACACGCGCGTGTCCCCGCTGCTGGTGTGGTTCGCCGTCCTCGGTGGCACGGTCGCCTGGCTCGTCCACCTGTTCGTGGCCTGGCTCGTGATGGAGCTGACCTGCCTCGGCCCTCCGCAGGACGGCCGGCTCAACCAGGGCGGCACCCCGGAGCCCTGGGCGACGTGGGTGGTCTGGGCGAGCACGATCGGTCCGTGGCTGGTCGCCCTGGCCGCGCTGCTGGTCGGGGTCGTGCTCCGCAGCCGGCTGCGGCGGACCGACGCCGACGTCCTGGCCGGCGGGCGCACGTCGTTCCTGCTCCTCGTCGGGCTGATCCTCGACGCCATGACCCTGGCGGCGATCACCGGCGGTGCGGTCGCCCTGCTCGTGCTGGAGCCGTGCGGATGACGGCCACCCCGCTTCCCGCCCATCTCGGCGGCGGCCTCGGGGCCGGCGGCTGGCTGCTGCTGGCCGCGGCTGCCACGTGGGCAGGTCTCCTCGGCTGGTGGTACCTGCGCGGTCTGCGCCGGGTGCTGGCCCACCCGCAGGGGCGGCGCCGGCACCGGTGGCGTCCGGTCGCGCTGCTCCTCGGCGTCGTTTCCGTGCTGACGGTGACCACGCCACCGCTCGGGGGACTCCTCGAGCAGCGGCTGTCGGGACACATGGCCCAGCACCTGGTGCTCATCGTGGTCGCCGCGCCGCTGCTTGCGCTGGCCTCGCCCGGGCAGGCGCTGCTGGCGGGGATGCCCCGCGAGCTGCGCCGGTGGCTGACGCGAGTCGCCCGGCGCCGGCCGGTGCTGGCCGCGGCCGGACCGCACGTGGCGTGGGCGGCGCACATCGCGGCGCTGTGGCTGTGGCACCTGCCGGCCGCCTACGACGCGGCGCTCGGCTCCCCCGTGCTGCACCTGGCCGAGCACGCGTCCTTCCTGGGCACCGCCTGGCTGTTCTGGTGGCACCTGGTGGCGGTCGGCCGCCGCCGGCTGCACGGCCCCGCCGCGGCGTTCTACGTCGCCTCGGCGATCCCGCCGGGTGCGGCGCTCGGGGCCGTCCTCACCTTCCCGGACCAGCCGCTCTACCCCGAGCAGGCGGCGCGGGCGGCCGCGACCGGGCTCGACCCGCTCCTGGACCAACGGATCGGAGGCCTCGTGATGTGGATCCCGCTGGACTTCGCCTACCTCGCGCTGGCCGTGCTGCTGTTCAGCCACTGGCTGCGGCGGCTGCACCGAGCGGGATGCCGCCGTATCCCTCTCCGCGCTTCCTGACGACGCCCGTCCCGCCCCCGTGGAGGTGTCGCGATGAGCAGGGTCAGGGCCGTCGCGCTCCCGGTGGCCGCCGGCTGCCTCGGTGCGGCGGTGGTGGTCGCCTGTTCCCCGACCGAGACCGGGGTGGCCCCGCCGCAGTCGGCGACCACGGGCATGCCCGACCGGGGCTCGCAGCTGATCCAGGACTACGGCTGCGGAACCTGTCACGTGGTCCCCGGCGTGCGGAACGCCGACGGCCTCGTCGGTCCGCCGCTGACCAGCTTCGGCCGGCGTACCTTCATCGCGGGGCAGCTGCCGAACAGCGAGGAGAACCTCCAGCGCTGGATCATGGACCCCCAGGCCGTCGAGCCGGGCACCGCCATGCCCGACCTCGACGTCAGCCGCCGCGACGCCGCCGACATCACCGCCTACCTCTACACGCTGCGGTGACCATGACCGAGAAGAACCGGACCACCCGGCGACGCCTGCGCCAGGCCGTCGCGGCGCTGGTGCTGCTGGGCGCCGCCGCGGCCGTGACCGCCCTCGCCGGCGGCGCCTCGTCCGCGCCGCCACCGCGCCCCGTCGCCGCCGCGGCCGGCACGGTGGCGCAGGCCCCCTCGGGTGAGGAGGTCTACCTGCGGGACTGTGCGTGGTGCCACGGCAACCAGGGCGAGGGCACCGGACGCGCCCCCACCCTGGCCGAGAGCGGTGCCGCGACCGCCGACTTCTACCTGCGGACCGGGCGGATGCCCCTGGCCTCCCCGGACGAGGAGGCCAGGCGGGGCCCGCCCGCGTACCCGCCGGAGACGATCGACGCACTCGTGGAGTACGTCAGCAGCCTGGGCACCGGCGAGCCCGTCCCGTCGGTGGGCTCGGGGGACCTGTACGCCGGTCGTGAGCTGTTCGTGCAGAACTGCGCGGCCTGCCACTCCTCCTCCGGGACCGGTGTGATCGTCACCGGAGGGCAGCCCGCACCGGAGCTGTTCGAGACCGACCCGACCCAGGTCGCGGAGGCGATCCGGATCGGCCCGGGGCAGATGCCGCCGTTCGGGGAGGACCATCTCGACGAGCAGGAGGTGGACGACATCGTCACCTACGTGGACTCGCTCGGCGAGCCCCAGGTGCGCTCGCGGTTCGCGCTGGACCAGTACGGCCCCATCGCCGAGATGCTCTTCGCGCTCGTGGTGCTGGTGCCCGCCGTCGTGGTGGTGGCCCGGCTGCTGGGGAAGCGGGCGAAGAAGTGAGCCGGCGCCAGGAGGAGCACGCGCCGCTCGCGGTCGTCGTACCCTTCGCGGCGGCCGTGCTGTGTGCGGTCGGGTTCGCGGTCGGCTACGGCCTCGACCTCGGCACGGAGGTGCTCGGGCTGACGATCGGCGGCGCCCTCGCCTTCACCGCGCTGGCCCTCGCGCTGTGGTCGAGGCGGATCGACGCCGCCGAGCCCGAGCACGTCGAGGAGCGCGCGGTGGGGCCCTCGGCGCCCGAGGAGTACAACGCGTTCCAGGAGGCGCTGACCAGCCAGCCGGTGCCCCGGTCCCGGGTGCTGTGGTCGATGCTCGGCCTGGCCCTGGGCTCGATCGGCGCTGCCGCGCTGTTCCCGCTGCGCTCGATGTACACGCGCGAGGGCGGCAGCCCTGACCGGGTGCTCACCCGGACCCCCTGGCGTGCGGGCCGGCCCCTGGTGGACGAGGCGGGGCTGCCGGTGCGCGCGGAGGACCTCGAGGAGGGCAGCGTCCTCACCGTCTTCCCCGAGGGCGTGGAGACCAGCAACGTGGATGCCTCCACCCTGCTGATCCGGGTGAACCCCGCGGAGCTGCAGCTGCCCCCGGACCGCGCGGCGTGGGTGGTCGACGGCGTGGTGGCCTACTCCAAGCTGTGCACCCACGCCGGATGCCCGGTCGCCCTCTACTCCGACGAGCGCCGGCAGCTGCTCTGCCCGTGCCACCACTCGGTGTTCGACGTGCTGCGCGCCGCGGTCCCGGTGGAGGGCCCGGCCGCCCGCCCGCTGCCCCAGCTGCCGCTCGGCACCGACGACGACGGCTACCTGGTGGCGCTCGGCGACTTCACCGATCCCGTCGGCGCCGGTTGGTGGAGGTACCCCGAATGAGACGAGTCCCGCTGCTCCGCCGCCTCGACGAGCGGCTCGGCTACGCCTCGGTGGCGCGCAAGGCGCTGGCGAAGATCTTCCCGGACCACTGGACCTTCATGCTCGGGGAGATCGCCCTCTACAGCTTCCTGCTGCTGGTGCTCACCGGCGTCTACCTGACGCTGTTCTTCGAGCCGTCCTCGGCGCTGCGGGTCTACTCCGGGGAGTACGCGCCGATGAGCGGGGAGCTGGTGTCCGGGGCGCTGGCCTCCACCGTCGAGCTCAGCTGGGACGTCCGCGGCGGGCTGCTGATCCGCCAGGCGCACCACTGGGCCGCTCACGTCTTCCTCGGCGCGATCGTGCTGCACCTGCTCCGGATCTTCTTCACCGGGATGTTCCGCAAGCCGCGGGAGCTGAACTGGGTGGTCGGGGTGACCCTGCTGCTGCTGGCCATCCTCAACGCGTTCGCCGGCTACTCCCTGCCCGACGACCTGCTCTCGGGCACCGGGCTGCACATCTTCAACTCGATCGCACTGTCGGTGCCGTTCGGCGGCGCGTGGCTGGCATTCCTGGTGTTCGACGGGGAGTTCCCCGGCGACCTGATCATCGAGCGGCTCTACCCGCTGCACGTGTTCGTGATCCCCGCCGTCATCGCGGTGCTGATCTCGGTGCACCTCGCGATGCTGATCCGGCAGAAGCACAGCCACTTCGCCGGGCCCGGACGCCGCCCCTCGAACGTGGTGGGCTCACGGGTGTGGCCGGCCTACGCCCTGCGGTCGATGGCGCTGCTGTTCGCCGTCGCGGCCGTGGTCTTCCTGGCCGGTGGTCTGGTGCAGATCAACCCGGTGTGGGTCTGGGCGGAGTTCTACCCCGAGACGATCATGTCCCCGTCGGTGGCGGACTGGTACATCCTGTGGATCGAGGGGGCGCTGCGGCTCTTCCCGCCGGTCGAGTTCCGGGTCTTCGGCTTCCTGGTGCCGAACCAGTTCTGGGCCGGGGTGTTCCTGCCCGCGCTGACGTTCGGCGCGCTCTACCTGTGGCCGCTGATCGACCGCCGGCTCACCGGCGACCGCGGCACCCACCACCTGACCGGGCAGCCGCGGGAGGCCCCGGTGCGCGTCGGCGTCGGCGTGATGGCGCTGACCTTCTACGCCACCCTGCTCGTCGCCGGGATGCAGGAGCTGGTCGTGCAGTGGACCGGGCTCTCCCTGGAGACGGTGCGCACCACCCTGCGGGTGGTGGTGCTGACCCTGCCGCTGGTCACCGGCGCCGCCGCCTTCTGGGTCGCCCGCTCCCTGCGCCGCAGCGGCAAGAAGGAGCTGCTCGAGCTCGGGCCGGGCGACCTGGCCCGGCACCCGGAGCGCCACGAGGAGGAGAGGCAGCCGTGAGCGGCGAGACGGTCCAGGTCTGGCGACAGCCCGACGGCCGGTGGCGGTGGGCGTGGCGCGCCGGGGAGACCGGGGACGCCGCCGACGAGCCGATCGTCAGCGCGGAGACCTTCCCGAGCGAGAACGCCGCCCGGGAGAGCGCCGAGGAGTCCTACCCGGACCTGTTCCCCCGGCCCGACGAGGAGCCCCAGCGCTCGGCCGCGCTGCGGGCGCTGTCGCTGGTGGTGCTCGTCGCCGCGGCGGTCGGGCGTGCCCGCGGCCGTGGGCGGCACTGAACCACCTCACCGACGACCCAGGGCCCGGCCGCTCCGCGCGCCGACGCGGGAGCCCCCCAGGTCGGCCTGCTGGCCGGCCTGGTACCCCGACCAGCCGCCGCTGCCCGACAGCGAGCGGGCCTGGGCGCGGCGCAGGGAGGGGTACTCGTGCTCCACGACCTGCCGGACCTGGCCCGAGCGGTCGGCCAGCACCAGGGCCACCGAGCGCTGCTCGGCCCCGTCGGCGCGGGAGCCGGCGGCCTCCTCGGCACGCTGCTCGGCCCGCCCGAGCCGGCGCACCACCGCCTGGGTGAAGCCGGCCAGCCACGACCGGCGGTAGGCCGCCAGGCTCTCCCCGGGCGGTGCGGTGGTGTGCCGGAGCAGGGTGCCGGCCTGCAGCAGCAGGCTCGTGTAGAGCAGCTCGGCGCGGGCGAGGTCGGACCCGAAGCCGAACAGGTGCATCGACAGCTGCTTGGCGCCGTCGACGTAGCGGGTGCGCTGCACCGCCTGGCAGCGCAGCGCGACCGCGACGCCGCTGAGCAGACCTGCCTTGTCGAGGGCGTAGGGCGCCTCGAGGAGCACCACCCGGTCGCCGACCGCGTCCGAGCCCGGCCGGCTCTCCGCGAGCAGGGCCTGGTCGATGCCGTAGGTGGCGACCAGCTCGGCCGCCTTCGCGGTGTAGGTCTCGGCCTCCTCGGGCGTGGCCGCCGGGTCCTCGGCCTTGGCCAGGATCTTGCGGACCTTCGCCAGCAGCGCCGGCGGGACCTCGTGTCGGTGGTTCATGGGCTTGCCCCTTCCGGGTCGGTTCATCGACGTACCGCGACCCTGGCAGCGGGCACGGACAGGACCGGCCCGCCGCGACCGGTTGTCCACAGGCCTCAGCCGGCGACCGTGGTCACCACCCGGGCACGGGTCTCCGGCCGCTCCCACCGCGACGCGGTGCGCACCAGCCGCAGCAGGGAGAACAGCCCGAAGGGTACGGCGACCAGCACCGAGAGCCGCCAGTCGGGGAACCGGGAGGTGGCCACGAACAGCATCCCGGTGAACGTGGTGGCCAGCGCCAGCCGCGTGGAGTAGCCGACCATGGTCAGCGGCGGGGCCGGCGTCGCCCGGGCACTGCGCATGTCCACCGCGAACGGGCGTCGCAGCGACCACCGCATCGCCCCCGCGGTCACCTGGAGGGTGACCACCACCGAGACGCACAGCACGGCCACGACCTGGGAGGCCGTGGGAGGTCCTGCGCGCAGCACGGCCAGGACCAGCGCGAGCGCCACCGCGGTCAGCAGCACCTCGAGGAGCACGAGCACCCGGGCGGTGAACGCCAGGGCGGGCGCGACCGGGAGGCTCTCGCGCCACAGCGCCCCGCGCGCGTCCAGGGTCCAGGCGTTGACGCCGAACAGCAGCGCCCCGCCCGAGGCGACCAGGCCGGGGAGGACGTTGAGCATGTGCCACTCCAGGGCGCTGGCGAACGCGACCAGCCCCGGGAGGATCGCCAGCACGGCGAAGCCGCGGCGGAGCGGGACCGAGCGCCACACGCCGGCCCGGTCCAGGCGCAGCACCGCGGCGAGGTCGGACGCGGGGTTGGCGCGTCGGGACTGCACCGCGGACTCGACCCGGGTCTCCTCGCGCGCCGGCCGGCCGGCCAGGGCGTGCGCCATCGCCGCGCCGAGGACGACCGCCGCCGCGGCCGCGAGCAGCAGCCGGATGTTCGCGGCGGCCCACGGCAGCCAGTTCCCGTCCCGGCCGTGCAGGGCCGCGAGCAGCACCTCCAGCGTGAACGACCGGTCCAGCAGCGGGACCAGCGAGTCGGTGACGATGAGCCCGGCCATCGCCAGCGCCGCGGCGGTGAACACGGCGCGGACCATCCACTGGCCCTGCCGGCCGCGCCGGAGCCACTCGACCGCCCACGCGACGAGCTGGGCCACGGCCGTGGCCACCGCGAGCCAGAGCAGCACCGGCACCTGCGCGGCCGGCAGGTGGTGCGGGCCGACCACGAAGGCGGTCATGGCGAGCACCGCCCACGACTGCAGCAGCCACGCGATGTTCAGCGGCGCCATCAGCAGCGCGCCGAGGTGGTCGCTGGTGGGGCTGACCGGGAAAGCCACGCCCTGGTCCCGGGGAAGGAGCTCGCGACCCCCGCCCGAGGACGCCGCGGAGATCATGGAGATGACCAGCACCCCGACGTAGGCGCTCGGGAGCAGCACGGCGATGTCCCGGGAGGGGAACCGCTCCAGCCCGCCCGGGGTCCCCGCGGCGCCGGGAAGGTGCGCCGGCAGCCACGCCGCGGCCAGCGTCAGCAGGCCGATCAGCCCCAGCGCCGCCCACGCGAACCCCCGGCCGCGCCCCCGGACGGCTGCGGCGCGGAACGCGACCAGATGGCGGAGGTCGCCGGTGGCGCGGGCCGCGTCGGCGAGGAGCCGCGCGACCGGGCCGGCCCGTTCAGTCGAGGAGCGCCCGATAGGCACCGGCACCGGCCTCCCCGCTCATCTCGTGGGCCGGCACCTCTGCGACCGCCGTACCCCCGCGGAGCACGAGCGCGTGCTCGCAGGCCTCGACGGCCAGCTCGCGCAGGTGGGTGGACACCAGCACCGCGGCACCCCGGGCCCGCGCGTCGGCGATCACCTCCATGGTGGCCTCCACGCCGAGCGGGTCGACCCCGTCGAACGGCTCGTCGAGGAGCAGCACGCCGGGCTCGTGGAAGGCCGCGAGCAGCACCGACATCCGGCGGCCCATGCCGTGGCTGAAGCCGGCGGTGACCCGGTGCGCGGCCGCGCCGAGGTCGAAGCGCTCGAGCAGCTCGTGGGCGCGCTGCTCCCACCCGTCGGGCATCCGGCGCAGGCGTGCGGACAGCTGCAGGTGCTCCCACGGGGTGGCGCGCGGCACCAGCCCGCCGACGTCGGGGCAGTAGCCGGTCAGCCGTTTGACCGAGAGTGCGTCCCGGCGGACGTCGTACCCGGCGACCGCCACGCTCCCCTCGGTCGGCGGGACCACGCCGGCGAGCACCCGCATCGTGGTCGACTTTCCCGCGCCGTTGCGGCCGAGCAGCGCCGTCGAGCCGCCGGCGGGGACGCGCAGGTCGATCCCGCGTACGGCGTCGACCAGGCCGAAGCGCACCCACAGGGCGGAGACGTCGACGAGGTTGGCCACGGGAGGAGTCTGTCAAGACATCCGGCGGCTGCGGGTGGGTTCGACGGATTCGCGTGGGCGCTTCCCACCGCGACCTGTCGCCTCCCGCCGGGGCCGGTCCCGGGGGAAGCGACAGGTCGCCTGCCTGCCGGGCCAGGTGCTCAGGCGGGGAAGCGCTCCCCCTTCTCGGCGAGGTCCACCAGGTACGCCGGTGGCTCGAACCGGTCCCCGAACTTCGCGGCGAGCTCGCGGGCGCGGGCGACGAAGCCGGGCAGGCCGCCGGCGTACCCGTGCATGAACTGCACCGCGCCGCCGGTCATCGGGGGGTAGCCGATGCCCATGATCGAGCCGATGTTCGCCGCGGCGGCGGAGTCGATGACGCCCTCCTCGAAGCAGCGCGCGGTCTCCACGGCCTCGATGAACAAGAAGCGCTCCTTGAGCTCGGCGAAGTCGGGCTGCTCCGCGGCGACCGGGAAGGTGTCCGCCAGGCCCTGCCACATGCCGAGGCGCCTGCCCGCGTCGTCGTACTCGTAGAACCCGGCGCCCTTGAGCTTGCTGGGCCGGCCGGCCTCGATCATGGTGTCGATGACCTTCTCCGCCGGGTGCGGGGTGTAGCTGCCGCCCTCGGCCTCGACCCCGGCCTTGGTGGCGTTGCGGATCTTGACCATCAGCTCCATGTTGAGCTCGTCGCTGATCTGCAGCGGCCCCACCGGGTAGCCGGCCTGGGTGGCGGCGCGCTCGACGCTCGTCGGGTGCACGCCCTCCCCGAGCATCGCAAGGCCCTCGTTGATCTGGGTGCCGATCACGCGGGAGGTGTAGAACCCGCGGCTGTCGTGGACCACGATCGGGGTCTTCTTGATCTGCTGCACGACGTCGATCGCCTGGGCGACGGCCTTGTCGGAGGTCTTCTCGCCGCGGATGATCTCCACCAGCGGCATCTTGTCGACCGGTGAGAAGAAGTGCAGGCCGATGAAGTCCGCCGGCCGGTCGACGCCCTCGGCCAGCGCGGTGATCGGGAGCGTGCTGGTGTTGGAGCACAGCAGGGCGTCGGGGTTGACGTGCTCGAGGATCTCGCCGAAGACCTTGTTCTTCAGCGCCGGGTCCTCGAAGACCGCCTCGATCACCAGGTCGCAGCCCTCGAGGTCGGCCGGGTCGGCGGTGGGGGTGATCCGGGCGAGCACCTCGTCGGCGGCCTCGCGGGTCGTCTTCCCGCGGTCGACGGCCTTGTCGAGGAGCCTGACGGAGTAGCCCTTGCCCTTCTCGGCGTTCTCGGGGCTGACGTCCTTGAGGACCACCTGCATGCCGGCTCGGGCGCAGGAGTAGGCGATCCCGGCGCCCATCATCCCGGCACCGAGCACGCCGACCTTCGTCGCGGTGAACTTCTCGAACCCGTCGGGGCGCAGGGAGCCGGAGTTGATCGCCTGCAGGTCGAAGAAGAACGCCTGGATCATGTTCTTCGACACCTGGCCGGTGATCAGCTTCGTCAGGTAGCGGGACTCGATCCGCGAGGCGGTGTCGAAGTCGACCTGGGCGCCCTCGACGGCCGCGGACATGATCGCCTTCGGCGCCGGGTAGTCCGCGCCCTTGGCCTGCTTGCGGAGGTTCGCCGGGAACGCCGGCAGGACGGCGGCGACCTTGGGGTTGGACGGCGCGCCGCCGGGCATCTTGTAGCCGCGGCGGTCCCACGGCTGGACGGCGGCCTCCGCGTCGTCCCGGTGCGCCAGGACCCATGCCTTGGCCGCGGGCAGCAGCTCCTCCGGGGTCGCGACCAGCTCGTCGACGAGGCCCTTCTCCAGCGCCTGCGCGGGCTTGAACCGGGTGCCGGTCAGCAGGTACGTCATGAGGGCGTCGTACATCCCGAACATCCGCACCAGCCGGGTGACGCCGCCCCCGCCGGGGAGCAGGCCGAGCGAGACCTCCGGCAGACCGAGGTCGTAGCGGCCGTCGACCGCGATCCGGTGGTGGCAGGCCAGGGAGATCTCCAGGCCGCCGCCGAGGGCCGCGCCGTTGACCGCCGCGACGACCGGGCGGCCGAGGGTCTCCAGCCGGCGGAGCGCGTCCTTGACGCTCTGTCCCATCTCGAAGACCTGCTCGGCGTCGTCGGGGCCGGCCTTGACCATGTCCTTGAGGTCACCGCCGGCGAAGAAGGTCTTCTTCGCCGAGGCGATCACCACGCCGGTGACCTCGTCCTTCTCCTGCTCGAGGCGCTCGACGGCGGCGGCCATCGACTCGCGGTAGAGCTGGTTCATCGTGTTCGCGCTCTGGTTGGGGTCGTCGAGGGTGAGGACGACGATCCCGTCGCTGTCCTTGTCGTAGCGGACGGCGCTCTGCTGGACGGTCTCTGTCATGTGTTCGGTCCTTGGGGAGGTCTCTGCGGGGTCAGCGAGGTCAGGGGCTGTGCGGGACGTCGTACCCCCCGCCGGTGGCGGTGGTGCGGCGTCCCCGGCGGAGGTCAGACGCGCTCGACGACGGTGGCGATGCCCATGCCGCCGCCGACGCAGAGCGTGGCAAGGCCGCGCCGCAGGTCGCGACGCTCGAGCTCGTCGACCAGCGTGCCGAGGATCATCGCGCCGGTGGCGCCGAGCGGGTGGCCCATGGCGATGGCCCCGCCGTTGACGTTGACCTTCTCCGGGTCGAGGCCGAGGTCGCGCATGAAGCGCAGCGCCACGGCCGCGAACGCCTCGTTGATCTCGAACAGGTCGATGTCGTCGGGGGTCAGCCCGGCCTTGGCGAGCGCCTTGCGGGAGGCCGGCGCGGGGCCGGTCAGCATGATCGTCGGGTCGGCTCCGGAGACGGCCGCGGAGAGGACCCGGGCGCGCGGGGTGAGGCCGAGGTCCCGGCCGGCCTGCTCGGAGCCGATCAGCATCAGCGCGGCGCCGTCGACGATCCCCGAGGAGTTGCCGGCGTGGTGGACGTGGTCGATCTTCTCGACCCAGTGGTACTTCTCGAGCGCGACGGCGTCGAAGCCGCCCTGGTCACCGATGTCGGCGAAGGAGGGCTTGAGGCCGGCCAGCGACTCCGCGGTGGTGCCGGGCCGGATGAACTCGTCGTGGTCGAGGACGGTCAGGCCGTTCATGTCCGTGACCGGCACGATCGACTTGTCGAAGTAGCCGTTCGCCTGCGCCTTCGCGGCCCGCGCCTGGGACTCGGCGGCGAACGCGTCGACGTCGGCGCGGGTGAAGCCTTCGATGGTGGCGATCAGGTCCGCGCCGATGCCCTGGGGGACGAAGGCGGTGTCGAACGCGGTGGCCGGGTCGGTGGCCCAGGCGCCGCCGTCGGAGCCCATCGGGACCCGCGACATCGACTCCACGCCGCCGGCGAGGATCAGGTCCTCGAACCCGCCGCGCACGCGGGAGGCGGCCTGGTTGACCGCCTCGAGGCCCGAGGCGCAGAACCGGTTCAGCTGGACCCCGGAGACGGTGTCGGGGAAGCCGGCCTTGAGCGCGGCGGTCTTGGGCAGCACGGCGCCCTGGTCCCCGAGCGGGCTGACGACGCCCATCACGATGTCGTCGAGCCGGGCGGGGTCGAGGTTCGGGTTGCGCTCCTTGACCGCCTCGAGCAGGCCGACGACGAGGTCGATCGGCTTGACCTCGTGGAGCGAGCCGTTCTTCTTGCCCTTCCCGCGGGGCGTGCGGAGGGCGTCGTACACGAATGCTTGGGGCACGTCGGCCTGGCTCATGCGGAGGTCCCAACTTCTCGGTGACGGAGCCGACCCTCGGGGCCGGGGTTGAGCCTCGATTGTGACACTCATACTGTTAACGTCCAACCGGGCCCGTCCTGTGATCTACGTCGCTCCGACGCCCCTCCCCACTCCCGTCCAGGAAGCCGTGATGTCCGAGTCCCCCGAGCTGACCACCGACGAGCTGACCCTCGACGAGCTCGCCGAGCGGGTGGGCATGAGCGTGCGCAACATCCGCTTCTACACCAGCCGCGGGCTGGTTCCGCCGCCGGTGCGACGCGGCCGGTCGGGGTACTACTCCGGGGACCACCTGGCCCGGCTGGAGCTGCTCCGCGAGCTGCAGGCCCACGGGTTCACGCTGTCGGCGATCGAGGGCTACATGGCCCGGATCCCCGCCGAGGCGGCGCCCGAGACGATCGCGTTGTACCGCACGCTGCTGGCGCCGTGGACCCCGGAGATGCCCGAGACGCTCTCCCGTCGGGAGCTGGTACGACGGGCGGGGCGGCCGCTGAGCGACGAGGACCTGTCGACGCTGAACACGCTCGGCATCGTCTACCCGACCAAGCAGGGCCGGTTCCAGGTCGCGGCGGCACACCTGTCCGTGGGTGTGCAGCTGCTCGACCTCGGCCTGCCCCAGGAGGTGGCCGTCGCCGCGCAGGAGATCTTCACCGCGCACGGCCGGGCGATCGCCGAGGAGCTCACCGAGCTGTTCAAGCAGCAGGTGTGGCCGGCCTACAAGGAGCAGGGGGTCCCGGCCGAGCACGTGCGGCGGGTGGTCGAGCGGTTCAAGCCGGTGTCCGTGGCGGCGCTGGTCACGGCCTACGAGAGCGCGGTCGACGAGATGAAGCGCGAGACCGTCGCCCGTCGTACCCGCTGACGCGCCCGCGGCCATGCGCACCCGCCCGCCCGCACCCGCCATGTGACGCGGGGTTATGGACGCAGAACACGCGGCACACCCCTCGTGAAGCGTCCACAACCCTCGTGAGGTCGGGGCCGGGGGTCAGGTGCCGATCGAGGGGGCGGGACGGCCGGTGGCCTCGACGACGGCGCCGGACTCCAGGAGCGCGTCGACGCCGGTGACGCCCCACGCCTCGAGCGCCTCCCGGCTCAGCCCGCCGGGCACGCTAGGGCCGGTGGTCAGGGACGGCGCGGTGCGGGAGAACCGGGGCGCCGGGGCGGGCTGCAGCAGCCCGTCGCGGTGGACGTAGGTCTCCCGGGCCCTCAGGTGCGGGTGCTCGGCCGCCTCGGTGAGCGGCAGGATCGGGGTGCAGCAGGCGTCGGTGCCGTCGAACACCTCGGCCCACTCGGCCTGGGTGCGCTCGCGGAACCGCGCGGCGATCGCGGCCCGCAGCTCGTCGTGCCGGGTGAAGTCGTAGCGGTCGGGCAGCTCGCCGGCGAGCCCGAGGCCCTTGACCAGCTCCTCGTAGAACTGCGGCTCGAGCGACCCCACCGCCATGTGCCGGCCGTCGGCGGTCTCGTACACGTCGTAGAACGGCATCCCGCCGTCGAGCAGGTTCACCGCCCGCTGCTCGCGCCAGCCACCGCCGGCGATCATGCTCGCCAGCATCGCGCCCAGGTGGGCGGTGCCGTCGACGATCGCCGCGTCGACCACCTGGCCCTCGCCGCTGCTGCGGGACTCGAGCAGGGCGGCGAGGACGCCGACCACCAGGTACGTCGACCCGCCACCGAAGTCGCCGAGCAGGTTGGCGGGGAACTGCGGCCTCGACGGGTCCTGCCCGAGGCCGTGCAGCGCACCGGCGATGCCGATGTAGTTCAGGTCGTGCCCGGCGGTGTGCGCGAGGGGGCCGTCCTGCCCCCAGCCGGTCATCCGGCCGTACACCAGCCGGGGGTTGCGGGCGTGGCACTGCTCGGGGCCGAGGCCCAGCCGCTCGGCGGCGCCGGGCCGCATCCCCTCGAGCAGCACGTCGGCGCGCTCCACCAGGTCCAGCACCGTGGCGACCGCGTCCGGGTTCTTCAGGTCCATCGCGACGCTGGGCCGCCCGCGGGTGAGCAGGTCGGTCTCCCGGGACCCGGCGCTCGGCGCGCCTCCGGGCCGTTCGATGCGGACCACGTCCGCGCCGAGGTCGGCCAGCATCATCGCGGCGTGCGGGCCGGGGCCGATGCCGGCCAGCTCGATCACCTTGACGCCCCGGAGCGGGCCGGTGCCCTGTCCCAACGTGTAGCTGTCGCTCATGGGGCGCAGTCTGACAGCAGGACTGTCAGGATCGCGACCGGCTGTCCGAGAAGAGGGACACCAGGTTGGCGATCACGCCGATCGTGCCGCCGGCGATGCCGACCGCCAGCAGGACCCGGACGACGAGGGCCCAGTCGAAGTCGGCGGTGCCGAAGTCGAACGGGAACACCCGCCACATCGCCACCATCGCGGCCACGCCGATCGCGGCCGTGAACGCGTCGCCGAAGGCACGCAGCCAGCGGGCGTCGTGGACGACGTAGAGCCCGTTCGCCGCCGCGCCCGCGACCATCGAGGCGTTGACCAGCGTCAGCACCTCGGTGGTCTCCGGGGTGAGGAACGGCAGCGCGTCCCAGCCGGGCCACACGTTGACCGCGTAGAGCAGGGCGAGGTTCACCAGGACGGCGACGACGTACCCGAACCGCCGTGCCGCGACGCCCGGTCGGCGTCTGGTGGGAGTGGTGACGGCCATCGCGGACACCTCCCTGAGGCCGGTGCGTCTCCACGCTAGGCGGCCGGCGTCCCGCGGGGGCAGGGCCGAAGGTCACCGGCCCCTGCTCTCCTCGCGCGACTTCACCGGGGTTGTGGACGCTCTGCAAGGCGCATGCCGCTTGTTCTGCGTCCATAACCCCGCGTCACATGGGGGTTCGGCGCTGGAGGGGGGGTGGTGCGGCTCAGTCGTGGAGGGTGACGCCGAGGTCCTCGTGGGCGAGGTGCGACTCGGGCTCGATCTGGAACGTCGCGTGGTCCACGTCGAAGTGGCCGGCCACGCACGCGCTGAGCTCGTCGAGGACCGCGCAGTACCCGCGCTCGGCCAGCGCGCCGTCGGTGACGGTGACGTGGACCGACAGCACCGGCATGCCGCTGGTGATGGTCCAGGCGTGCAGGTCGTGCACGTCGACCACGCCCGGGACCTCGGCGAGGTGCTCGCGCACCTCGTCCAGGTCCACGCCACGCGGACTCGCCTCCAGCAGTACGTCGACCGCCTCCCGCAGCAGCGAGAAGGAGCGCGGAAGGATCATCGCGGCGATCAGCAGGGAGGCGATCGGGTCGGCGCGCAGGAACCCGGTCGCCAGGATGACCACCGCGGCGAGCACGACCGCCACGGAGCCGAGCAGGTCGCTGAGCACCTCCAGGTAGGCGCCGCGCATGTTCAGCGACGCGCCCTTGCGACGGTTGAGCAGCGCCAAGGAGACGGCGTTCGCGGCGAGACCGACCACCGCGAACCCGAGCATCAGGTCGGCCTCCACGGGCGTCGGGTCCAGCAACCGGCGTACGCCCGACCAGATCAGGTAGCTGCAGACCACGAGCAGCACCACCGCGTTCACCAGCGCGGCGAGGATCTCCGCGCGGTGGAAGCCGAAGGTCCGCCGCGACGTGGCCGGGAGGGTGGCCATGTAGGAGGCGGAGAGGGCCAGGGCCACCGCCGCGGCGTCGGTCACCATGTGCCCGGCGTCGGCGAGGAGGGCGAGCGAGCCGCTGAGCAGGGCTCCGACCACCTGCACCGCGATGACGGCGAGCGTCACCAGCAGCACCAGGCGCAGCCGGGCCCGGTCCACGGCACGTCCCGCCGCGTGCCCGTGCGTGTGTCCGTGGCCGGTCCCCATGCCTCGGAGCCTAGACCGTGCGCGATGGCTCCCGCGGCCGTGGGTCGCGGCCGTCCCGGCCCACCGCTGGGGCTGGTGGTGTAGCAGATGAGGTTGAGGAAAGCGTGAACAACACGCCGCGCGCGGTCATATGCTCCGGTTTGTCGCCCGTGCCCGCCTCCCGGGTCCCGGTCGGCGCCCTGTCCCGTGGTCGCAGCCCGACGCGACGAGCCCACCCCTGGAACTTGCCATGCCCCTCTCGGTCCCGCATGCTCTCCGCGCGGTCGCCGTCGCGCTGCTCGCCGTGGCCCTGGTCGGGCTGCGCCCGGTGCCGGTCGCGGAGGCGGTCCCGGTCGAGGGGTTCCCCAGCTACCAGCCGCAGACCAACTGCAGCCCGCGGGCCAAGACCGGCACCCTGATGCTCTCGGAGTGGCTGCTGAAGAGGTACCCCGGCAGCGGGTCCTCGGGGATCTCCCGGGACTGCGGCTCCTCCGGTGTCTCGGAGCACAAAGAGGGTCGCGCGTTCGACTGGCGGCTCGACGCCGGGTCGCGCCGCGACCGGGGCTACGCCCGCGACTTCCTCGACCGGGTCCTCGCCGCGGACCGGCACGGCAACTCCCGTGCGCTGGCCCGCCGGATGGGGGTCATGTACCTGATCTGGAACGACCACATCTGGTCGGCGTCCTCCGGCTACCGCAAGCGCGACTACGTGCACGCGGCGTGCTCGACGGTGCCGGACTGCTCGCCGACGCTGCGGCACCGCGACCACATGCACATCTCGCTGACCCGCCGCGCCGCGCGGGCCCGCACCAGCTGGTACCTCGCCCGTCTCTCGCCCGCACCCGCTCCGCAGCCGGTCGCCAAGCCGAGACCCGCGCCCAAGCCGGTCCCGAAGCCGAAGCCCGAGCCGGCCCCCAAGCCGAAGCCGGCCGCCAAGCAGCCGGAGGCCCCGCTGCCGCCGAGGCGCGCCCCGAAGCGACCCGACGGCGTGCTCGACCTGCGCCGCACGCCGTACGCCCGGGTCACCGTCCCCGCCGACGGCCGCGTCGTGGAGACGGCCTTCAAGGTCGCCGCCGGGGGGACCTACTCGGTCACCGCCGCGGGCCTCTACACGTTCGGCGGCCCGGGACAGGTCGGCGACGCGGTGTGCACCTGGGACTCCCGCCGTCAGGACTGGGTGCCCGCGCCGAGCCGCCGGGTGAGGCGCGCGTACGGCCGGCTCACGCTCCTGGTCAACGGCAAGCCGATCCTCGGTGACACCTGCCGCGGCGACCACACCTACCGCACCACGCTCACCCCCGGCCGCGACCGGGTCCTGCGGCTGCGCGTCGCCGGCAAGCACCCCTCGTCACGGGGGCGGATCACCGTGGTCGTCGGCCGGCAGCGGGCCAGGGTCGGGGCCGCCCTCCCGGCGTACCCGGCCCTCACCCCCGCGCCCACGTACTCCGCGACCCCGCTCATGGGCAACGGCCTGCTCGCCGAGACGGTCCGGGTCCCGGCCGCGAAGGCGGGACCGACCTACACCCGAGGGAGCCTCGAGCCGGGCGCGTTGTACCGCGTCACGGTCTCGGGCGTGGTCCGGCTGGGCCGGGGCGTCCGGTCCGACGGGCAGTGCGTCTCGGTGCGCGGCCAGTGGTACGACGCCGCCTCGATCGACCCGCGCGTGCCGAGCCAGGACCACGGCAACCTGTACGTCGGCGGCGACCCGTTCGACGGCACCGCGACCGCCGGCGGCTGCGGCAACGTCCACGTCGGGGAGCACGTCGCCACCGAGCGCGGCCGGCTGCGACTGGACCTGTGGGACCCGCTGGAGGTCTCCGACAACACCGGCGAGCTCACCGTCCTGGTGCAGCGGGTGACGCCGGTCCCCACGCCCGCGGGCACCGACCGGGAGCGGCCGCGGCCCCGGCAGCGGGAGTGGCAGCAGCGGCGCGACGACCTCACCGTCCACGCCCGCCGCGCTCGCGGCGCGGTGTCCACCATGCGGCTGCGCAAGGGCGAGCGGGTGCGGGTCAGCGTCACCGGCCGGGTCACCTCCGGGGGGAGGCCCGCCGACGCCTCCTGCGTGCGGACTCGCGCCGGTTGGCTGCCCCGGGACCCCGACGTGCTCGGGCAGGACCCGCTGAACCTGTGGGTCGACGGCCAGCCCGTCACGTGGCGTGCCGTCGGCGGCGGCGACTGCTCGGGGGAGGCGACCTACACCGCCCGGTTCACCGCCACGAACGGCGGGCCGCTGCGGCTCGCGGTCTTCGACCTCGACCACCGCGACAACGACGGCGCCCTGGCGGTCACGCTGCGGCGGCTGAAGGGCTGACCCACGGGTCCGGCGTCGCGGCGCGCCTCGGCCGGGTCCCTCAGCCGAGGACCCTCAGCCGAGGACGTTCAGCAGCGGCGGCAGGATGAACAGCATCCCGAGCGACCAGGTGACGTGCGTGAGCACCGGGGCGAGGACCCCGCCGGTGACCCGTCGCTGGAGGCCGACGAGGACCCCGAGGACCGTGGCGGCGAAGACCAGCATCACGTTGCCGGTGACCACCGTGGTGAGTGCGTAGACCACGGTCGAGACCAGCACCGGGTGCCGCTGCCCGACCGCGGCGTAGAGCGCTCCGCGGAAGAACAGCTCCTCGGAGACGCCGTTGACGACGGTGACCACCGCGATCACCGGCAGGGACCCGTAGCGGGCGTAGTCGAGGACCTCGTCCACGCTGGAGCGCAGCGGGGGGACCTGGGCGACGACCAGCGCGCCGACGGTGAAGACCGCGACCGCGGCGAGCCCGACCACGACGGGCTGCACCACCGGCCGGCGGAGCCCGCCGCCGGCTCGGACCCTCCCGACGTGCAGCGGTCCGGAGGCCAGCGCGCCGACCGTCCACACGGCGGCGAGGGCGAAGGTCAGCGCGTAGAAGGCCGGGTCCCCGGGGGTGGTCGCCAGGGACAGCCCCAGCAGGGTGGCGCCGACCGCGAGGGTGAGGACGGCGACGACGCGCCGCCGGCGGAACATGTGGTCGGACTGCCGGTGGTCCCGCGGGACGGGCGACACCAGAGTGGACTCGACGAAACGGCCCAGTCGGCTCACAGCACTCCCTGGGCGCGCAGCCGGTCGGCGAGCGCGAGCTTCACCATGTCGTCGTAGCCCATCGGCTCGAACGGCACCACCTCGCGGATCGAGTCGTCGTGCACGACCACCTCGTTGTCCATGGACTCGATGAGGTTGCGCCCGGTCCGCGGGTCCACGTCGGTGACCAGCGCCAGCCACTGGGAGGACAGCTGCGGGGTGAGCACGGGCACGACGACGATCGGGACGTCGCGGCCGTTCTGGATCTTCGAGGCCCGGCGGAGCATCTCGCGGTAGGTGAGCACCTCGCGGCCGCCGACCTCGAAGACCCGGCTCAGGGCCCGGTCGTTGCCGAGCACGCCCACCAGGTACCGGACCACGTCCGGGAGCGCGATCGGCTGGGTCCGGGTGCCGACCCAGTGCGGGGCGAGCATGGCCGGGAGGTTCTTCACCAGCTGGCGGGTGATCTCCCAGGAGATGCCGCCGTGCCCGACGACGATGGCCGCCCGCAGCACGGTGACCGGCACCCCGCCCGCACCGAGCAGGGTCTCCACCTGGCGCCGCGACCTCAGGTGGGGCGAGAGCTTGCTGCCCTCGACCCCCAGCCCGCCGAGGTAGACGATCTGGCGGACGCCGGCCTTCGCCGCGGCCTCGCCGAACGCGGTCGCCGCCTCGGCGTCGCGCCGCTCGAAGTCGTTCGCGTCGAGGGAGTGCACGAGGTAGTAGGCCACGTCCACGCCGCGCAGCGCCGTGCCGAGCGTCTCGGGGGAGAACACGTCCCCCTCGACGGGGTCACCGAGCCCCTCGTAGTCGTCCGGGCGGCGGGTCATCGCGCGCACGTCGTGACCCTCCTCGACGAGCGCACGGACCAGGTGCGAGCCGACGAACCCCGTCGCTCCGGTGACGAGCACGGTCAGGGACATGGACACCTCGCTGGTCGTCTCCTGCGTCCCCGGTCGGCACGCACGGTGCCACCAGAGTGCCCGACATCGGCAACTGCACGCGCGCCGGCAGCCGCGCCGGCTGCTCAGGAGGAGAAGAACGAGTCGTTCATCCGGGGGTCGGGGGTGAAGGGGACCACGGCGAGGCGCAGCCCGGTCTCCTCGTAGCGCAGCTGCTCGACGCGGGCGACGACGTCGTTGGCGCGCTCGCACTGGCTCTCGGAGAGGTAGAAGGCGAACGTCCGCAGCCGCTCCCGCGCGGCGTAGAAGCTCTCCGGGTCGACGTGCTCGGCCTGGCCGATCGTCTCGAGGTCGAACAGCGCCTGCTCCACGTCCTCGGGACGCACCCGCGGCGCCAGCTCGGGGTGTACGTCGATCATCCCGTCGTCGCTCACGATCACGATGAGCGTGGGCGCCGTCGCGGCCGCGGTGTACCGCACCGCGGAGTTGTACCTGGCGCCGCGCCCCGGGTCGCCCACCCCGGTGGCCAGGCCGTCGAGGATCACGCCGACCGCGTGGCAGGTCCCGTCGGGGGTGAGCAGCACCGCACCGTCGATCTTGGTCAGTGCCCGCAGCATCCGGCTGCCTATCGGCTGCGGCTCGATCGCGAGCGCCTGCGGGGCGAGCCGATGGGCCTCCTGCTCCGCGGCCGTGGTGACCACCAGCATCGTGCCCTTGCCCTGGCTGACCGCGGTCTGCGCCAGCCGCCAGATCGCCCGGATGTCGTGGTCGTCGACGTCGGCGAACACCCGCCGCATCGAGTCCACGAACAGCGACGGGGACATCCGTGGCCGGGGCAGCTGTGGGTGGCCGTTGGCGACCCGCAGCAGCGGCGCCCCGTGGTGGGACAGCGTCCACACTCCCTGCTCGACGATCGAGAACTTGAACAGGTCCTCGGTGATCCCGTCGTACTCCTGCGAGATCGCACCGAGGCCGTAGATCGTGGTGCCGTCGATGAGCAGGCCGAGCTGCTGGTCGGTCAGCTCGAGCAGCTTGCGGAACTGCAGCCGCTCACGCACCGAGATCGGCGCCCGCCACCGGATCGCGACGTCGACGTGCGGGTGGCCGTCGGCGGCCAGGATCACCGTGCCCGCCCCCGAGCGACCTTCGTAGGCGGTGGAGGCCAGCGCCTCGAAGGAGTCGAAGAGCCCCTTGGCCAGGGTCTCCCCGGCGATCAGCGCGGTGGAGAACAGCAGGTGGTTCGCCGCGCGCCGGACCGCGTCGTTGGGGACGTCGTCCTCGATCGGCGAGATCGTGCGCGGCGGACGTGCGGCGAGCAGGGCGTGGGTGGCGGTGCGCAGCAGCTCGGTGACGATCCCGTGCGCCAGCGAGACCGTGATGGGGGTCCCCTGGACCTCCACGGTCTCCAGGCGGGGCAGCGCGTCGAGCGCGTCGGTGTCGACCGAGACCACCGGGTGCACCTCGAAGGTCCCCACGGGTGCCGACTGGCCGACGAAGAAGGTCCGGCCCGCCCCCGCCGGGGCCCGCTCCATCGCCGCCTCGACCGCGGCGGCCCGCGCGGCGTCGCGGAAGTGCGCGTGCCGGGCCTCGTGCAGCTCCACGGTGCCGAAGCGCATGTCGTGGACCTGCGACTCCTGGTAGCGCCGCTTCGCGTCGAGCACGACCTCACCGAGGTCCCCGCCGGTGAACGCCGGGTCGGTGCCCTCCCGCGCCTCGAGCGCCACCTGCCCGGTGTCGTCGGCGTCGACGGCGAAACCGACGACGTACGCCTCGGGCGAGAGGATCGCGCCGATCTGGTCCAGAGCACGGTCGGCCGCCCCGTCGAGGGAGAGGCGGAACTGCTGCTGGTAGCCCCACATGGGCTGGCTGAGGTGCTCGGGCATCGTCTGTTCTGGGCGTCGGTGCGGGGTCGATGGGGATGGTGCGTGGGTCGGTACGGCGGCGCGGGGAAGGTTCCCGCAAGAGGCGAGTGCAAACAATCCTCCCAGATGTGCCAAGACGGACGTGTCCACCGCCGGCACCACCCCGGCCGGAGCCCGGCGGGGACCTTCGGCACTTCAGGGTGGGGTGGGATCGGGCGGAGCCTGGAAGGGCAGGTAACGGTGCCTGCCCGAAAGGAGTTACCCATGTCGACACTTGCCAGGCGACCCGCCAGCCCGATGTCGGAGATGCTCGACTGGCTGGAGTCCAACACCCCGTTCTCGTTCACCGCCAGCGGGCTCTCGCCGTACCTCCGCATCGAGGACTTCTTCGACGAGGGCGACTACGTCATCCGGGCCGAGATGGCCGGCATCGACCCCGACAAGGACATCGAGGTCAGCGTCGACGACGACATGCTGACGATCACCGGCGAGCGGCGCGAGGAGACCACGGAGAAGCACCGCCGCGAGTTCCACTACGGCTCCTTCCGGCGCTCGGTCGCGTTGCCCAGGGGCGCCCAGGCCGACAAGATCGTCGCCTCCTACACCGACGGGGTGCTCGAGGTGCGCGTGCCGGTCGAGACGGCGGGGTCGCCCAGCGTCAAGATCCCCGTCAAGCACGCCGAGTAGAGAGGCAGCAGCGTGCGAGCATCGGTGGGCGACCGGATCCACGTGCACGGCACCCACGTCGACGACCACCAGCGGGACGGCAAGATCGTCGAGGTGCGCGGCCAGGACGGCTCCCCGCCCTACGTCGTGCACTGGTTCGACACGGACCAGGAGGCCCTGGTCTTTCCCGGCCCCGACGCCACGATCCGCCCCGCGGACGAGCACTAGCCTCCATCGACCCGCCACCCCCGGGGCGGCGCCCGGGGTAGGTCGCGGCAGGCGTGGCGGACGGCCCGATCGGAGGTCGTCATGAGCACGACCGTCGCCGGTCTCAGCACCACCGAGGCCGCGCGGCGGGCGGCTGCCGCCGGGCCCAACCGCCTCCCGGAGCCCCGCCGCGTCCCGTGGCCGCGGCGGCTCGGCGCGGAGCTGACGCACTTCTTCGCCGTCATGCTCTGGGTGGCCGGCGGCCTGGCGTTCCTGGCCGGCCTTCCCGAGCTCGGCGTCGCCATCTTCGCCGTCGTGCTCCTCAACGGGCTGTTCGCCTTCGCGCAGGAGGCCCGCGCCGACCGGGCCGCCGAACGGCTGCGGGCGATGTTGCCCGCGCGGGTGTCGGTGCTGCGCGACGGGCGGCGCACGATCATCGAGGCCGAGGACGTGGTGGTCGGTGACCTGATGCTGCTCGAGGGCGGCGACCGGGTCCCCGCCGACGCGACCGTCGAGTCGGCGAACGGCCTGCTGGTGGACACCTCGCTGCTCACCGGCGAGAGCGTTCCCGCCGCGCTCGACCCCGGCGACACGCTGTCCGCCGGGACGTTCCTCGTCGAGGGCGACGCCCGTGCCGAGGTCACCGCCATCGGCGCCGGCACGCGGCTGGCCGGCATCGCCCGCCTGGCCACCTCCGCGGCGAAGCCGGACACCCCGCTCACCCGGGAGCTGCGCGCGGTGGTCCGGCTGATCGCGCTGATCGCCATCAGCGTCGGCGGGCTCTTCCTCCTCGTCTCCCTGCTGGTCGGCAACCCGGTCCAGGACGGGTTCGTCTTCGCGATCGGCGTGACCGTCGCGCTGGTGCCGGAGGCGCTGCTGCCGACGGTGACCCTGTCCCTGGCCTGGGGCGCGGAGAAGATGGCGCGCCGGCAGATCCTGGTACGTCGGCTGGAGGCCGTCGAGACGCTGGGCTCCACCACGTTCGTGTGCACCGACAAGACCGGGACGCTCACCCGCAACGAGATGGAGGTGCGCGAGACGTGGACCCCGGACGGCTCCGTCGCGGTCAGCGGGGTCGGGTACTCCCCCACCGCCGAGGTCACCGCCTCGTCGGAGACCGCACGGGCGGCCACCGCCGCGCTCGCCGTGTCCGCGGTGCGCTGCTCGACCGGGTACGCCCACGAGGCGGAGGGGGGCTGGCAGGCGCACGGGGACCCGATGGAGGCCGCGATCGACACCCTGGCCCGACGGCTCGGGACCGACACCGAGGAGGACCGGCGGTCGCACCCGGCCCTGGCCCGGTTCCCCTTCGACCCCCGGCGCCGCCGGATGACGGTGGTCACCACGGAGGGCACCGTCGTGAAGGGCGCTCCGGAGAGTGTGCTGCCGCTGTGCGTGGACGGCGCGCCGGTCCTCCGGTCCGCCGAGGCGGCGGCGACGGCGATGACGTCCCAGGGGCTGCGGGTGCTCGCGGTCGCGGCCGGCCCCGGAGGCGCGGGCCCCGGAGGCGCCGGTCCCGGAGGCGCCGGCCGGGCCGGAGCCGTGCGCGACGAGGCCGAGCGCGGGTTGCGGTTGCTGGGCCTGCTGGGCCTGGAGGACCCGCCCCGCGACGACGTACCCGCCGCCCTCGCGGCCTGCCGCCGGGCGGGCGTCGCCGTGGCCATGATCACCGGGGACCACCCCGCGACCGCGGCGGCCATCGCGGACCAGGTCGGCCTGCGCCGACCCGGCACCCCGGTGCTCGTCGGGACGGACCTGCCCGCACAGGACCGGGTCCTGGCCGCCCTGCTCGACCACGACGGGATCGTGGTGGCCCGGGTCTCCCCGGAGGAGAAGCTGCGGATCGCGCGGGCACTCCGCTCGCGCGGCCACGTCCTGGCGATGACCGGCGACGGGGTCAACGACGCCCCGGCCTTGAACGAGGCCGACATCGGGATCGCGATGGGCCGCTCCGGCACCGACGTCGCCCGGGAGGCGGCCGACCTGGTCCTGCTCGACGACGCGTTCTCCAGCATCGTCGCCGGGATCGAGCAGGGCCGGGCGACGTTCGTGAACATGCGGCGCTTCCTGACCTACCACCTCACCGACAACGTCGCCGAGCTCGCCCCGTTCGTGGTGTGGGCCGTCTCCGGCGGCAACTTCCCGCTCGCGCTGGGGGTCCTGCAGGTCCTCGCGCTGGACCTCGGCACGGACACCCTGTCAGCGGTGGCGCTCGGCGCGGAGCCCCCGGCCAGGCACCTGCTGGACGGGCCACCGGTCCGGGGGCGGCTGATGAACCACACGGTCCTGCGCCGCGCGTTCGGGCTGCTGGGGCCCGTGGTGGCGGTGATGGCGATGGCCGCCTTCCTGGTGTCCCTGGTCGCCGTCGGCTGGCGGCCCGGCGACGCGTTCCCCACCGGCGGCGACCTCCGGGCGGCCTCGGGTGCGGCGTTCATGACCGTGGTCGTGGCGCAGACCGCGAACGCGTTCGCCTGCCGCAGCTCCACCCGCCGGCCCGACCAGCTCGGGTGGACCGGGAACCGGCTCCTGGTCGCCGCGGCCTCCGTCGAGCTGGTCTTCTCGCTGGTCGTCCTGCTGGTCACCCCGGTCGCGCTGGTCCTCGGCCAGGCCGTGCCGCCTGCCGCCGGGTGGCTCGTCGCGGTGGCCTCGGCGGGGGCGGTCCTGGCGGTGGACGCGGTGGACAAGCACGTCCGCGGACGTCGTACCACCGGCACGGAGCACCGCCGCGCCCACGCCTGACCGCCGCGCCGTCACCTCCCGGGGCGGGTTCCGCGCGGCGAGGACCGAGCGTGGCCACCCCCTGCGCCCGGACGCCGGGGACCGTTGCGAGGATGGCACCAGAGCCCCGAGGCGGCTCCCGGACGAGCGGCGCCGTACCCGGTCAGCGACAAGACGGCGACCACAGGAGATGTCATGGCGTGGCTGGTGCTCATCCTCTCCGGCGTGCTCGAGGCCGTGTGGGCCACCGCTCTCGGCAGGTCCGACGGCCTGTCCCGCCTCGGCCCGTCGGTGGTGTTCTTCCTGGCCCTGGGCGCGAGCATGCTCGGACTGGGCTACGCGATGCGGTCCCTGCCGGTCGGCACGTCCTACGCCGTGTGGGTGGGCGTGGGTGCGTCGCTCACGGTGCTCTACGGCATGGCGGTGGGCGACGAGCCGGTGTCGGTGGCGCGGGTGCTGCTGGTCGCCGGAATCATCGGGTGCGTGGTCGGGCTGCGCGTGGTCCACTGACGCAGCCGGAGCGTGCGGTCACCGGCGTGCGTCGAGGCCCGCCCGGAGGCGACCAGGTGGCGGTCAGGAGTGGACGTGCGACTTCTCGTGGGTGATCGCCTCGATGTCGTCGGCGGCGACGTGGAGGAGACGGTCGGCGAGGTGGGACAGCGCGCGAGCGACGGCGAGCTCGTCGCCGATCTCGGGGATGTCGTGGTCGGCCGGGTTGAGCCGGGCGGTGCCGGTGGCGGTGAGGGTGACCTCCTCGCCCGGGCGGAGCCGCGCCTCGGCGTGGGTCTTGCCCTCACGCTCACCGAGGTAGATGTCGATGTGCCAGGTCTTGGTAGCGGTCATGTCTTCATTGCGGCACGCACCGCGGCCGCGCGTCAGGGGCGAAGGTCCCCGATGCGCAGCACCGCCGCCCCGTGCACCCGGTCCGCGGCCAGGTCGTCGAGGGCGCGGTCGGCCTCCGCCAGCGGGTACGGCGTCGTGGTGGCCGTGACCCCCAGCCGCGGGGCCAGCCGGAGCAGCTCCTCCCCGTCGGCCCGGGTGTTGGACGTGACGCTGGTCAGCGTGCGTTCGCGGAACAGGTGCCGCTGGTAGTCGAGGACCGGGACGTCGCTGAGGTGGATCCCGGCGACGGCGAGGGTCCCGCCCTGGTCGAGCGCCTCGAGCGCCGGCGGGACCAGGTCGCCGACCGGGGCGAACAGGATCGCCGCGTCGAGCAGGACCGGAGGTGCGTCGTAGGCCGCTCCCGCGCTCGCCGCACCCAGCGACAGCGCGAGCTCCCGGGCGCCCGGGTCCCGGGTGAGCACGTGCACCTCGGCCCCCTGCGCGAGCGCGATCTGCGCGGTGATGTGCGCGCTCGCGCCGAAGCCGTAGATACCCAGCCGCCCACCGGGCGGGAGGTTCGCCCGGCGCAGCGCGCGGTAGCCGATGATCCCTGCGCACAGCAGCGGCGCCGCCTGCTCGTCGGGCAGGTCGTCGGGGAGCGCGTAGGCGTAGGCGGCCGGCACCACGGCGTACTCGGCGTACCCGCCGTCCTCGTCCCAGCCGGTGTAGCGGGACTCCCGGCAGAGGTTCTCCTCGCCGCGGCGGCACCACGCGCACTCCCCGCAGGTGCGGCGCAGCCAGGCGATGCCGACCCGGTCGCCCGCCGTGAACCGCTCGACGCCGGCACCGAGCCCGGCGACGCGGCCGACCACCTCGTGGCCGGGGACGACCGGTGAGCGGTGCGGCGCGAGATCGCCGTCACGCACGTGCAGGTCGGTGCGGCACACCCCGCACACGGACACCTGCACCAGGACCTCTCCGGGGCCGGGCGAGGGTGTGGGCCGGTCCACCGCGGTGATCCGGCCCTCGCCCGTGGTCTCCCAGGCGCGCATGGTGCTCAGCGTACGACGGCGACCGGGCACTGGGCGTGGTGCAGGACCGACTGGCTGACCGAGCCCAGCAGCAGCCCCGCGAACGCACCGAGCCCGCGGGACCCGACGACCACCAGCTCGGCGGCCTGCGAGGCGTCGGCCAGCGCCCGCTGGGGCGCCACCGGCATCGCCTCGGTCGAGACCTTCACGTCGGGGTACTGCTCGGCGTACCCGGCCAGCCCCTCCGCGAGCACCCGCTCCGCCGCCTGGATCTCCTCGATCAGGCTCTCGCCGGGGAAGCCGCGAGCGACCTTGCGCCACGCGTGCACCGCGGTCACCTCGCTCCCGCTGCGGCTGGCGTGGTCGAAGGCGAACTGCAGGGCCTTGCGGCTGCTGGCCGACCCGTCGACGCCGACCACGACTCGGTTGCTGTCGGGGTGGTACGGCGTCCGGGTGACGAGGACGGGGCACGACGCGTGCCGGCTGACGTGCTGGCTGACCGAGCCGAGCACCACGCCGGACAGCAGGCTGTGGCCCCGGGCCCCGACCACGACCGCCACCGCGTGGGCGGAGGCGTCGATCAGGGCCTGTGCGGGCGGCACCGAGACCAGCTCGACCGCGACGTCCCCGGCCCGCGAGCCGGTCAACCGGTCGCGTGCGTCGGCCTCGAGCTGGGCCATCTTCGCCGCGTGCCAGTCGCTGGTCGCCTCGAAGACCTGGGTGGGGTCGACCTCGGAGATGAGCACCCGCAGCGGGCGGCCCTGCTCGGTGGCCAGCTCGTCGGCCCAGTCGAGGGCCAGCTCACTGTCGCTGGAGCCGTCATAGCCGACGACGATCTCGGCGCGCGTGTTCATGCCCCCATCGTCAGCCGTTCCGGGCCCGTCCCGTAGTGCCACTGGTCCTCGTGGCACGGCCCGAAGGTCCAGGGACGTGCCGCGAAGGACCGCGGGTCACGGCACCAGCACGCCGGGGTTGAGCACCCCGGCTGGGTCGAGCCGCTGCTTGACCGCCCGCAGCACCTCCACCCCGACCGGGCCGATCTCGTCCGCCAGCCACGGCAGGTGGTCGCGGCCGACGGCGTGGTGGTGCGTGATCGTCGCGCCGGCCGCCACCATCGCCTCGCAGGCGGCTGCCTTGGCGGCGACCCACTGCGCGACCGGGTCCTCGGCCTGCCGGGCGGCGACCGTGAAGTACAGCGAGGCCCCGGTCTCGTAGACGTGGGACACGTGGGCCAGCACGAGCGCCCCCGGCAGCGCCTCCTCGAGGGCTGCCTTGACCGTGTGGTGGACCGTGAGCAGGCGGCTCCAGAAGGTCGCCGTCTCGAGCGTCTCGACGAGGACGCCGACGTCGAGGAGGGAGTCGCGCAGGTACGGCCCGTGGAAGCGCCCGCGCGCCCAGGTCTCGCCCGGCTCCGCGCCCAGGGGCCGCCCCCCGAGCCCGGTCAGCCTCCGGGTCACCAGGTCGCGGCCGCGCTCGACCTCCTCCCCGGTGCCCTCGAACCCGACGACCATCAGGCACCCGCCGGCCGACCCACCGCCGACCTGGGACGGTGCGGCGAGGTTCACCGCCGTCTCCGCCTCGTCGGAGAGCCGCAGCACGGTGGGCGCGATCCGCTCCTGGGCCAGCGCGCGCAGGGCGGCCGTGCCGTCGGCGAGGCCCTCGAACCGCCACGCCTCGTAGACCTTGCTCTCCGGGGCCGGCCGGACCCGCACCGTGACCGAGGTGACCACCCCGAAGGCGCCCTCGGACCCGAGCACCAGCTGGCGCAGGTCGGGTCCGGCCGCGGTCGCGGGCGCGCTGCCGAGCTCCAGGGTGCCGAGCGGGGTGGCCGCGCGCAGGCCGACCACCATCTGGTCGAACCGGCCGAACCCGGCCGAGGCCTGGCCGCTGGACCTGGTCGCGGCGAAGCCTCCGATGGTGGCGTACTGGAACGACTGCGGGAAGTGCCCCAGCGTCAGCCCGTGCACGGCCAGCAGCGCCTCCGCCTCGGGCCCGCGCAGGCCGGCCTCGAGCACGGCGGTGCGCGACTCGGTGTCGACGCCCAGCAGCCGGTCCAGCCGGGCGAGGTCGAGGGCCACGACGCCGCTGAGCCCCTCGCGCGCGGCCACCAGCCCCCCGACCACGGAGGTGCCTCCGCCGAAGGGGACCAGGGCCACGTGCTGCCGGCTGCACCAGGTCACGACCGCCTGCACCTGCTCGTGGTCCGCGGGCAGCACCACGGCGTCGGGGGCGTCCGCCGCGTCGCCGCCCCGGATCCGGAGGAGGTCGGGGGTGGACTTGCCCCGGGTGTGCCGGACCCGGGTGTCGTGGTCGGTGCGGACGTGGTCAGGCCCGACCAGGCCGCGGAGGTCGGCGAGCAGGTCCGCGGTGAGCCGGACCTCGGGAACGCTCACCTCGCCGAGGTCGACCGCAGGAGTCGGCGTGGTGCCGAAGGCGGCGTCGACCAGGGCGGCGGCGGCCTCGGGGAGCGGTCCGGCGGCGGCGGGGTCGCCCCAGCGGGCCCAGTGCATCGGGATGGTCACGCGTTACACTGTGACACATGCCGTCTATCCGTAACAACGAGGACCGCTACCTGGATGCGGCCCGGGAGTGCATCCTGGCCACCGGTTGGACGCGGACCACGCTGACCGACGTCGCCCGCCGGGCCGGCGTCTCGCGGATGACGATCTACCGCACCTGGCCGGACATGCAGACGCTGCTCGCCGACCTGATGACCCGGGAGTGGGGGGCGGTCGTCGCCGAGGTCGCCGCGGCCGGGGAGGGGCTGGACCCGCTCGAGCGGCTGGCCTCCGGGGTGGCCGGGACCGTCGCCGCGCTGCGGTCCAACGACCTGCTCCGCAAGATCGTCGACGTCGACCCCGAGCTGCTGCTGCCCTACCTCCTCCAGCGGCGCGGGCGCTCCCAGGACAACATCCTCGCCATGCTGACCGGGCTGGTGGAGGAGGGCCAGGCCGCGGGCTCGGTCCGCGCCGGCGCTCCCTCGCTGCTCGCCCGCAGCACGATGCTGGCCGCGATCGGGTTCACCCTGTCCGCCGAGACGATGCTCGACCGCCCGGCGTCCGGCCCCGGGTCCCGCCACGCGCCCGGCGGGCCGGTCGGCGACCCGGTCGGGGATCCGGCCGGGGATCCGGTCGGCGGCCCGGTCGGCGGCCCGGTCGGCGGCCCGGTCGGCGTGGCCGACCTCGACGCCGAGCTCCGGCTGCTGGTCGAGAGGTACCTCGCGCCGTGACTCCCCTCCTCCGCCGCCATCCGGGCGCCACGACGGCCGCAGCCGACGTCCACGGCGCGCCCTGCGGCACCGCGCTGCAGGCCCGGCGTCGTACCCGCGAGCTGGCGGAGGCCACCGACGGGCGCACCGTCGACCTGCTCGTGGTCGGCCTCGGCGCGACCGGCACCGGGGTGGCCCTCGACGCGGCCACGCGCGGGCTCGACGTGGTGGCGGTCGACGCCCACGACCTGGCGTTCGGCACGTCGCGCTGGAGCTCCAAGCTGGTGCACGGCGGGCTGCGGTACCTCGCCCACGGCCAGCTCGGGGTCGCCCACGAGAGCGCCCGCGAGCGCGGCATCCTGATGACCCGGACCGCACCGCACCTCACCCAGCCACTGCCGATGCTCACCCCGCTGCTGCCGATGGTCTCCCCCGGGCAGGCGCGTGTGGTGCTGGCCGGACTGCGCGCCGGAGACCTGCTGCGGGCGGCCGTCGGCACCCCGCACACCGTGCTGCCCCGCCCGCGCCGGCTCACCGCCATCGAGACGCTCGCCCTGGCCCCGGGGCTGCGCGCCACCGGCCTGCGCGGCGGCCTGCTCGCCTGGGACGGCCGGCTGGAGGACGACGCCCGCCTCGTGGTGTCGCTGGCCCGCACCGCCGCCGGTCTGGGCGCGCGGGTCCTCACCCGGGTGCGCGCCCTCTCGCTCAGCGGCTCCGGCGCCGAGGTCCGCGACGAGCTCACCGGTCGCGTCGCGACGGTCCGGGCCCGCGCCGTCGTCAACGCCACCGGGGTCTGGGCCGGCTCGCTCGCCCCCGACGTCACCCTGCGCCCCTCCCGCGGCACCCACCTCGTGCTGCGCGGGTCGTCCCTGCCCGGCCTGTCCGTGGCCGTCACCGCGCCGGTGCCCGGGGAGCGCAACCGCTTCGTGCTCGTGCTGCCCCAGCCGGACGGACAGGTCTACGTCGGCCTCACCGACGAGCCGGCCGACGGCCCGATCCCGGACGTCCCGACGCCCACCGAGCCCGAGATCGGGTTCCTGCTCGACGTCGCCGCGGCCGTGTTCGAGCGCCCGTTGCGCCGCGACGACGTGGTCGGGGCGTACGCCGGTCTCCGACCGCTGCTCCACGCCGAGGGACGCACCGCCGACCTCTCCCGCCGGCACGCCGTGCTCACCGCGGCCGACGGGGTGGTCACCGTGGTCGGCGGGAAGCTGACCACCTACCGGCAGATGGCCGAGGACGCCGTCGACGTGGTCGTGCGGACGCGGGGACTCGCCGCGGGCCGGTGCCGGACGACCCGGCTGCCGCTGGTCGGAGCCCCTCCGCCCGGCGCGGACGCCCGCGACGTGCTGGCCCGCGTCGAGGCCCCGGCCCGGCTGGTGCGGCGCTACGGCGTCGAGGCACCGGCCGTGCTCGCCGCCGCGGCCGCCTCGGTCGAGGACCCGCTCCGGCCGGTCGCCCCCGGGTGGCCGGTGACGATGGCCGAGCTGCTGTGGGGGGTGAGCCACGAGGGGGCCCTGGACGAGGCCGACCTGCTCGACCGGCGTACCCGCATCGGGCTGGTCGCCCCCGACCGCGCCGCCGCCGAGCCGGCCGCGCGGGAGGCCCTCGCCGTCGGCCTCGCCGCCTCGCCCTGACCACCCCTCCCCCTGCTCGACACCACCACCTGCCCGGCCCGACCGCCGATCCGTTCAAAACGCAGGTTTCCGGCCACCAGAACCTGGGTTTTGAACGGAACGGCCCCACGGCCCGGCCACCACGGCCCGGTAACCACAGCGCGGCAGGAACCCTCAGCGGGAGAGCACGTACATCGCCCCGCCGGCGCGCAGGTTCGCCCAGCGTGAGGAGCCCATCGGCTCGGCACTCTCGTCGAGCAGCACCCGGCGCTCGACGACCAGGCCGAGGTCGGCGAAGAGCCCCTCGAGGTCGGCGAGCGTGGAGAGGTGGATGTTCGGGGTCTCGTGCCAGGGGTGCGGCAGCTCGCGGGAGACCGGCATCCGGCCGTGGAGCATCAGCCCGGCCCGGTGCCGCCAGAACCCGAAGTTCGGCACCGAGACGATGCACCGGCGGCCGACCCGGCTGATCTCCCGCAGCGCCTCCGCGGGACGCCGCGTCGCCTGCAGGGTCTGCGACATCACCACGACGTCGTAGGAGCCGTCGCCGAACTCGTCGAGCTGCTCGTCGAGGTCGACCGCGATCACCGGCACGCCCCGGCGCAGGGAGGCGAGGATGGCGTCCGGGTCGATCTCCACGCCGGTGCCCGCGCAGTCGTGCTCGTGGATCAGGTGCGCCAGGAGGTCTCCGTCGCCGCAGCCGATGTCCAGCACCCGCGAGCCGTCGGGGATCAGCCCGGCGGCCAGGTCCAGGTCGGGCCGGCCGGGCACGTGCACGGCACTGCCCGCACGGACGTGCCGGCCGTCGGCGTTGAGGAAGGCTCGGACGGTCTCGTGGTAGCCGGGCACCACGAGCAGGAACGAGTCGTGGCCCCACGGCGAGCGGATCTCGCGGAACGTGACCGACGCCCCGGCGTGCTCGAGGGTGCGCACGATGCGGCGGGAGTGGCCGGTGTCGAAGCGCCAGTCGGTGTCGAAGGAGATCACCAGGAACCGGGTGCCGCCGTCGGCGATCCGGGCCGCCGCCCCGGGGTCGGCGAACGGGTCGAAGTAGTCCATCGACCGGGCCAGGTAGAGGTAGGACAGCGCGTCGAAGCGGTCCAGGAAGGTCGCGCCCTGGTGGTTGAGGTAGCTCTCCACCTGGAAGTCCACGCCCAGGCCCATCCGGCTGCCCGGCGGCTCGTCGCCCTGCAGCCGGCGGCCGAACTTCTCCGACATCGCCTCCTCGGAGAGGTAGGTGATGTGGGCCATCATCCGGGCGATGGACAGGCCGAGGTGCGGGGCCCGGTCGGTCCCGGCGTAGGCCCCGGACTGGAAGTCGGGGTCGCGCATGATCGCCTCCCGGGCCACCGCCGAGAAGGCGATGTTCTGCGCGGTCAGCCGGGAGGAGGCGGCGACGATCACCGCGTTGTCGATCTGCTCCGGCGCGTCGAGGGTCCACTGCAGGACCTGCATGCCGCCGAGCGAGCCGCCCACCGCGGCGTGCAGCCGCTCGATGCCGAGGTGCTCGAGGAGCCGGCGGTGCACGGAGACGAAGTCGGTCATCTGCAGCAGCGGGAAGTCGAGCCCGTAGGGCTTCCCGGTGGCCCGGTTCGTCGACAGCGGCCCGGTGGTGCCCTGGCAGCCGCCGAGCAGGTTGGCGCTGACCACGAAGAACCGGTCCGTGTCGAGCGGCTTGCCCGGCCCGATCAGGTTGTCCCACCAGCCGGGCTTCGTCGCGTCCTCGTGGTGTCCGGCCGCGTGCGCGTCCCCGGTCAGCGCGTGGCAGACGTAGATCGCGTTGTCGCGGGCGGGCGAGAGCGTCCCGTAGGTCTCGTAGGCCACGTCGACCGGCCCGAGCTCGGCGCCGGTGGCGAGCACGAGCGGGTCCTGCTCGGTGTAGAGCCGGACCCGCTCGGTCGTCGTACGCCCGACCGAGGAGGTCTCGGGGAGCGCGGTCACTGTCCGGGGGCCTGTGCCTTCTGGGCCTTCTGCAGGGCCTGGTCGAGGTCGGCGATGATGTCGTCGACGTGCTCGACGCCGATCGAGAGCCGCACCATGTCCTCGGGGACGCCGGCCGCCTCCAGCTCCTCGGGGGTGAGCTGGGAGTGCGTGGTCGTCGCGTTGTGGATGGCCAGGGACTTGGTGTCGCCGATATTGGCGAGGTGGCTGAACAGCTCGAGGCCCTCCACGAGCTCCTTGCCGCCCTCACGGCCGGACCGGACCCCGAAGCTGACCAGGCCTCCGTAGCCGCGGCCGGTGAGCACCCGGTCGGCGGTCGCCCGGTAGGGACTGTTGTCGAGGCCGGGGTAGCTCACCCACGAGACCGCGTCGTGGCCGGCGAGGAACTGGGCGACCTTCAGCGCGTTCTCGCTGTGCCGCTCCATGCGCAGGTGCAGCGTCTCCAGGCCCTGCAGGAACAGCCAGGAGTTCAGCGGCGCGATCGCGGCGCCGGTGTTGCGCAGCAGCACGGTGCGCGCCCGGATGATGTAGGCCTGGTTGCCGACGGCCTCGGTCCACACCACGCCGTGGTAGGCGGCGTCGGGCCCGGTCAGCCCCGGGAAGCGCTCGGCGTGCGCCGCCCAGTCGAAGGACCCGGCGTCCACGATCACCCCGCCGATCGACGTGCCGTGCCCGCCGATGTACTTCGTCGCCGCGTGCACCACGACGTCGGCGCCGTGCTCGAAGGGCTTGCACAGGTACGGCGTCGGGGCGGTGTTGTCCACGATGAGCGGGAGGCCCTGGGCGTGCGCGGCATCGGCCCACGCCCGGATGTCGACCACGTTGATCTTGGGGTTGCCGACCGTCTCGGCGAAGACCAGCCTGGTCTTGTCGTCGACGTGCCGGGCGAGCTGCTCGGGGTCGTCGGGGTCGACGAACCGGACCTCGATGCCGAACTGCGGCAGCGTGTGCGCGAACAGCGCGTAGGTCCCGCCGTAGAGCGTGGAGAGCGCCACGATGTTGTCGCCGGCGTAGGTCAGGTTGAGCACGGCGTAGGTGGTCGCCGCCGAGCCGGAGGCCGTGGCGAGCGCGCCGACACCGCCCTCGAGCGCGGTCATCCGCTCCTCGAACACCGACTGGGTCGGGTTCATGATGCGGGTGTAGATGTTGCCCGGCTCGGCCAGCGAGAACAGGTTCGCGGCGTGCTCGGTGTCGTCGAAGACGTAGGAGGTGGTCTGGTAGATCGGCACCGCGCGGGCGTTGGTGGCCGGGTCGGCCTCCTCCTGGCCGGCGTGGACAGCGAGCGTCTCGGGGCGATAGGCCATCGGGGCCTCCTTGCGTCGTTGCGGAGGGTGGTGGTTGCGCGAGTGCGCAGCAGTTGCGTACGCCGAGCCTAGACGCGGCCGCGACCAGGGCCGAGGTGTCTCGAATCCTGGTCCGTCGTCTCGGATGCTGGTCGTCGGCGTCCGGCTCGGGACCATCGCCACGGCGGTCCGGGACCACCTTCCCTGGCCGACCACCCCCGGCGCGCGGCACGGTGATGTGGGGGGCGGATGCCGCGAGGTGCAGCGCCTCGGGACGGTGCGGACGGACCGGTGATCTCGTACGACACCGGCGCGGACGTCGCCGTCCTGCCGGTCGGGCTCGCGGCCGGGTGTGCCAGAGGGCCGATTGGTTCGACCGCGCCCTTGGCCGCTCCCGAGCCTTCCGGCGCGGCATCCGCCACCCCCGGCCGTCCCGGGGGAGGACGACCCGGGGACCGCGCGCCCGTCCCGCGGGACCTCAGCGAAGGGCGACGCTGAGCAGAACCACCGAGTCGGCGTGCGCGGTGACTCCGTGCCGCTCGGGCGGGACCGGAGCGAGCTGGCCCTCGGTGAGACGCCAGGACCGCATGCCCGACCGCAACGTGACCTCGCCGCGCAGCACCTGCAGGGTGGCGGCGGGCGGGGAGTCGTGGTCGGCCATCTCCTCCCCACCGCGCAGCGCGATCAAGGTCGCGCGCATGACGGTGCCCGACAGGATCGTCTTCGCGGCCCGGCCGGCGGGGTGGTTGGGCAGGTCCTCGAGCAGCGCGTCGGCGAGCTCCCCCAGCGGCACGACGCCGGGGCTGTCGTGGGACTCGTGCCCGTGGGGACGCCCCTCGTGCTGGTCGTGCCCGTGCTCGACGGGGTCGCTGTGCTCGCTCATCGGTTGATCCGCTCCCATCCGGCCCGGGGCGCGTGGCTGCCGAGCTGCTTGTCGTCACGGCTGCGGTAGACGATGTAGGGCCGCGTGATGTACCCGACCGGGGCGCTGAACACGTGCACCAGCCGGGTGAACGGCCACAGCGCGAACAGGACGAAGGCGGTCAGCGCGTGCAGCTGGAAGCCGATCGGCGCGTTGGCCATCAGGGTGGCGTCGGGCTGGAAGGCCAGGAACGAGCGGTACCAGACCGACACGCCCTCGCGGTAGTTGTACTCCCCGCCGATGGTGAAGATCGAGCCGGCGATGGTGTTCCACATCCCCAGCACGATCACCAGGCCGAGGAAGAAGTACATCACCTTGTCCATCGGCGTCGTCGCGGAGAACACCGGGCCGACGGTGCGGCGCCGGTAGATCAGGATGACCATCCCGACCGTCGCCGCGATGCCCGCGAGCAGCCCGCCGACGACCGCGAGGTAGTGGTACAGGTGGTCGTCGATGCCGACCGCCTCGGTCCACGACCGGGGCACCAGCAGGCCGACCACGTGGCCGCCCACGACTCCGAGCATGCCGAAGTGGAACAACGGCGAGCCGAGCCGCAGCATCCTGTCCTCGTAGAGCTGGGAGGACCGCGTGGTCCAGCCGAACTTGTCGTAGTGGTAGCGCCAGAAGTGCCCGACCACGAACGCGGCGAGGCAGAGGTAGGGGAAGATCACCCAGAGGAAGACGTCCATCAGCGGGCTCCTGGCATGGTCGGCATGGGAAGGGGCTCGGGGCCCGACTGGTGCATCCCCGGGTCGGGGGCGGCGGCCCCCGGGTCGAACCCGGGCGTGGCGTACGGCGTCAGGCCGACCTCCTCCTCCGGGGGTCCCTCCGCGGCGAGACGACGTACGGCGTCGACCTCGTCGCCCTTCAACGGCGGCAGCGTCGCGGTGACCGCCTCGACCGCACCCGCCCACGGCGACCCCTCGTCGCGCAGCGACATCCGCAGCAGCTCCAGGCCGGCGCGGTGGTCCATCAGCAGGCCCCAGCCGAGGTCCCGGTCGACGGTGGCGCCGAACTCCAGCACCACGCACAGGTGGTCCGGCAGCTCGCCGCCGTGCTCGGAGTCCGCGTCGAGCACGAAGCCCGAGCGCAGGTAGGTCTGCTTGAACCGCAGCAGCGCCACCCCGCGCTTGCGGGTGTCCCCGTGCGCGAAGTAGGTGAGGAACAGGCTGTTGCGGCGCCGCCGGTCGAAGGTCTCGACGTAGTCGGCCTGCAGGTCGGTCGGCGCCTGCGACTCCAGGTGTACGACGACCTCGCGGATCGGCTCGCCGACGGAGGCGGGCAGCTGGTGCGAGGCGCCGCGGATCGTCGGCAGGTCGGCCAGCAGCCGCTCGTCGGGGTAGCCGAGCAGCAGCGAGGCAGCCTGCCAGGCGACCGCGAGTTGGTCGGGAGCCAGCGCCGGCCGCGGGTGCTTGCGGCTCACCGCTGGTCCTCCTCGCCCGGCGCCTGGCCGGTCACCCCGCCGGTGCGCTCGTCGGCGACGTTGCGGCCGGTGTCCTCCCCGACCGTCCCGGCCTGGGTCTCCGCCGGCGAGTGCTCGACGCCCGTGCCGCCGGTGAGGCCGGCCGCGGGCCGCTCGCCCGTGGCGTCCGGCTTCGGCGGGAACAGCCCGCTCGGGGACCCCTTGCCGTCCCAGTTGAGCAGGTTCACCCGCGACGCCTTGCCCGCCGGGGCGGCCAGGGTGTCGGAGGTCTGCCGGTTCTGCAGCATCTGGAAGTTCTCCACCGCGATCGGTGCGACACCTCCGGACCCCTCGCCGAACGGTCCCGAGCCGCCCATGCCGGGGCCGCCCTCGTAGTCCAGCGAGCACTCGGTGGCCAGCTCCTCCAGGGAGTGGGCCTGCTCCGCGTGCGCCGGCGGGATGACGTAGCGCTCGTCGTACTTGGCGATCGCGAGGAGGCGGTACATGTCGTACATCTCCTCCTCGGTCATCCCGACCGACTCCGGGATGGAGCCGTTGGGCTCGCGGCCCATGTTGATGTCGCGCATGTAGGAGCGCATCGCGGCCAGCTTCTTGAGCACCCCGTCGACCGGGGCGACGTCGCCGGCGGTGAACAGCTCGGCGAGGTACTCGATCGGGATCCGCAGCGCGTCGATGGCCGCGAACAGGTTGCCCTTGTCCTCGGCGTCCTCGCCGGTGTCCCGGACCACGTCGACGACCGGGGACAGCGGCGGGATGTACCAGACCATCGGCATGGTGCGGTACTCCGGGTGCAGCGGCAGCGCGACCTTGTACTTGTTGATCAGGGCGTGGATCGGCGAGCGCTGGGCGGCGTCGATCCAGTCCCGCGGGATGCCCTCGCGCTCGGCCGCGGCGATCACCTCGGGGTCGGAGGGGTCGAGGAACACGTCCCGCTGCGCCTCGTAGAGCCCGTGCTCGTCGGGGGTGGCGGCCGCCTCGAGCACCTTGTCGGCGTCGTACAGCATCAGGCCGATGTAGCGCAGCCGGCCCACGCAGGTCTCCGAGCAGACCGTGGGCATGCCGACCTCGATCCGCGGGAAGCAGAACGTGCACTTCTCGGCCTTGCCGGTGCGGTGGTTGAAGTAGACCTTCTTGTAGGGGCAGCCGGACACGCACATCCGCCAGCCGCGGCAGCGGTCCTGGTCGACGAGCACGATGCCGTCCTCGGAGCGCTTGTAGATCGCCCCGCTCGGGCAGCTCGCCGCGCACGACGGGTTCAGGCAGTGCTCGCAGATCCGCGGCAGGTAGAACATGAACGTCTGCTCGAACTCGAACTTCACGGTGTTGCCGACGTCGGCGAGCTTCTTCAGCATCGGGTCGTGCATCTCCGTGGCCCTGGAGCCACCGAGGTTGTCGTCCCAGTTCGAGGACCACTCGATCTTCATGTCCTTGCCGGACAGCAGCGACTTCGGCCGCGCGACCGGCGTGTGCTCCTGCGCCGGCGCGTCGGTCAGCGTCGCGTAGTCGTAGGTCCAGGGCTCGTAGTAGTCCTGGATCGACGGCATCTTGGGGTTGGAGAAGATCGTCGCGAGCTTCTTCCAGCGCCCGCCGGCCTTGAGCTTGAGCCGGCCGCGCTTGTTGAGCTCCCAGCCGCCCTTCCACTCCTCCTGGTCCTCGTAGGTCCGCGGGTAGCCCTGGCCGGGCCGGGTCTCCACGTTGTTGAACCAGACGTACTCCGTGCCGGTCCGGTTCGTCCAGGCCTGCTTGCAGGTGACCGAGCAGGTGTGGCAGCCGATGCACTTGTCGAGGTTCATCACCATCGCCATCTGGGCCATGACCTTCATCAGTACGTGACCTCCTGGCTGCGCTTGCGGATGATGGTGACCTCGTCTCTCTGGTTTCCGGTGGGGCCCAGGTAGTTGAAGGCGAACGACAGCTGGGCGTAGCCGCCGATCACGTGGCTCGGTTTCACGAGGATCCTCGTGAGCGAGTTGTGGATGCCGCCGCGCTTGCCCGACGTCTCGGCGATGGGTACGTCGATGAGCCGGTCCTGCGCGTGGTGCATGTAGACGGTCCCCTCGGGCATCCGGTGGGACACGATCGCCCGGGCGACGACGACGCCGTTGCGGTTCACCGCCTCGATCCAGTCGTTGTCCTCGACCCCGACCTTGGCGGCGTCCTTGTCGCTCATCCAGATCGTCTGCCCGCCGCGGGAGAGCGACAGCATGAACAGGTTGTCCTGGTACTCCGAGTGGATCGACCACTTGTTGTGCGGGGTGAGGTAGCGCAGGGTCACGCCGAACTCGCCGGTCGAGCCGATCTCGGGCTCGCTGAACAGCGCCCCCATGTTCAGCGGCGGCCGGTAGACCGGGAGCGACTCGCCCATCTCCTGGATCCAGTCGTGGTCCATGTAGAAGGTCTGCCGCCCGGTGAGCGTGTGCCACGGCTTGTCCCGCTCGACGTTGATCGTGAACGGTGAGTAGCGGCGGCCACCGGTCTCCGAGCCCGACCACTCCGGCGAGGTGATCACCGGCACCGGCGCGGCGACCGTGTCGGCGAAGGTGATCTGCTTGCCCTCGTGCTCGGCGGCCAGGTCGTGCAGCTGGGTCCCGGTCCGCTTCTCCAGGGTCTTGAACCCCTGGGTGGCCAGGTGGCCGTTGGTGGTACCGGACAGGGCGAGGATCGCCTCGGCCGCGGCCATGTCCTTCTTCAGCAACGGGCGCCCGTCCGCGGGGCCCCCGCGCACGGTGCCGTTCTTGTGCTTGAGGTAGTCGATCGCGGAGGTGACGTCGTAGGTGATCCCCTTGGTCGTCGCACCGAGCTTGTCCAGCAGCGGGCCGAGCGCGGCCATCTGCGCCCCGACCGCGGTGTAGTCGCGCTCGACCTCCACCAGCTTGGGCATCGTGACGCCCGGGACCGGCTCGCACTCGCCGTGCTTCCAGTCCTTCACCACCCCGTGCGGGTTCGCCATCGCGTCCGGGGTGTCGTGCAGCAGCGGCGCGGCGACGAGGTCCTTGCGGACACCGAGGTGCTCGACGGCGAGCTCGCTGAACTTGGTGGCGATGGTCTGGAAGGCGTCCCAGTCGGTGCGGGTCTGCCACGGCGGAGCGATGGCGGGGTTGAAGGAGTGCACGAACGGGTGCATGTCGGTGGTGTTGAGGTCGTGCTTCTCGTACCAGGTCGCGGCCGGGAGCACCACGTCGGAGAACACCGTCGTGGAGGTCTGCCGGAAGTCCAGGCTGAGCAGCAGGTCGAGCTTGCCCTCCGGGGCGTCCTCGTGCCACTCGACCTCGCTGGGCCGCTGGCCCTCGGACGCCTCGGCGGCGCGCAGCGAGGAGTCGGTGCCGAGCAGGTGCTTGAGGAAGTACTCGTTGCCCTTGCCCGAGGAGCCGAGCAGGTTGGCCCGCCAGATCGCGAGCACCCGCGGGAAGTTCTCCGGGGCGTCCGGGTCCTCGGCCGCGAAGCGCAGCCCGCCGGACTTCAGCTGGTCGACGACGTACTCGGCCGTGGGGCGCCCCTCGGCCGCGGCCTCGTCGGCGATGTCGAGCGGGTTCTTGTCGAACGTCGGGTACGACGGCATCCAGCCCATGCGGGCGCTCTTGGCGATCACGTCGGCGGTGCTCATCCCGGCGAAGCGGCCGGTGCCGGTCTTTGCCGCGACCGTGTCGGCGCCGAAGTGGTCGTAGCGGAACTGGTCGGTGTGGAGGTACCAGTAGGCGGTGTGGATCATCTGCCGCGGCGGCCGCTGCCAGTCCAGGCCGAACGCGAGCTGGGCCCAGCCGGTGATCGGGCGGCACTTCTCCTGCCCGACGTAGTGCGCCCAGCCGCCGCCGTTGACGCCCTGGCAGCCGGTCAGCGTGGTCAGCGCCAGGAACCCGCGGTAGATCGTGTCGGAGTGGAACCAGTGGTTCGTGCCGGCGCCCATCAGGATCATCGAGCGACCCTCGGACTCCTCGGCGTTGTCTGCGAACTCGCGACCGATCCGCGCCGCCGCCTGGGCCGGGACGCCGGTGATCCTCTCCTGCCAGGCGGGGGTGTACGGCGCGTCGGCGTCGTCGTACCCCTGGGCCCACTGGCCGGGGAGGCCGTCGCGGCCCACGCCGTACTGGGCGAGCATCAGGTCGTAGACGGTGGTGACGAGGTGCTGGCCGACCCGCCGCACCGGGACGCCGCGCGGGAGCGAGTCGGGGCTGCCGTCGAGGTTGTCGAAGCGCGGCAGCTCGACCAGCACGCTGTCGTGCGAGGTGTCGATCAGGGAGAGCTTGGGGTCGACGCCCTCGAGGTCGAGGTTCCACCGGCCGGCGCCGGTCTCCCCGAAGCGGTGGCCGAGGGAGCCGTTGGGGACCACCGGCTCGTCGGTGCGCGCGTCCATCAGCACGGTCTTGAAGTGTGCGTTCTCGACCGACTCGTGCGCGGGCAGGTCGGCGGCGGTGAGGAACTTCCCGGGCCGGTAGACCCGCTCCCCGGAGGTCGGGCCCGTCGAGACCTCGTCGAGCGCGACCAGGTAGGGCAGGTCGGTGTACTTCTTCGTGTAGTGGGAGAAGTACGGCGTCTGCCGGTCGACGAAGAACTCCTTGAGGATCACGTGACCCATCGCCATCGCGAGCGCACCGTCGGTCCCCGGGGCGATGGCCAGCCAGTCGTCGGCGAACTTCACGTTGTCGGCGTAGTCGGGTGAGACCACGACCACCTTCTGGCCGCGGTAGCGCGCCTCGGTCATCCAGTGGGCGTCGGGGGTCCGGGTGACCGGCACGTTCGAGCCCCACATCACCAGGTAGCCCGCGTCCCACCAGTCACCCGACTCCGGGACGTCGGTCTGGTCGCCGAACACCTGCGGCGAGGCCACCGGCAGGTCGGCGTACCAGTCGTAGAACGACAGCATCGAGCCGCCGATCATCGAGGTGAACCGGGCGCCGGACGCGTGCGAGACCATCGACATCGCCGGGATCGGGGAGAACCCCGCGACCCGGTCGGGGCCCCACTTCTTGATCGTGTGCACGTAGGCGGCGGCCACCATCTCGGTGGCCTCCTCCCAGGTGGCCCGGACCATGCCGCCCTTGCCCCGCTGGGACTTGTAGTGCTTCGCGCGCTGCGGGTTGTCCACGACGTGCGACCACGCCTTGACCGGGTCGCCGTCGTGCTGGGACTTCGCCTCGCGGTACATCTGCAGCAGCGCGCCGCGGATGTAGGGGTAGCGCACGCGGGTGGGCGAGTAGGTGTACCAGGAGAAGGCGGCGCCGCGCGGGCAGCCGCGGGGCTCGTACTCGGGCTTGTCGGGCCCCACCGACGGGTAGTCGGTCTGCTGGGTCTCCCAGGTGATGATGCCGTCCTTGACGTAGACCTTCCACGAGCACGAGCCCGTGCAGTTCACGCCGTGGGTCGAGCGGACCACCTTGTCGTGGCTCCACCGGTCCCGGTAGAACGCGTCCGCCTCCCGGCCGCCCTTGCGGTGCAGGCTGCGGAGGTCCTCGGAGACCTCGGCCTTGGTGAAGAAACGGCGCGACCGTACGAGCGCGTCGGAGAATCCCCCGTCCATCCCGGTCTCGTGCTGCTGCGTTCCTTCGGGCTGAACGTCGGTGCTCACTCGCATCCCCTCATTGTGGTTGTCATCCGGCCGGACCGGCCCGGGAAGTACATCGGGGCCACGGGCCCGCTGGCCAGGGACCTAGGTCCCTTTTGCGCCGATCCGCCACCTCACACCATGGATGACGTCGAACTTTACGTTGCATCCCCATGCAACCAGACCGGAGGACCCATGTCAGCCATCACGGGGGAGGAGTCCCCACCCAGTCAAAGGCTCGAGCCGGTGCCCCAGGGCGCCGGCCGGGTGCTCACCATGTCCACGATCGCGTTCACGTTGCTGTTCGCGGCCTGGCTCATGTTCGGTGTGCTCGGGCTGCCGATCCGTGACGAGTTCGGCCTCACCGACGTCCAGCTCTCCTGGCTGTCGGCGGTGGCCATCCTCAACGGCGCCCTGTGGCGACTCCCCGCCGGGATCATGGCGGACCGCTACGGCGGCCGGGCCGTGTTCACGGTCATGCTCGTCGCCACCGCGCTCTTCTCCTACCTGGTGGCCCAGGCGGGCAGCTACGGCATGCTGCTGCTGCTGGCGTTCGCGGTCGGCTTCGCGGGCAACGCCTTCACCGCGGGCATCGCCTGGAACTCCGCGTGGTTCCCGCGTCACCACCAGGGCTTCGCCCTCGGCGTGTTCGGCGCCGGCAACGTCGGTGCCTCGGTCACCAAGTTCATCGGCCCGGTGCTGATCACCGGGACGGCGGGTGGGGTCTACTTCGGCTTCGCCGACGGCGGCTGGCGGCTGGTGCCGGTCATCTACGCGGTGCTGCTGCTCGCCGTGGCCGTCGATGCTGTGGGTGGTCGCCCCCCGCCACGACCGGAAGCCCGGCGCCGGCCGGCCGATCCGGGAGCAGCTGGTGCCGCTGCGGCAGGTGCGCGTGTGGCGCTTCAGCCTGTACTACGTGGCCGTGTTCGGCGCCTACGTCGCCCTGTCCGCGTGGCTGCCGAAGTACTACGTCGACAACTTCGGCGTCTCCCTCGGCACCGCCGCCCTGCTGACCGCGACCTTCATCTTCCCCGCCAGCCTGCTGCGCCCGGTGGGCGGCTGGTTCTCCGACCGGCTCGGGGCCCGCCGGGTGATGTACTGGACGTTCGGGATCATGCTGGCCACGACGTTCGTCCTGATGATGCCCGACGGCTACGTCGTCGTACAGGTGTCGGAGAGCCTCGACGCGTCCGGCAGCCGGGACGTGCTGCCCTACTCGATCGGCCTGGTGCCGTTCGCCGTCCTGGTCTTCCTCCTCGGCTGCTCCATGGGCATCGGCAAGGCCGCCGTCTACAAGCACATCCCGGAGTACTTCCCCCGGGAGGTCGGCTCCGTCGGCGGCCTGGTGGGGATGCTCGGCGCGCTGGGCGGGTTCTTCCTGCCGCCGCTGTTCGCCTACACCACCGCGTGGACCGGCCTGCCGTCCGCGACCTTCTTCGTCCTGTTCCTGCTGACCCTGGTCTGTGCGTTGTGGATGCACTGGACCGTGGTGCACATGCTGCACAACTCCTCGCCCGAGCTCGCTGACCACTTCGAGAAGCCCAACGCCCTGGAGGCATCCGTCCGATGAGTACGTCGACCCCCGAGAGCACGCACACCGGCAAGGAGTGGCTCCGGTCCTGGGACCCCGAGAACGAGGAGACCTGGGACAAGTCGCTCGCCTGGCGCACGCTCAGCATCAGCACCTTCACCCTCACGCTGGCGTTCGCCTCCTGGTTCATCGCCAGCGCCCTCGCGCCGAAGCTGACCAACCTCGGCTTCGACCTCACCAACAACCAGCTCTACTGGCTGGTCGCGATGCCCGGCCTCTCGGCCGGCCTGCTGCGTCTGGTGTGGATGGTGCTGCCACCCATGCTCGGCACCCGCAAGCTGGTCACCCTCACCACCCTGCTGCTGCTCATCCCGTTGCTGGGCTGGGGCGTCGCGGTGCAGAACAACGAGACCCCCTACTGGTGGCTGCTGACGCTGTCCTTCCTGTCCGGGATCGGCGGCGGGGCGTTCTCGGGCTTCATGCCGAGCACGTCGTACTTCTTCCCGCGCCGGATGCAGGGCACCGCGCTGGGCATCCAGGCCGGCATCGGCAACTTCGGCGTCTCGCTGGTGCAGTTCCTCACCCCGTGGGTGATCGGCTTCGCGATGGTCGGCTTCCTCGGCGCCTCGCAGGTGGAGACCGTGCCCGGCGGGGACCCGCGCGAGGTCTGGTACCAGAACGCCGCCTACGTCTACGTGCCGTTCGTGATCGTCGGCGCGATCCTGGCCTGGACCATGCTCAAGAGCGTCCCGGTCAAGGCCAACATCCGCCAGCAGTTCGACATCTTCGGCAACCAGGACACCTGGTGGATGACGCTGCTCTACATCATGACCTTCGGCACTTTCGCGGGCCTCTCGGGCCAGTTCGGGCTGCTGATCAAGAACCTCTACGGTGCCGGCAACGCCGAGATCGCCCGGGTGCTGGACGACGGCACCACGCAGGCGCTGATCGCGGGCTACGACATGCCCGACCCGGTGAAGTTCGCCTTCCTGGGCCCGCTCATCGGTGCCGGCGCCCGCGTCCTCTTCAGCCCCCTGACCGACAAGTTCGGCGGCGCCAGGTGGACCCTGGTCAGCGGTGTGGGGATCCTGCTCTCGGTCGCCTACACCAGCCTGCAGCTTTCCCCGGACGTCGCCGCCGGAGCGGAGTCGCTCGACGCGCAGTTCAGCCGGTTCCTCATCGGCATGCTGGCGATCTTCCTGTTCACCGGCATCGGCAACGCCTCGACGTTCAAGCAGATGCCGATGATCTTCGAGCGCCGCCAGGCCGGTGGCGTGATCGGCTGGACCGCCGGCATCGCCGCCTTCGGCCCGTTCTTCTTCGGGGTCGGGCTCACCCTGATGGCACCGGAGACCTTCTACTACATCGGTGTCGCGTTCGCGGTGATGTGCATCGCGATCACCTGGTTCCGCTACGCCCGTCCGGGGGCTCCCAAGCCGTCGTGACGTAGCACTTCCCGGGTGGGGTCCACCCGGGTTGCATGGGGAGAGGCGCCACTTCCTCCGCGGAGGAAGTGGCGCCTCGTGCTACGTCCACCGCGCCGGCGCGCTTCGAGGAGCGGCGCCGGCACGGGGGTGGGTGGGGAGACCGGCCCGGGTCAGGGCTTGAAGACGACCTTCACCATGTCGTCCTCCTTCTTCTGGAACTTCTCGTACGCCGCCGGCGCCTCCGACAGCGGGAGCTTGTGGGTCGCGAAGTCCTCCACGCCGAGCGGGTCGCTGTCGTCGCCGAGCAGCGGCATGATGTCGTCGACCCACTTCTTGACGTTCGCCTGGCCCATCCGCAGCTGGATCTGCTTGTCGAACATCGTCATCATCGGCATCGGGTCGGTCTGTCCGCCGTACACGCCGCTGATCGACAGCGTCCCGCCGCGGCGCACCGCGTCGATCGCGGTGTACAGCGCGGCCATCCGGTCCACGCCGGCCTTCTGCATCAGCGGTGCCGCGACGGCGCTCGGCATGAAGCCGACCATCCGCTGCATCATCGACGCGGCGGGCGAGCCGTGCGCCTCCATGCCGACCGCGTCGATCACCGAGTCGGCACCGCGGCCACCGGTCAGCGAGCGGACCTCCTCGGCGACGTCGTCGACCGCGTTGATGTCGATCACCTCGGCACCACGGCCGCGGGCGCGCTGCAGCCGCTCGGGGACCAGGTCCACGGCGATGACCCGGTGGCCGTGGTTCAACGCGATCCGGGCGGCCATGTCACCGATCGGGCCCAGGCCCAGCACGAGCAGGGTGCCGCCCTCGGGGACGTCGGCGTACTCCACGCCCTGCCACGCGGTGGGCAGCACGTCGGAGAGGAACAGGAAGCGCTCGTCCACCGGGCCCTGCGGCACCTTGATGGGGAGGAAGTTGCCGAACGGGACGCGGAGGTACTCCGCCTGTCCTCCGGGCACCTGTCCGTAGAGCTTGCTGTAGCCGAACAGCGACGCGCCGGTGCCGTACTCGGTGTTCTGGGTCGTCTCGCACTGGCTGTACAGACCGTGCTCACACATCCAGCAGGTCCCGCAGGAGACGTTGAACGGCACGACCACCCGGTCCCCCGCCTTCAGGTCCGTCACGCCGGGGCCGACCTCCTCGACGACACCCATCGGCTCGTGGCCGACGATGTCGCCGGGCGTCATGAACGGGCCCAGCGTCTCGTACAGGTGCAGGTCCGAGCCGCACAGTCCGCTGGAGGTGACCTTGATGATCGTGTCGTCGGGCGACTCGATCCGTGGGTCCGGAACCTCCTCGACGCGCATGTCGCGCCGGCCCTGCCAGGTCACTGCCTTCATCGTCCACCTCCGAGATCGGGTACGACGGAGGGGGTAACCCACGACGCGGAAGCCGAAACGCGTCGCTCGCCCGCAAGAGGGACGGGAAGGCCGTCAGGTGCCGAGCCCCTCGACCACCTCGACCCGCGGCAGGGTCCCGAGGGACCGGCCGGGCAGCAGCAGCTTCGAACGGCGCACGCCGCTGCCGACGATCGCCACGTCCAGGTCCAGCACCGTGGCGTCGACGAGGACCCGCCACCCGTCGGGGAGGCCGACCGGCGTGATGCCGCCGTACTCCATCCCGGTCTCCTCGACCGCGCGCTCCGTCGACAGGAAGGAGGCCTTGCGGACGTCGAGCGTGCGCTTGACCAGGTTGTTGACGTCGGCGCGCGTGTCGGCGCGCACGACGCAGGCGGCGATGCGCTCCTCCCCGGCGCGCCGGCCGGAGACCACGACGCAGTTGGCGCTGGCCGTCAGCGGCAGGTCGTAGGCCGCGGTGAGGGCGGCGGTGTCGGCGAGCTCCGGGTCGATCTCGGTGACCCCGACCTGCGGGGCGTCGGGCCAGGACCGGAGGGCTGCGGCCACCGGGTCGGCGACCAGGTCGGGCCGGTCGAGCGCGGGGACGGTGGTCAGGGTGCCGAGGGTCGGGACGGGCATGCGCGCCAGCCTAAGTCGGCGCAGGACGCCGCCGGCCGGCCGGGGAGCGAGGCCCCGGCCGGCCGGCAGGGATCAGCGAACGACCTCGGTGACCCGGTCGGTGCCCGGGTCGGCGATCGGGCTGTTCGCGCCGAAGTAGGCGATGAGGGCGTCGAGGTCGCCGCCACCGCCGATCCGCTCGCCGGTCGGGACCTCGGTGAGCACCGAGAACCCGTCACCACCGTCGGCGAGGAAGTTGTTCACCGTGACCATGTAGTCGGCGTTCGGGTCGATCGCCACACCGTCGAGCATCAGCTCGGTCGCATCGACCGTGCAGCTCTTGTCGCCGGTGCCCGCGGAGCGGGTGTCGGTGTAGGTGAACCCGGCGGAGACGCCGAGCTGGTAAGGCCGGTCGGTGTTGCACTGCTGCTCGAGCAGGGTCTCGATCTGCTTACCGGACATCGGCAGCGTCACCAGCAGGTTGCCGAACGGCTGGATCGTGAACGCCTCCGCGTAGGTGACCACGCCGTCGGGTGCGTACTCGAAGTCCGCGCGCACGCCGCCCGGGTTCATGAACGCGATCTGCGCCCCGTTGACCTCGGTCGCCGCCAGCTGGGCGTCGGCGATCAGGTTGCTCGCCCCGGACTCGGAACCGCGGTCCTCGTTGCCGGCCGCGTCGAAGGCCCGCGTGATGTCCTCGGTGATCTGCCCGACCTCACGGTTGCCGACCTCGTCGGCGAGACGGCTCCACTTGTTGATGATCCGGGTCTGCATGCGGACCGGCGCCACGTTCTGCCGGACGATGTGGTTGCGGGCGCGGACCGACTTGCGGATCACGTCGCCGTTGCGACGGTTGACCTTGAAGTCGATCTCCGTGATCACCCGGCCGTACGACGCCGCGCTGGTCACCAGCCGCTTGCGGCCGGCGGGGTCGGCGATCTTGCAGTTGTAGGCCTGGTGCGTGTGGCCGGTGATCACCATGTCGATGGCCGGCTTGAGGCGCTTGGCGATGTCGACCACCGGGCCGGAGGCGCCGACGCACTCGTTGACGTTGCCCTCCTGGTAGCCGCCCTCGTGCAGCAGCACCACGATCGACTCGATCCCGCGCTTGCGGATCTTGGGGACCAGCCGGTTGGCGGTGCGGACCTCGTCGAGGAAGCTCCAGTTGCGGATGCCGCTCTGGGCGACGAGCTGGTCGGTGCCCTCCAGGGTCATGCCGATGAAGGCGACCCGCTCACCGTCGACACGGCGGACGGTGTAGGGCCGCAGCGCCGTCTTGCCGGTGTTGTCGTTCTTGACGTTGGCGGCCAGCCACTGGAAGTCGGCGCCGTCGTAGGGCTGGTTCGGGAAGTAGCAGCCGTCCTCGACGTGGCAGCCGCCGCGCTGCATGCGCCGCAGCTCGCGGACGCCCTCGTCGAACTCGTGGTTGCCCACGGCGGAGACGTCGAGGCCCATCGCGTTCAGCGACTCCACCGACGGCTCGTCGTGGAACAGGCCGGACAGGAACGGCGAGCCGCCGACCAGGTCGCCGGCGGCGACGGTGAGGCTGTTGTCCTCGCCCCGGCGCAGGTTGCGCAGGTGCCGGGCGAGGTACTCCGCGCCACCGGCGGTGATCTCGCGGACCGTGCCGTCGGCGAGCGTGCGGTCGACCTCGCCGGGCGTGTCCGCCTCAAGATGGCCGTGGTAGTCGTTGAAGGACAGGAGCTGTACGTCGACCGGGCCGGTGCGCTGCGTCGCCGTACGGTCATCGCCGGCGGCGGACGCGGGGCCCGTGGTGACACCGGCCAAGGACACGGCCAGGGCTGCGGTGACGCCCGCTGCGGCGAACCCGCGCAGGCGTCGTTGTTGGGTACTGGGCATGGCACTCCCTCGGAGAGAAATCAGGCTCGATCACCGTATTCCTCTTTTCGGCGTCTAGACAGCCCAGTCGAAGAACTTTTCCCGGTGTTTCCCGACTGTGGCCGGACGTCCGACGAGTCACGGCCGCGGCGCGAAGACGTCCACACCCGTCTCGCGACGCTCATGTGTCGTGGCGGATGCGGAGGCCGAGCAGGGACGCGCCGAGGAGGGTGACGCCGGCGGCCAGCAGGACGCCGGCGGGGCCGAGGGCGTCGTCGGTCAGGTCGGTGAGGGCCTCGGGCACGACCAGCGTCGTCGCCACCACGCCCGTGGCCAGGTAGGGCCAGGCACGCCGGACGACGTACACCGCGAAGCCGGCGACGGCGACGAGCAGGAGAGCGAGGTAGCCGACCCAGCGCAGCTCCTGGTCCAGGACGGTGATCTGGGCACCGGCCACCGCGAGCAGGCAGCCGATCACCCGGCCCGAGGCGACCTCCCGCCAGGCCCCCTTCTCGGCGAGCAGCAGCCAGCCGGCGCCGAGCGCCAGCACGATCAGCCCGAACGTCGCGACCCGCAGGTCCGTTCCGCCGAGGTACTGCAGGCTCAGCGGGACGAGCATGAACGCCCCGAAAGCGACCCCGGCCTGACCCACGACGGTCGGCGCGACCAGGTAGCCGCCGAAGGCCAGCGCCGTGAACGCGAGGAAGGCGAGCAGCGGTGCCGCGTCGCCCGACCCGGCCAGTGCGCGGTCCGCCTGCAGACCCACGGCGCCTGCCATGCTCGCCGCGGCGCCCAGCATCAGCACCCCGGAGAGCCGGCGCTGCACCGGCTCGGCGCCGCCCCGCATGGCGCGCGGTCCGCCGCCGAGGGCGACGACCGCGAGTGCCGCGACGAGGAGGACGACCGCGACGCCGGCGAGCAGGGCGACCTGCTGCCCCTGCGCGAGGGTGGACCACTGCGTGGCGAAGAAGACGCCTGCGGCGGAGACGACGAAGACGCCGCCGAGGTAGCCGGCGAGCTCGGCGAACCGGCGCCGCAGCGGGCCAGCGCCCGCGTGCTGGCTGGCCAGGACCCGGTCGACGACGTCGACGGCCTCGTCGCGTCGTTCCGGTCCGAGAAGGCCGGTGCGGACGAGGGCGTCGACGACGGCGCCGCTGCGGGTGTCGCGACCGAGGTGGCGGTCAGGGACCGTGTGCGTGCTCATGTCTCGAGCGTGGCAGCACGGCACGGGCTCGCGACAGAGCACTTCTACTCAGCTTGTCGCCGGCTCACCACGGCAGGCAGGCGTTCTGTCCCCACGGACGCGGACTAGCCCTTGCCCTTGCCGGCCTTCTTGGCGCTCACCCTCGCCGCCTTCGACTCGGCGCGGCGCTCGGCCCTTGCCGCCTTCCGCGCGTCCCGCTGCGCCCTCTTGACCGCGGACACGCAGCGTCCCTGGTTGGTGTAGCCGAGCTCCGCGAAACCGCCCTTCTTGCACTCCTGCGCGGTCTCCGGCGCCACCACCGCCTTGGTCTCCACCTCGGTCCAGTCGAAGCGCTCGTCACGCTCTGCGCCGAAGACCAGACGCACCTCCACCGAGCCGTCGGCCTCGACGGGCACCGTCTTGGTGCCGCCCTCCGCGTCGGTGGCATTGACGCAGTAGTACTCCCACAGGCCGTCGGTGATGCCGGTGTTCGGGTTCTCCTGACCCTCCAGCGGGTCCTCGCCGTCGGCACGGACCTCGAAGCAGGAGTCGAAGCCGCGGGTCGTGACGAACGTCAGCTCCACCGCGCCGAAGTCCGGCACCGCGGTGAAGTGGGCCCAGCCGTTGTCCGCGTTGACCTCGTTCGTCGAGGGCGTCACGTCGTCGACGACGGCGACGGCCGGACCGGCCACACCGCCGAGGACGAGGGGGGCCGCCGCGACGGCGGCCAGGGTTCGAGTACGCACAGTTCCTCCCAGAAGCTTGCGTTGATGTCTTCTCCTTCGGCGAGGCTAGGCGGCTTTTTGAGGCTTCACGCCCGGTTTGCACCGATATGCAAATCCGCCCGGCGGCGTTGCACGATCGTGCAGCACTTGCGCGACGGCCGTGCGCGTCGCCCGGGGAGCCGTCAGACCAACGAGGCGGCGTCGGGAGGTACGTCGACCGCGTGCTGCTGCAGGTAGGCCAGCGGCACCACGTCGACGGCACGCTCGTGCGTGGAGGCCAGCACCACCGGGCACGCCAGGCCCTCCTCGTAGGCCTGCAGCCAGCGGGCCGCGACCACGCACCACCGGTCGCCCGGCCGCAGCCCCGGGAACCGCCACTCCGGCCGCGGGGTGGACAGGTCGTTGCCCACGGAGGCCTGGTGGGCGAGGAACTCCTCGGTGACGACCGCACACACCGTGTGGTTGCCGACGTCCTGCGGGCCGGTGCTGCACCGGCCGTCGCGGTAGAACCCCGTGACCGGGTCGGTGCTGCAGCCCTCGAGGGGCCCGCCGAGGACGTTCCGCTCCTCGGCGCGCTCGGAACTCTCCGGCTCGACGCTCATCCGCCCACGGTCTCATGCCGTACGGCCGGGAGGACAAGGCTGAACGTGGTGCGGTCGGCGTCGGTGAGGCGGAGCCGTCCCCCGAGGGACTCCACGATCTCGGTCGCCGTGGCCAGCCCACCCGCGCCCCGGGCGACGGGGGTGCCCATGCTCGCGGCAGCCGCGGCACGGGAGCCCTCGTCGGCCACCACGATCTCGAGGTAGTAGGGCGACTCGGACAGCGACACCGTGATCGGCCCGGCACCGTGCGTGACCGCGTTGCCGATGAGGATGTCGAGCACCTGCATCACGGCGCCGGCCGGCAGCCGGGCGGCGACCACGCCCCCCGCATCACCGGCGACGGTGCGGTCCGGCGCGAGGTCGCCCCATCGGACCACGGTGTCGCGGACCAGGGCGGCCAGGTCGATGTCGACCCGGGAGCCGAGCCGGCTCTCGCGGGAGGCGTCGAGCATCTGCGCGACGGTCGTGTTGAGCCGGTCGAGCTGGCCCAGGGCCGCAGAGACGCGGGTGGCCACCTCCGGGCAGGTGCCCGGCGCGAGGGCCAGCTCCTCGAGCTCGAGCCGGGTGGCGGTGAGCGGCGTCCGCAGCTGGTGGGAGGCGTGTGCGGCGAAGTCCCGCTCCCGCTCGACCAGCGCGCCGAGGTCGGCGGCACTGGTGCGCAGCGCACGCGCGATCGCGTCGGCCTCGGGGACGTTCGACCGGGGTACGTCGGTGGCGAAGTCCCCGCGACCGATCCGGCCCGCCGCCTCCGCGAGCGCGGTGAAGGGCCGCGCGAGACGGCCGGCCAGCCACGCCGCCGCCACCGCAGCGGCGAGGACGAGGCCGAGCGCGACGAGGACGAGCGGCAGCAGCGCGTCGGCGACCCGTTGGTCGACCACCTCGGTGTGCCTGGTCAGCGTGACGGTGCCACCGCCGGGCACGTCGCTGGTCGCGGTCAGGTCATGCTCGTCGTGGTCGCCGACGGCCCCGCCCTCCGACCGGTGCCGCGCCGCCTCGACCTCCTCGCCGGACGGCGCGGTGTAGACGACGTGCTCGTCGGCGAAGATCGCCGTCCGCAGCAGGTCGGACGTGACCGGCGCCTCCCGCGTGCCGAGGAGGCTCGCGATGACCTGCGCCGACCGCTCGATCTTGCGCTGCTCCTGCTCGTGGATCAGCGCGGAGGTGGTGTAGGCCCGCTCGACGAGGAAGACGGCGACGACGGCGAGGGTGACGGAGACGAGGGCGACGACCAGCCGGTCACGCATCCGGCGGGCCGTCCTCCAGCCGGAAGCCGACCCCGCGCACGGTCACCACCCGGGCAGGTGCCTGGTTCTCCTCCAGCTTCTGCCGGAGGCGGCCGACGGTCACGTCGAGGGTCTTGGTGGAGCCGTACCAGTTGCTGTCCCACACCTCGTCCATGAGGCGCTCGCGGGTGACCACCGCGCCACGGTCCTCGCCGAGCAGCGCGAGCACGTCGAACTCCTTGGTGGTCAGCGCGACCTCGTGGTCGGCGGCCCAGACCCGGCGGGCGTGGGTGTCGATGCGCAGCCCGGGCTCGGGGGCCGTCGGTTCGGCCTCCGCGGCGGTCGCGGCCGGGTGCGCGGAGCCGCTGCGCCGCAGCAGCGCGCGCGTGCGGGCCAGCAGCTCGGCGAGGCCGAACGGCTTGGACATGTAGTCGTCGGCGCCGACGTCGAGGCCGACGACACGGTCGAGCTCTCCGCCGCGGGCGGTGAGGATGAGCACGCCGCCCTCGTAGCCGCGCGCACGCACCTGCCGGCAGACCTCGAGGCCGTCGATGTCGGGCAGGCCGAGGTCGAGGATCATCAGGTCCACCCCGCCGGCGACCGCCATGTCCACGGCGGTCGTCCCCTCACCGACCCGCTCGACGTCGTAGCCCTCGCGGCCGAGCGTGCGAACCAGCGGCATGGCGATCGCTTCGTCGTCCTCGACGATGAGCACGGAGGGCATGGTCACAGAGCATACGGTCGGTCGGGCGCGGGTTCTGGCTTACGCCGGATCGCGTCGGCAACCAGGAGACCCATCACCGAGATCGCGGCCAGCAGCACGAGCAGCAGCTCCCCGGCGGTGAGCCGGCCGAGGTCGCGTACTCCGGGCAGACCGGGGAAGACCTGCAGCAGCTCTCCGGCGACCACCACGGCGGCGGCGGCGAAGGCGACCGTGCGCACCAGCAGGGTGACGCGGGTCAACAGCAGGTATCCACTGACGATGCCGATGGCTGCCGCGGCGGCGGCGAGGACGGCGACGTAGAAGGCGGCGTGGGCCAGGTCGGGCAGCGCGTCGAGGAGCAGCGCACCGAGGAACAGCGACGCCGCGGCCGCGGCGCGCGAGCACGTCGAGGGCCGGGTCGACTCTCGGGTGCCCGACATGACACCAGCCGTGGTCACGCGGACCACCTGGACGAGGCGTGCTCCTGGGAGGTGAGCACGTCGGGTCGGGCAGTGTTCATGTCGGGCACCTACGAGAGTCCTTCTTCCAGCAGGGCCGCCTCCCGCCCCTTGACGGCCCTGCCCGGAACTTCCACTCCATCTCCCCCCGGAGATTCTGAGTTGAACGCTATGCCGGTATCCCCCACGCCCGGGCAACGTCGCTGCCACGGGCGATCCACACTTCGGTAACAGCCGGCCGCGCGGCACGGGACCGGCCGGGCACGGATGAGCACCGCCGCGCTGGGTACCCGGTAGCCGCGGCTTGCGGCCGCGGGCCGCGACCACCACCGCGAGCTTCGCCGCGACCACCGCCACGACCCCGGCCGCCGCACGCCGCCCCACCACCCGAGGAGACCGGTGACCCGACCCCGCCCCCGAGGCCGATGACCGCCGACCTCGTCTACCTGCTCGGCGGTGCCGCGCTGCTGCTGGCCGTGGTGCTGCCGACTGCGCTGCAGCGGGCGGCGGTCTCCGCGCCGCTCGTGCTCGTCGTCGTGGGCGCCCTGATCGGGCTGCTGCCGCTGCCCGACGGCGTCGACGTCACGCCGACGGGCAACCGCGCCTTCGTCGAGCACCTGACCGAGTTCACGGTGATCATCGCGTTGATGGGCGTCGGCCTGGCGCTGGACCGGCCGTTGAGCCTGCGCCGGCTCGGCAGCTGGCGCCGGTGGAGCGCCACCTGGCGGCTGCTGGCGTCTCCATGCCGCTCACCATCGCGGGCGTCGCTGTCGTCGGCTGGTGGGTCGTCGGGATGGCCCCCGCGGCGGCGCTGCTGATCGGCGCGGTGCTGGCCCCCACGGACCCCGTGCTCGCCTCGGACGTCCAGGTCGGTGGTCCCACCTCGTCGGCCGAGGCCGGGGACCGGGTGGACGACATCGACGAGGGCGACGAGGTCCGCTTCGCGCTCACCTCGGAGGCCGGGCTGAACGACGGGCTGGCCTTCCCCTTCGTCTACGCGGCGGTGTTCCTGGCCTCCATAGGGCCGGTGAGCGAGTGGGGCCTGCGCTGGCTCGGCTGGGAGCTGGTCGGCAAGGTCGTGGTCGGCGTGGCGCTGGGCATCGCCGTCGGGTGGCTGCTCGCCAAGGCGGCGTTCCGCGGGCCGGCGCGGCCCTCTGCGGCTGGCCGAGACCGGTGAGCCGCTGCTCGCGATCGCGGCGATCCTGCTCTCCTACGGCGTCGCCGAGAGCCTCGGCGGCTACGGCTTCCTCGCGGTCTTCGCGGCCGCGATGACGCTGCGGTCGGCCGAACGCGGCCACGAGTACCACATCTACATGCACCAGGTCATCGAGCGCCTCGAGCTGCTGCTGACCCTCGTCGTGCTGCTGCTGCTCGGCCTGTCGATGACCAACGGTCTGCTGCGGAGCCTCCCGTGGGAGTCCGTGGCCCTCGCGGTGCTGCTCGTGTTCGTGATCCGTCCGGCGGCCGGGCTCGTCGGGATGTACCTCGGCAGCTGCCGCATCGGCGACCACGAGCTCACCCTCGGGGAGAAGGCCACGATCGCGTTCTTCGGCGTCCGCGGGGTCGGCTCGCTGTACTACCTGGCCTACGCCACCGGGCAGGCCGAGTTCCCCGACCACCAGCTGCTGTGGTCGACCGTGGCGTTCACCATCGCGCTGTCGGTGCTGGTGCACGGCATCACCGCGACCCCGGTGATGCGCCGGCTGGAGCAGCGCCGGGGGGCCTGACCCCGGACGTCGGCGGGGGCCCGGCGGGTCACAGCACCCGGTCGCCGTACATCTCGCCGAGCGGGTCGGCGATCAGCTCGACCCGGGCTCCGTCCGGGTCGGTGAAGTACACCGACACCTCGCTGTGGACGACATGCTCCACGCCGGCCTCGTCGAGGCGGGCGACGATGTCCTGCCACCGCGCCGGGTCCATCGAGATCGCGACGTGGTGCAGGCCGCCGAGCACCTCGGCGTACGGCCCGAGATCGAGCCCGGGGAAGTCGAAGAACGCCAGCAGGTTCTGGTTGCCGATGTCGAAGAAGAAGTGGGAGGAGCCGGGGTAGTCCCGGTTCTCCACCAGCTCGGTCAGCGGGAAGCCGAGCAGGCCTTGGTAGAACTCGATCGTCTGCTCGACGTCGCTGCTCACCAGCGCGGTGTGGTGGAGCCCGCGGGCCGTGGACGCGGGCCGCCGGTCGGGAGCAGCGAGGTACGCCGCCCGCAGGCGGTCGCGCCGGGCCGCAGCCGCTGCCGGATCAGGGGAGGTCATGGCCCCCATGATCCTGGACCGGTCAAGGATTCGACCGGGCGCGGCCGGTCCGCGAAGTTACGAGACATCCGGTCCACATCTCACTACCGTCGTTCGCGAACAGTCCATCGAGAGAGGCTCCTGATGAGCAACCCCACCCCACCGCCACCCGACGGCCAGGACCGCGCCGACGAGCCCACCCAGGGCACCACGCCGCCGCCACCGCCACCCGGGCAGGGCAGCTACGGCACCACCCCGCCACCTCCTCCGCCGCCCGGCGGGCAGCCCGGCAGCCAGCCCGGCGCGATGCCGCCACCGAGCTACCAGGGCGGCGCCGGCACGGGAGGCGTCGGACAGCCCGCCGACCTGTGGCTGCGCTTCGGCGCGCGCCTGATCGACTTCGTGCTGCTGATGATCGTGAACTTCGTCGTGGTCGGCATCGTCGTGGTCGGCATGCTGATCGGCACCAGTGGCGGCAGCCTCAGCGGCTTCGGGGTCAACAACGGCACCTCCTGGGCGGCCAGTGCGGTCTCCTCGATCCTCACCACGCTGATCACGCTGGCCTACTTCACCTTCCTCGAGAGCAGCCGCGGCCAGACGGTCGGCAAGATGCTCCTCAAGCTCGAGACCCGCGGACCCGACGGCGGCCGCCCGAGCGTAGAGCAGGCCCTGAAGCGCAACGCCTTCACCGCGATCGGGATCCTCGGGATCATCCCGGTCCTCGGCTTCATCGCCCCGCTGCTGAGCCTGGCGGCCGTGATCATGATCGCGGTGACGATCAACAACAACCCGACGACGCGGCGTGGGTGGCACGACGACTTCGCCGGCGGGACCACGGTGGTCCGGACCGGCTGACCGGACGGTCCCTCAGGCCTGCGGCTTCTTGGTCCGGGGCTTCTTGCGGTCCTTGTCGGGCCCGGGCTCGCCCTTGCGGTGCGGCTTCTTGGCCGTCCGGTCCTTCCGGGCGTACGACGTCGGCCGCGACGTCGTACCACCGGCGGGGGCGAGCTCGATGAGCTTCCCGGAGATGCGGGTGCTCGCGAGGGCCTCGACCGTCTCGGGGCCGAGGTCGGCGGGGAGCTCCACGAAGGAGTGGTCGCCGCGGATGTCGATGTGGCCGAAGTCGTCACGTCCGAGCCCGCCCTCGTTGGCGATCGCGCCCACGATCTGGCGGGGCTCCACCCGGTGCCGCTTGCCCACCGCGATCCGGTAGGTGGCGTAGGTGATGTCCGACCGACCCCGCCGCGGGCGCTGCTCGCGCCGCGGGCGGCCGTCGTCGTCACCACGACGGCCCCGGTCCTGCTCGCGCCGGGCCGGCTGCGGAGCGGGCTCCGGCTCCATCAGCAGCGGCTGGCCGTCGCGCGACATGATCGCGAGGGCCGCTGCGATGTCGGCCGCGGGGAGGTCGTGCTCCTGCACGTAGTCCTCGACCAGGCCTCGGTAGAACGACAGGTCGTCGGAGGCCAGCGCCTCGGTGATCGCGTCGGTGAACCGGGAGACCCGGGTCACGTTGACGTCCTCGACGGTCGGCAGCGACATCTGGGTCAGCGGCTGACGGGTCGCCTTCTCGATCGCCCGCAGCAGGTGCCGCTCGCGCGGGGTGACGAACAGGATCGCGTCGCCGGCGCGGCCGGCCCGCCCGGTGCGGCCGATCCGGTGGACGTAGGACTCGGTGTCGGTGGGGATGTCGTAGTTGAGGACGTGGCTGATCCGCTCCACGTCGAGGCCGCGCGCGGCCACGTCGGTGGCCACGAGGATGTCGAGGCGGCCGTTCCGCAGCTGGTTGACCGTCCGCTCCCGCTGCGCCTGCGGAACGTCGCCGTTGATCGCCGCCGCCTCGAAACCACGGGCGCGCAGCCGCTCGGCGAGGATCTCGGTCGCCTGCTTGGTCCGGACGAAGACGATCATGCCCTCGAAGTTCTCCACCTCGAGGATCCGGGTGAGAGCGTCGAGCTTCTGCTGGTGGGCGACCTGAAGGTACCGCTGGGTGATGTTCGCGGCCGTGGTGGTCTTGTTCCGGACCGTGATCTCGACCGGGTCGGTGAGGTACTTCTTGGAGATCCGACGGATCTGCGCGGGCATCGTGGCCGAGAACAGTGCGACGTGCTTGTCCGCGGGGGTGTCGGCCAGGATCGTCTCGACGTCCTCGGCGAACCCCATCTTGAGCATCTCGTCGGCCTCGTCGAGCACCAGGAACCGCAGCTCGGTGAGGTCGAGCGTGCCCTTGTCCAGGTGGTCCATGATCCGTCCGGGCGTGCCGACGACGACGTGCACGCCGCGGCGCAGCGCCGACAGCTGGATGCCGTAGGCCTGGCCGCCGTAGACCGGCAGCACGTGCAGGCCGGGCACGTGCGCGGCGTAGCGCTCGAACGCCTCGGACACCTGCAGGGCCAGCTCCCGGGTCGGCGCGAGCACCAGCGCCTGCGGCGTCTTCTGCTTCAGGTCGATCCGGGAGAGGATCGGGACGGCGAACGCGGCGGTCTTGCCCGTCCCGGTCTGCGCGAGGCCGACGACGTGCCGGCCCTCGAGCAGCGCCGGGATGGTGGCCGCCTGGATCGGTGAGGGCGACTCGTAGCCGACGTCGTCGAGGGCGCGCAGCACGCGCTTGTCGACACCGAGGTCTGCGAAGGTCGGCGTCTCGTCGGGCATGCCGGAGTCGGACGTCTCGGGGGAAGGCATGGGCCCCAGGTTACCGCCGGTCAGTCGGTGGCCGTGTGCCGGAGCACGACGACCGACCTGCCTGTGACGGGGAACTCGCTGCCTGCCTCGAACACCGGGGCGTCGTCGAACACAGAGACGATCCCGACCTGGTCGTCGCTGGTGTCGAGGACCACGATCCAGCCTTCGTCGTACAGGCCCTCCGGGATCTGGAACGAGATCGTCTCGTGGAAGGCGTTGAACACGACCAGGAACGAGTCCCCGGTGGCGCGCTCCCCCCGCGGGTCCGGCTCGGGGATCGCCTCGCCGTTGAGGAAGACCATCATCGACAGCGCATGGCTCTCGTTCCAGTCGGTGTCGGTCATCCGCTTGCCGGTGTGCTTGTACCAGCCGATCTCCGGACGCCCCCGTGCGTCGGTGCCGCCGCCGGGGAAGCGCCGCCGGCGGAACACCGGCTGGTCGTGACGCAGCGCCACGACGCGGCCGGCGAAGGCGCGCAGGTCCTCCTGCCAGGGCTCGAGCTCCCAGTCCACCCAGGACAGCTCGTTGTCCTGACAGTAGACGTTGTTGTTGCCCTGCTGGCTGCGGCCGAGCTCGTCGCCGTGCGCGATCATCGGCACGCCCTGGGACAGCAGCAGCGTGGTGAGGAAGTTGCGCTGCTGGCGGGCGCGCAGGGCCAGCACGTCCGCGTCCTCGGTGTCGCCCTCCTCCCCGCAGTTCCAGGAGCGGTTGTGGCTCTCGCCGTCGGCGCCGCCCTCGCCGTTGGCCTCGTTGTGCTTCTCGTTGTAGGAGACCAGGTCTCGCATCGTGAAACCGTCGTGGGCGGTGATGAAGTTGATGGAGGCGATCGGCTTGCGGTTGGAGTGCTCGTAGAGGTCCGCGGACCCGGTGATCCGCGAGGCGAACTCGCCCAGCGTCGACGGCTCGCCGCGCCAGAAGTCGCGCACGGTGTCGCGGTAGCGGCCGTTCCACTCCGTCCACAGCGGCGGGAAGTTGCCGACCTGGTAGCCGCCCTCGCCGACGTCCCACGGCTCGGCGATGAGCTTCACCTGGCTGACGACGGGGTCCTGCTGGACGAGGTCGAAGAACGCCGAGAGCCGGTCGACCTCGTGGAACTGCCGGGCCAGCGAGGACGCCAGGTCGAACCGGAACCCGTCGACGTGCATCTCGGTCACCCAGTAGCGCAGCGAGTCCATGATCAGCTGCAGCACGTGGGGATGGCGCATCAGCAGGCTGTTGCCGGTGCCGGTGGTGTCGAAGTAGAACGCCTTGTCGTCGTCGACGAGCCGGTAGTAGGAGGCGTTGTCGATGCCCCGGAAGCACAGCGTGGGGCCGTTGTGGTTGCCCTCCGCGGTGTGGTTGTAGACGACGTCGAGGATCACCTCGATGCCCGCCTCGTGGAGGGCCTTCACCATCGCCTTGAACTCCTGGACCTGCTGGCCGCGCTGACCGGTCGAGGAGTAGGCGTTGTGGGGGGCGAAGAACCCGATGGTGTTGTAGCCCCAGTAGTTCGACAGGCCGTTGTCGAGCAGGTGCGGGTCCTGGACGTACTGGTGGACCGGCATCAGCTCGATCGCGGTGACGCCGAGCTCGCTCAGGTGCCCGATCATCGCCGGGTGGGCGATGCCGGCGTAGGTGCCGCGGATCTCCTTGGGGATGTCGGGGTGGGTCTGGGTGAGGCCCTTCACGTGCGCCTCGTAGACCACCGACTCGTGGTACTCGCGTTCGGGGTGGCGGTCGTTGCCCCAGTCGAAGAACGGGTTCACCACCACCGACAACATGGTGTGACCCAGGCTGTCGTCGTCGTTGAAGGCTTCGTCGGTCCGAGAACCGGTAGGAGAACAGCGACTCGTCGCCGTCGATCTGTCCCTCGACGGCCTTGGCGTAGGGGTCGAGCAGCAGCTTCCGCGGGTTGCAGCGGTGGCCGGCCTCGGGGTCGTAAGGACCGTGCACCCGGTAGCCGTAGCGCTGTCCCGGCTGGAGGCCGGGGACGTAGACGTGGTGGACGAAGCCGTCGGTCTCGGGCATGTCGATCCGCGTCTCGGCCCCCCGCTCACCGATGAGGCACAGCTCGACGCGCTCGGCCACCTCGGTGAAGAGGGCGAAGTTCACCCCGCTGCCGTCGTAGGTGGCGCCGAGCGGGTAGGCACGTCCGGGCCAGGTCTGCATCTGCGGTGCTCCTCGGGGTGGGATCGGGTGGTTCGACAGTAGCGATTTGTACCCCGCCGCGGTGATCCTGTGCATCGCACCTCGCAAGACTCTTGTCACAGGACCTCCGGGCCAGCCACCGGTGCGGTGTCGGCATGCGCTTGACTAGCGACCATGCGACACCGGCTCCGGCGCAGCGTCCTGCGTTCCGTGCTCCTGGTCCTGCCCGTCGTCGTGCTCGCCGGGTGCAGCGTCCCGGGCGAGCCGTTCGCACAGCGCGCCTGCGAGGAGACCGCCACCCTGCTCCAGACGGAGAACCGCGGGCGCGAACTGGTGGAGCTCCGGTTGGCCGACGCGACCGGGTGGGCGGACCGCGCCGCCGACGTCGACCGGTCCTTCGTCGACCTGCGCGAGGCGCTCATCGAGGTCCGGGACGCGGTCCAGGCCGGTGAGGGGGCGACGCGGTCGGCCGACGACGCCCTGGCCGAGGTGGGCCGGCAGTGCTCCGACCTCGGTACGCCGGTCGAGGCCGGTGACCGGTCCCTGTCCGAGATGGGCGTCGCCGACCTCGTGAACCGCTGACCCGGCGGACGTCGTACCTCCTCGGCGGGGTCGGGTCTGCGCCGTGGCCGGGCGTGCGCAGCCCGGCGCGCGCCGGGTACGCCGGTCGGCGGAGCCGATCCGTCGGCGCAGCCTGCCAGAGTGGTCTCGGAGCCCCGGGCACGGGACCCGGTGGACGGACGGAGCCAGTGATGAGCCGTGACATCCAGGTCACCTTCGACGCCCGCGACCCTCGAGCCCTGTCGACCTTCTGGCGGGGGGGTCCTCGGCTACGTCCATCCCGGCCCGCCCGGCGTCGACCTGCCCGAGGGCGCTGACCCGCTGGCCGCCTGGGACGACTTCCTGGCGCAGACGGGGGTCCCGGAGGAGCAGCGCAACTCGGCCTCGGCGCTGGTGGACCCGCAGGGGAACGGGCCGCGGCTGTTCTTCCAGCGGGTGCCCGAGGAGAAGGTGGCCAAGAACCGGGTGCACCTCGACGTCCGTGCGGCACCCGGCTTGGAGGGCGAGGAGCGGATGGTGCCGCGACCGAGGTCGGCGACGCCGCGGATGCCGAGACGATGTGAAAGGCTACGGTGAGAGGGATCGGAGCGGGAGTCGGTGAGTTCGTCGCCGTACGGGGCCTCGCCACAGCCTGGAAGTCGATGGCCGGGAGACGCCGGTCCTTCTGACTGCCAGCATTCGACCGAGGACAGCTTGTGACCCACGACCGACACGGCACCACCCCCACCGGCGCGGCGAGCCCGCCGGCCGGTGGTTCGGTCTGGCAATCGCTCGTGGAGCGGGGGACGGACCATCTCATCTACGTCGCGCACGTCGCCGCTCCGGACGAGCTCCCGAGCATGGTGGCCGGCGCCGCCGCCGTCTTCGACGGCCAGGACGTCACGGTCTACCTCACAGACCTCCAGCAGCGGGTGCTGGTGCCCTTCTCAACGCCGAGTCGTCGCAGCCACGACGACTCCGCCGACGTGCTGGGCGTTGACGCGACCGTGGCGGGGCGTGCGTTCCAGCAGATGCAGCGGCAGACCCAGACGGACTCGGCCGGCTCCGAAGGCGACCGGGTCCGGGTGTGGCAGCCGCTGATCGACGGCACCGAACGCCTGGGCGTCATCGGACTCACGGTGCCGACCGACGTGCTCGACGACGACGCCGGGATGCGTCGCCTCGAGCGGTTCACCTCGGTGGTGGCGGAGCTTGTCGTCACCAAGACGATGTACGGCGACAGCATCGTGCGGCTCCGCCGTACGAGCCAGATGACGTTGGCCGCCGAGGTGCAGTGGTCGCTGCTGCCTCCCCTGACGTTCACCAACCACTCGGTCACCATCGCCGGTGGCCTCGAGCCGGCCTACGAGGTCGCCGGGGACTCCCTGGACTACGCAGTCGACGCCGACACCGCACGGTTCGGGGTCTTCGACGGCATGGGACACGGCATCGTGAGCGCCCAGCTGACCAGCCTCGTCGTGGCCGCCTATCGCAACGCCCGTCGGGCCGGGGAGTCGCTGAGCGAAACGGCCACCCTCATCGAGTCGGCGGTCAACGACGTCTTCCGAGTCGAGTCATTCGCCACCGCGCTCTTGTGCGAGCTCGACACCGCCCGGGGGCTGCTCACCTGGATCAGCGCCGGACACCACGAGCCGCTGCTGCTGCGCGCAGGGCGGCTGGTGCGCGCCCTCGAGGTCGAGCCACTGTTGCCGCTGGGACTGAACCAAGGGCTCTCCCATACCGCTCCGGCCCGAGTCGGGACCGAGCAGCTGCAGCCCGGCGACATGCTGCTGCTCTACACCGACGGTGTCATCGAAGCCCGGTCGCCCGACGGTGAGTTCTTCGGGCAGGACCGGCTGGTCGACCTGATCTCGCGGAACCTCGCGGCAGAGCTGACGGCTCCCGAGACGATGCGCCGTGTCGTGCACGCGCTGCTCGAGCACCAAGCCGGCGACCTCGATGACGACGCAACCCTTCTCCTCGTCGAGTGGCACGGCCCCAGAGGATCCGATGACGAGCCACCACGGCTCTCGCTGACCGGGGAACGCGCCCTGCATCCGGCGAGCCAGCGAGGTCTGTGACGAGGAGCGCCCGGGGTGGTTGGCGCGTACTCTGGAGGGTGTGTACGACTCCGCGCCCATGCGGGCGGTGTTCATCGCCAGGGTCACACACAGCACGTGGGTGCACTTGACCCGAGACCCGCAGCCCGACCTCGAACGCTCGACGCTCTGCGGACTGCGGACCGCCGACGATGCCCCCACCCAGTGGTTCACACTCGCGGGCTGCGCCGACTGCGCACGGATCGCCCTGCGCCACGGTGTCGACCACGTGGCTGACATCGACGGCTCAGAGGTACCCCTGGTCGAGGTCCTGGACAGGTCCTGACGAGCACCCACGTCGCCAACCGACGGGAGGCCTCCGCCCCCGTCGCCCGGATGGACGCAGCCGCGCGCCCCCGCTGGACGGTTACTGCCTGCGATTCTGAGCGTGCGCGGTAGAGGCACGACAAGTGCCGAGGAAGTAGTCGGCCCCGTCTCTCAAACCAGGTCCACGCCCGGTCCTCCCCTGCTGCAACCCGGCCCGAGACGCCCGTGGCTACGGCTTCGTGAAGGTCAGGATCCGGGGCCTCAGCAGTTTGGAAGTGTCCGGCCCGTGTGCGGTTCCCGGCGCGATGTACTCGCGCAACCCGGGCCAGAACATGCCCCGCAGCGCCGGGTCTCCGTCCACAGAGGTGTCTTCCTTCCGCGGCACCATGTCGGGGGTGATCTCGGTGCAGCTCTCGGGCAGGCCAGGTAGCCCCGCCAGCACCTGGCAGTCGCGGGTGAAGTAATGCACATAGAACTTGTCCACGTGTGCGACCGCGCCCGTATAGCCGTTTGCGGAGCCCCTGAGGGTGGCGTCCGTGACGCCGGCGGGAGAGAAGTGTCTCGAGGCCTCGTTGACGCTCAGGCCGACGTACGTGGCGTTACCGGTCTCCGTGGCGAGCGTGTCCACCACGGCGTAGACCTCCCCGGAGTCGAGCCCAAGGGGCATTGTTCCGAAGAGACCGGCGTCGGTCTGGTCGCCGCACCATGAATTGATCGTGCGGCAGTACGGCGCCGTCCAGCCGATGTCGTCGTGCACGGCCGGCATGATCGACGAGACTGGCGGCGGTTGCACGCAGTCGTCACCGCGAAGGCCGGCCGTTCCCTCGACCCGCTCGCAGACCGCGTTGACCAGCCGCTGCAGATCGTTCTTCAGGTAGGCCTCGCTGTGCGCGGTCCGCTCCCCGTAGGTGAGCGTTCCGTACCGACGGACCGGGCCAGGGCTGGAGGGGCCGCGCACTCTCAACACCGTCAACGGGACGTCCCCCCCACCACTTCCGTGCGGCTTCGGCGTCGTCGGGGATGGCGTAGCGGAAGAACGTGTAGAAGTCGATGGCGCGCTTGGTCATGCCGAGGGGTCCGATCCGTCCGAGTTCGTCGCGGCTGGGGATCCGTTCGGTGAAGATGTCGCTGTCGGGGACCCCTTGGGCCCGCAGGACGCGACGCACCGCCCGGTCGGTGCTGGCGCTGGGGGTGGTGATGAAGTACAGGTTCCTGTCGAAGGGATAGCCGGACTGGTTCTGCATGACCACGTTGTTGACGGGATCTCCGATGGACGCGAAAGACCAGGTCCGTCCCACCGCGTGGTCCTCGGGCGGGATCGTCTCGAACATGTACTGCATGGGATAGGGACGGTAGGACGCCTGCTCCCACTGGACGTAGTCCTTGGTCTTCCAGCGCCCGGGCTGGCTCCACTCGTAGGTCTGCAGAGCCATGTACTTTCCGGGGGGTGGCATCTTCCCGTAGATCACGATGGCGTCGCGCGGACTGAGCCGGTAAGTCGGGACATAGCCGGCTCGTACGGGCCCGAACACGTTCGCCGGGGTCGGCCCTACATGCTCGTTCGGCCATGCCTTCACCGTGGCGATCACGTAGGGGGACACAGGGTTGTTGCCGAAGCAGCTCTTCATCGCCGGGTAGGTGTACGTCAGGCAGCCGTCCCCCCATACAGCATCGGGTAGCCGGGGTTGACCGTGAACCCGCTCGCCCTCAGCTCACCGCTCAACGTCGCTGGGTCCAATCCGGCCGGCGAGACCGACGGCTCGCTGACTCCACCGGCCACTGTTCCTGCCACGGCTCCCGGGGCGGCAAGACCGGCGGTCAGCAAGGCAGCGACCGGCAGCGTGCGCATCAGTCGGCTCGCAGTCATGGTTGACTCCTATTCGGTTCGCCCGACCACCCAGGCCAGTGCCCCAGGTCCCACGCTCTGCTCACCGGAGAACAGCCGGCAGAGGCGAACGGCCCCACCGGCATGCCGCATGTGAACCGTTTGTCAGGGCGCAAAGGGTGAACGCGCGACAACTCGGCACGCCAGTGGGGCCATCCGCGTCAGCAACCATCGCCGTGACGAACTGGTTCACGCACCATTCACCTGCGTCAGATCGCCGGCTGCCGGGCGGTCTGACACACGTTCGCGTCGGAGAACGGAGAACGGAGAACGGCATGGACATGTCGCAGTTGCGGGAGATCGCCAAAGAGGGGTACATCTACGGCTACCCGATGGTGGATGGCTACCGGGTGCAGTACGACTACTTCGAGGACCGGTCGAACCCCGAGTTCAAGGCTCCCTGGAACGAGCTGCGGAACATCCCTCGCGTCTACACCGCTGAGGACCGGGCGATCGTGTCACCGAACTCGGACACCCCGTACTCGATGGTGGGCATGGACCTACGGGCCGAACCGATGGTGCTCACCGTGCCACCGATCGACGCCGAGCGGTACTTCAGCATCCAGCTGATCGACGCCTACACCCACAACTTCGCCTACATCGGCAGCCGCGCGACGGGCAACGCTGGCGGCCACTACATGATCGCCGGCCCCGACTGGGACGGGAGCACCCCCGCCGGGATCGACAAGGTCTTCACCTCCGAGACCCAGTACGCGCTGGCGGTCTACCGGACGCAGCTGTATCGCCCCGACGACCTGGACAACGTCAAGGCCGTCCAGGACGGGTACCGGGCGCAGACCCTCTCCGCGTTCGTCGGCACGCCGCCGCCCGAGGCCAGCCCGCCGGCACGGCTGCTGGAGCCGCTCTCGCCCGAGGACCAGAAGACCTCGCTGCGCTTCTTCACGCTGCTGAACTTCATCCTGCAGTCCTGCCCCACACACCCCTCCGAGGTCGACCTCAGGGCACGGTTCGCCGAGGCCGGGTTCGACGGACCGGACCTCTTCGACGCCACGTCGCTCAGCCCCGAGGAGGCCGAGGCGATGCACCAAGGCATCGCGGACGCCTGGGACGAGTTCGCGGCCTTCAAGAGGGACCGGATGGACACCAAGGAAGTCACCGTGGGGGACATCTTCGGAACCCGCGAGTACCTCGCCAACAACTACCTGTATCGCATGACCGCAGGCGTGCTCGGCCTGTATGGGAACTCCAAGCACGAGGCGATGTATCCGTTCTACGGCGTCGACTCCGACGGGCAGCCGCTCGACGGGGCATCCGAGTACTCTCTGCGCTTCCCGCCAGGACAGCTTCCCCCGGTCCACGCCTTCTGGTCCCTGACCATGTACGAGCTGCCGGAGAGCCTGCTCGTGGCCAACCCGCTGAACCGGTACCTCATCAACTCCCCGATGCTGCCCCAGCTCAAGCGGGACCCCGATGGCAGCGTCACCCTGCACCTTCAGCACGAGAGTCCCGGCCCGGACGAGGAGGCCAACTGGCTACCGACCCCCGCCGGACCCTTCATGACGGCCTTGCGCCTGTACTGGCCCGACGACGCGGCCCTGGAGGGGGCGTGGACGGAGCCTCCTCTCCAGCGCGTGTGAAACCACCCGCCCGGGGAGCCGCTTTCGCGCTTCGCCGGAAAGGCGCTGTACATGCGCCTCTCCTCGGCGAATGATCGCGGCATGCCCGTTCGACGACTCGCTGTCGGCTTGACTCCCATGGAGACGCGACGCGAGGTCGTGTTGCACCTCGCGGACCGGGCGGAAGAGCTCGGGTACGAGGCGTTCTTCCTCGCTGAGGGTTGGGGTCACGACGCGGGGGTGCTGCTGACGGAGGTCGCCGTCCGGACGGACCGGATCACCCTAGGCACCGGCATCATCAACGTCTGGGGACGAACGCCGGCCAGCATTGCGATGCTGGCCGGCAGCCTCGCTGCGGTGTCCGGGGACCGTTTCGTGCTCGGACTCGGAGCGGGCAGCCCGGCCCTGGCAGAAGGCCTGCACGACGTTGCGTTCACGGCGCCCGTCGAGCGGCTGGATGTGGTGACGCGGCAGGTACGTCGGCTGCTGAGCGGCCAGCGCCTCGAGTCGACCGCCGAGCGGCCAACCCGGCCGTTGAAGCTGGCAGTCGTCCCCCAGACCCCGGTCCCCATCAACCTGGCCGCGCTCGGCCCCAGCGCCGTACAGCTGGCTGGCGAGCTCGCCGACGGGTGGTACCCCTTCCTGCTGCCGCTGTCCGGTCTGGGCCGGGGCGTTCGGTTGCTGGAGCAAGGCATGGCGCGCGGCGCCCCGGGCCGCATGCTCCCGACCATCGCCCCCTGCATTCCCACAGCCGTCTCGGTCGATCCTGCGACGGCGCTCGAGATTGCTTCCTGGTGGGTGTCGTTCTACCTCGTCAGCATGGGGCCGCTGTACCGCAAGACCCTGCGCCAGCTCGGGCACGGTCAGGCAGTCGAGGAAGTACTGGCCGCCAACCAGTCTGCGCGTACCTTCGAGGTGCCCGAGTCGGCCCGGGGGTTGCTTGACGAGCTCACCCTGTGGGGCGACGCCGAGCAAGCGCACGTAGCGCTCGACCGCTGGTACGCCGCCGGCGCTCAGCTGCCCACCCTGACTCTTCCACCGGGCCGCCCGGTTGCAGAGCTCGATCACATGCTCGAAGCCTTGCGTCCTTGACCCTGGCTCTGCTGAGGCAGTGGGCAGGACCGGCCACGTCCGGTGAGGTGAGTCGTCCTCACTGTCACGACCCCAGTCAGGACATGCCTTCCGACCCCGCGTCGCTCGGGGGAACTGCGCCCGACGTGGGAAGCGGTGGATTTCCTGCGGCCAGCCGATCGCGACGGCGATCCCGCCGGCCCAGTACCGTGCCTCCGCATGGTCGGGCACGTCGACGACCGCGAAGCCGCCGTACGCCTCTTCCCGGCGGCGGCGGTCGGACTCGAGGACCGTGCTTCGTGCTGCCGGCCCCGGCTCAGCTCAGACCAGCTCGCCGCGCTTCCTTCTCAGGTAGGCGCGCTCGGCTGAGTTCTCGGTGGCGGTGATCGCGGCGTCGTAGGCATCCTTCGCCTCGGTGCTGCGGCCGAGCCTGCGGAGGAAGTCGGCGCGGGCGCCGTGCCAGGCGTGGTAGCCCGCCAGGGGCAGCCCGTCGACCAGAGCGAGGGCAACTTCCGGACCGTCCAGCTCCGCGACCGCGACCGCGCGGTTGAGTGCGACGATCGGCGAGGGATCGACCTGTGTCAGCTGGTCGTACAGTGCGACGATCTGCGACCAGTCCGTGTGCGATGCTGCGGACGCGTCGGTGTGGACGGCGTTGATCGCGGCGAGGATCTGGTAGCGGCCGGGCCGGTTGACCGCGAGGCAGTCGCGGACCAGGTCGTGGCCCTCGGCGATCAGGGCACGGTCCCAGCCGGCGCGGTCCTGCTCGGCGAGCGGGACGAGCTGTCCGTTCCGAAACCGCGCCTCGCGGCGGGCGTCGGTGAGCAGCAGCAACGCGAGCAGACCGGCCACCTCCGGCTCCTCGGGGAGAAGCCGGCGCAGGATCCGCGTCAGCCGGATCGCCTCGGCCGTGAGGCCGGCGCGGACCGGGTCCCCGTCGCCCGTGGCGAGGTAGCCCTCGTTGAAGACGAGGAACAGCACCGCCAGCACGCCGCCGAGCCGCTCGGGGAGGTCGGCGGCCCCGGGCACCCGGTAGGGCACCTTCGCCGCCGCGATCTTCTTCTTCGCCCGGGTGATCCGTTGCGCCATCGTGGTCTGGGGCACCAGGAACGCCCGCGCGATCTCCGGCACGGTCAGTCCGCCGAGGAGTCGGAGCGTCAGCGCGATCCGTGCCTCCGGTGCGAGCGCCGGGTGGCAGCAGGTGAACAGCAGCCGCAACCGGTCGTCCTCGACCGGGCCGGTGGGCTCGTGGGGCGTCTCGTCGTCGCACATGAGAGCCGCCGCCTGGTGCTTCGTGTCGCGCTGCCGCTCGCGGCGGATCCGGTCGACCGCCCGGTTCCCCGCGGTGGTGGTGAGCCAGCCGCCGGGGTTGGGAGGTACGCCGGACTCCGGCCACTTCTCCAGCGCAGCCACGAGCGCCTCACCCGCCGCCTCCTCGGCGATGTCGATGTCACCGAAGCGGCGGACCAGCGAGGCGGTCAGGCGGCCGTACTCCTCGCGAAAGACCCGCTCGACGGCCGCCGTTCCGTCCTGCATCAGTCGTCCGTCGGTGCGGGGTCAGGCGAGGCCCTCGAACGGACGTACCTCGACCTTGCCCCGGCACGCCCTGGACCCCTCGGCCGCGAGCCGGAGCGCCACGTCGAGATCGGGCGCGTCGATGACCCAGAAGCCGCCGAGAACCTCCTTCGACTCGAGGTAGGGGCCGTCGGTCATCACCGGCGTCTCCCCCTGGCCGTCGACCACGGTCGCCGTCGATGCCGCCTCGAGCCCACCGGCGAAGACCCAGTAGCCATCGGCGTGGAGCTTGTCGTTGAAGGCACCGGTTGCGGCGAACGCCTCCTCCATCTCCTCCTTGGACCCGTAGTTGCCGAACTCGTCCATCGCGGCCGGGCCGTGCACGGCCAGCAGGTAATGCGTCATCCCGCTTCTCCTCAGGTCTGGGCGGTCCGGTGACCGCCTTCCACCCACACCACGAATGGCACCTGACCGATACGACAACCTGCCACAGAAATTCTGCGATCGGCACTGGGCGGTCGTCGACGGTCCGAAGTCGGCCCGTGCCCTGCCCGGCTGCGAGAGGATCTCCGGATGAACCGTCGCGCTCTCGTCCGCCGTCCCAGCCCCCGCCTGGCCGAAGGGCTGCTCACCCACATCGAGCGCGTCCCGGTCGACCTCGACCTGGCGCTCCAGCAGTGGGACGGCTACGTGAGCGCGCTGCGTGCCGAGGGCTGGGAGACCGTCGAGGTGGCGCCGGCCGCGGACTGCCCGGACTCGGTCTTCGTCGAGGACACGGTCGTCGTGTACGCCGACCTCGCCGTGATCACACGCCCGGGCGCGGACGAGCGGAAGCCGGAGACGGCCGGGACCGAGCAGACGTTGCGCGAGATGGGCTACGAGATCGTCCGGATCGAGGCACCCGGGACGCTGGACGGCGGTGACGTCCTCAAGCACGACGGCACGGTCTGGGTGGGGCTGGGCGGGCGCACCAACCAGGCCGCGGTCGACCAGCTCGCCAACCACCTCGCGCCGCTGGGTGCGCAAGTGGTCGGGGTCCCGCTGACGAAGGTGCTGCACCTGAAGTCAGCGGTCACCGCCCTTCCCGACGGGACCATCGTGGGATTCGAGGAGCTGGTCGACGACCCGACCGTCTGGTCTCGCTTTCTCGCCGTCCCCGAGGAACCCGGCGCGCACGTCGTACTGCTCGACCAGAACACGGTTCTGATGTCCGCCAGCGCGCCGCGGACCCGGCGGATCTACGAGGCGCACGGCCTGCGCGTCGTCGCCGTGGACATGACGGAGTTCGAGAAGCTCGAGGGCTGCGTCACCTGCCTGTCCGTGCGGCTTCGCGGCTGACCAGGGAGGGAGGCGTGGGAACCCGAGCAGGGCGGCTGCCCCGGTCCGCGCGGCCGAGCGACGCCACGGCCTGGTTGATCTGCCGGCTGTGAGTCCGCACGATGGTGAGGTCGCCAGATGGGAGTCACTCGTGGACGAGCTGAGCAGCCGAGCGCAGAGGAACGGGTTGCCCTCCTAGAGTGGACGTACGAAGACGCCCACGTCCGGGTGCGGGACGGGGTTGATTCCTATCTCGTCGAGGACGGGAAGATCGTCGCGCAGACGATCCACTACACAGTCGAGGCCAAGTAGCCGCTATCGGTCCGCTTCACGCGGCGTGCGGAGGAGCCGCCCTCCCAGCCGACGTGCTGGCGACGTGCCGCCGACGGCCGCTAACGTCAGGGCATGCGTTCGATCGAGTACTCCGCGACCGGTGACCCTGAGGTCCTGACGTTGGTCGAGGGTCCGGTGCCCGACCCCGGGCCGGGCGAGGTACGGGTCCGGATCCATCGCTCCGGGGTCAACCCGACCGACTGGAAGTCACGTCGAGGCGAGCGGGGTGGCGTCCCGGTCAGCCCGCCGCAGGTTCCCAACCAGGATGGTTCCGGTGTGGTCGACGCCGTCGGGCCGGGCGTGGAGACAGCGATGCTGGGCCTCCGTGTGTGGATCTGGGAGGCGGCCCACCTCCGCCCCACCGGGGGCACTGCGCAGGAGTACGCCGTGATTCCGGCCCGCCACGCGGTCCTCCTGCCAGACGTCGCGTCGTTCGACCTGGGCGCCAGCCTGGGGGTGCCCTTCCTGACCGCGCACCGGTGCCTGACCGTGACGGAGGACGGCCCGACACGCCTTGGCCCCGGCACGTTGGACGGGCGCACCGTCCTGGTGGCGGGCGGTGCTGGAGCTGTCGGCAATGCCGCCATCCAGCTCGCACGCTGGTCCGACGCCACGGTCATCACCACCGTGAGCAGCCCGGAGAAGGGGCACCTCGCGGCGCGTGCCGGCGCCGACCACGTCATCGACTACAAACGACGGGACGTCGTCGCCGAGGTGCGCGCCATCGCCCCTGACGGCGTGAACACGGTCGTCGAGGTCTCCCCGGCGGTCAATGCCGCAGTCGACGCGGAGGTCCTGGCCAGGCACGGCTCGGTGGCCGTGTACGCCAACAACGGCGGCAGCACCATGGAGCTTCCCGTGCGTCCTTCGATGGTGCCGAACGCCCGCTGGCAGTTCGTCCTCGTCTACAACGCCCCCGATGCCTGGCGGGCTCGTGCACTGGAGGACGTGTCCGCGGCCGTGCTGGACCAGGCCGTGCGTGTAGGAGACGAGGCCGGGCTGCCCCTGCACCATTACGCCCTCGAGCAGGCCGCCGAGGCCCACGCGGCCGTCGAGAACGGCGCCGTGGGCAAGGTACTGATCGACGTCTGCCCGTAGCGGCGACGTGTCTCTTGTCCTCTGCTGATCACCGTCGTGGTCGCGCGTCCAAGAGCACGTCGAGGCCCTTGACTCGATAGCGTGCAACGCATGCCCATCAAGCTCGAGAACGTCGGGATCGCCGTCCGCGACCTCGAAGCGACGATCACCTTCTTCACCGACCTCGGGCTGACCGTCCTCGGCCGGGACACGGTCAGTGGAGAGTGGAGCGACACCGCCGTCGGCCTCGACGGCAACCACGCCAACATCGCCATGCTCCAGACGCCGGACGGCAACGGTCGTCTCGAGCTGATCGAGTACATCCACCCCGACGCGATCGAGACCGAGCCCACCCGCCCCAACGAGATCGGCATGCACCGCGTGGCCTTCTCGGTCGACGACATCGACGAGGCTCTCGCGAGCGCCGCCAGGCACGACTGCCACCCCCTGCGCGGCGTGGCGACCTACGCGGACGTGTACAAGCTCGCCTACGTCCGCGGCCCCAGCGGCATCATCGTCATGCTTGCCCAGGAGCTGAGGAAGAGCTGACCCCGCGTCGCCTCGCATGTGGCGCGCGGCGGCGGACACGGCAGGCGCGGCAGGGGCGGCGGCGGACATTCTGGTCCTTCCGCGCGAACGGTCCTACCGACCGCTCGCCCCCGCGACTTTCCCCACCCGCAGCCGCCATGCTGGGTCAGTGTCAAGAAGCGACTCCGCCTCGCGGGTGGTCCGGGCGAGCCCGGCGCAGGTCTTCTCCGCGCTGGTCGACCAGGAGGCACTCCTGCAAGAAGGGTCAGCCGTGCGCCATGTCCACGAACCGCGAGTAGTGGCCCTGGAAGGCGACCACCACATCGCGCGTGGGCCCGTTGCGGTGCTTGGCCACGATCAGGTCGGCCTCTCCGGGGCGGGTGGACTCCTTCTCGTAGGCGTCCTCACGGTGGAGGAGGACGACGACGTCGGCGTCCTGCTCGATCGAGCCCGACTCACGCAGGTCCGACATCATCGGCCGCTTGTCGGAACGCTGCTCGGGACCACGGTTGAGCTGCGACAGCGCGATGATCGGGACGTCGATCTCCTTGGCCAGCAGCTTGATCTGCCGGGAGAACTCCGAGACCTCGAGCTGGCGCGACTCCACCTTCTTGCCCGAGCTCATCAGCTGCAGGTAGTCGATCACGATCAGCCGCAGATCGTGGCGCTGCTTGAGCCTGCGGGCCTTGGCCCGGATCTCCATCATCGTCATGTTCGGCGAGTCGTCGATGAACAGCGGCGCCGAGGAGACCTCGCCCATCTTGCGGGCGAGCTTGGCCCAGTCGTCGTCCTGCATGTGGCCGTTGCGCATGTGGTTCAGCGGGATCTTCGCCTCCGCGGAGAGCAGACGCATGGTGATCTCGTTGCGCGTCATCTCCAGCGAGAAGATCACGCTGGCCAGGTTGTGGTGGATCGACGCCGACCGGCACAGGTCGAGCGCGAGGGTCGACTTGCCCATCGCGGGCCGCGCGGCGACGATGACCATCTGCCCGCCGTGCAGGCCGTTGGTCAGCTCGTCGAGGTCGGCGAAGCCCGTGGGCACACCCACCATCTCCCCGTCGCGGTTCGAGATCGCCTCGATCTCGTCGAGCGTGGACTCCATGATCTCGCTGAGGGGGGCGTAGTCCTCGGCGGTGCGCTTGTCGGTGACGGCGTAGACCTCCGCCTGCGCCCGGTCGACGAGGTCGTCGACCTCCCCCTCGCCGGAGTAGCCCCACTGCACGATGCGGGTGCCGGCGCCCACCAGCCGGCGCAGGATCGCCTTCTCCCGGACGATCTCGGCGTAGTAGGCGGCGTTCGCCGCGATCGGCACGCTGGCCGAGAGCGTGTGGAGGTACGGCGCACCGCCCACCCGGCCCAGCTCGCCGCGACGCTGGAGCTCTGCGGCCACGGTGACCGGGTCGGCCGGCTCTCCCCGGCCGTAGAGGTCGACGACCGCGTCGAAGATCGTCTCGTGGGCAGGCCGGTAGAAGTCTGTCCCCCGGACGGCCTCGACCACGTCGGCGATCGCGTCCTTGGACAGCAGCATCGAGCCGATGACGCTCTGCTCGGCGTCGTTGTCCTGGGGCGGCGTCCGGTCGCCCCCTCCTCCGCCGTACTGCTCGCGCTCGGTGTTGACCGTCCAGCCACCGTCGAATGCCGCCCCGGGACCGCTCGGGAACTCAGCAATGCTCACGGATGAGACCTCTTCTCGTACGTCGACGTCCAGACCGACCCCGCAACGGACCGTACGAGAGGCCACCCCCAAGAAACCGGCGGGACCCTCGACGGGTGCTGGCCCACCGTCGACCACGCGCCCGCGCGAGGGCTGACGCTACGGGGCATCCGGGTCCCCCGCACAGCCCGTTATCCACAGGTCCTGGGGACAACCGGTGGATAGGTGTGGAACTCGCCGGGACCGTGTGTGCACAGACTGTTCAACAGTCTGTGGAAAACTGGGGACGGCGTTCGGCGGTCACTGCGCTGACCTGCGGAAACGCCCTCCACCGGCTGTGCACGAGAGAAAGTCCGGCAACTTTCCGTTCACCGGAATGTCGCCCTGTGGGTTAATCGTCTCGTTGTGGGCATATGCGCTGTCCAGAGGTGATTCCCACAGATCGGCCATAGTTACACACAGCCATTCCGACGTAGTCATGTAACGGGCATCCCAGTAGTTGCCGATTACCGTGTCCTATGCTGAGCGACGATGTCCACACCCCGTCCCTCACCGGCGACCACCGCACGCGGGCACGACCGCGAGATCCTCCGCCTCGCCTTCCCCGCGTTCCTGGCCCTGGTCTCCGAACCGCTGTTCCTGCTCGCCGACGCCGCGATCGTCGGACACCTCGGGACGCCGCAGCTCGCCGGGCTCGGCATCGCCGGCGCGGTCGTCCAGACCGCGGTGGGGCTGTGCATCTTCCTCGCCTACGGCACCACCGCCTCGGTGGCCCGCCGGATCGGTGCCGGAGACCCCCGGGGCGCCCTGGCCCAGGGGATCGACGGCATCTGGCTGGCGGTGCTCATCGGGGCGGTCACCACCGGCGCCGGCCTGCTCCTCACCCGGCCCCTGGTCGGGGCGTTCGGGGCCGATGCCGCGGTCACCGGCCACGCAGCCACCTACCTGGGCTGGGCGTGGCTGGGCGTCACCCCGCTGCTGGTCGTGCTCGCGGCGACGGGAGTGCTCCGTGGCCTCCAGGACACACGGACCCCGCTCTACGTCGCCGTCGGCGGCAACCTGCTCAACATCGTGCTCAACCTCGCGCTGGTCTACGGTCTCGACCTTGGGATCGCCGGGGCCGCGATCGGCAGCGACCTGGCCCAGCTCGCGATGGCCGGGGTGCTGGTGACGGTCGTGGTGCGCGGCGCCCTCGCCCAGGGGGCACCGTTGCGGCCGGACCTGCCGGGCGTACGGCGGGCCGCCCAGGCCGGAGTCCCCCTGGTGATCCGGACACTCACCCTCCGGGCCGCGCTGCTCGTGATGACCTACGTCGCCGCCTCCCTCGGTGCGACCTCGATGGCCACCCACCAGCTCGCCAACACCCTCTGGACCTTCCTGGCCTTCGCGCTCGACGCGATCGCCATCGCGGCCCAGGCCATCACCGGCCGCTACCTCGGCGCGGGAGACCTGCTCGCCACCCGGGCGGTCGCCCGCCGGATGATCCAGTGGGGCCTCGTCTCGGGCGTGGTCACCGGGGCGGGGCTGGCGCTCGTGGCACCCGTCCTGGCACCGCTGTTCACCGACGACGCGGCCGTCCAGGCGATGCTGTGGCCGGTGCTCCTGGTCGCCGCGGCCTTCCAACCCGTCGCCGGCCTGGTGTTCGTGCTGGACGGGGTCCTCATCGGCGCCGGCGACGGCCGCTACCTCGCCTGGGCCGGCGTCGTCGTGCTCGCCGTTTTCGCGCCCGCCGCGCTGCTGCTCGGCGCCACGGTGCTGCAGGGCACCGCACACGGGCTGCTGTGGCTCTGGGTCGTCTTCGGGACGCTGCTGATGGGCAGCCGCGCTGTCGTGCTGGTGCACCGGGCCCGGGGCACCGCCTGGATGACCACGGGCGCCGGCGTGGGCTGAGCCCCCCGGCGCGGTGGCACCTCGTCTACCTGCTGTTCCGGGCATCGACCGACGTGCACGGGCCCGCCGCGGTCCGTGGCTCGACCCGGTGAGTGCGGTCTGGTCCGCATGCCCGATCTGTCCGTTTTCGGACCTTTGACCCCCCGTGCGCCCTACGGTGAGCCTGCACACGACCGCTTTCAGGGGAGGACCCAGCTCATGGGGAACAGCTCGTGGCGTGCTCGGGCACGCCTGCACACCGTCCGGAGGAGGGTGGCGGCCGTCGCCGGCCTGTCGCTCCTCGCGTCGATGACGTCCCTGGCACCGGCCCAGGCCGGGCTGCTCGACGACATCACCGGCACGCTCCCGGGGCCGGTGACCGACGTCGTCGACCCGGTCACCGACATCCTCGATCCGGTCACGGACCCGGTCACCGGCGACCTGGTCGAGCCGGCCGTCGACACGGTCACCGGAGTCGTCACCAACCCGGACACCGGGGCGGTGCTCGGTCTCCTCGACCCGCTGACCGGAGAGCTGCTGCTCGCACCGCTGCCCGACATCGGCTCGGGCACGGGCACCCTGGAGCTGCTCGTCGACGGCGTGCTCACCGAGCTGTGCTCGTCCACCGGCCCGACCTGTGAGCAGGTCCCGATCGAGGACCTGGTCGATGAGGCGGCGATCGTCCTGAAGGCCGTGCCCGCCGAGCCCGGTGCCGTCCCGCAGTGGGACCCGGCGAGCTGCCCGACCTTCATCGCCGACATCTGCGTGATCAAGGTGGAGGACCTCGCCGGCGACACGCCGGTGGCGCCCCTCGTGTCGTTCCTGTCCCCGGCCCAACCCGACGCCCCCGACACCGCGATCACGAGCCAGCCGCCCGGCAAGCAGGCCCGGACGCACACGTTCACCTTCGAGGCCGATCCCCGCACCGAGGAGACCACCTTCGAGTGCAAGCTCGAGGTCGCCTTCAAGAGCACGCCCCCGGCCGGGGCGCAGGACTCCCACGACTGGCAGCCGTGCGGGGCCGACCCGTTCGGGTCGCACAGCTACCCCGACAAGTTCGCGAACGGCACCTACGTCTTCGCCGTCCAGGCACGCGCGGGCGACCTCGTCGACGAGACGCCCGCCACGCAGACCTGGAACACCGCGCTCGCGCCGGAGGTTCCCGAGACCCGGATCGTCGCCGGCCAGAGGAACGGCTCGTGGCTGTTGACCCCGCGTGCGGCCTTCCGCTTCACCAGCACGGTGGGCGGCAGCGAGTTCCAGTGCCACTACGACTCCATGACAAGCGCCTGCGACGCGGGCAGGTTCGTGTGGCGGCCGCGTGCCGAGGGCGCCCGGCTGACCCCGGGCCGGCACACCTTCAAGGTCGCGGCCATGGCGAACAAGACCCAGGACTTCACGCCCGCGACGCGGAGGTTCCACGTGCCGCTCGACGACCGGGCGCTCAAGCCCCTCAAGCGGTGGCAGCGCAAGAAGCAGCAGGGCCACGTCCGCAACACCTTCACCCTGACCCGCGTCAAGGGCGCGGCCCTGGTCACCCGCAAGCCCCAGCAGTTCCGCCGGGTCGTGCTGGTCGCGGACAAGGGCCGCGGCTTCGGGACGGTCAAGGTGTTCAAGGGCAAGCGGCTGCTCCGCGAGGTGAACCTCCACGCCAAGAAGAAGCTGGTCAAGCGCAAGGTGATCCCGATCAAGCGCTTCCGCGGCAAGCTGCGCAGCGGCAAGATCCGCGTCGTGGTGACCACCGCCGGCAAGCCGGTCCGCATCGACGGCATCGGCGTAGCCAGGCGCTGACCGTCGCAGACGCGAGAAGGGCCGCTCCCCGTCGGGGGAGCGACCCTTCCTGCTGTGGAGCCGGGTCAGGCGGGAACGACGTTGAGGTTGACGACCGCGTCGACCTCGTCGTGCACCTTGACGGTGACCTGGTGGCTGCCGAGCGACTTGATCGGGTTGCCGACCATGATCCTGCGCTTGTCGAACGAGGACTCGCTGATCGTGTCGGAGATCGCCTGGGCGATGTCGTTGACGGTCACGGCGCCGAAGAGGCGGCCGCCCTCGCCCGCGCGCACGCTGACGTTGACGGTGGAACCCTCGAGCTTGGCCTTGATCTCCTTGGCGTGGTCGAGGTCGCGGACCGTGCGGCTGGCGCGCGCTGCCTTGATCGACTCGATCTGCTTCTCGCCGCCCTTGGTCCAGCGGATGCCGAGGCCCCGCGGGATCAGGTAGTTGCGGCCGTAGCCGTCCTTGACCTCGACCACGTCACCGGCGGAGCCGAGACGGTCGACCTCCTGAGTGAGGATGAGCTTCATCGTGCGAACCCCTCTCAGCGAGCCGTGGACGTGTAGGGAAGGAGAGCCACTTCGCGGGCGTTCTTGACCGCGGTCGCCACGTCGCGCTGGTGCTGGACGCAGTTGCCGGTCACCCGACGCGCACGGATCTTGCCGCGGTCGGAGATGAACTTGCGAAGCAGGGTGGTGTCCTTGTAGTCGACGTAGGACACCTTCTCCTTGCAGAACTGGCAAACCTTCTTCTTCGGCTTGCGGAGTACTGGCTTGGCCATTGTGGTGCTCCCTTTCAAAGAGCCCGGCGGACGCGAGCCCGGAACGGGCTCCTTGCCGGAATGGTCATCTGGACTGGTGTGTGTCGGGCCGCCGCCCCCGGGAGGTGCGGCGCCCCGCGATCAGAACGGGGGCTCTTCGGAGGAACCGCCCACGCCGGGCGTGGCCCAGGGGTCGTTGCCCGCGGCGCCGCCACCCTGCTGGCCGCCCCAGCCACCACCCTGGGGAGCGGACTGGCCGCCACCCTGCTGGCCGCCCCAGCCACCACCCTGAGGTGCGGACTGGCCACCGGTGGCCCACGGGTCCTCCCCGCCGCCACCGAAGGAGGCGCCACCCTGGCCGCCACCCTGGCGAGTCGTCTTGCTCACCTTCGCGGTGGCCATCTTCAGGCTCGGGCCGACCTCCTCGACGTCGATCTCGAAGACGGTGCGCTTCTCTCCCTCACGGGTCTCGTAGGAGCGCGCCTTGAGCCTGCCCTGAACGATCACCCGCATGCCGCGCTGCAGCGACTCGGCGGCGTTCTCGGCCGCCTGCCGCCAGACCGAGCAGTTGAGGAACAGGGTCTCCTGGTCCTTCCACTCGTTGGTCTGCCGGTCGAAGGTGCGCGGCGTCGACGCGACGGTGAAGTTCGCGACGGCCGCACCCGACGGGGTGAAGCGCAGCTCCGGGTCGGCGGTGAGGTTGCCGACGACGGTGATCGGGGTTTCGCCTGCCATGTCAGGCCTCCAGTCTGGTGATCTGTCGAGGATGTCCGACGAGAGCGACCGGGGGAATCGGTCGGGTGACGCGATCGGTCTGATCGCAGACGCCCCGGGGGCCGGGGCGACGTGGTCGGTCAGTGAACGTCGGGACGAATGACCTTGGTGCGAAGCACCGACTCGTTCAGCGAGAGCTGACGGTCGAGCTCCTTCACCGTGGCCGGCTCGGCCTGCAGCTCGATGACGGCGTAGACGCCTTCGGCGTTCTTGTTGATCTCGTAGGCCAGGCGGCGACGTCCCCAGACGTCGACCGAACCGACCTTGCCGCCGTCCTTGACGACGACGTTGTTGAGGTACTGCTCCAGCGAAGGCGCAACGGTGCGCTCTTCGAGGTCGGGGTCGAGGATGACCATCACTTCATAGGCACGCAAAGCGGTCTCCACCTCCTTCGGACTCGAGCGGTCACGGCGTCTCCGTGACAGGAGGGCTGTGCGTCCGCCGTACCCGTGCGCGGCCCGAAGGGCGGCGACGTGTGCGACGTACCGACGGCCCGACACCCACTCATGTCCTGGGGCCGAGCCGATCGACGACCCAGGGTACCAGCGGCCCGACCGCCCGCACGAATCGTCGTACACAGGGGCGGACCGACCAGACGAGCCGGTCATGGGCGGCGGATCGAAGGTGGCCCGGAGAACGTCCTCATCCGGGTCTCCCCCGACACCGCGGAGTACTGGGACTCCCCCGGCAGCAAGGTGACCCAGGTGGCGAACCTGCTCAAGGCGAAGGTCACCGGCGAGCGCTACGAGGGCGACAACCGCACCGTGGGGCTGTGACCACCGCCCCGGGTGTGGCCGCCGGCGCCGACACCTAGTCTGGGTCCATGGCCACCACCGCACAGACCCTCCGCATCGGCGCGCACGTCGACCAGCACGACCCGGTCGGCGAGGCGCTCGAGCGGGGGGCGTCGCTCAGCCAGTTCTTCCTCGGCGACCCGCAGGGCTGCAAGGGCCCGGAGGTCCGGTACGACGGGGGTGCCGACGCGCTCCGGGCAGCGGCGGAGGACAACGGCGTGGACCTGTACGTCCACGCGCCCTACATGCATCAACGTCGCGACCACGAACAACCGGATCCGGATCCCGAGCCGGAAGCTGCTCCAGCAGCACATGGACGCCGCCGCGGAGATCGGCGCGAAGGGGCTGATCGTGCACGGTGGCCACGTCAACAAGGGACGATGACCCGGAGAAGGGGTTCGACAACTGGCGCAAGTGCCGTGGAGGCGACCGACCTGAAGGTGCCGCTGCTGATCGAGAACACCGCCGGCGGGACGAACGCGATGGCGCGCCACCTGGACCGGATCGGCCGCGTGTGGGACGCCATCGCCGCGCCGAGGGCAGCCGAGCAGGTCGGCTTCTGCCTGGACACCTGCCACGCCCACGCCGGCGGCATCGACCTGCCCGCGGTGGTGGAGAAGGTCCGCGCGATCACCGGCCGGATCGACCTGGTCCACGCCAACGACAGCCGCGACGCCTTCGACTCCGGTGCTGACCGGCACACCAGCTTCGGCCACGGCAAGATCGACCCCGACGAGCTCGCCGCCGTGGTCCGGGACGCCGGCGTCGCCGGTGGTCGTCGAGACGCCCGCGGCCCGCGTCGGCCCACAGGGCCGACTTCGAGTGGCTGCGCGCGCGGCTCTGACGCGGCTCTGACCGGGCCCCGACCCAGGTTCACGCCTGACTCGGACACCGCTGCCCGACCCAGGTTCACGCCGACTCGACACCGCCTCGACCAGGTCACGCCGACTGGGCAGGAAGCGGCGCCGGCACCACGCCCGTTAGGCTCGGGGACCGTGACCTCCCCCGGCCCGACCCTGCTGACCGTCCGCACCATCACTCCCGAGCAGCACCTGGCGTTCATCAGGCGGCAGCGCTCGGCGAGCTTCCTGCAGACCCCGGCCTGGGCGACAGGTCAAGAGCGAGTGGAGGGCGGAGTCGCTGGGCTGGTTCGACGGCGGTGACGAGCCGGTGGGCGCGGCGCTCGTGCTCTACCGCCAGCTGCCCAAGGTGAAGCGGTACCTCGCCTACGTCCCCGAGGGGCCGCTCATCGACTGGGAGTCCGGCGAGCTCAGCGACTGGCTGGCGCCGATGACCAAGCACCTCGTCGGGAGGGGTGCCTTCGGCGTACGGATCGGCCCGCCGGTGGTCACCCGGCGCTGGAGCGCCGCCGACGTGAAGCGCGGCGTCGCCGACGACGCCATCAAGCGGCTCACCGAGATCGCCCCCGCGGACCGGTCCCAGGTGGGCGCCCGGGTCGTCTCCCAGCTCACCGACCTCGGGTGGCGGCTGCAGGGCGTCGAGGGCGGCTTCGCCGCCGGCCAGCCGCAGTACAACTTCCAGATCCCGCTGCAGGGCCGCACCGAGGACGACGTCCTCAAGGGCATGAACCAGCAGTGGCGCCGCAACATCAAGAAGGCGGCCAAGGAGGGCGTCGAGGTCACCCGCGTCGCCCACGACGACCTCGGGTCCGCGCTGGCGGAGTTCCACGCCCTCTACCGGCGCACCGCCGAGCGCGACGACTTCACGCCCCGGCCGCTGTCCTACTTCCGGACCATGTTCGACGCGCTGCTCGCCGAGGAGCCGGACCGGATCCGGCTCTACCTCGCCCACCACGAGGGCGACCTGGTCGCGGCGACCATCTGGGTCCGCGTCGGCGGGCACACCTGGTACTCCTACGGCGCCTCCTCCACCGAGAAGCGCGACGTGCGCGGCTCCAACGCCGCCCAGTGGGCGATGATCCGCGACGCCCTCGCCGCCGGCGCCGACGTCTACGACCTGCGCGGCATCACCGACACCCTCGACCCCGACGACCCGCACGTGGGACTGATCCAGTTCAAGGTCGGCACCGGCGGCGAGGCGGTCGAGTACGCCGGCGAGTGGGACCTGCCGCTGCGCCCGTTGCTCTACAAGGCGTTCGCCGCTGTACATGAAGCGGCGCGGCTGAGGAGGCGACTGCGATGTCACTGAGCCTGTACGTCGACGGCGACCGCTGGCGCGCCCACCTGCGCGGCGTCCTCGAGCGCTCACCCGGGCATCGTCCCGGTGATCAAGGGCAACGGCTACGGCTTCGGCAACGCCCGCCTGGCCCGCAGGTCGGCCTGGCTCGGGGTGGACACCGTCGCGGTCGGCACCTACGCCGAGGTCGACGACGTCCGCACCCGGTTCGACGGCTCGCATCCTCGTGCTCACCCCCTGGCGCCCCTTCGAGCAGCAGGTCGTCCACGACAAGCGCGTGGTGCACACCGTCGGCCGTCTCGAGGACCTGCGAGGCGCTGGCCGCCCGCACCGACCGGCCCCGCGTGGTGCTCGAGCGGATGACGTCGATGCGCCGGCACGGGTTCTCCGCACGCGGGCTGCGCGAGGCCGGCGAGCTGCTCGACCGGCGCGGTCCAGGTCGAGGGTGCCGCGATCCACCTGCCGATGGCGCACGGGTCGCACCTCGCCGAGGTCGAGCGACTGATGACCGACGTGGTGGCGGCCGGCCTGCCGACCAACCGGGTGTTCGTCTCGCACCTGACCGACGTCCGAGTTCGCCCGGCTGGCCACGGCCTACCCCGACTACGAGCTGCGCCCCCGGGTCGGCACGAACCTGTGGCTCGGCGACCGCGAGCGCGCTGAGCGTCCGCGGCACCGTGCTCGACGCGCACCCGGTCGAGCGCGGCGACGTGTTCGGCTACCGCGGCCGCAGCGCACCGAAGGCGGGCACGATCCTCGTCGTGTCCGGCGGCACCGCGCACGGCATCGGGCTCGAGGCGCCTCCGGCGGCCGAGGGGCTGCGTCAGCGCGCGGCGACCCTGGCCAAGGGCGGCCTCGACGCCGCGGGGTTCGTGCGCTCGCCGTACACCATCGGCGGCAAGCACCGGCTGTTCGCCGAGCCGCCGCACATGCAGGCGTCGATGCTGTTCCTGCCGCAGGGCGCGCCGGTGCCGGAGGTCGGTGCGGAGGTCGACGTACGGGTCCGGTTCACCACCACGACGCTTCGACCGCACGGTCGTCAGCTGACCTGCTCCTCCGGCGCGGCCCGCCGAGGGGTACGGCGTCGTCGGCGACCGGGTCGTGCCAGGGCCGCAGGACGTCGCGGACCACCACCGCGACCAGGTAGAGCTGGGCGGCCACCCGGAGCACGATCGCGACCCAGTAGAACCGGTCGGCGCCGCCGCTGACGCTCGAGGCGGTGAGGTCGCCGAGGTAGAACCAGACCGCCGCGAAGTAGAGCACCTCGCCGGACTGCCAGACCAGCAGGTCGCGCCAGCGCGGCCGGGCGAGCACCGCCAGCGGCAGCAGCCAGAGGACGTACTGCGGGGAGTAGACCTTGTTGACCAGCAGGAAGCCGGCCACGACGAGGAAGGCGAGCTGCGCGACCCGCGGCGGACGGGGCGCCCGCAGGCCGAGCACCAGCACGGCCACGCACACCGCGGCGAAGAGGACCCACGACACCAGGTTGATCGTGCCGGGCGTGACGGTGCGCTCCCGCCTGCTGCCACACCAGCCACAGCGAGCCGAGGTCGGCACCCCGTTCGGAGTTGAACCGCCAGAACACCTTCCACTGCTCGAAGCCCGACAGCATCGCCGGGGAGGTTGAGCAGCAGCCAGGTCACCGCCGCGGCCGTGGCCGTGCGCGTGAACGCACCGCAGGCACCGCCGGCGCAGGCACACGACCAGGAGCGCGCCGAGGAGGAACAGCGGGTAGAGCTTGGTGGCGGTGCCGAGCCCGACCATCACCCCGGTCAGCACCGGCCGGCCGCGGGCCCACGCCCACAGCGCCCCCGCGACCGCGGCCACCGCGAGGATGTCCCAGTTGATCAGGCCGGCCAGCACCAGGGTGGGGGCCGCGGCGAAGAGCATCGCGTCCCAGGGCCTGCCGCGCTGGGCACCGGCCATGAACCAGGCCGCGACGAGGAGCACGCCCGCGAGCAGGACGGCGGTGACCTGGAAGTAGAGCCCGGTCTCGGCGGCCACCCCGGGGGCCGCGTGCACCCGCTCGGCCGGCAGCGCCCGGCCGATCCTCGAGGTCGGCCTCGCCGAGGACGGCCTGGGTCGACCGCGGCGGCGGCGTAGGCGAAGTAGCCGATCACGACCGGGTACTCCAGCGCCTGGTAGCGGCCACCGGTGTCGGAGAACGGCACGGTCAGCTCGGCGAGGCCCCGGCCGGTGTAGAGGTAGGGCACGTCGGAGTAGCACATCGCGCGCGTAGCGGAGCCCGGTCGTCGGCCCAGTTGGTCGCCACGCACGGGGTCTTCTGCACCATGCCGAGCGTCGATCGCCAGGCACCGCCACCGCGAGCACGACGCGCACCGGCGTCCACCACGGGTGCGGCGCCGCGTGCTCCCCGACCGGCCCGCCGACCACCTCCAGGCGGCGGTGACGACCGGGTCGTCGAGGGAGGGCCGCCCGACGGCCTCCCCCTCACGCCACGGTCAGCCGTTGCCACGCCCGGGACCTCCGGTGGCCTCGGTCGGGGTCGGGGACGTGTCTGCACCGTCGGGCGGCGGCACGATCGTCGGACTGGAGCCGGTGGGCGCCTGCGTCGGGGAGGGCGCCTGCGTCGGCGTCGGCGTCGGCTCCTGCGTCGGCGTCGGCTCCTGCGTCGGGGACGGCTCCTGCGTCGGGGAGGGCTCCTGCGTCGGCGTCGGCTGCTCGACCGGCTCCGGTGCCGTCGTCGTCGGCGGCGGGGTGTACGACCGGGGTCGGGGCCGGGGAGCCGTTGACGTAGTCGACCTCGGGGAAGTCCTCGCACTCCTGCCCCTCGAGGGCCTTCGACATGAAGGCCGTCCAGGTCGGCGCCGGGTAGGCCCCGCCGAAGAAGTCGGGCATGCCGCCCACGCCGTCGAGGTTGCCGGTCCCGTCCTTGCCCTGGACGTACATCACCGCGGCGGCCAGCCTGGGGGTGTAGCCGGCGAACCACGCCGAGGTCACGCCGGGCGTGTCGGGCCGGAGGTTCGCCGTACCCGGTCTTGCCGGCAGCGGGGCAGCCGAGGGCCAGTGCCTCGGTGCCGGTGCCGCTCTGGACGACCTGCTGCTGGGCGTAGACCACGTTGGAGGTCACGTCCTCGGGGAAGCGCACGCCGCGGCTTGCGCTCGTGGCTGTAGCGCTCTCGCCGTTCGGGGTCGTCACCTTCTTGATCGCGAACCAGTCGTGCGGACCCCCTGGTTGGCGAAGGTGGCGTACCCGGTGGCCAGGTCGACCGGCCGGATGTCGGCGGTGCCCAGGGTGATCGTCGGGTTCGGGTTGAGCCCGGGAGCGTCACGCGGGATACCCGGCGGCGACGGCGGCGTCGATGACCGCCTGCGGCCCGCTCGTCCAGCTCGACGGTCATGTCCACGTAGGCGGTGTTGATCGAGTTCTCCGTCGCGGTGAGCAGGTCACCGGGCCGTACTGGGCGCCGCCCTCGTTGTTGACCTCGCTTCCGTCGGGGAAGACGTAGGTGTTGCCCTCGAAGGTGTCGAAGAGGCTGATGCCGCTCGTCAGGCCGGCGGCCAGCGCGAACGGCTTGAACGTCGAGCCGGGCTGGCGGCCGGTGAGGGCCCAGTTGCGCTGGTCCTTGACGTAGTCGGGCCCGCCGAACATCGCCTTGAGCTGGCCGGTGCCGGGCTGGACCGCGGCCAGGCCGATCTTCACGCCCTGCGCCTGCTCCCGCGGCCGCTCCTGGCGGACCGCCTGCACGGCGGCACGCTGCATCTTGGCGTTGAACGTGGTCGTGACCCGCAGCCCGCCGCCCTCGATCTCGGCGTCGGTGAAGCCGAGGTCGCGCAGCTCGGACTTGACCAGCGCGAGGAGGAAGCCCTTCGGTCCGCCGAGGCTGTCGCCCACCTCGATCTCGGGGAACTTGGGCAGCTTCCGGGCCGCCCGCTCGCCGACCTCCGCGTCGAGGGCCCCCATGTCGACCATGCCCTCCAAGACGTACTCGTAGCGCTCCCGCAGCCGGTCGCGCGCCTCCGGGCCCTCTGCCGGGTCGAAGCTGCCGGGACGGTTGAGGATCGCGGCCAGGGCGGCGCTCTCCCGGACGTCGAGGTCCGTGGCGTCCTTCTGGAAGAACGCCTGGGCGGCCGCCTGCACGCCGTACGCGCCGCGGCCGAAGTAGATGGTGTTCAGGTAGCCCTGGAGGATCTCCTCCTTGGACTTCTGGTTGTGGATCTTCAGGGAGAGGAAGGCCTCCTTGACCTTCCGCTCCAGCGTCCGCTCCTGGGAGAGGTAGAGCAGCTTGACGTACTGCTGGGTGATCGTCGACGCGCCCTGGGTCGACTCGCTGGTGGCGTTGCTGAAGGCAGCGCGCAGGATGCCCTTCGGGTCGATCCCGCGGTCCTCCCAGAACGTCCGGTTCTCCGCCGCGATCACCGCGTCCTGCAGGTGCTGGGGCGTCTCCGCGAGGGGGATGCTGACCCGGTTCTGCTCCGCGAACCGGCCGAGCTCGTTCTTGCCGTTCTCGTAGTAGACGAACGTGGTCTGCGCCTGGAACTCCTCGTTGGGGTCGGGGATGTCGGTGGTGGCGTACACGAAGGCGAAACCGAGCACCCCGAGGACGACCGCACCGAGGCCCGCCAGCAGGCCCCACTTGAGGACCCGCCTGCCGAGGCTGCGCTGCTGTCCCCGGGGCCCCTTCCTGCCGGAGGTGCTCCGGCCGCCGCCGTTCCGGGAGCCGGCCTTGCGGCCGCCGGTCGGCGTACTGGGTCTGCGCTGTGCGCTCAAGAGGTTCTCTCCAGGCCAGGGGAAGTCGGAACTGCTGTAGAGAGGGTACGGGGGCGGGCGCGCGGGGGACCAAGACCTGCGACCAGGCTCACGTCCGCGGGTGGCCCGGCCCGTGCAGACGTGCGCTCGATATATCGGTACGATAGGTGCTTCCGCTATGGGTCGACAGGAGGCACGGACGTGGCACGGCGTGGTGACACCCTCGAGCTGGCGGTCCTCGGACTGCTGCACGAGGCGCCGATGCACGGTTACGAGCTGCGCAAGCGGCTCAACGTCGTGCTCGGCTGGGGCCGTGTCCTCTCCTACGGGTCGCTCTACCCCGCGCTCAAGCGGATGCTCAAGTCCGGCTGGATCGTCGAGCAGGCGCCCTCCCGGGCCACCGGTACGACGGGCAGCGGCACCGTCGGGGTGAGCCGACGGCAGCGGATCGTCTACGAGCTCACGCCGGCCGGTGACGCCCGCTTCACCGAGCTGATGGGCCAGGCGGGCCCGTCCGCGTGGGAGGACGACAGCTTCGACGTGCGGTTCGCCTTCTTCAGCCGCACCGACATGGAGATCCGGCTGCGCATCCTGGAGGGCCGGCGTACCCGCCTCGAGGAGCGGCTGGCCCGGGTGCAGGGCCAGCTGGCGCGCACCCAGAAGGAGATGGACCGCTACGCGACCGAGCTCCAGCGCCACGGCGTGGAGTCGGTGGAGCGGGAGGTCCGCTGGCTCTCGGACCTCATCGCGGCCGAGCGCACCGCCGAGCAGCAGGACAAGAGCCGGCCAGACATCCAACCGACAGAGAACGCATAGCCAGTAAGGAGAGCCCGATGGGTTCGGTACGAGTAGCAATCGTGGGGGTGGGCAACTGCGCGACCTCCTTGATCCAGGGCGTCGAGTACTACAAGGACGCCGACCCCGCGGGTTCGGTCCCCGGCCTGATGCACGTGAAGTTCGGTCAGTACCACGTCTCGGACGTCGAGTTCGTCGCCGCCTTCGACGTGGACGCCAAGAAGGTCGGCTTCGACCTCTCCGACGCGATCAACAACTCCGAGAACAACACGATCAAGATCACCGACGTGCCGCCGACGGGGGTCACCGTGCAGCGCGGCCCGACCTACGACGGCCTCGGCCGCTACTACCGCGAGACCATCGAGGAGTCCGACGACGAGCCGGTGGACGTGGTCGCCGCGCTGAAGGAGGCCGACGTCGACGTCCTGGTCTCCTACCTCCCGGTGGGCTCGGAGGAGGCCGACAAGTTCTACGCCCAGTGCGCGATCGACGCCGGCGTGGCCTTCGTCAACGCACTGCCCGTCTTCATCGCCTCCGACCCGGTGTGGGCCAAGAAGTTCGAGGACGCCGGCGTGCCGATCGTCGGCGACGACATCAAGTCCCAGGTCGGTGCCACCATCACCCACCGCGTGATGGCCAAGCTGTTCGAGGACCGCGGCGTGGTGCTCGACCGCACGTACCAGCTCAACGTCGGCGGCAACATGGACTTCAAGAACATGCTCGAGCGCGAGCGTCTGGAGTCCAAGAAGGTGTCCAAGACCCAGGCCGTCACCTCGAACCTCAGCCACGACATGGGCTCCCGCAACGTCCACATCGGTCCCTCCGACTACGTGCAGTGGCTCGACGACCGCAAGTGGGCCTACGTCCGCCTCGAGGGCCGCGCGTTCGGCGACGTCCCGATCAACCTGGAGTACAAGCTCGAGGTGTGGGACTCCCCCAACTCCGCCGGCATCATCATCGACGCGCTCCGGGCCGCCAAGATCGCCAAGGACCGCGGCATCGGCGGACCGATCCTGTCGGCGTCGTCGTACCTGATGAAGTCCCCCCCGGTGCAGCGCCCCGACGACGAGGGCCGGGCCTCGGTGGAGGCCTTCATCCGCGGCGAGGTCGAGCGCTGACCTGAGCAGCCAGGCAGGGCCCGGGTGTGTCGCCGACCACCCGGGCCCTTCTCCTCTTGTAACGCGGGGTTATCGCCGCCGAACATGGCGCACAACCCTCGGAAAGCGTCCACAGGACGTGTGAAGACGGCGGGAAGGGGCCGAACGGCGTGACGACCTGGCGCCACCTGGTGCACCTGCTCCGGGGGAGGTGGTTCCGCCGCCTCTTCGCGGTGCGCGTCACCAGCCAGCTCGCCGACGGGGTGTTCCAGGTCGCGCTGGCCTCCTACGTGATCTTCTCCCCCGAGCGCGCTCCCTCCCCCGCCGGCATCGCCGCCGCGCTCGCGGTGGTGCTGCTGCCGTTCAGCGTGCTCGGGCCGTTCGTCGGGGTGTTCCTCGACCGCTGGTCCCGGCGGCAGGTGCTGGTCTGGTCCAACGCCGTGCGGGTCGTCCTCGTCGCGGTGATCGCCGCCGGTGCCGCCGCCGACTACGGCGGGCCGCTGCTGTTCGTCCTGATCCTCGGTGCGCTGTCGGTCAACCGGTTCCTCCTCGCCGGCCTCTCCGCCGCCCTGCCGCACGTGGTCGACCCGCCGGACCTGATCATGGCCAACGCGGTCACCCCGACCAGCGGCACGCTCGCCTCGCTGACCGGGGTGGGCATCGGTACGGCGGCCACCGGGCTGCTCACCCTCGACGAGGCCGTCGACGGCGACGTCGTGGTGCTGGTCGTCGCCGCGGTGCTCTACGGCGCCGCGGCCCTGCTGGCGCTGCGCATGCCCCGGTCGCTGCTGGGACCGGCGTACGACCCGACCCGGCCGGCGGTCCGCGAGGCGGCGCGGCACGTCGCCCGTGGCCTGGTGGACGGCCTGGCCCATCTCAGCCACCGGCGTACGGCGGCGCACGGGCTGGCCACGATCGGCGCACAGCGGTTCTTCTTCGGCATCTCGACGGTGATGCTGATCCTGCTGCACCGCAACTACTTCAACGCGCCCGGCGACACCGACGCCGCGTTCGCGGGGCTGATGCTCGCGGTGCTGGTCAGCGGTGCCGGGTTCATCAGCGCGGCGTTCATCACGCCCTTCGTCACCGAGCGGATCACCCTCCGGGCCTGGATCCTCGTCCTGCTCGGCGGGGCGGCGTTCACCCAGCTGGTCCCCGGTGCCCTCTTCACCGAGGTGGCGCTGCTGGTCTCGGCGTACTTCCTCGGCGTGGCCTCGCAGGGGATCAAGATCTGCGTCGACACGCTCGTGCAGGCCGTCGTCGACGACGCCTACCGCGGCCGGGTGTTCTCGTTGTACGACGTCGTCTTCAACGTGGCCTTCGTCGCCGCCGCGGCCGTGGCCGCCTTCCTGCTGCCCGCGGACGGCCGGTCCCCGTTGGTGCTGGTCCTCATCGCGGTGGGCTACGTCGTCACCGCGGTGCTCTACGCACGCGCGTCGGGCCGGCACGCCCGGGCCGCCCGCAGCGCCTGATCCGGCCGGACTTCGCGAGGGCTGTGGACGCCTCCCGAGGGTTGTGCCGCGTGTTCTGCGGCCATAACCCCGCGTTACATGGGGGGTTTGGGGGGGTCAGGTCGGGTCGGACCACCAGGCGAGGAGGGCGGCGGTGGCGTCCTCCTGCGACATCGGGCCGCGGTCCATGCGCAGCTCCATGAGGTGCTTGTAGGCACGACCGACCTCGGGGCCGGGGCCGATCCCGAGGATCTCCATGATCTGGTTGCCGTCGAGGTCGGGGCGCAGTGCGTCGAGCTCCTCCTGCTCGGCGAGCCGCTCGATCCGCTCCTCGAGGTGGTCGTAGGCCCGCCGCAGCCGCTCGGCCTTCCGCCGGTTGCGGGTGGTGGAGTCGGCGCGGGTCAGGATGTGCAGACGCTCGAGCTGGTCCCCGGCGTCGCGGACGTAGCGGCGCACCGCGGAGTCGGTCCACTCCCCCGACCCGTAGCCGTGGAAGCGCAGGTGCAGCTCGACCAGCGTGGTGACCGCGTCGATCTCGTCGTTGGAGAACCGCAGCGCCCGCATCCGCTTCCTGGTCAGCTTCGCACCGACCACGTCGTGGTGGTGGAAGGTCACCGTGCCGTCCTCGAGGAAGCGACGGGTCCGGGGTTTGCCGACGTCGTGCATCAGGGCCGCGAGACGGACCACGAGGTCCGGCCCGTCGCCGAGCCGATGCTCGAGGTCGATGGCCTGCTCGAGGACGGTCAGCGTGTGCTCGTAGACGTCCTTGTGCCGGTGGTGCTCGTCGCGCTCGAGGGCCAGGGCGGGAAGCTCCGGCAGCACGTGGTCGGCCAGCCCGGTCTCCACGAGCAGGGTGAGGCCGCGGCGGGGGTCGGGCGCGCAGAGCAGCTTGACGAGCTCGTCGCGGACCCGCTCCGCGGAGACGATCTCGATCCGCCCGGACATGTCGGTCATCGCCGCGACCACGTCGGGGTCGACGGTGAACCCGAGCTGCGCGGCGAACCGGGCCGCCCGCATCATCCGCAGCGGGTCGTCGGAGAAGGAGTCCTCCGGGCGACCGGGCGTGCGCAGCGTCTGGTGCGCGAGGTCCACCAGTCCGCCGGACGGGTCCTGGAAGTCCCGCCCCGGCAGCGACACCGCCATCGCGTTCACGGTGAAGTCGCGGCGGCCGAGGTCCCCCTCGAGGCTGTCGCCGTACTCCACCTCCGGCTTGCGGGAGCCGGGGTCGTAGCGCTCCGAGCGGTACGTCGTGATCTCGACCTGCCACGGGCCCCGGCGGCACCCGATGGTCCCGAACGCCCGGCCCATGTCCCAGACCGCGTCGGCCCAGTCCTTGACGAGCCGCTCGGTGGTCTCCGGCCGCGCGGAGGTGGTGAAGTCGAGGTCGTTGTGCAGCCGCCCCAGCAGCGCGTCCCGCACCGGCCCGCCGACCAGCGAGATCTCCTCCCCGGCCGCGGCGAACCGTGCCCCCAGCTCGTCGATGACGGGTGCGATCCGGGTCAGCTCGCGTACCGCGGTCTGCTGGACCTCGCTCATGCGCACAGGGCTTCCGGACACGGGAGACCACTCTAGTTGCACCCTCCCGGCCCTCGGTCAGGTGACCGTTAGCATCGTCGGCGTGATCCTCCCCGCCGCAGCACGTGTCGGCCGGCACGTGCCGGCGGGTCTGCGCCGGATCGTGGCCGTCCTCGTGGCCGCGGCGCTGCTCGCGGGCGTGGCCGGTCCCGTGGTGGCCCACCCGACGAGCCCGCGCACCGAGGAGGACGAGCAGGAGCCGGCCGCGGCGCCGCTGGCGGTCACCATCGCGTCGATGAGCCCGGCCACCGTGCCCCGCCGCGGCACGATCACCCTGACCGGGGAGATCCGCAACCGCTCGCGCAGCACCTGGACCGACCTCAACGTCTACCTGTTCGCCTCGTCCCGGCCGATGACCACCCGGGCGGAGCTGGCGGAGGCCACCGCGAGCGACGAGACGCTGGACGTCGGGGCGCGGGTGACGGCCCCGGGGAGCTACGACGAGGTCCCGGACCTGGCGCCCGGGGAGACCGCGAGCTACCGGCTCTCGGTGCCACGACGGGACCTGCCGTTCGCCGACCCCGGCGTGTACTGGATCGGCGTGCACGTGCTGGGCAGCAACGAGGAGGGCCGGCTCGACGGTGCCGACGGCCGGGCCCGCACGTTCGTCCCGCTGATGCCCGAACGCACCACCACGACCCTGTCGCTGGTGCTGCCCCTGCGCGCGGCGGTACGGCGGACGCAGGAGGGCCGGCTCGCCGACCCGGCCCGCTGGGCACGCCGGCTGGGGGAGGACGGACGGCTCGGCCGGCTGACCGCCCTGGGGGCGACCGGCTTCGGCGTGCCGCTGACCTGGGTGGTCGACCCCGCGGTGCTGGACGCCGCCGCCTCCCTGGCCGACGGCAACCCGGCGTTCGACCTCGCCCCCACCGGCGACGGCGAGGAGTCTCCCGGCGCCACCGACGAGCCGGACACCCCGCTGACCGAGAGCCCCGGCCCCGACGGCGACGAGGACGGCGTGTCCGGGGGCGAGGACCCGGAGTCCGAGCTCGCGGAGCTCAGCGAGGAGGCGGAGACGGCCGGCAGGTGGCTGGAGGACTTCGTCACCGACGCCGCCGAGCAGGAGGTCCTCGCCCTGCCCTACGGCGACGTGGACATGGCTGCGCTCCTGCGTGGCGACTTCGACGACACCGCCGAGCACGCCCAGCGGCTCGGCTCGGAGACCGCGGACGCCGTCGGCCTCGACACCGACCCGGTGGTGGCCCCGCTGTCCGGGCTGCTGCCGGAGGCCGCGCTCGAGAACCTCGACCCGGACCTGCCCCTGCTCCTGTCCGAGCGGGCGGCCGACACCGACGCCACGCGGGTGCGCCTGCGCCAGGGCAGCGACGCGGTGCTGACCGACGAGGTCGCCCGGGTCGGAGGCCCGGGCCCGAACCCGCGGTTCGGTGCCCTCGCGCTGCGGCAGCAGATCCTCGCCGCGGCGGCCGTCCACGGCCTCACCTACGGCCCCGGCCGACCGCTCGTGGTCTCGATGCCCGAGCAGTGGGACCCCAGGCCCTCCTGGCGCTCGGCGACCTTCTTCAGCGGGCTGACCACACCGTGGCTGCGCATGGTCCCCCTGTCCATGGCGACGGCGATGAGCCAGGCCGAGGAGTACGACGGGCCGCTGGCCTACACCCGCGCCGAGCGTCGTGCGGAGGTCCCGATCGCCAACGTGCTGGCCACCCAGGAGCTCGGCAGGGCCGGCGGCCTGCTCGCCTCGCTGCTCGACCGCAACGACACCATCGACGAGCAGGTCGCGCGGGCCGCGATGCTCGGGATCGTCGGTCCACGTGCGCCCCCGGCCGGCCCGCGCCCGGGCCCGGACCCGGGCGGATCTCCGAGCAGGTGCACAACCGGCTCTCGCAGGTCTACGTCGAGGGCTCGCGACCTGGTCACCATGTCGAGCGAGACGGGGAACTTGGCGGTCACGGTGGTCAACGACCTGCCCGAGCCGGTCACCGTCGGCCTCGACGCGCAGACGGGCACCGACGAGCTGCGGATCCGCACCCCCGACCTGGTCTCCCTCGGCCCCGGCCAGCGGGCCACGGTGCGTCTGGCCGTGCGCGCGACCGACACCGGCGTCCACTCCGTGCGGCTGGTGCCGACCACCGAGGACGGCCGCCCGCTCGGCCGCTCCACGATGATCCGGGTGCGCAGCAGCCAGGTGGGACTGGTCATCTGGGTGATCATGGGGACCGGGGCCGTCGTGTTCCTCGCGGCGATCGGCGCCCGGGTCGCGCGCCGGCTCCGGCGACCGGAAGGTCAACCCCTGGCCGGCTGCCGAAGGAGCCACGACCAGGTGAGCGACGCCCCCGACCGACGGCGACGACGAGAGGCGCAGCATCCTCTCCTCCAGCGGCGGTGATGGCCGCGGGCACCGTGCTCTCCCGGGTGACCGGCTTCGTCAGGGGCGCCCTGCTGGCCGCAGCCCTCGGCGCCTACCTGCACGCGGACCTGTTCAACATCGCGAACACGATCCCGAACATGCTCTACATCCTCCTCGCCGGAGGTGTGTTCAACGCCGTCCTCGTCCCGCAGCTGGTACGGGCGATGAAGAACGACCCGGACGGCGGCGAGGCCTACACCAACCGGATCGTCACGCTGGCGGTGCTGTTCCTGGGCCTGGTGACCGTGGCCATGGTGGTCGCCGCCCCGTTGCTGATGCGCGTGTTCCTCTCGGGCGGAGTACTGCGACCCCCGAGCTCGCCGAGCAGCGGCAGTCGGCGATCGACTTCGCGCGCTACACGCTGCCGCAGGTCTTCTTCTACGGCATCTTCGTGCTGCTCGGCCAGGTCCTCAACGCCCGGGGCCGGTTCGGGCCGATGATGTGGGCGCCGATCGCGAACAACCTGGTCTCGGTCTTCGTCCTCGTCGTCTACCTCTTCGTGTTCGGGCCGGCGGCGAAGCAGGACACCAGCGCCTACACCACCAGCCAGGAGCTGCTCCTCGGCCTCGGCGCCACGCTCGGGCATCGTCGTCCAGCTGCTGGTGCTGGTGCCGTACCTGAGGAAGGCCGGCTTCAGCTACCGGCCCCGGTTCGACTTCCGCGGCACGCGGCCTGGGGCACACGCTGCGGCTGGGCGTCTGGACGGTGCTGTTCGTGATCGTCAACCAGATCGCCTACACCGTCGTCGTACGCCTGGCCTCCGGCGGGTGCCGCCTCCGGGCTGGGCGGCGACGGCGACCCGGGCACCGGCTACACGATCTACTCCCAGTCCTTCCTGCTGGTGATGGTGCCGCACGCCGTGGTCACGGTCTCGCTGGCGACCGCGATCCTGCCCCGGCTCTCGGCCCGGGCCGCCGAGAGCGACCTGGCCGGTGTCCGCCGGAACCTGGCCTCGATGTTGCGAACCGCGCTCGTGGTGATCGTCCCGTTCGCGATGCTGCTGCCGCTGGTGGCCCGCGACCTGGCCAACATCGTCTACGGCTGGGGCGCCGCCTCGGAGGCCTATCCCGACTACGTCATGCCGCTGACGCTGTTCGGGGTCGCCCTGGTGTTCTTCACCGTGCACTTCCTCATGCTGCGCGGGTTCTACTCCCTGGAGCGGACCCGCACGGTGTTCTGGATCCAGTGCGTCATCGCCGCGACGAACATCGCCCTGGCCCTCCTGGTGACCCGGTCGCTGGCCGGTCCGACGTCGCGGCCGGCCTCGTCGCCGCCTACATCGGCGCGTACGCCGTCGGCGCCACCGTCTCCTACCTGGTGCTCCGCCGGACGCTCGGGGGGCTGGAGACCGCCCGCCTGGCTGCGTTCCTGGGCCGGCTGCTGGTCGCGGCCGCGGTGGCGACCGGGATCGCCTGGGCGACGCGCGCCGGGCTGGACCTGGCCTGGGCCGACGACGAGGGCAAGGTGCGCGTCGTGGTGGGGCTCGCCGTGGTGGGCGCTCGTGGACGTGGCCGCGTTCGTGGGTCTCGCCAGGCTGCTGCGGATCGACGAGGTCACCGTCGATGGTCGGCATGGTCACGTCGCGGCTCGGCCGGGGCCGCGCCGCCTAGCATGTAGTTTGCGGAACGAAGCCGGACGAGCGCAGCGAGGAGGGACGTGACCGACAAGCCGATCGGGCGTGGCACCGTCCTCGCCGGGCGCTTCCGGCTGGAAGACCTGGTCCAGGACACCGACGGCGCCAGGTTCTGGCGTGCGATCGACCAGACCCTCGCCCGCAGCGTCGCGGTCAACGTGGTCGACGTCGACGACCCGCGCTCGGACGGCACTGCTGGTCGGCCGCGCGTACCTCCGCCACCATCACCGAGGGCCACTTCCTGCGGGTCCTCGACGCGGCGCAGCGAGGACGGCGTGGTCTACGTCGTCCACGAGTGGGGCGCCGGCATGTCGCTGGACAAGATGCTCGCCGAGGGACCGCTGCCGCCGCGGCGTGCGGCCTGGCTGGTCAAGGAGGTCGCCGACGCGATCACCTACGCCCACGGGCACGGCATCGCCCACGGCCGGCTGGTGCCCGAGAACGTGATGGTGACCGAGGCCGGCTCGGTCAAGCTCATCGGCTTCGTCGTCGACGCGGTCCTGCACGGCCGCGTGCAGCCGGCCACGGTCGACGGCCGGGTCCTCAGCGACCACGAGTCCGACGTCTACAACCTCGCCGGTCTGCTCTACGCCACCCTCGTCGGCCCGGTGGCCGGGCAGCCAGGAGTCCGTGCTGCCGGAGGCGCCGCGCGACCACGACCGGATCCTGCGCCCCCGTCAGGTGCGGGCGGGCGTCCCCCGCGCCGCTCGACGCGATCTGCGACCAGGTGCTCAACCCCGCCTACGCCGCGGACGCCCATCGAGACCGCCCACGAGATCAGCGCGGCGCTCAGCGACTTCATCGGCGACGCGGTCGGCCGGCGCCCGGGCACGAGCCGACCGTGGCGCTCGAGCCCGACGAGGTCGCCGCGTTCCGTCCGGCCGCGGCACCGCCGCCGCGAGCTGCCCAGCAGCCACCCCCCGCCGCGTCGACCGGGACCGCCGCGTCCACCGGGCGGTCCGAGGACCAGGGCCGGTCCGAGAGCCCGGGCCGGTCGCAGGACCCGGAGGCCACCCAGGCGTCCGAGCCCGTCTTCGACGACGTCCCTCGCCGCAGCGCGCCACCGCCGCCTCCGCCGCTGCCGGACCCGGAGCCGAAGCCGCTGTTCGCACCGGGCCCGCCGCGGGCGCCCGGGCCCGACCACGACCACCGGGCCGACACCTTCGGCTCCGCCCACGGCATCCACTCCACCCACGGATCCGGCTCCCTGCCGCCGGTCTGGGGCCCGGACCAGATGCCGGACGACGACTGGGGGACCCGCGACAACAGCCGGGACTGGCTCAAGCTCGCGGCCGCGCTCGGCGTCGTGCTGCTGCTCGTGGTGGCGATCGTGTTCGCCTTCAACCTCGGCCGCGGCTCCGGAGGCGACCCGGGCGAGGGCGCCGTCCGCCAGGGCGCCACGCCGGGCGCCCAGGCGTCGCAGCCGCTGCGGATCGCGGGGGTCAGCGACCTCGACCCGCCACCGGACGGCAACGGCGAGGAGAACCCCGACCTGGCCGGCCGCGCCGTCGACGGGGACCCCTCCACCGCCTGGCAGACGGTGGAGTACTACCGCAACCCGCAGTTCGGCAACCTCAAGGAGGGGGTCGGCCTCGTCGTCGACCTCGGCAGGCCCCAGCAGGTCGCCTCGGTCCAGGTCACGCTCATCGGCAACCCGACCAGCCTCGAGATCCTCGCCGCCCCCGAGGGCGGCGCAGACCCTTCCGGCGTGGCGAGCCTGACCCGCGTCGCGGCGGCCGACGGGGTGGGGGGGCGCAACGACCTCGACGCTCGACGAGCCGGTGACCACCCGCTACCTCGTGGTCTGGCTGACCTCCCTCCCGCCGGACGGCGGAGGTTTCCGCGGCCGGGTCGCGGAGATCGTGGTGCGGGGCTGACCGGCGTGCCCGGCGCCGACGGTCGCGACGACCGCGCCCTGCTCGCCGCGCACCTCGCCGGGGACCACGACGCCTTCGGGGTCCTGTTCGCCCGGCACCGTGACCGGCTCTGGGCGGTGGCCCTGCGCACCACCGGTGACCGTGAGGAGGCCGCCGACGCCCTGCAGGACGCCCTGGTGTCGGCCTTCCGGCGCGCCGACTCCTTCCGCGGGGACTCGGCGGTCACCACCTGGCTGCACCGCATCGTGGTCAACGCCTGTCTCGACCGGCTGCGTCGCCGGAAGAGCCGTACGGCGGACCCCCTCCCCGACGACCTCGGCGAGCGCGTCGCGGCTGGCAGCCACGTCACCGGCACCCACGACGACCCCGCCGACCTGGTCCTCGACGAGGAACGCCGCACCGCGGTGCTCCGCGCCCTGGACTCGCTGCCACCCGACCAGAGGGCCGCCCTGGTGCTGGTCGACATGCAGGGCTACCCGGTCGAGGAGGCCGCGGCCGTGCTCGGCTGCCCGCCGGGCACCGTGAAGAGCAGGTGCTCCCGTGGACGGGCCCGGCTCGCGCCGCTGCTCTCGGACGTCGGCCCCGCCGGGGAACCCGGGCAGACCGCGGTGCGTCCAAGCACCGGAGCGAGCAGGGGAGGTGAGCGCACATGAGCGACGAGTACGACGACGAGACCGGCCGTCGAACACCCGGCCCTGCCGACCCCTCCGGATCCGTCGACCCGACGCCCGGCGACCTCCCGGGAGCCGCGGCCGACGGCACCGACGCGGCCGAGCAGGGCCGCGTCGCCCGGATCCTTGCGGCCGCGGGGGGCGACGAGCCGATGCCGGCCGACGTGGCCGCGCGGCTGGACGCCCTCGTGGCCGACCTCGCGTCGGCCACAGCCGACCCGGTGAGCACCGGTTCCGCCCGCCCCGGCTCCGCCCCCACCACGCCCCGGACCACGCCCCCGCCGACCACCTCCCCTCCGGGCGCCGACCCGCCCGACGAGCTGGCCGCTCGGCGACGGTCCCGGCGCTGGCCCCGGCTGCTCGTGGCGGCGGCCAGCGTGTCCGTGCTCGGCCTCGGCGCCACGACCCTGCTCGACGACCTGGGCACCGGCGGCGCCGACTCGGAGTCGACCGCGGGCATGGCCACCGAGGACGGCGACGCGGCCTCCGCCGGCGGCGCGCTCGAGGAGAGCGTCCCGGGCGCCGCGGCCCGGCAGCAGTCGGCCCCGGACGACGGTGCCGCCGGCAGCGGGACGGCCGCGGACCCCCGGGCTCTCGACACGCCCGGCGTCCTCCGGCTCCGCAGCGACGCACTGGCCGTCGGCCTCCAGCGGGCCGCCGACCTGTCCCGGCCCGTCCCGGTCGGTCGCGAGCTCTCCGGCCAGTGCGTGCAGCCGGACCTGGGGGCCGGCGACGAGTGGCTGCGGGTGCGGCTGGACGGAGCACCTGCCGTCCTCGTCCTGCGGGCCCCGGCGAGCGGACGTCGTACCGCCGAGCTGTTCACCTGCGATGACGGCGACACGCCGGTGGCGGTGCGGCGCATCGACGCCCGATGACCCGGGTACCCGACCGGTGAGGGCGGGCGATACCCCGCGGGGTGTCGGGAATTCCCCGCCCCTACGATCGGTTGTGCCCGGCGGAAGGCACGACCCCCCAACGACGTAGGAGCACGAGTCACATGGCGGACCAGGACGTACGCAACGTCATCATCGTCGGATCCGGACCGGCCGGCTACACCGCGGCGGTCTACGCCGCACGGGCCAACCTGAAGCCGCTGATGTTCGAGGGTTCCGTCACCGCCGGCGGTGCGCTGATGAACACCACCGAGGTGGAGAACTTCCCCGGCTTCCGTGACGGGGTCATGGGTCCGGAGCTGATGGACAGCATGCGGGCCCAGGCGGAGCGCTTCGGCGCCGAGCTGGTCGACCGACGACGTCGACCGCGCTCGACCTGACCGGGCCGGTCAAGGTGGTCACCGACGGCTCGGGCAACCAGCACCAGGCCCACGCGGTGATCCTCGCCACCGGCTCCGGCTACCGCAAGCTCGGCCTCGACCACGAGGAGCGTCTCTCCGGGCACGGCGTCTCCTGGTGCGCGACCTGCGACGGCTTCTTCTTCCGCGACCAGCACATCGCGGTGGTCGGCGGCGGCGACTCCGCCATCGAGGAGGCCACCTTCCTGACCCGGTTCGCGAGCAAGGTGACGCTCATCCACCGTCGCGACGAGCTGCGCGCGTCGAAGATCATGCAGGACCGGGCCTTCGCCGACCCCAAGCTCGAGTTCGCCTGGAACTCCGAGGTCACGCAGATCCACGGCGAGGAGAAGCTCACCGGCATCTCCCTCGAGGACACCGTCACCGGCGAGGAGCGCGCGCTCGACGTCACCGGTCTGTTCATCGCGATCGGCCACGACCCGCGCTCGGAGCTGCTGCGCGACCAGGTGCGCCTCGACGAGGAGGGCTACGTCCTCGTCGACCACCCCTCGACGAAGACCAACCTGCCCGGCGTGTTCGCCTGCGGTGACCTCGTCGACCACCAGTACCGCCAGGCGATCACCGCGGCGGGCACCGGCTGCGCGGCCGCGCTCGACGCCGAGCGCTTCCTCGCCGACCTCGAGCACGCCTCGAAGACCGAGACCCCCGAGGTCGAGACCGAGATGGTCAGCGAGCAGGTCCAGACCGCCGGCGCCTGACCCGGCGCCCAAGCCGAGGGTGGACCGGCATTGTCGGCGCACCCGTGTTTACTGCACACTGAACCCCGTAATACGACAACAAGGAGCGAGGTCCCCGTGGGCGAACATCGAAGCCGTGACCGACGCCAACTTCGAGACCGAGGTGCTCAAGGCCGACAAGCCCGTCCTCGTCGACTTCTGGGCGGAGTGGTGCGGGCCCTGCCGCCAGGTCTCCCCGATCCTCGAGGAGATCAACGCCGAGCACGGTGACAAGCTGAGGTTCAAGAAGATGAACGTCGACGAGAACCCGGTCACCCCGGCGACCTACCGCGTCACCGGCATCCCGACGCTGAACGTCTACCAGAACGGCGAGGTCGTCAAGCAGATCGTCGGCGCCAAGCCCAAGGCGGCGCTGCTGAACGACCTGAGCGAGTTCATCGCCTGAGGCGATGCCCCAGAGCTGAGAGAGGGCCGGCCGTCCTCCCAAGGGCCGGCCCTCTTTCGCTGCCCTTGCGCCGGAGCGTCCGTTCGGCGGGCGGACGGCGCGGTGGCGGGCCTGGGCCGGACCACCTCCAGCAGCCGTCTCCAGCGCCTGCTCGACCTCCTCGCGCCAGGTCAGCACCGAGCGCATGTCCATCCGCAGCCGCGGGTAGCGGCCATGCCGCCGGTGGGTCTTGAAGCCCACCCGGAGGAGGAACTCGGCGGGGATCACGCAGCGAGCTTCCGGCTGCGGGGCCGGAGGTCTCCGAACGCCTCGATGGCGCGGATGCCACCGCGCTGGACCACGTCCTTGACCACGGCCTGCACCAGGACCCGGCCGAGCCCGCCCCCGGCGTACTCGGGCAGCACCGCGAGGGCGGCCAGCAGCACCGCGTCCTCGCTCACCGGGGACGGTGGGGAAGGCCGCGGCTCCGGGGACGTAGGCCGCGCGGTGCGTACAGCGCGTAGCCGGCGGGCGCGGTCGTCGACGTAGAGCACGCGCCCGCACGAGCCCCACTCGAGCAGCACCCGGGAGACCCACGCCTCCTTCTCGCAGGCCGCCTCGCCGGAGGCGTCCGCGCGCTGCCGGGCCACCGGGTCGAGCTCCCAGAAGGCGCACGACGCGGCAGCCCGAGGGCAGGTCGTCGAGGTTGTCGAGCGTCAGCCGCGCGATCCTCGAGTGCTCGATCCCATGTCGTGACCCCCATGACGAGGTGGCTGCGGGGATGATCCATCCTAGTAGTCCACCGACGGGGAGCACTGATGCCGCAGAACGGTCCAGGAGACACCGGCCGCGCCGACGTGCGCCAAGCACGACGCGGCTCGACAGCTACGTCGACCGGTACGCCGCGCGCACGCAGGGGATGACGGCCTCCGAGATCCGTGCGCTGTTCTCCGTCGCCAGCCGCCCCGAGGTGGTCTCGCTCGCCGGCGGGATGCCGAACATCTCCGGTCTGCCCGCTGGACGTGGTCGGGGGCGCGATCAACGACCTGGTCCGCGACCACGGCGCCGTGGCGATGCAGTACGGCTCCGGCCAGGGCGACCCGGCGCTGCGCGAGCAGATCTGCGACGTGATGCGTCTCGAGGGCATCGAGGCGCACCCGGACGACGTGGTGGTGACCGTCGGCTCGCAGCAGGCGGTCGACCTGGTCACGCGGATCTTCTGCGACCCCGGCGACGTGGTGATCTGCGAGGCCCCGTCGTACGTCGGCGCGCTGGGCGTCTTCAGGGCCTATCAGGTCGACGTCGTGCACGCCGAGATGGACGAGCACGGCCTGGTCCCCGAGGCGCTGCGGCAGGCGATCGCGGCGACCAAGGCCGCCGGCCGGCGGATCAAGTTCCTCTACACGATCCCGAACTATCACAACCCCGCCGGTGTCTCTTTGTCGACAAGTCGACGAAGCGAGATCCTCGAGATCTGCCGCGAGGCCGACATCCTGATCCTCGAGGACAACCCCTACGGCCTGCTCGGCTTCAGCGACGAGCCCTACCGGGCGCTGCGAGCCGACGAGGCGGAGGGGGTGATCTACCTCGGCTCGTTCTCCAAGACCTTCGCCCCCGGCTTCCGGGTCGGCTGGGCCCTCGCCCCGCACGCGGTGCGCGAGAAGCTGGTGCTCGCCCAGGAGTCGGCCACCCTGTGCCCGCCGTCGTTCTCGCAGCTGGCCGTCTCGGCCTACCTCACCAACCACGACTGGCAGGGCCAGGTCAAGGAGTTCCGGGAGATGTACCGGGAGCGCCGCGACGCCATGATCTCCGCGCTCGACGACATGATGCCGGCAGCCGCACGGTGGAACGTCCCCGACGGCGGGTTCTACGTGTGGCTCACGCTGCCCGGCGGCCTGGACGCGAAGGCGATGCTGCCGCGGGCGGTGACCGCCCGGGTGGCCTACGTCCCCGGTACGGCGTTCTTCGCCGACGGCTTCGGTGCCCAGAGCATGCGGCTGTCCTACTGCTACCCCACACCGGACCGGATCCGCGAGGGCGTGCGCCGGCTGGTCGGCGTGATCGAGGAGGAGCTCGAGCTCCGTGAGACCTTCGGGACGACCGGGCCCGCTACGCTGCGCCGGGGCTACGAGGCCCCCAACACCGACCTCACCTGATCAGGAGCGCAACGCCATGGATGCTGTCGTAGGCCGAGTCGTGGTGCTGGCCGGCGGCCTCTCCCACGAACGCGACGTCTCCTTGCGGTCCGGTCGCCGGGTCGCCGAGGCGCTGCGCGATGCCGGCGTGGAGGTCGACGAGCGGGACGTGGACGCATCGCTGCTGCCGTCGCTGCACGAGGACCCTCCCGCGTGCGTCGTACCTCTCCTCCACGGCGAGAGCGGCGAGGACGGCGCCCTGCGGGAGGTGCTCGAGCTGGTCGGGGTCCCCTACGTCGGCTCGACCCCGAACGCGTGCCGGGCGGCGTTCGACAAGCCCGTCGCCAAGTCGCTGGTCGCGCGGGCGGGGCTGCACACGCCGCCGGGGGTGGCGCTGCCGCACGAGACCTTCCGTGAGCTCGGCGCGGCGGCGGTCATGGAGGCGCTGGTACGCACGATCGGACTGCCGATGATCGTGAAGCCGGCCGAGGGCGGGTCCGCCCTCGGCTGCACCGTGGTGCGGCAGCCCGGTGAGCTGTCCGGGGCCATGGTCAACGCCTTCGCGTACGGCGACACGGCCCTCGTGGAGCGGCTCGTCGAGGGTCAGGAGGTCGCCGTGCCGGTGCTCGACACCGGCGACGGGCCCCGGGCCCTGCCCGTGGTGTCCATCCACCCCGACGGCGGCGTCTACGACTACACGGCGCGCTACACCGCGGGCAGCACGGAGTTCGTGGTGCCGGCCAAGCTCGACGACGACCTCGCCGCCGAGTGCGGCCGGGTCGCGGTGGCCGCGCACCAGGCGCTCGGCCTGCGGGACCTGACCCGGTCGGACCTGATGATCGACGCCGACGGTGTGGTGTGGTTCCTGGAGGTCAACGTCGCCCCCGGGATGACGGAGACCTCCACCGTGCCGCTGTCCCTGCAGGCCGCCGGCCTCGACCTGGGCGGCATCATGCAGTCCCTGGTCCGCACCGCCACCGCCCGCCCGACCAGGCACTGAGAGGCCCCGATGCGCGACATCACCTATCCCCCCGTCATCTGGACCGCCAAGACTGCCTTCAAGCTCCTCGGCCTGCGGTTCCAGCTGGCGGGCACCGAGCACATCCCCCGGTCCGGACCGGCCGTGCTCGCGGTCAACCACGTCTCCTACCTCGACTTCATCTTCGGTGGGCTCGCCGCGCAGCCGGCCAAGCGGCTGGTGCGGTTCATGGCGAAGAAGGAGATCTTCGACCACGCCGTCGGCGGTCCGGTCATGCGCTCGCTGCACCACATCGAGGTCGACCGCGGTGAGGGCCTCGCCTCCTACCAGGAGGCGCTCCGCTACCTGCGGATGGGGGAGATCGTGGGGATCTTTCCCGAGGCGACCATCTCGCGCAGCTTCGAGATCAAGGAGCTCAAGACCGGCGCGGTGCGGATGGCCGCGGAGGCACACGTGCCGCTCATCCCGGTGGTCGTCTGGGGCACGCAGCGGATGATGACCAAGGACCACCCGAAGGACTTCTCCCGCGGCAGGACCATCGCGATCTCCGTCGGGGCGCCCCTGCACCCGGTCGGCGCGGAGCCGGCCGCCGAGACCGCCGAGCTGCGGGCCGCGATGCGCGAGCTGCTCGACCGGACCATCCGGGCCTACCCCGCCGAGGAGCAGCGCCCCGGCGCCTGGTGGCTGCCGGCGTCGTACGGCGGGTCGGCACCGACCCCCGAGGAGGCCGCCCGCCTCGACGTCGAGGAGAAGCGGCGCCGCGCCGAGCGCAAGGCCCGCCGGGCGGCCGAGCGGCGCTCCCGCGAGGGCCGCGGCGACTGACCGCCGGCCGCGACGCCAGGTCTATTTGTCGACAAGTCGCTGAGTCGTCTCGTCGCTTTGTCGACTTGTCGTCTCTCGCACCTCAGGCGTCGCGGTCCCGCGTCGGGTCGAGGATGTCCACGATCCGCTCCAGGTCGGGGATGGAGGCGAACTCGACCGTGATCTTGCCCTTGCTCTTGCCCAGCGCAACCTTCACCCGCGTCTCCAGCCGGTCGGAGAGCCGGGCCGCGAGGTCGTCGAGCGCAGGAGCGTGCGGCTTGCTGCGAGGCCGGGGGCGAGGCTTGTCGTCACCGAGGTCGCCCACCGCGACGATCTCCTCGAGGCCGCGCACGGAGATGCCCTCCGAGACCACGCGGCCGGCCAGCCGGTCCTGGGTCTCGGGGCTGTCCACGCCCAGCAGCGCCCGCGCGTGCCCCGCCGACAGCACGCCCGCGGCGACCCGCCGCTGAACCGCCGGGGAGAGCCTGAGCAGCCGCAGCGTGTTGCTGATCTGCGGGCGGCTCCGACCGATCCGGCCGGCGAGCTCCTCGTGGGTGCATCCGAAGTCGTCGAGGAGCTGCTGGTAGGCGGCCGCCTCCTCCAGCGGGTTCAGCTGAGAGCGGTGCAGGTTCTCCAGCAGCGCGTCCCGCAGCATGTCGACGTCGCTGGTGTCCCGCACGATGGCTGGGATCGTGTCGAGCCCGGCCTGCTGCGTCGCCCGCCAGCGACGCTCGCCCATGATCAGCTCGTAGCCGTCCCCGGACAGCCGCCGGACCACGACCGGCTGGAGCAGCCCGACCTCCTTGACGGAGTGGACCAGCTCGGCCATCGCCTCTTCCTCGAACACCTGCCGCGGCTGGCGCGGGTTCGGGGTGATCGCCGTGACCGGGATCTCGGCGAAGTAGGCACCGTCGACCGGGGCGAGGCCGTCGGGGCCGGCCTCCGCACCGCCGGCCGCGTCGGAGGGGCCGGCGGTCTCGACCGAGGCGGGCGGCGTCCCGGTGCCGGCCTGGTCCCCCGACTCCGCCGGACCACCGGGCCACGCCCCCTCAGGGTCGCCAGGTCCGCCCTGGGAAGCCGGGGGCGCGGTCGGGATCAGGGACCCGAGGCCGCGGCCGAGCCCCCGTCGCTGTCCGGGGCGGTGCTGGGTCATTGCTGCGCTCCTTTGAGGGCCATCTCCCGGGCGGCTTCCAGATAGCTGAGCGCGCCCGGCGAACCAGGATCGTAGGTCATCACGGTCTGCCCGTAGCTGGGGGCCTCGGAGATCCGCACCGACCGGGGGATCGCGGTCTTGAGCACCTGCCCCCCGAAGTGGCTGCGCACCTCCTCGGCGACACCGGCCGCCAGCCGGGTGCGTGCGTCGTACATCGTCAGCAGGATCGTCGACACGTCCAGCCCCGGGTTCAGGTGGGCCTTCACCATCTCCACGGTCTCCAGGAGTTGGCCCAGACCCTCGAGCGCGTAGTACTCCGCCTGGATCGGGATCATCATCTCGTCACCGGCCACCAGGGCGTTCAGGGTGAGCAGGCCCAACGACGGAGGACAGTCGATCAGGACGTAGTCGAGGCGTTCCTCTCCCTCCTCGGCCACGGGCGGGTACGCCGTGATCGCCTTTCGCAGCCGGCTTTCGCGCGCGACCATCGACACCAGGTCGATCTCCGCGCCGGCCAGGTCGATCGTCGCCGGAACGACGTACAGGTTCTCCACCTCGGGGCAGGGCTGCACGATCTCGGCGAGCGGAAGACCGTCGACCAGGGCGTCGTACGTCGACGGCGTGCCGCGGCGATGGTCGATCGCCAGGGCCGTGGAGGCGTTCCCCTGCGGGTCCAGGTCGATCACCAGGACGCGGAGGCCGTGCTGCGCGAGCGCCGCCGCCATGTTCACCGTGGAAGTGGTCTTGCCGACACCACCCTTCTGGTTGGCCACCACCATCAGCCGCGGCTTGGCGGGGCGAGGAAGCGGTTCGGTGAGACTGCGGCCCTCGCGGACGAGCAGCTGGTGAGCCACGGACTGGGCCATCGGCGTCGTCTCGTCCGCCAGTGCCACACTGCCCTCGGCGAGCTGCTCGGCGGTCCGGACCGCACGCGTTCCGGGTGCGGGATACGGGCCGAACCGGGACACGTCCACGGGCCCCTCCTGCGGGTCGGGCATGACGGGCTCCTCGGTACTGGGGATGGGATCGGGGCTGGTTTCACGTGAAACGGCCTCAGCGGCGGCGTCCGGCCCCGGCGCAGCCGCGTCTCGACCCGCACCCGCCGTCTGCGTCGCGGGGCGGGCACCGACCCCGGCCGCGTCGGTTTCACGTGAAACCTGGTCGGTCTCCGGCGCGCCGGCGTGGTGTGGACGACCCTGTGGATTATCCGGGAATTGCGGGTTTTCAGGCGGGGAACTGTCCACAGGGGCCCGGGAGTCGGCCGCTCCGCCGGACAGCCCGGGCCAACCCAGCCCGAGCCCCTCCGGCGTCGGCGCGGGGCCCGACACGGGGTCCGACACGGGGTCCGACACGGAGTCCGGCCACCCGAGCCCCGTCCTCCTGGCCACGGCCGACTCGGCGGTCCCCCCACTGTCCTGCGCACCGGCTTCAGCCTGCACGGTTCATCGATCCCTTCTGCGCGCTGACGACGATCCCCGCCGCTTCTTCGCCCGAGGTGCTGCGCGGTCCAAACCTAACCGGGACGGGCCGGTCGCCTCCACGCGGACCACGATGGTCGGGCGTTCCACCACCCCGACGCCGTGCTCGCTGACGGTGACGTCCCCTGCGCCGAACCTGCGGAGCGCACCCTCCGCCTGGGCCAGCTCCTCACGCACGGAGGTCCCCTTCATCGCCACCAGCGCGCCCCCCTCGCGCACGAGCGGCATCGACCACGCCACGAGCCGGTCCATCGGGGCGACGGCTCGCGAGGTGACCACGTCGAAGTCGCGCTTGCCGTGCAGCTCCTCGGCGCGCGCGCGGACCACCTCCACATTCGCCAGGCCCAGGGCGGACACCGCCTCGTCCAGGAACCGCGTCCGGCGGAGAAGAGGTTCCACCAGGGTCACGTGCAGGTCCGGCCGCACGATGGCGAGAACGATGCCGGGAAGCCCGGCACCCGACCCGATGTCGCACACGTCGAGACCCTCACCGATGGCCTCGCCGAGCAAGGCGCAGTTGATCAGATGACGTTCCCAGAGCCGGGACACCTCACGCGGGCCGATCAGCCCCCGGACCACACCTGCGCCGGCCAGCAGGTCCGCGAACCGCTCCGCCTGGGGGAGGGTATGCGGAAACACCCCCGCCGCCGCAGTCGGCGTCGAGGGTGTTTCACGTGAAACCGCGTCGCTCACGCTCCGCTCCGCCCAGGCCGTCATGCCGGCAGGACCACCACGTACCGTCGCGGCTCGACGCCCTCCGACTCGGACGTGAGCCCCGCGGCGGCGACCACGTCGTGCACGACCTTCCGCTCGAAGGGGCTCATCGGGTCGAGCTCCACCGCCTCGCCGGAGTCCTTCACCTCCGCGACGACGTCGGCGGCGAGCTTCTCGAGCTCCGCCCGCTTCTTCGCCCGGTAGCCGCTGATGTCGAGCATCAGCCGCGACCGCTCACCGGTCTCCCGGTAGACCGCGAGCCGGGTCAGCTCCTGGAGCGCCTCGAGGACCTCGCCGTCTCGGCCGACGAGCTGGCTGAGCTCCGCACCGACGACCGAGACCGAGGCCCGGTCTCCCTCCACGTCCATGTCGATGTCGCCGTCGAGGTCGGCGATGTCGAGCAGCTCCTCGAGGTAGTCCGCCGCGATCTCGCCCTCCTGCTCGAGCAGCTCGAGGCGCGAGGTCCTTCCACCGGACTCGGGGGCACCGGCCTCGGACGCACCCGCCTCGGACGCACCCTCAGGCGCAGCGGCCTCGGGCGTTGGCTCTGCGGCGCCCGGCTCGCCGCGGACTTCCCCCTCAGGGCGCTCGGCGCTGGTCTCGGGCTTCTCGTCGCTCACGTGGTCACTCCTAGGTCGGGGGAAGGATGGGTCTGAGTGGTGGCAGCCGTCCGCGCCCGGGTCACCGCGAGCCGGAGCCGGCCGAGCCGTCCTCGGGCCCGTCCTGGGGGTCGCCCTGGGGGTCCTCGCCCGGCTGCTGCTTGTACGGCTGCCCCTTCTGCTGACCACCGCTCTTCTTGCGCTTGCTGCGCGGCTGCTTCTTCGGCTGCGACCCGCGGCGGCGGCTTGGGCGCCTCCTCCTCCGGCGTCGGCTCCGCCTCCACCTCGGGCAGTGGCACGCCCTTGCGCGCGGCCTTCTCGGCGTCGCGCCGGGCCTTGGCGTCGGCGGCCGGCGTGCCCGGGGCCGGGTTGTTGCGGATCACGTAGAACTGCTGACCCATCGTCCACATGTTCGAGGTGGTCCAGTAGATCAGCACGCCGATCGGGAAGGCGATGCCGCCGACAGCGAACACGAGCGGCAGGACGTAGAGCAGCATCTTCTGCTGCTGCGCGTAGGGCCCGCTCATCGCGTCCGCCGGCATGTTCTTGCTCATCAGCTGCCGCTGGGTGAGGAAGGTGGTGGCGGTCATCGCGATGACCAGGACGAGAGCGAGGATCCGCACGCTGATCTGGTCGGTGGACAAGAACGTGTCGGCGATGTGCGCGCCGAAGATCTGGGACTCGCCGAACTGGCGGGCCTGCTCCTGGGTCGAGCACACCCTTGGGGCGTTCCTTGGCCGCCTGGTCCAGCAGCCGGAACAGCGAGAGGAAGATCGGCATCTGCAGCAGGATCGGCAGGCACGACGCGAACGGGTTCGTCCCCGTCTCCTTGTACAGCGCCATGGTCTCCTGGGCGAGGCGCTCACGGTCGTGGCCGTACTTCTTCTGCAGCTCCTTGACCTTCGGCTGCAGCAGCTGCATGTTTCGGCTGGACTTGATCTGCCGCACGAACAGCGGGATCAGGGCTGCGCGGATCACCAGCGTCAGACCCACGATCGACAGCGCCCAGGACCATCCGGACTCAGGTCCGAAGATCCCTCCGAACAACGAGTGGAAGCCGGTCAGGATCACCGAGGTGATCCAGTACAGCGGCGCCATGATGAAGCTGCCGATAGCGCCGAGGAAGTCGAACACTCAGGCTCCTTGAGTCTGGTCGGAGTTTGCTGCGGAGGTCTCGATGTCCGGGGCGTCCCGGTCCCCGGCGTGCTTGTCGGTGCCGGGCACCGGGTCGTAGCCGCCCTCCGACCACGGGTGGCAGCTGGCCAGGCGACGGGCCGCAAGCCAGGAGCCCTTGACGCTGCCGTGCACGGTCACCGCCTCCAGGGCGTAGGCCGAGCACGTCGGATGGTAGCGACAGACCTGCCCGTACAACGGGCTGATGAAGAAGCGGTAGAACCTGAGCAGGCCGATGAGGAGGTACTTCACGCGGACACTCCTCTCCTCGACGCCGGCGGAGACACGACGCAGGGCACGGTCCAGGTCGGCCCGCAGCTCGTCGTACGACGCGTCGGCGGAGGCCGGAAGCGCGCGCACCACGAGCACAGCAGAGCCCGGGAGCGAGGAGACCCGCTCCCGGGACAGGTGGCGAAGGCGACGCTTCACGAGATTGCGCGTGACGGCGGGACCGACGGCCTTGCTGACCACGAACCCGACCTGCGGTCCGATGACGTCGGCGCCCACGTCGAGGTGGACCACCAGCGTCCGGCTGCCGGCCCGGCGTCCACGCCGCACCGCCTGCGAGAACCGTTGGCTGGAGGTCAGCCGGTGCTCGCGGGTCAGCACGGAGCGCCCCCGCGGGACGACCGACGGCTCAACGCACGGAGGTCGTCGCTCAGGCGGCCAGTCGGGCGCGGCCCTTGCGGCGGCGGGACGCCAGGATGGTGCGGCCCGCACGGGTCCGCATCCGCAGACGGAAACCGTGCGTCTTGTGACGGCGGCGGTTGTTCGGCTGGAACGTGCGCTTGCTCACGGGTGTGCTCTCCGGTGTCGGGGATGGGAACGAGACTCGAGCTCGAACCGGGTCTGACGGCGGTGGTAACCAGGGTGCCTCGAGTCGGCTGGCACCGCCCGTCCACGGCTCCTCGAGCAACCCCGAGGGGCGGGCCCGGGTGTTCCGTGGACATGCGGCACCCGTCGACAACCGGTTCGACCGCCCAACGGTACGCGGTGCGTCACGACAGGGTCAAACCGAGCCGAGGCGGAACGGACCACCCGGAGGTGGCTGCCCGACGGGTGGACCAATGCGGTGGTAACCGTCGATTCCGGGCGACGGACCGCCGGGCAACACGTACCCTGCCTGTGGACAACCAGTTGATCCACAGGCAGGGCAGTTGTTAGCGTCAGCGCCGTTCGCGGCGTCCCGCAGTCATCTTCCCCGCCCCGGTCCCTGGTCCTCCCGTACGTCGGCGCAGGCTCCAGACACCGGCCCTGACCTGCACAGACAGGGATGTGGCGACGAGGTCGAAGCCGGTTCACCGACCTGCGGCCACAGGCGCACCACCGATGCACACCCTGTGGACAAAGGTGTGGACTCGTCCGCGCTGGGCGCGCCGGCCGCGTGAGGCGTGGGTCCATACGACAGCAGCTGCGATGGGAGTGAGACGACCGGTGGAGGACAACGTGAGCAGCAACGGGACGAGACGCCGGCGACCGGTACGAGCTCCGGCGACCCCCGACCTGGCCGCCATCTGGACGTACCTGATCGAGGACCTCCCGCCGAGCCAGCGCGCCTGGCTGGCGGCGAGCCGGCCGGTGACCATCCACGAGAACACCGCGATCGTCGCGGTCGCGGACGAGTTCACCCGCAACCAGCTCGAGGGCAGGCTGCGCACCCGCCTGGAGGACTCGCTCACCGAGTCGCTCGGGCACCACGTGCGGATCGCCGTCACCGTGGACCCCGCCATCGAACCGCACCCGGAGACTGCGCGCCCGGTTCGGGACCGAGTCCGGGCGGCTCGGCGACGGTGCCGGGACGCTCGGGGAGGAGCTCACCGACGGCGCAGCGCCGCTCCGGCCGGCACAGCCAGGCCTGTCGCCAGATCGACAGGTCGACATGTCGACAAATCCACTCGACGTGCCGACGCCGCTTCCTCCCTCGGCGCAGCACCGGCCCCCGACCGCCGCCGCCGGGCACGTCCTCGAGACCCGGCTGAACCCGAAGTACATCTTCGAGAGCTTCGTCATCGGGTCCTCGAACCGGTTCGCGCACGCGGCCGCGGTCGCGGTCGCCGAGGCGCCGGGCAAGGCCTACAACCCGCTGCTGATCTACGGCGACTCCGGCCTCGGCAAGACCCACCTGCTCCACGCCATCGGCCACTACGTGCGCAGCCTCTTCAACGGAGCCCGGGTCCGCTACGTCTCGACCGAGGAGTTCACCAACGAGTTCATCAACGCGATCCGCGACGACAAGGCCGCGACGTTCCAGCGCCGCTACCGCGACGTCGACGTGCTGCTGATCGACGACATCCAGTTCCTCGAGGGCAAGATCCAGACGCAGGAGGAGTTCTTCCACACCTTCAACACCCTCCACAACGCGAACAAGCAGATCGTGATCACCTCCGACCGGGCCCCCAAGCGTCTCGTCGCCCTCGAGGACCGCCTGCGCAACCGGTTCGAGTGGGGACTGATCACCGACGTCCAGCCGCCGGACCTCGAGACCCGGATCGCGATCCTGCGCAAGAAGGCCGCGCTGGAGCGGATGACCGCGCCGCCGGACGTCCTCGAGTTCATCGCCAGCAAGATCCAGACCAACATCCGCGAGCTCGAGGGCGCGCTGATCCGGGTCACCGCGTTCGCCAGCCTCAACCGGCAGCCGGTCGACCTGACCCTCGCCGAGATCGTGCTCAAGGACCTCATCCCCGAGGGCGGCGAACCCGAGATCACCGCGGCGCTGATCATCGCCCAGACGGCCGCCTACTTCGGGCTGGCCATCGACGACCTGTGCGGCTCCAGCCGCAGCCGCGTCCTGGTCACCGCCCGCCAGATCGCGATGTACCTGTGCCGCGAGCTCACCGACCTCTCCCTGCCCAAGATCGGACAGCAGTTCGGCGGACGCGACCACACCACCGTGATGCACGCCGACAAGAAGATCCGCCAGCTGCTCGCCGAGCGACGCAGCGTCTACAACCAGGTCACCGAGCTCACCAACCGCATCAAGCAGCAGGCGCGCCAGCCCTGACGTCGGCTCTCCCCACCTGGGGAGCACCATGTGGACCGTCCGGGTGCCGGCCGGGACCGGGTGTGGAGATCTTGTGAGCTCGCTGCGAACGACAAGATCCCGTGCACAGCGATCTTGTAGTTCTTCGCACCGCTCCTCCACAGCCCCTGCGGACCGCGAAACCGGGGCTGACCTGCTCGGACACGGGTTCTCCACAGTTTCCACGGACGCTACGAAGACGATGAGACGAATGACAACTCCTCGGCCCGGGAAACTCTGTGCGGCCCGGCGGCTGGGGACAACTGCGCCCGGACGGTGTTCGGCGGCCCGTGGTGAGATCTCCGACTCCACCTGCACGCCGTGCACCGGGCATGGCAGGATTCACTCCCGCACCCGCCGGACCTTGTCACCCGGTCACAGCAGTCCGGACCACCTGGAGGCGAACACCCGTGAAGTTCCGCGTCGAGCGCGACGTCCTGGCTGATGCCGTCGCCTGGGCAGCTCGAAGCCTGCCGGTCCGTCCCAGCGTCCCGGTCCTCGCCGGCCTGCTCGATCGAGACCGCGCCCGACGGCGACGGCCTGGTGCTCTCGACCTTCGACTACGAGACCTCCGCACGGGCGACCATCCCCGCCGACGTCTCCGACGAGGGCCGGGCCCTGGTGTCCGGCCGCCTGCTCGCCGACATCTGCCGCAGCCTGCCGAACAAGCCCGTCGAGATGAGCATCGACGGTGCCAAGGTCTCGCTGACCTGTGCGGTCGGCCCGGTTCAGCCTGCAGACCATGCCGGTCGAGGAGTACCCGTCACTGCCGGACATGCCCGCGGCGGCCGGCACCGTGCCCAGCGACGTCTTCGCCGCGGCGGTCAGCCAGGCCGTGGTCGCCGCCGGGCGCGACGACATGCTTCCGGTGCTCACCGGCGTCCGGATCGAGATCGAGGGCGACAGCATCTCGCTGCTCGCCACCGACCGGTTCCGGCTCGCCCACCGCGAGCTCGCGCTGGGAGCCGGCGACGACCGGAGGCCTCCGCGGCCGCGCTCGTCCCGGCGAAGGTGCTCGCCGACACCGCCAAGTCGCTCACCGCCGGCAACCAGGTGACCATCGCGCTGTCGAGCGGTGGCAGCGGCGAGGGGATCATCGGCTTCGAGGGGTCGGCCGGCGGCGGGGTACGACGCACCACCACCCGCCTCCTCGACGGGGAGTTCCCCAAGGTCCGCACGCTGTTCCCGAGCGAGCACGCCACCATCGCCCGCGTCGACAAGGCCAGCGCTGGTCGAGTCGGTGAAGCGGGTCTCGCTCGTCGCCGAGCGCAACACCGCGGTCCAGCTGGCCTTCAGCGACGGGGTGCTCACCCTGGACGCCGGGCAGCGGCGACGAGGCGCAGGCCTCGGAGTCGATCGAGGCGCACGGTCGACGGTGACGACATCACCACCGGGCTTCAACCCGCAGTTCCTCCTCGACGGGCTGACCGCGATCGAGGCCCCGGTGGTCGAGATGGCGTTCACCCAGGCCTCGAAGCCGGCGGTGATGGCGGGGCGCCCAGTCGCTGGACGTCGGACGCGAACCTCGACTTCCGCTACCTGCTGATGCCGCGGCGGCTGCTCTCCTGAGCCCGGCCCGCGCGGGTTGGCCTGGCGCGGCGCGGGGTGCTGAGCAGCGCTGACGACCGAGCACGCCACCGGGAGGGACGCACACATGGAGCTCGGACTCGTCGGCCTCGGCAAGATGGGTGGCAACATGCGCGAGCGGCTGCGCCGCGCCGGCCACGACGTCGTCGGGTTCGACTTCAACCCCGAGGTGCGTGACGTCGACAGCCTCGAGGCGCTCGTCGCGGGCCTGCCCTCCCCGAAGGTGGTCTGGGTGATGGTGCCCTCCGGCGAGCCGACCCGGAAGACGATCCGCGCGCTCGCCGAGCTGCTCGACGAGGGTGACGTGGTGGTCGACGGCGGCAACTCCCGCTGGACCGACGACCTGGTGCACGCCGAGCTGCTGGCCGAGCACGGCGTCGGGTTCGTCGACTGTGGCGTCTCCGGGGGCGTCTGGGGTCTGGAGAACGGCTACGCGCTGATGGCCGGCGGCGCCGCGGAGGACGTCGCGAAGGTGCAGCCCGCCTTCGACGCGCTCAAGCCGCGCGGGCGAGTTCGGCTGGGTCCATGCCGGCAAGGTCGGCGCCGGGCACTTCTCCAAGATGGTCCACAACGGCATCGAGTACGCCCTCATGCAGTCCTACGCCGAGGGGTGGGAGCTGCTCGAGAAGGTCGAGATGGTCGACAACGTCACCGAGGTCCTCCGCTCCTGGCGCGAGGGCACGGTGATCCGCTCCTGGCTGCTCGACCTCCTCGTGGCCGCGCTCGACGAGGACACCGACCTGGCCGGCATCCGGGGCTACGCCGAGGACTCCGGCGAGGGCCGGTGGACCGTGGAGGCGGCCATCGAGCACGCGGTGCCGGCGCCCGCCATCGCCTCGGCCCTGTTCGCCCGTTTCTCCTCGCGGCAGGACGACAGCCCGGCGATGAAGGCCGTCGCGGCGATGCGCAACCAGTTCGGCGGCCACGCCATGCGGACCAGCGCACCGGCGACGTCGACGGACGCGTCGGGGGCGCCGCCGACCACGGACGACACCGGTGCCGCCGGGCCCGAGGAGACCAGCGCCGCCCGCGCGGCAGGCGCCGGCTCCGACGTCGAGCCCGGGGAGAGCTAGGCCGCAGGTGCACGTCGCCCATCTGTCCCTGCACAACTTCCGTTCCTACCCCGAGGTCGACGTCGAGCTCGGGGCCGGCGTCACGGCGTTCATCGGCCGCAACGGCCAGGGCAAGACCAACCTCGTCGAGGCGATCGACTACCTCGCCCGGCTGACGTCGCACCGGGTGGCGAGCGACGCCCCGCTGGTGCGGCACGGCAGCGACCAGGCCGTCGTACGCGCGCTCGTGGTGCGCGACGAGCGCCAGGCACTGCTCGAGGTGGAGCTCAACCCGGGCCGCTCCAACCGGGCCCGGATCAACAAGTCGCCGCTGCCGCGGGCCCGGGAGCTGGTCGGCATGGTGCGCACGGTGCTGTTCTCCCCCGAGGACCTGGCCCTGGTGAAGGGAGACCCGTCGGACCGCCGCAGGTTCCTCGACGACCTGCTGGTGCTGCGGGCCCCGCGCTACGCCGGCATCCGCTCCGACTACGACCGGATCCTGCGGCAGCGCAATTCGCTGCTCAAGACCGCCGGCGCGGCACGCCGCGGCGGGTCCACGAGCAGCCGGGCCGAGTCGGCGCTGTCCACCCTCGCGGTCTGGGACAGCCACCTCGCCCGCACCGGTGCCGAGCTCCTCGCCGCGCGGCTGCTGCTCGTCGAGGAGCTGGGGCCGCTGGTGGCTCGCGCGTACGAGGCGGTGGCCCGCGGTGCCGGCCGGGACGACGCCGTCGCTCGCCTACCGCTCCTCCTTCGAGCTGCCGGTCTCCGAGCCGTACGACGGCGTGCTCCCCGACCGCGGGCTGCTGGCAGAAGTCGATCCTCGAGGAGCTCGAACGCCGCCGCCCCGACGAGCTCGACCGGGGGGTCTCCCTGGTCGGCCCGCACCGCGACGAGCTGCTGCTCGCCCTGGGTCCGCTGCCGGTGAAGGGGTACGCCAGCCACGGTGAGTCCTGGTCCTTCGCCCTGGCGCTCCGGCTGGCGTCCTACGACCTGCTCCGCGCCGCGGGCGACGACCCGATCCTGATCCTCGACGACGTCTTCGCCGAGCTCGACACCGACCGCCGCCGCCGGCTGGCCGAGCTGGTCGCCGGGGCCGAGCAGGTCCTCGTCACGGCGGCGGTCCCCGACGACGTACCCGAGGCGCTGGCCGGCGCCCGCCTGGTGGTCGCGGACGGGACGGTGACCCGGTGACGCCCGACGGCGGCGACCACGCGGGAGCGGGCTGCCGGACCCGGGCGAGGTTTCCCGTGAAACCGACGAGCCCGACGAGCCCGACGAGCCGGCGCCGGTCGAGCACGAGGACACCGGACTCGACCTGGCCCGCAGCATGGCCCGGGCGCTGGCCGGCTCCCGACGGCCCCTGCGCCGCAGCCGCCGCCCCGGGCGCCCGCCCGAGGAGGTCCGACGCCGCGGCCTCCGGGGCGCACCCCGACGACCGCGACCCGCAGCTGCTCGACAACACCATCGGCCGGCTGATCGCCGAGCAGGGATGGGTCACCGACGTGCGCGTCCACGGGGTGTTCTCCCGCTGGGACCACCTCGTCGGCCGCGACGTCGCCCAGCACTGCCGTCCCGAGTCCTTCGCCGACGGCAAGCTCGTCGTCCGCACCGACTCCACCGCCTGGGCCACCCAGATGCGCCTGCTGGCTCCGACCGTGGTGCGCCGGCTCAACGAGGAGCTCGGCCACGGCACCGTCACCGTCATCGACGTGCTCGGGCCGCACGTCCCGACCTGGCGCAAGGGCCCCCGCTCGGTCCGTGACGGCCGGGGCCCTCGGGACACCTACGGCTGACCCGGGGCACGCCTGCGCGCAGGCGCCGCGCAGGCCGTCCGAGGAGCCCGCCCCGCGTATGGGGACCCGGCGACCGCCCTGCGCGGGGCTCCCAGAGGCATCCTGAGGCCGGAAACCGGCAACGCTGGTCGTCTCGACGCCCATCTCCTGGGGACGGCGACCTCGAAAACGGGGTCTGCCGGGGTACACTGGACGCCGGGCCGCCGCCCCGTCACGGGCCGGCCCTCGCCATGTCACGCACCGCTTGCGAGCCGGTCTCCGTGGTCGCCTCACCGCCGGTGCCTTACAGATCAAGAGGTCGAAGTCCGTGGCTCCTGAAGACAGCACGACGCCGTCCCCCGAAGCCGTGGCCGAGGCCGCGGCGGCACTCGCCCCCGAGGGGTCGGGCCACGCGGTCGAGGAGGGCAAGTACGACGCCTCGGCGATCCAGGTGCTCGAGGGCCTCGAGGCGGTCCGCAAGCGCCCCGGCATGTACATCGGCTCGACCGGCGAGCGCGGTCTGCACCACCTGGTGTGGGAGATCGTCGACAACTCCGTGGACGAGGCGCTGGCCGGCCACTGCGACCGGATCGTGGTGACCCTGCTCGCCGACGGCGGCGTCCGCGTCGAGGACAACGGTCGCGGGATCCCCACCGACACCGCGCCCGGGCAGGAGATGCCGGCGGTCACCATGGCGCTGACCATGCTGCACGCCGGCGGCAAGTTCGGCGGCGGTGGCTACAAGGTCTCCGGCGGTCTGCACGGCGTGGGTGTCTCCGTGGTCAACGCACTGTCCAGCCGGCTCCAGGTCGACGTGCGCAACCGCGGCCACCACTGGCGCCAGGTCTTCGGGCTCGGTGTCCCCCACGGCCCCCTCGAGCAGCTCGAGGCCACCGAGCGGACCGGGACCACGGTCACCTTCTGGGCCAGCGAGGAGATCTTCGAGACCACGACGTACTCGCTGGAGACGATCACCAACCGGATCCGGGAGATGGCCTTCCTCAACAAGGGCCTCGAGATCGTGGTCCGCGACGAGCGCCCGCAGTCCGAGGCGATCGCCGAGGCCGTCGCCGACGGCACCGCCGCGGAGGGCACCCAGGCCGCCTCCGACGCCATCCGCGCCGACCAGGGGGCGCTGGAGCAGGTCTTCAAGTACGACCGCGGGCTGGTCGACTACGTCGAGCACCTCAACCGCCGCAAGGACGTGTCGCACCCGACCATCATCGACTTCGAGGCCGAGACCAACGAGAACGGCATGAGCGTCGAGATCGCCATGCAGTGGAACGCCTCGTTCACCGAGTCGGTGCACACCTTCGCCAACACCATCAACACCCACGAGGGCGGCACCCACGAGGAGGGGTTCCGCTCCGCGCTGACCTCGCTGGTCAACAACTGGGCCGAGGAGTGGGGCATGATCAAGAAGAAGGAGGACCGGGTCTCCGGCGACGACGTCCGTGAGGGCCTGACCGCGATCATCTCCATCAAGCTCGGCGAGCCGCAGTTCGAGGGCCAGACCAAGACCAAGCTCGGCAACACCGAGGCCAAGGGCTTCGTGCAGCGTGTGGTCAACGAGCAGCTCGGCGAGTGGCTGGAGAAGAACCCGGCCGAGGGCAAGGACATCGTGCGCAAGGCGATGGCCGCCGCGTCCGCCCGCATCGCCGCCCGCAAGGCACGCGACCTCGCCCGCAGCCGCAAGGGGCTGCTCGGCGGCGGCGGCCTCCCGGGCAAGCTGGCCGACTGCCAGTCCACCAACCCCGAGGAGTGCGAGATCTTCGTCGTGGAGGGCGACTCCGCCGGCGGCTCCGCCAAGGGCGGCCGGGACCCGCGCACCCAGGCGATCCTCCCGATCCGCGGCAAGATCCTCAACGTCGAGAAGGCGCGCATCGACAAGGTGCTCGCCAACAACGAGGTCCAGGCCATCATCTCCGCCCTCGGGACCGGCATCCACGAAGAGTTCGACATCGAGAAGCTGCGCTACCACAAGATCGTGATGATGGCCGACGCGGACGTCGACGGTCACCACATCCGGACGCTGCTGCTGACCCTGCTGTTCCGGTTCATGAAGCCGCTGATCGAGCACGGCTACGTCTACCTCGCCCAGCCGCCGCTGTACCGGCTCAAGTGGAACAAGCCGCACGACCACGAGTTCGTCTACTCCGACGCCGAGCGCGACGCGCTGATGCTCGCCGGCCAGGCCGAGGGCAAGAAGCTGCCGAAGGACAACGCGATCCAGCGCTACAAGGGTCTGGGCGAGATGAACCCCGACGAGCTCTGGGACACCACGCTCGACCCGGACAACCGGCTGCTGCTGCAGGTCACCCTCGAGGACGCGGCCCAGGCCGACGAGATGTTCTCGGTGCTCATGGGCGAGGACGTCGAGCAGCGCAGGTCGTTCATCCAGCGCAATGCCAAAGATGTCCGGTTCCTTGACATCTGACGAGCGACGTGACGCACGCACCCTGGCTGCGTCGCCCTCGCTCGACGGGCCGCTTCGCTCGAGCCCGCCCTCGCTCGTCCCCCTGCCGGCGCACGCACCGCACGACGCTCACACGGAAAGTGACCGATGACTGACAACACGATCGAGAACCCGGGCAGGCCGGGCGGCCGGATCGAGCCGGTGGAGCTGCAGGTCGAGATGCAGCGCTCCTACATCGACTACGCGATGACGGTGATCGTGGGTCGTGCGCTGCCCGACGTCCGCGACGGCCTCAAGCCGGTGCACCGCCGGGTGCTGTACGCGATGTACGACGGCGGCTACCGCCCCGACCGCGGCTACTCCAAGTGCGCCCGCGTCGTGGGTGAGGTGATGGGTCAGTACCACCCGCACGGCGACTCCGCGATCTACGACACCTTGGTCCGCCTCGCCCAGCCGTGGGTGATGCGCAACCCGCTCGTGGACAGCCAGGGCAACTTCGGCTCTCCGGGCAACGATCCCGCGGCCGCCATGCGCTACACCGAGTGCAAGATGGCGCCGCTGGCCATGGAGATGGTCCGCGACATCGACGAGGACACCGTCGACTTCGCGCCCAACTACGACGGCCGCTCCGAGGAGCCGGTGATCCTGCCGGCCCGGTTCCCGAACCTGCTGGTCAACGGCTCGGCCGGGATCGCGGTCGGGATGGCCACCAACATCCCGCCGCACAACCTGCGGGAGATCAACGAGGGCGTGCAGTGGGCGCTCCAGCACCCCGACGCCACCCGCGAGGAGCTCCTCGAGGCCCTGCTCGAGCGGATCAAGGGTCCTGACTTCCCGATGGGCGCGCTGATCGTCGGCAAGCAGGGCATCGAGCAGATGTACCGCACCGGTCGCGGCTCGGTGACCATGCGTGCGGTCGTCGACATCGACGAGGACGCCAGGGGTCGTACGACGCTCTCCATCACCGAGCTCCCCTACCAGGTCAACCCCGACAACCTCGCCCTGAAGATCGCCGAGCTGGCCGACACCGGGAGGGTCCAGGGCATCGCCGACGTCCGGGACGACTCCTCCTCGCGGACCGGCCAGCGGCTCGTCGTCGTGCTCAAGCGTGACGCGGTCGCACGGGTGGTGCTGAACAACCTCTACAAGCACACCGAGCTGCAGACGAACTTCGGCGCGAACATGCTCGCGCTCGTCGACGGGGTGCCGCGCACGCTGACCCTCGACCAGTTCATCAGCCACTGGGTCAGCCACCAGATCGAGGTCATCCAGCGGAGGACCCGGTTCCGCCTGCGCAAGGCGGAGGAGGACGCCCACATCTACCGCGGCCTCGTGAAGGCGCTCGACGCGCTCGACGAGGTGATCGCGCTGATCCGCGCGTCCGCGACCGCCGAGGACGCCCGCAACGGGCTGATCCAGCTGCTCGACATCGACGAGATCCAGGCCCGGGCCATCCTCGACATGCAGCTGCGGAAGCTCGCCGCGCTCGAGCGGCAGGCGATCGTCGACAAGCTCGCCGAGCTCGAGCGGATCATCGCCGACCTCGAGGACATCCTGGCCAGCGAGCCCCGGCAGCGCCAGATCGTCTCCGACGAGCTGACCGCCATCGTGGAGAAGTTCGGCGACGAGCGCCGCAGCCAGTTCATCGCCGCCGACGGCGACCTGTCGATGGAGGACCTGATCCCCGACGAGGACCTCGTCGTGACGATCACCCGGGGTGGGTACGCCAAGCGGACCCGCGCCGACCTCTACCGCACCCAGAAGCGCGGCGGCAAGGGCGTGCGGGGCGCGACGCTGAAGGGCGACGACGTCGTCGAGCACTTCATGGCGACCAGCAACCACAACTGGCTGCTGTTCTTCACCACCGCCGGTCGGGTCTACCGCACCAAGGCCTACAACCTCCCCGAGGCCAGCCGGGACGCCAAGGGCGGCCACGTCGCCGGCCTGCTGTCGTTCCAGCCCGACGAGAAGATCGCGCAGGTGCTGGCGGTCCGCGACTACGACCAGGCCCCCTACCTGGTGCTGGCGACCCGGACCGGACTGGTGAAGAAGACCCGGCTGGGCGACTACAACAGCCCCCGCCAGGCCGGGGTGATCGCGATCAACTTCCGCGAGGACGGCGACGAGCTGATCGGCGCCGAGCTGGTGCACCCCGGTGACGACATCCTGCTGGTGTCGAAGAAGGGGCAGGCGATCCGGTTCCCCGCCGACGACTCGCAGCTGCGGCCGATGGGTCGCGCCACCTCCGGGGTGACCGGCATGAAGTTCCGTTCCGGCGACGAGCTGCTCTCGATGTCGGTCATCCGCGCCGAGCAGATGGCGGCCGAGGAGGCGGCGGACAACGCGGGCGGTGCCGAGGCGTCGCCGGAGGTCCAGGAGCAGTACGTCTTCACGATGACCGACGGCGGCTACGCCAAGCGGACCCGGATCTCGGAGTACCGGACCCAGTCGCGCGGCGGTCTCGGCATCAAGGCGATGCAGCAGAACGACGACCGCGGCAACCTCGTCGGCGCCTTCATCGTCGAGGAGGGTGACGAGATCCTGTCGGTCACCTCGTCCGGACAGGTGGTTCGCAGCCCGATCAACGAGGAGTTCCGCGCCAAGGGCCGGTCCACGATGGGCGTCACGTTTGTGAAGCTCAAGGCCGGGGACTCTGTCTCGGTGGTCGCACGCAGCGTCGAGCGCGCGTCGGAGATCGACGAGGCGGCCGCAGAGGCCGAGGCGGAGGTCGCCGACGAGGCGGCCGACCAGGCCGGTGCGACCACAGACGTCGGCACCGACCCGGTACCGTCGACGGAGACCGATGCAGCCGATGACGCCGAGTCACCGACCGAGGAGTCCTGATGGCCGACCGTCGTACCGACGACACCCCCCTGGCGCCGCGCCGTTCGCTGGGCGGCTCCGGCCAGGACGCCAGCTCCCGGCGACCGGTGTCCGAGCGGATCAGCGAGCGGGTGTCCGGAGCGGTGTCGTCCGCCTCGGAGACCATGCGCAACGCCGCCGCCTCGAACCGCTCGACCTCCGGCGGCTCGCCGCGTACGACGTCCGCCGGCAGCCGGTCCGGGACGGCCGGCAGGGGCCGCACTCGCAAGGCCCGGCTCCGGCTGACCCACCTCGACCCGTGGTCGGTCATGAAGACGTCGTTCCTGCTGTCGGTCGCGTTCGGCATCGTCACCGTGATCGCCGTCGCGGTGGTCTGGTCGGTGCTCGGCGCCGCCGGCGTGTGGGACTCGATCAACCAGACCGTGCAGGAGGTCATCGGCGGTGAGAGCGGGGCGGCCTTCGACGTGGAGAACTACGTCGGCACGAGCCGGGTCATGGGCTTCACGATGATCGTCGCGGTCGTCGACGTCGTACTCATCACCGCGATCGCGACGCTCGGAGCGTTCCTCTACAACCTGGCGGCGACCCTGCTCGGCGGGGTCGAGGTCACCCTCGCGGAGGACGAGCACTGAGCCCCCGCAGCACCGGCCCCCTCGGTTTGGGGCGCGCCTGTCCGATGGGGTAATCTTCCCCGGCGATGCCTTCACGGCCATCGTCCCCGGGCCTATAGCTCAGACGGTTAGAGCGCTTCCCTGATAAGGAAGAGGTCACTGGTTCAAGTCCAGTTAGGCCCACCGAACCGCCCTCGCGACACCCACGAAGGGAAACACCCATGCTGAAGAAGCTCGTCCTCGTGGCCCTCGCCGCCGCCGCTGCAGCGGTCGCCAGCAAGAAGGTCAAGGAAGGCCAGCAGGAGCAGGCGCTGTGGGCCGAGGCGACCGACAGCGTGAAGAAGGCCTGACGCAGGTCCTTCCCTCAAGGGGCCATGGCGCAATTGGTAGCGCACCTGCTTTGCAAGCAGGGGGTTAGGGGTTCGAGTCCCCTTGGCTCCACCGCAGGTCAGGCCCGGACTGAGGCCTGGCTGTAGTTCCGTTCCGCGGGACCCCGAGCTGCCCCGTCGACGACCAGGGCCACGATCCGCTCGACGAGCGCGTCTCGAGACGACTGTCCGGCTCAGGGCGGCAACTCCCCCGATGGCCCGCGCGCAGCACCACGTAGGCTGGGAGCCGTGTGGAGGAGCCTGCGCCAGCTGTTCGCTCCTCGCCTCCTCCCCCTGCACCTGCTCGGTGTGGCGGCCACGCTCATCGCGGTGTGGCTCGGGCTGTGGCAGCTCGACGCCTGGGAGGCCCAGCGCACGCAGCAGGCCCAAGACCTCACCAACCTGGCCCCGGTCCCGATCGAGGAGGTCCTCGGCGCCGACGAGCCCTTCCCCGCGTCGGCCGTCGGACGGCCGGTCACCCTCGAGGGCGAATGGCTGCCCGGGTCGACCTTCTACGTGTCCGACCGCCCCCACGACGACGACCGCGGGTTCTGGGCGGTCACGCCGGTCGCGGTCTGCAGGGTGGACCAGGACTGCCGCACCCGCTCCGCGCTGCTGGTGGTCCGCGGCTGGACCCCGGACCCGGCGCAGGCGCCGGCGGCCCCCGAGGGGCGCACCGCCCTCACCGGCTGGCTCCAGCCTCCCGAGGGCAGCGGGGTCCAGGACCCCGACCCGGCCGACGACGTGCTGCCCGAGATCCGGATCGCCGACGCGATCCAGCGGGTCAACCAGGACCTGTACGGCGCCTACCTGATCGGCGACGAGACCGACCCGGCGACCGCCGTACGCGGTCTGGAGGACGTCACCCCCGCCTCCCTGCCCGCCGCGGAGGCCGGTGTCGGCCTGCGCAACTTCCTCTACGGCATCCAGTGGTTCCTCTTCGCCGCCTTCGCGGTCTTCATCTGGTGGCGCTGGGTCCGCGACGAGCTGGAGCGGGACGCGCCGCCGCCCGGGCGTCCGGCGACGACGAGCCCGAGGCGAAGGACGGTGCGGGCGCGACGGACGCCGAAGGCGCTGAGGTACCGTCGAACCCGTGAAGTCGCTGCTCCTGCCCTACCGCGTGATGGCCAACATCGTGGGGGTGCTGCTGATCGTGCTGATCCTCGTCGGCGTCCCGCTGGCCAACTTCGACGGCTCGTCGATGTGGGGCGTCTTCCCGGCCACACCCGACCTGGTCACGCCGGGCAGTGACGCCAACCAGGTCGGCGAGTGGATCACCCACACGCTGGGCGTGGCGCACGGCTGGCTCTACATGATCTTCCTGCTGTTCGCCTTCATGCTCTCCCGCCGTGCCGAGTGGAGCCCCGGGTTCACCATCGTCACCCTGCTGGCCGGCACCGTGCCGATCCTGTCGTTCTGGGCGGAGCACCGCGCCACCCGGGACGTGAAGCGCCGGATCGCCGAGGAGGAGGCCGCCGCCCCGCCGCCGGGACCGGCGCCACCGGAGCCTGACCGCGATGACCCGGACCGCCTTCGTGCTCGGAGGCGGCGGCCTGCTCGGGGCCGTCGAGGTCGGCATGCTGCGGGCCCTCCTCGAGGCCGGCATCGAGCCCGACGTCATCCTCGGCACCTCCGTCGGAGCCCTCAACGGCGCCCTCGTCGCCGCCGACCCGGCCCCGGCGTGATCGAGCGGTTGATCGCCCTGTGGGAGGGCGCGCCGCGGGCAAGGAGGTGTACGGCGACGGCGCGGTGCGCCAGGTGACCCCGGCGGTGCGGACCAGAACCCACCTCCACTCCGCCAAGCCGCTGCGCGACCTCTCCGGCAGGAGCTCGGCGAGCTCGCCTCGACGACCTCGCCGTGCCGTTCCATGCTGCGCCGCGAGCATCGAGCGTGCCCGCGGAGCACTGGTTCACCGAGGGTCGCGTCGTGGACGCGGTGATGGCCTCGGCCGCGGTGCCCGGTCTGCTGCGGCCGGCCCGGGTCGGCGACGAGCACTACCTCGACGGCGGCATCGTGAACTCCGTCCCGGTGGGCCGGGCGGTCGAGGTGGGCGCGGACCGGATCTTCGTGCTCCAGGTCGGCCGGGTGGACCGGCCGCTGAAGCCGCCGACCAGGCCCTGGGAGGTGGCCCGGGTGTCGTTCGAGATCGCGCGGCGGCACCGCTTCCACCGGGAGATGGCGGCACTTCCCGACCACGTCACCGCCCACGTCCTGCCCACCGGCGGCGGGTCCGCCAAGGACGACTCCCTCCTGGCCTACCGCGACTTCAAGGCGGTGCTGCGCCGGATCGACCGGGCCCACGACGCCACGTCGGCCTACCTCGCCTTCCTCGAGGAGCCCGCCCCGTGACCGGGCTCGTGCAGCGGGTGGTCGTGGCCCCCGCGGTGATCGTGCTGACGGTCGTGCTGCTCACCACGATCCCGCTGTGGGTGCTCGGCGCCGCGCTCCTCTCCCCGTCGTCCCCGGCCGCCTCCGCCCGCTGCGGCTGCTGTGGGTGATACTGCTCCATCTCGTGCTCGAGTCGCTGATCCTCGTCGAGCTGTTCGGCCTGTGGATCGCCTCCGGGTTCGGCCACTTCCTGCGCCGGCCGTTCTTCGAGCGGATCCACTACGACCTCGCACAGACCTACCTGGTGGTGTTCTTCCGGGAGGCGCGCCGGGTGCTGCGGCTGAAGATCGTGACCCAGGGCCCCACCCCCGACGCCTTCCCGGGGCACCCGCTGCTGGTCTGCTCCCGGCACGCCGGGCCCGGCGACTCGTTCACGCTGATGTACGCCCTGATGCACTGGTACCAGCGCGAGCCGCGGGTGGTCCTCAAGGACACCTTGGCCTGGGACCCGGCCATCGGTGTGCTGCTGGGGCGGCTGCCCAGCCGGTTCGTCTCCCCGCCGAGGAAGGGCGACCCGCCGGGGCGGATGGAGCAGGAGGTCGGGGCGCTGGCCCGCGACCTCGACGACAACGACGCCTTCGTGATCTTCCCCGAGGGCGGCAACTTCACCCCCCAGCGGCGGGAGAGGGCGATCGAGAAGCTGCGCCGGCTCGGGCTGGAGCGGATGGCCGAGCGCGCCGAGCGGATGGAGAACGTCCTCGCGCCCCGGCCGGGCGGCTTCCTGGCCGCACTGGACGCCGCCCCCGAGGCCGACGTGGTGATGGTCGCCCACACCGGCCTCGACCACCTGCTGACGGTGACCGACCTGTGGCGCGAGCTCCCGATGGACAAGCAGCTGGTCATGCGGTGGTGGCGGGTGCCGCGCCGGGAGATCCCGGACGGCCGGGAGGCGCGCATCGACTGGCTGTTCTCCTGGTGGGAGGACATCGACCGCTGGGTCGCCGAGCACCGCCCGGTGGACCTGCCGCCACGTCCGCGCAGGCTGCCCGGGGTGCGCCGGCCCGCTCCGGCCGCCGACCGCCGCTCCGGGCAGGTCGCCCCGGACGCGGAGGAGCCCGGCCACCCACGGTGACCGGGCTCCTCGGAAGGCGAGGGTGAGCGGCGCTCAGCTCTTGTCGTCGTCGAGCTTGACCTCGTCGGCCGGGTTGTCCGGCGTGGTGGCCGTGTGCGGGTGCTCGGACGCGTCGGCGGCGGCCTCGTCCGGTCCGGCACCGGCCTCGTCGCGGGCCTGGGCGGCAGCGGCTGCGGCCGCCGTACCCATCGGGGTGTCGTCCATCTCGGGCTGCGCGCCCGCGGCAGCGACGCCGGGGGCGCTGTAGGACGGGGTGGTCGTCGACGCCCCGCCGGTGGCGGCCGCCGGGGTGGGCGTGTACGACGACTGCCAGGCCGTGCTGGCCTCACGGTCCGACATCTTCTTCGCGACGAACGCGACCAGGCCGCCGAGGCCGAGCAGGATCAGGAAGTTGCGAAGCTTGTGGGACTCCTTCTTGCGAGGGGCCTCCAGCTCGCCCTTGAGGGCGGCCGCGGTCGCGGTGCCGCGCTTCTTCGCCTCCTCACGGACCTCCTCGGTCGCCTCGGAGGCGGCCGCCACGGCAGCGGTGAGCACGGGAAGCACCTCGGTGGCGAGCTTGACCTTGGCGCTGTCGACGTGCGGCTGGGTCTTGTCCCGCACCTCGTGCACGTAGGGGGCAGCCTTCTCACGAGCCTCCGCCGCCCGCAGCTTGGCCTCCTTGACCATGGGTTCGGTCCGCTCCCGGGCGGACTCCATGTGCGGGGCCAGACGCTCCATGACCTCGTCGGCCTGGGCACGCATCTTCTGCGTCGTCGTCTTCGGCTTGCGCTTCAGCATCGTCGAGGTGTCCTCTCTTCGTGTCTCTCGATGGAGTCCGTGCCCGCTACAGCCCTGATCATGCCGTCTGCGCGAACCGAATCAAACCCTGGGTACCGCACCCGGAGGGTGCCCCGGAAGGGCCCTTGGTCACCGTGGGAGGATCATGGCGCACTCCACCGAGCAACCGATGAAAGGCGACCTCATGGCCGAGGACCTCTGGGCAACCCTGAAGACGAACAAGGGCGACATCAGGATCCACCTGTTCCCGAACCACGCCCCCAAGACCGTGGCGAACTTCGTCGGCCTCGCCGAGGGCACGCAGGAGTACACCGACCCGCAGAGCGGGGAGAAGAAGACCGGCCGCTTCTACGACGGCCTCGACTTCCACCGGGTGATCGACGGCTTCATGATCCAGGGCGGCTGCCCGCTCGGCACCGGCACCGGCGGGCCCGGCTACACGTTCAAGGACGAGTTCCACCCCGAGCTCTCCTTCGACAGGCCCTACCTTCTCGCGATGGCCAACGCCGGCCCCGGCACCAACGGCTCCCAGTTCTTCATCACCGTGGGGCCGACCCCGCACCTGAACAACCGGCACACGATCTTCGGAGAGGTCGAGGACGCGGAGAGCCAGGCCGTCGTCGACGCGATCGCCTCCACGAAGACCGGCTCGATGGACCGCCCGGTCGACCCGGTCACCATCGAGACCGTCGACGTCGAGCGCCGCTGACGATGCGCCCTTCCGGGCTCCCTGCACGCACGCCGACACGATGAGCACCGAGGCGACGCCGTACTGCTACCGGCACCCCGACCGTGAGACGCACATCCGCTGCCAGCGGTGCGGGCGCCCGATCTGCCCGGACTGCATGACCCAGGCCGCGGTCGGGTTCCAGTGCCCCGCGTGCGTGCAGGAGGGCTCCCGCAGCCAGCGGCCGGTGCGGACGTCGTACGGCGGACGCCGGTCCGGCGACCCGACCCTCACCTCGAAGGTGCTGATCGCGGTCAACGCCGCGGTGTGGGTCCTCATCCTGGCCACCGGCGACCGTGCCGGCGGCCTGGTGGACCGGCTCGCCCTCTACCCCGTGGGCCGGTGCCTCGCGCCGCCGCCGCTGCACGCCGCCGGAGAGCAGCAGTGCACCGGACTCGGGTACGGCTGGATCGAGGGTGTGGCGACCGGCGCGTGGTGGCAGCCGCTGACGTCGATGTTCACCCACCAGGCCCTGCTCCACATCGGCCTCAACATGTTCGTGCTGTGGATCCTCGGGCCCCAGCTCGAGGCGGCCCTGGGGCGCGCCCGCTTCCTCCTGCTGTACTTCCTCAGCGGGCTGGCCGGCGCCGCCGCGGTCCTGTACCTGACCGCGCCCTACGTCCCCACCATCGGCGCGAGCGGCGCGATCTTCGGGCTCCTCGGCGGGCTGCTCGTGGTCGCGATCAAGGCGCGGGCCGACTACAGCCAGATCCTGTTCTGGATCGGCATCAACGTGGCGCTCACCATCTTCGGCGGGGCGCGGATCTCCTGGCAGGGCCACCTCGGTGGGCTCGTCGGCGGGATCCTGATCGCGTTGGTCCTCGTCTACGCCCCGCGCGACAACCGGCAGCTGTGGCAGGCGGCCGGGCTCGGTGCGATCGGCGCCGCCGTCCTCGCCGCCCTCGTCGCGAGCCCCTTCCTCCTCACCTGAGACCTGCCCGCGTCGCGGCGTCCGGGCGCGGCACGACACCGCGCCCGTGGTCCCCGGTGGTCTCGCGCGTGGTTTCGCGCTGCGCCGACGCGGGTAGAGAACCTGTGCGCGCGGCCGGCTTTCCACACTGGGGATAACCCCTGTGGATTACTTACAGCCGTGTGATTCCTTGTGGTTCCCGGCGCCGTGACCCGCTCCGGTCGCGCCGTCGCGCCGCGCTCGACGAGGCCCCGACAGGCGTCGAGCCCCTGCCGGCGCGGTGCCGGAGGGGCTCGAGGACGAGATCGGGAAGGACCCGGCTACTCCCACTTGGTGGCGTAGACGAAGCCGACCGCCATGAAGCCGATCCCGACCACGAGGTTGTAGGCCTCGAGGTTGCGCAGCACCGGGATCGAGGTCGGCTGCCCGGCCATGTAGTAGACGATGATCCACACCAGGCCCAGCAGGAACGAGCCGAGCATGCCCACCACGATGCCGCGGCCCCGGCCCAGCGGCGTCCCCGGGTTGGCGAACAGGGCCAGGCCGAGGAAGACCAGCCCGAAGCCGATCAGGAAGTTCCACCGGCCCAGGTCGCCCATCCAGGTCAGCGCGTCACCGTCCTGGGCGACGTTGATGTACACCGCCATCCAGGCGACGCCCAGCAGCGTCACCAGACCGGCGATCACGGTCCGGGGCACGGACAGCGCCGCGCCCTGGTCGGCACCCGGCCGGTGCCCGGCGCCGGCACTCGACGCGCTTGCGCGGGAACGGGCCTTGCTGCGGCTCGGGTCGGACACCTGCACTCCTCGGTTGGGCCGGAACGAACGTCACCTGTGCTTGCGACGTCGGATAGCGTAGTCGGCGAGACGCGCGACCACGACAGCGCACTCGCCGTCCTCCTCGCCCGAGAGACCGATGACCGACTCCCCTCGCCCCGACAGCTCCGCGCCGCAGACGCGCGAGGGCCTGCCCCGCCGCCTCTCCGCGGCGTGGAACGCCCGGCTGCGCAGCTACCGGCGGCACGGGCTCGGCTGGAGGGTCGGCGCGCCGGCTGTGTTCCTGCTGGCCGGGGGGCTCTTCGTGACCAGCGCCGTCGCCTCCGACGGCACCGACCTGCGGGCCGGGCGGTACGGCGACCTGTCCACCGTCGTGCAGCAGACCACCAAGGAGGTCGACGAGCTGCAGGCGGAGCGGGCCGCGCTCGCCGAGGAGGTCGACCGGCTGACCGAGGACCTCAACGCCGGCGGCTCCCGCATCCAGGAACAGGTGCGCGAGCTCGAGGCACCGGCCGGGATGGGGCCGATGAAGGGGCCGGGGCTGACCGTCGAGCTCGACGACGCGCCGCTCGACGAGAACACCGACCCCACCGTGGACCCGAACTTCCTCGTGGTCCACCAGCAGGACATCCAGGCGGTCGTCAACGCCATGTGGGCCGGCGGCGCGGAGGCGATGACCATCCAGGGGCAGCGGGTGATCTCCACGACCGGGATCAAGTGCGTCGGCAACACCGTGGTCCTCCACGGCATCCCGTACTCCCCGCCGTACGTCATCACCGCGGTGGGCGACCCCTCCTCGATGCTCGCCGAGATCAACGACAGCCCCTACATCGACAACTACCTCGCCTACGTCGCACGCCACCGGCTCGGCTGGGACCTCCTCGTGCACGAGGAGGTCGAGCTACCGGCGTACCTGGGCACCCCCGACCTCGGCTACGCCAGGCCGGCCGGGCTCGAGCAGGGTGCGGACGGCGACCTCTGAGCAGGCCGGAGCGCCTGCCGGGGATCAGCCCTGCGGGGTCTCCGAGGGCTGCGGGCCCAGGCCCAGCGTCGCTGACGCCGACGGTGACGGGCTCGGCTCCTGGGTCGGCGTGGGCTCCGCGGTGGGCGTCGGCTCCGGCGTCGGGGTGGGCGTCGGCTCCTCGTAGTCCGAGACCACGATCGTGACCGCCGCCCCCTGCGAGAGGGTCTCTCCGGCGTCGGGTGTCTGGTCGAGCACCGTGCCCGGCTCGGCCCGGGTCTCGCTGTCGTACTCGACGCTGGCGGTGAACCCGGCGTCGTCGATCGCCTGACGGGCGGCGTCCTCCTGCTTGCCCACCACGCTCGGGACCTCCTCCGGTCCGTCGGAGAAGAAGACGGTCACCAGCGAGTCGACGGCCACGCTGGTCGCGGCCCGCGGGTCGGTCTCGATGACGGTGTCGGCCTCCTCGTCGGACTCCCGCTCGCGGAGCCGCACCCGCAGCCCCTCGTCCTCGAGAACGGCGCGCGCCTCCTCCTTGTCGAGGTCGCGCACGTCCGGTACGACGACCTCGGGCGGCCCCTCGGAGACCAGGATGTCGACCTCGCCGCCCTCGTCGAGGAAGCCACCCGACTCGGGGTCCTGGGAGATGATCCGGTTCTTCGGCACGTCGGCCGAGGCCTGCAGCTCGACGCCACCCAACGCCAGCCCGGCCTGCTCCAGGGCGCGCTCGGCCTGCTGCTGGGTCATGTTCACCACGTTCGGGACGGACTTCTGCGCGGGCCCCGGCGAGAAGACGCCCGACGCGGCGACGAGGGCGCCGATCAGCAGGGTCAGGATCGCCACGACCAGCAGCACCAGCGGCCAGCGCTTCTTCCTCTCCTCGGCCTCGGGCAGCGCCCCGGTCGCGAAGACGGAGGTGGCCTCGGTGCCGCGCTCGTCCGGCAGGAAGGTGGTGGTCGCCGAGCCGCCGGCGACGCGCGGGCGACCACCGGCTTCCCGCCCAGGTAGCGCTCGATGTCGGCGCGCATGGCCGCCGCGGACTGGTACCGCTCCTCGACGGGCTTGGCGAGCGCCTTCATGACGATCGCGTCGACCTCGGGTGGAAGGTCGGGGTCGAGGCTGGAGGGCGCGACGGCCGGCTCGCGGACGTGCTGGTAGGCCACCGACACGGGACTCTCGCCGACGAACGGCGGCCGGCCGGTGAGCAGCTCGTAGAGCAGGCAGCCGGTGGAGTAGACGTCGCTGCGCGAGTCCACCGTCTCC
>CAVVHI010000002.1:0-1340049 GCA_963747975.1 uncultured Actinomycetota bacterium
TCGAAGGCCCGCAGCCTCCGCAGCCGGTACCCAGCTTCGGCGAAGGTCGCCACGTCCCGGCCGAGCGCGGCGGGGTCCGCAGGTGACGTAGGCCACCGCCCGCGGGCCGAGCGCGGTGACCGCGGAGACCACCTCGCGCCTCGCCCCGACCCGCGGCGGGTCCAGGACGACGACGTCGCCCGCTCGCCATGGCTCCCCGGCCAGCGCCCGTTCGACGCGGTCGACGACCGCCTGCACCTGCGGCAGGTCGGCGAGGTTGCGGGGGCGGCGTCGGCGACCGCGGCCTCGTCGACGGCGACCACGGTCCGCTCCGACCCGCTCGGCCAGGAACGCCGAGAACAGGCCGACCCCGGAGTACAGGTCCAGCGCCCGCTCCCCGCCCGCGGAGCGAGCGCCTCGAGCACGGCGGGGAGGTCAGTGCTCCGGCCGCACCGGGGTGGACCTGCCAGAAGCCGGAGCCGGAGACCTCGAACACGCGCCCGGCCGCATCGTGCAGCACCTCTGGTCCGTCGCCCGGCGACCCCGTCCGGCCCGCTCACAGGCGCAGCTGCTCCCCCGAGGACGCCAGACCGTCGCCTCCACCCCCGCGCTCCCCGGCCCAGGCGCGGTTGAGGACCGCGGGCAGGTCCGGGAATAGGCCATCAGGAGCGGCTCGACACCGATCTCGCGGGACCGGTGCCGACGCAGCCCGGGACGGCCGTCAGCCCCCATGGTGCATGTGGTGCGCCAGGTTCCTCGAGCCCGTCGTGCTCGCCGGAAACCGGCTCGACGACCCCGCGTCGAGGTCGAGCCTGGCGAGCCGGGAGAAGCTGCTCGGCGACGACCGCGGCCTTGAGCTCGCGCTGGGCGGCCGGTGCGACGTGCTGGAGTCGCAGCCACCGCACCGCCCGGTGCACGGTCCACGCGCCCGGGCCGAGAGCACCTCCATCGGCGCGAAGGAACTTCGACCCCTCGTCGCCCTCCGTCACCACCGCGACGACCCGCTCCCCCGGGAGCGTGTGCCGGACGAAGACCACGCGTCCCTCGTGCGGCGCGACGAAGTGACCGCCGTGCGCGACCGGGCCGACGTCGAGGGTGTACCGCTCACCGACGAGGGACCGCCCGCGTGGCGCCTTCGGCCGCCCGCGGCGCCTCACTGGCTCCTGTCCGCGGCGGTCGTCGCCGGCCTTCGGGGTCTCCTGGACGCTGTGCGCGTTCCTCGGCGGCTCCCCCGGACAACTGCAGCTGGTACGGCACGGAGATCACCATCACCCAGGGTTCGAACACAGTGGCTCTCGAGCCGCAACGCGGTCTGGTTGTGCAGGATCTGCTCCCAGCGGCGCCCGACGACGTACTCGGGATGTAGACGGCCACGACGCCGCGCGGGTTCGCCTTCCGGATCGACAGCGCGTAGTCGACGATTCGGTCGCACGATCTCGCGGTACGGCGAGTAGAGCACCTTCAGTGGGACGTCGATGTTGCGGCCGTCCCACTCCTAAAGGAGCCTGGCGGTCCCACCGCCGGCTCGGTGTCCACGAAGACCGCCTCGAGCTGTGTTCGGCCGCGAGGCCTTGGCGTAGGCCAGCGCCCGCATGGTGGGCTTGTGCAGCTTCGACACCGCCACGATGGCGTGCACCCGGGTCCGGAGAGGCACCGGTCGTCCCGCACGGCGAACCTCCTCGGCGACCTCGTCGTAGTGGCGCCGGATGCCCTTCATCACCAGGAAGAAGACTGCCATCACCAGGATCGCGATCCAGGTGCCGCCAGGAACTTCGTCATCAGCACGACGATCAGCACGATGCCCGTCAGGACCAGGCCGGCTTCCACCGCCGGAGCGCATCATCCGCCTGCGGTCCTCGGGCTGGTCTCGGTCTCTAGCAGGCGGGACCAGTGCCGGGTCATCCCGGCCGGCCGAGGGTGAAGGAGACGAACACGCGCACGATGTAGAGTCTATCAGGCGGGTGACCTCCGCCGCAAGCCGCCACGAGGGCGATGTAGCGCGAGGAATCACCATCCCGTCGTCGTGTTAGCCGTGTCGCCAGGCGCGCTGGCGGCAGAGCGTCGTGCTAGGATCGAGCCGAGCACGGGGAAGCCGTTGAAGGCGGTGTTGGCGGCCAGCAGCAGCACGACCACGGTCATCGCGATCACGAAGAGCCGGCCGTCGGCGACCCCCGCGGGCGATCTGGGAGAGGACCGTGTGCGGCTCGGTGGTCGGCCGGGAGCGCGGACCCGTCGGCGTCCCGGCAGCAGGGACGGCGGCATCGGGTCGACGTACTTCAACCTCATCTCGCGGGCGAGGACCATGACGCTCATCATCATCGTGATCGCGATGACCGCGAGCATCAGCAGCTGCGTCGGCCGCGTTGCTGCTCTTCGGCCGCCGGAACGCCGGGACCCCGTCGGAGATCGCCTCCACGCCGGTGAGCGCGACGCTGCCGGAGGAACGCGCGCGCCAGCAGGACAGGGCCAGTGCCACCGTGGTCAGGCCGCTCCCCGGTAACCCTCCGCGTGGACGGCCGCAACTTTGTGCTCTCCGCCAGCGCAGGTGCCCATCACAGTGGTGGCGAACAGGCCATCCCCAGCACCGCCACCATGAAGCCGTAGGTCAGAGGGACCGGGAACAGCCACGACGACTCACGCACGCCCCGCAGGTTGAGCGCGGCCGAGGAGCAGGACCAGCAGGGGCGGCCACCCACGTCGTCCCGTTGCCCGACACGAACTCCAGGCCGGAACCGGCGGTTCTGCACCGCGGAGGAGATCGAGACCGCCACCAGGGTCAGACGTAGTCGACGAGCAGCGCGCCCGCGACCGTGACGCCTGCGTCGGGGCCGAGGTTCACCTTGGCGACCTCGTAGTCGCCCCCGCTGGGCCGGGGTACGCGGTGGCCGACGCCACCACCGTGAGCATCACCAGGCCGATCGCCGCGCTGATCGGCCTGGTGATGCTCACGGTGGTGGCGTCGTACCGCCAGACCGTCCACGCGTACCCCAGCGGCGGGGGCGACTACGAGGTCGCCAAGGTGAACCTCGGCCCCAACGCAGGCGTCACGGTCGCGGGCGCGCTGCTCGTCGACTACGTCCTGACCGTGGCGGTCTCGATCTCCTCCGCGGTGCAGACCGCCGGTGCCGGCCTGGAGTTCGTGTCGGGCAACGAGACGTGGGTGGCCGCCCTGCTCGTCCTGCTCCTCGCCGCGCTCAACCTGCGGGGCGTGCGTGAGTCGTCGTGGCTGTTCCCGGTCCTGACCTACGGCTTCATGGTGGCGGTGCTGGGGATGGCCCTCTACGGCCAGCTCCGGCTGCTGATGGGCGCCCTGCCGCTGGCGGAGAGCGCGAAGCTACAGGATCATCCACGCGGAGGGCTACCGGGAGCAGCTGACCACGGTGGCACTGGTGTTCCTGCTGGCGCGCGCGTTCTCCTCCGGCAGCGTCGCGCTCACCGGCGTGGAGGCGATCTCCAACGGGGTCCCGGCGTTCCGGCGGCCGAAGAGCCGCAACGCGGCCAACACGCTGCTGATGCTCGCGGTCATCGCGATCACGATGATGATGAGCGTCATCGTCCTCGCCCGCGAGATGAGGTTGAAGTACGTCGACCCGATGCAGCCGTACCTGCTCCGGGACGCCGACGGGTCCGCGCTCCCGGCCGACCACGACCAGCACACGGTCCTCTCCCAGATCGCCCGCGGGGTCTTCGACAACTTCCCGCCCGGCTTCTTCTTCGTGATCGCGATGACCGTGGTCGTGCTGCTGCTGGCCGCCAACACCGCCTTCAACGGCTTCCCCGTGCTCGGCTCGATCCTGGCGCGCGACGGCTACCTGCCCCGCCAGCTCGCCTCCCGCGGCGACCGGCTGGCGTACAACAACGGGATCGTGATCCTCGCGCTGCTCGCGGTCGCCCTGATCGTGGTCTTCGAGGCGGAGGTCACCCGCCTGATCCAGCTCTACATCGTCGGCGTGTTCGTCTCCTTCACCCTCGGCCAGGCCGGGATGACCCGGCACTGGTCCCGCCTGCTGAGGACCGAGACCAGCCCGGCGGCCCGCAGGCGGATGATGCGCTCCCGGGCGATCAACACCTTCGGCCTGGTCCTGACGGGCATCGTGCTGATCGTCGTGCTGATGACGAAGTTCCTGGCGGGCGCCTGGATCGCGATCCTGGTGATGGGCATCTTCTTCCTGGTGATGAAGGGCATCCGGCGCCACTACGACGAGGTCGCCGAGGAGCTCACCGTCGAGCAGGACGACCAGCTGCTGCCGACCCGGGTGCACGCCATCGTGGCGGTGTCGAAGCTGCACAAGCCCACCATGCGGGCGCTGGCCTACGCCAAGGCCTCGCGGCCGAGCACGCTCGAGGCGGTCTTCGTCGACACCGAGCCGGCGGTGACCGCCAGGCTGCTCGAGGAGTGGGACGGCCGCAACATCGACGTCCCGCTGAAGGTGCTCTACTCGCCGTACCGCGAGATCGTGAAGCCGATCGTCGACTACGCGCTGTCGATCCGGAAGGCGAACCCGCGCGGCGTCGTGGCCGTCTACATCCCCGAGTACGTCGTCGGGCGCCGCTGGGAGCAGATCCTGCACAACCAGACCGCGTTGCGGCTCAAGAGCCGGCTGCTGTTCAACCCCGGGGTGATGGTGATCTCCGTGCCGTACCAGCTGCGGTCCTCCGAGCTCGCCGAGGAACGCGCACAGCGTTTCCAGGAGACCCCGAAGGCCGGCGACGACCGCCGCGGACGGAGCCGCCGGTGAGGCGCCGCGGGCGGCCGAAGGCGCCACGCGGGCGGTCCCTCGTCGGTGAGCGGTACACCCTCGACGTCGGCCCGGTCGCGCACGGCGGTCACTTCGTCGCGCGGCACGAGGGACGCGTGGTCTTCGTCCGGCACACGCTCCCGGGGGAGCGGGTCGTCGCGGTGGTGACGGAGGGCGACGAGGGGTCGAAGTTCCTTCGCGCCGACGCGGTGGAGGTGCTCTCGGCCTCGCCCGGGCGCGTGGAGCCGCCGTGCCCGTTCGCGGGCCCCGGGCGGTGCGGTGGCTGCGACTTCCAGCACGTCGCACCGGCCACCCAGCGCGAGCTCAAGGCCGCGGTCGTCGCCGAGCAGCTCTCCCGGCTCGCCGGGCTCGACCTCGACGTGGTCGTCGAGCCGGTTTCCGGCGACCACGACGGGCTCGACTGGCGCACCCGCGTGCAGTTCGCCGTGGGGGCTGACGGCCGTCCCGGGCTGCGTCGGCACCGGTCCCGCGAGATCGAGCACGTCGACCGCTGCCTGATCGCCCGTCCGGACCTGCCCGCGGTCCTCGACCGCACCTGGCCGGGGAGCACGGGGGTGGAGGCGATCGTGTCGTCCTCGGGGGAGCAGCTGCGCCTGCTGAGCGGGCCGGACGGGGTCGCGGGCGACGGACCAGAGGTGCTGCACGAGGACGTGGCCGGGCGCGTGTTCGAGGTCTCCGGCTCCGGCTTCTGGCAGGTCCACCCCGGTGCGGCCGGAGCACTGACCTCCGCCGTGCTCGAGGCGCTCGCTCCGCGGGCGGGGGAGCGGGCGCTGGACCTGTACTCCGGGGTCGGCCTGTTCTCGGCGTTCCTGGCCGAGCGGGTCGGTGCCGACGGAGCCGTGGTCGCCGTCGAGTCCGACGAGGCCGCGGTCGCCGACGCCGCCCGCAACCTCGCCGACCTGCCGCAGGTGGAGGCGGTCGTCGACCGCGTCGAACGGGCGCTGGCCCGGGGAGCCGTCGGCGAGCGGGCCGACGTCGTCGTCCTGGACCCGCCGCGGGTCGGGGCGAGGCGCGAGGTGGTCTCCGCGGTCACCGCGCTCGGCCCGCGGGCGGTGGCCTACGTCGCCTGCGACCCCGCCGCGCTCGGCCGGGACGTGGCGACCTTCGCCGAGCTCGGGTACCGGCTGCGGAGGCTGCGGGCCTTCGACATCTTCCCGATGACCCACCACGTCGAGTGCGTCGCGCTGCTCACCCCGGTCCCACCAGGCGGCTGACGGACGCGGCGAACCTCCGGACCAGCTCCTCGCGACGGTCGTCGGTCGTGCGGTCCAGCGAGAGGAACGGGTTGAGGTCCTCGAGCTCGAGGAGCAGGAGGTCGCCCGTGGTCGTGCGGCATGCGTCGACGCGTTGGATGCCGTGGCGGATGTCGTTCCACTCCACGAAGCGGCGGGCGAAGGCGACGTCCTCCCGGCTGGGCGTGTACGGCGCCAGCTGCCACCGCTGGGCCGGGTCCGGGGTGAACAGGGCGTAGACGAGGGTGTCGTCGACGAAGTAGAACGACACCTCGTAGACGATGTCGACCAGCGGCTGGACGAGGATGTCGACCGGCTCGTCGGCGGCCAGCTCCTCGGCCGTGGCGAGGTACAGCCCGGCGGAGTCGGCGCCGAGGAGCGGCTTGACGACGTACCGCTCCGACTCCGGCAGCCGGGCGAGCTGCGTGGTGCTGCCGACCGTCGGCACGACCGGGTAGCCGGCGGCGGAGAGGTCGAGCAGGTACTGCTTGCCGAGCATGTCGGCCTTGCCGGTCAGCTCGTTGTAGACCGGCCGGCCGGTGGCCCACGCGCGCCGGCGAAACCGCTCGTAGGCGTCCTGGTAGCCCATCACGGGCCCGCTGTTGCGGACCACGACCACGTCGGCCTCGTCCATGAGGTCGGTCGCGTCTGCCGGCAGGCAGGTGCGGACCTGGAAGCGCTCCGCCAGCCGTGCGGAGAGCCACCGGTCCTCACCGGCGTACTCGCGACCTCGCGCGAGGTAGGACGGGTCGGTCACGTAGAGCACACGCGTCGAGGGGATCGGCACGCCACGAGACTACTTGATGTCGTGTATCTTGATGTCAAGAGAATGGCCGGGCCCGTCTCGCGGTGCCGTTGCGATGGCGGCAAGATGGGTACCCGATCCCCGACAGCCAGAGGTGAGGAGACGGCAGATGCCGAGCCCCAAGAGTGTGGACAGCTTCGGTGCCAAGGGCACCTTGGACGTGAACGGGAAGCCCTACGAGATCTACCGGCTTGCCTCGGTGGCCGACGAGGGCCTGGACGTCGACAGCCTTCCGTACAGCCTGAAGATCCTGCTCGAGAACCTCCTGCGGACCGAGGACGGCGCCAACATCACCGCCGACGACATCCGTGCGCTCGCCGGGTGGGACGCCGAGGCCGAGCCCAGCAAGGAGATCCAGTTCACGCCGGCGCGCGTGATCATGCAGGACTTCACCGGCGTGCCCTGCGTGGTCGACCTGGCCACGATGCGCGAGGCGATGGGCGACCTCGGCGGCGACCCGGCGAAGATCAACCCGCTCGCGCCGGCCGAGATGGTCATCGACCACTCGGTGATCGCCGACGTCTTCGGATCGCCCGAGGCGTTCGAGCGCAACGTCGAGATCGAGTACGAGCGCAACCGCGAGCGCTACCAGTTCCTGCGCTGGGGCCAGGGCGCGTTCGACGACTTCAAGGTCGTCCCGCCGGGCACCGGCATCGTGCACCAGGTGAACATCGAGCACCTCGCCCGCGTGGTGTTCGCCCGCGAGGACGCCGACGGCAACACGGTGGCCTTCCCCGACACCTGCGTCGGCACGGACTCCCACACCACCATGGTCAACGGCATCGGCGTCGTCGGCTGGGGCGTGGGCGGCATCGAGGCCGAGGCCGCGATGCTGGGCCAGCCGGTGTCCATGCTGATCCCGCGCGTGGTCGGCTTCAAGCTCTCCGGCGAGCTCCCCGAGGGCGCCACCGCCACCGACCTCGTGCTCACCATCACCGAGATGCTGCGCAAGCACGGCGTGGTGGGCAAGTTCGTCGAGTTCTACGGCTCCGGTGTCTCCGCCCTCCCGCTGGCCAACCGCGCCACGATCGGCAACATGTCCCCGGAGTTCGGCTCCACGATCGCGGTCTTCCCGCTCGACGAGGAGACCGTCAGCTACCTGAGGCTGACCGGGCGCTCCGACGAGCAGCTGGCGCTGGTCGAGGCCTACGCCAAGGAGCAGGGCCTGTGGCACGACCCCGACGCGGAGCCGCGCTACTCCGAGAAGCTCGAGCTCGACCTGGCCACCGTCGTGCCGTCCCTCGCCGGCCCGAAGCGGCCCCAGGACCGGGTCGCGCTCAGCGACGCCAAGGACGCCTTCCGTACCGCGCTCGCCGACTACGTGAGCGAGGACGAGACCGGCGGCGAGGCCCGCAAGCCGGGCGTCCCGAGCAACGAGGAGCCGTACGGCGTGGTCTCGCCCGCCGACGAGGCCTCCGCGGAGTCCTTCCCGGCCAGCGACGCACCGGCGTACTCCGGGAACCACAACGGCGGCGGTGAGCCGGCCGACTGGCACCTGAACAAGCGAGCGGCCTCCGGGCGCCCCTCGAACCCCGCCCGGGTGGAGCTCGAGGACGGCACCACGTTCGAGGTCGACCACGGCGCGGTGAGCATCGCGGCGATCACCTCGTGCACCAACACCTCGAACCCGTCGGTGATGATCGGCGCCGCCCTGCTGGCCAAGAAGGCGGTCGAGAAGGGCCTGCAGCGCAAGCCCTGGGTGAAGACCACGCTGGCCCCCGGGTCGAAGGTCGTCTCCGACTACTACGAGAAGGCGAACCTGACGCCGTACCTCGACAAGCTCGGCTTCAACCTGGTCGGCTACGGCTGCACCACCTGCATCGGCAACTCCGGCCCGCTCATCCCCGAGGTGAGCCAGGCGGTGAACGACAACGACCTCGCCGTCGTGTCGGTGCTGTCGGGCAACCGCAACTTCGAGGGCCGGATCAACCCGGACGTCAAGATGAACTACCTCGCGTCGCCGCCGCTGGTCGTCGCCTACGCGCTGGCCGGCACCATGGACTGCGACCTGTTCAACGACCCGCTGGGCGTGGACACCGACGGCAACGACGTGTTCCTCAAGGACATCTGGCCCTCGCCCACCGAGATCGAGGAGGTCATCGGGGAGGCGATCACCTCCGACATGTTCTCCAAGGACTACGAGGACGTCTTCGCCGGCGACGAGCGGTGGCGCTCGCTGCCGACCCCGGAGGGCGACACGTTCGTCTGGGACGAGGACTCCACCTACGTCCGCAGGGCGCCGTACTTCGACGGCATGCCCGAGCAGCCGGAGCCCGTCTGCGACATCGAGGGCGCCCGGGTGCTGCTGAAGCTCGGCGACTCGGTCACCACCGACCACATCTCCCCGGCCGGTGCGATCAAGAAGGACTCGCCGGCGGGCAGGTACCTCGCCGAGCACGGCGTCGAGCAGCGCGACTTCAACTCCTACGGCTCGCGCCGCGGCAACCACGAGGTGATGATCCGGGGCACGTTCGCCAACATCCGGCTGCGCAACCAGCTCGCGCCGGGCACCGAGGGCGGCTTCACCCGCGACTTCACCAAGGACGGCGAGGTCACCACGGTCTTCGAGGCCTCGGAGAGCTACCTCGCGGCCGGCACCCCGCTGGTCGTCCTCGCGGGCAAGGAGTACGGCTCCGGCTCCTCGCGTGACTGGGCCGCCAAGGGCACCGCGCTGCTCGGGGTGAAGGCCGTCATCGCGGAGTCCTACGAGCGCATCCACCGGTCGAACCTGATCGGCATGGGCGTGCTGCCGCTGCAGTTCCCCGAGGGCGAGAGCGCCGAGTCGCTCGGCCTGACCGGCGAGGAGACGTTCTCGATCACCGGCGTCACCGCGCTCAACGACGGCGACATCCCGTCGACGGTGAAGGTCAAGGCAGGCGACAAGGAGCTCGACGCGAAGGTGCGCATCGACACCCCCGGTGAGGCGGCCTACTACCGCAACGGCGGGATCATGCAGTACGTCCTCCGCGGCCTCCTCAAGGGCTGACGCTCGTCGGTCTCGACGAGGGGGTGGTGGCCGTCGTGGCCACCACCCCCTCGTGGCAGCGCCCACGGACGGGGAGGACCGCCGACGTGTGAGGATGGCCGCATGCGCTCGGAGACCTTCTCGTACACGACGGGGGGCCGCGACACGGTCCTCGACATCACCGGTGACTGCGAGCGGTTCGTCGCCGACGAGGGAGACGGGCTGCTGCACGTCTTCGTCCCGCACGCCACCGCGGGCATCGCGATCATCGAGACCGGTGCGGGCAGCGACGACGACCTGCTTGCCGCGCTCGGGGACCTGCTCCCGGCCGACGACCGCTGGCGGCACCGGCACGGCAGCCCCGGGCACGGCCGCTCCCACGTGATGCCGGCCCTGGTGCCGCCGTACGCCTCGGTGCCGGTGCTCCGCGGCAGGCCGGCGCTGGGCACCTGGCAGAGCATCTGTCTGGTCGACCTCAACGTCGACAACCACCGGCGTGAGGTCCGGCTGTCGTTCCTGGGCGGCTGACCCAGGGCCGGCTACGCCCCGTGCCGCCGGGCAGGCGGGACCTCGTGCGCGAGGTCGTAGGAGTAGTCGCCGACCTCGTCCGGCGGGGTCTCCGTGCTCGGTGAACCCCGACGGCGCTGCCGGCCCGGGACCTGCTGCTGCCCGGTCGTGGGGAGGTCGTGTGCGAGGTCGTAGGAGTAGTCGTCACCGGTGTCGGTGCGCGTGGTCTCGTCCATGGGCGTTCCTCAGTGGATGGGGCGGTGGGCCCGTCTCCAGTAAACCCGACGGCTCCGCCTCCCGGCCCGGAAGCCGACAGATTTACAACTGACAGTCTGTTGTCAAGGCAGCCGACATGCCCTAGCGTCGTGTCCAACGGCGACGACAGGAGGTCATGTCATGGCAGGGGTCATCGACGCGTCGGGCACCGTCCCGGACGGATCGACCGCGCGGTGGAAGGACCGGAAGCGCTACCTGTGGCTGATCGGCCTGGTGGTGCCGTCCCTGGCCTTCGTCGCCCTCGGGCTGCATGCGCTCACCGGCTGGGGCGTGTGGTTCTGGATCGGCCCGATCGTGGTCCTCGGCGTGGTCCCGGTCCTCGACCTCGTGGCGGGTCTCGACCGCTCGAACCCGCCGGACGACATGATCGAGGCCCTGGAGAACGACAGGTACTACCGCTGGATCACCTACCTGTTCCTGCCCGTCCAGTACGCCGGTTTCCTGGTGGCGTTCTGGATGATCGCCAACGCCGAGCTCTCCACGCTCGACAGGGTCGGCCTGGCGATCAGCATCGGCACGATCGGCGGGATCGGCATCAACACCGCCCACGAGCTCGGCCACAAGAAGGAGAGCCACGAGCGGTGGCTGTCCAAGGTCGCCCTCGCGCAGAGCTTCTACGGGCACTTCTACATCGAGCACAACCGCGGGCACCACGTCCGCGTCGCCACCCCCGAGGACCCGGCGAGCAGCCGTGTGGGCGAGACGTTCTACGCCTTCTGGCCGCGCACGGTCGCAGGCTCCCTCCGCGGCGCATGGAACCTGGAGAAGAAGCGCTACGCCCGCAAGGCCCGGCACCCGTTCCGCCTCGGCAACGACGTGCTCAACGCCTGGCTGATGTCCGCGGTGCTGTGGGGTGCCCTGGTCGCGTGGCTCGGCCCGGTGGTCCTGCCCTTCCTGGTGATCCAGGCCGTGGTCGGCTTCTCGCTCCTCGAGGTCGTCAACTACATGGAGCACTACGGGATGCTCCGGCAGAAGGTCGGGGTCGGCGACCGGCGGCGCTACGAGCGCGTCGACCCCAGCCACAGCTGGAACTCCAACAACATCGCCACGAACGTCCTGCTGTACCACCTGCAGCGGCACAGCGACCACCACGCGACCCCGACCCGGCGCTACCAGACATTGCGCGACTTCGAGGAGTCCCCGGTGCTGCCCACCGGGTACGCCGGGATGATCCTCCTGGCCCTCCTGCCGCCGCTGTGGCGCCGGGTGATGGACCCGCGTGTGCTCGACCACTTCGACGGCGACATCACCCGGGCGAACATCCACCCGCGCGCCCGCCGGAAGGTGCTGGCCCGCTACGGGGCCGGGCCGGCTGCCGGTGTCGTCGCCGGGCCGGCCGACGACGTCGCCGGAGTCACCGCCCACGACGCCCAGGTCGTCGCGGGAGCGGTCGTGGGCGGGGAGTGCCCGGGCTGCGAGTACGCCTACGACGAGGCCGTGGGCGAGGAACGGGAGGGCTTCCCTCCGGGCACGCCGTGGTCCTCGATCCCCGACGACTGGTGCTGCCCCGACTGCGGGGTCCGTGAAAAGCTCGACTTCGCTCTGCTGACCCGGGCGGTGGCGCGGTGAGGATCGTCGCGGACCGGCAGACGTGCGAGGGCCTGGCTCTCCCTGCGGCTGGTTCGCCGGCCACCTGCTCGACCCGGCCCCGCGACATCATGAAGCTCCGCCGTCGCATCGCCGACCGAAGCGCCACGGCGGCGTGAGCCGGCCGGTCACTGGTCGTCCCAGGCGCGCGGGGGACCACCGGCCGCCTGCCGGCGGACCTCCCCGCAGATCCAGCGCCGGAGCTCGCGAACCTCCTTGTCGGAGACAGGGGCGAGGAGCTGCCCGAGGTCCGCCTTCGTGATCGCCCGGTCGAGCGTCTCGTCCAGCAGCTCGAAGTCGGTGACCCCGTCGGCCGGTACGCGCACCACCACGTCCGCCGTCGCCGGGCCCTCGGCGTCGCAGCCGGTGACCGGCAGGTGCTCGAGCAGCAGGGACATGGCTGCGCTGCAGGCGGCGTGACGGGTGACCTGCTCCTCCCCGTCGTTCTCGTCGAGGGTCGCCAGCAGGTGGTCGCGGAGCATCGAGTCGGCCTGCTCGTGCCAGGCCGCGTAGAGCCCCATCGGCACACCGGTCAGCAACACCGGCACCGCGTCCGCGGGAGGGTCGTCGTCGTCCGTGGGTCTCGCCGCGGCGGGGGAGTGCGGGGCCGTCGCGGTGGGGGCCACCTCGAACCAGACCGTCTTGCCCGTCGGTGACCGGAGGGTGCCGGAGGCGTCGGCGAGCTCCTCGAGCAGCTGCAGTCCGCGGCCCGTGGTCGCGGTGGCCTGGTAGTCCCTCCGCGCGGGGGCGTGCCGGCTGCCGTCCGAGACCGCGATGCGGACCCGGTCGTCGGGGAGCACGGTGACCACCAGCAGGACGTCGGTGGCGGCATGGACCACGGCGTTCGTCACGACCTCGCTCACCAGGAGCTCCGCGGTCTCGGCGACCTCCGTCGGTGCCGCGCTGCCGAGGGCGGCGCGCACCACCCTCCGGGCGGCCCCCGCGCTCGCGGGATGGCTCGGAAGTCGTTCGCGCGCAACCACGCCCGCATCGGCTCTCGCCACGGTGCACCCCCCCCGGGTTGGTCCGAGTCAACCACGAGCGCCAGGGGCCCGCCCGGGGCTTTCGTCCCCCGCCGCTGGTGGTGCAGACCACAAGTCGAACACACGTTCGAGGATCCGGCGTACCCTGGAGCCATGGCTCAGCACGTCGCACCGCCGGGCTGGCCGCCGCAGGTCAGGCCCCCGGACGCCCCGGACTGGGAGCAGACCGCGGTGAGCTGGCTGCTCGACATCTGTCCGCCGGAGTACCGCGGCTACCCGGTCCTGCGCCGCCACGTGGTCGTGCTGGCGCGGTTCGCCGTGCTCCACGTCGAGGCCTGCCAGGCCGCGGTGCGCCGCGGCCTGAGCGAGGCCCGGGCGGTGCTCCGCGACGTCGCCGAGCCGCACACCGTGGAGGCTGCCGTGGAGACCTGGCACGCCGAGTCCGCCCGGCTGCAGGCCGAGCGCCGGGCGGTCGGGCTGGTGGAGGAGGCGTTGCGCGGACGCCGGTTCGTCGCCCGGCTGTAGCCTGCGGTGCCATGAGAGAACCGGGCGAGCAGCTCACCGTCATCCGCGTCCCCGGCCACGGCGCCGAGGACGTCCTCGTCGGCGCCGACGGCGCCGTCTACACCGGGACGGAGGACGGCGTCCTGTGGCGCGTCCTCGACGGCGGCCACCGGCTGGAGCGGGTCGCCGACACCGGTGGTCGCCCGCTGGGGCTCGAGTGGCTGCCCGACGGGCGGCTGCTCGTGTGCGACGCGCGCCGGGGGCTGCTCGCCGTCGACGTGGGCTCGGGTGGGACGGAGACCCTCGTGGACCTGGTGCACGGCCGACGGATGTCCTTCTGCAACAACGCCGCGGTCGCCTCCGACGGGACGATCTGGTTCACCGACTCCTCCCGGCTGCACGGCATCGACCGCTGGAAGGCCGACCTGGTCGAGAACACCGCGTCGGGCCGGCTGCTGCGCCGCGACCCCGACGGCACGGTGACCGTCGTCGTGGACGGCCTGCGGTTCGCCAACGGCGTCGCCCTCTCGGTGGACGAGGCCTACGTCGCGGTGGCGGAGACCGGCGGGCGCACCGTGGTGCGCCACTGGCTGGCCGGCGACCGGGCCGGCGGCACGGACCTGCTGGCCGAGGACCTGCCCGGCTACCCCGACAACATCGCGCGCGGCAGCGACGGGCTGGTCTGGGTGACCGTCGCCTCGCCCCGCGACCCCGTCCTGGAGCGGCTGATGACCGGCCCGGCGCCGCTGCGACGCGCGGCGTGGCGGCTTCCGGCACCGCTGCAGCCCAAGCCCGGGCGCACCGCCCGGGTGATGGCCTTCGACGACGCCGGCACCGTGGTGCACGACCGCTCCTTCGACGCCTCCGGCTTCCACATGGTCACCGGGGTCCGCGAGCACGCCGGTCGCGTGTGGCTCGGCAGCCTCGTGGAGCCCGCCGTCGCCGTCTTCGAGGTCTGAGGGTCCGGCGACTAGACTCGCAGGGCTTGCACGTAGACGTCGGGAAGAGGAGCTGATGGGGTACCTGGAGTCGATCGACGGGCCACGCGACCTGCGTGACCTCGACGACCAGCAGCTCGACGAGCTCGCGACCGAGATCCGCGACTTCCTGGTGGCCAAGGTCTCCCGCACCGGCGGCCACCTCGGCCCCAACCTCGGTGTCGTCGAGCTCACCATGGCCATCCACCGGGTCTTCGACTCGCCTCGGGACCGGGTCGTCTTCGACACCGGTCACCAGGCCTACGTGCACAAGGCGCTGACCGGTAGGGCCGACCGCTTCGACACCCTGCGCCAGGAGGGCGGCCTCTCCGGCTACCCCAGCCAGGCCGAGTCCGAGCACGACGTCGTGGAGAACTCCCACGCCTCCACCGCGCTGTCCTACGCCGACGGCCTCGCGAAGGCCTACGCCATCCGGGGTGAGGACCGGCACGTCGTCGCGGTGATCGGCGACGGCGCGCTCACCGGCGGGATGGCCTGGGAGGCGCTGAACAACATCGCCACCGACCAGGACCGCCGGCTCGTAATCGTGGTCAACGACAACGGCCGCTCCTACACCCCGACGGTGGGCGGGCTGGCGAACCACCTCACCACCTTGCGGACCAGCCCCCGCTACGAGCAGGTCCTCGACCTGGTGAAGAAGCGTCTCAACGGGGTGCGCGGCGTGGGACCGGCGGTGTACGACGCCCTCCACGCGGTCAAGAAGGGCATGAAGGACGCGCTCGCGCCGCAGGGCCTCTTCGAGGACCTGGGCCTGAAGTACGTCGGGCCCGTCGACGGCCACGACCGGCCGGCCGTCGAGAACGCCCTCGCCCAGGCCAAGCGGTTCGGCGGCCCGGTGATCGTGCATGCGATCACCAAGAAGGGCTTCGGGTACGACGCCGCCGAGCGCCACGAGGCCGACAACTTCCACTCGCCCGGGCCGTTCGACGCCCTCACCGGCGTCGAGAACCCCAAGGGCCGGATCTGGACCGACATCTTCGCCGAGGAGATGGTCGCGCTCGGTGCCGACCGCAAGGACGTGGTCGCGATCACGGCCGCGATGCTGCATCCGGTGGGTCTCGACCAGTTCGCGGCGAGGTACCCCGAGCGCACGTTCGACGTCGGGATCGCCGAGCAGCACGCGGCCACCTCGGCCGCCGGACTCGCGATGGGCGGCCTGCACCCGGTGGTGGCCGTCTACGCCACCTTCCTCAACCGGGCCTTCGACCAGGTGCTGATGGACGTGGCGCTGCACAGGTGCGGGGTCACCTTCGTGCTCGACCGGTCCGGGGTGACCGGCGACGACGGCGCCAGCCACAACGGCATGTGGGACATGTCGATCCTCCAGGTCGTTCCCGGCCTGCGGCTGGCCGCCCCGCGCGACGGCGCCCGGCTCGGTGAGCTGCTCCGCGAGGCGGTGCAGGTCGACGACGCCCCGACCGTCGTACGGTTCCCCAAGGGGCCCCCGAGTGCCGACGTCGAGCGCGTGGACCGGGCCGGCTCCATGGACGTGCTCGTGCGCAACGGTGCCAAGGACGTGCTGCTCGTCGGCGTCGGTGCGATGGCCCCGACCTCGGTCGAGGTGGCCGAGCGCCTGGTGGCCCAGGGGATCGGCGTCACCGTCGTCGACCCCCGGTGGGTCAAGCCGCTCGACCCGGTGATCCTCGACCTGGCGCGCGCGCACCGGCTGGTCGTGAGCGTGGAGGACAACGGGATCACCGGTGGCGTCGGGTCGGTGCTGCTGCAGACCCTCAACGAGGCCGGGGTGGAGACCCCGGTCCGGTTGCACGGCATCCCGCAGCACTTCCTGCACCACGCGAAGCGGGCCAAGATCCTCGACGAGATCGGGCTGACCGCGCAGAAGCTCGCCCGCAGCATCGTGGAGGACGTCACCGCGCTCGGCAACGGCGAGACGCTGGTCGACGAGGTCGAGCAGCAGCGCCCCTGACCGCCCGCACGCCCGGGCACCCGAGCAACGACGAAGGCGCCGTCCCCGAGTGCGGGGACGGCGCCTTCTGCCGCGGTCAGTGGAACTTCTGGCCGGTGACCTTCTCGGAGATGCCGGTCCGGTCGAGCAGCATGGTGAGGCCGCCGTTCCAGAAGGAGTACCCGGCGCCGGTGATCATCGCCAGGTCGAGGTCCTCGGGCCCGGCGACGACGCCGTCGTCGAGCATGATCCGGGCCTCCTCGGCGAGGCCGGAGAGCACGCGCTCGCGCACCTGCTCGGGAGCGAGCTCGGTGTCGCCGCCCTCGAAGAGCCCCACCGCCTCGGGGTCGAGCCCGCCGTCCGGACCGTAGATCCCGGCCTTGCCCGCCCCGACGAGCCGCTCCAGGTTCGGTGAGACGTGGAACCGGTCCGGGAACGCGCGGTGCAGCGTCTCGCCGTTGTGCAGCGCGATCGCCGGGCCGACGAGCGAGAGCAGCACGAACGGTGACATCGGCGTGACGCCCGCGAACGAGCCGTCGACCACCTGGACCGGCGTGCCCTCGTCGACGATCTTGTTGACCTCGCTCATGAACCGGCCGAGCAGCCGGTTGACGATGAACGACGGGCTGTCCTTGACCAGGATGCTCGTCTTCTTCAGCGCCTTGCCGGTGGCGAACGCCGTCGCCAGCGTGGCGTCGTCGGTCCGCTCGCCCTTGACGATCTCCAGCAGCGGCATCATCGCCACCGGGTTGAAGAAGTGGAAGCCCACGACCCGCTCGGGGTGCTCGAGGTCGGCGGCCATCTCGGTGATCGAGAGCGAGGAGGTGTTCGTGGCGAGCACGCACTCGGGGGAGACGATGCCCTCCACCTCGGCGAACACCTTCTTCTTCACGCCCATCTCCTCGAAGACGGCCTCGATGACGAAGTCCGCGTCGGCGAAGACGTCGGTCTTGTCGACCGCGCCGGTGACCAGCGCCTTGAACCGGTTGGCCCTGTCCTGGGTGAGCCGGCCCTTGAGCAGCAGCTTGTCGAGCTCCTCGTGGACGTAGGCGACCCCCTTGTCGACGCGGGCCTGGTCGAGGTCGGCGAGCACGACGGGGACCTGGAGGCGTCGTACGAACAGCAGCGCGAGCTGGCTGGCCATCAGACCCGCGCCCACGACTCCGACCTTCGTCACCGGGCGGGCCAGTGACTTGTCGGGCGCACCGGCCGGTCGCTTGGCGCGCTTCTGCACCAGGTCGAAGGAGTACAGGCCGGCGGCCAGCTCCGGCGACAGGACCAGGTCCGCGAGCGCCTGGTCCTCGGCGGCGAAGCCCTCGTCCCGGGAGGAGTCCTTGGCGGCCGCGATCAGGTCCAGGGCGCGGTAGGGCGCGGGCGCGCCGCCGCCGGTCTTGGCGTCGGCCACCTGCCGCCCCTTGGCGACGGCCGCGTCCCAGGCCTCGCCGCGGTCCACCTCGGCGCGCTCGACGGTGACGTCGCCGTTGAGCACCCGGGCCGCCCACAGCAGGGACTGCTCGAGGAAGTCGGCGCCGGAGAACTCCGCGTCCGCCAGGCCCATCTCGAAGGCCTGGTGGCCGGTGAGGGTCTTGCCCTGGTTCAGCGGGTTCTCGACGACCAGCTTGACCGCCTTGTCCGCGCCGACGAGGTTGGGCACGAGGTAGGCGCCGCCCCAGCCGGGGACCAGGCCGAGCATGACCTCGGGCAGCCCGAGGGCGGGGGCGGTGTCCTGGACGGTGCGGTAGGTGCAGTGCAGCGCCACCTCGAGGCCGCCGCCGAGCGCGAGGCCGTTGACGAACCCGAAGGACGGCAAGCCTGCGTCGACGAGCCTGCGGAACACGGCGTGCCCGAGCCGGGCGATCACCTCGGCGTCGTCCCGGCCGCCGATGCGCACCGAGGACAGGTCGGCGCCGGCCGCGAGGATGAACGGCTTGCCGGTGACCCCCAGGGCGGCGACGTCGTCGCGCGCGAGCGCCTCGTCGAGCGCGGCGTTCAGCGAGGCCAGGGACTTGGGGCCGAAGGTGTTGGGCCGGGTGTGGTCGTGGCCGTTGTCGAGCGTGATCAGGGCCATCGTGCCCGCCCCGGACGGCAGGTCGACGTAACGCAGCTTGGCCTCGGTGACGACCTCGTCGCCGGACATCGCCACGGCGCGGTCGACCAGGGCCGAGAGGTCGGTGGTCATCAGGCGTCCTTCCCGTCGGTCGAGCTTGTCGGGACCCAGTGCGGGTTCTCCCAGATCACGGTGCCGCCCATGCCGAGGCCGATGCACAGCGTGGTCATGCCGTAGCGGACCTCCGGCCTCTCGGCGAACGCCGCCGCGAGCTGGTTCATCAGCCGGATGCCGGTGGAGGCGAGCGGATGGCCCATCGCGATCGCGCCGCCGTAGGGGTTGACCCGCTCGTCGTCGTCGGCGATCCCGAAGTGCTCGAGGAAGGCGAGCACCTGGACGGCGAACGCCTCGTTGATCTCGAAGGCGCCGATGTCCTCGATGGTCAGGCCGGCCTGGGTCAGGGCCTTCTCGGTGGCCGGGATCGGGCCGGCCCCCATGAACTCGGGCTCCACGCCGACGAAGGAGTAGGAGACCAGGCGCATCTTGACGGGCAGGCCGAGCTCCCGCGCGGTCTCCTCGTCGGCGAGGATCGCTGCGGTGGCGCCGTCGTTCAGTCCCGCGGCGTTGCCGGGGGTGACCCGGCCGTGCGCGCGGAACGGCGTCTTGAGCTTCGCCAGGTCCTCCAGGGTGGTGCCGGGACGCGGGGGCTCGTCGACGGTCGCCAGCCCCCAGCCGTTCTCCGCCGAACGGATGGCGACCGGGACCAGGTCGGGCTGGATCTTCTCGTCCGCGTACGCCTGCGCGGTCTTCTCCTGGGACCGGACGGCGTAGGCGTCGGCCCGCTCCTTGGTGATCGTCGGGTAGCGGTCGTGCAGGTTCTCCGCCGTCTTGCCCATCACCAGCGCGTCGGGGTCGACCAGCTTCTCGGACAGGATCCGCGGGTTGGGGTCGACGCCCTCGCCCATCGGGTGCCGGCCCATGTGCTCCACGCCGCCGGCGATGGCGACGTCGTAGGACCCGAAGGCGATGCCGCCGGCGAGCGTGGTCACCGCGGTCATCGCGCCGGCGCACATCCGGTCGATGGAGTAGCCGGGGGTGCTCTGCGGCAGTCCCGCGAGCAGCGCGGCGGTGCGGCCCAGGGTGAGGCCCTGGTCGCCGATCTGGGTGGTGGCGGCGACCGCGACCTCCTCGACCTTCTCCGGCGGGAGGGAGGGGTTGCGCCGCATGAGCTCACGGATGGACTTGATCACCAGGTCGTCGGCACGCGTCTCGGCGTACTGGCCCTTGGCCTTGCCGAACGGCGTTCGCACGCCGTCGACGAAGACGACCTCTCGCAACTGTCGGGCCACGAAGGCTCCTTCATGCGTCGTAGGGGTAGAGCAGGGGTAGCAGCCCGGATGCTACCGGCTGGTAACAAAGTCGCGGAAGCGGTCGGGGGTGTGCCGGTGGTCACCCGGCCCGACGCCGTACCCTGGGTCCGACACCAGCGGCTGGGAAGGGTTCGTGCAGATGGCGCAAGCGCACCGGTTCGTGCACATCGTCGACGAGGTGCCCGAGCTCGAGGGGCGGACCGAGCGACCGGTCCTGGTCCACGCGCTCGAGGGGTTCCTCGACGCCGGCAACGCCGCCAACCTCGCCGTCGCCCACCTGCTCGAGGACGCCGCCGGCCGGGTGGTCGCGAGCTTCGACGTCGACGACTTCTACGACTACCGGGCGCGGCGTCCACCCATGTCGTTCGTCGAGGACCACTACGAGGGCTACGAGGCTCCCCGGCTCGTGGTCCGGCTGCTCCACGACGCCACCGGCACGCCCTACCTGCTGCTGCACGGACCGGAGCCCGACGTGCACTGGGAGGCGTTCGCGGAGGCGGTGCGCACCGTCGTCGAGCACTTCGACGTCCGGCTCACCGTCGCCCTCGGCGCCGTCCCGATGGCGGTGCCGCACACCCGGCCGGTGATGCTGACCCACCACGCCACCAGCCCCGGGCTGCTCACCACCAGGAACGTCTGGCGCGGCCGGATCCGGGTCCCCGCCAGCGCCCAGGCCCTGCTGGAGTTCCGGCTGGGGGAGTGGGGCCACCCGGCCGCCGGGTTCGTCGCGCACATCCCGCACTACGTCGCCCAGTTCGACTACCCGCACGCGTCGGTCAGCCTGCTCGAGGCGCTGGCGCAGCTCACCGGCCTGGGGTGGGACCTGACCGCGCTGCGGGCCGCGGGCGAGGCCCGGATGCTCGAGGTCGCCGCCCAGATCGAGGACTCCGCGGAGGTCCGCGACGTGGTGGCCGGTCTGGAGCAGCAGTACGACGCCTTCCACCGCCCCGACACCGAGGCCGGTGAGGGACTGCCGCTGGCCGAGGAGCAGGAGCTGCCGACCGGCGAGGAGATCGGCGCCGAGTTCGAGCGCTTCCTGGCGGGTCTCGACAGACGTGACCGCCCGGACCGACCCGACAGCTCCGAGGAGTAGGCGCCGTGCCCCGTTCCACCCAGGAGCTGCTCGACCTCCTCGACCTCGAGACCATCGACGTCAACCTGTTCCGAGGCACCCAGCCCGACACGATGCTCCAACGGGTCTTCGGCGGCCAGGTGGCTGCGCAGGCGCTCGTGGCCGGCGCCCGCACGGTCGAGGCGGACCGCGAGGTGCACTCCCTGCACAGCTACTTCCTGCTGCCGGGGGACACCGCGGTGCCGATCGTGTACGACGTCGAGCGGATCCGCGACGGCCGGTCGTTCTCCACCCGGCGGATCGTGGCCCGCCAGCACGGACGGGCGATCTACTTCATGACCGCGAGCTTCCAGGTGCCCGAGGACGGGTTCGAGCACCAGGACGTGATGCCGCAGCTTCCCTCCCCGGAGGACTCGGTCGACCTCGGCGAGATCCTCCGCAGGCGGTCCCCGGACCAGGGGGACGGGTGGGCCCGCGAGTGGGCGGCGCTCGAGCTGCGGTTCGTGGGCGACTCCCGCCCGGGCGGGGCCATCGCCGGTGACGAGCGGCCCGCCCAGTCCCGCCTGTGGGTCCGGGTCAACGGCCCCGTCGGCGACGACCCGTTGATGCATCGGGCGATGTTCACCTACGCCAGCGACATGACGCTGCTGGGCTCGACGCTGGTGCCGCACGGTCTGCACGTGTCCGACCCCTCGATGCAGTCGGCCTCGCTGGACCACACGATCTGGTTCCACCGCCCGTTCCGGGCCGACGAGTGGCTGCTCTACGACCAGGTCTCGCCGTCGGCGTCCGGTGCCCGTGGGCTCGCGCTGGGGCGGTTGTTCACCGAGGACGGGACGCTGGTGGCCTCGGTGGCCCAGGAGGGCCTGATCCGTCACCGCGGCTGAGGCGCGGACGTGTAGCACAATTCCCCGCGAAACCCGGACAGACACGCCGATCCGGCGTTACGGTTGAGCGCTCCTGGGGCGCAGTGGCCCGCTGTGACTGCTGTGACTGTGCCTCGTCCCGCCCGACCCGAGAGGACCTCGCGCATGCTGCTGCGCCGCCCGTTCCCCACGCTGGCCGCGGCCGTGCTCGCCGGGTCCTTGGCCCTCCCGGCTGCGGCGGTGGCGGACGAGACGGGGGCGCCTCCGGTCGAGGAGCCGGTGCCGGTCCCGGCCCCGGCACCCGAGCCGGTGCCCGTCGTGCCTGCGACGCCGCCGACGATCGGCCTGGAGATGCCGTTCGCCTGCGGGACCGACTGGACCGGCAGCATGCGCCCCGGCCACCAGCCGAGCAGCAACGCCGTCGACTTCAACCGGCCCGGGGACCTGGGCCAGGTCGTGGTGGCAGCCGCCGGCGGCATCGTCTCCCGGGTGGCGGACGCCGGTGCACGCAGCTACGGCAAGTGGATCGAGATCACCCACCCCGACGGCTACAGCACCCTGTACGCGCACCTGAAGTCCCAGCGCGTGGTCCTGGGACAGTTCGTCGACCAGGGCACGGCGATCGGTCGCGTCGGGGACACGGGACGAGTCACGGGCGCTCATCTGCACTACGAGCAACGGCTCGGGCGCGAGGTGCAGCCGGCCTTCTTCCGGGGCGTGCTGCTGGCCAACCGCCTTCCCACCGTCTCGCAGAACTGCCCCGACGTCCCCCTCGCCGGCGACTGGAACGGGGACCGCGCCGACGAGGTCGCAGTCTTCCGGCGCGACACCGGCCGGGGCACCTTCGAGATGTACCTGCAGGACCGGGCGCCGAGCCCGCTGCGGTTCGGCCGCTCGGTCGACCTGCCGATCACGGGCGACTGGGACGGTGACGGCACCACCGACGTCGGGATCCGGCGCCAGGGCACCCGTGTGTTCCTGCTGCGCACCGCCGACGGACGCGTCACCAAGCGGCGGCTCGGCCTGGTCAAGGACGTCCCCGTGACCGGCGACTGGGACGGCAACGGCACCACCGACCTCGGCGTCTACCGGCCCCGGGGACAGCGCTTCCGGCTGGTGATGGCCGACGGGACGCACCGCGTCGTCCGGACCCCCGGAGCTGCCGCGCAGCCGGTGACCGGCGACTGGGACGGCAACGGGGTCACCGACGTGGGGATCTTCGACACCGCGACCGCCACCTTCCGGCTGCGGGTCGTGGCCTGGGGCGGCTCCGTCGGGCTGACCACGGTGAGCCTCGGGTCGACCGGGGACCTGCCGGTCACCGGAGACTGGAACGGCGACGGGGTCACCGATATCGGCACCTGGACCCCGGGCACCGCGACGTACAGCCTGTGGGTCACCCCGCGCGGCGGTGTGGCGCGGTACGCGAGCGGCGCCGCCCCGGAGCTGCGGACCGTCGCCTTCGGGCGTCCCCGCGACTGAGGCTCAGGGACGTACCGGCACCACGGGCCGGCGTCCCGTCGGCCTGCACGGTGACCCGCAGCCGCCGGGAACCGGCCGGCCACCGGCGAGGAGGGCGCGACGCATACTGGGGTCGACGAACCACCCCAGGGTCGGTTGGGAGCTCACCCTCGGGAGGTCCTCGGCCGCTAGTCTCCGCAGACATGGCGCGGCTCGGCATCTACCTCGGACCCCTGGTCCTGGCCTTGTGGGTCTTCTGCGTGGTCGACGTGGTCCTGGCGCGCGAGGACCAGGTGCGGCACCTGCCGAAGTGGGGCTGGCTGCTGCTGGTGTTGCTCTTCCCGTTGGTCGGCTCCGTCGCGTGGCTGGTCGCGGGACGCCCGCGCCGCAGCCGGCGTCGGCCGGCGCCGTACGAGCGCGAGGTGACCGCCTTCCCCGAGTACGACCGGCCCGGGCGTGCGGCGGCGGTGGACCCGGCGGCCGACGCGGAGTTCCTGCGCCGGTGCCGGGAGCGCGCCGAGGAGCAGCGCAAGCGCCACCGGCACCGCCTCGAAGGCACCGCCGAGGAGGCCTAGACCTCCGTGGTCCGGCCGACCAGGTGAGGTGCGCCGGTCCTCGGGTCGGTCAGGGAGAACTCCCAGTCGGCCCGGCGCCCCTCCGAGGTGCCCGGGACCGGCCGGGAGCCGAACGCGACGGTGCCGGGGAGCAGGACGGGCTTCTTGAAGGCGACGTCCACGCGCACCGACGACGGCAGCCGCGGGTCCAGCATGGCCACGCAGCGGGCCGTGCTCCACATGCCGTGGACGATCTGTCGCGGGAAGCCGAAGGCCTTGGCGGTGAGGCCGTAGAGATGGATCGGGTTGTGGTCCCCCGACACCGCGGCGTAGCGGCGGCCGAGGTCGCCCCCCAGCCGCCACTCGATGCCGGACGAGGGGACCGTCTCGAGCTGCATGCCGGTGTCCGTCGTACCGTCCCCGGTCCTGCCGCGCCGCAGGAAGGTGGAGGTCTCCTCCCAGACCGGCTCGCCCGCGGAGTGCACCTCGGTGACGATGTCGAAGACCCGGCCCTTGGGGTGGCTGCGCAGCGCCTGTGGACGCGCGGTCACCTGCAGCGCCTCGCCGGCACCGACCGGCCGGTGCTGGGTGATGGAGTTCTCCAGGTGCACCGTGCCGATCGCCGGGAACGGGAAGTCCCCGGCCGTCATGATCTCCATGTGCAGGCCGAAGGCGAGCAGGTGCGGGTAGGTCAGCGGCACGGTCTCCTTGAGCGGGAAGCCGCACACCGAGGAGTACGCCGCCACGTGCTGCCGGTCGATCGGCACGTCGTGGCGGGTCAGCGTGGTGTCCGGCAGGTCGCCGCCGGATCGGCGGACGCCCGGCAGCGCGGAGACGCCCGGGATCGCGGGCAGCGCCGCCTTCACCATCAGGGGCAGGCCGGCCATCTCAGGCTCCCATCGCCATCTGCCCGCAGACACGGACCAGGTTGCCGTTGACCGCGGTCGAGGCGGGGTGGGCGAACCACGCGACGGCCTCGGCCACGTCGACGGGCTGACCCGGCTGCGACATCGTGTTCAGCATCGCGCCGACCTCGCGCGGCAGCAGCGGCATCGCGTCGGTCATCTTCGTCTGGATGAAGCCCGGGGCCACCGCGTTGATCGTGATGCCGTCCTCGAGCTGGTCGGCGAGCGCCTGCACCAGGCCGACCACGCCGGCCTTCGACGCGGCGTAGTTGGTCTGTCCGCGGTTGCCGGCGATCCCGGCGATCGAGGAGACCCCGACGATACGGCCGTTGGGGTGCAGCAGGCCCTGGTCGAGCAGCTCCCGGGTGATCCGCTCGGGAGCGGTGAGGTTGACCGCGATGGCCGCGGACCAGGCGTCCTCCTTCATGTTCATCAGCAGCTTGTCGCGGGTGATGCCGGCGTTGTGCACCACGACGTCGACACCGCCGTGCTTGTCCTTCACGTGCCTGGCGATGCGCTGGGGGGCGTCCTTGGTGGTGATGTCGAGCATCAGGTGGTCGCCGTCGAGGTCCTTCATCACCGCCTGGAGCTCGCTGGCGGCCTGGGGTACGTCGACGCCCACGACCGTGGCGCCGTCGCGGTGCAGCACCCGGGCGATCTCCTCGCCGATGCCGCGGCCGGCCCCGGTGACCAGGGCGACCTTGCCGGCCAGGGGCCGGTCCCAGTCGGCGACCGGCTCGGCACCGGTGGCACCCGGGGCGCCGACGCGGACCACCTGGCCGGAGACGTAGGCGGACTTGGGGGAGAGCAGGAACCCGAGCGTGGACTGCAGCGCCGAGTCCGCGGCGGGGGCGACGTAGACCAGCTGGACGGTGCCGCCGCGTCCGATCTCCTTGCCCAGCGAGCGGGTGAAGCCCTCCAGTGCACGCTGCGCCACCCGCTCCTCGGTGCTGTCGGCCATCTCCGGTGGGGTGCCGAGCACCACGACCCGGGGGTTGGTCTCGAGGCGCGAGCGCAGCAGCGGCTTGAAGAACCGGTGCAGCTCGACGAGGTCCGCGGAGCCGGTGACGCCGGTGGCGTCGAAGACCAGTCCCTTGAAGCGCTGCTCGCCGGCGGTGTCGGTCACGTTGGCCACGCCCAGGTCGTCGAGCACGCCGACCACGGTGGGGGCCAGCCGTCCGGCACCGCCGACGGCCACCGTGCCGTCGACGAGCGGGTCGCCCGGCTGGTAGCGCTCGAGCTCGACCGGGTTCGGCAGGCCGAGGTTCTTGACCAGAAGCTGCCCGACCGGGTTGCTGATCAGGGACTGGTACCGGGTGCTCATGGCGACGCTCTCCTCGCGGGTCTGGACGGCTCTACCGATCATGTAACTATGGGTGTAACTGAGAGTCCACAGTTCGTGATGTGGCACTCACTACGTTCCCTACTGCCCCCGCGTGCCGCAAGGATGGGGCGGGTAAGCAGGGGCAGACCCGTGGCTACCCACACCACCAGGAGCTGACACATGCAGGCCGACACTCGCAGGGTCGCCATCATCGGCGGCAACCGGATCCCGTTCGCGCGGTCGAACACCGCCTACGCGACCGCCTCGAACCAGGACATGCTGACCGCGGCCCTCGACGGCCTCGTCGAGCGTTACGGGCTCGAGGGGGAGCGGCTCGGCGAGGTGGTCGCCGGTGCGGTCCTCAAGCACTCCCGCGACTTCAACCTCACGCGGGAGTCGGTGCTCGGCTCCAAGCTCGACCCGCACACACCGGCGTACGACATCCAGCAGGCGTGCGACACCGGGATCCAGGCCGCGGTCGCGGTCGCGAACAAGATCGCGCTGGGCCAGATCGAGGTCGGGATCGCCGGCGGCACCGACACCACCTCCGACGCACCGATCGCCGTCAACGAACGACTGCGGAAGATCCTGCTCGAGGTCAACCGCGCCAAGACCGTCCAGGGCCGCCTCGCGGCCCTCGCCAAGGTGCGCCCGGGCCACCTGACACCCGCCATCCCGGCCAACAAGGAGCCACGCACCGGCCTCTCCATGGGGGAGTCGGCGGCGCTCACCGCGCTGGAGTGGGACGTCACCCGGCAGGAGCAGGACGAGCTCGCGGTCCGGTCGCACCACAACCTCGCCGCCGCCTACGACCGGGGCTTCTTCGACGACCTGGTCACGCCCTTCCAGGGGCTCGAGCGGGACCAGAACCTGCGCCCCGACTCCACGGTGGAGAAGCTGGCCACGCTCGAGCCGGTCTTCGGCAAGGGCGACGCCGCGACGATGACGGCCGCGAACTCCACGCCGCTCACCGACGGTGCCTCCGCCGTGCTGCTCGCCTCCGAGGAGTACGCCGCGGCGCACGATCTGCCGGTGCTGGCCTACCTCACGACCGCCGAGACGGCGGCGGTGGACTACGTGCACGGTGGCGAGGGCCTGCTCATGGCACCGGCGTACGCGATGCCGCGGATGCTGGAGCGTGCCGGCCTCACCCTGCAGGACTTCGACTTCTACGAGATCCACGAGGCCTTCGCCTCCCAGGTGCTGGCCACGCTCAAGGCCTGGGAGGACCCGATCTTCTGCAAGGAGCGCCTCGGCCTGGATGCCCCGCTGGGGTCGATCGACCGGGACAGGCTCAACGTCAACGGTTCCTCGCTCGCCGCCGGGCACCCCTTCGCGGCCACGGGTGGCCGGATCGTGGCCACGCTGGCGAAGCTGCTGGCCCAGAAGGGGTCCGGGCGCGGCGTGATCTCGATCTGCGCCGCGGGTGGCCAGGGCGTCACCGCGATCGTCGAGAAGTAGCCGGCCGGGCGCGGTCAGGAGCCGCTGGTGGCCATCGCGAGCGCGGTGGCCACCATGTGCCTCTTCACCTCGTCGGGGGAGATCGACGCGACGGTCGGCACCCCCGGCGCCGCCTCCTTGACCAGCATCCCGACCCGCGCGAGCTGCATCCCGCCGAGCGCGGTCGCGTACAGCGTGTTCGCCAGCAGGTGGACGTCCTGCTCGGGGAACGACCCGTTCACGACACCGGCCTCGAGGACCCGCGTCACCCGGGCCAGGCAGGTGCCGATGCCCCGCCCGAGCCGGTAGACGGCGCCCTCGCTGACCTCCTCGAGGAGCTCGGGCCCCGGCCGGCGCATCAGGGTCTGCGCGCAGTCCACGAAGGCGGGGTACTCGATCCCGAAGTCGAGGAACGCCTCGGTCAGCAGCCGCAGCCGGGCGCGCGGGTCGGCGCCCGGGTCGTCGGCGGCGGCCAGGCGGCTGTCGAGCTCGTCGAGGTAGCCGACGAGGGTCAGCGCGAACAGCTCCTCCTTGCCGGAGAAGTGCCGGTAGATGATCGCCCGGTTGATGCCCACCGCCCGGGCGATGTCCTCGATCTGGGCGTCCCGGACGCCGCGCTCGTCGAAGAGCGCCCGGGTCGCGTCGAGGATCTCCTTCTCCCGGGCGCGGCGGCGCACCGCGGCCGCGGAGCGCCGACCGTCCTGCTGGATCGCCATGTGCTCCATGCTAGACGGCGCAACAGCGAGTGGCACGACCTGTTACACGTGCAGGGCGCGCACCGTCTCCACCGTGTCCGCGTCCGCCGCCGTCTTGTCGTCGCGGTACCGGACCACCCGGGCGAAGCGCAGCGCCATGCCGGCGGGGTAGCGCGGTGAGGTCTGGATCCCGTCGAAGGCCACCTCCACCACCTGCTCCGGGCGCACGTGCACCACGTGCCCCGACCGGCCGGTCTCCAGCTCGAGGAACCGCTCGGTCTGCCACTCCAGCATCTCGTCGGTCATCCCCTTGAACGTCTTGCCCATCATGGCGAACCCGCCGTCGCGGTCGCGGGCGCCGAGGTGGATGTTGGACAGCCTGCCGGACCGGCGGCCGCTGCCCCACTCGACTGCCAGTACCACCAGGTCGAGCGTGTGCCGGGGCTTCACCTTCACCCAGGACGCGCCGCGACGGCCGGCCTCGTAGGTCGCCGACAGGCTCTTGATCACCACCCCCTCGTGGCCGCGGGCGACCAGGTCGTCGAAGAAGGCCGCGGCCCGTGCCGGGTCCGCGGTGCGGATCCGCGGCACCACCAGCTCGGAGGGGACCGCCTCCGCGAGCGCGGCGAACCGGCTCCGCGCCGGCTGGTCGAGCAGGTCGTCGCCGTCGAGGTGGAGCAGGTCGAAGAAGTACGACGTCAGCGGGACCTGCCTGCGGAGGGTCTCGACGTCGACCCGGCTGGCGGTGCGGGCCGCGGTCTCCTGGAAGGGACGCGGCCGGCCCTCCGACGTGAGCGCGATCGCCTCGCCGTCGAGGACGGCGGTGACCGCCGGCAGCGCCGCCACCGCCTCGACCACCTCCGGCAGCCGGTCGGTGATGTCGTCCAGCGTCCGGGTGAACACGCGCACCTGCCCGTCGTACTTGTGCACCTGGACCCGGATCCCGTCGAGCTTGCCGTCGACCACGAGCTCCTTGCCGGCACCGAGCCTGTCGACCGCCGACGGGAGGTCCGGCGCGCTCGAGGCGAGCATCGGCCGCACCGGCCGGCCCACCTCGAGGCCGAACTCCGCGAGCGCCGCCTCCCCGCCGGTGAGCGCGGCGGCCGCGACGGGGAGGGTGGCGCCGGCCAGCATGCTGGCTCGTCGCACCGCGCGGGGAGAGCAGCCCGAGGCCGATGCGACCGCCTCGAGCATCAGCCCGTCGAGAGCCCCCTGCCGCAGCTCACCGGTGGCGAGCCGGCGCAGGTAGTCCTGCTCCTCGGCCGTGGCCCGGCCGAACAGCTCGGCGACGAGGTCGGCGCGGGCCCGGCGGGCGCCCGAGCCGGCGACCTCGCCGACCCGCTCGAACAGGTCGTGCACCTCGGCCACGGTCAGCGTGCTCTCGCCCGCGGGCGCTGGAAGGTCGGTGAGCCCGCGCCGGCCCAGGCCGGTGCGGCGCTGGCGGAGCACCCCCGACAGGTACGCCGTCACCGTCTCCACCTCCTCGGGGCCCGCCGCGCGCAGGGCGTCGGCGAGCGCCTCGGTCTTCGCCTTGCGGGACCGCGTGGCGGCCAGCCGGCGGGAGGTGTCGACGAGCTCGGCGAGTTGCATGGGGTCCATTGTGTCGGGGGCGACGGGATAGCCTTCTGGCGATGACGACGACGACCGCCTCCGCCGTCCGGGTCTGGCGTCCTTCCTGGCCCTGCCCCGTCGACGTCGTGCTGCGGCCCGGCCGTCGCGGCACCGGTGACCCGACGTTCCGCACCGATCCCTCCGGCGCCGTCTGGCGCGGGCTGCGCACGCCCCAGGGCGTCGTCACGCTGAGGCTGGAGAGCCGGCTGTACGACGGCGTGGTGGACGCCGCGGCGTGGGGCCCCGGCGCCGACTGGGCCCTGACCCGGCTGCCGGCGATGCTCGGCGCCGAGGACGACCCGTCGGGCTTCGAGCCGCACCACCCGGTCATCGCCGACGCGCACCGCAGGCACCCGCACTGGCGGGTCGCCCGCAGCGGCCTGGTCATGGAGTCGCTGGTGCCCGCGATCATCGAGCAGAAGGTCACCGGCCAGGAGGCGTTCGCCGGGTTCCGCCTGCTGGTGCGCCGCTTCGGGGAGCCCGCGCCGGGACCCGGTGCCGACCGCGACCTGTGGGTCCAGCCGTCGCCGGAGCAGCTGCGGGCGATCCCGTCCTGGGAGTGGCTGCGGCTGCACGTCGACCCGGCCCGGTCCCGGACGGTCGTGCGCGCCGCCCAGGTCGCCGCGTCGCTCGAGCGCACCGTCGGGCTCGACGGCGAGGAGGTGGAGCGTCGGCTGTGCTCGGTGCCCGGCATCGGGGTGTGGACCTCGGCCGAGGTGCGGTTCCGGGCCCACGGCGACGCCGACGCGGTGAGCTTCGGCGACTACCACATCGCCAAGAACGTCGGGTGGGCGTTGACCGGTGAGCCGGCCGACGACGCCGGGATGGCCGAGCTGCTCGAGCCCTACCGCCCGCACCGCCACCGCGTGCAGCGGCTCGTCGAGCTGGCCCGCCTGGGACGACCGCGCCGCGGACCGCGGATGGCTCCGCGGCGGCACCTGCCGGTGAGGGTCGGATGAGCGACCTCACCACGGTCCTGGCCGGCATGTCGCCGGAGGAGCTCGACCGGTTCTTCCACGGGACCGACCCCGAGGAGATCGTCGCGCTGGCCCAGGCCACCCCCGACGGGCACGTCGCCCGGCTGCTCGAGGACGACCCGGTCCGTGGCGCGGCGGTCGGCAGCGTCCTCGCCCGGCTCGACGAGTACGCCCTGCCGGAGCGGCTGGGCCAGGTGCGGGGACGGGTCTCCTTCCGTCTCGGCGTACCCGCGGCGCGAGGAGACCTACCTGGTCGTGTTCGACGACGGGCGGGTGGCCGTCGTACCCCCTCCCGAGAGCCACGGCGCCGACGCGACGTGACGATCACGACCGGGATGCTGCACTTCATGCGGCTGGTGACCGGCGGCGCCAACGCCGCACTGCTGTACCTCGGCGACCGGCTCGCGATCGACGGCGACGAGCTGCTCGCCCTCGAGGTCGGCGGGGTGTTCCGGGTGCCCGGCACGGACGGCGTGGCGGTGGACCCCACCACGCTGGACCCGGTTGACGTGGCCACCGCGATCGCGGGGGTCAAGGACGGACACCTCCACACGGTGATGGCCGGGGATCTTCGCGAGGTCGTGCTTGGTGAGGTGTTCCGGCGGCTGCCCGACTTCGTCGACGCCCGGAAGGCGCGGCGGCACCGGCTGGCCGTGGGGTTCCGGATCGGCGGGCGCCCCGACGGCGAGCCCGACCGGTACGTCGTCGTGCTGGAGGACGGCCGGGCCACCGTGCAGCGGCTCGGCGGCTCGGGCGACGGCCCGGCGCGGGACGCGACGATCGCGCTCGACGGGGCCCAGTTCCTGAAGCTGGTCACCGGCCACCTCAACCCGGTCACCGGGGTGGTGCGCCGCCAGCTCAAGGTGCACGGCGACGTGAAGGCGGCCCTCACGTTCAGCGGCCTGATGGACATCCCGGGCGCCCGCGGGTCGTAAGTCCCTCGCGACCCACCACGGCGCCGGCGTAGTGTCGGCGTCAGGAAGCCACCCGGCTTCGCCCAGGGAGCGACCATGCACGAGAAGTCCCGACCAGGCACAGCGCGAAGAAGGCCGGCAAGTCGCTGAAGGAGAAGCGGGCCGCCAAGCAGGCCAAGGAGCAGGCGAAGTCGGTGCACGTCGAGATCATCCCGCACGAGAAGAAGCACTAGAGCAGCGGTCGCAGCGGCGCCAGCACCAGCTCGGTGAACTTCCGGTGCACGCCGCGTGCGTCCCACTCCTCGGCGGTGAGCTCGACGGAGTTGCTCAGGTCGGTGGCGAAGATGCGCTCCATCTCCGCGGCCATCTCCGGGTGGATGAACTCGACGTTGATCTCGTAGTTCCCCGTCATGCTGAGCCGGTCGATGTTGGCGGTGCCGACCGTGGCCCACCGGCCGTCGATGGTCGAGGTCTTCGCGTGCACCATCGCGCCCTGGAACCGGAAGATGCGGACCCCGGCCTCGAGCATCTCGCCGTAGAAGCCGCGCGAGAGCCAGTCGGCGACGACGTGGTTGGAGGTCGCCGGCACCAGGAGCCGGACGTCGACACCGCGACGGGCGGCTTCCTTCAGGGCCTCGACGAAGTCGGAGTCGGGGATGAAGTAGGCGTGCGTCATGTAGACGTGGTCGAAGGCCCGGTTGATCGCCTCCAGGTACATCCCGCGGATCGGGAACATCCACAGCCGCGGCACGTTGCGGTGCATCCGGATCCGTGGCTCCCAGTCGGTCGCGGTCTGCACGAGCAGCGGCCGGTGCCCGTTCTTCGTGCCCCGGTGCAGGTTCCAGAAGTCGGCGAACGCCCGCCGGAGGTCCGCCACGGCCGGACCGGTGATGCGCACGTGCGTGTCCCGCCACTCCGTGGCGTAGGCGGCGCCGATGTTGTAGCCGCCGACGAACCCCACCCGGTCGTCGACGACGAGGATCTTGCGGTGGTCGCGTCCGTAGCGGCGCAGGTCGAAGAACCGCCACCCGGCGGCGTAGGCGGGGTACTCCAGGACCCGCAGGCGAGGACCGAACCGCTTGAAGCGGCGGGAGACGACGAGGTTGGCGAAGCCGTCGTAGATGGCGTAGACCTCGGCGCCCCGTGCGGCGGCGTCGTGCAGGGCGCGCTTGAACTGCTCGCCGACCTCGTCGCCCTTCCAGATGTAGGACTCGAAGAGGATCTGGTCCTTCGCCGACGCGATGGCGTCGAGCATGTCGTCGTACAGGTCCTGGCCGTAGGTGTAGGTGCGCACGCTGCCGTCGCCGATCCGCACCTCGCCCGGTGGAGCGACGGGGAACGGCTTGGGCCGTTTGCCGCGCCGCCGGTAGGAGTCGACGAGGGTCATCACCACGGCCACGAGCAGCGGCACGCCGAAGAACGCGAGCACCGCCCGCTTCACGATGGCGCTCACCGGGCGGCCCAGCGACCACAGGTCCAGCCAGAAGGCCGCGGGACGTCGTCTGCTCACGGGGTCAATGTAGTCACCGCGGCAAGTCCCTTGCCTGCTTTACCGACCAGTGTGAGGCGGGTCCCGTCCACGGTGGCGGCGAACCCGCCCCCGAGCACGTCGACCACGTGGCGGTGCTGCCGTCGCAGTTCGTCGGGGCAGCCGCCGGGGCCGACCTCCAGCCTGTCGACGGAGACGGTGCCGTCGTCGACGGTGTACTCCCCGCGCAGCTCTCGACACCCGGTGCTGCCCTCGAAGGTGCCGTCCTCGCGGAAGGTCAGCGTCCCGTCCCCGGAGACGCTCGAGACCGTCTCGCCCTCGATCAGCGACTCCAGCCGCCAGACGGTCCCGGTCAGCGGGGCGTCCCGCACGGGCGGGGCGAGGGAGAGCCGCAGCGAGACGTCCGGTCCCTCAAGAGCGAGCTCGTCGCCGGTGCGGACGGCGCGGTCGAGCGCGGCGAGCGCGGCGAGGTAGCGCTGCTCGAGGTCCATCACCGGTGGCTCGCACGCCATCTCGGTGCCGCCGAGACCGCTGACGTCCACCGTGTCGCCGTCGACCGCGACGGTGCCGAAGTACTGGTTGCACGCCGACGTGCCGCTCACCTCGTCGCCGTCGACGAACAGGGTGACCTCCCGGTCGGCGAGGTCCAGGCGGCCCCGCTCGTCACTGCCGGCCACCAGGTGCCAGCGGCCGGCGAGGTCCACGCCCGCTGCGTCCGCCGTACCGACCCGGTCCCCGCAGCCGGCCGCGAGGGCGGCGGCGACCGCGGCCGCCAGGACGGCCCCGACGACGCTCCTGCTCCGGTTGCGCATGCTCCAGCCTCCCACTGTCGAGGATGGGACGCGGCGGGGTCGCGTGCGGTTCCGACGCGCGGTTCCGGAGTGTCCGCGGCACACCGTACGCTCGAGCGCATGAGGCCCGTGACCGATCTCGAGCGCCGGGTGGCGCCGTTCAAAGTCGTCTCCGACTTCCAGCCGTCCGGTGACCAGCCGACGGCGATCGACGACATCCAGCGGCGGATCACGGCGGGCGAGAAGGACGTGGTCCTCCTCGGCGCGACCGGCACCGGCAAGACCGCGACCGTGGCGTGGGCGGTCGAGCGGCTGCAGCGACCGACCCTGGTGCTCCAGCCGAACAAGACGCTGGCCGCGCAGTTCGCCAACGAGCTGCGCCAGCTCTTCCCCGACAACGCGGTCGAGTACTTCGTCTCCTACTACGACTACTACCAGCCCGAGGCCTACGTCCCGCAGACCGACACCTACATCGAGAAGGACTCCTCGATCAACGAGGAGGTCGAGCGGCTGCGCCACTCGGCGACGAACTCGCTGCTCACCCGGCGCGACGTCATCGTGGTGTCGACCGTGTCCTGCATCTACGGTCTGGGCACGCCCCAGGAGTACGTCGACCGGATGATCCGGCTCCGGGTGGGCGACGAGCACGACCGTGACGACATCCTGCGGCAGCTGGTCGGCATCCAGTACTCCCGCAACGACATGGCGTTCACTCGGGGGACCTTCCGGGTCCGCGGCGACACTCTCGAGATCTTCCCGGTCTACGAGGAGCTCGCCGTGCGGGTGGAGTTCTTCGGCGACGAGGTCGAGCGGCTGATGACGCTGCACCCGGTCACCGGTGAGGTGGTGACCGAGGACGAGGAGCTCTACATCTTCCCCGCCACCCACTACGTCGCCGGGCCCGAGCGGATGGAGCGCGCGATCAACGGCATCGAGCACGAGCTCGAGGAGCAGCTGGGGTCCTTCGAGAAGCAGGGCAAGCTGCTGGAGGCGCAGCGGCTGCGGATGCGCACCACCTACGACGTCGAGATGATGCGGCAGGTCGGGTCCTGCTCCGGCATCGAGAACTACTCGATGCACATCGACGGCCGGCTGCCCGGCTCCGCGCCGAACTGCCTGCTCGACTACTTCCCCGAGGACTTCATGCTCGTGGTCGACGAGTCGCACGTGACCGTGCCGCAGGTCGGCGGGATGTACGAAGGCGACATGTCGCGCAAGCGCAACCTCGTCGACCACGGCTTCCGGCTCCCGAGCGCGATGGACAACCGGCCGCTGAAGTGGGAGGAGTTCCTCGAGCGGATCGGGCAGACCGTCTACCTCTCCGCGACGCCGGGCAACTACGAGCTGGCCAAGGTGGGCGGCCCGGACAACGTGGTCGAGCAGATCATCCGCCCGACCGGCCTGGTCGACCCCGAGGTGATCGTCAAGGAGACCAAGGGCCAGATCGACGACCTGATCCACCAGATCAACGAGCGGGTGGAGCGCAACGAGCGGGTCCTGGTCACCACGCTGACCAAGAAGATGTCGGAGGACCTCACCGACTACCTCCTCGAGGCCGGCATCCGCACCCGCTACCTGCACAGCGAGGTGGACACGCTGCGCCGCGTCGAGCTGCTGCGCGAGCTGCGGATGGGCGAGTACGACGTCCTCGTGGGCATCAACCTGCTCCGGGAGGGCCTCGACCTGCCCGAGGTGTCGCTGGTGGCGATCCTCGATGCCGACAAGGAGGGCTTCCTGCGCTCCGACAAGTCGCTGATCCAGACCATCGGCCGGGCCGCCCGCAACGTGTCGGGCCAGGTGATCATGTACGCCGACAAGGTCACGCCGTCGATGGAGAACGCCATCGGGGAGACCAACCGCCGCCGCGAGAAGCAGATCGCCTACAACACCGAGCACGGCGTCGACCCGCAGCCGCTGCGGAAGAAGATCGCCGACATCACCGAGATGCTCGCCCGGGAGGACCAGAGCACCGAGGAGCTGCTCAAGAGCTGGCAGAAGGCCGGCGGCGAGACGAAGAAGGCGCCGGTGCCCGGGCTCTCCCGCGACGCCGGCAAGCACGCCGCCGAGCTCGCGGGGCTGCCGTCGGAGGACCTCGCCGACCTCGTCCAGCAGCTCACCGAGCAGATGCACGCCGCCGCGGCGGAGCTCCAGTTCGAGCTCGCCGCCCGGCTGCGGGACGAGATCTCGGAGCTGAAGAAGGAGCTGCGGCAGATGGTCGAGGCAGGGGTGCGGTAGCCGGGCGGAAGGTGCCTGGGGGTGTAAGCCGACACGAGGCGACCCCGCGGGCGATCCGCGAGGCTGCAGCTCGCCATGTGCATGAGGCCCGCACGACTCCGCGGCGCATCGTCGGCGCTGACCGCATACCCGAGACGCGCGGATCGCGGCGAGTGCGGACGGCCGCAGCGCACGCCATCTGCGGCCTGTGCGGAAACCTCGCTGTCCGTGCCAGGAGAACGGGGGAGGTCGGACTCTGAGCCGCCATGCTCTTGCCCGGGCGCCGAACGTGAGTTCAGTCGCCGAACCGGTCGCGGAGCAGTCGGAAGATCGGCCAGGCGCCGTCTGTCCAGTTCGAGATGACGGTGTAGCTGATGTGGGACGTGGGCTGGTGCAGGCTCGCAAACGAGACGCCCGCGTCGTACCCCTCGAGCCAGACACCGTCGCCCGTGGCGTGGAGGTGGAAGCCGAGGCCGTAGCGCCTGGACTCCTCCGGCCAGTCGCTACGCGGTCGCACCATGTCGGCGAGCCGCTCCTGCGAGACGATTCGTCCGTCGAACAGAGCCTCCCAGAAGGCGCTGAGGTCCGCAGCGGTCGAGTAGATGCCCCCGTCTCCGTTGCCGCGCACCGGAAGGTGGAACACGTTCGTCCTCGGGCCGTCCGAGGACAGGTAGCCCAGCGCGGCGCGTCCTGGGAGCTCGTCGGAACGCAGGAACGCGGTGTCTACCAAGCCCGCGGGCTCGCAGACGAGGGTGCGAACCAGGTCGTGGAACTCCACGCCGGTCGCCCGTTCGGCCAGCAGTGCCAGGAGCACGTATCCGGCGTTGTTGTAGGCGAACCGCTCGCCGGCGGGGAACACGGTCTCGTGTCCGTCCAGCACCCTCAGGAACTGCTCGGTCGTCGCGAGCTCGTGCACGGGCACCGGCATCACGTAGTCGTGGATGTCGACGGCGTCCTCGTCGAGGTAGTCACCGATCCCGGACCGATGTGCGAGCAGGTGCTCGACCGTCACGTCGTCGGCGACCAGGGGCAGGTCGTCGCCGAGAAGCGAGCGAGCGGTGGTGCTCAGCTGGAGCGTTCCTCGCTCGACCAGACTCATCACGGCCAGCGCCGTCAGGCTCTTCGTTCCACTGGCTGTCGCGAACACGGTCTGCACCGTGTTGGGGATCTCGTGGGCGCGGTCAGCGAGACCGTACGCCGTGCAGAGCTCCGTGCCGCCCGCGCGATCCACCCGGACCACCCCGGAGAACCCGGTGCGCTCCGCCGCTCGGTCGACCGCGTCCAGGAGTGACTGCATCGCGTTCAAACTACCGTGCCTGGGGGGACCTCGTGACGAACTGCCTCATGGACGGGTCCCACAGCGGCAGATCCGTGCGCGCCGAGGCGCGCACTGCGCGGCAGATCCGTGCGTTCCGTCCCAACCAGTGGCGCCTCACTGTGTGGGCTCGCGCGAGCACGCCGAGTAGTGGCTGAACTTCGGAACCAGACAGGCGCCATCGACCAGTTCTCGGTCGCCTACGGGCGCGTCGAGATGCGCGTCGATGTTGTACCGCACGCCCACGTCGGGGCAACTATCGGCTCTGACTGTCGTGCGGATGGTGAGAATGACCTGGTCGTCGTGCTCTTCAACGTCGACCGATGCATCGTCTTGGCACTGACTCCCGATGTAGCGAAGGTGCACCACGTCACCGTCGACCCTGGCGGGCTTGCTCCACGGCGTCGGCTCTGACTGTCCGAACCAGTAGAAGGCAGCCCCCGTCGCTACGAGTGCGGCCAGAGCGCCGACCGCCAGGGTTCCCGCGATGCCTTGCCGCCGCGACACTTGAGTCAACGCTTGCCCTCCGCCTGCGCTAGCGCACTTCGCTCGGATGTCACTCTGCCATGGGACGTCGCGCCCCGGGGGCTGGTTCCCGGGCGAATCGACGCAGCCAGGTCGGGCGTTGGCACGGTAACGGCATGCGGGTGCGCTTTTCGCCCACACCCACGACAGGTGAGCCCAGCCCTACCTGACCCGCCAGCCGGGGCAGGGGTCGTCCTCGACCAGAGGCATCAGCCGATCTCGGCTTCCTGCGTAGGTGAAGCTGTACTGAACTGAGTACGCCGGTCCCAGTGCGCGCTGTAGCTCGCGGCTCAGGAGCAGGCCCTCCTTGTCGAAGTCGGACACCTCGATGCTGCGGTCGCCCCCGTCGTACCGGTAGTGCTGCTCCGCCCAGGCCAGGAGCCGAGTCCGCAGGTCGTCCGAGATGGGGAGCTTGTGCTCCAGGTCCTCGGCGTCCTCCTCACCGCTCGTGGGCAGGGGCTGCCGGGGATCGCCCCAAAGCGCGAAGTCGCAGCCGACCTCGGCGAACATCCGGATGCGGTAGAGCCTCACTCGCCCATTGTCGTGGAACGTTCCGCGGACGCCCGCTCATTGCCATGCTGGAACTCACCCCTGGCGGCATGGCCGCGTGGGTTGCGGCATGTGTGGTCACTAGCTCACCGATGCGCAAGGGCTGCGGCCTGCCCAGATTTGGGTGCACGACGTTCGTTCCCCCGGGTTCGCCGCTGAAGCTCACCGTCAGTCCGTACCCGTTGCGGCCGCTGACCGGGGGAGCGACGACATTGACTTCGTCGAGGCTGTCTCCGACGACTGGAACGAATCAGGCGCGGGGACGTCGTCACCGTCGCCGGCGGTGCCTACGCGCGCAAGCCGCGGCCGATGTTGTGCCGTGGATGCCGGGGTCGTCATTGGCGACCCGTCAGTGACGCCAGTAAGGCACTTCGGAGTCGATGTCGACTGGTTCTGCATCAAGCGTTGTGTCCCCGAGAACTTCTTCGACGAGCGCTGATGTGCCGGCGACACCAGTCCAAGGGAGATCGATCTCGCTCGCCACGAACCAGGCCCGGTCCTCGGGCCAGATCAGATTGGGGCTGTTGATCGGTCGAGGACGACCAGGCGCCATGTCCGCCGCGCCCCACTCCCCAGCCTCCGCAAGCGGCCCCCGGAAGAGGAGATAGGTCCTGTGCGGGATCACAACTCGAGGCCCGGCGAGAACCTCGGGCGGGAACGCCGGTGGGATCTCCGGCGACGGGCTGTGTCCGCGGCTCCGCAGGAAGCCCACTGCTGGGCTGCCGTGGATGTCGCCGAAGCCGTCCCAGAGTCCGAAGTGGCAATCGTCGGGTGTGCTGGTGTGGCGGCTCAGAATCGCAGTCAGCCGGTCCAGGTGCCTGCGGTCGAGGTCCCCCTCGACATTCAGAAGCTCGTCGGGGTCGCGCTCATCGGCACCCTCATGGAGTGGATGGAACAGCCGGCAATACTGACCGAATCCGCTGGGCCCGAGGCTGCAAAGCTGGGTCCACGGTGCACCATTCGACACGAACCAGTCCGCCTTCACGACGTCCGGCTCATGGCGAAGGGGCATGCTCGGAGAGTAGTGCAGGTGCATTCGGCTGCGCGTCGAAGACGTCGCCGGCGTCCTCCTCAGCGGCAGGTGCGGATGGCCGCGAGCGCACGCTACTCGCGGCAGTTCCGGACGCTGCGATGCCGTAACGGCGGAGACGGTCGGGAACGGTCCGGCGCTTGCCCCAGGACAACCCCAGGACTCGGGGGCTCTCGTAGGCGTCCCGCACCCCGGGAGACCGCGTAGAGCCTCTTCGACCTGTTCAAGGCACTCCGCGGCGCGTGCTCGCCATTCGGGCGGGGTCCGACGAGAGCTGCCGGCTGCACCCGCTTCCTGGCCCCGCTGCCTCACCTGGCCGAGTCGATGCTCCACGACCTCGTCGACGAGGTGGACCGGATCGACCACGTGGCCCGGGTGCTGTTCGTTCTCGAGGACGGGGACGGCAGGCAGGAGCCACCAGATGGTGGCCGGGGTGCCGTCGCGGAGTCGTACCTCGGTCGCCACGGCCTCAAACTAGCCCCGCCTGAATCACGCCGCGGTCGGAGCACCATTCGTGCGGTTTGCGACACCTTTCAGGGTTCGTGGCAGGCTGCAGGCCTGGGCAGCAAGCCGCCGTACAGAGCCGGGGGTGGGACATGAACAAGCGTCGACGACTGCGCCGCGGCCTCGTGGCCGCGGTTCTCTCGGCCTTGGCCCTGTCGGGCTGCGATGAGCAGTTGCGGGCACGGGACGTGTTCGCCGGCGAGCCCGTTGCCACCGAGGATGTGGCCGGCCTGCGAGTCGTGGACGAGCGCTGGCTCGACGGCGGCGACGGTGGCCTGATGGGCAAGCCGTCGTACGCGACCGTCTCGCGCACCTTCTCGACCGAGGAAGGCGTAAGCGAGGTGATGGCGGTTGCCACGCTCGTCTCCCGTGCGGAGGAGACCGGCTGGACGAGGGTCGGCGACCAGTCCTCGGAGAACACGTACGTGGCACGCAAGGACTTCGAGCGGGGCGACGGCCGCCTGCTCGTGTCGACTGCCGGCGTCGGGCCCGACGAGGTCGTGCTGATGATGAGCCTGCACTAACGCCTGCCGCCATCGGTGCGGCCGGCACGAGGAACGGGGGAATGCATGAGAAGAGTCATCGTGGGGGAGGGGGCGTCGCCTTGCTGCTGGCCGCGGCAGGTGTCGCTGCCGGCCTGCGGACGGGTCGTCGCCGGCGCACGGATCGCGGCTAGAAGAGTGCGTCTCGCCCAGTGAAGAATCCCGGAGCCGGTATCCTGAGGTCGTGTCTGAGGCCGCTGTCCGCGCTGCTGGGCCGCTTCGAGGTCCGGTAGGTCGACGCGTCTCTGCGCACCGAGGGGAGATCCTCGAGGTCTTGGAGCGGCACGGCGTCCGGAACGCCCGGGTCTTCGGCAGCGTTGCGCGGGGTGATGACCGGGACGACAGTGATATCGACCTGCTCGTAGAGCTGCCGCAGAACACCGGGCTGCTGAGCATCGCCCGCATTGAAGCGGAGCTCGAGGCGATTCTGGGCAGGACCGTGGACCTGGTCTCCGTCAACGGTTTGAAGCCCGCGGCCCGTTCTCGGGTCGAACGGGAACTGATCGCCCTGTGAGCCGGTTCGACGGCGACCGCCTGGAGGACATCACGGCAGCGATCGAGGCAATTCGTTCTCACCTGCTTCGCGGCGACCTCGACGACATCCTCGTCCTGGACGCGGTCCGTGTACGGCTCATAGAGATCGGCGAGGCAGTGAAGGCCCTCAGTACTGATCTCACCGCGACCGAGCCGGATATCCCGTGGCGCCAGATTGCGCGCATGCGGGACCATCTCGCGCACCGCTACTTCGCAACCGAGGTGGAGGTCATCCGAAGCACCGTCGCCTCAGACCTCAGCGAGCTAGAAGCGTCGGTCCAGCGGATGAGCCACGGCTGGACGACTGACCGCGTCGCGGCCGAGCGAGCGTCGCCGCTCGTGATCCCAACGTCCTCAATTCGGCACGATGGAGCTTCACTATCCGCGGCACGAGCGCGCGTTCGACTCACCGCCGTGGATGCATGGCTATGCATTGAGTCGGCCCGGCGATCGCCGGGCAACGCCGTGGGGCCCGAGATCGTCGCCCCTCACCAAGTGTCGCCGTGACCGAAGCCGGATCGTCACGCGGAACGTGACCCAGTACGGGATCCTTCCGCCGGCGACCGTCGACGACCTGCCGCCTCAGAGTGAACACATGACTGGACACCTGTCCGTATCAGAACGCGCGAACGCGTTCTACCGCGAGTGCCAGAGACCCTCGGACCGCACACCCAGCTCGGACGCGAACGCCACGCGCAGACCAGGGCCCAGTGGTTACACGCTCCGTGGCAGAGCGTCCGCGGCGGCACGCACCCACCTGCGTCGAGGACTGCGGAATGGACCCCGGCCGCTCACCCTGGCTCCGCGAGCAGGGCCGTTCGGAGCTTCGACGACTCGACCGGTGAGGTCAGCGCGCTGGGACCGGTTGTTCCTGGAAGGCCGTCGAGTCCCGGTAACGGCGCAGGTTGGGGGCGTACGACGGGTCCCGGTCCTGGCGGGCAACCGCGCTGGAGGCGGCGTACTCGTGAGTTGGATCGACCTCACTGAGCCGGCGCTCGGAGGGCTGGGTGAGCACGTAGAGGTCGGTGTAGGAGTCGTGCGTCCGCCCCTCGATGCGGGGATCGGTCTCGGGCGGGTCGTGGACCGCCAGGCCGCACCGACGGGCGCGCTCGACCATCCACAGCAGGGCAATGTCGGGCAGGTCGTCGTCGGGGTAGCCGCCGCCGACGTCGCTGTGGACGCCGCTGAACCACACCTGCTCGACCTCCTGCCGGCCCGACGCGGGCTGCTTGCTCCACAGCGTGGGGCTGAATGGTCCACGCCGTTCGTCGATAGCCATGGCGTGGTAGGCCGCGTCGACGTGGCTGCTCAGGTCGGTGTCGTGGAACTGCCACGGCCGGTTGACCAGCTTGAACAGGTGCACCCCGGTGAGCGGGATGCCGAGCGAGCCGACGGTGTCCCAGACCCCGATGCACCGGACGCGGGACTCGTGGGAGTGCGCCGCCCGGAACTTCGCGGCCCCCTCACCTCTCGGGTGCTTGTCGCGGTCGCGGTAGAGCGAGTAGGCCTCGTCGACCTTGCCCGCGTGCTCGGCGCGCAGGACGCCCGCGTTTCGACCAGGCCGGCCAGGCTGCGCGCGGTGTAGGCGCCGCGGCTGAAACCGAAGAAGTAGAGCTCGTCGCCCGGCTCGAAGTGCTCGACGAGGAAGCGGTAGCCCTCTTTGACGTTCTGGGATAGGCCCCAGCCGAAGGCGCCGCCGGCGAGGCGCTGCCACGCCTTGGTGCCGACTCCCTGCACGTAGCAGGCGATCTGGGGCACGCCGTCGGTGCCTACCTCGGCCAGCGCCTCGTGCAGCTTGACGACGTTGGCTGGGGCAGCGCTGGTCCTGGGTGCTCCAGGTGCCGTCGCAGCAGACGATCAGACGCTTCACGGATCCCCGAGGGGCCGAGGATAGATGGGTCACCGTCGAGCCGACCCTACGCCGGTGCGGCGCCTCAGTGGTCGAGCCGCGCGCGCAGCCGGGCGTTGGCGGCCTCGAGCTGGAGGACCTTCTCGATGCCGGCGAGGTTGAGCCCCTCGTCGAGCAGCTGACCGATGCGTAGCAGCCGGGCCACGTCGTCGTCGCTGTAGAGCCGGGTCCCGCCGTCGTCGGGTGCGCTGCGGATCCAGCAGCCCGCGTCGCTCGTAGGCCCGGAGGCTCTGCACGCCCACGCTGGCCAGGCCCGCGGTCACCGATATGCCGTAGACCCCGCGCGTCGGGTCACCCGCTGCCGGCAGTGATGCCCACGGACGCCAACCGTGAGGGCGACACGTTCGTTCTGCAGTTCGACGTGCCCGGCGTGCACACCGAGACCATCGACATCGACGTCGAGCGCAATGTGCTGACGATCCGCGCCGAGCGTCCCGCAGCCAACCCTGAGAGGCCGCCCTCGGCGGCCAACGGCCAGGACACACCGGGCGTCCCGCTCAGGTGTCGGATGCGGGACGGGCGCACCGATCGTGGATCGGCTACCGGTGAGGGCCGGGGTCTTGGCCGATGTAAGCGGACCATCACCACCGAAGTTGTCCAGCGCACCCTTTGACCAGGACCCGTCAGGAGAGCGGCCGGGCCACAGGTCTTTCCCGCTCGGGGGCGTCATACTGTGACTCTCGCCCTTTGGAGGGAGGCGCGATGAACGTCAGCACCTTCTACGCGCTCTTCTCGGCGTCCTGCTTCACCCTCGTCGGGTTGTGGTGGGGTGTAATCCAACGCAACACTCGTTGGGTCCGCGATCCAACACAACGCCGCGCCATCGGAGGCGTCTATCTGGCCTTCCTGCTCCCGGCCTTGATGGGACTGTTCGCGCAGGTCGGCGGTGTAGCAGACCCCCTTGTCTGGCGGCTCAGCTTCATCCTTATTGCCGCCGTCGGCCTGGTGGCCACGGGGCGACTACTCGCCGCAGACAACGACCCCGACGTCAGGTTGATCCGCGCGGGCGTGACCGTTGTCTACGCCTTGGTCGCCATCATCGGCGCCTTTCCGGAGCTCGCCGACGTGGTCGGGCTGCGAGCGATCCAGGCCGCGGCGCTGCTGCTTGTCCTTCTGGTTGCGCTCGGACACGCCCTGGTCTGGCGTTTCCTCATCCAGGTCTCCGCTGACGACGAGGGTCGGGACCGTTGACGCCGTCCCGCGACAGACTTCATGGCGCGTCCACGGTCAGGGAACTCGAGGGAGCACCGAATGACGGTCTGCGGGACATCCTCGTCCCGCCAGGCGATCGACCCACGGTCAGCTCTTGTCAAGCTCCTCGGCGAACATGACGATGATGCCGCTGGGGCCGCGGACATAGGTGAGCTTGTACATGTCGCCGTACGTTGCCACGCCGCGCAACGGGTAACAGCCGTGCCTCGCGGCGATCCTGAGGGCGTCGTCGATGTCGTCCACTGAGAAGGCCACGCGGTGCATGCCGATCTCGTTCGGTCGTGTGGGCTCGGTCTCGATCGCGTCGGGGTGGATGTACTCGAAGAGCTCGAGGCGACCGTTGCCATCTGGCGTCTGAAGCATGGCGATGTTGGCGTGGTTGCCGTCGAGGCCGACGGCGGTATCGGTCCACTCTCCACTGACCGTGTCGCGTCCCAGGACGGTCAACCCGAGGTCGGTGAAGAAGGCGATCGTCGCTTCGAGGTCACGGACGGCGATGCCGACGTTCTCGAGCTTGATGGGCATGCGTCGCACCTTACCGAGCCAGGAACCTTGACCCGGCCCGCACACGGCGCCTGCTTACCGGGTCAATGTCCCTGCGCTGTGCCGCACGCGGAACCACCTGCGGAACCGCCCGAGGCCAGGCTCGTCGCCATCCGTCCCTCCGCATGTCTGCGCAGCCGCCGGTCGCCCTCAACTCGGCATGGTCGCGCTTTCACTAACTGCGGCATGTGCGGGCGGCCGTCAACTCTGCTCGTCGAAGTCCGCGAAGCGGTCGATGACATTCCCATCATCATCGGTCACGACCCACTCCCCAGGTCCGGGGTCGAGGACTTCGCCTGGCAACTCTCGTGTCTGAGAGGGTTCCCAGTCGTAGGTGTCGTAGACCAGGTAGTCAGCCCCTTCCGGCATTGCTAGCAGCTTCTGCTTCAGCGTTGTGGCGCGTGGGTCGCCCGTCCCGTAGATCGTGCTGACGTAGTCGTCCCATTCGGCTAGCGACACCAATACCTCGACGGTCCGGATCACGCCCGGTGCCCGCTCAAACGTGACTTCAATGCCGCCGGGCAGTTCTCGAGCGCTCGCCCATTCCTCGATGTACTCGATGAGACGCTCCCAGAGCCGGTCATACTTCACAGCACAAGGATGGACCCCTGCGGGTCAACGGCACTGCGGAACGTCCCACATCGGCATGAGCGCGGACAGCGGCAGATCCGCGCGTTCACGAGGTCGCGCCGTCCCCAGACATGTACCAGGTCGAGCGCTCTCCCTCGGCTTCGTGAGCGTCATCGCAGAAGTCTTCAGACCCTCGGATGTCGTCTGGGTCGTAGTCGTCGCTGACGTCCAGCCCTAGGGCGCAGAGCTCTTCGGCAGTCGGTAGGACATCCGCGTACACCCCCACGACCCGACCGCTAGGGCTGACGACCCCTTCGATCTTGCCTTCTTCCAGCAGCGCTTCGACCGGTGGTGAATCCAGCCCGGTACGACGGCAGAAGACCGCAATCGGCACCAGTCCGCGACTTGGTGCAAGCGGTTCGCGCACGCCCTCGATCTCCACGGTTGGAGTCTCTCACCGGCTCCGCCAGAAGGGCGCTGTCATCGGCAGATCCGGCAAGCGCGCGTGCACAGGCTGGCCGCCAAGAGGGACACACTCAGTCAGAACTTGCCAGCCGACCAGATGAACGAGTCACCGGAGCATCTGGGCGGCCGAGAACTGTCGGTGCTCGAAGGTATGTTCGAGCACATGATGGACCTGGAGCAGCTCGCGGACCTGGACGCCGATGGTGTCCTGGCAGCGGCCGAGGCTGCTCAGGGGCAGATGGTGGCCGCTGAGTGCCGGCGGTTCGTGCTCGCCGCGCACTGGGTCGACCTGCATCCCGGCGAGGCCCTGGACGAGCAGCGACGCCGCTCGGGTCTGCGGGTGTTGCCGGGGATGGAGCGCTCGAGGCGCTCCGGTGCGGACGGCACGCCGCTGGTGGCCGAGTTCGCGGCCGCCGAGCTGGGGGCCGTTCTCGGGATGGGGCCGGTGGCGGCGGGCTGCTTCGTCCGGGACGCGGTGAACGTGCGGTTCCGCCATCCGCGGCTGTGGGCGGGAGTCCTCGCCGGCCGGGTGCGGGTGTGGCAGGCCCGCGAGGTCGCCCGGACGTGCGCAGCGGCCGGGCTCGACCTCGCACGGACCGGCTGGGTGGACGAGGTCACCACGCCCTACCTCGCCTCGTTGCCCTGGGCACGGTTCGAGGCGTTCCTGCAGGCCAAGGTCATCGAGGCCGACCCTGCCGCCGCGGAGCAGCGGGCGCGGGCAGCCGCGCTGGCGCGGTTCGTGCGCACCGGCCAGTCCAGCGAGTACGGCTTGCGTACCATCGTCGCCCGCGCCGAGGCCGGCGACGTGGTGTTCTTCACCGCGATGGTGGACCGGGTCGCTGCCGTGCTCGCCGAGGAGGGTGACACCGATCCGGTCGACGTACGCCGCTCCAAGGCGATCGGGATCCTGGCCCGCCCTGCCGGGGCGCTGCTCTTGCTGCAGCGGTCCGCCGAGCGAGACACCCAGGACGCCGATGCACAGGCGGAACAGGGCGACGCGACGCCGTTCCTGCGGCCGCCGGTCGACCTGTCGAAGGTGGATCCGAAGCGGCTGCTCCCGACTGCGACGCTGTACGTCCACGTCTCCGCCGAGTCGCTGCGCTCGGGGCAAGGGGTGGCACGTCTGGAGGGGGTCGGCCCGATCACTCTGGAGCAGGTCCGGCGGTTCCTGGGTCACACGAACGTCCGCCCGGTGCAGGTGATCGACGTCGCCGGGCAGGTGCCGGTGGACGGCTACGAGGCGCCCGCACGCATGCGCGAGGCGTTGCACCTGCGCAGCCCGGCGTGTGCGTTCCCCTGGGCCACCCACGTGTCTCGGCGCAAGGACGCCGACCACGTCGAGCCCTACCGACCGCGGAGCCGGGGCGGGCCGCCGGGGCAGACCAGCATGGCCAACCTCGCGTGGGTCAGCCGGTTCCCGCACCGGCTGAAGACCCACGGCCGGTGGCGACTGAGCCAGCCCGCGCCGGGAGTCTGCCTGTGGCGCTCACCCCACGGCTACTGGTTCCGGGTCGACCAGGCCGGCACTCATGCCCTCGGGCGGGACGCACCCGTGTCACCGCTCGAGCAGAAGCTCGCCGCGCTGGTCAGGCGGCGCTGCTGAGGGACAGCCGTCGCGCCTGCTGGTTCAGCCGGGCCTGGGCGGCACGGCGCAGCTTCGGGCCGCCGGTGGTCATCTTGTAGAGCAGCTTGAGCTGCTGGGGAAGGTTCGACGGCTTCGTCGTGGCCAGCCAGCCGTTGGGCAGTGACAGACGGACGACCTTGTGCCACGCGCTCGCCACCTGCTTCGGCAGCGGTGCGGCGTGGTAGTTCAGGTCGTACTTCTCGAAGAGGGCCTCGACCCTGGGCGCGATCTGGGGGTACCGGTTGCTCGGCAGGTCCGGGAAGAGGTGGTGCTCGATCTGGTGCGACAGGTTGCCGCTCATCAGGTGCATGGCCCTGGACCCAGAGATGTTCGCCGACCCGAGCATCTGCCGGACGTACCACTCGCCGCGGGTCTCGCCCTCGATCGAGCGCTTCTCGAACGTCTCGACGCCCTCGGGGAAGTGGCCGCAGATGATCACCGAGTGGCTCCAGAGGTTGCGCACCACGTTGGCGGTGAAGTTGGCGGCCAGCGTGGAGACGAACGACCCCGTGGGCAGCGACAGCAGCGGGTGGACGACATAGTCCTTGGTCGCCTGCTTGCGGATCTTGGCCAGCACCTGCTTGAGCCGGCGCTGGAAGTCGGGATCCTTGGTCTGCCCCTTCTTCACCGCGGCTCCGAGCTCGAGGTCGTAGGCGGCGATGCCGTACTCGAAGAAGCACGCGTTGACAAAGTTCCACAGCGGCTGGAGCAGGTACATCGGCACCCACGGCTGGTCCTCGTCGACGCGCATGATGCCGTAGCCGAGGTCGTTGTCCTTGCCGATCACGTTGGTGTAGGTGTGGTGCAGCTGGTTGTGGGAGTGCTGCCACTGCTCCGCGGGGCTCGCCATGTCCCAGTCCCAGGTCGTGGAGTGGATCTTCGGGTCGCGCATCCAGTCCCACTGGCCGTGCAGGATGTTGTGGCCGATCTCCATGTTGTCGAGGATCTTCGCGACGCTGAGCCCGACGGTACCGAGCACCCACAGCGGCGGCAGCGCGCTGCCGAGCAGGACCGCGCGGCTGGCGAGCTCCAGCCTGCGCTGGACGCCGATCACCCTGCGGATGTACGCCGCGTCGCGCTCGCCGAGGGTGTCGAGCACCTCCTGCCTGATGGCGTCGAGCTCGACGCCGATCTGCTCGACGTCCTCGGGGGTGAGGTGGGCGATCGGGTTGACGGGCTTCTTCTGGATGACGGTCACGCTGCTCCGTTCGTGGTGGTCGACGAGGTCAGTGGTCGATGTGGCAGGCGCCGGCAGCGGCGCTGATGCAGGTCTGGATGGCGACACCGTCTCCCGGTGCCGCGGTGGTCAGCCTCCCGTTGCGGAGGTCGCGGACGGCCCCCTCGCGCAGGGGCAGGACGCAGCCGAAGCAGATGCCCATCCGGCAGCCGCTCGGCATCAGCACGCCGGCGTCCTCGGCGGCGTCGAGGATCGGCGTGGCCCCGTCGGCCTCGACGACGGTGCCGGACCGCTCGAAGGTGAGCGTGCCGCCTTCCCCTGCCGTGACCCTGGCCGCGCGGAACCGCTCCACGTGGAGCGGCAGGCCGCGGGCGTAGTGGTGTTCCTCGAGGGCGTCGAGCAGCCCCACGGGCCCGCAGGCGTACGTCGTCCGCTCGTCCACGTCCGGCACGATCGTGTCGAGGTCGGCCACGTCGAGCCGGCCGTCCCGGTCGGTGTGCAGCTCGACCAGGCGCAGCAGCCCGGCCGCGGCGTACCGGCGCAGCTCCTCGCCGAAGATCACCTCCGAGCGCGAGAGCGCCGAGTGGAGCAGCACGATGTCGGCGCCCTGGACGGCTGCCGGCGGCTCGGCGCGGGAGAAGAGGTTGCGCAGCATCCCGATCACCGGTGTGATGCCTGATCCCGCGGTGACCAGGAGGAGCTTGCGCGGCAGGGGGTCGGGCAGCACGAAGCTGCCCTCGGCCTGCCCGAGGTGGACCATCTGGCCCGGGCGCATCCGGTGGACGAGGTGCCGGGAGACCTCTCCGTCCTCGATGGCCTTGACCGTGATGCTGATGCACCGGTCCGGGCGAGGGCCGTGGGTGAGGGAGTAGGTCCGCCACAGGCGCACCCCGTCGACGTCGACACCGACGCGGAGGTACTGCCCGGGGACGTGCCCGGCCCAGTCCTTGCCGGGCCTGATCACCAGGGTCGCCGCGTCGGCGGTCTCCGGACGGACCGCCACGACCCGGCCGCGCAGCGTGGCGCCGGCACGCAGCGGGTGGAAGACGTCGAGGACGTCCTCGATCTCCAGCGGCGTGACGGCTGCCTCGGCGACGCGGCGCAGGGTGGCACGCAGGCCGCGCCCTTCCCGGGCGCCGTCGACGGGGCGAGGCGAGACATCGGTGGTCATGTACGCCATACTCCTTCACCTCAGGGCGTAAAGTCCTGTCCCGCAGGCGTGAACGGACAGATCACATTTGTTCGACACGAACAGATCGGAGGTCGGATTGCCGCGCGACGTGACACAGGACACCGCCGTCCCGGGAACTCGACGTACGGCGGGGCACCGACTGCGGCTCCCGGCGGAGGCCGTGGCCCAGATGCGCGCGCGCCTCCCCGCAGTGGCCGAGGCCACCGTCGCCGCGATCATCGCGGAGGTTCCCGGCTACGAGGGCGCCCTCACCGGGTCGATGGGCGAGAACATCCGCAACGCCGTCCAGCTCGCCCTCGGAGGCTTCCTCTCCCTGGCGAGCCGCCGGCGCGGCGCTGACCCGCGGACCCCGGCGGCGCCTGCCGTGGAGGGTGCCTACCAGCTCGGCCGCGGCGAGGCCCGCAGCGGCCGCAGCACCGACGCGCTGCTGGCGGCGTACCGGGTGGGTGCGCGCGTCTCCTGGCGCGAGATGTCGGCGACCGCCGTGGAGACCGGTGTCCCGCCCGAGACCCTCGCCGACTTCGCCGAGCTCGTCTTCGCCTACATCGACGAGCTCTCGGCCGCCAGCGTCGCCGGCCACGCCGACGAGCTCGCGACCACCGGCCGGGTGCGGCAGCGGCTGCTGGAACGGGTGGCGCGCCACCTGTTGGACGGCGCCCCTGCCGACAGCGTGCGGGCCGCCGCCGAGCGGGCCGGCTGGGACCCGCCGACGACGCTCACCGCGGTGCTCGTCCCCGAGGCCCAGGTGCGGCCGGTGCTGGCGTCGCTCTCCACGAGCACCCTCGTGACCGCCGAGCTCACCGACCTCGAGGGCCAGGCGCTGCTGCTGGTGCCGGACGTGCACGCTCGGCGTCGCCCGGCGCTGCTGCGCGCCCTGCGCGGGCGGGGTGCCGTCGCCGGGCCGGCCCGCCCCTGGCTGGAGGTCCGCGCCTCCTACGCACGGGCGGCGCGGGCGCGGGCGCTCGACATCGCGGAGGACACCGAGACCCACCTCGCCGAGCTGGTGCTGCGGGCCGACCCCGACGCCCTCGCCGACCTGCGTGCCCAGGTGCTCGCCCCGCTGGCCGGGCTGCGTCCGGCGACGGCCGAGAAGCTCACCGACACCTTGCGCTCCTGGCTGCTCCACCACGGCCGGCGTGAGGACGTCGCCGCCGAGCTGTTCGTGCACCCGCAGACGGTGCGCTACCGGATGGGCCAGCTGCGGGAGCTGTACGGCGACTGGCTCGACGACCCCGCCCGGGTGCTCGCGCTCACGGTGGCGCTCGGCGCCGACCGGCCCGGCTGACCGTGGCAGCCGGCCGGGGGCCGCATGTGACCGTGTGCCGAGCTCAGACGATGGCGCGCTCGTGCCCCTGCCAGTACGGCGCCCGCAGGTCCTTCTTCAGGATCTTCCCGGTGGGGTTGCGGGGCAGGGCGGGGACTATGTCGATCGACCGCGGGCACTTGAAGTGGGCGAGGTGCTCGCGGCAGTGCTCGATCAGCTCCTCGGCACCGACCTCGGTGTCCGGCTTGAGACCGACGACGGCCTTCACGACCTCGCCCCAGTGGTCATCGGGGACGCCGATCACGGCGACCTCCGCGACGGCCGGGTGCTCGGAGAGCACGCGCTCGACCTCGGGGGAGTAGATGTTCTCGCCGCCGGAGATGATCATGTCCTTCAGCCGGTCCTCGACGTAGACGAAGCCGCCCTCGTCCGTCCGCCCGATGTCGCCGGTGCGGAACCAGCCGTCCTCGGTGATGACCTTGCGGGTCTCCTCGTCCTTGCCGAGGTAGCCCTTCATCAGCTGCGGCGTCCGGAACCACAGCTCTCCGGGCTCGCCCACGGCCACGTCCTCGCCGGTGGCCACGTCGACCACCCGGCACTCCGCCTCCGGCAGCACGGTGCCCGCGGACTGCAGGCGCTCGGGGTGGTCGGTGTCGCGGTGCGCGCCGGGCAGCAGGTGCGTGATCACGCCGGCCACCTCCGTGAGGCCGTAGACCTGCATGAAGTCGGTGTTCGGCCACGCCTCCATGGCGGCCCGCAGGAGCGGGGTGGGCATCGGGGCGGCGCCGTAGGTGTAGGTCTTGAGCGCCCCGAACAGCTTGATGGCGTCCGGACCGCTCTGCAGCACCTGCGCGAGCACGGCCGGGACCAGGAAGGTGCGGTTGGCGCCGTTGAGGATGCCCCACGCCAGCGAGGCCCCGTCGGGATCGCGGGTCATCACGCTCGGCACGCCGTCGAAGATCGAGAAGAGGATGTACGACGACCCGCCGACGTGGAACAGGGGCATGGCCACCAGCGACTTGTCGCCCTCCTCGAAGCCCCATCCCTCGTGGGCGTTGTCGGTGTGGCGAACCATGTTCCGGTGGGTGAGCATCACGCCCTTGGGGTGGCCGGTCGTCCCCGAGCTGTACATCACCAGGCAGACGTCGTCGGCCGAGGTCTCCTCCGGCCGGTCCAGCGCCGCGGAGCCCGCCAGCCACGCCTCGTACTCGTCGCCGTCCGCTCCGTCGGGCGTCACCATGATGATCTTCTCGACGTCGTGGAGCCGGTCGCGGATGGCGTCGATGGTCGGCATCAGCTCCTCGCCGACGAACAGCACCTTCGCGCCCGAGTCGTTCACCGCGTAGTCCACCTCGTCGCCGGCCGAGCGCCAGTTGACGATGGCGTGCGCCGCCCCCAGGGAGCCGGCGGCCAGGGTGATCTCGACACAGGCGGGGTGGTTCTTGTCCAGGAACGCCACCACGTCGCCCCGGCCGACGCCGAGCGACCGCAGACCACCGGCGGCACGACGTACCCGCTCGTTCCACTCCGACCAGGTCCACCGGCGCTCGCCGTACAGCACCGCCTCCCCGTCCGGGTTCTTCTCGGACCAGTAGGCGAGCGGCTCGTCGATGGTCCGGGGCTCGGCGGGAAGGCGCGTCAGGAACGTCATGGCCGCGACTGTGACACAGGGCACAGCCGGCGGCAACAGGATCAGGATGATCGGTGCCAGGGTTGGGCGCGTCTGGGCCGGTCTGGGAGACTGTCGGCTCGTGAATCCCCGTCCCGGTGCCTCACCGACCTCTACCGCCGAGGTGCTCGAGAACCACTCCGGAGGAGTGCCTTCGTGAACAGCCTGCTCGGCGACTCGGTCGCCAGCCCGACGATCTGGGCCGTCACCATCGCGGTGACCGTCGGCGTTCTCCTGGTCGACCTCCTGGTCATCGCCCGGAGGCCGCACGAGCCGTCGATGAAGGAGGTCTCGACGCACCTGGCCTTCTTCGTCGGCCTGGCCGTGGTCTTCGGGGTCGCCCTGTGGGTCTTCGCCGAGCCGCACGGGCTCAGTCCTGCGCCGGGGCCCGAGTTCTTCGCGGGCTGGCTGACCGAGTACTCGCTCTCGGTCGACAACCTGTTCATCTTCCTGATCATCATGACGAAGTTCTCGGTGCCGAGGCAGTACCAGCAGACCGCGTTGATGGTCGGCATCGTGCTCGCGCTGGTCATGCGTGCGGGGTTCATCTTCGTGGGTGCGGCGGCGATCAACCAGTTCAGCTGGGTCTTCTACATCTTCGGGGCGTTCCTCGTCTTCACCGCGGTCAAGCTCGCCAAGGAAGGAGCGGAGGACGAGGAGGAGTTCGAGGAGAACCGGCTCATCAAGCTCGTCGAGCGCCGGTTCCCCGCGACCTCCGAGTGGCACGGCACCAAGCTGCTGGTCACCAAGGGCGGGAAGCGGCTGATCACGCCGATGCTGCTGGTGATCCTCGCGCTCGGCACCACCGACCTGCTGTTCGCGCTGGACTCCATCCCGGCGATCTACGGCCTGACCCGCGACCCCTACCTGGTGTTCACCGCGAACATCTTCGCCCTCATGGGGCTGCGCCAGCTGTACTTCCTGATCGGCGGCCTGCTGCAGCGGCTGATCTACCTGTCCTACGGCCTGGCGTTCCTGCTCGGCTTCATCGGCGTCAAGCTGATCTTCCATGCCCTCCACGAGAACGACCTGCCCTTCGTCAACGGCGGCGAGCCCATCGACGTCGCCTGGTTGGACATCCCGATCTGGGTCTCGCTGACCGTGATCGTCGCCACGCTCGCGGTCACCGCCGCGGTCAGCCTGCTGGTCTCCCGGAACCGCTCGCGCGAGGAGCTCGAGGCGCACACCGGCCCCCGCCGCGAGACCCACGGCTGAGCCCGCCGAGGCCCCGCGGCGTGCGGCCGGCATGCAGCCGATGTCCGGCGGGTATACGCCTGCCATGACCACACCCATTGAGCTCGGACGTCCCGTGTCCGGAGACGTCGTCGACCTGATCCTCGAGGACCACCGGCGGTTCGAGCAGCTGATGCGTCAGCTGCGTGACAGCACCGCCGACCGCGACGCTGTGCGCAAGGCGTTCGCCACCCTGCACGTCGCGCACGCCGAGGCCGAGGAGCAGTTCGTCTACCCGACGCTGCGCCGCAAGGACGCGATCGACGAGCACGAGGCCGAGCACGGGGAGGAGGAGCACGCGGAGGGCAACGAGAAGCTGCTCGCGGTGCTGGAGCGGGACGACACCGCCGGTGCGGAGTTCGACGACGCGGTCGAGGAGCTCGCCACCGCGATCAACCACCACCTCACCGAGGAGGAGCTGACCATCCTCAACCCGGCCCGCGAGGAGGTCCCGGCCGAGGTGCGCGCCGACCTGGGCGAGAAGTTCGCCACCGAGCGCAACGCGCAGATCGACGCGGACTGCGGTGCCGTGGAGAACGTCCGCCGGCTCGTGCAGAAGGCCGAGCGGCAGGGCCTGCTCGACGAGCACGACGACTGACGACGCCCCGGAGCCGAGGAACTAGAACCTGTTACGGTGGCGTCGCGGTCGCGCCAGGTGGCCTGCTGCGAGAGAGGTGCGTGCGCATGGGCAAGGGCAGGGACCTGGTCCGGATGACGGAGGCCGAGGTCGAGGAGTTCCTGGGTGCGTCGAAGAAGGTGCAGGTCGGCACCATCAACCCCGACGGCAGCCCGCACCTGACCACGCTGTTCTACGTGGTCCGGGACGGCCGGATCGCGTTCTGGACCTACGGCCGGTCGCAGAAGATCAGGAACCTCGAGCGGGACCCGAGGGTCGCCTGCCTGGTCGAGGACGGCGACGACTACTTCGAGCTCCGGGGCGTGTCGATCACCGGCCGCGCGGAGCTGGTCGCCGACGAGCAGGGCATCCGGGAGATCGGTACGGCGGTCGCCTCCCGCATGGTCGACGGTGCCGACCTGGGAGACCTCGGCCACGACGAGGTGGAGCGTCAGATCGGCAAGCGGGTGGGGGTCGTCGTCGTGCCCGAACGGACCGCTTCGTGGGACCACCGCAAGATGCTCGACCGAGGATGAGGTAGGCCGCCGGCGCTCAGTCGCGCAGCAGCAGGCGGACCGCGACGTCCATGGACGTCGCCACGTCCGCCGCCGACGCCCGGCCGGTCACCCACTGCACCAGGCTGGCCAGCCACACGTCGCCGATCACCTTCGCGATCGCGAGGTCCTCCTTCGTGGGCTCCACCTCGGCGCCGGTGGCCTCCGGGTCGCGCATGGCACGCATCAGCATGCGCGTGACCTCCGTGCCGACCACGTTGATCTCCGTGGCCACCGAGGCGTCGGCGAACATGAAGGCCCGGGTGAGCGCCTCGGTGAGGTTCGGGTCGCGCTGCAGCGCGCGGGTGGTCCGGCTGAGGACGTACATCACCCGGTCCGCGGTCGTGTCCCCCGGCACCGGCCTGCGGTCGAAGGCGGCGTTGGCGCGCTCGAACTCCCGAGCCAGGGCCGAGACCAGCAGATGGATCTTCGAGGGGAAGTAGCGGTACAGGGTGCCGAGCGCGACGTCCGCCCGCGCCGCGACGGCGCGCATCTGCACCGCGTCGAAGCCGCCCTTGGAGGCCAGTGCGATGGTCGCGTCGAGGATCCGCTTGCGACGGTCGCGCTGTGCAGCCGAGCCGGGCTCGTCGAAGGCCAACGGGTTCATGCTGCTCAACGCTGGTGCTCCCGTCGCTTCCTCCCGGTTGGCTCGCGGGACCGAGCACCGGCGTACGGCTGGCCCTCTCACCACGTAGGCTAACACCGGCCGAGGGTCGGATCGAAACGTGTTACACCCGCAGGTTCCCGTGTTCTTGGAGGTCAAGCCGTGCGTATCGCCTTACTGTCGTACCGCAGCAAGCCGCACTGCGGTGGCCAGGGGGTGTACGTCAGGCACCTGAGCCGCGAGCTGGTCGCACTCGGTCACGACGTCGAGGTCTTCTCCGGCCAGCCCTACCCCGAGCTCGACCCCGGCGTGCGGCTCACGAAGCTGCCCAGCCTCGACCTCTACCGCGACCCGGACCCGTTCCGGACGCCGCGGCCCCGCGAGATCCGCGACGCCATCGACGTGCTCGAGGTCGCGACCATGTACACCGCGGGGTTCCCCGAGCCGCTGACGTTCAGCCTCCGGGCGGCGCGGGTGCTCAAGAAGCGGCTGCGCGACTTCGACGTGGTGCACGACAACCAGACCCTCGGCTACGGACTGCTCGACATCGCCCGCACCGGCATCCCGCTGGTGTCCACGATCCACCACCCGATCACCTTCGACCGCCGCGTCGACCTGCGCAACGCCCGCGGCCGCAAGAAGCTCACCACCTGGCGCTGGTACGGGTTCTTGGCCATGCAGGGTCGGGTCGCGCGGCGGATGCGACACGTGCTGACCGTCTCCCGGTCCTCGGCCCGCGACATCGCCAAGGACTTCGGGGTGCGACCGGAGCGGATCGAGGTGGTCCCGCTCGGCGTCGAGCCGGAGGTGTTCCAGCACTACCAGGACCCGCGCGTCCCCGGCCGGATCGTGGCGATGGCCAGTGCCGACACCCCGATGAAGGGGATCGCCACGCTGCTGGAGGCGTTCGCCAAGCTGCGCACCGAGCGCGACGCCGAGCTGGTGCTGATCACCCGCCCCAAGCCTGGCGGGCGCACCGAGCGGCTCATCGACCGGCTCGCGATCAAGGACAGCGTCCGGTTCGTCAGCGGCCTGTCCGACACCGAGCTGGCCGAGGTGGTCGGCTCCGCGGAGGTCGCCTGCGTGCCGTCCCTCTACGAGGGCTTCTCGCTCCCCACGGTCGAGGCGATGGCCTGCGGCACGCCGCTCGTGGTCAGCCGGGCCGGTGCCATCCCCGAGGTGGTCGGCGAGGACGGGCTGTGCGCGGACCTGGTCACCCCCGGTGACGTCGGCGAGCTCGCCGGCGCGCTCGAGGCCCTGCTCGCCGACCCCGAGCGGCGGCGGCGGATGGGGGCGGCCGGCCGGCGGCGAGCCCTCGACACGTTCAGCTGGCGTGCGGTGGCCGAGGCGACCGCGGCGACGTACCGGCGGGCCATCGACGAGACCGACAAGGAGAGCTGACAGATGCTGACCGTGGACTTCGACCGTCTCGGCGTGCAGGCGGGGGACCGCGTCCTCGACATGGGCTGCGGCGCCGGACGTCACGCGTTCGAGCTCTACCGGCGCGGCACCGACGTCATCGCCTTCGACCAGGACGCCGACGAGCTCGCCGGCGTCTCGGACATGTTCGCCGAGATGCGCCGCGCCGGCGAGGTGCCCGACGGCGCCGACGCCGACGTCAAGCAGGGCGACGCGCTCGCGTTGCCCTTCGCCGACGGCGAGTTCGACCGGGTCGTCGCAGCCGAGGTGCTCGAGCACATCCCCGACGACGAGACCGCGATCGCCGAGCTGGTGCGGGTGCTCCGGCCCCGCGGCACCATCGCGGTGACCGTGCCGCGGTGGCTGCCGGAGAGGATCTGCTGGGCCCTGTCGGACGAGTACCACCAGGTCGAGGGCGGTCACGTGCGGATCTACGCCGGCGACGAGCTCGTCGCGAAGCTCGAGCGGGCCGGCCTGGTCCTCGAGGGCAAGGGGCACGCACACGCGCTGCACGCCCCCTACTGGTGGCTCAAGTGCGCGGTCGGTGTGGACAACGCCGACCACGTTCTCCCGAAGACGTACCACAAGCTCCTGGTGTGGGACATCATGAAGCGGCCGTGGCTCACCCGGACCGCCGAGCGGCTGCTCGACCCGGTCATCGGCAAGAGCATGGTCCTCTACCTCACCAAGCTCTGAGGCGGCCGATGAGCGCCGAGATCCCGAACCTGCCCGGCCTGCTGGACGCGCCCGAGGTCCGCCGTACCGCGGCGGCCATCGCCCACGTGCAGGAGCCGTCCGGGGCGATCCCGTGGTTCCGCGGCGGGCACACCGACACCTGGGACCACGTGGAGTGCGCGATGGCGCTGCTCGTCGGCGGCGAGGTCGAGGCCGCCGCGCGTGCCTACGACTGGGTCTTCGCCACCCAGCGTCCCGACGGCTCGTGGCCGATGAAGATCCGCCACGGCGCGGTCGTCGACGCTGCCACCGACACCAACATGACCGCCTACGTCGCCGTGGGGGTGTGGCACCACTGGCTGGTCCGGCGCGACGAGGCGTTCGTACGTCGGGCGTGGCCGGTGGTCCGACGGGCCCTGGACCGGGTGACCGCCCTGCAGCTGCCCTTCGGCGGCATCGCCTGGGCCGCCGACACCCGCGGGCGGAACACCGGCACCGCGCTGCTGGCCGGCAGCTCGAGCATCCACCACGCGCTGGCCTGCGGGCTGGCGCTGAGCGAGCTGCTCGACGACCCGATGCCGGAGTGGGAGCTGGCGGCCGGGCGCCTCGGCCATGCCCTGCGCGAGCACGAGGACCGGTTCGACCCGAAGGCGCGCTACTCGATGGACTGGTACTACCCGGTGCTCGGCGGCGCGGTCCGCGGGGAGTCCGCGCTGGCGCGGCTCGAGGAGCGCTGGGACGAGTTCGTGGTCGACGGGCTCGGCATCCGGTGCGTGGACGACCGGCCGTGGGTGACCGGGGCGGAGACCTGCGAGCTGGCGCTCTCCCTCGCCGCGCTGGGGCAGCACGGCAGGGCCCAGGGCCTGGTCGAGGACATGCAGCACCTGCGCGACCGCGACGGCGCCTACTGGACCGGCTACGTCTTCGCCGACGACGCGCGGTGGCCGGTGGAGCGCAGCACGTGGACCGCGGCGGCCGTCGTGCTGGCCGTCGACACCCTCGCCGGGACCAGTCCGGGGGCGGACGTCTTCCTGGGCGCGGCGCTGCCGGGCGCGTTCACCGAGATCGGCCTGGAGTGCGGGTGCGTGCCGGTGGACGCGGGGGAGCGGGTCAGCTGACCGGGTCCCCGGCGTCGCCACGGACCCGCGTGAGGCCGCGCAGCGAGCCGAGGTGCTCGGTCTCCTCGAAGTCGCCGCTCTCCAGCGCCCGCCGGTAGACGCGGTACGGCGCCTGCCCGCCGTCGGCGGGGTCGGGGAACACGTCGTGGACGACGACCAGACCGCCCCGGGCCACCCACCGGCCCCAGCCCTCGTAGTCGTTCGTGGCGTGCTCGTCGGTGTGGCCTCCGTCGATGAACAGCATCGACAGCGGGGTGCGCCAGTGCGCCGACACCGTCGTCGAGCGGCCGACGACCGTGACCACCTGCTCCTCCAGGCCGGCGCCGGCCAGGGCGCGGCGGAACTCGCGGAGGGTGTCCAGGCGTCCGGTCTCCGGGTCGACCAGGGTGGGGTCGTGGTACTCCCAGCCCTCCTGGTTCTCCTCCGACCCGTGGTGGTGGTCCACGGTGAACACCGTGCCGCCCACCTCCCGGGCCGCCGCGCCGAGGTAGATCGCCGACTTGCCGCAGTAGGTGCCCACCTCCAGCACCGGGCCGTGGGGCAGACGGGCCCGGGCCAGCCGGTGGAGCAGGTCGCCCTCGTCGGGAGGCATGAACCCCTTGGCCGCGAGCGCGCGCTCGCGCAGGTCGGGCGGCATGGCGTCGGTCACGGGCGGTCGTCCTCCTCGCTCCAGCGCGCGTAGTCCCATCGCAGGAAGCGGTCCACGCCCCGCACCGCGTGCGCGCTGCGGATGGAGGGGAAGACGTCGAACGCGTGGTGGGCGCCGGGCAGCTCCGCGTAGGCCACCGGGTTGCGCGACGTCTCGCGCAGCCGGGTGACGAACTCGCGGGCCTGGGCGACCGGGACCAGGGTGTCGTGCGTGCCGTGGATGACGAAGAACGGAGGTGCCTCCGGTGACACCTGCAGCAGCGGGGAGGCCTTCTCGAAGTCGGCCAGGGACTGCCCGGGGTCCTTCTGCAGCACCCGGGGGCCGAGGAACCGGTCGCGCATCTGCAACGCGCGCTCCCCGGTGACGCCGGCGAAGTCGTAGACGCCGTAGAACGGGACCGCGGCCTGCACGCTGGTGTCGGCGGCCTCGAAGCCCGGCTGGTACTCCGGGTCGTTGGGCGTCAGGGCCGCCAGGGCCGCCAGGTGGCCACCGGCCGAGCCGCCGGTGACGGCCAGGTAGGCCGGGTCGCCGCCGTACTCCTCGATGTGCTCCCGGATCCATGCGATCGACCGCTTCACGTCGACCAGGTGGGTGGGGAAGGCGTGCCTGGGGCTGAGCCGGTAGTTGATCGCGACGCAGACCCAGCCGCGGGCGGCCATGTGCAGCATCAGCGGGATCCCCTGCTGGTCCTTGTTGCCGATCGACCAGCCGCCGCCGTGCACCTGGAGCAGCACCGGTGCGCCCGAGACCGGCGCACTGGTGCGCCGGTACACGTCCAGCAGCCCCCGCCGGCTGCCGGACCCTGCGTAGGTGAGGTCCTTCACCACCTCGACCTCGGTGTTCTGGATCCGGAACGGCATCACCAGCTGGCGCCACGGCGTCGCCATGTCCACGTCGGTGTGCACGGCGGTGAGGTCCTCGAGGTACGTGGGCCCCAGCGCCTCACACAGGGCGCGGTCGATGTCGTCCTTGGCGGACTGGGACTGGTGGACCAGGTAGGACAGCCCGGCGATACTCGCCGCGGCCAGGCCGACACCCGGGGCGGACACGTGACCTCTGCGCCGGCCCCGTGCCACCTCGCTGGCCAGGTCGAGCGCAGCCGCCGTGGCCAGGTGCGGGGCGAGCTCGCTGGTCAGCCAGCCCGCGAACATGGCGGGGAGCCCGGCCCGGAAGCCCGGCACCGGCCGGATCGCGTTGGCCGTGAGGGCCGCGGTGACGAGCTGTCGTCGCAGGAAGCGGTCCGGCATGCGCTCAGTGTAGGGAGCAGCCCGCGGGTGGTGGGCACCGCGTCGGTCAGCGCGCGAGGACGGCGGTGCGAGAGGATCGGGGGGTGAGTCAGTCGGGACAGCCGGTGCACGTGGTGGTGATGGGCGTGTCGGGCACGGGGAAGTCCTCGGTGGCCCAGCGCCTGGCCGCCGGGCTCGAGCTGCCCCTCCACGAGGGCGACGCCCACCATCCCGCCGGCAACATCGCCAAGATGGCCGCGGGGCTCCCGCTGATCGACGAGGACCGCAGGCCGTGGCTGGAGACTCTCGCCGGGCTCCTGGCGCAGGATCACGACGCCGGCAGGTCCTCGGTGCTGACCTGCTCGGCGCTGCGGCGCGGCTACCGCGACCTCCTCCGATCGCGGGTCCCCGCCGGCTCGGTCTTCTTCGTCCATCTCAGCGGTGACCTCGACACGCTCTCCCGGCGGATGGACACGCGGGAGGGGCACTTCATGCCGTCCACGCTGCTGCGCTCCCAGCTCGCCACGTTGGAGCCACTCGGCCCCGGCGAGCGCGGTGTCGTCCTCGACGTCGCGGCGCCGCTGGACGAGGTGGTGGCCCAGGCGCAGCAGGCGATGCGGGGTGCGGGACTCAGCTGACCTGTGGGCCCTCGGGACCGAGCACGTCAGCAGGCGCCGGTCCGGAGGTCGGCTCCTTGAGCTCCACGAACAGCACGTGTGTCGGCGTGTCACCGACGTTCTCGCCGTGGTGCTGCTGAGCCGGGAGCCAGCCGACCGAGCCGCTGCTCAGCCCGACCTCGCGCGTCCCCCCGTCGGACACGAGCCGGCGCCGGAACGAGCTCAGCGTGTACATCACGCTGTCCGGGTGCCGGTGCGGTGTGGTCACGTCGCCGGGGGAGTCGGTGTACTCGAGAACGCGCACCCGGTCGTTCTCGAAGACCACCTTGTAGTGCTCGGCGTTGGTGACCGCAGGGTCCATCTCCATGCGGTCAGGATGCACCCGCCGCCGCCCTCTCGACAGGCCCCGGATGACTAGTCATGCCGGGGGGACGACTCTCCGGGAAACCACCCGTGGCGCGGCCTGGTGGGATGCTGGCGGTAGCGTCGGAGCACCTGACCGATGCCAGATCGCCCGTCCTGCGCCTGTCGCGGGGCAACGAACGGAGGCAGTAGAGATGAAGCTTTCGCGCAAGCAGCCGCCGGCACGTCGCAGGACGCGCCGGTCCGCATTCGCCGCGGCCCTCGCGGCCGGCGCCCTGGTCGTCCTGGCCGGGTGCGGTGGTGGCGACGGGGGCGACGGGGGCGGAGGCGGCGGCGGTGACGCCGGCGAGGATCTCCAGCTGATCAACGACGGGCAGATGGTGGTCGCGATGAGCGGCGAGTTCCGCCCCTTCAGCCACTTCGAGAACAACGAGCTCACCGGCTTCGACTACGACATCGCCGTCGCGATCGCCGACGAGATGGGGCTGGAGCTGACGACCGAGACCGGTGCGTTCGACACCCTCATCCAGGGCGTGCAGAGCAACCGGTACGACGTCCTCATCGCCTCCATGACCCCGACCGAGGAGAGGGACCAGGCCGTCGACTTCACCGACAGCTACTACACCTCGGGTGCCACGATGTTCGTGCGCAACGACAGCGACTGCGAGGACCCGACCCAGATGGACAACCCCACCGTGGGGGTCGCCTCGGGGACGACCTACGAGTCCTTCCTCCAGGAGCAGGACTGGGTGGGCGACATCCGCACCTTCAGTTCGGACGTGACGGCGCTCCAGGACGTCGACTCCGGTCGCCTGGACGGCGCGATGACCGACCGGCTCGTCGGCCTCTACCAGATCGACCAGGCCGGCCGGGACCTGCGCGACTGCGGGGACCCGCTGTACACCGAGGAGCCCGCCTTCGCCGTGAAGGAGGGCAACGCCGCGCTGGTCGACCAGCTCAACGAGGCGCTCGCGGCGATCAAGGAGAACGGCACGTACGCCGACATCAGCGAGAAGTGGTTCGGGCAGGACATCTCCTGAGCCATGGGCTTCTTCGACTACGTCGTCGACACGGCGCCTCTGTTCCTGGAGGCGACCCAGGTCACGCTCCGGCTGACGGCGACCGCCCTGGCGATCGCCATGCTCCTGGGCGGTCTCGTCGCTTCCATGTCGATGAGCTCGGTAGCGGTCCTGCGTTGGGCCGCGACCGGGTTCATCGGCGTCATCCGCGGGACGCCGCTGATCGCACAGATCTTCGTGCTCTACTTCGGGATCTCCGAGGTCCTGCTGCTGCCGGCGTTCTGGGCCGGGTCGCTCGCCCTGGCCATCCACAACTCCGCCTACATCGCCGAGATCATCCGCTCGGGGTACCAGTCGGTGCCCAAGGGGCTGAACGAGGCGTCGCGGTCGCTGGGCATGTCGCGGCTGCAGACCCTGCGCCGGGTTCGGTCCCCGCTGGCGCTCCGGACGATCCTGCCGGTCCTGGGCAACCAGTTCATCATCGCGGTGAAGGACTCCTCCCTGGTGGCGTTCATCGGGATGACCGAGCTGTTCCAGACCTCGAGGAACCTCGCCGCGTCGACGTACCAGCCGTTGACGATGTACCTGATCGTCTCGCTCTACTACCTGGCCATCGTGCTCGCGCTCACCTTCTTGGTGAACCGGCTGGAGTACCGGCTCAGCGCGCACCGGAGGTGATGTCATGACGGAGCCACTGGTCCAGATGAGGGGGGTCCTCAAGAGGTTCGGCGACACCGTCGTCCTCGAGGGCGTCGACCTCGACGTGAACCGCGGCGAGGTCGTCGTCCTGATCGGCCCCTCCGGTGCCGGGAAGAGCACGCTGCTGCGCTGCATCAACGGCCTGGAGCGCGTGCAGGAGGGCACGATCCGGGTGGTCGGCGAGGAGCTGGTCTACAAGGAGAAGCACCTCAACCACATCCGCAGCCGGATCGGGATGGTGTTCCAGGCCTTCAACCTCTTCCCGCACATGAAGGTCGTCGACAACATCACCATGGCCCAGCGCGACGTGCTGCACCGGTCACGCGAGGAGGCCCGGGCCCGGGCCCACGAGCTGTTGGAGCGGGTCGGGCTCTCCGACAAGGCCGACGCCTACCCGGACAACCTCTCCGGCGGCCAGCAGCAGCGGGTCGCCATCGCCCGGGCGCTGGCGATGGACCCCGACGTGATGCTGTTCGACGAGCCGACCTCCGCGCTGGACCCCGAGCTGGTCGGTGAGGTGCTGCAGGTGATGCGGACCCTCGCCGACGAGGGGATGACGATGGTGGTGGTCACCCACGAGATGCGCTTCGCGCGCCGCGCCGCGGACCGGGTCGTGCTCATGGCGGACAAGCACATCGTCGAGGAGGGCACGCCCGAGCAGGTGCTGGTGAACCCGACGAGCGAACGGGGCAAGGCCTTCCTGCAGGAGCTCACCGAGGAGTAGGCCGCGAGGCGGTCACGCGTCGTGGCCGGGCTCGAGGTCCCGGGCGTCGCTGAGCCGGAACGCCACCGGGCGCTCCGAGACCCCGGTGGCGACCGGCTCGAGGAGCAGCCCGAGGTGGTCGCCGAGCGGGGTGCGGCTCAGCACCCGGCCGACCAGGTGGCGTGCCGCCTCGTCGAGGACGGGTGCCCCTCCCGGCCCGGCGTGCCATGAGCACCGCGCGAGCTTGTCGACCTCGTCCCCGGTCTCCTCGCCGAACAAGGAGGCGAGGTCGTGCTGCCCCGGCGAGAGCACGTGTACGGCGACGTGCTCGGCGTGCCGGGCCAGGCGGTGGGTGTGGTTCTTCTCCGAGATGCACACCAGCATCCGGGGAGGGTCGATGCTGACCTGGGTGGCGAAGCCGACCAGGCACCCGGACCGTTCCCCGGCGTGCTCGGTGGTGACGACGAACATCGGGTAGTCGAGCCCCTCGACGAACGCGCCGAACTCTTCGGTGCCGGTCCTGTCCTCTGCCACGGCGCGATCCTGCCACGCAGCCGGAGCCTCGGGTCAACAGGCCGGGGAGGTCACCGCACCCTCCCCGGGCCTCCTCGAGCGTCCGCCCGCGCCGTGGCAGGATCCCTCCGTGCCCGGTCTCCGTGTCATGACCTACAACATCCGGGCCGACGATCGTGGTGGGATCGCCCTCGACGAGGTGGTCCGCGCCGCGGACCCCGACGTGCTGGTGGTGAACGAGACCCCGAAGACCCCGTGCCTGTGGCGGTCCCGGGTCCGGGAGCTGGCCGAGCGGTGGGGGATGCGGCACCTCGCCGGCGGACGCGACGCGGGGTCGAACATGGTGCTGGCCACGTCGTCGGTGCAGGTGCGCTCGACGTACACCACCACGCTGCGACAGCCGCTGTTCGCGCCCCGCCGCGGGATCGTCGCGGCGCAGCTGCGGGTCCGCGGAAGACTCCTGGGCGTGGTCGGCTGTCATCTCGGGCTGGACGCGGAGCGTCGCCGGTGGGAGGTCGAGCAGGTCCTCTCGGTGGCTGCGCGCCTGCGCGGCCCGGTGGTTCTCGGGGGTGACCTCAACGAGGAGCCGCACGGTCCGAGCTGGAGGCGCCTGCGTGAGGCCCGGTTCGTCGACCACGGCTCCGCGGACTGGCCGACGTTCCCGGCGGCCGAGCCGGTCAAGCGGATCGACGCCCTGCTCGTCCGGGGAGAGGTGAGGGTGCTCGACCACGGCAGCCCCGGTGTCGCCGAGGGCCTGCTGGCGCGGGCCAGCGACCACCGCCCGGTGCTCGCGGTCCTCGACGTGTGACCTGAGCCGAGGTCGACAGAACCGCGGAAATCCCCAACTTGGGGGCGGCGGTCCGGCCGGCTGTCGACGTAGCGTCGCCGTTTCGGCAAAATCCCAGAAAGGTGAAACATCGTGAAGCGCACCATTGCGATCGGTATCACCACCCTCGGTTTCGTCCTCGTCGGCGGCGCGTCCGCCGGTGCCGTCGCAGCGCCCGCCAACTGGGGCCAGGAGGTCAAGGCCTGCAACCAGACGTCCTGCTACCCGGGCGGCACCTCTCGTGGCGTCTACGTCTCCACGCAGGCCAGGGACGCGCAGGGACCCGGCTACGCGTGGGAGATCCACGAGCTGGCGAAACCGGGCAGCTCCACGGCAGTGCCGGGCCGCCCCGTCCGTTAGGAGCCGCGCACGACGGCAGCCGGCCGCGTGCGCCTACCCCTACCAGCCCCGGGCACGCCACTCGGCGACGTGCGGGCGCTCCGCCCCGATCGTGGAGTCGTCGCCGTGCCCGGGGTAGAACCACGTCTCGTCGGGCAGCCGGTCGAAGATCTTCTGCTCCACGTCGTCGACCAGGGTCCGGAACGCCTCCCCGTCACCGAACGTGTTGCCGACGCCCCCGGGGAACAGCGAGTCGCCGGTGAACAGGTGCGGCGTGCCCGCCGGGTCGTCGTACAGCAGGGCGATCGAGCCGGGGGTGTGACCGACCAGGGTGATCACCTCCAGCTCGGCCTCCCCGACGGTGATCCGGTCACCGTCGGTGACGGTCCGGTCGACCTTCACCGGGAGCTCCCGTGCGTCTTCACGTCCGGCCACGCTCTGCGCCCCGGTCGCCTCGACGACCGCGGGCAGCGCGCGGTGGTGGTCCCAGTGGCGGTGCGTGGTCACCACCGTCCGCAGCCCGTCGGGGCCGACCATCTGCAAGATCGCCTCCGCGTCGTCCGCGGCGTCGATGAGCAGCTGCTCGTCGGTCGCCCGGCACCGGAGCAGGTAGACGTTGTTCGACATCTGCTCGTCGACGGCCAGCTTGCTGATGATCAGGTGCGCCAGCTCGCGGACGTCCGCGGGTCCGCCGGGCTTCACCTCGCCGTGGTAGGTCATCGGGCGGTCATCTCCATCTCCCCAGCTCGGGCAGGACGTGGGCGTCCGACGTTAGCCCAGAACCGTCGCCCCGGCCCAGCACCCACCACGCGAGGTCGCAGGCGCGGCCCCGGATCGTCGGCCCCTGACCGGGGACGCCGTACTTCCAGGTGCGGCCCGTGTCGCCGGAAGCGAGCACCATCGCCGGCCCGTCGGCGCGGTCGTCCATGACCCGGTCGAGCAGGACGTCGCAGAAGGCGGGGGCCCAGCTCTCCCGGCCGTACCCGAGGCCGAGGTCGGCGTGGTGGACCTCGAGCTCGACCCAGCGGTGCGTGGCGATCTCCCGCGCGGGGAAGGTCGGCGTGCCCGGCATCCGGGCGACGAGGTTGTCCTCGTGCCGTACGTCGAGCTCGTTGAGCCGCTGCACCAGCCTGCCGGCCGCGGCCGAGGAGTCGACGCGCAGGTCGTGCGCCGACCGCGCCGCCCCCGCCTCGATGTCGGCGTCCCGCTGGTCGATCGACTCGTACATGTAGCGCTCCTCGCCGGTCTCCGCCCAGTGCAGCAGGTTGCACAGGGCGTCGGCGTTCCGCGCGAGGTGGCTGACGACGTGGGCCCGGGTCCAGCCGGGCAGGAGCGAGGGTTCGCGCGCGTCGTCGTCGGTGAGGTCGCTGAGCGCGCCGAGGTAGCGGGTGCTCGCGACGACCATCTCGACGAGGTTGGGGATGGCGGTCGGGGTGCGGCTGCTTGTCTCCATGAGGCCATCATCCTGCGGGGCGTCGGCTTGTGTCAGCGGATATGATGGGCGAACAGTTGTTCGAAGCCGGTCGCGGGGTGCTCCGCGCCGCGGGGACGTTTCCAGACCGAGGACAGACGAGGGACTCAGTGGCCGACCAGCTGATCATCCGGGGTGCGCGCGAGCACAACCTCAAGGACGTCTCTCTCGACCTACCGCGCGAGGCCATCATCGTGTTCACCGGCCTGTCCGGTTCCGGCAAGTCCAGCCTCGCGTTCGACACGATCTTCGCCGAGGGCCAGCGCCGGTACGTCGAGTCGCTGTCCGCCTACGCGCGCCAGTTCCTCGGCCAGATGGACAAGCCCGACGTCGACTTCATCGAGGGTCTGTCGCCGGCGGTCTCGATCGACCAGAAGTCGACCTCGAAGAACCCGCGCTCCACCGTCGGCACCATCACCGAGGTCTACGACTACCTCCGCCTGCTCTACTCCCGGGCCGGCCGGCCGCACTGCCCCAAGTGCGGTCGCCCCATCGCGCGCCAGACCCCGCAGCAGATCGTCGACCGGGTGCTCGAGCTCGAGCCGGGCAGCCGCTTCCAGGTCCTCGCCCCCGTCGTGCGGGGCCGCAAGGGGGAGTACACCGAGCTGTTCCGCCAGCTGCAGACCCAGGGTTTCTCCCGGGTCCGGGTCGACGGCGAGACCCACCTGCTGACGGACCCGCCCACGCTCGACAAGCAGAAGAAGCACACGATCGAGGTGGTCGTCGACCGGCTCTCGGTCAAGGAGTCCGCGAAGCGCCGGCTGACCGACTCGGTCGAGACCGCCCTCGGCCTCTCCAGCGGTCTGGTCACCCTCGACTTCGTCGACCTGCCCGAGGACCACGAACATCGTGAGCGGACCTTCTCCGAGCACCTCGCCTGCCTGTACGACGACCTCTCTTTCGAGGAGCTCGAGCCGCGGTCGTTCTCGTTCAACTCGCCCTACGGCGCCTGCCCCGACTGCCACGGGTTGGGCACCCGCATGGAGGTCGACCCCGAGCTGGTGATCTCCGACCCCTCGGCGACGCTGGGCGAAGGCGCGATCGCGCCGTGGTCGGGGGCGCACGTCTTCGACTACTTCACCCGGCTGCTCGGCGCCCTCGGCGAGGAGCTCGGGTTCGACCTGAACACGCCGTGGAAGGACCTGCCGGCCCGCGCCCGCAAGGCGATCCTGGACGGGCACTCGACCAAGGTGCACGTGCGCCACCGCAACCGCTACGGCCGGCAGCGCTCCTACTACACCGCGTTCGAGGGGGTCCGTCCCTACATCGAGCGGCGGCACCGGGAGGCCGAGTCCGACACCAGCCGGGAGCGCTTCGAGGGCTACATGCGCGAGGTGCCCTGCCCCACCTGCCGGGGGAGCCGCCTCAAGCCGGTGTCCGTGGCGGTGACCGTGGGGGACAGGAACATCGCCGAGGTCACCGCGATGCCGATCAACGAGGCGGCCGAGTTCCTCCGCGGCCTCGAGCTGAGCGACCGGGAGCGCCAGATCGCGGAGCGGGTCCTCAAGGAGATCCAGGAGCGGCTGAACTTCCTGCTCGACGTCGGCCTGGACTACCTGTCCCTGGACCGCCCGGCCGGGTCGCTGTCCGGGGGTGAGGCCCAGCGGATCCGGCTCGCCACCCAGATCGGGGCGGGGCTGGTCGGTGTCCTCTACGTCCTCGACGAGCCGTCGATCGGCCTGCACCAGCGTGACAACCACCGGCTGATCGAGACCCTCGTCCGGCTTCGAGACCTGGGCAACACCCTGATCGTCGTCGAGCACGACGAGGACACGATCCGCACCGCCGACTGGGTCGTCGACATCGGCCCCGGCGCCGGCGAGCACGGCGGCCAGGTGGTGGTGTCTGGCACGGTCGAGGAGCTGCTCACGCACCCGGACTCGCAGACCGGTCTCTACCTCTCGGGCCGCCGGGAGATCCCGCTGCCCGACGTGCGCCGACCGCGCACCCCCGCCCGCCAGCTGAAGGTGGTCGGCGCCAAGGAGCACAACCTGCGCGGCGTCGACGTCTCGTTCCCGCTCGGGATGTTCGTCGCGGTGACCGGCGTCTCGGGATCCGGCAAGTCCACCCTGGTCAACGACATCCTCTACACGGCCCTGGCCAAGCAGATCTACAACGCCCGGACGGTGCCCGGGCGGCACACCCGGATCGAGGGTCTCGAGCACGTCGACAAGGTGATCCACGTCGACCAGTCGCCGATCGGGCGGACCCCGCGGTCCAACCCGGCCACCTACACCGGAGTCTTCGACCACGTCCGCAAGCTCTTCGCCTCGACCCCGGAGGCGAAGATGCGCGGCTACCTCCAGGGCCGGTTCTCGTTCAACGTCAAGGGTGGCCGCTGCGAGGCGTGCTCCGGCGACGGCACGATCAAGATCGAGATGAACTTCCTGCCCGACGTCTACGTGCCCTGCGAGGTCTGCCACGGCGCCCGCTACAACCGCGAGACGCTCGAGGTGCACTACAAGGGCAAGACCATCGCCGAGGTCCTCGACATGCCCATCGAGGAGGCCGTCGACTTCTTCGAGGCGATGCCGGCCATCTCCCGTCACCTGCGGACGCTGGTCGACGTCGGGCTCGGCTACGTGCGGCTCGGCCAGCCGGCGACCACCCTGTCCGGCGGGGAGGCGCAGCGGGTCAAGCTCGCCGCGGAGCTGCAGAAGCGGTCCACGGGCCGCACCGTCTACGTCCTCGACGAGCCGACCACCGGCCTGCACTTCGAGGACATCCGCAAGCTGCTGACGGTCCTCGGGAAGCTCGTCGACCAGGGCAACACGGTGCTGGTCATCGAGCACAACCTCGACGTCATCAAGACCGCCGACTGGCTCGTCGACATGGGCCCCGAGGGCGGCAGCCGCGGTGGCACCGTCGTCGCGGAGGGGACCCCCGAGGAGGTCGCCACGAACCCGGACTCCTACACCGGGCAGTTCCTCGAGCCGCTGCTCCGGGGCCGCGCCGCTCCGGTGGCCGCGCCGAAGGCGGTCGACAAGGCGGCGCCCCGGAAGGCGGCCGCCAAGAAGACCACGGCGAAGAAGGCCCGGGCCGGGTCGACGCGGAAGGTCGCAGCGGGGGGCTCGCGCTAGCCTGGGAGCACCACCCGAGCCGGAGGACCCGATGCCCGCCCACGATGATCCAGTCCCGTCTCGCCTCAGCCGCCGCGCCCTGCTGCAGGGAGCGGGGACGATCGGCGTCGCAGGCCCCCTGCTGGCGGCCTGCGCCGGCGGTGACGGCAGCGGGGGCGCCGGCAGCACCGGGAGCACCGGGAGCACCGGGAGCAGTCCCGGCGGCTCCGGCGGCGAGGTCACCATCGCCACCGCCGACGTCCCGGTCGGCGGGGGCACCATCCTCGGGGACCAGCTGGTCGTGGTCACCCAGCCGACGGAGGGGACGTTCGAGGCGTTCAGCGCCGTGTGCACCCACCAGGGCTGCCCGGTGCAGTCGGTCTCCGACGGCGCGATCATCTGCAACTGCCACGGGAGCCGGTTCTCCATCGAGGACGGCTCGGTGCTGCAGGGCCCGGCGACCACGCCGCTGCCGAGCAAGCAGGTGAGTGTCGAAGGCGACTCGGTCACGGTGGGCTGACGGTCACCGCGGCCCCGTAGGGTTTGAGGCGTGGCAGACCCGTCGACCTACCGCCCGGCACCGGGCTCGATCCCGACCTCGCCGGGGGTCTACCGCTTCCGTGACGAGCACCGGCGCGTGGTGTACGTCGGGAAGGCGAAGAACCTGCGCGCCAGGCTCTCGTCGTACTTCCAGGACATCGCCAACCTCCACCCCCGCACCGCCACGATGGTGACCAGCGCCGCCTCCGTGGAGTGGACCGTGGTGAACACCGAGGTCGAGGCGCTGCAGCTGGAGTACTCCTGGATCAAGGAGTTCGACCCGCGGTTCAACGTGAAGTACCGCGACGACAAGTCCTACCCCTGGCTCGCGGTGACCGTGAACGAGGAGTTCCCCCGGGTGATGGTCGGCCGTGGGGCGAAGAAGAAGGGCGTGCGCTACTTCGGGCCCTACTCCCACGCGTGGGCGATCCGGGAGACGGTCGACCTGCTGCTGCGCGTGTTCCCGATGCGCTCCTGCTCGAACGGCGTGTTCAAGCGGTCCCAGCAGATCGGCCGCCCCTGCCTGCTCGGCTACATCGACAAGTGCGCGGCGCCGTGCGTGGGGGACGTGTCCGCCGAGCAGCACCGCGAGATCGTCGAGGACTTCGTCGACTTCATGTCCGGCAACACGACCGGCTTCGTGCGGCGGCTGGAGAAGGAGATGTACGCCGCTTCCGCGGAGACGGACTTCGAACGGGCTGCCCGCCTGCGCGACGACATCGGGGCGTTGAAGCGGGCGATGGAGAAGCAGCAGGTGGTCCTCGGGGACGGCACCGACGCAGACGTGGTCGCCTTCGCCGACGACCCGCTCGAGGTGGCAGTGCAGATCTTCTACGTGCGCGGGGGGAGGATCCGCGGCCAGCGGGGCTGGGTCGCCGACAAGACCGAGGACGTCGACACCGGTGAGCTGGTCGAGCGCTTCCTGCTCCAGCTCTACGACGGCGAGACGGGGGAGGCCATCCCCAGGGAGGTGCTGGTGCCCGCCCTCCCCGACGACGCGGAGGCGCTCGAGCAGTGGCTGGCCCGGCTGCGCGGCTCCCGGGTTTCGGTCCGGGTCCCGCAGCGCGGCGACAAGAAGGCGCTCCAGGAGACGGTGGGGCGCAACGCCCAGCAGGCGCTGGCCCTGCACAAGACCAAGCGGGCCAGCGACCTCACCACCCGCAGCCGTGCGCTCGAGGAGATCCAGTCGGCCCTCCGGCTGCCGGGTGCGCCGCTGCGGATCGAGTGCTACGACGTGTCGAACCTGCAGGGCACCGAGGTGGTCGCCTCGATGGTCGTCTTCGAGGACGGCCTGGCCCGGAAGGGCGAGTACCGGCGGTTCGTGATCCGAACCGTCGGCGGCGAGAGCGGCGCCAACGACGTCGCGTCCATGCACGAGGTGATCACCCGCCGGTTCCGCCGGCTGCTCGACGACCGGGCGCAGGCCCCCGAGCTCGGCGACGGCGGGGAGGACGGTCCGCAGCTGGTGGACCCGGAGACGGGCCGACCCCGCAAGTTCGCCTACGTGCCCGGCCTCGTCGTCGTCGACGGCGGACCGCCGCAGGTGGCAGCGGCGCAGCGTGCGCTCGACGAGCTGGGCATCGACGACGTCCCGGTGTGCGGGCTCGCCAAGCGGCTGGAGGAGGTCTGGCTGCCCGGCCAGGAGGACCCTGTGGTCCTGCCGCGCAGCAGCGAGGGGCTCTACCTGCTGCAGCGGATCCGTGACGAGGCGCACCGGTTCGCGATCACCCACCACCGCAACCGGCGGTCGAAGTCCATGGTGGAGAGTGTCCTCGACGGCGTCCCGGGGCTCGGCGAGGTGCGGCGCAAGACGTTGCTGCGGCACTTCGGTTCGTTGACGCAGGCTGCGGGCTGCCACAGTGGAGGACATCGCCGCCCTGCCCGGGTTCGGCACCCGCACCGCGGAGGCGGTCGTGGCGGCCCTGGGGGAGAGCGGCGGAGCAGGCGTCGCGGTCAACACCGCGACGGGCGAGATCGAGGAGGGCTGATGAGGACCGAGGCCGACCAGCAGGACGAGCGTGGTGAGCTGGTCGTCGTCACCGGCATGACCGGGGCCGGTCGCAGCACCGCCGCGAAGGAGCTGGAGGACCTGGGCTACTTCGTGGTCGACAACCTCCCGCCGCAGCTGGTGCCGGACGTGGTCCGGCTGGTCGACGAGAGCCAGGGCCCGCGTCAGGCGATCGCGGTCGTGGTGGACGTGCGCTCCGGGTCGTTCTTCGCCTCCCTGCAGGAGATGCTGGCGCAGGGCCGCGTCGGACGCCGGACCACCCTGCTCTTCCTCGAGGCCACCGACGAGGTGCTGGTGCGCCGCCAGGAGGCCGCGCGCCGCCCGCACCCGCTGCAGGAGGGCGGCAGGCTCCTCGACGGTCTCCGGCGGGAGCGGCACGTGGTCGCCCCGCTCCGCGGCCAGGCCGACGTCGTCGTCGACACCTCGAACCTGAACCCGCACCAGCTCACGGACAAGGTCGCAGAGGCGTTCGGCACCGAGACCTCCACCTCGCTGAAGGCCACCGTGGTCAGCTTCGGGTTCAAGTACGGCATCCCCGTCGACGCCGACCTCGTCGCGGACATGCGCTTCCTGCCGAACCCGCACTGGGTCCCCGAGCTGCGGCACCTCTCCGGACGCGACGCCGAGGTAGCGGCCTACGTCAAGGAACGGCCGGAGGCCAAGGAGTTCGTCGAGAAGTACGTCGAGCTCGTCGAGACCGTCGTCCAGGGCTACCTGCGGGAGGGCAAGCGCTTCATGACGGTGGCCATCGGCTGCACCGGGGGCAAGCACCGGAGCGTCGCGATGACCGAGGAGATCGCCGCGCGCATGCGCGAGCGGGGGCTGGACGCAAGGCCGATGCACCGTGACCTGGGCCGGGAGTGACCCGACCCTCCCGGAGCCCGCGCCGGTCGGCGTCGTGGCGCTGGGAGGCGGGCACGGGCTCTCCGCGTCGCTGTCGGCGCTGCGGCGGGTGGTCCGGCACCTGACCGCGGTGGTGACGGTGGCCGACAACGGGGGCTCCTCGGGACGGCTGCGCCACGAGTTCGGGGTGCTGCCGCCGGGCGACCTGCGCCAGGCCCTCGCCGCGCTGTGCGGCGACGACGACTGGGGACAGACCTGGGCCCGGGTGCTCCAGCACCGCTTCGCGAGCACCGGCCCGATGGACGAGCACGCCGTCGGAAACCTCTTGATCGTGGCGTTGTGGGAGCTGCTCGGCGACCACGTCCGTGGGCTGGAGTGGGTGGCCCGGCTGCTCGGCGCGCAGGGGACCGTGCTGCCGATGTCCGTGACGCCGATCGACATCACCGCTGCCGTGCATGGCGCCGACCCGGCGGCGCCCGGACGCGTTGAGCACGGTGCACGGCCAGGTCGAGGTGGCCTCGACCACCGGGCAGGTGGTCTCGGTGGACCTGTCGCCGGCGGACCCGCCCGCCTGCCCCGAGGCGCTCGAAGCGGTCCGCCGAGGCGGACTGGGTCGTGCTGGGCCCGGGCTCGTGGTTCACCAGCGTCATCCCGCACCTGCTGGTGCCCGAGCTCCGCGAGGCGCTCGTATCCGCAGCCGGACGGCGCGCGGTCACCCTCAACCTCGCGCCCCAGGCCGGGGAGACCGACGGCTACTCGCCCGAGGCACACCTGGAGGTCCTCGCCTCCTACGCCCCCGACCTGCGGCTGGACGTGGTGCTCGTCGACGAGAACGTGCGTCGACGACCTCGCCGGCCTCCGGGCGGCGGCGCAGTCGTTCGGCGCGGACGCTCGTCGTCGCCGACGTCGCCACGGACGACGGCACCCCACGTCACGACCCGGTCAAGTTGGCCGATGCTTATGCGGTTTTCTCCAGGAGGCATAGGGTGTCGCCGTCCGGTGACCGGTGTACGGGGTCACGGGCTCCGGCCGCGACGACGCGGCATTCGTGGAAGGGGCCATCGGAATGGCAGGATCGGACGCATGGCGATGACGGCACAGGTCAAGGCGGAGCTGGCCAGCACCCCGGTCACCAAGGCGTGCTGCCGGAAGTCCGAGGTCTCGTCGATGCTCCGGTTCGCCGGTGGGCTGCACATCGTCAGCGGCCGCATCGTCGTCGAGGCCGAGCTCGACACCGGCGCCGCCGCCCGCCGCCTGCGCAAGGACATCGCCGAGATCTACGGTCACTCCTCCGACGTCGTGATGGTCTCCGGCAACGGCATCCGCAAGGGCAGCCGCTACGTCGTCCGGGTGGTCCGGGACGGGCGAGGCGCTGGCCCGCCAGACCGGTCTGCTCGACGGTCGGGGCCGGCCCGTCCGGGGCCTCCCGCCCCAGGTGGTCTCCGGAGCCGAACTGCGACGCGGTCGCGGCCTGGCGCGGGCGCCTTCCTCGCCCACGGGTCACTGACCGAGCCCGGCCGGTCCTCCGCGCTCGAGGTCACCTGCCCGGGACCGGAGGCCGCGCTGGCCCTGGTCGGGGCCGCCCGGAGGCTCGGCATCTCCGCCAAGGCACGTGAGGTCCGGGGCGTCGACCGGGTGGTCATCCGCGACGGCGACGCCATCGGCGCGCTGCTGACCCGCCTCGGGGCGCACGAGTCGCTGATGGCGTGGGAGGAGCGTCGGATGCGGCGCGAGGTCCGCGCCACCGCCAACCGGCTCGCGAACTTCGACGACGCCAACCTGCGTCGCTCCGCCCGCGCAGCGGTCGCCGCCGGCGCCCGTGTCGAGCGCGCGCTGGAGATCCTCGGCGACGAGGTCCCCGACCACCTCAAGATGGCCGGCGACCTGCGGCTCGCGCACAAGCAGGCCTCCCTCGAGGAGCTCGGCCAGCTGCACCAGCCGCCGCTGACCAAGGACGCGATCGCCGGTCGCATCCGCCGGCTGCTGGCGATGGCGGACAAGCGAGCGCAGGAGCTCGGCGTCCCCGACACCGAGGCCAACCTGACCCCCGACATGCTCGCCGAGCAGCAGTAGCGCACCGCCGTCGCGAGGTCGGCGCCGACGGGACGTTCGGCGGCCGGAAGCGCGGGCCGGACGACCTGTTCAGGGTGCCCCCGGCAACGCGGTAGGGTCGGTTCCGTCGGCCCTCCCGGACCGGGCGGCCGCACGTCAACCTGACTGCTGACTGAGGGAGTCTTCTTCCGTGACTGTTCGCGTAGGTATCAACGGCTTCGGCCGCATCGGCCGCAACTTCTTCCGCTCCGTCCTGGCGTCCGGCGCCGACATCGAGATCGTCGGCCGCCAACGACCTCGGCGACGTCGAGACGATGGCGCACCTGCTGAAGTACGACACGATCCTCGGGCGTCCTCGCCGAGGACGTCTCCGTCGACCGACGAGCGGCATCCGCGTCGGGACCCGCGAGGTCAAGATCCTCGCCGAGCGCGACCCGGCGCGACCTGCCGTGGAAGGACCTCGGGGTCGACGTGGTCGATCGAGTCCACCGGCTTCTTCACCGACGCCACCAAGGCGAAGGCGCACATCGACGCCGGCGCCAAGAAGGTCATCATCTCCGCGCCCGCGAAGAACGAGGACATCACCGTGGTCATGGGTGTGAACCACACCGACTACGACCCGGCCGCGCACCACGTCATCTCCAACGCCTCGTGCACGACCAACTGCCTCGCGCCGATGGCCAAGGCGATCAACGACGAGTTCGGCATCGTCAAGGGCCTGATGACCACCATCCACGCCTACACCGCCGACCAGAACCTCCAGGACGGCCCGCACAAGGACCTGCGCCGCGCCCGCGCCGCCGCCCTCAACATGGTGCCGACCTCCACCGGCGCGGCGAAGGCGATCGGCCTGGTCCTGCCCGAGCTGAAGGGCAAGCTCGACGGCTACGCCATGCGCGTCCCGGTGCCGACCGGCTCGGCCACCGACCTGACCATCGAGGTCTCCCGCGAGGTCACCGCGGAGGAGGTCAACGCCGCGGTGAAGAAGGCCGCGGAGGAGGGCCCGCTCAAGGGCTTCCTGAAGTACTCCGAGGACCCGCTCGTCTCCTCCGACATCGTCACCGACCCGCGCGTCCTGCATCTTCGACGCTCCGCTGACCAAGGTCGTTCGGCAACCAGGTCAAGGTCCTGGGCTGGTACGACAACGAGTGGGGCTACTCCAACCGCCTCGTGGACCTGGTGGCCTACGTCGGCGAGAGCCTCTGACCCGATGAAGCACATCGACGACCTCGGTGACCTCCGGGGGAAGCGGGTCCTGGTCCGGTCGGACCTCAACGTCCCCCTCGACGGTGACGTGATCACCGACGACGGCCGGATCAGGGCGAGCGTCCCCACCATCTCCAAGCTGGCCGGGAAGGGCGCGCGCGTCGTCGTGACCGCGCACCTGGGCCGGCCCAAGGGCGCACCCGACCCGCGGTACTCCCTGGCGCCCGGTGGCGCGCCGGCTCGGCGAGCTGCTCGGCCAGGACGTCGCGTTCGCCACCGACACCGTCGGGGACAGCGCACGCGCGACCGTCGAGGCCCTCGAGGACGGCCAGGTCGCGGTCCTCGAGAACGTCCGGTTCAACGAGGGCGAGACCAGCAAGGACGACGCGGTCCGCGGCGAGTTCGCCGACCGGCTCGCCGCCCTCGCCGACGTCTTCGTCAGCGACGGCTTCGGCGTGGTGCACCGCAAGCAGGCCTCCGTGTACGACGTCGCGCAGCGGCTGCCACACGCCATGGGCGACCTGGTGGCGGCGGAGATCGACGTGCTGCGCCGGCTGACCGAGGACCCGCAGCGGCCCTACGTGGTCGTGCTCGGCGGCTCCAAGGTCTCCGACAAGCTCGGCGTGATCGACAACCTGCTCGGCAAGGCGGACCGGCTGCTGATCGGTGGCGGGATGGTCTTCACCTTCCTCAAGGCCCAGGGCCACGAGGTGGGCAGGAGCCTGCTGGAGCAGGACCAGGTGGAGACCTGCCGGGAGTACCTCCGTCGCGCCGAGGACGCCGGGGTGCAGATCCTGCTGCCCGAGCGACATCCGGGTCGCCGCCGGAGTTCCCGCAGGACGCCACCGTCACCGCTACGGTCGTGCCCGCCGACGCGATCCCGGCCGACCAGGTCGGCCTCGACATCGGGCCCGAGTCCGGCCGCGCTTTCGCGGCTGCGCTCGCCGACGCGCGGACCGTGTTCTGGAACGGCCCGATGGGCGTGTTCGAGGTCGCCGGCGTTCGCGGGCGGCACCCGTGACGTCGCGGAGGCGCTCACGAAGGTCGACGGGCTCTCCGTCGTCGGGGGCGGGGACTCCGCGGCGGCGGTGCGCACCCTCGGGCTTCGACGAGGCGGCGTTCGGTCACATCTCGACCGGCGGCGGCGCGAGCCTGGAGTACCTCGAGGGCAGGACCTGCCGGGCATCGACGTACTCTCCTGACACGACTCCGCGCGCCCACCCCGCCCACGCTCGACGACAGGACGACTGTGGCTGACACCAAGGCGAAGCGCGTGCCGCTGATGGCGGGCAACTGGAAGATGAACCTGAACCACCAGGAGGCGGTGGTGCTGGTGCAGAAGCTCGCATGGACGCTGTCGGACAAGAAGCACGACTACGCCAAGGTGGAGGTGGCGGTGCTCCCGCCGTTCACCGACATCCGGTCGGTGCAGACGCTGGTCGACGGTGACCGCCTCGCGATCCAGTACGGCGCGCAGGACGTCTCGCCGCACGACAGCGGCGCCTACACCGGTGAGGTCTCCGCGGGCATGCTGGCCAAGCTCGGCTGCTCCTACGCCGTGGTCGGGCACTCCGAGCGCCGGCAGTACCACGCCGAGAGCGACGAGGTGGTCAACGCCAAGGCCAAGAAGGCCATCGCGGCCGGCATCACCCCGATCGTCTGCGTGGGCGAGGGGCTCGAGGTCCGCAAGGAGGGCCGTCACGTCGAGCACACGCTCGCGCAGGTCGAGGGCTCCCTGGCCGGGCTCAGCCGCCGAGCAGGTCGGCCGACCTCGTGATCGCCTACGAGCCGGTCTGGGCGATCGGCACCGGCGAGGTCGCCACCCCCGACGACGCGCAGGAGGTCTGCGGCGCGATCCGGGAGCAGGGTCGCCGAGGCGTTCTCCGCGGAGGCGGCGGCAGCGGGTGCGCATCCTGTACGGCGGGTCGGTGAAGGCTGCCAACGTCGGCCGCGATCATGGAGAAGGCCGACGTGGACGGCTGCCTGGTCGGGGGCGCGAGCCTGCAGGCCGACGAGTTCGGAGGCATCTGCCGGTTTTACGACATGCCTGTCATCTGTGACCCACCAGCCGTGAGTTAGGCTTTCTCATCGTGACTACCGTCTTCACCGTTCTGCTCATCCTGACGAGCCTGCTGCTGATCATGCTGGTCCTGCTGCACAAGGGCCGCGGCGGTGGCATGTCCGACATGTTCGGCGGCGGTGTGTCCAGCGGCCTCGGCGGCTCGTCCGTGGCCGAGCGGAACCTGGACCGGATCACGATCGGCGCGGGCATCATCTGGTTCGCCTGCGTCGTCGCCCTGGGACTACTGCTCAAGAGCGGCGCCTGAACGGCTTCCGCGTCGACCCGATCGAGGAGTGCTGAGCGTGGCTGGTGGAGGAAGCGCCATTCGTGGCAGCCGTGTCGGAGCCGGACCCATGGGCGAGGCCGAGCGCGGGGAGGCTGCCCCCCGGCAGCGTGTCGTCTACTTCTGTGCGCACCGGCACCAGTCGGTGATCACCTTCGCGGTGGAGGCCCAGATCCCGGAGTCGTGGGACTGCCCCCGATGCGGCCTGCCGGCCAGCCTGGACTCCGACAACCCACCGCCGCCGCCGAAGATCGAGCCCTACAAGACGCACCTGGCCTACGTGAAGGAGCGGCGCTCCGACGCAGGAGGCCGCCGACATCCTCGACGAGGCGATGCAGACGCTGCGCGAGCGCCGCAAGCGCGGCGAGATCGTCTTCTGACAGCGGCTGCGGCCCCGTTCGGGCGGAGCCCGCCGCCGCGTCGAGGAACCACACGGTGCGCAGGCCGGCCACGCGGCCCCGAGGCGGCCGGACGGCGTCAGCACGTCGCTGCCGGTGAGCGGCGTCGCGCGACCGAGGCGGCGGCCTTCTCCTCGCCGGCGGCGACGAACCACACCTCGTCGGCGCTGCGGAGCGACCGGCATGGTCAGCGAGATGCGCTCCGGTGGTGGCTTGGGGGAGTGGCGCACCGCGACGGTGAGCCCGTCCGCGTGCACCTCCTCCCGGCCGGGGAACAACGAGGCGCAGTGGCCGTCCGGCCCCACGCCCAGCATCAGTACGTCGAACCGCGGCTCGTCGCCGAGGACGCGCACCAGCTCCTCGCCGTAGGCGGCCGCCGCCGCGTCCAGGTCGTCGCCGACCGGGCCGTCCGAGGCCGGCATCTCGTGCACGCGGCCGGGGTCGAGGGGCAGCGCGTCGAGGACGGCCCTCCTCGCCTGCAGGGCGTTGCGGTCCTCGTCGCCGGAGGGCACGAACCGCTCGTCGCCGTACCACACCTCGACGCGGGACCAGTCGACGTCGGCGTGCTCGGGAACCGCCAGCACCGCGCGATGCACCCGGTCGGCGATGCTGCCGCCGGTGAGCACCACGGAGGGGACCCGCCCCTCCGCCTGCAGCTGCCGCAGCCGGTGCACGAGCCGGCCGGCGACCGTGGTCGCGACGTCCTCGGCCGAGCCGAGCCGCTCGACCTCCACGGTGCCCGTCACGAGACCGTCTCCTGGGGGGTGCGGCGGGTGCCGTCGTGGAGCCGGACCACCGCCTTCACCGCGTCGGCGTAGACCTCGTCGGGGTCGAGGTGCCGGAGCTCCTCGGCGAGCAGCTCCTCGAGCTCGCGCCGCTTGAGCGCGACGGGGCGGTCGGGCTGTCCCGGCACGCTCAGCGTGGCGATCTTGCCGTCCCGGCGCACCAGGGACACCGGGCCGTCGCCCGTGTCCAGCCGCACCGCGGTGATGCCCGGTCCGTCGGACGTGGAGCGGGTGACCTCGACTCGAAGCCGGTCGTGGAGCCAGGCGGCCAACAGGTCCGCGCTCGGGCTGACCGCCTCGCCGGTGACGTCCGCGGAGAGCACCTTCGACGGGTGCTGGTCCAGCGCGGCCGCCAGCAGCGCGCGCCACTGGGTGATCCGGGTCCAGGCCAGGTCGGTGTTGCCCGGGGCGTAGGCGCGGCACTGGATGAGCAGAGCGTGCTCCCGGTGGTGCGGCACCGCCGCGGCGTCGGTGATCCGCCGCCGGGCCAGCCGGCCGAGCGGGTCCTGCGCGGGGTCCTGCGGTGCGTGCGTGGGCCACCAGACCACCACCGGGGAGTCGGGCAGCAGCAGGGGGACGACGACGGACTCGGCGTGTTCGGTCACCTCGCCGCTGAGGCGGATCGTCGCGGTCTCGCCGGTCCACCCCGCGCCGATGCCCACCTCCGCGTCCACCCGGTCGGTGGCGTCCCGGTCACCCCGGATCACGCTCAGCACCCGGGCCGGGTGCTCCCGCGACGCGGAGCGGGCGGCCTTCATCGCCGCCTCCGCCTCGGCCTCGTCGACCACGAAGACCAGGGTCATCACCATGCCCATCGCCGGCGAGCCGGCCCGGCGGCGCGCCTTGACGAACTCCGCGGCGATCGCGCTGGCGGTGGTGTCGGTGAGCTCGATCATCGGGTGCCTCCGGTCACGGCCGCCTCCAGGCCCGTCCGTCGCGGGCCAGCATCCGGTCCGCCGAGGGCGGACCCCAGGTCCCGGCGGGGTAGGTGTCGGGCTTGCCGTGCTCGGCCCAGTACTGCACGACGGGGTCCAGGATCTGCCAGGAGAGCTCGACCTCCTCCTGGCGCGGGAACAACGGCTCCTCGCCGAGCAGCACGTCGAGGATCAGCCGTTCGTACGCCTCGGGGCTGGACTCGGTGAAGGACCCGCCGTAGGCGAAGTCCATCGTCACGTCGCGGATCTCCATCGCCGTGCCCGGCACCTTGGAGCCGAACCGCATGGTCACGCCCTCGTCGGGCTGGACCCGGATCACCAGCGCGTTGTGCGTGAGCTGGTCGGTGGCACTGGCCGCGAACGGCAGGTGCGGGGCGCGCTTGAACACCACCGCCACCTCGGTCACCCGCCGGCCGAGGCGCTTGCCGGTGCGGATGTAGAACGGCACCCCGGCCCAGCGCCGGGACTCGAGGTGCAGGGTGAGCGCGGCGAAGGTCTCGGTCCGCGACGTGTCGGGGATGTCCTCCTCGTCGGTGTAGCCGGGCACCTTGAGCCCGCCGGCCCACCCGGCGGTGTACTGCCCCCGGGCGGAGCCCAGGTCGAGGCGGCGGGGGAGGACCACCGACTCGAGGACCTTCTGCTTCTCCACCCGCAGGTGCCGGGCGTCGAACGACGTGGGCTCCTCCATCGCCACCAGGGCCATCAGCTGCAGCAGGTGGTTCTGGATCACGTCCCGGGCGGCGCCGATGCCGTCGTAGTAGCCGGCGCGGCCGCCGATGCCGATGTCCTCGGCCATGGTGATCTGTACGTGGTCGACGTAGTTGGCGTTCCAGATCGGCTCGAACAGCGTGTTGGAGAACCGCATCGCGAGGATGTTCTGGACGGTCTCCTTGCCCAGGTAGTGGTCGATTCGGAACACCGACTCCTGCGGGAACACCTCGTGGATCGAGGCGTTCAGCCGACGCGCGCTCGCCAGGTCCGACCCGAACGGCTTCTCCACCACGACCCGGCGCCAGGACCCGGTGTCGTCGGGGTCGGCGAGTCCGTGCGCCTTGAGCTGGCCGATGACGTCGCCGAAGAACCGCGGCGGGATGGACAGGTAGAACGCGTGGTTGCCGCCGGTGCCGCGCAGCTCGTCGAGCTCCTCGACGGTGCGCCGCAGCTTGTCGAAGGCCTCGTCGTCGTTGAAGTCGCCGGGCACGAACCGGAACCCCTCGGACAGCTGCCGCCAGACCTCGTGACGGAACTCGGTGCGGGAGTTCTCCCGCACCGCGTCGCGAACGATCTCGGCGAAGTCCTGGTCGGCCCAGTCCCGCCGAGCGAACCCCACCAGGGAGAAGCCCGGCGGCAGCAGCCCCCGGTTGGCGAGGTCGTAGACGGCGGGCATCAGCTTCTTGCGGGCCAGGTCCCCGGTCACCCCGAAGATCACCAGGCTGCACGGCCCGGCGATGTCCGGGAGCCGCCGGTCCTGCGGCTGCCGCAGCGGGTTGCCGACGCTGGCGGGGTCCCGGCGTGGGCTCATCGCAGGGCCTTGTGGAGGCGGGCCAGCCCCGCCCGGCGGTCGGTCAGGTGCAGCCGGAGGACCGGGCGCCCGTGGTCGGCCAGGACCTGCGCGTCGCCGGCGGCCTGCGCGGCCACGAGCGTGCCGAAGGTGAAGTCGCGTCCGGGGACGGCGAGGTCCTCGGCCGGCTCGTCGGTGACCTGCAGGAAGACCCCGAGCCGGGGCCCGCCCTTGTGGAACTGGCCGGTGGAGTGCAGGAACCGCGGCCCCCAGCCGAAGGTGACCGGGCGGCGCGTGCGGACCGCGAGGGTACGGCGGACGTCCGCGAGCTCGGGGACGCCGGGCCGGTCGAGGTAGGCCATCACCGCCAGGTACCCCCGGTCCTCGTCGAGCCGGCCGAGCAGGGCGGCCACCGCCGTGTCCAGGCTGTCGGCACCCTCGAGCCAGGAGTCGTCTCCCGGGACGCGGACCTCGACGGGGCCGTCGGTCAGCAGGGCCGGGGAGCGCTCCGGGCTCTGCTCCAGCAGGGAGCGGGCCGCCTTCTTCGCGCTCTCCACGTCGGGCTGGTCGAACGGGTCGATGCCGAGGATGCGGCCGGCCACCGCGGTCGCCGCCTCCCACAGCAGCAGCTGGGCACCGAGGCTGCCGGTGACCCAGACGTCGGCGCCGACGGTGTCCGGGGCGACCTCGGTGCCGGGGTCCTCCTCGGCGGGGTCGGGGTCCCGGGTGAGCCGGACGACCGTCCCGTCCTGCGGTGGCAGGGTGGCCTCGGGCGCCGTGGTGTCCTCGACGACCACCGGGAGCAGCCCGGTGCCCTCCTTGCCGGTGCTCTCGGCGACCAGCTGCTCGGCCCAGTCGGGGAAGCCGACGAGCCCCGAGCCGTCGTCGACCAGCACCAGCTTGTCGCGGAGCGGGTCCGTGCCCGCGATCGCCGCGCCGAGGCGGAGGGCGGGGTTGCCCTCGTCGTCGTCCGCGAGCAGGTCCGCGACCGTCTCGGCGTCGTCGAGGAGCGCCTCGACGTCGGCACCGGCCAGGCCGCTGGGCACCAGCCCGAAGGCGGACAGCGCGGAGTACCGGCCGCCGACGTCCGGGTCCGCGTTGAACACGCGGTAGCCGGCCGCACGCGACTGCTCGTCGAGCGGGCTGCCGGGGTCGGTCACGACCACGACGTGCCGGGTCGGGTCCAGGCCGGCCTCCCGGAACGCCTCCTCGAAGGCCCGTCGCTGCGAGTCGGTCTCGACGGTGGAGCCGGACTTGCTGGAGACCACGGCGACCGTGCTCTCGAGGCGGTCCGTCAGGGCCGCGCGGACCTGGTCGGGGTGGGAGGAGTCCACGACGGTGAGCTCGACGCCGTGGGTGGCGCAGATGACCTCGGGGGCGAGGGAGGAGCCGCCCATCCCGCACAGCGCGACGCGGGTGATGCCCTGCTCCTCGAGCTCGCTGCGCAGTGCGCGGACCGCACCGACCAGCGGCCGTGAGGTCCGGTGCAGCTCTACCCAGCCCAGCCGGACCGACGCCTCGGCCTCGGCGGCGGGCCCCCACAGCGTGGCGTCCTTGTCGAACAGGTGGCTGGCGAACCGCTCCTCCACGAGCCGCGGGACCCAGCGGCCCACCGCCTCTGCTGCGGCGCCAGTGGCCGCGACCTCCAGCGCCTGGCTCACCGCGCAGCGACCTCCATGCTCGTGCGGACCGTCTGGACCAGCTCGTCCCACGAGGCGACGAACTTCTCGACACCCTCGCGCTCGAGGGTGGCGATCACGTCGTCGTAGTGGATGCCGAGCTCCTCGAGCCGGTCCATCACCGCGCGCGCGTCGTCGTACATGCCGGTGATCCGGTCGCCGTGCACCTCACCGTGGTCGGCGAAGGCGTCCATGGTCTTCTCCGGCATCGTGTTCACGGTGTTCGGCACCACGAGATCGGTGACGTACATGGTGTCGGGGTAGTCCGGGTTCTTCACGCCCGTCGACGCCCACAGCGGCCGCTGCTCGCGGGCGCCGTGCCGGCGCAGCTGCCATGAAGCGGTCGCTGCTGAAGACCTCCTCGAACTCCTGGTAGGCCAGGCGTGCGTTGGCGATCCCGGCCCGGCCCTTGAGGTCCGCCACGTCCGCGCGGCCGAGCGCGTCGAGCCGCTTGTCGACCTCGGTGTCCACGCGGGAGACGAAGAAGGACGCGACGGAGTGGATCGTGTGCAGGTCGTGCCCGTTGGCCCGGGCCTTCTCGAGGCCCTCCAGGTAGGCGTCCATCACGCCCGCGGTAGCGGTCGATGCCGAAGATCAGCGTCACGTTGACGTTGATGCCCTCGCCGAGCAGGGTGGAGATCGCGGGGGCGCCCTCGGTCGTCGCCGGGACCTTGACCAGCAGGTTCGGCCGTTCCACCGCCGATCCACAGTCCTCCGGGCGGCGGCGACCGTGCCGTCGGTGTCGAACGCGAGCGCCGGGGGCACCTCGATGGAGACCCGGCCGTCGACGCCGCCGGTGTCGGTCCAGGTGTCGATCAGCACGTCGCAGGCGCGTCGGACGTCGTCGGTGGTCAGCTCGAGGACGGCGTCGTCGATGCTGGTGCCGAGGCGCGGCGAGCCGGCGCACCTGCTCGTCGTACCGCTCACCCTGGGCGAGCGCGGAGGCGAAGATGGTGGGGTTCGTGGTGACCCCGGTGACCGCCCGGTTCTTCACCAGGTCGGCCAGGTTGCCCGTCTCGAGCCGCTCCCGCGAGAGGTCGTCGAACCAGATGGAGACGCCTGCCTCCGCCAGTGCCTTGAGTCGTTCGGACATCGGTTCCTCCCGGTAGGTTTTCGGCTGGCTCTCGAGCGATTTGCCCCCGTCGGGCGCTTACCCGTTGGCGGAGCGGATACTCTCCTCTGCGGCCAGCACCACAGCCTCCGCCGTGATCCCGAACTGCCGGAACAGCGTGGCGTAGTCGGCCGAGGCGCCGAAGTGCTCCAGCGACACGATCCGGCCGTGGTCGCCGACGACCTCGCGCCAGCCCTGCGCCACGCCTGCCTCGACGCTGACCCGCGCCTTGACGATCGGCGGGATGACGCTGTCGCGGTAGGCCTGGTCCTGGGCGTCGAACCACTCGCGACACGGCATCGACACCACGCGGGCGCGCACGCCCTTCTCCGCCAGCAGGGCGCGGGCCTCGACGGCCAGCTGCACCTCGGAGCCGGTGCCGACGAGGACGACGTCCGGGCTGCCGCCGTCGACGTCCAGCAGGACGTAGCCGCCCTTGGCCACGCCCTCCGGGGTGGCCCAGTGCTGACCCTGGTCGTCCATGCCGCGGGGGAACGTGGGCACGTTCTGCCTCGTCAGGGCGAGGCCGGCGGGCCGGTCGCCGTGCTCGAGGACGGCCTTCCAGGCGGCGACGGTCTCGTTGGCGTCGGCGGGACGGACCACGTCCAGCCCCGGGATCGCGCGGAGCGCGGCGAGGTGCTCGACCGGCTGGTGCGTCGGGCCGTCCTCGCCGAGCCCGATCGAGTCGTGGGTCCACACGTAGGTGACCGGGCAGCTGCATCAGCGCGGCCAGCCGGACGGCGGGGCGCATGTAGTCGGAGAACACCAGGAACGTGCCGCCGTACACCCGGGTGCCGCCGTGCAGGGCGATGCCGTTCATGATCGAGCCCATGGCGTGCTCGCGGATGCCGAAGTGCAGGACGCGGCCGTACCGGTCGCCCTGAGAACTCCTCGGTGGACAGCTCCTCGGGGATGAACGACGGCTCGCCCTTGGGGGTGGTGTTGTTCGAGTCCGCCAGGTCCGCGGAGCCGCCCCACAGCTCGGGGAGGGCCCCGGCGACGGCGCCGAGGAAGGTCCCCGAGGCCTTCCGCGTGGCCACGCCCTTCGGGTCGGCCTCGAAGGTGGGCAGGTCGTCGGCCCAGCCGCGGGGCAGGGACCGGGTGCGGAGCCGGTCGAGCAGCTCCCTGCCGGCCGGGTGGGCCTCGGCCCAGGCGTCGAGCCGCTCCTGCCAGCCGTCCTCGGCGGCCTTGCCCCGCTCGACGAGGCCGCGGGTGTGCGCGAGGACCTCGGGGGCGACCTCGAAGGTCTGCGCCGGGTCGAACCCGAGGATCCGCTTGGTCGCGGCGACCTCCTCCTCCCCGAGCGCGGAGCCGTGCGCCGCGCCGGTGCCCTGGGCGTGCGGGGCGGGCCAGGCGATGACCGTGCGCAGGCAGATGATGCTGGGCCGGCGGGTCTCCTGCTCGGCGGCGTCCAGCGCTGCCCAGAGCGCGTCGAGGTCCTCGACGTACTCCTTGCCGCCTCCGGTCCAGTCCACGGTCTGCACGTGCCAGCCGTAGGCCTCGTAGCGCTTGGCGACGTCCTCGCTGAACGCGATGTCGGTGTCGCCCTCGATGGAGATCTCGTTGTCGTCGTAGACCACGGTGAGGTTGCCGAGCTGCTGGTGCCCGGCGAGCGACGAGGCCTCGCCGCTGACGCCCTCCTCGAGGTCGCCGTCGCTGCAGATCGCGTAGACGTGGTGGTCGAAGGGGCTCTCGCCCTCGGCGGCGTCGGGGTCGAGCAGACCGCGCTCGCGGCGGGCGGCCATCGCCATCCCCACCGCGTTCGCCACGCCCTGGCCGAGCGGCCCGGTGGTGGTCTCCACCCCGGCCGTGTGCCCCTGCTCGGGGTGCCCGGGGGTCTTGCTGCCCCAGGTGCGCAGCGACTTCAGGTCGTCGAGCTCGAGGCCGAACCCGCCGAGGAACAGCTGGGTGTAGAGCGTGATGCTGCTGTGGCCGGCCGACAGCACGAACCGGTCCCGCGCGCTCCACGACGGGTTCGCCGGGTTGTGGCGCATCCGCTTCTGGAACAGCGTGTAGGCGACGGGTGCGAGCGCCATCGCGGTACCGGGATGGCCGTTGCCGACCTTCTGGACCGCGTCCATGGCCAGGACCCGAGCCGTGTCCACCGCCCGCTGGTCGAGGTCGGTCCAGTCGAGGGGGCTGCGGGCGTTGCTCACGTGCGGGGGTTCCTCTCGGGGCTCGGGTTCGTGCGTCCGGGCGGACAGGCCCGAGCCTACTCAGGACGGGTGAGGAGATGCACACCGTCCCGGGCGACTCCCGATGCCCTCGGCGGACCGCTGGCCGACTAGACTCGCGGGTAGCCTGAGGGGCTGCCCTGCAATCGTCGAACTCGAGGTTTTCGTGACGGCCGTCGATCCCCGCGTCTCCGAGCGCTCGCCGGAGACCGGCCCGGCAAGGGTCCGCGACGTCGTCGCCGCGTACGTCGGGCTGATGAAGCCCCGGGTGATCGAGCTGCTGCTGCTGACCACCGTGCCGGTGATGTTCTTCGCCGCCCGCGGTGTCCCCGAGGTGGGACTGGTGGCCGCGACCGTGCTCGGCGGGACGTTGTCGGCGGGCAGCGCGAGCGCGTTCAACAACGTCTACGACCGCGACATCGACGAGCAGATGCGCCGGACCCGGCGCCGGGCCCTGCCGCGCCACATCGTGAGCCCGCGGTCGGCGACCGTGTTCGCCCTGGTGCTGGCGGTGGTCTCGACGCTGGTGCTCGGGCTGTGGGTGAACTGGCTCTCGGCCGGGCTGGCCCTGGGTGCCAACGCCTTCTACGTGCTCGTCTACACGATGTACCTCAAGCGGCGCACCGCCCAGAACATCGTGTGGGGCGGCCTCGCCGGCTGCTTCCCGGCGCTGATCGGCTGGACCGCGGTCACCGGGGAGCTGGCCTGGGAGCCGGTGATCCTGTTCCTGGTCGTCTTCTTCTGGACGCCGCCGCACACGTGGGCGCTGGCGCTGCGCTACCGCGACGACTACGCGAAGGTCGACGTCCCGATGCTGCCGGTCGTCGCCTCGGCGCACGCGGTCGCCAGGCAGGTCCTCGTCTACTCCTACGTCATGGTCGCGGTCTCGCTCCTGCTGTGGCCGGTCGCGGGACACCGGGTGGCTGTACCCGGCCGCGGCCGTGGTGGTCGGTGTGGTCTTCCTGGTCGAGGCGCACCTGATGCTGGCCCGTGCCTCGCGCAGCGACAACCTCACCGACGTGCGGCCGATGCGGCTGTTCCACTGGTCCAACATGTACCTGTCGCTGCTGTTCGTCGCCGTCGCGGTGGACCCGCTGATCGGGCTGTGACCGGTCCCGGCCTCCCGCCGGGGCCGTGGGTCGACCGCCCGACGCCCGCCGACCTCGAGGCGGCCCGCGACCGGACCATCCCCGACCTGCTCGCACCGGGGCTCTCCGTGCTGTTCAGCGGCATCAACCCGGGCCTCTGGTCGGGCGCGACCGGCCTGCACTTCGCACGACCGGGGAACCGGTTCTGGCCCACCCTGCACCGCTCCGGGTTCACGCCCGGACAGCTGCGTCCGCAGGAGGAGTGGGAGCTGCTCGGCCTCGGCCTCGGCATCACGAACGTCGCCGCGCGCGCGACCGCCCGTGCCGACGAGCTGGCCCGCGACGGAGCTGGTCGAGGGCGGTGAGGTGCTGCGCGAGAAGGTCGCCGAGCTGCGGCCCTCGTGGCTCGCCGTCGTCGGGATCGGCGCCTACCGCACCGCCTTCCACCGTCGTGCGGCCGTCGTCGGACCGCAGCCGGAACAGCTGGGGGAGACCGGGGTGTGGGTGCTGCCCAACCCCAGCGGCCTCAACGCCCACTGGCCGGCCGCCGCCCTGGCCGACGAGTTCAGCCGCCTCCGCGACGCCGCCGGGCTGCCCGACCGGTCGTGAGCCCGGGCCTGGCTGCCGTCGGGCTCGGCCGGGCGGTCGCGCACTCCGAGCAGCAGCCACGCCAGTCCGGCCGCCACCGCCGCGGAGCCGAGCAGGTGCAGGCCGACCAGCACGATCGGCAGGCCGGTGAAGTACTGCACGAAGCCGACCAGGCCCTGCGCCAGCTCGATGGCGAGGAGGACCCGTGCGGCACGCACCGCGCGTGCCGGGGCCTCCACGGCCTTCAGGGCGAACAGCGAGCCGATGGTCAGGCCGAGCGAGCAGGAAGACCGCGTCGGCGTGGAGCTGGCTGATCGACACGCCGGGTCCAGCCCGTTGCGGGCGGCGCCGGCGTCGCCCGCGTGCGGGCCGCTGCCGGTGACGATCGTGCCGAGGTAGAGCACGACCCAGCCGACGGCGAACGTGAGCCGGACCAGCCAGACGACGGCCGGGGGCACGCGTCGGCAGCGCCGGCCCGTCCCCCTCGCGAAGCCGGCGGAGCAGGACGACGGCGACCTGGATCATCGCCATCGACACCAGCAGGTGGAAGGCGACGACCCACGGGTTCAGCGAGGTCAGCACGGTCACTCCGCCGATCACGGCCTGGGCGGGGACGCCCAGCCCGATCACGAAGGCCAGCCGGACCAGCGAGCGCCGGCCGTACCTCCACGCGGCCACGAACGTCGCGATCGCGACGGCCGCGAGCAGGAAGGTGACCAGCCGGTTGCCGAACTCGATCGCGCCGTGCAGGCCGAGCGCCCCGTGGGGCACGAACGACTCGTCGGTGCAGCGCGGCCAGGTCGGGCAGCCCAGCCCGGAGGCGGTCAGCCGCACCACGCCGCCGGTGATCACGATGAGGATGTTGACCACGAGGGTGGTCACGGCCAGCGGGTACATCCACCGCCGCGCCCGGCTGGGCGCGGTGCCCGGTGGTCGGCGGGTTCTGCGTGGTCACTCCCACTTGAACGTCCTCGAGGTCAGCACGGTTCCGACGGCGGCCCAGGCGGCCAGCACGACGAGGGGTACGACGGGCAGCGAGCCGTCCGTCAGGGCGGCCCGGAGCCCGTTGCCCAGGGCTCCCGAGGGCAGCAGCTCGACGACGGGCGCGAAGGCCGCCGTAGCTCGTCGAGGGGATCACCACCGCTCCGCCCGCCATCAGCAGCAGGTAGACCAGGTTGGCCGCCGCCAGCGTGGCCTCCGCCCGCAGCGCGCCGGCGAGCGCCAGTCCCAGGGAGGCGAAGGCGGCCGTGCCGAGCAGCATCGAGCAGCAGCGCGCCAGACGACGCCGACGGGCCGCGGCGCGGGCGCCCAGCCGAGGGCGGCCGCGGCCGCCAGGCCGATGACGAGGACCTGCAGCAGCTCCTCGACCAGCAGGAGCGCCGACCTTGCCGGCGAGCAGCCCGGACGCGGGGCAGGGGAGAGGCGCCCAGCCGCTTGAGCACGCCGTAGCGCGCGCTCGAAGCCGGTGGCGATGGCGAGGGAGGTGAAGCCGTGGACATCACCGCGAGCGCGAGGACGCCGGGCGTGAGCGTGGCGACGGCGCCGGCCGGGAAGTCGAGCCCGATCCGCTCCGCGGCGAGCACGCCCCCGACGAGCACGAGCAGCGGGATCACCACGGCGAGCAGCAGCTGCTCGCCGTTGCGCAGCAGCAGCCGGGTCTCCATCCGGGTCTGCGCCAGCACCTGGCGCGGTCGAACGGCGCCGCGCCGGGCCGCGGGGCGAACGTGCCTTGGGCGCGTCGGCGCGGTGGTCATGGGGTCAGCTCCCGTCCGGTCAGCTGCAGGAAGACGTCCTCGAGGGTGCGCTGGCCCAGCGACAGCGACTCGGGGAGCACGCCGTGCGGCTCGCACCAGGCCGAGACCGTGGCCAGCGTCGTGGCGTCGGCGGGTCCGGTGATCAGCAGGCTCTGCTCGTTGATCGCGCTGCACCTCGGTGCTCGGGCCCGAGCGTCGCCTGCAGGGAGGCGGGAGCGCCGGGCGGGAAGGGCTCGGTGACCACGAGCCGGATCGTGCTGCTGCCGGCACCGCGGGTCAGGTCGAACGGGGTGCCGGAGGCGATCAGGCTGGCCGTGGTCGATGACGTGGATGGTGTCGGCGAGCCGCTCGGCCTCGTCCATGTAGTGGGTGGTGAGCACGATCGTGACGCCGTCGCCGCGCAGCTCCTCGAGCAGCTCCCAGGTGGCGCGCCGGGCCTGCGGGTCCATGCCCGCGGTCGGCTCGTCGACGAAGACCAGCTCGGGACGGCCCACGACGGCCATGGCGAGCGCGAGCCGCTGCTGCTGGCCGCCGGAGAGCCGACGGTACGGCGTCCGGCCGCACGACCCAGCCCGAGCCGGTCGACGAGCATGTCGCACGTCGAGCGGGTGCGCGTGCAGGGCGGCGACGTGGCGCAGCATCTCCTCGGCGCGTACGCCCGACCAGGCGCCACCGCTCTGGAGCATGACGCCGATCCGGGGGAGCAGGGAGCGGCGGTCGGCCTGCGGGTCCAGACCGAGCACCCGGACCCGGCCCCTGCTGCGGCCTGCGGTAGCCCTCGCAGGTCTCGAGGGTCGTGGTCTTGCCCGCGCCGTTGGGACCGAGGACGGCGGTGATGCTGCGGCGGGCGACCTCGAGCGACAGGCCGTCGACGGCCACCACGTCGCCGTACCTCATGGTGAGGCCCTCGCGACCACGAGCGGGCGGGTCACCGGGGCCCACGCGGAGGCGACTGCCAGGTCGGCCGGTGGTCGGGGGACACGCCAGGATTCTAGGTTCCCCGGCCGCACGGCACGCGGCGCGGAGGCGGACCCTGGTTTGAATACCCTGCCCAGTAATAACGGCACACTGGTGTTGTGGAAATCACCGGTTCGACCCTCGACGCCGCCCGCGGCGGGGACGCGCCGACCCGTGAGCGGGTCGCCCGCTCGATCCTGGAGAACGGCCCCAGCACCGCCGCGGCGCTGGCGGCCCGAGCGTCTCGACCTGACCCCGGCGGCCGTGCGGCGCCACCTCGACCAGCTGATGGCCGAGGGCGCCGTCGAGGCCCGCGACGCCCCGCTCGAGCGCGGTCCGTGGCCGCGGCCGGCCGGCCAAGGAGTTCGCGCTCACCGAGGCCGGCCGCGACCGCTTCGACCAGCAGTACGACGACCTCGCCGCGCAGGCCCTGCGCTTCCTCGCCGAGACCGGCGGGGAGGAGGCGGTCCGGCGAGTTCGCCCGCCGACGGGTCGCGGGGCTGGAGGCGGGACTACACGCAGGTCCGCGCCAGCCGACCCGACCTCAGCGCCGGCCGAGGCGGTCGCCGAGGCGCTCAACCAGAGTGGCTACGCTGCGTCGGTCCAGCGAGGTCCCGGTCGGCGAGCAGCTGTGCCAGCAGCACTGCCCCGTCTCCCACGTCGCCCACGAGTTCCCCCAGCTGTGCGAGGCCGAGACCGAGGTGATCAGCCGGCTTCTCGGCCGCCACGTCCAGCGCCTGGCGACCATCGCCCACGGCGACGGGGTCTGCACCACCTGCATCCCGGCCACCACCACGCAGCAGACCCCCGCACGTCCGTCTCGCCACACGAGAGGTTGAGGATCACATGACCACGATCGACCAGCGCAACCCCGAGCTCGAGGGCATCGGCCGCTACGAGTTCGGCTGGGCCGACCGCGACGACCGCCGGCGCCGCCGCCAAGCGCGGCCTGAACGAGGAGGTCGTACGCGACATCTCGAGCAAGAAGGACGAGCCGCAGTGGATGCTCGACCTCCGGCTCAAGGGCCTCAAGCTCTTCGGCCGCAAGCCGATGCCGACCTGGGGCGGCGAGCTCGACACGATCGACTTCGACAACATCAAGTACTTCGTGCGCTCCACGGAGAAGCAGGCGACCACCTGGGAGGACCTGCCCGAGGACATCAAGAACACCTACGACAAGCTCGGCATCCCCGAGGCGGAGAAGCAGCGCCTCGTCGCCGGCGTCGCGGCGCAGTACGAGTCCGAGGTCGTCTACCACAAGATCCGCGAGGACCTCGAGGAGCAGGGCGTCCTCTTCCTCGACACCGACACCGCGCTGCGCGAGCACCCGGAGATCTTCGAGGAGTACTTCGGCACCGTGATCCCCGTCGGCGACAACAAGTTCGCCGCGCTGAACACCGCCGTGTGGTCGGGCGGCTCGTTCATCTACGTACCGCAAGGGCGTCCACGTCGACATCCCGCTGCAGGCCTACTTCCGGATCAACACCGAGAACATGGGCCAGTTCGAGCGGACGCTGATCATCGTCGACGAGGACGCCTACGTGCACTACGTCGAGGGCTGCACCGCGCCGATCTACAGCTCGGACTCGCTGCACTCCGCGGTCGTGGAGATCATCGTGAAGAAGGGCGGCCGCTGCCGTTACACGACGATCCAGAACTGGTCGAACAACGTCTACAACCTCGTCACCAAGCGCGCCGTGGCCGAGGAGGGCGCGACCATGGAGTGGGTCGACGGCAACATCGGCTCCAAGCTGACCATGAAGTACCCCGCGGTCTACCTCATGGGTGAGCACGCCAAGGGCGAGACCCTCTCGATCGCCTTCGCCGGCGAGGGCCAGCACCAGGACGCCGGCGCCAAGATGGTGCACGCCGCTCCGAACACCTCGAGCTCGATCATCTCCAAGTCCGTGGCGCGCGGCGGCGGGCGTACGTCGTACCGCGGGCTGGTGCAGGTCAACGAGGGCGCCGAGCACTCCGCCAGCGTGGTGAAGTGCGACGCGCTGCTGGTCGACCAGATCAGCCGCTCCGACACCTACCCCTACGTCGACGTCCGCGAGGACGACGTGTCGATGGCGCACGAGGCGACCGTCTCCAAGGTCAGCGACGACCAGCTCTTCTACCTGATGAGCCGGGGCATGGAGGAGGACGAGGCGATGGCGATGATCGTCCGCGGCTTCGTGGAGCCGATCGCCAAGGAGCTCCCGATGGAGTACGCCCTCGAGCTCAACCGCCTGATCGAGCTGCAGATGGAGGGCGCGGTCGGGTGACCTTCTCCGGGTCTCGTTGCGCCGGGCGGCCTGCGTCCGCGACCCCGTCGGCGCTTGGGCGGCCATCAGGGCGTGGGTCTGCACTCCGCGGAGCTGGTACGGCGCCGCCGCGGCCAACCCCTTTGACGCAAGGGCAGGTTCACGGACTCCGGCCGCCCTCGACCGCCTGCCCGCTGAGCACGCCACCGAACCTGGACGACGAAAGCGAAAGCGAAGACGTGACTGTTACTGAAGCACCGAATGTCTCGGGCGCGTCGAGACGAGCGACAAGGTCGCGAGCCACCTGCACCCGACGCCGTCGTACGACCTCGCCGACCACCCGGTCCCGACCGGCCGCGAGGAGATCTGGCGGTTCACGCCGCTCAAGCGGCTCGGCGGGATCCTGCGACGGGCGCGGCGTCCGACGCGCACCTCGCCTGGGAGACGGCGCTGCCCGAGGGCGTGACGCTGCGGGAGATCACCGCGGAGGAGGCCCGCGCGCTCGGCGAGACGGTGCCGGCGGACCGTCCCTCCGCCCTGGCCGTGGCCAACGCCGGCGCGTGCGATGCTGCTCGACGTGCCGGCCGAGGTCGAGCTCGACCGAGCCGGTCGTGGTGCGGCTGCACGGCGAGCTCGGCCGATGACCTGGTCTGGGGCCACCTGGTGGTCCGGGTCGGCAACCACGCGCAGGCCGCCGTCGTGCTCGAGCACACGGGCGCGGCCCGCTACGGCGCCAACACGTCGTTCCTCGTCGGCGACGGTGCGCAGGTGAACGTGGTGACCATCCAGGACTGGGACGACGAGGCCGTGCACCTCGGCCGCGACGCGATCCGGGTCGGCCGCGACGCCTCCGTGCGGCACTCCGCGATCAGCTTCGGCGGCCTGGTCCGGCTCAACACCGAGGTCGTCTACGACGGCCCCGGCGGCGAGGCCGAGCTGCTCGGGCTGTACTTCGCCGACGCCGGCCAGCACCTCGAGCACCGGCTGTTCGTCGACCACAACGCTCCGCGTACCCGCAGCAACGTGGACTACAAGGGCGCGCTGCAGGGCCAGGGCGCGCATGCGGTGTGGATCGGCGACGTGCTGATCCGCAAGGTCGCCGAGGGCATCGAGACCTACGAGTCCAACCGCAACCTCGTGCTGACCGACGGCTGCCGGGCCGACTCGGTGCCGAACCTCGAGATCGAGACCGGCGAGATCGAGGGCGCCGGGCCACGCGTCGACGACGGGGAGGTTCGACGACCAGCAGCTGTTCTACCTGCAGTCGCGCGGCATCGACGCCGGCCGAGGCCCGGCGGCTCGTGGTGCACGGCTTCTTCGCCGACATCATCAAGAAGATCGGCGTGCCCCTCGCTCGAGGAGCGCCTGCTGGCCACGGTCGAGGCCGAGCTGGAGAAGAACGTCGGCGAAGCCCGCGCGGCGGTGTCGGCATGAGCTTCGCCCGCGCCTGCTCCGTGGCCGAGGTGGCCGCCGGGACCGCCGCTGGCGGTGAGCGTCGACGGCGTCGACGGTGGCATCGTGCGTGACGGCGAGGGAGATGTACGCCATCTACGACGAGTGCTCGCACGCGGCCGTCGCCCTCTCCGAGGGGGACGTCGAGGGCTGCCGAGATCGAGTGCTGGCTGCACGGCTCGCCAGTTCGACCTGCGCACCGGCAAGCCGATCAGCCTGCCCGGCGACCGAGCCGGTCGCGATCTACCCCGTGAGGGTCGAGGGCGACGACGTGCTCGTCGACGTGCACAGCCCCTACTGAACGACCGCCTGCCCGCGAACCGCGAACTACCGAGACGGAGACAACGAAGACATGGCAACCCTGGAGATCCGCGACCTGCACGTCAGCGTCGACACCGAGAACGGCCCCGAGGAGATCCTCAAGGGCGTCGACCTGACCATCAAGGACGGCGAGACCCACGCGATCATGGGCCCCAACGGGTCCGGCAAGTCGACCCTCGCCTACTCGATCGCGGGGCACCCGAAGTACACCGTCACCAGCGGCATCGGTCACCCTCGACGGGGTCGACGTGCTCGGGATGAGCGTCGACGAGCGCGCCCGGGCCGGCCTGTTCCTGGCATGCAGTACCCGGTCGAGGTCCCCGGCGTCTCGGTGGCGAACTTCCTGCGCACCGCGAAGACCGCGATCGACGGCGAGGCCCCGAAGCTGCGCACCTGGGTCAAGGACGTCAACGCCGCGATGGCGCGGGTCTACCATGGACCCGTCGTTCTCCCAGCGCAACGTCAACGAGGGGTTCTCCGGTGGCGAGAAGAAGCGCCACGAGATCGTCCAGCTCGAGCTGCTGAACCCGAAGGTGGCGATCCTCGACGAGACCGACTCCGGCCTCGACATCGACGCGCTGCGGATCGTCTCCGAGGGCGTGAACCGGTTCCGGGAGCAGGGCGACCGCGGCGTGCTGCTGATCACCCACTACACGCGCATCCTGCGCTACCTCAAGCCCGACTTCGTGCACGTGTTCGTCAACGGCCGGATCGCCGAGGAGGGCGGCCCGGAGCTCGCCGAGCACCTCGAGGCCGAGGGCTACGAGCAAGCTACCTCAAGGAAGGTGCGATCGGCCTGATGACCTCCACCGCACCCGCCTCGGCGGGTCGGCAGCTGCCCGGCCTCCTCGACGGGCTCGACCTGATCCGGGCGGACTTCCCGATCCTGTCCCGCACGCTGGCGGACGGGCTCCCGCTGGTCTACCTCGACAGCGCCAACACCTCCCAGAAGCCGCAGGTGGTCATCGACGCGATGGTCGACCACCTCGAGCGGCACAACGCCAACATCGCCCGCGCGATGCACCAGCTCGGCGCGGAGGCCTCCGCGGCGTTCGAGGAGGCCCGGGACAAGGTCGCGGCGTTCATCAACGCGCCGTCGCGCGACGAGGTGATCTTCACCAAGAACGCCTCCGAGGCGCTGAACCTGGTCGCCAACACGATGGCGTGGGCCCGCGGACCGCTCGAGATCGGCGAGGGCGACGAGATCGTCATCACCGAGATGGAGCACCACTCCAACATCGTGCCGTGGCAGATGGTCGCCGAGCGCAAGGGCGCGACGCTGCGCTGGTTCGGGCTGACCGACGACGGCCTGCTCGACCTCTCCGACATCGACGAGCTGATCACCGAGCGCACCAAGGTGGTCTCGCTGACGTGGGTGTCGAACATGCTGGGTACGGTCAACCCGGTCCGGCAGATCGCCGACCGGGCCCACGAGGTCGGTGCGGTGGTCGTCGTGGACGCGTCGCAGGCGGTGCCGCAGATGCCGGTCGACGTGGTCGAGGCGGGTGCGGACTTCCTCGCCTTCACCGGCCACAAGGTGGTCGGGCCGACCGGTATCGGCGTGCTGTGGGGCAGGCGGGAGCTGCTCGAGCAGCTGCCGCCGTTCCTCGGGGGCGGCGAGATGATCGCGACCGTGTCGATGGAGCGTTCGACGTACGCCGACATCCCGCACAAGTTCGAGGCCGGGACGCCGCCGATCGTCGAGGCCGTCGGTCTCGGGGTGGCGATCGACTACCTCTCCGCGGTCGGCATGGACAGGATCCGTGCCCACGAGGAGGCGATCACCCGGTACGCCCTCGAGGGGCTGACCGGCATCCGCGGCCTGAAGGTCCTCGGTCCGCTGCACGCCGAGCACCGCGGCGGCGCGATCTCCTTCGAGGTCGACGGGGTGCACCCGCACGACGTGGCGCAGGTGCTCGACTCCCGCGGCATCGCGGTCCGTGCCGGGCACCACTGCGCGAAGCCCGCCCACAAGCGGTTCGGCGTGCAGAGCTCGACCCGCGCGTCGTCGTACCTCTACACGACGCCCGAGGAGATCGACGCACTCATCGAGGGGTTGGAGTACACCAAGAAGTACTTCAAGGTGGACTGAGCCATGACGCAGGATCTCGACACGCTGTACCAGGAGATCATCCTGGACCACTACAAGAACCCGCTGAACGCCGGCCTCCGGGAGCCGTACGAGGCCGAGGTGCACCACGTGAACCCGACCTGCGGCGACGAGGTCACGCTGCGCGTGCACCTGTCGGGGACCGGCCCGGACGCGGTCGTGGAGGACGTCTCCTACGCCGCGGAGGGCTGCTCGATCAGCCAGGCCTCGACCTCGGTGATGACCGAGCTGATCATCGGCAAGACCGTGACCGACGCGATGGCGGTGCACGAGCAGTTCCAGACCCTGATGCAGGGCCGGGGCACCGTGGAGCCCGACGAGGACGTGCTCGAGGACGGCATCGCGTTCGCGGGCGTGGCGAAGTTCCCGGCGCGCGTGAAGTGCGCGCTACTGTCCTGGATGGCGTGGAAGGACGCGACATCCCGGGTCCTCGGCGACGCCGGCCTCGAGGGCGGCGACACCCGGACGCAACCGAAGGAGAAGGCATGACCGACGCGCAGACCGACACCAGCGACCTGCCCGAGGTGGACCTCGGCGGCTCCACGTCGACGGTGACCGAGGAGGACGTCACCGAGGCGATGAAGGACGTCGTCGACCCCGAGCTCGGCATCAACGTCGTCGACCTCGGCCTCGTGTACGGCGTGCACGTGGAGGAGGACAGCACCGCGGTCATCGACATGACGCTGACCTCTGCGGCGTGCCCGCTCACCGACGTCATCACCGACCAGACCAACCAGGCGCTCGAGGGCCTGGTCAACGACGTGCACATCAACTGGGTCTGGATGCCGCCGTGGGGCCCGGACAAGATCACCGACGACGGCCGCGAGATGCTCCGGGCCCTCGGCTTCAACGTCTGACCTCGCCCCGTGACCGGTCGGCGGGTGCTCGTCCCGGCCGCCCGGGTGGTGCGGTGGTTCGACAACTTCGCCTCCCGGCACGGGCAACCCGCCTTCGAGGTGCGGCAGGGCCGCCTCGTCGCGACGGCTCCGGACGGAGCGGTCGCCGAGGCGGCCCTGCCGTTCTCGCGCGAGTACGACGGCCCGGCCGACGTGGCCGGCTTCCGCAGCGCGGTGGAGCGGCCGGTGCGCTGGGGGATCCTGCTGGTCCGCAAGGGCGGGTTCGCCGTGGCCGCGGGCACGGGACCGCGGACCGGGGCGTCCAAGGTCGGGCAGCGGCACGTCCAAGGGCGGACCAAGGCCGGCGGGCAGAGCCAGCAACGGTTCGCCCGGCGGCGGGAGAACCAGGCGCGACAGGCCTACGAGGCCGCCGCCGACCACGCCCACCGGATCCTGGTCTCCGAGGCCGGGGGCGTCGAGGCGTTGGTGTGCGGCGGAGACCGGTCCGCGGTCGACGCCGTGCTCGCTGACCCGCGGCTCACCGACCTGGCCGCCCGCCGTGTGGAGCCGTGGCTGCCTGTGCCCGACCCCCGCCGGAGCGTGCTGGAGCAGGCGGTCGCCGACGCGCTGTCCGCCTCGGTGTCGGTCACCGACGGCTGACGGCGCCCTGCTACCGGTTCAAGGCGTACGCGAGGGCCCCGGCGAACCCGGCCGAGGTGAGAGAGCCGAGGACCCGCGTCCGTGCGGGCAGGCCACGGGCGGTCGCAACCATCAGCGCGTCGGCGGCGTTCATGGCGGCCGTCATCGTCATCAGCGTCTGCTTGTTCTCCGAGCCCTCCAGGGTGAGCGCCAAGCCCCCCAGCACGGCGGTCCGGGTGCCCCAGATCCGGGTCATGGTCCGCACGTTCACCTCGTTGGGAACGCCGTACATGCCGAGGAACAGCCGCGGGGTGAGGGCCGCGACGACCCCGAACGCGAGCGATCCGACACCGACGGCCTTCTGGACGTCCTCTGCACCAGCCATGCTGTTCTCCCCGCTGACTCGAGACGGCGACGCGCCGCCTGACCTCACGCTACGGACTCCGGCCCCATCGGTCCAGGCAGTGGTGCCGGAGCGGTCAGTCGTCGGCACCCCGGGCGACGAGCGCGTCCCCGAGGGCGTCGGCGTGGCGCAGGGACCGGACCACCAGCGGTACGGCGAACGCGCGGGGACTGGCGGTGAGGCCGCGGGCCCGCTGCGCGTCGCGGACCTCCTCGGCCAGGCCGACCACGACCGGCACCGACCGGATCCCGAGGGCGAGGAGCAGGCCCACCCGCTCCGGGTCGACCCCGAGGGCGCGGAGCGGGCCGAGCCCGCGGACCACGGCGTCGACCATGTCCGTCGTACGCGTCGTGAGCGTGACCAGTGCCGCCAGCAGCACCAGCGACACGACGAGACCGAGGAAGACCGCCGCCTGCCGCCACCCGCCCAGCACGACGTGGAAGACCGCGACCATGCCCAGCAGCCACAGCAGCGGGCGCACCTGCCGCCACGCGGTGCCGAGCGGGAACCCGGCCAGCAGGTAGCCGCCGAGCACGGCCAGCACCGCGACCGCGCCCTGCCACGGATGGTCGAGGAACACCGAGGCGGCACCGGCGAGCACCATCAGCAGCAGCTTGGCGCCCGCGGGCATCCGGTGGAGGACCGAGTCACCGGGAAGGTACAGCCCGAGCGCGGTCACGACATCAGCTTCCGGTAGTACGCGACCGCGTCGGACGGGAGCCCGTCGTAGACCAGCCGTGCGTCGTCGAAGACGAGCACCCTGTCGAAGCCGTCGAGCAGGTCGAGGTGGTGGGTCACCAGGACCACCTGGTGCGGCAGGTCGTCGACGACCCGTTGCACGGCGGCGGCGTTGCGCAGGTCGAGCAGCGTGGTGGGCTCGTCGAGGACGAGCACGTCGGGGTCGGTGACCAGGACCGACGCGAGCGCCAGCAGCTGCTTCTGCCCGCCGCTGAGCAGGTGGGCGGGATGGTCGGCGTGGCCGGCGAGACCGTAGGTCTCGAGGGTCGTGTGGACCTTCCCGGCGACCTCCGCCTTGGTCAGGCCCCGTCGGCGGAGCCCGAACGCGACGTCCTCGGCCACCGTCGGCATGACGATCTGGGCGTCGGGGTCGGTGAAGCAGAACCCCACCTTGCGCCGCACCTCGCGGCCGTGCCGGCGCGTGTCGAGCCCGTCGACGGCGACCCGGCCCCGGGTGGGCACGACGAGGCCGTTGAGGAGCCGGACGAACGTCGACTTGCCGGAGCCGTTGGCGCCGACGACCCCGATCCGCTGCTCGCCCAGCGTGGCCGTGACGTCGCGGAGGACGGTACGTCGACCCGCACCCTCGCCGTAGGCGTGCGTGACCCCCTCGATCTCGATCACGGGCATGGGAGGGCCTTCGCAGGACGCGGGGACGGGACACTTCATTCTCCCACGCGACCCCGCGACGTCAGGTCATCCGGTGCTCGCCGTGCTCCTTCACCGGCAGCATGACCACGAAGCCGGCGGCGAGCACGAGCACGATCCCGAGGATCCCCCAGTACTGCGTGTTCTCCGCGCCGGTCATCAGGGCGCCCAGGGCGATGAAGGCGCCGAACGCGAGCGGGGAGAGGAACGACACGACCCGGCCGGTCGTGGCGTAGAGGCCGAAGATCTCGCCGCTCTTCCCCTGCGGGATGAGCCGGGCGAGGAAGCTCCGGGAGGCCGCCTGGGCGGGGCCGACGAAGACGGTGAGCAGCAGCCCGAGCACCCAGAAGGCGGTCTTCCCGCCGTCGTGGAAGATGAACACGAGCAGGCCGAGCGTGACGAGGGCCGCCAGGCAGATCAGGATGACCTTCTTGGGACCGATCCGGTCGTCGAGCGTGCCGAAGGCCATGGTGGCCAGCCCCGCGATGATGTTGGCCGCCGCACCGAAGATGATCACCTCTCCGGCACTCAGCCCGAAGGTGCCGGCCGCGAGGACGGCCCCGAAGGCGAAGACCCCGGCGAGGCCGTCGCGGAACAGCGCGGACGCCAGCAGGAAGTACACCGTGTGCCGGGAGGTGCGCCACAGCCCGCGGATGGAGCGCCACACCAGCCGGTAGGAGTCCACGACCCCGACGCGGGGGGCGAGCGGTCGTGGCCGGTCGTGCAGGACCAGGAAGGCGGGGATGGTGAACAGCGCGATCCAGATGCCGCACACGAGCATGGAGACCCGGATGTCCAGCGCCCCGTCGTCGCCGACCCCGAACAGGCCCCTCTCAGGCTGGATGAACAGGAAGAAGATGAGCAGCAGGACGAGGATCCCGCCGAGGTAGCCCATGCCCCAGCCGAAGCCCGACACCCGGCCGACCGTGCGAGGCGTCGCGACCTGGTCGATCGTGGCGTTGTAGTTGACGCCGGCGATCTCGGAGACGACCGATCCCGCGCCGAGGAGGACCAGGCCGAGGACGAGGTACTCGGGCTCCGGCCTGACCAGGAAGAGCGCCGCCGACAGCGCCGCCAGGACCCAGGTCTGCAGCTTGAGGTTGCGGACCGTCTTGCCGGAACGGTCGGAGTTCTGCCCCAGGACGGGCGCCAGGACAGCCACGAAGAGGCCGGCCAGCCCGGTGGCGACCGCCAGGGCCATCGAGGTGTAGTTCGTCGCGCCGAAGGCACTGCTCGTGAGGTACACCGAGAAGACGAAGGTCGTGATGACGGTGTTGAACGGCTGGGCGCCCCAGTCCCACATCGCCCACGCGACGACCCGCCGCTTGGAGGAGTCGGTGTTTCCCTCCAGGGCGGTGGGCCCGGACAGGTCAGCAGGTTCTGAGAGCGTCGACACAGTCGTAGACGCTAGCGACTCGAGGGGCCTGCGCGACGCCGGACCGGGGAAGCCGCGCGCCGTGTCGTCGCCTCCTCCGGCCGGGTCGCCTCGACGACGACCGCGACCCCCTGGCCTCCGCCGGCCGCGATCGCCGCCAGGCCGTACCGGCCGCGGTCGTCGCGGGCCAACCGGTTGAACAGCCGCACGACCAGCACCGCGCCCGACGCCCCCCACGGGTGGCCCAGCGCCAACGCGCCACCGTCGGGACAGACTCGCTCGGGGTCCAGCCCCAGGTCGTCGCAGCAGGTGAGGACCTGGCCGGCGAAGGCCTCGTTGAGCTCCACCACGTCGATGTCGCCGAGTGTCAGCCGCGCACGCCGAAGCGCCTCCCGGACGGCCGGGACGAGGGCGGTCCCCGGCCGGTTCGGGTCGACGCCGGCCGTCGCGGTGGCCCGGATCCGCAGTCCGGGGACTGCACCGAGCGTCGCGTAGGTGGCGGCGTCGACGACCGCGACCGCGGCTGCGCCGTCGTTGACGCCGCACGAGTTGCCGGCGGTCACGGTGCCGCCGGGGCGGAACGCCGGGCGCAACCGGGCCAGCCGCTCGACGGTGAGGCCGTCGCGAGGCCGCTCGTCACGGTCGACACCACCGACGGGCACGATCTCCGCGTCGAAGGCGCCGGCCCGCTGCGCCGCCCAGGCGCGCTGGTGGGAGCGTGCGGCGTAGGCGTCCTGCCGCTCCCGGGTCACCCCGTGCTCCTCGGCGAGGAGGTCGGCGGCCAGCCCCATGTCCGGGTCGCCGACGTCGGGCGGTGCGAAGGGTGCGCGTTCGTACCGCTGCGGCTCCCCGCCGGCGACCGGGGGCCAGAACCGCCACGGCGCCGTCGAGGCCGACTCCGTGCCGCCGGCGAGCACGACACCGGGGCGGTCGCGGACCAGGGCGGCACCCGTGACGACGGCCGCGAGCCCGCTGGCGCACTGCCGGTCGACCGTCAGCGCCGGCACCTGGTCCGGCAGGCCGGCGGCGAGGGAGGCGACTCGGGCCACGTTGCCGCCGGGGCCCGTGCAGTTGCCGAGCACGACCTCGGTGACCGGAAGACCGGGCAGCGCCTCTGCCAGCCGGCGCACGACCGGCGCCGCCAGGTGCGCCGCGTCCACGTGGGCGAGGGACTTCCCGGCTGTCCCGATCGGCGTACGCAGGGCGGCCACGACCACCGCGCTCACGACGCCCCCGCCGGACGACGTCCGCCGCGGGTGCCGTGCCGCCGCAGCAGGAGCTCGCGCAGCGCCTGCCGGTCGACCTTCCCCGCCGCGGACAGCGGCGGCGCGGCCATCACCGCCCAACGCCGCGGCCGCTGCGCGGGGTCAAGGACCGCGCGTGCCGCATCCCGCAGGGACGGGACGGCGTCGTCGCCGGGGACCACGGCACACAGGACCTGGCCGAGGTCGGGGTGGGGGAGCCCGACGACCACGGGCCGGGTCCCGGTGGCGGCCTCCAGGGCGGCCTCCACGTCCGCCACCAGCACGGTCGCGCCCGCGGTCACGACGGTGTCGGTGCCCCGGCCGAGCACCCGCAGGTGCCCGTCCTCCAGGCGGCCACGGTCGCCGACGGTGACGAACCCATCGCCGCGGCGCACGAGCGGGCCGTCGGGCCCGTCGTACCGGACGAACAGGAAGGGCGAACGCGCCCAGACCCGGCCGTCGGCGCAGTCCACCTCGACCTCGGGGAAGGGGCGCAGCCCGTCGGCGTGCGGGCCCCACGCCACGAAGGACAGCTCCGCGGCGCCGTAGTAGTGGCTGACCCGCTCCGCGCCCGCGCGCAGGGCCGCCTCGTGCAGGTCCCGGCCGAGCCGGTCACCGGCCACGACCAGGTGCAGGCCGCGGACCGGCATCGCGGAGGACAGCGCGCGGGCGAGCACGGCGGGGGTCAGCACCGCGTGCGTGGCGTGCCCGGGCCGGTCCACGACCTCCGCGCCGACCGACGTCGCGTGCACCGCCGCGAAGAGGTTCATGGTCGCGCCGAGCGGGCCCGGGAGCCAGACGCGTGACCCGGTGGCCAGGCCCATCAGGTCGGTGACGTGCGGGAAGGAGCCGAACCACGACGACGCCGTACGCACCACCGCGCGCGGACCGCCGCTGGTGCCCGACGTGCGCAGCGCCAGCAGGTCGCCGCGCTCGTGGGCGGCCAGCACCGCCGCCACCGGGTCCGCGGTGGCGGCGACGTCGACGACCCGGTCAGACAGGTGCGCTCTCCTTGTCACGGCGCCTGCGGGAGGCGATCAGACCCGGGTAGGCAGCGTGCACGCCACGTGCGACCACCGCGGCGAGGACCACCTTCACCAGGTCACCGGGCAGGTAGATCCAGCTGGCCACCGCCGCCGCCTCCACGGACATCCCGGTGACCGCGGCCATGCCGGCGATGCCGGCGGCGTAGAGCACGACGATGCCGCCGACCACGTTGGCCACGACACCCCAGGGCAGCCGGTACGTCGACCCGCCGCGCTCGGTCAGCCACCCCACCACGAACGCCGCGACCGGGAAGCCGAGCAGGAAGCCCGTCGACGGGGTGGCGAACACGCCGAGCCCGCCCCGCCCACCCGGCAGCACCGGGAGCCCGACGGCGACCAGGGCGAGGAAGAGCAGCACGGCGGCGAACCCACGGCGTCCACCGAGGACCGCCCCGGCGAGGATCACCCCGAAGGACTGCGCCGTGATCGGTACCGCGAACCCGGGCGGCTGGAACATCGGGACCAGGCCCAGGGCGGCCACGAAGCCGGCGAATACCGCGATCGTCGCCGCGTCGCGCGAGGGGCTGCCGGTTCGGGTGGAGGACACGGGCGCGACCTTTCGCAGGGGAGGGGGCGGCCCGAGTGTAGGGAGCGGGCCGGCGCCGGCGACGCCCGGTCCGGTCCCCGGACGGCCGGGGACCTCAGAGCCGGCTCGCGGCGAAGGTGTCGCAGGCCCGCAGCGTGCCCTTCTGCCGGCCGGTGGTGAACCAGCGCATCCGCTGCTCGGCGGAGCCGTGCGTCCAGCCGTCGGGGTCGACCCGACCGGAGGTGCGCTGCTGGATCCGGTCGTCACCGACGGCCCGGGCGGCGTCGAGCGCCTCCTCGACGTCCTCGCGGGTGAGGTTCTCGATGAACACCGCGCCGCTCTCGTCCTCGGCCTCCGTGGCGTGCCGTGCCCACATCCCCGCGTAGCAGTCGGCCTGCAGCTCCAGGCGCACCGCGTCGCTGGTGGGCCCCTGCTGGGTGCGCACGCGGCCCATCGTGCCGAGCAGGTTCTGGACGTGGTGGCCGTACTCGTGGGCGAGCACGTAGGCCTCGGCGAAGTCGCCGCCGCGTCCGCCGAGCTGTTCCTCGAGCATGTCCTCGAAGAACGTGGTGTCGAGGTAGACCTGCTGGTCCGGCGGGCAGTAGAAGGGCCCCACCGCGGACGTGGCGCCGCCGCAGCCGGTGCTCACCTGGTCGGAGAAGATCACGGTGTCGCCGTAGACGTACTGCCGGTCGGCCTGCTCCGGCAGCGCCTGGGCCCAGTAGGACTGGATGCTGTTCACGACCGCCACCCGGGCGCAGTCGGGGTCCTCGTTGGCGTCCGTGCCGGTGCGGCAGTGTGCCAGCGCCTGGCCGTCGGTGGAGACCGGCCGGTCGTCGCTGACCGGCCCCGCGGGTGCGCCGAGGCCGCCTCCGCCGCCACCGGCGTACTGGGTGATCGCGAAGATCAGCACGAGCATGATCACGCCGCCGATGCCGCCGCCGACCTTGAGGCCACCTCCACCTCCGCCACCTCCGCCACCGCCACCGCCGCCGCGCCGGCTCTGGACCTGGCTCGTGTCGAGTCGGGCCTTGGGGTTGAAGCGCATCGGGGTGAACCTTTCGGTACGGCGGTGGCGCGAAGGTCGTACCGCCGCGGACCTGCCTGGGGCTGTCTCGTAGACTAGGCGGGTGACATGCGCGACGGACTGAGCCGGACACCACCCTGTCCTGGCCCGATGTTCCCCCAAACCACCCGAGGTAAGCGCACCGCATGATCACCGCCCACCAGCTCGAGGTCCGTGCCGGCGCCCGTCTGCTCATGGAGAACGTGAGCTTCCGGGTCGCCGACGGCGACAAGATCGGCCTCGTCGGCCGCAACGGCGCGGGCAAGACCACGCTGACCAAGATCCTCGCCGCAGAGGCGCTGCCCGCGTCGGGACAGGTGAACGCGAACGGGAGCGTCGGCTACCTCCCGCAGGACCCGCGCACCGGCGACCCGGAGGTGCTCGCCAAGGACCGGATCCTGTCCGCGCGCGGTCTCGACGACGTGGTCCGGCGGCTGCGGGAGGCCGAGCACGACATGGGCTCCGACGACCCGGCCGTCCGGGACAAGGGGATGCGCAGGTACTCCCGTGCGGACGCCGAGCTGCACGCGGGCGGCGGCTACGCCGCCGAGGCCGAGGCCGCCCAGATCGCGGCCAGCCTCGGGATCGAGGACCGGGTCCTCAGGCAGCCGTTGCGCACCCTCTCGGGCGGCCAGCGCCGCCGGGTCGAGCTGGCCCGGATCCTGTTCTCCGACGCCCAGACCATGCTGCTCGACGAGCCGACCAACCACCTCGACGCCGACTCGGTCGTGTGGCTGCGGGACTTCCTGAAGTCCTACAAGGGCGGCCTGATCGTGATCAGCCACGACGTCGCCCTCCTCGAGGAGACCGTGAACAAGGTCTTCCACCTCGACGCCAACCGGGGCGAGATCGACGTCTACAACATGGGCTGGAAGGCCTACCTCACCCAGCGCGAGACCGACGAGCGGCGGCGCAAGCGCGAGCGCCTCAACGCCGAGCGCAAGGCCAGCTCGCTGATGGAGCAGGCCAACAAGATGCGGGCCAAGGCCACCAAGGCACAGGCGGCGCAGTCGATGATGAAGCGGGCCGAGCGGCTGATGGAGGGCGTCGAGGCGGAGCGGCAGGCCGACCGCGTGGCCCGGATCAAGTTCCCCTCCCCGGCGTCGTGCGGGAAGACCCCGCTCACCGCCGCGGAGCTGTCGAAGTCCTACGGCTCCCTCGAGGTCTTCACCGACGTCGACCTGGCCATCGACAAGGGCAGCCGCGTGGTGGTGCTCGGCCTCAACGGCGCGGGCAAGACCACGCTGCTGCGCATCCTCGGTGGCGTCGACCGGCCGGACACCGGCAAGGTCGTGCCCGGCCACGGCCTCAAGCTCGGCTACTACGCCCAGGAGCACGAGACCCTCGACACCGGCCGCACGGTGCTGGAGAACCTGCGCTCCGCCGCGCCACAGCTCACCGACACCGAGGCGCGCAGCGTGCTCGGGTCGTTCCTGTTCAGCGGCGACGACGCGATGAAGCCGGCGGGGGTCCTCTCCGGCGGTGAGAAGACCCGGCTGGCCCTGGCGATCCTGGTCGTGTCGAGCGCGAACGTGCTGCTGCTCGACGAGCCGACCAACAACCTCGACCCGGCCTCCCGCGAGGAGGTGCTCGCCGCGATCCGCAGCTACGAGGGGGCGATCGTGCTGGTCACCCACGACGAGGGGGCGGTCCGCGCGCTCGAGCCCGACCGGGTGCTGATCCTGCCCGACGGTGTCGAGGACCTCTGGAACGAGGAGTACGCCGACCTCGTGGCGCTCGCCTAGGCTGCGCCCATGACTGCAAGCGAGATCGCACCAGAGACGCTCGAACGTGCCGGCCTGCGGGTCGAGACCAGCGGCCCGGTCACCACGGTCACCCTCGACCGGCCGGCCACGAGGAACTCCCAGACCCCGTCCACGTGGCTGGCGCTGCGCGAGATCGGCGAACGGCTGGCCCCGGACACCAGGGTGGTGGTCCTCAAGGGGGCGGGGGACACCTTCTCCTCGGGCCTCGACCGGCGCATGCTCAGCCCCGACGGGATGGACGGGGAGTCCTCCCTGCTGTCCCTGCTGGAGCTGTCCGACACCGACCTCGCCGACCGGATCGACACCTACCAGGAGGGCTTCACCTGGCTGCGCCGGCCCGACATCGTCTCCGTCGCAGCGGTGCAGGGACACGCGATCGGTGCCGGCTTCCAGCTCGCGCTCTCCTGCGACCTGCGCGTCGTGGCCGACGACGCGTCGTTCTCGATGCGGGAGCCGATGCTCGGGCTGGTGCCCGACCTCACGGGAACAAAGCCGCTGGTCGAGCTCGTTGGGTACTCACGCGCCCTCGAGATCTGCGCGACGGCCCGCACCGTCGCCGCCGGCGAGGCCCAGGAGATCGGGCTGGCGACGGTCGTGGTCCCGCGTGCCGAGCTCGACGACGCCGTGGAGGACCTGGTCGCCGCCCTCACCGAGCACATGCACGGTGCCGTGGCGGAGACCAAGGGACTTCTCCGGAGCGCGCTCGTGCTCGACCTCGAGGAGCAGCGTCGGGTGGAGCGCGAGGCACAGGTCCGCCGGTTCCGCGAGCTCGCGGTGCTGATGGGCCAGAAGTAGGGACGCCCGGTCCCGGACGAGAACGGAGACGACGCGTGTCGATGCACTCGGGCATGGGGCCCGCCTGGCGCAGCCTGCGCACCGACCGCAGCGTGGCCCGGCAGAAGCTCGCCCGGGAGACGGTCCGCCGGGTGGCGGGGTTCGCGCGGCCGCACCGGCGGCTGATCGGCTTCTTCGTGGCCCTCGTCGTCGTGGACGCCTCCCTGGTGGTGGTCACGCCGCTGCTGATCAAGCGGATCGTCGACGACGGGATCCTCGAGGGCGACGGCGCGCTGGTCACCACGCTGGCGCTGGGCATCGCCGCCGTCGCCGTGGTCAGCGCCGGGCTGGCGCTGGTCCAGGGCTACCTCTCCTCCCGGATCGGGGAGAACCTCATCTACGACCTGCGCACGCAGGTGTTCGCCCACGTCCAGCGGATGTCGCTGGCGTTCTTCACCCGCACCCAGACCGGGGCGCTGGTGTCCCGACTGAACAACGACGTCATCGGGGCCCAGCGCGCGTTCACCACGACCCTGTCCAGCACGGTGTCGAACTCCATCAGCGTGGTCGTGGTGGGGATCGCGATGTTCGCCCTGAGCTGGCGGGTCACCGTGCTGGTGCTGCTGCTGTTCCCGGTGCTGCTCCTCGCCTCGCGCTGGGTCGGCGCAGCGCTCTCGGGCCTGACCCGTCGCCAGATGGAGGGCAACGCCGATCTCGGCAACGCGATGACCGAGCGGTTCAACGTCGGCGGGGCGCTGCTGCTCAAGCTCTTCGGCCGCCGCGACGAGGAGGACGCGCAGTTCGCGGAGAAGGCGGGCGTGGTGCGCGACCTCGGCGTCCGGATCGCCTTGGTGACCCGGGTGTTCAGCTCCATGCTGATGCTGATCCCGGCGCTGGCCACCGCGCTGGTCTACGGCGTCGGGGGCCATCTGGCGATCGACGGCACGCTGACCGTCGGCACGCTGCTGGCGCTGGCCACGCTGCTGCTTCGGCTGCTGGCGCCGATGCAGGGGCTCTCGAACGTGCGTGTGGACGTGATGACCGCCCTGGTCAGCTTCGAGCGGGTCTTCGAGGTCCTGGACCTGCCCTCGATGGTGCAGGAGAGGCAGGACGCGGCCCGGCTCCGGCCGGACGCGGCCAGCCTGGAGTTCGACCACGTCGCGTTCACCTACCCGCGCGCCGACGAGGTGTCTCTCGCCAGCCTCGAGACGGTGGCGCGGCAGGAGTCGCGCGAGCACGGGCCGGTGCTGCGGGAGGTGACGTTCACCGCGGAGCCGGGGCAGATGGTCGCGCTGGTCGGCCCGTCGGGTGCGGGCAAGACCACGATCACCCACCTCGTCGCTCGGTTGTACGACGTCACGGCCGGTGCGGTCCGCGTGGGCGGGCACGACGTGCGCGACGTGACCCTGCAGTCGCTCGAGGAGGCCGTCGGGTACGTCACCCAGGACGCCCACATGTTCCACGACACGATCCGGGCGAACCTGCAGTACGCACGCCCCGACGCCACCGAGGACGACATCTGGCGCGCGCTCGGGGCGGCCCAGGTGCGGGGCCTCGTGCAGTCGCTGCCCGACGGCCTCGACACGGTCGTGGGGGACCGCGGCTACCGGCTCTCCGGCGGCGAGCGGCAGCGGCTCGCGATCGCCCGGCTGCTGCTCAAGGCGCCCGGGATCGTGGTCCTCGACGAGGCGACCGCCCACCTCGACTCCGAGTCCGAGGTCGGCGGTGCAGCGGGCGCTGGACCAGGCCCTCGAGGGCCGCACGTCGCTGGTCATCGCGCACCGGCTCTCGACGGTCCGCAACGCGGACCAGATCCTCGTCGTGGACGGGGGACGGATCGTCGCCTCGGGCACCCACGAGGAGCTGCTCGAGCAGGACGGCCTGTACGCCGACCTCTACCGCACGCAGTTCGCCGAGGGTCGAACAGGTGTACGAACCGAGCCGGTGGGTAACCCGCAGGCATGACCGAACAGAACCCCGACACGCCCCAGAAGGAGCCCGAGGACTGGGCCACGGGCGACGAGCCCGCGACCGCGGCGCAGCACTCCTACCTCGAGACCCTGGCCCGCGACGCGGGCGTGGACGTGCCCCAGGACCTCACCAAGGCGAGAGCGTCGGAGCTCATCGACGAGCTGCGCGACCGCTCTCCTCGTGTGCAGGGCCAGGAGAGGTAGCACCCTCCTCGGCCCGGTCGCGCAGCCGGCGGCGCCGCTCGTCCCAGACCAGGTAGCCGAAGCCCACCAGCGCGAGCAGGCCGAAGAACCACCACTGCAGGCCGTAGAAGAAGTGCGGGCCCTCGCCGAGGTCCGGCGGGTCCACCTCGGTGAGCGGCTCGGCCGCCGGCGGACTCTCCGTGTCGAGCTCCACGAAGCCGCGGTAGAGCGGGAAGGGCACCGTCTCGGCGATCGCGGTGCTCGAGATCGCCCGGGTGGACCCGTCCCGCACCGTGGCGGAGTCGGCTCCGCCCGCGTCGGCCCGCACCCATCCGGCGACGTCGACGGTGCCGGAGGGGGCGGCGGGCACGTCGGCACGGGTGATCCCCACGTCGTCGGTGGCGAGCCAGCCCCGGTTGACCAGGAGCGCGGTGCCGTCCTCGGTGACCAGCGGCGTGACCACGTCCACGCCGGACTGTCCCTCGTGGGTCTGGTAGCGCACGATGACGGTCCGGTCCTCGGCGTACTCTCCGCGGGCGGTGACGTGCCGCCACTCGTCCTGCGGGTCGACCGGGTCGTCGACCGCGAGCACCCGCTGCACCGGCACCGGCGGCGCGTCCAGGTTGCGCTCCACCACCGCGTTGTGCGCCTCCCGCTCGTCGAGGCGGTGGAACTGCCACTCGCCGAGCCGGAAGGCGAGGTAGGCCAGGACGACGACGGCGCCGAGGAAGACCAACCAGCGTCGGCTGAGCAGGAATCTCACGGCGTCGACAGTAGCCATTGCCACCATGCCTAGACTGGCCGGGTGAGTAACGGAGCCCTCGTCGACACTTTCGGACGGACCGCGACCGACCTGCGGGTCTCGCTGACCGATCGGTGCAACCTGCGCTGCTCCTACTGCATGCCTCCCGAGGGCCTGGACTGGATGCCGGACGAGCAGACGCTCACCGACGACGAGGTGGTCCGGCTCGTCACGATCGCCGTGGAGCACCTCGGCATCCGTGAGGTCCGGTTCACCGGAGGTGAGCCCCTGGTCCGGCGGGGGCTGGTCGACATCGTCGGCCGTACCGCCGCGCTGCAGCCCCGCCCCGAGACCTCCCTGACCACCAACGCCCTGGGCCTGTCGCGCAACGCCCGGGCGCTGGCCGACGCCGGCCTCGACCGGGTCAACGTCAGCCTGGACACGATCCGGCGTGAGGACTTCCTCGCCATCACCCGGCGGGACCGGCTCGCCGACGTCCTCGCGGGCCTGGAGGCCGCCCGGGCGGCAGGGCTCGGGCCGGTGAAGCTCAACGCGGTCCTGCTCCGAGGCGTCAACGACCAACAGGCACCGGAGCTGCTGCGCTGGGCGATCGGGGAGGGCTACGAGCTGCGGTTCATCGAGCAGATGCCCCTGGACGCCCAGCACGGCTGGCGCCGCGACACGATGGTGACCGCCGACGAGATCCTGCGCTCCCTCGAGGCGGAGTTCGTGCTCAAGCCCGCCGACGAGCCGCGCGGCAGCGCACCGGCCGAGAAGTTCCTGGTCGACGGCGGGCCGGCCACCGTCGGGGTGATCGCGTCGGTGACCAGGCCGTTCTGCGGCGACTGCGACCGGGTCCGGCTCACCGCCGACGGCCAGGTCCGCAACTGCCTGTTCGCCCGGGAGGAGTCCGACCTGCGCGCCGCGCTGCGGGCCGGCGCGAGCGACGGCGAGATCGCCGACCGGTGGCGCGCCGCGATGGTCACCAAGCGGCCGGGGCACGGGATCGACGACGTCAGCTTCCTGCAGCCGACCCGGCCGATGTCGGCGATCGGCGGCTGACCGCTAGACCGGCTCGACGTCCTTGAGGAAGGACCGCGCGGCTAGGAAGTCCGCGAGGCTCTGACGGTGGTCGTCGCACGCCAGCCACGTCTTGCGCCGGTCGGGCGTGTGCAGCTTGGGGTTGTTCCACCGCAGTGCCCAGCGCGCCGGGGCGGTGCAGCCCTTGGCGGAGCAGATCAGGTCCATGCCCGCGACTGTACGACGGGCGCCCCGCGCGGTGCCGGACGGCCACGGGGGAAGCCGTCCGGCACCACAGGGCGCGGCCCGGACGGGGGAGACCGAGCCGCGCGCCGCCGATTCTTGCACGCCGGTCCCGGGGGAAGCCACGGCCACCCGGCCCCGAACCACGGTGCCTCACAGAGGTCTGGACCGGTCAGCGTGCCGGCGGCGGGCCCAGCTCGGGGTGGGACGGGTCGTAGAGCGTGTCCGGCCGGGGGTCGGGGTCGGTGTCGGCCTGCGCGTTGGCGACCACGACCGCGACCTGGGGGAGGACGAACGACGCGACGATCAGTACCCACATGAGCCACAGCGACCAGCTCGCCACCAGCACCGCGCCCAGGAAGCACCCCGTCCGCACGGCCATCGAGATCAGGTACCGGCGTTGCCGGACGGCGACGTTGTCGCTGCGGCTGCGGGTGGCGGAGGTGATCCGGATCGGCTCTGGATCCTTGCGGGGCATGCGTCGAGACTACGTCGGCGGTGATGACCTGCCGGTGCGGACGGGCCTCAGGATGCCAGCGGCGCGATGTTGTGGTTGCCGCTGAACACGTTGTCGGGATCCCACTCCTTCTTCAGCGCGGCGAGGCGCCGGTACTTCTCCGCCCCGAAGCCGGCCTGCACGTTCGCCGTGGAGGTGTCCGGCTCGAAGTTGAGGTACACGCCTCCGGTCCGCGCCGGGCCGAAGGCGTCGGTGAACCGGTGCACCCAGGCGATCTCCCGCTCGGTGTCGGCAGGGTCCGCCCAGGCCGCGATCGGGTGCGCCATGTAGGGGGCGGCACGGTCGCTCACCGCGGTGCCGTCCTCGGGGACGTCGGCGATGGCCCCGCCGTGCCGGAAGATGACGCCGGCGGTCAACGGCGACCCGATCTCCTGACCGTTCGCGACGAACCCGTCGATCACGTCGTCGGGCAACGAGCCGAGGTGCATGCCCCGGTGGTAGTTCAGCATGCCCGGGGGGTTGGAGGCGTCGAGGATGGCCTGGAAGGCCGTGTAGGGCATCGGCTGCACGAGGTCCAGCCCTCCCGCGGTGAGCTCGCGCAGCGGCGCGATCGCCGCCTCGGCGTCTCCGGGGTCACCCAACCACGCGACCGCGATCATCAGCACGGGCTTGCCGACCAGCTCGGGGGGCACGAAGTCCTCCGGCGGGGCCAGGATGGTGAACACCGCGGTGGCGAGCTCCCGCGGCGCCTGCTCCGTGTAGTCCCGCCACCCGCGGACGACCGCCGCGGTCTCGGGGGCGAGCGGCACGCCGAGCAGCCCGGCCATCATCAGCGGGCGGATCGGGTGGAGACGGAACTCGAAGGCGGACACCACCCCGAAGTTGGCCCCCGCCCCGCGCAGGGCCCACATCAGCTCGGGGTTGGTGTCGTCGGTGACGTGGACGAGCTCACCGCGGGCGGTGACCAGGTCGGCCGCGACGAGGTTGTCGCAGGTCAGGCCGTGCTTGGTGGACAGCCAGCCGTAGCCGCCGCCGAGGCTGAACCCGCCGATGCCGGTGGTCGTCACGCGCCCGCCGGGGGTGGCCAGCCCGAACATCTCCGCGTCCCGGTCGTACTCGCCCCAGAGCACGCCGGCGTTGGCGATCGCCGTCCCCCGCTCGGGGTCGATGTGGACCCCCTTGAGGCCGGACAGGTCGATGAGCACCCCGTCCTCAACGATGCTCACCCCTGCCACGCTGTGTCCTCCGCACCGGACGGCCAGGGGCAGGTGCCGCTCGCGCGCGAACGCGACGGCGTCGCGGATGTCGGCGGCGCCGGTAGGCCGGACGATGAGCGCGGGGTGCCGGTCGATCATGCGGTTGTAGACGGCGCGCGTGACGTCGTAGTCCGCGTCGCCGGGCCTGATCGCCTGGCCCATGTAGCCGTCCGGTAGTCCGATCTGGGAGAGGATGGTTGCGTCGGTCATGGCAGGAGCTCCTGGCTGGATGTCGCCCCCCACCGGACGACTCCAGTCAACGCACGTCGCCGGCCCGACGACAAGCGCTTTTTCCCGGTCGTCTGGACCGCCGGCCCAGCACTAGCATCGCAGCAGGAACGTCAGGTCCCACGGCACTCGAGGAGTGAGCATGTCCAACCGCACCTACCGCGTCACCGAGATCGTCGGCACGTCCCCGGACGGCATCGACCAGGCCGTGCGCAACGGCGTCGAGCGGGCGGCGCAGACCCTGCGGCACCTCGACTGGTTCGAGGTGACCCAGGTGCGCGGCCAGATCAAGGACGGTGCCGTCGAGCACTTCCAGGTCGGCATGAAGGTCGGCTTCCGCCTCGAGGACGAGTAGCCGCAGCACCGCGCCACGCCGCGATTACGGGTACCCGCCGGTAGCCGTTAGCGTCGCTTCGAACCGTCCCGGGAGGGGACGGCGGCGCAGCGACAGCGAGGGACGGCACAGTGGGTAGATCGGTCCTGGTCACCGGAGGCAACCGCGGCATCGGACGTGCCATCGCGGAGGCCTTCCGCGAGGCGGGTGACGACGTCGCTGTCACCTACCGCAGCGGGGAGCCGCCGGAGGGGTTCCTGGCGGTGCGCTGCGACATCACGGACAAGGACGCGGTCGAGGCTGCGTTCACCGAGATCGAGCAGAAGCAGGGACCGGTCGAGGTGCTCGTCGCCAACGCCGGCATCACCCGGGACACGCTGCTGCTGCGGATGAGCGACGAGGACTGGTCCGACGTCCTCGAGACGAACCTGACCGGCACCTTCCGCGTCGCCAAGCGGGCCGCCAGGGGCATGCTGCGGCTCCGCCGGGGCCGGATCGTGCTGATCTCGTCGGTGGTCGGACTGCTCGGGTCGGCGGGACAGGTCAACTACGCCGCGAGCAAGGCCGGCCTGGTCGGCATGGCCCGGTCCCTGGCCCGCGAGCTCGGCAGCCGCGGGATCACCACCAACGTCGTCGCGCCCGGCTTCGTGGAGACCGAGATGACCGCCGTGCTGCCGGAGGACAAGAAGGCCGAGTACAAGGCCCAGATCCCCCTCGGCCGCTACGCGTCCGTGGCGGAGGTCGCCTCTGCCGTGCAGTGGCTCGCCTCCGACGGCGCCGGCTACGTCACCGGGGCGGTGGTCCCGGTCGACGGCGGCCTGGGCATGGGGCACTGACGGCACGCGCGGGCTGACGCGCTGATACGGACGGAGGAGTACGACGGCATGGGCATCCTCGAGGGAAAGAAGATCCTGGTCGCCGGGGTGACGATGGACAGCTCCATCGGCTTCGCGGTGGCACGGGTCGCGCAGGAGCAGGGCGCCACCGTGGTGGTCTCCAACTTCGGTCGGGCGCTCGGCATCACCAGGCGGATCGTGAAGCGGCTTCCGCAGGAGGCCCCGGTCATCGAGCTCGACGTGACCGACGAGGAGCACCTCGAGCGGCTCCCCGAGCTGCTGCGCGAGCACGTGGACGGCCTCGACGGGGTGGTGCACTCCATCGCCTACGGCAACCCCGACACGCTGCTGGGCGGCAGGTTCCTCGACGGGCCGTGGCCCGACGTCGCCCAGGCGGTGCAGGTCTCGGCGTACTCCCTGAAGTCGCTGACGAACGCCTGCCTGCCGCTGATGGGGGCCGGTGGCTCGGTGGTGGGGATGACCTTCGACGCGACGGTGGCCTGGCCCGCCTACGACTGGATGGGCGTGGCCAAGGCCGGGCTGGAGTCCACCTCCCGCTACCTCGCCCGGGACCTCGGCCCGCGTGGCGTCCGGGTCAACCTGGTCTCCGCCGGACCGCTGAAGACGCTGGCCGCGAAGGCGATCCCGGGCTTCGAGGACCTCGAGTCGATGTGGAGCGACCGGTCCCCGCTCGGCTGGGACGAGACCGACCAGCAGCCCACCGCGAAGGCCGTCGTGGCCCTGTTGTCGGACTTCTTCCCCGCCACCACGGGCGAGATCGTGCACGTCGACGGCGGCTACCACGCGATGGGCGCCTGAACGCCGGGTTCTGCCCCTGACGAGTCGCTGCGGGTGAGAGAATCCGGTCCGTGAGACGGCGACTGGTGTTGGTGCGTCATGCGAAGGCGGAGCCGTTCGCGGCGACCGACCGGGCCCGCGAGCTCACCGACCGCGGCCGTCGGGACGCGGAGGCCGCCGGCAGGTACCTCCGGGAGCGCGGGGTGGTCCCCGACTACGCGCTGGTCTCCTCGGCGGAGCGGACCCGGGCCACCTGGGAGGCGATGGAGCTCGCGCTGGGCGCCTCCGCCGAGGTGCTCCATGACGACGCGGTGTACTCCGGGAGCAGCGACGTGGTCCTCGAGGCCCTGCGCGCCGTGCCCGGCGACGTCGCCACGCTGGTGTTCGTCGGGCACCAGCCCACCGTCGGGCTGGTCGCCCACCTGCTCGACGACGGGCACGGCGACCACGAGGCGCTGCACCGCATGCTGCACGGCTTCCCCACCGCGTCGATGGCGGCCTTCGACGTGGAGGTGCCGTGGGAGGAGCTCGGCCCCGAGACCGGGCGCCTGGTCGACTTCCGTCCCGGCACCCCGTGACCCGCGGTCGCCGGCGCAGCTTCAGAGCAGCGGCGGTGCGGGGGTGACGATGCCGGCCTCGGCGTCGGCGGCCTCGACCTCCTCACGGGTGATCCCGAGGAGGTAGATGATCGCGTCGAGGTAGGGCACGTTGACCGCGGTGTCGGCCGCCTGCTGCACCACCGGCTTGGCGTTGAACGCGATGCCGAGCCCGGCGGCCGAGAGCATGTCGAGGTCGTTGGCCCCGTCGCCGATCGCGATGGTGGACGCGGTGGGGACCCCGGCCTCGGCGGCGAACCCCCGGAGCGCGGCGGCCTTGCCCGCCCGGTCCACGACCGGGCCGACGACCCGGCCGGTCAGCCGGCCGTCGACGACCTCGAGCTCGTTGGCCGCGGCGAAGTCGATGTCGAGGTCCGCGGCGATCCGGTCGGTGATCTGGCTGAACCCGCCGGAGACGATCGCGAACCGGTAGCCGAGTCGCTTGAGGGTGCGCACCATCGTCCGCGCGCCGGGCGCCAGCGCGATCGACTCGTACACCCGGTCCAGCGCGGAGGCGTCGAGGCCCTCGAGGAGCGCGACCCGTTCCCGCAGGGACTGCTCGAAGTCGAGCTCACCGCGCATCGCGGCCTCCGTGACCGCGGCGACCGGGCTCTGGCAGCCGGCGTGCTCGGCGAGCATCTCGATCACCTCGCCCTGGATGAGGGTGGAGTCCACGTCCATCACGATCAGCCGCATGCCGTGTCGCAGCAGGTTCGCCGGTTGCACGGCGACGTCCACGGACTGCCGGGCGGCCTCCTCCGCCAGCACCACCCGCAGCCGGTCGGGGTCGGCGCCGGAGACGTGCAGGTCGATCGCGGTGACGGGGTAGCGCGCCATCCGCTCGATGCGGTCGATGTTCGCGCCGGTGTCGGCGATCCGGCCCGCGATCGCGGCGACGGCGGCCGGGCGCAGCGGCATGCCCAGCACCGTGACGTGGCTGCGCCCCTCCGGGCGGGACCAGTTGTCGCCGGTGCCGCGCTCGACCTCGACCTGCATGTCGAGGTCCTCGGCGACCAGGTCGAGGGCGCGGCGCAGCGCCCTCTCGTCGCGCGGCGCGGAGACCAGCACGCCGAGCACCAGCCGGCGACGCAGCACGATCTGCTCGATGTCGAGGACCACGACGCCGAACCCGGCGAGCGTGGTGAACACCGTGGAGGTCACCCCGGGCCGGTCCCGGCCGGTGAGGGTGATCAGGACCGTCTGCGGCATCTCGGCCGTGCGCTGGTTCGCCATGTCGCGGGCAGGCTACCGTCCGAGGGGCGACGAACAGGCCGCGACGAGGGCGCGTCTCGCAGCGCGGTCGAGCGGGGCCAGCGCCTCGCGACGGGCGTCGGCCTCCGCTGCGGTGACCGCGCCGCCGTCGTCGTCGAGCGCGAGCTCCACGATCCGCGGCAGCGCGCGGCGAGGGACGCCACCCGGACGGCCCGGTGGTCCCACCCCGGGGGCAGGGTGAGGTCGCTGCCGCGGCGCAGCGCGACCAGCTCGTCGGCCACCTCGGGCCGCCAGCGCGCCACGTCGAGGCGCGCCAGGGTGTCGGCGGTCTCCAGCAGCGCACTGCGCAGCGCGGTGTCGGACTCGGGGAGGTCGGGCACCTGGCGGCGCGACACCGCGGGGTGGAACCGCCACACGACACCTGCGCCCGCGACGTGCGGCACGAGCCCGGCGTCCACACCGTCGAGCACCACCGCCTCCTCGGCGTCCACGCGCGTCGGCGTTGAACGCCGGTGGCCCGGCCAGCCCGAGCGGGTCCCCGGGCACCGGCAGCGAGAGCCCCGCAGACGTCGCGCCCTGGGCCCGCAGCCGGCCCAGCGCCAGGATCAGCGGCACCGGCTCGCTCTCCCCGGGCAGGTCCAGCACGTCGTGCGCGGTGTCGCCCGCGACGACCGCGTCCCGGGCGTCGTCGAGGCTTGCCCGGCCGGCGGCCCAGGCGGTGAACCACACCGCGAGGTCCGCGGAGCGGGGGAGGGCGGTCGTCGTACGCACGTGTCGAGCGTAGTCACCGGCGGACCACCTCGCGTGCCCGGGGCCGGGCGCGTGCCGTAGGTATGCCGAGGGATGCATGGACGCCGTTCTGGAGCTCGCCGACGTCACCGTCAAGCGTGGGCAGGCGACCTTGCTGGACGAGGTCGAACTGGACGGTCGAGGAGGACGAGCGCTGGGTGGTCCTCGGCGCCAACGGGGCCGGGAAGACCACGCTGCTGCAGGTGTGCGCGGCCCAGATCCACCCGACCTCGGGCGTCGTGGGGATCCTCGGCGAGGTGCTCGGCGCGGTGGACGTGTTCGAGCTGCGGCCGAGGATCGGGCTGACCAGCGCCGCCCTCGCCGACCGCATCCCCCGCCGGGAGCGGGTGCGTGACGTGGTGGTGTCCGCGTCGTACGGCGTCGTCGGCCGGTGGCGTGAGCACTACGACGAGCTCGACCACGAACGGGCCCGGAGCTGCTCGTCGAGGTGGGCGCCGGCGACCTGCTCGACCGGACCTTCGGGACGCTCAGCGAGGGGGAGCGCAAGCGCGTGCAGATCGCCCGGGCGTTGATGACCGACCCCGAGCTGCTGCTCCTGGACGAGCCCGCGGCGGGGCTCGACCTCGGCGGCCGCGAGGACCTCGTGTCGACCCTGTCGGTCCTGGCCGCGGACGAGCTGTCGCCGGCGACGGTCCTGGTGTCGCACCACGTCGAGGAGATCCCGCCGGGCTTCACCCACGCGTTGCTGCTGCGCAGGGGGGCGGTCGTCGCCGCAGGCCCGGTGGAGCAGGTGCTGACCGAGGAGATCGTCTCCACCACGTTCGGGATGCCCTTGAAGCTGACCCACGAGGACGGCCGCTGGGCTGCGCGGCGGCGTGTGCGGCACCGCACCACTGACTAGGGTGGAGCCATGGATCTTCCCAGCTGGTTCGAGGACTGGCAGGCCTGGCTCGGCCTGGCGATCGCCCTCGGCGTCGCGGAGATGTTCAGCCTCGACCTGCTCCTGCTGATGATGGCCACCGGAGCCGTCGCCGGCATGGCCGCCGCGCTGCTCGGTCTCGTGTGGCCGCTGCAGGTCATCGTCGCGGTGGTGGTCTCCGTCGGCATGCTCGCGCTGGTGCGCCCGGGCATCGTCAAGCGGCTGCACGCGGGGCCCGAGCTGACCCTGGGCCACGCCGCGCTGGTCGGCAAGCAGGGTGTCGTCGTCGACGAGGTGTCGATCCACGGCGGGCAGATCCGCATCGGTGGCGAGCTGTGGACGGCGCGGCCGTTCGACGAGACCGAGGTCATCGAGCCCGGGGCGGCGGTCGACATCTTCGAGATCAAGCGGCGCCACCGCCTACGTCCACCAGATTCCCACGCTGGGGTACTGAGCCGGCCCGGCAACGGGCGCCGTCGCAACGCACGACAACTGAGAGAAGGAAGTCACCGTGGAGGGTGCAGGAGTTCTGATCCTGCTCGTCCTGCTGGTCCTGTTCGCCGTGGCCGTGCTGGCCAAGACGATCCGGATCGTCCCGCAGGCACGAGCCGGGATCGTGGAGAGGTTCGGCAAGTACAAGGGCACGCTGCCCGCCGGCCTCAACGTCGTGGTCCCGTTCGTCGACCGGGTGCGGTACATGATCGACCTGCGGGAGCAGGTGGTGTCGTTCCCGCCGCAGCCGGTGATCACCGAGGACAACCTCGTGGTCTCCATCGACACCGTCATCTACTTCCAGGTCACCGACCCGGTCGCGGCGACGTACGAGATCGCCAACTACATCCAGGCCGTCGAGCAGCTGACGATGACCACGCTGCGCAACATCGTCGGCGGGATGGACCTCGAGGACACGCTGACCAGCCGCGACGCCATCAACAGCCGGCTGCGGGGCGTCCTGGACGAGGCGACCGGCAAGTGGGGGATCCGCGTCAACCGGGTCGAGCTGAAGGGCATCGACCCGCCGCCGTCGATCAAGGACTCGATGGAGAAGCAGATGCGCGCCGACCGTGACAAGCGGGCGGTGATCCTCACCGCCGAGGGCCAGCGCCAGTCGGCCATCCTCACGGCCGAGGGATCCAAGCAGTCCGCGATCCTCACCGCCGAGGGTGAGCGCGAGTCGCGGATCCTGCGGGCCCAGGCCGAGCGGGAGGCGCAGATCCTCAAGGCCCAGGGAGAGGGCCAGGCGATCCAGACGGTCTTCCAGGCCATCCACGACGGGCGGCCGGACCAGTCGCTGCTGGCCTACCAGTACCTCCAGATGATGCCGAAGATCGCCGAGGGCGACGCCAACAAGGTGTGGATCGTCCCGAGCGAGATCGGCAAGGCCCTCGAGGGGCTCGGCTCGACGATGAACAGCCTGAGTGGCATCCCCGACGAGGTCGAGGGTCCCCGGCACCGCGTGGACATGGGGCCGGCCGACGTCGGCGTCTCCTCCGGTGGTGAGGACTCGTCCGTGGCGGCGGCGCACGACGCCGTGGCCGAGGCGATCGCGGCCGCGGAGAGCTCTTCGGAGGGCGTACGTCGGCCGCAGGTGCCCGAGGAGGGGGTGCCCGACGTGGACGCCGGCGACGTGCCGCCGGGCCAGGAGCCGCCCGCTCCGTGACCTGGCTGGAGATGGTGGCGGTCCTCCTCGCGGGGGTCGCCGCCGGCACCATCAACACCGTGGTGGGGTCGGGAACGCTGATCACGTTCCCGACCCTCCTGGCGTTCGGGGTGCCCCCGGTGACCGCGAACGTCAGCAACACCGTCGGCCTCGTCCCCGGCTCGGTTTCGGGGGCGATCGGCTACCGGCGCGAGCTGCGGGGGCAGCGCGGCCGGCTGGTCCGCCTGGGCACGGCCTCGCTGGTCGGCGGGGTGTTCGGTGCGGTGCTGCTGCTCGCGCTGCCTGCCGAGGCGTTCAGCACGATCGTGCCGCTGCTGATCCTGGTGGGGGTGGTCCTGGTGCTGCTGCAGCCGCGGATCGGCCGGTGGGTCGCCGCGCGCGCCGAGACCCGGGGCGGTCCGCACCCGCACGGCGCCGTCTGGGTGTGGGTCCTGGTCATGCTCACCGGTGTCTACGGCGGGTACTTCGGCGCTGCCCAGGGTGTGCTGCTGATGGCGATCCTGGGCATCGGCATCCAGGACCACCTCCAGCGGCTCAACGGCGCCAAGAACGTGCTGGCCGGCCTGGTCAACGGCGTCGCCGCGGTGATCTTCATCGTGGTCGCCGAGGTGGACTGGCCGATCGTGGCGCTGATCGCGGTCGGCTCGACGATCGGGGGCCAGGTCGGGGCCTCGGTGGGGCGGCGGCTGCCTCCGGTGGTCCTGCGGCTGGTGATCGCGACGGTCGGCGTGGTGGCCGTCGTCGCCTTCCTGAGCTAGGCAGAGCAGTCTGCGCTGAGCGGCCGTGGCCGTCAGTGCACCCAGGCGTCGAGCCAGCGGCTGACCTGGTCGAAGACCCGGTGCCGGACCGGCTCCGCGGAGAGGGTGACGTCGTGCAGGGCCCCCTCGATCCGGGCCACGGTGACGTGGGGGCCCAGCTTGTGGGCCCACTTCCGGATCTGCTCGACGTCGAGCACGATGTCGTGCCGGGAGACGTCGTCGTCCCACTCCCGCGGGAACGAGCTCGCCCCCGAGGTCAGCACCAGCACCGGCGCCCCGACGTCGACGCCCCGGTGCACGGCGCGGTGCCCTCGACGTACGGCGCGCAGCCAACCGGCGTACACCGGCTGGGAGTCGATCGGCTTCCAGTCCAGGTTGAACTCCCACTCGCCACGGTGGTCCTTGTGCAGGCTCTGGGCGTAGAGGCCCGAGACGTTGCGGGGGACCACCATGTAGGGCCGGCGGGCGCCCACCTGGTCGATCGCGGCGGTGCCGGCGGTGCGGAGCAGGAAGCTGCCGTGCAGGTCCAGCCAGGGCGAGTTCAGCACCATGCCGGCGAGCCCGGGCCTGCGCTCGTGGGCCCACAGCGGGGCGATCAGCCCGCCGGTGGAGTGGGCGGTGACGATGACCCGGTCGTGGCCGTCGCGCTCGCGGATCCGCTCCATCGCCGCGTCGATCTCGGCGTAGTAGTGGCGCAGGTCGGTGACGAAGTTCGCCGTCTGGTGCGGGCGCAGCGACCGGCCGTACTTGCGCAGGTCCAGGGCGTAGAAGTCGTAGCCGCGCGCCGTCCAGTAGTCCGCGGCCGGGGTCTGGAAGAAGTAGTCGGAGAACCCGTGCAGGTGCAGCACGGCCCGTTCGGTGCCGCCGTCGCGGACATGGTCGCTGCGGCGGTGCACCAGCGTGGCGACGACCGGCCCCTCCTCGTCGTCGGGCAGCTCGATCGTCTCGGCGAGGTACGGCTCACCGAGGACGTCGGTCTCGTGGGAGGCGGGCTCCAGGGACATGGCCCGATTCTCTCCCATGGCCCTGCCCGACCCCGCCGGGCGGGGGCGTGCTCCCGTTCCGTGGGCGCCGCCGGTTAGGGTGCCGGGAAAGCACCCACCGTCTCGGAGGAGTCCCGTGGCCCGGAGCAACGCCGCACCGCTCAGCGAGGAAGCCAAGCCCTGCGCGGAGTCGAACTGCCGCATTGCCAGCGCCATCCTGGTCGACCGCCGCGGCTGGGTCCTGCTGCAGGAGCGCGACGAGCACGCCATGGTCTCCCCGGAGCAGTGGGGGCTGGTCGGCGGGCACCTCGAGCCGGGGGAGTCCTGGGAGGACGCGATGCGGCGCGAGCTGCTCGAGGAGACCGGCCTCGAGCAGGACGGGTTCGAGCTGTGGTTCGACGAGGTCGTGCAGCACTCCCCGAAGGTGTCGACGCACCTCGCCGACCACTGGCTGATCTACGTCGCCAGCACCGACGCCACCGACGACGACATCACCCTCGGGGAGGGCCGGCAGATCGTGTTCGTCGACCCCGACCGGATCCGGGCCGGGGAGCTCGACCTGGCGATGTCGGCCCGCCACGTGCTGTCGCTGTTCCTGGAGTCGGCGACCTACCGCGAGCTCAGGTCCTGACTCAGAACTGGTAGGTGCCGTGGACGACCGCGCGCGCGAGCGTGTTGAACGCGAGGTTGAACGACACCACGGCCGGTGACGCGTCCTTGTCGACGCCGAGCGACTCCTCGCCCACCGCGTGCACGACGAAGAAGTACCGGTGCACCTGGTCGCCCTGCGGGGGAGCGGCGCCCGTGAAGCCGTGCTCGCCGGCGTCGTTGCGGCAGTGGAAGGCCTTCCCCGGCAGGTGCTCGGAGGCGGCGCCGGTCTCGAGGGAGGTCACGTCCGCGGGCAGGTCCACCAGCACCCAGTGCCAGAAGCCGGAGGGGGTGGGGGCGTCCGGGTCGAAACAGGTGACCACGAAGCTCTTGGTGCCCTCGGGGAAGCCCTCCCAGCTCAGCTGCGGCGACCGGTTGCCGTGCGCGGCCACCTGGTCGTCCTTGAGGGGCTGTCCGTCCTGCACGTCTGCGCTGGTCACCGTGAACGACGGGACCTGGGGGAGCAGGTCGTAGGGGTTGGGGGCGACCGGTCGGTCGAGACTCATCCATACCTCCTGATCGGGATCGTGGTGCGACCCTAGTCCGCGGGCGGGGCCTCTGCCAGAGGTGGGCGACGCCGTACGCCGTAGGCTGCTGCCGGGCCGACCGGGCCCCGCCCCGGGACGGAACGTGCGGAGAGGTGGGCATGGCGAGGCTGATCGAGGTCACCGACCCCGCCGACCCGCGTCTGGGCGACTACCGCGACCTGCGCGACGTCGAGCTGCGCAAGCACGTCGAGGCCGAGCACGGGCTGTTCCTCGCCGAGGGCGAGAAGGTGGTCCGCCGGTCGGTGGAGGCCGGGTTCACCGCGCGTTCCTTCCTCATGGCGCCGCGCTGGCTCGAGGGGCTCTCCGACGTCCTCGACCGCAGTGACGCCCCCTGCTACGTCCTGAGCGAGCAGCTCGCCGAGGAGGTCACCGGCTTCCACGTCCACCGAGGCGCCCTCGCGTCGCTGGAGCGCCGCCCGCTGCCGTCGGTGTCGTCCGTGCTCGGCGACGCACGGACGGTCGTCGTCCTCGAGGACGTCGTCGACCACACCAACGTGGGAGCCATCTTCCGGTCGGCCGCCGCCCTCGGCGTGGACGCCGTGCTGCTCTCGCCGCGGTGCGCCGACCCGCTGTACCGCCGCGCGGTCAAGGTGGCGATGGGCGCGGTCTTCTCGGTGCCCTACGCCCGGCTGGAGGGCTGGTACGACGCCGTGGAGGAGCTGGGCGAGGAGGGGTTCACCACCGTGGCTCTCACACCCGCCGCGGACGCCGTGGAGATCGAGGAGGCGGTCCGGGGGCTCGACCGGGTGGCCCTCCTCCTCGGCTCCGAGGGACCGGGCCTGTCCCGGCGCTGGATGGCGGCCGCCGACCGCCGGGCGGTGATCCCGATGGCCGAGGGCGTCGACTCGCTGAACGTGGCCGCGGCCACGGCGGTCGCGTGCTACGTCACCGCCCGCCGGTGAAGGCGTTTCGGGATTCCCGCCGCCGGGCACAGCAGGGTCATGGACGACCAGAAGCCATTCGCACAGGGTGGGGACGAGGGTGAGACCGAGGCGGTCAACGCCCCCCACCGCGGACAGCCACGCCCCACCGGCAGCCGCAAGCAGCCGACCGCCTGGCTCGTCGGGCTCGGGGTCGTGGTGGTGCTGTTCCTGGGGTTCCTCGTCGCCTGGGGCCTGGGGATGCTCGACGCAGCCTGAGCGGGCTCACTCCCCGGCGGGCCAGCCCTGCGGGAAGTGCTCGGCGTTCTCCTCGGCCTGCTTGTGGAGCTTCTTGCGGGCGCGCTTGCCGAGACGGTCCCCGAAGACCGTGCCCTTGGTGTGGTCGGTCTCGTGCTGCAGGCAGCGGGCGAGGAGGCCGGTCCCCTCGTAGCCCACCTGGTTGCCGTCGAGGTCGCGGCCCTCCACGCGGGCGAAGTCGGGCCGCGCCAGGCCGACGAACGCGCCCGGCAGCGAGAGGCAGCCCTCGTCGTCGTCGTCGAGGCGGCGGTCACGTCCCTCGGGGAGGAACACCTCCGGGTTGCAGACCACGCCGGTGTGGTGGAGCCCGTCCTCGTCGGGGCAGTCGAACACGAACACCTGCCGGTCGACGCCGATCTGGCACGCCGCGAGCCCGACCCCGTTCGCGGCGTACATCGTCGCCGCCATGTCGGCGACCAGCCGGCGCAGCTCGTCGTCGAACTCCTCGACCGGCCGCTGCGCGTGGTGCATGAGGTCCTCGCCCCACCGGGTGATGGGTCGGACCTCACCGCCCTCGGGGAGCGCGGTGGCGTCGGCGGCGTACTCGGGCATGCGGCTCATCCTAAGGATGCCCACGTCCGCGCCGACGCGGCGGGGCTGCGCCGGCGTACGCGCCGGCCCGCGCCGTGACGGGGCCCACAGACTGCGCCTGTGGCGCAACGTGTAACTCAGAGTTACAGTTATCCGCATGTCGCTGAGCCGAACCTTGACCCGCAGCTCGGGGTCCCCCTCGCCGAGCAGGCACGGGGTCCCCGCCACGGACCGGAAGGACCCGGTCGGCTGGGCGGTGTCCGCGCTGAGCCGGCTCGCCCAGACCGAGCTCCTCGACCGGTTCGGCCTGCGCAAGCAGACCGAGCGGGTGGTCTTCGAGACCACCCGGGCCGGCTTCCGCACCGTCGGGAACGTCAGCCGCGGGTTCCGGCGGCGCGGGCGCGCCGACGGCCGCCCGGTCCGCGTGCCGACCGCGGCGGAGAAGGGGCTGTTCGACCTCACCCCGAGCGAGGACGAGCAGATGCTGGTCGACGTGGTCACCGAGCTCGCCGCCGAGGTTCTGCGCCCGGCGGCTGCCGACGCCGACGACGCCTGCCGGACGCCCGAGGAGGTCCTCCGCGCGGCACAGGAGGTGGGCCTGCCGATCCTCGGCGTGCCCGAGGACCTCGACGGGATCTCCACCGAGCGCTCCGCGATGGCGGGCACGCTGGTCGCCGAGGCCCTGGCCAAGGGCGACCTGGGCCTCGCCGTCGCGTGCCTGGCCCCTGGTGCGGTGGCCACCGCGCTGTCCCTGTGGGGGACCGACGAGCAGCAGGCGACGTACCTGCCGGCCTTCACCGGCGACGACGTCCCCGCGGCCGCGCTGGCGCTGACCGAGCCCCGGCCGCTGTTCGACGCCCTGGCCCCCGCCACCACCGCCACCCGCGACGGTGACGGGTTCGTGCTCGACGGCGTGAAGTCGCTGGTGCCGCGGGCCGCGGACGCCGAGCTGTTCGTGGTCGGCGCGATGCTCGACGGCAGGCCGGCGCTGTTCCTCGTCGAGTCCGCCACCGCGGGGCTCGGCATCGAGGCCGAGCCCTCCATGGGGGTCCGGGCGGCCGGCCTCGGTCGGGTGCTGCTCCAGGGCGCGCGTGTCGGCAGCATCGCGCTGCTCGGCGACACGGACGGCGAGGCCTACACCGACGCGGTGCGTCTCTCCCGCCTGGGCTGGTGCGCCCTGGCCGTCGGCACCGGGCAGGCGGTCCTGGACTACGTGATCCCCTACGTCAACGAGCGGCAGGCCTTCGGCGAGCCGATCAGCCACCGCCAGTCGGTGGCCTTCATGGTGGCCGACATCGCCATCGAGCTGCAGGCGATGCGGCTGGTGACCTACCGCGCGGCCTCGCGCGCGGCCCAGGGCAAGCCGTTCGACCGCGAGGTCGCCCTCGCACGCAGGCTGTGCGCCGAACGCGGCATGCAGATCGGCAACGACGGGGTGCAGCTGCTCGGCGGCCACGGGTTCGTCAAGGAGCACCCCGTGGAGCGGTGGTACCGCGACCTGCGCGCCATCGGTGTGATGGAAGGAGGGGTCCTGGTCTGATGATCAACCTCGAGACACCCAAGAAGTTCCGGCCCCTGGTCGGCCAGGCGCACCAGGTCGCGATGAACCTGCTGCGGCCCAGCTCGCGCAAGTACGACCGGCTCGAGCACGAGTACCCCAAGGAGCTCGACATGCTGGCCGCGATGATCGACGGCCTCAGCGAGTCGGGGGCCGCGAGCGGCGCGGGCGCCTCCGGCGTACGCCGTGACGAGGCGAGCGCCGACGAGGCGGCCGCCGGGACCAGGAACGGGTCCAACCTGGCCTCGGTGCTGTCCATCATGGAGATGTGCTGGGGCGACGTGGGCCTGCTGCTGTCGATGCCACGCCAGGGGCTGGGCAACTCCGCCATCGCCTCGGTGGCCGACGAGGAGCAGCACGAGCGCTTCGACGGGCTGTGGGCCAGCATGGCGATCACCGAGCCGGGCACCGGCTCGGACTCCGCCAACATCTCCACGACCGCCGTGCCCGACGGCGACGAGTACGTCATCAACGGCGAGAAGATCTTCGTCACCGCGGGTCAGCGCAGCGACGCCGTCGTGGTGTGGGCGACCCTGGACAAGAGCCTCGGCCGGGCCGCCATCAAGTCGTTCGTGGTGCCCAAGGGCACGCCGGGCATGACCGTCGAGCGGCTGGAGCACAAGCTCGGGATCAGGGCCTCCGACACGGCGACCATCCGCTTCGAGGACTGCCGGGTGCCCAGGGCGAACCTGCTCGGCAGCCCGGAGATCGACGTCAAGCAGGGCTTCGCCGGCGCCATGGCGACCTTCGACAACACGCGCCCGCTGGTGGCCTCGATGGCCGTCGGCTGCGCGCGGGCGTCGCTGGAGCTGACCCGTGAGCTGCTCGAGGAGGGCGGTGTCGACATCGACTACGACCGGCCGGCGCAGACCCAGTCCGCGGCCGCCGCGACGTTCCTGCAGATGGAGGGGGACTGGGAGGCGGCGTACCTCCTCACCCTCCAGGCCGCCTGGATGGCCGACAACCGCAAGCCGAACTCGCTGGAGGCCTCGATGGCCAAGGCGAAGGCGGGGCGTGTGGGCAGCGACATCACCCTGCGCTGCGTCGAGCTCGCAGGCAGCGTCGGCTACAGCGAGCACGAGCTGCTCGAGAAGTGGGCGCGGGACTCGAAGATCCTCGACATCTTCGAGGGCACCCAGCAGATCCAGCAGCTGATCGTCGCGCGCAGGCTGCTGGGCAAGAGCTCCGCCGAGCTGCGGTAGCGGTCGGGCAGGATCGGGGCATGAAGCTCTATGCCGACACCCCGCTCCGCCGGACCGGGCAGGTCCTCGGTGACGTGCTGGTCGTGGCCTGGGTGTACGCCTGGGTGCGCACGGCCGGCGAGGTCCGGGACGCGACCCTGGCGCTCGCCGAGCCGGGCGAGCAGATGGCCGCCGCCGGCAGCGGCATGGCGGCGCAGCTGCGCAGTGCCGGGACCCGGGTCGGGGAGCTGCCGCTGGTGGGCGACGAGGTCCGGGCGCCCTTCGACGGGGCAGGCGGTGCGGCGGACCGGCTCGCAGCCGCCGGTGAGGCCCAGGTCGCGGCGGTCGAGTCGCTCGCGTTCTGGCTCGGTCTCGCCGTCTGGGCGATCCCGGTCCTCATCGCGCTGGCGGTCTACCTGCCGCTGCGCTGGCGGTTCGTCCGCCGCGCCGGCGCCGGACAACGGTTCGTCGACGGCACCGCCGACCTCGACCTCTTCGCCCTGCGGGCGATGGCCCGCCAGCCCCTGCACCGGCTGGCGCGGATCAGCGACGATCCCGCGGGGGCCTGGCGGCGCGGCGACGAGGACGTGGTGCGCCGCCTCGCGGCACTGGAGCTTCGCCACAGTGGCCTCCCGGTCCCCGAGTTGCCGGACTCGGAGGGCTCGTCGGCCTAGGCTGGGGGCAGCACACCGCCGAGGAGGTCGACATGCGTGAGGTGGAGATCCGGCCGATCTCGCTGGAACGGCTGGCACGGCTGCTGCCCGAGCGCGCCTCGCGGATCGAGAGCTACGAGGGGATGGCCCGCCAGGTCCTCGGTGACCGCACGGTGTGGAACATCAACGCCACCGCCAAGGGCGGCGGGGTCGCCGAGATGCTCCAGGCGCTGCTCGCCTACGGGCGTGGTGCCGGGGTCGACACCCGCTGGCTGGTCCTGGACGGCGACCACGACTTCTTCACGATCACCAAGCGGCTGCACAACTTCCTGCACGGCTCGCCCGGGGACGGGGGCATGCTCGGGAAGCGCGAACGGGACCACTACGAACGGGTGCTGTCGTTCAACCTCGCCATGGCCCAGCAGGTTGTCCGCGCCGGCGACGTCGTGCTGCTCCACGACCCGCAGACCGCCGGGCTGGTGGACGGGCTGAGGGCGCTCGGAGCCCACGTGATTTGGCGGTGCCATATCGGCCGGGACGAGCCGGACCGGCTCTCCGACGTCGGTTGGGAGTTCCTGCGCGGGTTCCTCGGCGCGGCGGAGGCCTTCATCTACTCACGTGAGGAGTACGTCCCCGCCTGGGTGCCGCGCGAGAAGGTGGACATCATCCCGCCGTCGATCGACCCGTTCAGCGCGAAGAACATCGACCTCATGCCCGACCAGGTGCGCGCGACGCTGGCCCGGGCCGGGCTCGTCGACGGTGCCCCGGCGGAGGGCGCCGACCTCGGGTTCACCCGGCGCGACGGTACGCCGGGCGAGGTGCGCCGCCACACCGGACTGGTGCACGGGCACGGGCCCATCCCGGGCGACGCCCGCCTCGTGGTCCAGGTCAGCCGCTGGGACCGGCTCAAGGACATGCCCGGTGTGCTCGAGGGCTTCGTCGACCGTCTCGGCGCGCTGCCCGCCGACGCGCACCTCGCGCTGGTCGGCCCGGAGACCGCAGGAGTCACCGACGATCCGGAGGGCGCCGCGGTCCTCGACGAGTGCCTCAGCCTCTGGGACCGGCTGGCCCCCGAGGTGCGTGACCGGGTGCACCTGGTCAGCCTGCCCATGGACGACGTGGACGAGAACGCCCACCTGGTCAACGCAATGCAGCGGCAGGCCGCCGTGGTGGTGCAGAAGAGCCTGGTGGAGGGGTTCGGGCTCACCGTCACCGAGGCGATGTGGAAGGGCCGGCCGGTGATCGCCTCGGCGATCGGCGGCATCCGCGACCAGATCGAGGACCGCGTCCACGGGCTGCTGCTCGAGGACCCCCACGACCTGCGCTCCTACGGCGACGCCCTCGAGCTGGTGCTCGGGGACCCCGCGCTCGCCGACAAGCTCGGGTTCGCGGCCCGCGAGCGGGTCCGCAGCGACTTCCTCGGCGACCGGCACCTGATCCAGTACGTCGAGCTCTTCGCCAGGCTCGTCTCCTGACGGTCAGGCCAGCCGTCGCGCGCCCGCGCTCGCCGGCGCCCGCAGGAAGCCCGGCGCCGCCCACCCGCGGCGCGTGAAGGCGTCGCCGACCGCGGCGACGACCTCGTCGACCCGCTCGTCGGGGACCAGCGCCACTGCGGAGCCGCCGAAGCCGCCGCCGGTCATCCGTGCCCCCAGGGCCCCGTGCGCACGGCAGCTGTCGACCGCGACGTCGAGCTCGGGGCACGAGACCTCGAAGTCGTCGCGCAGCGACGTGTGGGACGCATCCAGCAACGGCCCCAGGGTCGCCGGCTCGTCCCGCTGCAGGGCCGCCACCGCCGCACCCACCCGCGCGTCCTCGGACAGCACGTGGCGGGCGCGGCGCCGCTGCGTCGGCTCGAGGCCGTCGAGCCGACCGGGGTCGGCCCGGGCGAGGGCCGCGACACCGAGGGCGCGCGCCGCGGCCTCGCAGTCGGCGCGCCGGGACCCGTACTCCCCGGAGACCAGTGCGTGCCGCACGCGGGTGTCCACGACCAGCACGGCGAGCCCGTCCCGGTCGGGTCGCCACGGCACCTGGCGCCGGGTGCCGTCGGCGAAGTCGAGCAGCAGGGCGTGACCGGCCTCGGCGAACAGCGCGACCGACTGGTCCATCCCTCCGGTCGGGGCCCCGGCCATCTCCTGCTCCGCACGGGCGCACGCGGCCAGCAGCGTCCGCCGTACCGCCGGGCTGTCGTCGACGCCGGCGAGCGCGGCGAGCGCCAGCCCCACCGAGCAGGTGAGCGCTGCCGAGCTCGACAGGCCGGACCCGCCGGGCACCCGGGAGTCGACCAGCAGGTCCGTGCCGGGCAGCTCCCAGCCGGCCTCGCCGAGCGCCCACGCCACGCCGGCCACGTAGGACGGCCAGCCGGTGACACCTCCGGGTCGGATGTCGTCGAGGTCGACGGTCAGGCCGCCGGGCACCTGGCGCGACGAGACGGTCAGCGTCCGGTCGTCGCGCCGGGCCGCGGCGACGTAGGTGGCGTGCGGCAGCGCCGTGGGCAGGCAGCGGCCGCCGTTGTAGTCGAGGTGCTCGCCGATCAGGTTCACCCGTCCGGGTGCGCAGGTGACCAGGTCCGCGCGCCGGCCGCAGTGGCCGGCCAACGCGTCCGCGACTCCACCGGCCATCGCCTCCGGGTGTCCCGGCTCCACGAGGTCGGGCGTCGGCATGGCCGACACTCTACGTCGGGTCCGCCGGCGGCGGACCCTGTCGGGCGCGGCCCGGTATGCTGCGGTTCTCGTGCGCTTCCTCAACGACTCCGCCCCGCCGTACGACCTCACCTACGACGACGTGTTCATGGTGCCGCGGCGCTCCGACGTCTCCTCGCGGTACGACGTCGACCTGTCCAGCAACGACGGCACCGGCACCACCCTGCCGCTCGTGGTGGCGAACATGACCGCGATCTCCGGACGCCGCATGGCCGAGACCGTGGCCCGCCGCGGTGGCATCGCGGTCATCCCTCAGGACATCCCGATCGGTGTCGTAGAGGACGTGGTGTCGTGGGTCAAGCACCGGCACCCGCTCTTCGAGACCCCGATCACGCTGGACCCCCACCACACCGTGGGGGATGCGATCAACCTGCTGCCGAAGCGGGCGCACCGGGCCGCGGTGGTGGTGGAGCAGGGGGCGCCGGTCGGCATCGTCGCCCAGGACGACTGCGTCGGCGTGGACCGGTTCACCCAGCTTCACGAGGTGATGACCCCGGACCCGCTGACTGTCCCGGACACCGTCGACCCGCGTGAGGCGTTCGACCTCCTCGACGACGCGCGGCGGCGGCTCGCCCCGGTCGTCGACGGGGACGGCATGCTCCGCGGCGTGCTCACCCGGACCGGCGCCCTGCGCTCGACGTTGTACCGTCCCGCCCTCGACGGGCAGGGACGGCTGCGGGTGGCCGCCGCGATCGGCGTCAACGGCGACGTCGCGGCCAAGGCGGAGGCCCTGCTCGCCACCGGCGTCGACTGTCTCGTGGTCGACACCGCGCACGGTCACCAGGGCCGGATGGTGGAGGCGCTCGCCGCGGTGCGCGGGATCGACCCCGGGGTGCCGGTGGTGGCCGGGAACGTCGTCTCCGCCGAGGGGGTGCGCGACCTGGTCGAGGCAGGCGCCGACATCGTCAAGGTGGGCGTGGGGCCCGGTGCCATGTGCACCACCCGGATGATGACCGGGGTCGGCCGGCCGCAGTTCTCCGCCGTGCTGGAGTGCGCCACCGCGGCACGCGAGCTCGGCAAGCACGTCTGGGCGGACGGCGGCGTCCGGCACCCCCGCGACGTGGCACTGGCCCTGGCCGCCGGCGCCTCGCAGGTGATGGTCGGCTCCTGGTTCGCCGGGACCTACGAGTCTCCCGGCGACCTGCACCACGACGCCGACGGGCGCGCCTACAAGGAGAGCTTCGGGATGGCCTCGGCGCGCGCGGTCGCGAGCCGGACGAGCACGGAGACCGCCTTCGACCGGGCCCGCAAGGGTCTGTACGAGGAGGGCATCTCCGCCTCGCGGATGTACATCGACCCGCTCCGTCCGGGCGTCGAGGACCTGGTCGACCACGTCTTCGCCGGGGTGCGCTCGGCCTGCACCTACGCCGGCGCCGCCGACCTGGAGCAGCTCCACGAGCGGGCGACCGTCGGGGTCCAGTCGGCGGCAGGCTTCCACGAGGGACGGCCGCTGCCGTCCGGTTGGTGACGGCCGCCGTGGACCCCGCACGCGTCCTCGTCGTCGCCGCGACCCGTACCGAGGCCGCGCACGTGCCCGGACAGCTGCCGGTGGTGGTGACGGGGCTGGGCAAGACTGCGGCCGCCGTGGCCACCACGCGCGCCCTCGCCGGGGTGGCCCGGGCGCACACCCTCGTGCTCAACATCGGTACGGCGGGTGCCCTGCGCGACGGCCTCACCGGCCTGCACCTGCCCGGTACGACCATCAACCACGACATGAACGCCGAGGCCGTCCGCGCGCTCGGCTACGACCCCGAGGAACGGCTGGAGGTCGAGGGCGGCGACGGGACCGTGCTGGCCTCGGGCGACGTGTTCGTCACCGACCCGGCCGTCCGGGCGGTCCTGGCGGAGCAGGCGCACCTGGTCGACATGGAGGGCTACGCGGTTGCCTACGCCTGCCGCCGGATGGGGGTCCGGTGCCGGCTGGTCAAGCACGTCTCCGACAACGCCGACGAGTCGGCCACGGACTGGCCCGACCTGGTGGCACACAGCGCCGCCGCGCTCGGGTCGTGGCTCGAGGAGCAGCTGGGCTGAGGCACACTTGGGGCCATGGAGGTAACCGAGACCCTGCTGCCGGGCGTGGGCGTCTGCTACGAGATGCGCACCGCGTCGGGGGGCCGGGTCGGCATCGTGGCCAAGCGGGACGGCGAGTTCGACTTCGTGCGCTACGAGCAGCGTGACCCCGACGCGGCCGAGACCCTGCTGACGCTCACCCGGGACGAGGCCGACACCCTCGCCGAGATCCTCGGGGCGCCGCGGATCGTGGAGCGGTTCGCCGACCTCACCAAGGAGATCCCGGGGCTGTCGTCGGCGAACATCGACGTGGCGCCGGGATCGCCGTACGACGGGCGCACCCTGGGCGACACCCGGTCCCGAACCCGCACCGGCGCCTCCATCGTGGCGATCGCGCGCGGCGAGGGGGTGATCGCCTCCCCGGGGCCCGGCGAGGTCCTGCACGGCGGCGACACCCTGGTCGTGGTCGGCACCGCCACCGGCATCGACGGCGTCCGACGGATCCTGGCCGGATAGGCCAGCGCGCGCGTGGGCGTATTCCTCCTCGAGCTCGGCGTCATCCTGCTGCTGCTTGCCCTGCTGGGAGCCGTGGCGTCCCGCCTCGGGCTCTCGGCGATCCCGCTGTTCCTCCTCGCCGGGCTCCTGGTGGGCGAAGGGGGCCTGCACGACCTGGGCGCCTCGACGGGGTTCATCGAGTTCGCCGGGGAGCTCGGGGTGCTGCTCCTCCTGCTGATGCTCGGCCTGGAGTTCTCGGCCGCGGAGTTCACCACCTCGATGCGCCGCCACGCCCCGTCGGGCGTCGTGGACCTCGTGCTCAACGCCCCGGTCGGCTTCGTGGCCGGGCTGCTGCTGGGCTACGAGTGGCAGGCATGTCTCGCGCTGGCCGGCATCACCTGGATCTCGTCGTCGGGCATCGTGGCCCGGCTGCTGACCGACCTCAGGCGCACCGGCTTCCGGGAGACCCCGTCGGTGCTGTCGGTCCTGGTGCTCGAGGACATCCTGATGGCGGTGTTCCTGCCGCTGCTCGTCGTGGCGCTGGCCGGCGGCACCGCGCTGGCGGCGGTGGTCGCGGTCGGTGCCGCGCTGGCCGTGGTGCTGACCGTGCTGTTCGCCTCCCGCTACCTGGGGCACCACCTGGGGCGGGTGCTGGGACACGCCGACGACGAGCAGGTGCTGCTGCGGGTGCTCGGGCTGATGCTCGTGGTGGCCGGGCTGACCTACATGGTCGACGCCTCCGCGGCGGTCGGCGCGTTCCTCGTGGGCCTGGCCATCCCCACCGAGACCGCCGAACGGGCCCGTGACGTCCTCAGGCCGCTGCGGGACCTGTTCGCGGCGCTGTTCTTCCTCTCCTTCGGCCTCCAGATCACCCCGGCGGAGCTGGGACCGTTCCTGCTCCCCGCGTTGGCGTTGGCGGTGGTGAGCTCGCTGACCAAGGTCGTCACGGGCGTGTACGCCGCGCGGCGGGAAGGGGTCGGGCCGCTGGGCCGGGCGCGTGCCGGCACCGCGCTGATCGCCCGCGGGGAGTTCTCCATCGTGATCGCCGGCCTCGCCGTCTCCGCCGGGTACACCGAGATCGGCCCGCTGGCCTCTGCCTACGTGGTGATGCTGAGCATCCTCGGGCCGGTGCTGGCGCGCTACGCCGACACGCTCGCGGGTCCGTGGGCGCCCCCGAGCCCCGTCACCGCCGTCCCCTAGCGCGTCGCGGGCGCTCCCGGGAGCCGCCGGTCGGCCCCCGCGAGCTGCCGGGTCGCCGTCCGCGGACCACGCCGATGAAGACCTCGACCCGCTCGTCGTCCTCGAGGTCGCGACGCCAGGCGAGCCCGACCCGGCTCTGCGGACCGTCGCTCACGGGCCGGTGGACGACGTCCTTGCGGTGGTGGAGGCGAGCCAGCGACATCGGCAGCACGACGACGCCGACACCCGCGGCGACGGTCTCCACGGCCTCCTTGGCCGTGAGCGGCGGCACCCGGTGCGTGAGCTCGTCGGCGAGGTCGTCGAGGGTCACCTCGTCCGCGGCCTCGACGAAGTGCCCCTGGGGGGCGACGACGACCGGGACCTCGGTGTAGAGCGGGATCACGTGCAGCCGCTCGTCGTCGACCGGGAGCCGCACGAAGGACATCTCCGCGCGCCCGTCGTACAGCACCTGCGTCTGGTCCTCGTCGGGCACCGGGAGCAGCTCCAGCGGGTCGCGCGGCATCCGTTCGGCCCAGATCCGGGCCCACTTGTCCGGCGTGACGCCGGGGACGAAGGCCACGCGCAGCCCGCGGGGCGGTCGGGGGTCGTCGAAGGTCACAGGAGAAGGCTAGGGCGCCCACGTCGCCCGCCCGAAGTCCGCAGGTGGTCTGGACCGGCGTTTCCGGATTCGGGCGGAATACGAAGAATGGCAGCCGTGGTGATGTCGCTGCTCCCGCTCGTGACCGCGTCCGCGCTGGCCCTCCTGGTACCGGCGTCGGCCCTGCTGCTGTCGCGCCGCCGGGGACGTCACAGCTGCGTCGGCGCCGGCGGCGAACGCCGGGTGCTGCACGGGTTGGCCACCGCGGCGGTGGCCGTGGGAGCGCTCGCCGGCGCTCTGGCGGTCGGCGTGGGAGCGGGTACGGCGGGAGCCTCGGCCGCCCTGCTGGGGGCCGCCGTCCTCGCGTGGGCGCCGCTGAGCCGGACCTGGCCGGTGCTGGGCGTCACGGTGTGGGCACTGGTGGTCGCGACCGGTGCCGGCCTGGTCGCCTCGGTGACGGCGCAGGTCCTCCTCGCCTCGGCCGCGTGGACCGCGGCGCTGGTGAGCGTCGTCGGGTCGGCGCTGTTGCTGCCGGCGCTCGGCCTGGTCCGGCGCCGGCTGGGGGAGGCCCTCGGGGTGCGCGCCGGAGCCCGGAAGGTGGTGAGGCTGCCGGTGTACCTCCGTCCGTGGCTGCTGCGACCCGCCGTCGCGCTCGGCGTGTTCGTGGCCGCCTTCTCGGTCACCGGGCTGACCGGCGACGGCACCGGCGCGGGCGCGCCCGGAGCTCCCGAGGCCGGCCCCGGCTCGGGGCTCACCCCGGCGGTCGACGCGGACGTCATGCTCGACGCGTCGACCTCGCGGCTGGTCAGCGGCTCGTCCGACGGCCCTCCGGGGGTGCCGTCGGTGGCGCCGGTCGTGGGGCCCACGGCCGTTGCCCGGCCGTCGTCGGCCTCCTCGGACCTCCCCGTGTCCTCCGGCACCACCTCGACCTCGGCACCGACCTCGGCATCGACCTCGGCATCGACCCCGGCACCGGCTCGCAGCCTCCGCAGCCCGTCGCACGCCGCCGCGCCGACCGGCACGCCGAAGCCGGTCGTCGAGCCGGTCGTCGAGCCGGTCACCGAGCCGGTGACGGAGACGGTCGAGGAGGTCGTCGAGCCGGTCGTCGAGACGGTCGAGGAGGTCGCCGAGCCGGTCGTCGAGACGGTCGAGGAGGTCGCCGAGCCGGTGACGGAGCCGGTCACGGAGGTGACCGAGCCGGTGACGGAGCCGGTCACGGAGGTGACCGACCCGGTCACCTCGCTGTTGCGCTGAGGCCGCGGTCCGCGACCCGCCGCCGGGCGAGGGCGAGCTCCCGGACCCGGTCGATGTCGTCGTCGGTGAACACCCCGTTGACGCCGGAGATCGCAGCCAGCCGCATGCCGTGCTTGAGGCCGAGGCGGTAGATCTCCTTCACCTTCTCCCACTCGATGTGGCGGCCCACGGTGAAGGACTCGTAGCGTCCCTCGAGGGCCAGGACCACGGTCTCGGCCATGCAGGCGTAGACCACCCCGGGCGGCAGACCGATGTCTCGCATCCGGACCTCTCCGGGCACCTGGATCTCGCCGGACTCGACCACCAGCACGTCGGGGCGCTTGGCCACGTCCTCGGCGGAGAGGTCCAAGGGCCGTGCCACGTCGGTGATCACGCACCCGGGCTTGACCGCCATGATGTCGATCACCCGCTTGCCGGCTCCGGAGGTGGCGGTGACGATCACGTCCATGTCCCCGAGGTGCTGGTCCGGGGTGGCGGCGACGTGCACGCGGGCGCGGTGCTGGTCCCGCTCGATCTCGCGCTTGAGCGTGAGCAGCTTGGCCGACTCGGGGGAGACCAGCCAGATCTCGTCGCTGGCCAGCGCGAGCAGCCGGGCGCACACCGAGCCGATCGCCCCGGTGGCCCCGACGACCATGGCCTTGCCCTTCAGCCGGCCCTGCTCGTCGGTCTCGGCGAGCCCGAGCCGCTCCACCGCCTCGTGGGCGGCCCACAACGCACCCGAAGCGCTGTAGCTGTTGCCCGTGGTGATGGGCAGCGGGGCCTTCCGTGCCACGGTGACCCCGGCGTCACCGACCACCTTGGTGAACGCGCCGAGGCCCATCACCTGGGCGCCCAGCTTGCGGGCCGTCTCCGCTGCGGCGAGGAGCCTGGAGTAGGTGAACTCGGGGCTGTGTGCCATCAGCTCCCTGGGCGTGCCGCCCACCGTGATCAACCATCCCTCCGCCTCGGCCCCCGTGGGCGAGGTGATGCCGGTGACGTGGCTGTAGGTGAACGGCGGGACGTAGGCCACGGCCTTCTCCAGCGCGTCCACGGCGAACCCGGGCGACAGCTTGGTGACCGTCGCGAGCGGCTCCACGTTGCGGAAGAACTCCTGCGACAGCGGGTGGATGACGAAGGCGAACCTGCTCTTGCGTCGCGGGCCGTTGGGACGCAGCACCCGCGGCTCGAGACCCTCGGAGACGATCATCTCGAGCAGGTCGTCGTTGGTCAGGGCACCGCTCCCCGAGGCGACGGCGACCATCATCGCCTCGAGCACCGCGGTGTTCACGGTCTTTCCCAACGGCTGCGGCACGGAGTCGAGCACCAGGTCGACGCCTCGCGCAGCGAGCTCGGCGAGCTGCTCGTCGGAGACCGCCGAGCTGACCAGCGTCTTGCCCGCCAGCTCCTCCAGGCCGAAGCCGTCGAGCTCGTCGTAGGTCGCGACCACCACGTCGCAGTCGCGGGCGGCCCGGTGGGCCAGTGCGGTGGACAGCCGGGTGCCGGGAGTCCCGATCCGCGACGTCAGGGGAGCAGGGAGCATCCGGATCGGCCAGGTGCCCAGGTGCGCCGCCAGGCCGATCAACGGGTTGGACTCCAGGGTCTCGGGGATGCCCAGCCTGAGCAGCGGGTCGGCGAACTCCAGGTTGTCGGTGTACTCACGCAGCGCCCGTACGGTCTGGGCGTGGTTGGGGCCGCCGAGGACCACGGTGCGGGCGTTGGACAGGTAGCCGGGCATCTCCGTCTCCAGGTGCCGGACCGCCCACTCCTGGAGGACGTCGGAGAGCGCGTGTCCGTCGGTGACGGGTGCCACGTCCGTGGCTCCGAGCAGCCGGTCGAGCGGATCGGTCGTCCCGTCGTACAGGCGGTGCTCCCGCGCCTCGCGGACCCCGCTGACCGCGATCGCGTCGGCTCCGTCCTCGGCCCAGCGGCGGACCAGCGCCACGGCGCGGTCGACGTCGCCGTCGGTCCCCACACGCACCAGGCGGAACCGCCGGTGCAGGAAGGTCGCGCGCTCGTCGTAGTCGCGTTCGGAGCCCGCCAGGCTCACGTTCACCACGGTCAGGGATCCGGCTCGTGCCATCATCGTCTCCTCAACGCTCGCGTCCGGGCTCACACCATCGCCTCGGAGCCGATCTCCGGGTGGGCGGTCATGAAGTCGAGCAGGGTGTCGGCGTAGCTCCCGAACCGCGGGCACCGCAGGCCGGTCCCGGCCAGGTCGGCGGTGGTGCGGGCCGTGGAGTAGCGGGTGGGGGAGACGAGGTAGTCGAGCGCCTCGACGGGCAGCCCGAGCAGCGACTGCATCCCCGGGACCGATCCCACGACGGCTCTGGTCGCCCCCAGCGGCAGCGGCGCCCAGACGACCCGACGGCCCAGGTGCCGGGCGAAGGTGTCCACGAGCTCCCGGATCGTGGGCGGCTCGGGGTCGGTGAGGGCGTAGGTGCGCCCGCGGGACCGGTCGAGCGCCGAGAGCTCGTCCATGGCGTCGACCACGAAGTCGCGCGGGACCAGGGACATCCGTACGACGTCGACGGGTGCGACGCGGGGCACCACGGCGACCACGCGCTGCCGGCGCAGGAAGGCCGCGAGGAAGTAGGGCCCGTCGTACTTCTGGGTCGCGCCGGTGCGGGAGTCCCCGACCACGATGCCCGGACGGTAGACGGTGGCCGGAAGCCCACCGGCCATCGCCTTGCGCACCAGGACCTCGGCCTCGAACTTCGTCTCCTCGTAGTGGTTGCGGAACCGCTGCCCCTCTTCGAGCGCGTCCTCGGAGAACACTCCGTCGTACTCGCCGCTGACGTAGCACGTGCTGACGTACTGCAGCCGGTGCAGCCGGTCCAGGGACTCGCAGAGCTCGAGCACGTGCGCGGTGCCGTCGACGTTGACCCGCCGTGCGACCTCCTGCGGGACGGCGAGGTCGTAGACGGCGGCGAGGTGCCACACCTCGGTCACCGCACGGAGCCGGTCCTGCTCGGAGGCGGCCACACCGAGCCCGGGGACGGTGATGTCGCCCTCGACGAGCTCGATCCGGCCCGAGACGCCGGGGTGGGCCGCCTCGAGCGCCCGGACCCGTTGTCGCGCCGTCGCCACGTGCTGCGGCTGCACGAGGCAGACGGCGTGGCTGCGCGGGTGGCGGGCCAGCAGCCGGGGGAGCAGCGCCGTCCCGAGGAACCCCGGGAACCCGGTCATCAGCAGTGTCGCCACGTCGCCCGCCTCCTGGACTTGTCACCTGCTGTCGAGACTGCCGTGTCCGGGTCGCCATGGGCAGGGCCGGAAGACCCCGACGCGGCCCCGCCGATCGGCCCGTTGCCTACGCTGGGACGGTGACCAGGAGGGAACGACCGCAACCCGTCACCGAGGTGCGCCCGGGTCTGCACGAGCGGCAACGAACGCGCAGACGGTGGTACTTCGCGTTGATGGGGCTGTGCCTGCTCCTCATCGTGCTGGCGTGGAACGTGGTGCGGTTCTGGTCCACCACCGCGGCCGTGGTCATGTCACTGGTGGCCGCCGTGATCCCGCCCGTCGCCGTGATCGTGGCCAACTGGCGCTCCGACCGTCTCTGACGCGTCGGCCGGGTCAGCCCTGGCCGCCGAACCAGGTGTCGTAGATCTCCTCGTACCCGCCGTCGGCGTCGAGCGTGGCGAGGACCCTGTTGATCGAGCGCAGCAGGTCGACGTTGCCGTTCTTCTTCACGGCCATGCCGTACTGCTCGCCGGTGTCGAACTCGGCCGCGACCACGAAGCCGGGGTTCTGGGCGACCACGTCACCGACGACGGTGTTGTCGTAGACCGCCGCGCTCACCATCTCGGTGGTGAGCGCGTGCTCCATCGCGGCGGCGTCCTCGAGCGGCATCACCTGCGCGCTCGACGGCGCGTGGTCGGTGACGTAGAGCTCTCCGGTGGTGCCGCCCTGCACGGCGATCCGCTCGCCGGCGAGGTCGTCCAGCGAGTCGATCCCGGACCCCTCGGCGACCACGAGCGCCTGTGAGGCGTCGAAGTAGGGGCTGGAGAAGTCGAGGACCCGCGCCCGCTCGCCGGTGACCGTCATGGCGGAGATCGCCACGTCGCACTGGGCGGAGTTCAGGGCGTCGCCGGACGCGATGGCGTCGAAGTCGGTGTCCTCCACCTCGAGACGCAGACCCAGGTCCTCGGCCACCTCCCGGACCAGGTCGATGTCGAAGCCGACCGGCTCACCCCGCTTCATCGACTCGAACGGCGCGTACGGCAGGTCGCTGCAGACCGTCAGCGCGCCCTCGGTGACGAGCCTCGGGGCTCGGACGGAGCTCGCCCCCTCCGCGTCACCCGTGGCGCAGCCGGCCGCCGTGGTGGTCAGGAGCACGGCGCCCAGGGCGGCCGCGGCCCGGCGGGATGCGTGAGTCGTCATGTCAGTTCGCATTCACGGTGAGGGACTGGGTGAGGCGGAGCAGTGCGTACTCGGTGACCCGCACCAGCGCCTGCTTGGCGGACTCGCGGTCGCGCACGTCGACACGGATGATCGGGACTTCGGGGGACAGCGAGAGCGCGGCCGCGACCTCCTGGAGGTCGTACTGGCGGGTGCCGTCGAACTGGTTCACCGCGACGATGAACGGCAGCCCCTTGGACTCGAAGTAGTCCAACGGCGAGAAGGACTCGTCGAGCCGGTCGGTGTCGACCAGCACGATCGCGCCGATCGCACCGCGGCACAGGTCGTCCCACATGAACCAGAACCGGCGCTGGCCTGGGGTGCCGAAGAGGTAGAGCACCAGGTCCTCGGCGAGGGTCAGCCGGCCGAAGTCCATGGCGACGGTGGTGGTCGCCTTCGTGGGGACTGCGGCGAGGTCGTCGACGCCTTCGGACTCGTTGGTCACGAGCGCCTCGGTCCGCAGCGGCACGATCTCCGAGACGGCACCGACGAGGGTGGTCTTGCCCACGCCGAAGCCACCGGCGATGACGATCTTCGTCGAGGCCGCCTTGCGCGGCGCGCTAGTACGAGCGAAGTCCACGGAGGGTCCTTTCGATGAGCTCGAGACGCTCGTCCTTCGACGAGCTCTCGGTGATGGTCGCCTGCACGCTGACGAGGCCCTGCTGCACCAGGTCCCCGAGGAGCACCCTGGTGACCCCGATCGGCACGGACGCCAGCGCGGAGACCTCCGCGACCGACCGCCGGTCGCACAGCTCGAGGACCCGCAGGGCCCCGACGGCGAGCTCGGCCGCGACGTCGGCGTCGTGCGGCTGGACCCGCAGCGTGGCCTCCATCGGGAGGTCGACGGCGGCCTCGGTCCGGCCGGCCGTGATGGTGTAGGGCCGCACGAAGCGGGCCGGCGCGGCCGGCTCGGTCTCCGGTCCGCGGCCGTCGTCGGGTGCGGGTGCCATGCCAGATCCCGGTCAGGCGCCCGTGGCGACGCGGGCCCTGGCCTGCACCGCCTTGCCCACACGGTCGACGAGCAGAGCCATCTCGTAGCCGACCTGGCCGATGTCGGCGGCCTCCTGGGTGAGCACGGCGAGGTTGGACCCGTCACCGACGCTCATCAGCATGAGGTAGCCGTGCTCCATCTCGACGACGGTCTGCAGCACCGCACCTCCGTCGAAGAGCCGGGCCGCGCCGACGGCGAGGCTGGCCAGGCCCGACGACACCGCCGCGACCTGCTCGGCACGCTCGCCGGGGATGCTGGCGCTGGCCGCCATCAGCAGGCCGTCGGTGGACACGAGGATGGCGTGGGCGGCGTCGGGGACCTCCTCGGCGAAGCGGGTCACCAGCCAGTCGAGGTGGCGGGCGTCGTCGGGTGCGGTGATGTCGCTCATCTGTACCTGCTTCTCTAGGACGGGTCGGGGGGAGTGCTGCCGGTGGGGGCGGCCGGCGTGGTCGTAGTCGTGGTCGTGGCGGCGGCGCGGCCTCGTGAGACGCCGGAGGCGTGCGCCGCGAGCCGGGCGCGGACGGCGTCGGGGTCACGCACCGTCGTGGTGGGCGCGTCGGTCACGCCGCCCGGCACGAGCCGCTCGCCGGGACGCCGCACCGGCAGGCCCGACGCACTGACCTCCGGCTTGGCGTCCGTCTCGACGATCCGGTCGACCATCTCCCAGCCGGCCTCGATCTCCGAGGTCTGCCACGGCTGGGCGTCACCGTCGGAGCTCAGCCAGGCCGAGCGCAGCGACCGGAAGATGGGTGTGTCGAAGCCGTCGGCGCCGGGGTCGGTCCAGTCTCCGTCGAGGGCGCTGGGCGTCGGGCGGGCCTCGGCCGGTGCGGCCGGTGCGGCCGGTGCGGCCGGTGCGGCCGGTGCGGCCTGCGCGGCCGCTTCCGCCGGGGCGGTACCTCGGCGCGTCGGCAGCGGGGCCGGACCGTCCGTCGGTGGTACGGGTTTCGGCGCGACCCCGGAGACCGGCTCGGCCGTTCCGTTGCCCCTCGGCTTGAGCGCCGCGAGCGCGGCGGATGCCGTCGAGGCCGTCACGGGCGGCGGCGCGGCGGAGACTGGTTCGGGGCCGGTGATGCCCGGCAGGCGTGTGGGCAGTCCCAGCGCCGCGTTGATCACGTCCTCGAGGTCCAGCGGGCCCGGCGTGGCCTCATGCGCCGCGGCGGGTTCGGGTCGCCGGTCGGGCCTGCGCCTCACCGACTCCGGCTGTGGCTGGACCGACGCCGGCTTCGCCTCGGCCGTGCGCGGCGCGACCAGCTCGGGGAGGACGGCAGCCGGGAGCGCCACCTCGGCGGTCGTGCCACCCTCCTCGTTCGCGCGCAGCGACGTGGTGACCCCGTGCCGCTGCGAGAGCCGGCTGACCACGAACAGGCCCATGCGGCGAGCGGTGTCCGGGGTGACCTCGCCGCCGGAGCCGAGGGACACGTTGATCGCCGCGAGCTGCTCGGGGGCGATGCCCAGTCCGGCGTCGGCGATCTCGATGACCACGCCCTCGGCGGTGCTCCTCGACCCGACGGTCACCGTCGACGTGGGCGGGGAGTAGGCCAGGGCGTTGTCGACCAGCTCGGTGAGCAGGTGTACGACGTCCGCGGCGGCGCTGTCGGCTATCCGCGTCGTGCTGGCCGGGCGGACCCGCACTCGCCGGTAGTCCTGGACCCCCGACGTGGCCGCCTGCAGCGCGTCGCTCACGGTCAGGCCCTCGACGACGGCGTTCGCCGAAGGCGCGTCGGCGAGGATCAGCAGGCTGTCCGCCGTACGCCGCATCCGCGCCGCCAGGTGGTCGAGTCGAAACAGGCTCTCGAGCCGCTTCGGGTCCTCCTCGTCGCGCTCGAGCCGCTCGATCAGGTCGAGCTGCTGGTTGACCAACGACGTGCTGCGGCGGGACAGGGTGACGAACATCTGGCTGACCTGCGCGCGCAGGTTCGCCTCGCCCGACGCCAGCACCACAGCCTGGTGGTGCATGTCGTCCACGGCTCGGGCGAGCTGCCCGATCTCCTCCTGCGTCGTCACGTCGATCGTAGTGATCTCCCCGGGCTCCTCCCCGGCGCGGATGCGGGCGACTGCCTCGGGCAGCCGCTCGTGCGCCACCTCCAGCGCTCCCTCGCGGACGCGGCGGATCGGATCGAGGAGCAGGCGCGAGACGAGCAGGGCGAGCAGGACGGCGGCGACGAGTGCGGCCAGCGTGACGACGGCGTTGAGGAGGGCGTCGGCACGGGCGTCGGCCGCCGCGGCCTCGAGCTCCTGGTCGATGCCGTCCTGCAGCGTCGTGATGAGGGCGTCGTAGTCGGCGTACGCGGCGGCACCGCCGAGGTCCGTGCCACCGGTGCGGACCTCGCGGAACCGCTGTGCGTTGGCGGTGCGCAGCGCCGCGACCGCCTGGTCGCTGGACTGCAACGAGCCCGCGAGCCGGTCGATCGCGGCGCCTTCGACCCCGAGCTCGGAGAACAGCTCGAGCGAGCCGGCCTCGCCGGCGCGCTCGGTGGCGGCGAGCGCCTGCTGCATGGCGAGGGCGAAGCGGCCGGCCAGGGCCTGCGAGAGCAGCTCGAGGCGTGGCTCGGGGTTGATCTGGTCGTTGACGATCGTGGTGATCAGCTGCGTCACGCCCGACTGCAGCTGACGCAGCTGTGCCACCCAGGTGCCGGGACTGAGCGTCACCGCGTCCGAGGCCCGCAGTGCCTGGCTGAGGTCGAGCACCGCGTCGACCTGGTAGCGCTGGTCCTCGGTGAGGTCGGCGGACTCCTTCGACGCGAGCAGGGCGTCCCCCGCGGCGCGCACCTCGACGAGCGCGGTCTCGAGCGCGGCCGGGCTCCCGGTGCCGGCGTCCACCGCAGCGACCATGGCTCGCTCGGCGGCGACGAGGTAGTCGACAGCCGGCCGCAACGCGGTCACCTGCCGGGCGCTTGCCGAGGAGTTCGAGGCCTCGACGAGGTCGCCGTAGACCCGGAGGGCGCCCAACGAGCCGGCGAGGAGCAGCGGGATCGTCAGCGCCAGCGCCAGCTTGCGGCGCAACGGCCATGCGGCGAGGGCCGAGGACTTCTCGGCGGTACCCCTGGAAAAGCGCTTGGTGATCATCACTCACCCGAGGCTCTCGGAATTGACGCCACCGGCAGGCAGCGTGGGCGGTCAATTCGGTCAAAGTAGGGTGATCCAGGTCACAGGCGCAGGAAATCGAGGGGATCTGACCCCATCGGGCCATGCAACATGGCTCCTCGGTGCGCGCACGCCGTCACGCAACCTGCGGTGACCGCGTCGGAGCTGCGAGCGACCGCCTGCAGGTGCCGCCCGTCGATCTCGGTCAGGTCCAGCGGGAACCGCACCCGGACGCTGCGTCGGCCGGGCCGGGTGCCCCGCACCGGTTCGTAGCGGTTGCCGCTGTCGGTGCCCGTGAGCGTGAAGACCAGTCGGCGTGCGTCGGGTCCCCGCACGCAGCTGAACCGCCCTGGTCACCACCATCCATGGCCTGTCGCCGGTGGGTGCGGCGGCGCGTCTCGCGGACCTCGCCGAGGACGACCGGGCCGACGTTTCCTGTGCGCTCGTGGATACGAGTCGTGGCCACGGAGCGAACATGCTGGCACTGCGCGGAAGAAGGTTCGCCCAGACGGTTGTCCTTGTCGGGGTCGATGATCACCTCGGTGCTGCTCTGGCGGAGCGTCCGAGTCAACGGCACGACCTGGACGACGTTCGGTCCACCTCTCAGCACCCGTTGCGCTGTCACGACGATGGCCGGCCGACGAGGTCCGGCCTCGCTTCCGGATGGCGTTCCTGGATCGAGGGCGACGACGTCACCCTGCGTCAGCATCAAGCCACGCCGCCTCTTCGTCGTTGAGCTCAGCCGCGAGGTCTCGCGCCATGGCGATCGTCTAGCGGCAGAGATGTGCGGTGCTGCTCGTCGAAGGCGTAGGTGTGTCCGGCCGCGTGCCGGGCCCAGGGCACGCGGCCACCGTCGGCCCACGAACCGCACAGTTCACCCGCGGAGCGTCGGCTTCGAGGACGGTCTGGATAGTGCCCAGGTCCGGCGCCCCGGATTCAGTCTGACGGAGCCGCCCGCTGGAGCGTCGTGGGCCGGCGGACGCCGGCGTGGCGGTCGGGAGTCCTGATCAGCAGATATGCCGCTGCGCCGAGGGCGACGGCCGCGGTGCCGAACCCGGCCCAGGCTCCGTGCCAGGCCGTGAGCGTCCCGGCGATGATCGCCCCCGCCGAGCCGGCCAGTTGAAGCACCAGCGACTGGGCCGACAGCACGGTGGCGCGCTTGCTGCTGCGGACCTCGCCGTGGAGCACTTCGCCCAGGGGTGGTCCTGCTGCGCCGAGCCCGATGAAGAACACGATGTAGGCGGTGCCGGCGGTGACGAGGGCGCCGGTTCCGGTGAGGGTGCTCGCTGCTGCGATCCCGAGGACGGCTACGGCCGCGACAGCGGTGGCGACCGCACTCGCCCGAACGGGTGTCCGCAGTGTGCGGCGGGCCACCGGTGCCAGTGCCGCTCCCAACGCATCGGCTCCGAATCCGATCGTAACGAGTAGTGCATAGATCAGGGCCGCACGTCCGGTGTCCTCGGTGAGCTGCTCGAGCCACGCAGGCGTGACCAGCTCGAGGGCGGCGAGGCCCACGCCCGTTGCTCCGGCGACGAGCAGGAGCCGCAGGACTGTGCGGTTGCGAGCCGCGAGGTGCACGCCTGCAGCGACGGTTTCCGGGACGGTGCGCAGTGCGTCGAGGGCGGTGCCTCGGGCGCGAGGTTCGTCGGGGAGGTCGAGGGTGAAGCCTGCCCGGACCAGTTCCACCGCCGCCCCCAGCAGCACCGGCACCGCGAGGCCCGGGACCGGGAGCCGGTCGCCCACTGCGAGCGGGAGGAGCCCGCCCACCAGGGTCCCCAGGCCGAGCGCGGCGGACGCGGCGATTTCGCCTCGTGCCAGGCCGGTGGTCAGGTAGGTGGTGTCGTCCTCGTCGGGCCGCAGTGCCCTGGCTGCGTCGACGTACCACGCCTCGAGCGGCCCGGTGGACAGCGCCCGGGCGAGGCCGCGTAGAGCGGCCGAGACCAGGAGCAGCGCCATGCCGGCGGCGAGACCGAGGATGACCAGGGCCACCATGTGGGCCAGCGCGGAGACGATGAGGACGGGGCGGCGGCCCACGCCGTCGGCGAGTCCGCCCGTGGGCAGCTCGAGGATCGCGACGGTGACCGACGAGACGGCGCCGATGAAGGCGACCTCCGCGAGGGTGAAGCCACGCTCGAGGAGCAGCAGCACCATCGGGACCATCATCAACCCGACGGGCAGCCACTGCAGGAACGACAGCAGCGTGTAGCGCCGGACCGGGTCGACTGCGTGCGCCGCACGCGCTTCGGGGGCCCTCACGGGGTGACCTCGCGCGGGAAGCCCGCAGCGACGATGGAGACAGCTCGGGCCTCGGGGTTGTCCTGGTCACGGGCGACGAGCTCGTCGAGGTGGGCGTAGAAGCGGTCCCACAGCTCGGTCAGGGAGGCGACGCTCAGGCGCACGACGAGGTCGCCGATGCCGGAGGCCTCCGCCCAGGCGGGGTCCAGCTCGTCCAAGAGCTCGTCGAACCGCTCGACGTCAGCGATCAGTACCTCGACCTGGCGACGGCGCATCAGGGCCGCGGCCTCGCGGCCCGCGTCCGTCGCGGCCAGCTCGGTGTTGCTCCACGCGCTGCGCTGGTGTGCCGCAGTCCATCGTCGCTCGCGTGGATGTCGCCGCTTCCCCGCGGCGTCTTCCACGAAGCCGTGATGCGCAAGGACCCGCAGGTGGTAGCTCGTCGAGCCTGTGTCCGTGTCCAGCACCTTCGCCAGCTCCGTGGCGGTCGCGGGACCCATCTCCCGCAGCGTGGCCAGCAGCCGGACCCGGAGTGGATGTGACAACGCCTTCAAGGCTGCCGGGTCCCCGATCTCACGCACTCTTCTATCGCCCATGCGCGGCACCATATGCCGTGCAGAGATTCTTCTGCAAAGATTTCTCGGCAAGCGGCGCCGGGGCGCACAGGGCGAGACGGGATCCTCCTGCACCGGGCCGAGCAGGGACAACGGCTTGACCGGCGCCAAGCCGAAGCACCGCACACCACCTGGCACGTGTCCGATGAGGAGCTCGCCGAGTGGGCTGCCATCATCAGGATCCCGACGTCCGGGGGAACTAGACGGCAGTGAACCTCTGGATAACCCGCCGGCAGGATTCGCGACATGGGACGAGTGGCGCAGGCCTCGCTGGCCCGCGTCGAGTTCGACGCGCAACTTCGCCCGGCCTTGGGGCGGATTTGCACAACATCGCTGCCGTCGGCCTCGAAATGTCGGCCGGCACCTGGTCGTGACCTCGATGGTCTGCGAGGGCTCTAACCTTGCGGCCACGCCGGTTGTGGAACTGGTGGACTGCGCCGAGACTGGGATCATGGGCATCGACCTACAGGAACAGTGGTTCCGGGGTCTCGCCGAGCTCCGCTACGCCGAGACTCCCAAGCGCATCCGCGCGCTCCTCGACGGGCAGACAGTGGTTGACACCCGGGATGCGCTTCTGGTGTACGAGCCTCGCCGCGTCGTGCCTTGGTACGCCGTCCCTCCCGGTGACCTCCACCTGGACCTGACCGAGCACGATCCGCTCCCGGTGCCCGAGCTGCGGGCGCCGGTGCTGCCACCCCACCACAACGACTGGCACACCGTGCCAGGTCGGTCGCTGCACTTGGACGGCCACGGCGAGGTGGCTTTTCAGCCTGACGATGCTGACCTGGGCGGCCGCGTGGTCCTGCACTGGGACCCGTTCGAGTGGCTTGAGGAGGAAGAGCCGGTCATGGGGCATCCCCACGACCCCTTCAAGCGGATCGACGTACTGCGCAGCAGCCGCCAGGTGTGCGTCGAGGTCGGTGGGATCACCGTCGCCGAGTCGTCGCGGCCGATGATGCTCATCGAGACCTCGCTGCCGGTGCGGTGGTACCTGCCGCGGCAGGACGTCCGGATGGACCTGCTCACGCCGTCGGAGAAACACACAGTTTGTGCCTACAAGGGGGTGGCGTCCTACCTCAGCGCTGATGGCGCCCCCGACGTAGCCTGGTTCTACCCTGATCCGCTCCACGACGCGCTTCCCGTCAAGGACCTGGTCTGTTTCTGGCGGCCGGCGGCGGTGTATATCGACCAGAATGCCGTGGACATCTCGATGCCCGGCGAGTGAACCGACGCCGCGCCTGTCGCCTCGACGCGCCCGCGCTTGCTTTGCCTTCGCCAACTGGGCTCACCGTCGACGGCTACATGCTCCCTACTGGGCGCCTCCACGCGGCGGTATGGCGCGCGTTGGCCGACGGCCGGCGGAAGCGGCTGCGGTCGGCCCGGCTAGGGGCGGACCGCTACCCACAGCTCCTCGGCCGGCCACCTGTTTGCCCACTCCCGGGACACGATCTCGTAGAACGGGTGGTCGATGCCGTCTTCTGGCGCGTAGATCTCGTGCATCGCCTCGACGATGAAACCGGCACTCCGCAGTTGCCGCACCCACTCACCGTGCGAGGGATGGAACTCGACGCCGCCGCCTGGCCATTGCACTCGGCGGGCCTCCCGCTGACCGCGAAGCAGCCGATCTCCAGCAACCCCGCCGTCGGCCGGGACGCACAGCGTAGAGAGATTGCTGTTCGTCAAGAAGACCAAGCGTCCGCCCGGCCGCAAGAGCCTGGCGGCTTCGGGCAACCAGCGTTCAGGGTCGCACCAGGCAGCCACACCGTGCTCGCTTACCACGAGGTCAAAGAGCCCACTGGCCAGCGGGACTTGCTCGGCATCCGCGTGGACCAGAGGGAAGGTGGGGCCGAGTCGGGCTTGGAGGTGCCGCGCGGTTGCGAGCTGCTCACCGGAGAAATCCAGGCCGACCGGGCGGGCGCCTGCGCGCGCGAGCCAGGCCGCGAAGTACGCTGTTCCGCAGGCAAGCTCCAGGACGTCCATACCCGCAACGTCGCCTAGGACGCCGAGTTCCCGTTCGGGCACGGCGAATAGGCCCCACACCACCTCTGGCATGCCCCACATGCTTTCGGCCGCACCGTCGGTGAAGCGCTCGTTCACGATCGCCCAGAGCTCCCGGTTCAAGGCGATCTCTGCCGCTCTGCCTTCGGCCACATGGAGAGTCTCCCCGAAAGTGGGCGGTGACATCGAGTCCGTCACCGACCGTGCCGCTCTGAGGACGACGCTCGCCCCACGAGCGCAGACCCATCAGCGACGAGCGCCGTTACCGCATCCTCCCCCCGAGCCCGGGGTCGCACCTCTCGAGCAGCTCATGCTCGACGAGCACGACCGCGGCGGAAAGACTCACCTCGATGAGGGCGCGGATCGCGGCGGAATCAGTGCGTCGCTCGATGGGCTCGGACCGCACTCATCGGGGTGCGCAACGCCTCGCCGCAGACCGTGCAGATGTAGTCATTCACTCCGACGCGGGGCAGGCCCCTCAGGACGTGGTTGGACGGGCAGTCGAGATTCGTGCACCACTCACTCCCCGCTTTCGTGAGACCTTCCGCCTCCATTTCCGGAAGGCCGCAGGCCGCTGATCTGCCACCCTGGCCTCATGCAGGACGACCTCGGCAACGCGCTCTCTTGGCTGGTCGGCCTGGAATTCCTGGATCGTCCAGGATGGCAACTACCCCGACTTTGTCTCGGGCCAGTGAGTCGAGTTCGCCGTGGAGCTCTCTAGTCGAGGTGAACTGAAGCTGCTGGATGGGGCGGAGATCCCGACCCCGGTCTCTCGGCGACCCCTGAGCTGGACGACAGCCGATAGCGCCTCCGATCGCTCTGCGGCTGAGCGCGTCAGCCAGAGATGAGTGCGTCAGTCAGCCAGGCGGCCTGGGGAGGCGCCCGGCGGCCCAGCTTCAGAGCTTTCCGAGGAACGCGAGGACGCGGTCGGTCGCGACACTCGCGACCTCCTCGTCATAGTCCCGGTGGCCAGGTTCGGCGAAAAGGTGACCAGACCCTGGATAGATGAACAGCTCGCCACCGGGGACCTCGGCTACGTACTCTGCCTCGGCGTCGAGCTCTCTGAACGAGTCACCTTCGGTCACGTGAGCTTGCGACGGCACCCCCGCGGGCCAGATGCCTCCCCACCAGGACGGCGTAATGGTGCCGTAGAGGAAGAACGCTGCCCGCGCCCCCGGCCTGCCGAGCACCTGCTCGCCCGCTCGGGCCGCGCCCATGGACATCCCGCCGTAGACCAGGTCGTGACCCATCGGCGCGACGACCTCGGCTGCCCGTGCAGCGAACGTCTCTTCGCCGACAGAGTCCACGTACGCGATGCCGTCTTCGAGCTCAGCGAATGTCCGACCCCTGAAGAGGTCCGGGGTGTGCACCACATGTCCTGCGTCGCGCAGCCGCTCGGCGAACCCGACCACGCCCGGCGTCAACCCGCCGACGTGATGGAAAAGCACGATCTCCGCCATCCGCCGATTCTACGAATGAAGAGGCGTTCGCACAGCGCCCGCGGCGTCCACACATCGGCTACTTGTTGTGCGAGCGGATCGCCGGCTATGAGCGGGCGTCGCCACCGTCGTGAGGAGGTGCCCTTCGAGAAGGGCTCGGGTAGCCGCACCTCGAAGCGCTGGGCGAGTCGACGCGCGTCCTCAAGGTCGAGGTCTCGGGGCGGATAGCCGGTGTGCATCTCTACCTGGTCCTGCGCCGAGGCGCACCGGATGGACCGCCCCCCGAATGGACCCTCGGACGGGCGGCGCGTAGTGCCACGTTGCCTCGTCCTCGGGTAGCACCTGGTCGCCGCCGCCATCAGGCGTTGGGTCGACCGGATGGAGGTCCACCTCGCGCCCTGACTCCTCACGCATCCACCGTCCGCTCATCGGATCCGGAAAACGAGCCGCGTCTACAGGCGGCGTAATGACCTCACAGCGGCATCATGAGGGTCACTGCCCTGTCATCGGTCAGGCAAGTCCAGATCACTTCGATTGCGCTGAGCCTGTGCGCGTCGCTCGCTTTCGGGCGGAGGTACTGGGATGCCGGGCAGAGTACGACGACGAGGACGGGTCGGCGGCGGCCGAAGACGTCACGGGCTCGGGACCGCGCCTGTATGTCCAGAGTGTGCCGGAGGACAAGGTCGTCAAGAATCGGCTGCACCTCGACGTGCAAGTCGGCACGGGGCTCATCGGCGAGGAGAAGTTGGCCGCGCTCGAAGCGGAGTGCGCTCGTATACGACGGCACCGACTCGTGCATCGTGATGCGGGACATTGAAGGCAACCAGTTCTGCCTCGACTGGACTGCCCGACGACCGCTCATCGCCATTGCGTGCGTTTCGAGGTGCGCCAGCAGGCGGCGAAAGAACGCCGCCCCTGGCATCGGGCTCCTGCCGCAATTGTGGTGACGCGAGTTTCGTGTCCTTAACATGTGGGGGAATCCGTGTGCGCCGGCGGACTAGCGGGACGGGCGGCTACCTCCGCTGGACCGTGTGGTCGCTCGTCTGGCCGACGATCTTGCCGGTCTCGATGAGATACGAGTTGACTCCCGCCCGAACCCGGACCTCGCTGTCTTCGCAGGTCCACCTTGCCCGGTCCCTCCGCCGCATCGGCGTAACGGCATCTTCGGGTCACTCCGCAAAGCAGGAAGCCGGGTCGACGACGGCCTGCGTCACTGCCTTGAAGAGCGATCTGGGCGATGACGTGTCCGGGTACCGTGATCGCGACATGGAGGAGGCGGTTCATGTTCGTCGAGAGCACCGTGGTTCCCTTTGAGCTTCGGCACGAGGCATTTGTTGCCACACCGCTGACTCAGGACTTGGCGGCTTTGGACTACGCGGCCTACATGGCGAGCCCGAACGTGATCCGGGTGCACAGCGATGGCCGGTGGCCGGTTGAGGGATTCACCCTGGAGGAGGATCGGCGCCTGATCGCGGAGCACGAGGCCGACCACGAGGCGCGACGTGCCTTCGCGTTTCTGCTGCTCGACCCCTCCGAGAGTGAGGCTCTGGGATGCCTGTTCCTGAACCCCCTCCTCGACTACCTGCGCCTGGCTGGGGCGGATCGGCAGACGCGGGCTGCCTTCCCGCCGGAGTCGGCGATGGTCACGTTCTGGATACGCCAGGACCGCGTCGACGCCTCCCTCCCCGCGGTCGTTCTCGAGGCGGTGAACGACTGGCTGCGAAACGACTGGCCGGTGAAGGCCCACGTGTTCCGGCTCGTGCCCTCTGAGCACCAGCCCACCCGTGCGACATTGGAGCGGTTGGGCTTGCGGACGCTCCGTCTCGGGCTGCCCGGCGAGGACCGTCCCTACTCCTGGTACCAGCCCGGTTAGGCAACCGGCGTGACGCCCGGGCTCAGCGGTGGCCGCCATCCGTCGGGTGCTGTCGTCGAGCGGAATACGCAGCAGCCGCCGCCCGTGCTGCCTTGCCGGAGACGCCGAGCTTGGCGTAGAGGTTGGACAGGTGCCGCTCCACGGTCCGGGGACTCACGCAGAGGTGGTCAGCGATCTGGTCGTTGCTCAGACCGCCCGCGACCAGGTCGAGCACCTGCCCCTCCCGTTCGCTGAGCCTTTCGCGGGAAGTGACCGGCGCGGTCGTCGGAGCCGAACCGAGGAAGGCCCGCAGCTCGCTCACGAACACCCGCCACGCCGGCTCGGTTGCCAGCAGCGCGTGGTTGCGGCTGTCCAGCGGAAGCAGCCGCGCGTTCGGGATACCGGTGGCGAGCAGACGGCCCTCCTCGAAGGGGCACGCGACGTCGCCGCGGCCGTGGGCCACCAGCGCAGGCGCCGTGACCCGGCCGAGCAGGTCCGTGACGTCGATCCCGCCCCAGACAGTGCGCAGCCTCGCCGCCATCTGCGGGGACACCGAGACCCGCATCATCTCGTCGAACCAGCGCATCTGCTCCACGGTGGCGTCGGGTACGAAGCGGGTGGTGAACACCCTCCGGAACTCCGGGTTCGCCTTACCCCAGCCGACTCGGACGATCGACTGGAGCAGCTCGGCCTCGGTCTTCTCCTCATCCGACAGACCTCGTGCCATGCGGCCCCTGGCGTACCCGCCGTAGAGCACGAGGTGGCTGACCCGCTCGGGGTGGCGTACGGCGTAGCAGATCGCGGCCGCGGCGCCCTGGGAGAGGCCGAGCAACGTGAACCGCCCGAGCCGCGCGGCCTCGACCACGGTCTCCAGGTCCTCGACGAACGCATCGAGCGAGAGCCGTTCCGGATCACGGTCGGACAGGCCGCAGCCGCGGATGTCGTAGCGAACGACGTGGTTGTCCCGTCCGAGCTCCTGCCACCAGTGCCGCCACAGCGGACTATCCCAGTCGAACTCCACATGCGTGACCCAGTTCGCGACCTTGACGATCGCCGGGCCGCGTCCATGTGTGGCATAGGCCAACCGGACCCCGTCGGGAGCCGTGCAGAACCGGATCTGCTGGTCCACCCCATCAGGCTAGACCCCGTCGGGCGGCGTCGGCGCCGGTCCTTCGCCGCCCAGGCGCGTCGACCAGCTTCGTCGACCAGCGCTTCCGAGCTGTGTACGGCGGATGGCCTGCGCCGCACCCGCGAGTGCCGCAGGATCGTGGACACGCAACACAAGCACGGCCGACGCGGCGAGTCCCAGCCCGAGAACCAGGCCGAGGACGCCGTACCCGGGGCCGGTGACCAGTGCACCGCCGACCGTCGCCCCCACCAGGTAGCCTGCCTGGGTCACCGCCGTGCGGGCGGTCATCATCGCCCCCGGGCGGTCGACCAGCTGTGCCAGACCGAGGGCCCCGGCGGCCGGAGTGCGAACACCGGCGGCGAACCCGATGAGGCAGCAGAGCACAACGGCGCTGGCCACTGAGTCGACGCGACCGAGCAGCACCGGCACAAGCGCGGCCATCAGCGCGGCCGCCGTCGCGACGAGGCGGCGGCGAGAGGCCATCCGGGCGAGGCGGCCGCTCGTCGCGGAGGCGACCACGAAGGCCGCCGGGCCGACGGTGAGCAACCAGCCTGCGGTGGTCGGTGACGCGCCGAGAGCCTGGGCGAAGAAGGCTCCGCTGAAGGTGAGGAAGGCCGTCCAGGCGCCGTACGCGATCAGTTCGGCACCGATCCAGCGTCGTGCCGACACCTCAGCGAGGAGCGCGCGCACCGGCAGCGGGGGCAGCCACTCCCCAGGTGTCCGGTCGTCGTCACGGGCGGTCGACAGCGCCGCTACCGCGGCCAGCGCTGGCAGCGCTTCGGCCGCCCTCCAGGACACGCGGTCGGCCAGTACCCCACCGATCGGGGTGACCACGATCCAGGCGGCGGCGTTGGCCGCGGCAACCCTGCCCATGGCCGATGCGCGGCGGTGGGCGGGAAACGCGGCAACCCCGGCGAAGCCGGCCGAGAGCAGGCACGCGAACGCGAGCCCGACCAACGCGTGCGCGGTCAGGAACAGGGCGTAGGTCGGTGCCACAGCCACGGCGGCGCAGGCCAGGACCGCGAGTGCGCTGCCTCCGCGGAGGAGCCGCGGAACACCCAGGCGGTCGCCATGCGGCATCATGACCAGGGAGACGGTGATCGCGACGGCGGCGGTGACCGAGCGCGCCTGACCCACCAGACCTGCAGAGACCCCCAGTTCGGCGCCGATCTGCGCCATCGTCGGCACCAGGACCACCAGCAGCGCCTGGGAAGCCCCGGTCGCCAGGACAAGCGGCGCCAGCCGCGGAGCCCGCTCGGCCGCGTCCATGGCTACGGCCGGGCAGCGTAGACGGCATGGATGGGCGTCGCGGCCACCGGTTCGGTGTGCGTGAGACCGCCGGCGCGCAGCGTGTCGGCGAGCCGTCGTCCACCGGCCTGGCCGCCCAACGCGGCGCCTTCCGGTTCAGACAACGAGTGGGGGACGCACAGGAACGTCGAGGCCGTGTAGTGCAGGCCCGCTCCGGGATTGGCGGTCAGATTGTCGAGGATCTCGTCGTGGGCGAACGGCTCGACCAGTGCCACGATGCCCTCCGCGGCGAGGTTCCGGTGGGCGTTCCCAGCCGCGCCGACCGGGTCACCGAGGTCGTGCAAGCAGTCGAAGAACCCGATGACGTCGTAGGGGCCGCCGTCGAAGCTCGTGGCCTCCGCAGTCTCGAACGTGACCCTGTCCCCGACTCCCGCTTCGTCGGCACGTCGACGCGCCGCCTCGAGGGACGGCACATGGGTGTCGAACTCGAGGAAGCGCGAGTTCGGGTAGGCCTTGGCGAGCAGCACCGTGCTCATGCCGTGGCCGCAGCCGACGTCCGCAACCAGCGCGCCCTCCTGGAGCATGGCCTCCTGGCCGAGCGCCGGCACCCTCTCGCTCACAAGGCTGTTGCGGTACGCCGCGCCAAAGAATCGCGTGGTTCCGTGGTGGACCCGCTCGTCGTGCCGACCCCACTCGATCCCTCGCCCGGTCCGGAACGCCGTGGCCAGGTCATCGAGATCGAGCTGCCAGCCGGCCATCGCCTCGAAGGCGCCGGCGAGAGCAACCGAAGAGTCATCCGCTGCGAGTACCACGGCGTGCTCGGCCGACGTGGCCGGCCCCTGGCGGGCCAACGACCGGTACAGACCGAGCTTGTCGCCGAGGTGGGCCAGCTGTGCCGTCCCCGCCCCGACGAGCACACCGAGAGCCCGCTCGACGAACGCTCCCACGGCGGCTTGGTCGATGGTCTGGTCGACCTCCGTCATGATGTTGCCTCCTCCGTCGGCCCGTCGTCGGTGGGCCGGTACCTTTCCGTCGGTTGTCCCGGCGTGTAGTCGACGCTAGGAAGGGCCGGACGGCCCGGCATCGGGGACACCACCCAACGCCGAGAACTGGCATGACGGCGTGCACGTAGCAGCCGAAGGCTCGTACACGAGATCGTCGGACCACACCGATCTGCAACGGTGATCGGCGTGAGAGCGACCTCACTCTCGACCAGTCGTGACGCGGCCTGGAGGCGTCGCGGAGTTCCGAGAGAAGGCGCTGCATTCTGGGCGGGATGACGCTCGCTGCACCGGTTGCCACCTGGCGGCTTCGTCGCATGCGGGAAACGCCCTGTCATCGGCAGTTCCCGAAACTTCCCTCAGCGCGGCAGATCCGCGAAAGTCGGTCTGCTTGGTTCAGTGGTCAGCGCAGGGTCGCGGGTTCTTCAGGCTGCGAAGTCGTTCGTGGCTTGCACAAACAGGTCATCGGTGATGTCAGCTCCGCCATGGGCCTCGTGTTCGACCACGTGCAGGGTCGCGCGCGGCAGTTGCTGCGCGAGACGCCAGCTGACGCCGAGCGGTGAAGCGATGTCGAGGCGGCCGCGCACGAAGACAGCCGGGACGTCGCCGATGTTGGCGAGACGCCCGCTGATGCCCTCGGGCGGAAGGAAGGCGTGGTTTCCGAAGAAGTGCGTTACCAAGCGCGCGAAGCCGAGACGAAACCTTCGGTCGGTGTAGCGGGCACTGCGCTTCGTTGGCCCGGACAGGGTGGCGAGGCGTTCCTCCCACGCGCACCACGCCTGGGCAGCGCCTTCTTGAAGATCGACGTCGCCGTGGGGTGTCAGAACAGCAGGCGTTGAACTGGTCGGGAGCTGTGGTCGCTCATGGTCGTGGCGAACGCTGTGTGCATCGGGGTTGGTGACCGAGCCGAGCGCCATGTCCAGGAGGACCGCCGACCAGCGCCTATGGAGCGGAGGGCTCTCAGGACGGCGGAGGTGGGCGATGTCGGAGCAGGCTCCTCGTCAGGCTCTCCTGACGATTGTCGAGGCGGCGGAGTACCTCCATGTGTCCGAGCGCTGGGTAAGAGAGGCCGTGCGGCTGCGGAAGGTGCGGTGCACCCGCTTGGGGAAGCACGTTCGGTTCCGCGTCGAGCATCTGGACGAGCTCGTTGCGGCGGGGGAGCAGCCCGTGACGGCGCCGGCGGTCCGGTTGGGGGCGGTGCCTATTCAGGACCGGCGCCGCTCACGCCTGTGAGGCGGTGACCAGCCGCATCGCCGCGACCGGCCGGATCCGCTGACCGCGCAGCGCGGTGTCGATGATCTCGGAGATCAGCTCGTCACCCGCTGGCAGCAGGTGACCGTAGGTGTCGATGGTCGTGGTGATCGACTCGTGGCCGAGTCGGGCCTGGATGTGGGGGAGTGGCGCACCACCGGCGACCAGCCAGGCCACCTGAGTGTGTCGGAGGTCGTGGAAGCGGAACGGCGCCAAGCCGGCGCTCCGAACCTGCGCCATGAGCGGGTGCCAGACGCGTTCGTAGAAGTCGGCGCTGTGGAGCGGCAGGCTGGTAGGCGTGGTGAACACGAAGTCGTCCGGAGCGCGGCCCTCGATGAGACGCTCGAGTACCGCGGCAGTCTCCTCCGACACCGTGACGGTCCGCCGGGACTTCGGCGTCTTGGGGTTGCCGAGGTGGTGGCCGCGCATCGTGTGCTTCGGGCGCAGCGACTTCCTCAGCCAAGCAGGGGTCTCTTGCTCGTCGTTCTCCCCGTCGCGCTTCCACGCCTTGTTCACTCGGAGCGAGCGGTGGGACAGGTCGACGTCGGAGATCCACAGAGAGGTCAGCTCCCCGAACCGTAGACCGGTGCCGACCGCGACCCTCAGGAGGTCTCCTTCCTGCCCAGCGAGTCGGGCAGCGGTCGCGAACTCCGCCTCGGTGAGGAACCGCAGGTCTCCTTGCGACTGTCTGATGCGGCTGCGCTTCGGCGCCGTCCGGCGCGCACGGGTTCGTGGCGAGGTAGCCCTGCTCGAGCGCGTAGGTGAACACGCCGTACAGGAGGCCGTGGTAGTTCGCCTTGGTCTTCAGGGAGCGGTCCCACCCGATCAGCCAGGCCTTCACGTCCACCTCCTTGACCTGGGCGACCGTGCGGTCGAACGGGCGGTACGGGCCGCCCGCACCGGAGATCTCGACCGAGGCAAGGGTGCGCACCTGGGCGAGGTAGCGCTTGCGCTGACCGGGGGAGAGGTCGACGACCTGGCGGACGTACTCCGCACCGATCTCTGCCAGCGTGGGCGGCGGCCTCATCGGGTCGTCGGTCGAGCGGGGCCGGACGAAGCCCGCCCTCTCCCTTGACCCAGCCGTCGGGCCACTGGTGACCGGCCGCGTCCACCATCCGCCGGAATCCCTCGGCCCGCGCGAGGTTCTGGTCGTCGCTGCCGGCGCCGAAGGTCTCGGTCTGCATCCGGCCCTCCCGGCTGCCTCCCAGTCGCCATCGCACGACCGCCGAGGTGCCGCCGTCGGAGCGCTGCTTCCGCTCGATCCAGGCCATGTCGACCAGCTCCCGGTGAGGCGAGAGGTGCACCACTGGTGCACCACTGGGCGACAGTTTGCCACCTCACCAAGACAGAACCCCAGGTCATCCCTGGGGTGTCGTGGTGTCCGAGGGGGGACTTGAACCCCCACGCCCTAATACGGGCACTAGCACCTCAAGCTAGCGCGTCTACCTATTCCGCCACCCGGACAAGGATGTCGCTCCCACAACCTCGTGTTTCGTTGCGAGCGCGGCGGTAACTGTAGCAAAGAAACAGAGCCGGAACACGCATCGGCCCGCCACACCTCTGCCTGCAAGGATGGCCCCATGACCGCAACGCCCGACAGTCCTGCCCCAGCCCGGGCCTACGACCCCGCCGCGGAGGTCGTGGAGATCTGCCGCGACCTCATCCGGATCGACACCACGAACTTCGGGGACGGTTCCGGGCCGGGGGAGCGCAAGGCCGCCGAGCACGTCGCGAGCCTGCTCGGCGAGGTCGGCATCGACGCCGAGATCCACGAGTCCGAGCCGGGCCGCGCCTCGGTCCTGGCGCGGTGGGGAGGCACCACCGGGGAACCCCTGCTGCTGCACGGGCACCTCGACGTCGTCCCTGCCGACGCCGACGACTGGCAGGTGCACCCGTTCTCCGGTGAGATCCGCGACGACTACGTCTGGGGTCGTGGTGCGGTCGACATGAAGGACTTCGACGCGATGCTGCTCTCGGTGGTGCGGGCGCGGCAGCGCGCCGGAGCCGTACCGGAGCGGCCGATGGTGCTGTGCTTCACCGCCGACGAGGAGGCCGGTGGCCACAAGGGCGCCGAATACCTCGTCAACGAGCACGCCGACCACCTCGCCGACTGCACCGAGGCGATCGGGGAGGTGGGCGGCTGGAGCGCGACCGTGCGTGGACAGCGCATCTACCTGATCGAGGCCGCCGAGAAGGGGATGGCCTGGATGCGGCTGACGGCCAAGGGCAACGCCGGCCACGGCTCCATGCGGCACCCCGACAACGCGATCACCGAGCTCGCCGCGGCCGTCGCCCGGATCGGCCGGCACGAGTGGCCGGTCCGGCTGACTCCGTCCATGCAGGTGCTGCTCTCGGCCGTCGGCGAGGTCGCCGGCGTGGAGGCGACTCCCGAGAACGCCGAGGAGCTCGTCGAGGAGTTCGGGTCCGCGGCCCGGATGCTCGGCAACGTCATCCGGCACTCGACCAACCCGACGATGCTCTCGGCCGGCTACAAGGTGAACGTGGTGCCGGGCGAGGCGACCGCGCACGTGGACGGCCGCTTCCTGCCGGGGTACGAGGACGAGTTCTTCGGCACCCTCGCGGAGCTGGTAGGGGACCGGATCACCCTGGACTGGGTGAGCAAGCAGGATGCTCTGCAGACCACCTTCGACGGGGACCTCGTCGACGCGATCACCGCCTCGATCCTGGACGAGGACCCGGGGGCGCGGGTGGCGCCGTACCTGATGTCCGGCGGCACCGACGCCAAGCACTGGCGCAAGCTGGGCATCCGGTCCTTCGGGTTCGCGCCGCTCCGGCTGCCGGCCGACCTCGACTTCACCGCGCTGTTCCACGGAGTCGACGAGCGCGTGCCCGTGGACGCGCTGGAGTTCGGTGCGCGGGTCTTCGACCGCTTCCTGGACCGGGCGTAGCTACCAGGTGAGGTAGGGGAGGCGCTGCTGGCGGATGATCTTGCGCCGCAGCACCACCCGGCGCGTGCCGTCGGGGGACAGCCGGACCCGCTCGAGCTCCCAGCCACCCCGCTCGGCGCGGTCGGTGAGCATCCGTGTCACTGCGTTCCGGGACAACTGACGGGAGATCGTGAACCTGTCGAACTCGTACTCGACACCGGGGTTGAGCGCGCGGCGCCGGGGCGTGGTTGCGACAGGTGGACGAGACATGCAGTCATGGTGCCACGCTCGCGGCGACAGGCACTCCAGGGCGGCGTCAGGGCGTCGGTGAGGAGACGTCCTCGAGCGCGGCGACGATCTCCGCGGGCAGGACGCACTCCTCCGCGGTCAGCGCACCGCGCAGCTGGGCGGCGGTCCGCGCCCCGATGATCGGGGCGACCACGCCGGGTCGGTCCCGAACCCAGCTGAGGGCCACCTCCACGGGCGACCAGCTGAGCCCGTCGGCGGCCCGGGCGACCGCCTCCACGACCCGGGCGTGCTGCTCGGTGAGATAGGCGCCGACGAAGCCGGCGAAGTGCGGTGACGCGGCCCGGGAGTCGGCCGGCGTGCCCGCGCGGTACTTGCCCGTGAGCACCCCCCGGCCCAGCGGGGACCACGGCAGGATGCCGAGCCCGAGGTGCTCCGCGGCGGGGACCACCTCCGCCTCGGCCGAGCGGTTCAGCAGGGAGTACTCCACCTGGTTCGACGCCAGCCGGGCGCGTCCCGGCACGGCGGCCTGCCACGTCGCGGCCTGTGCGCTCTGCCAGCCGGAGTAGTTCGAGACGCCGACGTAGCCGGCCCGGCCGGTCGAGACGGCGTAGTCGAGCGCCGAGAGGGTCTCCTCCAGGGGAGTGTCGTCGGCCCACGTGTGCACCTGCCACAGGTCCACGTGATCCACGCGCAGCCGCCTGAGCGAGGCGTCGAGCGTGGCGATGAGGTGACCGCGCGAGACGTTGGTCTCCCGGTCACCGCGCCACCGGCCGATCCCCGCCTTGGTCGCGAGCACGATGTCGTCGCGTTCGACCACCTCGCCGATGAAGGACCCGATCAGCTCCTCGGAGACGCCGTCGCCGTAGCCGGCCGCGGTGTCGACCAGAGTGCCACCCGCGGTCGTGAAGGCGATGAGCTGGTCGCGGGCCTCGTGCTCGTCGGTGTCGCGACCCCAGGTCAGCGTCCCCAGACCGAGCCGGGAGACACGCAGACCGGTACGGCCCAGGAACCTCTGCTGCATGCGGGACACGCTATCGAGACGCACCGCCCGGCAGGGCTGCGCCTCGCCGAGGCCCGGCCTGCGTAGGCTTTCTCGCGCCGTCCCACCGTCCCATCGTCCCGCCTTCCGACCAGGAGTGACCCCGTGCTCGACTTCTTCCAGGCTGCCGTGCTCGGGGTGCTGCAGGGCCTGACCGAGTTCCTGCCGATCTCGAGCAGCGCGCACCTGCGGATCTTCCCGGAGCTGTTCGGGTGGGGGGACCCGGGTGCGGCGTTCACCGCGGTCGTCCAGATCGGGACCGAGGCGGCGGTGCTCATCTACTTCCGCAAGGACATCTGGCGGATCGCCACCGCGTGGATCCGGTCCCTGCACGACCCGTCCTGGCGCGGGAAGCTCGACGCGCGCATGGGCTGGTTCATCATCATCGGCTCCCTGCCGATCGTGGTGCTCGGGATCACCTTCAAGGACGTCATCGAGAACGACTTCCGCAACCTGTGGATCATCGGCACCACGCTGGTTGTGCTCGGTGTCATCCTCGGGGTCGCGGACCGGGTGGGCAAGACCGAGCGGACCCTGAAGCACCTCAACGTCAAGCACGCGCTCTACTTCGGGCTCGCCCAGGCGATGGCGCTGATCCCCGGGGTCTCCCGCTCGGGCGCCACGATCAGCATGGGCCGGTTCCTCGGCTACGAGCGGGAGACCGCGACCCGGTTCGCCTTCCTGCTCGCGATCCCGGCCGTGGTCGGCGCCGGCCTCTTCGAGCTGCCGCAGATCCCGCACGGCGACAACGCCTACGGGCCCGTGCCGACGGCCTTCGCGACGCTGGTGTCCTTCGTCGTCGGCTACGCCGCCATCGCGTGGCTGCTGCGGTACGTCACGACGCGGTCCTACCTGCCCTTCGTGATCTACCGGATCGCGCTCGGTTCGTTCGTGCTGGTGATGCTCGGCGTCGGCGTGCTGTCGCCCTGACGGTCAGAGCCATCCCGAGCGCTTGAAGAGCCGGTAGAGGGCCACGGAGGAGCCCACCATCAGGGCCAGGGCGGCGAAGTACCCGTAGCGCCAGGTCAGCTCGGGCATGTACTGGAAGTTCATCCCGTAGACGCCGGCGATCAGCGTGCACACCGCGGCGATCGCCACCCACGCCGAGATCTTGCGCACGTCGTCGTTCTGCTGGACCGCGACCCGGGCCAGGTGCGCGTCGAAGGCGGTCGACAGCAGCCCGTCGAGCGAGTCGATGGTCTCCGAGATCCGCACGAGATGGTCGTGGACGTCGCGGAAGAACGGCTGAGCCTCCGGCGGCACTCCCGGGATCATGCCGGAGGCGAAGCGGTTCACCGGGTCCTTCAGCGGTCCCACCGCGCGCCGCATCTCGGCGATCTCCCGCTTGAGGACGTAGATGCGCGGGGCGTCGTCGGTGCGGCCGGGGGAGAAGACCGACGCCTCGATCTCGTCGACGTCCGCCTCCACCGCGTCCGCGACCTCGGCGTAGCCGTCGACCACCCGGTCGCAGACCACGTAGGCCACCGCGGCCGGCCCCTCGCAGAGCAGCTCGCCGCGCCGCTCGAGGTCCTGCCTCGCGGAGCCGAGCTCCGTGCCCTGGCCGTGGCGGACGCTGACGACGTAGTCCCGGCCGAGGAACAGGTTGATCTCCCCGGTCTCCACGGCGTCGAGCTCATCGACGTACCACAGGGTCTTGAGCACCAGGAAGAGGTCGTCGTCGTACTGCTCGAGCTTGGGCCGCTGGTGCGCGTGCAGCGCGTCCTCGACGGCCAGCGGGTGCAGGCCGAACAGCTCGGTGACCCGGTCGAGCTCGTCCGCGTCCGGGTCGTGCAGCCCGACCCAGACGAAGTCGCCGTCGCGCCGCGGGGCGTCGCGGACGGCACCCAGGTCGCCGCCGGTGACGTCGAGGGGGAGCCGCTTCCCGTCGCGGTACAACGCGCAGTCGACGATCATGGCGCCAGGCTACGGGTTCTACAGTCGGCGGCATGGCAACCCTCATCCTGGCCCGGCACGGTCGTACGACGGCCAACGCGTCGGGCATCCTCGCCGGACGCACCAAGGGCATCGGCCTGGACGAGGCAGGCGTCGCGCAGGCACGGGCCGCGGGGGAGCGGATGGCGAACCTGCCGCTGTCCGCCATCGTGACCAGTCCGCTCGAACGCTGCCGCGACACCGCCCGTGAGGTGGCCCGCCAGCAGGCGGACCCGCCGAAGGTGTCCTCCGAACGGCGGCTGCTCGAGTGCGACTACGGCTCGTGGACCGGTCGCGAGCTGAAGACCCTCGCCAAGGAGCCGCTGTGGACCACCGTCCAGGCGCATCCCTCCGCGGTCACCTTCCCCGACGGGGAGTCGATGGCCCAGATGATGGCCCGCAGCGTGGCCGCGGTCCGCGACTGGGACGCCCGTGTCGAGTCCGAGCACGGCGCGGACGCGGTGTGGCTCGCGGTCTCCCACGGCGACGTCATCAAGGCCGTCCTCGCCGACGCGCTCGGCATGCATCTCGACCTGTTCCAGCGGATCAGCGTGGACCCGGCGTCGCTGTCGGTGGTGCGCTACACGCCGCACCGCCCGTTCGTGGTGACGCTCAACTCGGTCGCCGGGGACCTGAGCGGGCTCCGCCCGCCCGAGCGGAAGCGCGGCCGGCGACGCAGGCACGACAGCGACGCCGCGGTCGGCGGCGGCGCCGGATCCGTGCGGGCCGAGGCAGACACCCCGGACCGGACGTCCTAGGGTCGGAGCATGCCCCCCGTCATCCACTCCTACGACCCGCCCGAGCGGTTCGTCGCCGGCACCGTCGGTCAGCCCGGACAGCGCACCTTCTTCCTGCAGGCGCGCGCGGGCACCCGGCTCACCAGCGTCGCGCTGGAGAAGCAGCAGGTCTCGGTGCTCGCCACCCGGATCGACGAGCTGCTCGACGAGGTGATGAACGCCGAGCAGGGAACCGGCACCGTCCCGGCGGTGGCTCCGGTCGACCTCGAGGACAGCGAACCGCTCGAGCAGCCCATCGACGAGGAGTTCCGGGCCGGCACGATGACGCTGTCGTGGGACCCGGCCGACGAGTGCATCGTGCTCGAGGTGTTCCCCTACAACGAGGAGGCCGTGGCCGCCCCGGACCAGCCCGAGGAGGAGATCGAGGAGCCGGAGCCGGAGGAGCTGCTGGTGGTCCGGTTCGGCGCCGGCCCCGCGCGGGCCTTCGCCAAGCGCGCCCACGCCGTCGTCGCCGCCGGCCGCCAGCCGTGCCAGTTCTGCGGCAACCCCATCGACCCCCAGGGGCACCTGTGTCCCCGCGCCAACGGCTTCAAGCGCACCGGCGGCCGGTGACCGAGGGCGAGGAGCGCCACGTCCTCGAGCGTGGCGGCCTGGAGCTGGTGGGCCGGGTGCTGCCCGCCTCGAACGTCACCGTGGTCGCGCGGGCCTCGCTCGGGGGCCACGCCCTGCGCTGTGTCTACAAGCCGGTGTCGGGCGAGCGGCCGCTGTGGGACTTCCCCGACGGGACGCTCGCGGCGCGCGAGGTGGCCGCCTACCTGGTGTCGGAGGCGCTCGGGTGGGACGTCGTACCCCTCACCGTGGAACGGGACGGACCGCTGGGCCCCGGCATGGTCCAGCTGTGGTGCGAACCGGACGCGGAGCAGGACCCGGTCGACGTGGTGCCGGCGGGCCAGGTCCCGAAGGGGTACCTGCACGTGCTCGACGCGACCGACGCCGAGGGCCGGCCGGTGTCCCTGGTGCACGAGAACACCGCCCAGCTGCGGCGGATGGCGGTCTTCGACGCGGTGGTGAACAACGCCGACCGCAAGGGAGGTCACGTGCTGGCGATGCCCGGAGGGCACCGGTACGGCGTCGACCACGGGGTCTGCTTCCACGAGGAGCCGAAGCTGCGCACCGTGCTGTGGGGATGGGCGACCCTGCCGCTGAGCGACGAGGAGACCACCGCGGTGGCGAGCCTCGTCGAGGAGCTGGGCCGCACCCACGGTGAGCTGCACACCGCCCTGGCCTCCCGGCTCAGCGCCGCCGAGCTGACCGCCCTGGCCCAGCGCTGCGAGGACCTCCTGGCCCACCGGCGGATGCCGCTCCCGGCCGGTGACTGGCCGGCGATCCCGTGGCCGGCGTTCTGAGCCCCGGCCGATAGGCTCTCGGCATGCGTGCTTGGCAGAGTCCGGAGGTCCCCTCCCTGCAGAGGTTCGGCCCGGGGCCGGTCGTCTCGGTGCACGACACCGCCTCCGGCCAGGTCGAGCCCACCGGCCCCGAGGAGACCGCGCGGCTGTACGTCTGCGGGATCACGCCGTACGACGCCACCCACATGGGTCATGCCGCCACCTACGTCGCCTTCGACCTGCTCAACCGCGCCTGGCGCGACGCCGGCCACCGGGTCCGCTACGTGCAGAACGTCACCGACGTCGACGACCCGCTGCTGGAGCGGGCGACCGCCACCGGCGCCGACTGGCGCACGCTCGCCGAGGAGCAGACCGAGCTGTTCCGCGCCGACATGGAGTCGCTGCGCTCCCTGGCGCCGGACGCCTACGTCGGTGCCGTGGAGTCGATCCCGCTGGCGGTGGCGCTGGCCAAGCGGCTGCGCGAGAGGGGCTTCACCTACGAGGTCGACGGCGACCTGTACTTCTCGGTGCACTGCGACCCCCGTTTCGGGCGCGTGTCCGGGCTCGACGAGCAGCAGATGGTCGACGTCTACGCCGACCGGGGCGGCGACCCGGACCGGCCGGGCAAGAAGCACCCCCTCGACACCTTGCTGTGGCAGGCAGAGCGTCCCGGGGAGCCGGCGTGGGAGTCCGACCTCGGCCGTGGCCGGCCGGGCTGGCACATCGAGTGCTCGTCGATCGCGCTGGAGTACCTCGGAGAGAGCTTCGACGTCCAGGGCGGCGGCAGTGACCTGGTGTTCCCGCACCACGAGATGAGTGCCGCGGAGGCGCAGGCGGCCGGTGACGACAGCACGTTCGCCCGGCTCTACATGCATGCCGGGATGGTCGCCTACGAAGGCGAGAAGATGTCGAAGTCCAGGGGGAACCTGGTGTTCGTCTCCCGGCTCCGGAGCGCCGGGACCGACCCGATGGCGATCCGCCTGGCGCTGCTGGCCCACCACTACCGCAGCGACTGGGAGTGGACCCACCAGGACCTCGAGCTCGCCGAGCTGCGCCTGGAGACCTGGAGGGACGCCGCGGACCGGGCCACCGAGGCGGAGGTCGAGCAGCTGGTCGCGCAGACGCGGCGGCACCTCGCCGACGACCTCGACGCCCCGGCGGCGCTCGACGCGGTCGACCGGTGGGCACGCCGTACGCGCTGCGGGCAGGGGGACGGCAGCGGCGCCGCGGCGCTGCGTGACCTCCTCGACGCCCGGCTCGGTGTCCGGCTGTGACCCCGGCTACTGGTCGTCGGTCTCGCGCCGCTTGAGGTAGCGCTCGAACTCCCGGGCGATCGCCTCGCCGCTCGCCTCGGGCAGCTCCGCGGTGTCTCGGGTCTCCTCCAGCGCCCGGACGTAGTCGGCGATCTCCTCGTCCTCCTCGGAGAGCTCCTCGACCCCGCGCTCCCAGGCACGCGACTCCTCGGGCAGGTCGGCGAGCGGGATGGAGATCTCCAGCAGCTCCTCGAGTCGGCCGATGAGGGCCAGGGTGGCCTTGGGGCACGGCGGCTGGGCGACGTAGTGGGGGACCGCGGCCCAGAACGACACGGCCGGCACGTCGAGCTGGACGCAGGCGTCCTGGAAGACCCCGACGATCCCGGTCGGGCCCTCGTAGGTCGACTCCTCGAGCTTGAGCCGGTCGATGATCTCGGGCTCGGTCGACGTACCGCTGACCGGCACCGGACGCGTGTGCGGCGTGTCCGCCAGCAGGGCGCCGAGCGTCACCACGAGCTCGGTGCCGAGCTGGTCGGCCGCGGCGAGCAGCTCGGCCGAGAACTGGCGCCAGCGCATGTTGGGCTCGATGCCGCGCAGCAGCACCACGTCGCGGCTGGCACCCGGCGGGCGGCACACGGAGAGCTGGGTGGACGGCCAGGTGACCTTGCGCATGCCCGCGTCGTCGGTGCCCACCACGGGGCGGTTCATCTGGAAGTCGTAGAAGTCCTCGGGATCGATCGCCGCGACGACCCTCGCGTTCCACACCTTGATCAGGTGGTCGACGACCGCGGAGGCGGCCTCGGCGGCGTCGTTCCAGCCCTCGAAGGCCGCGATGAGGACGGGCGACTCCAGGTCCGGTAGCTGTTCGAGCTCGATCACTGTTCCAGCCTAGACCCGAGGTGTCAGCATCCGGGACGTCCGGGCAGCAGTTTCGGAGCGGCCCCTAGTGTGGAGCGGAGGTGCTGTCTGCCCTTCCCGACCCCGTGAGGAGCCCTGTGACGCTGTCCCCGGACGCCCGGCCCGACGCCACCGCGCATCTGACCGCCGCGCTGCGCGACCGGATCCTGGTCCTCGACGGTGCCATGGGGACGATGATCCAGTGGTACGGGCTGGCGGAGGAGGACTACCGGGGCGACCGCTTCGCCGACTGGCCCAGCGACCTCCGCGGCAACAACGACCTGCTCTGCCTGACGCGTCCGGCGGTGGTCCGGGAGATCCACGAGGGGTACCTCCGGGTGGGCGCCGACATCGTCGAGACCAACACCTTCAACGCCCAGCGGATCTCCCTGGCCGACTACGGCATGGAGGACCTGGCCTACGAGATCAACCTGGCCGCCGCCCGCCTGGCCCGGCAGGCCTGCGACGCGGTGACCGCGGAGACGCCGGACCGGCCCCGGTACGTCGCCGGCGCCCTCGGGCCCACCAACCGCACCGCGTCGATCTCCCCGGACGTCAACGACCCGGGCAAGCGCAACGTCAGCTTCGACGAGCTCGTCGCGGCCTACCACGAGCAGGCCCGCGGCCTCGTCGACGGCGGCGCCGACATCCTGCTGATCGAGACGATCTTCGACACCCTGAACGCCAAGGCCGCGATCTTCGCGCTCGAGACCCTGTTCGAGGAGCACGGGCGCCGGTGGCCGGTGATCGTCTCGGGCACCATCACCGACGCCTCGGGGCGCACGCTCTCCGGCCAGGTCACCGAGGCGTTCTGGAACTCGATCCGCCACGTGCGTCCGCTCGCCGTCGGCCTCAATTGCGCGCTCGGCGCCAAGGAGATGCGTCCCTACCTCGCCGAGCTCTCCGGTCTGGCGGACTGCTTCGTGTCGGCCTATCCCAACGCCGGCCTGCCCAACGCCTTCGGCGAGTACGACGAGGCCGCCGAGGAGACCGCCCGGGTGGTGGGGGAGTTCGCCGAGAGCGGGCTGGTCAACCTCGTCGGCGGCTGCTGCGGCACCACGCCGCAGCACGTCGCCGGGGTGGCCGCCGCCGTGGAGGGCGGGGCCCCGCGCGTGCCGGCGGAGGTGGCGCGCGCCTGCCGGCTCTCGGGCCTCGAGCCGCTCGACATCACCGAGGACTCGCTGTTCGTGAACGTCGGGGAGCGCACCAACATCACCGGCTCCGCCCGGTTCCGCCGGCTGATCAAGGAGGGCGACTACGACGCCGCACTCACGGTCGCCCGGCAGCAGGTCGAGGCAGGCGCCCAGATCATCGACGTCAACATGGACGAGGGCATGATCGACGGCGTCGAGGCGATGGACCGCTTCCTCAAGCTGATCGCCGGCGAGCCCGACATCTCCCGCGTCCCGGTGATGGTCGACTCCTCGAAGTGGGAGGTGATCGAGGCCGGGCTCAAGTGCGTCCAGGGCAAGCCGGTGGTCAACTCCATCTCGATGAAGGAGGGCGAGCAGGCCTTCCTCGACCAGGCCCGGCTGTGCCGCAAGTACGGCGCCGCGGTGGTCGTGATGGCCTTCGACGAGGACGGCCAGGCCGACACGCTCGAGCGTCGCATCCGGGTCTGCACGCGGGCCTACCAGCTGCTCACCGAGCAGGTGGGCTTCCCGGCCGAGGACATCGTCTTCGACCCCAACATCTTCGCGCTCGCGACCGGCCTCGAGGAGCACGTCGACTACGGCGTCGACTTCATCGAGGCGACCCGGTGGATCAAGCAGAACCTCCCGGGGGCGCTGGTCTCCGGCGGCGTGTCGAACGTGTCGTTCTCCTTCCGCGGCAACAACCCGGTCCGCGAGGCGATCCACGCGGTGTTCCTCTACCACGCGATCCGGGCCGGCATGGACATGGGGATCGTCAACGCGGGGGCGCTGGCCGTCTACGACGAGATCGACCCCGAGCTGCGCGAACGCGTGGAGGACGTCGTACTCAACGGGCGGCCCGATGCCACCGAGCGTCTGCTCGCGATCGCGGAGGAGTTCCAGGGCGAGGGCCGCGAGGTCCAGGGGGCCGACGAGACCTGGCGCGAGCTGCCCGTGGGGGAGCGGATCACGCACGCCCTGGTCAAGGGGATCGACGACTACGCGGAGTCCGACACCGAGAAGCTGCGGCTCGAGATCGCGGCCCGTGGCGGGGAGCCCATCGAGGTGATCGAGGGGCCGCTGATGTCGGGGATGAACGTCGTCGGCGACCTCTTCGGGTCCGGCAAGATGTTCCTGCCGCAGGTGGTGAAGTCCGCGCGGGTGATGAAGAAGGCCGTCGCCCACCTCATCCCGTACATCGAGGCCGGCCAGCGGCCCGAGGACGCCGGCCGGAGCAACGGCAAGATCGTGATGGCCACCGTCAAGGGCGACGTCCACGACATCGGCAAGAACATCGTCGGCGTCGTCCTGCAGTGCAACAACTACGAGGTGGTCGACCTCGGCGTCATGGTGCCGGCCCAGAAGATCCTCGACACCGTCAAGGAGATCGGCGCCGACATGGTGGGCCTGTCCGGGCTGATCACGCCGTCTCTCGACGAGATGGTCAACGTCGCCTCCGAGATGGAGCGGCAGGGCCTCGACATCCCGCTGCTCATCGGCGGTGCCACCACCTCCCGGGCGCACACCGCGGTCAAGGTGTCGCCGAAGTACCACGGGCCGGTGGTCTGGGTGAAGGACGCCTCCCGCTCCGTGCCCGTGGTCTCCGCGTTGCTCGACGACGAGCGGCGGCCCCGGCTGCTGGCCGAGGTCGAGGCCGACTTCGACTCCATCCGCCGCCGGCACGCCGAGAAGCGCAACGACCGCCCGCTGCTGTCGCTGGAGAAGGCGCGCGCGAACCGTACGCCGGTCGAGTGGGCCGGCTACCGGCCGCCGCGCCCGGTCGCGATGGACGGCGACCGGCCCTTCGCCCGGGCCTTCCGCGACTACCCCGTCGCGGAGCTGCGCCGCTACATCGACTGGCAGCCCTTCTTCAACGCCTGGGAGATGAAGGGCAGCTTCCCCGACATCCTGCACAACCCGGCCAGCGGCGAGGCCGCACGGAAGCTGTTCGACGAGGCCAACGAGATGCTCGACCGGGTGGTCGAGGAGCACTGGCTCACCGCCAACGGCGTCGTCGGCCTGTACCCCGCGAACGCCGTGGACCACGACACCGTCGAGGTCTACGCCGACGAGTCGCGCACCGCGGTCCTGGCCCGCCTCGAGCACCTGCGGCAGCAGGGCGCTCACCGGGAGGGGGTGCCGAACCGGTCGCTGGCCGACTACGTGGCGCCCAGGGACACCGGCCTGGCCGACTACGTGGGTGCCTTCGCGGTGACCGCCGGGCTCGGCAGCGGCGAGAGGATCGCCGAGCTCAAGGCCGCGCACGACGACTACAGCGCCATCCTGCTGGAGTCGGTGGCGGACCGGCTGGCGGAGGCGTTCGCGGAGCGCATGCACGAGGTGGTGCGCCGCGAGCTGTGGGGCTACGCGCCCGAGGAGGAGCTCGACAACCAGGGGCTCATCAAGGAGCGCTACCAGGGCATCCGACCCGCACCGGGCTACCCTGCCTGTCCCGACCACACCGAGAAGCGCACGCTGTGGGAACTCCTCGACGTGGAGCAGTCCACCGGCATCGAGCTCACCGAGTCGATGGCGATGTGGCCGGGCGCCGCCGTCAGCGGGTGGTACTTCTCGCACCCGCAGGCGCAGTACTTCGTGGTCGGCCGGGTCGGACAGGACCAGGTCGAGGACTACGCCCGCCGCAAGGGCTGGACCCGGGCGGAGGCGGAGCGCTGGCTGTCGCCCAACCTCGGCTACGAGCCCGAGGACTGAGGTGCAGGAGGATCTCGCCGCCGTCCTGTGGGACATGGACGGCACCCTCGTGGACACCGAGCCGTACTGGATCGAGTCGGAGTTCGACCTCGTCGAGGCGCACGGCGGCACGTGGAGCACCGAGCACGCCCTGGACCTGGTCGGCAACGACCTCCTCGTCTCCGGTCGCTACATCCGTGAGCACGGTGGGGTGGACCTGGAGCCGGCCGTCATCGTGCAGGAGCTGCTCGACCGGGTCGTCGCCCGGCGTCGAGGACCGGGTGCCGTGGCGGCCGGGTGCCGTGGAGCTGCTGACCGACCTGCGCGCGCACGGGGTCCGGTGCGCCCTGGTGACGATGTCCTACCGCCGCTTCGTCGACCCGATCCTGGCGAGGCTTCCGGAGGGCACCTTCGAGGCGGTGGTCACCGGGGACGCGGTCGGCCTCGGGAAGCCTCACCCGGAGCCGTACCAGAAGGCGGCCGCGGCGCTCGGCGTACACCCCGCGAGCACCCTGGCCATCGAGGACTCCGACACCGGCGCCCGGTCCGCCGAGGCCGCCGGGTGCACCGTCCTGGTGGTGCCCAACCACGTCCCGGTCCGCCCGGGGCGGCGCCGGCTCTTCGTCGAGACCCTGGACGGACTCACCCATTCCACGCTGCCCGGCCCGCTGCGGGGCTGATCGTTGCGAGATCGCGACCAAGCCCAGCGTCTATTGCGGTGGCAGCGGTCTGGGCAGCGGAGTAGTGTCCCGGAGGTTCCGCCCCGGACACCCGTGTCGGGGGCACGTATTCGTGAGGTGAGAGTTGAACCGCAGACGAGGACTGCTGGCCCTGGCCAGCGCAGGCGTCATGATCGCGTCCCTGGCCGCCTGTGGCGGGGACGAGGGATCCAACGGAGGCACGGACGGGGGTGGCAACGGCGGTGGCGGCGGTACCGCGTCCGGTGAGCCGTGGATCCTCGGCACGACCGAGTCCGTCACCGCGCTCGACCCGGCGGGTTCCTACGACTTCGGCTCCTGGAACCTGCAGTACAACATCTACGAGCAGCTGATGACGATCCCGGCCGGGGAGTCCGAGCCGGTCCCGGACGCGGCCGAGTCCTGCGAGTACGACGACCCGCAGACGATCACCTGCACCCTCGTGGAGGGGCAGACCTTCTCCAACGGCAACGAGCTGACGTCCTCGGACGTCAAGTTCTCGATGGAGCGCAACATCACGATCGCGGACCCGAACGGCTCCGCGGTGCTCCTCGGGCAGATCACCGCCCCGGACTCGGAGACCCCGCAGCTCGCCGACGGCGCGATCGAGACGCCCGACGACACCACGGTGGTCTTCCACCTGAACCAGCCGGACACGACGTTCCTCAAGCTGCTGACCACGGCGACCACGTCGATCGTGGACGAGGACACGTTCCCGGCCGACAAGCTCCTCGCCGACGACCAGGTGGTCGGCTCCGGCCCGTACAAGCTCAGCCAGTACAAGCCGGGTGAGCAGGCGGTGCTCGAGGCCAACGAGAGCTACGACGGCGGCCGAGAGCCGGCCAGCCCGCAGGTGTTCGTGCAGTACTACAACGACCCGGCGCCGCTGAAGCAGGCCATCGAGAACGGCGAGGTCGACATCGCCTGGCGCACGCTGAGCCCGACCGACCTCAACGACCTCGAGGGCAAGGAGGGCGTGCAGGTCATCAAGGGTGAGGGCTCCGAGTTCCGCTACTGGGTCTTCCAGCTGGCCAACAAGACGGTCAAGGACAAGGCGGTCCGCCAGGCCGTCGCGCAGGTCATCGACCGCGAGACGATCGTCCAGGACGCCTACGACGGCACCGTGGACCCGGCGTACTCGATCGTGCCGCCCGGCTTCGGTGGCCAGAAGGACTCCTTCCTCGACAAGTACGGCGAGCCGGACGTGGACGCCGCCAAGAAGCTGCTGCAGGACGCCGGCGTGAAGACGCCGGTCGACCTGAAGCTCGGCTACACCCCGACCCACTACGGGCCCAACGCGGTCGACGAGGCCAACGAGCTGGCCGCCCAGCTCAACGACAGCGGCCTGTTCAACGCCACGACGGACGCCGCGGAGTGGGAGGAGTACCAGACCCTCTACAAGGAGGGCGCCTACGACCTCTTCATCCTGGGCTGGTACCCCGACATCCTGGACGCCGACAACTACCTGACCCCGTTCGTCCGGGACGGCGGGTTCTACGCCAACAACTACTCCAGCGACGAGGTCAACAACCTCCTCGACGAGGAGCTGGCGGAGACCGACACCGGCGCGCGTGACGAGCTGATCGGCCAGCTGCAGGACATCGTGGCCGAGGACGTGCCGCTGATCCCGTCCTGGAACGGCCAGAACGTGGCGGTGGCCAGGGACGGCATGGAAGGCGTCGAGGAGACCCTCGACCCGACCTACATCTTCCGCTTCTGGGTCATCAGCAAGAACGGCTAGCCCGCGGACAGGGGGAGGGCGTGCTCGTCACGTCCTCCCCTTTCCCGTGTCAGGAAGGATTCACATGAGCGCCGGAGGCGGTTCTCTCCCTCGCTACGTCGGGCAACGCCTGCTGCTGATGATCCCGATGCTGTGGTTCGTCATCACCCTGGTGTTCGTGCTGCTGCGCGTCGCGCCCGGTGACCCGGTGTCCGCGGCGGTGGGCGGCAAGCTGAGCGAGGAGGCACTCGACGCCCGGCGTGCCACCCTCGGGCTCGACCGGCCGCTGATCGTGCAGTACCTCGAGTACCTCGGAAACGTGGCCACCTTCAACTTCGGCCAGACCATCTCGGACAACCGCCCGATCATCGACGTCATCCGCGACAACGGCGGGGCGACCCTCTCGCTGACCCTCGGGGCGTTCACGGTGGCGCTGGTGCTCGGGGTGCCGCTCGGGCTCCTCGCCGGCCGGTTCCGCGACTCGGTCAGCGACGTGGTCATCCGCATCTTCGGCGTGGTCTCGTACGCGGCACCGGTCTTCTTCGTCGGCCTGATCGCCCAGATCTGGGTCGCCGGTCCGCTGGGCCTGCCGACCTCCGACATCGCCTCCCCGATCACCAAGTTCCAGGTGGAGCCCGTCACCCGGATCCTCCTCGTCGACGCCTTCCTCAGCGGCGACGGCGACGCGATCGCCGACGTGCTGCTGCACCACCTGCTGCCCTGGCTGGTCCTCGGGCTGCTGCTCAGCGGGGTGTTCATCCGGCTGGTCCGGGTGAACGTCCTGCAGAGCCTGAAGGGCGACTACGTCGAGGCCGCCCGCGCCCGCGGGATCCCGGAGACGCAGGTGATGCGCCGGCACGCGTTCCGCAACGCCCTGGTCCCGGTGATCACGGTCATCGGCCTGCAGGTGGCGCTGACGTTGGCGGGCGCCATCCTCACCGAGCGCACCTTCAACTGGCCGGGTCTGGGCACGCAGCTGGTCGAGTACATCACCGCCCGTGACTACGCCGCCGTCCAGGGGCTGGTGACCTTCTTCGCGTTGATCGTGGTCGTGGTCAGCCTGGTCATCGACATCGTCAACGCCGTCATCGACCCCCGAGTGAGGTACTGATGTTCGCTCGCGTCCTGGCGCCGTTCCGCAACACCACCGGTGTGGCCCGATGGCTGCTGCTCAGCGGTGTGCTGATCACCGCGGTCTTCGTGGTGCTCGCCCTGTTCGCCCCGTGGATCGCGCCGCATGGACTTCAACCAGCAACGTGTCGACGGCGTGAAGCTGCCCAAGATGGCACCGCCCAGCAGCGACCACTGGTTCGGGACCAACGACCAGTTCTACGACGTGCTGTCGCGGGTGATCTGGGGGGCGCGCACCGCGCTGGAGGTGGTGGCGCTGTCGCTGGTCATCTCCCTCATCGTCGGCGTCCCGATGGGTCTGCTCTCCGGCTACGTCGGCGGCTGGCTGGACCGCGTGCTGGTCTTCGTGATGGACGCCCTGTACGCGTTCCCCTCGCTGCTGCTCGCGATCGTCTTCTCCTTCCTGCTCTCGGGTCTTCTCGGCGGCGGCGTGGTCGCGGCCGCCCTGTCGATCACGGTGATCTACGTCCCGCAGTACTTCCGGGTGGTGCGCAACACCACGCTCAGTGCCAAGGAGGCGACGTACGTCGAGGCGGCGCGGGCGATCGGTGCGCGACACAGCACGATCATGCGGCGCTACGTCTTCGGCAACGTGATCCAGTCCGTGCCGGTGATCGGCACGCTGAACGCCGCCGACGCGCTGCTCACCCTCGCCGGGCTCGGCTTCCTCGGGTTCGGCATCCAGCCCAACGAGGCCGCCGAGTGGGGCTACGACCTCAGTCGCGCTCTGGACGACGCCGGCGCCGGCATCTGGTGGACCGCGCTGTTCCCGGGCCTTGCCATCGTGCTGCTCGTCACCGGTCTCACGCTGGTCGGCGAGGGCCTCAACGAGACCGTCAACCCGACCCTGCGCAAGCGGCGGCTGCGCAAGGTCGAGCTCCCCGCGTTGGAGCCGACCACCTACCTCGCCGAGAGGGACGACGCGCGGTTCCGGGAGAGTGCGCCGGTGCCGTCGCACCCGGACGACCGCGCCGACCGCGCCGACCCTGACCAGGAGGACCTGCGATGACCCAGCCGCCCGACCGTCCTTCGGGTGGTCCGCCGCCGTCCGAGGAACCCGTGATCGACGCCCGGGACCTGCGGATCTGGTACGGCACGGAACGAGGCCCCGTGCGCGCCGTCGACGGGGTCAGCTTCGAGCTGCGCCGCGGGGAGATCCTCGGCCTGGTCGGCGAGTCCGGCTGTGGGAAGTCCACCCTGGGCCGAGGCCTGCTCGGGCTGCTGCCCGAGGGCGCCGCGATGGACGGGCACCTCCGGTTCCGCGGGGAGGACCTGCTCGCACTCCCGCGCAAGGAGATGTTCGCCAAGCGCGGGGCCGAGCTGGGGATGATCTTCCAGGAGCCGCTGACCCGGCTGAACCCGCTGATGCGCATCTCCAAGCACTTCGAGGAGACGCTGCGCACCCACGAGAAGGGGATCAGCAAGGAGGAGATCGAGCGCCGGTCGCTCGAGGTGCTCCGGGTGATGGGCATCCCGCCCACCCGCTTCCAGTCCTACCCGCACGAGTTCTCCGGCGGCATGCGCCAGCGGCTGATGATCGCGCTGGCGCTGGTGCTGCGCCCGGCGTTCGTGGTCGCGGACGAGCCGACCACGGCCCTGGACGTGCTGGTGGAGGCGCAGATCATCCGGATCCTGCACGACCTGCGTCGCGAGTTCGACACCTCGTTGCTCCTGATCACCCACAACCTCGGCATCATCGCCGAGGCCTGCGACCGGGTGGCGGTGATGTACGCCGGTGAGATCGTCGAGATCGGCGACGCCCGGGAGGTGTTCTCGGCGCCCCAGCACCCGTACACCCGGGAGCTGCTGCGCTCGACCATCTCCCTCTCGACGACCGGCCTGAACTACATCCCCGGGGCACCGCCGAACCTCGTGGACCCGCCGGCCGGGTGCCGGTTCCACCCCCGGTGCCCCGACGCCATGAACGTCTGCGCCGCCGAGCACCCCGTGCAGCGCGTGATGCCCAACGGCACCCGCACGCAGTGCTGGGCGGCCGACCAGTCCCACGGCATCGTGGACCTGTCTCCGCAGGAGCGGGAGCCGCTGACCCGGAAGGAGATCTCCGTTGCCGACGAAGCCTGAGGAGACCACGGTGGGCGAGAGCCTGGTCGACATCGAGGACCTCGAGGTCCACTTCGCCCTCCGGGGTGGGACCTTCAAGCGACTGCTGGGGATGGACACCGGCACGGTCAAGGCCGTCGACGGGGTGAACATCTCGCTGCGTCGCGGTGAGGTCCTCGGCCTGGTGGGGGAGTCGGGCAGCGGCAAGACCACGCTCGGGCGCGCCCTGCTCGGACTGGCCCCGTCCACGAAGGGGTCCATCACCTACCACGAGCGGCGCGAGGACGGGTCGGTCCGGGACCGGGTGGTCTCCGAGCTGCGGGGGGCGGACCTGCGCAAGCTGCGGACCGACCTGCAGATGGTCTTCCAGGACCCGCACGCCGCGCTGAACCCCTCGATGAGCATCGAGACCGCGGTCGGTCACCCGTTGCTGATCCACGGGATCGCCGACGGCGAGGAGCTGCGCCGCCGGGTCGCCGACGCGCTGGACCGGGTCGGCCTGTCCCCGGCCGAGCAGTTCATGGCGAAGTACCCCACGGACCTGTCGGGTGGTCAGAAGCAGCGGGCGGTGATCGCCCGGGCGATCATCCTCGACCCCGAGGTGCTCGTGGCCGACGAACCGGTCTCCATGCTCGACATGAGCGTGCGCGCCAAGATCCTGCAGCTGATGCTGGACCTGAAGAGAGACCTGGGCCTGACCTACGTCTACATCACCCACGACCTGGCCAGCGCGAAGTTCTTCTGCGACCGGATCGCGATCATGTACCTCGGCCGGATCGTCGAGATCGGCCCCACCGAGGAGATCTTCGCCGACCCCAAGCACCCCTACACCAAGGCACTGCTCAAGGCGATCCCGGAGCCGGACCCGCAGAAGATGGTGCCCCGGGACCTGCCCCGGGGCGAGATCCCCGACGCCGCCCAGCCGCCGCTCGGCTGCTCCTTCCACCCCCGGTGTCCCGAGGCGGTCGCGGAGTGCGGCTGGGAGTCCCGCGACCTGCGCTCGCTGATCGAGGAGCACTGGGTGCGCCAGGACCCGTCGGTCTACGAGCGGGAGCAGGGGATCGTCGGCGACCTGTCGACGCTGGGGAGGCCGGCGAAGTCGGTGGTGGTCGGCTCGGCCTCGGCAGCGGGCGAGGTGAAGGGCATGCTGGACCGGATCCGGGCGGAGAACCCCGAGGAGCCGTTGTGGAAGGGGGTCGACAAGGTGGAGCAGACCTCCGACGGCGTCCGGGTGGACTTCCACCGGGGCTACGACCCGCTGCTGCGTGCGTCGGGCGGGGTGGAGGTCGCCTGCGTCCTCCACCCGACCCCGGTCACCCCCGAGCCGGCGCTGCCTGAGGAGCGCTGACCTCGACGTCGGGCAGCTGCGGCGGGGTCCCGCCGAACTCGGGGCACAGGGCCTGGTGCGCGCACCACCCGCACAGGGCGCTGCGCCTCGGGCGCCAGTCCCCGGTCTCCTGCGCCGTGCGGATCGCCTTCCACAGGGCCTCCACCTTCCGCTCGGTGGCCCGCAGGTCGGCCTCGTCGGGGCGGTAGCGCAGCAGCTCGCCGCTGCCGAGGTAGACCAGCTGCAGCATGGTCGGGACCACCCCGCGGGTGCGCCACAGGACGAGGGCGTAGAACTTCATCTGGAACAGCGCCTTCGCCTCGAACGCCGGATGCGGGGCCCTGCCGGTCTTGTAGTCGACGACCCTGATCTCGCCCGTGGGCGCGACGTCGAGTCGGTCCACGAAGCCGCGCAGCAGCAGCTTGGAGTCCAGCACGGTCTCGACGTACAGCTCGCGCTCGGCCGGCTCGAGCCGGGTGGGGTCCTCCAGCGAGAAGTAGCGGTGCAGCGACTCGCGGCAGGAGGCCAGCCAGCCGGTCACCTCGGGACCTTCGGGGCCGAACATCTCGGCGACCTGCGGGTCCGCCGCCAGCACCGTCTCCCACGCCGGCTGCAGCAGGTCCGCGGCACGGTCGGGGGTCCGGTGCGCGGCCGGCAGGTCGAAGAGCTCCTCGAGGACCTTGTGGACCACCGTGCCGCGGACGGCGTCAGGGGAGGAGGGTTCCGGGAGCCGGTCGACGGTCCGGAAGCGGTACAGCAGCGGGCACGTCATGAAGTCCCCGGCCCGGCTCGGGGACAGTGACCCGAGGACCTCCACGCCGTCGACCTCGGTCCGGAGCTCCACATCCTGCGTCATGTTTCGAACCCTAGGCGACCGCGCCGACAGAATCCTGCGGCCCGGCCGAGATAGCGTGGTTCCCGTGGAGCAGAGCAACAGACCGCCCGCGCGCAGAGCGCCGGGGACGTGGCGGATCGGGCAGATCGGCGGTGTCGACGTCCTGGTCCGGTCGTCCTGGCTGCTCGTCGCGCTGCTCATCGCGGTGTTCCTCGCCCCGCGCGTGGAGGAGGTGCACCCCGGTCTCGGCGGGCTCCGCTACGTCGCCGGGCTGGCGTTCGCGGTGCTCCTCTACCTGTCGGTGCTCCTGCACGAGCTCTCCCATGCACTGATGGCCAAGCGCTACGGCCTGCCCGTCCACTCCATCACGCTGCACTTCCTGGGCGGCGTCACCGAGATCGAGGGTGAGCCCGACACGCCGGGACGTGAGTTCGGGGTCTCCGTGGTGGGCCCGCTGACGTCGGTCGCGGTCGGCGGCGGGTTCGTCCTGCTGTACTTCGTCACGCCGGGCGGGCTGCTCCAGATGGCCGTGGCGGGCCTGGCCGGCGCCAACCTGATCGTGGGCGTGCTCAACCTGGTCCCCGGCCTGCCGCTCGACGGCGGGCGGGTGCTGCGTGCGGCCGTGTGGAAGGCGACCGGCAACCCGCACCGCGCCACCCTCGTGGCCGGGTGGGCCGGCAGGGTCGTCGCGCTGCTGGCGCTGCTGTGGCCCCTGGCGCAGCCGGCCGTGCTCGGCCGTCCCGCGGACCTGTTCGACTACCTGCTCGCCTTCGTCATCGCCACCTTCTTGTGGACCGGTGCGACGGCGGCCATCGTCAACGCACGGCTCCGGCGGCGGCTGCCGGCGCTGCAGGCGCGGGTGCTGGCCCGGCGCGCGGTCGCGGTGCCCCACGACCTGCCCCTGTCGGAGGCGGTACGACGGGCGCAGGAGCAGCACTCGGGCAGCATCGTGGTCCTCGACCCGGACGGGCGGCCCACGGGGATCGTCAACGAGGCGGCCGTCGTGGCCACCCCCGAGGACCGTCGCCCGTGGGTGGCGGTGGAGACGGTCTCGCGCACCATCGAGCAGGGGCTGATGCTGCCGGCCGACATCGGGGGCGAGCCGATGGTCCGGGCCATGCAGCGCACGCCCGCGAGCGAGTACCTGCTGCTCGAGCCGGACGGCAGCGTCTACGGGGTCCTCGTCAGCTCCGACGTCGACCGCGCCTTCGCGGGCACCGCCTGACGGTCGATATCCTCCTGCCCATGCCCTCCGACGAACCTTCCGTCCAGCCTGCCCAGGACGTCGCCCCCGAGGTCTGGTCCGGGGTGCACCGCGGTCCGTTGCGTGAGGGGGAGTGGGTGCGGCTGACCGACACCAAGGGCCGCCGCCACAACATCTGCCTCGAGGCCGGCAAGAAGTTCTTCACCAACCGCGGGTCGATCGAGCACGACGAGCTGATCGGCCGGGCGGAGGGCTTCAGCGTCACCTCCTCCGCGGGTGGCGAGTACCTCGTCTTCCGGCCGCTGCTCAACGAGTTCGTGGTGTCCATGCCCCGCGGTGCCGCCGTGGTCTACCCCAAGGACGCCGCCCAGATCGTGGCGATGGCCGACGTCTTCCCGGGTGCCCGCGTGGTCGAGGCCGGTGCGGGCTCCGGGGCGCTGACCTGCTCGCTGCTGCGTGCGGTCGGTCCGCACGGGGCGGTGTCGTCGTACGAGCGCCGCGAGGAGTTCGCCGAGGTGGCGCGCAAGAACGTCAGGCAGTTCTTCGGCGGCGACCACCCTGCCTGGCGACTCACGGTGGGTGACCTCGTCGAGGCGATGCCCGACGGCGAGGAGCCCGGCTCGGTGGACCGGGTGGTGCTGGACATGCTCGCCCCCTGGGAGTGCGTGGACGTGGTGGCGGACGCGCTCACCCCCGGCGGGATCGTCTGCGTCTACGTCGCGACCACGACCCAGCTCGGTCGGGTGGTCGAGACCATCCGCGCGCACGGCGGGTTCACCGAGCCGCAGCCGTGGGAGACCCTCGTGCGTGACTGGCACGTCGAGGGACTCGCCATCCGCCCTGGGCACAAGATGATCGGGCACACCGGCTTCCTGGTGACGGCCCGCCGGATGGCCCCGGGCGAGACGGCTCCCGCGAAGAAGCGCCGTCCCGCGCCCGGTGCCTACGGCGTGGACTACCAGGGTCCGCGCCCCGCCGGACTCCCGCCACAGGTGTCCGAGGAGCCTGCGACGCCTGAGCAGACACGGCCCCGATAAGCCGTTCACTTTCTTGTCGTCGCGGGTAGGGTCGACCTCCAGAGGCCATGCTGCGGAGGTGATGGGCTTGTCAGCATCAGAGACCGGACGCTCTCCGGAAGAGCTTCGCGCGCAGCTGAGGTTCCTCGAGGAGGAGGTCTCCGACCTGCGGCGCCGGCTGGCGGACAGTCCCGGGCACTCCCGGGTCGTCGAGCAGCGACTCGCGGACACCCAGCGCAACCTCGCCGCGGTGACCGCGCAGAACGAACGCCTGGCCCAGACGCTGCGCGAGGCGCGCGACCAGATCATGACGCTGAAGGAGGAGGTCGACCGGCTGGCCCAGCCGCCTGCCGGCTTCGGCACCTTCCTCGCCCGCAACGACGACGACACGGTGGACGTGTTCACCGGGGGTCGCAAGCTGCGGGTCAACGTCAGCCCCTCGATCGAGCTCGACGACCTGAGCCGCGGCCAGGAGGTCATGCTCAACGAGGCGCTCAACGTGGTCGCGGCGTTCGAATACGAGCAGGTCGGCGAGGTGGTCATGCTCAAGGAGGTCCTCGCCGACGGCGAGCGCGTCCTGGTGATCGCCAACGCCGACGAGGAGCGGGTGGTGCGCCTGGCCGAGCCGCTGCGGGGTGCGACGCTGCGTGCCGGGGACTCGCTGCTGCTGGACGGGCGCTCCGGACACGTCTACGAGCGGGTTCCCAAGTCCGAGGTCGAGGAGCTCGTCCTCGAAGAGGTCCCCGACATCGACTACGAGAACATCGGTGGCCTCGGCGGGCAGATCGAGGCCATCCGCGACGCCGTCGAGCTGCCCTACCTGTACCCGGACGCGTTCCGCGAGCACCAGCTCAAGCCACCCAAGGGGGTCCTGCTCTACGGCCCGCCAGGATGCGGCAAGACGCTGATCGCCAAGGCGGTCGCGAACTCGCTGGCCAAGAAGGTCGCCGCCAAGACCGGCCAGGAGGGCAAGTCGTACTTCCTCAACATCAAGGGCCCCGAGCTGCTCAACAAGTACGTCGGAGAGACCGAGCGTCACATCCGGCTGGTCTTCCAGCGCGCCCGCGAGAAGGCGTCCGGCGGGACGCCGGTGATCGTGTTCTTCGACGAGATGGACTCCCTGTTCCGCACGCGCGGCTCGGGGGTGTCCTCGGACGTGGAGAACACCATCGTCCCCCAGCTGCTGTCCGAGATCGACGGCGTGGAGGGGCTCGAGAACGTCATCGTCATCGGCGCCTCCAACCGCGAGGACATGATCGACCCGGCGATCCTGAGGCCGGGCCGGCTCGACGTGAAGATCAAGATCGAGCGCCCGGACGCCGAGTCGGCGCGCGACATCTTCTCCAAGTACCTCATCCCCGTCCTGCCGCTGCACGCCGACGACCTCGCCGAGTTCGGGGGGGACCGCGAGGCCTGTGTGGAGGGCATGATCCGGGCAACCGTGGAGCGGATGTACAACGAGACCGACGAGAACCGGTTCCTCGAGGTCACCTACGCCAACGGTGACAAGGAGGTCCTGTACTTCAAGGACTTCAACTCCGGGGCGATGATCCAGAACATCGTCGACCGGGCGAAGAAGATGGCCATCAAGGATCTCCTCGACAACGACCAGAAGGGGCTGCGAGTCCAGCACCTGCTCCAGGCCTGCGTGGACGAGTTCAAGGAGAACGAGGACCTGCCCAACACCACCAACCCGGACGACTGGGCGCGGATCTCGGGCAAGAAGGGGGAGCGGATCGTGTTCATCCGTACCCTCATCACCGGCAAGCAGGGCACCGAGCCCGGCCGTTCCATCGACACCGTCTCGAACACAGGTCAGTACCTGTAGCACCCTCCTCCCCCGGAGAGGGTGGCCATCCCCCGGTCAGCCGCTCCGGGTGCTGAGGTGGCGGGCTGCCGCGACGGCGTCGTCGAACCGCCATCTGCGGCCGGCGCCGCCGCCGGGCCAGGTGCTCGCCCGCGCCGACTCCTCGGCCCGCGAGGCGCCCCCCGTGCCGGCGTCGACGACTTCGGGCTCGTGGAGGTCAGACACCGCCGCTCACCGCCCGGTGGCCGAGGTCGGAGGAGATCGGTAGGGACTCCTGCAGCCGCTTCTCCAGCCAGCGCACGAGGGGTTCCTCCTCGTGGCCGTGGCAGTGCCCCTGGCAGACGCCGTGGGTGAGTGCCCGGGCGAGTCCGGGAAGGGACTCCCCGGACTCGTGCGACCAGTGCTCCAGGACCGCGAGCGCCTCGTAGGACCCGATGCCGTAGTGCAGCATCAACGCGCCCTTGGCCTGCTCCACGACGGCGAGCTCAAACACCGCGCCTCCGCTCCTGCGCCGGTGCGCCGGCCTGCTCCGGCAGGGCGGCGAGCGCGGAGTCCAAGGTGGCCTCGGCGCGAGCGGTCATCTCGCTCGGGCGGTCCAGCACCGCCAGGAGGACGCGGGCACGCAGCAGCCGCAGCAGCCGCCGGTCGTCGTGGATCGCCGTCAGCAGCCACCTGGCGGCGTCGTCGGGGTGCCAGCCGTCGGCCATGACCGCGTGCATCAGCGCGCGGGAGGCGAGGTCGAGGGGTTTTCCGTGCCGGGTGCGTGGGCGTGGCCGGGATGCGGCTGCCGCGAGAGCACTCATACCGGTCCTCCGGTGGTGATGGTGCCTGCCACCGGAGTCTGGGGTGGCTCCCCCCAAGGGGGCGGAACAAGGGAAAAGGTAGACACTTCCCAGGTGCTGGAACAGGCGATTCGGTGGGTTCCATCCGGACCGATGCCGGTCGAGACCCAGTCTGGTGGTCTCTGTCCCGTTACGCACGGGTCTTTCGTCCCCCGAGTGGGCTAGACGGCCGGGTCCAGCTCTCCGTCGACGACCTGGCGGGCGACCTCGCGGATCGGGACGTGGTTGTTGCGGGAGTACCGGCGCAGGTGCTCGAACGCGCTGTCGGGAGTGAGGCCGTGGCGGGCGGCGAGGAAGCCCTTGGCCTGCTCGATGATCACTCGTGAGCGCAGCGCGGTGTTGAGCTGGTCGACCTGACGCTCCGCGCTGACGTGCGCCTCCCGGTGCTGGCTGCGCCGGAGGTTGCAGACCAGCCCCTGTACCAGCGGGTCGTCGAGCAGGTTGGTCACCGCGGCCTCGCACCAGACCCAGCCGGTCTCGGTCAGCAGGCGCAGGTCGAGAGCAGGGTGCGCACCGGGGTTGCGGACCACCTCCTCCATGAACGTGGCCAGGGCGGGCCGTTCGTCGGGGTGGAGCAGGCTGACGATGCTCTGGCCGACGATCGACTCGTCCCACCCGAAGAGCTGGGCGACCGCCGGGCTGGCGTAGGTCACCACGGCGTCGGAGCGGAGCACGATGGCGGCGTCGGTGGACCGCTCGACCAGCGGCTGGATCGCGGTGCCGAGGTTGGTCGACACCCCCACGAGGCCGACCAGCTCGCCGTCGCGGTAGACGCCGGAGTCCGTCACCAGGGCGGGGAAGCGGGTGCCGTCCTTACGGCACACGGGGAACCCCCCGGACCACGAGTGCCCCTGGCGCAGGGCGTCCATGATCGCGGCGCCCGCAGCCTGGGACGGCTCCGGGACCAGCAGCTCGTTGGTGTCGCGCCCGAGTGCCTCCTCCGCGGACCACTGGTAGAGCTCCTCGGCCGCGTCGTTCCAGTACACGATCCGTCCCCGGAGGTCCGTCACGACCACGGCCTGTCCGACGGCGTCGAGAATCTCCGCCGCCGTGAACGGCCTGTCCTGCTCCGACGTCATGAGGCGCTCCCAGAACCGCGACCGGTCGACGACCGCGTCTTGATCGTAGGCCGCGGAGCCTATTGCCCGGGGAGGATCGGCAGATGCGTTTTCGGCAGTTCGGTCCCGGACCGGGTGGGGCAGGCCTCAGACGTTGCGGACCTGCCCGCCCACCATGCCGAGTCCGGGTGATCCCGCATGGCTCGGCCACGTAGGCTCGGAGCATGAGCGTTCGGCGCGTGATGGGGACAGAGACCGAGTTCGGCATCTCGGTCTCGGGCCAGCCCACCGCCAACCCGATGGTGGCCTCCTCGCAGATCGTCAACGCCTACGCCGGCGCGACGTTGCGCGCCCGCCGTGCCCGGTGGGACTTCGAGGAGGAGTCGCCGCTCCGCGACGCCCGGGGCTTCGACATGTCCCGTGAGGTCGCCGACGCCTCCCAGCTCACCGACGAGGACCTCGGGCTCGCCAACGTCATCCTCACCAACGGCGCGCGCCTGTACGTCGACCACGCCCACCCCGAGTACTCGACGCCCGAGTGCACCAACCCCCGTGACGTCGTCCGGTGGGACAAGGCAGGCGAGCAGGTCATGCTCGACGCCGCCCGGCTCGCCGCCAACCTCCCGGGGGCGGCCCCGATCGTGCTGTACAAGAACAACACCGACAACAAGGGCGCCTCCTACGGCGCCCACGAGAACTACCTCATGCGGCGGTCGACGCCGTTCACCCACATCGTCAAGCACCTCACCCCGTTCTTCGTCAGCCGGCAGGTGGTCACCGGGGCCGGACGCGTCGGCATCGGGCAGGACGGCCGCGACCACGGGTTCCAGCTCAGCCAGCGGGCCGACTACTTCGAGGTGGAGGTGGGGCTCGAGACCACGTTGAAGCGGCCGATCATCAACACCCGGGACGAGCCGCACGCGGACCCGGACAAGTACCGCCGGCTCCACGTCATCATCGGCGACGCGAACATGTCGGAGATCTCCGCCTACCTCAAGGTGGGGACGACCTCGCTGGTGCTGGCCATGATCGAGGACGGGTTCCTCACCCGGGACCTGGCCCTCGACCAACCGGTCCGGTCGCTGAGGACGGTCTCGCACGACCCTTCCCTGAAGCACCTGCTCCGCCTCGCGGACGGACGGACGCTGACCGCCGTACAGCTGCAGATGGAGTACCTCGAGCTGGCCCGCAAGTACGTCGAGGACCGGTTCGGCTCGGACGCGGACGCGCAGACCCGCGACGTCCTGGAGCGGTGGGAGTCGGTGCTCACCCGGCTCGAGAGCGACCCGATGCAGCTGTCCCGGGAGCTGGACTGGGTGGCCAAGCTGAGGTTGCTCGAGTCCTACCGGGAGCGCGACGGGCTCGACTGGGACGCCCCCAAGCTGCAGCTGGTCGACCTGCAGTACGCCGACATCCGGCCCGACAAGGGTCTCTACCACCGCCTGGTGCGGCTCGGCCGGATGGAGCGGCTGCTCAGCGACGAGGAGACCACCGAGGCGATGCACGTCCCGCCGACGGACACGCGGGCCTACTTCCGCGGGCGCTGTCTCGAGCAGTACGCCGACCAGATCGCCGCCGCGTCGTGGGACTCGGTGATCTTCGACCTCCCCGGCCACGAGTCGCTCCAGCGGGTCCCGACGATCGACCCGCTGCGGGGGACCCGCCGCCACGTCGGTGAGCTCCTCGACCGTTGTGCCACGGCGGAGAGCCTGTTCTCCGCACTGACTCGGTAGGGTCGGACAGGACGGGGCCACCGAGCCCCGCAGAGGAGGTGCGGTCATGGCACAGGAGCGCAAGCAGCCCAAGAAGACGTCCGAGACCGAGGAGACCCCAGAGGTCGCTGCCCAGGAGGACGTGGCCGAGCGCAAGGAGCAGCTCGACGAGGACATCGACGCGATCCTCGACGAGATCGACGACGTGCTCGAGACCAACGCCGAGGACTTCGTGAAGTCGTTCATCCAGAAGGGTGGAGAGTAGACACAGCATGAGTGACCCCCGACAGCTCGACGCCCGCCTGTCGCCCGCCTACCTGGCCCCCGGTTCGTCGTCGTTCGCAGAGTTCCTCGGCCGGCAGGCCCCCGAGCTGCTCCCGGCGCGCCGTACCCTCCCGGAGGGCAGCGCCGCGGGCCTGGCGCCGCACGGCACCACGATCGTGGCGGCCACCTTCGAAGGTGGAGTGGTGATGGCGGGTGACCGTCGCGCCACGATGGGCAACGTGATCGCCCAGCGCGACATCGAGAAGGTGTTCCCCGCCGACGAGTTCTCCGCGGTCGGGATCGCCGGCACCGCCGGCCTCGCCGTCGAGCTGGTCCGGCTCTTCGCCACCGAGCTGGAGCACTACGAGAAGATCGAGGGCACCACGCTGTCGATGGACGGCAAGGCCAACCGGCTGGCGGCGCTGATCCGCGCCAACCTGGGCATGGCGATGCAGGGCCTGGCCGTCGTCCCGCTGTTCGCCGGCTACGACCTGGTCAAGCAGCAGGGCCGGATCTTCTCCTACGACCTCACCGGCGGCCGGTACGAGGAGACCGCCTTCCACGCCGTGGGGTCCGGTTCGCTGTTCGCGCGGGGATCGCTGAAGAAGCTCTACCGCGAGGACCTGTCCGCGGAGGAGTGCGTGACCGCGGCGGTGCAGGCGCTGTACGACGCCGCGGACGACGACTCGGCCACCGGCGGCCCCGACCTGACCCGGCGGATCTTCCCCGTGGTCGCCGTGAGCACCGCCGAGGGCTACCGCCGGATGCCCGACGGGGAGGTCGCGGCGATCGCCGACCGGGTGATCAACGCCCGGATGCACCGACCCGACGGCCCGGCCGCACCCCTGACCTGAGAGGCACCGCACCACGATGAGCATGCCGTTCTACGTCTCGCCCGAGCAGATGATGAAGGACCGGGCGGACTTCGCACGCAAGGGGATCGCCCGCGGTCGCAGCGTCGCCGTCGTGCAGTACGCCGACGGGATCGTCTTCGTCTCGGAGAACCCCTCCCAGGCCCTGCACAAGGTCAGCGAGATCTACGACCGCATCGCGTTCGCCGCGGTGGGCCGCTACAACGAGTTCGAGAACCTCCGCATCGCCGGCGTCCGGCTCGCGGACATGCGCGGCTACGCCTACGACCGGCGTGACGTCACCGGACGGGGGCTCGCCAACGCCTACGCCCAGACGCTCGGGACGATCTTCTCCAGCGGCGGCGAGAAGCCCTACGAGGTGGAGATCTTCGTGGCCGAGGTCGGCGACGCGCCCGAGGAGGACCAGATCTACCGGCTGACCTACGACGGTCAGGTCGCCGACGAGCACGGCTTCGCGGTGATGGGCGGCAACGCCGACAGCGTCACCACGCACCTGCGCGAGCACTACCGGGAGGGGACCGGTCTCGACGACGCGGTCCGGGTCGCCGTGGAGGCGCTGGGCAAGGGCGACGGCGAGGACCGGCGGGTCGCCGCCCAGGACCTCGAGGTCGCCGTCCTCGACCGCGGCAGGGCACAGAAGCGGAAGTTCAAGCGGCTCCCGGCGGACCAGCTCACCGCCATCCTGGGCCGGGACGGGGACGGGTCGGGTCACCCCGCCGGCGAGTCCACGAACCCCTCCCGTGCCGACGAGCCGCCGGTGGCGCCGCCCGTCGAACCCGATGCCGACTGACGAGGAGCGGCTCTGGGAGCGCGTCGGTGAGGACGAGGTCCTCCACGACGGCTGGCTGAAGATCCACCGGCGTACCTACCGGCTGCCCGACGGCCGCACCGTCGAGTGGGACCTCCACGCCGGCGGGGAGACCGTGGCCGTGCTGGCCCTGACGCCCGAGAGGCGCCTGGTGATGGTGCGCCAGTTCCGTCCCGGCCCCGACCGGGTGGTCCTCTCCCTGCCGGGCGGGATGATCGACCCCGGGGAGGCCCCCGAGGACGCCGCGGTCCGGGAGCTGCGGGAGGAGACCGGCTACACCTGCGGGTCCGTGGAGGTGGTCGTCTCGGCGGTCCGCAACGCCTCGCCGTTCCACCGGCACGTCGCCGTCGCCCGGGACTGCCGGCCCGGGCACGCCCAGGACCTCGACCCCTACGAGGACTGCGAGCCCGTCGTCATGGACGTCGACGCGGTCCGTCGCGAGCTTCGGGCGGGCCGGATGACCGGCACCGAGCAGGCCTACCTGGCCCTGGACCACGCCGGCCTGCTCTGAACCCGTTGTGCGAGTCGGGGTCCCGGGCTTGGCCCGAGCGCCTAGGGTGTGAACGTGGACCGCCGGATCTTCGGGATCGAGAACGAGTACGGCGTCACCTGCACGTTCCACGGGCAGCGACGCCTCTCGCCGGACGAGGTTGCCCGCTACCTGTTCCGCAAGGTGGTGTCGTGGGGGCGCAGCAGCAACGTTTTCCTCCGCAACGGCGCCCGGCTCTACCTCGACGTGGGCAGCCACCCGGAGTACGCCACGCCCGAGTGTGACGACATCGTCGACGTGGTCACCCACGACAAGGCGGGGGAGCGGATCCTGGAGGGCCTGCTCGTGGACGCCGAGCGGCGGCTGCACGACGAGGGCATCGCCGGCGACGTCTACCTGTTCAAGAACAACACCGACTCCGCGGGCAACTCCTACGGCTGCCACGAGAACTACCTCGTCGGCCGGCACGGCGAGTTCGGCAAGCTCGCCGACGTGCTCATCCCGTTCCTGGTCAGCCGCCAGATCATCGTGGGCGCGGGCAAGGTCACCCAGACCCCGCGCGGGGCGATGTACTCGGTCAGCCAGCGTGCCGAGCACATCTGGGAGGGCGTGTCGAGCGCGACCACGCGGTCGCGGCCGATCATCAACACCCGCGACGAGCCGCACGCGGACGCCGAGCGGTACCGCCGGCTGCACGTGATCGTGGGCGACTCGAACATGAGCGAGGCCACCACCATGCTCAAGGTGGCCAGCACCGACCTCGTGCTGCGCCTGATCGAGGAGGGCGTGGTGATGCGCGACCTCACCATGGACAACCCGATCCGTGCCATCCGCGAGATCTCCCACGACATGACCGGACGGCGCCGGGTGCGCCTGGCCAACGGCCGGGAGGCGAGCGCGCTGGAGATCCAGGGAGAGTACCTCGGCCGGGTGCGCGACTTCGTCGACCGCCGCGAGCTGCGCACCCCCGTGATCGAGCGCACCCTCGACCTGTGGGAGCGCGGGCTGAAGGCGGTCGAGTCCGGCGACCTGAGCCTGGTCGAGCGGGAGATCGACTGGGTCATCAAGTGGAAGCTCATCGACCGCTACCGGTCCCAGCACGGCCTGCCGCTGAGCCACCCGCGCATCGCCCAGCTCGACCTCGCCTACCACGACATCCACCGTGGCCGGGGGCTCTACTACCTGCTGGAGAAGCGGGGTGCGGTCGCGCGGGTGACCAACGACGTGCGCATCTTCGAGGCCAAGTCGGTGCCGCCGCAGACCACCCGGGCGAGGCTGCGCGGGGAGTTCATCAAGCGCGCCCAGGAGCGCCGGCGTGACTTCACCGTCGACTGGGTGCACCTCAAGCTCAACGACCAGGCGCAGCGCACGGTCCTGTGCAAGGACCCGTTCCGCTCCCACGACGAGCGGGTGCACAAGCTGATCGAGGGCATGTGACCTGCCGGTTGCGGAGCCGGGTGCCCGGACCGCTCGGGTGCCCCGGATAGGGTGGCAGCCGTCTTCCGTCCTGTGATCTCTGAGGTGAACCCGTGCGTCGACGTCTCGTTGCGCTGACCGTCGTACCCCTGCTGCTGCTGTCGTCCCTCGCCGCCTGCGGTGAGGACTCCTCCGGAGGCGGCGAGACCGACTCCGCCGAGCAGCCGATCGCAGGGCTCGAGGTCTCCGGCGAGTACGGCGCCGCACCGGAGGTCTCCGTGGAGGAGCCGCTGGACGTCGAGGAGACGCAGAGCGAGGTCCTCGTCGAGGGCGACGGCAACGAGGTCGTGGAGGGCGAGCAGGCGCTGCTGCACCTGTTCGTGGCCAACGGCACCAACGGGGACAAGGCGCTGGCGACCTACGACCAGGGCGTCCCGGCGGCGTTCCAGATGTCGGAGGACCAGCTGTTCAAGTCCGTCGTGGACAGCGTGGTCGGCCAGGGTGTCGGCAGCCGGGTCGTCGTGGTCGCTCCGCCCGAGGAGGCGTTCGGCGCTCAGGGGGCGGCGCAGTTCAACCTGACCGGCGACGACGACGTGGTCTTCGTCGTCGACGTGATGTCGGTGGCGCCGACGGAGGTCCTCGACGGGCCGGAGGGCGAGCCGAACCCGGACGTCGCCGCTGACCTGCCCACGGTCGAGGAGAAGGACGGGGAGGTCACCGGGATCAGCTTCGCCGACGCGCCGAAGCAGGCCCCGAAGGAGCTCCAGGTGGTCACCCTCGTGGAGGGCGACGGGCCCGAGGTCCGCGACGCCAGCCTGGTCACCTTCGACTACCTCGGCCAGGTCTGGGGCAAGGACGACGTCTTCGACGAGTCCTACAGCAGCGAGCCCCGCACGTTCCCGGTCGGCATCGGCGGTCTGATCAAGGCCTGGGACCAGGCGATCGTGGGCGCCAACCGCGGCAGCCGGCTGCTGATCATCGCGCCGCCCGACGTGGCCTACGGCGCCCAGGGCAGCCCGCCGAACATCCCGCCGAACGCCAGCTTGGCGTTCGTGGTGGACGTGCTCGGGGTCGACGAGGCGGCCTGAGCAGGAGAGGGGGACGGGCGTGGCGGCACGGAAGAGCGAGCGGCTGCTCAACCTGCTGATCACGCTCCTGGTCTCGCGCAGCTACGTGACCAAGGAGCGGATCCGGTCGGTCGTCGAGCAGTACCGTGACGCGGGCGACGAGGCGTTCGAGAAGATGTTCGAGCGCGACAAGGACGAGTTGCGCTCCCTCGGCGTGCCGGTCGAGGTGGGCCATCTCGACCGGGCCTTCGAGGACGAGCCGGGCTACCGGATCGAGCGTGCCGCCTTCGAGCTGCCCGAGATCGACCTCGAGCCCGACGAGGCTGCGGTGGTCGGCCTCGCCGCCCGGGTCTGGCAGCACGCCGGCCTGGCCTCGGCCACCACCGACGCGCTGGTGAAGCTGAAGGCGGCAGGGGTCAGCGTCGACCGGGCCGCCCTGGGCACGGTGGCGCCGCAGCTCACCGTCGCCGAACCGGCCTTCGAGGCGTTCTGGCAGGCGACCCGCGATCGCACCCCGGTCGCGTTCGACTACCGCACGGCCCAGCGCGCCGGGACCAGCGAGCGGCACCTCGAGCCGTGGGGCGTGGTGTCCTTCCGGGGGCGGTGGTACGTCGTCGGCCACGACACCGACCGCGCCGCCCCACGCCTGTTCCGGCTCTCGCGGGTGCTCGGCGAGGTCCGCACCACCGACGCACCCGGCTCGTTCGACGTCCCGCCCGGCACGGACATCCACGCGCTCACCGCCTCGCTGGCACCGGCCGAGCCCCGGCACCGCGCCGTCCTCCGGGTCCGTCAGGGAGCGGCGATCGGCCTGCGCCGGCAGGCGTCCCCGGTGGAGGGCTCCGCACCTGCGGGCTGGGAGCTGCTGGAGGTCTCCTACGCGCGCACCGACGCGATGGCCGACGAGGTGCTCGGCTACGGCGGGGACGTGGTGGTCGAGGAACCCGCCGACCTGCGTGACCTGGTGGTGTCGCGGCTGCGGCGCGTCGCGGGAGCGGCGTCGTGAGCGGCGCACGCGAGCAGGTCGCCCGCCTGCTGGCCCTGGTCCCCTACCTGCAGACCCATCAGGAGGTCCCCGTCGAGCAGGCGGCGGCCGACTTCGGGGTCCGGCCCGCACAGATCCTCAAGGACCTCAACGTGCTGTGGTTCTGCGGCCTGCCCGGCCTGGGCATGGGCGACCTGATCGACATCGACATGGAGGCCGTCGAGGGCGAGGGCGTCATCCGGATCTCCAACGCCGACTACCTCTCCCGCCCGCTGCGCCTCGGTAGCAGCGAGGCCTCCGCGCTCATCGTCGCCCTCCGCACCCTGCGCGACGGCGGGGACGACAGCGTGCGCCCGGTCGTGGAGCGCACGCTGGCGAAGCTGGAGTCGGCGGCCGGGGACGGAGCCCGGCTCGCCGCCCAGGTCGACGTGCTCGTCCCCGAGGCCGACGAGGACCTGGGGCGGCTGCGGGCCGACCTCGAGGCCGCCGTCGACGCGGGGCGGCAGGTCCGGCTCGGCTACTACGTCCCGGCTCGTGACGAGGCCACCCGGCGCACGGTCGACCCGCTCGCACTGGTCACCGCCGAGGGGCGCACCTACCTCGACGCCTGGTGCCACACCGCCGAGGACCGTCGGCTGTTCCGGCTGGACCGGGTCTCCTCCGCGGAGGTGCTGGACTCCCCGGCCGAGGACCACTCCGACCTGCCGGCCCGCGACCTCTCGGAGGGGATCTTCACCCCGTCGCCCGAGGACGGCCTGGCCACGCTGACCCTCGAGCCGGAGGCCCGCTGGGTGGCGGAGTACTACCCCACCGAGCGCGTCGAGGAGGCCGGTGGGGGAGCGCTGCGGGTGAGCCTGCGCGTCGGGGACCCGGAGTGGCTGGCCCGGCTGGTCCTGCGGCTCGGCGGCAGCGCCCGGGTCGAGGACCCCGCCGACCTGGCAGACGTCGTACGACGGGCCGCGACGGAGGCGCTGGGGAACTACGGGACCGGCGGCGTACGATGAGGGCAAGCACCGTGCAACCGAAGAGGACGACATGAACTTCGCTCCCACGCCGATGGCGATGAACCTCGGGCCGACCGAGATCCTGCTGATCCTGCTCGTCCTGGTCCTGCTCTTCGGCGCGAAGAAGCTCCCCGAGCTCGCCCGGGGCAGTGGTCGTGCACTGCGCATCTTCAAGGCCGAGACAAAGGGCCTCATGGACGAGGACGAGGACGAGGACAAGCACAAGACGCCGGAGCAGAAGCAGCTCGACGCCTCCGCGCGCGTCGACGCGGCCGACGCCGAGCCCACCGTGCAGCACCCGACCACCGACTCCGAGCGCTGAGCGCCACGTCCGGTCTGATCCACACCACCTTTGTCCCTCAGCGGAGTAGCCGGAATCTTCCGGACGCCGAAGAACGCCGTCGGTCCCGACGGACAGATGGCGCTTGCCGACCACCTGCGTGAGCTGCGCGCGCGCCTGCTGCGCATCGCGGTCTTCCTGGTCGTCGGGATCACCGTGGCGTGGTTCTTCTACGACCCGCTGTTCACGATGATCTACCGGCCCTACGCCGCGGCGCAGGAGGTGCTGGAGAGCAAGGGCGTCGACTCCCGACCGGTGCTGACCGGTGTCGCCAACCCGCTGCTGCTCCAGCTCAAGCTGTCCGCGCTCGCCGCCGTCGTGCTCGGCGCGCCGTTCTGGCTCTACCAGCTCTGGGCGTTCGTCGTCCCCGGCCTGCACGCCAACGAGCGGCGCTGGACCCGGATCTTCACCGCCGTCGCCGGACCGCTGTTCATCCTCGGCGTCGCCGTGGGCTACTACGTCCTGCCCAAGGGCATCGAGGTGCTGATCGGGTTCACGCCCGAGGCGCTGCAGAACCTCGTCGAGTTCGGTGACTACTTCCGGTTCGTGACCCGGATGCTGCTGGTCTTCGGGATCGCCTTCGAGATCCCGCTGTTCGTGGTGATGCTCAGCCTCGCGGGGGTGGTCTCCGGCAAGTCCCTGGCCGCCTACCGGCCCTGGATCGTGGTGGGCACCTTCGTGTTCGCCGCGGTGGCCACGCCGAGCACCGACCCGTTCTCCATGCTGATGCTCGCCCTGCCGATGACGGCTCTGTTCCTGCTCTCCGAGGGCTTCGCGCGGGTGGTGGACCGCCGCCGCGCCAGGCAGGCACGGGCGGAGGGACTCACCGGGTTCGCCGACGACGAGGCGTCGCGGCTGGACTACCGCCGCGAGGACGTGCGGGCCTCCGAGCTGGACGAGGACGACTGAGGTGGCCCGCCCGGTGACGGAGGTCGACCCTTTCGACCTGCCCGAGTGGCTGGCCGGTGACGAGGTGACGTGGGAGGCCTCGTCGAGCGTGCGCGGCTCCGCGCACGTCACCGGCGAGCTGCGCTCGGGCGACAGCCGGCTGGCCTGCGACCTGCTCGCCGCCGACGTGGCCTACCCGACGGCGGTCCTCGAGCCCGACCGGCGCCGCGCCGCACACCAGCAGTGGACGTTCGGACAGGTGCTCCTCCTCGAGTACGACGGGCGGCTGACCCTGGCCGTCCCCGGCACGGGCTTCACCGCCGACACGGTCCTCGACTCGCTGGGCAGGCTGGCCAAGGCGATCGGGGCGCCGCCGGCGACCTTCGTGGCCGCGCTCCGTCTCTAGGCCGCGCCGCCCTCCACCCCCAGGTAGGCCTGGACGATCCGCTCGTCGGCGAGCAGCTGTGCAGCCGGACCCGCGTGGACGACCTCCCCGGTCTGCAGGACGTAGCCGTGGTCGGCCGCCCGCAGCGCCCGGCGGGCGTTCTGCTCGACGAGCACGACCGTGGTCCCCGAGGAGCGGATCTCCTCGATCACGGTGAACACCTCGTCGACGACCTTGGGGGCCAGCCCCATCGAGGGCTCGTCCATCAGCATCACCTTGGGGGAGGCGACCAGGGCCCGGGCGATGGCCAGCATCTGCTGCTCCCCGCCGGACAGCGAGCCCGCGGGCAGCTGGCGGCGCTCCCCGAGCACCGGGAACCGGTCGTACATCTCGTCGATCGCACTACCGCCACCGGTGTGCCAGCCGCCGAGCTGGAGGTTCTCCGCGATGGTCAAGCGTGGCCAGGATCTGGCGTCCCTCGGGCACCTGGACGAGGCCCTGCGCGACGAGCTTGTGCGCGGGGGTCCGGGTGACGTCCCGGCCCTCGAAGATGATCGTCCCTCCGCGGGGGCGGAGCATGCCGGACACCGCGTTGATCACCGACGACTTGCCGGCACCGTTGGCGCCCACCAGGGTCACCAGGGCACCCGGCGCCGCCTCGAAGGAGACGTCGCGCACCGCCTCCACGCGGCCGTAGCTCACCTTCAGGTGCCGTACGCTCAGGATCGGCTCGGTCATGTCAGCTCCTCCCGTCGCCGGCGTCGGTGGCCGAGCCGGTCGTGTCGGTCGTGTCGGTCTCGGCAGACCCGAGGTAGGCGTCGATCACGGACTGGTCGGTAGCGATCTCGGCGGGGGTCCCGGTGGCGAGGACCTCGCCGAAGTTGAGCACGACGATCCGGTCGCAGGTGTCGAGCACCATGCCGACGTTGTGCTCGATGAACAAGATGGTCAGGCCGTCGGCGGCCAGCGACCGGATCAGCTCCGACAGCGCGGCCGCCTCGACGTGGTTCATCCCCGCGGCCGGCTCGTCGAGGATCAGCAGCGACGGGTCGGAGGCCAGTGCGCGGGCGATCTCGAGGCGCCGCTGGTCGCCGTAGGACAGGGCGGAGGCGGAGGTGGCCGCCTTGTCGACGAGTCCGACGCGGGTCAGGCAGCGGGCGGCGTGGTGCAGCGCCTCCTGCTCGTCCCGGCGCGCCGACGGCAGCCACAGCAGCCGCCGCAGGAACGTGGGCCGGGTGACGAGGTGGCCGCCGACCAGGACGTTCTCGAGCGCCGAGAGACGGCCGAACAGCTTCGAGTGCTGGAAGGTCCGGCTGACCCCGGCGGCGGCAACCTTGTGGACCGGGGTCCGGCCGACCGGGACCCCGAGGACGGTCGCGGCCCCTGCGGTGGGCGGCACCAGACCGCTGACCATGTTGACCAGCGTGGTCTTTCCGGCGCCGTTGGGGCCGATCAGCCCCACGACCTCGCCGCCGTGGATGTCCAGGTCGACTGAGCGGACGGCGTGGACGCCGCCGTACTCCTTGCTGAGCCCCTCGATCCGCGCGACGGGCTCGCCCTTGGCCGGGTGGCTGCGACGCGAGAGCCCCGCGTGGTCGCTGCCGACGTCGTCGCCGGCTGGTGCGCGGCATGCGGGTACGGCGGGGGACGAAGCTGGCCAGGCCGCCGGGCAGGAACAGGATCACCGCCAGCAGCAGCAGGCTCGACAGGAACGGGCGGATCCAGCCCGGCCTCGATCCCGACGGCGCGCTGGACCTCGGGGATCATCGTCTGGAAGCCGCTGCCGAGGAGCGGGCCCAGGAACATCGTCGAGCCACCGACCACCGCGGTGACGAGTCCGTCGATCGCGGTGGTGAACGCGAAGTCCTCGGGCGCGATCAGGCGCACGAAGTAGGCCCACAGGACGCCGTACAGGCCGGCGACGGCGCCCGCCGTGACGAACGCGGACAGGCGGTGGCCGCCGACGTCGATGCCCATGGCGCGGGCGGCGAGCTCGTCCTCGCGGATCGCCTCGAGCGCGCGTGCCGTACCGGGACCGGCCCTGCCGCCAGAACCAGTAGGCCACCGCGGCGACCAGCACCCACGCCACGGCGGGGGTGAGGATCTTGGGCACCGACATGCCCTGCGCGCCGCCGGTCCACTCCATGTTGAGGATCAGGATCCGGATCGCCTCGGCGAAACCGAGCGTGGCGATGGCGAGGAAGACGCCGCGCAGGTGCATCGTCGGCAGGCCGAGGACCACCGCCGCCGGCGGCACCGACGGTCATGCCCACCGCGATGGCGAGCAGCAGGGTCGGGATCTCGCCGAGGGTGTCGGGCACCACGGCCACCGCGGTGAACGCGGCGATCCCGGCGAACCCGGCCTGCCCCAGGCTGAGCTGTCCGGCGACCAGCACGGCGTAGAAGGAGAAGGCGAAGATCGCGCCGAGCGCGATGAAGGTGAGCGTGGACTCGGTGAACATCAGACCTCGCGCACCTTCCGCGCTCCGAACAGCCCCTGCGGGCCGCAGGAGCAGGATCAAGAAGAGCAGCGCGAAGGCGATCAGGTCGCGCCAGGACGAGCCGATGTACTGGATCGCGAACACCTCGGCCACGCCGAGCAGGAGGCCGCCGACCAGCGCCCCGGGCAGCGACCCCATCCCGCCCACGACGATCACCGCGAGCCCCTTGAGCTCGATGGCCGAGCCCATGCCGAGCTGGGCGCTGTTGACGTTGATCGCGAACAGCACGCCGGCGACCGCCCCGAGTGCGGAGGAGATCGCGAACGTGGTGGCGGTGACCCGGTCCACGTTGATGCCGAGCACCCGTGCCGCGGTGGGGTTCTCCGCGATCGCCCGCATGGCGCGGCCCAGCCGGGTCCGGCCGACCACCCAGGTGAGCCCCACGACGAGTCCCAGCGAGATGACCAGGATCAAGACCTGCACCAGGGTGACCTGGGCGCCGAGCACCTCGAAGCGGGTGGAGGGGAAGGAGCCCGCGGGGAACCGCCGGGTGTTCGGCCCGAAGGACCACTGCAGGAGGGCGATGAGCATGCCGGCCAGGGCGATCGAGGAGATCAGCCCGGCGAAGTGGGCGTCCGGCCGGTTCTTCAGCGGCCGGAAGCCCACCCGTTCGATGACCAGACCCAGCACCGCCCCGAGGACGAACACCAGCGGCAGGGCGAGCCAGATCGACAGCCCGCCGCGCTCGACGAGGCCGATGCCGGCGAACGCCGAGACCGCGAAGACCGCGGGGTGGGCGAGGTTCAGCCGGTCGAGGATGCCGAACACCAGCGTGAAGCCGATGGCGAACAGGGCATAGATCGAGCCGATGAACAGCCCGTTGAGCAGCTGCTGCATGGGGTTCCTTGTCTCAGGCGGTCTCAGGCGGTGCCGGGTCGGGTCGTGGTCACTCGAGGACGGTGAACGTGCCGTTCTCGACGACCTGCACGACGGCCTCGTGCTCGGCGTCGCGGTTCTCGTTGATCGAGAGCGGGCCCAGGGGCGTGGGCACGTCCTGCAGACCGGCGAGGCCGTCCTTGATGTCGTCGCGCTCGCCGGAGCAGTTCGCGCGAACGGCCTGGTCGATGAGCATGAGGCCGGTGTAGGCCTGGGCCGCGAACTGGTCGGGCTGGGAGCCGTGCATCTCCTCGTACGCCTGCAGGAAGGCCTGGTTCTCCGGGCTGTCGGAGCTGGAGTTCCAGGCGGCGCCCACGACGACGCCCTCGGCGGCCTGGCCCGCGTCGGCCATCAGCTGGGGGTTGTTGAACCCGTTGCCGCCGATGATCGGGACGTCGATGCCGAGCTGGCGGGCCTGGGTGACCAGCGGGATCGCGGCCTCGATCAGCGCCGGAGACCACGATCGCGTCGGGGTCGGCGTTCTTGGCCTCGGTCAGCAGGCTGCGGAAGTCGGTGTCGGCCTTGGAGAAGGTCAGCGTGTCGATGACCTCGATGCCCTCGTCCTTCAGCGACGAGGCGAACACGTCGTAGCCGGACTCGGTGAAGGCGTCGTCGTTGCTGTACATCACGATCGACCTTCTCCAGGCCGTAGGCCTCCTTGGCCTTCGCCACGGTCTGCGGGATCACCTGGGCCTCGGTGAGGGAGTCACGGAAGATGTAGTCGCCCTGCTCGGTGATGCCCGAGGCGGTGTTCGACACCGCGAGGACCGGCACGCCGCCCTCCTGGGCGATCGGCTGCGCCTGGAAGGCGGTGTTGGACAGGGTGGGGCCGATGATGACGCTGGCGCCGTCCTGGACGAACTGCTCGAAGACGGTGATGCCCTGGCGCGGGTCGGTCTGGTCGTCCTCGATGGTCACGTCGTAGGTGACGCCCTCCTTCTGGCCGAGCTCCTCCTCGGCGAGCCTGGATGCCCTTCTGCTGGGACTCGCCGTAGCTGGCGGCCGCGCCGGTCAGGGAGAGGGCGGCGCCGACGGGGACCGCGCTCGTCGATGACGCAGTCGTCGCCGGTGCCCTCGCCGACCAGGCTGCCGGCGGAGGTGCCGCCGTCGCCGCCGTCGCCGCCGCCACCGCACGCGGCGAGAACGAGGGCGGCCGCCGAGGTGACGGCCACGGTGCTGAGCTTGATGCGCATGGATCTACTCCTGAGGTGGGTGATGCGGGGGAGGGGTTGTCTGCCGGCGGGCCGGCGGTCAGGGCGGCGCTGCCCAGGACGAGCGTGCGCGAGGGGCGGATGCGGGCGTGGTCGGGCGTCAGGTCCTCGAGCCGGCTGACGCCGAGGAGCCGCATGGTGCGGCCGACCTGGTCGGCGAGGATCTCGATGGCCTTGTCGACGCCGCGCTCGCCGCCGGCCATCAGGCCGTAGAGGTAGGCGCGGCCGACGAGGCAGGCGCTCGCACCGTTGGCCACGGCGGCGACGATGTCGGCTCCGTCGGTGATCCCGGTGTCGAGGAGGACCTCGGCCCGTCCGTCGACCGCCGCGACCACCTCGGGAGCACCTCGAGCGGGGTGACGGCACGGTCGAGCTGGCGACCGCCGTGGTTGGAGACCACGACCGCGTCCGCGCCGAGGTCGACCATCAGCCGGGCGTCGTCAGGGTGCTGGACGCCCTTGACCACGATCCGGCCGGGCCAGGCGTCGCGCAGCCAACGCAGGTCGTCTGCGGAGGCGCTGGGGTCGAACATCCGGTCCACGAGGTCTGCGACGGTGCCGCCGAAGTGGCTCAGCGAGGCGAACTCGAGCGGGCTCGGTGGTGAGCAGGTTGAACCACCATGCCGGGTGCCGGGACATGTCCGCCAGCGTGCGCAGCGACAGGCTCGGGCGGGATCGTCATGCCGTTGCGCACGTCCCGCAGCCGACGGCCGGCCACCGGGGTGTCGACGGTCAGCATGAGGGTGTCGAACCCGGCGGCCTGGGCACGCTCGATCAGGTCCCGGGACGCCGCCCGGTCCTTCCACAGGTAGAGCTGGAACCAGTGCCGGCCGTCGGGTGCCGTAGCCGCCAGGTCCTCGACCGAGACCGTGCCCATGGTGGACAGGGTGTAGGGGATGCCGGCCCGGGCCGCCGCGCGGGCCACGGCACGCTCACCCTCGTGGTGCATCATCCGCGTGAAGCCGGTCGGCGCCAGCACCAGCGGCAGGCTGCTCGGGGTTCCGACGACGTCCGCGCCGCGTCGACGGCGGTGACGTCGCGCAGCACCCGCGGGCGGAACTCCACCTGGGCGAACGCGTCGCGGGCGCGGTGCAGGCTCACCTCAGCCTCGGCGGCGCCGTCCACGTAGTCGAAGACCGAACGCGGAGTACGGCGCCGCGCGACCGTGCGCAGGTCGCCGATGGACGCCGCACGGGCCAGGTGCCGCTCCACGCTGCTCAGCCGGGGCGGCTCCATGCGGACGAGCGGTCGGAGCTCGGACCATGACGGCATCCGCCGGTGCTGGTGGTTGCTCCTCACCGAGTGCCTCTTCACCGTGGACGTGGTCGTGTCGCGGCCCGTCTTTGCGCCACATTTGTGTGCTGCACGCTACACCGAGGTTTCCGTCACCTGGAAACCCGTGACGGTTTTGTAATGACGGTCCGGGTTGCCACGCAGGAGCGGGTCCAGTGCCCGGACATCGACTGTCGGCGCGGACGACTGTATCCCCAGTGGGTGCAGTGCGAGCCGTGCTGGCTCTTCAGTAGCCGCCTACTGAAAAGTGCGCCTGGCCATCTGTTCTCGGTCGGCGGTGGCGGCGGTGACGGGCGGTCCGAGGTTCGGTCGGTGGGCCCGTCTCAGTAGCCGGCTACTGAATCCGTTCCTGGGTGCCGGTGAGGCGGGCGAGGTCGTCGTACTCGTCGAGCTCGTAGCAGGTCTCGGAGTCCAGGCCGGTGCGGTCGACCTGAGGGTGGTCGGCGGCGAGGGCCTGGGCGAGGGTGACGCCCTGTGTGGTCACGGGCGGGGGCGCCGGGATTTGCGGGTCGTCGTCGTGGACCCATCCGGCGATCTCGTCGTCGGTAGCCTCCGGGTAGGAGGCGCGGTAGTCGGCCCAGGCCTGGGCCTCGGCCTCGCGCAGCCGGGCGGCCGTGTCGCTGAGGCGGGCGCGTTCATGGGCCAGGTACGCCAGCGCGTCACGCAGCTCGGCGTAGGTGACCGGCCGCTCCCACAGTGCGGGGCTGCCCCAGGAGTCGCCGACCGGCTGGTCGGCCTTGTGCACCGGGTGTGAGAAGCCCCCGGCGGTGGTGAACACCAGCGAGCCGTCGTCGTGGGCGAGAAGCCCGAACCCGGGGGCGTGCTTGGCGGTGTGGTGTCCCCGGCAGCCAGGCCCGAGGTTCCCGGTGCTCGTCGCGCCCTCGGGGGCAGGCACCCGGTGGTCGAGGTCGCACTCGGCGGCCGGCACCGCACATCCGGTCATGTAGCAGGTGCCGAAGTCGGCGACCAGCTCCCGCACGATCGGGGCAGTGGGCTTGTAGGAGGTCGTGGACAGCTGCACGCACTGCCGGGCCGGGTCGGTGAGCATCCGGTACCAGGGGGCGTCCGTGTTCGCCGCCGACAACGCCCGCACCAGCCCGCCCGGCAGGATCTCGCCGCCGGCCAACACGCCGGGCTCGTCACTGATCCCCATCAGCGTCTGGATCGGCACGGTCACGTTGATCACCGGCCGCGCGAACGCCCCCACCTCGTGCACCCCCACACTGCCCAACGGATCGGTGCCGGTGCCGGGGTCCGCGAAGTCGTCCGTGGCGGCACCCACGGTCAGCCGGCCCAGGAGGAGGTCCACGGCCAGGTCGGTGCGCAGCTGGGCCAGGGTGCGTTCGTCGCCGGCCTTGCGCATCGCCTTGGCGACCAGCCGCAGCCGCTGGTCCACCGCCCGCAGCGAGGCGACGTCGCTGGTCAACCGCAGCTCGGCCATTCCCTCCCCGGTCGGCCGAGACCTCCACCGACCGGTCGGCGAACCGCTGCGCGAAGTCCGCGTCCGCAGGCCGCGGACGCAGCTTCTTGACCAGGTACGAGATCCGGTTGCCCAGCTGCCGTGCGGTCACCGACAGCACCGGCACCGACTCCTCCTGCCGCTCCAGCCGCAGCCGCAGCCACCTGGTGATCTCCTCGGTGAACCGTGCCACCAGCGCCGGGTCGCCCAGCTTGCGGGCCGCCTCGGCCACCAGGCCTGCGCGGTACAGGTCGAGCCGGCCGGTGACCACCAGCTCCCACACGCCCGGGAACTGTCCACGCAGCCGTTCCGTCGCCGACAGGTCCGCCTTCACCTTGAACTCGCTCATCCCCACCAGCGGCGAGACCTCCACCGCGGTCTCCTTCAACGGCGTCAAGGTGAAGTGTGGGGCCGAGGCCCCGACGCGCCTCGAAGTCCGCCGACCGACGGGCGAACAGCTCCGCGACCTTCTCCTGCCGCGCCGCCTCGACCCGGTTCAGCAGACACTGGTCGGCCGCCACCGCCACCAACAGCTCGTGGTCCGACATCCCCACCACGTCGCCGGCGCCTCCGATGCCCCCGCCTCCGATGCCCCCGCCTCCGATGCCCCCGCCTCACGCACACTCGTCGCCATTCGGCACCACCTCGTTCCGGGATCGAACAACTGTTCGAACACTGACGGCGAGCGCCGACATCTCCGGTGTCATCTCCGGTCCGGTCCCGGACCCGGCAGACGGCGACCGGGAACGACCGCTCGACCCTCCGGCCCGGCGTGCGCCGACCTCACGCGCGCGCCGCGTATCCTCGGCCGCGTGAGCCGCGAGATCGCCCTCCTGACGAACCCCTCGGCCGGCAAGGGCGCCGGCTCCCGGACAGCGGCGATCGCCCTGCCGCGGCTGCGGGAGGCCGGCTTCCGGGTCCGCGAGCTGCAGGGCAGGGACGGCGTCGAGGCCCTGGCGATGGCGCGGGTCGCGGTCGCCTCCGGGGTGGAGAGCCTCGTCGTGGTCGGCGGCGACGGAATGGTGCACATGGCGGCGCAGGCGCTCGCCGGGACGGGGGTGAACCTCGGGATCATCCCGGCCGGGACGGGCAACGACGTCGCCCGCTACCTCGGCATCCCGCGCAAGGACCCGCAGGCCGCCGCGGACGTCGTGGTGGGCTCGCACGTGCGCACCATCGACATGGGGCGCGCCGACGGCACCTACTTCGTGACCGTCCTGGCGGCCGGGTTCGACTCGCTGGTCAACGAGCGGGCCAACCGGATGCGGTGGCCGCGCGGGCAGATGCGCTACAACATCGCCACGCTCGCCGAGCTGCGCGTGTTCGAGCCGCTGCACTACACGCTGGAGCTGGACGGGGAGGTGCGGCGTCTCGACGCGATGCTCGTCGCGGTCGGCAACGGCCCGTCGTTCGGCGGCGGCCTGCGCATCACCCACGGCGCGGAGATCGACGATGGCATGCTCGACGTCGTGATCATCAAGCCGATCAGCAAGCCGGACCTGGTCCGCACCTACCCCAAGCTCTACACCGGCGGGCACACCCGGCATCCGCAGTACGAGCACCACCGGGTGAGGACGGTGACGGTGACGGCACCGGGCGTGGTGGCCTACGCAGACGGGGAGCGGCTCGGGGCCCTGCCGTTGACCGTGGAGATTGCCCCTCGATCGCTGCGGGTACTGGCGCCACGATGACCACACCGTCGGAGAGGTACGCCAGGTTCCGCCGCGACCAGAAGTCCCCGGTCTTCGCCGAGTTCGCCTCGCTCTACGACTTCGAGCTCGACGACTTCCAGATGGCGTCCTGCCGCGAGCTCGAGGCCGGCAACGGCGTCCTCGTCGCCGCCCCGACGGGATCCGGGAAGACCCTCGTCGGCGAGTTCGCCGTACACCTCGCGCTGGCGCAGGGCCGCAAGTGCTTCTACACCGCTCCGATCAAGGCGCTGTCCAACCAGAAGTTCCACGACCTGGTCGAGCGGTACGGCGCCGAACGGGTCGGCCTGCTCACCGGAGACAACACCATCAACGGCGAGGCGCCGATCGTGGTCATGACCACCGAGGTGCTGCGCAACATGATCTACGCCGGGTCCCGCACGCTGATGGGGCTCGGCTACGTGGTGATGGACGAGGTGCACTACCTCGCCGACCGGTACCGCGGCGCGGTGTGGGAGGAGGTCATCATCCACCTGCCGGACTCCGTGTCGCTGGTGTCGCTGTCGGCGACGGTCTCCAACGCGGAGGAGTTCGGCGAGTGGCTCTCCACGGTCCGCGGCTCGACGACCACGATCGTCGAGGAGCGCCGGCCGGTCCCGCTCTACCAGCACGTCATGGTGGGCCGACGCATGTTCGACCTGTTCGCCGACCGGGAGAGCGCAGGTGTCGGGGGAGAGTCGAAGGTCAATCCCGACCTGCTCAAGGTCGCCCGCGACGACTGGCGCAGCTCACGGACCAACGACCGCCGGGGCAAGCGCGGAGGCCCCCGTGGCCGGGCCGGCGCCCGCGGCCAGGGCCGTCCGCGGCGGCCCTACCTGCCCAGCCGGTACGACGTCGTCGACAGGCTCGACTCCGAGGGCCTGCTCCCGGCGATCGTGTTCATCTTCAGCCGGGTCGGCTGTGACGCCGCGGTGCGTCAGTGTCTCGACGCGAACCTGCGGCTGACCACGCCGCAGGAGCGCGACCGCATCCACCGCTTCGTCGAGGACCGCTGCCGGGACATCCCCGACGAGGACCTCCACGTGCTCGGCTACCACGACTTCCTCGAGGGCCTGACCCGTGGCGTCGCGGCGCACCACGCCGGCATGCTGCCCACGTTCAAGGAGTGCGTCGAGGCGCTGTTCGCCGACGGCCTGTGCAAGGTGGTCTTCGCCACCGAGACGCTGGCCCTGGGGATCAACATGCCCGCCCGGTCGGTGGTGATCGAGAAGCTCTCCAAGTGGAACGGCGAGACCCACGCCGACATCACGCCGGGGGAGTACACCCAGCTCACCGGCCGCGCGGGCCGCCGCGGCATCGACGTGGAGGGCCACGGTGTGGTCCTGTGGCAGCCGGGGACGGACCCGCGGACCGTGGCCGGCCTGGCGTCGACCCGGACCTACCCGCTGAAGTCGTCCTTCCGCCCGTCGTACAACATGGCGGTCAACCTCGTGCACCAGGTCGGCCGGCGCACCGCCCGGGAGCTGCTGGAGTCCTCGTTCGCGCAGTTCCAGGCCGACAAGGCCGTCGTCGGCCTGGCCCGGCAGCTGCGCAAGAGCGAGGAGGCGCTGGCCGGCTACGCCGAGGCGGCCACCTGCCACCTCGGCGACTTCATGGAGTACCACGCGATCCGCCGCCGGCTCGGGGACGCGGAGTCCCGCGCCGCCAAGGCGCGCAAGAGCGAGCGGCGCGAGGAGGTGGTCGCCTCCCTCGAGGCGCTGCGGCCCGGTGACGTGATCGACGTCCCCACGGGCCGGTACGCCGGTATGGCGGTCGTCGTGGACCCCGGCTCGACGGCCGACCGCGAGGGGCCGCGGCCCTACGTCGTCACCGCCGACCGGCAGGCCCGCCGGCTCTCGCTCGTCGACTTCCCGCACCCGGTGGAGGCGATCACCCGGATGCGGATCCCGCGGAACTTCAACGGCCGCAACCCGCAGTCGAGGCGCGACCTCGCCTCGTCACTGCGGGCCAAGACGCACGGTCTGCTCCCGCCGCCCGGCTCGCGGGAGCGGCGGGGACACGGCCGGCGGGGGCAGGTGCCCGACGAGGCCGAGGGGGAGATCGGCCGGCTGCGCGCGGAGCTGCGGGCCCACCCCTGCCACGGCTGCGACGAGCGGGAGAACCACGCCCGCTGGGCCGAGCGGCACCACAAGCTGCAGCGCGACGCCCGCACCCTGGAGCGGCGCATCGAGCAGCGCACGAACACGATCGCGCGGCAGTTCGACCGGGTGTGCGACCTCCTCACCGCGCTCGGCTACCTGGAGCAGGACGAGGTCACCGGTGCCGGCTCACGGCTGATGCGGATCTACACCGACATGGACCTCGTCGCCGCGGAGTCGCTGCGACAGGGCCTGTGGGACGGCCTCGGCCCCTCGGAGCTGGCGGCCGTGCTCTCCGCCCTGGTCTACGAGTCCCGGCGCGCCGACGACGCCTCGGCGCCGCGGATCCCCGGCGGGCGGGTGAAGGAGGTGCTCTCGGAGATGGTCTCGGTGTGGGCCGACCTCGACGCCCTCGAGGCCGACCACAAGCTCGACTTCCTGCGGGAGCCGGACCTGGGCTTCGCCTGGGCGGCCTTCCGATGGGCCGAGGGTGCCCCGCTCGACGAGGTGCTCGAGGAGACCGACCTCGCGGCCGGCGACTTCGTGCGGTGGGTCAAGCAGCTGCTCGACCTGGCCGACCAGGTCGCCGACGCCGCCGGCGACGTGCCCCTGCGCAGGACGGCGCGCAAGAGCTCCGGCGCGCTGCGGCGCGGAGTGGTCGCCTACTCGAGCGTCTCCGACTAGCCCGGGGTCCGGCCGAGCTAGCCGACCGGGCGGTTCTCGTACGGCGTGGACAGGACGATCGTGGTCCGGGTCGACACGTTCGCCGCGCTCCGGATCCGGGCGAGCAGGTCCTCGAGGTCGACCGGCGTGGCCACCCGGGTCTTGAGGATGTAGGACTCGTCGCCAGCCACCGACCAGCAGCTCTCGATCTCCTTGATGCCGCTCAGCCGCTCCGGCGAGTCGTCGGGCTGGGACGGGTCGATCGGCCGGATGGAGATGAACGCCGTCAGCGGCAGCTCGAGCTGGTCGTAGTCGACCTCGGCGCTGTAGCCCGTGATCACGCCCCGGTTCTCCAGGCGCTTGACCCGCTGGTGCACCGCGGAGGTGGACAGGCCGGTGGCCTTGCCGAGGTCGGTGAACGACATGCGGCCGTCGGCCGCGAGCAGGGCCAGGATGCGGCGGTCGAGGTCTTCCACGGGGCTCACCCTAGCCGCGCGTCCTGGCACGTCCCCGTGTTCGCGACACTTCTCACCATGGAAGACTGCCGCAGGTGACCGACCGCCTCATGCTGCTCGACACGGCCAGCCTCTACTTCCGTGCGTTCTTCGGGGTGCCGGACTCGATCAAGGCGCCGAACGGTACGCCGGTCAACGCGGTCCGGGGGCTGCTCGACTTCATCGCCCGGCTCGCCACCGACTACGAACCGACCCACCTGGCCTGCTGCTGGGACAACGACTGGCGTCCGCAGTGGCGGGTCGACCTGCTGCCGTCGTACAAGGCCCACCGGGTCGAGGCCGAGCTCGCGCAGCCGACGGGGGGAGGGGCGCACTTCGAGGAGGAGGTGCCCCACCCGCTGGAGGCACAGATCCCCGTCATCGAGGCGGTGCTCGAAGCCTTCGGTCTCGCCGTGGTCGGCGCGGACGGACACGAGGCCGACGACGTCATCGGCACGCTGGCCACCGGGGCGGGCATGCCCGTCGACGTGGTGACCGGTGACCGCGACCTGTTCCAGCTCGTCGACGACTCGGCACAGGTGCGGGTCCTCTACACCGCACGGGGCGTGGGCAGGCACGAGCAGGTCACCAACGAGGTCGTCCGGTCCAAGTACGGCATCGACGGGCGCCAGTACGCCGACTTCGCCGCGCTCCGCGGTGACCCCTCCGACGGGCTCCCCGGAGTCGCCGGGGTGGGGGAGAAGACCGCGGCCTCGCTGCTGCGCCGCTTCGACGACCTCGCCGGGGTCCTCGCCGCCGCGGCCGACCCGGGCAGCGACATGGCCCCGGGCCCGCGGCGCAAGATCAAGGACGCGGCCGACTACCTGGCGGTCGCCCCCCGGGTGGTCGGCGTGGTGCGCGACCTCGACCTCGGCGACCCGGACCTGCGCGTGCCCCGCACCCCCGTCGAGCCCGACCGGCTGCTCGTCCTCGCCGAGCAGTGGGGGCTCGGCGGTTCGGTGACCCGGCTGGTCGACGCGCTGGCGCGGTAGGCTCCTCGGGTGCCATCCGGACGCGCCGGACTCGAAATCCGAGACCTCGCTCACGCCTTCGGGGACCGCCGTGCGCTCGACGGGGTGAGCTTCACCGCCCGAGCCGGCGTGATGACCGGTCTGCTCGGCCCCAACGGCGCGGGGAAGACCACGCTGATGCGCATCCTCCTCGGCGTCCTGCCGCCCGCGGCCGGAGAGGTCCGGTACGACGGGCGCCCCGTCGACGCGCAGGAGCGACGGGCCTGGGGCTACATGCCGCAGGAGCGTGGGCTGTACCCCGCGATGCCTGCGCTGGAGCAGGTGGCCTACTTCGGCCGGCTGCACGGACTGGACCGGCGCGACGCCACTGCCCGCGCCGGCCGGCTCCTCGAGGAGCTCGGGCTCGGGGACCGTGCGGCGGACCGGACCGACAAGCTCTCCGGCGGCATGCAGCAGCGACTCCAGCTCGGCACGGCGCTCGTGCACGATCCCCGGGTGCTGGTCCTCGACGAGCCCTTCAACGGCCTCGATCCCGTCGCGGTCGAGCAGCTCTCGGGGACGCTGCGCGACCGTGCGGCCGCGGGGTGCACGGTGCTGTTCTCGAGCCACCAGATCGACCTGGTCCAGGACCTGTGCCAGGAGATCGTGATGCTCGACCGTGGGCGCACGGTGCTCGAGGGCGACGTGGCCCGGCTGCGGGCGTCCTCGGGGGAGCGTCAGCTGCGGCTTCACGTGGCCGCCGGGGACCCGCACTGGTACGCGCAGGTGCCCGGGGTCCGCGTGGTCAGCCGGCAGACCGACGAGCTGCGGCTGGCCCTCGAGCCGGGCATCGACCCGCTGGCGGTCCTCGACGCCGCCCGGGCCGCCGGCGAGGTCCGGGACTTCGGTCTCGACCTGCCGACCCTGTCGCAGCTGTTCCTCTCCGCCGCCGGGCGCGAGGTGGCGGCCGAGGAGGTGCGCTGATGGGCGGATGGTGGCGGGGGACGTGGCTGGTCGCCCGGCGCAGCGTGCGCGAGCAGCTGCGCTCCCGGACCTTCAAGGTGGTCACCGGCCTGCTGCTGCTGGTCTCCGCGGCCGCCGTGATCCTCCCGCAGGTGCTCGGCGACGACGACGGCAGCTACACGCTCGCGACGGTCGGGGAGGCCGATCCCGCACTGGTCGCCTTCCTCGAGGCGGGGCAGGAGTCGGGCGAGTACGCCGTGGACTTCGAGGCCTACCCCGACCGCGGCGCCGTCCGGGCGGCGGTCGAGGAGGGGGACGCCACCGCCGGCCTCGCCGGAAGGACCCTGTTCACCTCGGCCGCCGCCGGCGGCACCTTTCCCGTGGTCGTCGCCCAGGCCGTCGTGACCACCGAGACCTCGGACCGGCTCGCCGACGCAGGGCTGACACCGGAGCAGGTCTCGCGGGTGCAGAGCGTGCAGCCGCCCGAGCAGGTCCCGGTCAGCCAGGTCGGGGACGAGGACCGGGCCGGGACCGGCTTCGCGGTCGGCATCGCCCTCTACATCGCGCTCACCTTCGCCGGCAGCGCGATCGCCACCACGGTGGCCATGGAGAAGTCCACGCGCATCTCGGAGGTGCTGCTGGCGGTGCTCCGTCCCAGCCAGGCGCTGGTCGGCACCGTGCTGGCCGTCGGGACGGTGACCCTCACCCAGCTCATGGTCCTCGCCGTTCCGCTGGCGGTCGCGGTGCGGGTGACCGACGCCATCGGCCTCCCGGCCGTGGCCACCACCGACCTGCTGCTGGCCGTGGCCTGGTTCGCCCTCGGGTTCGCGCTCTACGCCTTCCTGTTCGCGGCCTCCGCCGCGCTGGTCGACAAGGTGAGCGAGGCCAGCTCGGCGATCATCCCCGTCATGACACTGCTGATCGCCGCCTACCTGCTCGCCGTCACGGTCGTGGTCAACGATCCGCGCAGTACGGTCAGCGTGGTCACGTCGGTGTTCCCGTTCAGCGCGCCGGTGGCGATGCCGATCCGCTGGGCCACCGGAGAGGTGCCCGTGGTCCAGCTGGTGCTGGCGATGGTGCTCACAGCGGCCACCGCGGTGGCGATGGCAAAGCTCGCCGCCGTCGTCTACAGCCGGGCCCTGCTGATCACCGGCCGGCGGGCGAGCTGGCGCGAGGTCGTCCGCTGAGCTCCGGGGGCCGCGGGCCGCGGGGCAGTGGCCGGGGTCAGCTGACCGGGATCAGCTTCTGCGCCTCCGCGGCCTCCCGGGAGGCCGCGGCACGCCGCTCCGCCTCCGCGAGGTCCTGGCCGGCGTGCTCGCGCCACCACGCCTGGCCGGCCTCGGGCAGGGTGTGGATCGGGTCGTAGTACTCGTAGGTGCGGGTGCAGCGCCTCCGGGTCGGCGGCCTCGATGGAGGTGCGGTAGTTCTTCGTCCAGCGGGAGATGCCGAGCTCGTGGTCGTAGGACTCCAGCTGGTGCACCCAGCGCTTGCCGACGAACGGCACGTCGCACACGATGCGCGGCGTGGCGAAGCCGGGCAGGTAGCCCATGACCGCGTGCTGGAGCTCCTGCGCCTCGGCGACCGAGACCCGCCAGTGCTCGCTGAACGGGATCATGTCGGCCATGTAGAAGTAGTAGGGCATGATCTGCGCGCCGTCGAGCAGCGCGAAGCTGAGGTCGAGCAGGGTGTGGGCGTCGGCGTTGACACCGTTGAGCAGGACGCCCTGGTTGCGCACGTCCCGGATCCCGGTGTCCAGCATGGCGCGGGCGGCCCGGGCCACCAGCGGAGTCACGGAGTTGGCGTGGTTGACGTGGGTGTGGATCGCGATCGACACGCCGCGCTCGCGGGCGATGGTGGCCACGCCGCTCCATGCCGGCGCGGACGTCGTCCTGCAGCCAGTGGTGCGGCAGGCCCATCAGCGCCTTGGTGGCCAGCCGGATGTCGCGGACGTTCTCGATCTCGAGCAGCCGGGTCGACGAAGTCCTCGAGCCGCGCCCACGGCAGGTTGGCCACGTCGCCGCCGGAGACCACCACGTCCCGGACGGCGGGGGTGCGGCGCAGGTAGTCGATCATCGCGGCGTGCCGGTCCACCGGCTTGCCGAGGAACTTCAGCTTGTCGACGGCCGGGGTGGAGTTGCCGACCAGGTCCATCCGGGTGCAGTGCCCGCAGTACTGCGGGCAGGTCGGCAGCAGCTCGGCGAGCACCTTGGTGGGATAGCGGTGCGTGAGCCCTTCAGCGACCCACATGTCGTGCTCGTGGAGCGAGTCACGGGTGGCGTGCGGGTGGGAGGGCCAGTCGCTGCGCCGGTCGGAGAACACCGGGAGCATGTAGCGGCGGACCGGGTCGGCGTACATCGCCTCGGTCAGCGAGCCCGCACCCGCCGGCTCGTCGTACCGCATCATCGTGTTCATCATCTGTGGCGTGACCAGCATCGACATCGTCGCCCGCTCGGCCTGGTCGCGCTCGAGGTCGGCGTAGAACCGGTCGTCGACCAGGTCGCCGAGGAGCTCGCGCAGCTGCCGGACGTTCTTGACGCAGTGGGCGCGCTGCCACTGCACCGACTCCCACTCCTCGCGGGTGACGTCCCTCCAGCCGGGGAACCGGGTCCAGTCCGGCTCCACCAGCGCGACCTGGCGGTAGACGTAGGGCTGGGCCGTGGTGTCGGTGGTCGGGGTCATCGCTCACTCCGGTCGTGGTGGTGTCCGTGGGCCGGGCGCGCCTGATTGTGGAGGTCACGCCGTCCATGCCAGAGTACGCAAAGAATCTGCCGTGCTACAACCGACGCACCGCAACATTTGCTGGCAGAGGCTCTTTCGAAAGGATGATCGACCGTGAATGACCCCACCGGACTGCACCGGGTCCTGGAGCCGGCGGGGGTGCTGCCCCAGGCGGCCCGGCGGCTCGACACGAGGCGCGACCTGTGGCCCGACGAGGTGCGGATCCGAGTGGAGCGGCTCAACCTCGACGCCGCGTCGTTCCGCCAGCTCGAGCGCAAGCACGACGGCGACGGCGACGCGGTACGGGCCGAGGTCCTCGACATCGTGGCGACCCGGGGCAAGATGCAGAACCCCGAGACCGGTTCCGGCGGGATGCTCGTCGGCACCGTGGAGGAGGTCGGCCCGGAGTCCCGGCTGGGTCTCGTGGCGGGCGACCGGGTCACCACGCTGGTCTCGCTCACCCTGACCCCGTTGGTGGTCGAGGACGGCCTTGCGCGCTGGGACGGGCGCAGCGAGCAGGTGCCCGCGGACGGGTACGCGATCCTCTTCGGCCGGTCGATCGCGGCGCGCATCCCCGACGACCTCCCGGCCGAGCTGTCGCTGTCGGTGATGGACGTCTGCGGGGCGCCCGCGCTCACCTCCCGGGTGGTCGGTGGCTACGACGACCCGACGGTCGCCGTCGTCGGCGGTGCCGGCAAGTCCGGGTCGCTCTCGCTCGCCGCCGCCCGGGACGCGGGGGCCGCGCGCACGATCGGCGTCGTGCCGCACCAGGCCGAGGCGGACCTGCTCGCCGCCGCCGGCCTCGCCGACGCCGTCGTGGTCGCCGACGCCCGTGACCCCGTCGCCCTGTCCCGGGCGGTCGCCGAGGCCGGCGGGCCCGCCGACGTGACGGTGGTGTGCGTCGACGTCCCCGGCTGCGAGGGCGGGGCGATCCTCGCCACGGCCGAGCGCGGCACGGTCGTCTTCTTCTCCATGGCGACCTCCTTCACCGCCGCGGCGCTGGGAGCCGAGGGTCTCGCCGCCGACGTGACGATGCTGATCGGCAACGGGTACATCCCCGGGCACGCCGACTACGCGCTGACGCTGCTGCGCGAGCACGACGGGGTCCGCCGGCTGTTCGAGCGGCGGCTGTGAGCCGGCTCGACGGGGCAGGGGGCGGTGTGCGGAGAATGAGGCCGTGACTCGGACTCTCTTCCGGGGTGGCTACGTGCACACCCCCGCAGACCCCCATGCGACCGCGCTGGCCGTCGAGGACGGGCAGGTGGTGTGGACCGGCGACGACGACGCCTCCGCGCACCTCGTCGACAACGCAGACCGGGTGGTCGACCTCGCCGGCCGGCTCGTGACGCCCGCCTTCGTCGACGCCCACGTCCACCTCGCCCAGACCGGGCTCGCCGCCCAGAGCCTGGACCTGGGCGAGACACCGAGCCTGGTGGCCGCCCTCGACGCGCTCGCCGCCTTCGCCGCGGCCTCGACGTTCCCGATCGTGCTCGCCCACGGCTGGGACGAGACCCAGTGGCCCGAGAACCGGCCCTTCACCCGGGAGGAGGTCGACCGCGCGGTCGGCGCCCGCCCGGCCTATCTCGGCAGGGTGGAGGTGCACTCGGCCGTGATCTCCTCGGGCATGCTGGACCGGGCGCCGGACATCGTCGGCGCCGACGGGTACGACCCGTCGGGCCTCGTCGCTCGCGATGCGTACAACAGGGGCCGGGAGGCGATGTTCGCCCTGATCCCCGACTCCGTGCGCGAGGACGCGATCCAAAGGACGCTGCGCGACGCCGCGGCGCACGGCATCGGCATGGTGCACGAGCTCGGTGCCCCGCACCTGTCGCCCCCGGGTGACTTCGCGGTCATCGAGAGCCTGCGCGAGCGGGCCGTGCTGCCGGAGGTGGTCGGCTACTGGGGCGGGCTGAAGGAGATCCAGACCGCCCAGCACCTCGGCTGCGCCGGGGCCGCCGGGGACCTGTGCATGGACGGCGCGATCGGCTCCCGTACCGCGGCGATGACGGGTCCGTACCTCGACGCGGACTCCTCGGGTCACCTCTACCTCACCGCGGAGGAGGTTCGTGACCACGTCGTGGAGTGCACCCGGGCGGGGATCCAGGCGGGCTTCCACGTCATCGGCGACCGCGCCACCCGGGAGGTGGTCGCGGGGCTGCGGCTGGCCGCCGAGGTGGTGGGGGTCCCGGCGCTCGTGCGGGCCCGGCACCGTCTCGAGCACCTCGAGATGGTGTCCGCCGAGGACATGGCCGTGCTCGGCCGGCTGGGCGTCACCGCCAGCGTGCAGCCGGCGTTCGACGAGCTGTGGGGCGGGCCCGACTCGCTGTACGCCCAGCGGCTCGGCGTCGAGCGTGCGGCGCCGATGAACCCCTACGCGTCGCTGAACCGGGCGGGCGTGGCGCTCGCGTTCGGCTCGGACTCGCCGGTGACCGCGTTCGGGCCCTGGGCGGCGGTCCGCGCGGCGGCGCACCACCACAACGGCGACGAGCGACTCACCGTCCGGGCGGCGTTCAACGCACACACCCGCGGCGGCTGGCGCGCCGCCCGCCGCGACGAGGGCGGGGTGCTCGCGCTCGGTGCGCCGGCCAGCCTGGCGGTGTGGGACGTTCCCGGGGACCTGGTCGTGCAGACTCCCGACACCCGCGTCGCCGCCTGGTCCACCGACCCACGTGCCGGCGTTCCCCACCTGCCCGACCTGCAGCCCGACTCGGACCTGCCCACCTGCGTCCTGACGCTGGTGCACGGGCAGGTCGCCTACGAAGAACCAGGAGCACTCGGATGACCACCCGACGTCCACGGGGCAAGCTCGACCTCGACCCGGTGACCGTGCGCAAGGCCCGGTCGCTGGCGCGACAGGTGGGCCGGCCCATCGTCAACCTCGCACGACAGCACACCACCGTGTCGGTGGAACGCGCGACCCTGCGGCTGGCCGGCCTCGACGGCGCCGACGCGGACGGGATCCCGTGGGTCAACCGGCTCCTCGACGCGGTGCGCGGAGACGTCGGGCTCGAGCACGGCGTCGCCCTGCCCGTGTGGGACGCAGTCGTGCGCGGCGAGGCCGACGACCTGACCTCCCTGGCGCAGAAGGCCGCCGCCGGGTCCGTGCGCTTCCGGGTCCCGGAGGGGCGGGACCTGGTCCGCGCACGCTCCGCGGCACGCAAGCAGGTCGGCGCGGGCCTCAAGCAGGTGGACGGCCGGCGGCGCGAGCGCGAGCGGCTGGTGCGCAAGTGGGGTGATCCGCCGAAGAAGCCGTGGATCTACCTGATCGTCGCCACCGGCGACATCCACGAGGACATCCCGCAGGCCCAACAGGCGGCCCGCGAGGGCGCCGACGTGATCGCGGTGATCCGGTCGACCGGCCAGTCGCTGCTCGACTACGTCCCCGAGGGAGCGACCCGGGAGGGGTTCGCGGGCACCTACGCGACCCGGGAGAACTTCCGCCTGATGCGCACCGCCCTGGACGAGTCGAGCGCCGAGCTCGGCCGCTACGTGCGGCTGACCAACTACGCCTCGGGGCTGTGCATGCCGGAGATCGCCGCGCTGGCCGGCCTGGAGCGGCTCGACATGATGCTCAACGACTCGATGTACGGCATCCTGTTCCGCGACATCAACCCGGTCCGGACCTTCGTCGACCAGCGGTTCAGCCGGCAGGTCCACGCCCGGGCGGGGATCATCATCAACACCGGCGAGGACAACTACCTCACCACCGCCGACGCCGTGGAGGCCGCCCACACGGTCACCACGTCACAGCTGCTCAACGAGTACTTCGCGAAGGAGGCCGGGCTCGAGGACTGGCAGGTCGGCCTGGGCCACGCCTTCGAGATCGACCCAGACCTGACGGACAGCTTCCGGATGGAGCTGGCGCACGCGCTGCTGGCCCGCGAGCTGTTCCCGGACGCGCCGCTGAAGTGGATGCCGCCGACCCGCCACATGACCGGCGACGTCTTCCGGGGCTACCTGCTCGACGGGTTCTTCAACCTCGCCGGCGCCCTGACGGGCCAGGGGATCCTGCTGGTCGGGATGATGACCGAGGCGGTGGTGACGCCGTGGCTGTCCGACCGCGACCTGGCGCTGCAGAACGTCAGGTACGTCCTCAACGCCGCCGGCGCGCTCGAGGAGGACTTCCGCCCCGCCCCGGACGGCTTCATCGCCGAGCGGGCCCGCCAGGTGCTGGGGGAGAGCATCGACCTGCTGGAGCGGATCGCCCGCGACAAGGACCGGGCCGGCCACGCCCCGCTGCTCGCCGCGATCGCCGACGGCACCTTCGGGCTGATGAAGCGGCCTGCCGACGCCGGCCGCGGGCTCGACGGGGTCGCGCCCAGGGCCCCCGACTACTTCAACCCGGCGACCGAGATCCTGGACGGTGAACGATGACCCTGCTGCGTCCCTACGGAGACACCACCGGCGACGGCATGGTGCAGGTGTCGTTCACGCTGCCCATGCCGCACTCGAAGACGGCCGAGGGCGCCGCGGCCCAGCTGGCCGCGAAGATGGGCATCGACCCCGCGATGGTCGTCCACGCCAGGCCGATGGGACCCGACTTCACGTTCTTCGTCGTCTACGGGCGGGTCAACCACCTCGTCGACACCGACAAGGTCAAGGTCGTGGAACGGGACTACCCGCTGCTCACCCCGAAGGAGGTCAACGCCGCGATCAAGCGCGGACTGCGCCGCGAGCTGGTCGTCGTCGGTGCCTGCATCGGCACCGACGCCCACACCGTCGGCATCGACGCGATCTTGAACATCAAGGGTTTCGCGGGGGAGAAGGGGCTGGAGTACTACGGCGAGGTCGAGGTCGTGAACCTTGGTGCGCAGGTCTCCGTGCCGGAGCTCGTCGCCCGTGCCCAGGAGGAGGGTGCCGACGCCGTGCTCGTCTCACAGGTCGTCACCCAGCGCGACGCGCACCTGCTGAACACCAAGGAGATGTCGGCGGCGTTCCGTGAGGCCTACCCGGCCGCGCGGCGACCGGTGCTGATCGTCGGCGGACCGAGGTTCGACGAGTCGATGGCCGACGAGCTCGGTGTCGACCGGGTGTTCACCAAGGGGACGACGCCCGCGGAGGTGGCCAGCTACCTCGTCGAGGAGATCGTCAACAGGCGTGCCGGCCGCACCCGGACCGGCGCCTGAGGGGGAGGACCAGATGACCGACACCGACCCGCGGCTGGGCCTGACCGTGACCCACCGCCGCTACGTGCCCTACTCCCACGCCCACTACGCGGGCAACCTCGTCGACGGCGCCTACTCGCTGGGCATGTTCGGGGACGTGGCGACCGAGGTGTGCATCCGCACCGACGGGGACGAGGGGCTCTTCGCCTCCTACTCGGACGTGCAGTTCCGCGCCCCGGTGCGAGCCGGCGACGTGGTGGAGGTGACCGCGCAGGTGGTGAAGGTGGGCCGGCGCTCGCGCACGATCGACTTCACCGCCACCGTGGTCGCCCGCGGTCGTCCGGACGTGTCCGAGTCGGCGGCCCGGGTCCTCGACGAGCCGGTCGTGGCGACCACCGCCACCGGCACCGTCGTCGTCCCCCCGCCGTCCTCGGACGACCGGCGTGTCGGGACGGACACGCCGCCGCACGGCTAAATCTCGGTTGAAATCTCTCCGACCGGGGCACCCGCGCTGACCTGGGGTTTTGCTCGACGCCGCTGCTCACGGACCGGTTGACAGGAGCGCGGAGGCGAACCAGAGTCTCTCCCGGTCCTGCCATGCAGGCCGGTCGGCACATCGACGTCCAGGTGGCTACGTGACCAGGTCGGGTACCACGAACCTGGGGCACGCTGTTCCCGGAGATCGTTGGCGCCGGCACGGGGGAGGACCCGCGGGGAGGCCGACAACCCAGTAGACAACGGACCCGTGGCCCGCAGCCAGCGGGTACAGGTCCGGTCCGAAGGGCTCGGTCTCCTCGCGCCTCTGCGGACAGGTAGTTTTGACGCATGCCGCTGCCGCTCCGCCTGATCCTGGCCGCCCTCGCCGGGGCAGCGGTCGCCGCGGGGTTCGAGCCCTTCGCGCTGTTCCTCCTGCTGCCCCTGGGTGTCGCGGCGCTGAGCCTGCTGGTGCGAGACGTCTCGCCGCGGACCGGGTTCCTCACCGGAGCGGTGTTCGGCAGCGTGTTCATGCTCGGCCTGCTGCCGTGGCTCCAGGTGATCGGAGTCGACGCCTGGATCGGGCTGTCGCTGTTCGAGGGCGCCTTCTACGGCCTCCTCGGGCTGGGTGCGGTGCTCCTCCAGCGGCTTCGCTGGTGGCCGCTGTGGACGGCCATGCTGTGGGTCGCCGTCGAGGCGCTGCGCGCCGGCTTCCCGTTCGGGGGCTTCCCGTGGGGCCGGCTGGCCTTCGCGACCGCGGACACTCCCGTGGCGGGCTCGATCGCCTACGTGGGCGCGGCCGGTACGACGTTCCTGGTGGCTCTCGTGGGCACCTCCCTGGCCTGGGCCATGGCCGAGGCCCGCCGGGCACCGGTGACCGGCGCGGTGGCGGTCGTCGTACCCGTCCTCGTGGCGTCGTCGGGCGCGCTCTTCGCGCCGTGGGCGCCCGCGGCGGGGGAGGAGCCCCGGGACGTGGTGGACGTGGCCGCGGTCCAAGGTGACGTGCCCGGGTCGGGGATGAACCCGTTCGCCGAGCGCCGGGTGGTCCTCGAGAACCACGTGCAGGCCACCCACGACCTCGCCGCCCGGGTGGGGGCGGGGGAGACACCCGCACCGGACATCGTCGTGTGGCCGGAGAACTCCACCGACATCGACCCGTTCGCCGACCCGACCGTCTACGCCGACATCCAGGGCGCCGTCGACGCCGTCGGGGTGCCGGTCCTGGTGGGCGCGATGGTGTCGGGGGAGGAGCCGGGCGACGTCTACAACCAGGGGATCGTCTGGCTGCCCGGCACCGGCCCGGCGCAGAGCTACGCCAAGACCCATCCCGTGCCGTTCGGGGAGTACATCCCGTTCCGCGACCTGCTGGCCCCCCTCGTCGGGCGGCTCGACCAGATCCCGCGGGACATGGTGCGGGGCCAGGAGCCCGGTCTGCTGGACATGGCGGGCACCACCGTGGGCGACGTGATCTGCTTCGAGGTCGCCTACGACGAGCTGCTGCGCGACGTGGTCGACGGTGGCGCCGACGTGGTCGTGGTCCAGACCAACAACGCGACCTACATGGGCACCGGTCAGGTCGAGCAGCAGTTCGCGATCTCCCGGCTGCGGGCCATCGAGACCAACCGGTACGTCGTCGTAGCCGCCACGAACGGGGTCTCCGGGATCATCGGGCCGGACGGGAAGGTCGTCGAGAGGGCGCCCACCCGGCAGCGGGCGGTGCTGCAGCAGTCGCTGCCGATCTTCGGCGGGGACACCCCGGCGATGCGCTGGGGCAGCGCCGTGGAGGTGCTGCTCTCGCTGGGCGCGGTCCTCGCCGTCTCGGGCGCGGTCCTGGCCGGGCGCCGTCGTCGCCGTACGCCCGGCACGGGCGAGGCGGGCGAGGTCGCGGAGCCGGTGCGCGCGGGGAAGGGCGGGGCATGACGGCGGGCCGGATGGTGATGGTGGTGCCCACCTACAACGAGGCCGACAACCTCGCCTGGATCGTGGGCCGGATCCGGCGTGCGGTGCCGGCCTCGGACGTGCTCGTCGTCGACGACGGGTCCCCGGACGGCACCGGGAAGGTGGCCGAGGAGCTCGCCACCCGGGACCCGAGCCTCTCGGTGGTGCACCGCACGGCCAAGGCGGGACTCGGTGCGGCCTACCTGCACGGCTTCCGGGTCGCCCTGGACCGGGGCTACGACGTGATCGGCGAGATGGACGCCGACGGCTCCCACCAGCCCGAGCAGCTGCCCCGGCTGCTCGAGGCGCTCGAGGACGCCGACCTGGTGCTGGGGTCGCGCTGGGTGTCGGGCGGCTCGGTGGTGAACTGGCCCTGGACCCGCAAGGCGCTCTCCCGGGGCGGGAACCTCTACACCCGGGCCCTGCTCGGCATCCCCGTGCGCGACGCCACCGGCGGGTTCCGGCTGTTCCGGCGCGGCACGCTGGAGCGGATCGACCTCGACTCGGTGCAGTCGGTGGGCTACTGCTTCCAGGCCGACCTGGCCTGGCGGACGGTGGAGGCAGGGCTGCGCGTGGTGGAGGTGCCGATCGAGTTCGTGGAGCGCGAGCGGGGCGAGTCCAAGATGAGTCCCGACATCGCGCTCGAGTCGCTGCGCCGGATCACCCGGTGGGGGCTGGCCGAACGTCGCCGTCAGGCCCGCGACGTACTCTCGAAGATGTCCACGCGAGAGGTCCGGAGGTAGGTCGCTGTGAGAGGCAGGGTCCCCTGGGGGTTGGTCGCCGCGGCGTTCGTCGTCGTGCCGCTGCTGGAGATCTACCTGATCGTCCAGGCCGGACAGGCGATCGGCATCGGCTGGACGATCGTGGTGCTCGTCGCCGACAGCATCCTCGGTGCGGTGCTACTCAAGCGGGAGGGGCTCGCCGCGTGGCGGGCACTGAACACCGCGCTGGCCTCCTACCGGATGCCGGCTCGTGAGCTCGCCGACGGTGTGCTGGTCCTGGTCGGCGGCACGCTGCTGCTGACGCCCGGCTTCTTCACCGACGCCCTCGGGTTCCTCTTCCTGGTCCCCTTCACCCGGCCGCTGGCGCGCAGGGCGCTGACCGGGTTCATCACCCGCCGGTTCCTCGGCGGCCCGGCGGGTCCGGCCACGTCGGGGACCCGACCGGGCAGCGCCCGGTCCCAGGCACGACAAAGCCCCGGACCCGAGTCCGACTCGGTGGTCCGGGGCGAGGTCGTGGACTAGGTCAGGCCGACTTCTTCGACTTCGACCTGCTCTTGCGGTGCAGGTGCGCGGGGCCGATCTCGCCGCTGCGCAGCAGGTCGAGGCGCTCGCTGAGGATGTCCTCCAGCTCCTTGATGGAGCGGCGCTCGAGCAGCATGTCCCAGTGCGTGCGCACCGGCTTCTCTGCCTTCTCCTGCTTCACGATGCCGCTGGTGCTCAGCGCCTCGGCGCCGCAGCGCGGACACTCCCACACCGCCGGCACCTCGGCCTCGACCGACATCGTGATCTCGAACTCGTGCCCCTGCTGGCACTTGTAGCCGACCTGCTGACGCGCGGCGAACTCGATGCCCCGCTCGTCCTCAAAGCTCTGGCCCCCGAGGCGGGCGCCACGTAAAGTGCGCTCTCCCATCGAGCCACCTCCCGGTTCCTGTTTCCCCGTGCCGCGACGAGACCGCCGGGCTCAGGGGTCTCTTTCCGCAGTCCTGCCTTCACACTCCCAACGACGCACGGCGCCCCGGGATTCCCGGCACGACGGCACATCTGCTGTGGCGCGTCCCACCTCGTACCCGGCCGTGGCCGCCCTACACGTCCCGGCCGGGAACCTGTCCGTGGTCCGTGCCACGTCCTGGTCCCATCGAACTGCGCTGCGTGGACGCCGTACAGGGTCCTTGGCCCCGCTTACCCGGGCCCGCCCAGCCACTGGCCGCGGTCCACCAGGACCTCGCGCAGCAGGTCGGTCCGGTCGGTCATCAGACCGTCGACGCCGAGGTCGAGCAGCTCGTGCATCTGGTCGGGGTCGTCGATGGTCCACACGTGGACGTGCAGACCCAGGGCGTGCGCCCGCCGTACCAGGCCCCGGGTCACCACCGGAACCCCCCGGAGCCGGTGGGGAAGCTGCAGCGCCGCCGCGCCCCGGCGGACGGCGAGCCCCACGAGGCCGGCTGCCGGGAGCGTCCGGTACAGCGCGGCCTCGACGGGTGAGGCGGCGGTGGCGACGCGCCGGCCGGCCAGCCGACGGAACTGCGTGATCCGCCGTGTCGAGAAGGAGCCGACGCAGACCCGCTCCTCGGCGCCGGTGGCCACGACGAGCTCCGCGAGGGGCCGCACGGCCGCGTCCGACTTGACGTCGATGTTGAAGCGCACGTGGGGCAGCTCCTCGAGGAGCGCCGCCATGGTCGGGATCTGCTCGCGTCCGGCGATCAGCGCCTTGCCGACCTCCGCCGCGGTCAGCTCGGCGACCGCGCCCCGGTGCTCGGTCACCCGGTCCAGCGCGGCGTCGTGGAAGGCGAACAGCGTGCCGTCGCGGGTGGCGTGCACGTCGGTCTCGAGGTAGCGGTAGCCGAGCTCGACCGCGTGCCGGAAGGCGACCAGCGAGTTCTCCAGCCCCTCCAGCTGCGGGTGGTAGGCGCCGCCCCGGTGCGCGAAGGCGAGCACGGTCCCCGGTTGCTCGAGGACCGCGTCGAGGAAGGGGTAGCCGGTCCGCGGGCGCATCACCCCAGAAGTATCCCGCAGGTCGGTCGACGGTCCGCGAGCCGGCCCGGTACGGTCGGGGAGTGGACGAGATGAGCTGCCCCAAGTGTGGATCGACCATGGCGCCGCACCGGCTCGGCAACGCCGAGGTGGCCCGGTGCGCCGGATGCAACGGCATCTTCCTGGAACGCGCCGACCTCGGGAACCTGGTGGAGGCCGAGAACGACTGGCACGCCGGGGCGGGGGGCCATCACACCGAGCCGCTGCCACGGATCACCGCCGACATGACCGCGCCCCCGCCGAGCCGCCCGCGGGCCCGCGCCTTCATCGAGACCCTCTTCGGCTGACCCGCCGCACGCGTCAGATGTCGCGGAAGGTCTCGATCCGGGCGCCGAGCGTGTTGAGCCGGCTGGCCAGGTCCTCGTAGCCGCGGTTGATGACGTAGACCGAACGCAGCACCGAGGTGCCCTTGGACGCCAGCATCGCGAGCAGGATGACCACCGCCGGTCGCAGGGCCGGCGGACAGACGATCTCCGTGCCCGACCAGCGCGTCGGGCCCTCGATCATCACCCGGTGCGGGTCGAGCAGCTTCACCTGGGCGCCGAGCTTGGTCAGCTCGGTCAGGTAGATCGCCCGGTTCTCGTAGACCCAGTCGTGCAGCAGTGTCTGTCCCTCGGCGACGGCTGCGATCACCGCGAAGAACGGCAGGTTGTCGATGTTGAGCCCGGGGAACGGCATCGGGTGGATCTTGTCGATGGGGGAGTGCAGCGGGGAGACCCTCGTGGTGATGTCCACCAGCCGGGTCTGCCCGTTGGCCGCGACGTACTCCTCGCCGCGGTGGTAGCTGAACCCCATCTCCTCCAGCAGCGCCAGCTCGATCTCGAGGAACTCGATCGGCACCCGCCGGATGGTGATCTCGGACTCCGTGACGATCGCGGCCGCGAGCAGCGACATCGCCTCGATCGGGTCCTCGGACGGGGCGTAGTCGACGTCGACGTCGATCTCCGGCACGCCGTGCACGGTGAGCGTGGTGGTGCCGATCCCGTCGATCCGGACGCCGAGCTTCTCGAGGTAGAAGCACAGGTCCTGGACCATGTAGTTCGAGCTCGCGTTGCGGATCACGGTGACGCCGTCGTGGCGGGCGGCGGCCATCAACGCGTTCTCGGTGACGGTGTCGCCGCGCTCGGTGAGCACGATGGGACGCAGGGGAGTGATCGCCCGGTTGACCGAGGCGTGGTAGCTGCCCTCGGTGGCCTTCACCTCCAGGCCGAACGGGCGCAGTGCCGCCATGTGCGGCTCGACGGTCCGGGTGCCGAGGTCGCAGCCGCCGGCGTAGGGCAGCTCGAAGGAGTCCTCGCGGTGCATCAGGGGCCCGAGGAACATGATGATGGAGCGGGTACGACGGGCCGCCTGCTCGTCGATCGCCGACAGGTCGAGGTCGGCCGGGGGAACGATCTCGAGGTCGTTGTCCTCGTTGAGCCACCGCGTCCGCACGCCGATGCTGTCGAGCACCTCCAGCAGCCGGTTGACCTCCTCGATGCGGGCGACCCGGCGCAGCGTGGTGCGTCCGCGGTTGAGCAGGGAGGCGGCCAGCAGGGCGACACCGGCGTTCTTCGACGACTTCACGTCGATGCTGCCCGACAGCGTCGTCGGGCCGGTGACCCGCAGGTGGGTGGGGCCCGGGTGTGTCGTCCCCGCGCCCAGGGCGACGATCTCGGAGTCCAGGGCCTCGCCGATCCGGGCGAGCATCTCCAGACTGAGGTTCTGGTGGCCCCGCTCGATGCGGTTCACCGCGCTCTGACTGGTGCTGAGCACCTCGGCGAGCTGGGCCTGGGTCCAGCCGCGGTGCTTCCGTGCGTCGCGGATCAGGTTGCCGATCCGGGCCAGGTAGTCGTCAGTCATGGCCGCCACTGTATCTCACATATGAGATAAACAAGGACGCCACGGCCGGGACCTTCGTCACGTTCTCGGACAGTGGGGCCCGGGCGGCCCGTCGGGGCGTCCGTGCAAGGATGCCAGACATGCGAGTGACCACCATCCACGGCACCAAGGACATCCGTCTCGAGGAGCGGCCCACGCCGACCATCGACGCACCCACGGACGCGATCGTGAAGGTCGTGGCCTCCTGCGTCTGCGGCTCGGACCTGTGGCCCTACCGCGGCGAGAACGACATCACGCCCGGCGACCCGATCGGGCACGAGATGGTCGGGGTCGTGGAGGAGGTCGGCTCGGAGGTCCGCTCGTTCCGGCCCGGCGACTTCGTGATCGTGCCGTTCTGCCACTGCGACAACACGTGTCCGCACTGCGCCGCCGGGGTGACCTCGGCGTGCGTGAACCTCGGCATGACCAAGGGCGGGCAGGGCGAGTACGCCAAGGTCACTCAGGCCGAGGGCAGCCTGGTGAGGACCGACGGGATGCCGGACGAGGAGCTGCTGCCGTCGCTGCTGGCGCTGACCGACGTGATGGCCACCGGCTGGCACGCCGCCGTCGCCTCACAGGTGCGGCCCGGCTCCACCGCGGTCGTCGTGGGTGACGGCGCGGTGGGCCTGTGCGGCGTCATCGCCGCCTCGCAGCTCGGGGCCGAGCGGGTGATCGCCATGTCGCGCCACGAGCCGCGCCAGAGGCTCGCGCTCGACTTCGGGGCCACCGACATCGTGGCCGAGCGCGGCGAGGAGGGCGAGGAGCGCATCCTCGAGCTGACCGACGGCGTCGGGGCGGACGCCGTCCTCGAGTGCGTCGGCACCGACGGGGCCATGCGCACCGCCTTCCGGGTCGCCCGGCCCGGCTCGACCGTCGGGTTCGTCGGGGTGCCGCACGGGGTGAAGCTCCCGGTGCGCCGGATGTTCGCCCACAACATCGGCCTCGCCGGCGGCATGGCGCCGGTGCGGGCCTACCTGCCGGACCTTCTCGAGCGCACGCTGTCCGGTGCGATCGACCCCGGCAAGGTCTTCGACCTGACCCTGCCGCTGGACGAGGTGGCCGAGGGCTACCGCGCGATGGACGAGCGGCGCGCGATCAAGGTGCTGCTGCGGCCCTGAGCCGGGCTGCCTGAGCCGGTCTGGCCGAAGCGCCGATAAGCGACATTATGTCAACTACTCCGTCAGTCGCGGGAGCGGCGGCGGAAGGCGAGCAGGGCCAGCGGGGCGAAGATCGCGGTGAGCACCAGCGGCCAGACCACCGACATCAGCACCGGGTGCTGCAGCGGCCAGGCCGCGTCGGCGGCGACCGCCGGCGCGTTGCCCCACAGCTCCCGGGTGGCCTGCGCCAGCGACGAGACCGGGTTCCACTCCGCGACCGCCCGCAGCCACGACGGCATGCTGGCCGAGGGCACGAACGTGTTGGCCACGAAGGTCAGCGGGAACATCACCGTGAACATGAGCCCCTGCACCGCCTCCACCGTGCGCATCAGCGAGCCGACCCAGATCCCGAGCCAGATCATCGCGAAGCCGAACAGCAGGAGCAGCAGCACCCCGAGCAGCGCCTCGGGGACGTCCGTGCGGATCCGCCAGCCCACGACGAGCCCGGTCAGTCCCATCACCGCGATGCCGATGCTGGAGTGGATGAGGCTGGAGATGCTGCGACCGACGAGCACCGAGGCACGCGAGATCGGCAGCGACTTCAACCGGTCGACGATCCCCTTCTGCAGGTCGTTGGTGAGCCCCATGGCCACGATCGCCGAGGAGAACACGATGGTCTGCACCATGATCCCGGGCACCAGGAACTCGCGGTAGTTGCTGCCGGGGACCTGGATGGCTCCGCCGAAGACGTAGGCGAACAGCAGCACGAACATCACCGACTGCACGGTGACGTCGAGCAGCATCTCCGGCATCCGCCTGATGTGGATGAGGTTGCGCCACACGATCGTGCCGGACGCCTTGAGCAGCGACGGTGGCGAGACGACGGGACGCTCCTGGACGATCGTGGTCATCGCACTGCCCCCGCCGGGGTCTCGTCATGGGGGTGGTCGCTCTCCCCCAGCAGCTCCTGCTCGTCGTCCTCGGCACGGTGACCGGTGAGGTGGAGGAAGACGTCGTCGAGGCTGGGGCGCTTGAGGCCGAGGTCGTCGACCCCGATCCCGGCCGCCGCGACCGCATCGCCGACGCGGGTCATGTCGGCCAGGCCACCGGCCTGTGCGGTGATCCGCCGGGCGGAGGCCTCGACGTGGACCTCGGGCGAGTGCTCGCGGACCACCTCCGTGGCGCGGACCAGATCGGTCGTGTCGGTGACGGTCACCACGACGCTCGCCCGGCCGGCGCGGTCCTTGAGCTGCGTCGGGGTCCCGGCCGCGATCACCTTGCCGTGGTCGATCACCACGATGTCGTCGGCGAGCTGGTCGGCCTCCTCGAGGTACTGCGTGGTCAGCACGAGCGTCGTGCCGTCCCGGACCAGGCCACGCAGCACGTCCCACAGCTCGGTGCGGCTACGCGGGTCCAGACCGGTGGTCGGCTCGTCCAGGAACAGCACCGGTGGCGCGGCGATGAGACTCACCGCCAGGTCGAGCCGCCGGCGCATCCCGCCGGAGTAGGTCTTGACCATCCGGTTGGCCGCGTCCTCGAGCGAGAACCGCTCGAGCAGGCTGTCGGCCGCAGACCTGACGTAGCCGCGGGACAGCCCGGAGAGGCGCCCGATGAGCCGGAGGTTCTCCCGCCCGGTCAGCAGCTCGTCGACGGTCGCGGCCTGCCCGGTCAGGCCCATGCTGCGGCGCACGGCCTCGGGCTCGTCGACCACGTCGTGGCCGGCCACCCGGCCGGTGCCGCTGGTCGGGACCGACAGCGTGGTGAGCATCCGCACCGTGGTCGTCTTGCCCGCGCCGTTGGGCCCGAGCAGGCCGAGGACGGTGCCCTGCGGGACCACGAAGCTGACGTGGTCGACGGCGGTGTTCTCACCGAACCGTTTGACGAGATCGATGGCCTCCACGGCCGGCTGTGACGACATGGGCTCCACCTTAGGATCGAGGACCGACGCGCTCCGAATGCTTTTCGCGTCCTCCTGGAGACCCCGGTGGAGCCGGGAACTCATCGGTGCGTCGCGGGCTACTCCCGCGTCGCGACGTGCACCTCGACCGGGGTGCCGCGCACCACGGTCTGGCTGACGCTGCAGAGCCGGTCGTGGGACTGGTGCACGGCGCGCTCGAGGACGCCGCGGGCGGCGTCGCCCTCCTCCCCCTCCGGGAAGCTGATGTCGAAGGTGAGCCGGATGCCGGCCACGTGGTTCTTGCCGGCGTCGTCGCGGACCTTGGTCCCCTCGATGTGCAGGTGGAAGTCGGCCGGCTCGGCGCGCTTGCTCGTGATGAAGTCGACGTCCGTGCCGCTGCAGCCGGCGATCGCGGTGAGCAGCAGCTCGACGGCGGAGAAGCTCTGGGTGTTGTCGTTGCCGAACACCATGGTCACGCCGTGCGTGTTCGTGGCCTCGTAGAGACCCTTGCGGACCCGCCGGATGTCGACCGTGCGCACGTTGTCATCGCTCATGGCGGCAACTGTGTCACAGGCCGGCCGTGCCTACGATCGACGCCATGCGCACCGAGTTCTCCGTCGACGACCCCGCCGTCAACCCGTACCGGCTGCTGACCGCGGTCGTCGTGCCCCGCCCCATCGCGTGGGTGTCCACGGTGTCGGCCGAGGGGGTCGTCAACCTCGCCCCGCACTCCTTCTACACCGTCGCCTGCGCGCGGCCGCCGATCGTGCAGTTCACCTCGGTCGGCCGGAAGGACACCTTGCGCAACGTGGTCGCCACCGGCGAGTTCGTGGTCAACCTGGCTCCCGCTCCCCTGCTGGACCAGGTGAACAACAGTGCGGCGCGGTTCGACCCCGACGTCAGCGAGGTGGTGTCGCTGGGCATCGAGACGGAGCCGAGTACGGCGGTCGCCCCGCCGCGCGTGGCCCACTCCCCCGTGGCCATCGAGTGCACGCTGCACAGCACCCACGAGCTCGGCGACAGCACGGTCGTCCTCGGCGACGTGCACCGGATCTGCGTCGCCGAGGACGTCCTGGTCGACGGGCACCCGGAGTTCGCCCGGCTCGACCCGTTGGCCCGGCTCGGCAAGGAGGAGTGGGCGCGGCACTGCGAGGTGCTGTCGGTGCCCCGGCCGCACCGCCCCGAGGACATCGGCCCGGGACGCGGCTGACAGGATCGGTCCATGCCCACCACACGCCAGGTCCACCTTCGCTCCCGACCCACCGGATGGCCGACCCAGGACAACTTCGAGCTGGTCGAGGCCGAGCTTCCTCCGCTCCGGCCCGGCCAGGTGCTGGTCCGCAACACCGTGATGTCGGTCGACCCCTACATGCGCGGCCGGATGAACGACGTCAGGTCCTACGTGCCGCCGTTCCAGATCGGCGAACCGCTCGACGGCGGCGCCGTCGGGGAGGTCGTCGCCAGCGAGTCGGACTCGGTCGCGGTCGGCGACATGGTCGCGCACCAGCTGGGGTGGCGCGACCACGCCGTCCTCGACGAGCGGCGCGTGCGGCGCATCGACACCTCGGCGGTCCCGGCCTCGGCGTACCTCGGGGTGCTGGGCATGCCCGGCCTCACCGCCTACGTGGGCCTGACCCGGGCCGCTGGGCTCAAGGAGGGCGACAACGTCTTCGTCTCGGGGGCGGCCGGCGCCGTGGGCAGCGTCGTCGGGCAGATCGCCCGCAACCTCGGCGCGGCCAGGGTGGTCGGCTCGGCGGGGTCGGCGGAGAAGGTCGGCTACCTCGTCGACGAGCTGGGCTTCGACGCCGCCTTCGACTACCACGACGACAAGGTGAGCCGGCTGCTGCGCGAGCACGCGCCGGACGGCGTCGACGTCTACTTCGACAACGTCGGCGGCGACCACCTCCAGGCCGCGCTCGGCGCCATGAACGACTTCGGGCGGATCGCCCTGTGCGGGTCGATCGCGAGCTACAACGCGACCGAGCCGGCGCCGGGTCCGAACAACATGTGGCTGGTGGTGACGCGCAGGCTGAGGCTGCAGGGCTTCATCGTCAGCGACCACGACGACCTCGCCAAGGAGTACCTCACCCGGGCGAGCGGCTGGATCCAGGACGGCTCGTTGCGGTACCGCGAGACCTACTACGACGGCCTGGACCGCGCCGTCGACGCCTTCCTGGACCTGCACCGCGGTGCGAACATCGGGAAGATGCTGGTGCGGCTCGCCGACGACTGACTCTCAGCCACCGTCCGGCGCCGCCGCCGCGAGCTCGCCCGGCAGACGCGGGTCCTGCTCGTGCCGCGGGCGCACCTGCCCGTCCGCGAGTACGACGGTCCCGCGGCCGCGGCGCTTGGACTCGTAGAGGGCCGCGTCGGCCTGCCGGAACAGCGACTCCGAGGACTCCCCCGGCCGCCTGAGGGCCGCGCCGACCGACAACGACGGCAGCAGCGCGCGGCCGTCGGGCAGCAGGCTGCTCCGGTGCACCCGGTCCAGCACCCTGTGGGCCACCCGGGTCAGGCAGTCGGCGTCGGCCCCGCTCACCAGGACCACGAACTCGTCCCCGCTGATCCGCGCCACCAGGTCGGCAGGACGCACCGCGGCCTGCAGCCGCTGCGCCACCTCGGCGAGGAGCCGGTCGCCCTCCCGGTGGCCGTAGCGGTCGTTGACCGCCTTCAGGCCGTCCAGGTCGCACACCAGCATCCCGTCCGAGGCCTCGGCGGCGGCCAGGTCCGCCGTGGCCAGCCGTTCACCGAGCAGCAGCCGGTTCGGCAGCCCGGTCAGCGGGTCGTGCGTCGCCTGGTGCCGCAGCGCCGACTCGGTCTGCCGTCTGTCCCGCAGGTCCTCGGTCACCGCCGCCAGCAACAGGGCGCTCGCCACCGTGCTGACCAGGAACATCTGCAGCAGCTGGGTGGACAGCGTGGGAGCCGCGACCGCGAACGGGCCCAGGCCCCGCGCGGTGGCCACGTCGGCCACCAGGGTGACGCACACCGCCATGACGGCGGTCGCCCGGGAGCCGAGTCGCAGCGCGGTCCACATGAAGAACGGCACGATCAGGTACGCCAGCGTGGCCTGCCAGGCGCCACCGAGGTCACTGAACACGACCGCCGTGGTGACGACGCTGCCGGCGACCAGCGCGATGCGCTCACGCAGGCCCGGGCGGGCGTCCGTGCCGGCCCGGGCGAGCAGCAGCGGCGCGACGACCAGCACGCCGAGCGCGTCGCCGACGAGCCACCTCCCCCACTGCGCCCCGAACGCACCCAGACCGGCGGGCTCGACCACCAGCGTCCCCAGCGTCGCGCCGACCGCGGGACCGAGCACCACGGCGCAGCCCAGGAACAGCAGCAGCGGCCGGGCCGGTGACAGTCGGCCGTGGGTGTTGCCCGCGCGGCGCAGGCAGGTCGCACCCAGCAGCGGACCGAGCGTGTTCCCGAGCACGAAGCCGAGGCTCTGGCCCACCGAGCAGCCCCAGGCCAGGTCGCCGGCCAGCTCCGCCAGGGCCACCCCACCGAGCACCCATCCCCAGCGGCGGGTCGGCACGAGCACCAGGAGCGCGAACGTCAGGCCGGCCGCGGGCCAGAGGCTGGCCCCGTTGCTCACCGGGTCGTCGAGGACCATCACCAACTGTGCGAGCGCCAGGTAGCCGAGTGCGGCGACCACCAGCAGCACCGGTCCCGGGGCGGCGTGGAGCCGCGCGGCGAGCCCGCTGTCCGCCGGGACGCCGGTCGTCGTCGGTGCGGCCATGCCTGAGGATCGGCCGCCACGCGGTCCACCTTGAGGCCATTAGGGTGTCGGCATGCCCAGCCTCACCCTGGACGAGGCGCGCCACCGCGCCCGGCACGTGACCGTCAGGTCGTACGACGTCCGCCTGGACCTCGACTCCGGGGAGGAGACGTTCCGGTCCACCACGACGGTGGTCTTCCACGTGGACGGCCCGGCCGACACGTTCGTCGACGTCAAGCCCGAACGGCTCCTGTCGGTGCACCTCAACGGCGCGCCGATCGCCCCGGACACACTCCGCGAGGGGCGGCTCCCGCTGACCGGGCTGGATGGGGACAACCGTCTCGTCGTGGAGGCGGTGATGGCCTACCGCAACGACGGGGAGGGCCTGCACCGGTCGGTCGACCCCGCCGACGGGCGCCACTACACCTACGCGATGTCGTTCCTCGACGCCGCGCCGTGCATCTTCGCCTGCTTCGACCAGCCGGACCTGAAGGCGCCGTACACCGTCCACGTGCGTGCGCCGCGCGACTGGGTGGTCGTGGGCAACGGGCGGGCCGAGCAGGTCGAGCCCGGCCAGTGGGAGCTGGCGACGACCGAGCCGCTGTCGACGTACTTCGTCACCCTCGTGGCCGGTCCCTACCACGTGGTCCGCGACGAGCACGACGGCATCCCGCTCGGACTGGAGGCACGCGCGTCGCTGGCGCGCCACCTCGACCGCGAGGCCGAGGAGATCCTCACCGTCACCAAGCAGTGCTTCGACGAGCTCCACCGGCTGTTCGGCGTCCGCTACCCGTTCGGCGACTACCACCAGGCGTTCGTGCCCGAGTTCAACGCGGGCGCCATGGAGAACCCCGGCTGCGTCACCTTCCGCGACCCGCTCGTCTTCACCTCCAAGGTGACGCGCGCTCAGCGCACCAACCGGGCCACGACCATCGCCCACGAGATGGCGCACCAGTGGTTCGGGGACCTGGTGACCCCCCGCTGGTGGGACGACCTCTGGCTCAACGAGTCGTTCGCGGAGTACATGGGCAACCGCGTCGCCCACGACGCCACCGAGTTCACCGGGGCCCACGTCGACACCGCCTTCGGCCGCAAGCGCTGGGGGTTGCAGGCCGACCAGCGACCGAGCACCCACCCGGTGGCCGGCAACGGCGCCACGGACGCGGTCACGGCGCTGCAGGACTTCGACGGGATCAGCTACGCGAAGGGCTCGGCGGTCCTGAAGCAGCTGGCCAGCAACCTCGGCGACGAGGTGTTCCTCGCCGGGGTGCGCAGGCACTTCGCCCGGCACCGGTTCGGCAACGCCACCATGCAGGACCTGGTCGCGGCGTGGGAGGACGCGGGCGCCGGGGACCTGTCCGGGTGGACCCGGGGCTGGCTGCGCACCGCCGGGGTGGACCTGCTCGCCGTCGACCGGGACGTCGACCCACCCGTGGTCGTGCGCTCCTCCCCCGCCGCCCACCCCGCCGACCGGACGCACACCCTCGCGGTCGCGGTGTACGACGGGCAGGGTCGCTGGTCCCGGGAGACGGTGACCGTCGGGTCGGAGCCGGTGCCCCTCTCCCCCGGCGCGTCCGGAGCGCCCGTCGTCCTGGACCCCGACGACCGGACCTGGGCGCGGCTGGGGGTCGACGGCCTCACCCTGGGTGCCCTGGCCGACCTGCTGCCCACCGTCGAGGACCCGCTCATGCGGGCGGCGGCATGGAGCGCCGTGCGGGACGGGGTCGCCGACGCGCTCGTGGACCCCGAGGACGCGCTGACCCTGCTCGAGGCCGGGCTGCCGACCGAGGACCAGGACGTGGCGCTGTCCTCGCTGGCCACGTTCGGCCTCGACGTCGTCGCCGACCTGGTGCACCCCGACCCCGCCGCGGCGACCCGGCGGCTCCGGGACGCCGCCCGGCGGCGGCTGGCCACGGCGGAGCCCGGCTCGGGCGTCCAGCTGGCCGCGCTCCGGGCGGTCGTCGCCGCCGAGGACGACCCCGACGCGCTGCGCCGGCTGCTGGACGGCCGCGCCGTGCCGGACGGCGCCGAGCCCGACCTCGACCTGCGGTGGCGCGTGCTGGTCCGGCTGGCGTCGCTGGGGGCGGTCGACCGGGCCGAGCTCGCCGCCCACCTGGCGCGGGAGCGGACCACCGAGGCGGCGGTGCACCACGTGCACGCGGTGGCGGCGATCCCCGACGAGGCCGCCAAGGCCTTCGCCTGGGACCACTTCACCGGCGGCGCCACGGCCACGAACTACGAGGTGGAGGCCGCGGGGCAGGGCCTGTGGCAGCGAGGCCAGGAGCACCTCACCGCGCGCTACGTCGAGCGCTACTTCGATCAGCTTCCCGGGACCGTCGAGGTCCGGGAGGGATGGCTGCTCGCCGATGCCGCCCGGGACTTCTTCCCGCGGCTGGCCGTGGACCGGGCGACGGTCGACCGGGCCCAGGGCCTCGCCGGTGAGCCGTCCCTGGCCCGGACCCTGCGCCGGGTGCTGGTCGACGCCGCCGACGACCTGGCCCGGGCGGCGCGGGCGCGGGAGACCTTCTGGAGGTGACGAGGGCGCGTCAGCGGGTCGTCGTCGGACCCTGCGGCCGGCGTAGACCCAGGACCCGCAGCGCCCCCTCGAGTCCGTCGCGCAGGCCCTCCCGGCCCCCGCGGGCGAGCACCCGCGCCGGGACGAGGCGGTCCACGGTCGCGGTCAGCTCCAGCACGATCCCGCCCACGAGCAGCCCGGCCACCAGGTCCGCGAACCAGTGCCAGTTCAGGGTCATGGAGGTGGCCACCATGGTCAGTGCGAGCAGGCCCACCGCCCCCCAGCCGGTCACCCGGCCGCGGCGACCGAGACCGGCGTAGCGGGAGAGCAGGTAGACCGCGAGGCCGTAGACCAGCACGATGTTGGCCGCGTGGCCGGACGGGTAGGCCATCCCGCCGCTGAAGAACGACGGGTCCGCGGTCCCGGGCCAGCCGCGACCGAGCCCGACCTTGAGGACCAGCACGACCAGGTTGAGCAGGAAGACCGAGACCCCGGCCACCACGACCGGCCGCCACGAGCGGCTCCGCCGGTAGACCACGACCACCACCAGCGCCAGCACCGGCAGTGCGACCGCCCGCTGCCCGATCCGGTCGAGGGTGTGCAGGAACGGAAGCCAGCCCTGCGGTGGCGGGGCGAGGTTGAAGTAGGCGTCGTACCGGATGAGGGGACCCATCGCCAGCAGGGTGAAGGCCACGAGAACCAGGGTCAGGAAGCCCGCGAGCGCGAACCCGGAGGCGGTCGCCGACGTCCAGCCGTCGGAGTCGTCCCTCCTGGGAATGGGCACGCCTCTCCTCCCGTCGGATCCCTTGCGGCAAATATAGGCTGACCGGCATGAGCCTGAGCCGTCGTCCCGGTCCCTCCCGCCGCGTGCGTGTGCGCGAGGTGACCGCCGAGGCGGCGCTGGACCGCGAGGACCGTCTGGCCACCGAGGAGCCGCTCGAGATCCGCCTGGCCTGGCCCGGGCGGCCGCCGGAGCGGCTCACGGTCACCATGCGCACCCCCGGGCACGACTTCGAGCTCGCCGCGGGGTTCCTGTACGGCGAGGGCTTCGTCGGCTCGCAGGGCCATCTCCATACGGTAGCGTATTGCACTGACCATACGTTGTCTCCGGAGCAGGAGTTCAACGTCGTCACCGCCGAGCTGGCCGCTCCCGCCGCTGCGCCCCACGGGCGAGCGCTACGACGGGCTTACGGCGCGGGTCCTCGGCCTGCGGCGTGTGCGGCAAGCAGAGCGTCGACGAGGTGCTCGCCGCGGCCGTCCGTCGCCGCGGGCACGGACGCCGGAACCCGAGCCGCTGTCCCGTCGGAGGTCATCGGCAGCCTCCCCGAGCGGCTGCGCGATGCGCAGCAGGTCTTCGACAGCACCGGCGGCCTGCACGCCGCCGGGCTGTTCGGCGCCGACGGCGAGCCGGTCGTGGTCCGCGAGGACATCGGCCGGCACAACGCCGTGGACAAGGTGATCGGCAGCCGGCTGCTCTCCGGGCAGCCGCACCGAGGCGGCCGTGCTGTGCGTGAGCGGCAGGATCGGCTTCGAGCTCGCCCAGAAGGCGGTGGCCGCCGGGGTCGACGTGATCGCGGCGGTCGGAGCGCCCTCGAGCCTCGCGGTGCAGCTGGCGGAGCGCGCCGGGCTGTGCGCCGTCGGGTTCCTGCGCGAGGACCGGTTCGTCGTGTACACCGAGCCGGACCGGATCGGCGTGTGAGCGCCCGGATTGTCGGCGCCGCCGCATAGCGTTCCGGTGTGCGCATCCTCCACACCTCCGACTGGCACCTCGGGCCGGTCCTTCCACCGCGAGGGGCTGCTCGACGCGCAGGCCGACTTCGTGGACCACCTCCTCGAGACCGTCGAGTCCGAGCAGGTGGACCTGGTGGTCGTCTCCGGCGACGTCTACGACCGCGCGCTGCCGCCGGTGGACGCCGTCGAGCTCGCCGACGAGGCCCTCGCCCGGCTCGCCGCGTCTCGCGCCAGCAGCCGTGGTGACCAGCGGCAACCACGACTCGCACATCCGGCTGGGCTTCAACTCCCGTCTCGCCGACGCCGCCGGCGTCCACCTGCGCACCCGCTGGCAGGACGTCGGCACGGCCCGTGCTGCTGGAGGACGAGCACGGACCGGTCGCCGTGCACGGGCTGCCCTACCTCGAGCCCGACGCCGTCCGCGAGCCGTGGGGGCTGTCGCGCCCGCACCCACGAGGCCGCGCTGACCGCGGCGATGGCCCGCGTCCACGCCGACCTCGACGCCGGCCCGGCACCCGGTCGGTGGTGATGGCGCACGCCTTCGTCGCCGGCGACCCGGAGGCCGCCGCCACGATGGCCAGCGACAGCGAGCGCGACATCTCGGTCGGCGGCCTGCAGATCGCCCCCACCAGCCTGTTCGCCCGCGTCGACTACGCCGCGCTGGGCCACCTCCACGGCCGGCAGACGCTGAGCGAGACGATCCGCTACAGCGGGTCGCCGCTGGCCTACTCCTTCTCCGAGGCCCGGCACACCAAGGGCTCGCTGGCTGGTGGAGCTGGGCCGCGACGGGGTCGAGCGCACCGACTTCGTGCCGGCGCCCGTCCCGCGGCGACTCGCGACCCTCCGCGGCCGGCTGGAGGACCTGCTCGCCGGACCCGGTGCACGCCGCGGTCGAGGACGCCTGGCTGCAGGTGACCCTCACCGACCGCGCAGCGCCCGCACGCACGCCATGGAGCGGCTGCGCGGCCGCTTCCCGCACGTGCTGGTCCTCGCCTTCGACCCCGAGGGCGCACCGGCGACCCGCGGGCCGGTGATGCCCCGCGTCGACGGGCGCAGCGACCTCGACGTCGCGCTCGGCTTCGTCTCCGAGGTCCGTTCGCTGGAGGCCACCACCGAGGAGGCGCTGCTGCTGCAGCTGGCGTGCGACTCCTGCCGGCTCGAGCGAGGACGCCGACCGGCCGGTCCGGGTCGAGGAGGCCGGCTGATGCGGCTGCACCACCTGAGCATGACGGCCTTCGGTCCCTTCGCCGGGACGCGAGGAGGTCGACTTCGACGAGCTGTGCGACGCCGGCCTGTTCCTGCTCACCGGACCGACCGGCGCCGGCAAGACCACGCATCCTGGACGCCGTGTGCTTCGCGCTGTACGGCTGGGTCCCCGGCGTCCGCGGGGTCAAGGCGCTGAAGTCCCAGCACGCCCCCGACGACCGCGCGCCCGGAGGTGGTCCTGGAGTTCAGCGTCCGGGAGCGCCGGTTCGTGGTCCGCCGTACCCCCGAGTGGAGCCGCCCGAAGCGACGCGGCGACGGGCTTCACCACCGAGAACGCCACCGCCACGCTGCGTCGAGCGCACCTCCGGGGAGGAGCACCTGCTCAGCTCACGCGCGCAGGAGGTCGGCCACTTCGTCGGCGAGCTGGTCGGGCATGCAGCGCCACGCAGTTCGTCCAGGTGGCGATGCTCCCCCAGGGCGAGTTCCAGAAGTTCCTGCGGGCGTCCTCCCAGGATCGGCACGACGTGCTGCAGCACCTGTTCCGCACCGACCGCTACTCCCGCATCGAGGAGTGGGTGCACGACCACAGCCGCGGGCTCGCGAAGCGGTCGGCGCACCTGCAGCAGGACGTGGTGCGGGCGCTCGACACCGTGGCCGACCGGGTCGACACGGAGCTGCCCGAGGACCTCGCCGGCGACGCGTTGCGCACCCCCGAGGCGCGGACCCGGACGACCGCCTGGGTCGCGGAGCTCCTCGCGTCCGCGGAGGCCGGCCTGACCGCCGCCCGTGACCAGCGCACCGCGGCGCAGACGGCGTGCGACGCGGCACGCGCCGCCCACGACGAGGCGGTGGCGGTCCACGCGCTGCACTCCCGGCGCGACCATGCGCGCCGCGCGCTCGACGAGCTCGGGGCCGGCACGGCGGCCGCCGAGGCCGCCCGGGCGGCCCTGGACGGCGACAGCCGCGCGTCGGCCTGCACTCCGCTGCTGCGCATGCTCGACGAGTCACTGGCGCGCCGCGACGCCGTCGCCGCCGACTGGGCACGTGCCCGGGCCACGCTGGCAGGCCCCGGCGAGCCGGCGCTGGTGGGCCCCGACTCCCCGGACGCCGACGACCTCGCAAGGCTGGCGCACGCGGCCCGGGACCGTGCCGCACGGTTGGAGGCGCTGCTGCCGCGCGAGCGGCAGCTCGCGCAGGCCCGGGACGACGTCGCGGAGACCGAGCGCCGGCTCGGCACGCTCACCGCCGAACGCCGCGCCGCGACCGACCGCGCCGCCGACCTGCCCGCCGTGCTCGAGGAGGCGCGGGCCCAGGCCTCGGCAGCCGCGGCGACCGCGGGCCGGGCCGAAGCGCTGCGCCTGGAGCTCGAGCAGTCGCAGCGGCGGCGGGACGCGGCCGAGTCGGCCCTCCGGTGCGCGGACACGCTGCCGTCCCTGGAGGACGCGGCGCGCGACGCCCGGGACCACGCGGCCGACGCCCGCGAGCGGGTCCAGGACCTCACCGCGCGTCGGCTGGCAGGCATGGCGGCCGAGCTCGCCGGTCGGCTCGCGGACGGGACGCCCTGCCAGGTCTGCGGCAGCACCGACCACCCCGCGCCGGCAGCCGCTGCCGCAGCGGCCGTCACCGAGGCCGAGCAGGCCGCCGCGGCGGCCGCACACGACCGGGCCACGGCCGCACACGCGGCGGCCGAGGCGGACGTCGCGCAGCTGCGCGAACGGCTCGACGGGCTGGTCGCGGCCTCCGATGGCCGCACCGCGGACGAGGCCGCCGCCGAGGTCGACCGGCTCGGGAGCGCACTCGCGGCGGCCGAGGAGGCGCGGGCCGACCAGCAGCAGGCCGAGGAGAGGGTCCGTCGTCTCACCGCCGAGCAGGCCGACCTCGACGGCACCGTGCACGACCTGGACGTCCGGGCGGCCACGCTCGCGGAGTCGCTGGAGCGGCACCGGGCCACGGTGGCGGCCGTCGGCGCAGAGCTCACGGAGGCCGTCGGGGAGCTGACGAGCGTGGGCGAGGCCCTGGAGCAGCACGCCGCGCTCGCCCGCCGCCTCGCCGAGGCACGCGAGGCCCGGTGCGCCCTCGACGACGCCGGGAGCCGGGTGGCCGAGCTGGTGGCGGCGGCGGAGAGCACGGCCGCCGAGCACGGGTTCGCCGACCTCGACACCGCCCGCGACGCGGTGCTCGAGGACCGGGAGCGCGAGCGGCTCGCGGCGCTGCTCGAGCACCGCGACCGCAGCGAGGCGCGGGCGCGTGCGGTGCTCGAGGAGGACGAGGTGCGCGCGCTCGGCGAGGAGCCACCCCCCGACACGACCGCCCTCGCCCTGGCCGCGGACCAGGCCGAGCAGACGCTGGCGGCCTGTGCCCGCGGCGTGCACACCCGCGAGGAGGACGTCGCCGCGCTGCGGCGCCTGCGGGACCGCCTGCGCCTGGCGCTCGACGCCTGGGCGCCGGTGCTGACCGAGTACGTCCGGGCCGACTCGATGGCCCGGCTCGTGCGCGGCATGGGTGGCGAGAACCAGCTCCAGATGCGGCTGTCGGCCTACGTGCTGGCCAGGCGCCTGGACCAGGTGGTGGCCGCGGCCAACGAACGCCTCGCCCACATGCGCGACCAGCGCTACCTCCTGCAGCGCACCGGACGCGCGGCCCGCAAGGGCGCCCAGGCCGGGCTCGGCCTCGAGGTCGTCGACCAGTGGACCGGCGACGTGCGCGACCCGGCCACGCTGTCGGGCGGGGAGACCTTCGTGGTCTCCCTGGCCCTCGCCCTCGGTCTGGCCGACGTGGTCACCCAGGAGGCCGGCGGCACCGAGATCGAGACCCTGTTCGTCGACGAGGGTTTCGGCACCCTGGACGCGGATACGCTCGACGACGTGATGGACCGACTCGACGACCTGCGCGCCGGCGGCCGCGCGGTCGGGGTGGTCAGCCACGTCAGCGAGCTGCGCAACCGGATCCCCACCCAGCTGCACGTCGACAAGCGGCGCAACGGCTCGGCGGTCGCGGTGCGGACGGCGGTGGGCTGAGGTGGCCGACACCCCGCGGATGCTGGCTGCGGTCGACATCGACGGCGTCCTCGCCGACGTCCGCCACCGGCTCCACCACGTCACCGGCAGCACCAAGGACTGGGCGGCCTTCTTCGCCGCCGCGCCCCGGGACCCGCTGCTCGAGCAGGGCCGGGACGCCGTGACCCGGCTCGGCGACGCCTACGACATCGTCTACCTCTCCGGGCGCCCGGAGCGCTGCCGGCGTGACACCGTCGACTGGCTACGGCACCACGCCCTGCCGACGGGCGAGGTGCTGCTGCGGCCCACCGGCGACCGGCGGCCGGCGCGGCTGCTCAAGGTGGAGGTGCTCGACCGGCTCTCGGCGGAGCGCACGGTCGGCCTCCTCGTCGACGACGACCCCGAGGTCCTCGAGGCCGCCCGCGCCGCGGGATACGACGTGCTGCCCGCCACCTGGATGCACGAGAGCGCGGCCGACGAGGCCGCGCTCCGTGCTGCCCAGGAGGTCGAGGGACAGACCTGAGGCCCGGGCTCGGGCCCACCTCACCCACCCACCAACCCCGGCCGCACGGCCACGACCCCAGGAGCACCGGTGCAGCACCAGATCGACCCGGCGTTCACGTCCCTGCCCTACCGCCGGCTGGCCGAGGCCGCCCTGGCCCGCGTGCGCGACTTCCACGTCTCCCACGCCGACTTCCGCTTCGAACGCGTCCGCTACCAGGACATCCGGGTCCGCGACGGGCACCTGCAGGGCGCCGACGACCAGGAGGACCTCGGGTTCGCGGTGCGGGTGATCCTCGACGGAGCCTGGGGGTTCGCCTCCGGGGTGCTGCTCACCCCCGAGTCGGCCGTCGAGGTGGCCGAGACCGCGGTCCGGGTCGCCCAGGTCGCGGCGGCGGTCACCACCCGCCCCGTCGGGCTGGCCCCCGAGCCGGTGTACGACGACGTGGTGTGGGTGTCGGGCTACGACACCGACCCGTTCGACGTACCCCTCGCGGAGAAGGTCGACCTGCTCGCGCACTGGTCCCGCCGGCTGGTCGAGGCGCCGGGGGTCGACCACTCCAGCGGCCTGCTCCGCCAGGTGCTGGAGAACAAGTTCTACACCGACCTGGCCGGGACCACCACGACCCAGCAGCGGGTCCGGCTCGAGCCGGTCTTCGAGGCCTACGGCAGCGAGGCGCGCTCCGGCCGCTTCGACTCGATGCGCACCATCGCGCCTCCGGTCGGCCGGGGCTGGGAGTACCTCGTCGACGGCAGCCGGGACTGGGACAGCGAGCTCGCCGAGCTGCCGGAGCTGCTGGCGCAGAAGCTGGCCGCGCCGTCCGTCGAGCCCGGTGACTACGACCTGGTGATCCACCCCTCCAACCTCTGGCTGACCATCCACGAGTCCATCGGCCACGCCACCGAGCTCGACCGGGCGCTGGGCTACGAGGCCAACTACGCCGGCACGTCGTTCGCCACGCCCGACCAGCTCGGCACGCTGCGCTACGGGTCGCCGGTCATGCACGTCACCGGGGACCGGACCACCGAGCACGGACTCGCCACGGTCGGCTACGACGACGAGGGGGTGCAGGCGCAGAGCTGGGACATCGTCCGCGACGGGATCCTCGTCGGCTACCAGCTCGACCGTCCCACCGCGCACCTGATGGGCCTGGAGCGGTCCAACGGCTGCGCCTACGCCGACTCCTCCGGCCACATCCCGATCCAGCGGATGGCCAACGTCTCGCTGCAGCCGGCACCGGACGGACCGGACACCGACGAGCTGATCTCCGGGGTGGAGCGCGGCGTCTACGTCGTCGGTGACAACTCCTGGAGCATCGACATGCAGCGCTACAACTTCCAGTTCACCGGACAGCGGTTCTACCGGATCGAGGACGGACGGCTCGCCGGACAGCTCCGCGACGTGGCCTACCAGGCCACCACCACGGACTTCTGGGGGTCCATGGAGGCCGTCGGCGGGCCGCAGACGTGGGAGCTCGGCGGCGCGTTCAACTGCGGCAAGGCCCAGCCGGGCCAGGTGGCGTCGGTCTCGCACGGCTGCCCGTCCGCGCTGTTCCGTGGTGTCCGGGTGCTCAACACCGCGGCCGAAGCCCGCCACCAGGCCTGAAGGAGGACCAGATGACCACCGTCGCCACCCCGCAGGACCTGGTCGAGCACGCGCTGAAGGCGTCCACCGCCGACTCCTGCATCGTCCTGGTGCGGGACTCCAGCAGCGCCAACCTCCGCTGGGCGAACAACACGCTCACCACCAACGGCGTCATGCACGGCGTATCGGTCACCGTGGTGTCGTTCGTGGGTGCCGGCTCGGGCACCGCCAGCGGCTCGGTCAGCGCCAGCGCCACCACGACGGCGCAGGTGCGCACGCTCGTCGAGGCCGCCGACGCCGCTGCCCGCGGCAGCACACCCGCCGAGGACGCCGCCGAGCTGGTCGAGGGCGACGCGGCCGCGGACTGGTCCGAGGAGCCGGAGCGGACCTCGATCGAGGTGTACTCCGACCTCGCCCCCGCCCTCGGAGAGGCCTTCGGCCGCGCCGAGAGCGGCAAGCGCCTGCTCTACGGGTTCGTGGACCACGAGGTGACCACCTCCTACCTCGGCTCCTCGACCGGCCTGCGGCTGCGCCACGTCCAGCCCACCGGGCACTACGGCGTCACCGGCAAGACCGCGGACCTCGCCGGCAGTGCCTGGGTGGGCGGCGCGACCCGGGACTTCACCGACGTCGACGCCCTCGCCCTCGACCAGGAGCTGGCCCGTCGGCTGTCGTGGGGCCGAGCGCAAGGTGGACCTGCCGGCCGGTCGCTACGACACGGTCCTGCCGCCGACCGCGGTCGCGGACCTGATGATCTACGCCTACTGGTGTGCCTCCGCCCGGGACGCGCACGACGGGCAGTCGGTGTTCTCCCGGCCCGGCGGCGGCACGCGCATCGGCGACCGGCTGTCCGGCCGGCCGGTCCGGCTCTTCTCCGACCCCCGCCACCAGGGCCTGGAGGCGTCTCCGTTCGTCACCGCGGCGGCCAGCACCAACGTCTCCAGCGTCTTCGACAACGGCCTGCCGCTCTCACGCACCGACTGGGTCGCCGACGGCCACCTGCGGGCGCTCCTGCAGACCAGGCACTCCGCGGCGCTGACCGGCCAGCCGGTCACGCCCCCGGTGGACAACCTCGTGCTCACCGTCGACGGGGAGACCGGAGGGCTCGACGACCTGGTGCGCGACACCGAACGCGGCCTGCTGCTCACCTGCCTGTGGTACATCCGGATGGTCGACCCGCAGACGCTGCTGCTCACCGGCCTGACCCGGGACGGCGTCTACCTCGTGGAGAACGGCGAGGTGACCGGCGAGGTGAACAACTTCCGGTTCAACGAGAGCCCGGTGGACCTGCTCGACCGGTTCTCCGCGGCCTCGCTGACCGAGCCGGCGTTCTCCCGGGAGTGGGGCGACTACTTCTCGCGCACGGCGATGCCGGCGTTGCGGGTGCCGGACTTCAACATGTCCAGCGTGAGCCGCGCGAGCTGATCCGCGGTCACACCCCGCCGGGGATCGGGGCGCGCGGGTCGTAGGGCTCGCGGGTGTAGACGAAGGTGGCGCACGATGAGGTGGGAGACCCCGCCGTCGGCGTCCCGGACGACCTGCAGGGTCTCGCCGTGGTGGTAGCCGGAGACACCCACGAAGGTGCCGTCGTCGCGCGACCGAAACCGCATCGTCTGGTTCCCGGTGGCCAGCGAGGTGACGGTCAGGTGAGTGCCGTCGTAGGCGAACGCCAGCGCGGTGTTGCCCCAGTGCCACACGCCGAGCACCTCCTCGACCGCCGCCGGGACCGTCGCGGTCGGCCGCCAGGGCGCCAGGACGGTCGGTTCCCAGCGCTCGAGCTCCTCGAGCAGGTCGACGGGCAGTCCTTCGCAGCGCATCCCGGCGGTGCCGTTGGCCAGGCACACCGCGCCCGTCCGCCGTACCCGGTCCACGAAGAGGCCCGCCTGGAAGCCGGGCATCGTGCCGGTGTGGCCGTGCAGCGTGCCGGACCCGCCGGCGACGAGCCGCAGACCGAGCCCGTAACCGCTGCCGACGCCGGCGGCCGCCGTCCCCGACTGGGGCGTGGTCATCTCCTCCAGCGCGCCGGCCGACAGGACCTCCGGGTGCCCGTCGAGGAGGAAGGCGGCGTACCTGGCGAGGTCCTCCAGCGTGCTCCACAGCTGGCCCGCGGGCGCCATCGCCCCGGTGTCGTGGGCCGGCTCGGGCCGCAGCGTGCCGGCGAAGTGGTGCACGCTGTAGCCGGTCGCGCTCGGGGGCTCGGCCAGGTAGGACGTGCGCCGCATGCCGAGCGGGCACGAGGACGCGGTCGCGGACCTGCTCCCACCACGACGTGCCCCCTGCGCGTGCCACGACCTCGCCGAGCAGGCCGTAGGCGAGGTTGGTGTAGTGGAAGGTCGCCCCGGCCTCGAACGGTGCGCCGGCCTCGTCGACGCTCGCGGCCAGGTCGTCGAAGGCGACCCCGCGGCTGCGCTCCCACCACGGTCCCGCGGGCTCGGAGTGCATGCCGGCGGAGTGCGAGAGCAGGCTCCGGAGGGTGCGGTCGCCGTAGCCGACACCGGGCAGGTGCTCGCTCCAGCCGGTCGTCGAGCCGCAGCGCACCCTCGTCCCGCAGCCGCATCACCAGCACCGCCGTCATGGTCTTGGTGATGGAGCCGATCCGGTACTGCACGTCGGCCGTCGCCGACGGCCCGCCGGTGTGCTCGCCGTGGCTGCCGCTCCAGGCGAGGGCTCCGTCGCGGACCACGCCGGCGGCGAGCGACGGCATCCGCGCCGTGACCTGCTCGCGCGACAGCACCGCCTGGAGGCGCCGGGCGGTCAGGTCCGCGACACCGGTCACTACGCGAACGCCTCGGGCGCGGGGCAGGTGCAGACCAGGTGCCGGTCGCCGTAGGCCTGGTCGATGCGTGCCACCGGCGGCCAGTACTTGTCCGGGTCCGGGCCCGGTGGGGAACACCGCCTCCTCGCGGGAGTAGGCGCGGTCCCAGTCGCCGGCCAGCGCCATCGCCGTGTGCGGGGCACCGCGCAGCGGCGACTCCTCGGCGGCCCACTCCCCCGACGCGACGCGGTCGGCCTCGGCCTTGATCGCGATCATCGCCTCGCAGAACCGCTCGATCTCGGCGAGGTCCTCGCTCTCGGTCGGCTCGACCATGAGGGTGCCGGCGACGGGGAAGCTCATGGTCGGGGCGTGGAATCCGTAGTCGACCAGGCGCTTGGCCACGTCGTCGACGGTCACGCCGGTGGCCTTGGCCAGCGGACGCAGGTCGAGGATGCACTCGTGGGCGACCAGGCCGTTGTGGCCGCGGTACAGCACCGGGTAGTGCTCGCCGAGCCGGTGCGCGACGTAGTTCGCGGACAGCACCGCGACCGCGGTGGCCCGGGTGAGGCCCGTCGCCGCCCATCATCCGGACGTAGGTCCACGAGATCGGCAGGATCCCGGCCGAGCCGTACGGCGCCGCGCTGATCGGGCCGATGCCCTCGCGGCGGCCGGCGTCGGGGTGCATCGGGTGGCTGGGCAGGAACGGCGCGAGGTGCGCCCGGACCGCCACCGGACCGACCCCGGGCCCGCCGCCGCCGTGCGGGATGGTGAACGTCTTGTGCAGGTTCAGGTGGGACACGTCGCCACCGAACTCCCCGGGCTTGGCGTAGCCGAGCAGCGCGTTGAGGTTCGCCCCGTCGACGTACACCTGGCCGCCGTGCTCGTGGACGGTCCGGCACAGCTCGCCGATCCCGTCCTCGAAGGCGCCGTGGGTCGACGGGTAGGTCACCATGATCGCGGCGAGGTCGTCACGGTGCTGGTCGCACTGGGCGCGCAGGTCCTCGAGGTCGACCGAGCCGTCCTCGGCCGCCTTGACCACCACCACCCGCATGCCGGCCATCACCGCGGAGGCGGCGTTGGTGCCGTGGGCCGAGGACGGGATCAGGCACACGTCGCGGGCGCCCTCGCCGCGGTCGACGTGGTAGGCGCGGATCGCCAGCAGGCCGGCCAGCTCCCCCTGGGAGCCGGCGTTGGGCTGGATCGACACCCTGTCGTATCCGGTGACCGCGGCCAGCCACCCCTCGAGCTCGGCGACCATCGCGTGGTAGCCCTCGGCGTCCTCCGCCGGGGCGAACGGGTGCAGGTCGGCGAAGCCGGGCAGGCTGATCGGCTCCATCTCCGTGGTGGCGTTGAGCTTCATGGTGCACGACCCGAGCGGGATCATCCCCCGGTCCAGCGCGTAGTCGCGGGCCGAGAGCCGGCGCAGGTAGCGCAGCATCGACGTCTCAGACCGGTGGCTGTTGAACACCTCGTGGGTGAGGAAGTCGGTGGTGCGCCGCAGGCCGCCGGGCAGCGAGTCCCCGGTGCGGTCGTCCACCGCGGCCAGGTCCACGTCCGGGACGCCGAAGGCCTCGAGCACGCGCGGTGACGTGGGCGGCGGTGGTGGTCTCGGAGGTGGAGACGCCGACGTGGTCGTCGTCGACGAGGCGGACGTGGATGCCGCGCTCCCGGGCGGCGGCGACCACCTCGCGGGCGCGCCCGGGCACCGGCACGAGCAGGGTGTCGAAGAGCTCCCGGTGCACCGGTGCGATGCCGGCCTCGGACAGCGCCCGGGCGAGGACGGCCGCGTAGCGGTGGGCGCGGCGGGCGATCGTGCGCAGCCCGTCGGGGCCGTGGTAGACGGCGTACATGGAGGCGACGACCGCGAGCAGCACCTGGGCGGTGCAGATGTTGGAGGTGGCCTTGTCGCGGCGGATGTGCTGCTCGCGGGTCTGCAGCGCGAGGCGGTACGCCGGTCGCCCCTCGGCGTCGACGGACACCCCGACGAGCCGGCCGGGCAGGTGGCGCTCGATGCCGGCGCGCACGGCCATGTAGCCCGGCGTGCGGACCGCCGTAGAACAGCGGGACCCCGAACCGCTGGGTGGAGCCGACCACGACGTCGGCGCCCATCGACCCGGGTGACTCCAGCAGTGTGAGCGCGAGCAGGTCCGCGGCCACCACCGCCATCCCGCCGCGTGCGTGGACGGCCTCGACCAGCGGCCGCGGGTCCAGGACGCGGCCGCTCGCGCCGGGGTACTGCACCAGCGCGCCGCTGACGTCTCCGTCCGGGAGCCCGGCAGACAGGTCGGCGACCTCCACCTCGATGCCCATCGCGCGGCGCCCGCGTCCGCACCACCGCCACCGTCTGGGGCAACGCGTCGGCGTCGACCACGAACCGTCCGGTGGCTGACGCTGTTCGCGCGCCGCACCAGGGTCATCGCCTCGGCCGCCGCGGTGCCCTCGTCGAGCAGCGAGGCGTTGGCGGTCGGCAGCCCGGTGAGGTCTCCGACCATGGTCTGGAAGTTCAGCAGCGCCTCGAGCCGGCCCTGGGAGATCTCGGGCTGGTAGGGGGTGTAGGCGGTGTACCAGCTCGGGTCCTCGAGCACGTTGCGGCGGACCACCGGCGGGGTGACCGTGCCGTGGTAGCCCAGGCCGATCATCGGCTGCGAGCGGCCGGTTGCGGGCGGCGACCTCGCGCAGCATCCGGGCGGCCTCCTCTCCCCCGCGGCGGGCGGGAGTCCCAGGCCGGACGACGAGCGGATCGAGGCCGGGGACGGCCGCGTCCATCAAGGCCTCCAGAGAGTCGAACCCGAGCGCCTCGAGCATGGGCGCTGTTCGGCGGCGTCCGGGCCGACGTGGCGGTCGACGAAGCCGGTGGCGGCGTGGAGGTCGGTCAGTGGCTGCTGGTCGGACACAGAGGCTCCCGGTGGACGGCGTGACGCGGTGGCCTCCCCCTCTGTCGGCCGGCACGGCGCCGGACCTCCAGAGTCGCCTCGTCCGCACGGTCCTGGCGCCTGAGAGGTTCCGGGGAGGGTTGCCCCTTCGGCGCTCCGCGGCGGGTCGTCCGGTGGTCCGGGCGCGCCCGGCGGAGACTCTCCCGCGCGGTGTCGTCAGCTTGACGTCACGCTACAGCACGCACGAGGGCCCCGGTGTCCTCGACACCGGGGCCCTCGTGGTCGTCGTCTCGGCTCAGCCCACCTCGCGTGCGCGGCGACGGGCGGCGAGCTCGTCGGAGGCGTGGTCGGCTCCTCCTCCGACCGCGCGCTCGCTGGGCAGCTCGGCGAGCGACCCCTCGATCTCGCGCCAGACACCACCGATCGCGATGCCGAAGACGCCCTGACCGCCCTGGAGCAGGTCGATGACCTCGTCGTTGCTGGTGCACTCGTAGACGCTGGCCCCGTCGCTCATCAGCGTGACGCGGGTCAGGTCGTCGGTGCCGCGTGCGCGGAGGTGGTGGACCGCGGTGCGGATCTGCTGCAGCGAGATCCCGGCGTCGAGGAGCCGCTTGATGACCTTCAGCAGCAGGATGTCGCGGAAGGAGTAGAGCCGCTGGGTGCCGGAGCCCGACGCACCGCGTACGGTCGGCTCCACCAGACCGGTGCGTGCCCAGTAGTCGAGCTGGCGGTAGGTGATGCCCGCCGCGTTGCAGGCGGTCGGTCCGCGGTAGCCCGCGTCCTGCGGCAGGGGCGAGACGTCGTCGTCGAACAGCAGGCCCTGCTCGCCGGCGGCTTCGGCGGCCTGCTCGGCAGCGGCCTGGTCGGGGCTCTTCGCGGCCTCGTCGCCGTTCCTCGTCACGTCAACCTCTTCGTCGTCCGCTCCGTTCAGCCCGTAGCTCCTGAGGGGAAGCCGCCGCGCCCGGGGTGGAGCACAACGGTGGAGTTACAACGGAGACACTGTCCCAAGGTAGGCCCCTGCGACAGGAGGGGTCAACGACAACGGGCACGCGCGCGGCCGGCGTGTCGCAAACTCTCAAGTAGAGGTCGAGGGTGAGGGTTGTGCCGGGTGCGTCAGTGGCTCTCGAAGTCCTCGGGCGAGACGTGGTCGAGGAACTCGCGGAACTTCTCGACCTCGTCCTCCTGCTCGTCGGGAACCGCGAGGCCGGCCTCGTCGAGCACGCCCTCGTCGCACACGATCCGGCTGCCGGTGCGCAGCGCGAGCGCGATCGAGTCCGAGGGCCGGGCGCTGACCTCGACGCCGGAGCCGAGCACGAGCACGGCGTAGAAGACCCCGTCGCGCATCTCGGTGATCCGGACCTCGGTGAGGTCGTTGCCGGTGGCGGCGATCAGGTCCTTCATCAGGTCATGGGTCAGCGGCCGGGGCGGCACCACCCCTTGCTGGGCGAACGCGATGGCGGTGGCCTCGACGGCACCGATCCAGATCGGCAGGTAGCGGTCGCCGGAGACCTCGCGCAGCAGGACGATCGGCTGGTTCGAGGGCATCTCGACCCGGACCCCGATCACGTCGACTTCTCGCACGCCCACCACCCTACTCCGCGAACCAAGACCCGCGAGGCCGCATCGGGCAGGCTCAGCGCACGGACCTGAGCCCGCTCTTGACCAGGGTGGCGTGCAGCCGCACCGACAGCGCGGCCATCTGGGCGATGGTGTCCTCGGCCCTCGCCTTGGCCGCCGCGTCCCGGCTGCGACGCATCGGTGAGACGACCTGCTCGACGAGCCCCACCTCGCGGTCGGCAGCGGTCTTGAAGGCGCGCAGGTGCCGCGGCTCGATCCCGAAGGCGGCCAGCTCGCCGGCGGTCTTGGCCACGACGAGCGCGTCCCCGTCGTAGTGGCCGGTGCCCGTGCGGGGCCTGACCAGGCCGTAGGTCTCGAGCTGCTCGAGGAGCTCCTCGTCGATCTCCGCGCCCTGCAGGAGCTCCTTGCGCGACAGGCGCAGCTCCGAGGCGTCGGGGGCGAAGGTCTCGGGTGACGGCGAGCCGTCACCCGCGAGCACGACCCTCGGCACCTGCGGCCCGGCACCGGTGACGGGCGGCGGTTCCAGGCCGCGGTCGATGGCGTCGAGGTGCTCCTTGATCACCTTCAGCGGCAGGTAGTGCTCCCGCTGGCTGGTCAGGACGTAGCGCAGCCGCTCGACGTCGCGGTGGGAGAACTTGCGGTAGCCCGACGGTGTCCGCTCCGGCTCGATGAGGCCCTCGGCCTCGAGGAAGCGGATCTTGGAGATGCTGACCTCGGGGAAGTCGGCCCGCAGGAGGGAGAGCACCTCGCCGATGCTCATCCGGGACCGCGACGCCGCCTGCCTCACTGCGGCCGGCCCGCTCCGGCGTGGCTGGCGAAGTACACCAGGCGGTACTTCCCGATCTGGACCTCGTCGCCGTTCTGCAGCTCGACCTCGTCGATGCGGTCCCGGTTCACGTAGGTGCCGTTGAGGCTGCCGACGTCGGCGACCCGGTAGCCGCCCGGACCGCGGCGGAACTCCGCGTGCCGCCGGGACACGGTGACGTCGTCGAGGAAGATCTCGCTCTCGGGGTGCCGGCCTGCGCCGACGACCTCGGTGTCGAGCAGGAACCTGCTGCCCGCGCTCGGGCCGCGCTGGACCACCAGCAGCGCGCTGCCGGCGGGCAGCGCGTCCACGGCTGCGGCGTCGGCGTCGTTCAGCGCGGTGTGGTCCTCGGCGGCCTCCGGCTTGACCGGGGCCCCGAAGGTGATCGTCGACGGTGGTCTCCCCCGGCGTACTCCTCGGCGGCGGGCGTCTCCTCGACGAGGCGCTTCCCGCACTGCGAGCAGAAGCGCGCGTCGTCAGGGTTCCGGTGTCCGCACTCGGTGCAGAACGGCATCTTCCAGCCTCCCGTTGGCAGTTGACCGCTACCACTCGACGAACCCTCAACTCGTAGTCGAGGTTGACGGTTCCCTGAACCTATCAGTCAGGCCCACGCGATCAAGTCGGAACGCGCGGTGCCGGTGGCGGTGCGGGCGGTGGTCAGGACTCGAGTGTGGCTTCGTAGGCGGCGGCGTCCATCAGCGACCCGATCTCGCCCTCCGTCGCGCCGGAGACCTCGAACAGCCAGCCGTCGCCATACGGGTCGGAGTTGACCAGCTCGGGGCTGCCGTCCAGCGCCTCGTTGCGGGCGACCACCGTGCCGCTCACCGGCGCGTAGACGTCGCTGACCGACTTGGTCGACTCCAGCTCGCCGACGGTGTCGCCGGCGGCGACCTCGGCACCCACCTCGGGCAGGGACACGTACACGATGTCGCCGAGGGCGTCCTGGGCGTAGTGGGTGATGCCGACCCGGACGGATCCGTCGCTCTCGCCCGGGCTGCGCACCCACTCGTGCTCGCTGCTGTACTTGAGGTCCTCGGGGTACACGGGCGCTCCTCGGTCGGTCGGCTCGAGGTCCGCGGGTGCGGACTGCTGCAGGCTACTCGGCTTCGGCGGGCTCCGCGTACTCCGGATCCTCGAGGCTCGGCGAGGGTGGCGACCTCGATGTCGTCCTCACGCTCCTCGATCTCCACCGAGCCGCCCACGCTGGGGTTCTCGATGTCCTGGACGAAGCCGCCGCGGATGTTCAGGGCGGTCGCCAGCGTGTGCGGGTCGCCGATCACCTCCATGGTGTACGGCGGGGACAGCTGCGTGCCGTCGACGACGATCCCGTCCTCGCCGTCCCGGAGGGCGGACTGGGCGACGACCCGCACCGTGTCGTTGATCTCGATCGCCTCCGCGCCGGAGTCCCGCAGCTCCTGGATGCCGTTGAGCATGTGGTCGATGCCGACGTTGCCGCCCGGGTCCTCGACCCGGACGACGATCCCGGGGCCCACGGCCGGAAGGGTGCCGGCGAGGATGCCGAGCACCTCGGCGCGTTCGCGGGCCTGCGCCAGGGCCGCCTGCCGGCGTCGGTGTCGCTGCGCAGCGAGCGAGCGGGTCTGCTCCAGCTCGGCGATCTCGTTCTCGGCGCGCTGCGAGGCGCTCGCCAGAGAGTTCAGCACCTGGACGAGGTCCTCCTCGCGCATGCCCTCGTAGTCGTCGTCGCGCTCGTTGGCCTGCACCTGGACCACGCTGGCGAAGCCGACGATCGCCAGGAGCACCGCGACGACGAGCTGGCCGCGGTAGCGGGGCCGGCGCACCGAGGAGACCAACCGGTCGCGGGCGGTGGGTTCGTCGCTCATCATGGCCTCACGCGTGGAACAGGTGGCGCCGGATGGCGGCCACGTTGGAGAAGATCCGGATGCCGAGCACCACGATCACGCCTGTGGAGAGCTGACCGCCGACGCCGAGCTTGTCCCCGAGGTAGACGATCAGCGCGGCGATCAGCACGTTGCTGATGAACGAGATGACGAACACCTTGTCGTCGAAGATGCCGTCGAGGAAGGCGCGCAGCGCCCCGAACACCGCGTCGAGGGCCGCGACCACCGCGATCGGGAGGTAGGGCTCCAGCCACAGCGGCACCTCCGGCTGCAGCACCAGGCCGAGCAGGACCCCGGCCAGGAGCCCGAGGGCTGCGATCATGGTGTGTCCCCCTGGGATGCGTGGCGTAGCGACAGCCGCCGGGCTGGGGCGGCCGGCAGCCGCATGGACTGCTCGGTGGTCATGGTGAACCGCAGCCGGTTGACCCGCTGGAGGTCCAGCCAGTCCTGGCCGTGCTCGGTCTCGACGAACCGCGCTGGCATGGTATCGGGGTCCCCGATGGCCTGGACGGTGTAGGGCCGCTGCAGCGACACGAAGTTGACCGTGATCGCCTGGCCGGCGGTGCGGATCGCCGACAGGGTGGTCAGCCGCTGGCCGTTGATGGAGATCGCCTCGGCCCCGGCGCCCCACAGCGCGTTGACCAGCTTCTGCAGGTCCTTGTCGAGCACCTGCTCGACGGGACCCACGGCACCGGGCGCGTCGTCGACGACCACCTTCACCCCCGGGCCCCTCACCGGCACCGCGCCGGTGACGGTGCCCAACCGATCCAGCCGCGACGACAGCAGCCGGCCCTGGCCCGTGGTGTCCAGGTACAGGGTCTGCAGCGACGCGATCTCCTCGCGCAGGTTCGTCACCCGGGCCCGGCGGGCGTCGACCTGGGCGCTGCGGGCCTTGACCTGGGTCACCAGGGAGGCCCGGCTGCCCGACTCCTCGCCGGCGTTCCGGGCCGTCTGCACCCCGGCCGTGGTGACCAGCAGGCCGAAGATCCCCATCGCGACCAGTGCCGCGATCCCGGGCCGCACCTGCTGCGGCTTCTTGCCGCGGTCGTCGCGCTGCGCGACGTGGGCGTAGTCCTGGTCCATCGAGTGGGCGGTGATGTAGTCCAGCAGGGGCATGAAGACCTGCGGCGGCACCTGGTTCCCCGGCTCGTCGGGCGGGGTGGTCGTCGTACCGGGGCTCTCAGCGGACATCGAGGCTCGGTGCCCTCCGGTCGCGGTCGGCGAGGAGCTTGCGCACCTGCCAGGCGTAGAGGATGCCGGCCCACCAGTAGAGGCCGGTGCCCCAGATCGCGAAGGCCCAGCCGAAGACGCGGGCCAGGGAGGCCACCACGCCCTCGCCGTCGCCGAGCAGCAGCAGGGGGAAGGCGTAGAGCAGGTTGAAGGTCGCGGCCTTGCCCAGGAAGTGGACCGGCAGGGCGTGGTAGCCGCGGGTGCGCAGGAACGGCACCAGGACCCACAGCAGCAGGTCGCGTGCCGGGAGCAGCGCCGCGAGCCACCACGGGATGATGTCGCGCCACGCCAGGCCGATCACCACGGCCAGGATGTAGAGCCGGTCGGCGACCGGGTCGAGGACCTGGCCCAGCTTGGAGGTCTGGTCCAGGCGCCGGGCGAGGTACCCGTCGAGCCAGTCGGTGACCCCGGACAGCAGCAGCACGCCGAGGGCCCAGGCGTCTGCCTCGGGGCCGAGCACGAGCCACAGGAACAGCGGGACTCCGGCGAGCCGGAGAAGGCTGATGATGTTCGGGATCGTCAGGACACGTTCTGCGGTCACCGCGGCAGCGGCCGGCTCGTCCACGTGTCTCCCTGGAGCGATGAGATCCTGACGACACGTACTTTAGCCGCCGACGGGTTGCGGTCAGTCGGCGCGGACGATGCTCCCGCAGCGCGGGCAGTGGCCCCGCGAGCAGACGTCGAGATCCTGACCGCACCGACACTTCGCGGCCGAGGCGGGCCGGCGCTCGGCACCCTTGACGCGCTCGCTCCGCGCCATGCTGCCGTTCTTCTTGCTGATCACTGCGGTCTCCCGGTGGCTGTGAGGTGCTACACCCAAGGTCACCATGAGAGACGGCAGGAACTCCGGCGGCTGTCGCACTTCGGCACGGCGAGTCCTGAAAACCCCCCGGACGGACTACGGCGGGTGGCCCGGCGGGGCCTCCCCGGGCGAGCTCACCGGTGGTCGAGGACCGAGCGCACGGCGTCCCGGGTGCGGTCGACGACCGACGCCAGCGGGCCCGCCACCAGGTTCGCGGTGGCGGACTCCACGCCCGGGTGCGGGTGCGTGGGAGCGATCGCCTCGGCAGCCCTGACCGCGGCCGCCATCGTTGCGCGGGTGCGCTCGTCGGTCTCGGCCTCGAGCAGCGGGAACTCCTCGCGCTCCTCGCTCTCGGCGTGCGCCAGCACAGCGCTGCGCAGCTCGGCGAGGGCCGGGATGAAGTCGGGGTCGGAGACCTCCGTCCGGTCCAGGCGGGAGAGCACCTCCTTGGCGGAGTGCTCCTCCGCCAACCGGGCGTCGACCACCTCGTTCCCGCCCGCGCCGAGCCGGGCGCGCGGGTGGACCACCATCTCCTCCGCGGTCTCGTGGACCGCGAGGAACCGGCGCAGTTCCTCGAACCGCTCCTGGCGCTCCTCCCCCGTCGCCTTGTCGACCGCGTCGAAGAGGGCGCGGATGTGTGCGTGCTGCTTGGTCAGAAGGGTCACCACGTCGTCGCTCATACCTCGTGGTTACCCCGTCCTGCCCGCGGGACACGGGCGACCCCGCTCACAGGCGGGTGCCGGTCAGAGCCACCCCATCGGGTCGACCGTGCCGCCGTTCTCGAACACCATGAAGTGCAGGTGGCAGCCGGTCGAGTAGCCGGTGGTGCCGACGTAGCCGATCACGTCTCCGCGCCGTACCCGTTGCCCGACGTGGGTGTCGAAGCCGCTCATGTGGTTGTAGGCGGTGCCCAGGCCCACCCCGCGCTGGTAGCCGTGGTCGATGATCACCCGGTTGCCGTAGGCGCTGTGCGAGTACGCCGCGATGACCGTCCCGTCGGCGGCGGCGCGGATCGGGGTCCCGCAGGCGGCGCCGAAGTCGGTGCCGTCGTGGAGCGTCCACCGCTTGTAGACCGGGTGCAGACGCATGCCGTACGACGAGGTCAGGTAGCCGTCCACCGGGCTGGAGAGCACGCTCGACGACGCCGACCGAGCACCGGAACGGCTCACCGCCTGCGCCGCCCGGTGGGCCCGCTCCCGAGCACGCTCCGCCTCCCGGGCCTCGCGCGCGGCCTCGCGGGCCTGCTGCGCCGCCTGGGCACGGTCCGCGGCGTGGGCGGCGCGCTTGGCGGCGGCGGCCTTGCGTGCCGCCTCACGTGCCTCCGCGGCCGCACGGGCGCGCGCCTTCGCCCGCGCCTGCCGGCGGGCCTCCGCGGCAGCGCGCGCGGCCGCACGTGCCTCGCGCGCACGCTGGCGGAGGAGCACGGAGATCCGGTCCCGCTCGGACTCGAGGTCCCGCAGCTGCCTCTGGTCCTCGGCCTTGGCCGCCGCGGCTTCCTCGCGGGCCGACGCGGCCGCGACCACCAGCTGCGCGATCTCCGCCTCCGCCTGCTCGGCCCGGCTCTCGAGCTCCGCCTTGCGCCGCAGGTTCTCCGCCGCGGCGGCGCGACGCTCGGCCACCTCGGCCCTGGCCTCCTCGAAGCGCGACTCCTGCACCGTGAGCACGACCCGTGACGCCTCGAGCCGCTGGAGGGCGACGGTCTCCTTGTCGAGCACGCTCTGCACGGAGTTGAGCTGGTCACCGAGCCGGACGGCGTCCTGGGAGTTGAGGACCATGGACAGCGCCATGAGCGCCGGGTCGCCGGACTGGTAGGTCTCCACGGCGATCCGGGCGAGCCTGGTCTCCTGGCCGCTGACCCGCCGGCGGCGCTCGGCGAGGTCCTCGCGAGCCTCACGGAGGTCCTCGACCGCCGCGTCGAGCCGCAGCTGCATCCGGGCGTCGAAGGCCTTGGCCGCGGCGAGCTCACCACGCGTGCGCGCCAGGGTGTCCTGGGCCTCGCGGAGGCCGGTCTCGGCCTGCTGCTGGCGCCGGGTGGCGACGACGAGGCGGTCGGCCGACTGGTCCAGCTGCGCCGCGCGCCGTCCGATGTCCTTGGTGACCTCGTCCCGGCGGTCCTCGAGGTCCTGCGCCGCCACCGGCTCCACGAGCGCGAGGCCCGCGAGAAGCCCGCCCGCGAGGAGGGCGGCGACCGCGTGCCGCAGGCGCCGTTGGAGGCTCGGATGGTGATGCACAGCTGTGGTCCTACCGTCGTCCGTGCGGCGGTGGAACAGCTGTCCCGACCGGCGCTCTGGTCACATCGGTCACAACTGTCACACCGGTCACGCGGGTACGGAAGGGCTTCGCGACAACTACAGATGTGTAATTCGCACGGTGGCCGCGGGGTGGGTGACGCGGGCCACGCTCACCGGGTCACGAGGCCGCCGCCAGCTCCCGGGCCGCCGCGACGGCCCGCTCGACCGCGTCGGTGGGCACCGGGCGCTGCCGCCCGGCCCGCTGCTGCCACAGCTGGACGGCCACGACCCTTGCCGCGGCCTCCTCGACCCGCCCACGGCTGAGGTCCCCGCGGCGGACCGCCCTGGTCACCGTCTCGTGCGTGTGCGGCGTGTCCGCCGGCATCAGCAGCAGGTCCGCACCGGCGGCCAGCGCGCTGACGGCGGGACGTCCCTGCGCGATGACGGCGCCCATGCCGAGGGAGTCGGTGATCGCCACACCCTGGAAGCCGAGGTCGTCGCGGAGCAGCTCGTAGGCCTCCGGGGCCAGGCTCGTGGGGACCCCGGGAGCCAGCGAGCTCACGTCCAGATGCCCCACCATCACGGCCGGGGCACCGGCGCGCACCGCCGCCCGGAACGGCGGCAGGTCGCGCCGCTCCAGCTCCTGGCGGGTCACGTCGATCTCCGGGAGAGTCTCGTGGCTGTCCTGGGTGGCGGCCCCGTGACCGGGGAAGTGCTTGGTCGTCGACACCAGGCCCGCGTCGACGTACCCCTGCACCGCGGCGCTCACCGCGGCCGCCGCGACCTTCGGGTCCGACGACGCCGAGCGGCTGCCGATGGTCACGTCGGCAGCCCCGATGGTCACGTCGGCGACCGGTGCGAACACCCAGGTGAACCCGAGGTCGCGGAGCTCGAGCGCCATCGCCCGCATGGCGGACCGGACGGTACGACGTCCCGCAGGACCGTTCTGCGCGACGACCGACCCGGCCGTGGCGAAGGACGGGAAGTCGGCGGTGATACCACGCAGATGGGCGACCACGCCGCCCTCCTGGTCGACGCCGAGCACCGGCGGGAAGCTGCGCCCGGTGCGCCGGAAGGCCTCGGCCACGGCGGCGGTGGTGGCCCGGACCTGCGCCCGGTCCGCGATGTTGTCGCCGGTCAGCTGCACCCCCGCCAGGTGGAGGTCCTCGACCATGGCCGCGGCCGTGGCCGGGTCGGTGCCGTGCCACCGGCCGACGATGACCTGCCCGGCCAGCTCCGCCGCGGACATGTCGCCCACGAGCTCCTGCGCCCGAGCGAGCTCGGCCTCGGTCGGCCCCCAGGGCAGCGGCTCGTCCGAGGCAGCGGGCTCCTCGGACGCGGCCTCGGCGGGCGGGGTGCTCCGGGTGCCCTCTCCCCCGGCGGGTGAACCCGCCGAGCCGTCCGCCGAGCCGTCCGCGGAGCCACCCCCGGGCGCGCCGGTGCACGAGGTCGTCAGCAGCGCCGCGGCGAGCACGGCGACCAGGACACGGAGGAGGGGTGGCAGCGTGGGCACGAGGAGGAGCCTAGACAGTGGCCGCGCAGGCTCTTCCCGCGCGGGGGTGGCCTGCCGGACGCGCTCCCGGAGCGCCCTCGCCGCCGGCCCTGCGGCACGGTCAGGACGCGAGGACCGGCCAGAGGAGCCCCGCGCCGACGCCCACAACGAGGCTCAGCCCCGCCGCCCCGACCGCCGTGGCGGACGACCAGCGGGCGGGCACGAACGCACCGGGCAGGCTCCGCGCGGCCGGCTCCGCCCGGCCGTAGACCGGGGCGATCCAGCGCAGGTAGTAGAACAGGCTGAGCAGGGTGTTCACGAACACGGCCACCGCCAGCCAGGCTTGGCCGCCGTCCCAGGCCGCGGCGGTGGTGGTGAGCTTGCCGACGAAGACGGCGGTCGGCGGGGTCCCGACCAGCCCGAGCAGGGCCACCACGAGGGCCGCGGCCAGCCACGGGCGCGCCTTGCCCAGTCCCCGGTAGGAGTCCAGGTCGCGCCGGTCCGGCAACGCGGTCGTCACCGCGAAGGCGGCGAGGTTGGTGACCGTGTAGCCGGCGAGGTAGAGCAGCAGCGACGGGAGCGCCAGCTCGCTGCGGGCCGCGACCGCGACCGGCACCAGCAGGTAGCCGACCTGGCTCACCGTGGACCAGCCGAGCAGCCGCCTGGGGTCGGTCTGCCAGTAGGCGGCCAGGTTGCCCAGGGTCATGCTCGCGACCGCGAGGACCGCCACGAGCAGCGGCCAGCTCAGGACGTCGGGGAGGGTGGCGACCAGCCGGTAGGCCGCGAGGACCGCACCGATCTTCGGCACGGTGGTGAGGAAGGCGGCGACCGCCCCGCCGGCCCCCTGCGCGGCGTCGGGGACCCAGAAGTGGCCGGGCACGCCGCCGGCCTTGAACAGCAGCCCGGCCAGCACGCCGAGCACCCCGAAGGCGACCGCCCCCGCCGGTGCGTCCGCCAGCCGCGAGGACAGGGCGGGGTACGACGTCGTGCCCGCGACGCCGTACAGCACGGTGACACCGAGCAGCATGAGGATGCCGAACAGGGCCCCCATCAGGTAGGTCTTCATCGCCGCCTCGGCCGCACCGGGGGTGCGCGCGATCCCGACCAGGCCGTAGAGCGGCACGCTGGCCAGGAGGAACCCGACCGCGAGGACGAGCAGGTCGTCGGCGCCGGCGAGGACGAGGGCTCCGGTGGTGGAGAACAGCAGCAGCGCGTAGGTCTCGCTCTCGCGCGGGGAGCCGCTGATCTCGTCGGAGGCGAGCGCCAGGACGACCAGCGTGCCCAGCGCGGCCACCATCCGGGCGACGCCGGTGGCGGTGTCCACGGCGAACGTGCCCTCGAACGCCGCCTGCGCCGGGCCGGCCAGCCCCGCCGCGGCCGCCACCGCGGCGGAGACGAGCGCGGAGGCGGCCACGACCCGGGTCAGCCACTGCCGCTCCCTGGGCAGGAACGAGCCGCCGAGAAGCGCCACCAGGCCGCCGAGGAACAGCAGCATCTCCGGCAGCAGCAGCATCGGCCGCATCCCCATGTCGGAGCCCACCGGCTACCTCCCGACGAGGTCGACGACGACGTCGGCGGCCGGCTCGATCACGTCGAGCAGCGGCCGGGGCAGCACCCCGATCAGCAGCGAGAGCAGCAGCAGCGGGCCGACCGCCCAGAGCTCCGCGGGACGCAGGTCGGCGAACCCGTCGGAGCGGCCGCGGAGCTCGCCGGCGAAGATCCGTTGCAGCGCCCGCAGGAACAGCGCGGCCGTGATCAGGATGCCCACCAGGGCGACGGCCGTCACCGGGGCGGCGGCGATGCTTCCGGTGAAGATCTGAAACTCAGCGATGAAGCCCGACAGGCCCGGCAGCCCGAGCGAGGCGAACGCGCCGACCGCGAACAGGGCGGCGAAGCGGGGAGCCGGCCCGGCGAGGCCGCCGTAGGAGTCCATGTCGTAGGTCCCGGCCCGGTCCTGCAGGACGCCGGCGAGGAGGAACAGGGCCCCGGTGACCAGGCCGTGGCTGACCATCTGCGTCACCGCACCGGTCACCGCGACCGATCGGGCCTGTGCGGTGTCGGAGGCGACGATCCCGGCGGCGCCGACGGCGAGGACGATGTAACCCATGTGGTTCACCGACGTGTAGGCGACCATCCGCTTGAAGTTGGTCTGGGCCAGGGCCACCAGCGCGCCGTACACCACCGAGACGATGCCGACGACCACCAGCACCCACGCCCACGACCGCCAGGCCTCCGGCAGCATCGGCATCCCGATCCGCACGAACCCGTAGGTGCCCATCTTCAGCAGCACCCCGGCGAGGACGGCCGAGCCGATCGCGGGTGCGTCGGTGTGCGCGGGCGGGAGCCACGTGTGCACCGGGACGGTGGGCGTCTTCACCGCCAGCCCCACGACGATCGCGCCGAGCACCAGCACGCCGGTGAGCGAGGACCCGGTCAGCGGCGCCTGCTCGGCGAGCTCGACCATGTCGAACGTGTGGGGGTCCGCGGCCAGGTACAGCCCGATGAAGCCCACCAGCAGGGCCAGCGACCCGAGGAAGGTGTAGAGGAAGAACTTCACCGCGGAGCGGGCGGCGTCGCCGTGGCCCCAGCCGGCGATCACGAAGTACATGCCGACGATCGACAGGTCGAAGAAGAGGAAGAACAGGATCAGGTCGGCCGAGACGAACAGCCCCGTGCTCACGCTCTGCAGGAACAGGAAGAGTGCGGCCTGGGTGCGCGGCCGGTCGGTCTGGCGCAGGGCGTACACGGCACAGGCGAGGAAGATGACCGCGGTCATCGCCAGCAGCGGGAGCGACAGGCCGTCCACGCCGACGTGGTAGCTGCTGTTCACTCCGGGGATCCACTCGGCCCGCTCCTCGAACGCCAGCCGCCCGGACGCGGGGGTCTCGTAGCGCAGCCACACGCCGACCACGAGAGCGAGGTCGGCGGCAGCCGCGGCCACCCAGGCCCACCGCGAGGCGGCGTCGCCGAGCCGGGGCAGCGCCACCAGCACCAGCGCAGCGGCCAGGGGCAGGAAGACGATCAGACTGAGCACGTTCACCTCACCGTGACGAGAAGCAGGAGACCGATCGCGAGCACCACGACCGCCTGGATGTAGTACTGGTGCAGCAGCCCGGTCTGCGGACGGCGGGCGAACCTGCCGAGCCGGCGCAGCTGGGCCGCCAGGCCCTCGACCGCGCCGTCGACCGCCCGGACGTCGAAGGCCGCGGCGCGGTGTGCCGCCCTGACGGTGGCGACGGCGGACCCCTCCACCCCGCGGTCGAGCACCCGGTCGTCGAAGCGGGCCAGCGCCTCGGCCAGCGCGAGCGTCGGGCGCACGACGGACGCGTGCGCCGCCTGCTCCAGGCCGAGCCAGGAGACGGCCCACCGCCACTGCGGCACCGGGCGCCGCCACACCACCGCCAGCACGGCCAGTGCGAGCACGGCGGACGCGCCCATCGCCAGGGCGGAGGGGTGCAGCGGCTCCTCACCGAGCGCGCGGGCGAGCGTGTCGCCCACGGGCGGCAGGGCGAGCAGGCCCAGCACCACGGCACCGACCGCGAGCACGAGCAGCGGCACCTGCTCGGCCCACCCGACGTGGCGGGTGCCCTGCTGCTCCTCGTCGTAGTGCTCCTCGACGTCGCGCCGCTCGTCCTCGGGCACCCGACGCCAGATGCCGACCAGGATCTTGCCGGTGTAGGCCGCCGAGAGGGTCGCCGCCGCCAGGCCGACGCCGTAGAGCCACGGGGAGGTCTCCAGCGCCGCGGCCAGGACGGCGTCCTTGGTCGCCCACAGCGAGAGCGGGGCGACGCCCGCGAGGGACAGCGCGCCCGCGGTCGCCGACAGGCCGACCAGCCGCCACCGCGGGCCGGCGCCCTGGAGCCCTTCGAGTCGTTTCGTGCCCAGCGCGCTGAGCCAGGCCCCGGCGGCGAGGAACAGCAGCGCCTTGGTCGAGGCGTGCGCCACGAGGTGCGCGGCTCCCCCGCTGACCGACGCCACCCCGGCGCCCATCACCACGAACCCGAGCTGTGCGGACGTGGAGGCGGCGAGCCGCTGCTTGAGGTCGTGCTGGGCGACGGCGACGCCGCCGAGCACCAGGGCCGTGAGCGCACCGATCCAGGCGGTGGCGGGGGCCGCCCAGCCGGTCGCGGCCAGCAGCGGCTCCGCCCGCAGCAGCAGGTAGCCGCCCATGGCGACCATCGCCGCGGAGTGCAGGAGTGCGCTGACCGGGCTGGGGCCCTCCATCGCGCGGGACAGCCAGAACGAGAACGGCAGCTGGGCGGCCTTGCCCAGGGCGGCCACCAGGACACCGGCCGCGACCACGTGGCGCCAGCCCGTGCTGCTGGCCGGCAGGTCGGCCAGCGCCAGCCCGGCGCCCCCGGCGAGCGCCGCCCCGGCCGCCAGGTAGAGCCCGAGGTCCGCCGTGCGCGTGGTCACGAACGCGGTCAGGCCCGCGGAGACGCGGTGGTCGTCGCGCCACCAGAAGCCGATGAGGGCGTACGACGTCGCCCCCATCACCTCCCAGGCGAGGAGCAGCGCCGGCAGCGTCCCGGCCGTGGCGGTGAGCAGCGCGGAGGCGGCGAAGAGCAGCATCAACCCGTGGAAGCGCGGCTGCGACTCCGTGATGTCCCCGGCGGCGAAGACCAGCACGAGCAAGGTCACCACCGCCACCGTGGGCACCACCAGGGCCGAGAGCGTGTCCACGCCGAGGGCGAGGTCGGTGCCGGCCATGAACGGCACCGACACGGCCGGCCGGGCCAGGGCGACGACGACGGAGAGCGCCGTGGTCACCGCGGCGGTGGCGAGCGACACGACGCCGGCGGCGCGGTCGGCCCGGGACAGCGCGAGCCCGCCACCCACGACGGCGGGCAGCAGCACGAGCAGCCAGAGTGCGGCCTGGGTCATCGCCGGGCTCACCCCGACAGGTCCGTGGCCATGTCGGTCATGTCTGCCTGGCGTTCGCGGTGCAGCAGCGTGGCGACCGCGAACCCCATCGCCATCTCCAGGGTCATCGCCGCGATCACCACCATCAGCAGGACCTGTCCGGTGGGATCGGGTGCGAGGAACCACCAGAACCCGGCGGCCGCGAGGATGACGGCGTTGATCATCAGCTCCAGGCCCATCATCACCATCACCACGACCTGCTGGGAGATCGCGCCGTACAGCCCGACGCTGAAGATGCCGGCCGCGATCAGGAGCGTCGCCTCGAGCGTCATCGGCCGACACCTCCCGGCTGCGGGTCGTCGGCCGGCCGCTGCTTCAGGTCGTCGCCGAACCGGTCGTAGCGGGTGCGGTGGGAGGCGAGCACCACGCCGGCCACGATCGTGGCCACCATCACCGGGCTGACCACCACCATGACGAGCATCTTCGAGCCCATCAGGGCCTCACCGAGCGCTGCGGTGACGTCCGGCGCCGGACCGCCCCGCCGCGCGGGCCAGTCGACCAGCAGGATGCCCGCCGCGAGGACGAGGAACGTCGTGCCGGCCACGGCGACCGCGCTCTTGTTGCTGTGCACCATGCTCATCGGCATGAGTGCGGGGTTCATCCCCATGAACATGACCATGTAGACCGCCATGACGGCCATCTCCATGACCATCATCAGCACGGTGACCACGCCGACGTAGTTCTGCTGCAGGAAGAGCACCTGGAAGCCGACCGCCACGAAGGACAGCGCCAGCGCGTACGTCGCTCGCGCCATCGAGTCGACGTAGAACACCGCGGCGCCGCTCAGCAGCGCGAGCAGCCCGAGTGCCCAGAAGGCGATGTCGAGCACCACGTTCAGCCCCTTCCTGCGGCGACGACCGCGACCACGAGGTCCTGCACGAGAACGGCGGGCAGCAGCACCAGCCAACCCACCTCCATGAACTTGTCGGGCCGGAAGGACGGCAGCCGGCGCCGCAGCCAGACCAGGGCCGCGAGGACGGCCACGGCCTTCACCAGCACCCACACCCATCCGGCGAGCAGCGGCCCGGCACCGCCGCCGAGGAACATCGGCACCGCGAACGCCGCGCCTGCCGCCAGCAGGGCGTACCGCCCGGCCTCGAAGACCAGCCGGTCCACCCCGGACAGCTCCGCCCGGGCGCCGCCGGCGACGTCCTGGCCGATCGCGGGGGCGAACGGTCCCCACACCGAGAACCCGGCCACGCCCAGCAGGTAGACGGCGAACGCCACCGGCATCCACACCACGAACCAGAGCCCTCCCTGGGCCGCGGCGACGGTGCCGACGTTCAGGCTCCCGGCGGCGATCGCGGGGGCGACCAGGGCGAACATCAGCGGCAGCTCGTACCCCAGGCCCAGGGCCAGGAACCGGTAGCCCCCCACCAGGGAGGGTGCGGAGTTCGCCCCCCACCCGGTGAGCCACACCAGCGCCCAGACGGCGACGTCCATGGCGTTGAACCAGACCACGCCGACGTCGAGGTCGAAGACGGTCCACTCCCCCAGCGGCACCACCGTCACCATCAGGGCGGCCACGACCAGCAGGCCGGCGCCGCCGGTGCGCCACAGCAGGCTGTCGGCCTCCACCGTCGTCCGGCGTCGCTGGCGCATCAACCGGGCGGTCTCCGCGAACGGCCGTGCCGTGCCGCGCGTCCCCCCGTCCGCGCGGGCGGCGAGGGCGCCGTCCAGCATCGCGGCCAGCAGCGCGAGCGCGCCGAGGATCACCACCGCGGCGACCGCCCAGCCCGGTGCCGTCGCCGGGTCAGCCATGCGACACCTCCTGGTCGGCGTCGACGGCGCGGACGGAGTGGACGTCGAGGCTGGCCACGACCAGCCGGGCGGTGGCCAGGTCGAGGCCGGTGGCGAGGTCCGCGAGCTGCCCGGTGGTGAACGCCCGGCCGTCGTCGGAGGCGGTCTCCTGGCCGGTGGCGCGGTCCAGCAGCCGGAGCAGCCGGTCGTAGGTGTCCCCCGCCGCGTCCGCCGGAAGGCCACGGGCGGCCGCCTCGTCGTCAGCGACCGGGCGCACCCCGCGCAGCGACCAGCGCAGCAGCCAGGAACGGCGCACCCTCCTCCGCAGGTGGGCGGCCGACGCCTCGGCGACGGCGGCCGGGGTGTCGCCGTCCGGGCGGAGCGCCGCATCCCGGAGGCGGCGCGCCTGCGCCGCCGCGTCGTCCCAGCCGGCCAGCGCGAGCAGGGAGACGAGGCTGTCGATGCTCCGGGCGCGGTCCGCGGGGCCGGTCGGCGCCGGCGGCGACTCGTCGAGGACCTCCGCACGGGCCTCGGTGACCACGTCGCCCTGCAGCGAGCAGTGCAGCACGAGACCGGCGGGCCAGTGCGGCAGCAGCGGGCCGAGTCGCACGGTCAGCACGTCCATCTCCAGGCCGTCGCGGTCCTCGCCGCCTTCGGCCAGCGGGATGCCGCCGGGCGCCATCTCCATGTCGCCGTCGTCCATGTCGCCGTGGTCGCCGTCGCCGTGGTCGTCGGGGAGCAGGTCGGGCGCGGCGGGACGGTGCTGCGCGTCGTGCCGGTGCTGCGCGGTGTCGAGCAGGCCGGCGCGCGCCTCGTCGAGCCGGCCCGCCACGTCGTCGTACCCCTGCACGGCGAGGCGCACGCGAGGGCCGGGCAGCTGGTGCCAGACCAGGTCGACGGCCTCGGTGAGCCGCGGCCCCAGGGCGCCGCACACGACCAGCACGTCGGCGTCCGCGGGTGAGGAGGCAAGGCGCCAGCCCCGGTCCAGGACGGCCCGCTCGACCGCGGCGCGGGTGCGCCAGGAGCCGGGCATCTCGGCCACCAGCACGTGGGCATGGCCGGCGGCGGACCGCGCCAGGGCGTCGCTCAGACCCAACGCAGCGCTCCCTCACGCCAGGCCCAGACCACGGCCACGAACAGCGCGCCCAGGAAGAGGAACATCTCGACGACGGCGGACCCGCCGACCGAGGCGACGACGACGGCCCAGGGGTACATGAACAGCATCTCGACGTCGAAGGCGAGGAACACCAGCGTGGCGAGGTACCACCGCACGTGGTAGCGCGAGAGTGCGTGCTGGGCGGGGCGCCAGCCGGAGTCGAACGGCAGGACCGTCAGCGGGTCGGCCGCGACCGCGGAGATCCGGTGGGCCACGTAGAGACCGAGCACCAGCGCGACCGCGGCGACGGCCGTGACCACCACGCCTGCGTACATGCGTCTCCTCCCGGGGCCGGACTGTGGGTGCCGCCTGGTCGGTCAGACGCGTACCCAGCCATGTGCAACGCACACATGTTTCCGTGCCCTCAGCACTGCGGCAGCAGGCGCCCCCACTCCTGCCAGATCACCGACTGAAGCCGGTCGTCGTCGCAGTCCCGGCCCGCCGCGACGTCGACCAGCGCACCGGCCAGCGCGTTCAGCTTCACGTTGTGGGTCTGCGACGCGTACCTCAGCTCGGCGAAGGCCTGCTCCGGTGTCTCGCAGCGGGTGCCGACCAGGACTCCCTTGGCCAGCTCGATGACCGGTCTGGTGTCGAGTGCGGCGTCGAGCTGGGCCTCGAACTCCTGTGCCTTGTCCATGTCCCCCCTCCCCGGGATCTCTCGGTACGCCGGAGAGTCTTCCCCCGGCCCACGGCGGGAAACGCCCGGCGCCACCCGATGGCGGCACCTCGGTGGGGCTCGGCCACCGTCGCCGTGTGGGCGCCGTGGCACGCTCGGAGGGGATCATCGTCGACGTGCCCGCGGGGCGGAGGGGGAACAGCCTGTGGCGCGTCGGCGCACCGACAACGCAGCGCGGCCGGCGTGGTCGCCGTGGCGGACCGTGGTCGCCTTCGGCCTGGTGAGCCTGGCCGCGGACATGGTCTACGAGGGGATGCGGTCGGTGGCCGGCCCGTTCCTGGGCTCGCTCGGTGCCTCCGCGCTGACGGTCGGTCTGGTCACGGGCGCAGGCGAGGCGGTCGCACTGGTGCTGCGGCTGGTGACGGGCCCGTGGGCCGACCGCAGCCACCGGCACTGGCGGCTGACCGTCGTCGGGTACACCATGACGGCGGTCTGCGTCCCGCTGCTGGCGGTGACCCCGGCACTCGGGACCGCCGGGGTGGCTGCGGCCTCGACGTTGATCCTGCTGGAACGGGCGGGCAAGGCGGTGCGCAGCCCGGCCAAGTCGGCGCTGCTCGCGCGCGTGGCCATCCCGACCGGCCGGGGACGCGGGTTCGCGGTGCACAAGGCGCTGGACCAGGTGGGTGCCTTCGCCGGTCCCCTGCTCCTCACGGGCGTCGCGGCGGTCACCGGACTGCTGTGGCCCGGACTCGCCCTGCTCGCCATCCCAGGCGCTCTGTCGCTGCTGCTCCTGGCCCAGCTGCGGCGCCGGGTCCCCTCGATCGCAGAGCCCGACCCCGCCGAGGAGGCGCCCACCGGCGGGGCGGGCGGCCCGTCCGCCGGGTCGCTGCGTGCCGCGGTGCTCGGCAGCGACCTGCCGCGGGAGTTCCGCCTGTTCTCCCTCGCTGCTGCGCTCACCGCCGCGGGGCTGATGACCTACGGGGTCATCTCGTTCCGGTTCGTCGAGTCGGGCCTGGTGTCGCTGGCGGCGGCACCGCTGGTGTACGCGCTGGCGATGGCGGCCGAAGCGGTGGCCGCCCTGGCCACCGGCGGGCTGTTCGACCGGTACGGCGGTCGGACGCTCCTCCTCGTCCCCTTCACGGTGGCCGCGGTGCCGCCGCTGGTGTTCGGCACCAGCGTCCTGTGGCCGGTCCTGGTCGGGGTGGTGCTGTGGGGCGCCGCCACCGGCGTGCAGGACTCCACGGTCAAGGCCTACGTCGCGGACCTGGTGCCCGCCGGCCGCCGCGCGACCGCCTACGGCGTGTTCGCCGCGGTCCAGGGCGTCGGGGCGCTCGCCGGTGGCGCGTTGGCGGGTGCGCTGGCCACCGACCACCCGACCTTGCTCACCGTCTGCGTCGCGGCCCTCCAGGCGGCCTCCCTCGTGCTGCTGGCCGTGACCCTGCGCGGGTCCACGAGGGGTGCGTCGCCGGGCAGAGGCTGACCGAGCCTGCTCAGCACGCCTCCGTCGGTGGCGGAGGTGCGAGGTCCCGTTCCACGTCCGCGCGCAGCCACACCGGGTGGCCGCACACGTCGGCGGTCGGGCGGTAGTGGGCCCTCAGGGCGCGCTCCATCCGGTGGTCGGGGTCCAGTCCCCAGCTGTGCAGGTCGTCCCAGACCACGACCCAGGTCGGGCGCGTCCGCCGCTCCAGGGTCGCGACCAGGTCGTCGAGGCGAGGGTCCAGGGTCCGCGCAGGGAGGCTCCAGGAGTAGGGGTAGACCGGCGTCAGCCCGGAGGCCTCGATCACGTTCGCGTGGGTGTACGGGACCACGACGGTGTCACCGGGCCGGCTCGAGTCCGCCAGCCACCGCCCCGTCGCGAAAGGCACGCTCGGGGCACCGGCGCCGAGAGCCGCACCGACCGGCGCCGCCACGGCCGTGACCGCGACCGCGTAGACGACCAGGCCCCGCGTCCGCCGTACGGCCGGCTGCCCGTGACGCGCGGCGAGGCCGGCGCCGACCGCTACGGTCGGCACGAGGGCGAGCAGGTAGTGCAGCCAGAAGCTGCCCCCGGCCAGGATGCCGGCGACCTCCACGACCGCTGCGGCGGCGAGGGCGAGTGCCAGCGGAGACCGCACCCGCCGGTGGGTGTGGACCAGGTGGGCGGCCAGGACCGCGAGGCCGGAGACGATCGCAGCCACCGCCAGGAGGCCCAGCCGGTGCAGCGGTGCACTCCAGCTCGACCCAGCCAGCACGGTGTCCGCGTCGCCACGGAAGCCGTACATCGCGTACAGCAGGCTCTCCACGCCGCCGTGCCCGTGCGCCCACAGCAGCGCGGCGGTCACGACGACCGCGGTGCCCGCCGCGAAGCCCCCTGCGGCCAGGACGACCCGCGTCCGGGAGCGCGCCACCGACGCTGCGGGCCGGGCCAGGCCCACCCCGAGGAGCACGGCAGCGAAGACCAGGCCGTCGACGAAGTTCTGCTTGGTGAGTACGGCGGACGCCGCCGCCGCCCCGGCCAGCCCGGCGGACAGCACCACCCCGGGCGGACCGGTCCCGGGGCGCAGCGAGGTGAGCAGACCGGCGAACGACACGGCGACGAACGTGGCGGCCACGAGCTCCCCGTTGAGCTGCTCGGCCTCCAGCAGGACCGAGGAGCTCAGCGCGAAGGCGGTCCACGAGCTCCACGCCGCAGCGATCGGCCCCCCGACCGTCCCCGCGGCGACGGCCGCCGCGCCCACCAGGCCGACCGCCAGCACGGTCGCGACCAGCCGGACGCCGTAGGGCCCGAGATGGTCCGCGAGGTCGAAGACGGCGAGCAGCACGGGAGGACGGTCGACCCACTGGCCGCCGTAGAGGTAGCCACCGGCGCCCTCCCACTGCCGGGCGACCATCGCGAACCCGCCCTCGTCGGACCCCAGGCGGCGGGTGACCAGGAACAGGTGCACGACGGCGGTGGCCGCCACCGCGGCCAGGGCCACCCGCGAAGCACGCAAACGTCGCCTCCCAGCTGTGTGTGTCCCCCGACCACGAATCTACGCGGGCACCCAGGGACGGCGGCGGCTGCGCGTCCGCGGCTGGGCTACGAGCCGGAGCCCCTCGTCCGCAGCCACCGGTAGCCGAAACCGTGGAGCTGGACGGTCTCGCCCTTCGGCGGGTCGTCGTAGGGATGGTCGTGGAGGAGGTCCTCCCAGTCCTGCTGGAGGTCGTCGTCCAGGGCGACCTCGGTGCGTTCGGGGCTCAGGTTGGCCAGCAGCAGGTGCGTGCCGTCCGGCCCGGCGTACCGCACCGCGAAGACCTGCTTCGGCCCCAGCGCCACCGGTTCGGCGGCCGTGCTGAGCAGCGGTCCGTTGTCCCGCCGGACCCGGAACATGGTCTGCAGCGTGCGCAGCAGCGAGGAGGGGTCCTTCGCCTCGTCCTCGACGTTGACCTGGGGGTACCCGAACGGACCCCGGTCGATGACCGGGTGCACGAGCTGGATGGTGTGCGCGGTGGAGAACCCGGCGTTGTCCTCGGACGACCACTGCATGGGTGGGCGAAGCGCCGCCCGGTCGGGCAGCTCGAGCTGGTCGCCCATGCCGATCTCGTCGCCGTACAGCACGACCGGAGTGCCGGGAAGGGCGGCGAGCAGGAAGACGGCGAGCTTGCGCTGCCGCGGGTCCTCGAGCATCGGCGCGAGGCGTCGGCGGATCCCGCGGCCGAAGGCGCGCATCTGCGGGTGCGGCGCGAAGACCGCCATCGTCTCCTCGCGCTCGGCCGGGGTGAGCCGCTCGAGGTCCAGCTCGTCGTGGTTGCGCAGCCAGATCGCGTAGTAGCACGCATCCGGTGGGTTCGGCTGCTGCTCGAGCGCCCGGCGCAGCGGCTCGCCCTCCCCTCGCGCGAGCGCCAGGAAGAGGTAGTTGTTGAGCCAGAAGTTGAGCAGCATCGTGACCCGGTCGCCGTCGCCGTAGTAGTCGGCGTACCGGTCCGGCTCCACGTCGGCCTCGGCCATCAGCACCCCGTCGGGGCGGAGGCGACGGACCGTCTCGCGCATCTCCTCGAGGTACCAGAACCCGCTGTCCCGGCCTTCGACCCTGGCGGCCTCCGCGACGATGTAGGGCGCGGCGTCGACCCGGAAGCCGGCGATGCCGCGTTCGAGCCAGAACTCCATGATCCGGCGGATCTCGTCACGCACGGCGGGGTTGGCGATGTTGAGGTCCGGCTCGTGGTCGTAGAAGGTGTGCCGGTAGTACTGCCCGGCCTCCTCGTGCCAGCTCCACACGGAGTCCTGCACCGTGGGGAACACCGGCTCGACCACCGTCTCGTGGGGTTCGTCCGCCCAGATGTAGTAGTCACGGTACGGCGACTCGCGGTCCAGGCAGGCGGCCCGGAACCACGGATGCGTGGCCGACGTGTGCTGCACGACGAGGTCGAGGATCACCGCGATGCCGAGCTCGTCGGCGCGTCCCATCAGGTCGGTGAACTCGTCCAGCGTGCCGAACCGGTCGGACACGTCGCAGTGGTCGACGACGTCGTAGCCGCCGTCGAGGTACGGCGTCCGGTAGAACGGCTGCAGCCAGACCGCGTCGGCCCCGAGCGCCCTGACGTGGTCGAGCTTCTCGGTCACTCCCGGGAGGTCACCGATGCCGTTCCCGGTGCTGTCGCGGAACAGGGCAACCGGGATCTGGTAGATCGTGGCGGTCTGGTACCACGGGGCCTGGTTGCCGGGTGAGGACGTCATCAGGTCACCTTCTCCAGGAGCCGGGCGAAGCGCCGAGCAGCGGGCTCGGTCACCGCCCGGCGGACCCGGTGCAGCCGGGGCGACGTGTTGAGGTCGACCTGCCGGCTGCGGGACCTCGCCTGCCGGTCGAAGCTGCCGTGGGCACCGAGGTCACGGTCGATCGGGGAGAACAGCACGTCGGGGGCGTCGGAGTCGGCGGGCTCGTCGCGCTGCTGGCTGGCGAAGCCGGTGGCGCCGAGCAGCCGGTCCAGGACGCCCGGGAACAGCCGGTTGCCGATGATCGCTTTCACCGCAGGCGCTCCCACCCAGACCTCCCGCTTGCCGGTCTCGGCGGCGAACACGATCGACTTCGCGGCCACCTCGGGCTGGAAGATGGGCGGCACGGGCTGTGCCTTGCGCCGCATCTTGTTGCGCTGGATGTCGAACTGCGGGGTGTTGAGGGCCGGCAGCTGCACCATCGAGATGGTGACGTTGCTGCCCTGGTGCAGCAGCTCCGCACGCAGGGAGTCGCACAGCCCCTGCACCCCGTGCTTGGCCGCGCAGTACGCCGACTGCAGCGGAATCCCCCGGTAGGCCAGCGCGGAGCCCACCTGGACCACCCGGCCCCGGTCGCGCTCCACCATCCGCTTCAGCGCGGCTCTGGTGCCGTTGACCTGGCCGGTGAAGGTCACGTCGATGACGCGGTCGAACTCCTCCGGACTGAGGTCGAGGAACCTCCCGAACACCGACGCCATGGCGTTGTTCACCCATACGTCGATCGGGCCGAGCTCCTCCTCGATCCTGGCGGCGGCGGCCTCCACGGCCTCGTGGTCCGCGACGTCCGCCTCGTAGGCGCGCGCTCGGACACCGCGGTCCTGAGCGTCCTGGACGGCACCGGCGAGTCCCTCGGTACCTCTGGCAACGGCTGCGACGTCGTACCCCCGTTCGGCGAAGGCGCGCACGGTGGCGCGACCGAGACCGGCGGAGGCTCCGGTGACAACTGCGACAGGTGACATGTCCTTCCGGGTACCCGACCGTTGCAGCTGGAAACGATATCCGCCCGCACCGGTGTCCCGGCTCTGCGGCCTTTCCGGGACGTGGCCGCTGGATCGGCGCAGGATGGACAGGACAGAGTTCCACGGCCCGGTTCCCGACGCCGAGTCGCGCGTCGTCGTACTGCGGAGGACACAGATGCAGAGGATCAAGGAAGCCGCGGACGAGTTCCTCGCCCACAGGCGCGTGGCGGTGACCGGGGTGTCCCGCGACGCAGGCAGTCACGGCAGCAACATCGTCTACAACCGGCTGAAGGAACGGGGGTACGAAGTGTTCCCGGTCAACCCCAACGCCGAGGAGGTGGAAGGGGACAAGGCGTACCCGGCCCTCGCGGCCATTCCCGGCGGTGTCGAGGCCGTGGTCATCGGGACCCGGCCGGAGCGTGCCGAGGAGACCATGCACGAGTGTGCCGATCTCGGGATCGAGCACGTCTGGATGCACCGCTCGGTCGGGACGGGCAGCGTGTCGCAAGCTGCGACGGCCTACGGACGTGAGCACGGCATCCACGTCATCGACGGCGGCTGTCCGTGCATGTTCGACCCCACCGCGGACGGCGGGCACAAGGTCATGCGCTGGATGTTCACAATGAACGGTCACGTGCCGCGACGCGTCTGACCCTCAGGCGGAGTCGATCATGCGGCGGAGGGCTGCCTCGAGCGGGCTGTCGTACTGGCCGGCCTGGGTGGCGTGGTGCCATGCGGTGCTGCCGGCTCGGTCGTCGAGTCGGTGGGTGCCGCTGTGGTCGACCCGGAGGTAGCGGCCGTGGGGGCTGCGCCACAGGTAGACCCCTGGCTCGGGTTGTCGCAGCTGCCAGCGGCCGTGGGTCTTGATCCGGTGGTGAAGGCGGACCATCGGGGCGAGGTTGTCCAGGTTGGTCTGCCCCGGCGGGCCGCCGTCGTCGAGGGGCCGGTAGGGGACCACGTGGTCCTTGTCCATCCGGCGGCCGAGGTTGACCGCGAACGGAAACACGTCCGCGGGGGTGCGCAGGTGCAGCGCCTGCGCGGTCGCCGGTGGGCACTCGTAGCCGTCGGCGGGACGTTTGTCGGCCAGGTCGACCACAGGTGTGACGGTGACCGGCTGGCGGCTGTCGCGCAGGAACTCCCGGACCTGCTCCAGCGTGACGGGGCCGAGTCCCTCGATGCGGGCCACGCCCTGGGCGTCGCGGGTCAGGTTCGGCTCGGAGAGGTGGACGTAGAGGGTGATGTGGGGCAGCAGGCGCCGCCAGTCCAGGTCCGTCAGGTCCGGGATCACGAACGGCGCCGGGTCCCCGGCCGGGGTCTGGTCGGCCGGGGTGCGGTCGGTGGGGTCGGCGCGGCCGTCGGCGACAGCGGCGTCGTACTCGGCGAACAGGGCGAGCACTTTGACCGGGTGGCCGAGCAGCCCCAAGGCCTTGGCGCGGCGGACCTGCGCCGTGTCGTCGTCACCGAGGACGGCGAGCATCGCCGCGATCCGGTCACACATCGCATCGAGCCACACCACGTCCCCGGCGCTGGCCCTGGCGATCAGGGTCTTCAGGCCGAACTGGTTGCACCTGCCGGTGGCCACGAACCGGGCGGCCTCGGCGGCCCGGCGCCGCTGGTCCGCCGCGACGGGGTCGGCGGCGATGATCCGGCCCTCCAGGACGGTGGTGAACCGGCCCCAGGGCAGCGACCCGACCAGTGGGGTCGTCTCGGCGTCCACGGCCTGGGTCTGGTCCAGGCTCAGGCCCGCGCGGTGGCACGCCTGGGCGATCTGACGGGCCTGCCACACCCGCGCCCGCCCGGCCATGACCGCCTCCCACAGACGCGGGTGACGGTGCCGCACGTCCAACGCGTCGCGGATCAGGCACCCCCCGCTGACCGGCGAGACCCCCAGCGCCGCCGCCAGCTCGGCCGCGGCGAACTCGCCCACCCGCGGTGTCCCGTCCCCGCCGAGCTGTCGACTGCGCTCGGTCCCCGGCAACGGCCGCGGTGCCCCGTCGACCGCGTCCCCGTTGTGTAGCACCGCCCAGTGTGCGGCCAGCGCGAACTCGGCCGCCTCGGCCTCGACCCGCGCACGGTGCACCTCCTCCAACGCGGCCACCGCCGCGGAAGCATCCAGGTCCTCGACCCAGCCGCTGCTCACCATGAGGAACACGCTATGAGCAGCCACCGACATTTCGCTGAGCCCTACGCCTGCCTCGCGCAGGCCGCTGGACGGGACTTCACCGGGCACGTCGAACGGGTTTCCCCTCCGCAGCCGTCGAGGGCACGAGCACCGGGTGGCCTCGTGCTCGCCGGCGCGTGTGAGGCCCGGCGACCGGGGAACACAAGGCGCGTGATCACTCTCGAGCAGGTCCGTGGACGCCGTGGACGTTGACATCCTGCTGATCGCCCTGGCGATCCTGGTCTTCGCCCTGTTGGCCGGACGGCTCGGCGGAACCCCGTTGACCCTGCCCATGCTGTTCACCGCCGCCGGCCTGCTGCTCGGCGAGCACGCCCTGGGCGTGGTCGACGTGGGCCTGGACAGCGAGGCCGTGAGCATCCTCGCGGAGGTCACACTCGTCGTCGTCCTCTTCACGGACGCAAGCCGCATGCACCTCGGCGCAGTCGTACGCCAGCACACCATCGCGCTCCGGCTGCTCCTGGTCGCCATGCCCCTGGTGATGCTGCTCGGCGGCGTCGTCGGGCAGGCGCTGTTCCCGGGTCTCGGTCTCCTGACGGTGGCACTCGTGGCCGTAGCACTTGCACCGACCGACGCCGCACTGGGCCAGTCGTTCGTCACCAACGCCGCCGTGCCCCGCCGAGTCCGGCAGGCGCTCAACGTGGAGAGCGGGCTCAACGACGGACTGGCGCTGCCCTTCCTTCTCGTGCTGCTCGATCTGGCACGCAGCGAGGCCGACGGCGCCTGGCACTACGTCGGTCTCTTCGCGTCCATGGTCGGGTTCGGCATCCTGGTGGGCGCAGTGACGGGATGGGCCGGCGGCAAGCTGCTCACCTGGAGCTCCGGTCACGACTGGACCACGGAGACCACCCAGCGGCTCGGCGTCCTTGCCCTGGCGGCGGTCGCCTACGCCGGAGCGGAGTCGATCGGCGGCAACGGGTTCGTGGCAGCCTTCGTGGCCGGACTGACCGTCGGCACGACGGCCCGGTCGCTGCTGAAGGGCACCACCGTCTTCGCCGAGACCGAGGGCCAGCTCCTCACCCTGCTCACCTTCATGTTCTTCGGGGCCGTCGTCGCCGGTGACGTGGTCACGGACCTGACCTGGCAGATCGCCCTGTACGCCGCCGTCAGCCTGCTGGTGGTCCGTCCGCTGGCGACCGTGGTGGCCCTGGTCGGCACGCACCTGTCCTGGAAGAGCGTGGCGTTCATCGGTTGGGCGGGTCCACGCGGTCTGGCCTCGATCGTCTACGCGGTGCTCATCGCGGACACCGAAGGCCTGGCCGGTGCAGAGGCAGTCCTTCGGGTCGCCGCCTGGACGATCGTCCTGAGCATCCTGCTGCACGGGCTGAGCGCCGCTCCGCTGAGCCGGCGCTACGGCAGGTTCGTCGACGACCGGCTCGGTGCGGGGGCGCCGGAGCGCGCAGAGGTCAGTGAGCTACCCGTACGCCTGCCACCGAGCCGCGGCCGCAATGCCGCCGAGGAGCCCTGAGCGGCTGCGGTGACGTCCGGCCCGGCTACCAGGCTGATGCCGCCAACCACCATCCGACGGCGACCGCGACCAGGCCGACGGCCACGCTCAGAGTCACGTTGGCCAGCGCCGCGACCCACGACCCGTCCTCGATGAGGCGCACCGTCTCGAACCCGAACGTGGAGAACGTGGTCAGCGCACCGCAGAACCCCGTGCCGCCGAGGGTCAGCAGCCACTCGGGTGCACCCGCCTCGGAGACGGCGCCAGCGAGGACTCCGAGCAGCAGCGAGCCGACGGCGTTGACGCTCAGCGTCCCCCACGGGAAGACCGAGTCGTGGCGTGCTTGCACGAACAGGTCTGTCAGGTAGCGCAGCGGCGCGCCGATCGCTCCGCCGACCAGCGCCAGGACGAGCGTCATCCTTGGTCCTCTGAGGTGCCCGCGCTGCCGCCGACGTACTTGACGACCTCCACGGAGTCGAGCATGACGAGTCCGTCGGTGACGAGCTCGTCGAGCTCCGGCAGGAAGGAGCGGATCTTCTCGTCCGTGTCGACGATGACGACGGAGCAGGGCAGGTCCTCGGCCAGCGACAGGATCCGGGCGGTGTGGATGTGCTGGGACCTCCCGTAGCCCTCGACGCCCCGGAAGACGCTCGCGCCGGCGAGGCCTGCCTCGTGGGCGCGGTGCACGATCTCGGTGTACACCGGGCGGTGGTGCCACTGGGCGTCTTCCCGCACGAGGATGGTGAGCCGCGTGGCGGGTCCGTGCAGCGTGGTCATCGTCCGCTCCTTGCTTCGGGGTCGTGGTGGAGGGCTTCGCGGGCATCGTCGAGTCGGCGCCGCCGTCGTCGCTCGAGGGCGGCGACCGAGCCCCGAGCCCCCACGACGCCCAGCCACACGGCCAGCAGACCGGTGAGCAGAGTCCCGAACAGGTAGCCGAGCGCGAGCGGGGACCTCCCCGCGGCCAGCAGCTCCCAGGTGTCGAGCATGTACGTCGAGAAGGTGGTGTAGCCGCCCAGGACTCCGACGCCGACGAAGGGCCGCAGGTACCGGTTGGGGGGCCAGACGTCGAGGACCAGCACCATGAGGCCGCCGAGGAGCAGGCCGCCGGTGACGTTCTCCAGCCACGTCGCGGCCCAGGGCTGCAGCCCGGTGACCTTCGGGGTCACCTCGGTCAGCGCCCACCGTGCCAGGCTGCCCAACGCGCCGCCGACGGCGATCACCAGCAGGATGTCCCATCGGTCCCGGAGCACCGCCCGGGCCCGCAGCGAGTCGTGTGTGCGCATGAGGCCTCCATCTTCGTGCGAAGACAGGGACCGTTGGCGGATTCGACCGCGGTTGTCGGCGAGCCCCACCGCCGTACGCGTCAGCCTACCGTGGCGTGGTGCCCACCGGCATCCGGCGGACGGTCGTGCAGGCATGCCGTCGGCCCGACCGGGATACTCCCCGTCGCAAGGACCTGCTGAGCAGCGTCAGGGTGCAACGAAGGGAACGGCTCATGAGCCAGGCGGACATCCACTTCTACTTCGACCCGGTCTGTCCGTTCGCGTGGATGACCAGCAAGTGGGTGCGTCTGGTCCAGGCCCAGCGGGGCTACGGCGTCGACTGGCGGTTCATCTCCCTGCGCCAGGTCAATGCACACGTCGACTACGACAGCCACTTCCCACCAGAGTACGAAGCCGGCCACACCGCCGGTCTCAGGCTCCTGCGCCTGCTGGACCGGGTGCGTCAGGAGCACGGCCGGGAGATGGTGGGCACGCTGTACGCCGCCCTGGGTGCGCGGATCTTCGACTCCGCGCCCCTGCCCGAGTCCGCACGCACGGAGAGCGGGCTCGACGTACGCGGAACTGCTGCGTTCGTGGGGCCGGTCCTCGACGAGGTGGGCCTGCCGCCCACGTTGCTGGAGGCACTCGATGACGATGCCCGTGACTTCGGCATCCGTGCCGAGACCGACGAGGCCCTGTCGTTGACCGGCAAGGACGTCGGCACGCCGATCATCCACTTCCGGCCGCCGGAGGGCGCAGCCTTCTTCGGCCCGGTCATCAGCCGCCTTCCCAGCGAGGACGACGCGGTGCGGCTGTGGGACCACGTCGTCGGCCTGGCGGGCTTCCCCGGTTTCGCCGAGCTCAAGCGCAGCCTGCGGGAGCTTCCCCAGCTCCGCGCTCTGGGCGTCGCGGAGGACGAGGTAGGGGTCGAGCAGGACTGGCACGGCGGCAGCCGTCGACAGAAGACTCCGCAGGGGTCAGGTGCGGCTGGACGACGCTGACCCACTGCGCTGACGGCGGCGGCGGAAGCCGCGGTCTCGCGCTTTCGAACAGCCGAGTTTTCGCCTGGTCGCGCGGGGTACGTGCTTCACCATGGCGACCCTCAACGTGCTCATCGACCGGCCACCGCGAGAGGTCTGGGAGGTGCTGCGCGACGGCGAGTCGTACGCACGGTGGGTCGTGGGCACGCGCACCATCCTCGGTGTCGACGAGAGCTGGCCCGAGGTGGGGTCGAAGATCCACTTCCGAGTCGGGGCCAAGAGACTGAACTTCGACGACTTCACCGTCGTGCGCCGCCACACCGAGGACCAGCTCGAGCTGCAGATCTACGCTCGGCGCCTGGGCAGCGCACGCGTCTCCATCACCGTCAGGAAGTGGGGAGAGGACCAGTCGCTCGTCATCATCGACGAACATCCGCTGACCGGTCCGGCGGCGCGGTTCCACAACTTCGTCGTCGAGTCGGCACTCACACGACGCAACCGCCGGATGGCCCGCGTGCTCAAGAGTGTCGTCGAGCAGGACCACCCGCAGTAACGGGAGCCTCGAGGAGCCCCGCAACCGTGGGCGACCGACCGACTCCCCGCGCCAGGCAGCCCACCCGCCCCTCCCCTGCGTCGGAGCCGTCCCGGCCCAGCACGGTCGCGCTACTGCGAGCGATCGTTCTGCTGACGGCGTACGACGAAGAAGGTCGCCACGGCCAGCAGCGCGCCGGCGACCACGCTCAGCACTACCTGCCAGGTGTCTCCGACCCACCGCTCCAACAGCTCTCGGCTGCGCGAGGTGGGGTCGGCGAGCACCACGGCGACGAACGCCGCAACGAGCAAGGTGGCGATCACCGACGGCACCTTCGACCACGGGCCGGTCAGCCGCAGCCTGTCGCGCATGATCCGTCCGGCCTTCACGATGCGCCCCGCGCGGACGAGACGCAACGCACCGACCACGCGAAGCAGCCGTAGCACCTGGACCGGACCGATGGCCAGGACGATGCCGAGTATGACGCCCGCGGTCAGCAGCAGCAGCCCCTTGTGCTTGCGCACCCAGCCACGCTTGTCACGCGAGACGGCGAAGAGCACCACGGCCTCCGCCACGAGTACCGCACCGCTGAGCCAGTTGACGACGCTGCCCACGGTGTCGTACGGGCTCTCGAGCAGCGTGAGGAAGACTGCGGGCACCGATGCCAGGGCGGCGATGAGGACGGGCAGCGCAAGCCGCTGTTCCCAGTGTTCCTCCGGCTCCGGTTCGGCATCGTGAGCCGGAGCGCCGGTGTCCTGCGTGGCCACGACCACACCCTAACGAGAACGCCGCCTTTGTCCGTTGCGGGCACTTCCGGCCGGCCTTCCGCGGCACCCGCCCTGTCCGTCCCGCAGGCCCGGCACTGCCCGGAGAGCGCGAGGGGTCAACGCAGCTGTTCAGCGAGATCGATCAGGGACGTGGCCTCCAGGTCCGGGGACGTGAAGTAGCCCGGGTACGACGTGCCGCCGCGGTTGATCCAGACACTGCCCACACCTGCTCGTGCCGCGCCGTCGGTGTCCCACGGGTGCACGGCCACCAGCATGGCGTCCATCGGCTCCACGCCACACTGTTCGAGGGCGTAGGCGTAGGCACCGACAGCGGGCTTCCAGATCCCGGCGTCCTCCACGGACAGCAGTCGTTCGAACCGGTCCCGCAGCCCCGCGTCCTCGAGCAGCCTCGCCGCGACCGAGGCCGAACCGTTGCTCAGGGTCACCAGGCGGATCCCGAGGTCGTGGAGTGCCCGGATGCCCGCCGGTACGTCGTCGTGGACGCGCAGCTGGCCGAAGCCCTCCATGATGTGTGCCACCGCGTCCTCGACGCTGCTGGAAAGTCGGAGCCCTTGGAGGCTGGTGCGCAGCGCCTCCTCGCCGATGCGCGCGAACGGTGTGCCGACACCGGCCACCGTCAGGGCGAAGCCGTCCCGAAGCAGCCCGGCGAACCAGGTCTTGGCCAGATGGCCAGGAGCCCCCACGTCCTCGAACCGGCCGGCCATCGGTGACATGTCCGACAGCGTCTCGTTCACGTCGAACAACAGCACAGCCGGCCGCCGTGGTCCGTCCGGGCTCACCGGGTGATCGGTGCTGTCGAGGGGGTCGGTCATCGGATCCCTCCTTCGGGGCGCCGGAGCCGGGACGACGGGAGCCGCCCCGCACGGGCATCAGCCACGGTCCAGGTGGCCGACTCCCGTCAACACCCTAAGACTTCTCCGCCGACCGCGGCACACTCCGCAGACCGTCGTGGAAGCCGGCGCCGCGCGGTGCGCGCGCTTTCGGACAGATGCAGACCGCACTGCCTACCTTGGGGAGGTCATGTCACCGATCTGCAGGGAGTGTCCATGGAGCGTCAGGCACCGGACGAGACCGTCGACGTCGTGGTTGTCGGGATGGGCGTGGCCGGAGAGGCTGTGGCCGGGGAGCTGGCGTCCGCGGGCCTGGAGGTCCTCGGGGTGGAGAGCCGGCTGGTCGGGGGCGAGTGCCCCTACTGGGGCTGCATCCCGAGCAAGATGATGATCCGTGCGGCGGGGCTGGTCGCCGAGACCCGCCGCGTCGAGGGGCTGGCGGGGAAGGCCACCGTCACACCCGAGTGGTCCCAGGTGGCCGAGCGGATCCGGCGCGAGGCCACCGACGACTGGGACGACCAGGTCGCCGTCGACCGGTTCACCGGCCAGGGCGGACACTTCGTCCGCGGCCGTGCCCAGCTCGCCGGCTCCGGCCGGGTGCTCGTCGAGGGCCGGCTCGTCGAGGCACGTCGAGGCGTGGTCCTGGCCACCGGCACGGTTCCCTCGGTCCCGCCGATCCCTGGGCTGGCGGACACGCCGTACTGGACCAACCGCGAGGCCATCGAGGTCACCACCCTGCCCGAGGCGCTGGTCGTGCTCGGCGGCGGTGCGATCGGGCTCGAGCTCGCGCAGGTCTTCGCCCGTTTCGGGGTGGCCGTGACCGTGGTGGAGGCAGCCGACCGGCTCCTCGCGGCCGAGGAGCCCGAGTCCTCGGCGCTGGTGCAGGAGGCCCTCGAGGCAGACGGCATCACCGTGGTCACCTCGGCGAAGGTCGACCGGGTCACCCACGACGGACGCTTCACCCTCCACCTGTCCGACCGGGACCTGAGCGCCGAAGAGCTGCTGGTCGCCACCGGCCGCAGGGTCGACCTCACCGGGCTCGGCGTCGACACCGTCGGCCTCGACCCCGCCGCCCGTGCCCTGGCCGTGGACGAGCAGCTGCGCGCCGGTGAGAAGCTGTGGGCGGTCGGGGACGTCACCGGCCACGGCGCGTTCACCCACATCGGCACCTACCAGGCCAGGATCGCGGCCCGCGACATCCTCGGCGACCCCGGCCCGGCCGCGGAGTACGACGCCGTGCCCCGGGTGACCTTCACCGACCCCGAGGTGGGTGCGGTGGGACTGACCGAGGCACAGGCACGGGACCGGGGCATCACCGTCCGCACCGGGCTCGCCCAGGTGCCGTCGTCGGCACGCGGATGGATCCACAAGGCCGGCAACGAGGGCCTGATCAAGCTCGTCGTGGACGCCGACACCGGCCTGCTGGTCGGCGCCACCTCCGCCGGCCCCGCCGGCGGTGAGGTCCTCGGCGCTCTCGCGGTCGCGGTCCACGGCCACGTCCCCGTCGACCGGCTGCGGCACATGATCTTCGCCTACCCCACCTTCCACCGCGGCATCGAGGACGCGCTGCGCGATCTCGACTCCTGAGGTGTGAGCGCGGTCACCGAACGGCACCAGCTGGCGCTCCCAGCGTCAGCCCGACGCCTGTTCGACGCCAGGTGCTTCAGCTGCCTGCTCGGTCCGCGTCGGGCGCCCGGCTCAACCCCCGCCCGGCGGATCGGCGCCACGGAAGCGAACCCTCGAGCTCGATCTCGAGAGAGAAGCTCAGGAATGTCCGGACCAGCACGATGATTCCCAGCACGGCCGCACTCGCGAGCGTGGGGTCGACGGTGATCGTCATGACGATGTCGGCGATGATGAGAAGCTCCAGGCCCAGCAGGATGGCCCGCCCGACGTTGCGGCGCGCGTCCTCATAGGCTCGGCGTCCACCGACTCGCCGGTACGAGACAACCGCCGAGCCGAACGCAGCGAGTGATCCCGCGACAAGGACCACCACCCCGCCCAGTTCGAAGCCGCGTACGACCGCTTCCATCATGTCGTCGAAGCTGATTCCCGCCATCCCCCGAGCGTCTCACGCCGCGGTCGCTTCCCACGGCGAATGGCGGCGCCCGGACGCGACCGTCGTGACGACGACGCCGCCGGGGCTCCCTCAGACCCCGTGGACCGCAGAGATCCGTGAGGTCCGGATGGCTTCGGCGAAGCCGGCGAAGTCCCGCTCGTTCTGCTCGGCGTAGCGCAGTGCGAAGTCGGTGATCGAGCGGTCGAAGGCGTCGTCGGTCCCGAGGTAGGCCGCGATCGCGACCGGGTCACCGGAGCGCGCGTGCGCCCGGGCCAACGTCCAGCCGCATGTCCGTCCGTAGAAGGTCAGTGCCTCCGGAGGCATCTGCTCCACCAGGGCCGATCCCTTCATGTCCCGCAGCTGTCGCCAGTAGAAGTAGCGACCTGCCTCCACTCCCTTGCTCCAGCCGAGGAAGATGTCGCTGGTCGCCTGCATCAGCCGTTGCCCTTGGACGACACGCTCGCCGGCCTGGGAGTACCCGCTCTTGGGCAGCGGTCCTTCGAGGACCGACGACGTTGCTTCCTTGACCTGCAAGAATAGCGGGTCGTCCTCGCTGCGACCCTCCAGCAGAACGACGAACGCGCGAGTGCCGACGCTACCGACTCCCACCACCTTGCGCGCCCAGTCCACCAGCTCGTACCGGTCGAGGAGGAGACGACGCTCCGGCTGCAGGCTGTCCCGGTACTGCGCGAAGAGGTCACGGATGGCGCCCTCCAGTCGCTCAGGCTCGATACCGTACGTCGCGCGCAGCTCGCGTGCCGGGACGATGACCGGCGGAGTGCTGACGATCCGATAGCTGCCATCGACGACCTCCCCGAGCTTCGACAACGCCTGAAGGCTGTCCCGGGAACGGGCCTTCGCGACGTTCTTCTCGAAGCGCTTCCGAAGCTTCTTCGCCTCCTTCGCCGATGCCTTCTTGCCACCGTGACCGGGTCCGCCCGCCAGCGATCCGGTCACCCGTCCGACCGCTTGGGTGAGGTCGTCCTCGGACAGGTGCGAGTACCACACGTCCAGCGTTCTCATCGTCGAGAACTCGGCCATCGCCTCCCGGTACGCCGCCGCCGTCGCCCCGGTGATCGCCTTCACGTCGGACTTCGTGAAGCCGTTGTGTTCCGCCGCCACGGTGACGCTGGCTGCGAGCCGCTTGACGTCGTACTCGAACGGCCCCGGCAGCGTCTCGTCGAAGTCGTTGATGTCGAAGAGGAGTCGCCTCTCCGGAGAGCCGAACGCCCCGAAGTTCGACAGGTGCGCATCACCACACAGCTGCACCTCGAGACCCGCCGTGGGCGTCCCGTCGAGGTCGCTCGCCATGATCTTCGCGGCGCCACGAAAGAACGTGAACGGCGATGCCACCATCCGGCCGTGCCTGACCGGGACGAGGTCGGCGTCCCGCCTGACATTCTGCTCCTCGATCAGGTCGACCGGGTTCGCACGGTCGGGTCTGGGCGACCATCCGGCGTGGCTCGACGGCGGCACCCGGTCGCGCGCCGCCTCGCCGCGCGCCATGCGTTCCTCCAGGCTCAGGTGCTCGGCCCTCTTCAGCATGTCCGCTCCGTCTCCTGACCACCTCGGGCCATCTCGCGTTCGTCGAGTCCGGCTGGTCGGCCGTCGCGCCCACCTGGGTGGTTCACGCGGTGGTCACTCGACCCGCTCCCGCGGCCGCACCGCCAGGACCCCGGCGACGGCCGTCCTCAGGCGGCCGCCGCTCGAAGTCTGCTCAGTCGCGACGATCGCGACGGTCCTCGCGACGGTCTTGCCGGTCGTCGCGACGGTCGTCGCGACGGTCGTGTCGCCGGTTCACTCCATGGGCGACGACGACGGCTCCACCGACGGCAGCCGCGGTGCGGCGTCTACGTCTTGCTGCGAGCGGCATGGTCAGACTCCTTCCTTCTCGTCCGCCTCGATCGCGGCCAGGACGGCCTGCGTCGGGATGCGTCCGCTCGCCACCAGCTGACCACCGGCGTGGCGGACCGCCGAGCCGAACGGTGCGGCCCACTGGTTCTCCCAGACCAGCACCGCTGCAGAGTGTCCGGGCTCGATGGTCTCGGCCAGATCGGCGACATCCTGCTCGGAGAGCACCATCGCCAGGTCGGCTTCCGCGGCGCGCAGCTCGCCGAGCTCGCTCGTGTCGAGGTCGGAGATTTCGGACATCGCCAGCGTGCCGTCCGTGTCCTTCTTCAAGAAGACCATGTCGAGCACCCGGACCAGCCCCCGGTCCACGAGGTCTTGGAGGTATGGCGCGACTTGCCCCTTCCCGTAGTCGGTGCCCGGGAACTCCACCACAAGCCAGTCCACCGGACCCAGTTGGTCGATCGTTTCGGTCATGCGCTGATCTCACTCTCTGCTATCTGGCAATCGACGTCTGAACCTCCGCTGTCACACGGCGCGTGACTGCAGCTCCCTGCCGTGAGCGGCGATGGCGTAGATGATCAGCACGTCGAGCGTGATCATCGTGATCGCCCAGAACGGGAACGCGGCGATGAATGCGAAGTTCACGATTGCGCTGATGACGGCCACGCCGATGCCCAGCGCTCGAGCCCACGTGGCTCCGGTGAAGAGCCCGAAACCCGCCGCCAGGGCGACGCCGCCCACGATCAGGTGGACCCAGCCCCACGTGGTGTAGTCCACGTTCACCACGAGACCGTTGGACCCGACGAGGTAGTAGCCCTCGTCGAAGAGCGCCACCAGTCCTGCGATCGCCTGGAACGATCCGAGCAGGATCATCATCATTGCGCCGAAGACGACCCAGCCGGCCCAGCCTGTCGGCTCGGGGGGTGCATTGTCACCGCGTTGTCGCGGGACCCGCGCGGTGCCCTTGGCAGGCGCTTCCTTCCGCACGTCACTCATGTCTGACCTCCTGTCAGAAGATGCATCTTGGCGTCATGCTGACTCCGCCGCACGGCCGGCGCATCGTCTCCCAAGGATGAACCCGGGCTGTGGCGCACCGGGCGAACACTGCTCTCAGGAAGGCCATCTGGCGTGGATGAGGCGGAACTCGACCACGGCTCGCACGATCCTTGCATCACGTTCGTGCCGCTGTCTGGAGGTGAAGCCGTGGTCTGGGCATTGCTCGCACTCGTGGGTGTCCCGTTGTGGCTGTGCGCACTCGGCATCTTGACCCTGCTCAATGGAAACCGACGGTTGAGGAAGCGGCCGGGTGACATCCCGGCGCGGTTGTTGATGCCGGGCAAGCATCGCTGGGTGCGAGGGCACGCGGTCTGGGTCTCCGACGTCTTCGCGTGGCGAGCCAGTCCAGCTGCCTGGGAGGTGTACTTGGAGCAGATCGTCGAGGCGACTTCTCGGGACGCCACCGCGGCTGAGAAGAAGGCCCTGCATCGCCTGGGAGACGCTCCGGTGGTCGGCATCCTGGTCGACTCCGGGGGCGCCGTGCTCCGGGTGGCCACCACCCGGGACCACGCAGCAAACCTGTTGGGACCGTTCGCGATCGGGGCCGGCACGCCCTGACCGACCGGTCGCGCAACGTCGTCCACGGGGTCGCCGGTGCAGCTGTCGCCAGCCGCACAGGTACGAGCCACGAATCATCCCTTCCGGATGAGGGGCCGTTGAGTCGTCCCTGCTTGCATGACAGGGCACGCGGCGTGCGAGAGGAAGGCCGACCATGGCGATTCACATGAGGACCGGTGCCGAGGAGCTGACAGTCGTTCCGAGGTTCACCCGAGCAGGCATGCAGCAGGTGCCCAGGAACCGTCTGCCCGACAAGGAGATGCTGCCCGGAACGGCTTACCAGATCGTCATGGACGAGGTCATGCTCGACGGCAACGCCCGGTTCAACCTCGCCACATTCGTGACCACCTGGATGGACGAGGAGGCCGACAAGCTGTACGCCGCCACGTTCGACAAGAACATGATCGACAAGGACGAGTACCCGCAGACCGCCGAGATCGAGTCGCGCTGCGTGAGCATGCTCGCCGACCTCTGGCATGCCCCGCGCGCCGCCGAACCGGTGGGAACCTCGACGACCGGCAGCTCCGAAGGCTGCATGCTCGCCGGCCTCGCCCTCAAGCGTCGCTGGCAGCGGGCGCGCGGCGAGGCGGGGAAGCCGGCCGACCGGCCCAACATCGTGATGGGCGCCAACGTGCAGGTGGTGTGGGAGAAGTTCGCCAACTACTGGGACGTCGAGCCGCGGTACGTACCGCTCGAGGGCAACGTCTTCCACCTGACCGCGGAGCGCCTGCTCGAGCACGTGGACGAGAACACCATCGGCGTGGTCGCCGTCCTCGGCTCCACGATGGACGGCAGCTACGAGCCGGTGCGGGAGATCTGCGAGAAGCTCGACGAGTACGAAGCGAGCAGCGGTGTGTCGGTGCCGGTGCACGTCGACGCGGCCTCGGGCGGTTTCATCGCGCCCTTCGTGCAGCCGGACCTGATCTGGGACTTTCGCCTCGACCGCGTGGTGTCGATCCAGTCGTCAGGGCACAAGTTCGGGCTCGTCTACCCCGGCGTGGGCTGGGTGCTGTGGCGTGACGAGGAGCACCTGCCAGAAGACCTGGTCTTCCACGTCAACTACCTCGGTGGCGACATGCCCACGTTCGCGCTGAACTTCTCCCGGCCCGGCGCACAGGTGGTGCTTCAGTACTTCCAGTTCCTGCGTCTCGGCAGGGACGGGTACCGGCTCGTGCAGCAGGCGTGCCAGGACGTCGCGAAACACATCTCCAGCGCACTCGACGCGATGCCCCAGTTCGAGGTGATCACCGACGGCACCGACCTCCCGGTGGTGTGCTTCTCCCTGGCGAGGCAGGTGTCCAAGTACGACGTGTACGACGTCTCCCGGAAGCTTCGAGAACGGGGATGGCTGGTCCCGGCGTACACGATGCCTCCCAAGCGCGAAGACCTCGCCGTCCTGCGCGTCGTCGCGCGCAACGGCTTCAGTCACGACATGGCCGACCTCTTCCTCCGCGACCTGCGCAACGCGGTCAGGTGGCTCGACGATCTCGAGACGGCAATGCCGCACGAGGAGCACTCCAGCGGCTTCCACCACTAGACAGGAGAAGAGTCGTGTGTCGTTGGCTCGCCTACTCCGGCTCACCGGTCCTCATGGAGGACCTGCTCTACAAGCCCGAACACTCCCTGATCGTCCAGAGCATGCACTCCACCATGGGGGCGGAGACCACCAACGGTGACGGTTTCGGCGTGGGCTGGTACGGGAGCCGGGAAACCCCCGGTGTGTTCCGGAGCACCGAGCCGGCGTGGAACGACCGCAACCTCCGCGACCTCGCCGCCCACGTCAGCTCACCGCGCGTCTTCGCACACATCCGGGCCGCCATCGGCTCGTCCGTGCAGCAGACCAACTGCCACCCGTTCCGGCACGGGCGCTGGCTGTGGATGCACAACGGTTACCTCGACGGGTTCCGGGCGATGAAGCGCGACCTCGCGATGGCGGTGGACCCCGACCTCTTCGCCGAGATCGAGGGAAGCACCGACACGGAGATGCTCTTCCACCTCGCGCTCACCTTCGGGCTCGAGGACGACCCGGTGACGGCCACGGCCCGGGCCGTGGGTCTCGTGGAGGAGACCGCTCGCCGGCACGGCATCGGGTACCCGGTCCAGATGACCGTGGCGACCACCGACGGCGACACCACGTGGGCCTTCCGGTACTCCACCGAGGGCCGCTCGCGCACGCTCTACCACAGCACCGACGTCTCGACCCTGCGGCACCAGTACCCCGAGAACCCGATGCTCCACCTGCTGTCCGACGACACGCGGATCGTCGTCTCCGAGCCCCTGGGCAACCTGCGCGGCGCGTGGCGGGAGGTGCCGGAGGCCAGCTGCGTGGTGATCAGAGGCGGGACCGAGGAGATCGTCCCGTTCGCGCCGGTGAGCGTCGAGACACCGGTGTGAGTGTGAGGGAGTACCCCTCGACCCCCGCAGGGTGGACGACGGTGAGTCGCCGTTCGACCCGGCACTTCACCACCGGGGTCACCTACCGGAGCGCCGACGGTCGCACACTCGACTGGTCCTCCCGCAGCCACCGGAAGCACGCCTCCCGGCTGTCCCGGGTCCGCGGTGGCCGGGAACGGGTCCTGTGGGCGCGACCGGGGGCCGGTCGCTCCCGGCGGTCGCTTCACCCGGGTCCTGTCGTGGGAGCCGGCCAGGATCGACTGGTGGAGCAGCGGCGTGCAGGTGCTCGGGACGCTCTTCTTCAACGTCACGACGTTCCGGGCCCTCAGCACGGCGGTCGACACCCCGTCGTGCAACCAGGTCGTCTGGAGGCCGGACGCCTTCGGCTCCGTCTGCTTCCTCGTGTCGGGGCTCCTGGCCCACGTCGAGGTGACCGACGGGTGTTCCACCGTCCGCCCAGGAGCTGGGACGGCACCATCGTCTCGGTGAACCTGTTCGGCTGCGTGGCCTTCGGGGTCTCCGCCGTGGCCGCCTACGTCCTGCCGTCCACGGGCGACCTGGTCAGCGCGACGGTGACGAACGCGGCCACGTTCCTTGGCGCGCTGGCCTTCTTGGTCGGCGCCGTGGCTGGGCGCGGGACGGTTCACTTCTCACCCGCGCGGGATGAGGCACCCGCGCCGCGGTCCCGCGGATACTCGAAGCCATTCTTCCTGTGGCGGAGGTCGCCGTGACGGTCTCTTGGCGTCAGCGCTGGCGCATCTACGAGTACGTGCGCAACAGCCTGTGGATCGTGCCCCTGCTCCTGGTGGTCCTGGCCGGGGTGATGGCCCTGGGCCTGGTCGCCTTCGACGGGCGGGCGACCACCACCATCGGGCTGTCCTTCGGAGAGGACGCGGCTCGTGCCGTGCTCGGGGCCATCGCCAGCGGCATGATCACGTTCACCGGTTTCGTGTTCTCGATCCTGCTGCTCGCCGTGCAGTTCGGGTCCAACCAGTTCTCACCTCGGCTGCTGCGACGGTTCCTGCGCGACCCGACCACCAAGCTTGCCCTGGGCGTGTTCATGGCCACCTTCATCTACGCGCTCGGCGTGCTCAGGGTCGTCGGCACCGGAGGCGACGCCGATTTCGTGCCCAACAACTCGATCTCGGTCGCGATCCTGATGCTGCTGCTCAGCATGCTTCTGTTCCTGCGACTCCTGAGCCGCACCACCCAGGGACTCCGCGTCGCCTCGGTGCTCAGCGATCTCGGCCGCGATGCGCGTCGCGTCGTGGCAAGTGTCTATCCCGAGCCGTTCGACGACCTCGAGGTCGACCCGGACGCCGAAACGCGACTCACCGCCACCTGGCGGACCGTGTCGTACCGGGGCGCGCCCGGCGTGGTCCAGAGCGTGGACGTGAAGAGCCTGGTCGAGCAGGCCCGACACGCCGACGCGGTGATCGAGCTCGAGCCCCGCTTCGGGGAGCTGGTCAGCGAGGGATCTCCCCTGTTCACCGTCCACGGCGAGCACGGCAGCATCGATGCCGACTGGCTGCGCGGCACCGTGGCTACCGGCGACGAGAGGACCATGCAGCAGGACGCAGCCTTCGCGTTCCGACTCTTCGCCGACATCTCCGCCAAAGCGCTCTCCCCCGGTGTGAACGACCCGACCACGTCGACCCAGGCGCTGGACCAGATCGAGGTGCTGCTCTGCATGATCGGGACGCGCCGGCTCACCCCCGGTATCGGTCGCGACGGGTCGGGAGCGATCAGGTTGCGCTACCGGGCACCGAGCTGGGAGGACTTCCTCAGCCTGGCCATCGACGAGACCCGCCACTACGGGGAAGGGTCGGTCCAGGTGATGCGCCGTCTGCGCGCACTCCTGGAGAACGTGCACGCGTCCGTGCCCGAGAGCCGACAGGCAGCGGTCGAGGCGGAGATTGCGCTGCTGGACGATGCAGCCAGGCGCGTCTTCGGTGACTCGAGCGACAGACTCACCGCGGTCACCAGCGACCGCCAGGGCCTCGGCGCGACCGAACTCCCTCACCGCCGTATTCCCCGGCAACGTGCCACCACGGAGCGCGCGCCCCTGTAGCCCGGGGCCATCCGCAGTGCTACTGCTGGTCTTCTCCGGGGTGTCCCTCTCGAGTGAGCGGTCGTCCCTCCCGACAACTTGCCTCTCGTCCGCGCCGGGTGATGCAGCTGCGGCGGGGCATCGCCATGGTCGACAGAGGGGACGCGACGCCGGGAAGGCGATCTCCCGGTTCGGAGACGCATCTGCGCGAAAGCGGGCAGAAGTCGTTGTCGTAGACGGGAGTGAGTTGCCGTGCAAGACCGGGACCGAGCTGGCGCAGGGCGATCGCCGACCCGAGAACAGCTGAGCAGGCACGCCCTGCGTTATCTGGCCGGTGCCGCGCTGGTCGTACTGGCGGCAGTCATCGCACACGAGTACGGGCACACGGACCAGCTTTGGCCCTACCTGGCGATCGCCGGTGCGCTGACGCCCCAGATCCTTGTCGACGTTCTCGCCATCGGAGATGCTGAACGCCGATCCCGTCTGCGGACATCGCCTCGCCCGGCCGTGATCCCGATGCTGGCCACCTGCGCCCTCGCCCTCGGTGCCGTGGCAACGCTGCTGGCTGCGGAGGCCTTCGCCGCAGGGGTGGCCGGACTCAGCGCTGCAGCCGGACTCGCCGTGGCCGGCAGCCCCATCACCGTCACGATTCCACACCGTCGCCCGAGCCGCGGCGTCGGCCGATGAGCAACCACGCTCGACGACCGCAGATGAAGGGCGCAGACGTCGGCCGGATGTTCGTGCTCTGGGGCACCTCCACGGTGGCTCTGTGGGTTACGGCCGCAGTCCTCCCCGGACTCAGCTCCTCGACACCGTGGGCGTACGTGATGGTGGCTGCCGTATCAGGTGCCATCGGCCTGCTCATCCGTCCGGTCCTCGTCGAGGTGTCAGCCCGGATCGGCTGGGCCGCGGTGCTTCCCGTGGCTGTCGCCGGCCAGGCCGTCGTGATGCAGGCCGCCATCGCACTCGTGCCGGCCTTCGAGGCCGACTTCTGGACCGCCCTTGCTACGAGCTGGGTCACCTCGGTCGTCGCCACCTTGCTGGCGTGGCTGGCCACGACGGGTAGCGACGACGCGTTGGACGCCGCTCTCCTGGCACGCCTCCGGCAGTCCGTGGCGGTGGCCGATCCCGATGTGCCGGGCGTTCTCTTCGTGCAACTCGACGGCGTGCCGTTCCCCGTCTTGCGCTGGGCGGTTCAGGCGGGAGCGGTGCCCACAATCCGCCGTTGGCTGATGAGCGGGGACTATGCCTTACGAGAATGGACGGCACAGTTGCCCTGTACGACTCCGGCCAGCCAGTTGGGCCTCCGACACACGACGGGCTGCGGCATGGTTCCTCCTTTCCCCCGCCGGGTTCGCCCGGAGCCTCAGCCGAGCGCTGGCCGAGATTCTCAGGGAACGCTGGCAGGCTCGACGCCAGGTCCGTCGCGCGCTCGACCTTCGCATGCACCGGAGCTGGACCTTCGCCCTTCTCCGCGCTGTTACCAACGCCCTCCTGCGGGACCTGAACTCGGCGCTCGTCGCGGAGTCGATGCGGCGCGGCATTCGTTCGGTGTACGTGGACTACGTCGACTATGACGAGGTCGCACACCACGCGGGCATGTCCCGCCCGGAGTCCCTGGCAGTACTCGACGCGCTCGACCAAGTGCTCGGGTCGCTGGAACGGTTGGCCGCCCAGGCGCCGCGCGCCTACCGCATCGTCGTGCTCTCCGATCACGGCCAGTCACAAGGGCGTCCCTTCGCAGATCGCTACGGCGAAGACCTGGCCACCGTGTGCCAACGGTTGATGCGCCATGCCGTGCAGTCCGTCGACGCCCCCGTGGAGGGGTGGGGCCGCGCCGAGGCGGTTGCCGGGGACGTCGGCTCGGCAACGGAGGGCGGGCCGGGCGTACGACGACGGAGACGAAGCGGTGGCTGGTGAGCCTGTGGTCCTCGGCTCGGGAAACCTCGGGCTGCTCTACCTCACCGGCAATCGGCGGAGCGCCCTCGAAGACGTGGGGACCCAGTGGCCCTCTCTGGTCCCCGGCCTCGTCGCTCACGCCGGTGTGGGGTTCGTCGCCGGTCTGAGGCGGGAGGGAGGCGCCTGGGCATCAGGTGCTCGTGGAGATGCTCCAGCGGCTAGGCCACCGCCGCCCTGCCCATGCGCCTCCTGGTGTGCCCCGTGCCGATCATCTGGCCGTCTCCGCGTCCGCGGACGAGGGCCCGCGGCCCTGGGGCGGCGACACACCCGGCGGCCTAGAGAGAGCGCGACGTCCCTGAGTCGCCTGCAGTGCTCACCGAGTCAGGGGGCGGCCGGCCGGCGCCCTGCAGCGTTCATTCTGACTCTTCGCTGTCGATGGTGCTCCCGAGGCCGGGGAGGAGGCGCCGGACCTCAACGACCTCGAGACCATACGCCCGCAGGCGATGGAGACAACCGTGAAGCTGCGCCTGGTCGACGAACCGGCCGCTGAGCACTGTGCGGGACTCGTGCTCGACGACCTCCACCTCACCGACCTGCTCAAGGAGCTCCTCGGTCGGCACGAGGCCCCTCAGGCGGATTTCGTACGTACGCTCGGGCATCGGTCGCATCACCCCATGAAGGCGGATGGGTCACGCCTCAAGCAGACGTCAACGAGGTCCGTGGTGCCTCATCCCATCGGGATGATCATGCTGATGCTCTGATCATGCCGAGTTCGCGTGCGCGCCGGACGGCAGCATTGCGACGGTTGACGCCCAGCTTGCGCAGAACGCTGCGAACGTGGGTTCTCACCGTGTTCACGGAAACGAACATCACGGAGGCGATCTCCTCCGTGGTGAGCAGGTGCTCGAGGTGACCGAGAACCTCCAGCTCTCTCGGGGTGAGAGGCTCGATCAGCACTGGCTGCGGTTCGCGGAGCCGGGTCTGGACCGAGACGGCTTCACGTGGCGCGCTCGCCTCGGGAGGCTCTGCCGTAGGATCTGTGAGCCACGCGTGCTCGAGGAGCAGGTCGGCGTTGTCTTTCAGGAACTGCTCGAGCATGGGACCAACCTGCCGGAAAGGCCTGCGCAGACCTTCAGGAGCGGCAAGCCGCAGCGCGTCGTCGAGGAGCGCCCGGGCACGCATGGCCGACGTCGAGCGCGACGCCACCAGCGCTTCGACCAGGATCTTCGACACGCGGGCGTGGATAGGCAGCTCTCTCTCGGCGACGGACGCAACCAGCTCAGAGGCGAGGGAATCCTCCCCCAGCTCCACTTGTGCTGCCGCCGCGACGATCGTCGCATTGGGACTGAGGTCGCCCAGGATTTCGGGCACCAGTCCCGCATCACCGCCCGCCACCGCGACGCGCGCCGCGGCCGCCCTCAACACGTCGGACAGCCACACTTCGGGTACGGGAAGGCCCTCAGCCGTGCCCAGGAGCGCTGCGCCGGCCTCTTCCGCCTGCCCGTGCATCCATGCGAGACCTGCCCGGGCGATCACGGAGACACCCGTGTGGACACGGTCCGTCGCGGGGACCGGAAGGGTGGTCACGTACGCGAGATGCTGCTGTGCCGTCGCCGCGTCGTATCGCTCGACCGCCACCAGAGCCAGAGCCGCCTGGGCCGTCTCCACGGCTCCGCGCGCGTTGGGCCCGCCCTCCGCGGCGGCGATGAGGGCTTGGGCGGATGCCCTCTCTGCAGCCGAGAGCTCGCCTTGCATGGCGTGGGCCGCGCCGAGGTAGCTGCAGCACCGGGCGCGGAACTGCGGATATCCCACGACCGCGTCGGCCGACGCAGCGTGGGTGAGCCGCTCACACGCTTCCTCGAACCGGCCGCATCGAAGCAGTGCGACTCCGCGAGCCATATCTTGCAGCGCATTGAGCTCGCCAGGCAGTCTCCGACCCAGGTCTGCCGACGCCTCCCCGTTGAGCAGCCAGCGCTCCACTGTGTCCGTCAGACGGTCTGCGCTCGCCGACTCGGCGGTGGCGCACGCCCGTACTGCGTCTACGAGGTTCACCGCGACTGCCCACGCTCGCCCCTTCTCGTCGTCCGCGGCACGGCTCCGAGCGCGGCTGAGCTCCGTCGCGCAAGCGCCACGATCACCGGCCGACAGCGCCAGTGCTGCCTTCACGAGGCACGCCTCAGCCGTCGATGCGCCCTCGGGCAGCCGCGCGACCGCGGATCGGAGAGCCCCCGAGGTGCCCTCCAACAGCAGCCGGGCGATCAGACCGTCATCCACCAGCTGCTCGCACAAGTCCTGCCATGCCGCGGCCCGGACTAGGTGTTGCACGGACAGCTCGACAGCTCCCTCGTGCCGGTACCACCGAGCCGCCCGGCGGTGCAGCTCCCGCAGCCGAGCGGGAGCTTCATACGCAAGGCGGGCGCGCAGAAGCTCTCTGAAGAACGGGTAGTAGCGGTAACTGCCGGCCTGCTGAGGGGCGGGCTCGATGAAGAGGTTCCGCCGGGCTGCCTCCGACAGCTGGTGGCCAGCCTCGGGACCCAGAAGCTCATCGACGAGCCCGGGCTCCACGACGTCGACGACCGAAGCGGCGAGGAGAAACTCGCGCAGCTGGGGGTCTTGTATGTCCAGTACTTCTCCGACAAGGTACTCGTTGATGTCGCTGGCCTGCGTCAGTACGGTCGCGACTGCGTTCTCTGGCGACGGCGCCGTCGCGAGCGCCCGGGCAGCGAAGACGAGACCCGCTGCCCACCCCTTGACCGCCTCGTCGAGCTGGTGCACGGAGTCGGCCGACAGCGTTACGCCGAGGCGTGTCAGCAGACGTGCCGCCTCCACATCGGTGAACGCGAGATCGGCACAGCGGACCTCGGCGACCTCGCCCTTCAGCCGGTAGCGATACAGGGGCAGGACAGGATCCACGCGGCCGACCAGAACCAGTCGCAGGTGTCCGCCCGTGTGCTGGATCAGGAGGTCGACCTCATGTGCAAGTGACAAGGAGGCGAGTTCGTAGCCGTCGAGCACGAGGGTCCACGTCGTGCCGCTGTCGACCAGCGCGGCTGCGACGGCCAACACGTTTTGTCGGCCCACAAGCAGGTCGTCTGACTCGTCGCCACGGACCATCGGCACGGGAAGTCCCAATCGTCGAAGGCACCCGAGCACGTGCGGCCAGAACGCCGGGTCGCCATCTTCGAAGGTCACCCAGCCGGTGGCTGGGTCAGCGGACAGGCGCAGCCACTCCGCGACAAGGCTGCTCTTTCCCGAGCCGGCAGGTCCGCTCACCAGAACAAGCGGTACAGCACCTGTGGCCGACAGGGCATCCACCAGGCGTCTGCGGGGGACGTAGGCACGGCCGAGCACAGGAATGCCGAAGTGCGCATCTGCGAGCGTGGTCCTGGAAGCAGGCACACCCGCGCGCAACGAAGACCGCGCGAAGGCCGTCATGGCATGACCTTCCTTGATAGCGAGGCCCAAGGACTGGAGGCCGGGTATGAGTTGCACTCCGAGGCTCTGCCTGCAAATGTATTCGGCGTCTCCACCGGTAACCATGGCCATCAGGGCGACTTCGGGGGGACGTTAGACCCGAATGGCGTCGTAGCGGTCGGTAGCCGCCCCGAAAGCGCCCGTTATCGCCCGTCGTGGAACCCCAGTCTGGCTGGTCTAGTCCGGCAATGAGGGATCGGTCCGGGGTCAGTCGCCGACGGGGACGCCGCGTTGGACCGGGACGCGCGCAGAGTGCCTCAGCCGGGACGCCCCCCGGTCCGGCCGCGCGACCGCGAGCTGGTCGGCCGGCGACGTCTTGCTGTCCCCGGCCACCCTGTCGGCCGGGGATCATCCTGCACGGATGACGCAGGCTGGCGCCCACCGGCGTTAGACAGTTAGGGACGTTCCACAGCACGCCCAGAGGCACGCAAGACGCAGACGGAGTTGAACATGGCGACCAGCACTTCCCACGGCACCGGCACCGACCAGCGAGCAAGCTACAGCAGCGCGGCAGCCGGCCTCACCGCCTTCGCCGCTATCCTGATGTTCCTGACCGGCGTGCTCCACGCGCTCCAGGGAATCACCGCGCTGGTGAACGACCAGTTCTTCGTCTACGGAGGCGACTACGTCTTCGCGTTCGACGTCACGACGTGGGGCTGGGCGCACCTGATTCTCGGCGCCCTCATGGCGGGCGCGGGCCTCGCCCTCCTCCAGGCAGCTACCTGGGCACGCGCGGTGGCCGTGGTCATGGCTTGCGTCAGCATCGTCGTCAGCTTCCTGTGGATACCGTTCTATCCCGTCTGGAGCCTGTTACTGGTGGCCTTCAACGTCTTCGTGATCTGGGCCGTGACCGCGCACGGGCGCGACGTCACCAGAACCTGACCAGACCTTCTTGGCGAGCTCAGGGCAAGCACACGCCTGTCCGCGTCCGACGTCATGGACGCGCTTGGGGCCCGACGCCCGCCGCCATAGCTCTGGAGGAACAGGGCCTCGGTAAGGGCCATGTTGGCGACTTCGCTCGGCTCGACGCACTCGAAGGGAGCCCCAGCGACCTCGGTCTCCACCTTCACCTTGACCCCCCAGGGCGCCACGGCATGGAGCTGGGCGACCAGACCGGCCTGTGCCTCCTCGGGGCTCATCCCAGGAGGGATGCGGAGGTTCAAGCGGGCGGCGGTGCGAGGGACGATGGCGGAGGCCGAACCCGCCACCGGTGGACAGTCGATGCCGAGCACCGTGACGGCCGGCCGTGCCCAGAGCACGTCCGAGACGGTGCCCTCTCCGAGTAGGGAGACGCCGTCCATCACGGTCGCGTCCGTGCGGAACTGCTCGGGTGGGTACTCCTCGCCCAGCCAGGTCCCGCTGCCGTCGAGACCATTGATCGTGGCGTTCCCGTGCGCGTCGCGGAGGGTTGCCAGCATGGCGATGAGCGCGGCCAGCGCGTCAGGGGCCGCGCCACCGAACATGCCCGAGTGCAGCTCCGACCGCAGCGCCTCGACCGTCACAACCACGTTGACCATGCCCCGCAGGCTCACTGTCGCGGCGGGCCTTCCCACGGCGGCGTTTCCTGTGTCGCAGACCAGGATCGTGTCGGCACGAAGCACCTCGGAGTGCTCGGGGACGAACGCCTCGAGACCGCCGGTGCCCTGCTCCTCGGAGCCCTCCACCACGAGCTTGAGGTTCACCGGCACGTCGTCACCCAGTGCCCGCAGGGCAGCCAGGTGCATGACGATGTCGAGCACCCACTGGGCGGCACGCTCGCACTCCTCAGGCTGGAACTGCCGCGGGTCGGCCACCGAAGCGACCCTTCGCCGCGGACGAGAAACGCGCGACGCGAGGCTCAGGACGCCGTGGACCGACGTGCGCGGAGTCGGCTCCACACTAGGTCGAGCAGCGCGGCCAGCAAGAGGATCCCGACCATCGCGGCAAACGTCTCGGGCTCTGTCCGGAGTGTCTCAACCACAAACACGACGACGACCACCAACGTGAGCACGATGGCGGCGATCAGCACCGAAGCCCGTGAGCCGGTCTCCGCCCGGAGCTTGTACGCCGCCAAGGAGACGACCAGGAAGATCGCCAGGGCGACCACGCTGCCGAGCGACGCGATGGCAGTGAGGTCGACGAATGCGGCGAGGAACAGGACGAGGGCGACGGAGATGGTCAGACCGCGAGTGCCTCCGACGAAGGCGCGGGACCCGAACACCGGCGGGAACATCCCGGACTCGGCCAGTGTGGCGGTCGAGCCGGTGGCCGCGTAGATGTTGGCATTCACCGACGACGACGTGGCCAGCAGCGCAGCCACGGCCATCATCGCGTAGCCGGCCTGGCCGAGCGCCGGTCTCGCTGCCTCCGCCAGTGCGGTGTCACCGTTCGCGATGACCTCGTCAACGGTCAACGTGCCGAAGACCCCGAGAGAGATCAGGATGTAGAGCGCGGTGGTGATGCCGAGAGCTAGGTACATGGCCCTGGGCAGGGTTTCTGGCAGGGTTCGGCAGGTCTCCCCCGGTGAAGCTGATGACGGTGAAGCCGAGGTAGGCGAAGAAGGTCAGGGCGACACTCGACATGATCGCTCCGTTCCGCGGGTAGGTCGACGGCGCGAGAAGCTCCGGGTTCATCTGGGCGAGCGTGACAACGATGAAGACGGCGAAGACGGCGAGCAGGATCACCACGATGATGCTCTGCACCCGGTCGATGGACTTCGCCCCGGCGATGTTGACCGCCGCGACAACGGCGATGACGGAGGCGGTGAGGATTTTCGCCCACGCGGCAGATCCGTCGAACAAGAGGGCGGACCCGTAGCTGCCGAACGAGACGGAGACCATCGCGGTGACGATGAGGGCGGCGAAATAGAGAAGCCACGACGTGATGGCGGTGATGTGTCCGCCGCCGTACCCCTGGAGGAGGAAGGTGACGATTCCCCCCGACGAGGGGTACCGCGCCCCCAGCTTCGCGACCGCGTACCCCTGAAGGGACGCGACCACCCCGGCAGCCAGGAACGAGAGCCACACCGCCGATCCGGCTATCGCGCCTGCCTCACCGAGCAACGCGAAGATTCCGGCTCCCACCATCGAGCCCACGCCAAGGAACGCGGCGCCGCGAACGGTCATCGCACTCTTACCGCTCTGCTGCTTTGCTGGTGCTGCCGTGGCCATGGTGCTCTCCTATTCCACGATGTGCAGACCGTGGTCGGTGTTGTTCAGGCGCCGCCCGGCGGCGTCGGTGACCGTGACGCTGTCCTCGATCCGGACACCGAAGCGGCCCGTCAGGTAGATGCCCGGCTCGATCGAGAAGCACATCCCCGGCTGCAGCGGCTGTTCTTCGCCCTCGACCATGTACGGCGGCTCGTGCGTCGTCACGCCGATGCCGTGGCCGGTGCGATGGATGAACTGCTCGCCGTAGCCCGTGTCGGTGATCACGGCCCGCGGTACGCGATCGATCTCCTGACAGGAGATCCCGGGCCTGACTGCCTCGAACGCCGCTTGCTGTGCCTGCCTCACCACGTGGTGCACCCGACGGATCTCGTCGCTGGGCTCGCCGACGCACACCGTGCGGGTGGTATCCGAGCCGTAGCCGTTCATCAGCCCTCCGAAGTCGAGCACGACGGCGTCCCCGCGCCGGATGACGCGGTTTCCGGCCTCGTGGTGCGGGTTGGCACCGTTGGGGCCCGACCCGACGACGGTGAAGTCGACCTGCTCGTGGCCGAAGCGCCGCAGAAGGCCTGCCAGATCGGCGGCGACCTCTGCCTCGCGTCTGCGCGCCAGCTCATTGGAGCCCTTCACTGCGAAGCATGGGCAGGGCGGGGGTGAGCGCGCGGTACTTCGTCCAGGGCAACGTCCGTTGGAACGCAAGCAGGTGCAACGCCCACGCTGAGTCCGAAATGCCGAACGTGCCTTCCTCGCCGAGGAGTCCGCAGACGACCTGGTAAGGATCGGAGGCGTCGGGCCAGTCCACGATGTCCAGGCTCGGCGCCGCCTCAGCCGTTTCCGCGTCCGCCCTCTCGAGGGAAGGGACGAGCAGAGTCGGTCGCTGCCCGGCCGCGAGGACGAGCATGGTCAGGCGCTCCGTGATCGCCGTAGGCTGGTAGCCGGTCAACCACACCAGGTCAGGTCCCGGGATGACGATGACGCCGTCGAGGGCCGCATCCCGCGCATCCTCGGCTGCCCGGGCCATCCTGTTCGCGTAGTCCTCCGACGTGAACGGCACCGGCCGCGGGTGGGTCGTCACGCGCATGGGTGCTCCCTCCGCCCATCCAGGCTAGTGAGGGTCCAGCTTGGGGAGATCATCCCGGGAGGATGAAGGGACGAGCCACGCCGGTCACGAGTCTGTGGGACCGCCGGGTGGGGTCGAGCGCTTCAAGCGGGTCCCGGCGCGGCGAGCGCCTACGGAGGCCCCTGACGTCGCGAGCTGAGCAGACAGGCTCACCCGCCCGGGGTGACGCGCCGGGTGGGTTGTCGACCGACCGTGGAGACGTCCTTGCCTTGTTCTGTCACGGAAGGGTGAAGTCTCCATGAACGACACGACCGAGGTGGAGCGCCTACGTGCGCGGCTCGCCGAGCTCGAAGCCGAGCGCGATTCCGCGGGACTTCCCCGCCGGGGCAGACAAAGGAGCTCCGTGGGCTGGGCAGTGGGCTCGGCGCTCCTCATCATCGTGGCCTGTGTGCTGGCGCCGCTCTCGGTCGCGTCCGTGTGGGCCAGCTCGCAGCTCTCCGACACCGAGCGATACGTGGAGACGGTGGCACCACTCGCCGAAAACCCGGCCGTCCAGGACGCGCTGGCCAACGAGGTGACGGCCGCGGTCTTCGAGAACGTCGACATCGAGGGCTTCACGACCGAGGCGCTGAAGACGGTCGCTGAGCAGCCGAACGTTCCGCCGCGGGTTGCGGCGCTCCTACCTGCCCTGGCCGTTCCCATCACCGACGGTGTCGAGGGCTTCACCCGCGATCAGGTGAACGCATTCTTCGCCAGTCCGCAGTTCACCCAGCTATGGGCCGAGGCGAACCGGGTCGCCCACGAGCAGGTCGTGCGGCTCCTGGAAGGCAACCAGGGCGGCGCGGTGAGCGCCCAGGGCAACCAGATCACCCTCAACCTGGCTCCGATCGTCGCGGCGGTCCAGGCCCGGCTGGTCGATCGGGGCTTCGAGCTCGCAGCCAACATCCCTGAAGTGGATCGCACCTTCGTTCTCGCCGAGTCCGACGCCATCACGCAGGCACAGGGCACCTACAGCACGCTCAACACTCTGGGCGCCTGGCTGCCCATCATCACGCTCGTCCTGTTCGTTGTCGGCGTCGTGCTCGCACGGGACCGACGCCGAGCCCTGGTCAAGGGCACCCTGGGCATCGCCGCGGCGATGGTGGCCCTCGGCGTGGCGCTGACCCTCGCGAGGATGTGGTACGTCGACACCACGCCGGCCGACATCCTGAGCGCAGAGGCGGCGGGTGGGGTGTTCGACACCCTCGTGCGCTTTTTGCGCGTCTCGCTGCGGGCCCTCGCCGTGGCTGCGCTGGTCGTCGCACTCGCCGCCTTCCTGGCCGGGCCATCAGCCGCCGCGGCGAAGACGCGAGCGACTTTCGAGCGTGGCATCGGCTCGGCCCGGGGAGGTGCCCAGCAGGCAGGTTGGGACACCGGCCGTGTCGGTGGCTGGCTCTTCACCCATCGGCGGGCGATCCAGGCCGGCATCTTGATCCTCGGCGGGCTGATCCTCATGTTCTGGACGCAGCCCACCGCGTGGGTCGTCGTGTGGACCGCCCTGGCCGTCGTACTCGCGCTCGCCTTGCTGGAGTTCCTCGGCACGCCACCAGCCCAACCCGGAGCTGTCCTCGAGGCGGGGACGGAGACGCCCATGGTGCCACGGCAGGTTCCACGTACGACGGACGAGAAGACCCAGCCCACCCCCACGGTGTCCGTTCACGGCGCCGACCGAGCACCCAAGCCCTGATCAGGAGGAACACTTCATGACCACGACAACGACTGAAGTCCACGGACCGGTGGACTTCATCCTGCTGGAGTTCCCGCGTGACGGGCTGACGGGGAAGGCCGGACAGGCCCTCATCGACCTGGTCGAACGCGGGATCGTCCGCATCTACGATCTGGTGGTGATCAGCAAGCACGCTGATGGCGCCGTCGAGGTCGTCGAGCTCACGGACCCCGGCTCCGGTGCCGGCACTTTCGCCTACTTCGCGGGTGCGCGGTCCGGCCTGCTCAAAGATGAGGACATGCAGGAGGCCGCCGGGGCCATGGAGCCCAACACCGTCGCCGCGCTGATCGTCTACGAGAACAGCTGGGCCATCCCGTTCGTCGCCGCAGTCCGGAACAGCGGAGGGGAGCTCATCGCCAGCGCCCGGATCCCCGCGCCTGACGTCATGGCCGCCGTCGAGGCGCTCGAGCAGGCTCCTGCCTGAGGAACTGGCCCCAATCCCCTGCCCCTGCCCCGGCCGCCGGCGGCCGGTCATCCTCTGCGGGTGATGCGAGGACTGCCGCGTACGCGGACGCTATGAGAGAAGTCACGCCAACCCAGGAGGGTTCACATGAGTGACATTCAGCACAAGGGTCCCGCGGCCGGAACGGCCAGGATCCCACAGCAGCGCGGAGATGCGGCCCCGACCGAGCAGACCGGATGGGTCGGCTGGGTCCTCTTCGGCGCGTGCATGATGGTCATGCTGGGCGTGTTCCACGCCATCGCCGGACTCGTGGCGCTGTTCAACGAGTCCTACTTCCTCGTCCCGTCACAGGACCTCGTGGTGTCGGTCAACTACGACACCTGGGGCTGGGCCCACCTCATCGGTGGCCTGGTCGTCCTGGCCGCCGGCGTAGGTCTGTTCACCGGTGCCACGTGGGCACGGGTGCTCGGGGTGGGCGTCGCGATGCTCAGTGCTCTCGTGAACCTCGTCTTCCTCGCTGCCTACCCGGTCTGGTCGATCATGATGATCACCCTCGCGGTCCTCGTCATCTACGCCATCACCGCACACGGAGCCGAGGTCAAGAACGAGCCCCGGTCGCAGGCCACCTAGGAGGAACTGGGCACCTGGCCGGGCAGGTGCCCAGTCACCCCTCGTCGGCTTTCGTCCGGTGAGGTCACCTCGCTGCGCGACCGCCGAAACCTGCGCGAGCGCGACGCACGGGCAGGGTGTCGCTTCCCGGCGGATCCCGGCTACCGCGGCGTACGGCGCGGCAGTCGGCGAGGTGCTCGCCGGGCTTGGTGCCTCGGCCCGTTCTCCGTGGCGCCGTGGGTCACCCACGCCGGCACGGGTGCGTGGCGCTCGCCGAGCGGATCATTCATGACTTGTCAGTGTCGTCCGCCGCCTCGACCTCCACGTCGTCCGACTCTTTCTCCGTGGACGACACCGTCGCGGCGTCGCCTCGGTCGATGGACCAGGTCAGCTCTACCTCGAGCTGCACCTCGGCGCCGTCCACCTCGACCTCGAACTCTGCCTCCACCTCGTCGGGTAGCCGCAGGTTGAGCGTCGTACCCGCCCCCTCGGCCGATCCGAGCGGCAGTGCCACCTCGCCTCCCTTGTGGAGGGCACGTGAAAGCGCGTGCAGCCACGTCGCTGCCTGTTCCCTGGACAGCTTCTCCTTGTGCTCCACGTTCACGTCCGACATGGCGGTTCCTCTCGCTCGGTGGTGACCGCGCAGCTGTCGAACGCCGGCGGCAGGATACGACTCAGCGTCAATCCGGGACCCCAGGCGGTACATCACCCCGGCGGGATGAACGCGAGGTCAGCCGGCGGCCGTCGCAGTGATCCCGCCCCGGCGCCACCACGGCTGTGCTCGTCTCCGCTGTCACCGGACTGCTGAGCGGTCTGCTGGACGTGCTCCCCAACCTCTTCCGTCCAGGTAGGACGGCGACCGCTGCGGATGCGGTCGACCACTGCTGCATCGTCCGGTTGGGATGATCTGCCGAAGGATGCCCGGTTTGGGCGGCTGCGGGGCACGTCTCCACCCTGCCGACCAAGCGCGCGCGGCCTGACAGCTCACCCACCGGAGATGAGGCGGACTGCGCGGGCCGGTTCCACACTCGAAGAGATATCCCGATGGAACACATGAAAGGAACTTGAAATGTCGTTCTGGGACGTTGTGTGGTTCATCTTCATCTCCTTCGCGTTCGTCGCCTACCTGATGGTGATGTTCCAGATCATCGCCGACCTCTTCCGCGACCGTGATGCCTCAGGATTCGTCAAGGCGGTCTGGATCATCGCCCTGATCTTCCTGCCCCTCATCACGGCGCTCGTCTACCTGATCGTGCGTGGACGCACCATGACCGAGAGGACTGCGCAGAGCGCCGCCGAGATGAGGCAGGCACAGGATGCCTACATCCGCGAGGTCGCCGGCAAGAGCAGCCCCGCCGACCAGATCGCGCAGGCGAAGGCCATGTTTGACTCTGGAGTCATCTCACAGCCGGAGTACGACCGGCTCAAGGAGAAGGCACTCGTCTGACGGCTCGGCGCTTCGTGGCGAGACCTGGAGCCGGGGCGGATCAAGGACATCAACGGTCTCGCCTCGGCTCCACTGCGTCCGTCGCGGGCCTCGAGCGTGATGATCTCCTCCGCCGGCCGACAGGCCAGGGGACCGGCCGGACGCGCTGCAAGACGTGCTCAACGAACAGGCCAGGCAGGGCTGGCGCCTCAGAGGCATCACGTCCACGGCCGTGAAGGGGCGCGTCGGTCCTGGAGGCGTCGAGGGACTCCTGGTCACCTTCGAACGCCAGGAGTAGGACCGCGCCCGACGGTACGGAGGCACGGCGTGACCGACCGATCTACGGACCACGTCCCGGTCGTCACCTGGTTGGGCCACTCGACCGTGGTCCTCGACCTGGCCGGAGTCCGCCTGATCACCGACCCGTTGCTCGGCTCCCACAACGGACTGCTCCGACGGGTCGGAGCGCGACCCCGATCCGAGCAGTGGGCGGGAGTCGATGTGGTGCTGCTCTCGCACCTCCATCACGACCACGCCGAGATCCGCTCGCTTTGGATGCTGCGGTCGGCCCCGTCCTCACCAGTCGAGACAATGCACGTTGGGTGCGACGCCAGGGACTCAACGGGGTCGCCCTCGCCGGCTGGACCGCGATCGGCGGCGTCACGGTGTGTCCGGTGATCGCAGTGCACCACAGCAGGCGTATGCCGCACCGCCCCAATGATGCCAACGGACATCTGCTCCGGTCCGACAGCTTCACGGTGTGGCTCGCCGGGGACACCGGCTTGTTCGACGGGATGAACGCACTGGCGAGCTTGGCGGGCACCGAGCAACTCGACCTCGTGGTCGTCCCGATCGGCGGCTGGGGCTCCCGGCTCTCGCCAGGTCACATGGGCCCCCGAGAAGCGGCCGAGGCGTGCCGGCGCACGCGGGCCAGGTGCGCGCTCCCGGTCCACTGGGGAACGTTGCATGCGCCACTGATCAGATCGCTGGGTGGCTGGTTCAACCGCCCGCTGGACGCGTTCGAGGAGTCAGTGTCGGTTGTCGCGCCGCGCTGCCGGGTGCTGAGACTGGCGCCGGGGCAGACCTGGTCGCCGCCGGACGTGGACAAGATGTGAGGCGGTGCGAAAGGCCGAGGCACGGCAGCCTCCGAGTGTGTCCGGCCCCGGACACGGTCTGGGAGTTGGTCCACGACGGATGAGGCCGCCAAGACATCGATGCTCTTGAGTGGTAGGGCAGTAGAACAAGGTCGGGGCCGTGGCCGTTCAGGCAGGGGCAGGGACATCTCCTACCGAGGCGTGCCCTCGTGCGGCAGGTACCGCTCCCTATGAGCTGAGCAAATCGTCAAGACCTGTGGATCAGCGAGGGTTCCCGACTGCTCTGAAGACGTACGCGAAGGCTGTCTTCGTGTAGGCGATTCCTCGTCCCTGTCGACGGATCGTGTCGGGGTCTGCTGCTGATGGCCGCTTGGGGATGAGGTAGCTGTCCAGGTTCGCAGTGTCGAGGCGGTACTTGTCGCCTCGCTGGTGCACGGCGGCTACGAGCCGGAGGGCTGGGTCGAGCGCGGCGAGGCTGGCGTCCCCGTGGCTGGTGTTGGCCAGGAGCAGCCCTCGAGGGGACAGGTACTGCCGGCAGTGCTCCCAGACTGGTCCCGCGTACAGCGAGATGAGCAGGTCGAAACTGGCTGCAGGGATCGGGAGCGGCTTGGCGTAGTCGGCGTGGAGGAAGGCGATGTCGGTGCCGGCCCCAGACCGGGTGCGCCCCTGGAGTTCGGCGGTCACGAGCGCCTCGTCGGCGAAGTAGCGTGCCGCGCGGCGATCGGTGTCGACGTAGGTGACCGATGGGATGGTCGTCGAGGGTGACAGGTCGAGGTAGCTGCCCGGGTAGAGCGCCTTCGTCGGATGCCAGGCCGTACTCACCGCACCGAACAGACCGGAGCGGTCGCCGATACTGCTGCGGTAGGTGGTCCACGACGGTGCGGAACGGTCCCTGGCCTGGTTCTTGGGGGTGCTCATGCGACACGCTCGCGCGCCGGCGTATCTGCTCGCTCAGCGAGCACACCCTTCTCGAAGGTCGCGCCGGCGCGGACAAGGGCAACGAGGTGGGGCGCGTTCACGGCCCGCCACCGGCGCTGGGCGGACTCGATGAGCTTGAACGCCATCGCGATGCCCGCGGCTCTGGAACCGGGGCCCTTGGTGACGCGCTGGCGGAGCCGGACGGTGGCGAAGGTCGACTCGATCGGGTTCGTGGTCCAGAACCCCAGCGCGCCGTCGCCCACCGCGAAGACGGGGGCGCGCATGCCGCGGCGCCTGCAGTCGCGCAGCAGGTCGGCCCACGACTCCGAGGACTCGCGAAACCCGTCGCTCAGGGCGACCAGCTCCTTCGTGCCGTCGGCGCGGACGCCGATCATCACCAGCAGGCATACCGTGTCCTGCTCGAGGCGGACCTTGAGATGGATCCCGTCGACCCACAAGTACACGTAGTCGGAGTCGGCCAGCGACCGCTTGCCGAGGGCCTTGGCGTCGTCTTGCCACTGGGCGGTGAGCCGGGTGACCGTGGTCCCGGACAGTCCCGCGGTCGAGCCGAGGAACTGCTCCAACGCCGGCACGAAGTCCCCGCTCGACAGGCCGTGCAGGTACAGCAGCGGCAGCACCTCAGCCACGCCCGGCGACTTCCCCGCCCACGCGGGCAGGATCGCCGAGGCAAACCGCTTCCGCTCCCCGGTCGCGGCGTCGATGCGCTTGTCGTTGACCCGCGGCTGACGCACCGCCACCGCGCCCGCCGCGGTCACGACCTCCCGCGGAGCGTCGTGGACTACCTTGAGCATGGGCGTACCTTCCCGGCCAACGCGCCAACGCCGGCTCGTGATCAGACTTCTATGGCTTCAGATCATCCTCGGGAAGGTGCGCCCAATCGCGTCACCCGGCCGAGGGCCATCCACAGGTTCTGATCATTGCTCACCTGGGCTTGCCCGGCACCACTGACGGGGTTGACCAAGGGGGGACGGAGAACCAAAGGCGCTGAGTCGAACGACTTGAGAACCCGACCGGCAAGCGGTCCGCGCGTCACCCTCCGAGGACGATGCACACCTCCCCTGGCCGGTGTGACGCTTCACGTATGAACGCAAGGGATCTGTCCGGAACCTTCGTCTCCCTCGTCCTGACCGCATCTCTCTTGGCGAGCTGCAGTGGAGAGGAGCGGTCCGCAGTCTGCGACGACGTCGCTTCGTTGCGGACGTCGCTCACGTCGCTGCAGGCGTTCAACATCTACGACACCAACGTTCTCTCAGACCTCTCTGTCGTCCTGGACCAGATCAGGGCCGAGGTCCGCCAGCTCGCCGACCATGCTTCCTCCGAGTACGCCGAGGAGATCAAGGTCGTCCAGGCCAGCACCGACGACCTACAGGCGAGCACCGAGGCAGACGTGGACGCACCCACGGCCGCCAACCTGTCGTCGCTGTCTGAAGCCGTCACGGGCTTCAGGGCGGCATTCCAGGAGCTCAGGGCAGCGGTGGGAGACGCGTGCTGAGTCACCGGGGCGGACGGAGTGCAACCCTTCAGCTCGGGCGCCGCATCAGTACGTTTCTCCGCCTGTGCCTTGGTGCCACTCGCCCGGCCGGTCAGGTAGCTTGCCCGGAGCGCAGCGGGAACCGCACCCAGGCCCATCCCGGGAGAATGAGGGGGCTCCGGCCAGGAGACCCGGCGAGACGAACGAGAACGGCCGGGACAGGTCGGCCAGGTCGGCGTCGGAGTTCATTCGCATGATTACGAGGTTGTCGCGGAGCGACGCGACGTCTTCGTGCACCTTGTGCGGGCGCTGGGTCGAGACCAGCAGATAGAGGCGCTGATCCCCCTACCGTTGAGAGGGAATCGACGTCGACGGTGCAGCGGGCTGTGGGGTGGCGCAGCTCCTCGACGAAGGGGGGCGTTCGACGCGTATCGTCGGCACATGGCCACGACTGCATCACCGCGCGTCCTCGTCATCGGGCTCGACCCGTATCGGGTGCCCGGACCATGGGACCCCGAGCCGGTAGCCCAGGCGATCGAGGCGGGACTGACCAAGTTTGTAGAACATGGCGTGGGTGTCGAAACCTGTCTGTTCGGCCTCGATGGAAGTGACGACGTGGAAGCGGTCGTTGGGGGTGCGCTGCAAGCCCATCCATGGGAGTGCGTCACGATCGGCGGTGGCCTGCGGCACTCAGACGACCAGGCTGAGCTGCTTGAAATGGTGGTCAACCTGGTTCGTCGTCACGCACCTGATGCTGCCATCGCGTTCAACAGCACCCCGGCAGCTATCTACGAGGCCGCTGCTCGTTGGATTGGGTGATGACAGCGTCCAACCGGCCTGTGCGCGGAAAGCGGTCAGTACTCATCGGATCGGCGTGTCATGCGACTTGCTGATCACCTCCTGATTCGTGGCTCTCGTAGTCGGGGCGCTCGATGAGGACTCCCTTCTCGAAGCGGGCTCCGGCGCGGACGAGGGCAACGAGACGGGGTGCGTTGACTGCGCGCCACCGGTGCTGGGCAGACTCGATGAGCTTGAATGCCATCGCCACGCCGGCGGTGCGTGAGCCGGGTCCCTTCGTGACCCGCTGACGCAGCCGGACGGTGGCGAAGGTGGACTCGATCGGGTCGGTGGTCCGCAGGTGGATCCAGTGTTCGGCCGGGTAGTCGTAGAAGGCCAGCAGCACGTCGAGGTCGCCGGTGACCTTCGTGGCGGCCTTGGGCCACTTGGTGCCGTAGTCGGCGGCGAACACGCCGGCGGCTTTCTCAGCGTGCTCGCGGTCCTCGGCCTTCCAGATCTCGCCCAGTGCTGCTTTCGCGCCCGGCTGGGCGGACTTGGGCAGGGCGTTGAGGACGTTGGCGATCTTGTGGAACTTATGCCGACGTCGGCATAAGGTGCATTATGCCGACCTCCGGATTATGCCGATGTGGTCGCTGATGCCGTTGCAGGGCGGGGGTTCTGCGCCGGCGAGGTCGGCATAATCAGAGCCCTTCGAGCCAGGAGAGCAACGTGTCGGGGGGCTGGTATCTGCCGCGCCGACTGTTCGGCGGCCGGGTCCTGGCGAGCGCCTTCTCCTTGAGGGTCATGTCGGCGTGGAGGTAGATCTGCGTGGTCTCGATGCTGACGTGGCCGAGCCAGAGGGCGATGACGCTGGTGTCGACGCCGGCGTGGAGGAGACGCATCGCGGTGGTGTGTCTCAGGACGTGCGCGGTGACGGTCTTGTCGTGCAGCGAGGGGCAGTGCTGGGCGGCCAGGGTGGCGTAGTGGGTGATCCGCCGCTCGATGGCGTCACGGCTCAGGGCCCGGCCGTGACGACTGGGGAACAGCGGCTCGGTGGCGTCGGTGGGGTGCTCGGCCAGCCAGTCCCGCAGCACGACGCGGGTGCCGGTAGTCAGCGGTGTGGTCCGGTCCTTGCGGCCCTTGCCGTGACACACGACGTGGGCACCAGCGCCCAGATGCAGGTCGGCTGGGGTCAGCGTGATCAGCTCGGAGATGCGGAGCCCGGTCTGCACGGCGAGCAGCAGCATCGCGTGGTCACGTCGCCCGGTCCAGGTGATCTGGTCGCAGGCGGCCAGGAGGGCCTCGACTTCGTCGTCGTTGAGGTAGGAGATCACTGCCCGGTCGAAGCGCTTGGGTGGGATCGCCAGGACCCGGGAGATCGACTGGGCATGTTCGGGATGGGCCAGGGCGGCGTAGCGGAACAGGGAGTGGATCGCGGCCAGCCGGGCGTTGCGGGTCCTGATGCTGTTGCCGCGGTCGTGTTCGAGGGGTCCAGGAACGCCGCGATCAGGGGCGCGTCGAGCTTCTCGAGGTCCAACGTCGAGGGCGGGGTTCCGGTGCGTGCTGCGGTGAAGGTCAGCAGCATCCGCCAGGTGTCGCGGTAGCCGGCGATGGTGTGCGGGCTGGCGTTGCGCTGCCGGGTCAGCCGATCGGTGAAGAACGCCTGCAGGGTCGGCGCGAGGGCGGTCATGACCGACCTGCCAGGTGTGCCTCCAGCCGGAGGCCCGCGACCCTCATCAGCTCGGGGGATGCCGAGAGATACCAGTAGGTGTTGCCCGGATCGGTGTGGCCCAGCCAGGTCGACAGCAGCGTCAGTCGCCGCTGCGCGTCCTGGCCGGTGTTGTAGGCGTCGATCATCGCTTGGACGGCGAAGGAGTGCCTCAGATCATGGATCCGGGGTCGGCACGAGGTCGACCTCGCGGTGAGCCCGGCCAGAGCCACCAGCCGGTGGAAGGTGTGGTGGACGTTGCAGTAGAGCAGCCTGGTCCCGGCGGTGGAGACGAAGAACGCGGCGGTGTCGGTCGGCGGTGCGGCCCGGTCTCGCAGCCGCTGGTACCGCTTCAGCGCGGCCAGCGTGGTCGGGTCCAGCCACAGCTGCCGGGTCTTGTTGAACTTGCCGCTGCGCACCAGCAGCCGCCCGGTGCTGTGGTCGTTGTCGGTGCGGTCCAGCGCGATCGCCTCGCCCACCCGCATCCCGGTGACGGCCAACAGCCCGATCAGGGTGGCCAACGTGGCGCGCCGCAGCGGCGTGCTCAGCGAGCTGGCGGCGCTCATCAGCGCCCTGACCTCGGCCTGGGAGTACAGGTATGGAGTTGCGCGCTGCGGCTGCTGCGGCAAGAGCTCAGCCGCCGGCACCTCGTGTGCCGGGTCCAGGGCGTGGAGGTAGGTGGCGAACCCGCGGACCACCGAGAGCCGGTAGCCCCACCAGTTCGACGCGCCGTTGCTTGGCAGCTGGGCCCATGCCAGGGCGGCGGCGACGGTCACCACCTCCTGGCCGGTGGCCTCCAGGTGGGTCAGGAACTGGTTCAGGAGCTTCTCCGGCCGGTCCAGCCGGTAGCCCAGGGCACGGCGCAATGCGAGGTAGTCGCCCAGCGCGTCCCGCAGCGGCCCGCTCACGACACCCCACCGTTCGTCTCGGTGGGCCAGGGCAGAGCCAGGACGGCGAGGGCGTCTTGATCGACCTTGGCGTAGATCGCGGTGGTGATCGGCGACCGGTGGCGTAGCACCTGTCCGACCTCGACCAGCGGGGTGCCCGCTCGCAGCATGGCCGTGGCCGCGCTGTGCCGCAACTGATGGGCGTGCACGTGGCCCAGCCCGGCGCGTTGTCCGGCAGCGTTGACGACGTTCCCGACCCCGCCCGCAGTGAGTGCCCGATGGGGGGCGTGGACGCGGACGAAGACGCTGCGACCCGCCGCGGAGGCCGGACGCCCGCGGCGCAGGTAGGCCGCGATCGCCGCGCCGACGTCGGTGGGAAGCGGCAGTCTCTCGCCGCGGTTTCCCTTGCCGACGACCTGGAGCTGACCGGCGCGCCAGTCGATGTCGTCCAGGCCGAGACCGGCGACCTCTCCTGACCGGAGCCCCAGACGGGCCAGCAGCAGCACGATCGCGTAGTCCCGTCGCCCGGTCGGAGTGCGGCGGTCGCACGAGGCCAGCAGGGCCCGCAGCTGCGGCGCCGTCAAGGCCTGCGGCAGCCCGGACAGCTTCCAGCCCGCCACCGCAGGAACTGCCGACGCCAGTGACTCCTCGACGACGCCGGTCAGGTGCAGCCAGTCGAGCAGGGACCGGGTCGCGGTGACGATCAGCTTCGCGGTGCCGGTCGCGCGTCCCGGGCAGGTCGTCAGCACGAACCCGATGACGTCCGCAGCGGTCAACCCGACCAGATCCAGCTCGTCGTCGCGGAGCCTGCTCGCCAGGAAAGGCCGCGCCAGGTGCACGTAGCCCTCGACCGTCCCGAAACTCAAGCCACGCTCACCGAGCAGGTAGTCGCGGCAGCCGCTGAGCAGCGCCTCCACCGCGTCGAGCTCGGCCGGCGGCTCGGCCGGAAGCACGCCCAGCGGCGCCAGGTAGCCCAGCAGAGGCCGCATCGCCTTGGCCGACAGGTACAACACATAGCCACTCGCGCGCCGCTCGCTCAGGTACCGCTGCACGGTCGCGGCGTCCAGATCGGGCACGCCCAGGCACTCGGCGACCAGCCAGCGATCCAGATGGGCGACGAAGCAGACGTGCTGCTCCACCGAGCTTCGCGTGTAGCCCTGCTCCAGCAGCTCGGCGGCGAACCCGCCCAGGTACGGGGCCAACGGCCCCTCGACGATCGACCGCATCACCTTGACCATGACGCTCTCCTCTCCACTCTCGGAGAAGCCAGCGTCAAACAGCCAGGCGGATTATGCCGACCTCGCCGGCGCAGACCCCCGCCCTGCAACGGCATCAGCGACCACATCGGCATAATCCGGAGGTCGGCATAATGGAACCAGCACCGCTGCTCACGAGTGTCGGGGAACACCTCACGCACCGCTGCCCAGAACCCCAGTCCGCCATCGCCGACCGCGAGCACCGGGGCCCCGCATCCCGCGGCGCTTGCAGGAGCGGAGCAGGTCGGCCCAGGACTCGGTGAACTCGCGGTGTCCATCGTCGAGGGCGACCAGCTCCTTGGTGCCGTTGGCGCGCACGCCGATGATGACCAGCAGGCACACCTTGTCCTGCGGCAACATCTCAGCCACCTTCGGCGACTTCCGCGCCCACGCGGGCAGGATCGCCGAAGCGAACCGCTTCCGCTCACCGCTGACCGAATCGATGCGCTTGTCGTTGACCCGCGGCGCCCGCACCGGAATCGCCCGCCGCCGTGGTCACCTTCCGCTCGTCGTGATGACCGTTGCGGACCACCAGCCGCCTGCCGTGCTCATCGAGCTCGTCGGTGAACTGTTCGATGTAGGCGGCGACCTCGGCCTGCAACGCAGCCGCCAGCATCTGTCGGGCGCCGTCGCGGACGATCTCATCGATGAGCGACCCACGGCCGGCTCGTTGGACGCCTCGGCGTCGTGGATTACCTTGAGCATGAGCGCACCTTCCCGAACCAGCGCGCCAACGCCGGTCCTGATCAGGATCTGGTTGATCCGAGATCTTCCTCGGGAAGGTGCGCTCCTTCGCGTTCACCCGGCGAGGGCCATCCACAGGTTCTGATCAGTGCTTGACTCGTGATCAGCGGGCCCCGTCCCGCTGCCCACGCAACAGGTCGACCAGGACGCCGTACTCGTCTGGGTCCCCGGCGGGTCCCAGACCCGGGGCTGCGGCCTGCGCCGCCGGCGGGTCCGCGAGCACGGCGTTCCAGGAGCAGCCCGAGGGAGTAGGTCTTGCCGGACCGGACCCCTCATCCCCTCCCCGCCGCGTCATCGATCACGGTGATACCGGCGACCGTCGCCCCGTGGGCCAGCAGCTGCTCCGCGACGTCGAGGAGGTCGACGTCGGCACGGGCTCGCGCCCGCACGATCGTCTGCGCCTGGACGGGCTCGGCCCTGCAGGGCTTCAGTGCCTGGCGGAGCACCGCGCCGATCGGTCCGACCACTGTGACCTCGTACCAGCCAGGTTGCGACCGGTGGGCATTCCCGTTCATCCTCGCTCCTCGGCTTCTTCGATGCTGCCGACCACGGGCAGCCGCCGCACTTCCACGACGTCGAGGCCGTAGGAGCGCAGACGATGCAGGAAGCCTTGAAGCTCGGCCTGGTCGGCGAAGCGGCTGCTGAGCACCGTGCGGAACTCGTGCTCGACGACCTCGACCTCGCCGACGTGGTCGAGCAGCTCCTCAGTAGGCACAAGCCCGCTCAGGCGGATCTCGTACGTGCGCTCAGTCACCGACCGTATCCCTCCAGATGGAAAGGGTCACCTGCCAAGCAGACGCCACGGCCGCCACCGATGCATCATCCCAGGCGGATGATCAACCCTTACGCGCGGACGAGCGGGATCTCCGAGCTCGCCGGTCAGCGGAGTTTCGGCGGTCGCCACCCAACTGCTTCGTCCTTGGTGAGGAGTTGCTCTAGGCGGGCGAGCACCTCAAGCTCCTGGCGGGTGAACGTCTCCACGAGCTCCGGCCCTTGGAGCTCGGAGGCGCGGGCGGCCCCGCGCTCAGCTCGACCTGGGCTGCCGCAGCGACCGCGCGGAGCAGTCGTCCTTCGCGATCCACCGTGCCCGCGTCCGACGTGGTCGTGCTCATGGCGCTGTTGCCTCCGAGGTGGAGTCATCCCTGCCAGTCATAGACGACTGCGGTCCTCAGCACGATGTCCTGCAGGGACCGGTTCTCAGCGTCCACCGCCACCCAGGCGAGTCCCACCGGGAGCGCCACGCAGAACATCGCCCGGAGAAGCGCGGCAGCCAAGGGCAGCCGCTGACCCTGACGGGCGACGACGCGCAGGCCCATGAGCCGGTCGCCGTACGTGCTCCCGTTCAGCCACCAGGAGACACCGAGGTACACGATCGCAAGCGCGACAGCCGCCGTCAGACTCAGGATGAGCCCGCCCCCGGGAAGCTGGAACGCCCGCGGGCTGAGCACGAAGAGCACTCCCGCGACCGTGGCGTAGAGCAAGAGCAACACCAGAAGCACCACGATGCCATCGACGACAGCAGCCACACCTCTCGTGACCAGACCGGCCGTCCGGCCTTGGTAGGAGCGTGCGTCGCGCGAGACCGGCGAGCCCCCCGGTTCGACCATCGCTACCTCGGCATCTCGCGTCGCCCCTGCTGGGGAACCGTCACCGCTGCCGCGGTCGCCGGCCCGTCCACGACGGCCTCGTCCACGACGGCCTCGTCCACGACGGCCTGGTCCACGACGGCCTGGTCCACGACGGCCTGGTCCACGACGGCCTCCGCGGGCATCCTCCGCCTCCGCCGGAGCAGCAGGCGGTCGACCGCCCGCCCGACCGCCTCGTCGGCCGCGATCCCCTGCATCCGGGCCCCGCGCACCGTGTCCGAGGCCATTGTCCCCGTCGACTCTCGGATGATTCCGGGTAGGTCCACACCGTCGATGACCTGCTCGGCAAGTGCCACCAGGTCGAGGTGCTCAAGGAGCGCCTCGACCAACGCGTCGAGGTCGACATGCCCCAGAACCAGCGCGGTGAGGTCTGCCCGGGCAAGGAAGGCGTCGAGGTCGAGCCGCTGGGCCACGGCATCGACGTCGACCCGCCGTACGACGTCCTCCACGTCGATCCGCGAGAGGACCGTTGGGATGTCAACTCGTCGCACCACGCTGTCGACGTCCACGCGGTCTACCACGGTGGGCACGTCGATGCGATCCAGGACGCGCCCGAGGTCGAGACGAGCCGCCGCGCCGTCCAGGTCGACCGCGGCGACCACCTTGTCCACGTCGAGGTACTGCAGGACCAGCTCGGTCACGTTGGCCCGCCGGAGCACCTCGGCGAGAACCAACGGCACCAGCTCGTCGAGCCAGCCGGTGACGGACCGGCCGAGCGCGCGCCGCTCGGCGGCCCCGCGCGCGGCCATCGGGGCCAGGAGCCGCGCGGGATGGAGCTGTCGGGGCACTAGCGGCGGATGGAGCGTGCGCCTACCCAACGCACCCATGACCGGACGCGCTGAGCGCGCCACTCTTCCGGTGCCCTCGAGCAGAAGGGTCGACAGCCCAGCCACCACGTCCCCCGCGAACGGGCTCCGGGTGTGGGCGGGCTGACCGGTGGAAACGGGGAGAGGCCGGTATGACGTGGTCACGAAAGAGATCCTGGTGGCATTGCCTGGACGGGGACATCCTCCACGGTGGGTGACCTTCACGGCGCAGGCTCTCGGTTGTCTCGCCATTGGTGGTCGCGACGGTGATTCGGCCCTCCTCGGCCACGGCCACGAGAACGGCCGGGACCGCTGGAGGGTCACTGCGGTCGTTCAGACCAGGGCCTTTTCCTTGAGCCGCATGTACTCGGGCTCGGTGATGGTACCGGCGTCGAGCATCGCCCGCGCCTGGGCGAGCTGGTCGGCCGGCGACGTCTTGCCGGCTACCTCCCTGATGTAGGAGTCCTGCGCTTGCTTCATCGACTCGGCACGCTTGACCGACCGCTCGGCCATCCCCGAGCCCCGAACGACGAGGTACACCAGGGAGGTGATGATCGGCACGAACACCAGGGCGACAATCCACATCGCCTTCACCCATCCCGAGGTCTCCTTGTCGCGGAACAGGTCCGAGAAGATCGAGAACAGCATCATCAGCACCGCGATCAACACGTACATGACGAGGATGAACCACACAACATCCCAGAACGACATCTGAGTTCCTTTCACTCGGCCGGGGTTCGAGGCCGAGTGTGCTGCCTGGGGTGGCGGTCCGCCTCACCTGTGGAGGGTGAGCCATGAGCCGGGAACAGCCGCCACCCGCCACCGCTCCGGCTTCATCCCCGGCGGATGACGCGGGTCGGAGCCTCCGGAGTTAGACAGGTAGCACGAGAACCACGCGGCCCCTCGGGGGGTACGCAGGACGAAGGACGGAGCCTTCCATGGCGCCCACCGCCTCCGACCTGGGCGTTCAGCCCCCGGAACAGCAGCGGCGAGGAGTACGTCTTGACGCTCGACCTCACAACTTGGGGTCGGGTGCACCCTTTTCTCGGCCGGGTCGTTGCCGTTGTCGGCGTGGCCCTGCGACGGGCGGTGGTCTGGGCCGTGACCGCCCGCGGACGCGGCATCACCCGGACCTGAGTGACCCATCTTGCCCGACCGACGAGGAGACCGGCATGACCCACACCGCCACCCAAGTGCACGGCCCGATCGACTACGTGCTCCTGGAGTTCCCCGGCGACCAGCTCACGGGCGAAGCGGCGTCTGCTCTGCAGGACCTCGTGGCACGAGACATCGTCCGACTCTACGACCTGGTGGTGGTGAGCAAGGCCAAGGACGGGTCGGTCGAGGCACTCGAGCTAACCGATTTCCAGGGCGCCGGCGGGTTCGAGCACTTCGCCGGGGCCCGTTCGGGCCTGCTCCGCGACGATGACCTGCGCGAGGCGGCCGACGCGATGGAGCCGGACACCGTGGCCGCCCTCATCGTGTACGAGAACAGCTGGGCGATCCCCTTCGTGGCCGCAACCCGCAACTCCGGCGGGGAGCTCATCGCAAGCGCACGCATTCCCGCGTCCGACGTCATGGACGCCCTTGAAGCCCTGGAAACGACAACCTGAAGGAGAACAGCCATGCCCGGACTACTGAGAGGTGTTGCCCGCACAGCCGTCGTGGCCGGCACGGCCAGCGCGGTGAGCGGTCGTGTCCAACGCCGCCAGGCGGAACGTTTCGCCGACCGCGACGCCCAGATCGCCGCAGAGCGTGAAGAGGCCTACGACCAGCAGTACCAGCAGCAGGCGCCGCCCCCGCAGCCTCCCCAGAGGGACGTCGTGCAGCAGCTCAAGGATCTCGCCGAGCTGAAGAACGAGGGGGTCCTCACCGAAGACGAGTTCGCCGCACAGAAGGCGAAGATCCTCAACGGCTGACGGTTCCCGGCACGGGTCGTCTGTCTTCGGATCGGCGGGCGGTCATCCGCTGCGGGTGAGGCGAGCACGAAGACCGTAGGTGGAACCTGGTGGTGACAAGTCGCCATCCCAGGAGGGACTGCCATGAGTGACATCCAGAAGCAGGCCCCGCCGGCCGGTACGGCAAGGATCCCTCAGAGACTCCACGTGTCTGCCCTCGTATTCGGCCTCATCGATGCGCGCGTGTGCCACATCGACTTCCTCGACACACCGGGAGGGCAGGAGCTCGAGCGCTGGTATCACCAGCACCGCCCGGTCCGCCGCCACGTGCGGCACTAGAAGCTGCGCCCGTCGCACGGAGACCGAGCTGGCGGTCCGCCCGATGGCTCCCCGGATCGTCGGGGGGGAGCCATCGGGGGTCTGTGCGGCGCCTAGTGGAGGAGGAGACCGACATTGCATGCTCTTGCCGTGGAACCCGGAACCGTGGCCGCATGGGTGGTGTGGGCTCTCGCCGCTGCTGCGGTGGTCGGGGTGGTCTTCGCCCTCGTGACCGACGACCGTGAGCCGACCATCGTGCTCGCCTGGCTGTTCGTCATCATCCTCGTCCCGGTGCTGGGGATGGTCGCGTACTTCCTGGTCGGTCGGGACTTCCGCCGCGCGGACGTCCGCCCGTCCGGCCGCGCGAAGCTGGCCACGGTGGTGGAGCGTCGTCCGGCGCCAGTGGTGGCATCAGGCTCCTCGCTCGGCGCACCCGCGAGAGCCAGTCTCCAGGAGGCCGCCGGGCAGCGGATCGAGAAGGTGGGCCGTCACGAAGGCGGTGCAGCTCCCCTGCCGGCCCACGAGGTGAAGCTGTACTTCACAGGAGCTGACAAGTTCAGGGACCTGCTGGCCGACCTCCGGAAGGCCGACAGGTACGTCCACCTGATGTACCTGATCTGGGAGAAGGACCGACTGACTGCCGAGGTCACCGAGATCCTTCTCGAACGCCTGCGCGCAGGGGTGGAGGTCAACATCATCTACGACTGGCTCTCGTCGCTGCCCTTCAAGAAGGACGAGCTCCAGCATCTCGCGGCAGCCGGCGCCCGGGTGGTCCCCTGCTACAAGCGTCTGTCCCAGCTCAACTATCGCAACCACATGAAGATGGCGATCATCGACGGTCGCGTGGTCTACAGCGGCGGCATGAACATGGGACAGGAGTACATCGACGGCGGGCCCCGCTTCGACGTCTGGCGGGACAGCCATTTCCGGATGTCCGGACCGGTGCTGACGCCGTACCTCTCGCTCTTCGCCTCGACGTGGTTGCGCAACGGAAGAAGTGAAGATCTGTTCACCGGCTACCTGACCGACGTCGACGATCGGGGCGAAGCCGGTGTGCCCGTCCAGGTGCTCCACTCCAGCGTGTCGACACACTTCCCCACCATCCGGGACGTGTTCCTGGTGGCGCTGACGAACGCGCGCCGCCGCGTGTGGATCCAGTCGCCGTACTTCGTGCCGGACGAGCCGCTGCTCACGGCGATGTGCGTGGCCGCTGCCAGTGGGGTGGACGTTCGGCTCATGATGACCGGTGTCCCGGACAAGAAGATCCCCTTCTACGCAGCCCACACGTATTTGGGCAAGCTGCTCGAGTCGGGGGTGACCGTCTACCAGTACGACGCCGGCTTCCTGCATGCCAAGACCGTGACCGTCGACGAGGACGTCGCCATCATGGGCACATGCAACTGGGACATCCGCAGCCTCCTGCTGCACGACGAAGTCGTCTCGGTGTTCTACGACGAACCGATTGCCACCGCGAACGCGCGTCGCTACGAGCAGGACATCGGTGCCTGTTCCGAGATGACGATCGCTGACCTGTCCCGCATCAGCGGGCCCGCCAACCTGCGCAACTCGGTGTACCGACTCTTGTCACGACTGCTCTGACTGCGCCCGCCGCGAGGCCGCGCCGGGCGGCGGTCAGCAGGTGTCGCCGACCGCGGTCCGGAGGTCCTTGACGGCAGCGGTGAAGACTTTGACGTCGTCAGCCAGCGTCCCAAGAGCGGCCGCGGTCGGCGCGGCCACCGCCGCCTGCGTGCTCGTCTCGAGCTCGTCGATGCTCGACTGGACGACCTGCGTCTCGGCGTCGTACTCCGAGGACGCGTCCTCGGCGAGCTGCCGAACCTGGGTCCTGATCTGGTCGAGGACGACGGAGAGGTCCGAGAGGACGTTGGAGTCGTAGACGTTGAATGCCTCCAGCGAGGTCACCGACGTACGAAGATCGTCGACGTCGTCGCACACCGCGGACTGCTCCTCCCCACCGCACGCGGTCAGAAAGGGGCCCGTGAAGGCCAGCGCGACGAGAGTGCCCGCCAGACGACGTGTGTTCATATCAGCAGGGTCGCACCGCTGGGGAGCGCGGGCCTCACCCTGGCGGGATGACTGGCCGTGGAGTCAGCCGCCGTGGCAGGCCACCCACGTGGCCCCTCCGCCGCAGGTGCAGGGCGCGCCCGGGGCCCGTTCCGCGTCCGCCCGGGCGTACCAGCCGCGTAGCGCAGTTGCGTCACGTCCTTGGCGCAGGAGGTCGGCCATGAAGCGCATCGGCTCGTCGACATGCCGGAAGAACAGCTGGTAGCCCTTGCAGAGGAAGTGCAGCCCGGGTTCACCGTCGGGGGTGTCGAGGAACCGGTCCTTGGGGCATCCGCCGTTGCAGGCGAACCTCACGTCACAGCTGCGGCAGTACGCCGGCAGCGACTGCAACTTCGCCGATCCGAAGGCGCGCTGCTGTGGCGACTCGACCAGCTGCAGGAGGGTGCGTCCCCCGGTGATGTTGCCCAGCAGATAGTCGGGTTCGACGTAGTGGTCGCAGGAGTACAGGTCGCCGTTGTGCTCCAGAGCGACAGCGTCGCCGCACGTTTGCGCATGGACGCACAAGCCGGCTTGGTGCAGCCCCATCCAATGGGCCAGCGCCGTGTCGAACATCGACACGAAGACGTCGCCGACGTCGTGTCGCGCCCACTCCTCGAAGACATCGATGAGAAAACGCCCGTACTGCTCGGCCCCGACTGTTCGATGGGTGACGCGATTCCCTTCCTGCCGGTACAGCGGTCGCGGTCCGGGGCGGTCGCCCCAGCCCGTCTCGGCCAGCTCGAGGAGCTCCGGGGTGACGCGCTCGACGATCGGGATGAGCTGCACGAACGTGGCCCCGAGGTCGTCCCGTAGGAACCGGTAGACCTCACGTCCGTGGTCGCCGTTGGCCGCGTTCACCGTGGTCAGCGCATTCCACTCGACGTCGTGTCGCTCGAGCGCCTCCAGGCCACGGACGACGCGGTCGAACGTGGGCTTGCCACCTTTGTCGACCCGGTATGCGTCGTGCATCTCCCTGGGTCCGTCGATGGAGACGCCCACCAGGAAGTCGTGCTCCCGGAAGAACTCGGCCCACTTGTCGTTGATCAGTGTGGCGTTGGTCTGGACCGTGTTGAGGATCCGCTGACCGCGAACGGCGTACCGCTCCTCGAGCTCCAGGGTGCGGCGGAAGAAGTCCAATCCCATCATGGTTGGCTCGCCGCCCTGGAAGGCGACCACCACCTCGTCGACGCCGCGTTGGGCGGCGAGGAGCTGGGCGACGTAAGCCTCATGCACCTCGGCGGCCATCCGGAAACCACTGCCCGGGTAGAGCTCGTCCTTGGACAGGAAGAAGCAGTACTCGCAGTCGAGGTTGCAGATCGCCCCCGTGGGCTTGGACATGACGTGGAAGGCTCGCGTTGCCCTGAGGTTGGTCATCGCGCGCCCTCCATCGTCAAAGTGGCCGTCCACCATGGGCCGGTCAGCGGATCAGTCGAGCAGGAACCAGCCACGGACCTGCGCCTCGTGGTCGACGTACCGTTCACCGGAGACGTCGATCACGACCTTGTCGATGCTTCCTCCGGTGAAGGCGAACGGAGCGGTGTACGCCGGGGTGACTGGAGAGGCGTCGTCACGACCCACGCACAGGCCGTCTCCGACCGCGCAGAAGAGACCGGGCTGGGTGACGATCCCGTCGCTGCCGACGACGTCTCCGTCGACGTACAGGGTCAGCGTTCCCTTGGCTCCGGCCATCATCGGGTCCTCACTGCGACCCTCGGACACGAACTCGGCGGTCAGGACGTGCGGTCCCGGCGCCAGGTCCCGGTCTGCGGTGATCGTCTGCACCGTGGTGCCTACCCAGTTGAACGCGTAGGTGGGCCGCCGGTCCTTGACGTAGAGGCTGTGCCCCCCGGCCATGCCGCCGTGGGCGAAGACGACCCCCTCCGCGTCCGCCGAATCGGTTCGCACGCCGGCGGCGATCGTGTACGAACGGCCGCTGATGAGGACCGCGGACTGCTCGGGCACCGGTGCGCAGTCGGGGTAGTAGACGTAGCGGTCACGCGCGGGCGAGCCGCTGGGACGCTCGGCGAGGGTCTGCTCGAGAGCGGTCCGGTCGTCGAGAGGAAGGCCGTTGTACTCCTCAGCGAGCTCGAACCAGCGTGCCTTCAGCCGCTCGAGCCGGTCGGGTTCCTTGTCGGCCAGGTCGGTGGACTGGGACCGGTCCACCTCGACGTGGTACAGCTCCCAGACGTCCTGCTCGAACTTGCCCCAGCCGCTGAGCGGGGGATGTACGGTGCATGCCAGCCAACCGTCCTCGTACACCGCCCGCTGTCCGAGCATCGCGTAGAACTGGGTGCTCTTCCCGGGTGCGTCCGGGTCGGTCAGCGAGGCTGCGAAGCTCTCGCCCTCGATCGCGCGCTGCACGAACCCGTTCAGGTTCTCGGGCGGAGTGATCCCGATCAAGTCGTAGACCGTCGGGACGATGTCCACAGCGTGCACGTACTGCGACCGCGGCACGGCGTCCGCAGGGACCTTGGCCGGCCAGGAGACCAGGCACATGTCCGCAACGCCGCCCTCGTAGCCGGCCCAGCGCTTCCAGTAGGGGAACGGCGTGTCGAAGGCCCAGGCCCAGCCTGTGTTGTAGTGGTTGTAGGACTTCGTCCCGCCGAGCTCGTCGATGTGCTCCAAGGTGAGCTCGGGTGGCGTGGGCACCCCATTGAAGAAGCGCCACTCGTTGAAGGTCCCGTTCGGCCCGCCCTCCCCGCTGGCTCCGTTGTCCGAGACCACCACGACGATCGTGTTCTCCAGCTCCCCCGACGAGTCCAGGAAGTCGATGACGCGACCAACCTGGTCGTCGGTGTACTCCACGTAGCCCGCGAAGACCTCCGCCATCCGGACGAAGAGGCGCTTCTCGTCAGCGTCCAGCGAATCCCACGGCCGGACGGTGTCCAGCAGGGGCCAGGCTTGGCCGTCAGGCCCCGTCGTAGCCGGTTCACCATGGGGGTTGATGCCCGAGAGCTCCGTGTCGGCAGGCAGGAGGCCCAGCTCCTTCTGGCGGGCCAGGATCCGGTCCCGGATCACCTCGTAGCCGTCGTCGAAGACACCCTTGTACTTGTCCGCCCACTCCTGGAACACGTGGTGCGGGGCATGTGCGGCATCCAGGGAGAAGTAGAGGAAGAAGGGCTTGTCGGACTCCACGACCTTGGCGTCACGGATGAACTCGATCGCCTTGTCCGACAGGTCCTTGGCGATGTGGTAGCCCTCCTCCGGCGTTGCTGGGGGCTCCGTCGGGTGGTTGTCATGGACCAGGTCCGGGTACCACCCGCTCGACTCGCCGCCCAGGAAGCCGTAGAACCGCTCGAACCCTCGACCCAGCGGCCAGCGCTTCTTCCACGCGGCCATACCGGTCTCCTCACCGGGGGTGAGGTGCCACTTGCCGATGCAGTAGGTGTTGTAGCCGTTCTCTGCCAGTACCTCCGAGATGAAGCCGTTCTCGAAGGGAATCCGCGTCGAGATGCCGGGGAACCCGGAGCTGAACTCGGCAATGGTCGCCATCCCGTTGGATGTTGCGTTGCGGCCGGTGAGCAGGGACGCGCGCGTCGGTGAGCAGAGCGCGGTCGTGTGGAAGTTCGAGTACCGAACCCCCTGCTCCGCGAGGCGGTTCATCGTGGGGGTGCGCACCGGGCCGCCGAAGCAGTCCATGGTGCCGTAACCCACGTCGTCCCAGACCACGAACAGCACGTTCGGGGCGCCTGCTGGTGCCTTCGGCGCCAGGAACGGCGCCCAGTCCGGGACCGAGTCCCGGATGTCCAGCTCGATCCTGCCTGCGAATTCACTTGTCACGGTGTCCGCCTCCTAAGCGGGTGGATAGTTGCTGGCCGAAGAGGCGGTGCGGTCACGCAGCCTGGGCCGCGAAGCGGACTCGGCATGGGAAGCTGCGTTCCGCGCAACGGTCTCCTCCAGAGAAGTCAGCAGGTCTATTCCCTCGGCACGATGTCCCGCCTGGAGGTGCCGTGGCATCACCCTCCTTGGATGAGATGAGCCCTGGGTCCTAACGCGCTCGCACGCCAACAGGCCACCCCGACCACCGGGCAGCGGATCGTGATGCCCGCCTGAACGGGGGCGTGGGGGCGTCCGCGCGTGGGTACGGAATACCAATGAGGAGATCGACGCCGGAGACGGAGCCGACCCGACCAACAGAGCAGGTACAGGGCGCCAGCGGGTTCGGCGCCCGATCGCTGCTTGCATGGCTGGCGGTGGTGGGCGGTCTGGTCCCCTTCCTCGTCCTGTGGCTGGTCGTCCGCGACAGCTCGTCCTGGCTGGCGGGGCTCGACCGCAGCATCGCCGCGGGGCTCAACGACGCCGTACAGGGATCCCCCGGGACGGTCAGGGCCTTGCACGTCGTGACGGAGCTCGCCGGCACCACGACGACGGTGCTCCTCATCACCCTCATCACTGCGTTCCATGTCATCCAGCACCGCTGGCGCCTGGCCCTCTTCTCGGCCACGGTCGGGATCGGGCTCGGGCTGCTGATCCCCGTCTCGAAGGCCCTGATCGGGCGGGCACGTCCGGTCGTCGAGGTTCCGGTCGCCGAGATGCCGAGCAATGCCGGCTACCCGAGCGGGCACGCGATGACTGCGGTCGTCTTGTGGGGACTGTTCGCCCTGGTGGCGCTCCCCGCCGTACGACGCAGGACCCGACCGTGGCTGCTCGCTGGTGTGATCGTGCTGGTCGCGATCATCGGATTCACGCGCCTGGCGCTGGGGGTGCACTACCTCACGGATGTGCTGGCCGGCTGGGGTCTCGGTGTGGCGTGGCTGGCTGCCATGGTCATGGCCTTCCGCACGTGGCCCGAGGCGCCCCATGCCGACCGGCCCGTAGACCCGCTACATGCGGACCCGGTCGACGTCGTGGACGTCGAGCAGCCGGAGCGGGCAGCCAACAAGATCGGCCGGGCGCCCTTTCTCCGACTGGCGGGCGTGGCCGTGGCCATTGTCATCGTGCTGAGCGTGCTGGGGCTGCTCGTCACCGGCGTCTGGAAAGACACGTGGCTGGGACGGTGGGACCGGCAGGTGGCGGCCTCCATGGTGGAGGTCCGTACCCCTGCCCTGTCCGACGTGGCCTCGTCCGTCAGCACACTGTCGGGCACGACCACGGTGATAGCCGTCGGCGTGGCGACCGGAGCGCTGGCGCTGGCCGCCACCAGAAGCTGGCGCCCGATGCTGTTCCTCGCGGTCGCGCTGATCGGCGAGGTGGCCCTGTACTTCGTCGTGGCGCAGACCGTCGACCGGGCTCGGCCGACGGTCGCCGACCTCACCACCGGGCTGCCGTCCGGAGCCAGCTGGCCCTCCGGACACGTCGCTGCCGCTGCCGTCCTCTACGGCGGCCTGGCAGCGATCATCATCCGCTACGCCTCGGCAAGGTTCGGCCGACCAGCCGCCGTCGCGGCAGTCCTCATCACGCTGGCCGTGGCCGTGAGCAGGCTGTACGTCGCCGCCCACCATCCCACCGACGTCATCGCCGGCGCCCTCCTGGGAGCCGCCTGGATCCTGGCCTGTAGTCATCACCTGTTGCCTCCAGGGGGTCGAGCACAGCCCGCCGCCAAGGCATCACCGGACCGTCCGTCGGGGTGACACGAGAGGAAGGGAGAGCAGATGAGCTTGATGCGCCAGCAGACCTACGTCGTGGTCGCCTGGCTGCTCCGGGCGGTCCTGTTGGCCGCCCTGGTCGACCAGGTGCTGGGCGGGGACTGGGTGGGGGCGGTGGCGATGGCGCTCTTCCTCGCCCTCTCCTTCGCCTACCTGCTCCGCGACGACCGGCTGCCGAACGTCTTCGACGGCCTGGCGGCCCTGGCCGCGTTGCTCAACGCCATGGGTTTCGTCTTCCACTACTACCGACGGATCCCGCTTTACGACGAGGTCGCCCACAGCATCACCATCTTCACTTTCACGCTCGCCTTCTTCTACCTGGTCTACGGCACCGAGGTCCCGCGGCGGCGCTGGGTGATGGCGGTCGCGGTGTTCTGCTTCGGGGTGACCTTGGGCTCGCTGTGGGAGATCTCGGAGTGGACCACCGGCCGCCTCACCGGCAGCAACGTGGTGTTCGGCCTCGACGACGCGATCACCGACCTGATCGCCAACAGCGTCGGAGCCCTGATCGCGGCGGTGGTCGCTCTGCGGATCCCGCAGGATCGCGAGGCCGTGACGAGAGCGCGGACCTCGCAGTGATGCCGGGGGGCGGGATGCGTCGCCGCATGCGCCCGGACATCCCCGGGTACGCCAGGGGTGACTCGAGAACCAGCTCACCAGACAGAGGTGCGAGATGTCCGAGAACGTGAGCAGCAGACCGCCCATGGACCCCAGCTCGTCGGAGGCTGATACGCCGCAGCTCGACCGTGCCATGGCCCAGGGCAAGGCCTATCGTGACGCGCTGGAGTACATGGCCACCGAAGTCGCGAACGACGGCGGCACCCGGCTCGCCGGCGACTACCTCGTGGGCTACGCCATCGAGGACGCCGAGGGCATGTACCACCTCCACGACGACGAGCTGGTGTGGCAGAACCCGGACGACGAGAACGCCCACGTCGAGGTCGCGGTCTGCGACGCCTCCGACGGACGTTTCGTCCCCGGCCTTCGTGTCACCGCCACGATGATTTCACCCTCGGGCGAGGAGCTCGGGCCGTTCGACCAGGAGCTGGTGTGGCACCCGATGCTGTACCACTACGCCCGCAACTGGACTCTTCCTGAGGACGGGGAGTACACCCTGCGGGTGCACGTCGACGCCCCGAGGTTCATGCGGCACGACGAAGTCAACGGCCGGCGCTTCGCCGACCCCGTGGACGTGGAGTTCACCGGGGTGAAGGTCAAGCGCGGCACCGAGCCCGTGGAGCCACCGACCAGGTAACGCTCGTGATGCTCGAACCGTGGCACACGGCCCTCCGGGCCTTGTCGCCGTAGGGGTTTCCTCAGATTGGCGTATGGCAACACTGCGACGGCTGGGTGAATGCTGTCTCAGCCGGGCCTTGCGGCACCGGGGCCTTTCTTGGCCACACATCTTACTGAGCGGACCGTCGACCGTTGTTTCGGCGGAGCACGGCGGGCAGGTCCGGCCCTCGAGGATCGGGAGGAACACGGGTCATAAAGAACGCGCTGGCCATGAGGGGGAACCAGAGCCCGGGCGGGGTCGACCGCTACCACGGGGTGCAGAGCTACGGCATCTTCGTGCAAGCCGGACTCAAGGACATCGTGCCGTCGCCCGGCATGGCATGCAACGGCCGCTGATAGAGCCTCAGCCGCAATGGCGACGTTCGATTGGGCCTTCGCGTTCGGCCGAATGGCCGGATCCGAACCGCTAGGGTCGGGGGACGAACGTCGTCGCGGCGAGCAAGAGGTGAGGGAGCGGCATGGCATCGATCCTCGGCATAATCGCCGTGCTCGGCTTCATCGGTGCCCTCGGCGCCGTCCGGGACCGGCTCCGCAAGCACCGCCGCCGGACGGTCGTGCCCAGCGCTGCAGCGAGGACAAAGGCCCAGGAGACCTTGGACTACTACGCGAAGGTGTGGGACTCCACCGAACAGTAAACAGCGGCGGCAGGGTTGCTCGTGGATCCGGGCGTGGTCGGTGCGTCTAGGAGCGGTCGAGGCCTGCCTTTCGGCCCAGGGCGATTGCCTCCTCGCGCGAGGCCACCCCGAGTTTGGTGAGCATCACCGAGATCCGGTTGCGGACTGTCTTCGGTGCCAGGAAGAGGCGAGCCGCGACCTGTGAGGTGGGCACGCCTCGTACGAGGAGCTCAAGGATCTCGAGGTCCCGCGCATCGAGGGCACGGAGTGCATCGGTCCGCGGGGCGGAGGCGGCGGCAGCGACGACCGCGCGCGAGGCCCCTTTGCCCAGCACGAGCGCTCCGCGTGCGGCGGTGTGGATGGCAGTCAACAGGTCCTCGGGGTCGGAGTCCTTGAGGAGGTAGCCGTCCAGTCCGGCACCGAGGCTACGGATCACCGCCTGGTCGTCGGCGTGCATGGTCAGTACGACGACGCGCAGGCTCGGCCAGGTGCGCTTCAGCGTCACGCCGAGGTCGATGCCGTCCCCGTCGGGGAGCTCGAGATCGACCACCGCCACGTCGGGCTCGGTGGTGACGGCACAGGCCTGCGCGGCGCTGCGCGCGGTCGCGACGAGGACGAGCCCGTCGTCGGACTCGACCAGCGCCGAGAGACCCGACAGCACGATCGGGTGGTCGTCGACCAGCATGACCTTGGTCATGCCACGCCCCCTGTCGGCAGCTCCACGTGGAGCAGGAGGCCGCCGTCGTCTGCCCTCCCCACGGCCAGCGATCCGCCCAGTTGCTGAGCCCGCTGCCGTAGTGAGGTGAGTCCGATGCCGGGGACGACCGGGCCGCCGACCCCGTCGTCGCGTACGTCGACGGCGACGCCACCTGTCTCGGCCGTCGCGACCCGGACGGTGACACGGCTGGCCCGGCCATGGCGCAACGCGTTGGTGATGCCTTCGGCGACGCAGCGATAGACAGCAACAGCCACGTAGCCGGGCAGCGGATACTCGACGGCCATGTCCAGTCCAACGTGGCAGCCGTCGCCGCAGAACGTCGCGGTCAGCCGTTGGAGTGCCTCTGCGAGGTCGGCGTCGTGCAGGGCCGACGGGGTCAGCCCGGCGACGATCCCGCGGAGGTCGCCCCGTGCCTGGGCCAGGTCGGGCGCCAGGGACTCCAACAGCGGCGTAGGGCTCCGGCGAAGCTCGGCCTGGACCCGCATGCTCATGCCGGCCAGCGCCGGGCCGAGGCCGTCGTGCAGGTCGCTGAGGATGCGGGCTCGTTCAGCGTCCCGTTCCCGCGTGACATCTTGGCGGGCATGCTCGGCCTCGACAGCGAGCCCGACCGCCCGGCAGACCAGCGCGACGGTGGGGAGCAGCTGCTCGACCATGCGCGCCTGACGAGGCTCGGGTCCCTCCGGGTCGTCGGGGTCGAGCAGGAGGGTGCCGACCCGGCCCCCGCCCACGAGCAGCGGGTGCTCGAACCAGCCGGAGGGGACGTCGGGGCTGTCCTCGCCCAGCACCAGCATGACCTCGCGGTGGCCACTGGAGGCGGCGACCATCTCGGCGGCCCTGGCGAGCAGCTCCCGCGGGTCGCTGAGGGGGTGCAGGCCAGCGGTGATGGAGGCTACGTCGGCGGGCGTCAACGTTCCGGTGCCGTAGCGGCGCGCGAGCCAGAACCGACGCCACCAGGCAGCTACCGGCCAGGCCAGCGCGGTGGTTGTGACGGCGGCGAAGGCGGCCGCGAGGTCCACGCCGGGGATGCCCGCTCTGGTACCCGCCAGCCGCACCGCCACACCAACACTCGCGCCGATCACCAGCGTCAGCACGACCCCGACGACATCGCGCAGCGGCTCCTCGACGGGCCGAAGCTCGGTGGCGATCCCCAGCCGCATCACGAGCCCGGCGAGCGACCACATGCCCATGGTCACAACAACGGCCTCCGCGCGCGGGCCGACTGCCACGTCGGCCACCACGGCCGCGCCGAACACCAGGGTCGACCACGCCAGTAGCCAAAACAGCCGCCGCCGCGGCGTGCGGGCCGGCGCATAGCCCATTGCCCACGCGAGCACACACACGGTGAGGAGCACGACCACCACGCCCCCCGCACGCCACAGGCCCTCGACTCGAGTCCAGCCGGAACCCTCGGCCGTCGGCAGCGCGATCGCCACCATCGCTGCCGGGACGAGGGCCAGCGCCGTCAGGGCGCGGCCAAGGCGCGGCTCCGTGCCGCGATCGAGCAGGAGGACCGCCGTCACCCCGAACGCCGGCCAGCCTGCGCCGTACAGCGCGCCCGTCGGGACGCTCGACTCGCCAAATCCCAGAACCAACGGCAGCGCGCCCAGAGCGGTCGCCACGGCCGCGACCGCCACGACCGTAGAAACTCCCCGCGCACTGGCGACAGCGGTGCTCACATAGACATGATGTGCCAAGCGGGCACGTTTGGGGACCTCTCCAGGACAGCGCGGGAAACCGCGGGACAGCACGGGACACCGACGTCCTAGCCGACGGGACACGCACCAGGGCACCGTGGGCGTCGGGCCCGGGCATCGGGCCCCGCAACCAGGGAGGTCACCATGACCACAGACGCACTTCAGACCGAGCGTCGGCTGTCCCCGGCCGTGCTCGTGGGCGGCAGCTTCGCCTTGACGACGCTGCTCAGCATCGCCTTCCACGCCGGCGAGATCCTCTTCACCGACCATGACCCACACGCCCCAGAGGGACCGATCGCCAGTATCGAGAGCGTCGCCGTGGTGGGCACCGCCGGTCTCGTCCTCGCCCTGGCGATCGCAGGTCCCCTCGCCCGCGACCCTCACCGGGCCAAGGTCGGCGCGATCGTGCTCGGAGTTCTCGCGATCGCCACGCTCCCTGTGTTCTGGTCCGGCGCACCGGCCACGCTCGGTGCAGCAGCCGCGTGGCTTGGCGGCTTGGCACGAGGGAGCCACCCGCAGACCGGTGCCGCCCGCGGCTTCGGCGTGGTCGGCATGGTGATCGCCGTCCTCGGTATCGTCGCGACCCTCTTCGGTGGGGCCGCCAGCTCTCTCGTCGGCTGAGGAGCAGCCATGACTCTGCGCAGGATCATCCTCACGAGTACCGCCATGCTCGCCACCGCAGCCGGCACTTCGCCAGCGTTCGCTGCGCCGCACAATGCGAACACGTTCACACTGGAGCTCGCCTGCTCCGACGGGAACGACTACAGCGTCACGTTGCTCCAGACCACGCCCGAGCAGCCCGCCGTGCACATCGTCGGCACCAGCTCTGTGCTGGTCCCCACCAGTTTCCAGTGGCACGTCGTCGTGATCGACGCCGAAGGCAACGTGTTGGACGAGACCACCTCACCACCGGAGAACGTGCACGGCCGCTCGGTCGACCAGCTCCCCACCATCGAATGCACGTTCACACAGGTCGCCCACCACAACCTCCCCGACGGACCGGTGACCATCGAGGTCGACGGGACAGTGTGGGCCTTCGCGCCTCGGTGAACCAGCATGCGGTGTGACCGCCGGTTGGTCGGTCGGTCGCCGACAAGCACGCTGGCCGGTGGTCACCCCGCGAGCGACCCCGAGCCCCTTGACGAACCACATGTCGGGGGGCTCGTCCTGGGGCACAGGGAAAGGCGAATGCCCATGCACCTGAGTCAGGAGTCGATGGCCGCGGACGGCGATGCCGGCTACCACTCCCCCAGTCTTCAAGACACCCTGGTCACCAGCCTGCTACATCGGCCTGGTGGCCGCGACGCTGGCCATCGCGGCCCTTACACCCGAGGCGGCTCGCGCACGGCTGGGCGAGTTCCGTTACGCGAGGGTTACCGGACCACCACCCACAACGCGGCCGTCTCGCCCGCCGTCGTCTTGAACATCATCCGAGGTCGATGCGGCAAGCCCAGCCGTGGTCATGCCAACAGCGACCGCGAGGCGCTGGTGCAGATGGGTCAAGCCGACTGACTGCGCCAGTAGTCGTTCGCGGCGGCGATCGTTGCGAACTCGACCGCTACCACGTGTGCGGCCATCGTCAGCGCCTCCGCGTCCGAGGCGTAGCCAGGACGGAGCATCTGCCGTGTGTCGGCGTCCGGCTGAATCGCTCCGATCGTCTTGCGCGCCATTACGATCGCGAGCTCGCGACCCTCCTGCGGTGTCGAGGTGATCAGTGTGTTGCCCGGAATGAGTTCCATCAGTGAAGCCTCCCTGGTATGCCCCCGCGGCATGATCGGCCGCGCAACTGTGACCGCATCCTGCCACGTGCGCCGCCATCGCCGGGTCGCCGGTGGGTGTGCTCAGCCTCCTTCAACCTGCCTCCTCCCTCCGCTCCCACTCCCCCGGATTTGCCGGGGTCAGCCTCGACCGGCCGCGGTTGGTGCGTTTCCTGATCGACGCCCAGCTGCCGCCAGCGCTGGCACTACGCGCTTGACCATGGGGCGGTGATCGTGACCAAGGATGTGGAGGCGGGCAACCTGCTCAGCGAACTGCGCTGATCCAGCGAAGCTCCGCACGCCAAGGCAACGCCACCTGGTGGCAGATCCTGGTCGCTGTCATCCCCGCACTCCTGGTCTTCGTGATCCCCGGCATCCTCGCGTGGACGCAAGGGCGCAAACATCGCTCAGCCGCCCCCACGGCGAACGCCTGCTCGTAGAGGTCGCGAGCGTGGCTGCTCGGCTCCGGCGGCCCCGGTTCGAGCCGGAAGGTACGACGCCCCGAAGCACCGCGCTGGGCGCGGAGGAACAGATGCTCCGCGTCGGCGGCCTCGGCGAGGCGACGCGCCAGGGAGAACAGGTGCGTCACGTAGTAGACACGCATGCCCGCCTCGAGGAGCGACACGACGACGTCGTGCGCGATCTCGGCGCCCTCACGTTCGTTGGTGCTCGCGAAGGACTCGTCGAGCAGGACGAGCGTGCCCGGAACGAGGCGGTCGACGATGGCTGGCATGCGGGCGAGCTTCCCGTGCTCGGGGCCGGCGTGGCGAACCTCGCCAATCGCGGTCTACCGGCTCGGCAGACGTTCACGCCATACCGATGAGGGGAACCATTTGGCAGGCGCGGGTTCATCCCATGCCGGTCGTGTATCGGCAGCGGTTTGTGCCTTCAGCGCCCGCGGTCCGACAGCTCGCTGCGAGCCACGCAACGGAACCCGATGTGACTCATACCGGTGTCGAGGGCCTGCGGTCGGCGCGCGGCCGGTCGGTAGCGCAGGCAGTAGCTGTCGGCGCACAGGAACGAGCCGCCCTTGATGACGCGACGCGGGGTCCGGAACTGTGGCTGGGCTGGATCGTAGCTCTCGTCCATTCCGACCCCGCGTGGGTTGCGCGGCACACAACAGGGCTTGTCGCGCGGCTCGGGGTGACGGGAGGCGTACCAGTCCGCGGTCCACTCCCACACGTTGCCGGCCATGTCGTGGAGGCCGAAGCCGTTGGGAGGGAACGAGCCAACGGGCGAGGTGTGCCCGTAGCCGGCCGCCGGACGCCACGGGAAGCCGCCGTGCCAGTAGTTCGCCAGGCGCTCGCCGTCGCGCTCGGGCTGGTCGCCCCAGGTGAAGCGGGCACCCTCCAGGCCCCCGCGAGCGGCGAGCTCCCACTCGGCCTCGGTCGGCAGCGCCTTGCGCGCCCACGCGGCGTAGGCCTCGGCGTCCTCCGCGGCGACGTGCACCACAGGATGGGACCGGCGGCCCTCAAGCGAGCTGCGTGGCCCCTCGGGGCGTTGCCAGGAGGCGCCCGGCGTCCATGTCCACCACTGGCTGAGGTGGCGCAGGTCGACGGGCCCGGGGGTGCCGGTGAATACGAGGGAGCCGGGCACGAGGTTCTCGGGTGGGGCGCCGGGGTAGTCGCCGGGGTCGAGCGGGCGCTCCGCGACGGTGACGTATCCCGTGTCGGCCACGAACGCTGCGAACTGCTTGTTGGTGACGGGATGGATGTCGATCCAGAACGGGTCGACGAAAACAGGGTGGACGGGCGCCTCTTCCGGGTAGTGCTCGTCGGAGCCCATAAGGAAGCGCCGGCCCTCGATTTGGACCATGCCGTCGAGTGCCGCGCGCACGCTAGTCACGGCCGGTGAACGCCGCCTCGATCTTGGCCTGGACCTGGTCCATCGCGAAGCTGGCGGCCTTCTGGCGGGGCGGGAACTGCAGGAACGTCTGAAGGAACTGGCCCACGATCGCTTGCGCCGGCACGACGAGGAAGATGCGATCCATGTACCAGTCCCAGTAGGTGTTCGACGTCGTGTCGGCGCGTTCGAACGGGTCCGTGCGTAGGTTGAACAGCTTGGGCGCGCGCAGCACCACGAGGGGCTCCAGCCACACGGCGACGGTTCCGGGCAAGCGCTGCTCCATAAAGACGAGCTTCCAGTTGTCGTAGCGCATGGCGACGAGGTCACCGTCGTCGGAGAAGTAAAAGAACTCGGACCTCGGGCCGCGCTCCGCCTGACCGGTCAGGTAGGGCAGGAAGTCGTAGCCGTCGAGGTGGACCTGGAAGGTCTTGCCTGCGGCGTCGTGCCCGTCGAGGAGCTTCTGTGTGACGTCCGAGTTGCCCGCTGCGGACAGCAGTGTGGGGAGCCAGTCGAGATGGCTGATGATCTCGTTCGACACGACCCCGGCGGGGATACGGCCGGGCCACCGAATCACCTGCGGCACCCGGTACGCACCCTCCCAGTTGGTGTTCTTCTCGCTGCGGAAAGGCGTCATCGCGCCGTCGGGCCAGCTGTTGATGTGCGGACCGTTGTCGGTGGAGTACATGACGATGGTGTCCTCGGCGAGGCCGAGCTCGTCCAACTTGTCGAGGACCCGCCCGACATGGCGGTCGTGGTCGATCATCGTGTCGTGGTAGTTGGACTGCCACGGGCCGGCCTGGCCGAGACTGGATGGCTTGGTGTGCGTACGGAAGTGCATGTGGGTGGTGTTGACCCACAGGAAGAACGGCACTTGCTCGGCCTGCTTGCGCTCCATGAAGTCGACCGCGCCGTCGATGATCTCGTCGTCGATCGTCTCCATCCTTTTGCGTGTCAACGGCCCGGTGTCTTCGATGTCCTGCGTGCCCTCGGCTGTGCGCCGGCAGCGCAGCACGCCGCGCGGGCCGAAGTTGGCGTGGAAGTTCGGATAGCGCTCGGGGTCTGGATAGTCCTCGTGCTCCGGCTCCTCCTCGGCGTTGAGGTGGTAGAGGTTGCCGAAGAACTCGTCGAACCCGTGGTTCGTCGGCAGGTGCTCGTCGCGGTCGCCGAAGTGGTTCTTGCCGTACTGGCCGGTCGCGTAGCCGAGGGGTTTCAGGAGCTCCGCGATGGTGGGGTCCTCGGGCTGGATTCCGGACTCGGCGCCGGGCAGGCCGACCTTGCTCAGACCCGTCCGGTAGACGCTCTGCCCGGTGATGAACGCCGCCCGCCCAGCGGTGCAGCTCTGCTCGCCGTAGGCGTCGGTGAACCGCATCCCCTCCTCGGCCAACCGGTCGATGTTCGGCGTGCGGTAGCCCATGAGCCCGTCGCTGTAGCAGCTCAGGTTTGTGATGCCAATGTCGTCGCCCCAGATGACGACGATGTTGGGCCGGTCTGCGGGCATCGGCTCTCCCTTGGTTGATGTGAGGCCGTCAACGTCCCGGAAGGGGCGAGCGTACCGCGCACTCGGCGGTTGGCACAGGTCATTGCGGCACGTCCACCGCGCGGAGACCGCCCCGCTCCCGAGCGGAGAACAGCCCCCCGCTCCCCGCTGCAGCGACTTGACCCGGCGGTGTGGAGCGGCGAGGAGACGCCCAGCTGCTGAACCGCTCGCCCTCCCCGAGAGCACTGGCAATGGGAACGTTCAGTCCCGGAAGATCCGTTCCGGTGCCGGACGATGCGGGCGAGTGTTCAAATCGGTGCCGGATGCTGACGGCTAGGGACGGGCCGTCCGTGAGAGGGCGTGTGAGACCACCGCACCGGCGGCGACCCCATTCCGCTCTCGCGTCTACATCCGCCCCCCACTCCCGCGATTCCCCCGGATCGCTGAGGGCGGTACTCGAGACGGGGCTCAAGATGACCCCAGACTCGTTCGCTCAGCGGTAGTCCTTCGCGAAGGGTCCATTGAACAGATCCGCAGCGCCATTGCCTTCGTTCACCGCCAGGAGCACGGGGGCGGCCGTGGGGATGCGCCGGGAAGGGCATCTTGTCGAGAGCACCTGGTCAAAGAACGAGTGGACCGACGACCTCCTCTTCGCAATCCTCGAACGCGAGTGGATCCGTTGAAGACTTGCTGACGAGGCACGACTTCGATCAGCCACACAGGCCGGCCTCGACGTGGGGGAAGGTCGGGTCACCGGCTGTCAGCCCTCGGACACTTCGAGCACGAGCTTGCCTCGGCTTTCCCCGGCGGCGAGTCGGGCGAATGCTGCGGGGGCATCGCGGAGTGGGTACACGTGGTCGATCCGCGGCGTGACGGCGCCCTGGGCGACGAGGGCGGTCACCGCCTCGAGCTCGGCTCGCGACTGGGGGACGACCAGCACGCCGACTCTCTTTCCGGTGGCACGTCCCACCAGCGGGCCGGCGACCGCGGTGCCCAGCAGGATCCTGGCCAGGCCGCCCACCATCGCGTACCTCCCGCCGCGCCGCAGGGCCCGGTGCACGCGGAACGGCGAGCGGGTGGCCACGAGATCCACGATCAGGTCGAAGCTGTCGCGCTCGTCGGCCCAGTCCTCCGTGGCGAAGTCGATCGTGCGGTCGGCCCCGATCCCGCGCAGGAGGTCGCCCTTGTCGGCTCTGTCGACCGCCGTTACCTCGGCCCCGGCATGCTTGGCCAGTGCGACAACGAACACACCGCCGGCGCCGCCCGCGCCGTTGACCAGAACCCGATCTCCCGGCCGGACATCGGCGGTCGCCCTGCGCGCGATGCCGCCCGCCTGCGGGATCGTCGAGGCCTCCGCGAACGACAGCCCGTCAGGCTTCCGGGCCAACAGCTTGGGTCGCGTGCAGACGAGTTCGGCAAGCCCGCCCCGGTATCCGGCCAGCTCGCCGAACAGCTCGTCTCCCACGGCGTACTCCGTGACCGCACTGCCGACCTCGGCGACGACGCCCGCGACGTCGGATCCCGGCACCGGGTGCCGCGGTCGGCGCAGTCCGTTGGACCACCGCGCGTACGCCGGACTTCCCATCAGGTTCTCGCGGTCCGAGCCGTTCAAAGAGACCGCACGCACTCGCAGCAGAACCTCGTTGTCGGCGGGGACCGGCTCTGGGAGCTCGCCCAACCGGAGGACGTCCGGATGGCCGTACCTGTCCTGGATGACAGCCTGCATCGGGACCCCTGTCTGCGACCGACGCCGCTCGCTCGCACCGATGCTACGGGACTGCCTCATCGTGTGTGAGGCGGTCCGCCGCTGGGGCGTGCTCGCCAGATCGCCGGGAGCATGCCATGTCCGGCACCATCCTGCTGCCGTTCCAGGCGCTTGAGACGGCGTCAACTCCCCCACTGAGACGCACTCAGAATCGAGCGATGGGAAGGTCGGCGGTTCGAGCCCACCCCTGCCCACAAGCCGCAGGTCCCGACCTGTGACGGCGCTCCCGCACCGGACTCGGCGGGGGCGCCCGCCGCCTCCGGTCTTCTGCCGGCGGAGCCGGCCGGCCTCTACTCCCGGACCCGGCCGGTCTCGTACCCCCACATCGCGACCTCCACCCGGTTCCGGGCGCCGAGCTTGGCCATGAGGCTCCCGAGGTGGGTCTTCACCGTGCTGAGGCTGATGTGCAGCTCGGCGGCGATCTCGGCGTTGGTGCGACCGCGCGCGATGGTGAGCAGCACCTGCTCCTCGCGTTCGGTGAGCGGGTCGATCGGTTGGGCGGGAGGTGCCGACCGAGCCGTGCCCGCGAACGTCGACAGCAGCCGGCGGGTGATGCCGGGCGAGATCAGCGAGTCGCCCCGGGTGGCCGCCCTGATCGCCTCGCCGAGCAGCTCGGGTCCGGCGTCCTTCAGCAGGAAGCCGGTGGCGCCGGCCAACAGCGCACCGTGCACGTACTCGTCGAGGTCGAAGGTGGTGATCACGACGACCGCGACCGGGTCCTCGACGCCCGGCCCGGCCAGCAGACGGGTCGCTTCGACGCCGTCGAGGACGGGCATCCGGATGTCCATCAGGCACACGTCGGGACGGAGCTCGCGGGCCAGCCGCACCGCCTCCTGCCCGTCGCGCGCCTCCCCCACGACCTTGATGCCGTCCAGGGTGCCGAGGATCAGTCGCAGCCCGGTCCGCACGAGATCCTGGTCGTCGGCGACCAGCACCCGGATACTCACGTCGACACCCGGCGTGGGAGCGTCGCGCTGACGGCCCAGCCGCGACCGGGGCAGGGACCTGCCCGGCACGCGCCGCCCAGGAGCAGTGCGCGCTCGACCATCCCGGTGAGCCCGAACCCCGCTTCGGGGGCGGGCTCAGCCGCGCCTGGATCACCGTCGTCGCGGACGACGAGGCTGACCGTCGACTGGTCGCCGGCGACGCGCACGTCGACCAGGGTGGCGTTCCGGGCATGCCGCAGGGCATTGGTGACCGCCTCCTGAGCGATCCGGAAGACAGCGGCGTCGATCGCCGCCGGGAGGGCGGCCAGGTCACCCGAGACCCTGACCTCCACCCGCGGCCCGGAAGGCGATGTCCCGGACAGCCGCTCGAGGTCGGCCACCCCGGGCTGCGGGGCGTAGTCGACGGGTGCCTCGTTGCGCAATACGCGGACCATCGCCCGCATCTCCGCGAGCGTGCGCGATGCCTCCACCTCGATCACCTCCAGCGCCTCGAGCGGCGACGACAGGCTGGTCACCGCGAGGGCGCGCCCGGCCTGGGCCTGGACGGCGATGGCAGAGACGTGGTGGGCCACCGTGTCGTGCAGCTCCCGCGCCAACAGGACCCGCTCCTCCGACTTCGCCTGCTCCAGCCCCCGTTCCCGGGCGCCGTGCTGGGAACGCACGGCCCAGCCCAGGGCAAAGGCGGCCATCAGCACAGCGATCCCGCCGATCGCGTCGCCTACCCCGGTCCAGCTGCGGAAGAACGAGAGGGTCGCCGGGACCAGGATGATCGCCAGGCCCGCCGTCGCCTCGCGCCCGGAGCCCCACCGGAAGAGGGCGTAGGGGAGCACGATGAAGTAGACCATCGAGTACATATCGAGTGCCGGGGCGTCAGCCACGAACAGACCGATGTCCACGACCGCGACCACGCCGAAGGCGGTGGCGACCACTGCGAACGGGTGGGTACGCCGCCACAGCAGCAGCGGCGCGAGCCCCACCGTCAACGCCACCGAGAACCATCGCAGCGGCAGGTCCTCACGCAGGACACCCTCCAGCACCGCGGAGACCGTCACGAACGCCAGCAGCGCCCAGTCCCGCCACAGGCTCGCCGGGGGCGCCGAGGGCCGGGGCTCGGCCAGCAGGGACCGCAGTGGATTGCTCACCCCCTCAGCGTAGGCCTGCAGCGCCGCCAGCAGACCGGCCGAAAGTCTGACCCGGCCCCCGGCCGAAGGCACGACCGGCTCGGAGCCTCACGGCCGATGCCTGGCGACGTCGAGCGGGCGAGGGTTGTCACATGATCACTGTTGAGTCCCTGACCCGGAGGTACGCCGGCTTCACCGCCGTCGACAACGTCTCCTTCACCGCCCAGCCCGGCCGCGTGACCGGTTTCCTCGGTCCGAACGGCGCCGGTAAGTCCACCACGATGCGCGTGATGGTCGGTCTGACCGTCCCGACATCCGGCTCCGCGACCATCGACGGCGTCCAGTTCGCCGACCTGCCCAACCCCGGCCTCGAGGTCGGCGTCCTGCTCGACGCCTCCGCCCAGCATGCCGGCCGCACCGGACGCGAGATCCTCACCATCGCCTCCGACACCATGGGCCTGCCCCGCACCCGGGTAGAGGAGATGCTCGAGCTGGTGAGCCTGACCCCCACCGAGGCCAAGCGCCGCGTGCGCAACTACTCCCTCGGGATGCGTCAGCGCCTCGGCATCGCCACCGCACTCCTCGGCGACCCGAGGGTGCTGATCCTCGACGAGCCCGCCAACGGACTCGACCCCGCGGGGATCCGATGGATGCGCGACCTGCTGACCGGCTTCGCCAGCCAGGGCGGCACGGTGCTGCTGTCCTCCCACCTGCTGCACGAGATCGAGGTCATCGCCGACGACCTGGTCGTCATCGGCAACGGCACGATCGTCGCGTCCGGCACCAAGGACGAGCTCCTCGCCGCCGCCGGAACCCTCGCCCGCTCCACGTCACCGCGCGACCTCGCCCACGCCCTCGAGCAGGCCGGGATCCCCAGCACCCTCGCCGGGGACGGCTCGGTCCGCACCGACGCCGACCCCGCCCGGGTCGGAGCCGCAGCCCAGATGGCCGGCATCGCCCTCACCGAGCTCCGGTCCGCCGAGGGCGCCGGCCTCGAAGACATGTTCCTGTCGCTCACTGCCGACACCCAACGCGAAGGAGTTGCGGCATGACCGCCACGACCGTCCCGCCAACCACGACCACCACGACCACCACGCAGGCTGCGCCGGTCCGCCGGACCACCCGTCGAATCCCGACCACCCGGCTCGTCAAGACCGAGCTCCGCAAGATGTTCACCACCCGCTCGGGATTCTGGATGCTCGTCAGCATCGGTGTCCTGTCGGTCATCTCGGCCGGGTCGGTCCTCGTCTTCGCTCCCGACAGCGACGTCACCTACTGGAGCTTCGTGAGGGCGACCGGGTTCCCGATGTCGGTGATCCTGCCGATGATCGCGATCCTGGCCGTCACCAGTGAGTGGAGCCAGCGCAGCGGGCTCACGACCTTCACGCTCGTGCCGAGCCGCGGCCGCGTGATCGGCGCCAAGGCGATCGCGACCCTCCTGGTGGGTCTCGGCTCCGTGGCCCTCGCCTTCGCTGTGGGCGCCCTCGGCAACGTGGCCGGTTCCGCACTCGCCGGCGTCGACACCGTGTGGGACATCTCGATGTCCATGGCGTCCCAGCTGGTGCTCTTCAACCTCATCGGCATGGCCATCGGCTTCACCCTCGGTGTCGTGCTGCGCAACTCCGCGGCCGCGATTGTGAGCTACTTCGTCGTCTCACTGGTCCTGCCGGGCGTCCTCGTCCTGCTGGCCCAGGTGCGCCCGTGGTTCGAGGACCTGCAGCCCTGGATCGACTGGAACGAAACGCAGGTGGCGCTCCTCGAGGGCGCCATGGACAGCGGTGAGAAGTGGGCGATGCTCGGCTCGACCACGATGATCTGGATCGTCGTTCCCCTCGTCGTCGGGCTGCTCTCCCTGCGCCGCTCCGAGGTCAAGTAGTCACGCACACGGGCGGGGGTATCCGGAACTCCTGTGCGTTCAAGGATACCGCCGTTTCGTGGCGGGTCGGCTCAGCGTGCCGCGCCGAGAACGACCCGACACGCGTCGGTGTCGTCGTCTGATCCAGGCGAGCGAGCTCCGGCGGCCATGACGTCGTCATGCCACCAGAAAGGACACAACCATGACCACCCACACCCCACCCCCTGAACCACGCCGCACCGCTTCACGCAGGAGCCGTCCGGTCCCCCTCGTCATCGGCATCCTGCTCGCGCTCGTCGGCTTCCCGCTGCTGCTCGGAGGCCTCGGCCTCGGCTGGGCGATGGCCACCCAGCGCGACGACGACGGGTTCTTCAGCACCCCGACCGAGCAGCTCACCACCGAGACGGTGGCCCTCTCCAGCGAGGTCGTGAACTTCGGCGAGGCCGGCCCCGACGACTGGTCGGCCGACCGTGACCTCGCCTCCGTGCGACTGACCGCACGGTCCGCGGACGCATCGGCCGTCTTCATCGGGATCGCACCGAGCGCCGACGTCGCGGGCTACCTGGGCAGCGCGTCGTACGACGAGATCAGCGACCTGCGCACCGACCCGTTCGACTACTCGCTGACCCGGCGTGGCGCCGGCGGCGACCTGAGCGCGGCTCCCACGGACCAGGGGTTCTGGACCGCGCAGAGCAGCGGCCCCGGCACCCAGACGCTGACCTGGGACCTCGAGCCCGGCACCTACACCGCCGTGGTCATGAACGTCGACGGCTCACCCGGGGTCGCGGTCGACCTGTCCGCGGGCGGACGCCTCGGCTGGCTCACACCTCTGGCATGGAGCCTCGGCCTGCTGGGCGGCGCCCTGATGATCGGCGGCGCACTGCTCGTCGTGTACGGCGCCCTGCCGCCGGGCCCGCGGGTCCCCCGCCAGGCCGCGCCCGGTCAGCCTCCGGAAGGCGTCCCGCCCGACACCCCCGTGACCCTGGTCGGCGCGAAGGACCCGCAGCTGAACCGTGGGCTCTGGCTGGTCAAGTGGTTCCTGGCGATCCCGCACTTCGTCGTGCTCGCGCTGCTGTGGCTGGTCTTCGTGGTGCTCTCCGTGGTGGCGTTCTTCGCGATCCTGGTCACCGGCCGCTACCCGCGTGGCCTGTTCCACCTCAACGTCGGCATCCTGCGGTGGACCTGGCGGGTGCAGTTCTACGCCACGGCTGCGATCGGCACCGACCGCTACCCGCCGTTCACCCTCGACCACACCGACTACCCGGCCGACCTCGACATCGCCTACCCCGAGCGGCTCTCGCGCGGGCTGGTGCTGGTCAAGTCGTGGCTGCTGGCGCTGCCGCACCTGATCGTCCTGGGCGTGCTCGCGGGCACGTGGCAGTTCGGTGACGCGGATGGCTTCCAGTTCGCCGTCGGCGGTCTGATCGGCGCGCTGACGTTGGCTGCCGGACTGCTGCTGCTGTTCACCGGCCGCTACCCGGCGCCGTTGTTCGACCTGCTGGTCGGCCTGAACCGGTGGGTCTACCGGGTGACCGCGTACGTCGCCCTCATGACCGACACCTACCCGCCGTTCCGGCTGGACCAGGGCCCGGCGGACCCCGCTGGCGTCGCGCCCACGCCGAGCACCCCCGACGCACCAGCCACGACCGGTCTCGGCTGGCCGGCCGAGGAGCGTCGTCCTGACCGTGAGGTGGACGTGTGACGATCCCTGCCGTCTCCGTGCCTCCTGTTGAGAACCTCATGAGCGATGTGGCCGACAACCCCCCCGGACTATGAGCTAGCCGGTCGGATGGCGCTGACCGGGCCTGCCCAGGTGAGGGCAATCGGCCACCCGCTGCGCACGACGATCCTGCAGTTGCTCCACGAGCGGGCCGCGAGCGTCACCGAGCTCGCGGCTGCGGTCGAGCGCTCCAAGAGCACGGTCGCGCACCACGTGGACGTGCTCACCCGCGACGGCCTGCTCCAGGTGGTACGCACACGAAGGGTGCGCGCGATCGAGGAGCGCTTCTACACCCACGACCATCTACTGGCCATCATCGGACCCTCGGTTGGCACCTCGGCGCAGGATGGAGGCATGACGTCAGTGACCGTCACCATCGCCGGAGTCCTCGCTGCGATCACCACAGCCTGCTCCGCAGACACTGCCTCCTCCGGAGACCTTGGGCCTGCGACGGGCGAGGGCGACCAGGGCTGGCCGTTCGCGGTGGAGGAGGTCGACCACTTCGACGAGCCCTGGGCGATGGCATTCCTGCCGGGCAGCGGCGACCTGCTCGTCACCGAGCGCAGCGGCACCCTGCACCTGCGTGACGCCGACAGCGGCGAGAGGGTCGAGGTCGAGGGCACGCCGGCGGTGGTCGACGCCGGGCAGGGCGGGCTCGGCGACGTACTGCCGGGGCCGACGTACACCGAGGACGGGCTGGTCTACCTGAGCTGGGCCGAGGCGGGCGACGAGGGAGTAGGTGCCGCAGTGGGCCGTGCCCGCCTCGAGACCAGCGGTGACGAGGCGAGCCTGGAGGACCTCGAGGTCATCTGGAGGCAGACGCCCAAGACGAACGGGGATGGTCACTTCAGCCATCGGCTCGCGTTCTCGCCCGACGGGGAGCACCTCTTCGTGTCCTCCGGCGACCGGCAGCTCGGGGACCCGGCCCAGGACACCACCAACACACTGGGCACGATCGTGCGCCTGACTCCCGGGGGCGAGCCAGCTCCGGGCAACCCGATGGCGGACAAGTCGGGAGCCACGGCAGAGATCTGGAGCTGGGGCCACCGCAACCCGCTGGGCCTCGAGTTCGCCCCCGACGGGACTCTCTGGTCCTCGGAGATGGGCCCCGAGGGCGGTGACGAGCTCAACCTCATCGAGGCCGGCGCCAACTACGGGTGGCCCGAGGTCTCCGACGGCAGCGACTACGGCGGCGGCGAGATCCCCGACCACGCGGACGGTGACGGGTACGCCGCACCGGCGAGGTCATGGACCCCGAGCATCTCGCCGGGAAGCCTGCTCATCTACGGCGGTGACCTCTTCGAGGACTGGCAGGGCGACGCGTTCCTCGGCGCCCTCTCGGGCGAGGCGCTGGTCCGCGTCGATCTCGACGGTGAGGCCGCAGGCGAGGCTGAGGTCTTCGACATGGGCCAGCGGATCCGGGCGGTAGAAGAGGGACCCGACGGTGCGATCTGGCTCCTGGAGGACGAGGGCGCCGGGCGGCTGCTGCGGCTCACACCGTCCTCCGCGGAATCCTCCTGAAGTAGGTCACCGGCAGCGCGTAGGACGACCGTCGTCTCGGCGAGCCTGCTCAGCACCCCGATGTGCCGAGGGAGCCCGCCACTATGGAATTCCGACGTTCCTTGCCCGTTCCTGAGCTACCCTGGCTGCCTTCGCCACCGGCCGCGGTGCACCTCACCGTGACCTGGCAGCAGGACGTCGCCGTCGAGGCCCCCGATGATGTCGAGGGCTGAGACCGTCATCTCCCGGTCGTCGTCGAACCAGGGCACCAACCGCTGCGGATCAACCGTCCGTGAGGTCGGGTGCTTCACCGAATCGGCGTCTCGGACGGTCACCGCCCCAGCCAAAAGGTGGCTGGCCCGGACCGCGGAGGGTGATCGGACTACCTCTCCGATCACCTCGCCGCCGAATACTTGGGGAATATGTTGGGAACAAGGCACTCCCCCCACAAGACGCCGATGTCGTTCCTGCAGGTCAGCGGGGTCCGGTGGGGTTTTGACTCTGCGACTAGTGGGGAATAGATGGGGATTCGCGGCCGATAGCTCAAATTGGACACCGCCCCTGATCCGCTTTTCCGCAGGTCAGGGGCGGTTTTTTTGTCGGGCTGACAGGATTTGAACCTGCGAGCCCTTGACCTTCGGCTGCCGCTTTGCGTCTGCGGGTTGCGAATCGCCAAAGACGGCTCTGACCTGCGGAAACTCGCCGCCCGATTCTTGCTCCACCTTGCAGCGATCAGGCCGCTTCAGCGGACTTCTGCGCTAGTAAACGTCCAATAAGCGTCCAGGCAGTCACATTGGCTCGGTCCACTCACCCAGTCAGCGAGGCTCCGACGCCGAGTGTTCCACGGCTGCAGGCGGTGCTCTTCGGTAGCCTTGATCTATATCCTTGCTGGAGCGCATCACCATCGACCCCGAAGTGGTCCACGGCCGCCCTGTCGTCCGTGGCACTCGCATGCGGGTCGCCGATGTCCTCTCGCTCCTCGCCTCCGGCGCCAATGAGGCAGAGATCCTGGAGGACTACCCCTACCTCACCGCGGACGACATCAGGGCCTGTCTTGCGTACGCGGCAGCCCAGGCCGACCACGCTGTCGTGATCGCTTCGTAGACACGGTGCGTTTCCTGATCGACGCCCAGCTGCCGCCAGCGCTGGCGCGTCTGCTGAACGATCGGGGACACGTCGGCGAGCACGTCAATGACATCGGCCTCGGCGGGTCGCCCGATCGCGCGACCTCTGGCGCTACGCGCTTGAACACGGGGCGGTCATCGTGACCAAGGATGAGGACTTCGCCAACATGGCCGCCCTCGGCGGTGACGCTCCCCCAGTCGTGTGGGTGCGTGTCGGCAACACACGACGCGCCGCGCTACTGGCATGGTTCGAGCCACTGATCGCCGAGGTCGTCTCCTTGGTCGAGGCGGGCAACCGGCTCATCGAACTGCGCTGATTCCGGCGGAGCTCCCGGGCACCAACCGCGTCCGCACGAGCGGCGGCACCCAGCGCTCGCTAGACGCCCGGGCGGCGGGTTTTCGCTCTCATGCTTGTTATGCCGAATTGAGGATGTCCGCTAGTCATTTGAACAGGCGGCGTTGCCCTGCGCGATGAAGCGGTGAGCGCGAAGTCTGCTGCGGGGCGTCGGATCTGCCTGTTCAGATGCCAGCGTGCGGCTATGCCCTTGCAGTTTGTAGACGGATCTATCTACAGGCCGTACCATGAGGGCATGGCCGAGACGACGACGATCCGCATCAGCCGAGACACTCATGCGCAGGTGAGTCGATTGGCGGCCGAACGCCACGAGACGATTGACGAGACGGTGAGCAAGGCGATCCGAGCCCTCCGCCAGGACGCCATGGGGCGAGACCTCGCAGCTGAACTCAACGACGAAGAGGTGGCGTGGCTTGATGCTGACGCAGGGTGACGTCGTCGCCCTCGATCTAGGAATGCCATCCGGAAGCGAGGCCGGACTTCGTCGGCCGGCCATCGTCGTGACCGCGCAACGGGTTCTGAGGGGTGGACCCAACGTCGTCCAGGTCGTGCCGTTGACTCGGACACGTCGCCAGAGCAGCACCGAGGTGATCATCGATCCGGACGAGGACAACCGTCTAGGCGAACCTTCTTCAGCGCAGTGCCAGCATGTGCGCTCCCTCGCCACAACCCGTATCCAGGAGCGCACCGGAAACGTCGGCCCGGTCGTCCTCGGCGAGGTCCGCGAGACGCTTGCACTCCTGTTGGACCTATAGCCGCAGCGCGCTGACATGCCGCGGGTTGGTCAACCGCGCCATCCGAGCTCGGTCACTGCGCAGCTCGTCGAGCGTAGTCGTTTGTTATACACTTCACACGTGGTGGACCGCTTCGACCTCGACCTTCTCGACGAGGACCCGTTCACCCTCGCCTCATTGCGCGACCACGCCTTGGATTTCACCGTCTACGACAGCTACGAGCCTTGCCGGATCGACATCACGTCCCCCTCGCAGCACAGCCAACGGCGGCCCAGCTCCTCGTGGTCCGCGACGACCACCGCCATGCTCGCCGCGTCGGGGCGGCTGTGAACCCGGGACAGTCGCGGCTTCGTGGACGCTTCTCCCCAGGACCAGGTGTTGCGGAACAGCAGCGTCGGTAGGAGATGGAGCGTGGCCGCCTCGGGGCCTCGGTTGTGCACCGTGATCTTGACCAGGAGGTCCTCGACCGAGGCTTCGGCGTACTCGACCTCGACGTCGAAGTAGCGGTCACCGTCGAACGCGCCGGTGTCGAGGATCTCGTACTCGAACTCGTCGCGACTGCGCGCCCCGTTGGTGGCCACCAGGTCCTGGTAGGGAAACGCACCCTGCGGGTACTTGTACAGGTAGCTCGCGTAGGAGTGGGTGGGCGTGCTGTCCAGGTAGAAGTAGCACTCCTTGACGTCCTCGCCGTGGTTGCCCTCGGCGTTGGCGAGCCCGAAGAGCCGCTCCTTCAGGATCGGGTCCTGCCCGTTCCACAGAGCCAGGGAGAGGCACAGCCGCTGCTTGTCGTCGCTGAACCCCGCGATACCGTCCTCGCCCCAGCGGTAGGCGCGTGAGAAGCCCTGTGTCAAGCCGCGCGATTCGCGGCTTCGGCGAGGATGCGTTGGAGCGCGTTGTGTCGGCTGGGGTCGTAGGCGGTTCCGTTCTGCCAGCAGTGCCAGATGGCGTAGAGCCAGGCACGGGCGAGGATGCGGACGGCGTGGGGGTGGTCATGTCCGCGGGCGCGGGCGCGGTCGTAGAGGTCGGCGGCCCAGGGGTTGGCGTGTCGGCTGTCGCCGGCGAAGTCGGTGACAGCGTCGCGGAGCTGTTTGTCGCAGGCCCAGCGGAAGGTCACCGCGCGGAGCTTGCCGGACTGCCTGGTCGAGGGTGCGGCGCCGGCCAAGCAGGCCAGCGACTCGGGGGTAGGGAACTTCGCGCGGCAGTCGCCGATCTCAGCCAGCAGCCGGGCGGCTCGGACCCGGCCGGCCCGGGGCAGGCTGGTGAAGATGTGCTGATCGGCGTGCGCGTCGAGCTGGTGGTCGATCTGCGCGGAGAGCGCCTTGATCTGCTCGACCAGGGTGGTCACCACCGCGAGCAGCGCACGGGTGATGTGGACTTGGCTGGTCGCGTCGTCGCCTGTGAGTCCGCGCGGGGCACCCAGGAGGCGGCCGTGCAGGGTCTCTGGGGTGGTCCGGCCGGAGTAGCCCTGCTTGGCCAGCCAGTCGCCCAGTCGCTTGGGGGTGAGCCAGTCCGCGTGGGTCTGGGTGGTGAACCGGCCCAGGAACGCCAGGCTGATCACCGAGTCGAGCTCGGCGAAGAGCCCGACAGCGTCGGGGAAGACGTTGCGCAGGTGCGCGCGGAGCTGGTTGGCCACCGCGACCCGGTGGGACACCAGGTCCTTGCGGGCCCGGCAGGCACGGCGCAGCGCGACGGTGGCCGGGGCGTCGGGTTCGAGGCGACGCAGCCGGGGGCGGTCGGTGCGCAGGGTGTCGGCGAGGACGAAGGCGTCGAAGCGGTCGTCCTTATTGCCGGCCGACCCGTAGCGGCTGCGGAGGTTCTTGACCTGGTTCGGGCTGATCACCACCACGGTCAGGTCGGCGTCGAGCAGGGTGTCGATGACCGGTCCGTCGGGTCGTTCGATGGCCACCTCATCGACGCCGTGCCGGGCCAGGAAGGCGACCAGATCCTGGAGACCGGCGGCGGTGTGCTCGACCATCGTGCGGGCAACCTCGCGCCCGCGGCCGTCGACGATGCACACGGCATGATTGTCGCGGGCCCAGTCGATGCCGGCGGTCACGTCGTTGAGGGCTGTTTCGGGCAGGGTGTTGCTGGCAGACTCCGCGTCAGCCTCCTCGCTGCTAGCTCCAGTGGGGAGGCACCTTCATGTGGTGCCGCTGGTGCCGGGACGCAACTGCCGGTTCGCTCACTGATCGGCGCTCTCGGCACAAAGCCCTGGCGCTCAGCCCTGTCGACGGTCCGCACGTCCCGGGCCACCACCAGGCCCCGCAGATCTCACGCTGGACATCAACGGCGTCGAGCGAGCAGGGCGATGGCCTGGTGGCACCTCGGGTGCATCAACGCTCCATCCGGGAGCGCCAACATCAGGAAGGTAGACCAGTGAGCGGGCCTGGTCGTGCGTGAAGTAGGACCAGGCCTCGCCATCGGGGCTGTAGTCCTCGCGCTCCGTGCCCCACTGCCGTTCGCTCCGGTAGGGACCCCACCGGCGCCACCCGAGTCCGTGGTCGGATTCGAACAGGCGGGCGCTCTCGGCGGTCTGCGACATGGCTGACCTCTCCTTCGGACGGTGTGCCGACGCGTCGGGTCGGCCGGGGACGTGAGGTGACGTGTCAAGAGTGGAGTCGGGCTTCCTCGGCGCACCTCATCCGTCCCGGGTGATCCCCGGGCGCGCCCTCACGCCAGGTTCCAGATCGTGCTGGACCGCCACGTCTCACCCGGCCGGAGGACGACAGTCGGGTAGGTGTCCCTGTTCGGTGAGTCGGGGAGGTGCTGGGTCTCGAGACACAGGCCGTCGCTCTGTCGGTAGATCCGTTGTCCTTTGCCGACGAGTGACCCGTCGAGCATGTTGCCCGAGTAGAAGTGCACCGCCGGCTGGTCGGTGAGCACCTCGAGCGAGCGGCCCGTCACCGGATCCCGCACGAGAGCCCCCCGGGTCAGGTGGCCAGCGCGCCGGCCCTCGAGCAGCAGCGAGTGGTCGTAGCCCCGGCTGGCCGCGAGCTGCACCGTCCCGGCCCTGAGATCGCGCCCGACCGCTTTCGGGGAACGGAAGTCGAACGGGGTACCGCGCACCGGTGCCGGCGGACCCAGCGGGATTCCCGTTTGGTCGAGAGGTAGGTACCGGCTGGCAGGGATGCTCAACATGTGCGACTCGATCGTGCCGTTCTCGGGCCCCTGGAGGTTGAAGTAGGTGTGCTGGGTCAGGTTGAGCACGGTCGGCCTGTCGGTTCGCGCCGTGTAGTCGATCGTCACCGACGACCGCCCGAGGGTGTACGTGACCGTGACGGACAAGTTGCCGGGGAACCCCATGTGGCCGTCCTCGCTCCGGTGGGTCAGCTCCACGGCCACATGGTCCTGCGCCTGGAGAGCCCTGGCGGACCAGACCTGCCGGTTGAAGCCTTCGGGGCCACCGTGAAGGGCGTTCCCGCGGTCGTTGCAGGGGACCTGGTAGTCGACTCCGTCGAGACTGAACCGACCACCTGCGATGCGATTCGCGAACCGACCGACGACAGCACCGAGGTTCGCCGTGTCCTGGAGGTAGCCGTCGAGCGTGTCGTAGCCGAGCACGACGTCGGCCACCCGGCCGTGGGGATCCGGGACACGAAGGGCCTGCACCACTGCACCCCAGGTGATCACGGCAAGGTCGAGGTCCCCGTTGCGGAGAAGGTACCTCTCGATCTCGGTGCCGTCGCCCGTGACCCCGAAGGTCTCCTCCTCCATGGTCAGCACGGTTCTCTCCGTTCCGGTCGGTGGTAGCGGCCCCTCCAGTTGTCAGGCCTGCGGACCTGGCGGCGCCTGACCAGCGGCGTACTCCTGCATCGGAACGGCCCCAGCACGCCAGGCGTCCATGACCGGGTCGATGATGCGCCACGACTCCTCGGCCTCGTCGCCGCGGATGAACAGGGTCGCGTCGCAGCGGAGCATGTTCAGGATGAGGTTGGCATAGGCGGTTCGCCCGGCCTGCGACGTGCGCAGCTCGAGCTCGTGACCCTCGGCTCTGCGGCCGGGTCCGTTGAGGGTGGTGTTCAGGCGGACGGAGGGCTCGGTGAGCCCCAGGCGTAGCACGTTCGGCTCGACGCCGGGCCACCGGTCGAGCAGGTACTTCGGCAGCGGCCTGAAGTGGATGGCGATCTCGGCCGCGTCCTCCAGGAGGGCCTTGCCCGAGCGCAGGGTAAACGGCACCCCGGCCCATCGCGGGTTCTCGACCTCGACGGTCAGGGCGGCATAGGTCTCGGTGCTGCGGCTGGGGTCCACCCCCGGCTCGTCGACGTACGACGGTACCTGTCGACTGCCGATCGTGCCCGCGGTGTACCTGGCGCGGACCGTGTTGCGGGCCAGGTCCTCCGCCGACGGCGTGGCGACAGCGCGCAGCGCCTCGACGCGCGCGCCTCGGAAGGAGGCGTCGTCGATCCGGGCGGGCTGCTCCATGAGGACCAGGGCCATGACCTCCATGAGATGGTTCTGCACCATGTCCTTCAAGGCGCCCGCGCCGTCGTAGTAGCCGGCGCGGCCCTCGAGGGTGAGGCTCTCCAGCCAGCTGATGTCGACGCGTTCCACGTGCACCGCGTTCCACGTCGGCTCGAAGACCCGGTTGAGGAACCGCAGAGCCACGACCCGGCGTACGAGCTCGTCGGAGAGGAAGTGGTCGACCCGGAAGATCGTCGGCTCGGGCAGCCGGACGCGGAGCAGCTCGTTGAGGTGTCTCGCCGACGCCAGGTCGTTGCCGAAGGGCTTCTCGATGGCTACCGCGTCCGAGGGGCGCAGGCCACTCCCCGCGAGGGCCGTGAGCACCGGTTCGAACAGGAACGGCGGCAGCGCGAGGTAGACCAGCGTGTCAGGACGGTCGTCGCCGAGCAGACGCCTGACCTCCTCCGCCTCGGTGACGTCGGCGGGCCGGAAGCCCAGCATCTCGACCACGGCGTCCCGCGCGGCCGGCGACGCCTGTGAGTGCTTCTCCAGCTCTGTCGCGATGTGCTGGCGGAAGTCCTCCGTGGTCCACTCAGCGTTGGAGGAGCCGAGGATCGTGAAGCCGGCGGGCAGGAGGTCGGCTTCGGCGAGCTGGGCGACGGCCGGCATGAGCAGTCGGCTGGTGAGGTCACCGGACGCTCCGAGGAGGACCATTCGCTCGATCATGGGTTTCTCTCTTTCTCGGGTGGTCCCTGAGGGTTGGCTGCCACGCGGGCCCGGGAATCCGTGAGCCGCGCGGAAGGTCGTCCGGTGACGCCGGGACGGCAGCGGAACAGTGCACCGGCCAGGGGCTCGCCGGCCCGCCCGCGCTCGTCGAGGTCGAACCACGAGGTCGTGATGTAGAGCTCGGCACCGTCCGCCCCGCCGAAGGTGAGGGAGGTCGGGTTGCTCGTGGGTAGCCCGACGGCGCCGTCGAGCCGCCCGTCGGGACGGTAGCGGTGCACCTCGCCCTGACGCCCCAGAGCGACCCACAGCATCCCGTCGTCATCGACGGTCATCCCGTCCGGCCAGACCTGGGCCTCGCTGAAGTCGAGGAAGCGACGACGCCCCGAGACGTCCCCGGTCTCCACGTCCAGGTCGAACACGTCGACCACGCAGAGCGCGGTGTCGGCGAGGTAGAGAAGGCCTCGTGCCTCGTCCAGCGCCGGCCCGTTGGAGATCGTCAGCCCGTCGACCACGCACGTCGCTTTGTCGTCGTCGACCCGGTAAAGGCCGGCGTTGCGGGGGCGCTTGTCGAAGGCCATCGTGCCGACCCATGCCCTGCCCCGGCTGTCGACCTTGATGTCGTTGGCCCGGTTCTCGGGCCGGTCCTGCTCGACCGCGATCCGCAGGTCGGTCCGGCCGGTGGCCCGGTCGAGAACGGCCAGGCCTGGCGGGGTGGCGACCACCGGGTCGCCGGTGGGGCCCAGGACCACCCCACCCGGTTGCCCCGGGGTCGCCCAGGAGGTGTCGATGCTCGTGGACGGGTCCGAGCAGTGCACACGCTCGGCGGTGATGTCGACCCACCACAGGCGTGCGGACTCCGCGTCCCACAGCGGCCCCTCGGCATGCTGAGCACGAAGGTTCGAGAAGACCTCGACCGGTATGTCACTCACAACCCGCACCCGTCCTCGATCCGAAGCCTTCCTCACAGGTGCGCAAGCGCACCCGGCCGTCGGGCCAGCTCGTGCTCGGCGTGAGCAACAATCGGCATGCCGCCTGCACCGACCTCTAGAGGCGTCCGGTGGTAGCCGTGGTAGGTCATCATTCCCCCGGAGAGGAACTTCACGTCCGCGAAGTCGTTCTGCTTCAGGACGCAGTAGGCGATGTAGCTGCGGAACCCCGACCGGCAGTAGGTGTACACCGGTTTGTCGCGCGGCACCTCGTCCAGTCTCTGGCGCAGCTCGGTGTACGGGATGAGGACCGCGCCGGGGATGTGCCACGCGTCGTACTCGGCCTGCGTGCGGGTGTCGAGCACGGTCACCCGGTCGGCCGCTGCGGGGAACTCCTCGGGGTAGCAGAGGTCGATGTCGCCACGCAGCAGGTTCGAGCCGAGGAAGCCGACCATGTTCAGCGGGTCCTTCGCCGAGCCGTATGGCGGCGCATATCCGAGCTCCAGGTGCTCCAGGTCGTAGACCGTCATCCCGGCGCGGACGGCGACGGCGAGGACGTCGACACGCTTGTCGACACCGTCCCAACCGAGAACCTGTCCGCCCAGCAGCCTGCCGTCCTCGGGGGCGAAGAGGACCTTGAGGAACAGCGGCGAGGTCCCGGGATAGTACGCCGCGTGTCCGTTGTGGTGGTCGTAGACCTTGCGGTAGTCCATGCCCGCAGCGCGCAGCTCGGTCTCGGTCATGCCCGTGCCGCCGGCGGTCATGTCGAAGACCTTGACGATGCCGGTTCCCTGGGTCCCGCGGTACTCGCTGCTCCTGCCGGCGATCGTGTCCGCGGCGATCCGGCCCTGCCGGTTCGCCGGGCCGGCCAGCATCGACAGCAGCGGATCACCGGTGAGGAAGTGGGGGGTCTCGACCGCGTCACCCGCGGCCAGGATGTCGGGGTCCGAGGTGCGCATCTGCGGGTCGACCTTGATCCCGCCGAGAGGGCCGATGTCCAGCCCGGCGTCGCTGGCGAGACCTGCGTTCGGCCGCACGCCCGCGGCCATGACCACCACGTCGGTCTCGATCGTGGAGCCGTCGGAGAGGTCGAGCGCGAACCTGTCGCCCTCGATCCGCCGCACTGCATTCGCGGACGTGCCGAGGCGGAGGTCCACGTCGTGGGTGCGGACGTGGTAGTCCAGGATGCGGGTCATCTCGGGGTCGAGCCACGGCATGAGGCGCTCCGACCTCTCCACGACGGTCGTCCTCAGGCCACGTGCCCGGAAGGCCTCGGTCAGCTCGAGCCCGATGTAGCTGCCGCCGACCACGACCGCGCTGGAGGCGCCCCTCTCCAGGTGGGTGATGATGTGGTCCATGTCCGGGATGTTGCGGAGTACGTCGACCCGCGGGTCGTCCGCCCCTGGGATCGGCGGCCGGATCGGTGCAGCTCCGGGGCACAGCACGAGCTTGTCGTAGGACTCCCGGTAGGTGCGCCCCTCCTTCTCGTCGCGGACCTCGACCTCCTTGGCGGCGCGGTCGATGCGGATCACCTCCTGCCCGGTGCGCACGTCCAGGGCGAGGCTCGCGGCCAGGCTCGTCGGCGTCTGCAGCAGGAGGCTCGAGCGGTCAGGGATCTCTCCGCCGATGTGGTAGGGCAGGCCGCAGTTCGCGAACGAGACGTAGTGGTCCCGCTCGAGGATGACGATCTCGGCCGACTCGTCGAGCCGCCTCAGTCGTGCTCCCGTCGACGCACCCGCTGCGACTCCTCCGACGATGACTGTCTTCATGCTCGGTCCCTTTCGTCCGCGAGGCGGCCTGCCCCGCTCCTGTCCTTGTTGCGCGCTGATCCGGTGACACCGCCTCACCCGGACCGCATGAGCCGGATGTTCCTGGGACGCGGCTCAACCACTCACTGCCGAAGGAGCCGGCTGCTCGGTGGCTACGGTCCGCTGGCCCGGGATGGACGGCCGCCGGGTCGGTGCGCGTCCGGCCCTGCGGTCGAGCTGACGGTCCAGCGTGATCGCGGCGTCGATCAGAGCCAGATGGGTGAACGCCTGCGGGAAGTTGCCGATCTGCTCGCCGGTGAGCGCGATCTCCTCCGAGTACAGCCCGAGGTGGTTCGCGTAGGTCAGCATCTTCTCGAAGGTCACCCGGGCCTTGTCGAGCTCACCGGCACGTGCCAGGGACTCGACGTAGGCGAACGTGCACAGCGAGAACGTGCCCTCCGATCCGCGCAGGCCGTCCGGCGAGGCCTCGGGGTCGTAGCGGTAGACGAGGCTGTCGGTCACCAGCTCGCCCTCCATCGCCTCGAGCGTCGAGGTCCACATCGGGTCGTTCGGGGTGATGAACCCGACGGTGGACATCCGCAGCAGGGAGGCGTCGAGGACCTCGGTGTCGTAGTGCTGGACGAACGCCTGGCGCTTGCGGCTCCAGCCCTTCTCCATGATCTGGTTGTAGATCGCGTCTCGCTGGGCGTGCCATCGCTCCAGCGGAGCGGGGCGCCCATGGGTGGTCGCGAGCCGGATGCCGCGGTCGAGCGCGACCCAGTTCATGAGACGGCCGTAGGTGAAGTCCTGGCGGCCGCCACGGGTCTCCCAGATGCCTTCGTCGGGCTGGTCCCAGTTGTCGGCCACCCAGTTCAGCATGTCGCAGATCCTCAGCCATCCCTGGTGGCCGGCGGTGAGCCCGCGTTGGTCCATGAAGTAGACGCTGTCGAGCGCCTCACCGTAGATGTCGAGCTGCAGCTGGTCCGCGGCACCGTTGCCGATCCGCACCGGGGCGGAGCCGCGGTAGCCCTCCCAGTGGGGTAGCACCTCCTCGGTGAGGTCGGAGGACCCGTCGATGCGATACATGATCTTCAGGGGGCCACCCCCGCCCCCGTGGGCCTGTTCGTCCAGGCGCGCGCGCAGCCACTTGCCGAGGGCCGCGGCCTCCTCCGTGAACCCCATGCCGAGCAGCGCGTAGACCGAGAACGAGGCGTCGCGGATCCAGGTGAACCGGTAGTCCCAGTTGCGCTCGCCTCCGATCTGCTCGGGCAGGCCGGCGGTAGGAGCGGCCACCAGCCCACCGCTCGGCGCGTAGGTCATCAGCTTGAGCGTGATCGCGGACCGGTTCAGCGCCTCACGCCACCGGCCGGTGTACGTCGACTGCGCCAGCCACGACTCCCAGAACTTCACGGTGTCGTCGAAGAGTCGCCGCGCCTCGGCCACCCTCACCTGCCGCAGCGGCCCGGCCGTGCCTGTCTCCAGGACGAGCCCCCTCATCTGCCCCGCGGAAAGGGCCACCTCGGCGTGGAAGTCGCCCTGACCGTCGACGTGGAAGCGCGCGAGACGCTCGTCCTCCGGTTCCCGGACCAAGTTCACCGTCAGCGACGTCCGGCTGCCCTGGAACACGATGCCGTCCTCGGACAGGTGCGTCTCGTGGGACTCGCGGCCGTAGTCGAACCTCGGTGCGATGTCGATCGCGAACGTCATGCGGCCGCGCACGCACCTGACCATGCGGACCACGCGGTGTCGGGCGGAGGCCGTTGTCCCGCTCACCGCCGGCATGAAGTCGACGAGCTCCCCCACTCCCGCCTCGGTCATGAACCGCGTGATCAGGACCGCGGTGTCGGGGAAGTACAGCTGCTTGCTGGTGAACGCCTCGACGGTCGGCCGCACCCGGCAGTGACCACCCCGCTCGTAGTCCAGCAACGCCCCGAAGATGCTCGGCGAGTCGAAGCGGGGTGCGCAGAACCAGTCGATCGAGCCGTCGGTAGCCACGAGGGCTGACGTCTGGAGGTCGCCGATGAGCCCGTGGTCGCCGATGAGCGGGTAGTCAGCCATGGTGTGGATCCCTTCCCGAAGCGCTTGGTCACCTGCCGGACGGCGAGGGAGCCCTCGCCGAAGACCGTCTCCTTCTGGGTACCTCGGGCGCCGCGCGATCCGCCTCCCCCGGTGAGGATGATTAGGGCGGTGACGGTGCTCGCCGGGGTCTGCCTGGCTGGCACGCCGTCTGCCCCATACGGGTGGTTCTGCGGCACGTCGTACGGAGGGTCGACACCGCCCGTGACCGTCACCGCGGCGGTAGCGGGATCGGGCTGAGCATCGCCAAAGCCCTCGCCGAGGCACACGGCGGCGGCATCAGCGTCGACAGCAAGGGTCCGGCCCACGGTGCGACATTCTGGAAACCCGGCCCGCCGGTCATCTGGCCGGTGTTGGCCAGGTAGCTCACGAAGACGCCCATCACCGCGAACGCGAGGTGTCCATGGGCAGGGGCCTCGACCGGATCTTCACCCGCATCGAGACCTGGACCGACCCGGTCCCCGAACCCCTCCTTGGGCTCGCCGTCCTGGCACTGGCCGCGGTCTTCGTCATGGCGACGTTGCGTGACCGGCACGGCACCCACATCTGTGAGCACGACGCAGCGGATGCCTGCCATGGCGTCGCCGACCAGACCAGCACCCACCGCCCCTGAGGAGCGCCGTCATGCCCACGAAGACCGTCCGCAGCGAACGACGAGAGCGCGCCGAGGCCGTGCTGGCGCAGTCGCACCATGCGGAGCAGCGGATGCGGCTGACCATCTGGGGCGTCGTCCTCGGCGCCCTGGCCGGGATCGTGGCCGCCATGTTGCTCACCTCCCAGCCGCAGTCCTCGTCGCAAGTTCGCTCCGCACCCGATTTCTCGGCTCTTCACAGATGAGGGTGTAGGGCGGGCTGGCGTGGCGGTGCCGGGATAGGCGTCGAGGTCTCCCGAGGATGAAGGCTCCTACACACTCATCCCGAAAGACCTCGACGTGCCCGACGCTACCGTCGGCGAGCGCTCAGACGCGTTCGCCCGCCCCGACCTGTCCACCTTCTGCCGACTCGACGAGCTCGGCCTGGTCGTGACCGGCCAGCGCCTTACCCGCAGAGAATGACGTTCCGCCGCCTTGGACGGCATCGAGGTCCGCTGGTCCTGCCACGCCGGTTTCATCCCGTTGTGTGGCGGGTAATCAGTCCGTGAGACCGGGGCTCCAGCGGGAAGGCAGCGTGTGACAGCGAGAACACCCGAAGACGAGTCGACGGCGGCAGCGATGTGAGAGGCCCTGTCGCCCGACCCATGGCGCAGCTTCACATCTGACCTGCTCGCCCGACTTGCGCTCGCTGCACGCGACAGGCACTTGCTTGAGGAAGCCCTGGCCTCTGTGCCGGGTGCTGCTGTGGGCCGGTGGGAGGTGCTCGAGCCGGTCGGTCGTGACGACGCACGACTGACGCAGATGATCGAGTTCCTCGGGTGCCATCCCTGGACCGAGCTGAGACTGCCGACGTTGTGCGAGCATCTGGCCGACGTCCTGTGCTTGGACCCCAGCTAGCGTCAAGCAGGCGTCGTCGTGCAACCACCAGGGCCGCACGACGACGTGACACAGCTGCCCTACTGCCGGGCCATGGCCGCGCGCATCTCGCTCTCGCTGTCGGTGATGAGCTCACCGGAGACGTCGACGGTCACGGTTCGCAGCGTTCCGGTGAACCGGAACGGTGACGGATAGTCGGGCGTCACCGGCGACCCGGGGTTCGCCCCGCAGGTGAGTGCCCCGGGGTTGAGCATGAACGGCGTCGTCACCGGTGCCTCGGCCTCGGCGGCGAGCTCTCCGTCCACGTAGAGCTGAAGGCGCCCCGGGGCTCCTCGTCCCTTGGCCATGTCCGGCTGACCCGTCGGTTCGAACTCGAAGCGGAGCTGATGCGCCCCAGGCGCGAGCGGGTCGGACGTGGAGACCTTGTAGAGACCCCGGCCGACATAGTTGTGGACGTAGTGCAGCCGGCCGTCCTGGATGAACAGCGAGTAGCCGCCGGCCGCTGTTCCCTGGCTCAACAGGACGCCTTCGGCGCCGCGCTCGGGCAGCTCGACATCGGCGGTGATGCTGTGCGGCCGGTTGAGAAGACGCGGGGCGGCGTTGTACGGAACCGACTGCGTGTGCGGCCGGTAGACGTACCGGTCGCGAGGCACAGCCGCCGCGGGCTTCTCGGCGAGGATGCGTTCCACCCCGCTGGCGTCGACGGGCAGCACGTCGTACTTGCCGGCCTCGGCATACCACATCCCGATGAGCTCGATCAGCTTCGGACGGTCCTCCTGCGCCACATTGTGGTTCTCGGCGAAGTCTTCCGCCACGTGGTAGAGCTCCCACCCCGTGGCGTCGAGATCGGTGAGCTTCTCCGCGGAGATGGGTTGTCCGAACCCGACGCCGGCCTCGGTGAACGAGGGGCCTGGCCACGGGCAGACCGCACGCCACCCGTCGTGGTAGATGGCCCGGTGGCCCATCATCTCGAAGTACTGCGTGTGGTGCTTGGACGGGGCCTCGCCGTCCTCGAGGGTGTGCGAGAAGCTCACCCCCTGGATCGGCGACTGGGTGACGCCCCTGATCGTGGCAGGAGGCTCGATTCCCAGCAGGTCGAGAACGGTGGGGACCATGTCGATGATGTGCGCGTACTGCGTGCGAACCTCACCCTGACGCCTGATCCCTTGCGGCCACGAGACGATGAACGGGTCGGAAGCGCCGCCACGGTAGGTCTCTCGCTTCCAGCGCCGGAACGGCGTGTTGCCGGCCCATGTCCAGCCCCACGGATAGTGGTTGAAGTGGCTGGGGCCACCGATCTCGTCGATGGCCTTGAGGCTGTCCTCCAGGGGCTCTTGGGCGTTGTTGAAGAACTGCGCCTCGTTGGTGGTGCCGGTAGGACCCCCCTCGGCGCTGGCCCCGTTGTCGGAAATCACCATGACGATCGTGTTGTCGAGCTGACCCTCCTCGCGGAGGAAGTCGAGCAGCCGTCCCAGGTGGTGGTCGGTGTGGCTCAGGAAGCCTGCGAAGACCTCCATCATACGGCTGAAGAGCCTCCGTGCCGGCTCGGGTTGCGCATCCCAGTCAGGGACGTCCGGGTCGTGCCGCGAGAGCTCGGCGTCGGCGGGGACGATCCCGAGCTCCTTCTGCTTCGCGAAGACCCTCTCCCGGTAGGCGTCCCAGCCGTCGTCGAACTTCCCGGCGTACTTGTCCGCCCAATCCTTGGGGACGTGGTGCGGTGCATGCGTGGCTCCGAAGCAGAGGTGGAGGTAGAAGGGCTTGTCGGGATCGATCTGCTTGGCGTCGCTGACGAACTCGATCGACGTGTCGACGAGGTCCTCGGTCAGGTGGTAGCCGTCCTCCGGTCTCGCCGGCGGCTCGACCTGGTGGTTGTCGTAGACCAGGTCGGGATACCACTGGCTGGTGTCGCCGCCGAGGAAGCCGTAGAAGCGCTCGAAACCGCGGGCCAGCGGCCAGCGGTCGTACGGTCCGGCCGCGGTCTCCTGGTTGCTGGGTGTGAGGTGCCACTTTCCGACCATGAACGTGTTGTAGCCGTGTCCCAGCAGCATCTCGGAGAGGAAGCCGTTCTCGAACGGGACGATGCCGTTGTAGCCGGGGTAGCCGGTGGCGAACTCGGTGATGCAGGCCATGCCGTTGCTGTGGTGGTTGCGGCCGGTGACGATGCACGAGCGGCTCGGTGAGCACAGTGCTGTGGTGTGCATGTTGTTGTAGCGCAGCCCGTTGGCTGCGAGAGCGTCGAAGTTCGGCGTCTCGATCGGGCTTCCGTAGCAGCCGAGCTGACCGAAGCCGGTGTCGTCGAGGACCACGATCAGCACGTTCGGTGCGCCCGGCACAGCACGTGTCGGCCTCGGCCACGCTGGCGTTGACTCGTCGGCGGTCCTGCCGACCACTCCCGGAAATGTCGAACTCTGGTCGTACTCGTTCAGCGACATGGAAACTCCTCTCGTCACGGTGACTCTGTGAGTACTGCACCGCCGTCGAGGCGCGCTGACATCATCCGTGGAGGGTGAACCGGATTCTCGTGAGGAGTCGCACATTGGGCAGCTAGACCGAGGTCCGCGGAGTCTCCCGTGGAAATGGTCGCCGTCCTGATCGTGATGGCGACGATCCTCGCCTGGGTGTGGTCTCAGCCGCCTACCCGCGCCGATCTGACCGCGCCCATCGTCATCGTCGACGCCGGAGGGGCGTTGGCCGCGGCCGACCTCGTCGACGCACCTTCGGCGCGGGTACGCGCACGCCGCCCACATCTGCACCAGAGGTCCGGATGTGCGGCCCGGACCGCGTTCCTCGCGGCTTGCCAGCCTCGCCGCAGCGGCAGGTCAGCGGGGCGGTGGGCCCGGACGGTGCTGTCGACCTCGATGGTCACGGGGCCGACGTCGGACCAGTCGTGGTAGCCGAACTGCCGGACGTCGACTCGTCGAGCACGTCGCCGGAGGCGTCGGTCATCAGGACGTGCCAGGCGAAGGTGATCGGGACGAGCACCGACGTGCTGCCCAGCAGGTGTACCGCCGACTGCTCGGCGTCCGGGCTGGAGACGGCCACGGTGTAGACCTGGCCGTCGGAGTAGGTCAGGTCCAGCAGCAACGCGTTCTGGTTGACCGCGTCGGCCGAAACCCACCCCGTGGGGCGGGCACAACGACCCTGGGCCGGGGACGGGCCTTGGGCTTACGTTTCAAGTGTGACTGCTTCAATTCCCGTTGAATCCTCGCCCCAACCAGTCACGGCCAGCTCGGAGGCTGTGGCGCTCCTGACCGCAGCCGCCGACCAGGTTCGATGGGCCATCCTGCAACGCCTGACAGACGGGCAGGCTTGTGTCTGTGAGCTGCAAACTGCGGTGTCGGTTGCCCCGAACCTGTTGAGCTACCACCTGAAGGTGCTGCGCGAGGCCGGCCTTATCACCTCTTCGCGCAGCGCCCGGTTGAGGTTGTCGAGTCAGGTGCGGGCACCAGCAGGCGAACGCTCGCCACCTATGACGCAATCGGTCGACTGACCGAGGCGACCGTCACCGACGGTGGAGACACCCGGACGCAAGAGGTCGAGTACGACCCCGCCACGGGACTCACCCTGAGCAACTCCGGGACCGGAGCCGCCGTCCGGACAGCCTACGACAGCTGGGGCCGCGTCCGGTTGTACACGGACGGAACGGGGATGGTCTCCACGACCAAGTACACGGTTGACAGCCAGATCGCAGAGTTCAGTGACGGGATGGGCAGTTACGCCTACTCCTACGACGACACGCCCGGTGAGAGTCGAAGGCTGCTCACCGGGGTTACGACGGACATGGCCACCGGCCCCGGGACGTTCACCCTGGCACACGACGCTCGAGGCGAACTCTCGCTGCTGACCTATCCCAACGGCACTACTGCCCGCTACGACTACGACGGGGCAGGCAACAGCACGGGACTGTCGTACGCGTCGAGCGCTGGCCTTGAGCTGCTGCAGTACTCGCTCGAGAACGACGTCTTCGGTGACGTGGTCGCTGCCTCCTCGCCTGCGTGGGACAAGACCGTCTACGAGTACGACGCGCTGCAGCGTCCCACCAAGGCGACGCAGGCCAACGATGCACAGTGCCGCGTGCGCACGTATGGTTTCGACTCCGCGTCGCATCGGGTTGCGTCGACCTCGGCTGCGTCGGAGACGGGAGATTGCTCGGACCTGGCCCAGACCGGGGGCAGGACAAGCACCTTCGACGCGGCAGGGCGCAACACGTCGGCGGGCTACAGCTATGACGGTCTTGGCCGCACGCTCACCGTCCCGGGGATCGACACCGCCAACCCGTCAGGTGGTGGCCTCGAGGTCAGCTACTTCGCCAACGGCATGGTGAAGAGCCTGGGGCAGTCAACCGCGGACGGAGCGACGTCGAGCCGTGTCGACTACCAGCTGGACGCCACCGGGCGGATCGACGCCGTGGTCGAGATGGCGAACGGTGTTGAGTCTGCTCGCCTGCGATACCGCTTCTCGGCGCCGCTGGACTCCCCGACGAGCATCCAACGGTCTGAGGACGGTGGGACTTCGTGGATCACCACCAGATACGTCAGTATCCCAGGGATCGGCATGGTCTCCTCCATAGTCGACGGCGGCTACGCCCTGCACTTGACCGATGCATTCGGCAATGTGGTCGCGAGTCAGGGCGCATCGAGTCCGGGCGTCGAGTCGTATCAGGAGACCGATGAGTTCGGTAACTCCGTCGACGCGACCAGCACCCGGCGATACGGCTGGCAAGGTTCGGCGATGCGCTCCGGCGACGCCGTCGGGGGAATCATGCTCATGGGTGTTCGCATGTACAACCCTGCGACCGGAGCTTTCCTGACCCGCGACCCGGTCCGAGGCGGGAACGCGACCCCATACGGGTACCCGGAGGATCCGGTGAACTCCGCCGACCCCAGTGGTGCGTGTCCCGTCTGCATCGTCATCCCGATCGGGATCGGTATCGGCGAACTGTTGGGGGCTCTGGCTGCGGCGACCGTCATCGCCGGGGTCACTATCTACACAGTCGAGACCGTGCGGACCAACGGGATCACGATTCCCATGCCGAACCCGAAGAACAAGAAGGTGAAGGCGAGGAACTGGAAGGTCTACACGATCTACTACCTGAAGCCGTACAGCACCTGGAAGGTGTGGAAATACGGGATCACCGGGCAGCAGGGGGACACTCGCCCGAAGTCGCAGCTGGGGCGCTGCCGCCGACAGATGGGAACGATCGAGCCCTGTACGTTCTCGTGGAGGGCGACGGGTCTCAACCGGTACTACGCCAGGCTGCTCGAGGCGAATCTGATCCTCACCTACGTTAAGAAGTGGGGACACTGCCCGCCCGGACACAGAGGAAAGATCTGCACATGACCAGGAGACGAGGCGTGGACGACTCGGAGTTCTGGCGCGCCATCGAGCTCGCGGCAGGCTCGTCGCTGCCCGAAGACGTCGCCGACGTCGGTCGCTATGTCGCGTCACGGGGACCGGATGCTGTCGCCAGCTTCGCGGCGCATCTGGACCAGGCTGTGTCCCGATTGCTTGCTGCGGGTGTGGCCGACGTGCTGCGGCGCGGAGCCACGACGGCAGATGGGCGCCGGGCAGCGAGTCTGTCTCCTTCGGAGGTGGACCGCTGCCTGGAGGGACTCGTGCTGGGGGGGCGCCGATTCTTCGAGGCGGTGCTCGCTGATCCGAATCTGGTTGAGGACGCCGAGACGGTACCCCTCGTCGACCTGAGGTCTGCTGTTGCAGCAGCCAAGACGGAGCCTGGGATCGGCGGGCCGTTGTGGGAGGAGCGACCCGGTGACCGCCGTCGAGACGGCTCCCCGTGGATCGTGATCTACCTGGCGCGGGGTCTGGCCGTGGACGGACCCGACTCGCATCCGTGGAACGACCGGGCATTTGTGTCGCGGTTTGAGAAGGTTGCATTGCTGCGGTCTCTCGACGACGACTGGCGTGCCTGGCGCGCCGAGATCGGCGCCAAGCGGCTCGATGTTTGGATCGAGTACTGCCGGCCCGAATACGAGGGAGAACGAGTTGCGGTGACCGAGCGAGGTCGTGCCACCGCTGTCACTGTCTACCGAGACGCAGGCCGGTTGGCGGCCGTGGACGAGCCGGCCGCAATCGCCGAACGTGAAGCGACCGCCGTGCTGGACAGCGTCAGGGCGACTCTCCCAGCGGGAGACGGCGCTTAGCCTCGATCCGTACGGGCAGCGGGAAGCTGCTCCGGGTCGGTCAAGGCAGCAACCGGGTGCAGGCGGCGTGGGCGAGTGCCTGACCTCGCTGTCAGGGTGTTCCACGTGGCGTCCGGGTCGAGCCGTCTCCGGCTGGGTGGTCAGGTGGTCGTCGGGGTGGGTGGCCCGCAACTGCGGGTGAACAGCTGGGTCCAGGCGGTTTCCCAGGGCCACGCGGCTGGTAGGTACAGGATGATCCGCCGTGCTGAGGATGCGACCCGGGCCGGGACGGTGATCAGCTTGCGTCGGATGGTGGCCGTGGTGGCCCGGGCCAACGTGGGTCCGGTGAGGGTGGCGGCCGCGCGGGTGAGGTTGAACGCGATGACCGCGAGCACCAGCCAGGCGGCGTTCGCGGCGAACTTGCCTGAGGGCAGGTGCGCCAGCGCGGAGTTCTTCAGGTCGGCGTGGACCTGCTCGATGACCGCGTGGCCGCGGTGAGTCTTGTCCGCGGCCACAGTGTCGACACCGCGGGGTCGGTGGTGGTGAAGAAGGCGTGGAACCGCCACGCATCGAACAACGTCCCCTGCCCCGGGGTGGGGTTGAGGTCGGGGATCCGGCGGACCACCAGCCGGCCCGGCACCTGGTCGGCCTTCTTCTGCGCGCTGAAGACGGTGAAGTCGATCTCGGCGACCTCCGCGCGGGAGAGCCACCGGCCGGTGGTCTCGTCGAAGACCGCGTCGGTGTACTCGATGGTCTCCCAAGCGTCGTCAGGAATCGCCGCGATGGCGGGCGTGTCAGATGGTCTGTGTAAGAGGAGTTGCGGATGAGACTGGCGTGACTGGGTGTCGCGTCGGAGAGGAGCACCGCAATGAACGCCCAGATGACCGCCCACGACGAACCGACCGGCTCAGCGGAGGCCGAGGCTGCTCGACGGCTCTCGGACGCGGCGATCGCGGGGCTGGGCGCCCGAAAGGGTCCGGTGTCGGCGGAGTCGCTGGCCCAGGCGTTGACCGAGGGTCCGTGGCTCGATGAGCTGATGCGCCAGGTCGACGACGACGCGGGGCTGCGGCTGACCGGGGAGGGCGGCCTTGACCTTCGGGTCCAGGCGGACGGTGACCGAAACATCGGCCCCTGCCCGGACCTCGGGGAGCACCAGGCCGCGTCCGTAGAACGCGGAGTCCGCGCGCACCAGCGGTTTCGCCGTCGACAAGCTTCGGATGGTCTTCAACGCGTCGGTGACCAACCCGTTTCGCACCCCGCGGGGAGCCGCACGAGCCTTTGCGCAGCCGCTGCGCGACCACCACCGGCGCCGAACCGGTGGCGGTGGCGGTGGCCAGCAGCGCGTTCAGCCCGCGGACCCCGCTGTAGCCGAACCCGGCGCCCTGCTTGGCGTAGCCGTGCACCTCGATGATGGTGTCGTCGACGTCGACCAACACCCAGTCGCCCTCGCCGGTGCGCAGCAGCGGCGAGGGCGCATACGCGCGCGTGAACACCCGGCTCATGCCGCCGTGCCGCAGCAGCCCCATGTCGTCGATGGAGTCCGCGCCGGCGACCATCCCAGCCACCAGCGCGGTCACCTTCGATCCGGCGTTGGCGCCCTTGTCGCTCGGTACCGTCAGGCGCTCGTCGGCCAGCACCCGCAGGCCAGCTGCTTCCGCCAGCGCCACCACCGGGACCAGGCCCGCCGATGACACCAGATTCGGGTCGTCGAAGACCGCCGACATCGCCGCGGACGTGTGAGAGAGTTTCACCTCAGAGGTGCCCTTCCGGGTTGAGGTTATTGGAACCGTCGCAAGTCCCAATGTCCCAGCCGGCAAGGGCATCCTCGCGTTACGGCACGCTCACCCGACCACTCTCATCGGTTGAGTCGGCCTGGGGCGCGGTGTCGGGATTGCTCCCGGTCCGTTTCCCCAGGCCGCTCGCCGAACCCGGCGTGCGACTTTCACCGCACCGGGCTCTCCACAGTTCATGCCGTCGCGGCGTGGTTGGGCAGGGTCCAGGGGTTGGGGATCGTGTTGCCTCGGTAGCGGTACCGGGTGACCGGCACGGTTTCGAGGTTGAACAACTCGATCCCGTCGACCGTGATCGGTTTCCACCGCCCGTCGGGGGTGGTGAACCGTCGGCGGACGTCCTTCCACTTCCAGCGGTGCAGCGTGCGTAGCCACCGGACCACGCGCCACCACACGAAGTGGGCCAGCGCGTGGAAGGTGTGCTTGGCCACCGCGTGCTTGAAGTAGTTGGACCAGCCGCGCATGATCTGGTTGAGCCTGATCAGCACAGCCCTGGGATTCTGCTGCGACGTCCTGTTCGTCAAGGCCCGAATCTTCGCCTTCAGCGACCGGATCGGCCGGGTGCCGATGAAGGTGTAGACGTGCCACTTGTTGGACCCGTACTTGCGGCGCCACTGGATGCGGAACCCCAAGAAGTCGAACCCCTCGCTCATGTGCACCACCCGGGTCTTGGACTCCGAGAGCCTCAGCCCCAGGGGTTGAAGCATCTGAGCGATCTCTTCGCGTAGGGCCTCGACGTCGGCTCGGGTGCCATGGACGAGAACGACGAAATCGTCCGCGTAGCGCACGACTCGCCAGTTCGCCTGCCTCCCTCTGCGGCGTCGGGCGCGGCTGCTGGATGTGGCCATGTCCCCCGGTCGGCTGCCACCGCTCGTGTAGATGCTCATCGAGTACCGACAAGGCGATGTTGGCCAACAGCGGCGACAAGATGCCACCTTGCGGAGTGCCGGTGTGGGTGTCCTTGTTCTCGCCGAGTTCGGTAAGAACCCCGGCCTTGAGGAACGCCTTGACCAGTCCGAGCACCCGCTTGTCCTTGACTCGTACACGCACCCGATCCATCAGAGCGACGTGGTCGATGGAGTCAAAGCACGCCTCGATGTCCGCATCCAGCACCCACCGGTAACCGGAGGTGCCGAACCGGTGAATCTCAGCAATCGCGTCGTGTGCTCGCCGCATCGGCCGGAACCCGTAGGAGACCGGCACGAAGTCGGCCTCGAAGATCGGTTCCAGCACCAACTTCAGCGCCGCCTGGACAACCCGGTCCGCCACCGTCGGAATCCCGAGGCTGCGAACCTTTCCCGACCCGCCCGGTTTGGGGATCTTGCGCTCCCGCACCGGCAACGGCCAGAACGTGCCCGCCTTGAGTTGGGCGCGAAGGTCGTCCAGGAACCCCGGTGCCCCGATCTGCTCCTCGACGTCAGCGACCGTGAGGCCGTCCACGCCAGCGGTCCGGGACCCGGTATTGCCCGCGACCCGGTCGAACGCCACGATCAGCGTCGCCGGATCACACACGAAGTTGAACAGATCGTCGAACCTGCGGCCGGGGTCGGCCGCCGCCCAACGGTGAAGCTTGGCCTGCATCTCCGATACCCGCCGGCGAGGCCCCATCGGGGCCCCGTCGTCCGGAGCGCCACCGTTCGGTGGTGCCTCTTTCGGCATTACAGCATCCGTCCCTTCTCGAAACTGCTGCCGCCCTTCCCCATGTGCACGGGCTCTCCCCGGCTCGGAGTACTACGGCGGCTCCGCCCCGTCTCGACCCGATCGGTCGACGATGGACCCAGCCCCACCACCGCGCTGGCAGCGCGCATGAAGGGGCGCGGATCGAGACGGTTCCCGTGTTCACTGTCGATTCGCTCGACGAAGGAGGAGCCCAACTCTGTCCCTGCGGCATCGCCACGGCTACCCCGCAGCACTTCACCGTGGCCTCCGGAATCGACATCCACATGCCCACCCCGGAGTTCCCCGCCGACCTTCCGACGGGTGCGCACCGCACCCGGCCCATATCCGCCAGATTGGAGCCGGTGAGCCCTTAGCCTGGATCCGTGGAGAGGACTGGCGTGAGCGGCGCCGGTACGGCGCGCCAGACATAGAAGTGCCTTGTGGGGCAGAAGAATCGGGAGTGTCGACGTCCTGATCGTTCCGCACCGACAAGGCACTGAAAGTGAATCTATCTCATCCATGGTCCAAGGCCACGCCGCTGTTCGATGACGAGAACCTCGTGTCGGATGCTGGGCTGGTCCCAGTGATGGCGCTGGCCGAGCAGGCCGGGCTCTCGGACTTGGTCGCTGAGAAGCTCAGCCTGGACTCGCTTGAACCGCGGGTCGCCTCGGCGGGAGCCAATCCCGCGGGAAAGTTGAGCTCGATCATCGCCGGGATGGCCGCCGGCGCGGACAGCATCGATGATCTGCAGGTGATCCGCTCCGGTGGGATGAAGCGGGTCTTCGACCAGGTGTATGCGCCGGCGACGCTCGGCCAGTTCCTGCGCGAGTTCACCCATGGCCACTGCCAGCAGTTGGCCTCGGTAGCAAGGGCGCACCTGATCAACCTGGCGGAGCGGACCGACCTCCTGCCCGGGATCGACACCCAGGCGTTTGTCGATATCGACTCGCTGCTACGGCCGGTGTTCGGGCACGCCAAGCAGGGCGCCAGCTTCGGGCACGCCAAGATCGCCGGACGGGTGCTGCTGCGCCGGGGCCTGTCGCCGTTGGCGACCACGATCAGCACCCCGGAAGCGGCGCCGGCGCTCGCGGGGGTCCGGCTGCGTGCCGGCAAGACAGGTTCGGGCAAGGGCGCAGACTCGATGGTTCGCGAGGCGATCACCACCGCCCGCGCCGCCGGAGCGGTCGGGGAGATCCTGGTCCGCGGCGATTCGGCCTTCGGCAACAGCGCCGTGGTCGGTGCCTGCCTGAAGGCAGGTGCGCGGTTCTCGGTCGTACTGCCCAAGAACTCCGCCGTCCTGCGGGCGATCGGGAGCATCGATGAGGAGGCCTGGACGCCGGTGCACTACCCCGGCGCGGTGGCTGATCCCGAGACCGGAGCATTGATCTCTGATGCCGAAGTCGCCGAGGTTGCCTTCACCGCGTTCGGCTCCACCAAGCGCCCGGTCACCGCCCGGCTGGTGGTGCGTCGGGTCCGTGACCAGAACAAGCTCGATGAGCTCTTCCCGGTCTGGCGCTACCACCCGTTCTTCACCAACAGTCTCGAGTCGACCACCGAGGCGGACCTGACCCACCGGCGCCACGCGGTCATCGAGACCGTCTTCGCTGACCTGATCGACGGCCCCCTGGCACACCTGCCCTCCGGACGGTTCCCGTCGAACCATGCGTGGGCGATCTGCGCGGCGATGACCCACAACCTGCTCCGCGCGGCCGCGACTCTCGACCCCTCCAGGCCAGCGGTCGCGCGCGGCGCGACGCTGCGCCGTCAGATCATCCACGTCCCGGCACGACTGGCCCGGCCACAGCGACGGGCGAAACTGCACCTGCCCGAGCACTGGCCCTGGGCCACCAAGTGGATGGCGATCTGGACCGGAGTCTTCGGCCAGGCGAAAGCGCCCCCGGCAACTGCCTGAGTCCCGTCCACGGCCGCGAAGGCACGACCCGAGGAACCCACAGCGGAAAGGCTGGGCAGACCAGCGGCTTCCTCACGCCCGCACGTCCCCGCTCTCACCAAGACCACGACGAGGCGTACCAAGCCGGCCAATCCACGGATTCAGGCTTAGGGGACGTACCTACGCTGGTTCCTCGCGTACTCCTCTTCGTCACGCTCGCCGAACCCACACCATCTGGCAGTGCTGGCGCGTCCCGGCTTTGTCGGGGCTGCTCCCACCCGCGCCCGGCATCTCCCGGAGCAGGCTGCCCCCAGCTACACCGCCCTGCTGCGACAGGACGGAGGCGAAGGTCTCTCACCTCCACTCAAATCGTCAGCGCCTCACGGCGCACGTGGATCGAGGCTTAGGCGCGCAGCCACGTCGTCGAAGCCACGGCCCTCCGCCAACGGGCCCGGTCCCGAGGCCACGACCACGCCACGCCGCCCGGATCCCTGCTCGCGCGAGAGCCCTCACACACTCTCGCTGCTGGCAAGGCGGAGCTCCCGGCACTAACTGCTATCCAGGTGGGTCCTCCTGGGTGTTCGGGGTCGGCTCACGACTTCGTCGGTGCGCGCTGAGGCCGGGGCCACGACTCGCTGACCTTCGAGGCGGGCTCTGGCAGCGCGAGAGTGATCACGAACGCCACGGCCACGGCCACCACCACCTCGGGAGTGACCGATGCGCCGTCGGCACCGAGCAGAAGGACGGCGAGCAGCGTCGAGGTCAGCGGCAGGCGCAACATCGCCGTACACATCGCACCGATCCCCATGCCGATCGCCGGCGAGAGACTCATTCCCGGTAGCCCGCTCACCGCGATCCCCAGGGCCGCGCCGATAAAGATCGAGGGAAACACCGGGCCACCGCGGAACGCGCTCAGAGACAGGCTGTAGACGAGCATCTTGCAGGCGATCAGCAGGATCAGTACGCCGACTGAGTACTCGGCGGCATTCGCGACCAGGGCCGGCAGGGCGTCCTGTCCGGAGAACAGCACCTCGGTGAAGCTGTTGCCGGAGATCAGGTCGTAGGCCATCGCCACCAGCCCGATGGCAAGACCGAGAGCAGCGGTGACGAGCACCCGGTTGAGGTGCACGACTGGTCGCAGCGAGAGCCCGATGAAGCGGATCACCCAGCCCAGCAGGGCGCAGGTGAAACCCATCGCGAGGGCCCAGCTCACGGTGGCTACGGTCGGGTCCACCAACGGCGGAACCCTGGTAAGCGCCAGGGAGAAGTCGCCGAGCCCGGTCCAGCTGTCTAGGCCGAGGAAGACCAGCGCACCGATGCCCGACGCGAGCAGGCCCGGCAGGGTCACCAGGCTCAGGGTCACCCCGCCGACGCCAGCCACCTCCATGATCAGGAATGCCCCGAGCAGCGGCGAGCCCAGGAGGGTGCTGATCGCCGCGAAACTGCCGGCCGACGCCATGATCGTCAGGGCCATCGGTGGCGCGTCCTTCTTGACCAGATGAACCGCGAGCGCACCGAGCCCACCACCGATCGCGATCAGTGGTGCCTCCGGGCCGAGGACGGCGCCCAGGCTGAGCGTGGTCAGCGCGGCCAAGACGACACCGATCAGGTCCCGGGCACTGGCCGGCGCGCCACCCGTCTGGAAACCGAAGGCCGGCGAGTGGCCCCCTTTGCCAGGCAGGAAGCGGATCACCAGCCCCGTCAGCAGACCGCAGAGCACCAGCCACGGAAGGGGCCACCATGCCGGCACCGAGCCGCTGATCAACTGGCTCGGAAGGTCGTCAAAGATCCATTCCTGCAGCCGGCTGATCAGGGCCAGGAAGCCATACGCGACCGCCGAGATCGGAACTCCCAGGAGCGCAGCCAGGACGAGAGCCGAAAGATAGGCCTTCGACCGGATCGCCGCAATCGGATCCATGGCGGGTGTTGCGGCACCTTCTGCCGTTCCCGAGGCTTGCGAGGGGGCACCGGTCGGGCCGTGCGAATCGCTCATCGTTGCGCCTGTCGTCGACGACTTGAACAAGTGTTGCAGAGCCTGACCCGGTGCTGGCATATCCGTATCCCCGCTCAGCCCCGCGTCATTCGCGGGCGGCGATGAGACGTCGGTGCCACCTGCGCGCCCGGATTACCCGAAGAGGCCACCGAAGGGGCCACCGCTCGACTATGCCGAGGAGTCGCGTGCCCACGTGCGCGACGCGGATTCGATGATTTCGCGCCGCTTGGATCTGCGCGCGTCAAAAAGTACATATCGGCCGATATTTGCTCCTATGACATATCGGGCTGATTGTTGATGCTCGCTGCATCTCGACAGCGGTTTGGAGGAGCGACGAACATTATCGGGACACGTCCCCTGAAGATTGCCGGATCGCGTGTCTGACGCTCGCGGGGGAGGACTTGCTGGCCCGCATCCACAACGCGATCCGCAGCTCCGCCGCCGACCAGTCCAACCACCTGAACACCACCCTGCTGGTCACCTCGGACGAGCACGGCGCCACCTACGACCATGTTCCCCCTCGGCCCCAAGCCGTCCCCCCGTCGGGCAACAGGTCCCCGGCCAGCTGGGGCTCAACGTTCAACCGGTCCGGGGTGCGCATTCCTACCCTGGCGATCTCTGCGCGGATTCCGGAGAAGACCTTGATAGGCCAGACGTCCAGCGGTCAACCGCCATCCCGGCCCAGTGCGGCCCCTGGGGACCGCAGGCGATCGAGAGTTCCTACTCGCCGAGGTCGAACGAGTCCAGCGCCCCGGCCACCGAGTCGGGCTGCGTGCGGCCAGTATCGGCGCTCAGTTCCCCCCGTCGCTGGCTGGCACCGCCGGCTGCCCCCCACCCTCGCGCAGGGCGACGATGCGGGCGCGGCGGTAGTTGAACAAACCGCCGAGCAGGAACAGGGCGCTGCCGATGACGTACTGACCTGCGAGGAAGGCATCGACAGTGCGTTGATCGGCGGCGCTCTGCAGAGTGAACAGGTACGGGATGGATGCCACCACGAACAGCATCGACCCCGTCACGAAGGTGATGGCCGTGAGGTTCATAAGTTGGAGGGTCTGCATGTTCGGTGCCCGGATGACTTCGAGAACGTTGATCACCGCCCCGAAGACGAACAGCAGGCCGCCGATGATGAAGGTCCAGGAGCCGGCCGCGTACCACCCGACTGCATTCAGGAAGAAGACGCTGCCAGCGGCGAACAACACGCTGCCCACCAGGTAGCTGAGCGCGGCCCATGCCTCGTACCGGTCCCAGATGGTGAGTTTGCGCTGGAGCGTGGCCCGGTGGCGGACCACTTCGAGCAGGTCATGGGCCGTGACCGCTATGTACATCAGGGATGCGAAGAAGAAGACCCAGGCCCCGCGGTCGGACACGCTCTCAGGCTCCGGGAAGAACAGCACGCTGCCCCAGATGAACATCACCCCACCGGCGAGGTAGACAGTGGTGTTGACGGTCTCCCACGTGAGGTTGTCGCGCCCACCCGGGTGCGGGCTGGCCAGGGCGTGCCTTCTCGGTCGGTTGACAAACAAGTGGGGCACGGGCGACAACCTACCGGCCAAACACGCGTTCCCGCAGGTCAACCCGTCATTCCGTGCCCGCACCCGACACCACAGCTGCGGAACGCCGGCACTACCCGCATCAACGCTTGTCCGGTCATGGATCCTGCAACGACTCGACCGAGAACGCTCCGCGTGACTGCCCCACTTCGCCGCGAAGCGGCGCATCTGCCGTGTGTCACTTGGTCACGCTGACGGCAGGGATGATCCAAGGCGCCGGTGAACCTCTGCCACGGTCTGGGCCAGGAGTGGACCCTCCGCTTTGAGCTTCGGATAGAGCCTCTTTGGCCGCAGCGCCTCGACGCCGCGGGTCGTGAAGGATCCGCCGATCAGCGGCCAGTCGGCTTCGACGAAACAGAGCACGCCGTGGATGGGTAGCTCATCACCGATGAGGCCGCGCGCGATGTCGACTTGTTTGAGCACACCGTCGACGAGCTTGGTGCAGTCCCGGGTGTCGACGAGCAGCTTCTCGACGCGCGGTCGCAGCAATCCGCCCTCGATCTTGAGCTGTGGGCGGCCCTTGTACTTCTTCGCGTCGATTACATAGACACCGGTCGAGGCCACGGCGATGTGGTCGATGTTCGCCCGGCTTCCTGGGATGCGTCGGTCATGAAGGACGCGGAGCGAGTGAACCGCCCCAGGTTTGATGCCGCATCCTTTTGAGTTGAGAGGATGCAGTTCATGCCGAAGAAGATCGATCCGAAGGTCAAGGAGCGGTGTGTGCGGCAGGTGCTGGAGCACTTGCCGGAGTACCCGTCGGTGACCGCGGCGGCCGAAGTCGTGGCCCGCAGGGAGGGGTTGGGCAAGGAGACGGTGCGCCGCTGGGTCGTCCAGGCCCAGATCGACGGTGGCCAGCGCCAGGGCGCCACCAGTGAGGAGCTGGCCGAGATCAAGGAGCTCAAGGCCAAGGTGCGCCGGCTGGAGGAGGACAACGAGATTCTCCGCAGGGCTTCGATTTTCTTCGCGGGGGAACTCGACCCCCGCAACCGTTGATCGTCGCGTTCGTCGACGAGCTGCGGGCCGAGGGCCACGTGGTCGAGTCGATCTGCCGGGTCCTGCGCGAGCAGGGCTGTCAGATCGCCGCGCGGACCTACCGTGACTGGACACAGACCAACCGCCGAGTCGCAGCCCGAACGATCAGCGACGCCAAGGTGGTCGACCAGGTCCGGGACCTGGCATGGACGGTCGACCACGCAGGAGTGCGACGGATGACGCCCGAGGGCCTGTACGGACGGCGGAAGATGACTGCGCTCGTGCGGCGGACGACGCCGGAGGCGTCACCTGGGTCGGTCGACCGGGCGATGAGATCCCTTGGCCTGCAAGGGATCCGACGCTCCAAGGGCGTCCGGACCACGATCCCGGGCAAGGACGGCAAGCGAGCCGGTGACCTGCTCGACCGGGACTTCACCGCCGAGGCACCGAACCGCACCTGGGTCATGGACTTCACCTACGTCCGCACCTGGGGCGGGTTCGTCTACACCGCGTTCATCCTCGACGTGTTCGCCCAGAAGGTCGTCGCTTGGAACGTGGCGTCCACCAAGGCCGTCGAGTTGGTCGACGTGCCCCTGCGGATGGCCTTGTGGCAGCGTGGCCGCGAGGGGAACCCGGTCGAGCGCGGTGAGCTCATCGGTCACGCCGACGCTGGGTCCCAGTACACCTCGATCACCTTCACCGACCACCTCGCCGACGAGGGCATCCGGCCCTCGATCGGGTCGGTTGCCGATGCGTACGACAACGCCTTGATGGAGTGCGTGATCGGCCTGTACAAGACCGAGTGCATCCGCACCACGGTCTTCCACTCCGGGCCCTACCGGACCATCGGCGACGTCGAGTACGCCACCGCCGGCTGGGTCGACTGGTACAACAACCGGCGCCTGCACAGCACCCTTGGGATGATGTCCCCCGTGGAGTTCGAGCAAGCCCACTACGCGGCCCTCAACCGAGAGCCGCAACCCGTATAGGAGCGGCAGAGAACCTGGGGCGCTTCAAGGACGCGGAGCGAGTCTGACGCGAGCTCGTTGAGGCGGTTGCCGAGTCTCTCCTCGCCCAGAGCCCCCGCGTCCTAGGCCCTGGTGGTCTGCGGGTCGTCGCTGAGGGCAAGGATGAGCCCGCCCAACTTGGGGTGCTTGGCTCTGGTGCGCTCTTCACGCCTAGGGCGTGTCTCCTAAGTTCGGGCGCGCCGGGCTGTTTTGCTCGTGGGATGTCTCGTACACGGATGCTCACCGATGCCCAGTGGGAGCGGATCGCGCCGTTGATGCCGTCGTCGGACGGGGTGAAGTCGCGGCCGTTTCGCGACCACCGGCAAGTCGTCGAGGGCGTGATCTACCGGTTCCGCACCGGCATCGCCTGGCGTGACCTACCCGAGTCGTTCGGGCCGTGGCAGACGGTGTGGAAGCGACACCGCCGGTTCAGCACTGACGGCACCTGGGACAAGATCCACGCCCGGCTGCTGTCCGAGGCCGACGCCGCCGGGCAGATCGACTGGATGGTCAGCGTCGACGCGACCATCAACCGCGCCCATCAGCACGCGACCAACACCGCCCGGGTCGACCTGCCCAAGGGTGACTCCCGGGCGGCACGCTCGGCACGAGCCGCGGCCCGCACAGGGGGCTGAATCGAGTTACACGAACCCGTGGACCGAGCCTCCTGATCATGCGATCGGCCGGTCCCGCGGAGGCTTGTCCACCAAGGTTCACCAGCTCGTCGACGGCCGCGGCCGCCCACTGGTCGTTGCCCTCACCCCAGGCCAGGCCGGCGATTCCACGATGCTCCAACCGCTGCTCGCTCAGCTGGCCGTCGGCCGGCTCGGGCGCGGTCGGCCACGCACCCGCCCGGCCGCGCTGATCGGGGACAAGGCGTACTCCTCACACGGCACCCGCGCGATGCTCCGCACGCGAGGCATCAAGACCGTCATCCCCCAGCGCTCCGACGAAATCGGCCACCGCCATCGGCGCGGCAGTGCCGGAGGCCGGCCACCAGCCTTCGACGCGGTCGCCTACAAGGGCCGCAACGTCGTCGAGCGCTCTTTCAACGACCACAAGCAGTGGCGAGGCATCGCCACCCGCTACGACAAGCTCGCCACCGTCTACCGAGGAGCCGTTGTCCTACGCGCCATCACCATCTGGCTGACGACTTAGGAGACACGCCCTAGTCCTGCGGCGTTCGAACTCGCGGCGCGCGGACGCTCCAGGGCTGCCGGTGTCCACCGCGTTCGAAACTCCAGGCGATGCCTCTGACGCCGTGTCGTGCGTGATGCAGCGGACGGACTTGCTCGAACGCTCGTAGATCGCTTCGACCTTCGCGGGTATTTCGACGCTGCACACACGACACGTGCCGCTGTATCGCAAGCGCATGCGCTTCTCGTCCGGAATCGACTCCCCCTCCACGAAGCAGACGGTATCCGGGAATCAGCACAGGGACTCCGACTTTCTGATCCCGCCCCCGCCCAGATCGGTGCGCCAGTACCCGCGTCATACCGCCGCCTAAGAGTTGCCGAGTTTCACTCTCGTGCCGCGACCCACGCCTCCTCAGAGAGAACGTCTTACGGCCTCCGGCCCGATCGCGGGCGCCGGTCGGCCCTGGCCGCTACTCGAGGGTGAGCTGGGCTCGGTGGAAGTCATAGTGCTGTGTGCCGTAGTGGTAGACCTCATCCAGGGTCATCGTGTCGCGGAAGAACGGGTCCCAGCCGACTGGGAAGTGCATCCGCCGGGCAAGCGCTGCCTCGGACTCGGCATCAAGGCGGCGGTGGAGCCGGTCGATCGTCCGGTCGAATTGCCGGGTGAGCCGTGGCCCGTGGAACACCAGCGCCCCACCGACAGAGCCGAGGTAGTTGATGTGATGGAACGGCCGCGTGGCCGCGTTCAGCACCGCCGCAAAGCTCCGGCTGAACGGTTCAGGTAGCCGCCCGAAGAGGCGGACGAGTCGCAGCAGACGGCTCACGATGAGGTAGCCGAACGCCATGTGCCACAGCATCTGCTGGTTGGTCCACCGGGTGCCGTCGGTGGGCCGACGAAGATCGCCGGACGTGGCGCTGGCCACCAGTTGGTGCAGGTCGATGCGGGCGCGTTCCAGCTCTACGTGGATGGATCTGCGGTCGGCCTGCCGGCCGTTCACGCTCATGGAGCCAGTATCTCCGAGGCACGTCCGGGCGGAGCACTCCTTCTACATCCATTGGCGAGGCGGAGTCGAGCTAAAGGACGCCAGGATCAGATCGGACAGGAGCCATACCTCGGCCTGCCCGCGCTCCCGAAGCACACACAACTGCTTGCTATGTGCGTGATCTATCGGGACGAGCTAAGAATCCGTGGATTGGCCGGCTTGGTACGCCTCGTCGTGGTCTTGGTGAGAGCGGGGACGTGCGGGCGTGAGGAAGCCGCTGGTCTGCCCAGCCTTTCCGCTGTGGGTTCCTCGGGTCGTGCCTTCGCGGCCGTGGACGGGACTCAGGCAGTTGCCGGGGGCGCTTTCGCCTGGCCGAAGACTCCGGTCCAGATCGCCATCCACTTGGTGGCCCAGGGCCAGTGCTCGGGCAGGTGCAGTTTCGCCCGTCGCTGTGGCCGGGCCAGTCGTGCCGGGACGTGGATGATCTGACGGCGCAGCGTCGCGCCGCGCGCGACCGCTGGCCTGGAGGGGTCGAGAGTCTCGGCCGCGCGGAGCAGGTTGTGGGTCATCGCCGCGCAGATCGCCCACGCATGGTTCGACGGGAACCGTCCGGAGGGCAGGTGTGCCAGGGGGCCGTCGATCAGGTCAGCGAAGACGGTCTCGATGACCGCGTGGCGCCGGTGGGTCAGGTCCGCCTCGGTGGTCGACTCGAGACTGTTGGTGAAGAACGGGTGGTAGCGCCAGACCGGGAAGAGCTCATCGAGCTTGTTCTGGTCACGGACCCGACGCACCACCAGCCGGGCGGTGACCGGGCGCTTGGTGGAGCCGAACGCGGTGAAGGCAACCTCGGCGACTTCGGCATCAGAGATCAATGCTCCGGTCTCGGGATCAGCCACCGCGCCGGGGTAGTGCACCGGCGTCCAGGCCTCCTCATCGATGCTCCCGATCGCCCGCAGGACGGCGGAGTTCTTGGGCAGTACGACCGAGAACCGCGCACCTGCCTTCAGGCAGGCACCGACCACGGCGCTGTTGCCGAAGGCCGAATCGCCGCGGACCAGGATCTCCCCGACCGCTCCGGCGGCGCGGGCGGTGGTGATCGCCTCGCGAACCATCGAGTCTGCGCCCTTGCCCGAACCTGTCTTGCCGGCACGCAGCCGGACCCCCGCGAGCACCGGCGCCGCTTCCGGGGTGCTGATCGTGGTCGCCAACGGCGACAGGCCCCGGCGCAGCAGCACCCGTCCGGCGATCTTGGCGTGCCCGAAGCTGGCGCCCTGCTTGGCGTGCCCGAACACCGGCCGTAGCAGCGAGTCGATATCGACAAACGCCTGGGTGTCGATCCCGGGCAGGAGGTCGGTCCGCTCCGCCAGGTTGATCAGGTGCGCCCTTGCTACCGAGGCCAACTGCTGGCAGTGGCCATGGGTGAACTCGCGCAGGAACTGGCCGAGCGTCGCCGGCGCATACACCTGGTCGAAGACCCGCTTCATCCCACCGGAGCGGATCACCTGCAGATCATCGATGCTGTCCGCGCCGGCGGCCATCCCGGCGATGATCGAGCTCAACTTTCCCGCGGGATTGGCTCCCGCCGAGGCGACCCGCGGTTCAAGCGAGTCCAGGCTGAGCTTCTCAGCGACCAAGTCCGAGAGCCCGGCCTGCTCGGCCAGCGCCATCACTGGGACCAGCCCAGCATCCGACACGAGGTTCTCGTCATCGAACAGCGGCGTGGCCTTGGACCATGGATGAGATGGATTCACTTTCAGTGCCTTGTCGGTGCGGAACGATCAGGACGTCGACACTCCCGATTCTTCTGCCCCACAAGGCACTTCTATGTCTGGCGCGCCGTACCGGCGCCGCTCACGCCAGTCCTCTCCACGGATCCAGGCCTAAGACCCGCCCCGCCGTGGGCGGGCCGGGCTGGCCACAGGGGCACGGTGATATTGTTCCTGGCGGCCCTGCTGCGTCATCCCCCGTACGCAGCGGGGCCGTCTGCGTACTTGCCGGGCGTTACGGCACGAGTCGGGCATTAGCTCGAGACGAAACGATCCCAAGGGCGATTCCTGCCGCGAGGCGTAGACCATGCGGTGAGTGACCGTGCGGTGACTTGGGCCAACTTCGAGTTGCTCGTGGGGCGGGGTTTCCCTTGGGGTGAAGGTCCCGATCCGGTGCACCAACGGGGCGATGCGGGTCACCAGCTGGGGTCGTCGCAGTCCGGGGTGGGGCGGGTCTCGACTTGGAGGGTGGCGTGGGCGACGCCGTGTCGTTCCCGCAGGACCGCCCGGGCCCGGTCCAGGACCATCTGTTGCGCCGCGAGCTCGGCGGTGACCAGGTGCGCGGTCGCGACGTGCATCCCTGAGGTCAGGGTCCACAGGTGCAGGTCGTGGACGTCCTGCACGCCGTCGAGCGCGATCAGGTCTGCGGTGACCTGGTCGGGCTCGACCCCGGCGGGTGCGTGCTGGCCGAGCACGGCGAGCACCTCGCGGCCCAAGATGACCGCCCGGACCGCGATGTAGGCGCCGATGGCGAGAGTGCGATCGGGCGTGTCCCAGTAGCCCTCCCCAGTGCTCCACACCAGCCATCCATCCGGCCACCAGGACCCCCACCGAGCCGGCGGTGTCGGCAACCACCTCGAGGTAGGCACCCTTGACGTTCAAGCTCTCCGCGGCGCCGCCGCGCAGCAGCACCATCGCCAGGATGTTGACCACGAGACCGAGCGCACCCACGACCAGCATCGGCCCGGTGTCGACCTCGACAGGTTCTCCGATGCGGCCGACAGCCTCGATGACGACGTAGCCGGCCGCGGCCAGCATCAGCAGCACCGCCAACCCGGAGGCGAACACCTCGGCCCGGTAGGAGCCGTAGGTGCGGCGCCCGGTGGTGTCCGGCCGGGTGGCCACCCGGGTCGCGACCAGCGCCGCGCCGAGCGCAACCACGTCGGCGGCCATGTGCCCGGCATCGGAGAGCAGGGCCTACGACCCGCTGAGCAGGCCGTAGGTCAGCTCGACACCGAAGAAGCCAGCGATGATCGTGAACGCGGCGGCGAGGCGCCACCGGTGCCGGCCACCAGCATGCCCGGTCTCCTGGCCATGACTCGCGCCCATCAGGTGATCTCCTTCGTCGTGAGTTCGGTTGGGGTGCCTCGGCCGATGCCGGGCAGGAACCGTCCGGTCCCCGCGGTGTAGTCGGCGTACCTCGTGCCGTGGGTGGACAGCAGGTAGGGCTCCTCCACCACCCGTACCTGCAGCTGCAGGGCGACCAGTAGCAGCACCACCCCTGACAGGGCCACGGCGTTGGGCACCATCAGCGCCAGACCCACACCCGTGATCGCCATGGCTGTGAAGATCGGGTTGCGCACCAGCGCGAACGCGCCGGTGGTGACCACATCGGTACGCTCCCCGGCCTCGACCCCGATCCGCCAGCTCGTTCCCATGTCGACCTGGGTGAGGTACGTCGCCGCGATGCCCATGAGCGTGAGCACCACCCCGGTCGCCTGCAGCGGGGGCGCGTCCAGCAGCGGCAGCGGCGCCAGGCCCGCGAGAGCGGTGACCGGCCCGAGGAACCCGGTCACCAGCGCCAGCACGAACAGCACACCGGCACACCACTCCGGACTGCCCGGCCGACCTGAGACGCCCCGGAAGCCGCTGTCACCGGTGCGCCGCCACTGGACCCAGGTGCGCAGCCCGAAACCCACCGCCAGGTACAGCGCGAACAACGCCAAGGCCGCGACCGTCACCACACCCTCCTCATCGTCCGACACCCCAGCGGGTCGAGGTGCTCAGTCGTCGTCGTCATCGTCGTCCTCGACGAGTTCGCCCTCCCAGGCCTCGCGGCCCTCGTTGACCGCGAACGCCGCGATCACGAACCCCGCCACCGGGTCCAACCAAGCCGCGCCGGTGAGCGCGTAGAGTCCCAGGCCCAACAGCGTGGAGATGCTCAGCAGGACACAGATCTTGGTCTCCGCGGCGTCGGCGAGGATCAACCTGTCCCCGCCCAGCTGCCCGGCAACCCGGCGCTTCGCCGCCGCCAGGACCGGCATCACGATCACCGAGGCCACCAGGAGCACCATGCCCACGGGCGACTGGTCGGGGGTCTCGTCACCGGCGAGGGCACGGACGGCCTCGAAGACGATGTAGCCGGCAAGGATGAAGAACGTCACCGCGACCGCCCGCAGCGCACGCCGCTCCTTGTCCAGGTCCGGCTCGCCGTGCCGGAGCCGCCCGGCCAGCCTCAGCCCGACCAGGACCGCAGCCATGGACTCGATGCCGGAGTCCAGGCCGAACCCGACCAGCGACACCAGGCCGGCCATCAGGCCGGCGGTAACCGCGATGACACCTTCGGCGACGTTGTAGACGACCGTGAACTGTGCAAGCCGCAGACCCCGACGGGTCAGGCGCTCGGTCTCCGCCCCGCTCAACGCCGTCGACCCCGCCGCGTTCGGCGTCGACGGCGCCATCAGACCTCCCCCGCCTTGGCGCCGTACCTCGGGCAGAGGGTGACCGCGTCACCGGTCAGCGCCAGCAACGTCTCCGCGGCCGCCAACAGCTCCACGGTCGCCTCCGGATGGGCGAGCGAGTACATCGACGCCCGTCCCTGCGGGCGCACCTGCGCGATCCCGCAGTCGACCAGGCACGCCAGGTGCTTCGACACCGTGCTCTGCGCCAGGCCCAGGTGCCGGGTCAGGTCCACCACCCGATGCTCGCCGAGGAGCAGGTGACTGACGATCGCCAGCCGGGAGCCGTCGCTGAACCCGTGGAACAAGCAGGACGCCGCCTTCAACGCAGCAGCCTCCACCCCACCAGAAACTGCATCGTCTTCCGACTTTGTTATCGCCATAGGGCGATGATCGCAGCGGATCCGAGGTAAGTCAACGACGGCCACGTCGCCCTATGACCGCGAGTCCTGCCACGCACGACTTCAGTCGCCTCACAACAAGGGGAGGCGCTGCGACAAAGACGCCCCGGGCCGCGAGAGGGGCTCACAGGGTCGCGGAGGAGAGTCCACCAGCCACACCGATCGGTCGGGTTTGCCTAGTGGTGGCCCCCGGTGTGGCCTCCACCGCTGTGGTGATCGGAGTCGCTGTGGTGCTGGATGTCGTGCCCGGCGCCGCCGTACATGTGGTCAGCTCCGAGGCCGCCGTCGAGGTGATCGGCACCGTGGTTGCCGTAGAGCCGGTCGACGTGGCGACCGCCGGCCAGGTAGTCATCACCGCCGCGGCCGTGCATGACGTCGGCACCGCCGCCCCCGTAGAGACGGTCGTGGTGACGACCGCCCTCGATGCGGTCGCCGCCAGGCCCGCCGTAGATCGTGTCGCGTCCCCCACCTCCGCAGATGATGTCCCGACGGCCGGCGCCGTAGATGGTGTCCGCACCGCCGCGGGCGACGATCACGTCCGCACCGGCTGTGCCGCGGATGACATCCGCTCCTGCCGTGCCGACGATCGTGGCCGACCGGCCAAGACAGGTCGGGCCGGCTGCCGTGGCCGGGGCAGCCTGAGCGGCGAGCGTCAAAGCTGCCGCACCGACAAGCGCACCGAGAGGGCGAACACGCATGGGACCTCCGCAAGAACTGGCCGACCATCCATCACAACTGGCCGGCGGACCAAGAACCGTCTCTTCGACACTCCCCCCGTCCCCCCGAAACAGCCAAGGGCCGCATGGCCCCACACCCACGAGTCGTTCGGTGACGTGACCCCTGTTGCTCCCCCGCTCCGGTGACGGCGCAAGGCCGCCATCCAAGTTCTACGGAGCAACCCGCAGAGGCACGCGCACCGACATACTCGCTGGCGCACTTGGCCCGGAGGAATCCCTCACGAGGCGCCCCACTTGCGCCGCCGCTGCTGAGGGCTGGAGGGTCGCGATCGTCGACGATCTTCCCTACGGCGGCACGTGCGCTCTGCGACACGCTGCAAGCGCAGGCACAGTTCACCGGCTTCTTGGATGGGGTGCTCCCTTTGCGGGGGCCTGTCGGGATCCCGCTCATCTGCCGTCATCGGGTGGCTGGAAACTCAGGTTGAGCGCGGTGAGTACATGATCACGGCTACTCCGACCAGGCAGATCAGGGCGCCGGCGATGTCGTACCTGTCGGGTCGGAACCCGTCGAGGGCCATCCCCCATGCCAACGAGCCGGCGACGAAGACCCCTCCATACGCCGCGAGGATCCGTCCGAAGTTGGCGTCGGGCTGGAACGTGGCGACGAAGCCGTACAGACCCAGCGCGATCACCCCGGCACCCGCCCACGCCCAGCCTCGGTTCTCGCGCACGGCCTGCCACACCATCCATGCGCCACCGATCTCAGCCACGGCGGCGACAACGAACAGGAGCACGGACCGGGTGATCGTCATGGCCTCAGCCTGCCAGGCTGACTCGGAACAGGCGCCACCGCGGAGAACCCTCGACGTCGCCTCACCGCCGCAGCAGGCTCTGGACCGAGGCGACCATGTCGCGGGCGGGGCGTCCAACGCCGATCAGGGTTGCCGATGCCGGGCCGGTCCAGTCGCCGTAGCCGAGCAGGTGCAGTCGGGGCTCGCCGACCGCCTGGGTGCCGCGGGTGGCGATGTGACCGTCGGTGTTCCGGAGCCGGAGCGGTGCGAGGTGGGACAGCGCGGGCCGGAATCCGGTACACCAGACAACTGCGTCCGCCTCGACGACCCGACCGTCGTCCCAGGCGACTCCTCTCGTGGTGAGGCGGTCGAACATCGGCTCGGCCACCAGGGCGCCGCGCTCGCGCGCCTCGCGCACCGAGGGCACCATCACGATGTCGCCGAGTCCCATCACCCCGCCCTCGTCGAGGTGTCCGGCGTCGAGCTGTTTCCGGCGCTGGGTGGCGATCGCGAACAGGTCGTGCCCGTCGACGTCGTCGGGGAGGAACCGCGGTGGTCTCGTCGTCACCCAGGTGGTGGTGGCGACCTGCGAGACCTCCACGAGGATCTGCGCGGCGGAGTTGCCCCCGCCGACCACGACGACCCGCTGTCCGTCGTACTCGCGCTTGTCGCGGTAGTCGGCGGTGTGCAGCCGGCGGCCGGCGGACTCGTCCATGCCGGGGTAGGCCGGGACGAACGGCCTCGACCAGGTCCCGGTCGCACTGACCACGACCTCGGTCTCCCACTCCCCCGCGTCGGTGCGGACGAGCAGACCGCCATCGAGGCGGGACACCGAGCCAGCCCGCACCGGGCGGATGACGGGGATGTCGTAGCGCTGCTCGTAGCGGGTCAGGTAGTCGACCACATGCTCGGCGAGGGGGTAGCCGTCGTCAGCGGTCCACGGCGGCATCATCCACCCGGGCAGGGAGGAGTACTGCGTCGGCGAGAACGTCCGCAGGCTCGGCCACATCTCCCGCCACGCCCCACCCGGTGCGGGGGCGGCGTCGAGGACGACGAAGTCGACCCCGGCGCGGCGCAGGTAGTAGCCGGCCGCGAGACCGGCTTGGCCGCCGCCGATGACGACGACCTGGGTGCTGTGCCGAGTCAGTTGCGCACCGGGACGTCGAGGGACTCCAGCAGCGCGACGACACGGCGGCGGATCTCGTCACGGATCGGCCGCACGCTCTCCACGCCCTTGCCCGCAGGGTCCTCCAGCACCCAGTCCTCGTAGCGCTTGCCGGGGAAGATCGGGCAGGTGTCGCCGCAGCCCATGGTGATCACCACGTCGGAGTCCTTCACGGCCTCGGTGGTGAGGATCGTCGGCTGGGCGGCGGACATGTCGATGCCCTCCTCGAGCATCGCCTCGACAGCCGAGGGGTTGACCTGGTCGGCCGGCTCGGAGCCCGCGGAGCGGACCTCCACGGCCCCGCCGGAGAGGTGCATGGTGTACGCCGCGGCCATCTGGGAGCGGCCGGCGTTGTGGACGCAGACGTAGAGGACGCTGGGCTTGTCAGGCATGTGTTGGCCTTTCGATGTCGATGTCGAGGCTGTGCAGGAGGTCGGTGACGTGGGCGTCGATCTCGGCGCGCAGCAGCCGGACGCCGTCGAGGTCGGTGGCGGCGGGGTCGCTCAGCTCCCAGTTGAGGTACCGCTTGCCGGGGTAGACGGGACAGGCGTCGCCGCATCCCATGGTGATCACCACGTCGGCGGCGCGCACTGTCTCGTCGGTGAGGGGCTTGGGGTAGGCGGCGGAGAGATCGATGCCGACCTCCTCCATGGCGCGGTGGACGGTGGGGTGCACGTCTGCGGCGGGGGCGGAGCCCGCGGAACGGACGTCGACCCTGTCACCGATCTTGTCGGCGAGGAGCGCTGCGGCCATCTGGGAGCGGCCGGCGTTCTGGACGCAGACGAAGAGCACCTGCGGCACATCGGAGGTGGTCAGCCCCTCGGCCTTGGCGAGGGAGGCGAGGCGGTCTCGAGCGAAGTTGGACGTGAGTGGCACGAGGTGTGCCCGGACCCGTGCGGTCGAGGCGAGAAGGTCAAAGGACTCCTCGACACACCTGCGCACGGTCTCCAGGCTGAAGCAGTCGGCGTAATAGTGAGCCAGTTCGCGAGTGACCTGCTCCATCGCGTTTTCGAAACTCAGCAGACCCTCTGTGTTGTCGGTCATGGGAGTTCTCCTGTTTCACGAGCGAGACATGGTGGAAGTGCTTCGGGGGGCGCGGGGGAAGAACCTGCGCGCCCAGAGGCTGACGTAGACCAGCCCGACAAGCACCGGTACCTCGATCAGCGGGCCGACCACACCGGCGAGGGCCTCGCCGCTGGTCACCCCGAACACCGCGATGGCCACCGCGATGGCGAGCTCGAAGTTGTTGCCGGCCGCGGTGAAGGCGACCGTCGTGGAGCGCTCGTAGCCGAGCCCGACCGCCCAGGCCAGGGCCAGCGAGCCGGTCCACATGATCGCGAAGTACGCCAGCAGCGGCAGCGCGATCCGTGCGACGTCGAGGGGCTGGGAGGTGATCGCCTCGCCCTGCAGCGCGAAGAGCAGGACGATGGTGAACAGCAGGCCGTACAGCGCCCACGGACCGATCTTGGGAAGGAAGCGGGTCTCGTACCACTCCCGGCCGCGGCGGCGCTCGCCGATGCGGCGGGTGAGGTAGCCGGCGGCGAGCGGGATGCCGAGGAAGACCACGACGCTGCCGGCGATGGTCCAGGGCGAGACCTCGAGGCCGGTGGTGTCCAGGCCGAGCCACCCGGGGAGCACGGACAGGTAGAACCAGCCGAGCAGGCCGAAGGCGAAGACCTGGAACACCGAGTTCAGCGCGACCAGCACGGCGGCTGCCTCCCGGTCGCCGCAGGCGAGGTCGTTCCAGATGATGACCATCGCGATGCAGCGGGCCAGGCCGACGATGATCAGGCCGGTGCGGTACTCCGGGAGGTCGGGCAGGAAGATCCAGGCCAGCGCGAACATCAGCGCCGGTCCCAGAACCCAGTTCAGCACCAGGCTGAGCACCAGCGTCTTGGTGTCGCGGGTTACGGTGTCGAGCTTGTCGTAGCGGACCTTGGCCAGCACCGGGTACATCATCAGCAGCAGGCCCAGCGCGATCGGCAGCGAGACCGAGGCGACCTTCACAGCCTCGAGCGCCTCGTTCAGCCCGGGGATCCAGCGCCCGGCAAGGAGGCCGACGACCATGGCCAGGCCGATCCAGACCGGCAGGAACTGGTCCAGCCGGGACAGGCCGCCGACCACGCCGTGCGGGGCGGCGCCGGTCGACTTCGCGTCGACGACGGTTCGGGGCTCGGAGGGCATGTATCTCCTTGGCGCTTGGCAGCGTGGGCAACGGCGGCTAACGTATCAGTCAATGATGACATCAACCAAGACTGACTCGACGGTCGAGAACCTGTTCCGGGTGCTCGCCGATCCGTTGCGCCGGCAGATCGTCGAGCTTCTTGCCCGCGAGCAGCTGTGCACCTGCCACATCGTGGCCGAGACCGGCGCGCGGCAGACCAACGTCTCCAACCATCTGCGGATCCTGCGCGAAGCAGGCCTGGTCGTGGCCGAGCCTGCTGGTCGCTACACCTATTACCAGTTGGTGCCGGAGGCTCTCGACGTCCTCGCGACCTCAGTCAGCCGCCTCGCGGACAGCGCACGGCACACGTCGGACCACCGCCGCCCGGCCTGCGACTGAAACTGCGCGCCCGGGCGGGCGCAGGGCACCCCAAACCACGTTCGGCTTGTGTTCGTGCCAGGTCAGCGACCCGGCGGACGTGGCCACGCGTGGTGTCCTTTGCCTTGTGGGCAACGGACACGGGGCCGCGGCATACATCTCCGCCAGGTGCGTCGGGGACCGCCACCAGTTCCACGCTGGTCACTCGGCCTGCCGTGCGGCCCATCGCAGGGCTTGCTTGCTCGACTCCGAACCGTCGATGCCGGCCACGATGACCTGCCCGTCCGCCTCGGGCACGTCAATCCACTTCTTTCGGCGTCGAAGGGTCAGCGGCCGGGGCCGAGACCAGGTCGCCGTCGACGTCGCAGACCGCGGCGAGGGTGTTGTAGACGGTCCCGTAGTTGCGGAGGTTGCGGTGGACGAGATCGACGCGGCGGCTCGGCTCATCGGTGGTCACGTGGAGTGTGTAGGTGAGCTCCACGAACTTCGGCGGCGTGTCCTGCCGACGGGCGGTCACCTCGACGCTCGCGTCGGTGTACTCGAACTTCAGCATGGAGCCTGCCCTCGCCAGGTTCTTCAGCAGGCAAGCAGCCAGGGCGCCGGCCAACAGCTCGGCCGGGCCGGGCAGACCGGTGGGGGCACCGCCCCAGGTGGCGTCGAACCCGATGTCTGTCCCTGCCGCATGGACGGTCGCGCCCTCACCGCCGGCGCCGGACTGGGCACGGATGCGGTACTCGGTGGGCGCGGTGGTCATGACGCGCGGACGCCGTTCAGCAGCTCGCGGATCTCCGCCGGCTTGGGCACCCGGCCGGAGACCAGGACCTTCTCGTCGACGACCAGGCCGGGCGTGGACATGATCCCGTAGCCGACGATGGTGGGATAGTCGGTGACCTTCTCGACGGTGGCGTCGAGGCCGAGGTCGGCCAGCGCCTGGCGGGTGGCCTTCTCGAGGGTCTTGCAGTTGTTGCAGCCGGGGCCGAGGATCTTGACGATCATCGCGGTCTCCTCTTTGGGGGGTTGGTTCAGCCGAGCAGGTAGTTGAACAGGTAGCCGACGCTGATGATCCCGGTCCCGACGACGGCGATGTAGATGCCGATGAGCTGGGGCTTGAGGACTCGGCGCAGCAGGATCATCTCCGGGAGCGACAGGGCGACGACCGCCATCATGAACGCCAGCAGCGTGCCCATCGGCAGGCCCTTGTCGTAGAGCGCCTCCACCAGCGGGAGGATGCCGGCGGCATTGGAGTACAGCGGTACCCCGATCAGCACGGCCACGAGGACCCCGAACGCGTTGCCCGGCCCGGCGTACCGGGTGAAGAAGTCCTCCGGCGCCCAGCCGTGGATGAGCGCGCCGACGCCGATGCCGACCAGCAGGTAGGGCCAGATCTTGCGGAGGACCGTGACGACCTCCTCGGCACCCATCTGGACCCGCTGGTTGAACGTCAAGCCGGCGGTGGAGTCGATGACCTGGCCCCCGAGCTTGGTCTCGAACACGAACGGCTCCACCCACCGCTCGAGCTTCAACCTGCCCAGCACCCAGCCGCCGACGATCGCGATGCTCAGTCCGGCGCCGACGTACACAGCGGTGACGTTGAACCCGAACAGGCTCAACAGCAGCCCGATGGCGATCTCGTTCACCAGCGGGCTGGCGATCAGGAAGCTCAGCGTCACCCCGAGCGGGACACCCGCGGAGACGAACCCGATGAACGCCGGCACCGCACTGCACGAGCAGAACGGCGTGACCACGCCGAGGCCAGCCGCCATCACGTTGCCGACGCCTTCACGCCGTCCGCCGAGCAGGGCGCGGGTGCGCTCGATGCTCATGTAGGACCGCAGGATGGTGATCACGAAGATGATGCCCGTCAGCAGCAGCGCGATCTTGATGGTGTCGTAGAAGAAGAAGTGCAGTGTCTCGGTGAGCCGCGCCTCCGGTGGCATGCCCAGCAGGTCATAGAAGAGCAGGTCCCAGACCCTCTCGTTGACCCAGTACGCCGCCGCCCACAGCACTGCCACCGACGTCAACGTCCCCCAGCGGCCACGTGTGCTGCTCGGCACCCGTTCGACGATGCTCACGGCTGTGTCTCCCTACTCGGGAGAGCAGCGGCGAGACGATCCATCGCCCCGTCGCTGAGCCGGTAGTCGATCCACCGACCACGCCGCGTGGAGGTCACCAGCCCCGCCTCGCGCAGCACCTTCAGGTGGTAGCTCAACAGGTTGGGCGCGACGTCCACCTCGCCCTGGAGGTCGCACACGCATGCCTGACCGGTGGTCAGCCGTCGCAGGATGGTCCACCGCACCGGATCGGCGGCCGCGGTCAGCAAGGCGACCGCCGCGTTCACCTGACCGCTCGAGGACCTTGTCACTTCAATCGAGCTTGATGCAGCCACACTTGAAACGTAGGCCTGTGCCGGTGCTTCTCCCAGGGACGTTCGACCCTGCGAGCCGGTCCAAGAGACCCGTCGCCCCCCTCGTGGTGACCTGCCTATTCCTCGGGACTCACGCGGATTGGGCGGCCGGAGAGGTTCGACCGGGGGCGGTGGGAGTGTGGCCCACGGCGCGGGCGAAGAGCAGTATGCCGAGTCCGGCGAGTGCCGCCAGCACCATGAAGGTCGTCCCGTAGCCCCCGGTTGTCTGGGCGATCCACGCGCCGAGGAACGGGCCGATCGCCACCGCAGCTGTCATCGGCGCTGTCAGGGTGCCGTTGAGGGCGGCGTATCGTTCGGGCCCCCACAGGTCGGTGACGAGGGTGGCGCCGACGAGGGTATAGAGCCCTCGAGCGGCGCCGGCGAGGATTGAGACGCCGAGCAGCAGCAGGTGCGGACCGGGGATGGCCGCGAGCGCGGCGAGGGTGAGGGCCATCGCGCCGGTGACCAGCGTGACCCGGGTCCGGACGGGAAGGACCCTGGCCAGGCGTGGGTAGAGCAGCCGGCCGGCAACCTGACCTGCCCCGCCGAGCCCGAGCGCCCAGGCCGCCATGGCCGGGGTCATCCCGCGCTCGATCAGGAGCGGGATCAGCGCGATGAGCGAGGCGTACATCGCCAGGGTGACCAGGGTGCCGGCGGCGGCGACCAGCACGAACGTCGGGCTGGTCAGGACCGCGCGGTCCCGCCCCCGGTGCGCGTGGTGCTCGTCCGTCGGCCACGGATGGTCCAGCACGATCGCATGCAGGGGCACGGCAGTGGCCATCAACAGTCCGGCGTAGATCACGTACACGCCCCGCCAGCTGGTCTGGTCGGCGAGCGCGGTCGTCACGGGCGCGAAGATGGTGCTGGCGAATCCCGCGACCAGGGTCAGGGTGGTCAGCGCCTGGACCCGCCGCGGACCGTGCCAGTGCGTGATGGCGGCGAACGCCGAGAGGTAGAACAGCCCGGCCGCGCCGGTCCCGCCCAGCAGCATCCCGGCGACGAACCACGGGTAGGCAGGCGCGGCCGCGACCACCAGCAGGCCCGCGGATCCGACCACCCCACCGGCGACCATGACCGGTCGCGGTCCCCGCGACTGGATCACCCGGCCCGCGACAAGTCCAGCCAGCGCCGTCATCGCGCTGCCGAGGGAGAAGGCAGCGGTGATCGCCGTCAGCGACCAGCCCGTGTCGCGGGTGATGTCCGGTGCGAGGACCGCGAACGCGTAGTACAACGTCCCGTAGCTCATGGTGACCGTCAGGGACAGCGTGGCGAGGACGCCGCGCGGCGGTCGGCTCACCCGACCCGGACCGGTGAGGTTCCGATCGTGAGGACCTCCGGCTCCGGCGCCGCGCAGCCACCGCCGGAGGCACCTTCAGGGTCGTCGTACAACCCCGAGCCGCCGCACACACCGGTGTCGGGCAGCTCCAGCTCCACCCGCGCTGCAGCCTCGGCGTCACCGGCCAGCATCGCGACCACACTGCGGACCTGCTCAAAGCCGGTCATCGCCAGGAACGTCGGAGCACGGCCGTAGGACTTCATCCCCACCAGGAACAGGTTCGGCTCGTCCGGGTGCGCGAGGGCTGGGCACCTGTTGCCTGGACCGACCCGCAGGAGTGGATGTTCGGGTCGACCTCGGCGGCGATCCGGCGTGGTGCCTCGAGCGTCGGGTCCAGGTCCAGGCGCAGCTCGGACAGGAACGACAGGTCCGGACGGAAGCCGGTCAGCACCACGACGGTGTCCGCCGCAGGCAGCTCGCGGCCGTCCTCGGCCACCACGACGACCTGCTCGCCCCGGCGGCGCAGCTCGGCCGTCCGGAACCCCATCACGGTGTCGACGCGCCCGTCCTCGACCGCCTGCCGAGCGCGAACCCCGAGAGCGCCCCGCTGCGGCAGCTGGTCCGCTGTCCCGCCACCGAAGGTGTTCGCGGTGCTGCCGCGTCGAAGCGCCCAGGTGACCTTCGTCCCGGGGTGCTCTTGCGCGATCCGGTCCAGTTCCAGGACGGCGTTGAGCGCGGAGTCCCCGGCACCCAGCAGGACCGTGTGTTGGCCGGCGAACCGGCCAGGCGCCTGTGAGTCAGGGACCGCGTAGGAGACCAGGTCGGCGTTCGCGGACTCACCCAGTGCAGGGAGCCCGTCGGCGCCGGCGGGGTTGGGCCGGCGCCAGGTGCCGGAGGCATCGATCACCGCCCGTGCCTCGAAGCGGGACTCGTTGCCCGAGGAGTCGGTGACGTGGATGGTGAAGGGCTGGTCGCCACGGTCGGCGTCCACGAGCCGGTCCCGGCCCTTCCGCGAGACACCGGTGACCCGTGCGTCGTACCGGATCCGCTCCCCCAGCGCCTTCCCCAGCGGCGCGAGGTAGCTCTCCACCCACTCAGCGCCGGTCGGGTAACCCTTGGTCGGCGCCACCCACCCGGTGGGCTCCAGCAACCGCACCGCCGCCTTGTCCACCAGCTCCGGCCACTCCGAGAACAACCGCACGTGACCCCATTCGCTCACCGCAGAACCCGGCCCCTCGCCGGCCTCCAGGACCAGCGGCTCCAGGCCGCGCTCCAAAAGGTGCGCTGCAGCGGCCAGGCCCTGCGGACCGGCACCGATCACCACAACAGGCAACTCGGACATTCCAGCTCCTCGCATTCAAGTTCTTCGATGCGACAACCATAGCCACCTATCGACAAATGTCAATGGATGAGCAAGACTAGAGCGGTGCAGACCCCACTTCCCCTGATCCAGTCAGACGCCTTGGCCGCCTGCTGCTCACCGATGACCGCAGGCATCGTCGACGACGAGACCGCCGAGACGTTGGCACGCATGTTCAAGGCGATCAGTGACCCGGCGAGGGTCAAGCTGCTCTCCCTCATCGCCGCCGCCGATCGGCAGGAAGCGTGTGTCTGCGACCTGACCGGATTCCTCGGCCTCGCCCAGCCGACGGTGTCCCACCACATGAAGATCCTCGTGGAAGCCGGACTCGTGGCCCGCGAGCGACGAGGCAAGTGGGCGTACTACAGCATCGTGCCAGGAAGCCTCGAGGCTCTGGCTGGCAAGATTTCGGCTGCGCCCACTCGATAGTCGAGTCCGATGACGTCTGCTCGTAGGGAGTGCGGCCAGATGATCCCCGAACCGTAGCCACACGAGACGGGTGCGATCCGTCGCGTCCGAGGTGAAGTGAGGCCTCCATTTCGCCACTTCCGCGACCGGGCCGGAGGGTTTACGACCAATCAACGTCCAACCGGAACGGACGCCGACGGGCCTTCGAACAGCAACGCCATGCCTAAGCCCGGATCCACGTGCGCCGTGAGGCGCTGACGAAGGAGACGTGGCGTGGCGAACCGGAGACGTTTACGACCAGTAAACGTCCAACAACAGCCCCCGCCGAAGCGCCCTGGTCGGCCAGCGTTTGCGCAGGTCAGCACCCATTTGAGCCGTGGGCGACTTGACCAAACGGCCCCACGGAACAGTTCAAGACGAAAACCGCCACTGCCACGAAGGGAATCTTCGCGTCAGAGGCGGTTTGATCGGTCGGGCTGACAGGATTTGAACCTGCGACCCCTTGACCCCCAGTCAAGTGCGCTACCAAGCTGCGCCACAGCCCGATGCCCGCAGCCGACTCGCGACCAGCGGGCGGTGAGAACCTTACCCCAGCGACGGCATCGGCAAGAAACCGGTCACTTCTTGTTACGTTTCCGCGGCCGCTGCTGGACGTGGATGGGCGTGCCGACGAAGCCGAACTCCTCACGCAGCCGGCGCTCGATGAAGCGAAGGTAGGACGCCTCCAGCTTGCCCGAGGTGAACAGGATGAACGTCGGCGGCGCAGTCGAGGCCTGCGTGCCGAAGAGGACCCGCGGCTGCTTACCGCCCCGCACCGGGTGCGGGTGCTCGGCCACCAGCCGGCCGAGGAAGGAGTTCAACGCTCCGGTGCCGACCCGCGTCTCCCAGCCCTCGAGGGCGGCGTCGAGCGCAGGGACGAGCTTGTCGACGTGCCAGCCGGTGCGGGCGGTGACGTTCACCCGTGGCGCCCACTGCACGCGGCCGAGGTCCCGTTCGATCTCGCGGTCCAGGTAGTAGCGGCGCTCCTCGTCGACCAGGTCCCACTTGTTGAAGGCGATGACGAGGGCTCGACCGGCCTCCGACACCGTGGTGATGATCCGCTGATCCTGCTCGGAGACCGGCTCGGCAGCATCGATGACCAGCACGGCCACCTCGGCGCGCTCGATCGCGGTGTTGGTGCGCAGGCTCGCGTAGTACTCGTGCCCGGAGGCCTCCTTGACCCGCTTGCGGATGCCGGCGGTGTCGATGAAGCGCCACGTCCGGCCGCCGAGCTGGACGAGCTCGTCCACCGGGTCGACCGTCGTACCCGCCGCGTCGTCGACGACCACGCGGTCCTCACGCGCCAGCTTGTTCAGCAGTGACGACTTGCCGACGTTGGGCTTGCCGACGATCGCGATGCGGCGCGGCCCCCCGAGCTCCTCGAAGGACTCGGGCGGGGTCTCCGGCAGCGCCGCCAAGATGGCGTCGAGCAGATCTCCGGAGCCGCGGCCGTGAAGCGCCGAAACCGGGTACGGCTCCCCCAGACCGAGGTTCCACAAGCCATAGGCCTCAGCCTCGGCGCGCATGTCGTCGACCTTGTTGGCGGCCAGCACGACCGGCTTCTTCGAGCTCCGCAGGATCTTCACCACCGCCTCATCCGCGTCGGTGATCCCCACGGTGGCGTCCACGACGAACAGCACCGCGTCGGCGGCGGCGACGGCGACCTCCGCCTGCGCGGCGATCCGCTCCGCGAGACCCCTGGCGTCCGGGTCCCAGCCGCCGGTGTCCACGACCGTGAACGCACGTCCGTTCCAGGTGGCGTCGTAGGACACTCGGTCCCGCGTCACGCCGGGGACGTCCTCGACGACCGCCTCACGGCGGCCGAGCATCCGGTTGACCAGGGTCGACTTGCCCACGTTGGGGCGGCCTACCACGGCCAGCACCGGTGCGGGTCCGGCGTCGATCTCGACGTGCTCAGTGGTCATGGTGTCTCTCTCAACCCGGGAATCGGCCCGGGCAGCTCCCGGCCGGTGATGCGCGCTGCTTCAACAACGTGGTCACGCATGTTCTTCCGCAGCGCGTCCGCCGCTCGCCGGACCTCCCCCTGCCGGCGCGGCCACGGCTGCTGCTCCAAGTAGACCGGAGACCCGAACACCAAGTCGAATCGAGCCCGCCTCGGTGGCACCGAGTCGATGCCGCCGCCGGGCTCGCGGGTGCCGAACACCGCGAGGGGTACGACGGGCGCACCGCTGACCAGCCCCAGGTCGGCCACCCCGTTCCTGAACCGCTCGACCTCCCCGGAGCCGCGTGTGCCCTCGGGGTAGATCGCCACCACTCCCCCGTCCCGGAGCACCCGGAGACAGTCCTTCATCGCCGACGGGTCAACGTCGTGGCGGGACAGCGGGATCTGCCCCACGGCACGCAGCACGAGCCCCGTGTGCCCCTCGAACATCTCCTTCTTCGTCAGCGCGTGCACCTGCCGCGGCGCGAAGGCGGCCAGCAGCGGACCGTCGAGGGCACCGATGTGGTTGGAGGCGATCAGGTGCGCTCCCGTCGGTTGCACGTGCCCGGACCCGTGCACGCGGACGTCGTACCGGCTGCGGAACCACGTGCGCGCGGCGGGTCGCAGCAGCCGGAGCATCCGGTGACAGGGGTGCACCGCCTCGTCGGAGCGGGGCAGGTCCAGGTGCGTCACCCGGGGACGGTGGCTCACGGGGCCGTCGCCTCCGCGACGAGTGCCACCACCTGCTCGATGACCTCGTCGAGGGTGTACGGCGTCGTGTCGATGTGGTGGGCGCCGTCGGCCATCGCCAACGGGGCGGTGGCCCGGCCGCTGTCGTAGCTGTCCCGTCGCAGGAGCGCGTCGCGGGTGGCGGTGACGTCGGAGCCGACCATCTCCGCGGCCCGGCGCACCGCCCGCGCCTCCGGGTCGGCGGTGAGGTACACCTTGACGCCCGCGTCCGGAGCGACCACGGTGCCGATGTCGCGGCCCTCGACGACGACCCCGCCGTCGCCGATGATGGCCCGCTGGTCGCGCACCAGCCGGACACGCACCTCCGGCACGGCGCTCACCGCGCTGACCGCCGCGGTGACCTCGGGCGACCGGATCGGACCGGCCACGTCGGTGCCGTCGACGGTGATCGTCGGCGCAGTGGGGTCGGTCCCGGAGACCAGCACCGGGTCCTCGGCACGCGCGGCGACCGCGGCGGCGTCCTCCACGTCGACGCCGTGCCGGAGCATCCACCAGGTCACCGCCCGGTACATCGCCCCCGTGTCGAGGTAGCGCAGCCCCAACCGCCGGGCCACACCCCGGGAGGTGCTCGACTTGCCCGACCCGGAGGTCCCGTCCATGGCCACGACGACGCTGCTCAACGCTGGTGATCCCGTCCTTCTCGACCTGATGGCTCGTCGGCGAAGCCTACCGGTGGGCCGACCAGCCGCGGTCCTCGAGTGACCCGGCCAGGAAGTCCGCGCGGTCCGCGGCGACGGTCAGCTCGACCAGACCCACGGGCCGGCCCGGGTCGTGGTCGATGTGCAGGTCCTCGACGTTGACGCCGATCTCGCCCGCGTCGCCAAGGAGCCGGGCGAGCTCGCCCGGGTGGTCGGGGACCGCCACGTAGACCTGTGCGGTCGGCTGCACCGGCCCGCCGTGCTTGCCCGGGATGGCCGCCGTGCCCTCCACCCCGCGGGCCAGCAGCGTGGCGACCCGGTCCCGGCTGTCGCTGCGCACCGCGTCCAGCAGCTCGTCGAGATCGGCCCGGACGTCGCTGAGGAGAGCGGCAACGGCCTCGGCGTTGCCGGCGATGATCTGCTGCCACAGGGCCGGGTCGCCGGCGGCGATCCGGGTCACGTCCCGGACGCCCTGTCCCGACAGGGCGAGGTGCTCGGCCGATGCCCCGGCGAGCCGGCCGGCGACGAGAGCCGCGAGCAGGTGCGGGAGGTGCGAGGTCCTGGCCACCGCGGCGTCGTGCTCGTCGGGGGTCATCGACACCGGCGTGGCGCCGCAGGCACCGGCCAGCTCCGTGACCAGCGCGACGGAGCCGGGCGCGGCCGCCGGGTGCGCGGCGACCGCCCACGGCCGGCCGTCGAAGAGGGCTGCCGAGGCGGCGAACGGGCCGGACCGCTCGCTGCCGGCCATCGGGTGCGAGCCGACGTACCTCGCGAGCCGGTCCGGCGACACCTGCGCCGTGACCTCGCGCAGCGGCCGGCCCTTCACGCTCCCGACGTCGGTCACCACGGCGTCGGTGTGCTCCTCGAGCGCCGAGGCGATCAGCGCTCCGAGGTGGTCGGGCGGCACCGCCACCACGACCAGCTGCACCGTGGCGTCCCCGGCCGTGGCCGCGTCGGAACCCGCGCCGAGACCGGAGGCGATCTCGACGTTCTGGGCGGTCACGTCCCGCAGCAGCACGTCGATCCCCCGGCGGCGCAGGGCCAGCCCGATGGACGTGCCGAGCAGGCCGGCCCCGACGACCAGGACCGGGCCGGTCAGCCGGGTCTGCTGCGCCATCACTCCGGGTCCGCGTCCGGCACGGACCGCACCTTGGTCAGGTCCCGGCGCAGCGCCGCGGCGCCGTGGAGGTACACGTGGGTGATCTCCTTGCGCGACAGGTCGGTCTCGACGTGGGCCAGCATCCGCACCACCCGTGGCATCGCGCCCTCGACCGCCAGCTCCCGTGCGCAGATCAGCGGGACGTCGTCGAAGCCGAGCCTCCGCGCGGCGTAGGCGGGGAACTCCGAGACCAGGTCGGGGGTCGCGGTGAAGACCACGCTGATGAAGTCGTCGACCGCGAGCTGGTTGGCCTCCATCACGTCGGTGACCATCTCCGCGACCCGTTCGAGCATGTGCTCACGGTCGTCCGCGTCGAGCTGGGTCGCGCCTCGCACTGCCCGCACTGCCACGCCTGGGACTCCTCCTCGTCGGCTTCTTCGGGGTCCTTCGCCCGGGACAAACCCTAGTCTCCGGCCGGGTCAGAGCCGGGCGGCGTCCAGCAGTGCGCCGAGCTCGTCGCGGGTCAGCGCCCGCAGCTGCCCCGTGCGCAGCCCGCTGAGCCGCACCGGTCCGATCGCCGTACGCGTGAGCCTCGTCACCGGGTGGCCCACGTGGTCCAGCAGCCGGCGGACGATCCGGTTGCGGCCCTCGTGGATGACCAGCTCGACGATGCTGCGGCCGCCGTGGCTCTCGACCACCGTGCACGACGACACGGTGACCGGCCCGTCCTCCAGGGTCACCCCGTCCAGCAGCCGCCGCGCCGTGGCCCGGGCGACCTGCCCCTTCACCTCGGCGACGTAGGTCTTGTCGGTCTCGTACGACGGGTGCGCCATGCGCTGGGCGAAGTCGCCGTCGTTGGTGAGCAGGATCAGGCCTTCTGTGTCGGTGTCGAGCCGGCCGACGTGGAAGAGCCGCTCGGGCCGGTCGGCCACGAAGTCGGAGAGGGTACGACGTCCCTCCGGGTCGGACATGGTGGAGACCACGCCACGGGGCTTGTTCAGGACCAGGTACACGTTCGGGCTGACCGGCGGCAGCCGCCTCCCGTCCACGCGGATGACCGCGGTGTGCGGGTTCACCTTGGTGCCGAGCCGGGTCACGACCTCCCCGTCCACCTCGACGCGCCCCTCGAGCATCAGCTCCTCGCACTTGCGCCGGCTGGCCACGCCGGACTGCGCCAACAGCTTCTGCAGCCGGACCAGACCTTGCTCGTCGGGCTGGAGCTGGTCCGGCCGCAGCCGGTCGGTCACGGCTGCTCCTCCGCATCGGCGGCGGAAGCCGGCGCGGGTGCCGGCTGCACGGGGTCGGCGACCGGGTGCTCGTCGAGCTCCTCGAGGTCCTCCATCTCGGGCAGGAACGGAGCCAGCTCGGGGAGCTCCTCGATGGAGGTGATGCCGATGCGCTCGAGGAAGTAGCTCGTGGTCCGGTACAGGATCGCGCTGGTCTCCTCGTCGTGGCCGCACTCCTCCACCAGCCCCCGGGCCAGCAGCGTGCGCATCACGCCGTCGACGTTGACTCCGCGCACGGCGGAGACCCGGGCCCTGCTCACCGGCTGCTTGTAGGCGACGACGGCAAGGGTCTCGAGGGCGGCCTGCGTGAGCCGGGCCTGCTGGCCGTCGAGGACGAACTTCTCGACGACCGGGGCGTACTCCTCGCGCGTGTAGTAGCGCCAGCCCCCGGCCACGTTGCGCAGGTCGAAGCCCCGCCCCTGCTCGGTGTACTGCCGGGCCAGCTCCTCCAGGGCACCGGTGACCTCCGCCACCGGGTACCCGACCGCGGTGGCCAGCGTGACCTGGTCCAGCGGCTGGTCGGCGACCATCAGCACCGCCTCCAGCGCCGGACGCAGCTCGGCCAGCGGGACCGCCAGGGTCTCCGGCTCCTCGGCGCCGGTCGTGGTCTCCGGGGTCGCCTCCGCCGGCTCTGCGGCCTGCGGTGTCTCGGGGTGTTCGTGCTCAGTCACTGGTGGTGCCCTCGTCGTCGTTGTGGTCGGTCACGGCGTGCAGCCCGCGGGCCGGCTCCGGCAGGTCGGACTCGGCCGTCTCGGGCGCCGCGTGCTCCGGGTCACTCGCGCCGCCGGCGGCACCGTCGCCGTCCTCGGCCGGGGCCCCCTCGAACTCGTCGGTGATCTCGACGTCGCCGTCCTCGCTGCCGGTCCAGCGCACGGTCAGCTCGCCCAGCGGTGACATCTGGTCGAAGGAGACCGCACCCTCGCGGAACAGCTCGAGCAGCGACAGGAACCTCGCGACCGTGGTCAGCAGGTCCGGCGAGTCGGCCGCCAGGGCCCGGAAGGTCATCGTCTTGGAGCGTCGCAGCCGGTCCACCACGACCGCGGCCTGCTCCTTGACGCTGACCGTCGGGGCGTGGATGTGCGCGAGGGAGAGCTCGTGCACCGGCTTGGGGGCCAGCGCCCTTGCCGCCAGGGTCGCGAACTCCTCCAGGCCGAGCCCGATGAGCACCTCGGGCAGCAGGCCGGCGAACCGGTCCTCCAGCCCCACCGCACGCGGGAACCGCCGCGACTCCCCCGCGATGCGCCGCTCCAGCACGCTCGCGACCTGCTTGAAGGCGCGGTACTGGATGAGCCGCGCGAACAGCAGGTCCCGGGCCTCCAGCAGCGCGAGGTCCTCCTCGTCCTCCACGTCGCCCTGGGGCAGCAGCCGGGCCGCCTTCAGGTCCAGCAGCGTGGACGCCACCAGCAGGAACGACGTGGTCTGCTCCAGGTCCCAGCGTCCTCCGCCGGCCTTGATGTGGGCGATGAACTCGTCGGTGACCTTCGACAGCGCGACCTCGGTGATGTCGAGCTTGTGCTTGGCGATCAGGCTCAGCAGCAGGTCGAAGGGCCCCTCGAAGTTGTCGAGGCGGACGGCGAAGGGCGCCTGCGCCTCGGACGCGACGGCCGTGCCGGCGTCTTCGGTCATGCCTGCGTCAGGCGCTGGACGATCTCGCTGTCCTCACCGTGCGCGTCCAGATCGGCCAACGCCAGCGCGACCGCCGCCCGCACGAACCGGCCGCGGTCGACGGCGAGGCCGTGGTCGCGACGCATCAGGAGCCGCGCGTGCTCGAGGTCGAGCAGCTCCTCGGCGGTGACGTAGACGGTCATCTTCTCGTCGTGCCGGATCCGGCCGCTGGGACGTCTCGCGGGTCGCGGACCCCCGTCGGCGCCGTCCTGCTCCCCACGCTCCTCGCCGAGGTCCGCCTGGGACTCCTTCCCCGAAGTCTCAGGCTGTCCGTGCTGGACCGGTGCTGTGGCGGTGGGACGGAAGAGGTCGTCGGCTCCGGGAAGTCTCACTCGTCGGGACAACGGGCGATGACCTCACGTGCGAGCTGCCGGTAGGCCTGGGCCCCGGCAGAGGATCCTGCGTAGGAGGTGATCGGCTCACCGGCGACCGTGGAGTCGGAGAACTTCACGGTCCGGCGGATCACGGTGTGGAAGACCGTGTCGCCCCAGGCCTGGACGAGCCGTTCCAGGACCTCCCGGCCGTGCAGGGTGCGCCCGTCGTACATGGTGCCGAGCACGCCGTCGATGGTGAGCTTGGGGTTGAGCCGTTGCTGCACCTTGTCGATGGTGTTCTTCAGCAGGGCGACACCGCGCAGCGCGAAGTACTCGCACTCGAGGGGAACGATCACGCCGTCGGAGGCGGTCAGGGCGTTCACGGTGAGCAGGCCGAGCGAGGGCTGACAGTCGATGAGGATGAAGTCGTAGTCCTCGGCCGCCGGCTTGAGGACCCGCTGCAGGGTCTGCTCGCGGGCCACCTCCTGGACCAGCTGCACCTCGGCCGCGGACAGGTCGATGTTGGAGGGCAGCAGGTCCATGCCGTCGATTCCCGACGGCACCACGACGTCCTCGAGGTGCACCCCGGGCTCCAGCAGCAGGTTGTAGATGCTGAGGTCCATCTCGTGCGGGTTGAGGCCGAGACCGACCGACAGCGAGCCCTGCGGGTCGAAGTCGACGAGCAGCACCTTGCGGCCGTACTCGGCCAGTGCCGCCCCGAGGTTGATCGTGGTCGTGGTCTTCCCGACGCCGCCCTTCTGGTTGCACATCGCGATCACCCGGGCGTTGCCGTGGTCGGCCGGCGGCTCGGGCACGGGCAGGTCCGGCAGAGGGCGGCCCGTGGGGCCGAGAACCGGCTCCTCGTGGCGGAAGGGCAACGGCTCGCTCACGCCTGTGCTGGCTCCTCGGGGAGTGGGGTCGACGACGGGTGGCATCTCCGGGGCGTTGGCCCCTCCCTGGGCGATGCCGAGTGCAACCGAGTCGTTCACGCTCGCGCCTCCGTCTGTGCTCGTCTGCGTTGCCTTCGTCGACTCGCCGATGCCTCGGTCCGTCGCAGCAACGCCGCGACTCTATGTGGTGCGTCCCGGCGCCCACAACGCGGGCTCAGGCCGCCGTACACGCACCACTCAACCGCGTCCTCGGGCCGGGCGGACGTAGGCGCGCCGTCAACATGTCGACATTTCGTCGCGCGGCGCGTCTCAGGCCAGCGCCCGGGGATGCGCGGTGGCGTAGACCTCGCGGAGGCTGTCCACGGTGACCAGCGTGTACACCTGCGTGGTGGTGACCGAGGCGTGCCCGAGCAGCTCCTGCACCACGCGCACGTCTGCGCCGCCGTCCAGCAGGTGCGTGGCGAAGGAGTGCCGCAGCGTGTGCGGAGACACCTCGGCACGCACCCCGGCACGCTCGGCCGCCTTGACCAGCACCGTCCAGGCGCTCTGCCGGGACAGCCTCCCGCCACGGGCGTTGAGGAACAGCGCGGGCGTGCCCCTGCCGCCGGCGGACAGGTGCGGGCGGCCGCGGACCAGGTAGGCCTCCACGGCCTCCAGGGCGTAGGTGCCGACCGGCACCATCCGCTCCTTGGAGCCCTTGCCGCGCAGCAGGACGGCGCCCTCCTCCCGGTCGAGGTCGTCGACGTCGAGACCGACGGCCTCCGAGATCCGGGCGCCGGTGCCGTAGAGCACCTCCAGCAGGGCCCGGTCCCGCAGCGCCAGGGGCGTGCCGGGCGCACCCGCGGCCTCGAGGATCGCCTCGATGTCGGCCAGCGGCAGCGCCTTCGGCAGCCGCTTGGCCGAGCTCGGAGGTCGTACGGCGGCCGCGGGGTCCTGCTGGGCGAGGCCCTCACGCACGGCGAACTTGTGGAACCCGCGCACCGCGACCACCGTGCGTGCGGCCGACCCGGCGCTGAGCGGCTGGTGCTCGCTGTCGCCCTCCCGCAGCGACATCAGGAACCCGCTCACCGCTGCCTCGTCGACCGCGGCGAGGTCGTCGACGCCGAGGCCGCCGAGGTGGGCGACGTACCGGCGCAGGTCGCGCCGGTAGGACTTGAGCGTGTTGTCGGCGAGTCCGCGCTCCACCAGAAGGTGGTCGAGGTAGGTGCGCAGGGCGCGCTGGAGCGGGGTGGGACCGGCCGTGGCTCCACCCCGCTCCACCGTCTCGACGCTCAGGCGAGGGCCTCCTCGATGCTCACGTGGTCCATGTCGTGCGCCTCGGCGACGGGTCCGTTGGTGACCTGGCCGTCGTGGGTGTTCAGGCCCAGCGCCAGCGAGTGGTCCTCGCGCAGCGCCTGCTGCCAGCCCTTGGCCGCCAACGCCACCGTGTACGGCAGCGTGGCGTTGGTCAGCGCGTAGGTGGAGGTGTTCGGCACCGCACCCGGCATGTTCGCCACGCAGTAGAAGATCGACTCGTGCACCCGGTAGATCGGGTCGGCATGCGTGGTCGGCCGGGTGTCCTCGAAACAGCCGCCCTGGTCCACCGCGATGTCGACCAGCACCGAACCCGGCTTCATCTGCGCCACCAGGTCGTTGCTGACCAGCTTCGGCGCCTTCGCCCCCGGGATCAGCACCGCACCGATCACCAGGTCCGCCTCGGTCACCTGCTGCTGGATCGACAGCTTCGACGACGCCAGGCCGTGCACCCGGTTGTTGTAGCGCCAGAACGACAGCCGCAGCTTGTCCAGGTCGGTGTCGAGCAGCGTCACGTCCGCGCCCATCCCCAGGGCGATGTTCGCGGCGTTCTGGCCGGCCACACCCGCGCCGATGACGACCACCTTCGCGTTGGCGACACCACCGACCCCGCCCATCAGCACCCCGCGGCCGCCCTGGGCCCTCATCAACGCGTGCGCACCCACCTGCGGCGCCAAGCACCCGGCGACCTCGGACATCGGGTAGAGCAGCGGCAGCGACCCCGACGGCAGCTGGACGGTCTCGTAGGCGATCGCGGTCACCCTCCGCTTCACCAGCTCCTCGGTCAGCGGCTTGTCCGCAGCCAGGTGGAGGTAGGTGAACAGCACCTGCCCCTCGCGCATCCGCGCGTACTCCTCGGCGATCGGCTCCTTGACCTTCAGCACCATCTCCGCGGTGTCCCAGACCTCGTCGGCCGTGCCCAGCATGGTGGCCCCGGCAGCGACGTACTCCTCGTCGGTGACCTGGGACCCCGCCCCGGCACCCTTCTCGACGTACACCTCGTGGCCGCGCTCGGTGAGCTCGTGCGCGCCCACCGGGGTGAGCGCGACGCGGTACTCGTTGTTCTTGACTTCCTTCGGCACGCCGATCTTCACGGTGCGCACTCCCTCTCCGATGTGACTGTCACCACGTTCGTCGGGTGACGCGGCGAGTGTATTGCCCCGCCGGGACCGGACCTGCCGGGGGTGGGAGGGCTCAGCCGTGTCCGCGGCACCGGCGCCGGTGGAGGTAGGCCAGGACCGCGAGCGAGAGGGAACCCTGGGTCGCGCGGTCGTCGAGCACGGCGTCGGCCAGCTCCGCCAACGGCACCCAGCGCCGGGTCATGTCGGCCTCCTCGTGGGCCGGCTCGAAGTCGCCCCTGCCGGCCGGGGACAGGCCACGGGCGACGTACACCTCGAGCCGCTCGGAGCTGATCCCGGGAGACGGGTGGCTGCTCAGCAGGTGCTCCCAGGTCGACGCCTCGAGCTCGGCCTCCTCACGCAGCTCCCGTTGCGCGGTGGTCAGCGGCTCCTCCCCCCGCGTGTCCAGCAGACCCGCGGGGAGCTCGAGGAAGCGACGGCGCGCCGGGTGCCGGTACTGCTCGAGGACCAGCGCCCGCTCGTCCTCGTCGACCGCCAGCACCAGGACCGCGCCGGGGTGCTCGAGGACCAGCCGCGGGAACCGCTCCTCGTCGTGCCCGGGGCGGGACACGACGTCACGGCGCAGGGCCATCACCCACTCGTCGCGGAAGAGGTCCTCGGACTCGTGGACCGGCCAGGACTCCGGCCGGTCACCGAGACCGCCACCGGCCCGTTCAGGCATCCTTCTCGCCGGACGGGCCGCTGCCGACGAGCTCCTCCACCGGACCGGCCGCCGGTCGGCGCAGGGTGCTCTCGTCGAGGGGGAAGCGGAGCTCGCGCTGACGCTCGAGCGCCGCACCCACGAGACCCGCGAACAGCGGGTGCGGGCGGGTCGGCCGGGAACGCAGCTCGGGGTGGGCCTGGGTGGAGACGTAGTACGGGTGCACCTCGGCGGGCAGCTCGACGAACTCCACGAGGCTGTCGTCGGGCGAGGTGCCGGAGAAGACCAGGCCGGCCTTCTCGAGCGTCTCGCGGTAGGCGTTGTTGACCTCGTAGCGGTGCCGGTGTCGCTCCTCCACCGACCGCACGCCGTAGGCGCCGGCCACGACCGACCCCTCCTTCAGCCGGGCCGGGTAGAGCCCGAGCCGCATCGTGCCGCCCAGGTCGCCCTCACCCTCCACGAACGCCCGCTGCTCGGCCATGGTGGCGATCACGGGCGACTGCGACTCCGGGTTGAACTCGGTCGACTCCGCGTCGGTGATCCCGACGACGTGCCGGGCGTACTCGATCACCATGCACTGCAGCCCCAGGCACAGGCCCAGGGTGGGGATCTTGTGGATCCGGGCGTACTGCAGCGCGCCGACCTTGCCGTCGATGCCACGGATGCCGAAGCCGCCGGGGACGCACACCGCGTCGACGTCGGAGAGGTTCCGCGCCGCGCCCTCCGCGGTCGCGCACTCGTCGGAGGCGACCCAGCGCAGGTGCACCTTGGCCTCGTGGGCGAACCCGCCCGCGCGCAGGGCCTCGGCGACGGAGAGGTAGGCGTCGGGCAGGTCGACGTACTTGCCGACCAGCGCGACCGTCACCTCCTCGGCGGGGTGGTGGACCCGTCGCAGCAGGTCGTCCCACTGCGTCCACTCGACGTCGCGGAACGGGAGGTTGAGGCGTCGCACGACATAGGCGTCGAGCCCCTCGCTGTGCAGCACCTTCGGGATGTCGTAGATCGAGGGGGCGTCGACCGCAGCGACCACCGCCTCCTCGTCGACGTCGCACATCAGGCTGATCTTGCGCTTGACCGACGCAGGGATCTCGCGGTCGGCGCGGACCACGATCGCGTCGGGCTGGATGCCGATGGAGCGCAGCGCGGCGACGGAGTGCTGGGTGGGCTTGGTCTTCAGCTCCCCCGACGGGCCGATGTAGGGCACCAGCGAGACGTGGAGGAAGAAGACGTTGTCACGGCCCACGTCGTGGCGGACCTGACGGGCGGCCTCGAGGAAAGGCAGCGACTCGATGTCGCCGACCGTGCCGCCCACCTCGGTGATCACCACGTCGACGTCGGGCCCGGCCATGGCCTGGATCCGGTCCTTGATCTCGTTGGTGATGTGCGGGATCACCTGCACCGTGTCGCCGAGGTAGTCGCCGCGGCGCTCCTTGGCGATGACCCGGGAGTAGACCTGGCCGGTGGTGACGTTGGCGCTCTGGCCGAGGTCCTCGTCGAGGAAGCGCTCGTAGTGGCCCACGTCCAGGTCGGTCTCGGCCCCGTCGTTGGTGACGAACACCTCGCCGTGCTGGAACGGGTTCATCGTGCCCGGGTCCACGTTGAGGTAGGGGTCGAGCTTCTGCATGGTGACCCGCAGACCGCGGGACTTCAGCAGGTTCCCGAGACTCGAGGCGGTGAGGCCCTTGCCGAGGGAGGAGGCGACGCCTCCGGTGACGAAGACGTGCTTTGTTGGCTGCGATGCGGCCAAGGCGACTCCCGTGGTCTGGTGCCGGACCTCGCTGACTGACCAGCGAAGAGGCGGTTGGCGAACCAACCGTCCACGGGGTTCTAGGCTACCAACAAGGTCGCCCGATGACCCAAAGCCGCGCCGGGCCGCTCAGCCGTTCGACCCCTCGTCGGCGGGCTCCTCCGCCGGCGCCTCCGTCCCGGCCTCCGCGCCGGTGGCCGGCATCACCCCGTCGGCCGCGTCCATCGAGCCGTAGTGGCCGGCCCGGCCGGCAGCCTGCTCGGCGAGGGCCATCACCGCGACCACGTGACCGGCCGTCCGGTTCAAGGTGTCGACCGTCGAGACCGACCGGGCGGTGACCACCTCCCGGCGGACCGCCTCGACGACACCGCCGTCGCGGGCCGCGCCGACCGGTCCGGCCACCACGACGCCGTCGGTCGCGTCGTCCATGCCGTCGACGATCGCGGTGACCACCGCAGCGGTGCCGCTGCGGCGGTCCGCGTCGTCGGACCCGGCTCCGCTGACCACGAGGACCAGGCTGCCGCGTCGGGAGAGGTCCCCGGCCGGCGACATCAGGTCGGCGGTGCTGAGGCCGGAGAGGATGCTGTTCGCGGCGTCGTCGACCGGGGCGCCGCCGTCCTCGTCGGTGGCGACCGCGCGCGCCAGCAGCGCGCCGAGGCGCTCGTAGGTGCCGGCGTCGTCGGCGACCGTCACGTCGTTGACGCCCTGGAGCAGCTGGCTGCCGAGCTCGTCGACGAGCTGCTTGTTGCCGACGTCGACGAGGCCCTCACCGGCTCGGATCACCCCGGCGACCGAACCGCCCGCGACCTCGACGAGGTCGGACACCGAACCGATCACGGCCTCCTCGGCCCCCGGGAGTGCGAGCACCGTCACCGCTCTGCCGTCGAGGGACCCGCCGACGAGCTGCGGGGCGGCGCCGGCCGCGAACTCGTCGGAGAACGTGTTGCCGGCGCCGAGCGCCGCGATCTGGGACCGCAGGTCTGCCTTCGCCCGCCGGTCGGCCTCCACCTGCTGCACGAGCGTGTTGTCGACCTCCCCCTTCAGCGGGCCGCCGCCGAGGGCCACCCCCACCGCCAGCGCGAGGAAGACGGAGACGATCGAGACGATGTGGTAGCGGAACGAGATCACGAGAGAAGTCCTTCGGTTGCCTCGGCGAGCCAGGTGCTGACACTGTCCCACCACTCCTGTCCGACCGGCGTACCGGCGACGGCGACGAGCAGTGCCGCCACGCCGGCCACCAGGACCAGCAGAAGGTGCCACAGCCGGACCCGTCCGGAGTACAGGTGCGGGACGCCCTTGGCGTCGACGAGCTTGGGGCCCACGCGGAGCCGGGTGAGGAACGTGCTGGCCAGACCGGCCCGGTGCCGGTCGAGGAACTCGGTCAGCGTGGCGTGTGTGCCCACCGAGACGATGAGCGAGGCGCCGGCGAGGTCGGCGAGCAGCAGCGCGACGTCCTCGCTGGTGCCCGCGGCCGGGAAGCTCGGTGCCCGGATCCCGAGCCGGTCCAGGCGGTCGGATCCGAGCGCGCGCCCGGTGCGGTCGCTGTGCAGGACGACCTCCTTGGCCGCGCGCAAAGCCTTGTCGGAGACCGCTCCGGGGTCGCCGGCGCGGGTGCCCGGCGCGAGGCCGGTCTCCCCCACCACCACCACGTCGGGGCGGTGACCGGCCTCCAGCAACGCGTCGGCGCCGCCGTCCACCCCGATCAGCACCGGCCGCTGCTCGCGGATGTAGCCCTTCAGCCGGCGCAGGTCCTCGCGGTAGTCGTACCCGCGCACCACCACGACCACCGGCCGACCGTCCAGGCGGGTGTCGAGGTCGGGCGCGCCCTGGCCGTGCAGCAGCAGGTCCTGCTCGCGACGCAGGAACTCGGTGGTGTTGTGCGTGAAGCTCTGCAGCTGCGTCGACAGCCCGCCACGGGCCTCCTCCATCATCGCTGCGACGTCGTCGCGCGAGAGCTCGCTGCCGCTGGCCAGGAGCTCGTCCTTGACGTAGACGTTGCCCTCCTCGATCCGGGCCGCCATCCCGTCGTGGAGCTTGCCGAACACCTCGCCGCCCGCGCTGTCGACGAGGACGACCCCCGACCGGGCGAGAAGCTCGGGCCCCAGGTTGGGGTAGCGCCCGGAGATGAACGGCGAGGCGTTGACCACCGCGACCACGCCCCGGTCCAGCAGCGTCTCCGCGGTGGCCCGGTCGAGGTCGAGGTGGTCGATCACCGCGATGTCACCGGGCTTGAGCCGACGCAGCAACGTGCTGGTACGCCGGTCCATCCGGACGGTGCCGGTGGTTCCGGGCAGGCCGGGATCGCTTCTTTGCCGTGAGGGGAACTTCATCGCGCGCCAATCCTGCCACGCAGACCTGGAAGTTCCGGGCAGCCAGGGCGGTCTCAGCGGGTCGGTGTGCGGCCCTGCTGCGCGGTCTCGAGGAGCTCCTGCGCGTGCGCGAGCGCGGTCTCGGAGTCCTCGAGGCCGGCCAGCATCCGGGAGAGCTCACGGACCCGCTCCTCGTCGTCGAGCGTGACGAGCCCCGAGGTGGTCACCACGCCGTCGCTGCTCTTGCGGACGACGTGGTGCTGGTCGGCGAAGGCCGCCACCTGGGGAAGGTGGGTGACGACGAGCACCTGGGCGTGCCGGGCGAGCATGGCCAGCCGTCGGCCGACCTCCACCGCGGCCTTGCCACCCACCCCGGCGTCGACCTCGTCGAAGACGAAGGTGGGCACCGGGTTGGTCGCCGCCAGCGCCACCTCGATGGCCAGCATCACCCGCGACAGCTCGCCGCCGGACGCGCCGCGGGACAGCGGCCGGGGGTCTGCACCCTTGTTGGCTGCGAGCAGGATCTCCACCTCGTCGAGCCCCGAGGCGGCGAACGCCAGGCTCCGGTCCTCGACCTGCAGGCCCTCGGAGCCCGCGACCTCGTTCTGCGAGACCGACACGGAGAGCGTCGCGTGCGGCATGGCCAGGGAGGCCAGCTCCGCCGTGACCACCTCGCCGAGCCGCTCGGCCGCCGCGGAGCGCAGCCGGCTCAGCCGGGCTCCCACGTCGGCCAGCTGGGCCCGGAGCTCGCCTCGCCGAGCCTCCAGCGCAGCGATGTGCCCCTCGGTGTCGTCGAGCTGCAGCAGCCGCCGGCTGCTCTCCTCCGACCAGGTCAGCACCTCGTCGACGGTCTCGCCGTACTTGCGGGTCAGGGCGGCGAGGCCCGCCCGTCGTTCGGAGACCGCGGCCAGCCGCGCCGGGTCGGTGTCCACCCCGGCGGCGTAGGAGGACACGTCGGCCGCGACGTCGGAGAGGAGGTAGCTCACCTCCGCCAGCCGGTCGGCGAGCCCGGCCACCTCCGGGTCGTGCTCGCGCACCCCGTCGAGCAGCTTGCGGGCCGACGCGACCGCCGCCAGCGCGTCGGGCGCGCCGTCCTCCGAGGACAGCAGCTCGCGGGCCTGGACCGCGGCGGTGCGCAACGTGTCGGCGAAGCCCAGCCGTGACTCCTCCGCGGCCAGGGTGACGTCCTCCCCCGGCACCGGCGAGACCGCCTCGATCTCCTCCAGCCCCAGGCGGAGCAGGTCGGCCTCGCGGGCCCGCTCGCGGGCGGACCGGACCACCTCCTCGAGCTCGGCCTCGGTCGCCCTCAACCGGTCGTACAGGTCGGTGTAGCGCTCCCGGGTCCGCGCGGCATCCTCCCCGGCGAAGCTGTCGAGGGCCTCGCGCTGCGCCGACGGCTTCAGCAGCCGGTGCTGGTCGGACTGGCCGTGCACGGCGACCAGCGGGTCCACCAGCTCGGCGAGCCTGGACGCGGGCACGGCGACGCCGCCGGCGTAGGCCCGGGACCGGCCCTCGGCGGAGATCTGGCGTGCGATGAGCAGCCTGCCGTCCTCGACCTCCCCGCCGAGCTCGTCGACGATGTCGCGGAGGGCGCCGCCGACGTGCCCGAGGTCGAGGACCCCCTCCACGCGCGCGGAGCGGGCCCCGCTGCGCACCGCCCCGGAGTCGGCACGCACGCCGAGGAGCAGCCCGAGCGCGGTGACCACCATGGTCTTGCCGGCTCCGGTCTCCCCGGTGATCACGGTGAGCCCGGGCGAGACCTCGAGGACCGACTCCTCGATGACGCCGAGGGAGGTGATCCGCAGCTCCTCAAGCACCGCCGGCTCCGTTCTCCCGGGCCCGCCGACGCTCGGCAGCGCCCCGCCAGCCCTCGACGGAGAGGTCGAACTTGCGCACCAGACGGTCCGTGAACGGCGCCTGGTGCAGCCGCACCAGGTGCACCGGGCGTTGTCCCCGGCGCACCTCGATCCGGGCCCCGGGCGGCAGGTCGACGGTGCGCCGCCCGTCGCACCACAGCACGCCCGCCCCGTCGGTGCGGTCGAGCACCTCGACCGCGAGCACGGACGTGGGGGCGACCACCATCGGCCGCGCGAACAGGGCGTGCGCGCTGATCGGGACCATCAGCAGGGCCTCGACCCCGGGCCAGACGACCGGGCCGCCGGCGCTGAAGTTGTAGGCGGTGGACCCGGTCGGGGTGGCGAGCACGACCCCGTCGCACCCCCACCGCGACAGCGGACGGCCGTCGACCTCGACCACCACCTCGAGCATCCGCTCGCGGGCGGCCTTCTCGATGCTGGCCTCGTTGAGCGCCCAGGTGCGGGCGACCAGCTCGCCGTTGCGGAACACCCGGACGTCGATGGTGAGGCGCTCGTCGGAGGTGTAGCGGCGGTGGACGATGGCGCCGATGGTGAACTCGATGTCGTCGTGCTCGGCCTCGGCGAGGAAGCCGACGTGGCCGAGGTTGACCCCGAGCACCGGCGTACCCGACGGGTGGGTGAGCTCGGCGGCGCGCAGGATGGTGCCGTCCCCGCCGATGACGAGGGCGAGCTCGCAGCCCTCGGTGGACCGGTCGTCGCAGTCGACGGTGTGGATGCCGTCGAGCGCGATGTCGAGCGACTCCGCCTCGTCGCGCAGCATCCGCACGCCCAGCCCGTGCTGGCGCAACGCCCGGCAGAACTGCTGTGCGACGCGACGGGCGTCCTCGCGCCCGGTGTGGGCGAGCACGAAGATGCAGCGGTCCGCGGGTGCTGTGCCGTTCACGGTCCCACCCTCTCATCACCCACCGACGGGTCCGGGGTACGGCGGACCTCGGCGGCGACGTCCTCGTCGGTGACGGTCGCCGGGCCCCGCCGCAGCCACAGGAAGAACTCCACGTTCCCCGACGGGCCCGGCAGCGAGCTCGTGGTGACCGCGCGCGCGCCCCAGCCTCGAGACGCCGCGGCCTCGGCGACCGTGCGGACGGCCTCCGCCCGCAGGTCGGGGTCGCGGACCACGCCACCCTTGCCCACCCTGCTCCTGCCGACCTCGAACTGCGGCTTGACCATGAGCACGAGGTCGCCGTCCTCCGCAGTCACCGCGACCAGGGCGTCGAGGACCAGCACCAGCGAGATGAACGACAGGTCCCCCACCACCACGTCGACGGCACCGCCGATCTGCTCGCGGGTCAGCTCCCGGACGTTGGTGCGGTCGTGCACCTGCACGCGCGGGTCCTGGCGCAGTGCCCACGCCAGCTGGCCGTAGCCGACGTCGACGGCCACGACCTGTGCGGCGCCGTGGCGCAGGAGCACGTCGGTGAACCCGCCGGTCGATGCGCCGGCGTCGAGGCAGCGCCGCCCGGCGACGGTGAACCCGTGCGGCTCGAGGGCGCGCAGCGCGCCGGCCAGCTTGTGCCCACCGCGCGAGACGTACTCGGGGCGGTCGGGGTCCTCGACGACCAGCAGCGCCACGTCGGTGGTGACCCCCGTGGCCGGCTTGGTCGCCAGGGCGCCGGCCACCTTGACGCGCCGGGCGGCGATCAGCTCGCCGGCGTGCTCACGGGAGCGCGCAAGCCCACGGCGCACCAGTTCGGCGTCGAGACGCAGTCGTCGCGGCATCGAAGCGGGAGTCGGCTGCCGGTTGGCCGGTCCGGACGGTTGCCGGCGCCCGTCGAGGGCCGCACGGAGCTTGTCGTGGGCGGCCTCGAAGATCGCCACGTGCTCCTCGACCGGCCGGTCCTGGAGGCCGCGCATGCTCTCGAGCACCTCGTCGACCACGGGGTGACCGGTGTGCTCGACCGCCTCGTCGGTCCTGGCGACCGCCTCGCCGGTCCCGGGGTTCTCGGTCACTCGCTCCTCCGTCGCTGTCGTGTCGGTGCGCCGGCCGTCCGGGCCGGCGTCCGCGGCGTGCCCACGCTACCGCGGGGGCTGTGGTCCCGGAGACGTCGACGCTCTGGCCGGTCTCGTCGAGGTGGCGCCACGCCGCCTCGGCCACCACCCGCCACCAGTCGATGGCCTCTCCGGCGCCTGCGACGCACGAGCACCCCGTCGTCGACGTGGGCCCGCGCAGCGCGCCGAGCTCGAACCCCTCGCCGCGGGGCTCGGGCGCGCGGTGGCGGCTGCCCAGCCCGGCCAGCGTCGGGGAGATGTACGAGGGACGCATGTGCGGTGCCGCGGCGACGAGCTCGGCGAGGCCGGTGACCCCGGTCAGCACGAGCAGGCTGTCGAGGCCCGCGTTGTGGGCGCCCTCGATGTCGGTGTCGAGCCGGTCCCCGATCACCAGCGGCCGCTCGCCACCGACCCGCAGGACCGTCTCCTCGAACAGCGGCGTCAGCGGCTTGCCGGCCACGACCGGCTCCCTCCCGGAGAAGCTGGCGACCGCCTGCACCAGGACGCCGTTGCCGGGGCCGAGGCCCTTCCGGGTCGGGACCGTGAAGTCGGTGTTCGAGGCGAACCACGGCAGCCCCTGCTTGACGAGGATCGCCCCGTCGGTGACGGTCCGCCACGACAGGTCGGGGTTGTACCCCGAGACCACGGCGACCGGGTCGTCGTCCGTCGAGGAGGACCGCGCGCAGCCCCTGCTCGGCGAGCGCCTCGACCAGACCGGCGCCGCCGATCACGAACACCGGCGAGCCGGGCGCGCACCGGCTCGCGACCAGCCGGGCCGCCGCCTGGGCGGAGGGTGACCACGTCCTTCTCGTCGGCCGGCACACCCAGGGAGCTGAGGTGCTCGGCCACGGCCCGGGGCGGCCGGGCGGCGTTGTTCGTGACGAAGGCCAGGTGCATGCCCGCCCGGGACCGCGGACTCCAGGTGTCCGGGGACGTCCGGCACCGCGTCCGGACCGATGTACACCACGCCGTCGAGGTCGAGGACGGCGAGGTCGTACTCGTGCCACAGCTGCTGGTCGCTCTGCTTCAACACCTACGTCTCCTCTTGGCGCCGACCGCCGGCGGTCTCCTACGATGCAGCGATGCCCGCAGACCGACGCGCTCCCCCTGGTGATGGCCCCTTTCCGGGGGCTGCGCTTCGACCCCGAGGTCGTCGGGGACCTCGGCTCGGTGATCTCGCCGCCGTACGACGTACTCGACGCCGACACCGTCCGCGACCTCGAGGCCGGGAACCGGCACAACATCGTGCGGCTGATTCTGTCACGCACCTACGAACGCCCCTACCTCGCCGTACGGCGCCGGCTCGACGAGTGGCGGCAGACCGGCTGCCTGGTCACCGACGACGTGCCCGCGCTCTACGTCTACGAGTACACGGTGGACGAGGTCACCGTCCGGGGCCTGATCGGCCTGGTCGGGCTCCGCGAGGAGCGCGAAGGCGTCGTGCTGCCCCACGAGGACGTGATGCCCGGCCCGGTGGACGACCGGGTGGTGCTGATGCGCACCACCGGGACGAACCCCGAGCCGATCCTGCTGGTCCACCAGGGCACCCAGCGGTTGCGCAGCCTGCTGGCGGAGGCCACCGCACGCGAGCCGTTGGTCGACTTCGCCGGCCGCGACGACGGCGTGCACCGGCTGTGGGCGGTCTCCGACCCGGACGCCCTGGCGGCGATCGCCGACGAACTGTCGCCGGGGCAGGCGCTGATCGCGGACGGCCACCACCGGTACGCCGCCTACCTCCGGCTCCGGGCGCTGCTGCGCGAGCCCGCCGCCGCGCCGGGCGACTCCCCGTGGGACTACGGGCTCGCCATGCTGGTGGACCAGAACGACCACCCGCTCTCGATCGGCCCCATCCACCGCTCGCTCGCCGCCCTGACCCTGGCCGACGTGCTCGAGCTGTCCGAGGCACGCGGCGACGCGGTGCGGCACTGCACCGACCGGGAGCAGGCCCTGGCCTCCTTGGGCCAGGAGGACGCGGACACGGCGGTGTTCGCGATCTCCGACGGCCGGTCCTGGATCACCCTGGCGACAGCGCGGCGCCGCCAGATCGACGCGGCGGTCCTGCACGGCCGGCTCCTCCCGGCCTGGAACGTCGCCGAGGAGCAGGTCGGCTACCACCACTCGCTGGACCAGGCGTTGCAGACGACCGCTCGCCAACCCGGCGTCGTGGTCGCGCTCCGGCCACCGGGCCTCGAGCAGGTGATGGCCAGTGCCGCCCGCGGCGAGCGGATGCCACGGAAGTCGACGTCGTTCACCCCGAAGCCGAGGATGGGCGTGGTCCTGCGCGACCTGCGGGACTCCTGACCGCGGGACCGCTGCCCGGGGGCCTCCTGGCCGGGCCGGCGCTCAGCCCTCGGCGCGCGCCAGGAGCCGGCCCCCGGTCATCTCCACCTCCAGGCGCGTCGAGGCACCGTCCCCTGCCCGGAAGAACCTGCGCCGCAACGCCCCCTCCACCACGACCCGGTCGCCGGCACGCCAGGAGGACGCGCTGCGACGGGCCCGACCGCCCCACGCGGCACAGTCGACCCAGTCCGCGGTCTGCCTCGACTTCGCGGTCATCGGGCTACGCTCGCGCGCCACCACCACCCGGAAGGTCACCAGCCGGTCGCCGCTGGGGAGCTCTCGCTCGGTCGGCGCGCTCGAGATCCGCCCCGCGAGCCTGACCGTGTTGGTGCCCTGCGCGGCGTCTGCCTGTGCTCTGGACAACTGCACCACCTCCACGGCCAGCCTGGCCCAGGAGGGACGCCCCGGGCAGGGCGCAGGTCGGCGCTGTGGAGAACTCGGTGCCGGGAGCTGGTGGGGACCGGTGCCGGCCTGCCGCTCAGGACGTCCCGCGGGAGGGTCCGTCGCCGACGACCCCGACGTCCTCGACCAGGCTGGTCCCGTCGAGCTCGGCGATGCGCTCGGCCGCGTCGGTGATCTCGTCGCTGTCGATGCCCACCGTGCGGTGGAACCACTGGACCGCGTCGTCGCGGCGGCCGGCGGCCAGCAGCGTGTCCGCGTAGGCGTAGCGCAGGCGCACCACCCAGTCGGCCCGCGAGCGGGAGCGCAGCGGCGCGGCCTCCAGCGTGCGGACCGCGGCGTCGAAGTCACCCATGTCGCGGCGTGCCCCGGCCTCGACGATCGTCATCTCCGCCTGCAGGTCGGGCGAGAGGCCGTCGACGGCGGGGCTCTTCGCCAATTCGAGCGCCTTCTCCGGGCGGCCCAGCGCGCGCTCGCAGTCGGCCATCACGGGCAGGTAGTCGGCGGCCCCGTTGATCCGCCTGGCCGCGCGCAGCTCCGAAAGCGCGTCGGCGAACTCCCCGGCCGCGTAGGCGGCCTCGCCGCAGGCCTCACGGACCACCGCCACCCGCCCGGCACGCGCGCGAGCCGCGAGTGTGTGCTCGTAGGCGGTGCGCGGGTCGGTCTCGATCAGGCGACCGGCGGCCACCAGGTGCCGGGCGACCCTGGCGGCGAGCTTCTCCGGGAGACCCCGCAGCTGCTGGCGGATGCTCCGGTCGAGCTCGGCCGGGTCGATCGAGTCGTCGAGCGGCGGGCCGTCGTACTTCGCCTGCTCCGTCGAGCGCGGCTTCTCCTGACGGTCGCCGCGACGAGGCGGACGGGACGCGGAGCTGCCGCGGTCCTTCCCCCTCGGTGAGCGTCGCTCCTGAGCCACAGCAGACGCACATCCCTTCTAGGTACGTAAACGACTGATGGCCACCCCGGAGGGTGGCCATCAGCGAAGTTTTGTCCGGCGGCGTCCTACTCTCCCACACACTCCCGTGTGCAGTACCATCGGCGCTGAAAGGCTTAACTTCCGGGTTCGGAATGGGACCGGGTGTTTCCCTTTCGCCATGGCCGCCGTAACACTATGGAACAACAACGACAACGACACAGTGAACGTGTTCGTGTCTCCCGTTTGTTGTTCGGGAGCCACACAGTGGACGCGTAGCAACTTTGCATGATGAAGACAAGCCCTCGGCCTATTAGTACCGGTCGGCTCCGTACATCACTGCCTTCGACCTCCGGCCTATCAACCCAGTCATCTACTGGGGGCCTTACCCCATCAAGTGGGTGGGAAACCTCATCTTGAAACGTGCTTCCCGCTTAGATGCCTTCAGCGGTTATCACTTCCGAACGTAGCTAACCAGCCGTGCTCCTGGCGGAACAACTGGCACACCAGAGGTTCGTCCATCCCGGTCCTCTCGTACTAGGGACAGCCTTTCTCAAGTTTCCTACGCGCGCGGCGGATAGGGACCGAACTGTCTCACGACGTTCTAAACCCAGCTCGCGTGCCGCTTTAATGGGCGAACAGCCCAACCCTTGGGACCTACTCCAGCCCCAGGATGCGACGAGCCGACATCGAGGTGCCAAACCATCCCGTCGATATGGACTCTTGGGGAAGATCAGCCTGTTATCCCCGGGGTACCTTTTATCCGTTGAGCGACGCCGCTTCCACATGCCAGCGCCGGATCACTAGTTCCGACTTTCGTCCCTGCTCGACATGTCTGTCTCACAGTCAAGCTCCCTTGTGCACTTACACTCGAAACCTGATTGCCAACCAGGCTGAGGGAACCTTTGAGCGCCTCCGTTACATTTTAGGAGGCAACCGCCCCAGTTAAACTACCCACCAGGCACTGTCCCTGATCCGGATAACGGACCTAGGTTAGACATCTAGTACGACCAGAGTGGTATTTCAACGATGGCTCCACCCGAACTGGCGTCCGAGTTTCACAGCCTCCCACCTATCCTACACAAGCCGAACCAAACACCAATACCAAGCTGTAGTAAAGGTCCCGGGGTCTTTCCGTCCTGCCGCGCGTAACGAGCATCTTTACTCGTAGTGCAATTTCGCCGAGTCCATGGTTGAGACAGCGCCCAAGTCGTTACTCCATTCGTGCAGGTCGGAACTTACCCGACAAGGAATTTCGCTACCTTAGGATGGTTATAGTTACCACCGCCGTTTACTGGGGCTTAAGTTCTGCGCTTCGCCATCACTGGCTAACACGTCCCCTTAACCTTCCAGCACCGGGCAGGAGTCAGTCCGTATACATCGTCTTACAACTTCGCACGGACCTGTGTTTTTAGTAAACAGTCGCTTGGGCCTGGTCTCTGCGGCCATCACCGCTACACACCGCAAGGGTGCTCACGGATCCGGCCCCCCTTCTCCCGAAGTTACGGGGGCATTTTGCCGAGTTCCTTAACCATGGTTCACTCGATCGCCTTGGTATTCTCTACCTGATCACCTGAGTCGGTTTGGGGTACGGGCGGCGCACAGCTCGCTAGAGGTTTTTCTCGACAGCATAGGATCATCCACTTCGCCCCTACGGGCTCCCCATCAGATCTCAGCCACATGAGACACGGATTTACCTGCGCCTCGGCCTACATCCTTGGCCGTGGTCTACCATCGCCACGGTTGGACCGCCTTCCTGCGTCACCCCATCGCTTGACTACTACCAGCTCGGGTCCCGCGCTACTCCCACCACCGCTCCCGAAGGAACGACGGCAGTTTCGGGCGGTTAGCATCACCAGCCTCGTCATGGGCGCTGCTTTGCCGGTACGGGAATATCAACCCGTTGTCCATCGACTACGCCTGTCGGCCTCGCCTTAGGTCCCGACTTACCCAGGGCAGATTAGCTTGACCCTGGAACCCTTGATCATTCGGCGGACAGGTTTCTCACCTGTCATTCGCTACTCATGCCTGCATTCTCACTCGTGTGGCGTCCACGACTGGATCACTCCGCCGCTTCACCCCCCACACGACGCTCCCCTACCCATCCACACACCTGAACCACAAAGGCTTAGCTACATGTGTGAATGCCATAGCTTCGGTGGATAACTTGAGCCCCGCTACATTGTCGGCGCGGAATCACTTGACCAGTGAGCTATTACGCACTCTTTCAAGGGTGGCTGCTTCTAAGCCAACCTCCTGGTTGTCTGTGCGACTCCACATCCTTTTCCACTTAGTTACCGCTTAGGGACCTTAGCTGATGGTCTGGGCTGTTTCCCTCTCGACTACGGAGCTTATCCCCCGCAGTCTCACTGCCGCGCTCTCACTTACTGGCATTCGGAGTTTGGTTGACTTCGGTAAGCTTGTGGGCCCCCTAGGCCATCCAGTGCTCTACCTCCAGCAAGAAACACGCGACGCTGCACCTAAATGCATTTCGGGGAGAACCAGCTATCACGGAGTTTGATTGGCCTTTCACCCCTATCCACAGGTCATCCCCCAGGTTTTCAACCCTGGTGGGTTCGGTCCTCCACGCCGTCTTACCGGCGCTTCAACCTGCCCATGGATAGATCACTCCGCTTCGGGTCTAGATCGCGCGACTCAAACGCCCTGTTCGGACTCGCTTTCGCTACGGCTTCCCCACACGGGTTAACCTCGCCACGCAACACTAACTCGCAGGCTCATTCTTCAAAAGGCACGCCGTCACAAGCACGAATGCTCGCTCCGACGGATTGTATGCGCATGGTTTCAGGTACTATTTCACTCCCCGCCAGGGGTACTTTTCACCTTTCCCTCACGGTACTGGTCCGCTATCGGTCACCAAGGAGTATTTAGGCTTAACGGGTGGTCCCGCCAGATTCACACGGAATTTCAGGGGTTCCGTGTTACTTGGGGTCACGCTCCAGAGCCACCGGCTTACGTCTACGGGGGTATCACCCTCTACGCCCAGGCTTTCCAACCTGATTCGACTTCACCCATGGTTTATCACTCTGCGTCAGTACGGCAGCACCGACCGAACGGCCCCACAACCCCTGTCCCGCAACGCCTGCCGGCTATCACACGAAACAGGTTTGGCCTCCTCCGCTTTCGCTCGCCACTACTCACGGAATCACAATTGTTTTCTCTTCCTGTGGGTACTGAGATGTTTCACTTCCCCACGTTCCCTCCACACACCCTATGAGTTCAGGTGCAGGTAACTGGACATGACTCCAGCTGGGTTTCCCCATTCGGACACCCCCGGATCACAGCTCGGTTGCCAACTCCCCGGGGCTTATCGCAGGCTCCTACGTCCTTCATCGGCTCTTGGTGCCAAGGCATCCACCATGCGCACTTAGTAGCTTGTCAACAAAACTGCTACAAAGATGCTCGCGTCCACTGTGTAGTTCTCAAACAACAACCGGCCAAAGGCACCCACCACCAGACCCCCGCACACGCGGAAACCGGCAACGGCCCGACAGAGCAAACCAACCAGACACCCAACGTGCCCGCCCGATCCCTCAGGACCCAACAGTGTGCCCACACCCCCACCACGCAGTACGCGCCCCGAGGTTCCACACCCACCCCCCACAGGGAACAGGCAGTACTGACAAGACACCCCCACCACGCGGGAATGTGAATAGTCGACGTTCCACTCCATGAGCATCCCCCGCCGCAGAACACACGCCTGCGAAACGAGAGAACACCAACCAGCACCAACCACCCCCACAAGGGAGGCAACCAGGCCAGCCAGACGAATGCTCCTTAGAAAGGAGGTGATCCAGCCGCACCTTCCGGTACGGCTACCTTGTTACGACTTCGTCCCAATCGCCAGCCCCACCTTCGACGGCTCCCTCCCACAAGGGGTTGGGCCACCGGCTTCGGGTGTTGCCGACTTTCGTGACGTGACGGGCGGTGTGTACAAGGCCCGGGAACGTATTCACCGCAGCGTTGCTGATCTGCGATTACTAGCGACTCCGACTTCATGGGGTCGAGTTGCAGACCCCAATCCGAACTGAGACCGGCTTTTTGGGATTCGCTCCACCTTACAGTTTCGCAGCCCTTTGTACCGGCCATTGTAGCATGCGTGAAGCCCTGGACATAAGGGGCATGATGACTTGACGTCATCCCCACCTTCCTCCGAGTTGACCCCGGCAGTCTCTTATGAGTCCCCACCACGACGTGCTGGCAACATAAGACGAGGGTTGCGCTCGTTGCGGGACTTAACCCAACATCTCACGACACGAGCTGACGACAGCCATGCACCACCTGTATAGAGCCCTTACGGACCCCCCATCTCTGGGAGATTTCTCCATATGTCAAACCCAGGTAAGGTTCTTCGCGTTGCATCGAATTAATCCGCATGCTCCGCCGCTTGTGCGGGCCCCCGTCAATTCCTTTGAGTTTTAGCCTTGCGGCCGTACTCCCCAGGCGGGGCGCTTAATGCGTTAGCTGCGGCACGGAACTCGTGGAATGAGCCCCACACCTAGCGCCCAACGTTTACGGTGTGGACTACCAGGGTATCTAATCCTGTTCGCTCCCCACACTTTCGCTCCTCAGCGTCAGGTCATGCCCAGAGAACCGCCTTCGCCACCGGTGTTCCTCCTGATATCTGCGCATTTCACCGCTACACCAGGAATTCCGTTCTCCCCTGCATACCTCTAGTCTGCCCGTATCGGAAGCAGGCTCGGAGTTAAGCCCCGAGTTTTCACTCCCGACGCGACAAACCGCCTACGAGCCCTTTACGCCCAATAATTCCGGACAACGCTCGGACCCTACGTATTACCGCGGCTGCTGGCACGTAGTTGGCCGGTCCTTCTTCTGTACCTACCGTCACTTGCGCTTCGTCGGTACTGAAAGAGGTTTACAACCCGAAGGCCGTCATCCCTCACGCGGCGTTGCTGGATCAGGCTTTCGCCCATTGTCCAATATTCCCCACTGCTGCCTCCCGTAGGAGTCTGGGCCGTGTCTCAGTCCCAGTGTGGCCGGTCACCCTCTCAGGCCGGCTACCCGTCGTCGCCTTGGTAGGCCATCACCCCACCAACAAGCTGATAGGCCGCGAGCTCATCCTCCACCGCCAGAACTTTCCACCACCACCAGATGCCCGGGGCGGTCGTATCCGGTATTAGCCACCGTTTCCGGTAGTTATCCCGAAGTGAAGGGCAGATTGCTCACGTGTTACTCACCCGTTCGCCGCTCGTGTACCCCCGAAAGGGCCTTACCGCTCGACTTGCATGTGTTAAGCACGCCGCCAGCGTTCGTCCTGAGCCAGGATCAAACTCTCCATCGAAGTAATCAGACAAGACCACCCACCCAAAGACAGGCAGCCTCACCAACACTAGAAGAGCCCCATCCAGGCAAAAACAACCCAACACCCACCCCCAACAAGGGGCAGACACCGAGCCGAATCAACCTAAAGGAACCAAACAACCAGCAGACACCCAGACACACCAAACAGTGCACCCAGCAGCCCGCCGGCTGGCGATACAAACTAATTCGTCGACTTTTAACACACTGTTGAGTTCTCAAAGATCAAACGCACACCACCCAGAACCCTCCCGGATCCCGGCCTGGGGCAACCCGATCAAACTTACCGGATCCATGTCCGCCGATCAACTCGGACGGATGCTGGTCCAGCGCCCTTCACGCCCGCTCTCCCGGCCGGTCGGACCGGCGCCTCCAGGGCGCTCGCCGACCACCCGAGAAGATTTGGTGTGGGGGTGTGTCGCCTTGCCGGCCACCCGGTCTCTCGACCTCGTGTCCCGCGCTCTCGGCGACAGGTACAACACTACGTTTCCCTTGCCAGCAACGCAAATGCCGGTCTGGTGGCCCCCGTCACGCGGTCTGGTCGGACCGCTCAGCGGTCCACGACCTCCACGCCGGCGAGGTTCTTCTTGCCGCGCCGGAGCACCAGCCACCGCCCTCCGACGAGGTCCTCGGTGGCGGCGACCGCGTCCGGGTCCTCCACCCGACGGTTGTTCAGGTACGCCCCGCCCTCGGCGATCGTCCGACGAGCGGCGCCCTTGCTGGCCACCAGCCCGGTGTCGACGAGCAGGTCCACGATCCCGGGCAGTCCCTCCCCGGCCTTGACCTGGATCGCGCCCGCCTCACGGAGCGCAGCCCCCAGGGTGTCGACGGCCAGCTCGGCCAGCTCGCCGCCGCCGAACAGGGCTGCGGAGGCGGCCTTGATCCGCTCGGTCTCCGCGGCTCCGTGGACCAGCGTCGTCACGTCGTCGGCCAGTGCCCGCTGCGCCGCGCGCAGGTGGGGCTTCTCCCCGGTCTGCGCCGCGAGGTCGGCGATCTCCTCGCGCGTGCGGAAGGTGTAGTACCTCAGCAGGTCGACCACGTCGCGGTCGTCCGCGTTGAGCCAGAACTGGTAGAAGGCGTACGGCGAGGTCATCTCCGCGTCCAGCCAGACGGTGCCCGACTCGGTCTTGCCGAACTTCGTGCCGTCGGCCTTGGTCACCAGCGGGGTGGCCAGGGCGTTCACGTGGCCGCCGGTCACCCGCCGGATGAGGTCGACGCCGGCAGTGATGTTGCCCCACTGGTCGCTGCCGCCGGTCTGGAGCGTGACGCCGAAGTCGCGGTAGAGGTTCAGGTAGTCCATGGACTGCAGCAGCACGTAGCTGAACTCGGTGTAGCTGATCCCGGTCTCGAGGCGGGTGCGGACCACCTCCCGGCCGAGCATCCGGTTGACCGGGAAGTGCTTGCCGATGTCGCGCAGGAACTCGATGGTCGAGAGCCCGGCGGTCCAGTCGTAGTTGTTCACCACCGAGGCCGCGTTGCCGCCCTCGAAGGACAGGAACCGCTCGAGCTGGGACCGCACGTTGGTGCTCCACTGCTTGACCGTGTCGAGGTCGTTCATCTGCCGCTCGCCGGTCTCCTTGGGGTCGCCGATCATCCCGGTCGCTCCCCCGACGAGGCCGTACGGCTTGTGCCCGGCGTCCTGGACGCGTCGCAGCGTGAGGATCTGGAGCAGGTTCCCCATGTGCAGGCTGGGTGCGGTCGGGTCGAACCCGCAGTACACCTTGACCATGCCCTCGGACAGCTCGGCGCGCAGCGCGTCGAGGTCGGTCGAGTGGGCGATCAGCCCGCGCCACTCGAGCTCGTCGAGGATGTGCAGGTCAGCGGACACCTCAGGTCCTTTCGGGTCTCATCCGGGGGCGTACGACGTCCGCGGGACGTCGTACTCGTGCAGACCAAGCCTGCCTCATCGGCCGGGCGGACCCGCAACCGGTCACGGTCCCCGAGACGGCGGCTGAGTATCCGAACCGATGCCGGGCGCTGCCCGCAGCGTTGTCCTGGCGGGCCGCGCAGCGCCGGCAGGAGGGGTACGGCAGCTGGCTGCGCGCCCGGGCACGGCGTCTCCTGCTGCCGGTGGTGCCGGTCCTCCTGGTGTGGTTCGCCGTGGGCGGCCTGGCGCTGGCGGCGCGGGTCGACCCCGCGACGCTGCGGCTGGCGTCGTCGGTGGCACTGGTGCCCACCTGGTTCCTCGCCGCCTACGTGCTCGTGGTCGCGCTGGTGCCGCTGACCCTGGCGGCCTGGGGTCGATGGGGCCTTCGGTCGATCGCCGCCGGCGGCCTCGGCGCGGGGCTGGTCGACCTCGTCTCGCTGGGGACGGGAAGCGTGGCGGTCGGGTTCGTCAACTACGTGGTGGTCTGGGCGACCGTCCACCAGCTGGGGTTCGCGTGGGTGGACGGCCGTCTCGTCCGGCCACGGGCACGGGCCGTGCTGGGTCTCGTCGGGCTGGCGGGCGCGCTGCTCCTCGTCGTGCTCGGCCCCTACCCCGTGTCGATGGTCGGTGTGGACACCGCGACGGTGAACAACACCTATCCCAACCGGGTCACCATGCTGCTGCTGGGGATGCTCCAGGCGGGCCTGGTCCTCACGCTCGAGCCGTGGGGCAGCCGGTTGGCCGCCCGGACGACGACGTGGACGGCCGTGGTCGCGGTGAACGGCAGGATCATGACGCTGTACCTGTGGCACGTGACCGCGATGGTCGCGGTGGTCGGTGGCTCGCTGCTGCTGGGCGGGTGGGGCCTGGGCGTCACGCCGCTGTCGCTGGGATGGTGGCTGACCCGCCCGGTCTGGTACGTCGTCCTCGCCGTGGCGACGGCCGGCCTGGTCGCGCTCTTCGGCAGGTTCGAGTCCGCCGACCCCGATCCGCGGCCGGCTCCGGCCGGGTGGCGGCCCGTGCTGGCGGTGGTCGGCGTGTGCGGGTCCCTCGGGGCCCTGGCGGTCCTCGGGATCGCAGACGCCGACGGCCTGCACGGTGCGCTGCTCGTCGTACCTCTCGCCGCGCTCGTGCTCGGCGGGGTGGCCCGCGTGCCTCGATCTCTCAGGTCGCGGTGATCAGCCCGTAGTGCCCGTCGTAGCGCAGGTAGAGGACGCGGCCACGCCCGTCGTCCGCGCCGAGGTAGAACACGAAGGGCTCGCCGCTGAGCTCCAGCCGGGACCGCGCCTCGGCCTCGGTCAGGGTGGGTGCGGAGTCGACGTGCTCGACCAGGGCCGCGCTCTCCTCCCCGAGGACGGCCTCACCGCGGACGGCGAAGCGTCCGTCGCCGTCGCCGTAGACCACGGCCTCGCGACCCGACCGGCTGTCGGTGAAGAGGTAGAAGTCGTGGCCGAGCATCTCCATCTCGTAGGCCGCCTCGTCGGGCGTCATCGGGGCCACGGCGAAGGTCTTGCGGCGCACGATCTCGCGTTCCTCCACCGGGCGGGGGAAGAAGTCCTCCCGCGCCGTCGGCAGGGTGCCCCGACGCCAGCCCTCTCCGGTGGCGACGCCGATCCAGCGGTGCCGGGTGCGCTTGCGGTCCTGGAGCTGGAGGAGGTTCCTGCGGAGCTTGTCCTCGAGCAGGTCGATCGCGCCCACCATGTCGGAGGCGACCGCCTGGGCGCGGACCTGGGTGCCGTTGACGTCCAGCGAGGCCTCCGCCCGGGCGGGCCGGTCGAGCGCGGGGTCCGGGGCCATCGTGAGCACCGCACGGGCGGAGAGCACGGACTGGTTGGCCACGCCCATCACGTGCTCCACCTTCTCCGTGGCGTAGCCGACGGCGTCGTCGTTGACCACTCCCCTGACCTGTACGTCGACCCGGAGCGGCTGATAGGTGCCCCTGGTCATCGTTCGGCTCCTCGCTGCGTGCCGTCCTCGTCCGGCTCGCCGAGCAGCAGGTGGCTCTTGCGTGCGCTCTCGTCCATGAGCGTCACCTCAGGCACGGACACAACCTTCACCTCCGTAGTCCCCCGTACCTCCACGCTAGGCGTGCGGCGGTCCGGCGGCACGTGCCGATGGTCCCGGCCGGCCCTGCCGGTGGAGCACCAGCGAGGCGGCCTCGAGCCGCACCGACGTGCCGACCCGTCGGCAGGCCTCGTCGAGCGTCGCGGCCAGCCAGCCGGCGTCCTCCGCGGAGGCGCGCCGCAGCCGGAGCCGGTGGGACTGGAAGGGCACCATGGACAGTCCGCGCACGGCACCGGTGCCGCGGTCGATCCGGGCGAGGAACAGCAGGCGCAGGTCGTCGCGGAACCCCTCGTAGCCGCCGATGCCCTCGTAGTCGTTGACGAGGTCTCCGCAGCCGTACAGGACCAGCCGGTCGCGGTACACCTCGACGGGACGGGGGTGGTGGGAGGAGTGTCCGTGGACGACGTCCACGCCCGCGTCGACGAGGCGGTGGGCGAAGCGGCGCTGCTCCTCGGGCACCCGGTAGCCCCAGTTGCTGCCCCAGTGGACCGAGACGACCGCTGTGCCGGCCGGGCCCGCGGCGGTGCCCAGACGCTCCGCCACCGCGTCGGCGGTGGCCTCCGACAGGTCGGGAAGGAGCGCCACGCCGGGGCGTGCCTCGGCGGCCCGCCAGCCGGGCGGCACACCGCTCGAGGAGTGCGCCACCGACAGCACGGTGACCCGGGTGCCGGCCCGCTCCACCGTCACCGGGGTCCAGGCCTCCGCCGCGTCCGCCCCCGCACCGGTGGTGCGCTGGCCGGCAGCCCCCAGGGTGTGCAGGGTCTCGAGGAGCCCCGGGGCCCCGTGGTCGAGGACGTGGTTGTTGGCCAGCGCCCACACGTCCACCGCGGGCAGCTCCAGGCACGCGATGTTGGCCGGGTTCATCCGGTAGTGGATGCCCTTCCCGGGTGCGCGCTCCTCGCTGGTGGTGACACTGGTCTCGAGGTTCATCACCGACACCGCCGGCCCGGCGTCGTGGAGCGCCGCCAGGACCTCGCCCCAGGGCCAGGCCGGGTCGACCGGGCGCTGCACCGCGCCGTGGGCACGCTCGGCCAGCCCCACGTAGGCACGGGCGTCGCCGACGTACTCCTCGACCAGCCGCGGCGCGCCCGGAGCCGGAAGGATCTGGTCGATCCCCCGGCCGGTCATCACGTCCCCGGCCAGGACCAGCAGCAGGTCGCCGTCCACACCCCCAGACTAGGACCGAGAGGGCGGCCGCCGGCCGTCCGAGGCGAGCCGCTTCGCCGGGCGGTACACCGAGACCGTGGGCTCGCCGTCGACCCAGAACCGCCAGGGGTGCTCGGCCGCGTGCCGGAGCCCGACCCGCGGGCCCGTGCGCACCCTGGCCAGGTCCGGCTGGCCGTCGCCGAGGGTCAGGGTGATCGGGCCGCTCTCCAGGGGCGTTCCGTTGTCCGCGAGGTCGATGCCGAGCGCCTGGCACAGCCGGGCCGGGCCCCTGGCGAGGTCGCGGTCGGGTCCGCGTCCCCGGCGTTCGCGCGCCAGGTCGAGTCCCTCGACCACCTCGCCGGCCCGCAGGAGTACGGCGGAGGCGTGCCCGTCCTCCCCCGCGACGACGTTGCAGCAGTGGTGCATGCCGTAGGTGAAGTACACGTACAGGTGACCGGCCGGCCCGAACATCACCCGGTTGCGCCGGGTCGGCCCGCGGTAGGCGTGCGACCCCGGGTCGTGCTCACCGGCGTACGCCTCGACCTCGGTGAGCCGGACCGCGACCGTGCCCGCCTCCGTCTCGTGGCGCAGCACGGCGCCGAGCAGCCGCGGTGCGACCTCGAGGACCGGTCCGGTGAGCGCCTCAGCCAAGCCAGGCACGGTGCTCCGCGACCGTCGCCCGCACCTCGGCGAGCTGGTCGGTGACACGCTCGAGGGCGGTGCCCCCGCGGGCGGACCGGGACGCGATCGACCCCTCGACGGTCAGCACGTCGCGCACGCCCGGCGTGAGGTGCGGGGAGATCGCGGCGAGCTCGTCGTCGGTGAGCTCGTCGAGCTCGCAGCCGAGCTCCTCGCAGCGGCGGACGCAGGCCCCGGCGAGCTCGTGGGCCTCCCGGAAGGGAACGCCCTCCCGGACCAGCCACTCGGCGACGTCGGTGGCGAGGGAGAAGCCCTGCGGGGCCAGCTCGGCGAGGCGGTCGGTGCGGAAGCGCAGCGTCGAGACCATGCCGGTGAACGCGGGCAGCAGCACCTCGAGGGTGTCGACGGAGTCGAACACCGGCTCCTTGTCCTCCTGCAGGTCGCGGTTGTACGCGAGCGGCAGGGCCTTGAGCGTGGCCATCAGGCCGGACAGGTTGCCGACCAGCCGCCCGGCCTTGCCGCGGGCGAGCTCGGCGATGTCGGGGTTCTTCTTCTGCGGCATGATGCTCGACCCGGTCGAGTAGGCGTCGTCGAGCTCCACGAACCCGAACTCCTTGGTGGCCCAGATGATCACCTCCTCGGCCTGGCGGGAGACGTCCACCCCGACCATCGCGAGCACGAACGCCAGCTCTGCCACGAAGTCGCGGGCAGCCGTGCCGTCGATGGAGTTGGGGCTGGAGTCGGTGAAGCCGAGCTCCACGGCGACCTGGCGCGGGTCCAGGCCGAGCGAGGACCCGGCCAGGGCGCCCGACCCGTAGGGCGAGTCGGCCGCGACCCGGGCGTCCCAGTCGCGGATCCGGGACACGTCGCGCAGCAGCGGCCAGGCGTGCGCGAGCAGGTGGTGGGAGAGCAGCACCGGCTGGGCGTGCTGGAGATGGGTCCTGCCCGGCATCGGGGCACCGAGGTGTCGCTCGCCCTGCTCGGCCAGGGCCTCGACCAGGTCGAGCACCAGGCCGGTGACCACGCGGGCGTGGTCGCGCAGGAACGCCTTGAACAGGGTGGCGACCTGGTCGTTGCGGGAGCGGCCGGCCCGCAGCCGGCCACCGAGCTCGGGGCCGACCTCCTCGATCAGCAACCGCTCGAGCGCACCGTGCACGTCCTCGTCGGTCTCGGCAGGGACGACCTCGCCGGAGGCCACCTTCGTCCCCAGCGACTCCAGCCCCGCCAGCAGGTCGCGGAGCTGGTCGTCGCCGAGCAGTCCCGCCCGGTGGAGGACGCGGGCGTGCGCCCTGGAGCCGGCGAGGTCGTAGGGCGCCAGCCGCCAGTCGAACTGGGTCGACCTCGACAGTGCGGCGAGCGCGTCCGACGGCCCGCCGGCGAACCGTCCGCCCCACAGGGCGCCGGCCACGGTCTTCGAGTTCTCGCTCACGTCGTCCTTCGGGTCAGGGGGTGGGAAGCGCCGGCCGCAGGGTGGGTCGGCGGTCAGTCCGCGCCGAACTCCATGGCGGCGACGTCGAGGGCCTCGTCGTCGAGGGCGCCCGGCTCGAGCGGGTTCTCGGCGATCCGGTCCGCGCCACCCGGCTCGAGCGCGCCGAGCAGGTTGCCGTGCTCGACGAGGACGTGGCCCTGGTCCTGCGGCTGGACCGCGTACATCTCGAGCTTGGACCGGGAGTCGGCGATGTCGAGGTTGCGCATCGTCAGCTGCCCGATCCGGTCGGTGGGGCCGAACGCCGCGGACTCCACCCGCTCCATCGACAGCTTGTCGGGGTGGTAGGAGAACGTCTCCCCCCGCGTGTCGAGGATCGTGTAGTCCTCGCCGCGCCGCAGCCGCACGGTCACCTCGCCGGTGACGACCGAGGCGACCCAGCGCTGGATGGCCTCGCGCAGCATCAGCGCCTGCGGGTCCAGCCAGCGGCCCTCGTAGAGAAGCCGCCCGAGCCGGCGGCCCTCGGCGTGGTAGGACGCGACGGTGTCCTCGTTGTGGATGGCGTTGAGCAGGCGCTCGTAGGTCAGCCACAGCAGCGCCATGCCCGGCGCCTCGTAGATGCCCCGGGACTTCGCCTCGATGATCCGGTTCTCGATCTGGTCGGACATTCCGAGCCCGTGGCGACCGCCGATGGTGTTCACCTCGTGGACCAGCTCCACCGGGTCGTCGTACACCTTGCCGTTGACGGCGACCGGGCGGCCCTGCTCGAACCGGACGGTGACCTCCTCGGGCTCGATCTGCACCGACGGGTCCCAGAACTTCACGCCCATGATGGGCTCGACCGACTCCAGGGAGACGTCGAGGTGCTCGAGGGTCTTGGCCTCGTGGGTGGCACCCCAGATGTTGGCGTCGGTGGAGTAGGCCTTCTCCTGGCTGTCGCGGTAGGGCAGGCCACGCTCGGTGAGCCACGCGCTCATCTCGGTGCGTCCGCCGAGCTCGTCGACGAACTCCGCGTCCAGCCAGGGCTTGTAGATCCTCAGCTGGGGGTTGGCGAGCAGCCCGTAGCGGTAGAAGCGCTCGATGTCGTTGCCCTTGAACGTCGAGCCGTCGCCCCAGATGTCGACCCCGTCCGCGTGCATCGCGCGCACCAGCATGGTGCCGGTCACCGCGCGGCCCAGCGGCGTGGTGTTGAAGTACGCGCGGCCGCCGGAGCGGATGTGGAAGGCCCCGCAGGCGATGGCGGCGAAGCCCTCCTCCACGAGCGCGTGCCGGCAGTCCACGGCACGGGACAGCTCGGCGCCGTACTGCAGGGCCCGGTCGGGGACCCCGGAGATGTCGGCCTCGTCGTACTGGCCGATGTCGGCGGTGTAGGTGCATGGCACCGCACCCTTCTCCCGCATCCAGGCGACCGCGACGGAGGTGTCGAGGCCACCGGAGAAGGCGATGCCGACGCGCTCGCCGACGGGCAGGGAGGTCAGGACCTTGCTCACAGGTTGTTCCTTCGGGCGTTGGGTTCAGGATCGGGTACGACGGCCTCAGTGGCCGGTGGACTGGTTGGCCATCGCGAGGAGGCGCTGCACGAGTGCGGCTCCCCCGTCGTGGTCGCGGCTGATCACGAGCACGGTGTCGTCACCGGCGACCGTGCCGAGCACGCCGGACAGCGTGGCCTTGTCGAAGGCGGAGGCGAGGAACTGCGCGGCCCCCGGCGGGGTGCGCAGGAGCGCGAGGTTCGCCGACGCCTCCGCGGAGACCATCAGCTCGGCGAGGAGCCGGGACAGCCGGGCCTCCCCCGCGGCCGGGTCGCCGGCGGCCACCGGGGTGCGGTCCCCGCCCTCGGCGGGCACCGCGTAGACGAGGGCGCCGCCGGGGGCGCGGACCTTGACCGCCTCGAGCTCGTCGAGGTCGCGCGACAGCGTCGCCTGGGTGACGGTGACGCCCGACTCGGCGAGCAGCTCGGCGAGCTCGGTCTGGGAGCGCACCTGCTGGCGGGTGAGGATGTCGACGATCCGCTGCTGGCGCGCGTTCTTGGTCATCGGCATCGTCCCGGTGCCCTGCGGCTGGGTGCTCACGGCGCCACCTCACGTTCCTCCAGGAGCCAGGTGAGGACCGCCTTCTGGACGTGGAGGCGGTTCTCCGCCTCGTCCCACACCACGCTCTGCGGGCCGTCGATCACCTCGGCGCTGATCTCCTTGCCGCGGTAGGCCGGCAGGCAGTGCAGCACGACCGCCTCCGGCGCGGCCTTGGCCATCAGGTCGCGGTCGACCGCGTAGGGCCGGAACGGCTCCGTGCGCTGCTCGGCCTCGCCCTCCTTGCCCATCGAGACCCACGTGTCGGTGGCGACCACGTCGGCTCCGGCGGCCGCGGCCACCGGGTCCGGCTCGTACGACGCCGAGCCACCGGTCGTCTCCGCGACCTGCCGGGCCCTCGCCAGCACGTCGGGGTCGGGCTCGTAGCCGGTCGGCCCGCTGACGGTGACGTGCATGCCGGCGGTGGCCGCGCCCAGCAGGTAGGAATGGGCCATGTTGGAGGCCGCGTCCCCGAGGAAGGTCAGCCGGCGTCCGGCGAGGTCGCCTTGGTGCTCCCGGACGGTGAGCAGGTCGGCCAGGACCTGGCAGGGGTGGAACTCGTCGGTCAGCGCGTTGACCACCGGCACCCCGGCGTACCGGGCCATCTCCTCCAGGCTGCTCTGGTGGAAGGTACGCCACACGATCGCCGAGGCCTGCCGTCCCAGGACGCGTGCGGTGTCGGCGACGGACTCGCGGACCCCGACCTGGGCCAGCTTGGCGTCCACGATCATCGGGAAGCCGCCGAGCTCGGCGACCCCGGAGGTGAACGACGCCTGGGTGCGCAGGGTCGGCTTGTCGAAGAGGATCGCGACCGTGCGCGGGCCCTCGAGGGGACGCGCGGAGAACCTGTCCGCCTTCAGCGCGGCCGCGAGGTCGAGAACCGCCGCCTGCGCCCGGGGGCTCAGGTCGTCGTCGCGGAGGAAGTGCCGGGTCATGACGACTCCTGCTCGTAGGCGGCGTCGAGGATCGTGGGCCAGGCGGCGACGAAGGAGGTGGCCTCCTCCTCGGTGAGCACCAGCGGTGGCGCGAGCCGGATGCGCTCGGGGGTGGGGGCGTTCACGATGAACCCGCGCTGCTGCGCCGCGTCGGTGACCTTCGCCGCGACCGGGGCGCTCAGGTCGAGCCCGATCAGCAGCCCTGCCTGCCGGACCTCGGTCACCCGCGCCTCGGCCAGACCCTCGGCCAGGAGGGCACCGACGCGCCGGACGTGGCCGAGCAGGTCCTCCTTCTCGATCGTGTCGATCACCGCCAGCGCCGCCGCCGCGGCGACCGGGTTGCCGCCGAACGTGGTGCCGTGGTGGCCGGGCTGCAGCAGCGCGCCGTGCTCGCCGAGGGCGACGCAGGCACCGACGGGGATCCCGCCGCCGAGGCCCTTGGCGAGGGTGACCACGTCGGGGGTGACCCCGGAGGGGGTGAAGGCGAACCAGTCGCCGGTGCGGCCCATCCCGGTCTGCACCTCGTCGAGCCACAGCAGGGCTCCCCGTGCGCGGGTGACCTCGCGGGCGGCCCGGAGGTAGCCGTCGGGCGGCATGACCACGCCGGCCTCGCCCTGGATCGGCTCGAGGAGCACCGCGGCGGTCTCCTCGGTGACGGCGGCACGCAGCGCGTCGACGTCGCCGTAGGGCACGAAGGTGACGCCGCCGGGCAGTGGCTCGAACGGCTCCCGGTAGGCGGCCTTGGACGTCAGCGACAGCGCGCCCATGGTGCGGCCGTGGAACCCGCCCTCGGCCGCCACCACGTGCCTGCGGCCGGTGCGCCGGGTCAGCTTGAGCGCCGCCTCGTTGGCCTCGGTCCCGGAGTTGGCGAAGAACACGCGGCCGTCCACGCCGAGGAGCGCGAGCAGCTTCTCGGCCAGCGTCACCTGGGGCTCGGTCGCGAAGAAGTTCGACACGTGCCCGAGGGTCCGCAGCTGGTCGGTCACCGCGGAGACGAGTGCGGGGTGGGCGTGGCCGAGGGCGTTGACCGCGATCCCGCCGAGCAGGTCGAGGTACTCGTTGCCGTCGACGTCCCAGACCCGGGCGCCCTCGCCGCGGCTCAGCACGAGCTTGGGCGGTCCGAAGGTGTTCATCAGCGCGTGCGCGTAGCGGTCCATCACCCGGCCGCCGGCGCTGCTGTGCGCGTCGGTCATCTCACTGTTCCTTCCGCAGGGCGGTCCGCACCCTGGTCTCGACGCCGGGCAGGACCTGGGTGCCGACGCCCTCGGGGGTGAAGATCTCCAGCAGGACGGCGTGCGGCTCGCGGCCGTCGACGACGGTGGTCCGGGGCACGCCGCCGCGGATCGCGGTGAGGCAGGCCCGCATCTTGGGCACCATGCCGCTGGCCAGCGACGGCAGCAGCTCCTCGAGCGCCTCGGGGCTGATCTGGCCGATGACGTCGTCGCTGTTCGGCCAGTCGCGGTACAGGCCCTCGACGTCGGTGAGGACGAGCAGCTTCTCGGCACCCAGCGCCCCCGCGAGCGCACCCGCCGCGGTGTCGGCGTTGACGTTGTGGACCAGCCCGGCCTCGTCGGGAGCGACCGAGGAGATCACCGGGATGCGCCCGGCCTCGATGAGGTCGCGCACCGCCTCGGGCCGCACCTTCTCGACCTCGCCGACCCGGCCCAGGTCCACCTCCTCGCCGTCGACCACGGTCTTCGCCGGCCGCGCGGTGAACAGGCCGGCGTCCTCGCCGGACAGCCCGACGGCCAGCGGACCGTGCTGGTTCAGCAGGCCGACGAGCTCCCGGCCGACCTGGCCGACGAGGACCATGCGGACCACGTCCATGGCCTCCGGCGAGGTCACCCGCAGGCCGCCGCGGAACTCCGACTCGATGCCGAGCCGGTCCAGCATCGCGTTGATCTGCGGGCCGCCGCCGTGCACCACGACGGGGTGGAAGCCGGCGTAGCGCAGGAAGACGACGTCCTCGGCGAACGCCCGCTTCAGGCGGTCGTCGGTCATGGCGTTCCCGCCGTACTTCACCACGATGATCTTGCCGTGGTACTGCTTCAGCCACGGAAGCGCCTCGGCGAGGGTGGCGGCCTTCTGGGTGGCCTGCTTCCACTCGGCCGCGCTCTTGCCCGCGGTGGGCTCGGTGTTCATGAAGTCGCTCATCGGTCGGTGGGCCTCAGCTCGAGTAGGCGGAGTTCTCGTGGACGTAGGCGTGGGTCAGGTCGTTGGTCCACACCGTGGCCCGGGCGTCCCCGGCCTTGAGGTCGATGGTGACGCTGACCTCGCGGCCGGAGAGGTCGACCAGCTCGGGGGACTCGGCCGGCTCGGACCTGCGGCAGACCCACACCCCGTTCATCGCCACGTCCAGGTCCGCGGGGTCGAACGCCGCCGACGTCGTCCCGATCGAGGCCAGCACCCGGCCCCAGTTGGGGTCCTGGCCGAACACCGCGGCCTTGAACAGGTTGCTGCGCGCCACCGACCGGCCGACCTCGACCGCGTCGTCCTCGTCGGCCGCGTTGAGCACGGTGACCGCGATCTCGTGGTCGGCCCCCTCGGCGTCGGCGAGCAGCTGCATCGCGAGGTCGGTGCAGGCGCGGGTGAGCGCCTCGGTGAAGTCGTCCTCGGTCGGGGTGATCCCCGAGGCGCCGCTGGCCATCAGCGTCACCGTGTCGTTGGTCGACATGCACCCGTCGGAGTCGAGCCGGTCGAAGCTGACCCGGGTGGCGGCGCGCAGCGCCCGGTCGGCGACCTCGGGAGTCACCAGGGCGTCCGTGGTCACGACGACGAGCATGGTGGCGAGCTGGGGGGCGAGCATGCCGGCACCCTTCGCCATGCCGCCGACGCTCCACCCGCTTGCCTCGACCACGACCTGCTTGCTGACCGAGTCGGTGGTCATGATCGCCTCGGCGGCGTCGGCCCCGGCGTCGGCGGCCAGCGCCGCGGCGCAGGCGTCGACGCCCGCGAGGAGGTCGTCGCGGTCGTTGCGCAGCCCGATCAGGCCGGTGGAGCACACCACCACGTCGATCGCCCCGACGCCCAGCCGCTCGGCGGTGCGCTCGGCGACCGCGTGCGTGGTCTGGAAGCCCTCGGCGCCGGTGTAGCAGTTGGCCCCTCCGGAGTTGAGGACGACGGCGCGGACGATGCCGTCCTTGACCACCTCCTGGCTCCACAGGACCGGGTTGGCCTTGCAGCGGTTGGCGGTGAAGACGGTCGCGGAGGCGTGCTCGGGGCCGTCGTTGACGACCAGGGCCATGTCCTTGGCACCGGTGGACTTCAGCCCGGCTGCGACGCCGGCGGCGCGGAAGCCCTTCGGGGCGGTGATGCTCATGCGTCGGATCCTTCGGGAGGCGGGGCGGTGGGACGGTCGGCGGGGCGGACGTCGTACCCCCGTCGTCGCCAGGCCTCGGTGACGCGGTCGGCCTCCGCGGCGGGCACGAGCACCCAGTCGGTGTCGAAGGTCGAGAGCGTGAAGACCGGCACCTCCTCCTCTGCCGGCGCGGCGAGGAGCGTGTGCAGCACCCCGGTCAGCGCGAAGTCGAGCGTGCCCTCCACCGAGAAGGCGGTGAACGGGCCCTGCGGTCGTGCCTTGGCCGGGACCGCGGCGTGGGCGCAGACCACGGAGGTCTCGGCGGCGGTGGCGGTGACGGACAGCAGCGTCGAGGAGGTGGCCCACGACGGCAGGTCCGCGCCCGAGCCGAGGCGTACGACGGCCAGCGGCTCGGCGTGCCGGAGGAGGGTGTGGCTCACGGGGCGATGCCCACGGTCGTCAGCCCGGTGGTCTCGGGGAGGCCCAGCGCCAGGTTCATGCACTGCACGGCGGCGCCGCCGGTGCCCTTGGCGAGGTTGTCCACCGCGCCGACCGCGACCAGGCGGCCGGCCGTCTCGTCGACGGTGACCTGCAGGTGGACGGCGTTGGACCCGACGACCGACTTGGTCTGCGGCCACTGCCCCGGCGGGAGCACGTGCACGAACGGCTCGTCCGCGTAGGCCTTGGTGTACGCCTGGTGGGCCTCGGCGGTCCCCACCGGCCCGGACAGCGGGGCGGAGCAGGTGGCGAGGATGCCACGGGGCATCGGCACCAGCACCGGCGTGAAGGACACCCGCACGGGCTGCTCGGTGAGGCCGGACAGGTTCTGGACGATCTCCGGGGTGTGCCGGTGCGTGGCGACGCCGTACGCCGAGGCCGACCCCATCACCTCCGAGCCGAGCAGGTGCGGCTTGGCGGCCTTGCCGGCGCCGGAGGTCCCGGACGCGGCCACCACGACGACGTCCGCGGCGACGACCAGGCCCGCGGCGACCGCGGGGGCGATGGCGAGGGTGGACACGGTCGGGTAGCAGCCCGGCACCGCGATCCGCGTCGCCGAGGAGAGCCGGTCGCGCTGACCGGGCAGCTCGGGCAGGCCGTAGGGCCAGGACCCGGCGTGCTCCCCGCCGTAGTACCGCTCCCAGGCCGCGGGGTCGGTGAGCCGGAAGTCGGCACCGCAGTCGACCACGACGCAGTCGTCGGGCAGGGCCTTGGCGATCTCGCCCGAGGCTCCGTGCGGCAGTGCGAGGAACACCACGTCGTGCCCGGACAGGACCTCGACGGTGGTGTCCGCCAGGACCCGGTCGGCCAGCGGCAGGAGGTGCGGCTGCAGCGCGCCGAGCCGCTCGCCTGCGTTGGACCCCGCGGTCACCGCGCCGATCTCCACCGCCGGGTGGGCCAGGAGCAGGCGCAGGACCTCACCCCCGGCGTACCCGCTCGCGCCTGCGACCGCGACCCGGACCTTCTGCTGTGCTGCGTCACCTGCCATGCGCATGAACATACACCATCATGCATGGGCATGCGAAGCGGGGTGCCATCAGGCCCGGCGTACCGCCCCGTGCCGTTCGACCGCCAGGGCGATGGCCGCCTCCCGCGCCTCGGCGACCTCCGCGTCGGTCAGCGTGCGGTCCTCGGCGCGGAACCGCAGCGCGAAGGCCAGCGACTTCTTGCCCTCGCCGATCTGCTCACCGGTGTAGACGTCGAAGAGCCGGATCGACTCCAGCAGCGGCCCCGCCCCCTCCCGCAGGGTCGCCTGGACCTCCGCAGCCGGCACGGAGACGTCGACGACGAGCGCGACGTCCTCCTTGGCCACGGGGAAGGTCGAGAACCGCGGAGCGGCCACGACCGCGGCGCCGGCCGCCATCAGCGCGTCCAGGTCGACCTCCGCCACCGCGGTGCGGACGGGGACGCCGAAGGCCTTGCACACGTTGGGGTGCAGTTCGCCCGCGTGGCCGACCACGGCCCCGTCGAGGACGACCTCCGCGCAGCGTCCGGGGTGCCACGGCGCGTGGGCGACCGCCCGCACCTCGACGGCGGTGCCGACCGTCCGGGCGAGGCGGCGGACCGCCTCGACGGCGTCGGCCCACGTCGCGGCGCGGCCCCGGCCCCACCAGCCCGAGGGCTCACGGTCCCCGGCCAGGGCCAGCGCGGCGTGCATCGGCTGGTGCGGGATGGCGGCCTGCAGCGCCTGCCACTCCTCCTCGGTCGGCCGGCGCTCCACCCCGAGGATCGGCGCGGTTCCCGCGCCCGGCGAGGGCAGGTACACCGGCGCCTGCTCGAAGAGCGCGACGTCGTCGATCCCGCGGCCGACGTTGCGGGCCAGCGCGCGCAGCAGCCCCGGCAGCAGGGTGGTGCGCAGCTCCGGCTCCTCCTCCGACAGCGGGTTGGCCACCCGGACGGCGGTGCGGCGGTCGTCGTCCTCGGCCAGGCCGAGCGCGTCCCAGTCGGCGGGGCCGACGAAGGGGTAGGTGAGCACCTCGACGTAGCCGGCCCCGGCGAGCGACATCCCCGCACGGCGGCGGAGACGCTGCTCGCGGCTCAGGCCCCGGCCGCTGGGCGCCTGCGGCAGCACCGAGGGCACCTTGTCGTAGCCGACCAGCCGCGCGACCTCCTCCACGAGGTCGTAGGGGTCGACCAGGTCGGGCCGCCACGAGGGCACCGCGACGGTCAGCGTGCCTCCCTCGACGCCGCCCTCGACGCCGACGGTGCAGCCGACGTCGTGCAGGTGGCGCACCGTCGTCTCGGCGTCGATCTCGATGCCGGTGACCTGTGCCGGCAGGTCCGCCGCGACGGCGACCTTCCGGCCGGCCGGAGGGCGACCCGCGTAGGTGACCCCGTCGGTGACCGTGCCGCCGCCGTGGGCGACGAGCAGCTCGGCGACCCGGTCCGCGGCGTAGGCCGGCAGGAGCGGGTCGACGCCGCGCTCGAACCGCTTGGACGCCTCCGAGGGCAGCTTGTGGCGGCGGGCGGTGCGGAAGACCGAGGCCGGCTCGAAGTAGGCGGCCTCGATGACGATGTGCGTGGTGCCGTCGGAGAGCTCGGTCTCCTGCCCGCCCATCACCCCGGCCAGGCCGATCGGACCACGGTCGTCGGTGATCAGCAGGTCCTCGGGGTCGAGGTCGCGGGTGACGTCGTCGAGGGTGGTCAGCTTCTCCCCCGGCCCGGCCCGTCGTACGACGACGGGGCCGCGCAGCCGGTCGCCGTCGTAGCCGTGGATCGGCTGGCCGAGCTCGAGCATCACGTAGTTCGTCACGTCGACGGCCAGCGAGATCGGGCGCATGCCGGCCAGCTGCACCCTGCGCGCCAGCCACCGCGGGGTGGGCGCAGCCGGGTCGAAGCCGGCCACGGTGCGGGTCGCGAAGACCGGGCAGCCGTCCTCGGCCTCGACCCGGACCGGGTAGCCCCGGTCGTTCGGCGCGGGCACCTCGCGGTGGGCCGGGTCGTGGAACCGCACCCCGTAGGCCAGCGCCGCCTCGCGTGCGACACCGCGCAGCGAGAGCGCGTAGGCGCGGTCGGGGTTGATCTCGAGCTCGATCACCTCGTCGCGCAGGTGCAGCAGCTCGACGGCGTCGTCGCCGGGCTTGACGTCGGGCTCGAGCCGGGGGTCGAGCACCAGGATGCCGTCGTGGTCGTCACCGGTGCCGAGCTCCCTGGTGGAGCAGATCATCCCGTCCGAGAGGTGCCCGTAGGTCTTGCGGGCCGAGATCGGGAACGGCCCCGGCAGCACGGACCCGGGGAGGGACACCACGACGAGGTCCCCCTCGGCGAAGTTGCTCGCGCCGCAGACGATGCCCCGCCCGCCGTCCGCGTCGTTGTGGTCGGGCCCGACGTCGACGCGGCACCAGCGGATCACCTTGCCGTTCTTCTGCGGCTCGTCGTCGAAGGCCAGGACGCGCCCGACCACCAGCGGCCCCTCGATGTCGGAGCCGGGCCTCTCCAGCGCCTCCAGCTTGAGGCCGAGGTCGGTGAGGCGGGCGGCCAGGTCCGCGGCGGTGACGTCGGCCGGGAGCTCGACGTACTCGCGCAGCCAGGAGAGCGGGACCCGCATCAGATCTCCATTCCGAAGGGCAGGGTGAACCGGACGTCACCCTCGACGATGTCGCGCATGTCCTCGATGCCGTGGCGGAACATCAGGGTCCGCTCCAGGCCCATGCCGAAGGCGAAGCCGGAGTACGCGTCGGGGTCGATCCCGCACGCGACCAGCACCCGAGGGTTGACCACGCCGCAGCCTCCCCACTCGATCCAGCCCTCGCCCTTGCAGGTGCGACAGGGCTCCTCGGTGTCGGCGAGGGTCCCGGCGCCGCGGCACACGAAGCAGACCAGGTCCACCTCGGCGCTCGGCTCGGTGAAGGGGAAGTACGACGGCCGGAACCGGGTCGTGATCCCCTCCCCGAACATCGCCTCGGCGAAGTGGTCCAGGGTGCCCTTGAGGTGGGCCATGGAGATGCCCTTGTCGACGACGAGCCCCTCGACCTGGTGGAACACCGGGGTGTGCGTGGCGTCGAGCTCGTCGGTGCGGTACACGCGTCCGGGGACGACGACGTACACCGGGGGCTCCTGGGTGAGCATGGTGCGGGCCTGCACCGGGGAGGTGTGCGTGCGCAGCACCAGGCCGCCGTCGGACGGCTCGAGCCAGAAGGTGTCCTGCATGGTGCGCGCCGGGTGGTCCGGGCCGAGGTTGAGCGCGTCGAAGTTCAGCCACTCGGCCTCCACCTCGGGGCCTTCGGCGACCTCCCAGCCCATCGCCACGAACACGTCGCTGATCAGCTCCTGGATCGTGGTCAGGGGGTGCCGGGCGCCCTGCGGCTCGCGGTCCCACGGCACCGTCACGTCGACGGTCTCCTCCACCAGCATCCGCGCCTCGTGCTCGGCCTCGAGGACGGACTGCCGCTCGGCCAGCGCCTTGTTCACCGCGCCGCGGGCCTGGCCGACCCGCATCCCGGCCTCCTTGCGCGCCTGCGGCGGCAGGGCACCGATCTCCCGGTTGGCCAGCGCCAGCGGCGAGCGCTCGCCGGCGTGGGCGAGGCGGACGGCCTTCAGCTCGGCGAGGTCGTTCGCCTCGGCGATGGCCTCGAGCGCTGCGTCGCGCATGGCCTCGACCTCGTCGGCACGCAGCGGCGTGACCTCGACCGGGTCGTAGTCGGTGTTGGGGCCGGACATGGCTGCCTTTCAGGAGGGTGGGTGCGTGCCCAGTCTAGGAAGTCGCCCGGCGGGGCGGCGAACCGGTTTGCCCTGGTGGACAGGGCCCGTGTCACTCCGCGCGGCGGTCGTCGTGCGGCCACACCACGGTGATCCGCGCACCGCCGCCCGGCGCGTCCGAGATCTCGACGGCGCCGCCGTGGGCCGTGACGAGGCCGTGCACGATGTAGAGGCCGAGCCCCGACCCACCGCGGACGCCGTGCTTCCAGAACTTCGTGAAGACCCGGTTGCGGATCTCCGGGCTGATCCCGTCGCCCTGGTCGTCGACGTCGATCCGGACCCCGGGGAACGGCTCGTCCGGCGCCAGCGCGCTCGCCGAGAGCTGCACCGCGCCCTCACCGTGGCGTACGGCGTTCTCCACGAGGTTGGTGACCACCTGCACGAACTTGTCGGGGTCGGCGTACACCGTGGGCAGGTCGCCGTCGGCCTCGAGCTGGAGCTCCCGGCCGGTGCCCGCACGCACCGACTCCAGGACCCGCTCCACCGCGGAGGCCACCTCGATCGGCCGGGGGTAGAGCGACAGCCGTCCGGTGTCGATGCGGGCCACGTCGAGCAGCTCGGCGATCAGCCGGGTGAGCCGGTCGGCGTCGGAGTTGACGGTGGTCAGCATGAGCTTCTTCTGCTCGTCGTTGAGCCGGTCCCATTTGCTCAGCAAGGTCGCGACGAACCCCTTGACCCCGGTCAGCGGGGAGCGCAGCTCGTGCGCGACGGTCGCGACCAGGTCGGAGCGCTCACGGTCCAGCCGCGCGCGGGCCCGGGACGTGCGCAGGCACAGGGCCACCCCGGAGGCCGGCCCGTTCGCCCCCTCCCGCAGGATCCGGACGGTCACCAGCAGCTCGGTGCCGTCGGGAAGGAACCACGACTGCTCCGGGATGCCCGACCGCAGCCGCGGACCGCCGTACGGGTCGGCCGTGGAGAACCAGTCGTTGCCGGCCTGGTCCTGGAGGGCCACCACGTCGACGAGGTGCTTGCCGAGCCCGTCGTGGATGCGCAGCATCGAGCGCGCGGCGACGTTCATCGCGGTGACCAGCCCGGCCTGGTCGGCGAGGACCACCCCGTCCGGGATCGCGTCGAGGGTCACCTGCACGGACGGCTCGGTGATGGACGACACGCCCCCAGGCTAGTCGGTGACGGGTGAAGGTGCGAGCAGCGACCGCTCAGCGGCGCCGGTGGGCGCGCGCGGAGGCGTAGAGGCACACCGCGGCGGCGGTGGCGAGGTTGAGGCTCTCGGCGCGGCCGTGGATCGGGATCCGCACCCGGTGGTCGGCCAGCGCGGCGACCTCCTCGGGCAGGCCCCAGGCCTCGTTGCCGAACAGCCACGCCGTGGGTCCGTCGAGCAGCCCCTCGTCGAGCGCGTCGTCGAGGTCCTTCTCCCCCGCCCCGTCCGCGGCCAGCACGAGGTACCCGTGCTGCTGCAGCTCGGCGACGACACCGGAGGTGTCCGGGTCGAGGGCCACGGCCACGTGGAAGAGGCTCCCCGCGCTCGCGCGGACGGCCTTGCCGTTGTACGGGTCGACCGAGCTGCCGGTGAGCAGCACTGCGTCGGCGCCGGCGGCGTCGGCGCAGCGCACCACCGTCCCGGCGTTGCCCGGGTCGCGGACGTCGGCGCACACCGCGAGCAGGCCGGTGGCTCCCGGTTCCGGTACGACGGCCTCGAGCGGCCGGTCCAGGAAGCGGCACACGGCGACCAGCCCCTGGGGGTGCACCGTCTCGGCGAGGGAGGCCAGGGCGGCGTCGTCCACGAGGCGCCAGGGGACCTCCCCGGCCAGCGCCCGGCGGTGGATGTCGGGATGGGCGTCCGCCGCGGAGGGCAGTGCGAACACCTCGGCGACGCAGCCGGGACGGTCGAGGGCCTCGCGCACCGCCTGCGGCCCCTCGGCCAGGAAGAGACGCAGCTCGGCCCGGGAGACACGTCTGGCGAGCCTCCGAGCCGCCTTCACCCGTCCGCTCTTCACCGAGAGCAGCGGGGAGTCGGCAGGGAGACTCGCCATCGACGGTGCCCGACGAGAGGTCAGGCGGAGGCCTTCGCGGCCTCGTCCTTCGGCGCGTTCACGTCGGCCGGCATGTTGGCCTTGGCCAGCTCGACCAGCGAGGTGAAGGTGGCGGCGTCGTTGACGGCCATGTCGGCGAGGATCTTGCGGTCGACCTCGACGCCGGCGGCCTTGAGGCCCTGCACGAAGCGGTTGTAGGTCATGCCGTTCGCGCGGGCCGCCGCGTTGATGCGCTGGATCCACAGCTTGCGGAACTCGCCCTTCTTGGCGCGGCGGTCACGGTAGCTGTAGACCAGCGAGTGGGTGACCTGCTCCTTGGCCTTCCGGTAGAGCCGCGACCGCTGGCCCCGGTAGCCGGAGGCGCGCTCGAGGGTTACCCGGCGCTTCTTCTGGGCGTTGACCGCCCGCTTGACGCGTGCCACTTACTTACTCCTTGATGCTTGCAAAAGTCGGGGTTCGGCGAGGAGCGACCTACCGGTCACTTGCCGAGCAGCTTCTTGACCTTCTTGGTGTCGGCCTTCGACACGTCGGTGGTGCCGGCGAGCCGCCGGGTGAGCGTCGACGGCTTGTGCTCGAGCAGGTGGCGGCGGTTGGCCTTCTCCCGGCGCAGCTTGCCGGAGCCGGTCACCTTGAAGCGCTTGCTCGCACCGGAGTGCGACTTCATCTTCGGCATGACATTCCTTCTCTCGTGGACCGGCCCGCTGGGCCGGTCCTCTTCCATGACCCCGCAGGGTCGGTGTCACATGTCGCGGTCACATGTCGGGGTCGAGGCTCTCCGAGCGGCGGCGCGGCTTCCTCGGCGTGGCCGCGCCCGCGGTCGCTCCGGCGGAGCGCTCGGCGTGCTCGGCTGCCCGCTCCGCCTCGCGCTCGGCGGCGCGGGCGTTCTTCTCCGCCTTGACCTCCGCCTTGGCCTCGGACTTCTTCTTGTGGGGTCCGAGGACCATGGTCATGTTGCGGCCGTCCTGCTTGGGCGCCGACTCGACGAACCCGAGGTCCTGCACGTCCTCCGCGAGGCGCTGGAGCAGCCGGAAGCCCAGCTCGGGGCGGTGCTGCTCACGTCCGCGGAACATGATCGTGATCTTCACCTTGTCGCCCTGGCGCAGGAACCGCACGACGTGACCCTTCTTGGTGTCGTAGTCGTGCGCGTCGATCTTCGGCCGGAGCTTCATCTCCTTGATGACCACGTTCGTCTGGTTGCGACGGGCCTCGCGCGCCTTCTGCGCGTTCTCGTACTTGAACTTGCCGTAGTCCATGAGCTTGCAGACGGGCGGACGGGCCGTGGGAGCGACCTCGACGAGGTCGAGGTCGGACTCCTGGGCAAGACGCAAGGCGTCCTCGATGCGGACGATCCCGACGGTCTCGCCGTTCGGGCCGACGAGCCGGACCTCGGGCACCCGGATCCGGTCGTTGATGCGCAGCTCTGTGCTGATGGGTCCTCCTGGGGTGGGGCTTCTGGGGGTCGACCCTGTCTCCCGGAGACCGCGTCCGCTGCCGGACATGAAAGAAGCCTCCGCTCGACACGCAAGCGGAGGCCAGTCCTCGACGTCGTTCCGGATCGTGGGGTGCAGCACCACCACGGTCAGGCTCAGCGCCTTGCGGGACCCGGCTCCCGGCGTGCTGCCGAGGTCCGTTCCCCGCGACCGGACCCGACGACCTCAGGCGGTCGATGCGGGTGGGAGAGTGATCTCCGCTTGTCGGATCTCGCCTGGATCAACCATCTGCAGGTCCGGGTTGTTCCCAGCCCGGGCGCACAGACAGCCGATCGGCGGGATCGGTCGCGCACCAGCATAGCGGCAGGAGGCGGCTGCATGCACATCGAGGCCGCCGTGGCACCCTGGGCCCATGACCGAGCTGCCCGCCTCCGCCTCCGCCCGGGACATCGCAGAGGTCCCCGCCCTCGAGATCGTCTCCACCGCGGCCCTGCACCTGATGAGCTCCGCGGCGGTGAACCTCGGGCTGGCCGAGGACCTGCCCGACCACGTCGACCTCGACGAGGCCCGCACCCTGATCGAGGCGCTCGCGGGGCTGGTCACCGCGGCCACCCCGCGGCTCGGCCACCACCACGCGGCACCCCTGCGCGACGGGCTGAAGACCCTGCAGCTGGCCTTCCGGGAGGCCTCCGAGGTCCCGGACCCGCCCGGCGAGGGACCGGGCGAGAAGCTCACCGGGCCGGTCACCCCTCGGCGGGGTCACTGACCCGGGCCCACGCCCAGCCTCCGCCGGTCTCGAGCAGCCGGTAGCCCTCCGCCAGAGCACGCAGGTCCTCCCCCTCGACCACGACCAGCGTCGGCCCGGCGACGTCGACCACGAGCGCTTCGGCACCGTCGTGCACGGCGGCCTGCGCCGCCCGGGGCGCCGTGACCGGCACCGGCCGGGCCTCCGGGTCCCACCGGCGCAGCGGCTCGTTGCCGGTGAACGCCAGCAGCGCCATCCGGCCGTCGCGTCCCTTCATCAGCACGGTCGCCATGTCGGAGGTCTTGTCGTGGGCACGCCCCTGGTCGTCGTGCTCGACCTCACCGAGGACCGCGACCACGGGGACCAGCAGCCGGCTGTCCTGCAGCACCGCCAGCGTGGCATGCAGCCGTCCTCGCGGGTCGTCGGCGTAGGCGGCGAGCGCCCGGGCCAGCGGCGCCGGGACGGAGCCGTCGTCCCCGGCGAACCCGGGGTCGGGAATGGTGCGCATACGGCCAGTCTCCCAGCGGCGGCCGCGGCCTCGTGCCACGGGAGTCCTCCCCCCGGTGTGACAGGCTTGGAGGGTGGGATCGTTCGACAGCGTCACCTGGCAGGCACTGACCGTCATCCTCACCGTGCTCGGACTGGCCGGCACGGTCGCGTTCTGGCGGGTGCGCGGGCCCGTCGCGGGCCTTCGCATGCTGGCGGTCTCGCTGCTGCCCGCCGCGGCGTACCTCACCGGCACCCTGCGGCTGCTGTGGGAGATCGGCGCCGCGGTGGTCCGGTGGGCGACGCGGCTCACCTTCAGCCCGTTCATGTGGCTCGGCGTGGGGGTCGCGGCCACCGCGTTGGTGCTGTTCGTGGTCGCCGGGGCGCTGGCCCGCCGTGGCGTGGGGGCGCGGCAGCGCTCCCCGGAGCTTCCGAAGGAGCCGTCCCGCCGGCCGGCCGGTACGGCGACGCAGGCCCCCGCGGACGACGACATGGCCGACATCGAGGCGATCCTCAAGCGGCACGGCATCTCGTGACCCCGACCTGGCGGCGGCGGGTCGAGGAGGTCGCCGAGCTGGTCGTGTGGACGGCGTCGATGCGGCCGGCCACCCTGGGCCGTACCCGCCTGGTCTGCGTGGACGGCCCCGCCGGGTCGGGCAAGTCGACGCTCGCGGCGTCGGTCTGCGCCGCGGCGGCCGACCTCGGGACCGTGGCCCTGGTGCAGGTCGACGACCTGCTGGACGGGTGGGGCGGGCTCGACGACGCCGGGCACACCCTGGAGTACCAGGTGCTGGGCCCCCTCGCCGAGGGACGGCCCGGCCGCTACCGCAGGTACGACTGGCATGCCGGGAGGTTCGCCGAGGAGGTGCCCGTGGCCCCGGTGGACCTGCTGGTCGTGGAGGGCGTCGGCTCGTGGCGGACGTCGTACGCCACCTGGGTGACCGAGCTGGTGTGGGTGGAGGCGCCGCGCGGCCTCCGGCTGGCCCGTGGCGTCGCCCGGGACGGGGAGGCGCTGCGCCCGCAGTGGGAGGCGTGGCTGCCCGCCGAGGCGGCGTTGTTCCGGCGCGAGCGCACCCGGGAGCGCGCCCACCTGGTCGTCGACGGGTCCGGCGAGGCGGCGCACGCGGTGGTGCTGGGCTGACTGCGTCCGTCAGCGGCGCGAGGCGCCCCCGACACCGCCGCCGAAGACGATGGAGAGGCCGAGGACGTAGCCGAAGTCGTACCAGGCACCGCTGTTGTCGACCTCGTAGATCCCGACCTGGTCGGTGAACAGCGACACGATGAACGTGACCGGCGCGATGATGCCGTGCCACAGGCCGTAGAGGAACCCCGGCTGGGCGCCGGGACCTCCTGCCTCGGGGTTCCCCGAGGCAGCGCACGACGCCACCAGCAGCAGCGCCGCGACCGCGACCGCGGCTCCGGCGGCTCTGCCTGTGCTGGTCATCCCCCCACCCTCGCCCGCCGGAGCCGCGTCCGGCAAGACGTCGCGGGTCACCGACCGCCCCGCAGCCGGGAGAGGGCCCGGCCCAGGAGCGCCCGCGGGGTCGCCCCGTTGCCGCGCGTGACCGCCCGTGCCGTCTTGTCGTCGCGGCGCTCACCCACGGCGCGGCCGGCCTCGCGCAGCTCCCGCTCCGTCGTCCGAAGCGCCGCGCGGAGCGCGCGCGTCTCCTGCCGCTCGGTGTGCGCCCGGTCCAGCAGCGTGGCGATCGCCTCGGTCGCGGCGCCGAGGAGCTCGCCGTCGGTCACCTCAGGCAGGTCCTCGGCGTACCTGGAGGGGTCCGGGAGCAGGTCGTCGAGGTCGCCGACGACGTGGTAGCCGCGCTCCACGATCGTGCTCCGCCAGTGCTCGGAGGTCTCCCGGCACCAGGCCTCCATGCGCCGGGGCAGCCGTGGCGGCACCCCGTCCTGTGCGGCCAGCACGTCCTCGCCGAGGAGCCGCTTGCCGACGACGCCGTAGCCGGGCCGGTCGATCGGCAGCCGCTCCCCCAGCGCCACGTTGACCCGGCGCATCAGCTCCGCCTGCACCATCCCGATCGAGGTGTTGGACCTACCGGTGTCCCGGTCGAGCCGCTCGGGGTCGACGTCGAGGACCTCACAGAACCGCTGGAGCAGCAGGCCACCGGGAGAGCCGGGCTGCGGGACGGTGACGACGTGGACCCGTTCGGGCGAGACCACGTCGCCCCACCGCCCGAGCACGTCGGGCAGGTCGTGCACCTTCCAGAACTGGCCGGCCGCCGGTCCTCGCCGTACGACGTCGTCGAGGAAGACGTCGTAGGGGTCCGTGATCCGGCTCTTCACCCGCTCCTGCCAGACCGAGGGCAGCTGGCGCGCGATGTCCCGGACCGTGACCACGACGTGGATCTCGTGCTCGGGGAGCAGGTCGAGCAGGTCCCGGACCTGCTCCGCGGTCGCCGGTGCGAGGGTCTCCTGGCTGAGGAGGGCTCTGTCCGCGGTGGACGCGGCGGCCTGTTCCGCGAGCCGGTCCATCACCGTGAACGCCCGGGGCGGGTGCAGGTCCTCCGAGAGCAGCCCCCGGACGGCGAACATGAGGTGGCTGGAGTCGCGGAAGCTGTCGGTGAGCATCTCCAGGCCCTGGTCGCGCAGCGCCTCGGTGGACTGCCAGAAGACCGTCTGCAGGTACGTCGTCCCGGTCTTCTGGAAGCCGATGTGCAGGGAGCAGCGCCTGCCGTGGGAGGACATGGGCGCCATTGAACCAGTGCCGTCGGCCGGATCCTGGCTCCGCGGCGGCGCACGACCGAGGCTACCTGCGCTCACCGGCGGCGCGCCCCGGCGCGTCCGGGCCGCCGGTCGTGGGCGCGTCGGCGGCGGGGCTGACGGTCGCCGCCGGCGTCCGTTCGGCGCGCGGCGGCGGTCCCACCATCACCCCGGCCACGTAGGCACCTACGGGCAGCGCCAGCAGCAGGGCGACCACCAAGAGGATCTCCGCCGTGCGACTCATGCCACATGGTGCCCCCGAACCCGGCGGATGATTCCTCCCGGACGGTCAGGTCTTGGCGCGCAGGATCACCCGGAGCCGCTTCACCTGCCGGACCGCACGGTCCCCGTCGGACCCCTGGACCCCCATCGCGACGGCCGTCTCGCCGTCGGCGAGCTCGATCAGCGCCCACGGCGCACCCATCCGCAGGGTGACGCCGGTGACCTGGTCCCACGGGTAGAAGTGGTTGCGGAAGCCGTTCACCACGAGCATCCCGTCGTCGCGGGCGTCGACCCGGGACCGGCCCATGGCGTAGCCCGCCAGGGCGGCGATGAGCCCGAAGCCGACCAGGGTGAGCCGCTGCAGCAGGGTGAACTTGTCGCGGGTCTCCTCGCCGAAGGCGAACCAGATCACCGCCGAGACACCGAACAGCAGCAGGCCGAGGACCAGGCCGGCGACCCGGATGCCGAGGGGACGGAATCGCTCCGGCAACGAGAGGCCGGAGGCCGCGTCAGAGCCGGCAGGCATGGATGTCCGTGAGCAGGATGCCGCGCGCGCCGATCTCCCACAGCTCGTCCATGAGTCGCTGGGCGCCGTCACGCGGGACCATCGACCGCACCGCGACCCAGCCCTCGCGGTGCAGCGGCGACACCGTGGGGCTCTCGATCCCGGGGGTCAGGGCCACCGCCGCCTCCACCCGGTCGGTGCGGATGTCGTAGTCCATCATCACGTACGACCGGGCGACCAGCACGCCCTCGAGGCGCCGGCGGAACACCTCGAGGCCGGGCGGCGTCTGCCCCCCGGCACGGGTGACCAGCACGGCCTCGGAGTCCAGGATCGTGTCGAGCACCACCTCGAGCCCGGCCTGCCGGAGCGTCGAACCGGTCTCCACCACGTCGGCGATCACGTCGGCGACGCCGAGCTGGATGCTGGTCTCCACGGCCCCGTCGAGCCGGGTCACGGTGGCCTCCACTCCGTGCTCCTCGAGGAACCGGCGCACCACCCCGTCGTACGACGTCGCGATCCGCTTGTGGCGCAGGTCGGGCACCGAGGAGACGGTGCCCGGGCGGGCCGCGAACCGGAACCGGGAGCGGCCGAAGCCCAGCCGCAGGACCTCCTCGGCCTTCGCCCCGGAGTCGAGCAGCAGGTCGCGTCCGGTGATGCCGATGTCGAGGGTGCCCTCGCCGACGTACAGTGCGATGTCCCGGGGACGCAGGTAGAAGAACTCGACGTCGTTCTCGGGGTCGCTGAGCGTCAGCTCCTTGGAGTCGCTGCGCTGCCGGTAGCCGGCCTCGCGCAGCATCTCCGAGGCGGCCAGGGACAGCGACCCCTTGTTGGGGACCGCGACCCGCAGCGTCCCGGTCGGCGCAGTGGTGGACATCGGTGGGCTCTCCCGGTGGCTCACAGGTGGGCGTACACGTCGTCGAGCGTCACGCCGCTGGCGAGCATCAGCACCTGCGCGTGGTAGAGCAGCTGGCTGATCTCCTCGGCGGTCCGCTCAGGCCCCTCGTGCTCGGCGGCCATCCAGGACTCGGCAGCCTCCTCGACCAGCTTCTTGCCGACCGTGTGCACGCCGGCGTCGAGGGCCGCGACGGTCCCCGACCCTGCGGGCCGGCTGCGGGCCTTGTCGTTGAGCTCGGTCCAGAGCTCGTCGAACGTCTTCATCGAGGACCTTCTCCGTGTGGGCGGCGCGGAGGCCGCACTCGCTGGTGGCGGCACCAGCCTACGGCGTACGCCGACCCGCACCGCCGCGGCTCCTGCCGCACGAGACGTGGGTCACGTCCCGGTCAGCCGGGGTACCCGCGCCGGATCTCGCGCAGCACGTTCGCGGTCTGCAGGGCGGCAGCGGTGGCCTCGTAGCCCTTGTCCTCCTGCGAGCCCGGCAGGCCCGCACGGTCGAGCGCCTGCTGCTCGGTGTCGCAGGTCAGCAGGCCGAAGCCGACCGCGGCGCCGCTGTCGAGCGCGACCCGGTTCAGCCCGTCGGTCGCCGCGGAGCACACGTACTCGAAGTGCGGGGTCCCGCCACGGATCACCACGCCGAGCGCGACGACCGCCTCGTAGCCCTTCTCGGCCAGCGCGGCCGCGACCACGGGCAGCTCGAAGGAGCCGGGCACCCGCACGACCGTCGAGGCCTCGACGTTGTGGGCCTCCAGCGCCCGGCGGGCACCGGCCAGCAGGCCGTCCATCACCGTGTCGTGCCAGCTGGCGGCGACGACCGCCACCCGCAGGTCGTGGCAGTCGACGGCGCCGAGGTCGGGCGCACCCTTGCTGCTCATCCGGCTCCTCCTTGTGTCGCGCGTACCCCGAGGTCGGGCAGGTCGTGCCCCATCCGGTCCCGCTTGGTGAGCAGGTAGGCCAGGTTGTGGTCGTTGGGACGCGGGGTGAGGCGCACCCGCTCGGTCACCCGGACCCCGTACTCCTCCAGCCCGGTCGTCTTGGCCGGGTTGTTCGTCAGCAACCGCACCGAGCGGACCCCGAGGTCACGCAGGATCTGGGTGGCGGTGCCGTAGTGCCGGGCGTCCGCCGGCAGACCCAGGTCGAGGTTCGCGTCGACGGTGTCCCGGCCGCCGTCCTGGAGCTGGTAGGCCTGCAGCTTCGCGACCAGGCCGATGCCGCGGCCCTCGTGCCCGCGCAGGTACACCACCACGCCGCGGCCCTCCTCGGCGATCCGTGCCAGCGCCTCCTCCAGCTGTGGGCCGCAGTCGCAGCGGCGGGAGCCGAACACGTCGCCGGTGAGACACTCGGAGTGGACCCGGGTCAGCACGTCCTCGCCGTCGGCGAGGTCGCCGTGGACCAGCGCGATGTGCTCGGAGTCGTCGATGGTGATCCGGTAGCCGTAGGCGGTGAACTCGCCGTGCTCGGTCGGCAGCCGGGTCTCCGCGGCCCGCGTCACGTGGCTCTCGTGGCGCCGGCGGTAGTGGATGAGGTCCTCGATGGAGATCATCGTCAGGCCGTGCTCGTCGGCGAAGTCGCGCAGCTCCCGCCCGCGCTTCATGGTCCCGTCGTCGTTGACGACCTCGGCGATCACCCCGGCCGGCGACAGCCCCGCCAGCCGGGCGAGGTCGACCGACGCCTCGGTGTGGCCCGGGCGGACGAGGACCCCTCCCTCCGCGTAGCGCAGCGGGAAGACGTGGCCGGGCTGGGTCACCTCGAACGGCTCGGTCGCCGAGTCGTTGAGCACCCGCACGGTGTGCGACCGGTCGGCCGCGGAGATGCCGGTGCTCACCCCGTCACGGGCGTCGACCGAGACCGTGTAGGCGGTCCGGTGCCGGTCCCGGTTGTGCGGGGTCATCAACGGGATGCCGAGCCGGTCGAGGGACTCCGCGGTCATCGGGGCGCAGACCACGCCCGAGGAGTAGCGGATCAGGAACGCCATCAGCTCCGGCGTCGACTTCGCGGCCGCGAAGACGAGGTCGCCCTCGTTCTCCCGGTCCTCGTCGTCGACGACCACGACCGCCTTGCCGGCGGCGATGTCGGCGATGGCGTCCTCGACGCGGTCGAGTCTCACCTTGGGCGCGCTCATGCGGCCACCTCCTCGGGTACGGCGTCGTGGTCGGCGCGGTCCAGCGTCCGCCGTACCCCCAGCCAGGTCCAGAAGCCCCAGACGCAGAACGCGCCGTAGAGCAGGTACAGCACCGCGGACGGGTAGTAGCCCGACTGCAGCAGCAACGGCACCCCGACCACGTCCACGGCGATCCAGATCAGCCAGAACTCGATCCAGCCGCGGGCCATCCCGTAGGTGGCCAGGATCGAACCGGTCAGGATCCAGGCGTCGGGCAGCGGGCCCCAGGAGCCCAGCGCGTCGAGCGCGACGTAGAAGGCGCCGGTGCCGACGACCGCGAGCACCGCCAGCTGGACCCAGCCGGCCGCGCCCGCCCAGCGCGGCACGATCGCGCCCTCGTCCCCGGCGCCGCCGGCGCGGCGGCTCTGCGCCCAGCGGTACCAGCCGTAGAGCGAGACCGCGAGGAAGAACACCTGGCGGCCGGCCTGCCCCCACAGGTCGTGGACCTGGGGCTTGTCGAGGATGCCGCCGACGAAGACGGTGAACAGCACCAGGTTGCCGACGATGCCGACCGGCCACGCCCACACCTGGCGGCGCATCCCGCCCACCGCGCCGGCGATGCCGAAGCCGTTGCCGACGACCTCGCGGACCAGGATCGCCGAGGAGCCGACCGTGAGGCTGCCCTCGAGCAGCCAGTCGAGCGGGTTCATCCGCGCTCCTCGGCGGCGGTGGGGGCCAGCAGCCGCTCGACGTACTTGGCGATCACGTCCACCTCGAGGTTGACCCGGTCGCCGGGCTGCTTGGACCCGAGCGTGGTGCGCGCCAGCGTCTCCGGGATGAGGGAGACGGTGAAGGCCTCGTCGTGGACGTCGACGACGGTCAGGGAGATGCCGTCGACGGTGACCGAGCCCTTCGGCACCAGGTACCGGCCGACGTCGTCGGGCAGGCCGATCTCGACCACCTCCCAGTGCTCGCTGGGGGTACGGCTGCGGATCCGTCCGGTGCCGTCGACGTGTCCCTGGACGATGTGACCGCCCAGCCGGGTCTGCGGGGTGACGGCCCGCTCGAGGTTGACCCGGTCGCCCGCGGACAGGTCGCCCAGCGACGGTCTTGTCCAGGGTCTCGCGCATCACGTCGGCGGTGAACGTCTCCTGGTCGCGCTCCGCGACGGTCAGGCAGCAGCCGTTGACCGCGATGGAGTCGCCGAGGCGGGCGTCGACGGTGACGTGCGGGCCGCGGACGGTGAGCCGCACCGCGTCTCCCTGGTCCACGAGGCCCTCGACGATGCCGAGCTCCTCGACGATTCCGGTGAACATCAACGCTCCTTGCGGGGGGGTGAGGGTGAAGCGGGCGTTGGCGTCGGCGCCGGTGCCCACGACGGCGAGGTCGTCGACCTCGAAGCGGACGGCGTCGGCCATGGTGGTGACGCCCAGGTCCGCCACCGCGGAGGTGCCGGCGCCGAGCATCATCGGGGCGACGTAGGCGACGACCTGGTCGACCAGGCCGGCGCGCAGGAACGCGGCGCCGAGCGTGGGCCCGCCCTCGAGGAAGACGTGCTGGCGGTCCCGGGCGAACAGCCGGGCCAGCGCGTCGGCCGGGTCACGGGTGCGCAGGTGCACCGTCTCGGCGTGGCCGTCGAGCACCCGCCGGTCCTCGGGAAGGTCGCGCAGTCCCATCACGGCGCGCAGCGGCTGGTGCGGGAGCGGTCGTCCGTCGGCGTCGCGGACGGTCAGCTGCGGGTCGTCGACGAGGACCGTCCCGGTGCCGGCCAGGACCACGTCGGCCAGGCCGCGCAGGCGGTGGGTGTCAAGCCGTGCGGCCGGCGAGGAGATCCACCGGCTGGTGCCGTCGGCGGCGGCGCTGCGGCCGTCCAGGGTGGCGGCGAACTTCCAGGTGACGAAGGGGCGCCGGTGCCGGACCGCGAACGTCCACACCCGGTTGACCGCCTCGGCCTCGGTGGCCATCAGCCCCGGCTCGACGTCGACGCCGGCGGCCCGCAGCGCCTCGTGCGCCGCCGTCGGCGACCGGGTTCGGTGTCGGACTGGGCGTAGACGACCCGCGCCACGCCGGCCTCGACGAGCGCCCGGCTGCACGGGCCGGTGCGGCCGGTGTGGTTGCACGGCTCCAGCGTCACCACGGCCGTCGTACCCCTGGCCCGCAGCCCCCCACGGGTCAGCGCGTCGACCTCGGCGTGCGGAGTGCCGGCGCCGCGGTGGTACCCCTCGGCGACGACGGTGCCGTCGGGGTCGAGGAGCACGCAGCCGACGCGGGGGTTGGGGCCCAGCGGGACGCCGAGGGTCTGCGCGAGCTCGAGCGCACGCGCCATCGCACGCCGCTCGGCCGGGCTGTGGGTCACCGCCGCCCCTCTCGTCCGTGTCGCGGACCCCGGGGCTGACTCGGACCGCTCGCGGTGCGCGGTGCCCGGCCCGGCGAGGGTCGGCGCGGCGTACGGCGAACGGCTGCGTGCGCTTCCCATCCGGACTCTCACCGTCGGTCCAGGAGTTCCACCTGGTCAACCGGCCGCTGGATGCGGACGGGTCGCGGACTGTCACCGCCGGCTCGGAATTGCACCGACCCCAGAGCACGCGAGCTCATCACTCGTCACCCGCAAGGGTGCCACATCGCCGCGCGCGTGCCCTGTGACCCTCCCCACCCGGACCGTCCGAGTCGGCTTGAACCTCGGCGACCCGGCACCGTGCCGAGTCGGCTTGAACCGGGCGCGACCCGCCGCGGGTCACGCCGCACTGGGCGGGGTTTGGGTCCAGGTTCACGCCGACTCGAGGGGTTTCCGGCCGGGGTTCACGCCGAGTCGGCAGGGGTCAGGGCAGGGTGGGACGCGTCGGCCGCGGAGGCGCGCAGCTGCTCGATCAAGTCGGCCGGGTCGTCGGCGCGGAACACCGCGGAGCCGGCGACGAACACGTCCGCGCCCGCCTCGGCGCACCGCTCGATCGTCTCCGGCGAGACCCCGCCGTCGACCTGGAGCCACATCTCCAGACCGTGCTTGGCGATCAGCTGCCGGGTACGCCGGATCTTCGGCAGGCACACGTCGAGGAACGCCTGACCGCCGAAGCCGGGCTCCACGGTCATCACCAGGAGCATGTCGAGCTCGGGCAGCAGGTCCTCGTAGGGCTCGATCGGCCGTGGCCGGCCGCAGGCCCATGCCCGCCTTGGCGCCCTGGGCCCGGATCTCCCGGGCCAGCCGGATCGGGGCGGTCGCAGCCTCGACGTGGAAGGTCACCGACGACGCACCGGCCTCGACGTAGCCGGGCGCCCACCGGTCGGGGTCCTCGATCATCAGGTGACAGTCCAGCGGGGTGCTGGTCGCCTTCGCGAGCGCCTCGACCACCGGCAGCCCCAGGGTGAGGTTCGGCACGAAGTGGTTGTCCATCACGTCGACGTGGAGCCAGTCGGCGTTGGAGACGCGTCTGCCTCGGCGGCGAGGTTGGCGAAGTCGGAGGCGAGCATGCTCGGCGAGATCTGGATTCCCATGGCGGCTCGATCCTAGTCGGGCGGCGTCGCCGGACCCGCGGGAGGAGGCTCGGTCTCCGGGGGCGACACCTTCTGGTACAGGACGTGGTCCTGCCAGCGCAGCGTCCCGGTCTCGTCGAGGATGACGCCCGGCAGCACGGAGCCCCGGGCATGCTCCTCGAGGGACGCCCCGATCACCCGGCGTTGTCCGGGCTCGGTGAAGTACTCCACCTCACGAACGGGCTCGTAGGGGGCCAGGAAGTCGCGGTTGCGTCGCAGCAGCGTGGCCATCGCCGGCGCGTCGTCCAACGTGAGCAGGCGGGTGCGCGGCATGGCGGACCGCCTCACTCGTCGGGGTCGGCCGGCGCCTCGGCGCCCTCGGCCTCGTCGCGGCTCGGCCCACTCGAGCAGCGGGCGGAGGTCGAAGACCGCGTCGTCGATTCCGGCGTGCAGGTCCCCGAGGTCGGCGTACCGCTCCGGCACCGTCGCGATGGTCAGCTCCCGCGGCTCGACGGCGTCGACCTCGTCCCAGCGGATCGGGGTGGAGACGGTCGCCTCGGGGTTGCCGCGCACCGAGTACGCGCACGCGATGGTGTGGTCGCGGGCGTTCTGGTTGTAGTCGACGAACAGCTTGCGCGGGTCGCGGTCCTTGCGCCACCAGGCGGTGGTGACCAGGTCCGGCGCGCGCCGCTCGACCTCCCGCGCGAACGCGAGTGCGGCGCGGCGTACGTCGGGGAAGCCGTGCTCCGGGGCGATCCGGACGTAGACGTGGATGCCGTTGCCGCCCGAGGTCTTCGGCCAGCCCACCGCGCCGAGCTCGTCGAGCACCTCGTGGGTGACGTGGGCGACCCGCCGCACCGTGTCGAACGGGCAGTCGGGCATCGGGTCGAGGTCGATGCGCCACTCGTCGGGCTTCTCGGTGTCTGCGCGTCGGCAGTTCCAGGGGTGGAACTCGACGGTCGACATCTGCACCGCCCAGATCACGTGGGCCAGCTCGGTGACGCACAGCTCGTCGGCGTACCGGTCGTAGCGGGGGAACTTCACGCGCACGGTCTCCAGCCACGGCGGCGCCCCGCGGGGCACCCGCTTCTGGTGCACCTTCTCCCCCGCCACGCCCTCGGGGAAGCGATGCAGCATGCACGGTCGCTCCCGCAGTGCGCTCGACGATCCCGTCCCCGACGGAGAGGTAGTACTCGACCAGGTCGAGCTTGGTCTCCCCGCGCGCCGGGAAGTACACCCGGTCCGGGTTCGAGATCCGCACGACCTTGTCGTCGACCTCGACCTCGACGGCGGGGGACTTCGCGGCGGCCATGGCGCCGACGTTACCGCTCGCGCTTGCGCAGCAGTGCGAAGAACATCGCGTCGGTGCCCTGCCGGTGCGGCCACAGCTGCACCGTGCCCGGCAGCCGCGCCTCGTCGGCGCGCAGGTCACGCACGCCCTCGAACAGCGGCGCCGCGTCCTCGAGTACGACGTCCGCGACGGTCGGCGAGCACCCGATCCACGACCCCGGACGGTCTCGGCGAGGACCGGGGAGCAGGTCACGTAGGCGACGACACCGCCCGGCCGGACCGCGTCGAGGGCCGACCGCAGCAGCTGCTCCTGCAGCGGCACCAGGCTGCTCGAGGTCGGCGGGCGTGCGCCGCCACCGCGACTCGGGCCGGCGACGCAGCGCACCCAGGCCCGAGCACGGGGCGTCGACGAGGACCCGGTCGAAGGACCCCGGCGCCCACGCGGGCCTGGTGCCGTCGGCGGTGATCACCCCGGTCAGCCCCGCTCCGCGCGCCGGCCGTCGCCCGTCGTACCAGCCCGGCGCGGTGCACCTGCCGCTCCGAGGCCAGCACGTGCGCGCCGCGTCTGCGGCGAGGGCGGCGAGCAGCGCCGACTTGCCCCCGGGTCCGGCGCACAGGTCGAGCCACTGCGCGTCGCGACCCTCCACACCGGCACGGGCCAGCGCCAGCGCAACCAGCTGGGAGCCCTCGTCCTGGACACCGGCGCGGCCCTCGGCGACGGCGGGCACCGCAGCCGGGTCGCCCGCGCCCAGCTCGACCGCGTAGGGCGACTGCTCCGAGGCGGTCCCCCCGGCCGCGACGAGCTCCTCGACGCGCGGCCAGACCCGGCCTCGCGACCAGGGTGACCTTCGGCGGAGCGTTGTCGGCCGCCAGCAGGTCCTCCACGCCGGCGGCGTCCCCGAGCGCCTCCTGGAGGGCCTCGACGACCCACCGCGGATGCGAGTGGGCCACGGAGGCGAAGCCGACCGGGTCGCTGGACCGGGTCCGGGGCGACCCGGCGGATCCAGCCGGGGAGGTCGTGGGCGCCGACCTTGCGCAGCACGGCGTTGACGAATCCCGCCGGTCCGTGGCCGACGCGCTCGCGGACCAGCTCCACCGTGGTCGACACGGCGGCGTGCGTGGGGACGCGCATGGCGAGCAGCTGGTGGGCGCCCGAGCCGGAGAGCGTCGAGCACACCGGGGTCGACCTTCGCCAGCGGCCGGTCGGCACAGGCACCGATGACGGCGTCGTAGGTGCCCTGGCGACGGATGGTGCCCGAGACCAGCTCGGTGACGAACGCGGCGTCGCGGCCGGTGACCCCTCGCTCGCGAAGCATCGCGGCCAGCAGCAGGTTGGTGTAGGCGTCCTGCTCCCGGACGGCGGTGAGGACGTCGTAGGCCAGGAGCCGGGCGGCGTCGACCTTGGCCGACGCCCGGGACGTCCGGGACGGGGCCGCCCCGCCCGAGGACGTCCGCGGGCTCCCGACCCGCCGCTCGGCCGGCGCTCAGCCACCGAACCTCTCACCCGAGGCGACCCGCACCCCGCGTGCCCAGTCGGCCGCCGGCATCTGCTTCTTGCCGAACGCCTTGACCTCCCCGAGCTGCACCGGGCCGGTGGCGGTGCCCACGAACACGGCGTTCTTGGTCACCTCGAGCACACCGGGCGCCAGCCCGTCCCGGTCCTGCGCGACGGTGACCGGGCCGATCTTGATCCGCTCACCGGCGTACGTCGACCAGGCACCCGGTCCGGGCGTGCACGCACGGATCCGCCGGTCGACGGCCAGCGCCGGGTCGGTCCAGTCCACCTCGGCGTCCTCGACCGTGATCTTCGGCGCGAAGCTGACCCCGTCGTCGGGCTGCTCCCGGGCCTCCAGCGACCCGTCCTCGATGCCGTCGAGGGTGGTGACCAGCAGGCCCGCGCCGCTGCGGGCGAGCCGGCCGAGCAGGTCACCGGCGGTGTCGGTGGGGCGGACCGTCTCGGTGACGGACGCCGAACGCCGGTCCGGCGTCCAGCGCCTTGACGATCCGGAAGGTGGTGGCACCGCTGACCTCGTCACCGGCCCAGATGGCGTGCTGCACCGGAGCGGCACCGCGCCAGGCCGGCAGCAGGGAGAAGTGCAGGTTCACCCAGCCGTGCTGGGGGATGTCCAGCGCGCTCTGCGGCAGCAGCGCGCCATAGGCGACCACCGGGCAGCAGTCCGGCTCGAGCGCCCGCAGCCGCGCCTGGAACTCGGGGTCCTTCGGGTGCTCGGGCTTGAGCACCGGCACGCCCGAGCTCCTCGGCCCGCTGGGCCACCGGCGAGGCGACCAGCTTGCGGCCCCGGCCGGACGGGGCGTCGGGGCGGGTGACCACGCCGACCAGGTCGTGGGAGCTGTCGGCGAGGGCGTCCAGGGCAGGGACGGCGACCTCAGGGGTGCCGGCGAAGACGACGCGCATCAGAGACCGAGCCCCCGCGTCGCGTGGGGTGAGACCTTGACCGTCGGCGGGCTCTGACCGAACCACTCCGCCTCGCGGATCGCCTTCATCGCCTGCTTGCGGGTCTCCCGGTCGAGGCGGTCGATGAAGAGCACCCCGTCGAGGTGGTCGGTCTCGTGCTGGATCGCCCGGGCCAGCATCTCGGTCCCCTCGACGGTCGACCGGCTCGCCGTACATGTTCCAGCCCTTGGCGACCACCGACATGGCGCGCTTGCAGTCGAAGGTCAGGTCGGGGATGGACAGGCAGCCCTCGGGGCCGTCCTGCTCCTCCTCGGAGAGCGACAGGTCGGGGTTGACGAGGTGGCCGACCTCCCCGTCGACGTACCAGGTGAACACCCGCAGCCCGACGCCGATCTGCGGCGCCGCGAGGCCGGCCCCGGGTGCGTCCCGCATGGTGTCGGTGAGGTCCTCGACCAGCCGGCGCAGCTCCTTGTCGAAGTCGACGACCTCGACGGCGCGTTGTGGTCAGCACCGGGTCTCCGAAGAGGCGGATGGGCTGGAGGGCCACGTGTACTCCTGATCTGCACGGATGCGGTGGGCTCGGTCGGCCCGGGCGGCTGCCCAGTCTACGGACCGGCGGCACTCAGCCCAGCGTCACGGGGTCGACCTGGACCCGGACCGGTTCGAGCTTCTTCGCGTCCCGCACGCCCTGCATCTCCCGGAACGCCCCGGAGAGCGCCGCCCCCTGCTGCCGCGGCACGCGTACGACGACCCGCACCACCGTCTCCTCGGCACCGGCGGCTCGGCCCCGCCGCCCGGCCCGGTCCTCGACCGGGACCGGTCCGAGCACCTCCGCGTCGGCCGGGAGGGTCAGCGCCTCGAGAGCGGCGGTCACCGTCTCCTCCCGGCCGGTCAGCGTCGCGACCCGGGACGCGGGCGGGAGGTGTGCCGACTCCCGGTCGGCGAGCTCGCGGGCGGCGTGGCCGGCGGGGTCCCAGCGCAGCAGGGCCTGCAGCACCTCCTGGCTGCTCTCGCCCACGACGACGGCACGGCCTCCGGCACCCGCCGGACGGGCCAGCGCCAGGGCGTTCATCCACCGGCGCAGCGCCTCCTCGGTCGCGCGGAGGTCGCTGCGGGCCAGCGGCAGCCAGGTGTCCAGCAGCACGACGCAGGCGTAGCCGCCCTCGGCCACCGGCTCCGCGCCCGGTGTCGCCACCACGACTGCCGGTCGCGCCCCCACGCTGTCGAGCACCCGGTCTCCGGAGGAGGTCCTGACGGGGTAGGACGGGAAGGCGCGGCCGATCTCCTCCGCGGTCCGGACGGTCGCCGCGGACCGGTGCCCGCAGGCCGCGGCTGCCGCACTCCGGGCAGGCCCAGCCGTGCTCCTCGTGGCCGCACCACGTGCACGTCGGCGGCCGGTGGGCGGCCACGACCCGCAGCGGGCCGGAGCAGCGCCGGCAGCGGGCAGGCGCCCGGCAGGTCTCACAGGCCAGGCTGGGGGCGTACCCGTGCCGGGGGGTCTGCAGCAGCACCGGGCCCTGCTCCAGGCCGGCACGGATCGCGTCGAAGGCCTCCTTCGGCAGGCGTGCGGAGCGCGCGAACGGGTCGCGCTGCAGGTCGAAGTCGGTGTCTCCGGTGATCGACACCTGGGGGCCGCGCTCCCGGAGCACCTCCCGGGTCGCCACCACCTCGCGGGCCCAGCCGGTCCGCAGCAGCAGCTCGCCCTCCGCCGTACGCGCGAAGCCGCCGACCAGCGCGGCGCAGCCCTCCTCGTAGGCCCGCTGCAGCAGCACCTCGCGGGTGTGCAGGTAGGGCGCGTGCGGCTCGGCGTGCAGGTCGTCACCGTCGTCCCAGATCGCGACCAGGCCCAGGTCCTGCACGGGGGCGAACGCCGCGGCGCGGGTCCCGACCACGACCTTCACCGCACCGCGGGAGACGGCGAGGAAGGAGCGGTAGCGCTCGGCCGGGCCGAGGTCCGCGGTCAGCGTGACGTGATGGCCCTCCCCCAGCGCGGACCGCAGCGCCGCGTCGACGCGGGCGACGTCGCGGTGGTCGGGCACGCACAGCAGCGCCCCGCGGCCCGAGGAGTACGTCGCGGCGACCGCCTGGGCCAGCAGCGCCGGCCAGTCCTCCCCGGGAGCCGCCGACCACACCGCCCGGGGACGCCCGCCGTCGGCCAGGTGACCCACGAGCGCCCCGCCGCCCACGTAGGGCGCCCACTGCTTCTCCGCCGCGGCCGGGTCCACCGAGGGGGCGGGCGCCGGTGCCGAGGGCTGCTTCTCCACCGTGGCGTGTCGCGCGGGCACCGCCAGCCGGAGCACGTCGGAGCGGGTGCCGGCGTAGCGAGCGGCGACGGAGGCGGTCAGCGACGCGACCCCGGCGGAGAGCACCGGCTCGGCGCTCACCACCCGACGCAGCGGCATCAGCCGGCCCGGGTGGGAGCTCTCCGCCACGCGCGCCAGCACGAACCCGTCGACGTCCTGCCCGGCGAAGCGCACCTTGACCCGCGCCCCCGGGACGGCGGCGGCCGCCATCTTCTGAGGCACCAGGTAGTCGAAGGGCCGGTCCAGGTGCGCGAGGGGCACGTCGACGAGGACCTGGGCGACCGGGTCGACCTCGGCCGGGTCGACGGCAGGCCGGGCTGCGGCGTCGGCCTTGGCCTTCGCCGAGCGCTGCTTCGCCGCCCGGGCGGTCTCCCGGGCACGGGCCAGCTCGGGCATCAGCTCCGGCTGCTGCTCGGCGTCGGCACCTTGGGAGTCGTTCACGCCCGCCATCCTCCCAGCGGCCACCGACACCGGCACGCCTCCGGTCGCCGCCTGTGGAGGCTCAGGCGCCGGCGGCCTTCTTGAGCGCGTCGACCCGGTCGGCCTGCTCCCACGTGAAGTCGGGCAGCTCGCGGCCGAAGTGGCCGTAGGCGGCGGTCTGCGAATAGATCGGCCGCAGCAGGTCCAGGTCGCGGATGAGCGCGGCCGGCCGCAGGTCGAACACCTCCAGCACCGCCTTCTGGATCGCCGGGACGGGCACGGTCTCGGTGCCGAAGCAGTCCACGTAGAACCCCACGGGGTGTGCCTTGCCGATGGCGTAGGCCACCTGGACCTCGCAGCGCCGGGCCAGACCCGCGGCCACGACGTTCTTGGCCACCCACCGCATCGCGTAGGCCGCGGACCGGTCCACCTTCGACGGGTCCTTGCCGGAGAACGCACCGCCGCCGTGACGGGCCATGCCGCCGTAGGTGTCGATGATGATCTTGCGGCCGGTGAGCCCGGCGTCGCCCATCGGGCCGCCGATCTCGAAGCGACCGGTCGGGTTCACCAGCAGCCGGTAGTCGTCGGACGCGATGTCGAGCTGGGCCAGCACCGGGTCGACCACGTGGCGCTTGATGTCGGGGGTGAGCATCTGGTCGAGGTGGATGTCGGCCGCGTGCTGGGTGGACACGACCACGGTGTCCACCCGGACGGGACGGTTCTCGTCGTCGTACTCGATGGTGACCTGGGTCTTCCCGTCGGGCCGCAGGTAGGACATGGTGCCGTTCTTGCGCACCTCCGAGAGGCGCTGCGCGAGCCGGTGGGCGATCATGATCGGCAGCGGCATCAGCTCGGGCGTGTCGTCACAGGCGTAGCCGAACATCAGCCCCTGGTCGCCCGCGCCCTGCCGGTCCAGCGGGTCCATCGAGTGGTCGTGGCGCTCCTCGTAGGCGTCGTCGACACCCTGGGCGATGTCGACCGACTGGGAGCCGATCGCGACCTGGACCCCGCACGACCAGCCGTCGAAGCCCTTGAGGGAGGAGTCGTAGCCGATCTCGAGCACCTTCTTGCGGACCAGCTCGGCGATCGGGGCGTACGTCGTCGTGGTCACCTCGCCGGCCACGACCACCAACCCGGTCGTCACGAGCGTCTCCACGGCGACCCGGCTGCGGCGGTCGTCCTTCAGGAGGGCGTCGAGGATCGTGTCGCTGATCTGGTCGGCGATCTTGTCCGGGTGCCCCTCGGTCACGGACTCGGAGGTGAAGAGACGTCCTGCCACTGGTGTGTCCCCTGTCCGCGTCGCCGGTGCGACGCTGCCGTCGGCTGTGCTGACTGTGTGCGGTGCGGTGAACGATAACGCGTCCCGGCGACGGGACTCAGGTGGTCTCGCGCCGTGACAGGACGTGGTCCCAGACGACGTGGCCCAGCGCCTCCTTGGACCCGCGCGGCACGGACGTGACGGTGCCGTCGGAGGCCAGGACCACGGCCTCGTTGTCCGGCGAGCCGAACACCTGTCCGCCGCTGACGTCGTTGACCACGAGCAGGTCGCAGCCCTTGCGGGCGAGCTTGGCCCGCGCGTGCTCGAGGACCGACCCCGTGTGGTCGCCGGTCTCCGCTGCGAAACCCACCACCACGGCGCCGGGCACGGGCCGGTTTCGGGACAGCTCCGCGAGGATGTCGGGGTTCTGCTCGAGCTCGATCGGTGGCGCGCTGCCGTCGGCGGCCTTCTTGATCTTCGTCTCGGCGGTGGTGCGGGGCCGGAAGTCGGCCGGTGCCGCGGCCATGACGACCGCGTCGGCGCCGGCGGCCGCCGCCAGCACGGCGTCGCGCAGCTCGGCCGTGGTCCCCACCCGGACCACCTTCGCCCCGGCCGGGTCCGGCAGGGAGACGTTGGCCGCCACCAGCGTGACCTCGGCGCCACGGGCCACCGCCGTCCGTGCGAGCGCGTAGCCCTGGAGGCCCGAGGAACGGTTGCCGAGGAAGCGGACCGGGTCGAGGTACTCCCGGGTGCCCCCGGCGGAGACCACCACGTGCATGCCGGCGAGGTCGGCGGCGCCGGTGCCGCGGGCCAGGACGCCCGCGCAGACCTGGAAGATCTCTGCCGGTTCCGGCAGCCGGCCCTTGCCCGTGTCGGCGCCGGTCAGCCGGCCCTCGGCGGGTTCGAGCACCAGGACGCCACGACGGCGCAGCGTGGCGACGTTGTCCTGGGTGGCCGGGTGCTCCCACATCTCGGTGTGCATCGCGGGAGCCACGACGACGGGGCACCTCGCGGTGAGCAGGGTGTTGGTGAGCAGGTCGTCGGCCAGCCCGTGGGTGGCCCTGGCCAGCAGGTCGGCGGTGGCGGGAGCGACGACGACCAGGTCCGCGCGCTGCCCGATGCGCACGTGCGGCACCTCGTGGACGTCGGTCCACACGTCGGTGGCCACCGGCCTGCCCGAGAGCGCCGCCCAGGTCGGCTCCCCCACGAACTCCAGGGCGGCGTCGGTCGGCACGACCGTGACCTCGTGGCCGGACTCGGTGAAGCGGCGCAGCAGCTCGCACGCCTTGTATGCAGCGATGCCGCCGCTCACGCCGAGGACGACGTGAGGGCGGCGGCTGTCGTCAACCGGGCTCCCGGTTGAGCTCATGGCTCAGGCCTCTGGACTCTCAGCGGCCTCCGCGTCGGGGTCGATGTCCTCGCAGCTGAGCAGGTCGTCGTTGATCTCACGCAGCGCGATCGACAGCGGCTTCTCCTGGACGTGGGTGTCCACGAGCGGGCCGACGTACTCCAGGAGCCCTTCACCGAGCTGCGAGTAGTAGGCGTTGATCTGGCGGGCACGCTTGGCCGCGTAGAGGACGAGCTTGTACTTCGAGTCGGTCTTGGTCAGGAGCTCGTCGATGGGCGGGTTGGTGATGCCCTCGGCAACGGGCAGGGAGCCGGACACGCTTGGAGGCCTCGCAGAGTGGTCGGATCAGGACAGACGTCACCGAGGGGTCGGGACGTTCTTGACCAAGGCTACCAACTCTTCCCCGGCGGCGTGAACTTCGGAGTTGACGACCGTGACGTCGAACTCGCCCCCGGCGGCCAGCTCGTCCCGCGCGGTCTCCAGACGCCGCTCCCGTTCCTGCGGCGACTCGGTGCCACGTCCCACGAGCCGGCGCACCAGCTCCTCCCACGACGGCGGTGCCAGGAAGACGAACAGCGCCTCCGGCATCGTCCGGCGTACCTGACGCGCGCCCTGCAGGTCGATCTCGAGCAGGGCCGGGCGTCCCGCGGCCAGGGCCTCCTCCACCGGCTGGCGCGGGGTGCCGTACCGCGCGCTCTTGTGCACCACGGCCCACTCCAGCAGCTGCTCCTCGGCGACGAGCCGGTCGAACTCCTCGTCGCTGACGAACCAGTAGTGCCTCCCGTGCACCTCCCCGGGACGTGGCTTGCGCGTCGTGGCCGACACCGAGATCCAGATCTCGGGGTGGTGCTCCCGGACGTACGCCGCGACGGTCCCCTTGCCCACGGCAGTGGGGCCCGCGAGTACGACGAGCCGCCCGCGGGGCGCCGCCGTACCTTCTCCCCCGTGGCCGGGCTGTGTCACTCGGCCGAACCGAACTCGCGCTCGAGCGCGGCGACCTGGTTGGCGCCGAGGCCCCGGACCCGACGGCTCTCGGAGATGTTCAGCCGCTCCATGATCTGGCGCGCCCGGACCTTGCCGACCCCGGGCATGGACTGGAGCAGGTCGACCACGCGCATCTTCGCGATCACCTCGTTGTCCTGGCCCTGCTTGAGCACCTCGACGATGGAGGCACCCGAGTGCTTGAGCCGGTTCTTCACCGCGGCACGCTCCCGGCGGGACGCCGCTGCCTTGTCGAGCGCAGCCTGACGCTGCTCGGGCGTGAGTGGCGGTAGGGCCACGGTCCTCAGTCCTCACCGGTCGGAAAGTGCGCTGGTCGCTGGCGCGGGGGCAGATGAGAAATCTAGTCAGTGACCGGGAGCGGTCGCAACGCGCCCGCCGCCGCCTCGTCGTCGGGATGGTCGCCGGGTCCGCCGGCGCCTCGCCGGCGGGGGTCCTCCCGGCTCGGTCGGACCGGCGCGGACCGAATAGCGGGGTGCGCAGGCGCCCCGTCGCGCCCTAGCCTCCCAGCAACACAGAAGAAGGGGGCCGGGGGAATGCGTGTGCTGGGGAGGATCGGCGTCGGTGTCGCGGCCGGTGTGGCCACCGGGATCGTCGCGGGGCTGGTCGCGCGGCTGATGATGCGGCTCGCCACGGTGGCCGGGGGCGGTGACACCGGCTTCACGCTCACCGGCACCGCGATGATCGTGACGATGTTCGTCGTGGCCGCCGTGCCCGGCTCGGTGCTTGCGGCGCTCCGCACGCGCCGGGGACGGTGCGCGCTGCTGGTCGTCGGCTCGCTGCTGCTGTGCCTGTCCGCGACCGGGATCGCCATCACCGACCTCGGCCAGCTGCCGAGCCTGTCGACGCCGCAGTGGCTGGGGGTGGCCCTGTCCACGCTCGGCGTCTACGTCGCCATCCTCACCATGCCGCTGGTGGCGCTGCGTGTGGTCGCCCTGGGCCGTCGCTGACCGACTCCGCGGGGGCCTGCGGTCCGGTGGTGTGGTGGGATCTGGTGCCATGAGGTTCACGGAGCGAGAGCTGACGGTCGCGGTCGACGAGGTCGCCCGGCAGATGTTCGCCGCCACCCGGCCGCCCTGGCGTCGCAAGGACGTCGACGCGGCCTGGCAGGCGCTGCGGCCGATCGACCGCTACCACCGCAAGAAGGCCGTCGGCGAGACCGTGCTCCCGGCGCTCGAGGAGCTGCCGGAGCGTCCCACCGTGGGCGCCCGGCCCGAGTTCACCGACGAGGAGTACACCGCGGCCGCGTCGGTCGGCGGCCGGGCCCTGCTCGAGCAGCGCAGCCCCAGAGCCTGGGACCGGATGCCCGAACGCCGTCGCCGGCGGCTGGTCCGCGCTGCAGCGGCCCTCACGCGGAGCGCGGTCCGGGCCATGCCGGTGCGCCAGGACCCCGATGCGATGACCGCGCCCGACCACCTCTGACACCTCCGCCGGCGGGGCGCCCCTCCCGCCGGGTCTGGACGGGGTCTGTGGACGCTTTGCAGGGGGTGTGCCGCGTGTTCTGCGTCCATAACCCCGGGCGTTACATCGGTGAGGCGTCAGCCGGCGAGGCCGAGATCGACCTTGCAGACGTCGCGGGCGTGCTGCTCGATCGCGTCGGCGGCGCCCATCACCCGGGGGGTGCCCAGCTGGGCGGCGGCGCCCTCGATCCGCTCGGCCTGCTGCTCGCCGATCCCGGCGGCGCCGTCGGCCTCCATCCGCGACGGGCTGGTCCCGGCCTCGTCGAAGGCGTCGGCGAGCCCTTCGTAGGCGAACAGCACCGTCGCCCACTCGTCGCGGATGTCGCCGGGGGCCTGGTCGTGCAGGTCGCCGAAGACGTCGACGGTGTCGTCGAGGACGTCGTCGTCGGAACGCCCGGCGAGGTCGGTCAGGGTCTGCCGCTGCTCCGCCAGCGTGCCGCAGTAGCGCTCCTGCTCGTCGGCACAGCCGGCGAGGACCAGGACGAGCCCCGTGCCCAGGGCGACCGCGAGCCGACGTCGTACCGGCCTCACGGACGCGCCAGTCCCACGAGCTGGTCGGCCGTGCGCACCGCCGCGGTCCGCAGCGCGGCCGGGTCCGGGCCGGCGCGGAGGATCTCCCGGGAGCTGCTGGCCAGCACGTTGCGGGCGGCGCCGCCGAAGATCCGGCGGACGTCGTCGACCGTGCCGCCCTGCGCGCCGAGGCCCGGGACGAGCAGCGGCCCGTTGACGTCGAGGTCCTCGGTGGTCTGCCCGATCGTCGCACCGACCACCGCGCCGACCGAGCCCAGCGGGGACGCCCCGGCGTTGCGTCCGGCGATCGCCTCCAGGACGGTGCCGGCGACCGTGCGGCCGTCGGCGGTGCGGGCGTGCTGGACCTCGGGTCCCTCCGGGTTCGACGTGAGCGCGAGCACGAACACACCGGCGTCGTGGGCCAGCGCCGTCTCCAGCATCGGCGCGAGGGACCCGAACCCGAGGAACGGCGAGGCGGTGATCGCATCCACCGCGAGCGGGGACGCGGGGTCGAGGTAGGCGTCGGCGTAGGCCTGCGCGGTGGAGCCGATGTCGCCGCGCTTCACGTCGAGCACGACCAGGGTCCCGAGGTCACGGGCGGCGCGGACCACCTGCTCGAGCACCCCGATCCCCCGTGAGCCGTGCCGCTCGAAGAAGGCGGACTGCGGCTTCAGCGCCGCCACCGAGCCCGCGAGCGCCTCCACCACGGTCATCGAGAAGCGCTCGAGGCCGGCGGCGTCGTCGGCCAGTCCCCACGACCCGAGCAGGGCCGGGTGCGGGTCGATGCCCGCGCACAGGGGGCCGCGGCTGTCCATGGCGGTACGCAACCTGCTGCCGAAGGTCATGGTGCCTCTCCGGGTCGGGGACGGGACGGGAGCCGGCTCGGACCGTCTGCGCTCGGCGCGCCGCTGGGCCGGTGCGCCGCGCCGACGACGGAGCCGAGGTCGGGCGCACCGCGACGCAGCAGCTCCGCAGCCAGCTCGTCGACGATGCGGGCGGGGGCACCGGGGTCGTGCAGCGTGGTGCTGCCCACCTGCACGGCACGGGCACCTGCCGCGAGCAGTGCCAGGGCGTCGGCACCGGTCCGGACCCCGCCACCGGCGACCAGGGGCACGTCGGGGAGCGCGGCATGCACCTCCCACACGCACCGCAGGGTGACCGGCAGCACCGCCGGGCCGACCAGCGCGGCACCCCGCTCGCCCAGGCTGGGGGCCAACGTGTCGGGGTCCAGGGCCATGCCGGGCAGGCCGTGCCCGACCACGACCGCGTCCGCGCCGGCCTTGACGACGGCACGGGCCACGTCGCGCACGGTGTGGGGGTCGGCCGCGACCTTGGCGAGCACGAGCACGCCACGGGCCATGTCGCGACGGACCGCGGCCACGATCTTGCCGGCCTGGTAGGAGTCGCGCGCGGCGACGGACCCGCTCGGCCAGGAGAGGTTGACCTCCACCGCGCTGACGCCGGGGCTCAGGCCCACCCGGCGCGCCAGCTCGGCCCACTCGCCCAGGGTTGACCCGGCGATCGAGACGACGGTGCGCACCCGGCGCTGGGCCAGCCAGGGCAGCTCGGTGGCGAGGAAGCCCTGGAGACCCGCGCCCTGCAGGTCGGTGTCCACGAGGAGCCCGGAGGGGGTCTCCAGCACCCGCGGTGGACGCCCGCCCGCGCGGGGGTCGAGGGTGACCGAGCGGGTGACGAAGCCGCCGAGCGCGGCGAGGTCGGTGAAGGCGGCCAGCTCGCGGCCCGAGCCACCGCAGCCGGCGGCCACCATGACGGGGTTGGCCAGCGTGAGCTCGCCCAGGCCGGTGGTCACGTCGACGCCGGTCACTCCCCCGCCTCCGCGCCCCAGGCGTCGGCGGGAACGGCTCCCAGGTCGGCCCAGCGGACCCGGTCTCCGCGGAAGACCGGGCCCTCGGTGCAGGCGCGGACCATCCGGGAGACCCCGTCCTCGCCGACGGCCGGGAGCACACAGGCCTGGCAGGCGCCGGTGCCGCACACCAGCGGCGTGTCCACCAGTGCCTGGCTCCACGCCCCGTGGGCCTCGGCCGCCTCGGCGACCGCGTGCAGCATCGGGGCGGGCCCGGCCGCGTAGACCACCTCGCCCCCGGTGCGCCGCAGCAGGTCGGGCAGCACCCGTGCCACGCCACCGTGGATACCCACCGAGCCGTCCTCGGTGGTGACCACGACGGTCTTGGCCGAGCGCTTGGCGTCCAGCGCCCCGAACAGCTCCCGGTCGGTCCCGCCGCCGAGGACCATGTGCACCGCGCAGCCGCGGTCCCGCAGCCGGTCGGCCAGGCTGAACAGGGGTGCGGCGTGGTGTCCGTGACCCGCCAGCAGGCACGTCACGGGTTCCTTGGGCAGCGCGTAGGGCCGCCCGAGCGGGCCGAGCACGTCGACCGGCGCGCCGGCGGCGAGACCGGCCAGCCACGCCTGTCCCGGCTCGGCGGGGTCGAGGACCACCTCGACCGTGCTCTTGTAGGCGCCGGTGGCCCGGGCCCGCACGATGGGGAAGCCGCGGCGCAGCAGCCGGTCCGACAGGGCACCGCCCACGGCGACGGCGACGAGCGTGCCGGGGCGGAACCGCTCCGCGACCCCCGGGACCACCAACGTCAGCTGCTGGTAGCTCCCGGACCGCTTGTTGCCGAGCACCTCCCCCCGCACCTGCACCGGTCCCCGCGCCGCCTGCGTCATCCGGCGGCCCCGGGGGACGCGACCGACCCGGAGACGAGCCCACGCTGCAGCCGCCGCGGCCACAGCGGCCCCTCGTAGACGAAGGCGGTGTAGGCCTGCAGCAGGTCGGCCCCGGCCTCGAGGCGCTGCCGTGCGTCGGCGACGGTGCTGATCCCGCCCACGGAGACGACCGCGGTGCCCGGGTCGAGCCGGCCGCGCAGCAGGCGCAGCACCTCCACCGAGCGCTCGCGCAGCGGCTCGCCGGACAGGCCGCCGGCACCGACGCGCTCGACCTCGGCCGGGGTGGAGCGCAGCCCCTCCCGGGAGACGGTGGTGTTGGTGGCGATCACTCCGTCCAGGCCGACGGTGCCGGCCAGGTCGGCGACGGCGAGCACGTCCTCGTCGCTGAGGTCGGGGGCGATCTTGACCAGCAGCGGCACCCGGGCCTTCGTCACCGCGTCCGCACGGCGTCGTACCGCCCGGAGCAGGGGCTCGAGCTTCTCCACCGCCTGCAGGTCGCGCAGACCCGGGGTGTTCGGCGAGCTCGACGTTGACCACGAGGTAGTCGGCGTACGGCGCAAGCAGGCCCGTGCTCTTCTCGTAGTCGGCGACCGCCTCCTCCTCGGGGACCACCTTCGTCTTGCCGATGTTCACCCCGACGACGACGGGGCGGGGGACGCCGCGCCGACGCCGTGCCTCCAGCCGGGCGGCGACCACCTCCGCACCGTCGTTGTTGAACCCCATCCGGTTCACCACGGCGCGGTCGGCGGGCAGCCGGAACAGCCGCGGCCGGGGGTTGCCCGGCTGCGCCTCGCCGGTCACCGTCCCGACCTCCACGAAGGAGAAGCCCAGCGTCGCCGAGCGCGTCGATGCCCTCGGCGTTCTTGTCGAACCCCGCCGCCAGCCCGAGCCGGCCCGGCAGGTCGAGGCCCATCACCCGGACGCCCCCCGGGCCGGTCCCCGCGGACCCGGCGAGGTGGCGCAGCCGGATCGCGGGGGCCGCGGCGCGCACGGCGGCGAAGCCCGCGCGGTGGGCGGACTCGGCGTCGACGCGGACCAGGGCGTGGTCGAACAGCCAGCGGTAGGGCGTCATCGGCTCACCGGACCTCGGGCCCGCCGGTGGCCGGCCGCACCACTGGTGCCCAGTCCTGCAGGGACCGGACCCCGATGTCGCCGGCCCGGAGCGCCTCGATGCCCTGCACGGCCGCGGCGAGTCCCTGGATCGTGGTGATGCACGGGATGTTCGCGCGCACCGCCGCGGTGCGGATCTCGTAGCCGTCCAGGCGGGGGGACCCGCCCTTGGTGGTGCCGTGGGGGGTGTTCACGACCAGGCCCACGTCGCCGTCGAGGATCCGCCCCACGATGGTGGGCTCGCCCTCGTCACCCGGCCCCTGGCTGTGCTTGCGGACCACCTCGGCGGGCACCCCGTTGCGGCGCAGCACCTCGGCGGTGCCCGCCGTGGCGAGGATCTCGTAGCCGAGGTCGGAGAGCCGCTTCACCGGGAAGACCATGTGCCGCTTGTCCACGTTGGCCACCGAGACGAAGATGCGTCCCTCGGACGGCAACGGGCCGTACGCCGCGGTCTGCGACTTGGCGAAGCTGGTGCCGAACACCGCGTCGAAGCCCATCACCTCGCCGGTCGAGCGCATCTCCGGCCCCAGCACGGTGTCGACCTAGCGGCCGTCCGGCGTACGGAACCGGTTGAACGGCATCACCGCCTCCTTCACCGCGATCGGTGCGTCGGCGGGCAGGTCGCCGCCGTCGCCGGTCGCGGGCAGCACACCCTGCGCGCGCAGCGACGCGATGGACTCGCCGAGCATCAGCCGCGCGGCCGCCTTGGCCAACGGCGTCGCGGTCGCCTTCGACACGAACGGCACCGTCCGGGACGCCCGCGGGTTCGCCTCGAGGACATAGAGCACGTCGGAGGCCATGGCGTACTGCACGTTGAGCAGGCCGCGCACCCCCACGCCCCTGGCGATCGCCTCGGTCGAGCGGCGGATCCGGTCGACGGTCTCCCGGCCGAGCGTGATCGGCGGCAGCGCGCAGCTGGAGTCGCCGGAGTGGATGCCGGCCTCCTCGATGTGCTCCATCACGCCGCCGAGGAACAGCTCGTCACCGTCGTAGAGCGCGTCCACGTCGATCTCCACGGCGTCGTCGAGGAACCTGTCGACGAGGACCGGGTGCTCCGGGGAGATCTCGGTGGCCCGGGTGATGTAGCCACGCAGCGCCTGGTCGTCGTACACGATCTCCATGCCGCGGCCGCCGAGGACGTACGACGGGCGCACCAGCACCGGGTAGGTGATCTCCGCGGCGATCGCCCGCGCCTCGTCGTACGACGTCGCGGTGCCGTGCTTGGGGGCCGGCAGGCCCGCCTCGGCGAGGACCCGGCCGAACGCGCCGCGCTCCTCGGCGAGGTGGATCGCCTCGGGCGTGGTCCCGACGATCGGGACGCCGGCGTCCTCGAGGCCCTGGGCCAGGCCGAGCGGGGTCTGCCCGCCGAGCTGGCAGATCACGCCCGCGACCGGCCCCGCCTGCTCCTCGGCGTGGACGACCTCGAGGACGTCCTCGAGCGTGAGCGGCTCGAAGTAGAGCCGGTCGCTCGTGTCGTAGTCGGTGGAGACCGTCTCCGGGTTGCAGTTGACCATGACCGTCTCGTAGCCCGCCTCCCGGAGGGCCATGGAGGCGTGCACGCACGAGTAGTCGAACTCGATCCCCTGGCCGATCCGGTTCGGCCCGGAGCCGAGGATCACCACCGCCGGCCTCTCGCGCGGCTCGACCTCGGTCTCCTCGTCGTAGGCCGAGTAGTGGTAGGGCGTGCGGGAGGCGAACTCCGCGGCGCAGGTGTCGACCGTCTTGTACACCGGGCGCAGACCGAGTGCCGCGCGGACGCCGCGCACCACGTCCTCGCGCAGGCCACGGATGCCGGCGATCTGGGCGTCGGAGAACCCGTGCCGTTTCGCGAGCCGGATCGCCGGTGCGCTGAGGGCGTCGGCCGCGGCGACCTGCTCGGCCACCTCCTGGAGCAGGAACAGCTGGTCGAGGAACCAGGGGTCGATCTTCGTCGCCTCGTGCAGCTGCTCGGCGCTCGCGCCGGCGCGGACGGCGTCCATGACCTCGCGCAGCCGCCCGTCGTGCGGCACCTGGACGGCCTCCAGCAGCTCCGGCAGCGGCCGCGGCTCGGAGCTCCAGTCGAAGACCGCCGCCTTGTGCTCCAGGCTGCGCAGCGCCTTCTGCAGCGCCTCGGTGAAGTTGCGCCCGATCGCCATCGCCTCGCCCACCGACTTCATGTGCGTGGTGAGGGTCGGGTCGGCGGTGGGGAACTTCTCGAAGGCGAACCGGGGCACCTTCACCACCACGTAGTCCAGCGCCGGCTCGAAGCTGGCCGGGGTCTCCTGCGTGATGTCGTTGGGGATCTCGTCGAGGGTGTAGCCGATGGCGACCTTGGCGGCGATCTTGGCGATCGGGAAGCCGGTGGCCTTCGACGCCAGCGCACTGGACCGGGAGACCCGCGGGTTCATCTCGATCACGATCATCCGCCCGTCGGCGGGGTCGAGCGCGAACTGGATGTTGCAGCCGCCGGTGTCGACGCCGACCGAGCGGATGATGCCGATGGCCAGGTCCCGCATCCGCTGGTACTCGCGGTCGGTCAGCGTCATGGCCGGCGCCACCGTGATCGAGTCACCGGTGTGCACGCCCATCGGGTCCAGGTTCTCGATCGAGCAGACGATCACGACGTTGTCGGCGCGGTCGCGCATGACCTCGAGCTCGTACTCCTTCCAGCCGAGGATCGACTCCTCGAGGAGCACCTCCGTGGTCGGGCTCGCGTCCAGCCCGGCCCCGGCGATGCGGCGCAGGTCGGTCTCGTCGTAGGCCATCCCGGAGCCCGTGCCGCCCATCGTGAAGCTCGGCCGGACCACCATCGGGTAGCCCAGGTCGTCGGCGGCGGCGAGGCACTCCTGCATCGAGTGGCAGATCACCGACCGGGCGACCTCTCCCCCGAGCTCCTCGACGATGCGCTTGAACGACTGCCGGTTCTCGCCGCGCTCGATCGCGTCGATGGAGGCACCGATCAGCTCGACGCCGTACTTGTCGAGCACGCCGGCCGCGTCGAGCGCCATCGCGGCGTTGAGCGCGGTCTGCCCGCCCAGGGTGGCCAGCAGCGCGTCGGGCCGCTCCTTGTCGATCACCTTCTCGACGAACTCGGGCGTGATCGGCTCGACGTACGTCGCGTCGGCGAACTCCGGGTCGGTCATGATCGTGGCCGGGTTGGAGTTCACCAGGATCACGCGCAGGCCCTCCTCGCGGAGGACCCGGCAGGCCTGGGTGCCGGAGTAGTCGAACTCGGCCGCCTGCCCGATGACGATCGGCCCGGAGCCGATCACGAGCACGCTGCGGATGTCGTCGCGCTTGGGCATCAGGCCTTGCCTCCCAGGAGGTCGCAGAACCGGTCGAACAGGTAGGCCGCGTCGTGCGGGCCGGCGGCCGCCTCCGGGTGGTACTGCACCGAGAAGGCCGTGAGCCGGCCCTGCTCGTCGCGCAGCTCCAGGCCCTCCACCACGTCGTCGTTGAGGCATACGTGGCTGACGCTCGCCGCGCCGTAGGGCGTCGCCGTGCTCTGCCCGAGCGGCGCGTCGACGGCGAACCCGTGGTTGTGCGCGGTCACCTCGACCTTGCCCGTGGTGCGGTCCATCACCGGCTGGTTGATCCCGCGGTGGCCGTACTTCAGCTTGTAGGTGCCGAACCCGAGCGCACGCCCGAACAGCTGGTTGCCGAAGCAGATCCCGAAGTAGGGGATGCCCCGCTCCAGGACCCCCTGGAGCACCTCGACCTCATGGGTGGTCGCGGCGGGGTCGCCGGGGCCGTTGGAGAAGAAGACCCCGTCGGGCTCGACGGCCAGGACGTCCGCCAGCGAGGACTTCGCCGGCATGACGTGCACCTCGACGCCCCGCTCGGCCATCATCCGCGGCGTCATGTCCTTCAGGCCGAGGTCGAGCGCGACCACGGTGAACCGCCGCTCGCCCTCGGCCGGCACCACGTAGGTCCGCGACGTGGTGACGTCCGCGGTGAGGTCCGCACCCTTCATGTCCGGCGCCTCGAGCACCCGCCGCCGGAGCGCCTCTGGGTCGGCCTCGGTGGTGGAGATCCCGACGCGCATCGCCCCGCGCTCACGCAGGTGCCGGGTCAGGGCCCGGGTGTCGACCCCGGAGATGCCGACCACGCCCTGCTCGCAGAGCGCCTCGTCGAGCGACCTGCTGCTGCGCCAGCTCGACGGGGTCCGCGCGGGGTCGCGCACGACGTAGCCGCTGACCCAGATCCGCCGGGACTCGGCGTCCTCGTCGTTCATGCCGGTGTTGCCGACGTGCGGTGCGGTCATCACCACGACCTGCCGGTGGTACGACGGGTCGGTCAGCGTCTCCTGGTAGCCGGTCATCCCGGTGGAGAACACCGCCTCCCCGAACGTCTCGCCCTCGGCGCCGAACGACTCGCCGTGGAACGTGCGCCCGTCCTCCAGAACCAGGAGGGCCGGCCGCGCGGGGGCGTGCCTGGTGGTGCTGGTCATGCGCTGTGCTCCTTGTGGTCCCGGACGAGCTTGCTGATGGAGCGGACCCACTGGTTGTGGACCTCGGTGACGTTCGGGGCGGCGCCGCCACCGGCCGGCGGCGGTGGCTCGAGCCGGAACCCGGTGTCCAGGGTGTGCTCACCGTGCTGCCAGGTCACCACGAGCAGCCCGTGCGGGGGAACCACCTTGCCGGCGATGCCCTGGTCGTGTCGGGCTCCGCGCAGCGCGCCCACCGGGATCCGGAAGCTGCCGGCCATCCGGACGACGTCCAGCCCGTCGGCCGAGAGCACCAGCCGGGCGGTGCTGCGCGCGCCCAGTCCCCGTGCGGTGACCCGCTCGAGCCAGTTGCCGCTCACCGTCGTACCGAAGTAGCGGGCGCCGGCCTGCAGCCTCGCCTCCGGGAGGTCGGCCACGGCCGGGGCCTCCGGGAGCGGCGGCAGGTCGTGCCGGCCGGCCCGGCTGCGCCAGCCGCGCCACATGCCGAGGTAGGCCAGGGCGAGCAGGCCGAACAGCACCACGACGGGGGCGAGCCAGTCGGGGCCGCCCATCACAGGAGCTTCCCGTCGAGCACGGTGGGGCGCCCGCGCAGGAAGGTGGCCACCACCCGGCCGGGCAGCTCCATCCCCGCGTAGGGCGTGTTCCGGGACAGCGAGGCGAGGTCCGCGGAGTCGACCACCCGCACGTGGGCGGGGTCGTAGAGGACCAGGTTCGCGGGCTCGCCCTCCGCCAACGGCCGGCCGTGGCCGTCCAGGCGGCCGATCCGGGCCGGGGCGTAGGACAGCCGCTCGGCGACACCGGCCCAGTCGAGGAGGCCGGGGTCCACCATGGTCTGCTGCACGACCGACAGGGCGGTCTCCAGCCCGAGCATCCCGAACGCCGCGGCCTGCCACTCGCAGTCCTTGTCCTCGTGGGGGTGCGGGGCGTGGTCGGTGGCGACGATGTCGATGGTCCCGTCGGCCAGTCCTTCCCGGAGTGCCTCCACGTCGGTGGCCGAGCGCAACGGCGGGTTCACCTTGTAGATCGGGTCGTAGGTGGCGGCGAGCTCGTCGGTGAGCAGCAGGTGGTGCGGACACGCCTCGGCGGTCACGTCCCACCCCTTGCTCTTGGCCCAGCGCACGATCTCGACCGAGCCTGCGGTGGAGACGTGGCAGACGTGCAGCCGGGACCCGACGTGCGCGGCCAGCAGGCAGTCGCGGGCGATGATCGCCTCCTCGGCGACCGCCGGCCAGCCGCGCAGCCCGAGCCGGCCCGAGAGCTCGCCCTCGTTCATCTGGGCGTCCTCGGTGAGCCGCGGCTCCTGGGCATGCTGTGCGACGACGCCGTCGAACGCCTTGACGTACTCCAGCGCCCGGCGCATCAGCACCGCGTCCGACACGCACCTGCCGTCGTCGGAGAACACCCGGACCCGGGCGGCCGAGTCGGCCATCGCGCCGAGCTCGGCGAGCCGCTCGCCCTGCAGACCGACGGTGACCGCGCCGACGGGGAAGACGTCGCAGTATCCGGCCTCACGACCCAGCCGCCACACCTGCTCGACGACGCCGGCGGTGTCGGCGACCGGCTCGGTGTTCGCCATCGGGTGCACGGCGGTGAACCCGCCCAGCGCGGCGGCCCGGGTGCCGGTCTCCACGGTCTCGGCGTCCTCACGGCCCGGCTCCCGCAGGTGGGTGTGCAGGTCCACCAGGCCGGGCAGGGCCACCAGGCCGTCGGCGTCGACGACCTCCGCCTCGGCGGCGTCGAGGCCGGCCCCGACCGCGGCGACCACGCCGTCGGCGAGGAGCAGGTCGGTGGGCTCGCCGCCCAGGACACGGGCGTTGCGGATCAGGTAGCGGGTCACTGCGGCGCTCCGTCCCTGTCGATGTCGGTCTCGCGGGGGCCCGGCGGTGTCCCGCTGCCCGTCGTACGGCCCGCCTCGGACTCGTTGCCGCTGAGGAGCAGGTAGAGCACCGCCATCCGGACCGCCACGCCGTTGGTGACCTGCTCGACGATCACCGACCGGTCGGAGTCGGCGACGTCGGCGGTGATCTCCATACCGCGGATCATCGGGCCGGGGTGCATCACGATCGTGTGGTCCTGCAGCATGCCCATCCGCCGGGCGTCGAGGCCGTAGCGGCGGCTGTACTCACGCTGGGTCGGGAAGAAGGCGGCGTTCATCCGCTCCCGCTGCACCCGCAGCATCATCACCGCGTCCGACTTGGCCAGCACCGAGTCGAGCTCGTACGACGTGTCCACGTCCCAGCTCTGGACTCCCACCGGGAACAGGGTCGGCGGCGCGACCAGGGTCACCTCGGCGCCGAGCGTGCGCAGCAGCAGCGCGTTGGACCGGGCGACCCTGCTGTGCAGGATGTCGCCGACGATCGCGACCCGGCGGCCCTCGAGCCCCGAGGAGCCCGAGGCGAGATGGCGCCACATCGTGAACGCGTCGAGCAGCGCCTGGGTCGGATGCTCGTGCGTGCCGTCCCCGGCGTTGACCACGCTGGAGCGCACCCACCCGGAGTGGGCCAGCATGTGCGGCGCGCCGGAGGCCCAGTGCCGGACCACGACCGCGTCCGCCCCCATCGCCTCCAGGGTGAGCGCGGTGTCCTTCAGGCTCTCCCCCTTGCTCAGGCTCGAGCCCTTGGCGGCGAAGTTGATCACGTCGGCGCTCAGCCGCTTCGCGGCCGCCTCGAAGGAGATCCGGGTGCGGGTGGAGTCCTCGAAGAAGAGGTTCACCACGGTGCGGCCGCGCAGCGCCGGCAGCTTCTTGATCGGCCGGTCGGCCAGCGAACGCAGCTCCTCGGCGGTGGCCAGGATCAGCTCGGCGTCGTCGCGGCTCAGGTCGCCGGCGCTCAGCAGGTGCCGGTTCACGCGCCGGCCCCCCCGGCGCCCGAGGTGTCCGCGATCGTGACCGCGTCCACGTCGTCGAGCTCCTCGACGCGGACCGCGACGGTCTCCACCAGGGACGTCGGGAGGTTCTTCCCCACGAAGTCGGCGCGGATCGGCAGCTCGCGGTGGCCGCGGTCGACGAGGACCGCGAGCCGGACGGTGCGAGGCCGGCCGATGTCGTTCATCGCGTCGAGCGCGGCGCGGATCGTGCGCCCGGAGAAGAGGACGTCGTCGACGAGCACCACGGTCTTGCCGTCGATGCCGCCGGTCGGGATCTCGGTGGGCAGCAGCGCCCGGGCCGGGCGCATCCGCAGGTCGTCGCGGTACATCGTCACGTCGAGCGAGCCGACGGGGATCTCGACGCCCTCGACAGCCGAGATCTTGTCGGCGACCCGGCGGGCGAGTGGGACGCCACGGGTCGGGATCCCGAGGAGCACCAGACCCTCGCTGCCCTTGTTGCGCTCGAGGATCTCGTGGGCGATGCGGGTCAGAGCGCGGGAGATGTCACGCGCGTCGAGGACGGTGCGCCCGTCCTCGCCGGGAGGTGCCTTCGTCTCGGCAGGCATCAGCGAGCCAGACCTCCTTCTCCGCCTCACGGGACGGCTCGTTAAAGGATGTCGAACGCCTGAAGCCTAGCACCGGGGTGGGCCGCCGCCGTCCGACCTGCCGGATGCCGGGCACGCCGACCCACGGCGCGCCGCGGGTCAGGCCGGGATCGGGGGCCCGAGCACCTCGAGGCCGTAGCGGGGCGCCGCCTCGCTCCATCGAGGGATCTCCACCTCTGCCGGCTGGCCGTCCTCTCCCGGGACGCGACGCGCGGCGGCGGGGATGCCGACCTCGTCGTACAGCCCGAGCAGGTGGCCGGGGGCGACGACGGCGAGCATCCGTGCCGGTCGGTCGCCGATGACCCGGAAGGCGTGCGGGAGGCCCTGGGGAAGGTAGATGAAGGAGCCCTCGGCCAGCTGGAAGTACTCCTCCCCTGCCCGGTAGGTCATGCCGCCCTCCAACAGGTAGAACACCTCGGCCTCGCGCGTGTGGCGGTGCAGCGGGGTGGCCACACCCGGCGGCTGCGTGACCAGGGCGACGCCGAGGCTCCCGCCGCTGCGGTCGGCCGTGAGGAGCTGCTCGAACAACGAACCCATCGCCCAGGTGCTCGGCGCGGTGCCGGCCGGGTGGTGGACGACGCCTGTCTCGGGGATCCGGTCCGTGGTCATCGCGACCTCCCAGGGAATTTCGTCCGAATCCGTTTCGGATGAATATTGCTACGCTACGGAGCGTGACCGACGACGTCAAGACCCGCGCCTACACCTCCCGGGTCCGCAAGGAGCGGGCGGAGCGGACCCGCCAGGCGGTGCTTGCCGCCGCGGATGCCCTCTTCCGCGCCCGGGGCTACGCGGCCACGTCGGTCGGCGACATCGCGGCCCGGGCGGAGGTCTCGGTCGACACCGTCTACACCAGCGTCGGGCGCAAACCCCAACTGCTCCTCGCCGTCATCGACGTGAGCCTCGCCGGCGGCAAGGGTCCGGTCCCGGCCGAGGAGCGCGCCTACGTGCAGGCGATCCGGGCCGCGCGCACGGCAGAGGCGAAGGTCGAGGCCTACGCCGAGGGCCTCGGGCAGGCCATGCCCGTCACCGCACCGCTGCTGACGGCACTGCACGAGGGCGCGGTCTCCGACGCCGACTGCGACCGGCTGCGCCGGCACATCGACGCGCGCCGCGCCACCAACATGCGCCTCCTCGCCGAGGACCTCCGCGCGACGGGCAGGTTGCGTGCGGACCTGGACGACGACACGGTCGCGGACATCGTGTGGGCCACGAACTCGGTGGAGTACTACTCGCTGCTCCGCGCGCGCGGATGGTCGGCCGGCGCCTACGCCGAGCACCTGCGTGACCTGTGGACGCGGCTGCTGCTCGCCTGACTGTGGCGCGGGGACTGGGTCAGGCCGAGAGCGCCGCCTTGTCGCGCAGGATGTTGCCGAGCACTCCGTTGACGAACGCCGGCGACTCGTCGGTGGAGAGGTCGCGCACCAGGCTCAGCGCCTCGCTGACCGCGACCGCGTCGGGGACGTCCTCGACGTAGAGCACCTCGTAGATGCCGAGCCGCAGGACGTTGCGGTCCACCGCCGGCATCCGCGTCAGCGTCCAGCCCTGGGCGTACGACGCCAGCAGCTCGTCGACCCTCACCGCATGCTCCGTAACGCCCCGCACAAGCGCGACGGTGTACTCGTTGACCGGCGGGTCACCCGCGGCAAGACGCTCCTGGAGCACCTCCTCCGCGGGGACCCCGCGCGCCTCGCTCTCGAAGAGGACGTCGAGCGCCCGCTTGCGTGCCTTGGACCGGGCCGCCATCAGGAGCTGACGCGACCCAGGTAGCTGGAGTCGCGGGTGTCGACCTTGATCTTCTCGCCCGTGGTGATGAACAACGGCACCGCGATCTCGTGGCCGGTCTCGAGACGGGCCGGCTTGGTGCCCCCGGTGGACCGGTCGCCCTGCAGCCCCGGCTCGGTGTACTCCACCACCAGCTCCACCGACGCGGGCAGCTCGATGTAGAGGACGCGGCCCTCGTTCGTCGCGACGATCGCCTCCTGGTTCTCGAGGAGGAAGCTCTTGGCGTCGCCGACGATCTCGGGGGTGACCTCGATCTGGTCGTAGGTCGAGGTGTCCATGAACACGTAGTTGGCGCCGTCGTTGTAGAGGTACTGCATCGTCCGCTTGTCGACGTTGGCCACGTCGACCTTCACGTCGGCGTTGAACGTCTTGTCGACGACCTTGCCCGACTCGACGTTCTTCAGCTTGGTGCGCACGACGGCGCCGCCCTTGCCGGGCTTGTGGTGCTGGAACCAGACGACGGACCACAGCTGCCCGTCGAGGTTGAGAACCATGCCGTTCTTGAGGTCGTTGGTGGTCGCCATCGCGCAGTCGTTGCCTTCGGTTCAGAGATGCGGGCAGGGGGCCGCCTCTCGGCAGCGGCGGCCAAGTCTAACGGGGGGTCTCCCACGGGCCGAATCAGGAGGCGCCGCTGAGGTGCTCGAGCGCCAGCCGGTAGGAGTCGCCGCCGTGGCCGGCGAACACGGCCGCCGCGTGCGGTGACACGACCGAGTGGTGGCGGAACTCCTCGGGCCGGTGCGCCGGGTCGGACAGGTGCACCTCGACCAGCGGCGCCTCGAGCTGGGCGCAGGCGTCGTAGAGGGCGTACGAGTAGTGGGTCCACGCGGCCGCGTTCAGGACGACCGGGGTCGCGGCGTCGGCGGCGGCGTTGAGCCAGTCGAGCAGCTCACCCTCGTGGTTGGTCTGGCGCACCTCCACGTCGAGGCCGAGGTCACGGCCCCAGCGTTCGCACAGACCGACCAGCTCGGCGTACGTGGTGGTGCCGTAGATCTCGGGCTGTCGCCGTCCGAGCCGGCCCAGGTTGGGGCCGTTGAGGACCAGCACCCTCACCGGGACTCCCGGGCGATCTCGGCGTAGGCGGCGGTGAGCAGCGCCGGGTCGGGTGCGGTCAGGACGGCCGGGCGCGCGAGCCCCTCCAGCACCACGAACCGCAGCTGGTCACCGCGCGACTTCTTGTCGACCTTCATCGCCTCGTGCAGCTGGCTCCAGACGCCGCCGCGGTAGGAGGTCGGAAGGCCGACCAGCTCCAGCACGCTGCGGTGCCGCTCCGCGGTGCGGTCGTCGAGCTTCCCGGCGAGACGCGCGAGCTCGGCCACGAACGTCATCCCGATGGCGACCGCGGCCCCGTGCCGGAACTTGTAGCGCTCCACCCGCTCGATCGCGTGTCCCAGGGTGTGCCCGTAGTTGAGCACCTCGCGGCCGGGGTGCCCGGCGCTGCCGCCGGTCTCCTTGAGGTCGGAGGTCACCACGTCGATCTTGACCGAGATGGCGCGCTCGATGAGCTCGCGCAGGCTGTCGGTGCCGGCGGTGGTCGCCCCCTCGGGGTCGGCCTCGACCAGGTCGAGGATCGCCGGGTCGGCGATGAAGCCGCACTTGAGGACCTCCGCGAGCCCGCTGACCAGCTCGTTGCGTGGCAGCGTCTCGAGCGTCGCCAGGTCGCAGAGCACGCCGGCCGGCTCGTGGAAGGCACCCACGAGGTTCTTGCCCTCGCTGGTGTTCATGCCGGTCTTGCCGCCCACGGCGGCGTCGACCATGCCGAGCAGGGTCGTCGGCATGTGCACCACCTTGACCCCGCGCAGCCAGGTGGCCGCGACGAAGCCTCCCATGTCGGTCGTGGACCCTCCGCCGACGGTGACGACCGCGTCGGAGCGGGTGAACCCGGTCTGCCCGAGCACCTGCCAGCAGAACGACGCGACCGGGGCGAGCTTGGCCTCCTCGCCGTCGGGGATCTCGATCAGGTGCGCGTCGTACCCCTGCCCCGCCAGGTCCTCCCGGATCACCTCCCCGGTGGCGGCGAGCGCACGCGGGTGGACCACGGCGACGCGCTGTACGCCCTCGCCGAGCATCCCCGGCAGCTCGCCGAGAAGCCCGGTGCCGATCACGACGTCGTACGGCGACGCGCTCGCCACGTGCAGGGTGGACAGGTCGCTCATCCTTCGTCCTCCACCGGCGACCCGCTCGAGGCGCTCCACCTGGGTGCGGATCTCGGCTGCCACCTCTTCGGGGGTGCGTCCGTCGGTCTCCACGGTGACCGTGGCGACCTCCCGGTAGATCGGCAGCCGCTCGTCGAGCAGGGCCTTGATCCGGCCTCGCACGTTCCCGAGCAGCAGGGGCCGTGAGGTGCCGAGCCCCACGCGTCTCACCGCGTCGGCGAGACCGACGTGGAGGAAGACCACGGTGTGCCCGCTCAGGACGGCCCGGGTGTCGGGGTCGAGGACCGCGCCACCGCCCAGGGCGAGCACGCCGTCGTGCTCGGCGAGGGCCGCGGCGACGGCCTCGCGCTCGCGGGTGCGGAAGTACTGCTCGCCGCGGTCGACGAAGATCTCCGAGATCGCCATCTCCTCCCGCGTCTCGACGTCGTGGTCGGTGTCGCGCAGGGGCACCCCCCACGACGACGCGAGGAGCTCGCCGACGGTCGTCTTCCCCGACCCCATCGGCCCGACCAGGACGACCCTGGGCCGTGACGTCATGCGAACCTCAGCGACGCTACGTAGCCTTCGTGGTTGCGACGGGTCTCCTGCACCGAGTCGCCGCCGAACTTCTCCAGCACGGCCTCGGCGAGCACCAGCGCGACCATCGCCTCCGCCACGATCCCGGCCGCGGGCACCGCGCACACGTCCGACCGCTGGTGGTGCGCGACGGCCTCGTCGCCGGTGCGCACGTCGACGGTCCGCAACGCCCGGGGCACGGTCGCAATCGGTTTCATGGCGGCACGTACCCGCAGCACCTCGCCGGTGGACATGCCCCCCTCCGTGCCTCCGGAGCGCCCGGAGGTGCGACGGATGCCCTGGTCGGTGCCGACGATCTCGTCGTGGGCCTGTGACCCGGGCGTGCCGGCGAGCCCGAACCCGTCGCCGACCTCGACGCCCTTGATCGCCTGGATGCCCATCAGCGCCGCGGCGAGCCGTGCGTCGAGCCGCCGGTCCCAGTGCACGTGCGAGCCCAGGCCCGGGGGCAGCCCGTGCACCACCACCTCCACCACTCCGCCGAGGGTGTCACCGTCCTTGTGCGCCTGGTCGATCTCGGCGACCATCGCCTTGCTCGCGTCCGCGGCCAGGCAGCGCACCGGGTCCGCGTCCAGCCGTGCGACGTCGTCGGGGCCGGGCACCGAACCGGCCGGTGCGTGCGCCGTACCGATCGAGACCACGTGTGAGAGAACCCGGGCGCCGACGGCCTGCTCGAGGAACTTCGAGGCCACCGCACCGAGCGCCACGCGGGCCGCGGTCTCGCGAGCGGAGGCGCGCTCGAGCACGGGACGGGCCTCGTCGAAGTCGTACTTCTGCATCCCGACCAGGTCGGCGTGGCCGGGGCGGGGACGGGTGAGGGCGGCGTTGCGGGCCAGCGAGTCGAGCTCGGCGCGGTCGACCGGGTCCGCGGCCATCACCTTCTCCCACTTCGGCCACTCGCTGTTGCCGATCCGGATCGCCACCGGGCTGCCGAGGGTGCGGCCGTGGCGCAGGCCGCCGATGATCTCGAGGTCGTCGGCCTCGAACTTCATCCGGGCCCCGCGGCCGTAGCCGAGCCGTCGCCGCGCCAGTGCGTCCGCGATGTCGCCCGAGGTCACCTCCACGTGGGCAGGCAGGCCTTCGAGCACAGCGACGAGAGCGGGGCCGTGGGACTCCCCCGCAGTGAGCCAGCGCAGCATGCCGACAGTCTTTCACGCCGCCCGGCGCGTCAGGTCAGGCGTACCACGCAGCGACACCCGGGCCGAGGAGTACGCCGAGCACCGCGCCGACCAGCATGAACGGACCGAACGGGTAGGACCTGCGGTCGACGATCCGCAGCAGCGACAGGAGCAGGCCGCCGACGCCCCCGAGCAGGAACCCGGCGTACACGCCGGTGATCAGCTCGCCCCAGCCCAGGTAGCCGAGCGCGATGCCGAGCAGACCCGACAGGCGCACGTCGCCGTACCCCATGCCGCGGGGGTAGATGAACCACAGGACGAAGAAGGTGCCCCCGGCGACGAGCCAGCCCCAGCCCGCGCGGACCAGGGAGTCCCAGTCGCCGGTGAGCCCGGCGGCGAGCAGGGTGAGGACGACGAGCACCGGGTACGACGGCGCGATCACCTTGGTGGGCAGCAGCCGGGTGCGCCAGTCGACGACCGCCAGGGCCACGCCGACCGGGACCAGGTAGGCCCACACCAGCAGGATCGGGTCCCAACCGACGACCGCACCCACCAGACCGCCCACCACCGCCGAGGCGAGGGCGCTGCGCCGGCCCAGGCCCGGGATCGCGGCGATGGCGTCGTAGCGCTCCTTCGGCTCCTCCTCGACCGCGGGCGCCGGCGCCGGGCCGGAGGCGGCGGCCCGGCGCTCGCCTGCGGGCACCTCCGGCACGGAGGGCTGGTCGTCGGATGCTCCGCCGACCTCCCGGAACGGCGGACCCGGCTCCGGCTCGGGCTCGGGGATCCGCCCGATCAGCGCCGGGACGAACCAGCCGAGCACCGCCCCCAGGACGGCCATCACCAGCCCCGCCAGCGGGGTCCACGTCTCGGCCACCATGTCGGGAAGCCTAGTGGCCAGGGTCGTGCTGCTGCGGCTGGTGCGCCACGCGCGCCGCGTGGATCCGGGCGTGCGCGATCGCCTCGGGGGTGCTGGCGAACAGGTGCTGCTCGTGCCCGAGGCTCTCGTAGACGCCGAGCGCGTCGAGGACCGCGCTGTGCCGCTCCCGGACGCCGCTGAGCATGACGGTGATCCCGCGACCCTCGAGCTGGGCGATGGTGTCGCGCAGCACCGCCGCTCCGGTCGCGTCCAGGGTCGCCACCCGCGACATGCGCAGGATCACGACACGGATGTCGCTGATCTCGGACAGCTCCAGCAACGACTGGTGCGCGCCGAGGAAGAACAGCGGCCCGTCCAGCCGGTAGGCCACGATGTGCTCGTCGAGCAGCGCGTGCTCCTCCTGCTCCTCCTGGGAACGCTCACCGGGGGCCGGGCCGAGCGGCACCGACTGCAGGGTGGCGGACCCGGCGACCTGCCTGAGCGCGAGCGCCCCGGCGACCAGGACCCCGAGGACCACCGCGGTCACCAGGTCCAGGGCGACCGTGGCGACCGCGGTGAGGACCAGGACCGCGCCGTCACCTCGGCTGGAGCGCAGCAGGGCGCGCACCGTGGAGACCTCCACCATGCGCGCCGCGGTGGCGACCAGCACACCGGCCAGCGCCGCGAGCGGGATGGCGCCCACCAGGGGCCCCAGGGCGAGCATGGCGAGCAGGAGCACGCCGGCGTGCAGCATCGCGGCCAGCCGGGAGGAGGCGCCGCTGCGCACGTTGACCGCCGTGCGGGCGATCGCTGCCGTGGCGGGGATACCGCCGAACAGCGGGCTCGCGAGGTTCGCGATCCCCTGCCCGAAGAGCTCCCGGTCTGGGTCGTGCCTCTCCGAGACGCTCATCGCGTCGGCGACCGTGGCGGACAGGAGGCTCTCGAGCGCGGCGAGCAGCGCCACCGCGACAGCGGGTACGACGAGCGCCGGTACGTCGAGCCACGGGACCTCCGGGAGACCGGGCATCGGCAGCCCCGACGGCAGGGCGCCGATCCGGGTCACGTCGAGATCGAGCACCTCGGCGACGACCGTGGCCAGGGCGACCGCGACGAGGGAGGCGGGCAGCCCCGGCCGGATCCGTGCGCCCACCAGCATGAGCACGACCACGCCGCCTGCCAGCAGGAGCGGCCACAGCACCGGTTCGGCGGCCCACGCGACCACCGCGCGCGCCGCGACGGCGAGGACCTTCTCGCCCTCCACCGTGACGCCGAGCGCGGAGGGCACCTGCTGCACGGCGATGATCACCGCGATACCCAGCGTGAAGCCCTCGATCACCGGCAGCGGGATGAGCTTGACGTACCGTCCGGCTCCGACCGCCGCCATCAGCACCAGCAGGCCGCCTGCCATCAGGCCGACGACCAGGACCCCGTCGGCGCCGTGCTCGGCGATGATCGGCACGAGTACGACGGTCATCGCCCCCGTGGGACCGCTGACCTGAAGGTTGCTGCCCCCGAACAGCGCTGCCAGGAAGCCCGCGACGACGGCGGTCACCATTCCGGCGCCGGCACCCAGGCCCGAGCTGATCCCGAAGGCCAGCGCGAGCGGCAGCGCGACGATGCCGACGGTGAGCCCGGCGACCAGGTCGCGCCGCGGCGAGCGGCGCATCGCGGACAGGTCGTCCCGGGTCGGCAGCAGCTGCCGGGACCGGGCCGCCAGCCGGGCGACCGTGCGTCGCGAGAAGGAGGTCGGCTGCTCCCCCGTGACCCCGGCGCTCACCGGAGGTCGCCCGGCACGCGGGAGAGCTCGTCGACGAGGTTCTCACGTTCGGCGGTCTGGGTGCGGAGGATCTGCCGCGCGGCAGCGAGCAGGTCGCGGACCTCGGGCACGGCGAGGGCGTAGATGACCTCACTGCCCTGCCGGCGCTGGATCACCAGCCCCGACCGGCGCAGCACCGACAGCTGTTGGGACAGGTTGCTCGCCTCGATCTCGATCTGGGCGCGCAGCTCGTGGACGGGCCTGGGCTCCTCGCTGAGCAGCTCCAGGACCCGGATCCGGGCCGGATGCCCGAGGGTCCGGAAGAACTCGGCTTTCGCCTGGTACAGCGGGATCGGCAACGCACGCCTCCGGGACACGGGTCGAACACTTCAGGACTTGAAGAATACTTCAACTCGTCCGGTGGTGCGCGCTCCAGGCACGTGATCCTGCTCTCGCGCAGGTTCACGCCGACTCGAGGGGTGCGGCGCCCAGGTTCGCGCCGACTCGAGGGGTGCGGCGCCCAGGTTCACGCCGACTCGGCGGTCAGGGGAGGGCGGCCTCGCCGGCGGCACGCATCGCGGCCAGCGGCGCCTCGGGTACGCCGGTCATCAGCTCGACCTGGAGCGCCGCCTGGTGCACGAGCAGGTCCAGGCCCGACACCAGGGTCTGGCCGGACTCGGCGGCGAGCCGCGCCAGCGGGGTGGGCCACGGGTCGTAGACGACGTCGAAGACCACCGCGGCCGAGGCGGCCACCCGGAGGACGGCCTCGTCCTGGGCCGCCGCCGGGACCGTGGACACCGCGACATCGGGCCGCAGGGCCGGCCCCCGCTCGGCGAGCTCGCGGAAGGTGACCACCTCCACCATCGGCCGCGCCGGGTGGCGACCGGCGGCGGCGAGGGTCTCCCCCACCCGCCCGGGGTCCCGCACCACCACCCGCACGGCCGTGCAGCCCAGGTCGGCCAGCGCGAGCAGCACCGAGGCCGCCGTCGCGCCGCCGCCGAACACCACCGCGCTGGTCAGCGGGGCGGCGGTGCGCTCACGGACCGCGGCCACCGCCCCGGGGACGTCGGTGTTGTGCCCGCGACGCCGGCCGCGGTCGAGCACGACCGTGTTGGCGGCACCCGCGAGCCGGGCGCCGTCGCCGACCTCGTCGAGCAGCGGCAGCACGGCCCGCTTGAGCGGCATGGTGAGCGACAGCCCGCGCCAGGTGTCGTCGAGCCCGTCCAGGAAGCCCGCCAGCTCGTCCTCGCGGACCTCCCGCGCGTCGTACTCCCAGTCGAGCAGCCCCAGCTCGGCGTACGCGGCCCGGTGCAGCACCGGCGACAGCGAGTGCGCGATCGGGCTGCCGAGCACGGCGCAACGCGTGGTCACGGAACCTCCGTCCGGGGTCGGGGTGGGGGTCAGCAGTTCGGCGAGGAGCTGCACCACTCCTCGAACTCCCGCTTGTTCTTCAGGTGCTCGTCGTAGGACTCGGCGAACTTCGTGGTGCCGTCGTCCGGGTTCGTGGTGACGAAGTACAGCCAGGGGCCGTCGGCCGGGTTCAACGCCGCCTCGATGGCCTGCTCCCCGGGCGCGTTGATCGGCGTCGGCGGCAGCCCGGGGTACTTGTACGTGTTGTACTCCGAGTCCGTGGCCCGGTCCTCCTCGCTGGTGCCCACGCCGCCGTCGCGGCCCACCGCGTAGTGCACGGTGGAGTCGAACTGCAGCGGCATCGGCTCCTCGAGGCGGTTGTAGATCACCCGGCTGACCTTCGGGAAGTCCTTGTCGAACCGCGCCTCGGCCTGCACCAGGCTGGCCACCGTCATCACGTCGTGCGGCGTGACGCCGAGCTGCTCGGCCTCGGCGACGAGGTCGAGGCTCTCGGCGGCCTGGTCGAAGCGGTCGACCATCATGGTCAGGACCGACTTCGGCGTCGCGTTCGGCGGCACCTGGTAGGTGGCCGGGAAGAGGTAGCCCTCCGGGTTGCCCTGGGCGTACGGCGGAAGCCCGATCGCCTTCGGCCGCCGCAGGACCCGTTCGTACTGCTTCTTGGAGAAGTCGGTCTCGCGGGCCAGTACCTCGACGATCTGCTCGACGGTCAGCCCCTCCCGAAGGGTGACCGCGCTCTGCACCATGTTGGCCGGGTCCACGAGGATGTCCAGGGCGTCCTCCGCCGACATCTGCTGCCTCATCTCGTAGAAGCCCACCTGGATGCCGGTCGAGTCGGGGTTCGCGGTGGCGGCGTCGGTGAACGCCTCGACGCTCTTGACCACGTCCTTCTCGACGAGGGTCTGGCCGATGTCGGAGGCGTGGTCGCCCTCCTGAACCTCGACGAGGACGGACCCCGAGCCGGGTCCGGCGTAGTCCGGCGTGGGCTCGAACCGGCCGCTGAGGACCTCCATCGCCCGGTCGTAGGCGAACCAGGCACCGCCGCCGAGCACCGCCAGGGCGATGAGCACCGCCAGGCAGCCCAGCCCGTTGCGCCGCCGCCGCCGGCTGCGGTGGCGGTGGTCGGGGTCGAGATCGAGTCCGAGATCGCTCACGTCTGTCCTAGGTCGAGGGTCTCACCGGGCGCAGTCCCCGCACTGCGTTCCGTGTCGAGTGCATTCTGCAGGATGACCACCGCCGCTGCCTGGTCCACCACCTTGCGGCGCTTCTGCCCCTTTCGTCCCTGGCCGCGCAGCACCGCCTCGGCGGTCACCGTGGACAGCCGCTCGTCGCACAGGCGGACCGGCACCGGTGCGACCGCGTCGGCGATGTCGGCGGCGAACGCCCGGACCCGGGTCGCGGCCGGGCCCTCACCTCCGGACAGCGAGCGCGGCAGCCCGACGACGACCTCCACCGCGTCGGCCTCCGTCGTGATCGCGGCGATCCGCTGCAGGTCGCCGGGGCCGCGCCGGACGGTCTCGACCGGCGTGGCGATCAGCCCGGACGGGTCGCTCTGCGCGACACCGATCCTGGCGTCTCCGACGTCGATGCCGATCCGCACTCCACGGCGCACCGGCTCAGGACCTGCCCGCGGTGACGGCCCGGCCGACGGCGTGCTCGACGTCGCGCAGCGCCTGGTCGGCGTTCGCCACGTCGGCCCCGCCGCCCTGCGCCACGTCGTCCTTGCCGCCGCCGCTGCCGCCGAGCGCTCCGGCCGCGACCTTGACCAGCGCGTTCGCGGAGACCCCCCACGAACGGGCCTCGTCGTTCACCGCGACCACGACGGCGGGCTTGCCGTTCGTCGAGCCGATGATCGCGACCACCGCCGGTACCGAGGCGGGCACCCGGCCCCGGATGTCGAGGGCCAGCTTGCGGACGTCTCCCGCGTTGGCGCCGTCGACCCGGTGCCCGACGAAGCGCACGCCGTAGACGTCGGCGGCGTTGGCGGCCAGCTCCCCGGCGGAGGCGAGCAGCTGGGCCACCCGCACCTTCTCGATCTCCTTCTCGGCCGAGCGGAGCCGGTCGACGAGGTCGTTGACCCGTTCGGGCAGCTGCTCGGGGCGCACCTTGAGCGCCTCGGAGAGCTGTGCCACCAGGACGTGCTCGCGGGCCAGGAACCGGTAGGCGTCGGAGCCGACGAGCGCCTCGACCCGGCGCACGCCGGACCCGATGGAGGACTCGCCGAGAAGCTTGATCACGCCGAGCTGGCCGGAGCGCCCGGCGTGGGTGCCGCCGCACAGCTCCCGCGCCCAGTCGCCGACGGAGATCACGCGTACCTCGTCGCCGTACTTCTCCCCGAACAGCGCCATCGCGCCGGACCTGCGGGCCTCCTCCTGGCTCATGAGCTCCGCGTGCACGGACAGGTCGGCCAGCACCAGGTCGTTCACCTTCGCCTCGACCTCCTCCATCGCCGAGGTCGGCACCGCACCGGTGGCGGAGAAGTCGAACCGGAACCGGCCCGGGGAGTTCTCCGAGCCCGCCTGGGTGGCGGTCTCGCCGAGGGCCTCGCGGAATGCCTTGTGCACCATGTGCGTCGCGGTGTGCGACCGGCTGATGGAGCGGCGCCGCTCGACGTCGACGAGTGCCTGCGCGTGCTCGCCGACGGACACCTCGCCGTGCAGCACCCGGGCCTGGTGGACGATCAGGCCGGTGATCGGCGACTGGACGTCGAGCACCTCGATCCGGGCGCCGTTCGAGAGCTCGATGATCCCGTGGTCGGCCAGCTGGCCACCGCCCTCCGCGTAGAACGGGGTCCGGTCGAGGACCAGCTCGACCTCCTCGCCCTCGCGAGCGGCCTGCACCGACGTGGCGGAGCCACCGATGATGCCGCGCACGGTGGCCTCGGAGACCACCTCGTCGTAGCCGGTGAACCGGACCGCGGAGCCGAGGCCGTCGGCGACCTCGCGGTAGGCGCCGGCGTCGACGTGCTTGCCCTTCTTCGACTTGGCGTCGGCCTTGGCGCGCTCCCGCTGCTCGTTCATCAGCCGCCGGAACTCGCCCTCGTCGACCGAGAGCCCCTGCTCGGCCGCCATCTCGAGGGTCAGGTCGATGGGGAAGCCGTAGGTGTCGTGGAGCGCGAACGCCTTGTTGCCCGGGCAGCACCGACCGGCCGGCGCCCTTCGCCTCGGACGCGGCCAGGTCGAAGATGTTCGTGCCGGCCCTCAGCGTGGTGCGGAACGCCTCCTCCTCGGCGTAGGCGACCGTGGAGATCCGGCCCCAGTCGGAGTCCAGCTCGGGGTAGGAGAGCCTCATCTTGTCCCGGCTCACCGGCAGCAGCGCGGGCAGGACCGGATCCTCCACGCCGAGCAGGCGCATCGAGCGCACCGCGCGGCGCAGCAGCCGGCGCAGGACGTACCCTCGCGCCTCGTTGCCCGGTGTCACGCCGTCGCTGATCAGCATCATCGCGCTGCGCACGTGGTCGGCGACGACGCGGAACCGGACGTCGTCCTCGTGGTCGACGCCGTACCTGCGGCCGGACAGCTGCGACGCCGTCTCGATGACGGGGAAGACCTCGTCGATCTCGTAGAGGTTGTGCTTGCCCTGCAGCAGGTAGGCCACCCGCTCGAGGCCCATGCCGGTGTCGATGTTCTTGCTCGGCAGCTCGGCGCGGATGTCGAAGTCCTCCTTGCTCCGCACGTTGTCGAGCTCGTACTGCATGAACACCAGGTTCCAGATCTCCAGGAACCGGTCCTCGTCGACGACCGGGCCACCGTCCGGGCCGTACTCCGGTCCGCGGTCGATGTAGATCTCGCTGCACGGACCACCGGGTCCCGCGACCCCCATGTGCCAGTAGTTGTCCTTCTTGCCGCGCCGCTGGATCCGCTCCGTGGGCAGCCCGGCCACCTTGCGCCACAGGTCGAAGGACTCGTCGTCGTCCTCGTAGACGGTGACCCAGACCCGGTCGGGGCGGAAGCCGTACCCCCCGTCGTCCCGGGAACCGGTGACCAGCTCCCAGGCGTACTCGATGGCACCCTCCTTGAAGTAGTCGCCGAAGGAGAAGTTGCCGCTCATCTGGAAGAACGTGCCGTGCCGGGTGGTCTTTCCGACCTCCTCGATGTCGAGGGTCCGTACGCACTTCTGCACGCTCACCGCACGGTTGAACCTCGGCGTCTCCTGACCGAGGAAGTAGGGCTTGAACGGCACCATGCCGGCGTTGACGAAGAGCAGGTTGGGGTCGTCGAGCAACAGCGATGCTGAGGGGACCGCCTGGTGACCACGCTTCTCGAAGTGCGCGATAAACCGTCGGCGGATCTCCGCGGTGTCCATCAGGTGCTGCCCTCTCTCGTCAGTTCCAGTCGTGCCGCCTGCCCGGCGCCGATCCGGGTCGGTCCTTCGGTGGAGGTGCCCAGCCGCTCGCGCAGCTCGGGCTCCTTCGCGGTCATCTCGTCGCGCACCTCGGCGGCGAACAGGTGGGCGCCCTTCCGGAGACCGGCCAGCCGGTCCTGCATGCCCTCGGGGGTGAGGGCCTCCGCGGCACGGCGGACCTTGAACATCGCGTAGGCGCTGGTCGCGGCACCCGCCACGAACCACATCGCGCGGCTCATCGTAGGCCCCCGGGTGCTGCCGGGCGTCGCCCCCGGCCTGTCGCAGTGGTCACGCCGCCTCCTCCTCGGGCGTGGTCACGCGGGTACGACGGGCGGCCCGGCGACGGGCCTTCCGCGCCCGGCGGACCTCGCGCCGCATCTCGAACGCGATCCGGTTGCGGGTCTCCGGCGCCAGCGCCCGCCGGAGGCCGTAGCCGAACGCGGCGAGCTTCACCAGCGGCTCCCCCAGCGTCACCGACAGCACCGCCCGCTCGCGGACCTGGGGGACGTCGTCCCGGTCGCCGTCGCCGGCGGTGGTGATGACGTAGTCGGCACGTGCGCCGGTCGCGGGCAGCCGCGCCTCGGCGAGCTCGGCGGAGAGCTCCTCGACGCGGGCACGCAGCGCGGCCAGGTCCGTCGCGGCGGCCGCGTCGGCGGCCGCCTCCCGCCTGCGGGCCCGGCGGACCACCAGCAGCGCCGTGACGCCGGCCCCCAGGAGCACCAGGAGCAGCGCCGCCGCACCTCCGAGAGCTGCCCACAGTGCCGGATTCATAGACGGTGACCCTACCGTGCGCCGTTGCGTCCGGCGCCGCGCACCATCGCCCGGAGCCGCTCCCAGCGCTCCTTGAGCGTGGCCTCCGCACCGAGGCTGGTCGGCTCGTAGTAGGCCGCGTCGGCCACCACGTCCGGCGCGTACTGCTGCTCGGCGATGCCGTAGGGGGCGTCGTGCGCGTACTTGTACCCCGTGCCGTGGCCGAGCTTCTTCGACCCGCCGTAGTGGGCGTCGCGCAGGTGTGCCGGGACCGGCCCGACCTTGCCCGCCCGGACGTCCGCGGCGGCGGCGTCGATGGCCTTGATCACCGCGTTGGACTTGGGGGCCAGGGCGAGGGCGATGGTGGCCTGGGCCAGGTTCAGCCTCGCCTCGGGCATGCCGATGAGCTGCACGGCCTGTGCCGCGGCCACCGCGGTGGGGAGCGCCGTGGGGTCGGCGAGCCCGATGTCCTCGCTGGCCAGGATCACCAGCCGACGGGCGATGAACCGCGGGTCCTCCCCCGCCTCGACCATGCGCGCGAGGTAGTGCAGCGCGGCGTCGGCGTCCGAGCCGCGCACGGACTTGATGAACGCGCTGGTGACGTCGTAGTGCTGGTCGCCCTGCCGGTCGTAGCGCACCGCGGCCCGGTCCACCGCGGTCTCGGTGGTGGCGACGTCGACGGTGGTCGCGCCGTTGGCCGTGGCGGCGCCCGCCGCCGCCTCCAGGTAGGTCAGCGCACGCCGGGCGTCGCCTCCTGCCAGCCGGACCAGGTGGTCCTCGGCGTCCGTCTCCAGCGCGACGGCACCGGCGAGGCCGCGCGCGTCGGCCAGCGCGTGCCTGAGCACGCCGCGGACGTCGTCGTCGGTGAGCGGCTCCAGGGTCAGCAGCAGCGACCGGGACAGCAGCGGGGAGATCACCGAGAAGAAGGGGTTCTCGGTGGTGGCCGCGACCAGCGTCACCCAGCGGTTCTCCACCCCGGGCAGCAGCGCGTCCTGCTGGGCCTTGGTGAACCGGTGCACCTCGTCGACGAACAGCACCGTCTCCCGGCCGCCGCGGGCGAGCTCGTGACGCGCCGTGTCGATCGCGGCGCGCACCTCCTTGACCCCGGCGGCGACGGCGGAGACCTCCACGAAGCGCCGGTTGGTCTGCCCGGAGACGATCGAGGCGATCGTGGTCTTGCCGGTGCCGGGCGGGCCCCACAGCAGCAGCGACATCGGCTGGTCGCCCTCGACCAGCCGTCGCAGCGGGGAGCCCGCCGCGAGCAGGTGCTGCTGGCCGACCAGCTCGTCGAGGATGCGTGGACGCATCCGCACCGCCAGCGGCGCGCTCGCGTGGTCGTTGCCGGCGAGCGTGCCGCCCGACGCGGCTCCGGCCGGCCGGTCGCCCTCGGCGTAGTCGAAGAGTCCCTCCACGGCGCCCAACCCTAGTCGCGGCCCGGTGGCCGGTGCTCCCGGCGGGGACGGCCGCGCTCGTCGACCTCGAGGACCCGCTGGGTGACCGGCGTGCTGGGCGCGGCCCCGACCTCGCCGGCGAAGTGGCAGGCGACCCGGTGCCCGGGCGCGACCTCGAGCAGCGGCGGCTCCTGGACCGCGCAGATCTCCTGCGCCAGTCGGCAGCGGGTGCGGAACCGGCACCCGGAGGGCGGGTGCACGGGGCTCGGCGGCTCGCCGCGGAGCCGGATCCGCTCGGGCGAGGGCCCGCCGAGGCGCAGGCCGGGGACGGCGGACAGCAGCGCCTGCGTGTAGGGATGGTGGGCGTGGTCCCAGACCCGGTCCCGTGGTCCGGTCTCGACGATCTTGCCGAGGTACATCACCGCGAGCTCGGGGCACAGGTGCCGCACCACGCCGAGGTCGTGCGCGATCAGCAGGTAGGCCACACCGAGCCGTTGCTGGAGCTCCTCGAGCAGGTTGAGCACCTGCGCCTGGACCGAGGCGTCGAGCGCCGAGACGGGTTCGTCGGCGACCAGCAGGCGCGGCTCGAGAGCCAGGGCCCGGGCGATGGCGACGCGCTGCCGCTGCCCGCCGGAGAGCTCGCTGGGGTACCGGTTGCCGTGCTCGCCCGACAGCCCGACCTGCTGGAGCAGCTCGTCGGTCCTCGACGGCACCTGCGTGCGGGGTACGACGTCGTGCAGCCGCAGGGGGGTGCCCACGATCGTGCTCACCGTCTGCCGCGGATTCAGCGACCCGTAGGGGTCCTGGAAGACCATCTGGACCTGGCGTCGGAAGGGCAGCAGCTCGCGCCGCCGGAGCCCGGTGACCTCCTGCCCGTCGAACCGGATCGACCCGGAGGTCGGCTCGAGCAGCCGGGTCACCAGCCTGGCCGTCGTGGACTTGCCGCTGCCGGACTCCCCGACCAGACCCAGCGAACGGCCGGGCGCGACGGAGAACGACACGCCGTCGACGGCCTGGAGCCGCCCGACGGTGCGCGGCACCAGCCGGCCGGAACGCACCGGAAAGTACTTGCGCAGGTGACTCACCTGCAGCAGCGGCTCACCCATCGGTGGTCCCTCCCGGCGCCGCGTCGAGGTGGCAGCGCCAGGCGCGTCCGTCGTCGGTGCGGCGCAGCCCCGGCATCTCCGTCGCGCACCGCTGCCCGGGGACCTCCGGTGCCCGGTGGCAGCGGGGATGGAACGGGCACCCCGACGGGGGATGCAGCAGGCTCGGCGGCGCACCGGGGACCGGCCGGAGCCGCTTCCGCCCGGTCGCGACGGGCTCCGGGCCGGCGAGGTTCGGTCCGGCAGCCAGCAGGGCCTCGGTGTAGGGCATCCGCGGCTCCCGCAGGACGGCCTCGGTCGGTCCGGACTCGACGAGGCGACCGGCGTACATCACGAGCAGCCGCCGCGTCGCCTGCGCCACGACGGCGAGGTCGTGGGTGATGAGCACGACCGCCACCCCGGTCTCCTCCTGCACCTGCTGGAGCAGGTCGAGGATCTGGGCCTGGACGGTGACGTCGAGCGCGGTGGTGGGCTCGTCGGCGATGAGGAGGTCCGGCTCATTCGCCAGTGCCATCGCGATCATCACCCGTTGCCGCTGTCCGCCGGAGAGCTGGTGGGGGTAGTCGGCCGCGCGACGTGCCGCGTCCGCGATGCCGACCCGGTCCAGGAGGTCGACCGCGCGGGTCCTCGCGGCTCGGCCGGACACGTCGTGGTGGGCACGGTAGGCCTCCGCGACCTGCCGGCCCACCGGGTGGTGCGGATGGAGGGCGGACGCGGGGTCCTGGAACACCATCGCGACCCGGTGGCCGCGGACCCGCCGCAGGGTCCGTTCCGAGGCGCCCACGAGCTCCTCGCCGTCGAGCCGGGCGGAGCCGGTCACCCGTGCGCCGTCGAGCAGCCCGAGCAGCGCGAGCGCCGAGACCGTCTTCCCCGACCCGGACTCCCCCATAATGCCGAGGACCTCGCCCCTGCGGACGTCGTACGACAGGTCGGTGACCGCCTGCACGAGCCCGTCGTGGGTGGGCAGCTCGACGGTGAGGCCCTCCACCGCGAGCAGCGGGCCCGCCGTCACGACAGCCTCACCCGCGGGTCCAGCGCCGCGTGGGCCAGGTCGACGACCAGGTTGGCCACGACGACGAGGACCGCGCCGACGAGGACCGTGGCCAGGACGACGGGGAAGTCCTGCGGAGCGCGGAGCGCCTCGATCGCCCACCGGCCGATGCCGTCGATGCCGAAGACCTGCTCGGTGAAGACCGTGCCCGCGAGCAGCGCCGCCAGGTCGAGGCCGAAGATCGTGACCACCGGGGGCGAGGCGGCACGAAGCGCGTGCCGCAGGACGCGACGGCGGGAGAGCCCCTTCGCGGTGGCGGTCCGCACGAAGTCCTCCTCCAGCGCCTCCACCATGGCCGCGCGGGTGAACCGGGCGTACGACGTCGCGCCGGCGAGCCCGAGGACCAGCCACGGCAGGAGCAGCCCCGACGCCCACGCCCATGGGTCCTCGGACAGCGGCGTGTAGCCGGTCTCGGGGAACAGGTCCCACTGCAGCACCAGCAGGATCCAGGCCAGCAGCGCCAGCAGGTAGTACGGGATCGAGGACAGCACCAGGCTGCCGCCGACCAGCAGCCGGTCGGTGGGGGTCCCGCGGTGCCGGGCGGCCAGGACGCCGAGGGTCACGCCCACCAGGAGGTAGATCGCGGCGCCGCCGAGCGCCACGGACAAGGTGGCGGGGAAGCGTTCGAGGAGCTCGTGGGTGACCTGCTGCCGGCTCCCGAAGGAGATGCCCAGGCACGGCGCCTCGCAGTGGTACTCCCCGCCCATGTGGATCGTGCGGTCGCGGAACAGCCCGGCGGCGAAGGCGCCGTACTGGGTGACCACGGACTGGTCGAGGCCCATCTGCCGCTCGAGCGCCGCCAGTCGCTCGGGCGTGCACCGGCCCATCGCGTCGCACGCCGGCCGGGCCGGGTTGCTCGGGCCGAGGAAGAACAGCGCGAAGACCGCCATCGAGGTCAGCACGACGACGAGCGCCGACGACACGAGCCGGCGGGCGAGGAAGGCGACCATGGGGCTAGAACCTACTGATCCGGCGACGGAGCCGAGGCGGGCCGGCAGCTCACCCGGTGACCCAGAGGTTCTTCCAGGTCGGCATCCCGGAGGTGGGGTCGACGTGGTGGCCGGCGATCCGCGACCCGTGGGCGTGCACGGAGCCGCCGTAGCCGATGACGACCAGGGGGAAGTACTCGGTGGCGATGTACTCGTCGAGCCGGTTCCACGCCGCGGGCTGCTCGTCGACCGGGAGCCGCAGCACCTGCTCGATCCGCCGGTCGACGTCCGGCTCGCTGAACGCAGCGTAGTTGCTGCCCAGGCCCTCCTTCTCCAGGTCGGTGCTGCCCAGCATCGGCGGGAACCACGACCCGCCGGAGGGCCAGTCGGACAGCCAGCCGCCGCTGCGGACGTTGACCTGCTCGTGGTCGGGGTCCGCGCGCTCGGTGGACATCTCGGCCACCGTGGTCGCGACCGGGCTGGCGGTGAAGCCCCCGTCCTCCAGCGCCTTGGCGACGACGTCCTTGACCCGGACCTGGGCCCGGTCGTCGGCGGCGTAGAGCCAGGACAGCTCGAAGCCGACGGCGCCGGCGTCCTCCAGCAGCGCACGGGCCCGGTCCGGGTCGGTGCTGCCGGGCGGGTGGTCGGGGAGCGGGTCGTAGGGGGTGCGGCCGGGGATGCCCGGCGGCATCAGGTTGCTGCCCCAGACCCGGGTGACCCCTTCGACGAAGCCGCCGGCGAGCGCCGCGTCCCGGTAGGGGTAGGCGTAGGCGATCGCCTGCCGCACCCGCTTGTCGGTGACCTTGCGGTAGTCAGGCGCCCAGTACGACGTCAGCGGCATCCCGCCGACCTTCAGCCGGCCGGGCGCCTCGAGCAGGAACGCCCGGTAGTCCGCGGCCAGGATGTTGTCGTAGGTCAGTGCCGCCTCGCCGAAGCCGCGGTCGGCCAGCAGGATCTCGTCGATCTTCGCGCTGTCGGTCTGGAAGTCGAAGACGTACTTCTCGGGCTGCTGGGTCCGCCCGGGGTCCGTGGTCGGGTCCCAGTGCGGGTTGCGGACCAGGGTCAGGGACTTCTCGGGGACGTACCTGTCGAACATGTAGGGCCCGGTCGACCAGGGGTGCATCCGGTAGGCCGCCGGGTCGTCGTGCCCCTCGGGGACCGGCCCCATCGCGGGGAAGGCGGCCCAGTAGGGCAGGTCAGGGAACGGCTTGTCCATGCGCAGCGTGAGTGTCCGGCCGTCCACCTGCACCCCGTCGTACCCGGTGCCCGACCGGTAGGGCCCCTCGTAGCTCTCGCCGTCGACGAAGAAGTCGTTCGAGTACGCCGCCCCTGCCGGGAACGTCTCCCGGTCGAACGAGCGCAGGATGCCGTAGCGGACGTCCTCGGCGGTGACGTCCTCGCCGTTCTCCCACGTCACGCCCTCGCGGATCGTGAAGGTCCACTCGGTGTAGTCGGCGTTGTGCCGGCCCAGGTCGGTGGCGAGGTCCGGGACGAGCACCATGTCGCCGGTGTCCTCGTCGTAGACGTACTGCGTCAGGGACCGTGTCACCAGCCCACGCAGGATCGACAGCGTGTCGCCGTAGTAGGCCTCGGTGGGGTCCATGGTGTTCAGTCCGGACGCGCTGAGCACGCGGATCGTGCCGCCCTCCACGGCGTCCTCGATGCGGACCGGGCCTACCCGGTCGGGGTCCATCCCGGCCCCGGCCGCGCCGAGTCGTTCGGCGTCGATGCCTGGCCGCTCCTGCTCCTGCGGGGCCGGGCCGGCGCTGCAGGCCGCGACCAGCAGCATGGTGACCAACGCCGCCGCGCCTCTGCGTCCCGGCGCCCCGCTCACCGGCGGGCCCGCGGGTCGAAGGCGTCACGGACCACGTCACCGAGCAGGTTCAGCGCGAGCACCAGCACCATCACGGTGAGGACCGGCGCCCAGAGGTAGAGCGGGTACTCGCCGTAGTAGGCGATCGCGTCGTTGATGGTCTGTCCCAGCGAGGGCACCCCGCTCAGACCGATCCCGAGGTAGGACAGCCCCGCCTCCGCGGCGACGTAGGCGGGCAACGACAGCGAGACGGCCACGACGACCGGCGCGACGAGGTTCGGCAGCAGCTCGCGGACCAGGATCCGGCTGGTCGGCATCCCCATCAGCAGCGCCGCCTGCACGAACTCGCGCTCCCGCAGGGAGACCACCTGCCCGCGGATCAGCCGGGCCAGGCCCATCCACCCGAAGAGGACCAGCACCCCGACCAGCGCGACCACCTGGGCCCGGCCCAGCCGCTCGGGGTCGGTGGCGAAGCGCGAGACCACGACCGGCGCCAGGGCCAGGGCGCCGAGGATGAACGGGAAGGACAGGAACAGGTCGATCAGGAACGACACCACCCGCTCGACCCAGCCGCGGGCGAAGCCACCGACCAGGCCCACCGCCAGACCGAGCACGGTCGACAGCGCGGTCGCCGCGGCGGCCACGCCGAGCGAGGTGCGCAGGCCGTGCAGCAGCCGGGCCAGGTTGTCGACCCCGGTCTGCGGCGCCAGTCCCAGCGGGTGCTCCCAGGTGAACGGGTGGTACGGCGGGCCCACCGCGGGGTAGCCGTCGTACTCCAGCACCTCGCTGGGCAGCGGCGCCCCGGGATCGGTCGTGCTGTGGTGCAGGCCGAGCAGGGAGGTGATCACGGGCGCGAGCACCGCGGCAACGACGAGCAGCAGGACCACTCCGGCGGCGACCACCGCGACCGGCTCCGACCGCAGCCGACGCAGGGCGATCCGCGTCGGCGAGGCGGCGACCGCCCCACCACGCGCACCGACCTGGTCGTCGAGTCCCTCGCGAAGACGCTCGAGGTCGGCCGCCGTCGTCATGCCTGCTCGCCCTCCACTACCGGCCCTGCCCGGTCTACGAGGACTCTAGTCGACCGGTCAGTCGTCGGACTTCTTCCCGTCCTCCGGCTCCGGCCTGGCGTCCACGCCGGCCTCACGACGCTGCGCGGGCGTGATCGGCGCCGGAGCCTGCGTGAGCGGGTCGTAGCCGGCACCGGTCTTCGGGAACGCGATCACGTCGCGGATCGAGTCGGTGCCGGCGAGCAGGGCCACGATCCGGTCCCACCCGAAGGCGATGCCACCGTGGGGCGGCGCGCCGTACTTGAACGCCTCGAGGAGGAAGCCGAACTTCTCCTCCGCCTCCGCCTCGCCGAGCCCCATCACCTCGAAGACCCGCTTCTGCACGTCCTCGCGGTGGATACGGATCGAGCCGCCACCGATCTCGTTGCCGTTGCAGACGATGTCGTAGGCGTTCGACAGCGCCTCGCTCGGGTCGGTGTCGAAGGTGTCGAGGTGCTCCGGCTTGGGCGCCGTGAACGCGTGGTGCACCGCGGTCCACTGCCCCGCACCCACCGCCACGTCCCCGGCAGCGGTCGCCTCGTCGGCCGGCTCGAACAGCGGCGCGTCGACGACCCACACGAACTTCCACGCCGACTCGTCGACCAGGCCGACGCGACGGCCGATCTCCAGCCTGGCCGCGCCGAGCAGCGCCCGGGACGCCCGGCCCGGCCCGGCGGCGAAGAAGATCGCGTCCCCGGGCTCGGCGCCGACGTGCGCGGCGATGCCGGCCTTCTCCTCGTCGCTGAGGTTCTTGGCCACCGGCCCGCCGAGCTCGCCGTCCTCGCCGACGAGCACGTAGGCGAGGCCCCGGGCACCGCGCTGCTTGGCCCACTCCTGCCACGCGTCGAGCTGCTTGCGGGGCTGGCTTCCCCCGCCCGGCATGACCACGGCGCCGACGTAGGGCGCCTGGAACACCCGGAACGGGGTGTCGGCGAAGAACTCGGTGCATTCCACGAGCTCGAGGCCCATGCGCAGGTCCGGCTTGTCGGTGCCGTAACGGTGCATCGCCTCGTCGTAGGTCATCCGCGGGACCGGCGTCTCGATCTCGACGCCGACGGTCGCCCAAACCGCCTTCAGGATCTCCTCGGAGAGGGCGATCACGTCGTCCTCGTCGACGAAGCTCAGCTCCACGTCGAGCTGGGTGAACTCCGGCTGCCGGTCCGCGCGGAAGTCCTCGTCGCGGTAGCAGCGGGCGATCTGGTAGTAGCGCTCCATCCCGCCGACCATGAGGAGCTGCTTGAACAGCTGGGGGCTCTGCGGCAGCGCGTACCAGCTGCCCGGCTGCAGCCGGGCCGGGACCAGGAAGTCGCGAGCCCCTTCAGGCGTCGACCGGGTCAGCGTGGGGGTCTCGATCTCGACGAAGCCGGCCTCGTCCAGCACCCGCCGGGCCGCCTGGTTCACCCGGCTGCGCAGGCGGATCGCGTCGCCGGGACCCTGCCGGCGCAGGTCGAGGTAGCGGTGCTTGAGCCGCACCTCCTCCCCCACCTCGACGTGCTCGTCGATCGGGAAGGGCAGGGGCGCGGCGGCGCTGAGCACCTCCACGTCGTGGGCGATGACCTCGACCTCACCGGTGGGCAGGTGCGGGTTCGCGTTGCCCTCGGGACGCAGGGACACCTCGCCGGTGACCTTGATGACGTACTCCGAGCGCAGGTGGTGGGCGACCTCCTCGTCGCGCACCACGACCTGCACCACCCCGGAGGCCTCCCGCAGGTCGAGGAAGGCGACGCCGCCGTGGTCGCGCCGGCGGCCGATCCAGCCCGCCAGGGTCACGGTCCGTCCGGCGTGCTCGGGTCGCAGGCTGCCGGCGTCATGGGTGCGGATCACGAGATCTCCTCTTGCGTGTGCGTGATGATGCGGGGGACGAGGTCCTCGGCGGGCGGGTTCCAGACGTCGGCGTCGGCGTCGGTCTGCTCCCCGCTGCGGATGTCCTTGACCTGGTGGGCGCCCCCGTCGCTCCCGGGGAACCAGACGAACGGGATGCCACGTCGCTCGGCGTACCGGATCTGCTTGCCGAACTTCTGCGGCGCCGCGGCGACCTCGGTGGGGACGCCGCGGGCGCGCAGGCGTTGCGCGACCGCGTCGGAGGCCGGCCGGCTCTCCTCGTCGACGAGGGCGACGAGGACCACCGACGGCACCTTCCGGTCGGACGTGAGCAGACCGCGCTGCAGGAGCGGCACGAGCGCCCGGGACAGGCCGAAGGAGATGCCGACGCCGGGGTAGGTGGTCCGGCCGTCCGACGCGAGCGCGTCGTAGCGCCCGCCCGAGCAGATCGAGCCGAGCCCCTCGAAGCCCTCCATCACCGTCTCGAAGACCGTGCCGGTGTAGTAGTCGAGCCCCCGGGCCACGCGCAGGTCCGCCTCCACGACGAACCGGTCGCTGACGACCCCCGCGGTGCCCTCGATGACGGCGGAGAGCTCGGTGAGCCCCTCCTCCAGCAGGTCGTTGTCGACTCCGAGGGCGCGCACCTTCTCGACGAAGCCAAGGTCGCTGCTGCGGATGTCGGCCAGCTCCAGGCACCGTCCGGCCTGCTCGTCGGTGAGACCGGCCTCGTCCACCAGCATGGCGCGCACCACGTCGGCGGGCAGCTTGTCGATCTTGTCGACCACCCGCATGACCGCCTCCACGTCGGCGGCCCCGATGCCGGTGTAGAACCCCTGGATGAGCTTGCGGTTGTTCACCTGGAGCCGCACCGGCGGCAGTGGCAGGGCGACGAGCGCCTCGGCCATCACCCGGGCGACCTCGATGTCGTGGTGGAAGGGCAGCGTGTCCTTGCCGACGACGTCGATGTCGGCCTGGGTGAACTCGCGGAACCGCCCCTCCTGCGGCCGCTCCCCCCGCCACACCTTCTGGATCTGGTAGCGGCGGAAGGGGAACTCCAGCTTGCCGGCGTTCTCGAGCACGTAGCGCGCGAACGGCACGGTCAGGTCGAAGTGGAGGCCCATCCCCGCGTCCGTCTGCTGCTCGTCCGCCTGCAGGCGGCGCAGGACGTAGACCTCCTTCGAGGTCTCTCCCTTGCGCAGCAGCTGGTCCATCGGCTCCACCGCACGGGTCTCGACGTCGGCGAACCCGTGCAGCTCGAAGGTACGGCGCAGCCGCTCGACGATCTGCAGCTCCACCGCCCGCTGCTCGGGCAGGAACTCGGGGAACCCGCTGAGCGGGGTCGGCTTTCCCATGTCACAGGCCTCGCTCGCGCGGCAGCGGGGCGGGGCCGTGGGACGGGTCCGCGAGGTCGCGTCCGGCGACGTCGAGAAGGTAGGGGTTGGTGGCCTTCTCCCGCCCGATGCTGGTCTGCTCGCCGTGGCCCGGCAGGACCACGATGTTCTCGGGAAGCGGGAGCACCTTGCTGGCCAGCGTGCGCAGCATCGTGGGGTGGTCTCCGCCGGGCAGGTCGGTGCGCCCGATCGAGCCGGCGAACAGGAGGTCCCCGGAGAACATCACCTCGGCGATGTCGTCGCCACCCTGCCCGTCGTACGGCGACCGGAAGGTGACCGAGCCGCGGGTGTGCCCGGGGGTGTGGTCGACCACGAGCTGCAGGCCGGCGAGCTCGAGCGCCTGGCCGTCGGCGAGCTCGGCGACGTGGTCGGGCTCGGCGAACTCGTGCTTGCCGCCGAGCAGCATCCCCGCCATCTCCGGCGAGACGCCCGCCATCGGGTCCGCCAGCAGGTGGCGGTCCTCGGGGTGGATGTAGGCGGTGGCGTCGTAGCTGCCGGCGACCGGGGCGACGCACCACATGTGGTCGACGTGCCCGTGGGTCACCAGCACCGAGACCGGCTTCAGCCGGTGCTCGCGCACCACCTGGGCCACGCCGTCGGCGGCGTCCTTGCCCGGGTCGACGACGACACACTCGGCGCCCGGAGCGGTGGCCACGACGTAGCAGTTGGTCCCCCACGGTCCCGCCGGGAAACCTGCGATGAACACGGGTGTGCACTCCTGGTCGGCTCGGGGGTGGGAACCGGAGCAGCCTACCGAGCCGGGTCCGGCACCCGGAAACCGCGGGACCCGTTATCCGCTTGTAGCCGGCAACTCGGTGTCCCAACCGGCGTGGGACACCTAGACTCACGGTGATCTGACCACGATGCACCCTCGGGCGGTTCGCCGCCATCGGGCTGCACCTGACCCACAAGAGGTATCCGGTGAACGACTCCCAGCCCGGACAGCCCGCGGAGACCTGGGGCCGCGTGGCCGAGGACGGCACCGTCTTCGTCCGCACCGCGGACGGCGAGCGGCAGGTCGGGCAGATGCCCGACGCGACACCGGAGGAGGCCCTGGCCTTCTACACCAAGCGGTACGACGACCTGGTCTTCGAGGTGCAGCTGCTCGAGCAGCGGATCGCGGCGGGGACGCTGGCTCCCGACGAGGCGACGGCCGTGGTGGACCAGCTCCACTCCTCCCTCGGCGAGGCTCAGGTCGTCGGCGACCTCTCGGCGCTCGACACACGGCTGGAGGCGCTCAAGGGGCTGATCGCGAAGCAGCGCGAGGCACGGAAGGCCGAGCGTGCGAGGAAGGCGGCCGAGGCCAAGGTCCGCAAGGAGAAGATCGCCGCCGAGGCCGAGCGGCTCGCCGAGGGGCAGGACTGGCGCAACGGCGCGAACCGGCTGCGGGACCTGCTCGAGGAGTGGAAGAGCCTGCCGCGCATCGACAAGAGCACCGACGACTCCCTGTGGCGCCGCTTCTCCACCGCGCGCACCACCTACACCCGCCGGCGCAAGGCACACTTCGCCGAGCTCGGTGAGAAGCGCGACGCCGCTCGGGCCGTCAAGGAGCGGCTCGTGGTCGAGGCCGAGGAGCTCGCAGACTCCACCGAGTGGGGCCCGACCGCGGGCCGGTACCGCGACCTCATGCGCCAGTGGAAGGCCGCCGGGCCCGCCCCCAAGGGCGTCGACGACGCGCTGTGGAAGCGGTTCCGCGGCGCGCAGGACACCTTCTTCGGGGCCCGCGACGCGGCCAACGCCCGGCTCGACGAGGAGTACGCCGCGAACGCCGAGGTGAAGGAGAAGATCCTCGCCGAGGCCGAGTCGCTGCTGCCGGTGACCGACGTCCGGGCCGCCAAGGACGCCTTCCGTGACCTCGCCGAGCGCTGGGACGCCGCGGGCAAGGTCCCGCGTGACCGGATCAAGGAGCTCGAGGGCCGGATCCGGAAGGTCGAGCAGGCGATCCGCGGTGTCGAGGACGAGCAGTGGAAGCGGTCGAACCCGGAGGCCCGTGCCCGTGCCGCCGACACCGTCGCGCAGCTCGAGGCGTCGCTCGCCGAGCTCGAGGAGAAGCGGGCCAAGGCCGAGGCCGCCGGCAACGCCAAGAAGGCCGACGAGCACGCGGCCGCCCTCGAGGCGCGCCAAGCCTGGCTCGTCGAGGCCCGCAGGGCGCTCGAGGACTTCAGCTGAGCGGCGCCTCGGGACCGCCCAGCTGAGGCGCGGTTCACGCCGACTCGACCCGGTCCGCGCCCAGGTTCACGCCGACTCGGCCCCCGCAGCGCCTAGGTTCACGCCGACTCGACCCGGTCCGCGCCCAGGTTCACGCCGAGTCGGCGTTACTGGGTGACGCGGTAGGCGTCGAAGACGCCGTCGACCGAGCGCACGGCCTTGAGCACGTGCCCGAGGTGCTTGGGGTCACCCATCTCGAACGTGAACCGGGTCTTCGCCACCCGGTCGCGCGTGGTGGACAGCGACGCGGCCAGGATGTTGACGTGCACGTCGGAGAGCACCTTGGTGATGTCCGACAGCAGCCGCGCCCGGTCGAGCGCCTCGACCTGGATGTTGACCAGGAACATCGACTGCGCCGTCGGGGCCCACGCCACGTCGACGAGCCGTTCGGGGTGGCTGGTCAGCGAGGCCGCGTTGGTGCAGTCCGCCCGGTGCACCGAGACCCCCGCACCGCGGGTCACGAAGCCGAGGATCTTGTCGCCCGGCACCGGCGTGCAGCACTTGGCGAGCTTGACCCACACGTCCGAGACGCCCCTGACGATGACGCCCGCGTCCCCGCTCACGCGCTGCTTGGCACGGGTCCGCTCGGAGGTGAGCTGGACCCCCTCCGCGAGGTCCTCGGTCGCACCCTCCACCCCGCCGTGCAGGTCGAGGACGCGGCGGACCACGGTCTGGGCGCCGATGTTGCCCTCGCCGACCGCGGCGTAGAGCGCCGACACGTCCGCGAGCCGCATCTCCGCGGCCACCGTGCTCAACGAGTCGTGGGTGAGCACCCGCTTGAGGGGCTGCCCCTCCTTGCGCATCAGGCGGGCGATCTGGTCCTTGCCCTGCTCGATGGCCTCCTCGCGGCGCTCCTTGGTGAACCACTGGCGGATCTTGTTGCGTGCCCGCGGCGACTTCACGTACGCGAGCCAGTCGCGGCTCGGACCCGCGTTGGGTGCCTTCGAGGTGAACACCTCGACCACGTCGCCGTTGTCGAGGGTCGACTCGAGCGGCACGAGGCGGCCGTTGACCCGAGCGCCGATCGTGCGGTGGCCGACCTCGGTGTGCACCGAGTAGGCGAAGTCGACCGGCGTCGCCCCGGCCGGCAGCGCGATCACGTCGCCGCGGGGCGTGAAGACGTACACCTCGGAGGTGTTGATCTCGAAGCGCAGCGACTCCAGGAACTCCCCCGGGTCCTCGGTCTCCTGCTGCCAGTCGAGCAGCTGACGGACCCAGGCCATGTCGCTGGACGTGGTGCTCTGGGTGATCAGGGCCCGGTCGGTGTCGGCGCCCTTGTGGCTGTTCTCCTTGTACTTCCAGTGGGCCGCGACGCCGTACTCGGCCCGGCGGTGCATCGCGAAGGTGCGGATCTGCAGCTCCACGGGCTTGCCCTCGAGGCCGATCACCGTGGTGTGCAGCGACTGGTACATGTTGAACTTCGGCATCGCGACGTAGTCCTTGAACCGCCCGGGCACGGGGTTCCACCGCGAGTGCAGGACGCCGAGCGCGGCGTAGCAGTCGCGGTCCGACTCGACGAGGATGCGGATGCCGACGAGGTCGTAGATGTCGGAGAACTCCCGGCCGCGCACGATCATCTTCTGGTAGATCGAGTAGTAGTGCTTGGGCCGGCCGGTGACGAGCGCCTTGATCCGGGCGTCGCGCAGGTCGGACTCCACCTGCTTGATCACCCGGGCCAGGAACTCGTCGCGCGAGGGGGCGCGTTCGGCGACGAGCCGGACGATCTCGTCGTAGATCTTGGGGTGCAGGGTGGCGAACGCGAGGTCCTCGAGCTCCCACTTGAGCGTGTTCATGCCGAGCCGGTGGGCCAGCGGCGCGAAGATCTCGAGGGTCTCGCGGGCCTTGCGCTCCTGGGTCTCCTGCTTGAGGTAGCGCAGCGTGCGCATGTTGTGCAGCCGGTCGGCGAGCTTGATGACCAGGACCCGGATGTCGCGGCTCATCGCCACGATCATCTTGCGGATGGTCTCCGCCTGCGCGGAGTCGCCGTACTTGACCTTGTCGAGCTTGGTGACGCCGTCGACGAGCAGCGCCACCTCCTCGCCGAAGTCGTGACGCAGCTCCTCGAGGGTGTAGGAGGTGTCCTCGACGGTGTCGTGCAGCAGGGCAGCGACCAGGGTCGCCTCGGTCATCCCGATGTCGGCGAGGATCGTCGCCACGGCCAGCGGGTGGGTGATGTAAGGGTCGCCGCTCTTGCGGGTCTGGGTGCCGTGCGCACTCTCGGCCACCAGGTAGGCCCGCTCGAGCAGGGCCAGGTCGGCCTTGGGGTGGTTCGTCCGGACCGCGCGGTACAACGGCTCGAGGACCGGGTTGCCCTGCTGGGCCTTGGTGGTCATCCGTGCCAGGCGGGCCCGCATCCGCCGACCGGACGGGGGGCCGCCGGTGGGTGCCGGCGGCTGCGAGACGGGGGCGGGTGCCTGCGGGGACGTCGTGTCGGGGGCAGGCTGCGTGGTGGCCCGACCGGCCGTCGTGTCATCGGCCATGGCACACCTCCTCCCGTCGAACCAACCGCTGAGTGCCCAAGTCTATGCCCGGACCCCGGGATGACGGCGGATCAGACGGACCGGATGGCGGTGACCGGCAGGTCGCCGGTGCGGTCGCGGCCGGCGAGGAAGGACAGCTCGAGGAGCACCGCCACCCCGTGGACCGTGCCGCCGCACGCCTCCACGAGCTGCGCCGTCGCGGCGACCGTGCCTCCGGTGGCCAGCACGTCGTCGACCAGCAGCACCCGCTCCCCCGGCGCGATCGCGTCCTGGTGGAGCTCCAGGGTGGCCTCGCCGTACTCGAGTGCGTAGCCGACCGAGTGCGTGTCGGCCGGGAGCTTGCCTGCCTTGCGCACCGGCACGAACCCGGCTCCCAGCGCCAGCGCGACGGGTGCGGCGAGGATGAACCCGCGCGCCTCCATCCCGACCACCTTGTCGACCACGACGTTGCCGTCGGCGTCCCGGCCGGCACGCGCGAGGACCTCGATCACGGCAGAGAAGCCGTCGTGGTCGGCCAGCAGCGGGGTGATGTCCTTGAACACCACGCCCGCCTGCGGGAAGTCGGGGATGTCGCGGATCAACGAGCCGAGGTGCGCCTGGAGGTACTCGTCGTGCGCGGCGGTGCTGGCGCCGACCGGGGCCCGGTGGGAGCCGGGCACCTCAGGACTGCTCGGGGTTGTCGGTGGGCCGGTCCTCGACGGCGTCGGCCGCAGCGCCGTTGATCACCCGCACGATGGCCTGCTTGGCGACCTTGATCTCGGTGCCCGGTGCGATCGCGAGCTGGACGGTGTCGTCGCCCACCCCGACGACGGTGCCGTAGATGCCGGAGCCGAGCATCACGTCGGAGCCGATCGTCACGCTGTTCTGGGTGCGCGTCATGTCCTGCTGCCGCCGCTTGGCCGGCCGGATCACCAGCAGCCAGAACGCCAGCACGATCAGCAGCAGCGGGAAGAGTGTCCCGATCAGGTCGCCTTCGCCCACGGTTGTTTCCTCGATCTCGGTTGGGGGTTGCGTGTCGCCTCGACCGTACGACGGCCGGCGGCCGAGTCTATCCGCGCGGGCTACTCGTCGGTGAACAGGTCGGGCTCGCCGCTCGACGTACCGAACGCGGAGTCGACCGGGACCGGCAGGCCGAGGTGCTCCCAGGCGGCCGGCGTGGCGACGCGCCCGCGTGGCGTGCGGGCCAGCATGCCCATCCGCACCAGGAACGGCTCGGCGACCTCCTCCACGGTCTCGCGTTCCTCCCCCACCGCGACGGCGAGCGTGCTGACCCCGACCGGGCCTCCGGCGAAGCGTCGGCACAACGCGTCGAGCACGGACCGGTCGAGCCGGTCGAGCCCGGACTGGTCGACCTCGTACAGGTCCAGGGCCCGGTGGGCCACGTCGAGGCTGACCGTCCCGTCGGCGCGGACCTCGGCGTAGTCGCGGACCCGGCGCAGCAGCCGGTTCGCGATCCGTGGGGTGCCCCGGGACCGTGAGGCGATCTCGGTGGCGCCCTCGCCGGTCAGGTCGACGCCGAGGAGCCCGGCGGACCGGCGGACGATCAGCTCGAGGTCGGTGGGCTCGTAGAACTCCAGGTGGGCGGTGAACCCGAACCGGTCGCGCAGCGGGCTCGGCAGCAGGCCCGCGCGCGTCGTCGCGCCGACCAGCGTGAACGGCGGGATCTCCAGCGGGATCGCGGTGGCACCCGGCCCCTTGCCGATGACCACGTCGACCCGGAAGTCCTCCATGGCCATGTAGAGCATCTCCTCGGCAGGGCGGGACATCCGGTGGATCTCGTCGACGAACAGCACGTCGCCGTCGTTCATCCCGGACAGGATCGCGGCGAGGTCACCGGCATGGGTGATCGCCGGCCCGGAGGTCAGCCGCAGCGGTGCCGACATCTCAGCGGCGATGATCATGGCCAGGGTGGTCTTCCCGAGCCCGGGAGGACCGGCGAGCAGGACGTGGTCGGGGGCGGCCTCACGTCCCCGGGCGGCCTGGAGCACCAGCGCCAGCTGCTCGCGCACCCGCTCCTGGCCGATCACCTCGTCGAGGGTCCTCGGCCGCAGCGCCGCCTCCACGGCGCGTTCGTCGCCGGCGGCCTCGGCGGCCACCAGAGGTGAGCGGCTGTCGGCGTAGGCGCGCTCGGCGGCGTCGTACTCGGCCTCGGTCATCCGTCGTTCGGTCATCGGCTCAGGTCCTGCTCAGCGACCGGAGGGCGGCGCGCAGCAGCGCCGCGACGTCAGGGCTCTCACCGGCGTCGGGGGCGACGGTCTCCACGGCCTTCTCGGCCTCCTTCGCCGACCAGCCGAGACCGACGAGGCCGGCGTGGACCTGCTCGCGCCACGCGGCCGGCTGCGCGGACACGGCGGACGCCCGTGAGGGAGCCGGCCCGCTCGGGGCGCCGATGCGGTCCTTGAGCTCGAGCACGATCCGCTGCGCGCCCTTCTGCCCGATCCCCGGGACCCGGGTGAGGGACTTGTGGTCCTCGGTGGTCACCGCGCGCCGCAGCTCGTCGGGAGAGAGCACCGCGAGCATGGCCTGCGCCAGCTTGGGACCCACGCCGCTCGCGGTGAGCAGCATCTCGAACAGCGCCTTCTCCTCGTCGTCGAGGAACCCGAACAGCGTCATCGAGTCCTCGCGCACGATCATGCTCGTGGGCAGCCGGGCCTCCTGCCCCTCGCGCAGCGAGGCCAGCGTGTTGGGCGTGCAGTTCAGCTCCAGCCCCACCCCGCCGACCTCGACCACGGCCGCGTTGAGGGACACCTCGGCGACGGTGCCCCGGACGAAGGCGATCATCGCGCTCCCTTCCCGGCCGCGGCGGCGGCTGCCTCGATCCTGCTCTGCGCCCCGCCGCGCCAGATGTGGCAGATGGCCAGCGCCAGCGCGTCCGCGGCGTCGGCGGGCCTCGGCGGCGAGGACAGGCGCAGGATGCGGGTGACCATGGCGGTCACCTGGGCCTTGCCGGCCCGTCCGCTGCCGGTGACCGCGGCCTTGACCTCGCTCGGCGTGTGCAGGACGACCGGGAGGCCGCGGCGCGCCGCGCACACCATCGCGATGCCGCTGGCCTGGGCGGTGCCCATGATCGTGCTGACGTCGGAGCGGGCGAAGACCCGCTCGACGGCCACGGCGTCGGGGGCGTACTCGTCGAGCCAGGCGTCCACGCCCTTCTCGATGGTGACCAGGCGCACCGGCACCGGCTCCGAGGAGGAGGTGCGCAGCACGTTCACGTCGACCAGCGAGAGCGGACGGCCGACACCCCCCTCGACGACACCCATGCCGCACCGGGTCAGCCCCGGGTCGATGCCGAGCACCCGCACGCGAGCCCCTTCCGATCAGCCGTCGTCCGAACACACGTTCGGAACCCACGCTAACCGACGCGGGCTCCCGCCGGACGACGCGACACTCCGCGGTGCCGCGGATCAGTCCTCGTCGTCGAGCTCGGCCATGACCTCGTCGGGGACGTCGTGGTTGCCGAAGACGTTCTGCACGTCGTCGAGGTCCTCGAGCGCCTCGACGAGGCGGATCACCTTCCGCGCGCCGTCGGCGTCGACCTCGACGGTCATGGTGGGCACGAACGACGCCTCGGCGGAGTCGTAGTCCACACCGGCCGCCTGCAGCGCCGTGCGCACCGCGACCAGGTCGGTGGCCTCGCTGATCACCTCGAAGGAGTCACCGATGTCGTTGACCTCCTCGGCGCCGGCGTCGAGCGTGGCCTCGAGGACGTCGTCCTCCTCGACCTCCTTGGCCTCCTGGGCCTTGGGGACGATCACCACACCCTTGCGGTTGAACATGTACGACACCGAGCCCGGGTCGGCGAGGTTGCCGCCGTTGCGCGAGATCGCGGTCCGGACCTCCATCGCCGCGCGGTTCTTGTTGTCGGTCAGGCACTCGATGAGCAACGCGACGCCGTTGGGTCCGTAGCCCTCGTACATGATCGTCTGGTAGTCGGCACCCCCGGCCTCCGCACCCGAGCCGCGCTTGACGGCCCGGTCGATGTTGTCGTTGGGGACCGAGGACTTCTTCGCCTTCTGGATGGCGTCGTAGAGCGTCGGGTTGCCGGCCGGGTCTCCCCCGCCCATCCGCGCCGCGACCTCGACGTTCTTGATCAGCTTCGCGAAGAGCTTGCCGCGGCGGGCGTCGATGACGGCCTTCTTGTGCTTCGTGGTCGCCCATTTGGAGTGGCCAGACATGGAGGCTTTCCTCTACTTCCGGTCGTCGGTGCCACCGTCCGCGCGGTCCGGGCGCGACCGGACCATGTCGACGAACAGCGCGTGCATTCTGTGGTCCCCGGTGATCTCGGGGTGGAACGACGTGGCGAGCAGGTGCGCCTGCCGAACGGCGACGATCCTACCGGCAGCCTCGCCGCCGGCGACGCGGGCGACGACCTCCACCCCGGCACCCACCTTCTCCACCCAGGGCGCCCGGATGAACACGGCGTGGAACCGACGGTCCAGACCCACGACGTCGAGGTCGGCCTCGAAGGAGTCCACCTGCCGCCCGAACGCGTTGCGGCGCACCACGATGTCGAGGCCGCCGAGCGTCTGCTGCCCGGCGTGGGCGTTCTCGAGGTGGTCGGCGAGCATGATCATCCCCGCGCACGTGCCGAAGGCCGGCAGGCCCTCGCGGACCGCCCGGCGCAGCGGATCGAACACCCCGAAGGTGCGGGCGAGCCGGTCGATGGTGGTGGACTCCCCGCCGGGAAGGACGATCCCGTCCAGCCCAGCGAGCTCCGTCGGGCGCCGTACCGCCACGGTGCGGGCGCCGGACCGCTCCAGCATGGCGCGGTGCTCGCGGACGTCGCCCTGGAGCGCGAGCACGCCGACCAGCGGCTCGGCGGTCACGGGTGGCGCCCCGGTCGGCGCTGCCAGTACGCCGAGACCTCGACCCGCCCCTCGTCGAAGTGTGCCTCGAGACCGTGCCCGGCGAACACCCCGAGCACCTGGTCGAGCAGCGCGTCTCCCGGGGCGACGTTGGCGGTGTCGGCGTGCCAGACGTTGACCTCGAGCATGCCCTCGTCGACGGCGTGCCAGACGTCGGGCTGCGTGAACCAGGCGATCCCCCGCGGCGGGTGGTCGACGCTCGCGTCGAGGAGGTCCTTGGCCGCCCAGTGGTCCTCGCAGCCCTGCAGCACCACGACGTTCACCGCCTCGAGGTCGGCGAACGCGGCCTGGAGACGGTCGTAGTCGGTGACGTCGGGCCACTCCCCGGCCTCGCGGCGCAGCTCGTCACCGAACTCGTCGATCCACATCCGGGCCACGGCCTCCGGCTCCTCGACGAAGGGCAGCTCCGAGGTGATCGCGAGCAGCACCTCGTCGTACAGCTCGCGTTCGGGGAGCAGGCCGGAGCGGACCGCGGACCGGGTGAACTCGCGGACGTGGTCCTCGCGGAGGGAGTCCGGCACGCCTACCAGCCGCGCTCGGCGAGCCGGTGCGGCTGCGGGAGCTCCTCGACGTTGATCCCGACCATCGCCTCCCCGAGGCCGCGCGAGACCTTCGCGAGGACGTCCGGGTCGTCGTAGAAGGTGGTCGCCTTCACGATCGCCTCGGCGCGCTCGGCGGGGTTGCCGGACTTGAAGATGCCCGAGCCGACGAAGACGCCCTCGGCGCCGAGCTGCATCATCATCGCCGCGTCGGCGGGCGTGGCGATGCCCCCGGCGGTGAACAGCACCACCGGCAGCTTCCCGGCCCCGGCGACCTCCCTGACGAGCTCGTAGGGCGCCTGCAGCTCCTTGGCGGCGACGTACAGCTCGTCCGCGGGCATGCTCTGGAGGCGGCGGATCTCGGCCCGGATCGTGCGCATGTGGGTGACCGCGTTGGACACGTCACCGGTGCCGGCCTCGCCCTTGGAGCGGATCATCGCGGCCCCCTCGGTGATCCGGCGCAGCGCCTCGCCGAGGTTCGTCGCACCGCACACGAACGGCACGGTGAACCGCCACTTGTCGATGTGGTTGGCGTAGTCGGCCGGGGTGAGCACCTCCGACTCGTCGACGTAGTCCACCCCGAGGCTCTGCAGCACCTGCGCCTCGACGAAGTGCCCGATCCGGGCCTTGGCCATCACCGGGATGGACACCGCCTCGACGATCCCGTCGATCATGTCCGGGTCGCTCATCCGGGAGACCCCGCCCTGCGCGCGGATGTCGGCCGGGACCCGCTCGAGGGCCATCACCGCGACCGCGCCGGCGTCCTCGGCGATCTTGGCCTGCTCGGGGGTGACCACGTCCATGATCACCCCGCCCTTGAGCATCTCGGCCATGCCGCGCTTCACCCGGGAGGTGCCGGTCTCGGATCCGGTCGCCGGGCCCCCCTCGGGGCCGGTCGTAGGGTTGGTGGGCAGGTCAGTCACGACGAACCTTCACAGGGTCAGGCGGGCGCCGGGCGCCGCCGGGGAACGGGATGCCGCCAGGGTACTTCGGCACCCCAGCAGCCCGGCCACCGGTTCAGTCCGCGACCAGGGCCGCCGGCGGCTCGTCGTCGAGGTCGACCATGACCGGGGGCGCGGCACGGCCCGCCAGACCCAGCCAGCGGACGCGTCGCCGCGACCGCAGCGCCCGCGCGGAGGTGACCACGTCGTTGTGGAACCGGCGGGCGAGCTCGACCTTGCGACAGGCGCCGGCGAGCTCGCCGACCAGCAGCCGCGACCGCCGGGTCGGTGTGGAGGACGCGGATCTCGTCGGCGTCGCCGAAGACCGCCCGCAGAGCCGCGGAGAGGTCGGACTCGGCTGCCTCCATCTCGTCCGGCGACACCGAGCGGGCGTAGGAGGCGGCGTCGGCCAGCACCAGCGAGCGCGCGGGGTCCAGCGCGCCAGACGTGGCCAGCTCCAGGGCGGCACCGGAGCGGCGCAGCAGCTGGGTCTGCAGCGACCCTTTGGCCACCTCCAGCCGGTGGTGCATCCGGTCCAGCCGCTGCGCCGTCCACGACAGCCACGTGCCCACGACCAGCAGTACGACGACCGCGGCGACCGCCGTGAGCACCCAGGAGACGTCGATCACCGTCCGACGACCTCCTCGGGCTCGGCCACGGTCTCGTAGACCTGCACGATCCGCCCCGCCACCGAGGACCAGTCGTATCGCCCGACGGTGCCCGTGGCCGCCGTCCGCAGGGTCTCCCGGCGGTCGGCGTCGCCCAGCAGCCGCCAGCGCCTGCCGGGTCAGGTCGGCGACGTCGCCGTTGCGGAACGTGGTGCCGTAGGCCCCGTCGCCGAGCACGCGGCGGAAGGCCGGGATGTCGCTGGCGAGCACCGGTGTCCCGGCCGCCATCGCCTCGATCAGCACGATCCCGAAGCTCTCCCCGCCGGTGTTCGGCGCGACGTAGAGGTCCGCGGTACGCAGTGCGGACGCCTTCTCGGCGTCGGAGACCGGACCGAGGAAGAGCACGCTGTCGGCGAGGTGGCGTGGCACGCTTGCGGCGGGCCGCGTCCACGTCACCGCCGCCGACGACGAGCAGGCGCGGGCCCGGGTGCGCGTCCGCGACGACGGGCAGGGCTGCGAGGAGCAGCGGCAGTCCCTTGCGCGGTTCGTCGATCCGGCCCACGAACGCGAGCGTCGAGCCCTCGCCGTGCCAGTCCGGCCGGCTCTCGGCGTGGGAGAAGCGGTCGACGTACACGCCGTTGGGGATGACCACCGGCTCGCCGCCGACGTGCTGGACCAGCGTGCTGCGAGCGTACTCCGAGACCGCGATCCGGGCGGTGACCTTCTCCATCGAGGGGCGCAGGATCGACGCCGTGGCCGACATCGTGCGCGACCGGACGTTGCTGCTGTGGAACGTGGCGACCACCGGGCAGTCCGCGGCCCACAGCGCCAGCAGGGACAGGCTGGGGGCTGCCGGCTCGTGCACGTGCACGACGTCGAAGCGTCCCTCGCGCATCCATCTCCGGGTCCGGGAGGCGGCCTCGGGCCCGAACGCCAGCCGGGCCACCGAGCCGTTGTAGGGCACCGGCACCGCCTTCCCGGCGGCCACCACGTAGGACGGCAGCTCGTCGGAGCCGTCCTCGGTGGGGGCCAGCACCGACACGTGGTGGCCGAGCCCGATCAGCGCCTCGGCGAGGTCCTTGACGTGGTTCTGCACCCCGCCGGGCACGTCCAGTGAGTAGGGGCACACGATCCCGATCCGCACCGGTCAGCCCTCCCCGCCGCGCCGCGACGCCGGGCCCAGGTCCTCGGCGAAGACCCGCTGCATCATGTGCCAGTCCACCGGGTGCGCCCGCATCGCCTCGGTGAACCGGTCCGCGACCGCCTGCATCGCCGAGCGCGTGCCCGAGTCGCCCTCCCCCACGGGCACCCGTTCGTGGAACGTGACCACCAGCTCCGGACCGTCGTAGTGCAGCGTGGCGGGGACCAGCGGAGCCCCGGTGCGGCGAGCCAGCTCGGCGGGGCCGCGTGGCATCCGCGCCGGCCGGCTGCACAGCTCGACCTCGACGCCGGAGCGGCTGAGGTCGCGGTCGGCCAGCAGCGGCACCAGCCGGCCGGCCCGGACCCGCTCGACGAGCGTGCCGAAGGTGGCCGCGTCGCCCGCCGGCAGGATCTCCATGCCCAGCGAGCCCCGGAAGGCGACGAACTCGTCGTAGAGGCGTTCGGGCCGCAGCCGCTCCGCGACCGTGGTCAGCGGCATGCCGGTGGCGCAGGCCCAGGCACCGGCCCAGTCCCAGTTGGCCATGTGCGGCAGGGGCACGACCACCCCCCGTCCCTCCGCGTGCGCGTCCCGGAGGAGGTCCTCGCGAACGATCCGCGTCCGCCGTACCAGGTCCTCCATCGGCCACGACGGCAGCCGGAACGACTCCGCCCAGTACCGCAGGTAGGACCGCAGCGCGTCGTGCGTCAGCCGCTCGAGCGCCGGACCGTCGAGGTCGGGGCGCACCCGGGCCAGGTTCGCACACAGCCGCCGGACACTTCTCCCGTCCCGGCGGTGCACCTGGTCGGCGATGCTCGCGAACAGGCCCAGGGCGGTGCGCTCGGGCAGCAGCCGGACCAGCCGCCACCCGGACACGTAGCCCAGGGCGACCGCGTTCTGCGACGCGGCCTCCGCCGACCTGCGCAGCCCGTCCGCGACGCTCATCCGACGGCGGCGCGGGCCTGGCGGCGCACGGTGGCGATGCGCTGCACCACGGTGACGGTGCTGGCCGCCGCGAGCAGCCACAGCACGACCTCCAGCAGGACGGGGACGTCGAAGATGTCACTGAGCCCGGCGGCGGCGAGGACGGCGACCAGCCGGTCCGCACGGGCAGCCAGACCGACCTTCGCCTCGTAGCCGAGCGACTCCGCGCGGGCCCGGGTGTAGGAGGTCAGCCACCCGGCCACGAGGGCGTAGAGCGTCAGCGCGGCGAGCACCTGCGAGTCGACCGTCCACGCGTAGTAGAGAACGAGCCCCCCGAAGATCGCGGAGTCACCCATCCGGTCCAGCGTCGAGTCGAGGAAGGCGCCCCACGTGGAGGTGCGCCCCGACATCCGCGCCATCGTGCCGTCGAGCAGGTCGGAGAAGACGAAGGCGGTGATCACCAGCACACCGGCGATCAGCTGGCCACGGGGGAAGAACCACAGGGCGGCCACCACGACCCCGAGCGTGCCCACGACCGTCACCGCGTCCGGGCTGACGTTGAGCCGCAGGAGGAGGCGGGCGACGGGGCTGATCAGGTTCGTGAAGGAGGTGCGCAGATGTTCCAACATGGCGAGAGCAGGCTACCGGCCGGACGCCGGTGAGCCCGCCGCGACGCCCCGCGGGTCAGCCCCAGGCCTCGGCGAGCAGGTCGCGGGTGTCCGCCATCAGCTGCGGCAGTGTCCGGGTCCGGCCGATGATCGGCATGAAGTTCTGGTCCCCCGACCAGCGCGGGACCACGTGCTGGTGCAGGTGGGCGGCGATCCCCGCGCCGGCGACCGCGCCCTGGTTCATCCCGATGTTGAAGCCGTGGGCGCCGCTGACCCGTCGGACCGTGTGCATCGCGCTCTGCGTGAGCGCGGCCACCTCGTGGGTCTCCTGGTCGGTCAGCTCGGTGTAGTCGGGGACGTGGCGGTACGGGCAGACCATCAGGTGCCCGGGGCTGTACGGGTACAGGTTCAGCACCGCGAAGCTGAGCTCGCCGCGGTGCACGACCAGGCCCTCGTCGTCCGGCAGTGACGGGATTCGGCAGAACGGGCACTGGTGCCCCGCCTCGGCGTCGCCTGGCTTGTTCTCCCCGCGGATGTAGGCCATCCGGTGCGGGGTCCACAGCCGCTCGAGCTCGTCGGGGACGCCGACGCCCTCCTGGTGCACCACCTCGTCCGCCATCGCGCTCAGACCTGGATCCGCCGCGCGACGGCCTCGGCCACCCGGCCGATGGCGTCGTCCACGGAGACGCCGTTGTCCTGGTCGCCGTTGCGGTAGCGGAACGACACCGCGCCGTCCTCGACGTCCCGGTCTCCGGCGATCAGCATGAACGGAACCTTCTGCACCTGGGCGTTGCGGATCTTCTTCTGCATCCGGTCGTCGGAGTCGTCGACCTCCACCCGGATCCCGCGTGCCTTCAGCTTCGCCGCGACGTCGTACAGGTAGTCGTTGTGGCGCTCGGCGATCGGGATCGCGGTGACCTGCACCGGGGCGAGCCAGGGCGGGAAGGCGCCGGCGTAGTGCTCCACGAGCACGCCGAAGAACCGTTCGATGGAGCCGAACTTCGCGGAGTGGATCATCACCGGCTGCTGCCGCGAGCCGTCCGCGGCCTGGTACTCCAGCTCGAAGCCCCGCGGCTGGTTGAAGTCGTACTGGATGGTCGACATCTGCCAGGTCCGCCCGATCGCGTCGCGGGCCTGCACCGAGATCTTGGGGCCGTAGAACGCGGCACCGCCGGGGTCGTCGACCAGCTCGAGCCCGGTGTCCTTGGCGACCCTCTCCAGCACCGCGGTCGCCTCGGCCCAGTCCTCGTCGGAGCCGACGAACTTGTCGGGCTTGGAGTCGTCACGGGTGGACAGCTCGAGGTAGTAGTCGTCGAGCCCGAAGTCCTCGAGCAGGCCGAGCACGAAGTCGAGCAGGTGCCTGATCTCGTCGGGAGCCTGCTCCGGGGTGCAGTAGCTGTGGGAGTCGTCCTGGGTGAGCCCCCGGACGCGGGTGAGCCCGTGCACCACCCCGGACTTCTCGTGGCGGTAGACCGAGCCGAACTCGAAGAACCGCAGCGGCAGCTCGCGGTAGGACCGCCCGCGCGACCTGAAGATCAGGTTGTGCATCGGGCAGTTCATCGCCTTGAGGTAGTAGCTGGTGCCCTCCATCTCCATCGGAGGGAACATCGTGTCGGCGTAGTACGGCAGGTGCCCGGAGGTGTGGAACAGCCCCTCCTTGCTGATGTGCGGCGTGCCGACGTAGTCGAAGCCCTCCTCGATGTGGCGCTGGCGGACGTAGTCCTCCATGACCCGCTTGATCACCCCGCCCTTGGGGTGGAAGACCACCAGCCCCGAGCCGATCTCGTCGGGGAAGCTGAACAGGTCCAGGTCGCGCCCGAGCTTGCGGTGGTCGCGCCGCTCGGCCTCCTCGATGCGGTGGAGGTGCTCGGCCATCGCCTCCTTGGTCTCCCAGGCGGTGCCGTAGATCCGCTGCAGCTGCTTGTTCTTCTCGCTGCCGCGCCAGTACGCCGCGGCGCTCCGCAGCAGCTTGAAGGCCGGGATCCGCTTGGTGGTCGGCAGGTGCGGGCCCCGGCAGAGGTCCTTCCACGCCAGGGACCCGTCGCGCTTGAGGTTGTCGTAGATGGTCAGCTCGCCGGCGCCGACCTCGACGTTCGCACCCTCCGCCGCGTCCTCGGCGTGGCCCGAGCCCTTCAGACCGATCAGCTCGATCTTGTAGGGCTCGTCGGCGAGCTCCTCGATCGCGTCGCCGTCGGAGACCGGACGCCGGGAGAACTTCTGGCCCTCCTTGACGATCTTGCGCATCCGCGACTCGATCTTCTCCAGGTCCTCGGGCCGGAACGGCTCGGCGACGTCGAAGTCGTAGTAGAAGCCGTCGGTGATCGGCGGCCCGATGCCGAGCTTGGCCTCGGGGTAGAGGTCCTGCACCGCCTGGGCGAGCACGTGCGCGGTGGAGTGTCGCAGGATGCTCCTCCCGTCCTCGGAGTCGACGGCCACGGGCTGGACCTCGTCGCCGTCGGCGAGCTCGTGGGACAGGTCGCGCAGCTCGCCCGCGACCCGGGCGGCGATGACCGACGGCTCCTCGGCGAACAGCTCCCAGGCCTTGGTGCCCGTCGTCACCGAACGCTCAGCACGCTCATCTGCGCTGACAACGGTGACCTTCATCTCGGACACGGGGGAACCTTTCGTACGGCGACGTGGTGACGGCTCGATCGTATCTGCCGCCCGGAGCCGGTCTCCTCCCGGTTTCCTGCCGTGCCGTGCCGGTCGCGGACGGCCCCGGAGACGTCGAAGGCCGGCCCCGTGCGGAGCCGGCCTTCGAAGGTCTGGTGGGCGATACTGGGTTCGAACCAGTGACCTCTTCGGTGTGAACGAAGCGCGCTACCACTGCGCCAATCGCCCGGGATCTCGTGCGCCGGAAAGATTAGCGCACCGAGCCTGCAAGTTCACATCCCGGGTAGGTCGGGCACCCAGCCCGCCAGCCCCTGGACCCAGTCCCACCCGTCCACAGCGGTTGCCGGCCACCCGTAGGAGGTGACGTAGGCCGCGAGGCCGCCCCCGAGCGCGAGCAGCGTGAGGGCGGCGACGAGCGTGCGCTGTCGGCGCACCCTCGGGTCGACCGCCTGCGCCCGCAGCCGCGCCTGGTGCGCCTTCTCGCGCGCCTTCTCCATCCACCGGTGCGCCCAGTCGTACTCCGTGGCCAGGATCGCCAGCCCGAGGACGATGCCGGCGATGCCGGGACCGGGAGTGACCATCATCACCAGGCCGGCGAGGAGCACCAGCACCCCGATCGTGGTCACCACGAGCTTCGTGGTCAGCGCCAGCGCGGGGTGGGCGTGGAGGCGTCGGTGCAGGGATCCCCGCTCTCGCGGTGGCCGTGGCGGGGCGACGCGGTCGGGCGCGGGGCACTCCCCCGCACCCGGCGGGTGGTCGTCCGTCGACATGTGGCTCACTGCACCTTCAGCACGTCTCCGCGGGGACCGGTATCCAGTCCGGTGGGCTGAGCCTAGCCGGGTGTTCAAAGCCGGGTGGTTCAAACAAGTTTCGGGCGGCTATTCGGGCCAAAAGCGGACACACCGCTCGCCTGAACGGGCTCGGCGAAAAAAAGTCGTGAGGTCGGGGTTGATTTTGCGTCACGCGGAGAGCCTGTCCACGTCTCATGTGCGAACCATCTGGGAGGAAGGCGTTCACATGGACTACTCGATGAACACGGCACCGCTGGTCGTGTCCCAAGCCGTGACCCTCGACCTGATCGACCCCACCGGCGCGTCGACGCCGCTCGAGGCCGAGCTGCAGTACGACCCGCGAGACCCCTACGCGGTCACCACGGTCTTCATGACCGGGCGCAGTCAGGTGCGCTGGACGTTCGGCCGCGAGCTGCTCGCGTCCGGGTTGTACGAGCCGTCGGGCGACGGAGACGTGCACGTCTGGCCGTGCCTGGACGCCCAGGGCCACGCCGTGGTGATCATCGAGCTGTGCTCCCCCGACGGGGAGGCCCTGGTGCAGGCGCGGACCACCGACCTCTCCGCGTTCGTCGACCGGATGAGCAAGGCGGTCGCCCCGGGGAGCGAGTCGGAGCATCTCGACCTCGATGCCGCCATCGCGGCGATCCTCCAGGCCGAGACCGCCTGACCCTGCGCCGACACATCGCCCGCGCCACGGGGACGCGGGCGCAACCAGCGGAGGGGGCCGAGGTGCTGTTCAGCCATGACACCGAGCACGCGCTCGGCGTCGTCGTGGCCCTGGTGAACAGCAAGACCTCCGTCGGCGACCTCCTCGACGACCCGGCGGACCTGAAGACCTTCATCGGTGTCCAACGAGTCAGTGAGGTCGGTGCGGTGGACCGCACCGACCTCACGGCTGTCCGCCGGTTGCGCGGCCGGTTCCGTGCGGTCTTCACCGCCACCTCGGACGCGCAGGCGGCGGCCCTGGTCAACGACCTGGTCGCCGAGGCACCGGTGACCCCGAGGCTCACCGCGCACGACGGCTACGCCTGGCACGTCCACTACTTCGCTCCCGGCGCGACCGTCTCGGAGCATCTGGCGGTCGACGGCGGGATGGCCCTCGCCCGGGTGATCGCCTCCGGCGAGCGGCAGCGGCTGCACACGTGCGAGGCCGCCGACTGCGACCAGGTGCTCGTCGACCTCTCCCGCAACCGCTCCCGGCGGTACTGCGACGCACGCACCTGCGGCAACCGGACGCACGTGGCCGCCTACCGCCAGCGGCGCCGCGCGTCCTCCTGACCACTCGGGCCGGCGGTCACGGGTCGGGGTTCTCGGCCTCGTTCCTTGCCCATGCCTGCGCCGCCTGCACGGTGACGGGGCCGGGTGCCTCCATCGTCCGGCCGTCGCAGCGACGCACGGCCTGCACGTCCCGGGTCGTGGAGGCGAGGAAGATCTCCTCCGCGCGCCGGAGCACCTCGATCGGCTCGTCGACCTCACGTCCGCCGTACCACTCGAGCACGAGGGCCCGGGTCACGCCCGCCAGGCAGCCGGACGCCAGCGTCGGCGTGCGCAGCTCCCCGTCGAGGACGTAGAAGACGTTGGAGCCGGTGCCCTCGCACAGGTTGCCGAGGGTGTTGGGGAAGATCGCCTCCGTGGCTTCCTTGTGGGCCGCCTTCGCCAGGGCGACCACGTTCTCGGCGTACGACGTCGTCTTGAGACCGGCCAGCGCCCCCTTCTCGTTGCGGGCCCACGGGACGGTGACCACCGACGTCGGTCCGACCCACGGCTGCATCGCGTCCGCGACGACGACCAAGGTCGGGGACGCGCTGCCCCGCCCGGACCCGAGCGGCGCCGCGCCGCCGGTGTAGGTGATCCGGAGGCGGCCCAGCGGCAGGTCCTGGCCCTCGAGCACGGCCGCGACCCCCTCGCGCACCCGTGCCGAGTCGACCTGCGGCAGACCCAGACCCCGCGCCGACACAGCGAGCCGGTACAGGTGCCGGGTGAGCGCGAACGGTCGCCCGCCGACGACCTTGACCGACTCGAAAACCCCGTCACCGACCGTGAAGCCGTGGTCGGTGACGCCCACGGCCGGGCCGGCGGGATCATCGAGGAGAGCTCCGTTCACCCAGGCGCGCATGGTCGAAGGTTAGGTGCGAACGCACCGAACACGCGGCAGGCACCCCCGGATTTGTGATTTGCCCACTGTCATATACAGTTCTTCTCGCACGAACGGCCGGGGCCGAGAGGACCTGGCCGGAACGCTGCAGGCGGACGTAGCTCAGTTGGTAGAGCGCAACCTTGCCAAGGTTGAGGTCGCGAGTTCGAGCCTCGTCGTCCGCTCGGAGAAGGGTCGCAGGTCCCCTCCTTGGTGGAGTGGCCGAGAGGCGAGGCAACGGACTGCAAATCCGTCTACACGGGTTCAAATCCCGTCTCCACCTCGATTGCTCGAAGCTCCGCGGTATGGGACTTTGGGACATCACGGGCGATTGGCGCAGTGGTAGCGCGCTTCCTTGACACGGAAGAGGTCACTGGTTCAAACCCAGTATCGCCCACCATGTATCCGCAGGTCAGAGGCCCTTTCGAGGGCCTCGACTTGTTTTTGAGGAACATACGAGGAACAGCCAGCGGGCCCTTCTGGGCACGCTCGGGACAACTCACCCAGCCCGGCGCCACCCGCCGACCGGTCGGGCGTCGATGAACCTCTCGATCGAATCGAGCTTGATCCGCAACGTCTTGCGCCCGAGCCGTACGGCCTCGAGGTGCCCGTCGGCGATGTAGCGGCGCACGGTCTTCGTCGAGACCGCGAGGATGTCGGCCGCGTCGGTCAGCGACACGAGCTTGCGGGTAATGGTGGCAGCCATGGTCTTCTCCTGGGTCGGTGGCGGCCCGTCTGGCCGCCCTCATCCCCCAAGGCCGCCGAGGTGCCCCGAGTGGCCAAGGTCTGGCGCGATGTTCCGATCGTTCCTTGGCCGGGTCAGACCCCCGTCCAACGCCGGCCACCGCCTTGGGCGCCTCCGTCACCGATCGGGGATCCGACTGTGGTCACGCTCAGCGTGCCGATCCGCGTCCGGTGACTGGCCCGCGCGTTCGTCGGCCACTGTCGGCGCAGGGCCATAGCTTGGTGCGCATGGGCCGTAAGCAGCGTTGGAGATTCAACCTCCAGATCACCGAGGGGCCGAACGCCGGCCTCGGAGCTGGACCTTGGCGGCTGTGGGTGCATGGGGATGACATCTACATCGCTGCCGCCGGCCAGGTCGATACGATCAAGGTGTCGCTCCATCGCAGCGGCAGGTGGCGAGTCGCGTACACCACCGAGCACATGTCCAGCGACCGTCCACTGTGGACCAAGTCAGCGGACCGAGCGCCGTGGAAGTTCTCTGCTCCTCCATTTGTCGAGGGAGTCCAAGAGGGCTTCGTAGTGGCCACTGTCCGTGGCGCACTGATGCCGCTCAAGTCGGACGATCGGGACGCCGTGGTTCCCGTGGTTGATCGCTGGGACCGCCTCACCGGTGTACGAGTCATCGTCACCGATGCTCATGTCCGAGTGGTTCTGCCCGAGAAGCTCGTTTTCCAGGAGCCGCTGCAGCTCAGCAACGGCCGACTGGTGTGGCTTCGCGTCTTCGACGAAGAAGTCCAGCCGGTCAAACCTGAGCCAGTTCCGGTCGGCCAGCTCATCCGTGTCCTCACTCCTGAGGCCGACGAAGTCAGTTGCCCCGGCTATCTGGTTGTTGGCTTGAACGTGGCCGAGGGACCACGACTCCCTACATGACCACGAGTGGCTTGTCGGTCCAGTGCGCGACTATGGAACGGTGTTGAGCGAACGCGTCGCTAGCGGTCAGGTCGACCTGAGTCGACTCGCCGAACGGTGGCAGCTGCTTGAAGCGCTGTATGGCGCGGCAGTGGAGTCCAGCAGAATGGTGTACGACGGACCTGAGTGAGCGCGTGCCTCCAACGTAGGCGCGGCCACCGGGTGGATCCTTCGAGTGATCTGCGAAAACCGACTCGAAGAAGGACACCGCGATGACCGCTGTACCCAGTATCGACCCTGCCCGCTTCCTCAACGAGCAGCTGGAGCAGGCAAGTCCTGATCTGCTGCGTGATCTGCTGACCACGTTCGTCAACGCGCTGCTCTCGGCGCAGGCCGACGCGGTGTGCGGCGCCGGCTACGGCGAGCGCAGCAGCGAGCGGACCAACTCCCGCAACGGCTATCGGCACCGTGACCTCGACACCCGGGTCGGCACGCTCGACGTCGCGGTACCGAAGCTCCGCACCGGTTCGCTGTACCCCGACTGGCTGCTCGAACGCAGGAAGCGTGCCGAGCGGGCCCTCACCAGCGTGGTGGCGACCTGCTACCTGCTCGGCGTCTCGACCCGGCGGATGGACAAGCTCGTGCAGACCCTCGGCATCACCGGCCTGTCGAAGTCGCAGGTCTCGGTGATGGCCAAGGACCTCGACGAGCACGTCGAGCAGTTCCGCACCCGGCGCCTGGAGGACGCCGGCCCGTTCACCTTCGTGGCCGCCGACGCGCTGGTGCTCAAGGTCCGCGAGGGTGGCCGGGTGGTGCCGGTGCACGTGCTGGTCGCCACCGGCGTCAACGCCGATGGGCACCGCGAGATCCTCGGCGTCCAGGTCACCACCAGCGAGGACGGTGCCGGCTGGCTGGCGTTCTTCCGCGACCTCACCGCCCGCGGCCTGGGTGGGGTCAAGCTCGTCACCAGCGACGCCCACGCCGGCCTGGTCTCGGCGATCGGCGCGACCCTGCCCGGCGCGGCCTGGCAACGGTGCCGCACCCACTACGCCGCGAACCTGATGTCGGCGACCCCGAAATCGTCGTGGGGCTGGGTCAAAGCGCTGTTGCACTCCATCTACGACCAGCCCGACGCCGATGCCGTGCACGCCCAGTTCGACCGGGTCGTCGACGCCCTCGCCGAGAAGCTCCCCACGGTGGCCGGGCACCTCGAGGAAGCCCGCGCGGACATCCTCGCCTTCACCGCGTTCCCCAAGGAGGTCTGGCGCCAGATCTGGTCGAACAACCCCAACGAGCGACTCAACCGCGAGATCCGCCGCCGCACCGACGTCGTCGGCATTTTCCCCGACCGGCCGAGCATCATCCGGCTCGTCGGCGCCGTCCTGGCCGAGCAGCACGACGAATGGGCCGAAGGCCGCCGCTACCTCGGACTCGACGTCCTCGCCCGATCCCAGGCCGTCACCCACACCGACGACGAGGAGGCGACCGACGAACTGACCGTGCAGGCCATCACTGCCTGAATAACAACGACGAAGGATCAGACCTCGTACACCACGTCACCGGACTTGACCGGCGCGGCCAGGGCTGCGATCGAGAGCCGTGCACCAGACGGGCTCTGCGCACGAATGATCGACGAGCGGCAGGTCGCCGGCCATCGCGTGTACATGACCGCCGAGCGCTACCTCGGCGTGGCCTGGGACAACCACGCCGCTCTGGTCGCACTCATACAGAGCCCACACGGACTGACGCCCTCGGCCCCTTGGAACCTTCTGCGTCCTGCCTTCGAGGCCGCCTTCCACGCCGCCTGGGTTCTCGATCCGGAAGAGAGCCTCGAGCGCCGACGCCGTGCCCTGCGGGTCGAGTGGCTCGATGAGCTCGATCACCGCCGCTACTACGACGAAGTCATGCACCTTCGGTCGGCTGCCGGAGACGCAGATTGGCAGGCTGCCAAGCGGCACCTGGCGCAGAGCAGGGACGCCAACGAGGCCAGCTACCGGTCCGATGCCGAGGCACTCGATCTGCCCTGGCCGCCAGCCGGCATCAACATTCGCGACGAACTCGGCCAACTGAGCCACTGCGCCGGGCTCCCCAACTCCGACGTGCTTCTTCGCTCAGCGTGGCGGACACTGTCAGGTCACCAGCACGGAAGAGCCAGCGCAATGCTGCGTGGCTCCGACAAGACCGATCGACATGAAGTGCCCGGAGGCGTCTACACAATCCTCAGCATCAACGACGACGCCTTCCTGACCGCCGCCGACGTGACGGTCAAAATGCACATGGAAGCAGTCGTGCTGCTGCTGAATCGCACTCAGACCAGGGATGCGAATCGGCCGTGAAAGCGAGGCGCGCCCGACGAAGTCGAGGGCGTCGAGTCGCGCTTCGACGGCGGCCGTCCCGCAGGTTGATCGTCACGCGGAGACGCCCCTCTCTGTCGATGCTGCGGGTTTGTGCATTGCACATCAATGCAGGGAGTGGGCGTGCGACCTTCGGTCAGGGCCGGAGTCAGGTCCACCCAATCTTCATAGAGGGGGACAAGGATGAACAAAAGGCATCGATTCGCATTCGCGGCGCTTAGCGCGGTGGCGGTCATGGTGGCTCCGATGCTTCAGATGCCTGCGCTCGCGGAGAGTGCTTCAGGGTCGAGTGCACCGCCAACGGCCAAGTCGAATGACGGGCTCGGCGAAGCCGGGACCATGGAGCCCAGTGGAACTTGGGTGGCCTACTTCGTAGACAAGTCGACCGGCGAAAAGGTCTACTTCACGGATCCGTCAATAACAAGCGACTTCACCATCGCAGCTGACACGTGGTGGGACGGACAATGCGTGAGCGGTGAAGGCCGGTACGAAGTCCTCAAGGACTACCCCCGAACCAAGGCGCACCCGCGCCAAGTCGGCACCTATGCCCGTCTCTACTGCGGAATGGTTAACGACGATGGAGCTGAGCACGCCTTTGGCTTGAGGCACATCAAGGACGGGCACAAGGACGACTTCGGTGACCTAGCTTCTCTGCAAGGAAGCACCTGGGGTCATTTTATGCATTGGGCGATCACTCACGTCATAGGTTCACCCGACAACCGTCGAAATCAGAGTGCTACACGATTCTGCTATGAGAAGGAATTCACGTTCAAAAGCGTCAATGGCAGGACATTCGATCAGTGGATTGCGGTGATCCTCGGGGAGACCGGCGTACGGATCATGACCGCATTTCCGAAGACCATTGGCGATCCGGGGACGCCGTACTGTCCACGCGGTGCATACTTCTAGGGTGACCTCCGGAGAGCCGGCACCGCTTGAGCGGAGAGGCAAGTGGGCTCATCGAAATTGATCCTGTACGTAGACGCTCTTCGTGCCCTGGCCGCCCGCCAAACGGGCCCTGGCGGCCGGACCACCATCGCTCCATCCGTGGGCGATTGCCTCGGCCGAATCGCGGCGCGGATCGACTTTGTCAGCTCGGGTACGGAGCATTCGGATGGCCAAGAGGTCTCCGCTCAAGTGGAGGGCACCCTTTGTGTGTCACTCGATGACGAATGGCTCGAGGTCACCGGCCTGCGTGAGCCAACCGCTTGGGCTTGCGAAGCTTGGCGTCGAGTTCAACGGGAGGCCGACTACCGACTGCGGCTACCCGCTGAACCCGGTGCCCAACACTGGGCCATGGCCATTGCCAGGCTCCCCGGCCCATTGCAGATGTGGCAGGAACTGAGCGAACTGCTCGCTGACCATGGCCGAGTGACAGTTGACGGGCCGGAGGGGACAATGACCCTGACGCACCCCGTTAGTGGTCAGCTTTGGTTCCGCGTGCCTTTTTCTCCCACGGACTGGCAGCGTTTCGTCGCTCGGCCACTTGCCGATCAACTGGCCAATGGACTGCACGTCGACACATACACGCATCTCCCGCAGGGCGTGGTCGACGAAGTTGACGAGGTGGTTGGCTCCAAGGAAGGTCCCTACCTTCTCATCGACGGACGCCGACTCCTGGCGTCTGCCCGCCCGACGCTCCCTGCAGCCCCTGCCCCCCCACGCCGTTCCGCACGCGCTTAGCCGGTCCGTCGGACAAGCCGCTTGCCGGACCCACGGACTACCGCCTAGAACGCCACACGAATGCATCCTGACAGAAGGGAGCCATGTCGTGAACCTGCGTGTGGCGCAGGACTCTGCGTTCGAGGTAGTTGTCGCGGACGAAACCGACGGCCTCGCCGGCGGGTATGCCGTCCATCGGTCAAGTCCGGTGACGTGGTGTACGAGGTCTGATCCTTCGTCGTTGTTATTCAGGCAGTGATGGCCTGCACGGTCAGTTCGTCGGTCGCCTCCTCGTCGTCGGTGTGGGTGACGGCCTGGGATCGGGCGAGGACGTCGAGTCCGAGGTAGCGGCGGCCTTCGGCCCATTCGTCGTGCTGCTCGGCCAGGACGGCGCCGACGAGCCGGATGATGCTCGGCCGGTCGGGGAAAATGCCGACGACGTCGGTGCGGCGGCGGATCTCGCGGTTGAGTCGCTCGTTGGGGTTGTTCGACCAGATCTGGCGCCAGACCTCCTTGGGGAACGCGGTGAAGGCGAGGATGTCCGCGCGGGCTTCCTCGAGGTGCCCGGCCACCGTGGGGAGCTTCTCGGCGAGGGCGTCGACGACCCGGTCGAACTGGGCGTGCACGGCATCGGCGTCGGGCTGGTCGTAGATGGAGTGCAACAGCGCTTTGACCCAGCCCCACGACGATTTCGGGGTCGCCGACATCAGGTTCGCGGCGTAGTGGGTGCGGCACCGTTGCCAGGCCGCGCCGGGCAGGGTCGCGCCGATCGCCGAGACCAGGCCGGCGTGGGCGTCGCTGGTGACGAGCTTGACCCCACCCAGGCCGCGGGCGGTGAGGTCGCGGAAGAACGCCAGCCAGCCGGCACCGTCCTCGCTGGTGGTGACCTGGACGCCGAGGATCTCGCGGTGCCCATCGGCGTTGACGCCGGTGGCGACCAGCACGTGCACCGGCACCACCCGGCCACCCTCGCGGACCTTGAGCACCAGCGCGTCGGCGGCCACGAAGGTGAACGGGCCGGCGTCCTCCAGGCGCCGGGTGCGGAACTGCTCGACGTGCTCGTCGAGGTCCTTGGCCATCACCGAGACCTGCGACTTCGACAGGCCGGTGATGCCGAGGGTCTGCACGAGCTTGTCCATCCGCCGGGTCGAGACGCCGAGCAGGTAGCAGGTCGCCACCACGCTGGTGAGGGCCCGCTCGGCACGCTTCCTGCGTTCGAGCAGCCAGTCGGGGTACAGCGAACCGGTGCGGAGCTTCGGTACCGCGACGTCGAGCGTGCCGACCCGGGTGTCGAGGTCACGGTGCCGATAGCCGTTGCGGGAGTTGGTCCGCTCGCTGCTGCGCTCGCCGTAGCCGGCGCCGCACACCGCGTCGGCCTGCGCCGAGAGCAGCGCGTTGACGAACGTGGTCAGCAGATCACGCAGCAGATCAGGACTTGCCTGCTCCAGCTGCTCGTTGAGGAAGCGGGCAGGGTCGATACTGGGTACAGCGGTCATCGCGGTGTCCTTCTTCGAGTCGGTTTTCGCAGATCACTCGAAGGATCCACCCGGTGGCCGCGCCTACGTTGGAGGCACGCGCTCACTCAGGTCCGTCGTACACCATTCTGCTGGACTCCACTCGTCCATCACCGCATGGCAGGCGGGGGCAACGCCTGTCCTGCCGCGTCCTTCCTTCCGTCGCAAGGCAATCTCGACCCGTCGCCAGGCCTCGGTGAGTGCGTCCCAAGCGTCGCACTTGTGGGTCGGCAGCCGGAAGTCCCGCCAGCGAATCCACCGCTGCTCCCAATGCATGGGCACGGGAGGCCGTCCGAGCAGGCAGAGCCCGAAGTCTGGACACGGCATCGAGTCGACGCAGCCCGCGACCCCGGATGAGCTGCCCAGACGGCAGACGCAGCACGCCTGCAATCGCCGTTCCCACGCTCGAGTCACAAGCTCAGCGCAGCTACTCAGCCGACCGCCCGTGACGGTGGAACTCGAGCAGCCACCGCACGAGATCGTTCCTGGTGAGTTTGCTGAGTGCGCGCATCGGCCAACGGCCAGGCAGCCGGGGGGTCCGGCGCTGGCACGGTCGCGTCGCCTGCGCCCGCAGGTCGCCAGGAGACGTGCCGGGTATCCGGTGGGCACCGGGGCGCCGCCGTCACGCGGAGCACGGGGGCCATGCGGAATGGGCAAGTCGCCGCGAATCACCGCTTGACCTTGACACTGTGTGAGGGCTTGAGATCGGAGTCGACATGTTCAGCATCGGGGAGATCGCAGGCATCACCGGGGTGTCCCGGCGGATGCTGCGCCACTGGGAGACGGCCGGGCTCATCACCCCGGCCTCGGTCGACGAGCACACCGGCTACCGCCGGTACTCACGTACTCAGGTCGGTCGCGTGCGTGCCATCGCGGCACTACGGGCCGCCGGATTCGCGCTCGACGACGTGTTGGACCTGCTAGACCATTCGCACCTGACCCCAGAGCCGACTGGTCGAGCTCCTGCGGGTCCGCGAACAGGAGCTCGTCTCCCAGATGGACGACGCTTCTGCGTGTCTCGCCGAGGTGCGTCAGCGCCTTCACTCCATTCAGAAAGGACAGCGAACCATCATGAACACCCTCGAACTAGGCCCACTTCCCCCGCTACGGCTCGCGGCGCTCCGAGCGACCGTCAGTGATGAGTCCGAAATCGGTGAGGCGGTCTCCGGCCTGCTCCCCCGGATCCGAGAGGAGATCGACAGTCGTGGCGTCAGCGGATGCGACGTCGTGCTGACCTACGACGGCGCGGATGACGCAACCATCGTGGTAACCGCTGGCGCGGCCGACATCGACCCTGTACGCGGCACGACCGAACTGGCGTTGGTCGACATCACCGGTTCGGAGCGTGGCGTCACGGTGCGCTTCGACCCGCCGCCTTCCGACATCGGTGATGCTTGGATCAGCCTCGACGCCACGTTGGAGGCCTACGACCTGGAGACCACAGGTGTCTACAGGCAGACGTTGACCTCCACCGGCACCGTGATCCTCCAGGCGCCGGTCAAGAGCCTCGATGGACAGCTGCCGCCGCCCCGCGATACGTGAGTGTCAGCGGCCCGGCGCCGCAGCGACCCCCGTCACGGGCACTGCCCTCGGCGGCCCGCAGCTACATTCGGCAACGCCAGGCGTCGTGCCCACAAGCCGAACCGTTACCGGGGGTGACCGGCCAAGCGCAGCGCTGGGGCGCCGGCGTCCCGGTTGGGTGTCGGATTCGGGACGGCCGGCGCCGTGAGCAGTCAGCGCCTTGCTGATGACTCCGCGAGGTCGGCCTTCGCTGCGATCCGTTGGCGTTCGATGGCCCGGTAGACAGTTGAGCGGCCGACGCCGAAGAGCTCGGCGACCTCGAGAGCGCTGTACTCGCCGCTGTGCACCAGCGAGACCAGGTGGGCTTCCTGCTTGCGGCTGAGCTTGGGCTGCTTGCCGCGCAGCCGGCCCTTGGCCTTGGCGACCTTCATGCCCTCGACGGTGCGGAGCCTGATGAGGTCTGACTCGAACTCGGCGACCATGGCCAAGACGTTGAACAGCAATCGCCCGACGGCGTCGGCAGGGTCGTAGACCGACCCGCCCAGGCTGAGACTGATCTGCCGGGAGGTGAGTTCGTCGGCGATCGCGCGGGCGTCGGGCAAGGACCTGGCTAGGCGATCAAGCTTGGTCACCACCAAGGTGTCACCGGCCCGGCAGGCTGCGAGTGCCTCGCGCTGCCCCGGGCGTTCCCGGTTGGTGCCGGTCAGGCCGTGGTCGACATAGATCCATTCGGCCTCGACACCCAGCCGAGCAGGGCATCGCGTTGGGCAGTGAGGTCTTGTTGATCGGTGGAGCATCGGGCGTACCCGACAAGCAGCGCGCTCATGGCGCACCTCCAATGGTCTGGCCCGGCCGGGCCACGGGCTGCGGCCAGCTCGGGCATCGGACAACGCCCGACCGCACCAGCCAGCGCCCCGCTCGCCTCGTGCCGCAAGGCCAGGTACCGCGACCCTGCCAGCGCGGCCTCTGCTACGCGGCCGCCATCGACGCCGAGCCCTGCGAGTACGGAGGGTCAGTCTCTGGACGCAGTTGTGTCCCACGGATTGAGGCAAGCCACACCGAGGGGTTCGAAGTGCTTGATGTTCCGCGTCACGACGGCCATCTGTGCAGACTGCGCGACGGCGGCAATGAGGGCGTCGTCGAAGGGCGCGTGCTCGGGGACCCGATAGGCCGCCAGGATCCGGGCCGCCGACAGGTCGAACGCCAGCACCCGGTCCGCGAACGTGGGCAACACGTTCTCGTCGAACCAGCGACGCAGGACCGCTCCTTGCTCGGCGTCGGATCGCTCCTTGGCGATGACCCCTCGTTCGATCTCTGCGATGGTGAAAGCTGAGACGAACTGGTTACCGACGGGAACCGACGCTGCCCACAATTCGACCGGCTGGTTGCGCCCTCGAACGCGCAGCGCGGACACCACGTTGGTCTCCAAGAGGTACTTCACAGCTGCGCTGAGCGAGCCGTCAGACCCAGACGCTCGGGCTCGAACTCGATGTCGGCACCTTCGTCGGTGCCCAGAAGGTCAACGATGGTGACGGGCTCGCCCTCCAACGCCTTGGTGAGCACGTCGCGCGCCTCTGCCTCGACCGACCGATGGCGCTGCTTGGCACGCGCGCGAAGCGCGGCCTTGGTTCCCGCGGGAAGGTTGCGGATCAGGATCTGTTCCATGAAGAACAACCTCCGATATCACGCTAACGATATCACTCCCGGGTTGCCGCGGTGCCACGACGGCGTCAGCGCGACTGCACCGAATGCGGATCGGCTTGCGGCGACGTACACGCCGCCGGACGGCCCCGCGTGCGTCGCCGTGCTCTGCTTGGCTAAGAGGAACCGATGGGACCTGAACGAACGGAGGACGCTGTGTTCCTGACCATCGTGGTCATCGTGGTCGTCTCGTTCGCCCTCATCGTCGGCGCCGCGTGGGGTTCTTACGGCCGGCTCCCTGACAAGCTGGAAGGCTTCATCGTGGCGTTGGCTGGTGGCGCACTCATAGTTGCCGCCGTACTGGAGCTCATCGATCCGGCCACGGATGTCGCGCCCGTGTGGGCCGTCGGAGCCTGTGTGCTTGCTGGGGCTGCGGCGTTCTCGGGAGTCGACAAGCTCGTCAAGGAGACAATGGGGTCCGACAGCGGTGGAGGGCTCCTGGCTGCCATCACCCTGGACGGGATCCCGGAGAACCTGGCCCTCGGGGTTGCCCTCATTGGCGCGGGACCACTTCAGGTGGCCTCCTTGTCTGGCTCGATCTTTCTATCCAACCTCCCCGAGGCCGCCGGAGGCGCTCAAGAGATGGCCGAAGGCCGCTCCAAGCACAAGGTTCTCGGCTTGTGGACCGCCACGGCCGTACTTCTCTCGGCAGCGGCGTTGGCGGGCAACCTGCTGCTTTCCGGTGTTCCAGACCCGGCTCTCGGGTTGATCCGCTGCGTGGCCGGCGGCGCAGTCGCCGCCTCGCTTGCCACTGAAGTCTTCCCGAAGGCCTTCAAGGAGGACAGCTACCTGACTGGGGTCGCCACAGCGCTGGGGCTCGTCCTTGCCGTCGCATTGGATCAACTGGGCTGACCGGCGATCAACCGTCACCGCACGCCGATCGCGTGCGCCGCGTCCCGCGCGACCATGGGCTCGCGGTACGCCCGACCGGCCTGGTCGTCAGGCGGTCTTGGTGCTGACCGCGTAGCGCTTGCGGGCGGCCTCGCCGGAGGTGCCCAGCATCCCGCCGATGGCGGACCAGGACACGCCTGCCTGTCGGGCGTTGGTGACGGCTTCGGCGATGCGACGCTCGGTTGCGGCGCGCTCGGTGACCGCGTCGCGCAGCGCCCGGAGGGGCTCGGCATCGCGCACGTCTGCCGGCTCGTGTTCGGCGAAGCGACGCTCGAGCTCGTCGGCGTGCTCGAGGATCTCCTGCAGGCTGCGGGGCATGGTCATCACCTCAAGTACTTTCTGCGGGCGGCCATCGCATGCACGATGACCGGTCCGTGGTCGGTGTCGATGAACCCGAGTTCGATCAGGTGGGCGGAGCGGGTGGGGCCGATGATCATCACGAAGCCCTGGTCGAGGTCCTCATAGCGGATCGGGTGGTTGAACGCGTGGAGCATGTCGTCGTCAGTGATGCCGTGCTGGCGAGCGCTGGCGGTGATCAGCGGCTCCACGGACTCCAACATACGTTGCCACCACCTGAGAGGCAACCTAAGTTGCGAGAAGCGACAGCTCGTCGCCGCCGGCGACCGGAGAACCGCCTCTCGACCCGGCCAACCACCGGAGGTGCGCCATGAGCGCCCTTCGTCGGGTACGCCCGATGCTCTACCGATCAACAAGACCTGACCGCTCAACGCGACGGACTGCTCGGCCTCGGGATGGAGGCCGAGCCGGTCTTCGTCGACCATGGCCTCACTGGCACCAACCGCGAACGCCCCCGGGCTCGGCCGCCTGTCGCGCGGGGGACACCCTGGTGGTGACCAAGCTCGACCGTCTGGCCCGGTCTCTGCCCGATGCCCGCGCGATCGCTGACGAGCTCACCGCCCGTCAGATCAGCCTGAGCTGGGCGGGTCGGTCTATGACCCGACCGACGCCGTCGGGCGGCTGCTGTTCAACGCCTTGGCTATGCTCGCCGAGTTCGAGTCCGACCTGATCCGGCTCCGCACGGTCGAGGGCATGAAGGTCGCCAAGGCCAAGGGACGGCTCAAGGGCGCGAGCGCGGCCTCCACCGTGAACACAGCGTGAGGATCCGCGAAGAGCGGTGCCCACGCGCCGGCGATCGCCGATCGGCCGACGAACCGCTCTCCGTCGGAGCTGGGGATGTTGCATCGAACACGCAGTCCTCGCTGACCAGGGCGAGTGCGCCCTCGAGATCGTGCGCGCTCCAGGCGGCGTTGAACCTCTCCACCACCGACGTGGGCGGCGGTGCGGTGTCGGTCATCGCCTGCTCCTTCGAGATCGGGTCGAGCACGGGCAAGGGTCACTGATCGTCGGGTGCGAAGCCGGCCTCGACGTGGACGGGGCGGGTGAAGGTGTCATGGACCGGCGACAGGTTTCGTGTGGAGTCCAGGATCTCCTGAAGCGTCTCGTCGTCGGCGTTCGATTCGACCCGGTAGATCAATTCCACGTCTCGGAGCCCGGGCGGGATCGACTGAATGCCGAAGAACCCGTTGAGATCGATGGTGCACTCGAGATCCACCTCCAGCTTGTCGATCTCAACACCGCGCGCTGTTGCCTGCACCGCGAAGGTCCCGGTCATGCATGCCCCCAGCGCGGCGAGGGCCGTCTCGATCGCAGTGGCACCTGTGTTGTTCCCCAGCAACTCCTGCGGGTGGTCTCCTCGGAGCGTGAAGTGCCGCTCCATCGTCTCGCCCAGCTGTTCGATCTGCCGGGTACGCACGTCCAGCCCGAAGCCGCCGTCCCAGACCGCTTGTCCGCGCCAGGTGAGCAGCCCGGCCTCGGGTCGGTCCTGAACCAGCGTCACGGCCTCGGTCACCGCGTCCACGTCCCATCCGTTCAGCGTCGTGGTCATGGTTGTCTCCTCGGTTGTTTGTCGGTCGTTTCCGACGCTAGGCGGGTCAGCAGGTTGATCTCAGTGCCAGAATCGACAACAACCGTTCCGTTCGCGACAGGACCCCGATGGATCGACCAGCAGCACCGGTCAGCGTCACGATGTTGATCACCGCGGAGACGCAGGTGGCGCCACTCAGTGGTCTCTACGAGGCGCTGACGACCTTCCCGTTTCTCGCCGAGTTCGAGCCTGACTTGCCCCGACATCCGTTCGACGTTCAGGTCGCTGCGGCCAGCCCCCTGCCGACGGCACCGGAGGCGAGACTCCGACTGGACGCGACCTGCACGCTCTCGGAGGTCGACCGGACCGATGTCGCGGTTGTGCCACTGATGGCCGTCCACGGACCGACCTGGAAGCTCGGTCGTCACGAGAAGGCTGTCACGTGGCTGCGCTCGATGCACGATCAGGGCGCGGTGGTGGCGTCGGTGTGCACCGGCGCGCTGCTCCTCGCAGAGACGGGTCTCATTGATGACCGTGAGGCGACCATCCATTGGGCGTTCGCCGATACGCTGCGGCGCGCCCATCCCGCCGTACGCGTGCGGCCCGAGGAGACGTTGATCGTCGAGGGGGACCGGGACGATCTGGTGATGACCGGAGGCGTGACCTCGTGGCACGACCTGGCCCTGCACCTCGTCGCCAGGTACGTCGGCCCCTCGGCAGCGCTCGTCCTCGCACGCATGCTCATGCTCGAGTGGCACGGATCCGGGCAAGCGCCCTACCTGGACTTCAGGCCCGACCGAGATCACCACGATCGCATGGTGGCGGATCTGCAGGACTGGCTCGAGGGCCACCTAGGCATCGAGCACCCCGTCGAGGAAATGGACGCACGGTCAGGGGTCAGCCGGCGCACCTTGGAGCGTCGTTTCCGCGGCGCCACTGGACTCTCACCGATCGGCTACGTCCAGCAGATGCGTGTCCGCGAGGCCCGCCGCCTGCTCGAGCGCACCACCATGCCCGTCGACGAGATCGGTTTCGCGGTTGGCTACCTCAATACGGCTTACTTCCGGAGCCTGTTCCGGCGAACCAATCGGCTCGGGCCGGGAGCCTATCGACGGAAGTTCGGGCAGTTCCGCGCCACCAGCGACTCGCGCTCAACCCGCTGACCACCCGGCCTGCTGGGTCGGCTGCAGCAGCCCCGCGCTCAGGACTCATCACACCCCGCCTGGCCATCGTTCCCCCGCGTTTCGCTTGGCGATCCGCCTGCGATGATGTGGACCGGCCGGTTAGGGCAGGAGTTCCCAGTACTGCTTGCGGGCTGGCATGGCGTGGATGACCATCTCCTCGCCACTCTGGAAGATGAGGACGACCGTCTCAAGTAGGCGAGCCTGGGTGTCGAAGCCGAGCCGCAGTTCGCGGTGCGGCCAGACCTCCTCCTCGAGTGGTTCCGTGCTTGAGTGCGTGTCGTGGGCCTTCACGCCGCGAAGCCGGCCAGGGCCCTGCGGATCGCTTCGGATCGCGAGATGTGCTCGCGCTCGGCGATGGCGTCGACCGCCGCGAGCTCTTCGGCGGTGAGGCGTACCGCTACGACCTGCATCGGTTCGGCGCCCCGGCCGGGACGACCACGTCCGCGGCGCTTTATCGCTTCGACGTCGTAGCCGGCCTCGGCCTCGTCCGCCCACTGCTGGATCTGCTCTTCGCTGACCATGCTCAAAATCGTATGACGAAAAGCATGGTCGCGGAAGGTGCCACTGTGCGGTCGAGCCACTTGAACGCGGGAAGGGGAAGGCCGTTGCTGGCTCGGCCTTGACGTCGAGGCCGAACGCATCTGCGTCGACCACGGCCTGACCGGTACCAACCGGGAACGCCCTGGACTTCGCGAAGCCCCCGCCGCGTGCCGGGCCGGCGACACGTTGGTGGTCACAAAGCTCGACCGGCTAAGCCAGATGACCCGACTCAGGTTGAAAAGCCGTGAGCGCGAGGTCTGCCAGTTCCGTGGGAGGAACCGCTATCGGCAGTGACTGGCCCAGCGAGCGCCTCGAGGGCACCGGCGTCCCGCTGGGTTGTCCAATGCGGGACGGCGGCGCCCTGAGCAGTCAGCGCCTTGCGGACGGCACCGCGATGTCGGCCTTCGCGGCGATCCGTTGGCGTTCGATGGCGCGGTAGACCGTGGAGCGGCCAACGCCGAACAGCTCGGCCACCTCGAGGGTGCTGTACTCCCCTCTGCACCAAGGGACCAGGTGCGCTTCCAGCTTGCGGTCAACCGTCCGACGGTGGCCTGTCGACTTCGCCGGTGGTAGGTGGGTTCGAAGCAGGTCACGATGGCGGTTCGCAACTCGTCTGGGTGCTCCAGAGTCGGCGGTTCAGGACGGCCTTCTGGAAGCAGGCTGAAGGACGACTCCATCGCGGCGTCGTCGCCAGCAGGGCCCGACGCACGCTCCGCGTGCCGACCCCTTATCGGCCAAGGACAGGGCTTCAGTCTGAGCAGTCGACCGCGACCGCCAGGGCAGTACAGATCTCGCGCATCCGGGCAGTCGCCAACCGACCCAGGCGTTCGACGAGGACTGCAAGCGAGACGCTTTCGATCGAGTCGAGGTTGACTGCGGACCGAAGCGGTACCGGATCGTCGCCCGGCTCGAGGAGCACCTCGCTCGGGAGGTTCCGGATCGTGGTGGTGCACGGGGCGATCAGTGCGCGGCGATGGCGCGGGATCACGACGTCGCGCGACAAGATGACGACGGGCCTGCGACCGATCTCAGGCATCTCACACCACCACACCTCCCCCCGCGCGGGGAGGCGCATCAGGAGCCCGCAACCGCCCGACGGAAGGAGGCGAGGTCGCCCCATTCGTCGGGCTCGTCGAGGGGATGCGCATCGTAGGCGGCGTAGCTTGCGTCCACTTCGGCTGCGCGATGACGCGCCAACAACGCAGCGAGAGCGTCATCCACGAGCGCGGAGTCGGGCTTCCCAGATGCCCTGCGGGCGCTCGCGAGGAGGTCGGCGTCCACCGTCGTGCTCAAGCGTGTGCGACCCATGCCACAATCATGCCACAACTGGGCGGCGGAACCGGCGCCGCTTCAACCCGATGACATACGGCCCCGGCTGCTTGCATAGCGGCGCCTCCCGCGGGCGCCCGCTGGAGAGGTCGGGCAGCGCGGGTGGACAACGGCCGCGCTCGGCGTCACGACTTCGGGTACCGCCTGCACTCTGCTCGCCGAGGTAACTACCGATCCTGCACATAGACCGACGCAGCGACGTCTACAGGCGATAACCGGCCTCCGCCTTCTCCGACCCACGCGCTTCTGGGCCGCGGGCGTTGGCGGCAAGTCCCATGACGTGCTCAGGAGTCGGCCGACCGCCGCGTGATCAGGTGCACGGCCGGGCTCTTGACCGAGGCCAGCACCTGGGAACCCACAGACAGGTCCAGCTCTTCCAGCGCCGGCCGGGTGATGTAGGCGGTGAGGCCGAACCCCGCGTCGAGGTCCACGCGGACCAGCGCACCGGCGGTGGTCACCCCGGTCACCGTCGCGGCCAGGCGGTTGCGAGGGCTGCGGTGCCCGCTGTCCCGGTCCGGCAGCTCCAGCGCCACGTCTTCTGCCCGGATGCAGACCAGCACCTCGTCGCCCGGCCGGTGCGGCTCGACGGGCCGGTCGGTGCTCAGCGCCGTGAGCCGGAGACCGGCGACGTCGACATGCACGAGCTCCTCGGCGCAGTCGGCCACGACACCGGGCGTGGCCGTCTCGATCCCGACGATCCGGGCGACGTCCACGTCGGTGGGACGGTCGAACACCTCCGCCGGCGGCCCCACCTGGCGTACTGCACCGTCGATCACGACCACGACCTGGTCGGCGAGCGCCAACGCCTCCTCGCGGTCGTGGGTCACGATGATCGCCGGGACCCCGGAGCGCTCGAGCATCCGCCGCAGCTCCTCACGCAGCCTGCCCCTGGTCGGAGCGTCCAACGCGGACAGCGGCTCGTCGAGCAGCAGCAGCCGTGGGTCCGAGGCCAGCGCCCGGGCGAGGGCCACCCGCTGCGCCTCTCCTCCGGACAGCTGGACGACCGGGCGACCCACACACTCCAGCGCGTCCGCCGTCGCGAGCGCCGCCTGCGCGCGCCGCCGCCGGTCGGCGACCGGCAGCCGGGGCAGGCCGTAGGCGACGTTGGCCTCCACGCTCAGGTGCGGGAACAGGGCGTGGTCCTGGAAGAGGTACCCGACGTGGCGCCTGCGCGCCGGCGTGGGCCTGCGCCGGCCGTCGTCCCACACCACGCCGTCCATCACCACGTGCCCGCCCTCGCTGCGGTCCAGCCCCCCGATGCAGCGCAGGATCGTGGTCTTGCCCGACCCCGAGGGCCCGAAGAGCACGGTGATCGTCCGTTCCCGCAGCGGCAGGACCAGGCGTGCGTCGACAGTGTGCCGCCGGACGTGGAGGTCGAGCACGCCTTCCGCGCCCGCGGGCTCGGCGCTCACGGTCCCACCCAGGGGCGACCGCCCCGCCGCTGCAGCGCGTACGTCGCGGTGAGCACGAGCAGGGAGAAGACGAGGAGCACGGCACTGGTCCGGCCGGCCGTGGCGTAGTCGAAGGCCTGGACGGAGTCGTAGACCGACACCGACACCGTCCGGGTCTCCCCCGGGATGTTGCCGCCGACCATCAGGACCACCCCGAACTCCCCCACCGTGTGGGCGAAGGTGAGCACCGCCGCGGTGGCGAACCCCGCCCGGGACAGCGGCAGCACCACACCGAGCAGCGTGGCCACCGGGCCGCGGCCGAGCACGTCGGAGGCCTCGACAAGCCTGCGCGGCACCCCCTGGAAAGCGGCGAGCATGGGCTGTACGGCGAACGGCAGGGAGTACAGCACCGAGGCCACGAGCAGCCCGGTGAACGTGAACGCCAGCGTCGATCCGGTGGTCTCCTGCCACCAGCGACCGAACGGGCTGCGGGTGCCCAGCGCCACCAGGACGTAGTAGCCCAAGACGGTGGGCGGGAGCACCAGCGGCAGCGCGACGACGGCCTCGACGACCACCGGCCACCGGCGCCGGGTGAACGCCAGCCATCCCGCGAGCGGCACCGCCACCACGAGCAGGATCGCCGTGGTCGCGAGGGCCAGCCGGACGCTCACCCCGATCGCCTGCCAGTCCACGGCCTAGGTCCCAGGCATCGTGAAGCCGTAGCGCGCCAGGATCTCCCGCCCGGGCTCGCTCAGCAGGACGTCACGCACGGTCCGCGCCGCGTCGAGGTCCTGTGCGCCGGCGAGGACGACCCCGCCCTGGTCGAGCCGGGGGTAGAGGTCCAGCGGCAGTTCGTACCACCGGCCCACCCCGCGCAGGGGGTCGGAGAGGACCAGCGACTTCGCGACCAGACCCGCGTCGGCGTTGCCGGACTGCACGAACTCGGCCGCCTGCGCGACGTTCTCGCCCAGGACCAGCCTGGGCCGTACGTCGTCGTACAGGTCCTCGGTCTTTAGCGCAGCCACGGCGGCAACCCCGTAGGGGGCGTGCTCGGGGTTCGCGATGGAGATCCGCTGCAGCTCCGGGTCGGTCAGCACCTTGAGGCCCTGGGCCGGGTCGACCGGGGAGCCGTCGGGGACCCACAGCACCAGCCTGCCGACCGCGTAGCCGAAGAGGTCGTCCGCGGAGGCCATCTCGCCGTCGACGAGCTCCTGCGGGTAGCGCAGGTCGGCCGAGAGGTAGAGGTCGAAGGGGGCACCGTTCTCGATCTGCTGCAGGAACGTACCGGAGGACCCGTACACCGGATCGACCCGGATCTCGGGGTGGTCCGCGGCCACCAGGTCTGCGACCTCGTCCAGGGCGAACTTGAGGTCGGAGGCCGCCGCGACCCGAACCGTTGTCGGCGCGTCGTCACCGGACGCGGAGGTCGAGCCGCCCCCGCCACACCCGGCCGGCAGAGCCAGCGCGGCCAGCGCGGCCAGGAGCCCGAGCGCCTCCCGTGCCCGGATGCTCATGCGCGGGCCCTCGCGGGCTCCACCGGCTCCACGATCACGGTGGTCGCCTTCACCACCGCGGCGGCCAGCGAACCGGGTTCGAGTCCGAGCTGGTCGGCGGCCTCGCGCGTCATCAGCGACACGATGCGGAACGGCCCGGCCTGGATCTCGACCTGGGCCACCAGGCCGTCGCGGCGGACGCCGGTGACGATCCCGGTCATCCGGTTCCTCGCCGATGTCTGGGTCCGGGTGGGGTCGTCGTCCCGCCGCTCCCGGACGAAGGCCGCCAGCTCGGCGCCGGCGATCATCATCGGGCCGCCCGCGTCGCTCTCCGCGGCGAGCCGGCCCTGGTCGACCCACCGTCGCACGGTGTCGTCGCTCACCCGCAGGATGGCGGCCGCCTCGCTGATCCTCAGTTGCGTCACGGGCCGAGACTCTACCCCGCATCCGCCGACGTTTGCGCCTGAACGTTGCCGCATGTGCGTGTCTTTGACACCTCAGCGCAGGAGCGCCGCGGCGCAGCGCGCCGGCGACCACCACGACCAGGTCGAGGCGCGGGCCGCAGCGGAACGCTCAGGTGCCGCGGGGCGAGTACATGATCACGACCACCCCGACCAGGCAGATGGCGGCGCCCACGACGTCGTACCGGTCGGGCCGGAAGCCGTCCATCACCATGCCCCAGACCAGCGAGCCGGCGACGAAGACGCCACCGTACGCGGCGAGGATGCGGCCGAAGTTCGGGTCGGGCTGGAAGGTGGCCACGAAGCCGTAGAGGCCCAGCGCCACGACACCCAGGCCCGCCCAGAGCCAGCCGCGGTTCTCCCGGACGGCCTGCCAGACCATCCAGGCGCCGCCGATCTCCGCGATCGCGGCGAGCACGAACAGGAGCACGGAGCGGGTCACCGTCATGGGGTCACCCTGCCAGTCCCGTGCGGTGCTCGGACGGGGCAGGTCCGCGAGCCGGGCGCTCAGGCGGCCGGCTCCCCCTCTTCGTCCGGTCGCGCCGGTCGCTCCCACCACGGCTCCGCGTCCGGGCGGGTGTAGTCGCAGCTGTGGTCTGACATCAGGTCTCGTCCTCCGGGTGGTGCCGCGGAGACCCGGGCAGCCCACGGCGGGTGCCGAGGCACTTCCCCCTGACCCGGGCGCCGTGACGGCAGCCTCGGGGAGCGAGACTGCCCCGTCCGCGTTCCTGTGAAACCCGCGGCGAGGATGGTCTGGTCCGGCTCCGGGAGGGGCTGGCGACGCGGCTCAGGCGCGGTCGAGACAGACCTTCGGCAGCTCGAACCAGCGCAGGTGCTCGAAGTCCTCCGACAGCCGGTCGGCAACCGCGCCCAGGTCGGGCGGGGCCGCGGTCGCGAGGATCTCCGCGCCCTCCTTCAGGTGTTCGGCGAGCGCGGACTCGGCGGCGGTGTCGTCGTGCCGTGGGTACTCCATCTCCCCGTCCTGGCCGTACCGGATCTGCCCGAGCCGCAGCGGCGGCTCCACGGTGCCCTGCCGGTGCACCCAGACCCCTCGGTCGACGTCGAAGCGGTACTCCCCCAGCAGCCGCCACCCGTCGCGGGCCACCAGCCGGACCGCCTCGACGATGTAGTCGAAGACCGCCTCGGAGATGAAGTAGTTGAAGTTCACCCGGACCCAGCCGGGCTTGATCCCCTCGCAACCGTGGCTGATCTCGCGCTCGAACTCGTGCGAGGTCTCGATGTCGATGCCCAGCAGCCGGTGACCGTACGGCCCCGCGCAGGAGCAGCCGCCCCGTGACTGGATCCCGAACAGGTCGTTGAGGAGCGCCACCACGAAGTTGTGGTGGAGGTACCTGCCCGAAGGCGCCCGCACCACGAACGAGACGATCGAGAGTCGCTCGGCGTCGAGGTTGCCGAGGACCTCGATGGTGGGCTCCTGCCGCCACCGGTCCAGCGCCCGGCGCAGGTAGCTCTCCTCGTGCCGGCGGATGACCTCGATGCCGACGGCCTCCTTGAGCTGGAACACCAGGCCGGCTCGGATCGACTCCACGATCGCCGGGGTGCCGCCCTCCTCGCGCTGGGCCGGGTCGTCGAGGTAGCGGTGCTCGTCTGCGTTGACGTAGGCCACGGTGCCGCCCCCGGGCACGTCGGGCACGCGGTTGGTCAGCAGCGACCGGCGTACGACGAGCACGCCGGGGGTGCTGGGTCCGCCGATGAACTTGTGGGGGCTGAGGAACACCGCGTCCTTGTAGGACACGGGTCGTCGGGGCCGTACATGTCGATGTCCACGTAGGGCGCTGCCGCGGCGAAGTCCCACAGGCTCAACGCCCCGTGCCGGTGCAGCAGCGCGCGAGATGCCGTGGGTGTCGCTGAGGATGCCGGTGACGTTGCTGGCCGCGGAGAAGCTGCCGATGCGCAGCGGCCGGTCGGCGTGGCGGACCAGCTCCTGCTCGAGCCGGTCGAGGTCGATGTGCCCGTCGGCGTCGGCCGGGATGGACACCACGTCGGCGATCGACTCCCGCCAGGGCAGCTCGTTGGAGTGGTGCTCGTAGGGGCCGATGAAGACGACCGGCCGGCGTTCGGCCGGGATGGCGTCGCTGAGGTGGTACTCGTCGTCGAGCACGCAGGGCACCCGGAGGCCGAGGACGCCGATGAGCTTGTCGATGGCCCCGGTGCGTCCCCGACCCGGCGAAGATCACCACGGTCTCGTCGTCGCCGCCGACCGCGGCGCGGATGATCGAGCGCGCGTCCTCGCGCAGCCGGGTCGTCTGCAGGCCGGTGCCGCTGGACTCGGTGTGGGTGTTGGCGTAGCGCGGCAGCACCTCGTGGCGGACGAAGTCCTCGAGGAACGACAGCGCCCGGCCGGAGGCGGTGTAGTCGGCATAGGTCACCCGGCGCGGACCGAACGGTCCGACCATCATCTGGTCGTCGCCGATCACCGACTCCCGGATCCGGCGCAGCAGCGGGGTCTCCACGGGTCCCGGGCCGTGCGCGGTGATGGCGTCCATGCTCGGAGCATAGTCGCGGTCCGGTACGGCGTCGTACAGGACGAAGGGCCCTTCCTGCACGGGACCACGTCGCCGACGCTGGAGGAAGGACCACGACGTGAAGGAGCCCCATGGACGCCGAGGTTGCGGCACCGAGGCCCACCGGCACCCGGCTTCCGGACTGGCGAAGGGTGCTGGTCGTGGTCGCCCACCCCGACGACGAGTCGTTCGCCCTCGGCGCCGTCGTGGACGCGTTCACCGCCGCGGGCAGCGAGGTGAACCTGCTGTGCCTGACCGAGGGAGAGGCCTCCACGCTGGGGACCGGCATCAACCTCGGGGCGATGCGACGCGAGGAGCTCGCGGCCGCGTCCCGGGTCCTCGGCGTCGCGGCGACGACCCTGCACCACCACCCGGACGGCGACCTCGGCCGCGTGTGCCGCCACGTGCTCGCCGGGGAGGTGATCGACGAGGTCGGCGACCATCGGACCGACGGCCTGCTGGTCTTCGACACCCACGGGGTGACCGGCCACCGCGACCACGCCGCGACGACGGCCGCGGCGCTGCTCGCCGCGGACGTGCTGGCCCTGCCGGTGCTGGCCTGGACGATCCCCGCGGACGTCGCGGCACAGCTGAACGAGGAGCTCGGTGTCCGCGGCTTCACCGGGTCGCCGTCGCACGACATCGACATCACGGTCGTCGTCGACCGTGCCCACCAGGTCGCGGCCAGCAAGGCGCATCACACGCAGGCGGTGAGCACCAGCCCGCTGTGGCGCCGCCTCGAGCTGCTCGGCGACCGCGAGCACCTGCGCTGGCTCCGGCGTCCCGGCCCGGAGTGACGGGACCGCTCAGGTCTCGTCGGAGCTCGCGTCCTCGTCGTGGGTGCCCGGCCTGGGCGCCCACGGCAGCTCCTCGGCCGGCCGCACCACGATCAGCTTGTCGCCGCGGGCCAGCTGGGTGACCACCGGCTCGAAGTAGCGGTGCACCTTGCCGTCGCGGACCACCGCGATCACCTGGTCGGGCAGCTGCTGCGGCTGCTTGCCGACCTCGGGGACGAGCAGCTCGCGCTCGGCCACCTCCAGGCCCCGGCCGTAGGCGAGCAGGTCCTCCATCACCGAGCCGAGGCTCGGGCTCAGCGTCGACAGCCCGAGCAGCCGCCCGACCGCGTCGGAGGAGGTGATCACCGAGTCCGCGCCCGACTGGCGCACCAGCTCGACGTTGTTCTCCTCCCGGACCGCGGCGACGACGTAGGTGTCGGGGTTGAGCTGGCGGACGTTGAGCGTGCACAGCACCGTCGAGTCGTCCCGGTTGGTCGTGATGATCACCTGCTTGGCCCGCTGCACCCCGGCCCGGCGGAGCACCTCCCGGCGGGTGGCGTCCCCGGTCACGACCGCGATGCCGTCGGCGTGGGCGTCACCGAGCGCGGCCTGGCTCGGGTCGACGATGACGACCGACTCCTTCTCGACGCCGTTGCTGACCAGCGTCTCCACGGCGCTGCGGCCCTTGGTGCCGTAGCCGATCACGACCACGTGCTCGTGCATGTGCTCTCCTCCACCGGGCGACCCGGAACATCTCACGGCCCTGGACGGCCAGGACCTCGATGGTGGTGCCGATCAGCAGCACCAGGAACGCCACCCGCAGGGGCGTGATGACGAAGACGTTGACCAGCCGGGCCTCCTGCGTGACCGGAGAGATGTCGCCGTACCCGGTCGTGCTCAAGGACACGGTGGTGTAGTACATCGCGTCCACGAAGTCGACCACGCCGTCGGAGGTGTCGTTGTAGCCCTCCCGGTCGAGGTAGACGATCAGCACCGTCATCGCCAGCACGCCGAAGGCCATCAGCATCCGCCGGGTGAGCTCCCACCATGGGGAGCGCGCCAGCTCCGGGAGACGGACCCGCCCGCGGGCGACGTCGTTCTCGGTCTCCTCAGGCACGCTCAGAATCTACGCGACGATCGAGCCGGACCGGTGCACCTACGGCACGACATCGCCGTAGATCATCGTGAACGGGCCGTCCTCGCGGTCCTGGCCCTCCGGAGGCTGGTCGACGACCACGGAGACGAACCGGAAGTCGTCGCCTGGCTCGGGCAGGTCGGTGTCGCCGGCGGCGCGACGCCAGGTGCCGCACAGCATCCCTTCCTCGGACGCTCCCTGCTGCTCGGCGACGGTCTCCCCGCTCACGCACAGCCGGCCGGTCTGCCGGTCGTAGCTCTCGACCGTGGCAACGGCGCGGCTGGGCGTGATCGGTCCGGCCACCACGCCGATCAAGTACCCCCCGAGGATGCAGATGGCACCGCCCGCGAGGGCCACCGGCGTGGGCAGGGTGACGTTTCCCATCGGTCCCCTTCGCTGCTCGAGGTCTCGGCGGGAGAAGCATTCCACGCACGTGGCCGGTACCACCACGAGGGTCCGCGGCGGCGTGGTCGACGGACCGCGCGGGCGGCGACCAGGTCCTCGGTCAGCTCGGGTCGGACCGCGGTCACCGGCGGCCTCCCGGCGCGGTGCCCTTGCGAGAGCGCCGGTTCGAGCCGGGGTGCAGCCGCGCCTCGCGCCTCCGCTCCGCCTGCTCGGCCTCGGTGCGCAGCTCCACCCAGCTCTCGTAGCGACGGACCGGGAGCGCCCCGGACTCCAGCGCAGCGCGCACCGCGCAGCCGGGCTCCGTGCGGTGGCTGCAGTCGCGGTACCGGCACCGGTCGGTCAGCTCGGTGACGTCGGAGAAGGCCCGCGCCAGGCCGTCGAGCGTGCCCAGGAGCCCCAGGCCGCGCAGCCCCGGGGTGTCGATCACGGCTCCGCCCGAGGGAAGGACGACGAGCTCGCGGCGGACCGAGGTGTGCCGGCCACGGCCGTCGGGGCGGATCTCGCGTGTGCCCAGCACCTCGGCGCCGGCGAGCGCGTTGACCAGCGAGGACTTCCCGTGCCCGGACGCACCGACCAGGGCCGTCGTACGCCCGCCGCTGCCGAGGTCGCGCAGCTGTCCGACGCCACGGCCGGTGACGGTGCTGGTGCAGACGACCTCGACGCCGGGAGCGGCGGCGGAGACGTCCTGGGCGACGAAGTCGGCGTCGGGCACGAGGTCGGTCTTGGTGAGTACGACGACCGGGGTGGCGCCGCTCCCCCAGGCCAGGGCCAGGAGCCGCTCGACCCGGGCCAGCGGCGGGTCGGGGTGCAGGGCGACGACGACCGCCACGTGGTCGGCGTTGGCACACAGCACCTGCCCGTGCGACTGCCCGCCGGCCGTGGCCCGCACCACCGCGGTGGTCCGCGGCAGCACCCGGACGACGGTGTGCCGGTGGTCGGGCCAGTCCCGGACCACGGCCCAGTCGCCGGCGGTGGGCGCGGAGACCGGGTCGCGGGCGATCTCGCCGAGCAGGTTGCCGCAGTAGCCGGCCCGGAGCAGGCCGTGCTCGGTCAGCACCTCCGCCAGGCCCCGGTCCACGCGCACGACGCGGCCGACCTCGGCGTCCGCAGCGGCGGCGTACCGGGCCATCTGCGGCGTGTAGCCGATGGTGTCGAGCACGCGGGCAATGTACGTCCGGCGCGGTCACGGCCGCACGCGATTATCTGCGTCGTGGGCGCGCGAACGGCTACCGGCGGCGACGGGGCAGCACGGAGCCGATCCGCAGGCGCCGCGGCCGCTCGAGCCTGGCCCGGGCGGTCTCGGTCTCGGGCCACACCCGGTCGAACGAGGCGTTGACGGCCGCCCCGATGAGCACCGCGATCGACAGCAGGTACAGCCACAGCAGCACGGCGATCGGGGCGGCCAGCGGCCCGTAGATGGAGGTGGACTGCCCGGCGGTGGTGGTCAGCACCCAGCGCAGCAGGAAGGAGCCGAACACCCACAGCAGCAGGGTGAGCGTGGCGCCCGGCAGGTTGTAGCGCCACGACGTCCGCACCGGCACCGACACGTGGTACAGCGTGGCGAGGAAGGTGATCGACAGCACCGCGACCGAGGGCCAGTACAGCGAGTTCAGCACGTCGAGCTGCGCGGGCAGCACCCGCTGGACCAGCGACGGCCCGGCGAGCACGAGCGGGATCGTCACCACACCGGTGACCAGGCCGAGGACGTACAGCACGAACGAGAGCATCCGGGTCCGGACGATGCCCCGCTGGCCGCCGAGGCCGTACATGATCGTGATGGTCTCGACGAAGACGTTCAGCGCCCGGGAGCCGGACCACAGCGCCAGCACGAAGCCGATCGAGATGACGTCGTACCGGCCACCGCGGAAGACGTCGTCCAGGGTCGGCTCGATGATGCTGCGCACGGTGTCCTCGGTCAGCACGCGCAACGTCGCCTCGACCACGGCGCCACGGATCTCGGCGTTGCGGGCGTCGCTGAAGCTCTCGAACACGTAGCCGATGGAGCCGACCAGGGCGAAGATCAGCGGCGGCAGCGACAGCAGCGCGAAGAACGCGGCCTCGGCCGCCAGCCCGGTGACGCGGTTGCGGAAGCAGGTGCCGACCGTGGAGACCACCAGGCGCCAGGCGGTGCCCCGGGCCGTGGCCCACCGGGACGGCGGGGTGACCATTCCGCTCCCCGCGTCCGGCTGACATGGAACTACGGTAAAGCCATGGGCATCGACAACCGGGTAGCAACGAACCAGGCGCCGCCGCTGGTGGGCCACAACGTCGTCCTCGCGGACCGGGCGCTGGTCGAGGCGGTCACCCGCCACGCCTCCGCCGACGTGGTCGAGGACCTGGCCGCGCTCGGCGCGGAGGCGGGCACCGAGGAGGCCCGCGAGCACGGGCTGCTCGCCAACCGCCACTCCCCCGAGCTGACCACGTTCGACCGGTACGGCAACCGGGTCGACGAGGTCCGCTTCCACCCGTCCTACCACTGGCTGATGGAGCGGGCGGTGGGCCATGGCCTCCAGGCGGCGCCCTGGGTGTCGGACTCCCCCCACGCCCACGTCCGCCGGGCGGCAGGGCTTCGTCGCCTGGTCCCAGACCGAGCCGGGGCACGGCTGCCCGATCTCGATGACCTACGCGGCGGTCCCCGCGCTGCGCGCCGACGACGCGATCGCGAAGGAGTGGACACCACACCTCGCCTCGACGTCGTACGACTTCGGGGTGCGCACGGTCGCCGAGAAGCGAGGTGCGCTGGCCGGCATGGGCATGACCGAGAAGCAGGGCGGCTCCGACGTGCGCACCAACGTCACGGAGGCACGGCCCACGTCGGTCGACGGCGAGTACACCCTGCACGGCCACAAGTGGTTCACCTCCGCGCCGATGAACGACCTGTTCCTGGTGCTGGCCCAGGCACCGGGCGGGCTGACCTGCTTCCTGGTACCCCGCGTGCTGGCGGACGGGATCCGGAACCGGGTCGACGTCATGCGGCTCAAGGACAAGCTCGGCAACCGGTCCAACGCCTCCTCGGAGCTGGAGTTCCACGGCACCTGGGCGCAGCGGCTCGGCGACGAGGGCCGCGGGGTGCGCACGATCATCGAGATGGTCGCGGCCACCCGGCTGGACACCGTGCTGGGGTCCACGTCGTTGATGCGCAGGGCCGTGGCCGAGGCGTCGTGGCACGTGGCGCACCGCTCGGCCTTCGGCTCCCGGCTGGCCGACAAGCCGCTGATGCAGAACGTCGTGGCCGACCTCGCCGTGGAGGCCGAGGCGGCCACCGCCCTGTCGATCCGGCTCGCCGCCGCCGTCGACCGCGCCGACGACCCGCACGAGGCGGCGTTCCGCCGGATCGCGCTGCCGCTGTCGAAGTTCTGGGTGTGCAAGCGGACCCCGATGATGGTGGCCGAGGCGCTGGAGTGCCTGGGCGGCAACGGCTACGTCGAGGAGTCGGTCATGCCGCTGCTCTTCCGCGAGTCGCCGCTGAACTCGATCTGGGAGGGCTCGGGCAACGTCAACGCCCTGGACGTGCTCCGGGCGCTGGAGCGGGAGCCGGAGACGCTGAACGCCTGGATCGTCGAGGTCGGCCACGCCCGCGGTGCCGACGACCGGCTGGACCGGGCGATCGACCAGGTCCTGGAGAGCCTGGCCGACACCAGCGAGCTCGAGCTCCGCGCCCGTCGTCTCGCCGGGCAGATGGCCGCGGTGCTGCAGGGCGCGCTGCTGGTCCGGCACGCTCCGTCGGAGGTGGCGGACGCGTTCTGCGCCACCCGGCTGGGGATGGAGTACGGCGGCACGATGGGCACGCTGCCGCGCGGGATCGACCTGCGCTCCATCGTCGACCGCACCACCCCCACCGGAGGTTGAGGAGCGCACGGAGCGAGCGCCTCGAGACTCCCGGGGGTCGGGTCAGCTGAGCTCGAGCCCGGGGTAGAGCGGGTGGCGGTCGAGCATCTCGGCCGACGCGGCCTTGGTGCGCTCGGCGACGCCGTCGGCCGTCTTGTACGACGCCTTCGACTGCCGCCCGTCCTTGGTCTGTCCGGGGTCGGTGTTCCTCAGGACGTCGACGATCAGCTCCGCCACCCGGTCGAACTCGTCGTGGCCGAAGCCGCGGGAGGTGAGCGCCGGCGTCCCCAGGCGGATGCCAGAGGTGTACCAGGCGCCGTTCGGGTCCGCGGGCACCGAGTTGCGGTTGGTGACCACGCCGGCCTCGAGCAGGGCCGACTCCGCCTGCCGGCCGGTGAGCCCGAAGTCGGTGACGTCGAGCAGGACGAGATGGTTGTCGGTGCCGCCGGTGACGAGCGTGGCGCCGCGCGCGAGGAAGCCCTCGGCGAGCGAGTGGGCGTTGTCGGCGATCTTCTGGGCGTACGTGGCGAACGACGGCCGGCGGGCCTCCGCGAGCGCCACCGCCTTCGCCGCCATCACGTGCGACAGCGGCCCCCCGAGCACCATCGGGCAGCCCCGGTCGACCGACGGGGCGTACTCCTCCGTGGCGAGGACCATGCCGCCGCGCGGTCCCCGCAGGGACTTGTGGGTGGTCGTGGTGACGACATGGGCGTGCGGGACGGGGTCCTCGCTCCCGGTGAACACCTTGCCGGCGACCAGGCCGGCGAAGTGGGCCATGTCGACCATCAGCGTGGCGCCGACCTCGTCGGCGATCTCGCGCATCTTCGCGAAGTCCACGCGGCGCGGGTACGCGGAGTACCCGGCGATCAGGATCAGCGGCTTGAACTCGCGGGCGGCCTCGGCGACCCGGTCGTAGTCGAGGAGACCGGTCTCGGGGTCGGTGCCGTAGCTGCGCTGGTGGAACATCTTCCCGGAGATGTTCGGGCGGAAGCCGTGGGTCAGGTGCCCGCCGGCGTCGAGGGACATGCCGAGCATCCGCTGGTTGCCGAGCTCGTGGCGCAGCGCCTCCCAGTCGGCCTCGCTGAGGTCGTTGACCGACTTCGCGGCGAGCTTCTCCAGGCCCGGGGTCTCGACCCGGTGGGCCAGGATCGACCAGAAGGCGACGAGGTTGGCGTCGATCCCCGAGTGTGGCTGGACGTAGGCGTACTCGGCGTCGAACAGCTCGCGGGCGTGCTCGGCGGCGATCGACTCGACCGTGTCGACGTTCTGGCAGCCCGCGTAGAAGCGGTGCCCCACGGTGCCCTCGGCGTACTTGTCGCTGAGCCAGTTGCCCATGGTCAGCAGGACGGCCGGCGAGGCGTAGTTCTCGCTGGCGATGAGCTTGAGCGACGAACGCTGGTCGGACAGCTCGGAGCGGATGGCGTCGGCGATCCTGGGCTCGACCGAGGAGACGACCTCGAGGGCGGAGCGGTAGGCGGCGCTGGCGGTCGCGGCGAGGTCGCCCCCGGTGGTCGAGGCGGAGATACCTTCGGAAGTCGGCTCGGTCATGAACCCCAGGGTAGTGACCGGAGCCCGCGACACGGAGGGCGGGAGACGCCCTGGTCGTGGGACGTCCACTGTGGGTCGTGTCACAGCCAGAGCGCCGCCAGTCGCCGACCATCTTGCCATTCGGACATGCGTCTCATCCAACGAGACGTCGCGTTGTGGACCGGGCGTCCGCTCCGTGAGACTGCTCGCATCGCCGCCCGGCGCAGCAGCCGGCGGCGCCCATGGCTCGACAACGGCGTCGGGTGGTCGACGACCCGGAAGGAGTCCCGCTCATGACCGCACCGGCCCTGGTGGCTCTGGCCCACGGCAGCCGCAACCCCCTCTCCGCGCGGACCATCGAGTCCCTCGTCGCCGAGGTCCGGGGCATGCGGCCGGACCTGCGGATCGAGGCGGCCTTCCTCGAGCACTCCCGGCCGTCCTTCGCCACGGTCGTCAGGAAGCTGGTGCGTGCAGGCTACGAGGAGATCGTGGTCGTTCCCCTCCTGCTGACCGAGGCCCACCACGCCCGCGTCGACGTGCCCGACGCGATCGCCGACGCGCAGGCCGAGCACCCGGGGCTGCGGGTGCGCGCGGCCGGCATCCTCGGCCTGGAGACGGTCTTCCTCGAGGTGCTGGACCGGCGCCTCCGCACGGCGTTGAAGCAGGCGCGGGCCCGTGAGCTCGACGCCCTCGTGCTCGCCGCTGCCGGCTCGAGCGACTCGCTGGCCAACCAGGCGGTCGCCCGGCTGGCACGGATCTGGGGCACCCGGCACCGGCTGCCCACCGTGGCCGCCTTCGCGTCCGCGGCCCCGCCCGCCACCGGCGAGGCCGTGCGGCAGTTCCGCGCCGAGGGCCGTCGCCACATCGCGGTGGGGTCGCTCTTCCTGGCCCCGGGCACGCTGCCCGACCGGGCGACGGAGCATGCGCTGGAGGCCGGCGCGGTCGCGGTGTCCGAACCGCTCGGCGCGGACGCCGAGGTCGCCCGGACGGTCCTGGCGCGCTACGCGGTCGGCGCCGTGGAGCTCGTGCCGGTCTGACCTGCCGCACCGTATGCAGCCGCCGCGGGTGGGTAGTCTCTGACCCATGAGCCAGCACTTCGACGTACTCGTCCTCGGCGCGGGCCCCGGTGGCTATGTCGCCGCCATCCGCGCCTCCCAGCTCGGCCTCAAGGTCGGGGTCGTGGAGAAGAAGTACTGGGGCGGGGTGTGCCTCAACGTCGGCTGCATCCCGTCGAAGGCGCTGCTGCGCAACGCGGAGCTGGCCCACATCCTCCAGCACGAGAAGGACGTCTTCGGCATCGAGGGCGACGCCACGATGAGCTACGGGCCGACGCACAAGCGCAGCCGTACGGTCTCGGACAGCATCGTCAAGGGCGTCCACTTCCTGATGAAGAAGAACAAGATCACCGAGATCCACGGCTGGGGCACGCTCACCGGTGACAGGTCCGTCGACGTCGCCGACGACGACGGCAACGTCGAGAGCTACACCTGCGACAACCTGATCATCGCCGCGGGCGCGACCACCCGGCTGATCCCGGGCACCGAACTGTCCGAGCGCGTGGTCACCTACGAGGAGCAGATCCTCACCGAGGAGCTTCCCGGCAGCATCGTGATCGCCGGCTCCGGCGCCATCGGCGTCGAGTTCGCCTACGTGATGAAGAACTTCGGCGTCGACGTGACGATCGTGGAGTTCCTCGACCGGATGGTGCCCACCGAGGACGCCGAGATCTCCAAGGAGCTGCTCAAGCACTACAAGAAGCTCGGCGTGAACGTCCTGCTCTCGACCAAGGTGGAGAGCATCGACGACTCCGGCGACAAGGTGAAGGTCACCGTCTCCAAGGACGGCGAGCAGCAGGTCATCGAGACCGACAAGGTCCTCCAGGCGATCGGCTTCCAGCCGCGCCTCGAGGGCTACGGCCTGGAGAACACCGGCGTGAAGACCACCGAGCGCGGCGCGATCGCGGTCGACGAGCGGGGGCGCACCAACGTCGAGGGCGTCTACGCCATCGGTGACGTGACGGGCAAGCTGATGCTGGCCCACACCGCGGAGGCGATGGGCATCGTGGCCGCCGAGACGATCGCCGGCGCGGAGACCGTCGAGATCGACTTCGACATGATCCCGCGGGCAACGTACTGCCAGCCCCAGGTCGCCTCCTTCGGCTACAGCGAGGAGCAGGCCAAGGAGAAGGGCTACGACGTCAAGGTCGCGAAGTTCCCGTTCTCGGCCAACGGCAAGGCCAAGGGGCTCGGGGACACCACCGGCTTCGTCAAGATCGTCGCGGACGCGAAGTACAACGAGATCGTCGGCGCCCACCTGATCGGCCCGGACGTCACCGAGCTGCTGCCGGCGCTGACGCTGGCCCAGCGGTGGGACCTGACCGCCGACGAGGTGGCCCGCAACGTCTTCGCCCACCCGACGCTGTCCGAGTCGGTCAAGGAGGCCGTCGAGGGCATCGCGGGACACATGATCCACCTCTGAGGTCGGCACGACGTCCGCCGCCGGCGGGCAGGGGCGAAGCCCCCACCGCCCGGCTTAGCCGAACTACACCAAGTGGGGGTTCCGCGGGCCGCGGCCGCGCGGCACGTTGGTGGCGTAGGCCTCCGGCCTGCCGACTCCGGGGGGAGCCATGGGAACACCTGCAGCAGCAACACCGCACATGAACGAGCCGCACACCGGGACGGGCAGCTGCCACTGCGACTACAGCCGGCCCGACCTCGAGCCCTGGTGGGAGGACCCGGCCCGGCGTTGGGTGGCACCACGACGCGGTTGAGACGTCACGAGCCGGCGACACCGGCCGCGACGCTCAGCGCACGAGCCGGTCGACGAGGTGGTCGAGCTCGGCCCCCGGGTCGGTGGTGAGGCCGCCGTGGATGGGTCCGGGCTGGACGACCGTGGACCGCGGCGCGCTGACGAAGCCGAACCGGGTGCCCAGCGCCGTCCTCCCGGCGGCACCGGCGGCGGCGTCCCCACGGCACACCGCCTCCACGGTCCGCAGCGCAGACCTCACCGCGTCGAGGTCCAGGTCCGGCGCGAAGGCGGTCAGCCGGTCCGTGTCGACGTGGCAGCGAGCCCGAAGGAACGACGCCTGCTGGCAGTACAGCACCACGCCGACGTTGACGAACTCCTCCCGGTCCACGCGCGGCACGCACCGCAGGACGACGTACTGGAACCCCATGCCGGTCATGCCGCACCCACCCGTGGCAGCCAGCACCGCTCCTCCGTCACCCGGGCCAGCAGGAACTCCACGTAGGCGGCGCGGACCGCCTCCACGCCGGAGGCGCCCGGCGGCACCTCGAGCCACTCGTCGGGCACCTGGGCGAGCACCTCACCGAGCAGGTCCTGCGTGACCTGCGGGGCGAGCTCCGCGTCGGCAGCCGCGATGCCGTCCAGGTGGGCAGCGAGCACGTGGTCGGCGACGTCGTACGGCTGGCGGGCGAACCGCCCGGGGCTGGTGATCCCGCCTGCCCAGCTGTGGTGGAAGTACAGACAGGCGCCGTGGTCGATCGCCCACAGCTCGCGGTGCCAGACCAGGAGGTTCGGGTTGCGCCAGCTGCGGTCGACGTTCGCGGTGAACGCGTCGAGCCAGAGGATCCGGGCGGCGGCCGCCGGGTCCGGGGTGCAGCCGGAGTCGAATCCGAAGGACCCGGGGAGGAAGTCCACCCCGAGGTTGAGCCCGACGCTGGCGGTGAGCAGGTCCTGCACCTCCTCGTCGGCCTCGTACCGGCCGATGGCCGCGTCGAGCTCGACCGCCACGAGCTCCGGGGTCTGGATGCCGAGCCGGCGAGCCAGCTCGCCCACCACCACCTCCGCGACGAGCACGCGCAGGCCCTGCCCCGCGCCCCGGAACTTGCAGACGTAGGTCCCGAGGTCGTCGGCCTCGACGATCCCGGGCAGCGACCCGCCCTCGCGCAGCGGCGCCACGTAGCGGGTGGCGGAGACGGTCGGGAGCACCCGGACAACCTACCGGCTCAACCGGCGCCCGCCTCGAGGAGCCGGCGCCGCTGCGTCGCGACGTCGAAGTCGACCTCCGGCCAGGACAGCTCGAGCGTCCGAAGGGTCTCGAGCAGCACCTGTCCGACCGCCCAGTTGCGGTACCACTTGCGGTCGCTGGGGACCAGCAGCCATGGCGCGACCTCCGTGTTGGTCCGCTCGATCGCGGTCTCGTAGGCCCGCTGGTACCTGCTCCACCGCTGTCGCTCGTCGATGTCGCCGGGGTCGAACTTCCACTGCTTGCTGGGGTCGTCGAGCCGCGCCAGCAGCCGCTCGCACTGCTCGTCGGCGGAGACGTGGAGCATGCACTTGACCACCGTGGTGCCGGAGTCGACCAGCTCGGCCTCGAAGTCGTTGATCGCGCCGTAGCGACGCTCGATCTCCTCGGGCGGGGCGAGCTCACGGACCCGGGCGATCAGCACGTCCTCGTAGTGCGAGCGGTCGAAGATGCCGATCCGTCCGCCGGCGGGGAGCTCGCGGCGGACCCGCCACAGGAAGTCGTGGGCGAGCTCCTCCTCCGTCGGCTGGCCGAACGCCTTGATCTGCACCCCCTGCGGGTCGAACAGGGCGACCGCGTGTCGCACCACCCCACCCTTGCCGGCGGTGTCCATGCCCTGGAGGACCAGGAGCACCCGCCGGGTCCCGCCGGTGCGCCCCTCGGCGAAGAGCCTCTCCTGCAGCTCCGACAGCTCGTCCCCCAGCGCGGCGAGGGCCGCCTTGCCGTCGCGCTTGCCCCCGTCGAACCCCGGTTTCGCGTGGGCGTCGTAGGCGGACAGGTCCACCGGTCCGCGCGGGACCCGGAGTGCTTCGGCGAGGCTCATGGCCCCGATGATGCCGCACGCGTCCCCGGGGCCGACCCTCACTCCTCGAGCCCGGCACCCTCCCGGGCGAGAGCGTCGAGCCGGCTGATCGCCCGGTAGTACTTCTTGCGGTAGCCGCCCTCGAGCAGCTCGGCGGCGAACAGCTCGTCCATGTTCACCCCGCTGGCGACCACCGGCAGGTCCCGGTCGTACATCCGGTCGGCGAGGACCACCAGCCGCAGCGCCACCGCCTGGTCGCCGACGGTGCGCACGTCCTCCAGGCAGACCAGCCGGACGCCGTCGAGCAGGGCGCCGTACTTCGACGGGTGCACGGCGGCGAGGTGGTCGGCCAGCTCGGCGAACGGGTCCAGGCTGGCCCCCTCCTCCTCCGCGCGCCGTCGTACCTCCTCGGCCGGCCAGGCGTCGGGCGCCTTCGGCAGGCCGCGGTGGCGGTAGTCCTCGCCGTCGATCCGCACGGAGTCGAAGGCGTCGGCCAGTCCCTGGATCTCGCGCATGAAGTCGTCGGTGGCGAACCGCCCCTCCCCCAGCTTCCCGGGCAGCGTGTTGGAGGTGGCCGCGAGCCGCACCCCGCGCTCGCGCAGGCTGCGCAGCAGGGTGGAGATGAGCACCGTGTCGCCGGGGTCGTCGAGCTCGAACTCGTCGACGCAGACGAGGGTGTACGACGACAGGGCGGCGACCGCGTCGTGGAAGCCGAGGGCCCCCACGAGGTGGGTCAGCTCGACGAACGTGGCGAACAGCTTGGGCCCGGGGGCGGCGTGCCACAGGGAGGCGAGCAGGTGGGTCTTGCCGACGCCGTAGCCACCGTCGAGGTAGACGCCGCCGGGACCGGACGGCGCGGGCGCCTTGCGCAGCAGCCCCTTGCGGCGGACCGGCCGGTGCAGGTCCTCGGCGAACTCGCGGAGCCGGTCGACCGCCTCCTGCTGCGAGGGCTGCTCGGGGTCCGGCTCGTAGGAGTCGAAGCTGACGTCCTCGAACCGCGGCGGCGGCACCAGCTCGGCCAGCAGCCGGTCCTCGGACACGTCAGGGTTGCGGGAGGTCAGGCGGATCGGCACCGCCCCAGCCTACGAGGAGACGGCTACCCTGCCTGACATGCGCCTGCCCGTGATGCCGCCCGTGCAACCGATGCTGGCCCGGTCCGTCAAGGGCATCCCCGACCCGGCCAGGCACGAGGGGGGTCTGCTGTTCGAGCCGAAGTGGGACGGCTTCCGCTGCATCGTCTTCCGCGACGGGGACGAGGTCGAGCTAGCCAGCCGCAACACCAAGCCCCTGACCCGCTACTTCCCCGAGGTCGTCGACGCGGTGCGCGAGTCCTTGCCCGAGCGCTGCGTCGTGGACGGCGAGATCGTGGTGGCCGTCGGCGAGCGCCTCGAGTTCGAGCGCCTCCAGGAACGGATCCACCCGGCGGACAGCCGGGTCCGGCTGCTCGCGGAGCAGACCCCGGCGTCGTTCGTGGCCTTCGACCTGCTCGCCGTGGACGACGAGTCGCTGGCCGGCGAGCCGTTCGGGGTCCGCCGCCGCAGGCTGGAGGAGGCTGATGGCGGCCGCGTCGGCGCCCGTCCACCTCACCGCGGCCACAACGGACCCGAAGCAGGCCCAGGAGTGGTTCGGGCAGTTCGAGGGCGCCGGTCTCGACGGGATCGTCGCCAAGCCCCTGCGTGCGCCGTACCAGCCCAACGCCCGCACGATGTTCAAGGTCAAGCACGAGCGGACCGCCGACGTCGTGGTCGCGGGCTACCGGCTGCACAAGACCTCCACCCCCGACAGGCCGCTGCTCGGCTCCCTGCTGCTCGGGCTGTACGACGACGACGGCACGTTGCAGCACGTCGGCGTGGCGGCGTCGTTCACGGCCCGGCGACGCGCGGAGCTCGTCGAGGAGCTGCAGCAGCTGGTCGTCGATCCGTCCGAGCACCCGTGGGGCGGCTGGGCCGATGCCGAGCACCACCACGTCACCGGGAAGCGGCTCCCCGGTGCGCAGAGCCGGTGGAGCGCCGGCAAGGACCTCTCGTTCGTGCCGCTGGCTCCCGAGCTGGTGCTCGAGGTCGGCTACGACCACATGGAGGGGACCCGGTTCCGGCACACCGCCCAGTTCAAGAGGTGGCGGCCCGACCGGGATCCGCGGTCGTGCGGATATGCCCAGTTGGACGAGCCGGTGGGCTACGACTTGGGTAAGGTCTTGACCACCACGTCCAGCTAGTCCCCCACCTTCGAACCGGAGACCCAGCCCCCGTGACTGCTTCAGGACCCGAGGCGACCTACAACGTCGTGCTCCTCGTCGAACAGCCGCTGTCGCCGCAGGACGCCGCCCAGGTGTGCGGGCTGCACGAGGAGATCGAGGAGCACGTGAGGTACCACCTCCTGCTGCCGATCGAGGACGCCGCGGCACGGGTCGAGTCCGCGATGGGGTCGCTGGCCGCCAGCGAGGTGCTCGCCTCACCCGCCCTGGTGATGGACGAGGAGGACCTGGAGAACATCCAGCACGAGCTTCTCGACGACGCCCGGCGGCGAGCTCGCCGGAAGCATCCACCGGCTGACCGAGGCCGGCGCGGACGCGGTCGGCGACATCGTCAGCGTCGACCCGATCGACGCGCTGGCGGTGAAGGTGGACGCCGTCGACGGCCGCGAGGCGATCATCCTCACCCGGCCGCACGTGGTCTCGGAGTTCTTCCACCTCGACTGGACCTCTCGGGCCCGGCGCAAGATCGGCGTGCCGGTGCTGCACCTTCTCGAGCACGAGACCTTCGACGAGCAGGCCGGCGGCGGCGAGGGCGTCACGGGCGTCTAGGTCCGGCGACGCCCCGGCGTCACGGGGCGTTGTGGTAGCTGCCCATCCCGACCACGCCGAGCCAGAAGATCCACGGTCCCACCACGCGCTCCCTTCGAGGCCGACCTCCCCGCCGGACCAGCGGGTGCCACCCCCGTCACGCCGGACGCGCCTTGCACGATCCTGCACTGCACAAACCTGCAGCGGCTTACCACGCCTGGTGCGGGCGTCGTGACCAAATGGAGATGTCTTAACTCTGGACTGGGCCCTCACCTTCTTGATGAGGTGCCGGGGTTGCGACGAATGTCGCTCTCCTCGCGCCGTTGAGCCAACATCGGCGCGAGTCCCCCAGGATCACAGGAGGATCTCCGTGAAGCGACGCACTCTGGGCGTCCTCGGCGGCCTTGCCTCGGCCGCCCTCGTGGCTTCGGCCCTGCAGGCACCCGCCGCGGCCGCACCACCCGAGAACCCGCAGGAGCAGGGTTCCATCAAGGGAAAGAAGGACGACCGTCCCGACCCGATGGAGAACCGCCGGCGGGCCCTGGTCAAGCAGGGCAGCGAGCTGGTGCTCGGCGGCAAGCGCCAGGTGCAGTCGCGCGGCGGCTCCGAAGCCGTGCGCGTTGCCCCCGGCCAGTGGGCGCAGTACGGCACCAACGCCACCGACGAGGTGCTCTCCTTCCTCGTCGAGTTCGGTGACGGTGCGACCGGTGGGAAGGGCAACGGCAAGGGCGGCAAGACCAAGCCGGGCAGCGGCACCACCACCGACCCGACACAAGGCGAGCAGCTGCACAACAACCTCCCGCAGCCCGGCGCCGACGACAACAGCACCTACTGGGTGGAGGACTTCAGCCGCGGCCACTACCAGGACATGTTCTTCTCCGAGGAGGGCGAGTCGTTCAAGAACGCCTACAAGGAGATGTCCAGCGGTCGGTACGACGTCGACGGGGACGTGAGCGACTGGGTCAGGGTCGACAAGCCCCAGGCGGAGTACGGCACCACCGAGTCCCACGAGGACATGACCTACTTCATCGACGACACCGCCGAGTCCTGGTACGACGCGCAGGTCGCAGCGGGCAGGTCCCGCGACCAGATCGTCGAGTACCTCCGGCAGTTCGACCAGTGGGACCGCTACGACTACGACGGTGACGGCGACTTCGACGAGCCGGACGGCTACATCGACCACTTCCAGGCGATCCACGCCGGTGAGGGCGAGGAGGCCGGCGCGCCCGAGGGCGCCATCTGGTCCCACCGCTGGGCGGTGAACCAGAACGGCTTCCACGCCGACGGGGTCGGTCCGGAGCAGTACGGCCAGGTCGGCGGCATCGAGATCGGTGACACCGGGCTGTGGATCCGCGACTACACCACCGAGCCGGAGAACGGCGGCCTCGGCGTCTTCGTCCACGAGTACGCCCACGACCTCGGCCTCCCGGACTTCTACGACACCGCGGGTGGCGAGAACGGCACCGGCTTCTGGACCCTGATGAGCTCCGGCTCGTGGCTGGGCCACGGGGACGGCGCGATCGGCACGACCCCGAACCACATGGGCCCCTGGGAGAAGTTCCAGCTCGGCTGGCTCGACTACGAGGTCGCCCGGACCGGGCAGACCTCGAGCCACGACCTGGGCCCGTCCTACCACGCCACGAAGATGGCGCAGGCGGTCATCGCGGTGCTGCCGAGGAAGACCGTCACCGAGAACGTCGGTGAGGGCGACGGCGGCCCCGACGACGACTACTTCTACTCGGGTACCGGCGGCAACCGCGAGGCCACGCTGACCAGCCCGTCGTTCACCGTTCCCGCGAACGGGGAGCTCACCGCGACGGTGAAGTACGAGATCGAGACCGACTGGGACTACGCGTTCGTCGAGGTCTCCGAGGACTCCGGCGCTAGCTGGCACCAGGTCGCGACCGACCACTCCACGTCCACCGACCCGCACGGCAACAACCCCGCCTACGGGATCACCGGCTCCTCGGGCGGCTGGGTGCCGCTGACCGCAGGGCTCGGTGAGTACGCCGGTGCCGAGGTCCAGCTGCGCTTCCGGATGTCCAACGACCCGGCCGTCAACGAGCCCGGGTTGTTCGTCGACGACATCGTGATCACCGACGGTCCGGGCACCGACGTCGACGGCGGCCTCAACGGCTGGACGATGGACAAGTTCAGCGTCGCGGTCGACGGAGTGGTGGAGAACGACTACAACCACTACTACATCGCCGAGAACCGCACCTACGGCGGCTACGACAGCACCCTGAGGACGGGGCCGTACAACTTCGGCTTCGGTGCCACCGCTCCGAACAAGGTGGAGCACTTCCCCTACCAGGACGGCCTGCTGGTCTGGTACTGGGACACCTCCTACGGCGACAACAACACCAGCGCCCACCCCGGCGGTGGCGAGGTGCTGCCGATCGACGCCCACCCGGCGGCGGTGCGGTGGAGCGACGGCTCGGTCGCCCGCAACCGGATCCAGTCCTTCGACGCGACCTTCGGGCTGGAGCGGACCGACCCGGTCTCGCTGCACCTCGACACCGCTGAGGGCGCCCAGACCCTCGACCTGCCCTCGCGGCCCGGCGTGGCGGTGTTCGACGACTCGGACCCGATGGCCTACTACGACACGGCCAACCCGCGGCACAGCGCAGTCGTGGGTGGCACCGGCACCCGCATCGAGGTCGTCAGCACCACCAAGAACGGCTCGATGCAGGTCGTGGTCCGCTGACCGCGTCCGGCTGAGCCAGGCCACCAGCAGGGCCGGGGAGGCATCTCCCCGGCCCTGCTGCCTGACCGGCGCCTCCCGAGGCCGGCCGAGCCCCGGCCCGGGGTCACTTGCGGAGGGTGGCGAGCACGACGCGCATGAGGAGCACCGCCCCTGCCGCGAGGCCGGCGTAGCCCAACGTGTCCAGCATGGACAGGGACGGGTTCAGTGCGGGGCCGCCCTCGATGGCGAGCAGTGCGGCCGAGACCCCGCCGAGCCCGGTCGCGAGCAGCGCGAGCACCGAGCGGTTGACCAGCACGGTGACCACCTCGACGTCGCGCGGGTCACCGAGCAGGCTGACCTGCGTGCGCAGCTCGCCGCGCTCGGCCAGCGTGGCCAGCCGGTCCAGGTGCCGAGGGGCCTGTCTGAGCAACGGCAGCAGAACGGCCAGCTCCCGCTCCGCGGTCTCGCGCAGGGTGCCGGGGGCCAGGACCCGGCTGGTCATCTCCGCCCCGAGCCGCTGCGCGGCCTCGACGACGCGGTAGCCCGGGGAGAGCACGTTGAGGGTTCCCTCCAGGGTGACCAGTGCCCGGAACATCGTGGTCGTGGTCGCCGGCAGCACGATGCCCTGCGCCGCGAAGACCGCGAGCAGCCGGCTGAGCGCCTCGGCGTCCGGTGTCGCCCCGCCTCCGAGGTGCTCGGCCATGAAGCGCGCGAGCGAGCGGTCGAGACGGTAGACGTCGACCTGGCGGCGGCACTCGGCGACGTCGAGCACCGCCTCCCGGAGCAGTGCCGGCTCCCCCGACCGCAGTGCCCGCAGCATCGCGAGGACCGAGCTGCGTTCGAAGGAGTCCAGCCGGGTCGTCGCACCGAAGTCGAGCAGGCCGAGCCGGCCGTCGTCGAGCACGAAGACGTTGCCCGGGTGCGGGTCGGCGTGGAAGGGGCCGCCGGCCAGCATCGGCTCGAGCACCGAACGCAGCAGCAGGTCGGCCAAGCGGGCGCGGTCCGTGGTGCTGCACGTGGGGTCGTCGGCAAGGCTGCCCACGCTGCGCCCCTCGAGCCGTTCGAGGACCAGCAGCCGCGACGTCGACAGGTCCGTCCAGACCCTGTGCACGTGCACCTCGGGCAGGTCGCGGAGCGCGGCCGCGACCTCCGCGGCGTGTGTCGCCTCGACCCGGTAGTCGAGCTCGTCGCGGAGCCGGTCGGCGAACTCGTCGGCGACGGCCACGACCCCGTAGGCCTCGGCCCAGCCGGTGCGCGCCTCCGCCGTACGGGCCAGGCGTGCCACGATGGCCAGGTCGCGCGCCACCACCTCGGCGATCCCAGGTCGCTGCACCTTGACCGCCACCTGCTCGCCCGAGTGCAGCCGGGCCGCGTGCACCTGCCCGAGCGAGGCGGCGGCCAGGGGGTGCCGGTCGAACTTCGCGAACACCTCGTCGACGGGCCGGCCCAGCTCCTGCTCCACGACGGCGCGGACCGCGGCGGGCTCCGCGGGGCGGGCGGTCTCCTGCAGCCGGGCGAGCTCGCGGGCCGCGTCCAGCGGCACCAGGTCGACGCGGGTGGACAGCAGCTGCCCGAGCTTGACGAACATGCCGCCGGCCTCCTCGAGCGCGCCGCGCAGCCGGACCGGCCAGCTCCCCGCTGCGGGGTCGGCCCGGTCCCGGACGTGCAGCCCCACCGCCGCCCCGAGCCCGTGCTTGGCGGCGATCCGGGTGACCTCGACCATCCGCCGGCTGGTGCGTACCGCGTCGGCGACGGCGTGCAGCGGGCGCGGCAGCGACGGCGCCGCCAAGGCCGTCACCCCGGCCGCCCCCGGCCGCTCGGCGGCCAGCTCGAGCGCGACCACCGCCACCATGATGAAGCCGAGCGAGAAGACGATGCCCGCGGGCAGGAACCCGGGGGCGTCCGGTCCTCCGGAGACGGCCTCGGCGAACAGGAGTCCGCCGACGTAGCCGACCAGCGAGGTGACCATGACCACCCGCAGGCTCAGCCGGCGTGCGTCGAGCAGCCTGCGCGCCAGCCAGCCGAACAGCAACGCCCACGGGAGCATCGAGAGCAGGACGGCGGGTGAGGAGAGCGCTCCGGAGTCCACGCATCCACGCTAGGGAGGCGCCGAGTGCCCCTCCCAGGGCCCAAGGTCCTGCCGGCGCCGTGTCCTGCCCGGTCGTCGTCGAGCCGCGGCGGTCACCCGGTCCAGTTGGCGGGGTTCTTCTTGCTCGGCTGCACCCGCGGCGGCTCCCCCGGCATCTTGGGGTAGTCCGGCGGATAGGGCAGCTCGCCGAGTCCCTGCCGTTCGTCGCGGGCGTACATCTCCAGCAGCGGGGCCAGGGAGAACGCCCGGTCGTCGATGGCGGCGTGTGGGTCCCCCCGCTCGGCGAGCCGGGCCGGCACCGTGTGCAGGTTCAGCCGGCCCGGAGCGACCTCCGGCAGCTCCTCCCAGGTGACCGGCGTCGACACCGGCGCCCCGGGGAGCGGCCGCAGGCTGTAGGCGCCCGCGATCGTCCGGTCCCGCGAGTTCTGGTTGTAGTCGACGAACACGGTCGCGCCGCGCTCCTCCTTCCACCAGGCGGTGCTGACCCCCGACGTACGACGGGCCAGCTCACGGCCGAACGCGATCGCGGCATGGCGTACCTCGACGAAGTCCCATCGCGGCTCGATCCGGACGTAGACGTGCACGCCGCGGTTGCCGCTGGTCTTCGGGAACCCCCGCATGCCGAGGTCCTCGAGCAGTGCCCGTGCCGCGCCGGCCACCCGCACCGCGTCGGCGAAGTCGGTCCCGGGCTGGGGGTCCAGGTCGATGCGCAGCTCGTCCGGGTGGTCCACGTCCTCCCGGCGCACCGGCCAGGGGTGGAAGGTGAGGGTGCCCATCTGCGCGGCCCACGCCACCACCGCGGGCTCGGTGGGGCAGACCTCCTGCGCCGTGCGTCCCGAGGGGAACGTGATCGTCGCGGTCTCGACGAAGCCGGGCGCGCCCTTCGGCACCCGCTTCTGGTAGAAGGCGTCCCCGACCTCGCCCGACCGCGTGGCGAGCGTGATACCGGGGTGGACGCCCTTGGGCCACCGCTCGAGCGTGGTGGGCCGCCGGGCCAACGCACGCATCACGCCCGGCGCCACGGCGAGGTAGTACTCGACCACCATCAGCTTGGTGACCTCGGGCGCGGTGTCCGTGGCCGGGTAGATCACCCGGTGGGGGTTGGTCACCCGGACCGTGCGTCCGGCTGCGTCGACTTCGGTCGCGGGGCTGGGCATGGGCCCCAACCTAGGGCTCGGGACCGTCAGGGAGCCAGGCTCGTCATCAGGTCGTGCGCGCCGTCGGGGCGGGCGGCCTCGAAGTAGTACCGGACCCGTCCGTCGGGCAGCGGCACCGCCGAGGCGTACCGCAGGGCCCCGTCGGAGTGCGGCGAGGACGCGACGGGTCCGGCGTCGGCCTGCAGCACCCCGGCGTGCTCACGGGCGATGCCGGTGACCTCGTGCCAGTTCTGCTCCGCGCCGGCGCGCCCGTCGTACAGCACCACCAGCGGGTCCCGTCGCACGATCGTGGTCAGCCGGGTGCCGCGCTGGTCCCAGGTGCCGGCCGTCGGCCGGAGCACGTCCCCCTGCCAGTCCCACGACAGGCCGTCGTCGCTGCGGGCGTACGCCGTGGTCATCCGGTCCTCGTGGCCGGGCTCGGTCAGCGGGTGGCAGCAGATCCAGGCGTGCCACCGACCGTCCTCGTCGACCTCGACGACCGGGTCCTTCACCGCCGTCCGGTCGGTGCCGGGGAACACCACCTTGCGGTGTCCCGTCGCCAGGTCCGCCGGCTCGTCGGCGTCGATCGCCTCGATCCACCAGCCCTTGGTCTCGCGGACCGCGCAGCAGACGAAGAGCCGCCAGCCGCCGTCGGGCCTGCGCACCAGGCACGGGCGCTCGAAGGAGTCGGTGTCGAAGCCCTCGCGGCCGATCGTCGCCACGGTCTCGAAGTGGACGCCGTCCTCGGAGCGGGCCACCACCGTCTCCACGCCACGGGTCTGCTCCCGCTCCGGCCCTTCGGCCCTGCGGACCCGGTAGCTGAGCCACACCACGCCGTCGACGAGGGTGGCGTGCGGCGCACCGGCCCAGTTGCCCACTCCGGACGCGGGGGCGGGCACCACGACGGTGCCGGACTCGACGGAAGGCAGAGGCAGGTCCACGTCGGCGACGCTAGTTGCTGCTCCGGACGCGTTCAACCGACGCCGACGGCCGGGCCTTGCCGGCCCTGGGTAGCGTGTCTGCCATGGGCTACCAGGTCGACAGGAGCGACGCGGAGTGGCGCGAGCGCCTCACCCCGCAGGAGTACGCCGTGCTGCGACAGGCCGGCACCGAGCCGGCGTTCACCGGCGAGTACACCGACACCAGCACCACCGGGGTCTACCGGTGCCGCGCGTGCGAGGCCGAGCTGTTCCGCTCCGACACCAAGTTCGAGTCGCACTGCGGCTGGCCGTCGTTCTTCGCGCCGCTGGCCGAGGACCGGGTGGAGTACCTCGAGGACACGTCCTTCGGCACGAGGCGGACCGAGGTGCGCTGCGCGAGCTGCGGGTCCCACCTGGGCCACGTGTTCGAAGGAGAGGGCTACGGCACCCCGACGGACCTGCGCTACTGCATCAACTCGATCAGCATGACGCTCGAGCCGACCGAGTGACCCTCCGTCGCGCCGAGGTCCGGCGCGACGGGGATCAGGGCAGGTCGGCGAGCAGCTCTGCGGGGGTACGCCGCCGGCCGGTGTAGAACGGGACCTCCTCGCGGACGTGGCGCCGCGCATCCGAGCCGCGCAGGTGCCGCATCAGGTCCACGATCCGGTGCAGCTCGTCGGCCTCGAACGCCAGCATCCACTCGTAGTCCCCGAGCGCGAACGACGCGACCGTGTTGGCGCGCACGTCGGGGTAGCCGCGCGCCATCATGCCGTGCTCGGCCAGCATCCGGCGCCGCTCCTCGTCCTCGAGGAGGTACCACTCGTAGGACCGCACGAACGGGTAGACGCAGATGTAGGCCCGCGGCTCCTCGTCGGCGAGGAAGGCCGGGATGTGGCTCTTGTTGAACTCCGCGGGCCGGTGCAGCGCGACCTGGGACCAGACCGGGTCCAGCCGCCGGCCGAACGCGGTGCGGCGGAACCGGTGGTAGGCCTGCTGCAGGTCGTCCATGCTCTCCGCGTGCCACCAGACCATCAGCTCCGCGTCGGCACGCAGCCCGGAGACGTCGTACAGGCCGCGGACCCGGACGTCGGAGGCCTCGAGCTCCGCGAACAGCTTCTCGACCTCGTTGGCCTCCGCGGCCCGGTCGCCTTCGCCGATCACGGCGCGCAGGTGGAACACCGACCACATCGCGTAGCGGATGGTCTCGTTGAGGTCCTTCGCGGCCTTGCCCTGCTGGGGACGCTTCGCTGTCTCGGTCATGGGGTCATTCTCCCCGGTCGGCCAACTCGTCGGACAAGCCGGTCAGCACCTGCTCCACGGCGGCCTCGGCCGAGGCGATGCAGGCGGGGATGCCGAGCCCGTCGTAGGCCGCCCCGCACACGGCGAGCCGGCCCGCCTTGCCAACCGCGACCCGCACCTGGCGGACCCGGTCGAGGTGGCCCACGGCGTACTGCGGCAGGCCCCCGCCCCAGCGCTGCACGTGCCAGTCCACCGGCCGCACGGAGAGCCCGATCGCGTCACTGAGGTCGTGCAGCGCGGTCTCCACCAGCTCCTCGTCGGGGACCTGGAGCACGCGCTCCTCCCGGTGCCGGCCCAGCGAGCAGCGCATGAGCAGCAGGTCGTCGCCGCCCGACGCCCCCCGGCCGGCCTCGGCGACCCACTCCCACTTCGCGAAGGAGTACGTCGCACCCTTCACCGAGCGGCCGTCCACGGGTGGGACCAGGAAGCCCGAGCCGGTGGTGCCGGGGAAGTCCCGTCGACGGAAGGCCAGGGTGACGATGGCCACGGACGCGTACTCCACCTCGGCCAGCTCCAGGGCCGCGTCCGGCGCGACGTCGCCGAGCAGCCGTGCCGTGGCCGCTGCCGGGGTGGCCAGCACGACCGCGTCGGCCTGCACCACCTCCGGGTCGGCCGCGGACCCGACGACGAGGTTCCAGCCGCCGCCCGGGCGCCGGGCCAGGTCCCGGACGGTGGCACCGGTGCGGACCTCGATGTCCTCGCGCGCCGCGATCGCCTTCGGCAGCCGGCCGACCCCGCCCACGAGGCCGGCGAAGACCGGTACGTCGGAGGCGGCGGGCGTGACCTGTGCGGCGGCCCGGAGCATCGACTTGTCGCGGTCGAGCAGCGCGACGACCTGGGGCACGGTGGCGCGCGCCGACAGCTCGCGGGCATGACCGGCGTACACACCCCCGAGCAGCGGCTCGACGAGGCGGTCCACCACCTCGCGGCCGAAGCGCTCCTCGACGAGGAAGCCGACGCTCACGTCGCTCTCGCCGATCCGGGTGGCCGGGAGCACGGAGTCGAGCGCGGCCCGGGCGAGGCCGGCCTTGGACACCACGCGGCTGTCGGCGAGGGCCCGGGCGTCCACGGGGACGCCCATCAGCGTGCGCGGCATCGGCAGCATCTCGCCGCGGCTCCAGAGGTTCGCGCTGGTCGTGGCCGGGTGGACCAGGTCCTCACCGAGTCCCGCCTCGCGGGCCAGGTCCACCGCCTCGGGACGCCGGTTGAGCATCGCCTCGGCCCCGACGTCGACGGCGACCCCGGCGACCTCGGCCAGGGCGAGCTTGCCGCCGACCTGCGGGGCCGCCTCCAGGACGGTGACGCGGGCCTCGGGCGCCCGGCGTCGCAGCGCGGCGGCAGCCGCGAGACCGCTGACCCCGCCTCCGACGACGACGACACGGGGCGGGGCGGGGGCCTGAGCAGTCACGTCCCCCAGATTCCCAAACCCGCGGTGGCATCTCCACCCCGGACGGAACCGGCCACCGGTGCCGTGCGTCACACCGGCATCCGCAGGGGCGGTGCCGCCGACCGAGGAGGAGCGATGGGACAGCAGCAGGCAGCACGCAGGGGACTGGCCGTGGCCGGCGTCGCGCTCGGCTTCGTGCTCGGGCTGACCGCCTGCAGCGGTGGCGGAGGTTCCGCGGGGGACATGGCCGCCGGGGGCGGCGGGGCGGAACCGGCCTCCGGGCTCGTCGACCGTGACGACACCGGCGTCGACGTGCGGGGCGAGTCATCCACCGGCGCAGCGGCCCGGGACGGGTCGGCCGGTGTCGCGAACCGGCCGAGCGTGTCCACGCGGGCCGTGATCCGGCGCGGTGAGATCTCGATCGTGACCAAGGAGATGAACCGTGCGCGCCTCCGGGTCGACGACCTGCTCGGGCGGCACGGCGGCTACCTGGCCAGCGAGGACACCCACAACGACGTGCACGGGCGCCCGGAGCGGTCGGTGCTGGTGCTGCGGGTGCCCGAGCCCACCTTCGACACGGTGATGACCGACCTGGCCCGGATCGGGCGCACCCGGCAGGCGGACCGGTCCTCGGAGGACGTCACGAGCCAGGTCGTCGACGTCGACGCCCGCGTGGCCACGCAGGAGGCCAGCCTGGCGCGGCTGCGGGGGTTCCTGCGCGACGCCGGGACCGTCGAGGACATGATCCGGCTGGAGTCGGAGATCGCCGAGCGCCAGGCGGACCTGGAGTCGCTCAAGGCGCAGCAGAAGTACCTGCGGGACAACACCGCGATGTCGACTGTGACGGTGCGGCTGCACACCCCCGCCGCTCCCCCGCCGCCCCCGGAGACCCGGGAGACCGGGTTCCTGGCCGGGCTCGCCGGCGGCTGGGCCGCGTTGAGGACCGTGCTCGTCGGGTTCGCCACGGCGGCCGGCGCGCTGCTGCCGTTCGTGGCGGTGGTGGCCGTCCTCGGCGTACCGGTCTGGCTCCTGGTCCGGGCGGTCCGGCGACGTCGTACCCCCGTCACGCCGCCCGCGGCCGACGCCGGCTGACCCCACGGCGCACCCGGCGAGCCGGACCCGGCGTCAGCGGCGCGAGTGCTCGTGCACGAAGTCGGTCAGGCGGGCCAGCTGGTCGGGGTCCGTCGAGGGCATCACCCCGTGGCCGAGGTTGAACACGTGCCCGGGCGCCGCGCGGCCGGCCTCGAGGACCTCGGCGGCCCGCTCCAGCATCAGCTCCGTGGGCGCGAAGACCAGCGACGGGTCCAGGTTGCCCTGCACCGCCCGTCCGCCCACGCGCTCGATGCCCGCGGCGAGCGGCACCCGCCAGTCGATGCCCACCACGTCGGCACCTGCCTCCCCCATCAGGCCGAGCAGCTCGCCGGTGCCGACGCCGAAGTGGATCCGCGGCACGCCGAGGGTGCCGGCGTGGGCGAGGACCTGCGCGGAGTACGGCATCACGTAGCGCCGGTAGTCCGCCGGCGCCATTGCGCCCGCCCACGAGTCGAACAGCTGTACGGCGGACGCCCCGGCGTCGACCTGAACCTGCAGGTAGGCCGCGGCGATGCCGGCGATCTTGCGCATCAGCGCGTCCCACACGTCCGGGGCGCCGAACATCATCGCCTTGGTCTTCGCGTGCTCCTTGGACGGCCCGCCCTCGACCAGGTAGGACGCGACCGTGAACGGCGCGCCGGCGAAGCCGATCAGGGGGGTCGCGCCGAGCTCCGCCACCAGGGCCTGCACCGACTCGGTGACGAACCCGACGTGCTCGGGCGTCAGGTCCGGGATCGCCTCCACGTCGGCCAGCGAGGCCACCGGCCTGGCCACGACGGGGCCGACGCCGGCGACGATGTCGAGGTCGACACCGACCGCCTTCAGCGGCAGCACGATGTCGGAGAAGAAGATCGCCGCGTCGACGCCGTACCTGCGCACCGGCTGCAGGGTGATCTCGACCACCAGGTCCGGTCGCATGCACGACTCGAGCATCGGCACGTCCTCGCGCACCCGCCGGTACTCCGGCAGCGAGCGGCCGGCCTGACGCATGAACCAGACCGGCGTGTGCGGCACGTCCTCGCCGCGGGCGGCGCGGAGGAAGGCGGAGTCGTGGACGGCGGGATCGGTCGAGGAGGCTGCAGGCACGTCGCCATCTTCGCAGGTGGCGGCGGCGAGTCGGACTCGCGGTTCCCGGTGTCGGGCCTAGCATGACCTCATGGCCGCACGACAAGAGCCCCGTGTGGAGGCACCTGCCGCGCCTGAGGAGTTCCTCACGGCGGTCAGCCGCATGCACGCCGCGCGGCTGCGACCCGAGATCTTCTGCGAGGAGATGCCCGCCCCGCAGCGCATCGCTCCCTACGCCTCCGCACTGTCGGCCGACGTGACGGTGGACGGCGAGGACGTGGCGACGGGGCGCATCGTGCTGCTGCATGACCCTGCGGGCAACGACGCATGGGCCGGCACGTTCCGCTGCGTGGCCTACGCCCGCGCCGAGATCGACCCGGAGATGGCCAACGACCCGCTGCTCGGCGAGGTCGGCTGGTCCTGGCTCACCGACGCGCTCTCCGCGCACGGCGCCGCGTTCGCCGCGCCGTCGGGCACGGTCACGAAGGTGTCCTCGGAGAGCTTCGGCAGCATGGCCGACGAGGAGGCCACCGCCCAGCTCGAGATCCGCGCCTCGTGGACCCCCGTCGGGGACGTGGCCGACCACGTCGAGGCCTGGGGCGAGCTGCTGTGCACCGCCGCCGGGCTGCCCCCGGTCCCGGAGGGCGTGGCACCGCTGCCCAGCCGTCGAGGGCAGCGCGGCCGCAGCTGATGCCTCCTTCCCCGACGAGTCCCTCCTCCCCGGCGGACGGCCCCGACCGGGACGCCGCCCCGGAGGCCCCACCGACCCCGCTGCTCGAGCTGCGCGACGGGCTCCCCCCGGTGGTCGACACCGAGCCGGCGCTGCAGGCGGTGCTCGAGGCGATCCGTTCGGGATCGGGACCCGTCGCCGTGGACGCCGAGCGTGCCTCGGGCTACCGCTACTCCGCACGGGCCTACCTGGTGCAGCTGCGCCGGGAGGGCGCGGGCACCGCACTGGTGGACCCGATCCCGTTCCCGGACATGACCGCACTGAACGACGCCATCGGCGACGCCGAGTGGATCCTGCACGCCGCGACCCAGGACCTGCCCTGCCTCGAGGAGCTGGGCCTGGAGCCGGCCTCCCTGTTCGACACCGAGCTCGCCGGCCGCCTCCTGGGCTACCCGCGCGTCGGGCTGGCCACCCTGGTCGAGACGATCGTGGGCCGTCGGCTGCGCAAGGAGCACTCCGCGGTGGACTGGTCCACCCGGCCGCTCCCGGGGCCGTGGCTCGAGTACGCCGCGCTCGACGTCGAGGCGCTCATCGAGCTGCGCGACGCCCTGGAGGAGGAGCTGGAGCGCACGGGCAAGGCCGAGTGGGCGCGGCAGGAGTTCGAGTACCTCCTCGACGCGATCCCCAAGGCACCCCGGCAGGACCCGTGGCGGCGCACCTCGGGCATGCACCGTGCCCGTGGCCGGCGTGCCCTGGCCGCGGTGAAGGAGATGTGGGAGGCCCGCGACGCCATCGCCGCCCAACGCGACGTCACACCGGGCCGGATCATCCCCGACTCCGCCATCGTGGAGGCGGCGAACGCGCTGCCCCGCGACAAGGGCAGCCTGCTGGCATTGAAGGGCTTCAAGGGCCGCGGTGCCCAGCGCTACGCCGGCCGCTGGGTCGAGGCGCTGCGCACCGCGCGGGAGCTGCCCGAGGCCGAGCTCCCGCCCCTGGCCGCCAGGTACGACGGGCCGCCGCCGCCTCGTGCCTGGGCCGACCGTGATCCCGTCGCGGCGGCGCGGCTGACCCGCGCCCGCAGCGAGCTCGCCGCGCGGGCCCACGGGCTGAACCTCCCGGTGGAGAACCTGCTCACCCCCGACCACGTGCGGCGGCTGATGTGGGAGCCGCCGGACGCCGAGGAGCACCAGCTGCCCGACGCCCTCGCCGACCGGCTGCGCGACCTCGGCGCCCGGGAGTGGCAGATCGAGCTGTCCACGCAGATCCTGACCGAGGCCGTGGTCACCGCGCCGGCGCGCGCAGCGGAGGCGGCGGAGCCGTCGCCGACCGCGGAGGACGACGCCTGACTGACCCCGGGGACCGGGGGTGCGGTCAGGAGCCGCCCTGCTCCGCGTCCGCTGGGTCCTCCTCGCCCTGGTCCTCCTCGCCCTGGTCCTCCTCGCCCGGGTCGGACGCGTCCTGCTCCTCGGGGGCGTCCTGCTCCTCGGGGGCGAGGATGTCGGCCGAGGTCGCGTCCAGGTCGGCCAGCAATGTGTCCAGGTCGATGACCGGGGCGTGGAACAGCCGGTCCAGCGTGGGGTCGACCGCGGTCTCGAGCTCCGGCCAGGCCGGGGTGAACGGCAGCAGCTGCGTGCGCCGTACGCCCTCGTTGAAGATGAAGGCGTTCTCGGGCTGCCGCGACTCCTGCAGGAACACCGCGGAGTTGGCGACCTCCAGGTTCGACGGCACGACGTACCCGGTGCGGGCGGTGACCGCGGCGCCGGGGCGACCGACCGCGAACGTGACGAAGTCGCCGGCCGCCTCCGGCGCGGAGGTGTCGGCGGAGATGCAGTAGCCGCTCATCTCCGCGACTGTGCGGAAACGGCCCAGGCTGGGCAGCGGCATCACGTCGAAGTCGACGTCGGCGGCCCGCAGGCGGGGGGTGAGGGCGCGGGACCCGATCATCATCGCGAGGCGGCCGTTCTCGAACCGCGAGACGGCGGTGTCACGGTCCAGCTCGATGCCGGGCGGGACCACGCGCGGGTCGCGCAGCAGGGCCAGCAGCTGCTCCAGCGCGGCACGGGACTCGTCACCGGCCAGGGTCAGCGTGGTCGGCGCGAGCGGGTCGTCGACGATCTCCCCGCCGGCCGACCAGACGAACGGCGCCAGCGAGGTGAGCGACGGTTCGAGCCACACCCCGGTCGTGCGGCCGCGGGACGCCTGGCGGGCCGCCTCGGCGAACATGTCCCAGGTCCACCCGTCGAGGGCGCTGGCTGGCGGCTCCCCCTCCTCCCCCAGCGAGCTGAGGTCGACGAGGTCCTCGTTGTAGTAGACCACCTGGGGGGAGACGTCGTGGGGCATGCACTGCAGCCGGGCGTCCGCAGCGAAGGCGGTCAGCCCCGAGCGCTGGTAGCCGTCGCCGAAGTCGACCTCGCGGGCCTCGAGCAGGGTGTCGACGGGCTCGACCAGCCCCTGCTCGACCAGCCCCGGCAGGCGGGTGTGGTCCATGAGGAACACGTCGGGCGGGTCGTCGCCGCGGACCGCCTCGGCCACCGCGGCGGCGTCGTCGTAGGTCTCCACCTCGACGGTCACGTGCGGGTAGTCGTCGGTGAACGCGTCGACCAGGGGGTCGTACGCCTCGACGTAGCCGTCCGCGCCGTAGACCGCCACCGAGAGCGTGACCGGATCCGCCGGCGCGGAGGTGGTCGGCGTCGGGGACGGGGCCACGCCCGGCTCCCCCGTGACGGTGCACCCGGCGACCAGGGCGCACAGCACCGTGCCGCCCAACAGGGTCCGCCAACCACGTCCGACCGTCACGCCATGTCCTCTCGATGTCCCGGACTCACACCGTACCGGCCGGCCACCCGGGCACCCCCTGCCTGCGGACGTGGCGCCCGGCACACCCACCACCACCCCATGTAACGCGGGGTTATGGCCGCAGGACACGGGTCACACCCCTGGGGAAGCGTCCACAACCCCCGTGGAGTCCGCGAGTACGTCGGGCTCAGGACGCGTCGAGGCGGCCGAGCTCCTCGTCGGTCAGCCGGAGGTCGGCCGCGGCGACCGAGTCCTGCACCGACTCCACGCGGCTGGCCCCGGGGATCGGGACCACCACCGGGGACTGCGCGAGCTCCCACGCCAGCGCCACCTGCTGCGCCGACACACCGTGCTCGGCGGCGACCTCGGCGAACGCGGCGAACCGGTCCCCCAGCTCCGCAGCCTCCCGCATCCCGCCGAGGGGGCTCCAGGGCAGGAACGCGACGCCGAGCCCGGCACACAGCTCGAGCTCGGCACCGGAGCTGCGGAACCTCGGGGAGTACTCGTTCTGCACCGCGGCCAGACCGTCGCCGAGGACGTCGTGGGCCAGGCGGATCTGGTCGGGGTCGGCGTTGGAGATGCCGGCGGCCAGGATCTTGCCCTCGTCCAGGAGGGTCTTCAGACCGCCCATGGTCTCGGCGTAGTCCACCTCCGGGTCGGGCCGGTGGTGCTGGTAGAGCCCGATCGCGTCGACCCCGAGGCGGCGCAGGGACGCCTCGCAGGCGGTGCGGAGGTACTCCGGCCTGCCGTCGAGCGCCCACTCCCGTCCGCGGCGCGTGTGCCCGCCCTTGGTGGCGACGAGGACGTCGTCGGCCCCGGCGCCGTACTCCCTCAGCGCGCGGGCGATCAGCACCTCGTTGTGGCCGAACTGCGACTCGTCCCAGGCGTAGGCGTCCGCAGTGTCGATCAGGGTGACCCCGGCGTCGAGGGCGGCGTGGATGGTGCGCACCGCCTGCGCCTCGTCGTTGTGCTCGCGCACCGACATCGGCATGCCGCCGAGGCCGATCGCGCCTACCGTCCGCGTGCCGATCCGTCGCTGCTCCATCCCCCAACCCTAGGTGCGGCTCTGGCACGATCAACCGGGTGAGCGACCTTCAAGCGAGTCTCGACCAGGCCTGGCAACGTGGCCTGGGCTCGGCCCGTCACCGGGTGGCGCGGGTGCGGTCCAAGGCATGGCACATCGGGCAGGCGGCCCTGGCCGCGGCCGTGGCCTGGGTGATCGCCGCGGACGTCCTCGGCCACGACACGCCGTTCTTCGCCCCGATCGCGGCAGTGGTCAGCCTCGGGACGTCGTACGGCCAGCGGCTTCGCCGGGTCGCCGAGGTGACCGTGGGTGTCGCCGTCGGCGTCCTCATCGCCGACCTGCTGGTGCTCTGGCTCGGCACGGGGTGGTGGTCGATCGTCCTCGTCGTCGCGCTGGCGATGGCGGCCGCCCTGTTCCTCGACGCCGGCGCGCTCCTGGTCACGCAGGCGGCGGTGCAGGGCATCATCGTGACCACGCTCCTGCCCCAGCCGGACCAGGCCCTGCTGCGGTGGACCGACGCACTCGTGGGCGGGTTCGTCGCTCTCGTGGCGGCCGCCGTGGTGCCCGGCGCCCCGCTGCGCAGGCCACGCGAGCAGGCCGCCGTGGTGGTCCGCAAGATCGCCTCCCTGCTGCGCACCGCCGGAGAGGTCGTCGTCGACGGCAGCACCCAGCACGCCCTCGACGTCCTCGCCAACGCCCGCACCACCGAGCCGTTGATGCGCGAGCTGCGGGACGCTGCCGACGAGGGGCTCTCGGTGGTCCGGACCTCGCCGTTCGTCCGCTCCCGCAACCGCGGCCACGTCCGCCGGATGGTCGAGCTCGTCGAGCCGCTGGACCGGGCGATGCGCAACACCCGCGTGCTGGTGCGCCGGGTCGCGGTGGCGAACTACCGCGGCGAGCGGCTCCCCGGCGAGTACGTCGACCTGCTGGTCGACCTCGCCGACGCCACCGACCACGTCGCCGAGGCGCTGGAGCACAACGAGATGCCCAGCGGCGCCAAGCACGAGCTGCTGCGCCTGGGGGAACGCACCTCACGGGCGGAGCGCTCGCGCGACCTGTCCGCGGAGGTGGTCCTCGCCCAGGTCCGGTCGATCGTCGTCGACCTGCTCCAGATCACCGGTCTCGACGTCCTGGAGGCCACCGACGCGGTCCCGCCCCCGACCGGCCCGCCCTCGACCGGCGGGCCCTCGACCGGCGGGCCCTCAACGGGCGGGCGCGCCTGAGCGACCCACCCGCGGCGTCCGACCTGCACGGCGGCGCACCTGCGCGGCGCCGGACGCCCTGGTCCAGACGTCGTACCCTGGTCGGCGATGTCCGAGACGCCCCGTCGCCACCACCGGCCCGTGCTGCCCGGCGCGGCACGCTTCCACGCCATCTCCACCGACGACGACCCCGCCCGGCGCACCGAGGCCGCCGACCGCACCGCCACGCTGCTGGTCCGCGGAGCACGCGACCGCGCCGACGAGGAGGTGGTCGCGCGGGTCGTCGCGCTCGCCGACACCGAGGGCCTCGAGACGCTCGCCGACCTGTGGGCCGGCTCGCCCGCGGAGTCGCTGGCCGGCTGTCTGTGGCGGCTGTACCTGCTGCGGGCGTGGGTCTACGCCGACCCGGCCGCAGCGGCCGCGGAGTTCGACGCCGGCCGGCGCCACACGCCGGTGCACGAGGTGGTCGCCGGGGTCGTCGACCCACCGGGCCCCGAGGAGGTGCGCCACCTCGTCGACCAGGTCCTGCGTGGGGTCGCCCGCGGTGACTTCGCCGACACCTTGTACCGCGCCGCCGCGTTCGCCCGTGTCGTCGCCGCCGGGCGCGCGCACACCCCCGACCAGGGCCGCTCGACCTACGCCCACGACCTGTCGGCGGCGAGGCTCGCCACGATGGCCGAGCAACTCGAGCACGCCGCACGGCTCGAGGTGCAGGGCGTGCTGTCCTGACCCGGGTTTGCCTGCACGAAGCACCGCGGCTTGTACAATCGGGGGTGTGCCGGGCCGCGGCAGCCCCGGGTCCCGAAACAAGCCGCTACGAGCGGCCACGCGCCGTGAGGCGCTCCCGGTCCGGCACGCAGCACACGAAGGCCCGTCGTCCCCGGACGGCGGGCCCTCGTGCGTCCGGGGCGGGGGACGGTCGCGGGGGCCGGTGCGCATCAGGCCACGTGCGCGGCGATCTCCGCGGCCAGCCGCGCGTTGGAGCGCACCAGCGCCACGTTGGCGGCGAGGCTCGCCCCGTCCGTGTGCTCGTGGAACCAGGCCAGCAGGAACGGTGTGACGTCCTTGCCCTGCACGCCGGCCCCCTCCGCCGCCGCGAGCCCGGACTCCAGGGTTGCCCGGTGCTGGTCGTGGTCCATCTCGTCGCGATCGTGGATCGGGTTGGCGACCACGAGGCCCTGCCGCAGCCCCAGCAGGTCGCGGTGCGCGGCGACCGCGGCCACCTCCCCCGGGCTGTCGACGCGCCACGGCACCGGCAGGCCCGTGTCACGGATGTAGAAGCCGGGGAAGGTGTCGGTACGAAAGCCCAGGACGCCGACGGACAGCGACTCCAGGCGCTCCAGGGTGGCCGGGACGTCGAGGATCGACTTCACCCCGGCGCAGACGACGGTCACCGGCACCGCGGCGAGGGCGCCCAGGTCGGCCGACTCGTCCCAGGTGTCCCGGGCGCCGCGGTGGACTCCCCCGAGCCCCCCGGTGGCGAAGACCCTGACCCCCGCGAGATGGGCCAGGTAGGACGTCGACGCGACGGTCGTCGCGCCCGTCGTACCCCTGGCCAGGACGACCGGCAGGTCCCGGATGCTCGCCTTGACCACGTCCTCGCTCTCCGCGACGCGGACCAGGAGGTCGTCGTCGAGGCCGACCCGGACCACACCGTCGACCACCGCCACGGTCGCCGGCACCGCGCCTGCCCTCCGGACGTCGTCCTCGATCGTCCGCGCGGTGCCCGCGCTGGACTCCGTGGGCAGTCCGTGGCTGATCAACGTGGACTCCAGTGCCACGACACCGGCACCCGATGCAATAGCGTCGGAGACCTCTTCGGACAGGCGGAGGGGAAGTTTCACCCCGGCATTGTGCCGGACGGCTCTCGAGCGTTGGGGGGTGGCACGTGATCGTCGCGTGTGTCGGCGACATCATGCTGGACGTGATCGTCGACGTCCCCGACGGCCTGGTGCCGGACGACGACACCCCCGCCCACATCAGCTTCTCCGCGGGCGGGCAGGCCGCGAACGTCGCCGGATGGGTGCACGAGTACGGCGGACGCGCCCGGCTGCTGGGCCCCAGGGCGGTGCACGGCCCGGGGCGGTTCGTGGACGAGGCCCTGGAGGCCGCCGGGATCGAGGTGCACGGGCCGGTCACCGGCCGCTCGGGCACGGTCGTGTCGCTGGTCTCCCCCGGCTCCCGGTCGCTGGCGTCCGACCCCGGCACCACGTCGTGGCTCGACGAGGTCGGACCCGGGCCGTGGCTCGACGACGCGGACTGGCTCTTCGTCTCCGGCTACGCCCTCCTGCGCGCACCGCGCCCGCAGACGCTGATCGACCTCGCCACGGCCGCGCACCGGCAGGGCACCAAGGTGGCCGTCGACCTCTCCTCAGGGGCACTGATCGACGCCTACGGCGCCTCGCGCTTCCGGCGCGTGTGGCAGGCGATGCGTCCGGAGGTGGTCCTCGCCAACGAGCACGAGTGGGCGGCCACCCAGGGCCTCGGCGACGGTGTCGCCACGCATCCGCCCGGCGGGGTCGAGGAGGTCCGCGGGTTCGGCGCGGGCGGAACCGCGGTGCTCGTCCTGAAGCAGGGTCCGCGGGGCTGCTCCTTCGTCATCGACGGCGTCGAGGACCACCGCGAGGCCCTCCCCGGTGCGGTCGTCGACGTCACCGGCGCCGGCGACGCGCTCGGCGCCGGGTTCCTCCTCGGCGGGCCGGACCTGGCGATGGAGGTCGCCGCACGCTGCGTCGCGCAGGTCGGCGCCCAGCCCCACACGCTGCTCCCGGAGGGGCGGTGAGCACGCACGGTGTCCGCGCCGCCGGGGTGAGCATCCCCGAGCACGAGCTGGCCTGGCGGTTCAGCCGGTCCTCGGGGCCCGGCGGCCAGTCGGTCAACACCACCGACAGCCGCGCGGAGCTGCGCTTCGACCTGGCGGGGTCCCCGTCGGTGCCCGAGCACCTGCGGCGCCGCGCGCTCGGCCGGCTGCAGCACCGGCTCGTCGACGGAGCGGTCACGGTCACCGCGTCGGAGTACCGGTCCCAGCTGCGCAACCGTGAGGCCGCCCGGGTTCGCCTGACCGAGCTGCTCGAGCGGGCCTTCGCACCGCCCGCCCCGAAGCGCCGGCCCACCAGGCCGACCCGGGGCTCCAAGGAAAGACGGCTGGCCGGCAAGAAGCGGCGCGGCCAGGTCAAGCAGCTGCGCCGTCGCCCGCCGGACTGACGCGGGCCGGCGCGCCGCGCGACGTCGGGTGAGAGGGTGGTGAGGTGAGCAGCTGGGAGCCGACCGCCGAGGCGATGTCGTTCGCCGACGAGGACTGGTACGCCCGGGACCTGTCCGGGGAGACCTACCGGAACTGCGTCTTCCGGGACGTGGACCTCACCGAGTCGGTGAGCTCGGGGGCGGCGTTCGAGTCCTGCGTGTTCGAGGGCTGCCGGTTCAACGCGTCGACGCACACCCGGACCGCCTTCGTGGGGTGTGAGTTCCGCAGGTCGTCGTTCTTCGGCGCCACCCTGGACGGCTGCAAGCTGACCGGCACCCTCTTCGTCGACTGCCGGCTCCGGCCGATGACCGTCCGCGGGGGCCAGTGGCGGGCAGTGCTGTTGCGCGGCGCGGCGCTGGCCGGCCAGAACCTCGACGGGCTGCTGCTCGAGGAGGCCGACCTCTCGGAGGCCGACCTGACCGGAGCCTCCTTGCGGGGTGCGGACCTCACCCGGGCGTCACTCCGGCTGAGCCTGCTGCGCGACGCCGACCTCCGCGGTGCCCGGCTCGACGGTGCGGAGCTCGGTGCTGCCCGGCTCGACGGCACGCGTGTCGACCTCGCCGGCGCAGTAGCGCTGGCGGAGGCCCACGGCGCGGTGGTCGACGGCTGAGCGTCCCCTTCGCCGCGGGCCACGCCGACTCGACCCGGTTTCGCCGCGGGCCACGCCGACTCGACACGTTTTCGCCGCGGGCCACGCCGACTCGACACGTTTTCGCCGCGGGCCACGCCGACTCGACGCGGTTACGCCGCGGGCCACGCCGACTCGGCGGGAAGGGCGAGCTCCGCGACGACGCAGGCGTGGTCGGAGGGCCACAGCCCCGACGGCGTCCGGTCCTCGACCGAGTCCCCCGCGACCACGCAGCCGCGGACCGCGAGGTCGCGCACCCACACGTAGTCGATCCGCTGGGCCAGCGTGCTCGCGCCGGTGAGGTCCGCAGCCTGGCCGCAGGTGGGGCCGGGTCGCCCCTGTCCCGCGACGGCCCAGGCGTCGACGTACTCCTCGGGCATGCCGACCCGCTCCGGCACCTCGTTGAAGTCGCCGACGACCACCGTGGGCAGCGGGCCCTCGACCGCCGCGAGCAGCTCGTCGCGCTGGGCGGCCCGGACCGGGGCGTCCCAGGCCTCCAGGTGCACGTTGGCGAACCGGAACCGGCCGCCGTCGGCGACCAGGTCGACGTACCCCCAGCTGCGGGCGACGTTGAGCACCAGCCCCGGCATCGGTGTCACGATGTCGAGGGTCCGACGGAAGTCGCCGGTCCGTTCGGCGGCGACGCTCAGGCCGCTGCCGCGCCGCACCAGCACGACGTTGTGCCCCAGCACCGACATCTCCCCGGCGCCGGCCACCGACGCCCCGCCGCGGAAGCTCGCAGTCGCGGCGTGGACGTCGTAGCCGGCACCCTGGTGCGCCAGCGCGGCCAGCAGCTCGTCGAGGAAGTCGAGCCACACCTCGCTGCCGTCCGCGGTCGCCCGCGACCAGGTGGCGACCTCCTGCAGCCCCACGACGTCGACCCGCTCACGCACCAGGATCGCGGCCACCGCCGCGGCCCGCGCGGGAAAGTCCGTGGCGAGCACCTGGTCGCGCACCCGGCGCGCCGCCGCGGAGAGCTCCTCGCTGTCGCGCACGCCGAAGACCGTGGTGAGGTCCGCGCCGAGGTAGAGGTTGTACGTCGCTACCCGGATCGCCCTCACCCGCCGGCCCTGAGCTTGCGCAGGGTGGCCTCGCCCGCCACGGCACGGACGTGCTCGGGGTCGCCGCAGACGACGAGGCAGTCGGTGGCCCGGGACATGCCGACGTAGAGCCGCTCCCGGGCCCGGTCGCGCGGCTCCCCCTCGTTGACGGCGAGTACGACGACCCGCCGCTCGAGCCCCTTGAAGCCGAGGACGTGGCCGTAGAAGACCTCGTCCTTGTCCCAGAAGGTCCGCCAGTACCCGTCCTGCCCGAGGGACTCCTGCAGGTGGTGCTGGTAGGGGTGCCGCGAGCCGGTGGTGAGCAGCGCGACGTCCTCGGGCCGCCAGGTGTCGAGCAGCGCCTCGACCTGGTCGTCCGCGACGTCCACCGCCTCGCCGGCTGCGCACTCCACGAACGTGACCGCAGGGCCGTCGCCCCCCACCGCCCGCATCCGGGTGGTGCCCAGCGACTGGAACGTCCCGGCGATCTGGCGGGTGTTGCGCAGGTTCTGGTCCAGCAGCAGGGTCGGCAGCGAGACCGGGGCGTCGCCGAACCGCGCGAAGACCCGTTGGCCCTCGTCGGAGAACACGTAGACGCGTCCGGTCTCCGGGTCCTTCAGCGCCGCCAGCAGCGCCGCCCACCACGTCTCCGCGAAGTCCTGCACCTCGTCGACCACGACGGCGTCGTACCGCTGCCCCGGCGGGAGGGCGGAGGCGAGGGAGACCATCCGTGCGGGCAGCTCGCGTTCCCAGTACTCGCTCTCCGTGTCGCTGCGCACCTCCGCCCCCCACTGGTGGCCCAGTCCGTGGAAGGTGCCGATGTAGGCCGGGACCGCCTTGCGGGGAAGCCCGTCCGCCCGGCGCTGCAGGAACGAGGCGAGGCCCCGTGAGTAGCACAGCAGCGCCACCCGCAGGCCCTCCCGCGAGAGCCGCTGGGCCTGCTCCATCGCCAGCCAGGTCTTGCCGCTGCCGGGGCCGCCGCTGATCTCCGCGCGCGGCAGCAGCCGGATGGCGTCCAGGAGCGCACCCTGGTCCTGGGTGAGCCGGTCCGCCTCGGCCTCCCGGTCGACGGCCAGCGCGAGCAGGTCCCGCTGCAGGGGCATCCGGCCGTAGCGCCACTCGTCGATGGTGTCGAGGTCGTCGGAGTCGGCGAGCCGGTAGGGGTTGTCCTGCTCCGCCAGCACCCGGCGCAGCCTGGGCACGAGGTCGGCCAGCTCCGTGCGGTCGGTGATCCGCCACCGGGGGCAGTGCGGCAGCTCGAAGGCCGGGTCCACGCTGTCGAAGGGCAGCACCACCGCGTGCCCGAACCTGATCCGTTCCCGGTCCCCCCACCGAGGATGCCGGTAGAGCGAGTCGCGGACCGCGTACATCCCCTCCCGCGCCTGGCCGACCGGGTCGACCTCCACGCGGCGACCGTGCCGCTCGATGGTCCATCGGTCTTCCTCGTAGCGGATGGAGCGCCCCTTCACCTCCAGGGCCACGACGCCGAGCCCGTCGAAGGCCACGACGAAGTCGACCTCGCGGTCCTCCCCCTTGTGGGTCACCCGGACGCCGGGCAGCAGCAGGTCCGTGTCGCCCAGCTGGTCGGCCAGGACCTCGAAGGTGGCCTGCTCGCTGGCCGTGACGAGCGTGGGGGCATCGGCGGGCAGGCGGGGCATGCGCACAGTCTGGCCGACGACCGGCCCGGGTGGGGGGCGAACGACACGCCCTCGCGGTCCCGGGCGAGGCGGGTGCCACCTCCGCGACGACCGGCAGGACCGTGCAGCCGGCCTAGCGCCGCGCCGACTCGACGGCCTCGGCGAGGGCCCGCTCCACGCGGGGCGGTGGCCCGAGGGGCGGCCGGTCGCCGCGCGGCTCGGGGTACCCGGCGGCCTCCAGCCAGAGCCAGGTGTCCAGCACGGTGTCGTGGACGGGTCGGCAGCGCAGGCCCTCGGCGTGCGCGGCGGAGACGTCGCCGTCGTGCAGGCCCGCCAGCTCACCGCTCGGCGGGACCCAGATCGGCAGGTCGACCCAACCGGTGACCCCTGCGGCGCGCAGCGTCCGCGGCGACAACCACACCAGCTCCGCGCCCTGCCCCACGACCTGGTGGCAGGCGTCGAGGAGCTGCCCCATCGTGGCGTGGCCGGACCGGCTGACGGTGTTGAACGACCCCGAGAGTCCCCGTTCGGCGGCTTCGAGCATCCAGGACGCCAGGTCCCGCGCATCGACGTACTGCAGCGGACGCTCGGCCGGGCCGGGCGCGGGCACCGGGTCGCCCCGGCTCAGCCGCCCCAGCCACCAGGGCAGGCGGCCGACGTCCTCGTAGGGGCCCAGGACCAGACCCGCGCGCGCCGACAACGACCGGGCGGGGAAGGACTCCAGGACCGCGAGCTCGGCGCCTCGCTTCGCGGCCGCGTAGTCCTCGTCCTCGGGGCTGCCGGGGTCGCCGTCCACCACGGGCGCGCTCTCGTCGCTCCCGGACGGCAGCGGCCAGCGGTACACCGAGCGGCTCGAGACGTACCCGTAGTGGCCGACCCGGTCCCGCAGGACCCGCGCGGAGTCGCGGACGACGGCAGGAGCCCCCGACCAGGTGTCGATCACGGCGTCCCACTCGCCGTCCCCGAGTGCGCCGGCCAGCGCCTGAGGGTCGCGGCGGTCCGCCTGGACCGCGCAGGCACCCCGGGCCGGGGACCCGCTCACGCCGCGGTTGAGGGTGGTGACCTCGTGGCCGCGGCCGAGCGCCACCTCGACGACGTGGCGGCCCACGAACTTCGTGCCGCCGAGCACCAGCAACCTCACCCGCTCATCCTGCGGCTCCTGGCGGCCGGCCGCCAGCGGTGACGCGGTCGGCGTAGCTCGCGCTGCCCGGCGTCATGGAGAGGTGGGCGGAAGGCACGTCGTCGCACGGTGGTGAGGTGTCTGGGACCGCCGAGCCGCGGCCGGGGGCGAACACCGTCGGGTCTCGTCACCATCCGAGCTCACGCAGCCGCGCGTCGCCGATCCCGAAGTGGTGACCGACCTCGTGGACGACGGTCCGGCGCACCTGCTCCACGACCTCCGGCTCGCTGTGGCAGACCGCGCAGATGGCACGGCGGTAGATCGTGATCCGGTCCGGAAGCACGGCCGAGTACCCCGACGTACGACGGGTCAGCGGGATGCCGGTGTACAGGCCGAGCAGGCCTGGCGGGCCCTCGCCGTGCTCCACGGTGACGGCGACGTTGCTCATGAGCTCCCCCAGGTCCGGGGGCAGGCCATCGAGCGCCTCCCTGACCATCGCCTCGAACTGCTCGGGCTCGACCTCGACCACGGGTCCATTGTCCCCCCGCTCCCCCGGACGTCGGCCCTACGCTGACGTTCATGGCTCGCTACGCGATCGATGCCCCCACCTTGCTGCACCTCGCGGACGACGGGCGGAGCGTCGGGCCTTCCCACCAGCTGGTCGCGCCGAGCTCGATCCGGACTCAGGCCTTGGAGCTCCTGCTGCGCGACGTCCGGCGCGGGCGACGCAGCAACGAGGAGGCCCTGGCGCTGCACACTCGGATGACCGAGGTGAAGATGCGGCTGCTCGGCGACCGCGTGTCCCGGCAGACCGCCTGGCAGATCGCGCGCGAGCACGACTGGGACGGCCTGCGCGACGCGGAGTACCTCGCGATCGCACGGCTGCAGGCCGACGCCCTCGTCACCGTGAGCCCCGATCTTGCCGCGAAGGCAGCGGGGGTGGTCCCAGTGGCCCCGCTCCGGGACCTCCTCGAGGCGACGTAGCCCGCGCCGTCCCGTCGGCAGCGGCTACAGACCCAGCGCCTCGACGCTGCGGGCGCGCATGTCGACCTTGCGGATCTTGCCGGTGACCGTCATCGGGAACTCGTCGACGACGAGCACGTAACGCGGGATCTTGTAGTGCGCCAGCTTGCCCGTGGCGTAGGCGCGCACGGCGTCTGCGTCCAGCGGTGGCCGGTCGGCCCGCATCTTGACCCAGGCGCACAGCTCCTCGCCGTACCTCTCGTCCGGGACGCCGACCACCTGCACCTCCTCCACGTCGGGGTGCTGGTAGAGGAACTCCTCGATCTCGCGCGGGTAGACGTTCTCCCCGCCCCGGATGACCATGTCCTTGATGCGGCCGACGATGTTGCAGTAGCCGTCCTCGCGCATCACCGCGAGGTCACCGGTGTGCATCCACCCGTCGGCGTCGATGGCCTCCCGGGTCTTCTCCTCGTCGTCCCAGTAGCCGAGCATCACCGAGTAGCCGCGGGTGCAGAACTCGCCCGGCTCGCCCCGCTCGACGGTCTCGCCGGTGACCGGGTCGACGACCTTGATCTCGACGTGCGGGTGGACCCGCCCGACCGTCGCCGTACGCCGCTCCAGGTCGTCGTCGACGCGGGTCTGGCAGGACACGGGCGAGGTCTCGGTCATGCCGTAGGCGATCGAGACCTCCGACATGTGCATCTCGTCGATGCACCGCTTCATGACCTCCACGGGACACGGCGAGCCGGCCATGATGCCCGTCCGCAGCGAGCCGAGGTCGTACGACGCGAAGGTCGGCGAGCTGAGCATCGCGATGAACATCGTCGGGACGCCGTAGACGCCCGTGCAGCGCTCGTCCTGGATGGACTGCAGGGTGATGTCGGGGTCGAAGCCGGGAGCGGGGATCACCATCGTGGCGCCGTGGGTGGTGCACCCGAGGTTGCCCATCACCATGCCGAAGCAGTGGTAGAACGGCACTGGGATGCACAGGCGGTCCTGCTCGGTGAGCCGGATGGTCTCGGTCACGAAGTAGCCGTTGTTGAGGATGTTGCGGTGGCTCAGCGTGGCGCCCTTGGGGTAGCCGGTCGTGCCCGAGGTGTACTGGATGTTGATCGGGTCCCCGGGAGACGTGGCCGCCATCCGCTGCTCGACCACGGCGTCCGGCACCGCCCGTCCCGACTCCACCAGCTCGGCCCAGTCGTCGGTGTCGAGGTAGACGACTCGTTCCAGGGTGGGGTTCTGCGGAGCGGTCTCCTCGACCATCGCGCGGTAGTCGCTGCCCTTGAACCGCGATGCCGCGACGAGCACCTTCAGGCCGCTCTGGTTCACGGCGTAGGAGAACTCATGGGTCCGGTAGGCGGGGTTGACGTTGACCAGGATGATCCCGAGCTTCGCGGTGGCGTACTGGACCAACGTCCACTCGGCGCAGTTGGGCGCCCAGATGCCCAGCCGGTCGCCCTTCTCGAGCCCGGCGGCGACGAGGCCACGGGCCAGGTCGTCCACGTCGCGGTCCAGCTCGGCCCAGGTCCAACGCCGTCCCGTGGCCACCTCGACCAGCGCCTCGCGGTCGGGGTGGGCGGCGACCGTGCGCGCGAAGTTGCGGCCGATCGTCTCGTCCAGGAGGTCGGGGCTGGTCCCTCCGGTGTCACGTGCCTGCATGTCGGTGCCTTCCTGCTGCGGGGTCCATCAACCGAGGTGCCGGTGGCACAGGTCACATTCCCTCGCACCCGGACCGCGAGCAACACCCCACATCGGGGGTGGAGGCGCCTATCGTTCTGCCATGAGCGGTGTCACGTCGTCGGTGGAGGACGGCATCGGCCTTGCCCGCAGGCTGCCCTCCCTCCGGGACAGGTCGGGCATGGACCTGGCGTTCGGCGGCTGGGTGGCACCCGGAGGAGGCTCCTTCGCGATCACCGCCCTGACCGGTGCGCGCACCGGCTCCCTCAACGGGCTGGTCATCCGCCACGGTGCCGGACTGGGAGGCAAGGCGCTGGTGCTCCGCCGGCCGGTCCTCGTCGGTGACTACCGTCGTGCGGGCGGCATCACCCACGTCTACGACCACGCGGTGCAGAAGGAGGGTCTGCGGACCGTCGTCGCCCTGCCCGTGATCGTCGACGCCGTCCCTCGCACGGTGGTCTACCTCGCCAGTAGGCACGGGATGGAGCTGGGCGACCGCTGGCTCGACGACCTCATGCCGATGGTTCGCCGGCTGGAGCGGGACATCGCCGTCGAGGACGAGGTCCGGCGCCGCGTGGACAAGGCCCGGTCCACCACCGAGCTTTCCCTCACCCCCTCCGAGCTGCAGGACCTCGCCGGCGAGCTGGCGGAGCTCACCGACCGGATCGAGGACGCCTCGTTGCGCGACCGCCTCACCACCGTCTCCGCCCGGCTGTCCACGGGGGCGAACCTGCACCGGGGGATCACGGTGGATCTCACGCCGAGGGAGGTCGACGTGCTCGTCCAGGTGGCGAACGGGTGCACCAACCAGCAGGTCGCCGACAACCTCGGGCTCAAGCCCAACACGGCGAAGTCCTACCTGAAGTCGGCCATGCGCAAGCTAGCGGTCACCAACCGGGTCCAGGCCATCACCGCCGCCCGTAGCGCCGGTGTCCTCCGCTAGCCGGATCGCGCGGTTGACCCACGCCGACGTCACCCGCATCCCCACCTTCTCGTAGAGGCCGAGCGCGCCGGTGCGGGAGTCGGTGGACAACTCGAAGCGGGTCGCGCCGTGCCGCCTGGCTTCGGCGAAGGCGTCCACGAGCAGCGCCTGCGCCAGGCCCCGTCCGCGCTGGTCGGCCCGGGTGGCCAGCCGCGCGACGTAGGCCTGGTCCTCGTGCAGCTGCAGCACGGCCGTCGCCACCACCTCACCCGCTGGGCCGGTGACGACCCGCAGGTGCCACGGCTCGAAGCCGGGGCGCCGCACCACCTGGGACTGCCAGATCTCGAACGTCTCCCGCTCCCGCTCGGACCACTCCAGGAAGGCGTCCTCGTTGACCGTGAAGGCGGCCTCCCGGTCCGCCTCGGTCGCAGCCCGGACGGTGTACCCGTCCGGGAGGGGTCGGTCCGGGATCGCCGCCCCCTCGGGCAGCTGCAGGACCCAGCTGGTCCACCGCACGCGGTACTGCAACGACTCCAGCAGCCGGTCACCGGGTGAGCCCTCGGGAACCGGCATGCCGATCACGGCGCAGCCCTTCTCCCGGGCCTTGCGTTGCATCCAGCCGGCCAGCCACGTGCCGATGCCGTGCCCGCGGTACTCCGGATGGACCGCGGCGTCACCGCGATCGCCGTGCGCCACCTCGGCATAGGCCACCAGGCGGTCGCCGTCGCACACCCCGACCGTGCTGCCCGGCACGTCGTAGCCCGGCCGCTGCCAGTCGGCGACGATGTCCGCCTCCTCGATCACGACCGCACCGACGTCTGCCAGCTCCTCCGCGGCGATGAGGGCGGTGACGGCGGCGGCGTCCCCCGCGGCCAGCGGGCGGGAGGTGAGGCCTGGGGGCAGGTCGGATGCGACGGTCATGCGGCACATCTCAGCACCGACGACGTCGGCGTGCCGCTGATTTTCCCGCGTGTCCCGAGGACGAGCGGTGAGCGGCGTCGCCGGTAGCGGGTCAGGCCGCAGCCGGCGCGTCGTAGAGCAGGCTTCGAACGGCGGCCCGCGAGGCGAGAAGCGCCACGACCAGCAGCGTCACCGGCACGAAGCCGCCGAGGCTCACCGCGTCCCCGAAGACGAGGTCGACCAGCTCCAGGACCACCAGCTTGCTGCCGGCCGCGACCACCCACAACGACAAGGTGGCGGTGACCCTGCCGCGTCTGGTCGTCGCGGCCCGCAGCCTCTCGACGACCTTGGTCTTGAGGACGATGACGACCTCCAGCGCAACCTTGAGCAGCGCCGCGGTCAACAGCGAGAGGGTGAACCCCTCGCTGATCACCGCCGGGAGATACTCGACGGCGAGGTTGAGGACGACCACGTAGACGAAGACGTCGATCACGTCGGCCGGGCGGGCGCGGGTCCACCGTCGTGCGGCACCTCGTGCGGCACGCGGGCTCGCCGGGACTGCCGGGCCCCGCTCTGTGGTCACGGGTAGATCTTGACGCACGCCGGGCGGAGCCGCAGCGATCGGCCGGGTGAGGCGGGTGCGGACTGCTGCCCGGAGGGGCCGTACTGGTGACCATCGACCCTAGGAACCGGGGTCTCCGAGCAGGTTGACTGGCCTCCTCAGGAGGACGGCAATGGCGCACGTGTTCGTGATCGGGCTCGACCCTTTCAACCTGGAGACCGCACAGAGCCTGCGCGAGTCCGATCGGTACGTGTTTCATCCGCTCCTGCAGCTGGCGAAGGTGCGGCACGCGCCGTCCTACGACTACGAGGCGCTCCTGCGTGAGGCCGACGAGCAGCTGCGACAGTCGCGGGCGCCGGTCGACGCCATCGTGACCTGGTGGGACCTTCCCGGCACGACGTTGGTCCCCGCCCTCGCCGAGCTCTGGGACGTACCGAGCCCCGACCTGCGCAGCGTGCTGACGCTGGAGCACAAGTACTGGAGCCGACAGGTGCAGAGCTTCGTCGTCCCCGACCATGTTCCGCCGTTCGTCGCCTTCGACCCGTTCGCAGACGACGCCCTGCACTCCGTGCTCGATGCCGGCCTCGAGTTCCCGTTCTGGGTGAAGCCGGTCAAGTCGGTGGCCTCCTACCTCGGCTTTCGCATCGAGGACCCGGACGACTTCATCCAAGCCATGGCTGCGATCCGGCCCCGGATCGCGGTGTTCGGTGACCCGTTCGACCAGGTGCTGTCCCGGGTTCGCGACATGCCACCGGAGATCGACCGCGCCGGCGGCAAGGCGTGTCTGGCCGAGGGCATCATCAGCGGTGACCAGTGCACGCTCGAGGGCTACGTCTCCTCGGGGCAGGTTCGCGTCTACGGCACGGTCGACTCCCTGCGCCGCGACGACAGCTCGAGCTTCCGGGCCTACCGTTACCCCTCCGTCCTGCCCTCGGCGGTGCTGGACCGGATGGCCGAGATCGCCACGAGGGTGGTGGTCGCGACGGGGCTGGACGACTCCTGCTTCAACGTCGAGTTCTTCTTCGACGAGGAGCAGGACAAGATCTGGCTGCTCGAGCTCAACGCCCGCCTGTCGCAGTCTCACTTCGACCTGTTCGCCAAGGTCGACGGCGTGTCCAGCCAGCGGGTCCTCCTCGACGTCGCCCGGGGCAGGCTGCCCCGCATGCCCTACCGGCGCGGTGAGTACGCCGTGGCGGGCAAGTACTTCCTGCGCGCCGACGCCGACGGCATCGTGCGCTCGGCGCCGTCGGCCTCGGACATGGCGGCCGTGACAGCACGGTTCCCGGGCGCCCGGGTCGACCTCGAGGTCGCGCCGGGCATGCGGCTCTCCGGGCTCCGGAGCCAGGACTCCTACAGCTACGAGCTCGGTCACGTCTTCGTCGGTGCCGACGACTTCGGCTCGCTGGAGGAGACCGCCGCCCAGATCGAAGACATGCTGCACTTCGACATCGAGCCCGTGCGAGCGGCATCGTGAGCGACCGGATGCGGAGCCCACGGGCCAGCGCGGTCGAGCACACCGAGAACGTGTTCGTCCAGATGTCGGACGGATGCCGCCTGGCGGCCCGGGTCTGGCGCCCCGTGGGCTCCGAGCACGACCCCGTCCCCGCGGTCCTGGAGTACATCCCCTACCGCAAGCGCGACCTGAAACGCCAGCGGGACGCCCTCATCCACCCCTACCTCGCCGCCCACGGCTATGCGTGCGTGCGCGTGGACCTGCGAGGAAGCGGTGACTCCGAGGGAGTCCTGGTCGACGAGTACCTCGAGCAGGAGCTGGCCGACGGCGAGGAGGTCATCGCCTGGATCGCCTCGCAACCGTGGTGCACCGGGTCGGTCGGCATGATCGGTATCTCCTGGGGAGGGTTCAACGGCCTGCAGATCGCCGCGCGCCGCCCCGAGGCGCTGCGGGCGATCGTGACGCTCTGCTCCACCGACGACCGGTACGCCGACGACGTCCACTACATGGGCGGGTGCCTGCTCGGGGACAACCTCTCGTGGTCGGCGGTCATGCTCGCCTACAACTCCATGCCACCGGATCCCGACGTCGTGGGCGACCGCTGGCGGGACATGTGGTTCGAGCGGCTCGAGGGCAGCGGCCTGTGGCTGGACACCTGGCTGCGCCACCAACGGCGTGACGGGTACTGGAAGCGCGGGTCGGTGTGCGAGGACTACGACGCGGTGCAGGTCCCGGTCATGGCGGTCAGCGGCTGGGCCGACGGCTACTCCAACGCGGTCTTCCGGCTCCTGGCCAACCTGTCGGTTCCCCGGCTGGGACTGGTGGGTCCCTGGAGCCACAAGTACCCGAACCTCGGCGTACCGGGACCGGCCATCGGTTTCCTCCAGGAGACCCTGCGCTGGTGGGACCACTGGCTCAAGGGAGTCGACACCGGCATCCTGGACGAGCCCATGCTGCGTGCCTACATGCTCGACAGCGTGCCGCCCACGACGCAGTACGAGCACCGCCCGGGGCGCTGGGTCGCCGAGCCCACGTGGCCGTCCCCGACCATCGAGGACCAGCCGTGGCTGCTGGGGGGCCACTGGCGGCTGGTCCGTGAGGGTGCCGACACCGTGGCGGAGCGCGAGCTGACGATCCAGTCGCCGCTCACCCTCGGGCTGTTCGCCGGGAAGTGGTGCTCCTACAGCGCCACGCCCGACCTCCCGCACGACCAACGGGAGGAGGACGGCGGGGCGCTGGTGTTCGAGTCGCCGCCCCTCGAGGCAGACCTCGAGATCCTCGGCGCTCCCGAGGTAGAGCTCATCGTGGCCAGCGACCGGCCCGTGGCCATGGTGGCCGTGCGGCTGTCCGACACGGCTCGCGACGACAAGGCGACCAGGGTCACGTACGGACTGCTCAACCTCACCCACCGCAACGGTCACGAGGTCCCCGAGCCCCTGGTCCCGGGCGAGGCGGTGCACGTCCGCCTCGCACTCAACGACGTGGCGTACTCGTTCCCCGCCGGTCACCGGCTCCGGCTGGCGATCTCCACCTCCTACTGGCCGCTGGCCTGGCTGCCGCCGGACTCTGCCCGGCTCACCCTGTCCGCCGGCAAGAGCCGGCTGCACCTTCCCGTTCGCCGCCCCCGGACGGCGGACGCGGACGTCGCCTTCGCCCCTCCGGAGAACGGTCCGGGCACTGCCATCACGGTGCTGCGGCCCGCCGAGCACAACTGGATCGTGCACCGCGACCTCGCCACCGACACCTCGACTCTCGCCGTCATCAACGACAACGGCCGCTGGCGCCTGGACGAGATCGCCCTGGAGGTCGAGGACCGGGCCCGCGAGCTCTACGTCACCACCGCCGACGAGTTCAGCTCCGCCCGCGGCGAGGTCGAGACGGTGCGGAGCCTGCGCCGTGGGGCGTGGGACGTCCGCACGGTCACCCGCACGTCGCTCACCAGCGACACCGACAGCTTCCACCTCCACGCACACGTCGACGGCTACGAAGGCGACGAACGCGTGTACTCGCGGAACTTCTCGGAGGTGATCCCTCGCGACCTCTTGTGAGCGCCGGTCCCGGTGCCCGGCGGGCATAGAGTCCCTCCCATGAGCTCGCTCGAGTCCTGGACACGTGCCGGCCACACGGCCGGCGGGATCACGCACCCGACCTACCGCAAGGGCCACGGACCCGGCGTGATCGTGGTGCACGAGATCCCGGGGATCACGCCCGCGGTGCTCGCGTTCGGCGAGGACCTGGTCGCCCGTGGCTTCACCGTCGTGATGCCGTCCCTGTTCGGTCGGCCCGGGGCCGAGGGCACCGTCGTCGAGTCCGTGCGGAGCATCGCGGCCGTCTGTGTCAGCCGGGAGCTCACGATGTTCGCCCTGGGACGCACCACGCCGGTGGCCACCTGGCTGCAGTCGCTGGCCCGTGAGCTGCACCGGGAGCTGGGCGGGCCCGGGGTCGGTGCCGTCGGCATGTGCCTCACCGGCGGATACGCCCTGGCGATGCTCGCCGATGCGCCGGTCGCGGCGCCGGTGCTCGCGCAGCCGGCCTCGCCCGCCCCGGTGGGCAAGGCGCGTCGGGGCGACCTCGGTCTCAGCCCCCGCGACCTGGAGTCGGTCAAGAGGAAGGTCGAGGCGGGCTGCCAGGTCCTCGGGCTGCGCTACGAGGGCGATCCGGCCGTCGGCACCCGCTTCGACACCCTGCGGCGCGAGCTCGGCGACAACTTCATCGCGGTCGAGCTCCCGGGGCGAAAGCACGCAACCCTCACCGAGCACCGCCAGCAGGAGGCCGTCGACCGGGTCCTCGCCTTCTTCGACGACAGGCTGAGGACGCCGACGGAGTCCGCACCCTGATCACCCGTGCCGCGGTCGTCGGCCGCATTTCTCCGTCTCTGGCCGTGCGTGGCCACCGAGGTCATCCAGCGACCTCTCGGCAGAGGCCGAGAAGCGCCGCCGAGCCGTCCGCCTCCGAGGTGACGACGCGGGTCGCGTAGCCCAAGTCGTCGAGCAGCCGGGCTGCGCGGTCGACCTGGACCTCTCCGACCTCCACGGCGAGGCACCCGCCGGGGGCAAGCCACTGGCGCGCGCCGCGGGCGATCCGCCTGACCAGGTCGAGGCCGTCCTCCCCACCGTCGAGCGCGGTGCGGGGCTCGAACACGCGCGCCTCGGTCGCCAGCAGGCCGATCTCCTCGGTCGGGACGTACGGCGGACTCGCCACGATCACGTCTGCCCGCCCCCGGAGCCGACGTGGTAGGGCTGCGAACAGGTCGCCCTGGTGCACCACACCCTCGCAGCCCGCCAGGTTCAGCCTGGCACAGGCGACGGCGCGCGGGTCGACGTCGACGGCGTGGAGCTCGACCGTCGTGGACCCGGCCGCGAGCGCGCCTCCGATCGCACCGGCGCCGCAGCAGAGGTCGACGACGACGGTGCGGCCCGACCCGGACCGGCACCGCACGAGGGATGCCGCAGCGTCCACGAGGAGGCCGCTGCGTGGCCTGGGCACGAAGACTCCCTCGGCCACCGCGAACCGGACGCCACGGAACTCCGCCCAGCCCACGACGTGCTCGAGGGGCGTCCCCTGCTCCCGGCGGGCCACCATCGAGTCGAGCTCCTCGACGGTGGGCGCCGCCTCCACCAGGATCGAGGCCTCCTCCTCCGGGTGGACACACCCCGCCGCAGCGAGCCGTCGGGCGACCGAAGCCATCGTCATGCGCCCACGATGGCACTTCACCGCGCAGGACATCACCCCGTTTCCGCGTCCTCCACCGCGGCACCGGTGCGATGATCGTCTCGGACCGACGCACCACCACGGGAGCACCCTCGTGACGACGAGCCTGCACGACCACGACCACGACCACGACCGCGCGGCCGGCCGGGCCCTGGGCCCCGTGCTCGTGGTGCGCGACGTCGTACGCCGCTTCGGTGACCTGACCGCCGTCGACGGCGCCAGCTTCCAGATCCGACCGGGCGAGACCTTCGGTCTGCTCGGCCCCAACGGCGCCGGCAAGACGACGACGATCTCGATGGTCGCCGGTCTCATCGCTGCGGACCGTGGCGAGGTCGTCGTCATGGGCCGGCCGATGACCCCGGCCGAGGTGGAGGCGAAACGGCACATCGGCCTGGTCCCTCAGGACCTGGCCGTCTACCCGGAGCTGACCGGCCGGGAGAACCTGACGTTCTTCGGCCGGCTGCAGCGGCTCGCGGGCAAGGAGCTGACCGCGCGCGTCGACGAGGTGCTGGAGCTGATCGGGCTCACCGAACGTGCCAAGGACGCGACGAAGGAGTACTCCGGTGGCATGAAGCGCAGGCTCAACATCGGCATCGGGCTCCTGCACCGGCCGATGCTGCTGATCCTGGACGAGCCCACCGTCGGGGTCGACCCCCAGTCCCGCAACGCGATCCTGGAGTCGGTGGAGACGCTGTCGGTCGAGGGCATGGCCGTGCTCTACACGACCCACTACATGGAGGAGGCCGAGCGGCTCTGCGACCGGATCGCGATCATGGACTCCGGCCGGATCCAGGCGGAGGGCACCCGCGACGAGCTGGTCCGGCTCATGGGTGAGCTGGACACGGTGCGGCTGACCGGCACCGGTGACACCGCCCTCGTCGCGCAGAAGCTGTCCGAGCTCGAGGAGGTCTCCGGTGCCCTCCACCAGCCCCACGAGATCACGCTGACCGTCCGGGACGCGCCCGCGGCGGTCGCGGCCATCGTCACCCGCGCGGCGGCCGCGGGCATGTCGCTGAAGGACGTGGAGATCAGCCGGCCGGACCTGGAGGCGGTGTTCCTGCACCTGACCGGCAAGGGACTGCGGGACTGAAGATGTGGCGCCAGCTCTGGACGATGACGGCCTCGGACCTTCGCCAGCGGATCCGGGACAGGTCGGTGGTCATCTTCGGCCTGGTCGTCCCCCTGGCGCTCATGTCGGTCATGAACCTCACCATGGGTGACGCCGGCGGCACCGAGCTCGAGCCCGTCACGGTGGCTGCGTCGGTGCCCGATGGCGACCGCTTCGGTCAGGCGCTGGTCGGTGCGCTCACCGACACCGGGGTGGTGGACGTGAGGGTGGAGCCTGTGGCCACGGACGAGGTCCGGGACATGGCGCGGGCCGGTGACGCGGCGCTCGGCGTCGTCGTACCCGAGGGCTTCACCGCGGCCGTGGAGCACGGTGACGCGGTCACCGTCGACCTGGTCGAGGGCAACGGCGCCGGCCTGGAGACCGACGTGCTGCTGTCCGTCGTGCGCGCCGTGCTCGACCAGCTCGCCGTCGGCGCACAGACGGCCGCCGCCGGCGCCGGGGCGGGCGTGCCGCACGAGCAGCTCGCCACGCTCGCCGAACGAGCGGCCACCCAGGCTCCAGCGGTCACCCTCGTCCAGGGCGAGGCGGCCTCCGAGCAGCTGAGCATGTCGGGCGCTCTCGTGGCCGGCCAGGCGGGACTGTTCCTGTTGTTCACCGTCGGCTTCGGCGTGCTGGGGCTGGTCGGCGAGCGTGAGCAGGGCACCCTGGCACGGCTGCGCTCGATGCCGATGCGACCGGGACTCGTGGTCGCCGCGAAGGCCCTCGTCGGCTACCTCCTCGGTGTGCTGGCCACCACCGTGCTGCTCACCGCGGGGTCCATCCTCTTCGACGTCTCCTTCGGCTCCCCTGTCGTCGTCGCCGTGCTCGTGCTCTGCGCGGTCGCCGCCGCCACGTCCCTGATGTTCGTCATCGCGCGTGTGGCCCGCACCGCCGAGCAGGCGGGCATGGCGCAGTCGATCCTGGCGATCCTGCTGGGCGTGGCCGGCGGCGCCTTCTTCCCGATCGCGGCCCCCGGTCTGCTCGGCGGGCTCCTGGACCTCAACCCGGTCGCGGCGTTCACCCGCGGGCTCGGGATCAGCGCCGGCGGTGGCGGCCTCGGCGACGTGGGGGTCCCGGTCGCGATCCTGCTCGGCTTCGCCGTGGTCGCCGTCGGTGTCTCGCGCCTGGTGCCGGACCGGGGGCGCGAGCTGTGACCGCCGTCGTCGCCATCGCCCGGGTGGAGCTGAAGCGGTTCCTGCGGGACCGCTCGAACATCTTCTTCGTCTTCGTCCTCCCCCTGCTGCTCGTCATGCTGCTCGGCTCCCAGTTCGGGGCCGGCGGCGCGCAGGGCCGGGTGGCGGTCGCCGGCGCCGAGAGCCCGCTGCGGACCGCCCTCACCGAGGCGCTCACCGGGGACGAGGTCACCGTGACCACCACCGACCCCGCCTCGCTGCGCACCCTGGTGGCACGCGGCCGCGTCGACCTCGGCGTGCTGGTGAGCGAGGACGCGGCGAGGGCGTACGACGACGGCTCCGACGTGGACCTCGAGGTCGTCACGAGCTCCCAGCGGGGCGCCCCGGCGGCCGTCGAACGGGTCCGGGCCGCCGCGGCCCGCGTCGAGGCGGAGCAGGGGCAGGTCGCCGCGCTCACCGCGGCCGGCGTCCCGCCCGACGAGGCGCGGTCTGCGCTCGACGCCGCGGTCACCGAGGCCACTCCGCCGCAGATGCGGGTGGTCGACGTCGACGACGTGGCGCAGGAGCTCTCCGGGCTCGGCCAGTTCGACCTCGGGGCGGCCGGCCAGACGCTGCTGTTCGTGTTCCTGGCCTCGCTCACCGGGTCCACCACGCTCATCCAGGCGCGGCGTCTGGGGGTGATGCGACGGACGCTCGCCGCCCCGGTCTCGTCGGGTCAGGCGCTGCTCGGCCAGGCGGCCGGTCGATGGGTGATCGCGATGTTCCAGGGCCTCTACATCATGCTCGCGACCGCGCTGTTGTTCGGCGTGGGCTGGGGGTCGGTGTGGGTCTCCGGAGTCGTGCTCGCGGTCTTCGCCGCGGTGGCGTCGGGCGCGGCGATGCTGATCGGGTCGCTGGTGGACAGCGAGACCGCGGGCGCGGGGATCGGCGTCGGGGTGGCGCTGGTCCTCGCGGCGCTCGGCGGGTCGATGATGCCGCTGGAGCTCTTCCCCGACGCGCTCCGCACCGTCAGCCTCGTCACGCCGCACGCGTGGGCGTACGAGGCATTCGCGGAGATCCAGCGGCACGACGGCACCCTGGTCGACGTGCTCCCTCAGCTCGCCGTCCTGACCGCCATGGCGGTGCTGCTGCTCGCCCTGGGCTCGTGGGCGCTGCGCCGGAGCACCGCGCGCGCCCTGTGAGCGATCAGGCGGCCTCGAGGGCCTTGCGGATCCGGGTGTCGGAGACAGGATGGGCGGTGCCGAGCTGCTGGGCCCACAGGCTCACCCGCAGCTCCTCGAGCATCCAGCGGACCCGGCGCAGCGCGACGCTCGGCGCGCGCCCCTCCGGCAGCGCCTCCACGCGATGCAGGTACGCGTCCTGCACCGCGGCCATCTGGTCCATCAGCAGCCGGTCCCGGCCGACGGAGGCGGGCAGCCTCTCCCGGCGCTGCCGCACCCCGGCGAGGTAGCGCGGCAGCTCCCGCAGCTGGGCGGCGCCCACGTCGGCGACGAACCCGCGGTACACCAGACGGCCGACCTGCGCCTTCATGTCCGCCAGCGCCGGCAGCAGCTGCATGTCGGCGGACCCGCTCAGCATCCGGTCGGTCTCGCGCCAGGCGGTGAGCACCCGGCCGACCTGGTCCAGCACCGCCCGCGTGCGCGGCTCCAGCTCCTCGCGGACCCGGTCGGCGAGCTCCTTGAAGCCGGGCTCGTCCCACACCGGGCCGTGCTGGTCGACCACCTCGTCGACCGCCGCCGCGACGCAGTCCTCGAGCAGGTCCTGGGTGGACGGGTACGGCGACGCGGCCAGCGTCAGCTTGTCGGCGTTGGACAGGGCGTCGGCGATCCGACGCGCCGGCGAGGGGACGGTCAGCATCAGCAGGCGCCGCAGGCCCAGCCGCATCGAGGCCTCCTGCTCGGCCTCGGAGCCGAACACCTGCAGACCCACGGTGGGCTTCCCGGCCGGGAGCCGTGCCTCGTCGACGAGCGCGGGGAAGCCGCGGACCTCGTGCCCGGCGCGCTGCTGGGTGAACGTGCGCTCGATCGCGCCGAACGTCCACGACGTCTGGCCCGTGACGCTCAGGCCGCTGGACTCGGCGGCCTCGGCCATCGCCCGTGCGAAGGTCGGCCGCAGCGGGGCCTTGAGCACCTCGAGGTCCTTGCCCTCGGCGACCACCTTGCCGTCGTCGTGGACCCGGAACGTGGGGCGCAGGTGCTCGGGAACCTTCGCCCAGTCCCAGGCGTCGCGGGGCACGACCACGCCCGTGCTCGACCGCAGGAACCGCTCCAGCGCGTCGAGCAGCGACTCCTCCCCCGGCGAGACCGCCTCGAGGAAGGCCCGGGCGTGGTTCGGCGCCGGCACGAAGTTGACCCGCAGCTGCTTGGGCAGCGACCGGATCAGCGCAGTGACCAGGTCCTCCCGCAGGCCGGGCACCTGCCACGTGAACGGCTCGGCCTCGACCCGGTTCAAGGCCGCCACCGGCAGGTGCACGGTGACGCCGTCGGCGGCCGCTCCGGGCTCGAACTGGTAGGTCAGGTCGAAGGCCAGGTCGCCCTCGCGCCACACGTCGGGGTAGTCGGCCTCGTCGACGTCGGCGACCGCCGGGTTGACGAGCATCTCCGGGTCGAAGGTGAGCAGGTCCGGCCTGCGCTGCCGGGTCCGCTTCCACCAGGAGTCGAAGTGCGCCCCCGAGACCACGTCGTCGCCCACCCGGGCGTCGTAGAAGTCGAACAGCGTGTGCTCGTCGACGAGGATGTCGCGCCGCCGGGCGCGGTGCTCGAGCTCCTCCACCTCGTCGAGCAGCGCACGGTTGTCGTGGAAGAACCGGTGCCGGGTCTGCCACTCGCCGTACACCAGGGCGTGCCGGATGAACAGCTCCCGCGACGTCGCCGGGTCGACCTTCCCGTAGGACACGAGCCGGTCGGCGACGAGCGGGACGCCGTACAGCGTGACCCGCTCGTAGGCCATCACCGCGGCCCGCTTCTTCGACCAGTGCGGCTCGGAGCAGGTCCGCTTGACCAGGTGCCCGCCGAGCCGCTCGGCCCACTCCGGCTTGATCGCGGCGTTGATGCGCGCCCACAGCCGCGAGGTCTCCACGAGCTCGGCGGCCATCACCAGCTGCGGCTGCTTCTTGAACAGCCCCGAGCCGGGGAAGATCGCGAACCGGGCGTTGCGCGCGCCGAGGTAGTCGCGCCGGTCCGGGTCACGCAGGCCGATGTGGGACAGCAGGCCGGACAGCAGCGCCTGGTGGATCGCGTCGGCGTCGGGCACGTCCGCCGGCGTACCGACGCCCAGCTTCGAGCTGCTTGGCGACCTGGCGCAGCTGCGCCTCGAGCTCCTGCCACTCGCGGATCCGCAGGTAGTTGAGGTACTCCGCCTTGCACATCCGGCGGAACGCGCTCGAGGACAGCGCCCGCTGCTGCTCCTTGACGTAGCGCCACAGGTTCAGCAGCGTCATGAAGTCCGAGGTCTCGTCGCGGAACCGGGCGTGCGCCTGGTCGGCCTGCGGCCGGAGCTCCGCCGGCCGCTCGCGCGGGTCCTGGATCGACAGCGCCGCGGCGACCACGAGCACCTCGCGCAGGCAGCCGAGCCGGTCGGCCTCGACCACCATCCGGGCCAGGCGCGGGTCGACGGGCAGGACGACGAGCTGGCGGCCGAGCCTGGTCAGCCGGCGCCGCGGGTCCTTCTCGCCGCGGGTCGAGCGCACCGAGCTCCTCGAGCAGCTGGACGCCGGCCTTGACGTTGCGCTGGTCGGGCGGGTCGACGAAGGGGAACCGGCCCGACGTCACCGAGGCCGAGCGCGGTCATCTGCAGGATGACCGAGGCCAGGTTGGTGCGCAGGATCTCCGGGTCGGTGAACTCCGGTCGGCTCTCGAAGTCCTCCTCGGAGTAGAGCCGGATGCAGATGCCGGCCTCGACCCGGCCGCAGCGGCCCTTGCGCTGGTTGGCCGAGGCCTGGCTGATCGGCTCGATCGGCAGCCGCTGCACCTTGGTCCGGAAGGAGTAGCGCGAGATCCGGGCGAAGCCGGCGTCGACGACGTACCTGATCCCCGGCACGGTCAGCGACGTCTCGGCGACGTTGGTCGAGAGCACCACGCGCCGCTTGGTGTGCCGCTCGAAGACCTTGTGCTGCTCGGCGCTGGACAGCCGGGCGTACAGCGGCACGACGTCGAACTCGTCGACCGCGCGTCTGGGGCGGACCTTGCCCAGCACGTCGGCGGTGTCGCGGATCTCCCGCTCGCCGGGCAGGAAGACCAGGATGTCGCCCGGTCCCTCGGCGACCAGCTCCTGCACGGCCTCGACGATCGCCTCGGTCTGGTCCCGGACGACGGTCTCGCCCTCGTCGTCGTCGTAGGTCTCCTCCACCAGCGGGCGGTAGCGGACCTCCACGGGGTAGGTCCGGCCCGGACACCTCGACGATCGGCGCCGGCGTCCCGTCCGGCGGCGGCGAAGTGGCGCGCGAAGCGCTCGGGGTCGATGGTGGCCGAGGTGATGATCACCTTCAGGTCGGGCCGCCTGGGCAGCAGCTGCTGGAGGTAGCCGATGATGAAGTCGATGTTGAGGCTGCGCTCGTGCGCCTCGTCGATGATCAGCGTGTCGTAGGCCGAGAGCATCCGGTCGTGCTGCAGCTCGTTGAGCAGGATGCCGTCGGTCATCAGCTTGACCAGGGTGTCCGAGCTCGACCGGTCGGTGAAGCGCACCTGGTAGCCGACCGTGCTGCCGAGGTCGGTGCCGAGCTCCTCGGCGATCCGCTCGGCGACGCTGCGCGCGGCGATGCGGCGCGGCTGGGTGTGGCCGATCAGCGCGTGCACGCCGCGGCCGAGCTCGAGGCAGATCTTGGGCAGCTGGGTGGTCTTGCCCGAGCCGGTCTCGCCCGCGACGATCACGACCTGGTGGTCGCGGATCGCCGCGGCGATGTCCTCGCGACGGTCCGCGACCGGGAGCTCGGGCGGGTAGTGGAGGTCGCCGGCACGAGCGCCTTGCGCGCCTCGACCTGCTCGGGGGTGAACCGGTGCCGGGGCCGTTCGGGCCTGCGCGAGCCCCCGCGGCGGCCGCCGGAACGCCGGTTGCCGCGCCGGCCCTGGGCCGGGGTACGCCGGTCCGCGGGCGCACGACGCTCCTGCGGGCCGACCTCAGACATGACCCGACGAGTCTATGCGGCCGCGGCAACCGGATTCGTCCGGCCGAGACTCCACCGGGGTTGTGGACGCTCTGCACGGGGTGCGCCCCGTGTCCTGCGGCTGTAACCCCGCGTTACATGGAGGGGGGCGACACGCCCGGGTGTCCCCCGCGGGCTTGAAGTGTCGCGGCGAACCTGGGCACGGTGGAGGGGACAGAGGCACTCGAAGCGAAAGGCACATCCCGTGCTCACTCTGACCGAGAACGCGAACAACGTGGTGAAGGCGATCGTCGAGCAGTCCGGCGCCGGGGACGACGCCGGTCTCCGGATCAGCCAGGACGCCGCCGACAACCCTGCCCTGCAGGTGGAGCCGGCCGAGGCGCCGCAGCCCGGTGACCAGGTGGTCGAGGAGACCACCGGTGCGCGGGTCTTCCTCGAGGAGACCGCCGCCGTCACGCTCGGCGACAAGGTCCTCGACGCACAGGTCGACCAGTCCGGTGGGGTGCAGTTCACCATCGGCATGCAGGGTCAGGCCTGAGACCCGGCCCCCGCAGACCGGCGCCCGCCGTCCCCCACGGGGACGGCGGGCGTTCTGCGTCCCGGGCTCAGCGCAGGGCCGCGCGGGTGAGCGGTGGGTACAGCTCGTCGGCGCCGGGCACGTGGCGGTACAACGCCGCCGGACGCCCCGGGCCGCGCTGCACGACCTGCCCGGTCGGCTCCAGGAACCCCGCGCCGGTCACCTTTCGGTGGAAGTTCCCCGCGTCCAGCGGCACGCCCCAGACCACTTCGTAGACCGACCGCAGCTCGGCGATCGTGAACTCCGGGGACACGAAGGCGGTGGCGAGCGCGGTGTACTCCAGCTTGGCGCGGGCGCGCTCGACACCGTCGGCGAGGATCCGGTGGTGGTCGAAGGCCAGGTCGCTGTTCTCCAGCAGGGCCTCTGCCGGGCGCCACTGCGCCTCGGACGCGTCGGACCCGGCCGTCGGGTCCGTGCCCTGGGGCACCACCGCCAGCCAGGCGACGCTCACCACCCGGCCCCGCGGGTCCCGGTCGGGGTCGCCGTAGGAGGCGAGCTGCTCCAGCCGTGCCTCCTCGAGGCGCACCGAGGTCTCCTCCTCGAGCTCGCGCCGGGCCGCCTCGGCCAGCGTCTCGTCGGGCTCGACGAACCCGCCGGGCAACGCCCACCGGCCCGCGAACGGCTCGCTGCCGCGGGTGACCGCCAGGGCGGCGAGGACACCGTCGCGGATGGTCAGGATGACCAGGTCGACGGTGACGGAGAAGGCGGGATGCTCGCTCGTGTGGACCACGGGTGAAGCCTAGGGGTTTGAAGTTGTCCGCCCGGGGCACCTAGCCCTGACAAGGAGGGACGAACGACATGACATTTCTACTGTGGCTTCTTGCCGTGATTCTCGTGATCTGGGGCATCGTGACCCTGGTTCGCGGCGGTGTCCTGATGGGCATTGTGCTCATCGTGCTCGGCCTGCTCGTCGGGCCGGGTGGCGTGAGCCTCTTCACCTGACCCGCACCACCCCGACGAGGGCCCGGTCGCCTGCGACCGGGCCCTCGTCGCGTCCGGGCACAGCGCTCCCCCACAGGGGTCAGGGCCGGACCACGGCCACCGGGCAGGCGGCGCGCTCGACCACGCCGCGGCTGACCGACCCCAGCAGCGCCGTCGCGAGCAGCCGCCGCCCACGGGTGCCGACCACCAGCAGGGAGGCGTCCCGGGAGGCGTCGACCAGCTGACGGACCGGCTCACCGCGGCGGTAGGTCTCGGTGACGGTGACGTCCGGGTACTTCTCGCAGAGGCCGGCGACGGTCTCGGAGACCAGCCGTTCCTCCTCCTCACTGAAGTTGACCTTCTCCGCGTAGGTACGCAGGTCGACCAGGCGGGAGGCCTGCTCCCGCAGGTCCCACGTCGCGTGGAGCAACGTCAGCGGCGCCCGCCGTACCGACGCCATCCGGAACGCGAGCTCGACCGCGGCCGTGGACACCGGGGTGCCGTCGACGCCGCACACGACGCGCCGGGGCGGGCCGTCCTCACCGGTCTCCACCCGGTCCCGCACGATGACCACCGGGCAGGCGGACTCGCGGGCCACCACCGCGCTCACCGACCCCAGCAGCGCGCTGGCGACCGTGCCCCGACCGCGGGCGCCGAGCACCATCAGGTCGGCGTCCTGGGAGGCGTCGAGCAGGACCGCCGCGGGCTCGCCCATGGTCACCACGCTCTCGACGGCCACGGTGCCGTCGGCGTCGCGGACGGTGGCGACCGACTCCCGCGCGATCGAACGCCCCACCGACCGCAGCCCCCGCTCGTTGGCGACGATGTCCTCGAAGTCCTGCATGGCGCCGGGCAGGCCGCAGGCGTGCACGACGGCCAGCGGTCTGCGTTCGGCCGCGGCCTGTCGGACCGCCCAGTCCAGCGCGGCGGCCGCGGACACCGAGCCGTCGACGCCCGACCACGATCGACCCGTGCACCGCTGACCTGTCCATGCGTCAAGGCTCGACGCGCGCACCCGCACGTGACAGGGCACACGGACCACGAGGTTCGGGACCTTCGGCCTGCCTCGCGTGCAAACGACCCGGTCGCACGGTAGAAATGCTGTATGGCTGACACCCCGATCCGCGTCTTCCTCCTCGACGACCACGAGGTCGTCCGGCGAGGCCTGCACGACCTGCTCGAGAGCGAGGGCGACATCGAGGTGGTGGGCGAGTCCGGCTCGGTGCAGGAGGCGATCGCCCGGATCCCCGCGCTGCGGCCCGACGTCGCCGTCCTCGACGGGCGGCTGCCCGACGGCAGCGGCATCGACGTGTGCCGCGAGGTGCGCTCCATCGACCCGAACATCAAGGCGCTGATCCTCACCAGCTACGACGACGACGAGGCGCTCTTCGCCGCGATCCTCGCCGGTGCCGCCGGCTACGTCCTCAAGCAGATCGCGTGGCAACGAGCTCATCGACGGCGTACGCCGGGTCGCGTCCGGCCAGTCGCTCCTGGACCCGGCGCTGACCGCACGGGTCCTGGAGCGGGTCCGCAAGGGGCCCGAGGTCAACGAGGAGCTGGCCTCCCTGACCGAGCAGGAGCGCAAGATCCTGGCGCTCATCGCCGAGGGGCTGACGAACCGGCAGATCGGCGAGCGGCTCTTCCTGGCGGAGAAGACGGTCAAGAACTACGTCTCCTCGCATCCTGGCCAAGCTCGGTCTCGAACGGCGCACGCAGGCGGCGGTGCTCGCCGCGAAGCTGCTGCGCTGACCCTCGCGGCCGCGCCCGGTGAGCGGCTCCCCCGCCCTCGAACGCCGGCTCGGCACCGGCGACGCCGTCCTGCTCGGCCTCGGCTCGATGCTCGGTGCCGGCGTCTTCGCCGCCTTCACGCCCGCGGCTGCCGCGGCCGGGACCTGGCTGCTCGTCGCTCTGGTGGCCGCCGCCGTGGTCGCCTACGCCAACGCCACCTCGTCGGCCCAGCTGGCCGCGCAGCACCCGGCCTCGGGCGGCACGTACCTGTTCGGCCGCGAGCAGCTCGGCGAGTGGTGGGGGTTCCTCGCCGGCTGGAGCTTCGTGGTCGGCAAGACCGCCAGCCTCGCGGCCATGGCGTTGACGTTCGCCGCCTACGCCGTGCCCGCCGGCTGGCAGCGGCCCGCCGCGGTCGCCGCGGTGGCCGTCATCACCGCGGTCAACTACCGGGGCATCACGCGCACCGCACAGCTCACCCGGGTCCTGGTCGCCGTGGTCCTCGCCGCGCTCGCCTGGGCGGTGGCAGTCGCCCTGCTCGGCGGCTCCCCGCAGGTGGACCGCCTCTCCCTCGCCGCCGGGCCGGCCGGCGTGTACGAGGTCCTGCAGGCGGCGGCGCTGCTCTTCTTCGCCTTCGCCGGGTACGCGCGGATCGCCACCCTCGCCGAGGAGGTCCGCGACCCGCGCCGGACCATCCCCCGGGCCATCACGCTGGCCCTGCTGCTCGCGGTGCTCCTCTACGGTGCCGTCGGGGTCACGGTGCTGGCGGTGCTCGGCGCCCCCGGCGTGGCCTCCTCCCCCGCCCCGCTGGCCGCGGCGGTCGAGGCCACCGGCGCGGCCTGGGGCTCGGCGGTGGTGCGCGTCGGCGCGGCGACGGCCGCGCTGGGGGCCCTGCTGGCGCTGGTGGCGGGCGTGGGACGCACCGCGCTGGCGATGGCCCGCCACGGCGACCTCCCGCGCCCGCTGGCCGCGGTCCACCCGCGCTTCCACGTGCCGCACCGTGCCGAGGTCGCGGTCGCGGTGGCCGTGTGCGTCCTGGTCCTCACCGTCGACCTGCGCAGCGCGATCGGCTTCTCGGCCTTCGGCGTGCTCCTCTACTACCTTGTGGCGAACCTGGCTGCGCTCACCCAGAGCCAGGAGCACCGGGTGTACCCGCGGGCCCTGCAGGTGACCGGCGCCGTGGGCTGCCTCGTGCTGGCCGCCACCGTCCCCCTCGGCGCCCTGGTGGGCGGCGTGGTCGTGGTCGCCGCGGGCGTGCTGCTGCGCGCCGTGCGGCGCGCCCGGTGAGCGTCGCAGGTCCGGATCCGACTGGGACCTTGGACCCGTCAGGTCCGGTCCCTCGGCCCTCTCGCGCGACGCCCTATGCGCTGAATGCTGGGGGACGTCGGAACGACCGGTTCCGGAAAGGCCAACCTCGCAAGAAGGGACATCGAGATGGCCACACTTCACCAGCACACCGCGATCGAGGATGTCGTCTACGAGAAGGAGATGGTCCGTTCCTCCGCTGCCCGCAAGGCCCTCGCGGCCCTGCGCCTCGGATTCGGCCTCACCTTCCTGTGGGCGTTCTTCGACAAGCTGCTCGCTCTCGGCTTCGCCACCGGAGTCGCCACCAACCCCGAGACCGGGGAGGAGACCCTGAACCGCTTCGGCGACGCCGCCTGGATCAACGGCGGCAGCCCCACCGAGGGCTTCTTGATGTACGGCACCGACGGCAAGTGGTTCCACGACTTCTTCAGCAGCTTCGCCGGCGCCGCCTGGGCCGACTGGCTGTTCATGGCCGGCCTGCTCGGCATCGGCCTTGCGCTGACCCTCGGGGTCGGGATGCGCATCGCCGCCGCCGCCGGCGCGCTGCTCTACCTGTTCATGTACGCCGCGGCGCTGCCGCTGGAGAACAACCCGGTGATCGACGACCACCTGCTCGGCGCGATCAGCGTCATCGTCCTCGGGCTCACGCTCTCCGGCGACACCTGGGGCTTGGGCAAGGGCTGGGCCAAGTCGCACCTGGTCCGCGAGTACCCGATCCTGCGGTGATCGACGGGCCGGCTCGATGACCATCGAGACACCGGCGACGGTCGGCGAGCGGGACATCTCCCGCGAGCCGATCGTCGTCGGCGTCGACGCATCAGAGCGGCACCGTCCACTCCAGGACGGTGCCGCGCGGTTCCTCGGGCAGCAGCCGCAGCGAGCCGGCGTTGTCCGACGCACGGCGACGGGCGTTGCGCAGACCGCTCTCGTGCCGTTCCGCGGGAAGACCCTTGCCGTTGTCGGCGACCCTGAGCATCACGGTGCCCGGACCGGCCTCCACCTCCACCACGGCGGCGTCCGCCTCCGCGTGGCGGGCGACGTTCGACAGCGCCTCCCGGAGCACGGCGAGCAGCTGGTCGGCCTTCTCCTTGGGCACCGCGGTGTCCAGCGGCCCGGAGGTGCGCACCATCGGCGTGAAGCCGAGCACCGGGACGTACTCCTTGACCAGGCCGCGCACCTCGGCCCGCAGGGAGAGCTCGTGGGCGTGCTGGAGCTCGAAGATGGTCGAACGGATGTCGCGGATGGTGACGTCCAGGTCGGCCACCGCGGCGTCCAGGCGCTCCTTGACCTCGTCGCTCACCGCGATCCGGCGGGCACCCTGGAGCGCCAGGCCGGTCGCGAACAGTCGCTGGATCACCAGGTCGTGCAGGTCCCGGGCGATCCGGTCGCGGTCGGAGACCAGCATCAGCTCCTGGCGGTCCGAGATCGCCTGGGCCCGGTCCAGCGCGAGCGCCGCCTGGTCGGCGAACGACGCGAGCAGCTCGGCCTCGTCGGTCTCCAGGGAGCCCCGGCCCGCGTCCAGCACGACCATCAGCACCCCGTCGGGCGCCAGGTGCGCGCGCAGCGGCACGAGTACGACGGTCTGGTCGGTGCCCTGGGGCACGACCACGACGTTGGCCTCGTCCTCGGCCTCGCCGATCTGGCTCTCGAGGAAGGCCACGAGCGGGGCCAGGTCCTCGATCCGGCGGCCGTCCCAGGCCGCGATGTCGTGACCGGAGTCCGCGGACCGGCGTACCACCGCGACCGCGGAGGCGGCCGACACCCGGCGGGCGCCGACCGCGATCTGCCGCAGGGCGTCGTCGAGACGCACCGGCGGCTGCAGCGCGTCGTTGATCTGCGCGGTCGCCTCGAGCCACTGGCGGCGTCGTTCGCTCTGCTTGTAGTCGCGGGCGTTCTCGATCACGAAGCCGGCGGCCGCGGCCAGCGCCATCACCAGCTTCTCGTCCTGCCGGGTGAAGTCCGCGCCCGCCCCGCTTCTCGGTCAGGTAGAGGTTGCCGAAGACCGTGCCCCGGATCCGGACCGGGACGCCGAGGAACCGCTCCATCGGCGGATGGTCGGGCGGGAAGCCGTAGGACTTCGGGTGGTCCTGGAGGTGGTGGAGCCGGATCGGCTCGGGGTGCTCGATGAGCAGGCCGAGGATCCCGTGCCCGCGCGGCAGGCTGCCGATCGCGGGCGTGCTCCTCATGCGTCAGGCCGTGGGTGACGAAGTCGACCAGGCCGCCGCCGTGGCCGATCACCCCGAGCGCGCCGTACTTCGCCCCGGTGATCTCGCAGGCGGAGACCACGATCCGGTTCAGGACGCTGTGCAGGTCGAGGTCGGAGGAGATGGCGACCACCGCGTCGAGGAGGGCGCGCGCGTTCGCGGGGAGCTCGAGGCCGTCGTCCTGGGGGGCCGTCTGCATCAGGCCGTGATCGGTCATGCCGCCCAGCGTAGAAGAGTCACAGTGTGGCGCGCCGTACCGGCGTCATCGAGCGCACGTCCCCGTCCGTGCCGATCCGGCGACCGGTGAGGTCACGCCACACCAGGCGGATGTAGAGGTGCCGGCGTCCGCCGGCCCACGGCGCGGGGTCCATCGCGGAGCGGATGGCGTGCAGGTCGCCGGGATCCTCGACCAGGCTCGCCCGGCCGATCGCCACGACGCTCCAGCCCTGGTGCCGGTCGTAGTCCACGTGGTCGATCTCGAAGGCAAGGTCGGTGTTCCAGCCGTAGGTGCCCAGCTCGCTGTACGGCGTGGTGCGGAAGACGATCGCGTCGTCGTGCATCGCGTAGTTGACCGGGACGATCCGCGGACCCATCGGCGTCGAGAGCGCGACACGGCCGAGCACCCCGGCATGCAGCAGGTCCAGACACTCGTCCACGGTCAGCTCGACCGGCTCGTTCATCGGGTCCTCCTCGAGTCGTCGCGACAGCACGGACATCGGCCTCGTGTCCGCAGTCCATGATGGGGCCGTGGCCCGCTCCGATCACGGGTCGAAGGTCCCGGGGATGTTCGTCCGTTGCGCCCTGCGCCGCTCCGGCCGCCGGTGCCACGCTTGGGAACATGCGAACGGGGACCGGTGTCGGGGCGGCGAGGAGACGGACATGACGAAACGCAAGAGGATCGTCGTGGGTGGCGACACCACCCCGTCCGCGACCGCCGCACTGCGCTGGGCGGTCACCGAGGCCGGGCACACCCCGGACTGCTCCGTGCTCGTGGTGCACGCCTTCGACCTGGAGGGTCGCGCCGATCTCGCCCTCGAGCGGGACCTCGACCGCAGCCGTCGTGACGCGCGCTACCGCACCCAGTCGTGGGTGGTCGAGGTGCTCGGCGACTCCGAGGTCCGGGTGCCCGTCATGGTGCAGACCCCCGACGGCTCCGTCGAGGACGCGCTCACCGCAGCGGCCGCGGACGCGGTCATGGTGGTCGTCGGCGAGCCGCAGAACGGCCACCGCCGGGACCTGTCCGAGCGGCTCTCCCAGCGCTGCACGTGCCCAGTGGTCACCATCGGCATCGGCACGACCCCGGCGATGGCCAGCTGACCGCCGTGACGCTCCACACGCCGATCCCCTCCGCGCGGGACCTGCACCGCGCCTACGCGCTCGCCCACGACCCCCGCCGCGTGCGGCGGCGGTGGCTGGTCGCCACCCTCGTCGGCGACACCCTGGGCTTCCTCGTCCCCGCACTCGTGGCAGCCGCGGCCCACGACTGGCGGCCCGAGCTGTTCTGGATCATCATGGCCGTCGCCGGGACCGTCGAGGGGCTCGTCCTCGGGGCCGCGCAGTCACTGGTCCTCGGCCGCGAGTTCCTCGGCTTCTCCCGCACCGCCTGGACGCTCGCGACGGGTCTCGGGGCCGGCTTCGCCTGGTCGGTCGGGATGCTTCCCAGCACCGCCTACCCGCTGTGGCAGGACTGGTCGCTGTGGGTCGTCGTGCCGCTGGGCGTCGTGCTGGGCCTCCTCCTGCTGGTATCCATCGGGCTGGCCCAGTGGCTGGTGCTGCGCCGGCACGTCGCGAGGTCCCGCACCTGGGTGCCGGTCAACGCCGGGGCCTGGCTGCTCGGCCTCGCCCTCATGCTGGCGGTGGGGATGCCGCTGTGGCAGGAGGGCCAGAGCACGGCCGTGGTCGTCGGCATCGGCGGCGCGGCCGGCCTGGTCATGGCCACCACCGTGGCCGTGGTCACCGGCTGGTGGCTGGGGCGGCTGGTGGCTCCGAAGGTGGCCGGCGCCGCGGTGCGGCCGGTCCCGGTGGGCGTCCGGGCAGCCGTCTGGGAGTCGCTGGCCGCACCCACCGACGGCTTCGACGTGTTCGACCCCGACGACCTCGACCACCTGCCCGAGCCGGTGCAGCGCTGGCTGCGGCACGCGGTCACGCCCGGGACCCCGCTGCTGACCGGCGTGGAGGCCGAGTGGCTCGGCCACCTGCGGCTGCGCGGGTCGTGGCGTGCGTTCGTCGCCCGGCACCGCGCCACCTTCGACGGCGGCTTCGTCTGGGCGGCACGAACCCGGCTGGCGGGGATGTCCGCCGCCGGGTTCGACCGGTACACCGGCGGCGAGGGCGAGATGCGGTGGCGGCTGCTGCGCCGTGTCCCGCTCGTGTCCGGGCACGGGGACGAGGTCACCCGCAGCTGCGCCGGCCGGCACGCCGTCGAGGTGCTCGCCATGACTCCGGCCGCCGCGCTGCACCCCTCCGTGCGGTGGGAGGAGGTCGACCACCAGCGCGCCCTCGCGCAGGTCGTCGTCGGCGGCACCACGCACCGGGTCACCGTCCGCGTCGACGGCGTGGGCCGGCTGCGCCAGGTCGAGACCGACCGCTGGGGCACCCCACCCGGCTTCGGGTACGACCGCTTCCGGTTCGGCGCGCTGCTGAGCGACGAGCGACCGTTCGACGGCTACCTGGTGCCCACCGAGGCGGTGGTCGGGTGGTTCATCGGCACCGGCCGGTGGGACGAGGGAGTCTTCCTGCGGTACCGCGTGGTCCGCTGCTCGTTCCACTGACGGACGCGGCGGTGGGGCGGGCCGGCGTCCGCCGTACGGCTCAGTCGGCGTCGCTGCGCAGCGCCGGCAGCACCTTCTCGCCGTACATCGCGATCATCTCGCGGTAGTGAGGCCCCATGTTCGCGACGTAGACCTCGTCGAAGCCGGCGTCGGCGTAGGGGGCGAAGGTGTCGACGTGCCGCTCCGGGTCGGGCCCGCTGACCACGGCGTCGGCGGTCATCTCCCTGGTGACCAGCTGGGTGGCCTGCTCGAAGTGCTGCGGGCTGGGCAGCACCTGGGCGAGCTCGCCGGGCAGCCCGGAGTTGGGCCACAGCCGGTAGGCGTGGTCGATGCCCTCCTCCTCGGTGTCGGCGTAGGCCACCTTGACCCCGGCCTGGGCGGGCTTGCCGCCGGACTGCTCCTTGAAGCGGCCGAGCAGGTCGGCGTCGGGCGAGGTGGTGATGTAGCCGTCGCCGATGCGGGCCGCGAGCTCGGTGGCCTTGGGCCCGAAGCCGGATACGTAGATCGGCGGCGGCTGGTCCGGGAGCGTGTAGAGCTGGGCGGTGTCGACGGTGTAGAAGTCGCCACCGTGGGTCACGGTCTCGCCGGTGAACAGCTTGCGGATCACGTCGACGGCCTCCTCCAGCATCGCCAGCCGCACGTCGGCGGTCGGCCAGGCGTCGCCGAGGATGTGCTCGTTGAGCGCCTCGCCCGAGCCGACGCCGAGGGTGAACCTGCCGTCGAGCATCGACCGCGCTCGTGGCCGCGGCCTGGGCGATGACCGCCGGATGGATCCGCATGGTCGGACAGGTGACCGCGGTGGTCACCGGCAGGTCGCACGCCTGGGAGATGGCGCCGATGACGCTCCACACGAACGGGCTCTGTCCCTGCTCGTCGTTCCACGGGTGGTAGTGGTCGCTGATCCACAACGCGTCGAAGCCGGCCTCCTCGGCGAGGTGGGCCTGCTCCACGAGCTGCTGCGGGGTGTACTCCTCGGTCGACAGGAAGTAGCCGAAGCGCATCTGTCCTCCTTCGTCGGACGGCCTCCTGGGTCCCCGTGCCCCGAGCCTCCCGGCGCATGCGCCCCCGCGGTCAGCCGGTGGCGGAGAGGACGGCGGGCAGGGCTGCGGTGAGCAGCCGGAGGAGCTCGTCCTTGGGCACGGTGGGGTCCTGCACCCAACCGATCACGGTCTCCTCCACCATCGCCGCCCAGCCGTCGATGAGCAGCCGGGTGGCCGGGGTGTCGCGCAGACCGAGCTCGCCGATGCTCTCGTGGATCCGGCCGGTGAGCACACCACGGGCGTCCTCGTAGATCTCGCGCAGGAAGCGGTCGCCGCTCGCCGCACCGCGCACCAGCGACATGAACGGCTCGAAGTTGCCCTCGACGTAGTCCACGTAGGCGGCCAGGCCGGTGGTGACCCTGGTGAGCGCGTCGAGCGACGGGTCCGGGGTGGTCAGCTCGAGCATCTTGTCGGTCGCCCGTCGTACCACCGCCCGGTGGAACTCCTGCTTGTTGCGGAAGTAGTGGTACAGCAGCCCCCGCGAGATGCCGGCCTCCTCGGCGAGTGTGTCGATGGACAGCTCGTCGAGCGACCGGGTGGCGAGCAGCTCGACGCCCAGGTCGAGGAGCTGCTCGCGGCGGGTGTCCGGGTTCAGCCGGACGCGCGGGTGGCTCACCCCCGTGACTCTACTGAACTGATTTCAACATCGCTATTGACCGTCGTTCAATACCGTCGGTATGGTCCTGCGCCATGGACACGACGACTGCGGCGACGCCGGTGGAGGCACCGCTCCCCGACCGGGTCCGCGTGCTGGTGGTCGGGGCCGGGTTCGGCGGCCTCGGCCTGGCGATCAAGCTCGAGGAGCAGGGCCGTCCGGACTTCCTCGTGCTCGAGCGCGGCAGCGAGGTCGGCGGCACGTGGCGCGACAACACCTACCCCGGCGCGGCCTGCGACGTGCCCTCGCAGCTGTACTCCTTCTCGTTCGCGCTCAACCCCGGCTGGTCCCGCTCGTTCTCCCCGCAGCCGGAGATCCAGGACTACCTGCGTCGGGTCGCCGCCGAGTCCTCGGTGCTGGACCGGTTCCGCTTCGGCACCACCGTCGAGGCGGCGGTCTGGGACGACGAGGCGCAGGTCTGGCGCGTGCGCACCTCCGCCGGTACGACGTCCGCGGACGTGGTGGTCTCGGCCGCGGGGGCGCTCTCGGACCCGAAGATGCCCGACATCGACGGCATCGAGACCTTCCAGGGCGAGGTCTTCCACTCCGCCCGCTGGAACCACGACTACGACCTGACCGGCAAGCGCGTCGCGGTCATCGGCACCGGCGCCTCGGCGATCCAGATCGTGCCGGAGGTGGCCAAGAAGGTGGCCCGTCTCGACGTCTACCAGCGCACGGCGCCGTGGGTCATGCCGCGACGGGACCGGCCCTACAGCCGGCTGGAGAGGCTCGCCTTCCGGCACGTGCCCATTGTGCAGCGGCTCTACCGCTCGGCGATCTACTGGGGCCGGGAGGCCTTCGTCCCCGCGTTCACCGTCGACCCGAGGATCGCCACCCCGGCCCGGAAGGCGTCGCTGCACAACATCGAGCGCGGGATCAGCGACCCGGCCCTGCGCGAGAAGGTGACCCCCACCTTCGAGATCGGCTGCAAGCGGATCCTGATCTCCAACGACTGGTACCCCGCACTCGACCGCGACAACGTCGAGCTGGTCGCCGAGGGGATCGACAAGGTCACCGGCAGCTCGGTCGTCACCCGCGACGGCGTGGAGCGCGAGGTCGACGCGCTGATCGTGGCCACCGGCTTCCACACCACCGACCTGCCGATCGCGGAGCACATCGTCGGCCGCCACGGCGAGACGCTGGCCGGGCAGTGGGAGCGGGAGGGGATGAGCGCCTACAAGGGCGCGACCACCACCGGCTTCCCGAACCTGTTCTTCATCGTGGGCCCCAACACGGGCCTGGGCCACTCCAGCATGGTGTTCATGATCGAGTCGCAGATCGCCTACCTGCTCGACGCGCTGCGCACCATGGACGCCCGCGGGGTCGCCACCGTGGAGCCGAAGACGCGTGCGCAGCAGCGCTGGAACCGCGACCTGCAGCGGCGGATGCGGCGGACGGTGTGGAGCACCGGCGGCTGCTCCAGCTGGTACCTCGACACCCACGGCCGCAACGTCACCCTGTGGCCGCGCACCACGTTCAAGTTCCGCCGGCTGACCCGCCGGTTCGACCTCCACCAGTACGACGCACGCCCGCCCGCGGACGCCGTGGCCACGGCCGTCCCGGGCGGGGCGGACACCACCCTCCCCACTCCCCCGAAGGCAGGACAGACCGCATGAGGACGTTCGACGGGAAGGTGGCCGTGGTCACCGGCGCAGGATCGGGCATCGGCCGGGGGCTGGCCCTCGACCTCGCCGCCCGCGGCGCGGTCCTGGCGCTCGCCGACAAGGACGAGGTGGGCCTGCTCGAGACCGCCGCGCGGTGCACCGCGCGTCACGCCCGCGAGGTGCACACCGAGAAGCTCGACGTCAGCGACCGCGCCGCCGTGGCGGAGTACGCCCGCGCGGTCGCGGCCGACCTCGGCCGGGTCAACGCGGTGTTCAACAACGCCGGCGTCGCCCTGCACGGCGACTTCGAGGAGACGCCGTACGAAGAGTTCGAGCGGGTCATGGACGTCAACTTCTGGGGCGTGGTCCACGGCTCCAAGGAGTTCCTCCCCCACCTGATCGCGAGCGGGGACGGGCACCTGGTCAACATCTCCAGTCTGTTCGGCCTCATGGGCATGCCCGGCCAGACCGCCTACAACGCCTCGAAGTTCGGCGTCCGCGGGTTCACCGAGGCGCTGCGCATGGAGATGCTTGTCGCCGAGCACCCGGTGCAGGTCACCACCGTGCACCCCGGCGGCATCAAGACCGCCATCGCGCGCAACGCCCGCACCACCGCGAGCCACGACCCGCAGACGGTGGCGAGGATGTTCGACACCAGGCTCGCCAGGACCACCGCCGAGGAGGCCGCCCGGACGATCGTCGAGGGCGTGCTGAGGAACAAGCCGCGGATCGTGGTCGGCGGCGACGCCAAGCTGCTCGACGGCTACGTCCGCCTGGTCGGTTCCCGCTACCAGGCCACCGTCGCGCGGGTGGCGGCCCGGGTCGCGCCGAAGCCCCGGCGCTGACCCAGCGAGCGCGTCGGACGGGCGTTAGCCGTCGACGGAAGCGGGTACCCGCCTCCCATGGCCAAGCACAGCAGCAGCACCCTCGAGCGTGACTACCCCGGTGCGAACGCGCAGAAGCCGCGGGAGGTCCCCAAGCGGGGCTGGCTCCAGATCACCAAGCGGGCCTGGGCGGAGTCGAAGCTGGACCAGGTGCCGCTGCTGGCGGCAGGGGTGGCGTTCTTCTCCTTCCTGTCGCTGTTCCCGGCGATGATCGCCGCGGTCACGGTCTACGGACTCGTCGCCACGCCGGAGACCGTCGCGCGACAGACGGAGGCCATCACCGAGGCCCTTCCCGCCGCCGCGGCCGACATCATCACCGGCCAGATGGACGCGATCACCTCCCAGCCGCAGCAGTCGCTGGGCCTGGGCCTGGTCATCGCGCTCGTGCTCGCCCTGTGGAGCGCCTCCGGCGGTGTCGGCAACATGGTCACCGCGGTCAACCTCGCCTACGACGAGGAGGAGAGCCGGGGCTTCGTCAAGCGCAAGCTGCTCTCCCTGGCCTTCACCCTCGGCGCGATCCTGTTCATCGCGGTGGCCGTCGCTCTGATCGCGGTGCTGCCGCCGGTGCTCGACGCCTTCATCCCGTCCGGCGCGGTGCACTGGCTGATCACCATCGGCCGCTACGTCCTGCTGCTGGTCGCGGTCGCGGTCGCGCTGGCGGTCCTGTACCGCTTCGCTCCCGACCGTGACAACCCCCGGATGTCCTGGGTCTCCGTCGGTGCCACCGTGGCCACGGTGATCTGGGTCGTCGCCTCGATCGGCTTCTCCCTCTACGTCGACAACTTCGGCAGCTACAGCAAGACCTACGGCGCCCTGGCCGGGGTCGCGGTGCTGATGCTGTGGCTGTGGATCACCGCCTTCATCGTCCTGCTCGGCGCCGAGATCAACGCCGAGTCGGAGCAGCAGACGACCGCCGACACCACCAGCGGCGACCCACAGCCGATGGGCCGGCGGGACGCGGTGAAGGCCGACCACCAGCCCTACGAGCAGGACACCGAGCGGAAGCAGGGCTGAACACCGTCCCGACTCCTACGATGGCGCCATGAGCAGCAGCCCGGTCGCCCGCCGCGTGGTGGTGCACGGCCTCGTGCAGGGCGTGTTCTTCCGCGACACGTGCCGCCGCGAGGCCGAGCAGGCGGGCGTCGCCGGCTGGGTGCGCAACGAGCCCGACGGCTCCGTGGCCGCGCTGTTCGAGGGACCGCGCCCGGGCGTTGAGCACCTGGTCGCACTGGTGCCACGAGGGTCCTGCCCGCGCCCGGGTCGAACGCGTCGACGTCACCGAGGCCTCCCCGACCGGTGCCACCGGCTTCGACGTACGCGGATGACCTGATGGCGCTCGCGGTCTGCCTGCTCTTCGACGCCCGCGGCGAGGCGGCAGTCCGCAAGCTGTGGCACCGCCTCGAGCTCGAGGGCGTGCCCACGCTGCTCAGCCACACCCACGGCGGCCACGTGCCCCACCTGTCCTACGCGGTCCTGCGCACCTACGACGTGGACAAGGTGACCGACGCGCTCTCGCTGCTGCCCGACGAGGGTCCGCTCACCCTGCACTTCGACGCGTTCGGCATGTTCCGCCGCAGCCGGACCTGGCTGGTCCCCTCGACCACCGCGGACCTCGCCCGCCGGCACGAGCGGGTGGTCGAGGCGGTGGAGTCGACCGGCGCGGACCTGCACCGGCACTACCAGCCGGGCGTGTGGATTCCGCACTGCACGCTCGCACCGCGCACGACGCTGGAGCGGCTGCCCACGATCGCCGCCGCGGTCTTCGACGTGCTGCCGCTGGTCACCACCGTCGACCGGGCCGCGCTGATCGACACCGGCACCGGCGTCCAGTACCCGCTGCCCGTCCTGCCCTGAGAGCCCCGTCAGGAGGCGTCCTGCCGCTTCTTGTCGCGCTGCACCGCCCGGGCCCGGATCGGGCCCACCAGGCGGGGACCGGCCAGCCGGCTCTCCAGGCGGCGCACCTCCCGCTTCAGCGGCTGGGCGATGTACTCCCCGAGGATGACCCCGGAGGCGATCGCGATCGCGGTGGCGGCAGCGGTGGCGAGCGCGATGACGCCGTAGCTGTCCCCCTCCGCCATCAGCCGCAGTCCGCGGAAGATCGACAGACCCGGCAGCAGCGGGATGATCGACGGCACCACGACCACCAGCGGCGGCACCCGGAACCGGCCGGCGACGCCGTAGCTGAGCACGCCGATGACGAGCGCCGCGGATGCCGTCGCCCACGCGGCGCCCGCGTCCTTGAAGAAGAGGACGTACCAGACGGACCCGCCCACGGAGGCGGTGGCGGCGATCGGCAGCAAGGAGCGCGGCGGTGCGTAGCTGGCGAACGCGAACGCCGCGGCAGACAGGCCGGCCCCGAACGCCATCAGCGGCAGGGCCTGCAGCCCGGACGTGCCCGGCTCGATGCCCACGAGCTGCACCCCCAGCATCCGCGCCGATCGTGATGCCCCCGCAGACGCCGGCGATGATGCCCGCGGTCGCCAGCAGCGCCTCGAGCAGCCGCGCCCCCGCGGTGATGTAGAACCCCGTGAGCGCGTCCTGGATCGCCCCCATGAACCCGATCCCGGCCAGCAGCATGATGATGCTGGCGGTGATCACCAGCGACGGGTCCACCACGATGTCCGTGGCCGCGGTGCCCACCGCCAGGAGCGTCGCCAGGAGGCCGCCGGCCACCTGCTGGTAGAACGTCGGCAGCCGACGACGCGACATGTGCCGCTTGAGCAGGTCGATGCCGGCCGCCGCCAGGAACGCGATCAGCACCACGACCAGCGTCTCCCCCGATGAGCAGGCCGACGCCGGCACCGGCGTACCCCCAGCCGAGCGTGACCGCCCACCGCGGGAGCCGGTGGCCGGAGGAGACGATCCGCGCCATCTGCTGAACGTGCCTCGTCGACGTCGAGGTCGCCGGTGATGATGTCGTTGACGATGAAGTTGACCTCGGTCAGGTCCTCGTAGTCGATGTCGCGGTGCCGCACGCTGCGCACCTGGATCAGGGCCGGCTCGTCGAAGCTGGTCTGGTAGCTCATCGACAACGATGTGAAGGTGACGTCCACGTCGGCGCTGCGCAGGCCGAGGGCGTACGACACCGAGAGCATCGAGGCGGTGACGTCGGCCGCACCGGCTCCCGACGACAGCAGCACCTCGCCGATGCGCAGGCACAGGTCGAGGGTCTTGTAGATCTCTCTCGTCTCGGGCACGCGCCCCATCTTGACGGTTTGGGAGGGTGCGGCTCCACCCGCGCCCGGGCCGCGCGCGGTGTCGTTCATCACCCGGACGCGACCCGGGTCTTCCCTTAACCTTGACAGGTGCTCCTCTCGCCCCGCCGCGCGCTCCTCTCGCCCCGCCGCTCCCTCTCCCTCCTCGTCGCCGCCACCATGGCGGTGACCCTGGTGCCCTCGACGGCCGTGCAGGCGCTCGAGGCCTCCCCGGGGGCGCGTGGCTCCGGCGACTCCCTCCTCCCGATGCGCGGCAACGGGGGGTACGACGTCGCCCACTACGACCTCGACGTGACCTGGCGCGCGGCCACCCGCCGCATAGCCGCCACGGCGCGGATCCGCGCCACCGCGGAGCAGGACCTGTCCGCGTTCAACCTCGACCTCGCTGCCCTCCGGGTCCGCGCCGTCACCGTGGCCGACGAGCCGGCCCGGTGGTCACGCGACGGGTTCGAGCTGACGATCACCCCGGCGACCCCGGTGCCGGCCGGCGAGGAGTTCGTCACCACCGTCTCGTACGCCGGGCGGCCGAAGCCCTACCGGCACCGGCAGCTCGGCCGCACGGGGTGGATCGGCACCAAGGACGGCGCGACGGCCATGTCCGAGCCGTTCGGCTCCGAGACCTGGTTCCCGGTCAACAACACCATCCGGGACAAGGCGACCTACGACATCTCCGTCGACGTCCCCAACCGGCTGAAGGCTGCCTCGAACGGCCGGCTGGTCCGCCGGGCCGTCGGCAAGCGGCGGACCGAGTGGCACTGGCGTGAGACCCGGCCGATGGCGCCGTACCTGGCGACGGTCTCCATCGGCCGCTACGACCTGTACCGGTCCCGCACCGCCTCGGGGATCCCGCTGCTGACCTTCGTCGACGAGTCGCTCGGCGACCAGCAGCGCGCGCGCAGGGAGCTGCCACGGATCATCGAGATGTTCCAGCGGCGCCTCGGCCCCTACCCGATGCAGACCTCGGGGCTGATCATCGACAAGATGAACCTCGGCTACGCGCTGGAGACGCAGAGCCGACCGGTGCTGCCGGGTGTCGCACCGGGCTACCTCATCGCCCACGAGATCGCCCACCAGTGGTTCGGCAACTCCGTGACCCCGCGGGACTGGAGCGACATCTGGCTCAACGAGGGCTTCGCCACCTACTCGGAGTGGCTCTACGACGCCTGGCGCTACCACAAGCCACGCACCCCGCACCGCCAGTTCCGGTTCCTGTACGGCATCTACGGGCCGCGGTCGTCGTTCTGGCAGACCCCGCCCGGCGACCCCGGCTCGGTGCGGAAGCTGTTCGCCATCCCGGTCTACGACCGTGGCGCGATGACCCTGCAGGTGCTGCGCGAGCGGGTCGGGGACCGCGCCTTCTTCCGGATCCTGCGGCGCTGGGCGCGCTCCCACCGGCACGGCTCGGCGAGCACCGAGCAGTTCATCGCCCTCGCCGAGCGGGTCTCCGGCCAGGACCTCGACAAGCTGTTCCAGGACTGGCTGTACCTGCCGCGGAGGCCGCGCGGCTACTGACCCACCCGCGGCACCGGCGACCGGCCTCCCGGGACCGGCACCGAAGCGCTCCGCGAACTGCCATGCGTCGTCCGGGCCGCCAGTCGGCCGCTCAGTCCCAGCGCGCCAGGCCGACGTTGTACGGCTCGCTCGGCCGGGCCTGCGCGTCGACGTCGAGCCGGCCGTTCTCGACGGTGTCCTCGAACACCACGGGTGCGGCGCAGTCGGCGGCGTCGCTGGTCAGAGTGAAGGTGAGCTCGCCGCCCTGCGGGGACGCCGACCGCGACCGCGGTGGTGTCCGCGATGTCGCTGCCGTTGACCGCCGTGATCACCGCCGAATCGTTCTCGGTGGTGGCGTAGCCGTCGGCGAGGCCGTCGTCGTTCCCGTCCTGGAAGACCGGCTCCCCGGTGGGGTCGGTGACCGTGCAGTCGTAGAGCGCGACGTGGAGCTGCGGAGGCAGCGACCCGTCCTGAGGGGCGAACAGCGTGAACTGCGTGGTCTCGCCCGGGCTCGGGTTCACCGGCTGCTGCGGGGCAAGCGTCCACGCCTGCGGCGCGGTGCTGCCGGACTCGGCGACGGCGACGGCACGCTCGAGCACGCTGCGCCGCAGCGCGACCGGGCCGCCCATGGCGCGGACCACGGACACGGCGGCCGGTGGGTTCGCGAGGTAGTCCTCCGCGGCGGCGCCGAGCTCGGTGGCGGAGTCGGTCAGCAGGACCGGGCCACCGGTGGCGGCCGCGGTGACCCCGCCGACGAGCGCGTCGGGGAAGGCCATACCTCCGGCGAGCGTCACGGTGTCCCCGGCCAGCGTCGGGCTGTTCACGAACGTGCGGGCCACGGCGACCGCGGTGCGCTGCCGCGACCGGCCGGCGAGGCGCTCGACCTCGACGTCCATCTCGCGCAGCTGCCGGGCAACGGCTCGGCCGACCGCTGCCTGGCCACCGACCACCCAGACGTGGCCGATGCCGAGGTCGCTGATCACCTCGCGGGTGACCTGCGGGAGGGTGCCGTGCTGGGTGAGCAGCACCGGGGCGGCCTCGCCCGCGGCGGCCGGCGCCCCGGCGGTGACCGCGTCGGCGTAGTCCTCCCCGGTGGCGAGGAAGGCTGCGGGCTGCCCGTCGACCTGGGCGGTCGGGCCGAGCCGGAACACCTCGCGGGCGGCCGCGGCCGCGGTGGCGTACCGGTCGCGTCCGCGGACCCGGCCCACGTCGTAGCCGCGGTCGCGCAGCTGCCGGGCGACGGTGCGGGCGACGGCGTTGCCGCCGCCCATCAGGTAGACGTTGTCGACGCCGAGGTCGCTGAGCGCGTCGGCGGTCGCGGTCGGCAGGGTGTCGTGCTGGGTCAGCAGCATCGCGGCGTCCGTCTGCCCGACGAGGCCGGCGGCGGCCAGGGCGTCGGGGAACTCCTCACCGGTCGCGAGCACGGCGGTGCCGGTGCCGGTCGGGTGCGCGACCTCGGTCATCGCCGTCGCCGCGGTGGCGTAGCGGTCCGCGCCGCCCGCGCGCGCCGGGGTGACGTCCTGCGCGGCGGCGGGAAGCACCGTCGCCACCGCCGTGGTCAGCGAGACGGATGCTGCTGCGAGAACCTTGGGAAGAAACCGCATGAGGCCTCCCTGGATGGGGTGCAGGTCAGCGGCTGCGCCTCCCGGTCCGGATCGCGTCCTGGACCGGAACACGTGCCGTCTCCGACCGTAATAGCGAGACCCGGGGTATCAAAGACGGCGGGCAGCACGCCTGCGACCGGCGTACCGGGTTGAAACACGTCACACCGGGAACTGCCCATCAAGGACGGAACCGACCCGGACTTACCTTGGAGGCACCATGCCGGCGAAACAGCCGCAGGAGATCGCAGAGGCGGCGGTCAAGACAGGGGCAGGCAAGACCCAGCGCACGTGGGACAAGGTGTTCATCAGCGCCTTCCTCGCGGGCGCCTACATCGCGTTCGGCGGCCTCGTCGCGATCGCGGTGTCCTCGGGGATGGACCCCGCGACGTGGGGCACGCTCCCCACGCTGTTCACCGGCGCGGCGTTCAGCCTCGGGCTGGTGCTGGTGCTGGTCGCCGGATCCGACCTGTTGACCGGCAACATGATGCTGGTCCCGATGGGCGCGATGCGCGGCAAGATCTCGATGAGCGACGTCTCGTGGAACCTCACCGTGGTCGTGCTCGGCAACGTCGTCGGCGCCATGTTCGTCGCCTTCTTCCTCGCCGTGCAGACCGGGGTGATCGGCTCGGCAGGCTCCGAGGCCGGGACCACCGCGGCGCTGACCTACGACCGGCTGGCCGCCATCGCGCAGGGCAAGGCGCTGGACCACACCGCCTGGGAGACCTTCCTGCGAGCCGTGGGCTGCAACTGGCTGGTCTGCCTGGCGGTGTGGATGTCGCTGGGCGCCACCAGCGTCGCCGGCAAGATCCTCGCGATCTTCTTCCCGATCATGGCCTTCGTCGCGATGGGCTTCGACCACGTGGTGGCCAACATGTTCTTCCTGCCCGCCGCGATCTTCGCCGGCGTGCCCGACCTGGGCTGGGGCGACACCCTGATCAACTGGCTGCTCGCCGGCGCCGGCAACCTCGTCGGTGCGGTGATCTTCGTCAGCACCGCGTACTGGTACCTCTTCCTCAAGGACCAGCCCGCCGAGGAGGACGAGGAGGCCGACGCCCCGCAGCCCGAGCGCGGCTGATCGCTCGCGCGGCCCGGGGCCGCGGAGGTCAGGGGCACCAGTCGGTGAGGTCGAGGACCCGGTCCGCACGGGCCACCGACTCCTCCACCAGCCATGCGTTCGGGCCGTCCACCCGCTCCACCCAGGCCCGTGCCCGGGGCGGGCTCTTGCCGAAGGCGACGTGGCGGGCAACCAGCCGCTCGTGTCGCAGCGGGTCGGCGGTCCGCAGGTGCCAGACCTCGGTGAGGTGGCCCCGGGCCCGGCGCCACTCGGGCCGGTCCAGGAGCAGGTAGTTGCCCTCGGTGACGACCACGTCGGCCGAGGACGGCACCGCGATGGCGCCCGCGAGCGGCTGCTCGAGGTCGCGGTCGAAGGCGGGTGCGTAGACGGTGTCGTCCCGGTCCTCGGCCAGCCGGGCGAGCAGGGCGGCGTACCCGAGCGGGTCGAAGGTCTCCGGTGCACCCTTGCGGTCCAGCAGGCCCTGACGCGTGAGCTCGACGTCGGCCAGGTGGAAGCCGTCCATCGGCACGTGGGCCGCTTCCGGGCCGAGGCGCGCGAGGAGGTACGCCGCCGTCGTGGACTTGCCTGCTCCCGGGGCCCCGGTCAGGCCCAGGACGGTGCGGCCGCCGGCGGGCCTACGCTCCAGCAGTGCGGCCAGCAGGTCGTCGAGCTCCGCCCCGGAGCGGGTCACGCGGGTCACCAGCACGCCGGCCTCCTCAGGCGGGGAGCTCGAACCACACGGTGGTGCCGCCGTCGTCGGCGCCGTCCATCCCGATCCGTCCACCGTGCGCCTCGACGACCCGGCGTGCGGTGGCCAGGCCGATCCCGCTCCCGTCCAGCCGCTTGTCGACCCGGGCGAACAGCACGAACATGGCTTCCCGCCTCTCCGGCGCGACGCCGATGCCGTTGTCGGTCACGCTCACGCGCCACACGTCACCGTCGCGGTCCGCGCTCACCTCGACCATCGGGGGCGTGTCGGGGCGAGAGAACGTCAGCGCGTTGTGCAGCAGGTTGCGAGCGACGGCGTACACCTGGTGCCGGTCCGCCGGCAGCCGCGGCAGGTCGCCGACCTTGACCACCGCCTGCTTCTCGGCGACGAGCGGGGCCAGGTCCTCGAGGACCGCGTCGAACAGCCGGCCCAGGTCGACCACGCCGAGCGCAGGGGCGCCGCCCTCGCGGGCGTAGGACACCATGTGCTCGATCATCGCGTTGAGGCGGCTCGCGGCGCGGGCGATCCCCTCGACCATCCAGACGAGGTCCTCGTCGTCCCGGACCGCGGGCTCACCCGAGAGCATCTCGGCGTTGGCGAGGATGGCCGTCAACGGGGTGCGCAGGTCGTGGCTGACCTGTCCCGCGAACATGGTCAGGTGCTCGCGGGCTTCGCGGAGCTGCTCCTCCGTGGCCGCGAGGTCATGCCGGGCAGCCTCCAGCGCGTCGCCGTCCACGTGCCCTCCCCATCGGTGCGGTTGCGCCACATCCTCCCATCTACGGGTGTGCCGCACCGGTGAATCAGAGGAGGTCGCGCCGCTCCGCGATCGACTCGTCCTCCAGCACCCGGGCGATCACCCTGCCGACGTGGGCCTTCGCGCCGACCACCTCCACCTCGACACCGGCGTCCCGGGTGTCGTAGATGATGTCGCGCAGCATGAGCGCACCGGTCAGGTCCAGCCGCCCGAGCCGGTCGAGGTGGAGCACCAGACGGCCGATCTCGCGGTGCTCGGCGAGGAGGTCGTTCACGCCGCGCTCGACGGCCGGGGCGGAGCCGAAGTACAGCACCCCGGTCGGCCAGACGTGGAGCGTGTCGCCGTCCAGCCGCGACGGCACCTGGACCCGCATCTCCCGCCACAGGTGCACCGCGAGCGCCGCCGCGACCCCGAGGAGCACGCCCTGCTCGACCCGCGGCGCGAGGACCAGGGTGCCCACGATGGTGACGATGCTGACCGCGAACTGCGGCTTGGACCACGCCCAGTACAGCCGCGGAGACCTCAGGTCGATCAACGAGTACACCGCGGCGATGACCAGCCCGGACAGGACCGCGGTCGGCAGCGGGTCCAGGAGGAACGCGAACGGGAGGATCGCGAGGACCGCGAACCCGGTGATCGCGCCGCTCCACCGGGTGCGGGCACCGCCAAGCCGGTTCAGCGCGGTACGCGAGAAGGACCCGCCGACCGGGTAGCCGCCGACGACACCGGAGGCCACGTTGGCCAGGCCCTGTCCGACGAACTCCTTGTTGGAGTCCCAGAACGTGCGGTCCTCCGCGGCGTACTTGCGGGCGATGGCGGCGGGCTCGGCGAACCCGACCACGGCGATCACCACGGCGGGCAGCAGCAGCGAGGGGAGGTCGGCCCACGGCAGGTCGGTCTCCAGACGGAACGCGACGCGGATGTCGCCGACCGTGCTGCCCTGGTAGTCGGTGAACGCGCTCCACGCGGCGGTGGCCACGACCGCCACCAGCGCGCCGGGGAACAGCGGCGAGAGCCTGCGGCCGCCGATCATGGCCGCCATCGCGAACACCCCGATCGCGATGTCGGTGAGCTGCCAGCTCCCGGGCTGGGCCAGGGCACGCAGGGCGACGAGGACCGGGTTTCCGGACCCGCCGTCGACGCCGAGCAGCCCCGGCAGCTGCGAGGACATGATGAGGACGGCGGCGGCCGAGGTGAAGCTGACGACCACCGGCTGCGACATCAGGTAGGCGATCGGGCCGCCGCCCAGCAGGCCGATCGCCCCCCGGACCAGACCGACGAGGATCGCGAGGAGCCCGGCCAGGAGCGCGAACTCGGCGCTGAACGGGTCACCGAGCGCGGTGAGCGCACCGTAGGTGAGCAGGCTGGTGACCGCCACCGGTCCGGTCTGCAGGTAGGGCGAGGACCCGATCAGCGCACCGGCGATCGGTGCGGCGACGGCCGCGTAGAGACCGTGCACGGGGTCGACGCCGGCGATCTCCGCGTAGGCGAGCGCCTGCGGGATCAGCACCAGCGCGACGCTGACACCGGCGAGGATGTCGCCACGAACGGGTTTCACCACGGAAATCACGATACCAGTCTCGGAATTAGCGCCGCGGTCGGACCACCGGCCGGACGCCGGCGCCCCGACGTGCCCCTCCCAGTCTCCACCCCGGGACGCGGTCGCGTGGCCGGAACCGAGGAGGCGACGAGCCCGGGGCTAGAGTCGCCCGATGAGCTCCAAGCTGCTGCTCGTCGTGGGCGCCGGGCCGGGTGTGGGCGCCGCCGTGGCGCGCAGGTTCGGGGCCGAGGGGTACGACGTCGCGCTCATCGCCCGTGACCCCGACCGGCTGGCGGCCCTGGGGACGGAGCTGCGCTCCGAGGGCATCAGCGCCGACTGGGCCGCGCTCGACATCACCGACGGCCGGGCGCTCGCCGGCGCGATCGACGGGTTCGGCTCACGACACGGCCACATCGACGTACTCCACTTCAACCCCAGCGTGTTCCGCGCGGAAGACCCGCTCACGCTCGGCCCCGAGGAGCTGCTCGCCGACCTGCGCGTCGGGACCGCCGCGCTCCTCACCGCTGTCCAGGCCGCGGCACCCCACCTGCCGCGCGGCGGCCGGGTCACGGTCACGGGCAGCATGGCCGCGGACCGACCCTCCGCCCGGGCGGCCTCCCTGGGCGTGCAGAAAGCGGCGATCCGCAACCTGGTGCGCAGCCTCGACGAGGTGCTCGCCGCACGCGGTGTCCGGGCGACGTCGCTGACCGTGAACGGCACCCTGGCCGAGGGCACGGCGTTCTCTCCCGAGCGCGTCGCCGAGGCGTTGTACTCGTGCGCCGCCACCGCGGAGGAGGACTGGCGGCCCGAGGTGCCGTTCGACGGCTGACACCGGGGCCACGCGCCGCCCGGGGTCAGGCGCTGCGGTAGTACCCCGGAAAGGCGTCGCCGTCCTCGTCGGTCGCATTCGCGATGGCGCACACCTTGGTGTCGATGGGACGGCAGATCTGCTCGACCATCCAGCCGAGAATCGCACGCATGAAAGGGCCTCCTCGTCGGGGTTGCCCCGGTAGATGCCCCCTGGGTAGTCGGGCAAACCCGACAAAGCTGTGCGGTCCAGACCGGCACTGGGTCAGCGGACGCGGCGCCGCAGCCGTGGCAGCTGCGAGGCCCGGCCGTGCAGCACGGTGATCAGCTGGGCGAAGGCCGCGTCGGCCTTGGCGCTGCGCTTGAACGACGTCAGCACCAGCGGCGCCTTCACCCGCTGCCGGGCGACCGCCTTGGCGTAGGTGAACTCCTTGAGCCCGTCGGCCCCGTGGATCCGGCCGAACCCGGAGTCACCGACCCCGCCGAAGGGCAGGGCCGGGATCCCGGCGAAGGAGATGACCGAGTTGATCGCGGTCATCCCCGACCGGATCCGCCGCGCCAGCTCGGGTCCGCGAGCGCGGGAGAACACCGTCGACCCGAGACCGAAGCTGGTGCCGTTGGCCAGCTCGACGGCCTCGTCCATGTCGCGGACCTTGTTCACCGTCATCGTCGGCCCGAACGTCTCCTCGGTGATCGCGCAGGAGTCGTGCGGCACGTCGGTGAGGATCACCGGGTGCACGAAGGTGTCACCCACCGAGTCCTCGCCGCCGAGCACGGCCCGTCCCCCGCGGGCCAGCGCGTCGGTCACGTGCCGGCGCACCACCTCGACCTGCGACGGCATCGTCATCGGCCCGAAGTGGGCGCCGTAGTGCGAGCCCGGGACGATCTCCGCGGCCTGCTTGGTCACCTCGGCCAGGAAGTCGTCGTACACCCGCTCGTGCACGTACACCCGCTCGACGCCGGCGCAGGTCTGCCCGGCGTTGGAGAACGCGCCCCAGATCGCGGCGTCCGCGGCGGCGGGGAGGTCCGCGTCCTCGTCGACGATCAGCGCGTCCTTGCCACCCGCCTCGATCAGCACCGGGGTGAGCTTCTCGGCGCAGGTCGCCATCACCTTCCGCCCGGTGGCGGTCGACCCGGTGAACGCCAGCTTGTCGACGTCGGCCCGGCACAGCGCCACCCCCGTCTCGCCGTATCCGACCACCGTCTGCAGCAGCGCGTGGTCGGGCACCACCTCGCGGAGGCTGTCCGCGAGCCAGACCCCGACGCCGGGGGTGTACTCGCTGGGCTTGAACACCACGGTGTTGCCGGCCGCGAGCGCGTAGACGATCGACCCCATCGGCGTGAAGACGGGGTAGTTCCACGGCCCGATCACGCCGATCACCCCGAGCGGGAGGTACTCCACCGTGGCGGCGTGGTTGGCCATCAGGAGCCCGGACGACACCTTCGCGGGCCCGAGGATCTTCCCGGCGTGCCCGGCCGCCCACCCGAGGTGGTCGATGGCGAGACCGATCTCGAGCTGGGCGTCGGCGTGAGGCTTGCCGGTCTCCTGGTGCACCAGGTCGGCGAGCTGTCCCATCCGGCGGGCCAGCACCCCCTTCCACTGGTCCAGCACCTGCCTGCGCTCGTCGAAGGTGAGCCGGCCCCACCAGCCGGCGGCGTCGCGGGCCCGGGCGACCGCGGCCTCGACCTCGGCGGCCTCGTCCACGACGTGCACCCCGACGACGTCGCCGGTGGCGGGGTTGAGCGACTCGAGCTTCTGGGTCATCGGTGGACTCCCTGGCTGTCGGTGGCGGTGCGGACTCCTCGCAGCAGGTCGGCTGCCTTCTCGCCGATCATGATCGTGGGCGCGTTGGTGTTCCCGCGAGGCACGACGGGCATCACCGACGCGTCGGCCACGCGCAGCCCCTCGACGCCGTACACGCGGAGCTCCGGGTCGACCACGGCCTGCTCCCCCCGGCCCATCGCGCACGTGCCGACCGGGTGGTAGAGGGTCTGGGTGGTCGTCCGGAGGTGGTCGACGATGTCGTCCTCCGAGGGGTCCGCGGAGGAGGGCAGGAACGGCCCGGCGAGGTGGCGGGCGATCGGTCCGGACCGGACCGTGTCCAGCAGCCGCCGGATCCCGCGCACCATCGTGTCCAGGTCGCGCGGGTCGTCGAAGTACGCCGGGTCGATCTCCGGGTGCCAGCGCGGGTCAGTCGACCGCAGCCGCAGCCGACCGCGGCTGTGCACCTCGACCAGCGTCGGGCCGACGGTGAACTTCCGGGTCACCGGCTCGTGCAGCCCGTTGTCCCAGAACCCGGAGGCGGCCACGTGCGCCTGCATGTCCGGCGCGCGGAGGTCGTCGCGGGTGCGGAAGAAGCCGCCGGACTCGGCGATGTTCGACACCAGCGGGCCGCGGCCGGTGCTCTTGGCCCTGACGAAGTTCAGCAGTCCGGTGAAGTCGGCGAGGTCACTGGTGTGCTGCGTGTGCCAGACCAGCGGCGCGGCCGGGTGGTCGTGCAGGTTCTCCCCCACGCCCGGCAGGTCGGCGACCACCTCGACGCCGACCTCCCGCAGGTGCGCGGCGGGACCGATCCCGGAGAGCATCAGCAGCTGCGGGGAGTTCACGGCGCCGCCGGAGAGGACCACCTCGCCGTCGGCGTAGGCCTCCTGCTCGACCGGGCCGTAGCTGTAGGCGACCCCGACGGCGCGGCCGTGCTCGACGAGCACCCGGGTCGCGAGCGCGCCCGTGCGCACGGTCAGGTTCGGCCGGCCCGTCGCGGGGGCGAGGTAGGCGTCGGCCGTGGACCAGCGATGCCCCTTGCGGCAGGTCACCTGGTAGAGCCCGACCCCGTCCTGCTCCGCGCCGTTGAAGTCGTCGTTCGGCTTCATCCCGTGCGCGGCCGCCGAGCCCAGCCAGGCGTAGGTCAACGGGTGGTTGTAGCGCCGGTCCTCGACCCACAGCGGGCCGTGCCGGCCGTGGTAGGGGCCGGTGAGCGACGTGTTGTGCTCGGCCCTGACGAAGTAGGGCAGGACGTCGTCGTACCCCCACCCCGTCGCGCCGTGGTCGTCGCGCCAGCCGTCGTAGTCGAGCCGGTTGCCGCGGATGTAGATCATCGCGTTCATCGACGAGCAGCCACCGAGCGCCCGCATCCGCGGCCAGTAGGCGCGGCGGGAGCCCAGCTGCTTCTGCTCGACGGTGTGGTAGTTCCAGTCCCAGCGGGTCTGGAACAGCGTGGAGAACGCGGCCGGCACGGTGATCTCGTCGGCGTCCGGCTCTCCCCCGGCCTCGAGGAGCAGGACCGAGACGTCGCGGTCCTCGGTGAGCCGGGAGGCGATCACCGCCCCCGCGCTGCCGGCGCCGACGACGACGTAGTCGTAGGTGTCCCGCACGGCGATCAGTGGTGCTCCGCCTCGGCGGCGTCGGCCCCATCCTTGGTGCGTAAGTTGGTGTTGTCGTTCGTGACGTCCTCGATGTCGCCGACCCAGCCCGTCATGGATCCTCCTCGTCGCAGGTAGTACCGCACATCGTGCCCGAAGCCGGGGACGGAATGCGCGAAAGTGCAGACTGTGCGGCATGGCGATGCGTGCGGTGGTGTTCGACGAGTACGACGTCCTCCCCACCCTCCGTGATGAGGTCGAGGAGCCGGTGTGTCCCGAGGACGGGGTGCTGGTGCGCGTCGCGGCGACCGGCGTGTGCCGCTCGGACTGGCACGCCTGGAAGGGCCACGACCCGGTCGCGCTGCCGCACGTCCCCGGCCACGAGCTCGCGGGCGTGGTGGACACGGTCGGTCCCGCGGTCACCGGCTGGCGTGCCGGGGACCGGGTGACGGTGCCGTTCGTCTGCGGCTGCGGGAGGTGCGAGTACTGCCTCGCCGGCGAGGCGCAGGTCTGCCCGGACCAGACCCAGCCGGGGTTCACCGGACCCGGCTCGTTCGCGGACCTGGTGGCCGTCCACGCTGCCGACACCAACCTGGTGCGGCTGCCGGACGGGGTCGACTTCGTCACCGCAGCCTCCCTGGGCTGCCGGTTCGCGACGGCGTTCCGGGCACTGACCGTCCACGGCCGCGTCCGGGACGGCGACTGGGTGGTCGTGCACGGGTGCGGCGGGGTGGGGCTGTCGGCGGTGATGGTCGCCGTCGGCCTCGGCGCCCGGGTCGCGGCCGTCGACGTGCGCAGCGGCGCACTGGACCTCGCCCGGCGGCTCGGGGCCGAGGTGCTCCTCGACGGCCGGGAGGTCGACGACACCGGCGCAGCCGTCCGGGAGCGGACCGGCGGTGGCGGGCACGTCTCCCTCGACGCCCTCGGCTCCCCCGCCACCGCCGCGGCGTCGGTCGGTTCGCTGCGCCGCCGCGGCCGGCACGTCCAGGTCGGTCTGCTGCTCGGCGAGGACGCCGCTCCCCCGATCCCGATGGACCGGGTCGTGGCCCACGAGCTCGAGGTCTACGGCAGCCACGGGATGCCGGCCGCCGACTACCCGGCGATGCTGGCGATGGTGGCCGACGGCACGCTGCGCCCCGACCTGCTCGTCGGACGGGTGGTCGGGCTCGACGAGGCAGGCGCCGCCCTGGCGTCCCTGGACCGTCCCTCCGCCGCCGTCGGGATGACCGTCGTGGAGGTCCGCCGTCCCGGTGAGGATCGGGCGTCGGGGTAGGGCCTTCCGCCCCTGGCGGACCCTCTCAGGTGGGCCGACGATGGCTGGGTACGGTACGAGGGCATCCCTACCGCGTCATTCAACGGATCTACCGAGAGGATGAGCCAACCTGATGGCTTCACTGCACCTGGGCGACATCGCGCCTGACTTCACGGCCCAGACCAGCGAGGGCGAGATCTCCTTCCACGACTGGAAGGGCGACAGCTGGGCGATCCTGTTCAGCCACCCGGCCGACTTCACGCCCGTGTGCACCACAGAGCTCGGTCGCGTCGGTGCGATGAGCGACGAGTGGGCCAAGCGGAACACCAAGGTGGTCGCGCTGTCCGTGGACTCCGTCGAGGACCACCACAAGTGGAAGCCGGACATCGAGGAGGTCGTGCACACCCGGGTGGAGTACCCGATCATCGCCGACCCCGACAAGAAGGTCGCCGAGCTCTACGACATGATCCACCCCGGCGAGGGCGACACCAGCTCGGTGCGCTCGGTGTTCATCATCAGCCCCGACCACAAGGTCCGGCTGATGATGACCTACCCGAAGAGCGCGGGCCGCAACTTCGACGAGATCCTGCGGGTGCTCGACGCCCTGCAGATGAACGACCTCGGTCCCTTCGCCACGCCGGCGGACTGGAAGCCCGGCGACCGGGTGATCGTCAGCAACGACATCCCCACCGAGGAGGCGCAGAAGCGCTTCGACGACCTCGAGGTGGTCAAGCCCTACCTGCGCTACACCGCCAGGACCGGCGGCTGAGCACCGCCTCGCACCAGGTCCGGGGGGCCGCGTCCACGGGGTGCGGTCCCTCGGTCCGTCCGGGGGACCGCGACCGGGCCCCGACGTAACCACCCCCGCCTCGCCCCGGGCGGGCACACCGCCACCGACGGCTGCGTCCGCAGCGTTCCCGAGCCGGACACCACCGAGCCGGTGTGATCTGCTACACGCTGTTCAAGCCCGCCCGCGCACCCCGACCTCGAGGGCCGCGACGTCAAGCGCCTGGTCCGTCTCGTGGGAGATCACCTGGTGGGACCTCAACGAGAGCCTCGCGCCGCAGGGTGTGGTCCGCACCGCCTGGGCCGTGGCCCTGTCCGCGGCCGGCGCCGAAGCGCTGCCCCCCGAGGTGCTCCTCGCGCTCGGCCAGGGCGCGGCCACCGGGTTCTGGCCGCGGGGCGAGCCGCCCGGCACCACCGACATGGTGGAGTTCTTCGAGCGCACGTGGCCGAGGGCGAGTCGTTGTACGTGATGGCGACCGCGGTCAGCGACGTCTTCGTCGGCATGGGCAGCCGCACCCCCGGCGCGATCCTGCTCGAGGACGCCGTCGTGGACCTTCCCGTGGTGCAGGACTAGAACCACTCGGATCGGGAACGGTACTCGCCAGGCTCGGCCGTCCGGGCCCGATCGTGAAGGGGGAACGATGCCGACACCGCTGGACCCGACCGCGGCGGCGTTCCTGCTCGCGGAGAACCGTCAGCAGCCGATGCACGTCGGTGGCCTGCAGATCTTCCGGCCACCCGAGGACGCCGGCCCCGACTACGTCCGCGACATGTTCGCGAGCTCGCTGACCTACGACGAGATCGCCCCCCTGTTCCGCAAGCGCCCGCACCGCTCGCTGGCCACCGCCGGGCAGTGGGTCTGGGTCGACGACGAGCAGTTCGACTGCGACTACCACGTGCGCCACAGCGCGCTCGCCGCTCCCGGCCGGGTCCGGGAGCTGCTCGACCTCGCCGGCCGGCTGCACGGCACCCGTCTCGCCCTCGAGCGCCCGTTGTGGGAGACCCACGTCATCGAGGGCCTCGCCGACGGCCGGCTGGCCACCTACACCAAGATCCACCACGCGCTGGTCGACGGGGTCTCCTCGATGCGACTGCTCCAGAGCGTGCTGTCCACCGACCCCGACAAGCGCGACATGCCGCCACCGTGGGCGGCCCGGCAGGTGCAGAAGGCCGGGGTGGAAGGACCGGGTACGGCGTCGGCGCTGGACCTTCCGGTGAGCGCGTTCCGCTCGGCGCTCGCACTCACCGCCGAGGCGGCCGGGATGCCCGCCGCCCTCCTGCGCACGCTCACCCGGGGGCTGCGCAACGACACCTCCGCGCTGTCGCTCTACGCCCCTCGCACGATCATCAACAAGCCGATCACCGGCTCACGCCGCTTCGCCGCGCAGAGCTGGGAGATCGGCCGGATGCGGTCCGTCGGCGCGGCCACCGGCGCGACGATCAACGACGTGGTGCTCGCCCTCTGCAGCGGCGCGATGCGGCGCTACCTCCTCGAGCTCGACGCCCTCCCCGACTCCACCCTGGTCGCGATGGTGCCGGTGGGGCTGAAGGCCAGGGAGGCCGGCATCGCCTCCGGCACCGGCGGCAACGCGGTCGGCGCGGTCATGGTGAAGCTGGGCACCGACCTCGACGACCCGGCCGACCGGCTGCAGGCGGTCCACCGCTCGACTGTCTCGGGCAAGAAGGCCCTGGCGACCATGACGCCGGCCCAGGTCATGGCGATGAGCGCGATCGGGATGGCCCCGGCGGTGCTGCCGGCACTGCTGCGGATGCAGGGCATCAACCGCCCACCGTTCAACCTGATCATCTCCAACGTGCCCGGCCCGCAGCAGCCGCACTACTTCAACGGCGCACTGCTGGACGGGATGTGGCCGCTGTCGATCCCGATCCACGGCATGGCGCTCAACATCACCTGCACCAGCTACAACGGCGAGATGGGCTTCGGCCTGACCGGCTGCCGGCGGACGGTCCCCCACCTGCAGCGGCTGCTGGTCCACCTCGACGACGAGCTGGCCGCGCTGGAGAAGGCCGCCGGGGTCTGAGGCGATAATCGCTCGCGGCCGGGCAGGCCCCGCGGGCACAGTCGGGTCATGTCCTATCCCGACCCGCGATACCTCGCCGCGACCGGCGAGGCGTCCGCCGTGCTGCGGCCGGCCGAGCACCCACCCGAGATCTCCGGCCCGGCGCCCGGCCAGTCCGCGCACTACCTGGCCACCGGCGCCACCACCGGCGGCGACTTCGGTCTCTACCGGTGGAACATGGGGCCCGACCCGAGCGGACCGGCGCCGCACTTCCACCGGACGATGTCCGAGTCCTTCTTCGTGCTCGACGGCGAGGTGCGGGTCCACGACGGCCAAGACTGGCGCGACGCCCACCCGGGTGACTTCCTCTACGTGCCCCCCGGAGGCATCCACGGTTTCCGCAACGAGTCGGGGGCCCCCGCCTCGATGTTGATCCTGTTCACGCCCGGAGCGCCGCGCGAGGCCTACTTCGAGGGGCTCAACGACTGGCTCAGCGGGCGCCGGAGGTTCACCGACGAGGAGCTGGCCGCGTTCCTGGTCGAGCACGATAACCACATGGTGTGACCGGCCGGGGCGCTGGTCCCCGACCGGCCCTCCACCGTCACAGCGTGGGCGTGGTCTGCTGCTGGAGGTGGAGGAACTCCAGGTGACGCTCGTACTGGTCGAGGACGTCGTCGATCAGCTGGGTGTGCGTGTAGCCCATGACGTCGTACCCCTGGCCGCCCTCGCGCAGGTGCACCTCGAGCCGCGCGTACACGTCGTGCCCGCGCGGGCTGCTGCGGCCGTAGACGGGCATCGGCACCTCCCGCGTCCACATCTGGTACTGGAACGGGTGCTCGGCGCCGATGTCGGCGACCAGCTCGACGTACGACGTCTGCCCGTCCGCGATCCTGGAGGCCGTCGCCGCCACGTCGCGGGCCCGCAGCTCCGCAGCAACGTCGTCGAGCGCCGGCAACGCCACCTCCTCGAGGTACTCCTGGGCCTCGGCCACGGACGGGAAGTCCATGGCCCGGGTGAGCCGCTGACGCCACGTGAGCGGCGGGGTCGGCTCCCGGTGCGTGGTGCGGCCCGACAGCATGCCGCGGATGCTGTGCTTGGCCGACTCCGCGCGGAAGCCCTCGACCCGCAGGGCCTTGTAGAGCCCGACCATCACCAGCACCAGCACCACCGCGAACGGCAGGCCCATGATCACGGTGGCGTACTGCAGCGCGTAGATGCCGCCCACGCTGAGGATCGCCAGCGTCAGCGCGCCGGTGGCCAGCGCCCAGAAGATCCGCAGGTTGGGGGCGCCGTCGTCGTTGACCGTCCGCAGCCGCGAGGAGAGGTTCGCCATCAGCGTGCCGGCGACGAACTGGCGGATGGTGCGGCCCCGCGAGATCCGGGCGAGGAAGAGGCCCACGAAGGAGGCCCAGGCGATCCACCAGGCCCAGAAGAACAGCGTCCAGAAGCTCATCCAGCTGCCGGTGTCGTCGTAGGCGAAGGTCTGCATGGTCATGTCCGGGAAGAGCCGGACGTAGTCACCGATGTTGAGCACCGCCGCGTTCAGCAGGTACGACGTCTTGCCGGTGACCAGCACCCACAGCGCGAGTCCGACCGCGAGCAGCACGTTGAGCTGGGACATCCGCTTGATCCCCTTGTCGATGCCGCTCACCGCCGACACGGTCGCCATCCCCACCGCGAGCACCAGCAGCGCGAGCTGCACGCTCAACCCCTGCGGCAGGCCGAACAGCATGCCGAGGCCGACGTTGAGGCCGACCACGCCGATGCCGAGCGAGGTCGCCACGCCGAAGATGGTGCCCAGGACGGCGGCGGTGTCGACCACGTGCCCGACCGCGCCCTCGATGCGCCTGCCGATCAGCGGGTAGAGCGCCGACCGGACCGCGAGGGGCAGGTTCATCCGGTAGGCGAAGTAGCCCAGGGCCATGCCCATCAGCGCGTACATCCCCGAGCCGCTGATCCCGTAGTGGAACATCGTCCACGCGGTGGCCTCCCGTGCGGCCTCGACCGTCTCCCCCTCGCCGCTCGGCGGGGTGAGGTACTGCACGACCGGCTCGTTGACCGCGAAGAACATCAGGTCGGTGCCGATGCCCGCCGCGAAGAGCATCGAGGCCCACGACAGCGTGCTGTACTCCGGGCGTGCGTGCTCCGGGCCGAGGCGCACCCGCCCGTAGCGCGAGGCGGCGACGTGGACCACGAACACGAGGATCGCGGTGGCCAGGGCCACGTAGAACCATCCGAACCAGTCCGAGACGTAGCCGACCATGGTGGCGAGCGTCGCCTCGGCGTGCGTCGGGGCGATCAGCGCCCAGGCGGTCACCAGCAGGGCACCGACGGCGGACCCGGCGAAGACCGGCGCGTTGACCTTCGCGCGCTGTCCTTCCTCCCAGCCCTCCCCCGGGCGGGCCAGGGGGGTCTCGTGCGGCTCATGCACGTGGTCCGGTCTGCATGTCGTTGCGCGGGTCACCCGGCGGGTACAGCGGCGTCCGGTCGCCGTGGCGGTAGTAGGGCACGTCGAGCGGGGCGAGCGGCTCGGTGCCGAGGATCAGGTCGGCCGCCTTCTCCGCGACCATCATCACCGGGGCGTAGATGTTGCCGTTGGTGACATAGGGCATCACCGACGCGTCGACCACGCGCAGGCCCTCAACCCCGTGCACCCGCATGCTGGACGGGTCGACCACGCTCGTCTCGTCGGTGCCCATCTTCGCCGTGCACGACGGGTGCAGGGCCGTCTCGGCGTCCTGGGCGACCCAGTCGAGGATCTCCTCGTCGGTCTGCACGGACGGGCCCGGCGAGATCTCGCCGGCGCTGAACGGCGCGAAGGCCGGCTGTTCGAGGATCTTGCGAGCAGCACGGACCATCTCGATCCACTCCCGCCGGTCGTTCTCCGTCGACAGGTAGTTGAACCGGAGCGCCGGGTGCTCGAACGGGTCCGTGGACCTGACCTTCACGCTGCCCCGGACGTCGGAGTACATCGGCCCGATGTGGACCTGGTACCCGTGCTCGCTGGCCGGCCGAGACCCGTCGTACCGGATCGCGATCGGCAGGAAGTGGAACATCAGGTTCGGGTAGGCGACCCGGTCGTTGCTGCGGATGAACCCGCCGGCCTCGAAGTGGTTCGACGCGCCCACGCCCCGCCGCAGGAACATCCACTCGGCAGCGATGCGTGGCTTGTGACGGTGCTTGAGCCACGGGGCGATCGACACCGGCTGCTTGCTGGCGTGCTGGATGTAGACCTCGAGGTGGTCCTGGAGGTTCTCCCCCACGCCAGGCAGGTCCACGACGCTCTCGATGCCGAGCGCCTCGAGCTCGCGGGCGTTGCCGATGCCGGCGAGCTGGAGCAGCTGCGGGGAGCTGATCGCGCCGCCGGAGAGGATCACCTCACCGGCCTGGACGGTGCGCCGGAGCCTCCCGCCGCGCAGGTAGTCCACACCGACGACGCGGTTGCCGCGCATCCGCAGGCCGGTGACGTGCGACAGCGTGTGCACGGTGAGGTTCGGCCGGTTCATCACCGGGTGCAGGTACGCGCGAGCGGCGCTGAGCCGGCGGCCGCGGTGCACGTTGCGGTCGAAGGGGGCGAAGCCCTCCTGGCGGTACCCGTTCACGTCGTCGGTGAGCGGGTGTCCGGCCTGCTGCACCGCCTCGAAGAAGGCCCCGAACAGCGGGTTCGTCGCGGGGCCACGTTCGAGGACGAGTGGCCCCGAGCCGCCCCGCCACGCGTCCGCACCGGCGAGGCAGTTCTCCATCCGCTTGAAGTAGGGCAGGACGTGGGCGTAGTCCCACTGCTCCATGCCGGCGTCCTTGGCCCAGCGCTCGTAGTCGAGCGGGTTGCCCCGCTGGAAGATCATCCCGTTGATGCTGCTGGAGCCACCGAGCACCTTGCCGCGCGCGTGGAAGACCTTGCGGCCGTTCATGTGGGGCTCGGGCTCGGACTCGTACTTCCAGTCGTAGAGCCTGTTGCCGATCGGGTACGGCAGCGCCGCCGGCATGTGGATGAACGGGTCGATCCTGAAGTCGCTGCGCCCGGCCTCCAGGACCAGCACGCTGGTCCCCGGGTCGGCGCTGAGACGGTTCGCCAGGGCGGACCCCGCCGACCCGCCACCCACGATCACGATGTCGTAGGAGCTCTTCCGTTGCGGACTCATGCCTGCTTCCCTGCCGGGTCGCCGAACCAGTACTGCGCGGCCGGTCGTGTGTTGTGCCAGATGTGCTTGGTCTCTCGGTACTCGTCGAGTCCGGCGAGGCCGAGCTCGCGACCGACCCCGGACTGCTTGAACCCGCCCCACTCGGCCTGCGGCACGTAGGGGTGGTAGTCGTTGATCCAGATGGTGCCGTGCCGCAGCCGCCGGGCGACCCGTTCGGCGCGGCCGGCGTTCTGCGTCCACACCGCGCCGGCCAGGCCGTAGATGGTGTGGTTGGCGATCTCGACGGCACGGTCCTCGGCGTCGTCGTACGACGACCCGCGGAACGTCTCCACGGTCAGCACCGGCCCGAACGACTCCTCCTGCACCACGTCCATGTCCGCGTGGCAGCCGTCGAGGACCGTCGGCAGGTAGAAGAACCCGTCCTGCAGGTCGGGGCCGTCCGGGCGTGCTCCACCGACCCGGACCACGGCGCCCTCCTCGACGCCGCGCGCGACGTACCGCTCCACCTTGTCGCGGTGCCCGGCGCTGATCAGCGGGCCGGTCTCGGCGTCGTCGTCGAACGGCTTGCCGAGCCTGATCTTCTGCGCGCGGCGGACCAGCTCGTCGACGAACTCCTCCTTGACCGACTCCTCGACGATGAGCCGGGCGCCGCCGGAGCAGACCTGCCCGGAGTCGAGGAACACCGCGGTGAGCGCGAAGTCCAGGGCCACGTCGAGGTCGGCGTCGGCGAAGACGATGTTCGGGTTCTTGCCGCCGAGCTCGAGGGCGACCTTCTTCACCGTGGCCGAGGCCGCGGCCATGATCCGGCGCCCGGTCTCCAGGCCACCGGTGAACGAGACCAGGTCCACCTCCGGCGCCTCGGTCAGCGGCACGCCCACCTCGGCGCCGGTGCCGAGCACGAGGTTGGCGACGCCGTCGGGGACGCCGGCCTCGGTGAGCGCCTTCATCAGCCAGATCGACGTGGACGGGGTCAGCTCGCTCGGCTTCAGCACGAACGTGTTGCCCGCGGCCAGCGCCGGGGCGACCTTCCACGAGGTCTGCAGCAGCGGGTAGTTCCACGGGGTGATCAGCGAGCAGACCCCGACCGGCTCGTGGACGACCCGGCTGGACACGTCGGGCATGCCCGGGTCCACGACGCGCCCGGCGTCGGTGATCGCCAGCGCGGCGTAGTGCCGGAACACCCCGACGATGTCGTCGACGTCGATCCGGGCCTCGACGAGCCGCTTGCCCGTGTCGAGCGCCTCCAGCCGCGCGACCTCGTCCTTCTGCTCCTCGAGCAGGTCCGCGACCCGATGCAGGATCGCGGCCCGCGCGGTGCTCGTCGTGTCCCGCCAGGGGCCGTGGTCGAAGGCGCGGCGCGCGGCGGTGACCGCCTGCCTCGCGTCGTCCGCGGTGCCTTCGGAGACGGTGGCCACGACGTGTCCGTCGGCCGGGCAGCGGATCTCGCGCGTCCCGCCGTCGGACGAGTCCCGCCAGGAACCATCGATGTACAACTCCGGCATCGATCTCCTTCGATCGGTTCGGGCAGGGGTGTCCTGCGGCGTGCGCCGCCATGCCTGCCCCGGTCTGCTTCCCACCATTCCACGGCCGCTACCCCCGGAAACAGCCCGCCCTCGGCCCGGACGGATCTCCGCTCTAGACCGCCGCGTCAGAGGGTGGGTAGGACCTCGGTGGTGAACCACTCGTGGTAGGCGTCGTCGATGACGGGGTCGGCGCGGGGGTCGTCGTACTCCAGCGGGGTCGGCTCGAGGTCCTCGGGGCCGGGCCGCCCGGACAGCTGACGGGCCAGGTCCGCCCACACCCCGGCCGGATACTCCGGCGCCGGGGTGTGCAGCACCGACCCGAACCGGCTGGTCCAGGTGTAGGACCCGTCGTCGTGGCGGCGCACCCGGTACCCGTGGGAGTGCTTGACCTTGTGATGACGCCGGCACAACGGCTGCAGGTTCCACGTCCAGGTCCGCCCCACCGGCCACGGCACCCGATGGTCCAGCTCGACCAGCACCGCGGCCCGGGCACAGCCGGGAAACACACACGTGACGTCCCGCGCGACCACCCACCGCCACACCGGCTCACTGGGCGCGTAGGCATCGGTGGACAGCTCCACGAACCCACCACCGGGGTCCACCAGCATCCGGTGCCACACCGCGTCCGGATCCGCCCCGATCACCCGCGCCAGCTCCCCGGGGACCAGCACCCCGTTCAGCTGCGCCGGCTCGTCATCCAGCCCGATCAACGTCGTCAGCGACACCGTCACGTTCACCACCGGCCGCGCGAACGCCCCGACCCGCGACCAGTCGAACCCCGCCGCCCCGGCCGGGCCGTCAGCCGGGCGGGCGTCCGTGAGCCCCAGGGTCGGCTCCGCATCCGAGGTGGCCACCGAGAGCCGACCCAGCAGCAGGTCGACCAGGGTGTCCGCCCGCAGCTGCGCCAACGTCCGTGACTCCCCCGCCACCTCCCGACGCTTCCGCGCGATCAACGTCAACCGGTGATCCGCAGCCACCGCCTCGTGCAACGCCACCGACGTCGACAACGCCGCCATCCCCTCCCCCACCGGCCGCATCGACACCTGCCGCCGCGCATACGCGGCCGCGAACGACTCGTCCCTGCTGCGCTGCGGCAACCGCCGACGCAACCGCGCCGCTGCCCGCTGCACACTGCTGCGCGGCACCCGCAACAACCCCGCATCCCCACCGGCGTCGGGGTCGTCGGGGCGGGGGTCGTGGCGGGCCAGCCACTCCTCCACCAGCTCCCCGTACCGCGCCCGCTCCGCGTCACCGGCCAGATGCACCAGCTGCTCACGCAACGCCACCGCCCGGCTGATGTCGACCCACCCGGCCAGGCACCGCTCCCACACCCCCGGCAGCCACCGCTTCAGATCCCCCACCAGGTCCAGGTCGAGCTGGACGAACATCTCCGAGATCCCCAGCAACGGACCGAACTCGGCCTTGGTCGCCTGCAACGGCGTCAACCAGAAGAACCCCGGCTGCCCGTCCCACGGCCCCGGCAGCCCCGCATCACGCGCCGCGACCTCCGCGACCCGACGCTCGTAGAACACATGCATCAGCTCCAGCCGCCGCGCATGGACCCGGTTCTGCACCACCTGCAGCTCCACCGCCTCGGCCACGAGCCCCCGATCCACCACATCCGCCGCCGCCGACCCCGGCGCCGGCCCCTCACCCGCGTCCTCGGGACCCATCACGCCACCACCCCAGCACTCGAACCTCTGTTCGAACACCAAGGTAGAAGGCCCCACCGACAGAAACCAGCAACCCCCCACAGGTGGTGGAAGACCCACCCGCCGTTGGTCCCCATGCAGTGAGCCGCTCGGCCCTCCCCCACGACCTCCCGCCGGTGAAGGCTGGAGCCGTGAGGACCGGTACGCGGGCGGCGTTGCGGGTGCTGGTGGCCCTGGCGGCGCTGTCGTCCGCCGTACTCCTCGGACTCCTCGCCGCTCTCGCTCCACACCCTGCGGCCATGGCTGCCTCGACGGGGGCCGAGCCCGACCGCAGCGTCGAGCTGGTGCTGTTCTGGGGCGACGGGTGTCCGCACTGCGAGGCCGAGCGGGAGTGGCTGCGGCAGGCCCGCGACGACTACCCGGGGCTCACCGTCACCGAGCACGAGGTGTGGTACGACGAGGCCAACCGGCAGCTGCTGGTCGACACCGCCGACCGGCTCGGCTTCGAGGCGTCCGGCGTCCCGACCACGGTGGTCGGCGAGCGGTACTGGATCGGGTTCTCCGACACCGTGCGCGCCGAGATCGAGGCGGTCCTGGCCGCCTCCGGCGCCGGCGGTACGGCGGACTCCGCTCCGGTCACGGACCCACGGAGCACGACCGTGGACGTGCCCCTGGTCGGGGAGGTCACCGTCGGGGCGGACTCGCTGGTGCTCTCCACCCTGGTGATCGGGTTCGTGGACGGGGTCAACCCGTGCTCGCTGTGGGTGATCTCGGTGCTGCTCGCGATCGTCGTGCGCACCGGCAGCCGGGGCCGGGTCCTCGCGATCGGGACGACCTTCCTGGTCGTCACCGCCGCGATGTACGCGGTCTACATGGCCGGGATCTACTCCGCGATGAGCGTCGTGGGTCGCCTCGGTGCCGTGCAGGCGGTGGTCGCCGTGGTCGCCGGCATCTTCGGACTGGTCGGCGTCAAGGACTACTTCGCGTTCAAGAGGGGCGTCTCGTTCACGCTCCGCGACTCGTCGAAGCCCGGCATCTACAGGCGGATGCGGGCCGCAGCCGGCGAGGGCCGGATGCTGCCCGCGCTCGCTGCCACGGTCGTGCTCGCGGTGGGCGTCTCCCTGCTGGAGACGCCGTGCACAGCCGGGTTCCCCCTGGTGTGGACGGGCCTGCTCGCCGCGAACGACGTGGGGCCGGTCTCGGCCGCAGTCCTGTTCGGGCTCTACCTGGTGCCGTTCCTGGTCGACGAGCTGCTGGTGTTCGCCGTGGCCGTGGTGACGTTGCGGGCGACCAAGCTGCAGGAGCGGCACGGCCGGGTGCTCAAGCTCGTCGCCGGGACGATGATGCTCACCCTTGCCGTCACGGTGCTGGTGCGGCCCGAGGCGATGGGGGAACCGCTGGCCGCGCTCGTCGTCTTCGCCGCAGCCTTCGCCGCCGCGGCCGTGGTCCACCTGGTGACCAAACGGGTCGCACGCCACCGGCGCGCCGGCAGCGGCGCCGGTCAGGTCCGGGCGGCCCCGTAGCCGAGCAGGGCGGCCAGCCCGAGCGCGCTCCTGGGTGCGTACCCGGTCCGCCAGAGCCCCCCGTGGACCGCACACGCGGCCTCGTCCTGCCACGGGTGCTCATGCCGGGGACCGCCGCCGGTGTGCAGGTCGCGCACGAGGAGGCCCGCCATCAGCACGTTGGAGGTGGCCGGCTCGAACACCTCCACCCCGAACCGGTGGGCTCCTGCGTAGGCGGCGGCCAGTGCCCGGTTCTTGACGACCGACCGGGTGCGTGTGGGCGGGGCGACGTTCATGGAGACCGTCGTACCGGCGTCGCGGGCGACCGCGGCCCGCCACCGCTGGAGCCGCTTGGCCAACGCGTAGTTGGGTCCCTGCTGTGCGACGAGGCTGTCGTTGACGCCCGGGTCGACTCCAGGCACGTAGGAGCGGTGCAGCAGCCGACCGCCGCTCAGCGTCCGCAGCGGCCGGCCGAGGAGCTTCCCCACCCTCGAGCGGCCCTCGTAGCTTCCGGTGGCCTGCTCGACGGCGTCGGCGGGCACGGCGAAGACGTCCGTCGGGGTGGCGAGGAAGCCCAGGGCGAGGTCGTCGCGGCGGTCGAGCAGCCGGGTGGTCAGCTCGTCGACCGCCATCGACACGCGTACGTTGGTGGCGCCGTCGGCGTAGACGTAGTTGCCGAGCACCAGGTCCCCCTCGAGCGAGCCGAGCCAGTCGGCAACCGCGGGGACCTCCCCGACCAGGTCCGCGCCGGTCCGCTCGTGCAGCTCACCGCCGCCCACCGGTTCCACCGGGAGCAGGGCCGTGCCTGCGCCGCGGCGGGCCGCCCCGAGGACTCGCTGCCAGATTTCGGGACGCGGGAGGTCGACCGCGGCGACCGTCGCCCCCCAGTGCAGCAACGCCTGCAGCGGACCCATCTCCGCTCCGGCCCCGAGCACGGCGACGGTGCGCCCGTCGAGACGGAGCCACTCCGGATGGGCCACCACGTCGCGGACGGCCTCGGCGGCCGAGGGCTCCATCACCCCCGCGGCCACCCAGCGGTCGAGCTGTCGGTGCAGCTCGTCGCCGCGGAGCCTGCGGCCGCGGTACGGCAGGCTGAACTCCGTCTCTGCCTCACCCTCGCCGTGGACCTCGATCGTGCGCAGCTCCCGCACGTCGCCGGCGGCGCCCCACGATGAGAGCGGGTGGTCGCCTCCGTCCGCGCCGACCACGCACATCCGCTCGTGCAGCGACGCCAGGCCGTCCCGGGCGATGGTGAGTGCCGCCTCCCGGGAGGACAGCCCGGCCTCGACCAGCCGGCGGAAGTGGATGAGGTAGCCGCTGCGCCAGTTCGTCTCCTGCGACGCGTTGAGCGCCCCCGGCGGGTCGACCGCACCGAGCGCGTCGGCGACGACCGCGCGGCCCACCGCGGCGGTGCTGCGCCGGCCGTCGGCGCCCCTGGGGAAGACGATGCCGTGCTGCTGGTCACTCATCGCCTCATCATGCCCCAGCCCTTGTCGAGCATGCGCCCGAGCACGCCCGGAAGGCCGCCGGAGCACGCCCGGAAGGCCGCCGGAGCACGCCCGGAAGGCCGGCCGGCCCGCAGGCACCGAGGTCGGGCCTTTCGACCCGGGTGCTCGCTGCGCGCTCCGGCGACAATCGCGGCGTGCCGTCGGACCTGCCCCTCGAAGTGGCCGCGTACGCCTTCCTCGTCGTGGTGGTCCACCTGCGTGCCGGCGGCACGTACGCGCTGGGACGCCTCGCCCGGCGCGCCGGGGACCGGTCCCGGGCGGCCGAACTGCTCGCCCGTCCGGCGATGCGCCGTAGCGAGCAGCTGGTGAGCCGGTTCGGGCCGCCGGCGGTGTCGGCGTCCTTCCTCACCGTCGGGTTCCAGTCGGCGATGAACCTGACCGCGGGCTTCGTGCGGATGCCGCTGCGGCACTATCTGCCCGCGCTCACCGTGGGGGCGCTGGTCTGGGCCGGGATGTACCTCAGCGTGGGGCTGGCGGTGCTGCGCGCCTGGCGAGCCGACGGCAAGGGGGCCACCGTCCTCGCGGCGGTGGCGCTGCTGGTGGTCGTCGGCGGCCTCGCCGTGCTGGTACGGCGGCGCTGGCTGGTGCCGGTCGCCACGGACCGTTCCTGAGCCCCGCCGCGGCCCGGTGCGGTCAGCGAGGCGGCACGGCCGTGACCGCGTCCGCCACCGTCCCGGCGCCGCGCTCGCTCATCACCACGGTGTAGTGGTTGAGGCCGGACACCCGCTCCACCCGGAGCCCCGGGTGGGAGCCGGCCTGCGACGCGACGACCTCGGGCGGATAGAGCGGAGGGGCTCCCGCGGCCATGCCGTGCTGGGCGAGCAGCAGCACCGTCGGCCTCGAGAGCGCCGACTGGGCGGCACGCACGGACTCACCGGTGAGCAGGTCGCGCGAGTCGGCGTCGACCGCCTCACGGACCGCGCGCGAGGCCAGGGCCGGCTCCTCGCCACACAGGTCGGCGTCGGCGTAGGCCGCCAGCCGCGGACCCCACTCGCCGCCGAGCGCGGGGTGCGCACGCCACAGCGCGCGGTGCTGCTCCACGTCGGGAAAGCGCATCTCCAGGCGGCGCAGCGACGGCCCGATGACCGCCTCCGCGACCTCGTCGGGGTCCATCCCCGGAGGCATCGGGAGCGGCAGCCCGCCGTCGACCAGGACCAGCCCGCCGACCCGGTCGGGGTGCCGGTGGGCCATCACCAGAGCGACGAAGGCACCCATCGAGTGCCCGAGCAGGTGGACCCGTTCGAGGCCCAGGGCGTCGAGCACGGCGACCAGGTCCTCGGCGTGGGTGGCCATCCCGTAGGGCGCCGGCAGCTGGCGCGAGCGACCGCGCCCCCTCAGGTCCGGGGCGAGCACCTCCCGGCCGGGCAGCGCGTCGGCGACCCACTCCCAGCAGAGGTGGTGTGCGGTGACACCGTGGACCGCGAGCACCGGCTCAGCGGTCCCCCGGCCCGCCCAACGCCCCACGTGCAGGTCGCCGCCGGCGACTGACACCTGCTGCGTGCTGTAGCGGCTCATGGAGCCACCAGCGCGACCTGGTCGGCGAGCGAACCGGGCTCGGTCCACGGCTCGAGCCGTCGCATGGCCTGCTCGCTCTCGGCCAGCTCCTCGACCGTCGGCACGGCGTCGAAGACCACGCCGGGCCCCTCGACCACCGCCACGCGCGCGTACCGGCCGCCGGCGACGGAGTAGACCTGCCCGGTCGACGTGCAGGCCGGGTCGGCCAGCCAGCCCACGAGCGGGGAGACCCACGCCGGGTCGAGTCGGTCCAGGAGCTCCTCTGGCAGCACGTCCTCGGTCATCCGCGACCGCGCGAGCGGCGCGATCGCGTTGACCCGCACCCCGACCGGGGAGCCCTCGAGGGCCAGCCCGCGCGTCAGGCCGACCAGGCCCATCTTCGCGGCGCCGTAGTTGGCCTGGCCGAAGTTGCCGTAGAGACCAGACCCCGACGACGTCATCACCACGCTGCCACCACGCTCCCGCAGATGCGGCCAGGCGGCCATGGTCACGTGGAACGCGCCGTGGAGGTGGACGGAGAGCACCGTCTCCACCATCTCCGGGGTCATCTTGGCGAAGGACTTGTCGCGCAGGATCCCGGCGTTGTTGACGACGACGTCGAGCCGGCCGAACTCCTCGAGGGCGGCTGCCACGATCTGCCGGCCTCCCTCGGGGGTGTCGACTCCGGCGGTGACCCCGACGGCCCGCCCGCCCGCGGCGCGCACCTCGTCCACGACGGGCGCGGGGTCCTGCACGTCGTTGACGACGACGGCCAGCCCGCGGTCGGCGAGGTGCAGGGCGTGGCTGCGCCCGAGGGCTCCGCCCGCTCCGGTGACGACGGCGGCCCGCCGGCCGGTGCTCATAGGTCTGTCCTGGCTCATGCGTCCCTCTCTCCCCAGCGCACGACGGTTGCGGCCCAGGTGTATCCGGTTCCGGCGGCGAGCGTGAGCACGTGGTCGCCGGGACGCACGGTCCCGGCCGTGACGGCACGGTCCAGCGCGAGCATCGGGTCGACCCCGCTCATGTGCCCGGTGTCGTCGAGGTAGGACGCCTGGCCGGCCGCCAGTCCCAGCGCGTCCACCAGCTCGTCGTGCATCGAACGCTTCATGTGGATGCCACACAGGTGGTCGACCTCGTCGAGGGTGATCCCGGACCGCTTGCAGGCCCCCTCGGCGACGCGGAGGAAGTTGGGCAGCGTCACCGGGTCCAGCCGGGTCTTCATGCCGGCAGGGTCCTCGACGCTGAGCAGGTGGCGGCGGGTGCGCACGGTCTCCTCGCTGGCCGGCTCCATGCTGCCCCCCGCGGGCACCTTGACGTGCCGGCTGAACGACCCGTCGGTCACCATGTGGCTGCCGAGCACCTCGTTGCGCTCCAGGCCCCGCTCCAGGACGGCGGCGGCCGCACCGTCGCCGAAGTTGTACGTGAAGCGCGACCCGGGGTCCTGGTAGTCCACGAGGTAGGACTCGCGGCTGGCCGCCACCAGCAGCACCCGTCGCAGCTCCTCCTCGGCGAGGAGCATGTCCCGTGCGACCCGCAACGCGACCGGGGTCCCGCACGAGACGTAGTCGAGCTCCAGCGCGAAGGCGTCCGCGCAGCCCAGCCCATGCGCGATCCGCGGCGCCGCCTGCCAGACCGGGTGGTCCTTCCAGGTGGACCCGTAGTAGACGACGGCGTCGACGTCGCCCGGCTCCACCCCGGCCGCCACGAGGGCCCGCCCGCCGGCGACGACCGCCATGTCGCTGACGTGCTCGCCGGGTGCGGCGACGTGCTTGCCGCGGATGCCGAACTTCTCCGCGACCACGTCCTCGGGGATCCCGCTCAGGGCACCGATCTCGGCGGCGGTCAGCCACCGCTCGGGCAGGTACTGCGCGGTGGCGGCGATGCCGATCCCCGTCATGTGTCCTCCCGGGCGGCGAGGCCGCGCTCGACGAAGCCCATGACCTGCTCGAACACCTCGTCGGGCACCGTGTCGGAGTCTCCCCACAGCACCCAGCGGGCACCGACGATCTCGCCGATGCCCATGAGGACCCAGGACAGGACGACGGGATCGGACTCGCCGATCTCCCCGTCCGCCATGGCCACGCGGAGGCCTTCGACGTACCCGCGGGAGATCTTCTCGTAGTGCTCGCGCAGGATGTCGGGCGCCACGATCTCCGCCTGCCGGATGATCCGGTAGAGCGCCGGGTGCTCGGCGACGAACTCGAAGTACCCCCGGAACCCGAGCCGCTCCCGCTCCGCACGCGTGGAGCCCTCGGCGGCGCGTTCGCTCATGGCGTGCCGCACCCGCCGGTTGAGGTCACGGACCAGCTCCTCGAAGACCTGCTGCTTGCTCTCGAAGTAGAGGTAGAAGGTGCCCTGGGCCACCCGAGCGGCCTCGGTGATCTTCACGATCGAGGCGTGGTGGTAGCCGTGCTCGGCGAAGACCGCCTCGGCCGCCTCCAGGATCGCGGTGCGGGTTCGCATGCCGCGGCTGGTCAGCACGCGGCCGTCCGCGCCACTGGGCTGCCGCTCCTCGACGTCCCACGTCGGGCTGCTGGTGCTCACCGGGCCACTCCTTCGGGTTCTTCGTGAGGCATAGGTGTGGGGCTGTCGACCCCGCCCTCGGATCCTGCCGTGGCCGCAGCCACCTCGTCGGCACCCCGACCGCGCCGACGCGGGCTCCGCGCCGACGCCGGCCCGCGGCTCACGAGTCCGGCGACGCCGCCGGGCACGTAGAGGACCACCAGCACGAACAGCACGCCCAGCGCGAAGAGGGGCTCGGACAGCGGCACCCGGACGAAGGCCGGCAGGTCCTCCATGGTGGGGGAGGTCGCGAGCTGGGCGAGCCGGTGGTCGAGGTAGGTGTAGAGCATGCCGCCCACCAGGGCGCCCCACAGGCGCCCGGCTCCGCCGAGGACCACCATCACCAGGAGGGTGAGGGTGAACGTCGAGGTGGTGACCGTGGGGTTCGCCCCGCCCACCACCAGCACGTAGACGACGCCGCACGACGTGGCCAGGAAGGACGCCAGCACGAACACCGTGAGCTTGAACCGGTACGGCGAGAGGCCGAGCACCTCCACCCGTCGCTCGTTCTCCCGGATCGCCTGCCAGACCCGGCCGGTCGGCGAGGCGGTGGCGACGCGGGCCACCAGGTAGACGACGACGACGAGCGCCAGCGCCACCCAGTAGACGTTGCGGGTGTCGGCGATCCCGACCAGCGCCGCGGGGACCTCCCGGAAGGGCAGGGCCCGACCGAGCTCCCCGCCGGTGACGTCGAGGGGGTCGCGCATCACGAAGATCGCACCGGCCTGGGCGAAGGCCAGCGTCACCATGGCGAACGCGATGTCCTTCACGCGCAGGCACACCGCGCCCACGAGGAGCGGCAGGACCAGCCCCGCGAGGAGCACGACCAGGACCGAGGAGGCGAACCCGAGCCGGAGCTCGGAGACCACGACGACCGTGCCGTAGACGCCGAGCGCGAAGTACAGTGCGTGCCCGAACGACAGCAGACCGGTGAAGCCGAAGATCAGGTCGTAGGTGATCGCCAGGGCGCCGAACACGAGCATCAGTGCCAGCAGGTGCAGCACGCCGGGGCTGTCGAGGGCGCCGTCGAAGAGGAACGGCACGTCCCGGTGCAGCAGCGGCAGGACGGCCGCGACGGCCACGAGGGCCGCGCCGACCAGCCACCGAAGGGCCGAGGATCCGGGATTGGTCACGACGCCCTCCCGAGCAGTCCCTGGGGCCGGAGCAGCAGCACGAGCGCCAGCATCGCCACGACGATCAGGTCGCCCATCCCCACCGCGCCGTAGTAGTTGGCGTACTGCTGCAGCAGGCCGACCCCGAGGGCGGCCAGCGCGGACCCGGGAATCGAGCCGAGCCCGCCGATGATGACGACGATGAACGCGAAGATGAGCAGGCTGGTGCCCTGGTCGGCGGTGATGGTGCCGAAGAACGCCCCGGTCAGGATGCCGGCCAGCGAGGCCAGCGCCCCGCCGATCGCGAAGACCAGCGTGAACGCGCGGCCCACGTCGATGCCGAGGGCGGAGACCATCGGCCGGTTCTCCACGCCGGCGCGGATCACCAGCCCGTAGCGGGTGCGGCGGAGGAAGAACATCAGCCCGGCGAAGACCAGCACGGCCGAGGCGATGACCACGAGCCGGGAGTTGGGAACCGCGGCGCCGCCGATCCGGGTGACGTCGTTCATCCAGGCGGGTACGACGACGCGCACCGGGTCGGAGCCGAACACCGCACGGGTCAGCGCGGTCACCGCGAGAAGGAGACCGACGGTGAGCAGCACCTGCGCGACGTGGTCGCCGTAGAGGCGGCGCACCAGCCCGGTCTCCATCAGCACCGCCACCGAGGTGCCGACCACGAGCCCGGCCAGCATGCCCAGGACGAACACGACTCCGGCCGGCATGGACCCGCTCAGCCCGGTCGCGACCAGCCACGAGGCGTAGGCGCCCACGGTGAGGAAGGCGGCGTGCGCGAAGTTGAGCACGTCCATGAGGCCGTAGATCAGCGACAGCCCCGACGCGACGAGGAAGTACAGGCCGGCCAGGCCCAGCCCGGTGACGGTGAGCAGGAGGAAGGTCGTCATCGGTGCTCTCCTCCGTGTGCGACGCCGAGCAGCTCCTGGGTGAGGGCCTCGTCGGCGAACAGCTCGGCGGCGGGGCCCTGGTGGACCACCCGCCCCTGGTCGAGCACGACGACCCTGCGGGCGATGTGCCGGATGACGGCGAGGTTCTGCTCCACCACCACGGTGGTGACCAGCTGCGCCATCTGCTCCAACGCGACCGCGACCTCGCGCACCAGGTTGGGCGCGAGGCCCTGGCTGGGCTCGTCGACCAGCAGCAACCGGCTGTCGTCGTTGAGCAGCGCCCGCGCCAGCGCGAGCATCTGCTGCTCGCCGCCGGACATCGACCCTGCGCGCTGGGTACGCCGCTCCTCCAGCCGCGGAAAGAGCTCGTAGACCAGGTCGTACCGGTGGCCGGCGCCGGGACGCTCGGCGAGCCGGAGGTTCTCGGCGACGGTGAGGCCGGCGAAGACGTCCCGGTTCTCGGGGACGTATCCCACCCCCCGGCGTACCACGGCGTGGGTCGCCTCGGCGGACACGTCGTGGCCGTCGAGGTGGATGCGACCGCGACGCTCGACCAGGCCGAGGATGCTCCGCAGCGTCGTGGTCCTGCCCGCCCCGTTGCGGCCGAGCAGGGCGGTGATCTCACCCGCGGGGACCGAGAAGCCGACCCCGTGCAGGATGTGGGACTCACCGATGAACGCGTCGACGCCCTCGAGCTCGAGCACCGGTGTCGCGGCGGCGCGGCCCTCCGCGGCGGGGCGGTCCAGCGATCGGGTGCTCACAGGGACTCTCCGAGGTAGGCGGTCTGCACGGTGGGGTCGGCCATGACCGCGTCGGGCTCACCGCAGGCGAGCAGCGCGCCGTGGTGCATCACGGCGATGCGGTCGGCGAGGCCCAGGATCAGGTCCATCCGGTGCTCCACCATCACGATCGTGGTGCCACTCCGGTGGATGTCGCCGATGAGCTCGATGACCGCAGGCAGGTCGTCGGCGCCCATGCCCGCGGTCGGTTCGTCGAGCAGCAGCACCTGGGGGTCGCCGGCGATGGCGATGGCCAGGTCCAGCTTGCGCTTGTCGCCGTGGGACAGGTTCGCCGCCGTCTCCTCGGCCCGCTCGGTCAGGCCCACCGTCGCCAGCGCGTCCCCGGCGCGCCGTACGGCGTCGTCGCCGCGACCCACCCGGGACCAGATCCGGCCCGACCCGCCGAGGTGGGCACGCGCGGCGAGTCGGACGTTCTCCAGCACCGTCAGGTGCGAGAAGAGGCTGGTCACCTGGAAGCTGCGCGCCATCCCGCGACGCGCCCGCTGGGCCGGCGAGAGCCTGGTGACGTCCGCGCCGGCGAGCTCGATCCGTCCGGTGGTGGGCCGGTAGAGACCGGTGAGGAGGTTGAACAGCGACGTCTTGCCGGCGCCGTTCGGCCCGATGACGGCGAGGAACTCGCCTCGCCGGACCTCGAGGTCGACGCCGGAGACGATCTGCACGCCGCCGACCGTGAAGCCGAGTCCGGCGGTCCGCACCACCGGCTGCGCCGCGGGGGCCGGGCCGGCCGGCCCCCGCAGGTCTCGCGTGTCGACGCCGCTCACGACCGCTCCGCTCACTCCGCCACCGGCGGCGCGACGTCTGCCGGGTCGAGCGTGTCCTCGAGCTCGGGCGTGAGGCTGCCGACCTTGCCGGACAGCGAGGCGGTGAACATGGGCTGGAGCATCGCGTGGTCCTCGGCGCGGATCTGCTGGTCGCCCTTCGGCCCGGTGAACTCCCAGCCCTCGAGCGCGTCCACCATGGCGTCCACGTCGTCGCCGCCCTCCCGCACGGCCTGCGCGACCATCTGAGCGGCGACGAAGCCGTCGTTGTGGAAGATGTCGGCCTCGAGGCCCTGCTCGTCGAGGTAGCTGATCAGCGCCTGGTTGGCCTCGTTGTCGCTGGCCTCGGCGAAGTAGTGGGAGAGGAAGTCGATCTTCGCTGCGGCGGGGCCGAAGCTGTCGAAGGAGGCGCGGTCGGCGAGACCGGTGACCACGATCGTGTCGTCGAAGACGCCCTGCTGCGAGAGCGACTGCCACATCGCGTTGGTGGTCTCACCGGCCCACGCCACGAAGACCAGGTCGGGCTTCTGGTCGATGACCTGCCGGGCGAACGGCGTGAAGTCGCTGGTCTCAACGGGCGAGAGCACGGATACGACGTCGGCGCCCTGACCCTCGCCCAGCACCGCCTCGACGGCGGCCACGTTGGCCTGGCCGAACTCGTAGTCCTGCGCGAAGACGACCACCTTCTTGCCCTCGAGGTCGCCGACGATGCTCGCGGAGGTGACCACGTCCTGGTAGGTCTGGCGACCCGCGCGGAAGGTGTAGCCGTTGATGCCCGTCATGGCATCGGTCGCGGCCGCGCCGGAGATGTAGAGGAACTGGTTCTGCTCCGCGAGCGGGGCCACCTGCACCGCGACGCCCGAGGACACCGGTCCGGTGATGATCTGCGTGCCCTCACCGACCATCGAGGTGACCGCCGCGGTCGCCTTGGCGGGGTCGGTCGCGTCGTCGGCGTACTCGATGTCGAGCTCGCGGCCGTCGACCTCGCCGGTGCCCTCGGTGACGTAGTCGATGCCGGCCTTGAAGCCCTCGGTGAACTGCTTGCCGTAGGCCGAGAGCAGTCCGCTCTGCGACGTCACGACGCCGACCTTGACCGGGCTGTTCCCGTCCTCCTCCCCGGTCGCCGGGGTCTCCGCCGCGCAGGCGGTGGCGACGAGCGCGAGGGCGCCGACGAGCGCACCGATGCGCAGCCTGCTGGTCGTGTTGCTGTGAGCCATGTGAGTCCTCCTCGGGATCCCCCTCAACCTGAGAGGTGGTTCATGTCTCATGCTGGCGGTCGTGCCGGGGTGTGTCAAGCATCACAGCCGATTCGGCGCGCGCGTGCCGACGACGGTCACGGCTCGGGCCAGCCGCCCGCCAGCACCAGAGCCTCTCCGTCGGCGACCAGGCGACCGTCCTCGCCGTGGCAGGTGGTGAGCAGGTAGACCAGCCTCTTCGCCGGCACCACCCGGACGACCTCGACCCGCGCGTCGAGACGCTCTCCGGGCACGGCCGGCGCGGCGGGCCGCAGCGACTGCTTGAGGTAGTTCGTGCCGGGACCGGGCAGGTGCACCCCCAGCAGCGCGGAGAAGAGCCCGGCGACCAGCGGTTCGGGGACCTCGCGGCCGTCACCCGTGTCGCCCACCAGGGCGTCGTAGGCCGTGAGGTCCTCGGCGGTGAAGGTCCGCGACAGCGAGTGCGACCGGCCGACCGCGGCGTCCCAGCACCCGGCCGCCGCGGTCATCGACCGCCCTCCGCGTGCTGGACCAGGCCCTCGGCCACCAGGCCGAGCGTGCCGTCCGCGTGCACGACCTCTGCCCCGACAAGCACCGCGCCCGCCTCGTCGCCCAGCTCCCGCAGCACCACCCGCACCCGGGTGCCGACGGGAGTGGACGCCGGGAACATCAGGCGCAGCCGGCCCAGCCGCCCTCCCGGCCAGCGACGCCGGGCCTCGGCGCGCACCAGCGAGAAGAGGAACATGCCGTGCGCCACCGGCAGCCGGAACGCGGTGCCGGCCGCGTAGCCGGGGTCGACGTGGATCGGGTTGTCGTCGCCGGAGAGGGCGGCGAAACCGTCGAGATGGTCCTGGGTGACCGCGACCACCGCGGACTCGAAGACAGTCATCGCCCTGCCCGCTGCTGGTCGCGCAGGACGTGCTTGAGCACCTTCCCGGTGGCGCCCCGGGGCAGCTCCTCGACCACGTGCACGGCGGCGGGCACCTTGTAGGCGGCGAGCCGGGCGCGACAGTGCCGCCGCACGGACTCCGCGTCGACCTCGGCCCCCGGCTCGACCTCGACCAGGGCCCGGCCGACCTCCCCCCACCGCTCGTCGGGCACACCGATGACCGCGGCGGCGCGCACGCCCGGGATCCGGTGGATGACCGCCTCCACCTCGGCGGGGTAGACGTTCTCACCGCCGGAGATGTACATGTCCTTGACGCGGTCGACGATGTAGAAGAAGCCGTCCTCGTCGACCCGTCCCACGTCCCCGCTGCGCAGCCATCCGTCCTCGAACGCCTCCTTGGTGGCCGCCTCGTTGCGCCAGTAGCCGGGCGTCACCCCGGGGCCGCGGATCAGCAGCTCGCCGGGTTCGCCGGGCGCGACGTCGTTGCCGTCGGCATCGGCGAGTCGTACGTCGACGAACGGCTGCGGCTTGCCCACCGACCCCGCCCGGGCGATGGCGTTCTCCTCGTCGAGAAGGAACACGGTCGGACCGGTCTCGGTCATCCCCATCCCCTGGCGCACCGAGACCCCCGCCTCGGCCAGCCGTTCGAGCAGCGGTACCGGCATCGCCGCGCCGCCGGCGGACCAGGAGCGGACCCCGGAGAGGTCGGTGCGGGTGAAGTCGGGATGCTCGGCGAGCATCTGGTAGATCGTCGGGACGCCGAAGAAGAGCGACGCCCGCTCCTGCAGGATCCGCAGCGCCTGGGCCGGGTCGAACCCGGAGGGGATGATCGCGGTCCCGCCCACGAACAGCATCGGGAGCACGTAGAGGTTCCAGCCACCGGTGTGGAACTGGGGCAGTACCGACAAGAACACGTCGTCGGAGGTGATCCCCGCCGCCATGCCGATGTTGAGGTGGTTCACCAGCGCCATGCCCGCGGTCTGCAGGACCCCCTTGGGGCGGCCGGTGGTCCCTGAGGTGTAGAGCAGGTACCACAGCGCGCTCTCGTCGCGGGGTTCGTGGACGACCGGCCGGCCCGAGGCGGACGCCAGGGCCGCGTCGTACTCGTCGTCGAAGGAGAGCAGCGCGACCTGCCCGCGGGCGCCGGGCACGACCTCGGCCAGCGCACGCGCCGTCGCGGCGTGCACGGTGTCGTGCACGAGACCGACGACCCCCGCGTCGGCGAGGATGAACTCCAGCTCCGCCCGCGCCAGCCGCCAGTTCAGCGGGACCAGCACCGCCCCGGTCTTGGCGCAGGCGAACAGCAGCTCCACCGCGTCGGTGCGGTTGTGGGCGAGCATGGCGATCCGGTCGCCGGGCTGGACCTGCCAGGTCTCGAGGAGGAACTCCGCGAGCCGGCCGGCCCGCTCCTCCAGCTGTGCATAGGTGAGCTCGCGCCCACGGTCGGGGTCGACGAGCGCCACCCGGTGCGGGTGCAGCTCGGCGCGCTTGGCGGTCAGGTCCGGTAGGTACATCGAGGCATCCGATCAGGAGGGGGCGTCAAGGACGTGGTGCCGGTCGCGGCGACCCGGTCGCGGCCGAGAGGAAGGCCGCCATGCCGGCTCGTGCCTCGCCGGTCCGGATCTGGGTCACGAAGCTCTCCCGCTCGGCGTCGAGGGCCGCGCGCACGTCGTCCAGGTCCCGACGCAGCAGGCGCTTCGTGCGGGCCACCGCCTGAGCCTTCCTGCCGGCCACCTGGTCGGCGAGCGCGAGAGCGCGCGCCCGTGGGTCGTCGTGGACCTCGTCGACCAGACCCCACGCGGCGGCGGTCGGGGCGTCGACGGTGCGGTTGGCCAGCTGCCAGGAGGTCGCCCGGCCCAGCCCGACCCGGCGAGGCAGGAGTGCGGTCCAGCCGCCGTCGGGCGAGAAGCCGACCTCGACGTACCACGGCGCGAAGGTCGCCCGCGGGCCTGCCACCACCAGGTCGCCGGCGAGCACGAGCCCGAGTGACCCACCGGTGACGGCCCCGTGGACGGCGGGCACCACCGCGATGTCCAGGGTCATCAGGTCGAGGACGACGTCGTGCAGCGCCCCGACGACCCGGCCGGCGTAGTCGACCAGGTCGTCGCCGTCGCGCCGGGCGAACTCGGCCACGTCCCCGCCGGTGGAGAAGCTCCGGCCCTCCGCGGCGAGGACCAGGGCCCCGACGGCGCCGTCGGCGGCCACGTCCGCGACCGCGGCCCGCAGGTCGTCCAGCAGCTCGGGGACCAGCGCGTTGTGCCGCTCGGGCCGGGCCAGGGTGAGGACCGCGACCCTGCCCTCGTCGCTCCTCCGGACCAGCCGGGCACGCTCGAGGTCCGGTCCGACCGCGCTCTGGCTCAAGCCCGCCTCCAGACAACCTGACAACTGGTTCAGGTGTCATCGTGGTCGTGGGGGGTTGCTGTGTCAAGGGTCACAAGCCACCGCGTGCGGCACGCCCTCAGTCGTCGAAGAGCGCCCGGACGTCGTCGGCGTCGATCGCGCGTGCTCAACGCGCCGTCGCCGTCGACCACCCGGGCGAACAGCGCGGCCTTGCGGGCCTTGAGCTCCATCACCTTCTCCTCGATCGTCCCGGCCGCGACGAGCCGGTAGACCATCACCGGCTTGTCCTGGCCGATCCGGTGCGCCCGGTCGACCGCCTGGGCCTCGACCGCCGGGTTCCACCACGGGTCGAGCACGAAGACGTAGTCGGCCTCGGTGAGGGTGAGCCCCACTCCCCCGGCCTTCAGGCTGATCAGGAAGACCGCCGCGTCACCGCCCTTGAACTCCTCGATCACCTCGCCGCGGCGCCGGGTGGCACCGTCGAGGTACGTCGAGGCGATGCCCTCGCGGTCGAGCCGGCCCCGGACCCGTCGCAGGAAGCCGGTGAACTGGCTGAAGACCAGCGCCCGGTGTCCCTCGGCCTGCAGCTCGAGCAGGTGGTCGACGAGCAGGTCGAGCTTGGCCGAGCCGATGCCGTCGTACTCCTCGGCGACCAGCCCGGCGTCGAGGCTGAGCTGCCGCAGCCGGGTGAGCGAGCCGAAGATCGCGATCCGGTGCCTGTCGAAGTCGTCGACCAGGCCCAGCACGGTCTGCCGCTCGCGCTGCAGGTGGGTGTCGTAGACCTTGCGGTGCCTCGGCGTCAGCCGCACCTCGAGCACCTGCTCCTGCTTGGGCGGGAGGTCGGAGGCGACCAGCTCCTTGGTGCGGCGCAGCAGGAACGGCCGGATCCGGCGGCGGAACCGGTCGAGCACCGCGCGGTCACCGAGCCGCTCCACCGGGTTGGCGACGAGCTCGACGAACCGCTGCGGGTAGGGGTAGAGGCCCGGGGCGACGATCGACAGGAGCGACCACAGCTCCATCAGCCGGTTCTCCAGCGGCGTGCCGGTCAGCGCCAGGCGGAAGGGGACGTCGAGGCGGCGCACGCACCGGTAGGTCACGCCGTGGTGGTTCTTGACGGTCTGCGCCTCGTCGAGGACCAGCCCGCCCCATCCCAGTGCGGCGTAGGCGTCGACCTCCAGCCGGTAGAACGTGTAGGAGGTGACCACGATGTCGGCCTCCTCGAGCGGCGACGCGATCGACGTACCGCGGCGGGAGTGGGACTCGGTCGACCGTGCGCACGTCGAGCCCCGGCGTGAACGTCGGCGACTCGTGCTCCCAGGTCGGCACGACGCTCGTCGGCGCCACGACCAGGAACGGGGCGGCGCCCCGGTCGCGGGCATGGGCGACCAGCGCCAGCGTCTGCAGCGTCTTGCCCAGCCCCATGTCGTCGGCGAGGATCCCGCCGAGGCCCGGCTCCACAGGAACGCCAGCCAGCGGAAGCCTCGCGCTGGTAGTGCCGCAGGTCGGCCTCGAGCCCGACCGGCTCGACCTCGGGAGGCTCGACAGCCCGCGCAGCGACTGGGCCGCCCGCACCCACCGGTCGGCCTGCGCGTCGACGATGCCGACCTCGGCGAGCTCGTCCCAGAGCGCCGAGGTCGTGGTGGCTGCACGCGGACCCCGTCACGGGGCTGGTCCTGCAGCTCCGCGGCGGCGGTCACCAGCTCGGCGAGCCGGTGCGAACTCCGGGCTGGTCGACGCTGACGTGGACGCCGTTCTTCATGATGATGCGGGGCAGCCCCGCGGGTGAGCGCCTCCAGCACGTGGGCCAGGGCGACGAACTGCCCGTCGACGCTGATGACGACCTCCAGGTCGAGCCAGTCGGTGCGGCCTTCGTCGGCCGCCTCCCCGTCCTCCGCGGAGGCGAAGCGGATGACCGGCGCCTCGGTGGCCTCGCGGTAGTCGGGCGGGACCCCGATCTCCTCGATCTCGACGAGGCCGCAGTGCCTCGATGCCGGGCAGGACGTCCTCGGCGAACGCGATCGCCGCGACGTCGCGGAACACCGGTGCGACCGGGACCCGGCCTCGCGCCGGCGGGCGCCGTAGAGGCGGTGGACCTGCTCGTCGGTCAGCGAGGCCTCGAGCTCGGCCCACAGCTCGTGCTCGCGCGCGGGCCTGCGGACGCCGCGCAGGCCGCGCGTGTCGTCGAGACGGTAGATCCGGTCGTCCTCGCCGACGCGGTAGCGCCAGCTCCACGAGAGCCGGACCTCGTCGACGGCCCGCCACTCCACGGCCAGGCACAGCCGCGGCTCGACCGGCTCGGGCAGCGCAACCGAGCCGTCGGAGGAGACCACCGGCACGTGGCGCTGCAGCCTGGGCAGGTACTCCGCCACCAGGTCCGTGACGGCCCTCGGCCGGCACCGACCAGGTCGTCGGCCGTGGTGAGCAGCCGGCGCACCTCGGGACCGGCGGGCTTGGCCAACGGCGCGAGCGTCACCGCCCAGTCGTCCCGGTCGCCGGCCCGCCACAGCGCGACCCCGTGCCCGTCCTCGCCGAGCAGGTCGAGCCGGTCGGAGCGAGTACCACTCCTCGCCGGCCCGCGACGCCGAGCCGCAGGTGTGCCTCGCCGGTCCGGGGCGGCGTTGACGTCGACCTGGATGCTCAGCGGCTCCGGGCTGACCGTGACGCCGGTCAGCCCCGCGCCGGGCACCAGGGCCAGCCCGGTCTCCGGGCAGCGGTGCAGCAGCGGCCACAGCGTCGGCCCGAACGCGGACAGCGGGAGGTGGGTGTCGGCGCCGCCGAAGTACAGGCTGCGCTGGGCCGCGCGGTAGGCGGCGAGCATCTCCGCGAGCAGGCCGACCTGCTCGGGCGGGAAGCCACGGCGGCCCGGCACCGCGTGCTGGACGTCGGTCCAGGAGATGCCGGTCCTGACCCAGTTGTCCCGGGCGCCCCGGCGCACCGGCCGGATCCGGAGCGTGCCCCGCCGCGGGGCGGACGGCTGCTCCCAGCGGTAGCCGGTGCTGGCGCGCCGGTTGAGCTCGACCTGGAGCGCGAGCGGGGTCAGGTCCCGGGGACGGTCCGGAACGGCGTCGAGCTCGTCGAGGACCGAGGCCAGGCGGCGCTCCCAGTGCCTCGCCGGGCCGCCGGCGTGCTCCTCCTCCTGCCGGGCCCGGACGGTCAGCAGCAGGGCGAGTGCGTGCTTGCAGCCCTCCCGGACCGGGCAGGTGCAGCGGGCGTAGACCCACACGCGGTCGCTGTGGCCGACGCTGACGGTCGTGTTGTAGACCTCGCCGCCCGAGCCCTCCACGCTGCCCCGGACGTCGAGGTCGCCGTCCTCGTCGGGCTCGTGCAGGCACGCCAGCACCTTGCCGCGCCGGACGTAGTCCGCGGCCCGGTCGAAGGTCGCCGACCCGAACCGCAGCCGAAGGTCGGCGTCGTCGAGCAGCAGGGTCAGGTCCACGGACCCGAGCCTAGAACGGGACACGGACAACCCCCGGCGCGGACCGGGCGGAGGCCCGGCGACGTCCGGGATCAGGCCGCGAGCTCGACCCCGCGCTGGGGCAGCCGCACCGACAGCGGCGTCGCCACGCGCGCCACCGGATGCCCGAGCCGGCCGCCGGCCAGCGACGCGAGCGTCCGGCGCAGCGGCAGCCGGTAGAAGACCACGACGCTCTGCATGGCCAGCAGGATCAGGCTGCACAGCGCGAAAGGAAGGTCGCCGGCCACCAGCGCGTAGGCCAGCCACAGCCCGCTGCCGGACCAGGCGAACAGCGTCGACCACGGGCACAGGCCCCACAGCGGCGCCCCCGAGATCGCCAGACGGGCCTGCGGCAGCATCCGCACGGAGCTGACCGTGGTGCCCACCATGGCGAGCGCGAACGAGTTGGCGACGTCGACCACCCACACGGCCACCAGACCGGTCGCGAAGACCACCAGCACCGGGACCCAGGCCGCCCGGTGCACACCGGCCCGGACCACGACCACGGCGAGGGCGGCGAGCAGCACCAGCGCCAGGGCGTTGTTGACGATCTGGATCTGGTCGGCCACCGCGAAGGCGTAGACCGCCCAGAGCGTCATGGTCGACATGCTGAGCATGATCGAGCTCCAGGACACCCCCTCGACGGAGCGGGTGCGCGCGGCCCGCAGGACCTGCGGGACGATGGCGTAGAGGGACAAAAAGGACGCGACTGCTCCGATGAGCATGACGACAGACACGGGCGAACACTTTTCAAACGCGTGGGTGGACAGGGATCGCGTCGGTCCGCCGTCGGTGCTTTGTCTGCCGTGACACGTGACTGAACGCAACACGAATGCTAGGTCCCCCGGCGTCCGGTCGAGACCAATTGGAGGGGTGGCGCGGTGAGTCGTGTGTCACAGGTTGACGCGCGCCGACGGATCCGGCGAGAGTCCCCTCCATGTCCCCGATCGACCGCGCCCGGCTCGCCTCCCTCGTCGAGCGCGAACGTGCGGCCTACACCGCCGACCACCCGACCTCCGCCGGCCTGTTCGCCGACGCCGGCCACCTCTTCGGCCGGGTGCCGATGACCTGGATGGCGATGTGGAGCGGCGGCTTCCCGCTCTACCTCGACCGGGCCTCCGGCAACCGGATCACCGACGTCGACGGCCGCGAGTACGTCGACTTCGCCCTCGGTGACACCGGCGCGATGGCCGGACACAGCCCGGGACCAACCGTGGCGGCGGTGACCCGGCGGATGGGCGAGCTGGGCGGGATCACCACGATGCTCCCCACCGAGGACGCGGAGTGGGTGGCCGCGGAGCTCTCGCGCCGGTTCGGCCTCCCGCAGTGGTCGTTCACCCTGACCGCGACCGACGCCAACCGCTGGGCGATCCGGCTGGCGCGCCTGGCCACCGGCAGGCCGAAGATCCTCACCTTCGCCTACTGCTACCACGGCTCGGTCGACGAGGCGTTCGCCGTGCCGGGACCGGACGGTACGGCGGTCGCCCGGCCGGGCCTGGTCGGCGCCCCGGTCCCGCTGGAGGAGACCACCCGGGTCGCGGAGTTCAACGACCTCGCCGGCGTCGAGGCCCAGCTGGCGCACGGCGACGTCGCCGCGATCCTCACCGAGCCGGCGCTGACCAACATCGGCATCGTCCTCCCGGAGCCGGGGTTCCTGGAGGGGCTCCGCGAGCTCGCCACGAAGCACGGCGCCCTGCTCATGATCGACGAGACGCACACGTTCTCCGCGGGTCCCGGAGGAGCCACCGGGGCGTGGGGGCTGGACCCGGACATCCTCGTGATCGGCAAGAGCATCGGCGGCGGCATCCCCAGCGGCGCCTACGGGATCAGCGACGCCGTGGCCCGGGCCGTCACCGCCCATCCGGAGGCCGACCTGGTCGACGTGGGCGGCGTGGGCGGCACCCTCGCCGGCAACGCGCTGTCCGTCGCGGCGATGCGCGCCACGCTCGAGCACGTGCTGACCGAGGACGCCTTCGGGCACATGGTCGCGCTGGCCACCGACTTCACCGACGGGGTCCGGGCCACGCTCGACCGCACCGGTGTCCCCTGGTCGGTCACCCGGCTCGGTGCCCGCGCGGAGTACCGCTTCGCCTCCCCCGCCCCGCGCGACGGGAGCAGCTCTGCGGCCGCGGCCGACGAGGAGCTCGACGAGTACCTCCACCTGTACCTCGCCAACCGCGGCGTGCTGATCACGCCGTTCCACAACATGGCGCTGATGTGCCCGGACACGAAGCCTGCGGACGTCGCCCTGCACGCCCGGCTGTTCGGCGAGGCGGTCGACGAGCTGGTCGGCCGGTGAGCCCGTTCTCGCTCGAGGGGCGGGTCGCGCTGGTCACCGGGGCCGGCTCGCCGGACGGCATCGGCTTCGCCACCGCCCGCCTGCTCGGCGACCTGGGGGCCGCGGTGGCGGTCGCGGCCACCACCGAGCGCGCGCACGAGCGGGCCCGGGAGCTCCGGGCAGCCGGCGTGCGGTCGGTGGGTGTGGTGGCGGACCTGACCTCGGAGCACGAGGCGGCCCGCGCGGTCGCGGAGGCGGGGTCGGCGCTCGGCACCCCCACGGTGCTGGTCAACAACGCCGGGATGACCAGCGTCGTGGCACCGGCCCTCTCGCCCGACACCCCCGGGGGCAGCGAGTCCGGGACGCTGACCGAGCTGTCGCTGGACCAGTGGCACGGCTCGCTCGCACGCAACCTGGACACCGCGTTCCTGTGCACCCGCGCCACGGTCCCCGGCATGCGGGCGGAGGGCTGGGGCCGGGTGGTGATGGTCGCGTCCGCGACCGGCCCGGCGATGGCCATGCGCGGCGAGGCCGCCTACGCCGCGGCGAAGGCCGGCATGGTGGGCCTGGCCCGCTCGGTCGCGGTCGACCACGCCGCCCACGGCATCACCGCCAACGCCGTCGCACCGGGGTGGATCGCGACGGCGAGCCAGACCGTCGACGAGGTCGAGCAGGGCCGTCGTACGCCGGTCGGGCGCAGCGCCCGTCCGGAGGAGGTGGCCGCCGCGGTGGCGTTCCTCTGCACGCCCGGCGCGTCGTACGTCACCGGCCAGTGCCTCCTCGTGGACGGCGGCAACGCCATCGCCGAGGAGCGCACCTGAGGAGCCGCCGGCACCCGGACCGGGTCGCCCGGGCGACACGCTCGGCACCGATTGGGCGAAACCAGGGTAAAGCCGCAAAGTAAAGAACTACCCTCGTGCGCATGCTCCGCCGTCGCACCTCGTTGCTCTGGTCCTTCCTCGCCGCCGTCCTCTCGGTCTCGGTCGCCGTGCCGGCCGTCGCCACCGACGTGGCCGCGCCGGCCGGTGAGACGTCGAGCGACTCGGCGGCCGGCGGGACCGCGACCGGCCCGGCCGGGTCCGACGACACCGGTCCGCGGCCGGTCGAGGCGGGACCCGAGACCAGCTCCGACGAGACCGAGCCGGTGCTCACCGCCCGCCGCAGCAACGGCTCGTCGGCGTTCTTCGACGTCGACGAGCGCACGGCGCCGGTGGCGCCCGGCCTGGAGCACCGCCGCTACGACCGGTACGACGGGCGGGGCTGGGTGCGGGTGAACGCACTCACCGCGGACCTGTCCGTGCCGGGGCTGGACCTGGACTACCTCGCGCCCGGGAAGGTCTCGACGCCGGGCCCGCTGAGCACCGCCGTGCAGCGCACCGGTGCGGTGGCGGCCGTCAACGGCGACTTCTTCGACATCGGCGACACCGGAGCGCCGCTCGGGGTCGGCGTCGAGCGCCGGCGGGGCCTGCTGCACGCCAGCCTGCGCCAGAACGGCTGGGTGAACAACACCTTCCTGCTCGACCGGAACAACGTCGCCGAGATCGCGCAGACCTTCCTGCAGGCGCGGCTGGTGCGCAACGGCAGGCCGAACCTGCAGGTCACGAACCTCAACGCCGCCGAGCTCCGGCCCGGCGGGATCGGCATCTACACCAGCGCCTGGGGCCCCACGTCGCGGGCCAGGGTGCTGCCGGGCGCGCCCGCGCGCCGGGAGGTCGTGATCCGCGGCGGCAAGGTCCGCGCCGTCCGCAAGGCGATCAGCAGCGGCCCGATCGGCGCGCGGGCCTTCCACCTGGTGGGCACCGGCGAGGGCGCCCGCAAGCTCTCCCGCCTGAAGGTCGGCCAGCGGGTGCGGCTGGAGTACGGGCTCAACCGGGACGCCGCCGTCGCCGTGGGCGGCAGCGTGGTGGTGCTCCGCGACGGGGTGGTGCTCGCCCCCAACGACATCGAGATGGCGCCGCGCACCGCGATCGGCATCGACCGCGACACCAACCAGATCATCGTCATCGCCGTCGACGGCCGCCAGCAGCACAGCCGCGGTCTGACGATGAAGGAGACCGGCCAGCTGCTCAAGCGGATGGGTGCCGAGGACGGCCTCAACCTCGACGGTGGCGGCTCCTCGACGATGCTCGCCCGGGAGTCCGGAGAGCCCGTGGGCGTGGTCAACTCCCCCTCGGACGGAGGGCTGCGGTCGGTGCCCAACGGCCTCGGCTTCACCGTCGCCCCGGGCTCGGGACGGCTGCGCGGCTTCCGCATCGAGCCGTTGGCGGACGTCGACGGCTCCCCCCGGGTGCTCCGCGGTCTCACCCGGGTGCTGGTCGCCCGCGGCCACGACGAGACCTTCGCCCCGGTCGGCGGCGGGGCCACCTGGCAGGGCTCCCCCAAGGTCGCCGTGCGCCCCGGTCCCGCCCGCCGCACGCTCGTGAAGGGCCGCCGGCTCGGCCTGGGCACCGTCACCGCCACCCGCGGTGCGGCGTCCGGCGACTTCACCGTGCGCGTGCTCGGCCGGGTGCACCGGCTGCAGACCAGCGTCCCCACGATCGCGTTGTCGGGGCGGGGCCGCAGCGCCACCTTCGACGTGGACGGGTACGACGTCAACGGGTTCGGCACCTGGGTGGCTCCCCGCGACGTCCGGCTCTCCTACGACCGCGACAAGCTCGACGTCCGCCGTACCGGCCGTGGCTTCACGGTCACCGCACGGATGGCGTCGACCGACGACGTCATCGAGGTCACCGCCGGCGGACGCAGCACCTACGTCGGGGTGGCGGTCGGTCTCAAGCGAGCGGTGCGGCACCGGATGAACGGCCTGGACGGCTGGAGCGCCTCCGCGTACCCGCGGCGGGCGAACGCCACCCTGTCCATGACCAGGAACCGCAGGGGCCGCCCGGGCACGGCGATCGCGATGGAGTACGCCCTCCTCGGCAAGCGCGCGACCCGGGCCGCCTACCTCGACGCCGAGCCGGCCCTCGACCTGCCGGGACGGCTGCAGCGTGTCGGGCTCTGGGTCCGCGGCGACGGCAGGCGTTCCTGGCTGCGCGCCGTGGTGCGCGACAAGGGCGGCTCGCGTGCCACCTTCACGCTGGCCCGCAAGGTCGACTGGAAGGGCTGGCGGTTCGTGTCGGCGCCGGTCCCGGCGGGCCTCACCCAGCCGGTGAAGCTGGTCCGCGTCTACGCCGTCGAGACCAACCGGAAGCGGCGGTACCGGGGCACGCTCGCCTTCGACGACCTGACCGTGTTCACCGAGCGCGTGGCCTCGGTGCCGGCCACCGCACCGCTGCGCGACCCGATGGTGGCCGACCTCGAGCCGCTCGCGCCCGGCGGCCTGCGCGTAGCCGTGGTCAGCGACGCCGACATCACGCCTGCGGCCCCGAACGGTCCGGCGGCCCTGCGCGCCCGCCGTACCCTGCGCGAGGTGGTGGCCGCGAACCCGGCCCTGGTCCTGGTCACCGGCAACCTCGTCACCCAGGGCGACCGCACCGGCATGGCGCTGGCCCGCCGGCTCCTCGACGAGGAGCTCACCGGCAAGGTGGACTGGCGGTACCTGCCCGGCGAGGGCGAGCGCGGCCCGGGCGGGGACCTCACGGAGTTCCGCAGCCAGTTCGGCGACCCGGTGCAGGTGCTGGACCGCGACGGGACCCGCTTCGTGCTGCTGAACTCCGCCCAGGGCCTGTTCCGGCTCGGCGGCTTCCAGCAGCTGGTGCGGCTGCGCACCGAGCTGCAGCGCGCGGCGACGGACGCCTCGGTGACCTCGGTCGTCGCGGTCGCCCACCACCCCACCAGCGACCCCGCTCCCGGCGGCACCGCGGCGGTCGACGACCCCCGCGAGGGCCGGCTCGTCGAGGACCTCCTGGCCCGGTTCCGCGCCGACAGCGGCAAGACGACCGCCTACGTCGCCGGACACACCCACCGGTTCGAGGCCACCCGCGTCGACGGCGTGCAGCAGGTGCTCGCCGGACCGGTCCTGACCGCGGCCCGCTCGACGCTGGGCTCGTTCACCGGCTGGACCCTGCTCCGGGTCGCCCCCGACGGTGTGACCGCGTCGTTCCGGCCCCACGTGAACCGGCTGCGCCTGGCCGCGCCCGCGAGGCTGGCGGTCGGGGGCACCGGACGGGCGGCCGCGACCGTGGTGCAGTACGGCAGGCGGGTGCCCGCCGACTACCCGATGAACGTCGAGTGGGTCGGCTCGCGCAAGGTCCACGTCGGCGCCCCCGCCGCCGCGCCGGACAGCGCCGCGGTGGCCCTCGCCCCCGAGACCGGGCAGCTTACCGGCCTGCGGGCCGGGAGCGCCGAGGTGTCGGTGACGGTCAACGGCACCACCGCGACGCAGACCGTCACGGTCGGCTGAGGCCGGTGTCTCCGGTCGGGTCCCGGGCCGGCGACGTGCGTGGCATCGAGACACCCGCGCTCGTGGTCGACCTGGACCGGCTGCGTCGCAACGTCGAGGTCATGGCCGCGCGGGTCGCCGCCCGGGGGCTCTCCCTGCGGCCGCACGCGAAGACCCACAAGTGCGTGGAGGTCGCCCGGCTGCAGCTGGCCGCGGGCGCGGCCGGACTGACCGTCGCCACCCTCGCCGAGGCGGAGGTGTTCGCGGCGGCCGGCGTCGACGACCTCTTCGTGGCCTACCCGGTGCTGCCGGTCGGTGCCCGCGCGGAGCGGCTGCGGCGCCTGCTGGACCGGGTCCGGCTGTCGGTGGGGGTGGACAACGCGGCCGGCGCCCGCGCCGTCGCCGCCGCCGCGGGACGGCCCGTCCGGGTCCTCGTGGAGGTCGACAGCGGGCAGCACCGGACGGGGGTCGACCCGGCCGACGTCGTACCGCTGGCGGAGCAGTGCCGCCGGCTCGGGCTGAGGGTGGTCGGCGTGTTCACCCACGGTGGCCACGCCTACGCGGCACCCGACGCACCGTCGGCGGCGGCGGTCGACGAGGGGGCGGCGCTGACCGCGGCCGCCGGCCACCTGCGGCGCGCAGGCTTCGAGGTCGAGGTGGTCAGTGCCGGGTCGACCCCGACCACGGGCGCGCAGCGCCCCGGGGCGGTGACCGAGGAGCGGCCCGGCACCTACGTGTTCGGTGACCGGCAGCAGCGTGCGCTGGGCGGGTGCGCGGCCGAGGACCTCGCCCTGACCGTCGCCGCGACGGTGGTGAGCGTGCGCCACGGCCGGTTCGTGGTCGACGCCGGCTCGAAGGCGCTGGCGAGCGACCGGCCGCCGTGGCTGGCGGGGCACGGGTCGGTGCCGCAGCTCGAGGGGGCGCTGGTGACCACGCTCTCCGAGCACCACGGGACCGTCGACGGCGCGGCCGCGCTGCCCGAGGTGGGCGACGTGGTGCACATCGTCCCGAACCACGCGTGCACCGCGGTCAACCTCTTCGACGAGTACGTCGTGGTGTCCGGCGGTGACGTGGTCGGCCGCTGGCCGGTGGCCGCCCGCGGCACCTGAGCCCGCTGCCTTCGCGGCGACTCGCCCGAGCGGGGTGCTCAGCGGTTCCGGCGCCAGATGCCCCCGTTGAGGGCGGTGGCGAAACCCACCCAGGCGGTGTACGGCAGGAGCACCGCCGCCGCACGGCCGTCCACCCTCGCGGCCCGGCGCACCAGGGCTGCGTTGAGGCCGTTGAGCACGGCGATGGCCGCCAGGCCGCCGACGGGCGACCTTCCGCGGAAGAACGCCCAGTTCCATCCGGCGTTGGCGACCAGGTCGGCCGCGGTCAGGGCCAGCAGCCGCGGCCGCTCCTCGGGTGGGGCCTGCTCGACCATCCGACCGGTTCCGTAGGCGATCGTCGCGTACAACGGGGTCCACACGAGCGGGAAGGCGACCGCGGGGGGCTGCCACGGTGGCTTCTCCAGCGACCGGTACCACGTCGAGTCGGGGTCGGTGCCGAGGCTGCCGACAGCGGCAGCGGCCGCGGTCATCAGGGACGTCCACACGGTTGCGCGCATGTCCCCTGTATACAGCCAGGTTCACGCCGCGCGGCGAGTCGCGCGGTCGTCGGCACGTGCTCAGGCCAGCCGGCGGATCTCCTCCAGGCTGTGCACCAGGCCGGGCGAGGGGGAGGCGGCGCGGCAGGTGAGGGGTCGCAGCTCCCCCGGCTCGGTGCGCACCCGGACCTCCCAGCGGCCGGCGTCGCTCGCAAAGACCGCACGGGTCAGCGTGCCCTCGCGGCGGGCACCCTGCAGCCGCACCGCCGTGTCGGCGTCCTCGCCGGTCCTGCGACGCAGCTGGGCCTCGGCGGCCTGTACCGCGAACGGGTACGACGACCTCCCCCTGAAGTGGGCCAGGTCGAGCCGGCCGGCGCGGTGGGTGGCGACGAACGAGGCGGCCTCCGGCGGGGTCAGCCGGCCGTAGTACAGGCCCCCCGGCAGGACCAGCAGGTTGCCGGCGAACCGGTCCCCGCCGATGTGGGAGACCTCCCAGGTCTCCTCCGGTGCCACCTGGGACATCGCCGCCGCCAGCGGCCGGCCCTGCTCGGCGCAGCAGGCGTCGTGGCGGCCGTGGGTGCACACCAGGAACAGCGGGTCGCGGTGCGGGGCGAGACCCGGCGAGCGTCCCTCGGCGAGACCGGTCAGGTCCAGGTCGAGCAGCGCCCGGACGTCGTCGAGCACGGTGGTCTCGGCCCACGGGTGCACCCGGTCGGCACGGGCGACGAACAGCCGTCGCGGCCCCGCGACCGACCGGCCGTGCCGGCGCACCAGCAGCGGCCGGACCCGGTGGTGGTGCTGCAGGTCGAGCAGCAGGCCGCGCACCTCCTCGTCGATCCGGCAGTCCCGGACCGCGTCGACGCCCCACGGCCCGGCCGCCTCCAGCAGCAGGAAGGTCCGCACGGTGGAGGCGGTGCCGGCCATCGGCTCGTCGAGCTCGCGGCTCGCCGCCGAGCAGCGGAACAGCGTCACCGCTCGACCCGCAGCAGGCCCTCGCGCACCAGTCGGCGGACCAGGACCGCGCGGCTGTCGGCGTCGAGCCACGGGGCCAGGTCGGCGACCCGGAAGCAGCGGTGGTCACGCACGTGCTGCATCGGCTCCAGCAGCCGCGGCGGCATCCGCAGCTCGCGGTCGCCCAGCAGCACCGAGAGCCGGTCCGGGCCGGGACGCAGCACGCACGCCGCCGTGGGGCGGCGGGACAGCACGGAGGCGTCGGTGAGCGCGGGCAGGAGGTCCCGGTCGGTGAGACCGCCACGCAGGGCGGGGGTGCGTCCGGTGAGGAACGCGGCGGTGCGCTCCGCGGCCACGGCGCCGGCGTCCCGCGAGGACAGCTCCGCGGTCAGGGCGGCCAGCTCGTCGGCGAGCGGGCCGGCCAACCGGTCGGGGTCGGTGAGATAGCCGGCGGGCAGGCGTCCGCCGTACCTCTCCTGCGTCAGCACACCGTCCACGAGCGGGCGGAGCAGGTCGCGCCAGGTGAGCTGGTTGATCCCCACCGTGACGTGCAGGGACGTCCGCTCCTGGCTGCGCGCGGAGTGCGGGGTGCCGGTCGGCAGGTACATCGACAACCCCGGCTCGAGCACCACCTCCCGGGCCTGGCCGTCCTCGACGACCTCCCACAGCTTCTGGCCGTGGGTCTGGAAGACGAAGACGTCGTGGGTGTCGCTGTGGCGGGCGAACCCCTGTGAGCCGGGCGGGGTCAGGTAGCCGTTGGCCTGGCACGGGTGGCCCAGCGCCAGCTCGAGCTCACGGACCAGCCGGGTCAGCGGCGGCCAGTAGCGGTGCAGGCCCTGCAGCACCAGCGTCGCGCCGCCGTCGAACAGGGCGAGCGCCTTGCGTGCGTCGACCAGCCCGGTCAGGGAGGTCCCGGCCATCGTCGCCGACCGGGTGAACCGGCCCGACGGCAGCACGACGCCGTCCTGGACCACCCGCAGCGCCGGCGTGCGCAGGGCGACCTCGGTGAGGAGGTGGTCGACGTCGTCGAGGGAGAGCAGCCCGACCAGGTCGCCGGGGTCGGTGCGGTGCAGGTGCACGCGGGACGCCCAGACCTCGTCGAGGAAGGCCTGGGCGTCGCCGCTGAGCCGGGTGAGCGCGTCCAAGGAGTCAGGCGTCGGTGCCGTCGGCGTCGGAGCCGTCGGTGGTGTCGCCGTCGGTGACGTCCGTGGAGTCCCCGTCGGCGCTGTCCCCGTCCTTGGCGTCGCCGTCGGTGATGTCCGTGGAGTCCCCGTCGGTGCCGTCGGCGTCCTGGCCGTCGGTGCCGTCGGCGTCGGTCCCGTCGGCGTCCTGGCCGCCGATCATCTCGGCGGCTCCGGGGGGCGCGCCGACGGTCTCGATGTCCTCGTCGCGGACCGGTTCGTTGGGCGTGGTGGTCATGAAGGCTCCTCTCGGTACGGCGCTGTGCACGTCGGTGGTCCTCCCCTACCCAGCGGGACGGAGGTGAACCCCCACGTTCCCGCGGATGTCGCGCGCGGACAACCGCGACGAGGCCGCTCGTAGGGTGTCGCCATGAGCGTGCGAGAGCTCGTGGTGCTCGGCACCGCCTCCCAGGTCCCCACGCGCTCCCGTGCCCACCACGGGGCGGTGCTCCGGTGGGACGACGAGGTGGTCCTCCTCGACCCCGGCGAAGGCACCCAGCGCCAGCTCACCCTCGCGGGCGTGTCCGCGGCCTCGGTCACCCGGATCTGCCTGACCCACCTGCACGGCGACCACTGCCTCGGCCTGCCGGGGGTGCTGCAGCGGATGTCCCTGGACCGCGTCGACCGGCCGGTGGACCTGTACTTCCCGGCGGAGGGCCAGGAGTACGTCGACCGCCTCCGGCACGCCAGCGCCGCCTTCGACACCGTCGCGGTCCATGAGCACCCGGTCACCGGTTCCGGGCCGGTCGACGCCTGGCCCGGGCTCGAGCTGCACGCGGCGGCGCTGGACCACCGGGTGCCGACCTACGGCTGGCGGTTGCAGGAGCCCGGCGGCCGGCGGATGCTGCCGCAGGCGCTGGAGGCGTACGGCGTCCACGGACCCGACGTCGGACGGCTGCAGCGCGACGGGGTCCTGGACGTGGCGGGCCGGACGGTCACCGTCGAGCAGGTCAGCGAGCCGCGCCCGGGGCAGGTGTTCGCCTTCGTCATGGACACCCGGCCCTGCGCCGGCGCTCTCGACCTGGCGCGGGACGCGGACCTGCTGGTCGCCGAGGCCACCTTCCTGGACAGCGAGGCGGACCTGGCCGCGGAGTACGCCCACCTGACCGCGGCCGACGCCGGCCGGCTGGCTGCCGAGGCCGGGGTCCGCCGTCTGGTCCTGACCCACTACTCCCAGCGCCACACCGACGAGAGCGCCTTCGCCGAGCAGGCCCGGCGGTTCTTCGTCGACGTCCGCGCCGCCCGGGACCTCGACCGGGTCCCCGTCCCGCCCCGGCGGGCACCCGGCCGGACCGGTCCCGGGTAGTCGGCGGCGCCGGGGGCGTCCCCCGCCGGACACCTGGCGCGCATGTCCCCGCCGCAGCAGGGCACCACCCGCCCGACCGAGACACGGCCCCCGGGCCCACAGCGGCCCGAGAGAGGGCCGGAGACAGGGAGGGACACGATGCGCAGAATCATGAACATGGTCTCGAAGTTCGCCGGCAGCTCCGGCAGCAGCACCGGACGCCGCCGCCCGGCGATGGCCTCCGGGATGGGCACCCGCGCCAACACGGGCGGGGCCGGCACGCGTGGCCGCTCCGCCGCGGGCGGCGGTGGCATCGAGTCGCTCGCCCGGCGCGTGCTGCGCAAGGCGCGCTGAGCGTCCAGAGCATCCACGAGGGCCCGTCGGCGTCGCCGGCGGGCCCTCGTCGTGTCCGGGCGCGGTGCGGGGCCCGAGCGGCACGTCGAGCGCCTCCGCGAGCCTGCTCAGCGTCAGCAGCGAGAGGTTCCCCAGGCCGCGCTGCGCACTACCGTGTGTCTCATGGACCGGCTGCCCGAGGAGCTGCACGAGGCGATGCTCGACGAGGTGGAGGGCCGGTACGGCCTTCCCCACGACGAGAACGCGCGGGAGTACGAACGGTGCGCCGCCGCCCTCGTCCCCGGGGAGGCGGGTCGCGCGGCGTGGTGGGCCCACGCCGGCGAGGCATGGGAGCTCGCCGAGGACCTCGGGGAGGCGCGACGCTGCTACGCGGAGGCGGTCGCCGACGGCGGTGACGCCTACATCGACCCGCGGGCGGGGCTGTTCGGCGTGCTGCTCGACCTCGGTGAGACGGCCCAGGCCGACGACCTGCTGGGCGAGCTGCGGGAGGCTGTCCAGGATGACCCGGCGGGCAGGTTCGTGCACGAGATGGTGGGCGAGGCCCTCGAGCTGCACGAGCGCCCGGCCGAGGCGCTGCGCTGGTTCGACGCCGGCCTGACCCGGTCCGAGCGGGAGACCCCGGGGCGGCCGGACGCGGCCTGTCTCAACGGCCACTACCGGGTACGCCGGACGCTCGGCCTGCCCCTGGACCGCTACGACGAGCTCTCCGAGGCCCATCGCGCGGAGTACCTCGAGGAGCTCGAGGACGAGGAGCAGCTGCTGGACGCGCCGGCCACGCCCTCCTCCGTGCGGCTGACGGTGCTCTACTGGCCGCCGCAGGAGTACGCCCGGCTCGTCGAGCGCTGGCCGGCGGTCACCGAGGACTACGGCGCGGACCACGCCGAGCACCGGACCCTCGTCGAGCACCACCTGCGTCAGCTCTCCGAGCAGCGGTCGGGCATGCTCGTGGGGGCCGCCTCGCTGGACGACTACCTGGCCTGGGCGAAGGAGCGTGGCGAGCGCGCGCCCGAGGCGTCCACCCGCGCGTCGTACGCCGCACACCTCGGACGCCTCGAGGAGGCCGTCACACCGTGGCCCCCGGGCCGCAACGAGCCCTGCTGGTGCGGCTCGGGGACGAAGTACAAGAAGTGCTGCGGTGCCCTCCGGTTCACCGACACCGCGGCGCCGACCTGACCTGGGCCGATCGGCTCTGGTCGCCTGCTGCCCCTGCTGTGAGGCTGGTGCCGAGGACGGCGGCCGTCCGCCGCCGTAGGAGCCGGCAGGAGGCGGGACGCGATGACCGCGGTGCCCGGGACGCGGCCGACCGAGGGACTTACCTCGGCCGAGGTCCGGCAGCGGGTCGGCGCCGGGCTCGGCAACCGGTCTGCGGAGCGGCCGAGCCGGACGGTCGGGCAGATCCTGCGTGCCAACATCCTGACCCGGTTCAACGCGCTGCTGGGGGCACTGCTCGCCGTCATCCTCGTCGTCGGACCGCTCCAGGACGCCCTCTTCGGCGCGGTGATCGTGGCCAACAGCGCCGTCGGCATCATCCAGGAGCTCCGCGCGAAGCGGACGCTGGACCGGCTGTCGGTCCTCAACGCCCCCACCGCGACGGTCCTCCGCGACGGCGCGCCGTGCCCGGTGCGGGCCACCGACGTCGTGCGCGACGACGTACTGCTCGTCGGGGCCGGCGACCAGCTCGTCGTCGACGGGACGCTGCTCGACGCCGACGGGCTGGAGGTCGACGAGTCGTTGCTCACCGGCGAGTCCGACCCCGTCCCGAAGCAGCCGGGGGCAGAGGTCCTCTCCGGCAGCTTCGTGGTCGCCGGCACCGGCGCCTTCCGTGCGCAGAGGGTCGGCGAGGACGCCTACGCGGTCCGGCTGGCGGCCGAGGCGCGCCGCTTCACGCTGGTGCACTCCGGGATCCGGGAGAGCCTGGACCGGGTGCTCCAGGTGATCACCTGGGTGCTGGTGCCGACCGCCGCCCTGCTGGTGACCACGCAGCTGCTGCTCGAGGACGCCCCGCTCGACGACGCGGTCCGGGGCTCGGTCGCCGGGGTGGTCGGCATGGTCCCCGAGGGGCTGGTGCTGCTGACCAGCGTGGCGTTCGCGGTCGGCGTGGTGCGTCTCGGCGGGCGCGGCGTCCTCGTCCAGGAGCTGCCCGCTCTCGAGGGGCTCGCCCGGGTCGACGTGGTCGGGATCGACAAGACCGGCACGCTGACCGAGGGGAGCATGGCCGTCGGCGACCTCCTGCCGTTCGGTACGACGTCCGCGGAGGCGGCTGCCGAGGCGCTGGGAGCGGTCTCTCACGCCGACGAACGGCCCAACGCGAGCCTGCAGGCCCTGGCCCGCTCCTTCCCCGCGCCGGCCGGCTGGGTCGCGGTCGACCGGGTGCCGTTCTCGTCCGCACGCAGGTGGAGCGCGGTGGCGTTCGAGGACCGCGGCCGGTGGCTGCTCGGCGCCCCGGAGGTCCTGCTGCCGGGCGACGACCCGACCTCGGTCGAGGCCGGCGTGCTGGCCGCCTCCGGTCGGCGGGTCCTGCTCCTGGCCCGTGCGCAGGACCTCCCGGCGCACGACCTCCCGGCGCACGACCTGCGGCCCGGCGGCCACGGTGACGCCCCCGACGTCGTACCCGCCGTGGAGCCGGCCGCGCTCGTCGTCCTCACCGAGCGGATCCGGCCCGACGCCGCGGACACGCTGCGCTACTTCGCCGAGCAGGACGTCGCGGTGAAGGTGATCTCCGGGGACAACCCGCGCACCGTCGGCGCGGTGGCCGCAGCCCTCGGCCTCGAGGACGCCGAGCACCCGGTGGACGCCCGCGGGCTTCCCGAGGACCCCGGCGCGCTCGGCCCGGCCCTGGAGGAGGGCTCCGTGTTCGGCCGGGTCCGGCCGCACCAGAAGCGCGACATGGTCCGCGCCCTGCGCGACCGCGGCCACGTGGTGGCGATGACCGGGGACGGGGTCAACGACGTGCTGGCGCTGAAGGAGGCCGACATCGGGGTGGCCATGGGCAGCGGCGCCCAGGCCGCCCGCAGCGTCGCCCAGCTGGTGCTGCTCGAGAGCAGGTTCGACGTGCTGCCGCACGTGGTCGCCGAGGGTCGCCGCATCATCGGCAACATCGAACGGGTCGCGCACCTGTTCCTCACCAAGACCGTCTACGTCGCGGTGCTGGCGGTCGCGGTGGGTGTCGCGCAGCTGCCGTTCCCGTTCTACCCGCGGCACCTGACCATCGTGAGCACGCTGACGATCGGGGTGCCGGCGTTCTTCCTCGCCCTCGCCCCCAGCGCATCCCGCGCCCGGCCGGACTTCCTGGGCCGGGTGCTGAGGTTCGCGGTGCCGGCCGGGGTGATCGCGGCGACCGCGACGTTCACCGCCTACGCGGTCACCATGCTGGAGACCCAGCTCGGGGTGCCGGCGGCCCGCACCACCGCGACCGTGGTGCTGTTCGCCGTCGGCATGGTGGTACTCACGCTGCTGGCCCTGCCGTTGACGCGGCTCCGCGTGCTGCTGCTGGTGGCCCTGGTGGCGACCTTCGCGCTCCTCCACGTCGTGCCGTGGACCCGGGAGCTGTTCGCACTCAGCACGCTGCCGCTCGTGGTCTGGCTCAGCGCCGCGGTCGTGGTGGCCGTCGCCGCGGTCCTGCTGGTGCTGGTGTGGCGTCGTGCGAGTACGACGGCCTCCGTCATCAGTCGGCCAGGCCGTGCCGGAACGCCCAGGCGGTCGCCTCCGCCCGGCCACGGACGCCGAGCTTCCGGTAGATCGCACCCGAGTGGTGCATCACCGCCTTCGGGGCCATCCCGAGACGGCGGCTGACCTCCTTGTTCGTGGCACCCGTGATCAGCTCCTCCAGGACCTCGAGCTCGCGCGGCGTCAGGTGGTCGGGGTCGTGGGAACGCTGGGCGGGGATGGCCGGTGGCGTCCGACCGGACACGCCTTCGGCGTACTCGAGCAGTCCCGCGAGGGCGTTCGCGTGCATGTCCTCCGCGCCTCCTCCGACCTGCCTCTCGAAGGCGTCCTCGCCCATCGTCGCCCGCACCCGCTCCAAGGTCGCCAGGTACTGCTCGAACCAGCCTGGTGGGGTCGCCGGACGCAGGAGCTCCAGTCGCGACCGCACCATGCCGTGGCAGCGGGCCGCCTGCTCCAGGTCTCCCCGGACAGCGGCCACCAGCGCCAGCAACACCGCGGCGAACGGCAGCACGTGCCAGGTCGCCTGCCGGTGCGCCAGCCGCAGGCACTCCGCACACCGGAGCGCCGCCGTGCTGAGGTCGCCGTTGCGCAGGGCGATACCCGCTGCGGACCGCAGCAGGAACGGCTCGTACCGCGCGTCGTCGAGCCGCCTGGCCGTCAGCAGCAGCTCGTCGACCGGGGGCAGTCGGTGGATCAAGGGGGCTGCCCGATCGGCCGGTTGGCCGGCGAGCAGCAGAGTGAGCAGGATCTGCGTCCGGGGGTCGTGGTCGACCTCCACCCGTTCCATGCATCGACGGGCCAGCTCCAGGGACTCCTCGACCCGGCCCGCCTGGTGGGCGACCATGCCTGCCCACGCGTAGAAGCGCACCAGGCGGCGCTCGTCACCGCTCGCCTCGACCAGCGGTATGCCCTCGTCGGCCGCCGAGGCGGCGGCCGCCAGGTCGCCCGTGGTCGGCAGGGACTGCATCACGAACGCCAGCCCGAGGAGCAGGGTGTCCTTGTCGCCGTTCGCCCGGGCCCTCGAGAGGCCGGAGGCGAGCGCCGCCCGGACCTCCTCGGCGGCATCGGGACCGTCGAAGTGTGCGGTCAGCCGGGCCAGCCACAGCCCCGCACGAGCGAGCAGGCCGTCGTCGACGGCGCCGGACGCGGCGCGCCGCGACAGGCTCGCCAGGGCCGGCCGCACGAACCCGTCGTACCCCCGCCTCAGCACGAACGGGGCCAGAGCGACCGCGAGCGTGAGGCCAAGCTGCACGTCCCCGCGTCCGAGCAGCCGACGCAACGCGGCGCGTAGGTCCGGTTCTGCCCGGGTCAGCTCGAGCTGGGCGACGTCGTCCTCGGCGATCTCGACCGCAGCACTGCGGGTGGTCGCGAGCTCGACCACTGCCCGGGTGTGCGCCTCCTCCGCGTCGGCCTGCTCGCCTTCCTCGACCAGCCGTTCGGCCGCGAAGTCGCGCACCAGGCCGACCAACGAGAACGCACCCTGCCCCGGCCCCGGATGCGCGACGGCCAGCCGGTAGTCGACCAGGGCGGAGAGCCCGTCGAGGAGGTCGCCCGGTCCCTGCTCTTCCGGTACGACGACCGCCAACATGTCGTGGGTCGCCGGGGCACCGAAGACGGACATCCGGCGCAGGAGCACGGCAGCGTTCGGATCCAGCATCGAGTAGGACCAGTGCAGGGCCGTGGCCAGGCTGAGATGACGCAGGTCGTCGGAGGTCCGGGTGTGCTGGAGGGTGAACTCGTGGCCGCTGTCGAGGTACGCGACCATCGCGGCCGGTGACTGCTCGGCGGCCCGGCCCGCCATGATCTCGACGGCCAGCGGCAGCCCGTGCACCCGGCGACACAGCTCCGCGATCGCCGCGAGGTCGGCGTCCGGGACCTCGGACCGACCACAGGTCCGCGCCGCCGTCCGGCAGAACAGCTGCACCGCGGCGGAGCCGCACAGCTCGTCCGGGGACGCGGTCGGCGGTGGGACGGCGAACGGGTCGATCCCCTCGACGTGCTCGCCGTCGACGTGCAGCGGCCTGAGGCTGGTCGCGACCACCCGCACGCCGGGCGGCGCCAGGTCGAGGAGCTGCGCGACAGGGTGCGGATGTCCCAGGAGCGACTCACAGCCGTCGAGCAGCACCAGCCGTGGCCGCTCGGCGAGAGCAACGGCGAGGCGGTCCCGCAGCCCACCGCCGCTCGCCGGCATGCCGAGCGCCGAGGCGAGCGCGTTCATCAGCTCGGTGAACCCGCGGGCCGCCCCGACCGGCACGGCCACGGCCGCCCAGCCGCGGCCCGTGACGAGGCGGCGGACCAGCTCGCGGGCGGTCCAACTCTTGCCGACCCCGGCCGGCCCGGTGAAGGTGACCAGCCGCGTCCCGGTGCTGAGCACGGCATCGGCCCGTGCCAGCTCTCGCTCACGCCCAGATCGGTCGGCAGGCTCCCCCCACATGCGTTCGCGGGCCGTGGTGCCCTTGCCCATGGCTCGATGTTCGCACCGACGGGCCGACGCATCCACGTTTCTGCCGCTGGTCTAGCGACCGACCGCAGACCCGGGGACCCGTACTGCTGCCGACTCCGGTCCGCCCTACCTACCCCGGGCACGTGCCCGATGTGCCGCAGCTCCGCGACGGCCTAACGTCGAGTCCTGGCCACGGTCAGCCTGCGAACCGCAGCGACGCCGGGCCGGTCTCGGGGCACATGTCCGAACCCAACACCTCTCCCTCGAGGTACACCATGGACCAGCTCACCTACCTGGCGGACCCCCGCACGTCTCTGCAGATGCACGACAGCGCCCACCTCGAGCAGGTGAAGACGGCCGAGTGGCGGCACGCACGCCACGTGACGGACGAGCTCGTCGTTCGCCCCCGCGCCACGATGACTTCCCCCTGGCTCTCGTGGCGCGGGGCGCTCCAGCCGCTCCGGCTCGCAGGGTCGGTCCGATGAGCACCGGCAGGCTCGTGGCGCGGTGGTTGGCGCTGGACCCGGCGCGCAGGCATGCCCCGGCGCGTCCCCGGCCCGAGGTGCCACGGCAGGGGACGTGGGAGGAAGGTCGCTGGCACGACTTCTTCGAGACCTTGCCCGCACCGGACGCTCCCGCCCTGCGCGGCACCGGCCGTCTCGGCGGCGCGGTCACCCCGTCCACGGTCTGAGCCGAGCCCAGCGGTCGCGCAGCCAGGTCACCTGTCGACTCCTGGGAGTGGCCCGGCGGGTCTGCGGGGTGCGTCAGGCGGACGCGGCCTCGGTGAGGGAGTCCCGGATCGCGTCCACGAGCACGGCGATGTCCTCCTCGGTGGCCACCAGCGGCGGTGCGAGCCGGATCGTCGAGCCGTGGGTGTCCTTGGCCAGCACGCCACGCCGCATCAGCGCCTCGCACAGCTGGCGTCCGGACATCAGCGTCGGGTCGACGTCGACACCGGCCCACAGTCCCCGGACGCGGACCTCGTCGACGCCGTGACCGACCAGCGACTCCAGGCCCTGGGCCAGGACGGCGCCGAGCTTCTCGGCGCGCTCCTGGAACTCGCCGGTCTGCAGGAGGGCGACGACCTCGCGGCCGATCGCCGCGGCAAGCGGGTTGCCGCCGAAGGTGGAGCCGTGCGAGCCGGGGGTGATGACGTCCATGACCACGTGGTCCGCGGCGATCGCCGAGACCGGGTACAGCCCGCCGCCGAGCGCCTTGCCGAGGATGTAGATGTCGGGCACGACCTCCTCGTGGTCGCAGGCGAAGGTCTTGCCGGTGCGGGCCAGGCCGGACTGGATCTCGTCGGCGACCATGAGGACCTGGGCCTCGTCGCAGACCGCGCGCACCTCACGCAGGTAGCCGTCCGGCGGGATGACCACGCCGCCCTCGCCCTGGATCGGCTCGAGGAGCACCGCGACCGTGGTCTCGTCGACGGCCGCGCGCAGCGCGTCGGCGTCGCCGTACGGGATGACCTTGAAGCCGGGCGTGAAGGGGGCGTAGTCCTTGCGGGCCTCCGCGTCGGTGGAGAAGCTCACGATCGTCGTCGTGCGCCCGTGGAAGTTGCCCTCCATCACGATGATCGTGGCGGCGTTCTCGTGCACGCCCTTGACCTCGTAGCCCCAGCGGCGGCTGACCTTGACCGCGGTCTCGACGGCCTCGGCGCCGGAGTTCATCGGCAGGATCGCCTCCTTGCCGGTGAGCGCGGCGAGGTCGCGGGCGAACGGGCCGAGCTGGTCGTTGTAGAAGGCCCGGCTGGTGAGCGTGAGCCGGTCGACCTGTGCGTGGGCGGCCGCGCGGAGCCGCGGGTGGCCGTGGCCGAAGTTCAGCGCGGAGTAGCCGGCCAGGCAGTCGAGGTACCGGTTGCCGTCGACGTCGGTGACCCAGGCACCCTCGGCCTCGCTGACCACCACCGGCAGCGGATGGTAGTTGTGCGCGGCCCAGCGCTCGGTCATCTCGATGTGCTCGGCGTTCGCGGCACCGGGGGCGAGGTCCAAGTCATGCACAGTCATGGCGCCATGGTGTCACCTGCGCCCGGTAATTCCGAGTTGGCCGCCCCCGCCCTGGATACTGCCTGATCAGACCGCTGTGCGGCGGCCGCCGGACCGGCCGTCTGCGCACCCGACCACCCCGAACGGAGGGCGCCTGTGAACCCGCTCCGCCAGCTCACCCTCGACCAGCTCCGCCGGCGCACCAGCATCAAGTGGACCGCCTACCCCGACGACGTCCTGCCGCTGTGGGTGGCCGAGATGGACGTGCCCCTGGCGGACCCCGTCCGGCGGGCGCTCGTGGAGGCCGCCGAGCGCGGCGACACCGGCTACTCCTCCCCCGGCACCTACGCGCCCGCGCTGCGCGACTTCGCGGCCGCGCGCTGGGGCTGGGACGTCGACGTGGAGCACACCCGGATCGTCCCCGACGTCATGCGCGGCGTGGTGGAGGTGCTCCGGCTGGTGTCCGCGCCCGGGGACCCGGTCGTGGTGAACTCCCCCGTCTACCCGCCGTTCTACGCCTTCGTCTCCCACGACGGCCGGCAGGTCGTCGAGTCGCCGCTGACCGAGGAGGGCCGGATCGACCTCCCCGGGCTGGAGCGGACGTTCGCGGCCCTCGCCACGACGGGCCGGCGGCCGTCGTACCTGCTGTGCAGCCCGCACAACCCCACCGGCGCCGTGCACACCCGCGAGGAGCTCGCCGAGGTCGCCCGCCTCGCCCGCGAGCACGGCGTCCGGGTGGTCGCCGACGAGATCCACGCGCCGATCGTCCCCGCCGGCGCCGAGCACACGCCGTACCTGTCCATGCCGGGCACCGGGGACGCCTTCGCCCTGCTCTCGGCGTCGAAGGCCTGGAACCTGCCCGGCGCCAAGGCCGCACTCGCGGTCGCGGGCGAGGACGCCGCCGAGGACCTGGAGCGGATGCCGGAGGAGGTGGCCCACGGCGCGACCCACCTCGGGGTGACCTCGCACGTCGCGGCGCTGCGCGAGGGCGGGGCGTGGCTCGACGGGCTGCTCGCGGGCCTCGAGGAGAACCGCCGACTGGTTCAGGAGCTGGTCGCCGAGCACCTGCCCGACGTCGGGTACCGGGTCCCGGACGGCACCTACCTGGCGTGGCTGGACTGCCGGCGCCTCGGCCTGGACGACCCGGGCCGGACCTTCCTGAAGAAGGGACGGGTCGCACTGCAGCGCGGGTCGGACTTCGGCACCGGCGGCGAGGGTTTCGTCCGCCTCAACTTCGCCACGTCGCCGGAGCTCCTCGCCGAAGCGGTGCGCCGGATGGCCGCCGCGGTCACCGGCTGAGCACCGCCGCTCCGCGCGGCCCCTCGGCTTCACCCCGCCGGATACGGTCGAGGCATGACGACACCTCGCAGCGACCAGCTCGGCGCGCGCTCGCGCGTGAGCCTCGCCGCCCAGGTGATCGCAGCGTTCGTGGCGCTGCTGTACGCCATCGAGCTCGTCGACGTCCTCCTCGGCGGCCGCCTCGACCTCGCCGGGGTGGAGCCGCGCGAGCCCGAAGGCCTCGACGGGATCCTGTGGGCGCCGCTGCTGCACGGCAGCTGGGCACACCTGGCCGCCAACACCGTGCCACTGCTGGTGTTCGGCTTCCTGATCCTGCTCGCCGGGGTTGCCCGCTGGCTGGTGGTCACCGCGGTGGTCTGGGTCGTCGGCGGGCTGGGGGTGTGGCTCACCGGCGGGGACAACACCCTGCACCTCGGGGCGTCCGTGCTGGCCTTCGGCTGGCTGGTCTTCCTCCTCGTGCGCGGCTTCTTCTCCCGCTCGCCCCGCCAGGTCCTGGTCGGCGTCCTCCTGCTCTTCCTGTACGGCGGACTCCTGCTCGGCGTGCTCCCCGGCACACCGGGCGTGTCCTGGCAGGGCCACCTGTTCGGCGCGCTGGGCGGTCTCCTCGCCGCCTGGTGGCTCGGCAGGCGTGACCGGCTCGTTTCAACCGTCAACTAACCTGGGTGGGGCTATGAGCCACCCCACCGACACCCTGCCCCTGGCCGTCCTGGACTTCGTCGGGATCGAGTTCGGCGAGCCGCCGCACGAGTCCGTCGCCGGCGCCGCCGACATCGCCCGCGCCGTGGAGGAGGCCGGCTACCGCCGCTACTGGGTCTCCGAGCACCACAACATGCGCAGCCTGGCGTGCAGCGCACCGGAGATCCTGATCAGCCACCTCGGTGCCAGGACCTCCTCGATCCGGATCGGCGCCGCCGGGATCATGCTCCCCAACCACGCCCCGTTCAAGGTCGCCGAGACGTTCCGCACGCTGATGGCGATGTACCCCGGCCGGATCGACCTCGGCCTCGGCCGCGCGCCGGGCACCGACCCGCTCACCGCCCACGTGCTGCGCCGTGGCCTGCAGACCGACGTCAGCGCGGACTTCCCCGGCCAGGTCGCCGAGCTGCTCGCCTTCCTCGGCGACGGCCAGGAGTTCCCCGACGACCACCCCTACCGCCAGCTGGTCGCGGCCCCGGTCGTCGACGAGGTGCCGGAGATCTTCCTGCTCGGCTCGAGTCACTACGGGCCCCGGTTCGCCGCGGTCAACGGCCTCAACGCGGTCTTCGCCCACCACCAGAGCCCCGAGCTCGCCTTCGACGTGCTGCGCGACTACCGCCGGGACTTCCGCCCGCGCCGGGAAGGAGACCGGCCGTGGTCGGCGATGTCGGTGCTCGCCTTCGCGAGCGAGGACGAGGAGTCGGTGTACGAGTTCGAGGCCGGCTGGGCGCTGACCATGCGGAACCTCGCGCGCAACGTCCGTGAGCCGCTGCGGCCCGAGGAGGTCCGGGAGCACGCCCGCTCCGAGGAGTTCCGCTCCCGGCGGCAGGACCGCGACCCGCGGATGGCGACCGGCGACCCGGCGGACGTCGTGCACCGTCTCGCGGAGATGAGGGAGCAGGCCGAGGTGGACGAGATCGTGGTGGTCACGCCCAGCCTGGACCGCGCTCGGCGGATCGAGAGCTACCGACGGATCGCCGATTCCTGGCGCAAGCTCGCCTAGTGCGCGACTGCACACCTTCCGGGGGACACTGCACGGCCTAGCCCTGTCCCCCGGAAACGCAGACTCCGTCGGGCAAAAGGGGCACCGGTCGTCCTCATCTTCCTGCAGTTGCACATTCCTGAGCCTGGCGCTCCCTCGCAGCGGCCATAGCGTGCCCCTGTCGGGCGACGTCCGCATCGTGGACCTCCCCTGCATCCATGTCACGGAAGAGGGAGTCCACATGCGAACCAGAGTGCTCGCCGCTGCGGCTTCGACGGGCGTGGTCGCCGCGATGATCGCGGCGCCCCCGACGGTCGTGGCCGCACCGGCGGAGGTCGAGAAGTCCTACGTCGTGCTGATGAGCGACCTGCCGGCCGTCGCCTACGAGGGCGGTAAGCCGGGTTACCGGCCCACCAAGCCGGGGCCGGGCAAGAAGATCAACCCGCGGGCTGCCGAGGTCCGCAAGTACGTCGGCCACCTCGAAGGCAGCCACGCCGACGCGCTGGCCAAGGCCAAGGTCTCGAGCGAGCCGCTGAACGAGTTCACCTATGCCGCCAACGGCTTCTCCGCGATCATGACCGCGTCCGAGGCCGAGCGGCTCCGCCTGCAGAAAGGCGTCCTATCCGTCCAGGAGGACGAGCTGCTGCAGAAGCAGACCGACACCTCCGGGGAGTTCCTCGGGCTGAACGGCCCGGGCGAGGCCTGGGACACCGGACTGACCGGCGAGGGCGTGGTCGTCGGAATCATCGATACCGGCATCTGGCCCGAGCACCCCTCCTTCGCCGACCCCGGCGACCTGCCGGCCCCGACCGGGGCGGCGGCCGACGTCCCGTGCGACTTCGGCGACACCGCGCACAACCCCGACGACACGCCGTTCGAGTGCCAGGACAAGCTGGTCGGCGCCCGGGACATGCGCACCACCTACAAGGAGGTCATCGGCCCGGAGGTGTACGACAGCGCGCGCGACTACGACGGGCACGGCACGCACACCGCCTCCACCGCCGCCGGCAACGCGGACGTGGACGCGGAGATCTTCGGGATCGACCGTGGCACGGTGTCGGGCATCGCCCCGCGGGCCTCGGTCATCGCCTACAGCGCGCTCGGGGAGCTCGGCGGCTTCGGCTCCGACCTCGCCGACGCCATCGACCAGGCGGTCGCCGACGGCGTCGACGTGATCAACTACTCGATCGGCTCGAGCACGCCCTCCCTCGACGGCCCCGACGACATCGCGTTCCTCTACGCGGCCGACGCCGGGGTGCACGTGGCCACCTCGAACGGCAACGCCGGTCCGGCGGCGAGCACCGTCGGCAGCCCGGCGGCGGCCCCCTGGCTGACCGCGGTCGGGGCGAGCACCCACACCCGCACCTTCGAGGCCACCGCGACCCTCGGGGACGGCTCCACCTACACCGGTGCCTCCCTCACCGAGGCACTCCCCGAGCAGACCCCGCTCGTCGACGCCGCCGACCGCGGCAACGAGCTGTGTGAGCCGGACGTGGCCTTCGATCCGGCGCTGGCAGGGGAGGTCGTGCTCTGCGCCCGGGGCGTGATCGCCCGCGTGGACAAGAGCAGGGCCGTCCACGAGCAGGGCGGTTCCGGGATGATCCTGTTCAACGAGAACGACGCGCAGGCGCTGGTGACCGACAACCACTTCCTGCCGAGCGTGCACATCAGCTACTCCGACGGCATGGCCATCCGTGAGTACATCGCCTCGGCCTCCTCCTCCGGCGGCCCCTCCGGCCCCGGCAAGGGCGGCGGCAAGGGCGGCGGCAAGGGCAGGCCCGGCACCGAGGACCCGACCACCGCCACCGCGTCCCTCAGCCAGGGCACCGCGACGGCGACCCAGGGCTCGGTCATGGCGGACTTCTCCTCGCGGGGGCCGGTGGGCTCTCCGGGAGTGGCGGACGTCATCCGGCCGGACGTGACCGCGCCCGGCGTGAACATTCTCGCCGGCAACACGCCGACTCCCGGCTCGGGACGACCCGGGCAGCTGTTCCAGTCGATCTCGGGCACCTCCATGTCGAGTCCGCACGTGGCCGGCCTGTTCGCGCTCATCGACCAGGCACACCCGGACTGGTCCGCGGCCGCGGCGAAGTCGGCGCTGATGACCACGGCCCGTCAGGACGTCACCAAGGAGGACGGCACGACCGCCGCCGACCCGTTCGACATGGGCGCCGGCCACGTCGACCCGGGCGCCCCGAGCGATCGTGGCTCGATCTTCGACCCGGGCCTCGTCTACGAGGCCGGCTGGAGCGACTACCTCGGCTTCCTGTGCGGCGCCACCTCGGGCGTCGTCGGCACGGCGACCTGCGAGGCCCTGGCAGCAGACGGGTTCTCCCCCGACGCGGCGCAGCTGAACCTCCCGTCGATCGGTGACGCGTCGGTGGTCGGGACCTCCGAGATCACCCGCTCGCTCACCAACGTCAGCAAGGCCGCGCTCATCGTCCGGCCGAGCCTGCAGGCACCGCCGGGCTTCTCGCTCTCCGTGGAGCCGAGGCGGCTGGTGATCGGCCCGGGCCGGACCCGGTCGTTCACGCTCACCGTGTCCAACGAGAGCAGCCCGGTCGGCCAGTGGGCGTTCGGCTCGATCACCTGGGCCGGGAAAGGCTACGCCGCGCGCAGCCCGATCGCGGTGCGCGGCGACGCGATCGGTGTGCCCGACCAGGTCGACGTCAGCGGCACCTCGGGCACCGGGCAGGTCGACGTGGCCTTCGGCTACACCGGCGACTACACCGTCGAGCCGGCCGGCCTGGCCGCCGAGGAGCTGACCACCGGGACCGTCGCCCAGGACCCGGACCAGACCTTCGACCCGGCCGACGTCGGGAACGGCGCGCAGGCGTACCAGCTCGACCTGACCGGGGTGAAGCTCTACCGGTTCGAGATGGCATCGAGTGAGGTGTCCGGAGAAGGCACCGACCTCGACATCTTCCTCCTCGGCCCGGACGGCTCCCTGGTCGCCGCGTCCACGAACGGGGGCAGCGACGAGCTCATCGAGCTGGTCGACCCCGCCCCCGGCGAGTACGAGCTGTACGTGCACGGCTGGGCCGTCGGGGCGACGCCCGCGGACTTCTCCTTCCACAGCTGGGCGGTGGGCGCGGAGTCCGACGCGCCGCTGCAGGTCACGGACGCACCGGCCTCGGCGACCCTCGGCCAGACCGGCACGGTGGACTTCGCCTGGGACGGCGCACCCACCGGGTCCACGTCGTACGGCCTGCTGGACCACCGGGACGCCGACGGCTCGCTGGCCGTGACCCGGGTCAGGGTCACCGACTAGCAGCCACCCAGCAGGTCAGGAGGGGCGTCCGGGACACCGGGCGCCCCTTCGCCGTGCCGGACAGGCCCGGCTGCGACCCCGCCCGCTCGCTCAGTCCCGCTTACCCGGCGGCGGCACGAAGTCGCGGCCGCCGTCCTTCTCCCCCGACGCGCAGAGGCCCGGCACGCCGTCCTGGCCGGCGGTGTAGAGCCAGGCGCGGTCACCGCGCGCCAGCACGACCCGGTAGCCCTCCACCAGCGCCTGGGTGTACATCTTCCCCGGCTCCGGGCAGCCCAGCGCGCCGTCGGGGAAGGTCTCCCGGCGCGCCAGCACCACGGTCACCGGGCCGCTCCCGGTGACCGGTCGGGACTCCAGGTCCGCCACGGCCGCCTCGACGACCGGCTCCAGCTCCGGGGACACGCTGCCTCCTCCGCTCGGGGTGTACGACGGGACGGCGGACGCCGTGGTGGCCGACGTCGTGGCGGACGGGAGGCCACCCGCCGGCGCCTCCCCCTCGGCGCACGCGGCCAGCAGCGCCGTACAGCACAGTGACACCGCCAGCGCACGCGGCCGCGGCCGCGGCGTCACCGGTACCTCCCCCACGCCGGCCTCTGCGTCACGACGGCTCCCAGCTCCTTCTCCTCGCCGAACGGTCGGTGCCACGACCTCCGCCGAGGCTACCCGCGCGGGCTCGCCGGGCCCGGTGTCCCCACGCCGCCTGTCGACCGGGCGGGTGCCCTCCACGGCGTGTTCACCGCATGTTCGGCGGTCGGCGGGTTACCTTCCGCGGCGTGACCTGGATCGACGACGGGGGCGTGCACGTGCCGCTCGAGCTCCGCGACGCCCTCGACCTGGAGCTGGACGGGCGCCGCGTGTGGGCCTTCGTGCCGCCGCGGGACGGCCGCCGTGCCGACCAGGAGTGGCTCGTGCCGTGGCCGGAGCTGCTGGTGCCGCACCTGCAGGGCCGGGCCGACGTGGTGCTGCGCGACGTCGGCTCGGGCACGGTCGTGCACGAGTCCACGGTGGTGCTGGGCTCCGGAGAGGGTCGGGTCGAGGTGGCCGACCGGCACGGCCGGCCCCTCACCGTGGACAAGGCCGGGCACCTGTCTCCCGCGATGTTCGCCGACGCCGACGAGGAGAGCCGGGTCCGGCTGGTGGACGCGACGGCGCAGGCGCTCGCGTTCCTCGCCGGGCGCGGGCACGACGCCTTCCTGGCCTACGGGAACCTGCTCGGAGCGGTCCGCGACGGCCGGCTGATCGGCCACGACAACGACGCCGACATCGCGTTGCTCTCCCGGGGGTCCCACCCCTTCGACGTCATGCTCGAGTCGTTCGAGGTCGAACGAGCCTTCGCGCAGGCCGGCTGGTCGACCCTTCGGATGTCCGGGGCCGACTTCAAGCTGCTCACCACCATGCCCGACGGAACCCAGGTCGGCATCGACGTGTTCAGTGCCTTCCACCTCGACGGGGTCCTGCACCTGCTCCCGACCGTGGCCGGCGACCTACCCAGGGAGGCGCTGCTGCCGACCCGGCCGGTCACCCTCGAGGGCCGCGAGCTGCCCGGGCCGGCCGGACCCGAGGCCCTGCTCGAGACGACGTACGGGCCGGGCTGGCGCACCCCCGACCCGGCCTTCAAGTACGAGCCGCCACGCTGGCTGCGGCGGCGGATGAGCGGGCTGTTCCGAGGCGAGCGCAAGAACATCGCGTACTGGCAGGGCTTCTACAAGACCCGGGCCGACGCGGTCCCCACCGAGCCGTCGTCGTTCGCGCGCTGGGTCGCCGGGCTGGACCCGCGGCCCGACTGCCTGGTCGACGTGGGCTGCGGCACCGGCCGCGACTCGGTGTGGCTGGCCGGCCAGGGGATGGACGTGCTCGGCTGCGACTACTCCAGCGCCGGCTTGGCCTACGCCGCGGGGCGTGCCCGGGACGAGGACGTGCCGCTGTCCCTGCGCCGCTTCAACCTGTACGACCTGCGTCAGTCGCTGACCACCGGCGCGCTGCTCGCGCAGGACCGGCCGACGGACGCCGTCTACGCGAGATTCCTGGTGCACGCCCTCGACGAGGAGGGCCGACGGAACCTGTGGAGGTTCAGCCGGATGGTGCTGCGCGGAACGCGCGGCCGGCTGTACCTGGAGTTCCGCACCGAGGCGACCCGGCACGAGTTCGGGGAGCACTTCCGCGAGTTCGTGCAGCCGGACGTGGTCGCCGAGGAGCTCCAGCGCTACGGGTTCGCCGTCGAGCACTGCGAGAACCGGTACGGCCTGGCCGTGCACAAGGACGAGGACCCGCGCGTGTGTCGGATCGTCGCGAAGATGGAGGACAGATGATCAAGCTCGGACGCAGGAAGCGGTCCGCCGCCCGGCAGGGCGAGGCCGGGTCGAACCAGTCGGGCAGCCGCGGCGCGGGCCGGCCGGGACCCGGACCGCACGTGCAGAAGCTGCGCAAGGAGGTGCAGGCGCTGCGCCGCCGGCTCGACCTCGTCGAGCAGGAGCTGCAGGAGAGCCGGCAGCTGAACAAGCGGCTCGCCGAGATCACCGACGTGGTGGCCGAGGTACTGCTTCCCTCCGACCAGCGCGACGACGAGCGGCTGCGCGCAGCACTGCAGCGCTACGACACCGCTCTCTGACGGCGGCACCACGCCCGGGACACCGCGGCCCCCGGACCCGGGCCGGGGGTCGCGGTCCTACCGGGAACAGGCGCCCCACAGGCCGCGGCCGGCCGCCCGCGCCTCGGCCTCCGCCCGCCGCATCCTCTCGATGTGCGCGTCGTTGGGCTCGAACAGCACCGCCCTTCCGTAGCCCTGTCGCACCAGCCGAAGGTTGACGAGGTCCCCGTCGGCCGTCCAGACGTAGAGCAGCGTCCGGCCGTACTGGTCGCGCAGCTCCTCGTCGCGGTCGACCCAGACGGCCCCACCGACCGGCAGCAGGTCCGACAGCGCCTCGCTCGCCTCCTCGGCGTAGCACTCGGCCGGACGGCCCTCCCGCGCGAGCTCGGGAGTGTCCACCTCCAGCAGCCGGACCGTGGTGTCCTCCTCGGGCAGCAGCGCCGACCCTCGCCGTCCGGTCAGGTGGACCGTGTCGCCGTCGACGTGGGAGCGCACGCTGGCCGGCTCCGCCGTACCGGGCACCCCGGCCACGGGCGCCGGGGAGCCGGCCGGCGCAGGGTCGTCCGGCCCGGCCAGGTAGACCAGCACCGCGGCGCCGAGCACCGCCACGACGGTGAGCAGCACCCCGCCCGCCTTGCCCAGCCGCACGCCGACCACCTCCCGGATGCCGACGACGCTACCGACCCGCACCGACGGTCCCGCCGTCCGGCTCCGGGCAGACTGTCCCCATGACGCCGTCCCCGTCTGCCGCCCACGTCCCGCCGCCGAGCCTCGACCTCGGCCCGCTCGAGGGCCTGCCCGCGCTGCGCCGTGAGGTCTTCGAGGCGCGGCTCGAGCGGTGGCTGCCCGACCTCGTCGCCGGCCTCGACGGGTTGTACGACGATCCTGGCGACGTCGTACGACGGCTCGTGGCCCTGGCCGCAGGGGCCTTCGCCGAGCGGGACGACGAGCTGCACCGGCTGGACCTGGACCGGTCGCTGGCACCGGACTGGTTCCAGCGCCCCGACATCATCGGCTACGCGGCCTACGCGGACCGGTTCGCCGACGACCTGGCCGGCGTGGGCGAGCACGTCGACCACCTCGAGGAGCTGGGGGTCGGGTACCTACACCTGATGCCGCTGCTGGACCCCCGGCCGGCTCCCAACGACGGCGGGTACGCGGTGCGCGACTACCGCACGGTGCGCGAGGACCTGGGCACGATGGCGGACCTGCGCCGGCTCACCACGCGGCTGCGTGAGCACGGGATCAGCCTGTGCCTGGACCTGGTGCTCAACCACGTCGCCCGCGAGCACGAGTGGGCCCGCCGCGCCCGCGCGGGCGAGCAGCGCTACCGCGACTACTTCCTCGTCTTCGCCGACCGGGAGCTGCCCGACGCCTACGAGCAGACCCTGCCGGAGGTGTTCCCCGACTTCGCACCCGGCAGCTTCACCTACGACGACGACCTCGGCGGCTGGGTGTGGACCACGTTCAACGCCTACCAGTGGGACGTCAGCTGGGCGAACCCCGACGTGCTGTGCGAGTACGCCGACATCATCTTGTACCTCGCCAACCAGGGCGTGGAGGTGCTGCGGCTGGACGCGATCGCCTTCATCTGGAAGCGCATGGGCACCGACTGCCAGAACCAGCCGGAGGTGCACGCGCTCACCCAGGTGCTGCGGGCGGTGACCCGGATCGCCTGCCCCGCGGTCGCGTTCAAGGCCGAGGCGATCGTCGGGCCGCAGGACCTGCTGGCCTACCTGGGCCGGGGTGAGCACTACGGCAAGGTCAGCGACCTCGCGTACCACAACAGCCTGATGGTGCAGATCTGGTCGATGCTCGCCACCCAGGACGCGGTGCTCGGCTCCCACGCCCTGCAGCAGCTGCCGCCTCCGCCACCGACCACCGCGTGGGTCACCTACGCCCGGTGCCACGACGACATCGGCTGGGCGGTCTCCGACGAGGACGCCGCCGCGGTCGGCCTCGACGGGCACACACACCGGCGGTTCCTCAGCGACTTCTACGCCGGCCGCTTCCCCGGGTCGTGGGCCCGCGGGCTGGTCTTCCAGGAGAACGAGGCGACCGGTGACCGGCGCATCTCCGGGTCCCTGGCGTCGCTCGCCGGGCTGCAGTCCGGCGACCAGCACGCGCTGCGGCGGATCCTGCTCGTGCACGCGATCGTCCTCGGTTTCGGTGGCCTGCCGGTGATCTGGATGGGCGACGAGCTCGGCCTGCTCAACGACCACGAATGGGCCGCGGTGCCCGAGCACGCGGCGGACAACCGGTGGGTGCACCGGCCACGCATGCCGTGGCCGGCGCCGGCCTCCTCTCGCCGGGTCCGGGAGGGCCTCGGCGCCCTGGTCCGGGCCCGGGCCACCCTGCCGCACCTGCACGCCGCAGTGCCGGCGGAGGTGCTCGACCCGCGGGACCCCTCGGTGTTCCTCGTCTCCCGCCGGCACCACCTCGGGCCGATGCTGGGCGCCTACAACGTCTCCCCGGAGCCGCGGCACGTGCCGTTCGAGGTGCTGTGGTCGCTGGGGCTGGACCCGGCGACGGTCGTGGACCGTCTCTCCGGGCAGCGGCCGGACCTGTGGGACGACGCGGTCCAGCTTCCGCCGTACGGCGCGGTGTGGCTGGTGCACGGCGCGGAGTGAGAGGTTCGGCTACCCGCCGTCCGCGAACCGCGCCGCGCGGTAGGCCTCACGCCCGGCCAGCGCAGCTGGCACTCGGCCAGGCCGTCGGAGAGGAACACGCCGTAGTCGCCTGCCGGCAGCCGTGCCCGGCGGGTGGTCGCCTGCTGGTCCTTGAACGTGTACCCGTAGCGCTCCTGGCTGTCGACGACGATCTCGAGCGCGGCGACGCCGGCGGCCCGGGCGGTGGGCAGCCGTACCGCGGGCCGGGCCTGCTTGGTGCTGTGCCGCACGACGCCGCCGGGACCGTCCGGGGACACTCCCCCTGCCGTGCGACGCGGCCGTCAGGCCGTCCGGCCCGCTCGCTGCAGCCGGTCGCGGCGCTCCTGGAGCCAGCGCCTCTGCCAGGGGACGTACCTCGTCAGGCTCCAGACCACCAGCCAGAGGAACGCGATCCCCGCGACGCCGTACCCGACGGCCCAGGCCAGCTCGAGCGAGGAGAGCGCCGAGAGGACACCGCGGTAGGCGAGCACCACCACGGGCCAGGCGGCGACCACCAGACCGGCCACCACCGCGCCGACGGCCACGATCTCGACGACCGTGGGAACGTGACGCCGGCGGGTGCGCCGGTCGGGGCGCTCGGTGACGTTGCGCCAGCGCGAGAACATCGCCGGGGCCAGGACACCGACCACGGCGGCCAGCAACGCGGCCGCACCCATCTGGAAGGCCCTGTCGAGCATCCCCGAACGCGCAGCCGCGGCCACCTGGTGCAGCGTCACGTAGACGACCACCGCCGCGGACCCGACGACCAGTGCGGTGGCCGCGCCGGCGATCATCTCGGCTTCCCTGCTGCGTCGTCTCATGCGGGCATCGTTTCCAGGACGCCCGCGTCCGAAACGGTTCGGGTCGCCGCGCTGTCCCCCGACGCGGTCACCTACCTCCGCACGGGCCGCGCCGCCCATGCCGGAGCGAGCAGGTCCCAGGCCCTCTGGCGCACGGCGGCCGCGCTCCCCATCAGCACCGACTCGGCGGCGCCAGGTGCCACCGGCCTGGCCGGCCGGACCCACTCCGACCACTCCGAGAGCGCGTTGAAGGCGCCCCAGGCGGTCCCCCGGCCGACCTCCTGCGTCGGGGACCGGAACGCGAGGTGGCGCAGGTCCTCCCGTTGGCCGCGCACGTCCAGCGTGCTCCTGCGGGTCACCTTCTCCGGGTCGGTGACGACGTGCTTCTCGACCAGGGCCATGAAGTCGGGCTCGGACACCGGCGTGGACAGCATCTCCCGCGCCGCGCGGCCGACCGCGTCGCCGTCGTCGAAGGTCACCTTCAGGATCGAGCGGGCCTCGGCCAGCTTCGGCGCGGCACCCCGGTCGTGGCGCACGACGTAGGAGCTGCGTGCCCCGCGCAAGGCGAGGGACAGGGTGTTCTGGCAGACGATGCGGACCGGCGTGGGGAACGCGTGGAAGGCGAACTCCCCGTCATGGCCGGTCGCCACGGCGACGTACAGGTCGAGCCGGTCGTCCCCGGCGATGCGCACCTGGCGAGGCAGCCGCATCGTGACGAACACCCGGGCACCGCCCCTGAGCGCCCCGGCCGTCTCGAAGGTGGCCTCCCCGTCGTCGACCAGACCGGTGAGGAACTCGAAGGCATCCTCGTTCTGGAGCACGTGGTAGTCCTTGCCGACGATGCCGAGCGTGTCGTAGGCCGGACCGTCCGGGTCGGGGTTGTGGCGCACGGTCGCGTACCTGTCCGGGACGGTGAACCGGCGCCCCTGCGGGTCGACCGTGGTCAGCGGCTGCTTGCGGATATCCCACCCGTCGAGGTGTGCGGCCTTCAGCGCCTCCTTGGCGTTGAGCGCCTCGCGGGCGACGGTGCCGAGCCGGTGCCAGGCCGGCTTGCGGGCGGAGTAGAAGGAGACGTCCCCGTTGCGGAAGGTGGCGAGGTCGTGTGACATGCGGTCCTCTTCTCTGTCGACTGACCGCAGCATCTCGCCGGGCACCGACAGTTGCCGCACCACAGCGGCCTCGCTGTGGACGACACCGGCGGCCCGGCGCCCGTCACGGAGAAGCTCCGCGACGGAACGCCGGGCCGCCGTGGACCGCCTGTCCGGTCGCCTACTGCGTGTCCTCGGCCGTGAGCGTGACCTCGACGTCCGCACCGAGCCAGTTGCCGGTGAGCACGTACCGGGTGCCGCTCGGCAGTGCACCGGACTCGTCGACGGCGCCGGAGGCGGCGCTGCCGACCAACGCACAGTCGGCGTCGAAGAAGTACAGGTCCAGGTCGTAGAGCGCCCCGGACCCGACCGCGGTGACCTTGTGGGCGCCGTCGCCGAAGGACTCCGGCAGCTCGCTGACCCAGCCGTCGGTTCCCTGGCTGGCCGGCGGCATCGTGCAGGTCGCCGCGAGCTCGTTGCCCACGACACCGCCGCCGACGAGGTCACCTCCGGGGTTGCTGCCGGCGATGGTGAACGTCTCGGTCACCGGCTCGTCCAGCGGCTCCGCCGGCAGCGGCTCGACGGCCACACCGGTCCTGCTGAACACCTGGAGGTCACCGAGCTGGGCGGTGGTCTTCGTCTCGCCCAGGGCCTCGTCGGCCCACAGCCGCACGTACGACGCGCGCACCGGCTTCGGAAGGGTGAACATCCGGTGGTGCACGTCCCCCACGGTCGGCCGAGGCACCTGGTAGTCGAACGCGTCCTCGCCGATCGGCTGCGTCCTCCAGCTCACCCCGTCCGTCGAGGTCTGCAGCGTGAAGGATCTCACCGCCTCGAACCGGGAGGTCGTGAACGCGCTGACCTGCACCGCCGAGATGGTGCTGGGCCGCGCCAGCTCGATCACCGCGTTGCCCGACTTCACGTCGGTCTTCCAGCGGGTCAGCTCGGTGTCGTCGAGGAGCGCCTCGGCACCGTCGGTGCTGGAGGAGACCACCTTCGCGCCGTTGGCCGCAGAGGTCAGGTTCGGCGCCAGACCGAGCTGCTTCGCCACGGTCTGCCGCTCGTCGAGCGTGATCGGCGGCAGGGTCCGGGCACCGAAGCCGCGGGCCTGGACGGTGACCGGGTAGCTGCCCGCCACGGCGTCGACCGTGAACCGGCCGTCGCGGCCGGTCCTGGCCACCGGCGTCACACCGGCCTCGAGCGTGCCGAGCATGACGCGCGCGTCGGCCACCGGGTCGCCGGTCGTGGCGTTGACCACCCGGCCGCTGATCGTGCCGTTGCGTGCGGGGTTCTGGTGCACGTACGACGGGACCGGGTCGATGTCGTTGGCACCGGTCGGGTCGGCCTCGCTGACCTGGTTCGACGCGAGCGTGCCCATCCCGCGACGGGCGAACGCGCCGTACACGGTGTCCTGGAGTACGTCGAAGTCCGCACGACGGTGGTAGCGGATGTCGAGCCCCTTCATGATCGCGTCGCGCATGTCCAGCATGCTCGGGTCGTTCGGCGCCAGCGGCATCGCGTCGGTCACGATGAAGGACGCGACCTGCGCGGCCTCCTGCTCGCCGAGGAGGTCGACGAGGCCCTGCCGCAGGTCCCACAGCGTCGCGGTCCAGATCTCGCCGTCGGAGTGCACCTCCGGGCCGCCGAGGTCGTAGCCGATGTCGCCGAAGCCGGCCTCGGTGTCGTCGTAGGCCCAGTTGCGGATGCCGCGCTCGGTGTTCCCGGTGACGTAGCTGCCGACGACCGAGTCGTCCTGCAGGCCCTCACGGTGGAGGTGGTTGAGGGCGTACCAGTCGCCCCAGCCCTCCCCCATCGACCCGGACTGGTGGCCGCCGAGGGCACCGTCCTCGGTGCCGACGTAGCGGTTGGACAGGCCGTGGACGTACTCGTGCTCGATCACCCCGGCGTCGAAGTCGCCGTCGCGGCAGGGTCCCTCGAAGGAGTCCTCGATCGGCTCCCACAGGAACATGCCGCTCCACGGCGGGATCCCGTCGGGCAGCGTGAGCATGTAGGCGTTGTCCCGGCCGGTGTAGAGCGGCTCGCCGCCCGTGGCCGCGCCCGCCTGGACCAGCCCCATGATCGGGTCGCCGCCGTCGAGCTGGAAGTTGCCGGCGCTCTCGGTGAAGCCGTAGGAGTAGAGCTCGTCGTGGATCCGGTTGTGGTGGTAGAAGAGGTTCGTCGACGCGGCGTCGGAGTCCTCGGCGTACGACGGCGGCAGCGCCTGGCACTCCGAGATCGCCCAGGCGTCGGGCAGGCCGAAGTGGAACTGGCCCGTGGGGGCGAGGGTGCGGTTGGCCTGGTCGAGCGGGGCGAGGAAGTTCGACCAGTTCTTGAAGGTGTCGGCGTTGTTGCCGAACGTGGTCACGCCCAGCCCGGTGAGCCCGGTCGGGTCGACCCAGCCCTTCGGGGACTCCTCGGTCGGGCCGAAGCCCACCTTCGCCGGCTCGCCGCCCCGCGGGGCTCCCGGGTAGTTCTCGTAGACGGTGCCCTCGGCCTCGCGCTGGACGAGCGACTTCTTGTAGAGGACCGCGCCGGAGCGGGCGTCGACCACCAGGTCCCAGGCCTCGTCGAGCTTCTCGACCAGGAGCACCCGGAAGGCTGCGCGGGCGCCGTCGGCGGTCGGGAAGACGGCCTTCTTCACGTACGACTCCGCGGCCAACCCGGTCCGGAACTTCGTGAACCCGGCGACCCGGCCGACGGCGGTCGGGGCGACGGCGAGACCCAGCGCGGACCCGGCCTTGGCCAGGGCGCGGGCCGGGGTGAGCAGGTAGGACCCGGTCACGGACGTCACCGGCGTGACCGACGCGGTCACCGACAGCACCCGGCCCTGGCCGTCGACCGCGAGGCCCATGGAGCCGCCCCGTGCCGCGGTGAGCCCGCCGAACGTCTGCGCCAGGTTCACCGCCGTCACGTCGATCCCGGTGAGCCGGTGGTCGCGGGTCACCTTCATCGCGGCGACGTCGGCCGAGCCGAGCCCGAACGCGTCGCGGTTGGCGTCGACGAACGCGCGGGCGGCGTCGACGGCCGAACCGGCGTGCGGCGCGGAGAGCGCCTGACCGGCCGCCGGGTAGATGGTCCGCGGCGTGCCGAACCGGCCGTCCCAGGTGACCCGGCTGCCGCCGCCGGCGCGGCTCAGCAGGTCGTCCACGGCGGCGAGCCGCTTCGCGTCCGGTCGCACCAGCGGGCTGCCGGTGCGGCTGTCCTCGGTGGCGTCCGCGTCGTTGCTCGACTCCGCGGCGGACCGGTGGTCGATGACTGCCTGCGCCGGCAGGGTGCCGGCGGTGAGTGTCGAAGCCGCGGTCACGACGATCGCCGCGGCGGTGGTCTTGAGGCGCAAGGTGAGGCCCTTCTTCCGTTGACCGTCCCGCCCTGAGGTGAGGCGGGACGAGGTTCCGCCCGATCAACGACGAGACGCGCCGCGGGTTACGAGACGGCGGGACGCAGCACCCGCAGCGTGGGCAGCTGCGCCGCGCCAGAGTGGGCGCAGACTGCAGATCTCGCGCCGATTTCTTGCAGTTCGTGCCCACTCTCGCCCCGGCCCCCACCCCGGCCCCGGCCCCGGTCCCGGCTGTCGCGGGTCAGCGGCGCAGGCCGCTCGCCCGCTGGATCGGCCGCCGGATCGCCGCCACCAACGCGGACCGCGTCCCGACGATCCGCACGTGCTCCTTGGCGCGGGTCACGGCGGTGTAGACGAGCTCGCGGGTCAGCAGCGGCGAACCCTCCGGCGGCAGCACCAGCGTCACCCGGTCGAACTGGCTGCCCTGGCTGCGGTGCACCGACATCGCGTGCACGGTCTGCACGTCCGACAGCCGGCTCGGCCCGAGCAGGTCCACCCGACCGTCCCGCCGGAACGCCGCACGGGCCTCGCCGCCGGCGGCCACGACCACGCCGGTGTCGCCGTTGAAGAGCCCGAGCTGGTAGTCGTTGGAGGTCACCAGCAGCGGCCGTCCGACGTACCACAGCCCGTCGCGGGCGTAGCCGTCGATGGCGTCGGCGAGCCACTCCTCGACCTGCCGGGCCCACCGGGACACCCCGTGGGGGCCCTCGCGGTGCGCGCACAGCACCCGGTGCCGCTCGAGCGCGCCGAGCGCTCCGGCACCGTCGCCGGCGCGTGCCGCCGACACCACGGCACGGCCCGAGGAGAGCACGTCGTCGCGCAGCGCCGCGCACGAGAACCCCCGGTCCGCCGGGTCGGCGTCGACCAGCTCCAGCGACGGGTGCCCCTGCGCCAGCACCTCGTCGAGCGCCTCGGCCGACCCGGTGCGGACCGCCTCGGCGAGCTGCTGGATCTCGGCGGAGAACCGGTGCACGGCGCTCAGCCGCACCACTCCCCCGCGCAGCGCCGCGTCCCGCTCCTCCCGCGGCAGGCCCGCCAGGTCGCCGGGCACGACGTCGGCCACCGCGGAGGCAGGTACGGCGGACGCCGGGGGGTCGCGGTGCACGAGGTCACCGAGCACGGCACCGGCCTCCACCGACGCCAGCTGGTCGGGGTCCCCGACGAGCACCAGCCGGCACTCCGGCCGCAGGGCCTCCACCAGCCGGGACATCATCGTCAGCGGCACCATGGACGCCTCGTCGACGACCACGACGTCGTAGGGCAGCCGGTTGTCGCGGTCGTGCCAGAACCTGGTCCGGGCTCCCCGCCGGCTGCCGAGCAGGCGGTGCAGGGTGCGTGCGGTGAGGACGCCGAGCCGCTCGCGGTCCTCGGCCGGCAGGGCACCGGACGCCGTGGAGACCGCCTCGGTCAGCCGGGCGGCGGCCTTGCCGGTAGGGGCGGCCAGCGCGACCCGGAGCCCGCCGCCGGCGAGGTCCTGCAGGAGTGCCAGCAGCCGGGCCACGGTCGTGGTCTTGCCGGTCCCGGGGCCGCCCGCGACGATGCTGAACCGCCGGTGGGCCGCGACCACCGCGGCCAGCCGCTGCAGGTCCGGCGCCGGTCCTTCGAAGAGCCGCCCCAGCGCCCCCCGCAACGCGGCCGGGTCGACCTGCGGCGGCGGGGCGCTCACCGCGCGGTCGACGTACCGGGCGACGACCCGCTCCTGGCGCCAGTACCGGTCGAGGTAGAGCAGGCCGTCGACGAGACGCAGCGGCCGGTCCCACGGCGCACCCGGCCCCGGGGCGACCAAGGCGCTGCGCCCGAGCGCCGACGACCAGCCGTCCGGGGGTGGCCACGGGAGCGCGGCGACGTCCTCGGCGGAGAGCCCGTCGACGGCGGTGCTGCCCGCGACCTCGGCGAGCGGCAGGCACACCGACCCCTGCCGGACGGCGCGGACCGCGAGCGCGGCGGCGAGCAGCACCTGCTCGTCGCGTTCGTCGGCCAGCGCACCGAGCCGCTGCGCGACGTGCACGTCGGCGTAGCCGAGCACCCCGGCGCGGTTGAACTCCCCCAGCAGCCCCTGCGCCCGGGACACCGGCTCGCGCCGGGCGGCGGGCCCGGCCCCTTCGATCACCTCGGCGGTCACGCGGCACCTCCGCGGCCGGCCGGGCCGTGCAGCAGGTCCGACAGGTCGGTCACCAGCGCCGCCGGTGGCGACCAGGAGAAGACACCGTGCGGCACCCCGCCGACCACAGGTGTCGCCGGCCCGGCCATGCCGCGCAGGAACAGGTAGAGCACACCGCCGAGGTGGGTCTCGGGGTCGTAGCCGGGCTGGCGCCACCGCAGGTAGCGGTGCAGGGCCACGGAGTACAGCAGCGCCTGCAGCGGGTAGTGCGCGTGCCGCATCGCCGTGGCCACCTGGTCGGGGCCGTAGTCGTCGACGGTGAGCACCTCGCTCATGCCGAGCCGGTTCGTCTTGTAGTCGGCGACCAGGTAGCGCGGTGTGCCGTCGTCGGACCGTGCGCGCAGCACCAGGTCGATGCTGCCGGTGAGGAAGCCGCGGAGGCGGCGTTCGGCGAGCAGCGGGACGTCGAGGTCGTCGGCGTAGCCGGCCAGCGGGTCGTCGTCGCGCAGGTGTCGCCGCAGCAGGGACGCGAGCGCGCGCACCGGCACCGCGCCGGTCGGCTGGTCGCCGCCGGCCAGCGGGAGCTCGAACTCCAGCTCGTCGAGCCGGTCGGCCCGGCCCACGTCGGCCAGCCGCAGCTGTCCGGCCAGCGGGCCCAGCGGTGTCCGCAGCGCCGGCGACAGCGCCTCGGCGAGCATCGGCGGCGCGACCCCGGCGTACCGGTCGGACCCCTCCGCCTCGGCCGCGGCCGTGAGCTCGGCGGCCAGGTCGCTCGCGCCGAAGTCGGCCCGCTCCAGCACCGCGTGCACCAGGGTGCCGAAGGCCGCGCCCGACGGCAGGTCGGCCATCGGCGACACCAGCGCCCCGGCGGCCTCGCCCGCGCCCTCCGGCCCGACCGCCCCCACGCCACCCGGCAGCCCCGCCGCGGCGTCCGGCGGCGGCGGCTCGTCCATGATCCCCGGCGTCTCCGCCTCGCTCGCCGCGTGGCTCGCCGCCGACGCCTCGTGCAGCCCGGCCGTCATCCCGGTGTACGACGTCCGGCCCCACGCCCGGTCCAGGGCACGCTCGAAGGACCGCACCGACAGCCCCGTCGGCGCGGGTGCCTGCGCCTCCAGGCGGTCTCCTGCCGGCGGGCCGCAGGTCTCCGCCGCGACCAGTCCCCCGGAGGACGCGGCCAGCGCCTCCAGCCGGGTCCGGGCGTCGTCCTCGGCGGGCCGGTGCACCTTCGCCGGCAGGCTCCCCTCGGCGTCCCGCTCACCGAACAGCAGCCGGTGCAGCGGCGCGTTGACGGTGTTCCAGCCCGGCGCCCAGTGTGCGACGACCTGGCAGCGGGCCCTGGTCAGCGCGACGTAGGCCAGCCGCAGCGACTCCCCCACGTCCTCGGCGACGTGTGCCTCCTTCCGCGCGGTGTACCCCGGCCCGGTCCTGCCGCCGACGTCGAGCAGCCGCCGACCGTCCGCACGGTGCAGCCGCAGGGTCTCGTAGACGTTGACGCTCTTGTCCCACAGGAACGGCGCGTAGACCACCGGGAACTCCAGGCCCTTGGCGCGCCAGATCGTCATCACCTGCACCGCCTTGGCGTCGGAGTCCAGCCGCCGGCTCCGCTCCTCGTCGAGGTCGCCGGCCGCCTCGGCCTTGCGGTGCTGCAGCCACTGGACCAGCGACGAGACACCGGCGTACCCCTCGGTGGCGGCCTGGTGCAGCGCCTGCCCGATGTGGCGCAGGTCGGTGAGGTCCCGCTCGCCGTCCTCGCGGGCGAGCACCCGCCGCGGCAGCCCCGTCGCGGTGACCGCCTCGACGAGAGCGGCGACGCCGTGGTCGGTGAGCGTCTCCGCCCAGGACCGGATCCGCATGCCGAGCGCCTCCTGGGTCGCCTCGTCGGCCGCGGCCAGCTCGGCGGCGGACCAGCCGACGAAGTCGGTCAGCGCGGCGCTGCGGACCAGCCCGGCACGGGTGGGCTGCTCGAGCGCGCTGAGCAGGGTCAGCCACTGGTCGGCGGCGTCGGAGCCGAACACCGACGTGGTCGCGGTCAGCACGACCGGCACACCGACGTCGCGCAGCGCGTCGCGCACCTGCGCCCCGTCGTCGTTGCGGTGCACGAGCACCGCGACGTCCGCGGCCTGCAGCGGGCGCTCGTCGTTGCCGCGGTCGCGGATCCACGCCTCCGACGACAGGAGGCGTACGACGTCGGCAGCCACGTCACGGGCGACGAACGCACGCGCCTGGTCGACCTGGATGTGCTTGTCGCTGTCCACGCCGAACTCCGAGCGCGGCACCCGCCGCAGCCGCACCGGCGCCGGCTCCGGGGCCCCCTGCAGCGACGCCTCGGGGTGGGCGGCGTCGACCTCGCCGACCACGATCCGCCGGTCGCCGAGCGCGGCGCCGCCGAACAGGTGCTGCAGGCCGTCGACCAGCGGCCGGTCGCTGCGCCAGTTGCGCCCGAGCGTCGCCTCCGACGCGGCGGCGTCCTTGGCGAGCAGGTAGGTCACCACGTCGGCGCCGCGGAAGGCGTAGATCGCCTGCTTCGGGTCGCCGATGAGCACCAGCGTCCGGTGGCCGTGGAAGGTCCGCTCGAGGATCTCCCACTGCACCGGGTCGGTGTCCTGGAACTCGTCGACGAGGACGATCTTGTAGCGGGACCGGACCCGGGCGCAGGCGTCCTCTCCCGTGTCGGGGTGGCACAGCGCGTCACGGAGGTAGACCAGCAGGTCGTCGTAGTCCATCACCCGCATCCGGCGCTTGCGGGCGCGTACCTCGTCGCGGACGCGCTGGGCGAAGGCCAGCCGCACCTGCGCCCGGCTGCCCTGATCGGCGTCGCGGGGCTCGAGCTCCGCGGACGGGTCGCCGACCGCCTTGGCGGCCAGGTCGGCGGCGACGGAGAACCCGAACGCGTCGTCGGGGACCGGGCTGTCGTCGCGGCCGTAGTCGGCGAGGTACAGGTCGGTGGCCGCGTCGGCGACGATGTCGCCGGTCTGCTCGGCGAAGGTGACGTCGGCGTCCAGGTCCGCGGCGATGCCCAGCCCGGCGAGCATCTGGTGGCTGAAGCCGTGCGTGGTGGCGATGGTGGCGGCGTCGAAGTCGGCGACACCACGGGCGAGCCGGCGCCAGCGTTCGTGGATCACGTCGTCCGGCCCGTCGGCCAGCAGGCGGACCAGGTCGTCCTCGCAGCCGCGCGCCGCCGCGGGATCCTCCAGGGCGGCGGTGACCTGGGCCAGCCGCTGGCGGACCCGTTCGCGCAGCTCTGCGGTCGCGGCCCGGCCGAAGGTGACCAGCATCAGCTCGTCGATCCGGGCGACCCCCTCGGCGAGGTAGCGCGCCGCCAGGCCGGCGATGGTGTGGGTCTTCCCGGTGCCGGCGCTGGCCTCGAGGACGGTGGTGCCCTGCGGGAGCCGGCCGCAGACGTCGAAGACGTCGTGGGTGGTGGGTGCGGTCGTCACGGGTCGGTCACCTCGGCCGTCAGCAGCGGGGTCCACACCGTGCGGGCGAGCTGGCCGAACAGGTGCGGCTCGTCGTCGTACCCGATCCCCGGTACGGGCTCGGCGGCGAGCAGGTCCTCGAGGCTGCGCAGCCCGCAGCGGCGGTGGTCGCCGTCGTCGTACTCGCCCCAGGTGTTGTTGTTGCCCTTCTTCATCCACTCCTGGCCGGCCAGCGTGAGGGCGTTGTCGGGGCTGAGGCCGCGGTCGCGGCGCTCGGCGTACGCACAGGCGGTCTTCGGCGGCACCGGCAGGGGCCGGGTGAGGCCGAGGCGGTACACCTTCACCAGACCGTCGAGGTGGGCGCGCGCCCGCTCGGGGTCGACCGGCCCGAGGAACGACCCGGCGACCGGGGCCCGCCTGTCGCCGCGGCCGACGGTGACCGCGAGCCAGTCCCGGTCGGGGTACTGGGCCGTGAGCGCGAGCAGCTGCGACCCAGGCACGGATGCGGTGCTTGGCCGAGAGCCGGGAGTACTCGATGCGCAGGATCCGGTGCCCGTGCACGTGCGGCACCGTGCCGTCGACGCGGACGCCCGAGGCCAGCGGCGCGGAGACGTCGTAGCTGTCCGCCGGCTCGCCGAGCAGCCCCCGGCACTGGTGGAGCAGGCCGTCCACGTCCGCGGTGATCGGCTCCAGCACCGAGGCGCCGAGGTGGCCCGGTGGCAACTCCCCGCGCAGCCGCTCGACGTGCTGCGCGGCGTCTCGGGCCAGCCCCGCCAGCCCCGCACGGAGCAGCCGGTCCCCGACCTGCCACCGCTCCAGGGCGTCGGGGTCGACGGGTACGGCGTCCGACGGCTCGTCCCTCTCGTCGGCGGTGCGGACGTCGAGCCGCTCGCGGAGGAAGCCACGGACCGGGTGCTCGAGGAACCGTGCCAGCGAGTCCAGGGACACGCTGTCGTCCTCCTCCGGAGGCGGCAGGGGCGCGGACAGGAACGGCACCCGGTCCGTCCGGCCACCGTCGCGCGCCAGGCTGCCGGTGAAGGCGGCGGCGTCGAAGCTGAACGGCCCACCCGGCTGGATCGCGCCGTCGGCGAAGTTGCGGGCGTCGAAGGGCTGCAGCGGGTGGTGGGTGACCACCCGGTCGCGCACGCCGGCCGTCGCGGTCCGGTCGAGCACGTCGAGCAGCTCGCCCAACGGCACCGCCGGGGGCCGCCGGGCGCCGGTGCGTTCGTCGGCGCCGGTGTAGAGCACCACCAGCCGTTCCTTCGCGGCGAGGATCGCGTCCAGGAACAGCTGCCGGTCCTCCGACCGGTGGTCGCGCTCCCCCACCCGCGGGTCCCGGGCCAGGACGTCGTCCCCGTCGAGACGGGTACTGCGCGGGAAGACCCCGTCGTCGAGGCCGAGCAGGCAGACCACGCGGTGGGGCACCGACCGCATCGGCACCATGGTGCACACGGTGAGGTGGCCGGTGCGGAAGTTGGCCCGGGTGGGCCGGCCGGCGAGCCGGTCGCCGAGCAGCGCGCGGACGTCGGCGAGCCGGAGCGGGGTCTCCTCGCCGGTCCGCGCCGCGGTGGTCACGGCGGCGGCGAGCGTGGCCTTGGCCTGGCTGACCTGCCACGCGTCGCGCGGTGCCACGTCGGTGAAGGCGTCGACCGCGTCGGACAGGGTGGCGACCCAGCGGTCGAGCGGCTGCTCGCCGCCGAGGGCGTCGACCGTCGCGTCGAGGCGGTCCAGCAGCTCGGCGAGCCGGCCGGCGAGGTCGACCTCGGCGCTGTCGACGTCGTCGAGCGGCAGCGCGGTGCCGACCGCGCGCAGGCCGTCCTCGTCCATGGCGACGCCGAGCAGGATCCGGTCGAGGCCGTGGCGCCAGGTGTTCTGGCCCACCGACGCGAGGCCGTACGCCGCCCGCCCGTCCGCGTCGAGCCCCCACCGGACGCCCGCCCGGCGCACCCAGTCCCCCACCCGCTCGAGGTCGTCCTCGTCGAGGTCGAACATGCGCCGCACCGGCTGCATGGCGACCAGGTCGAGCACCTCCGAGGCGGTGAGCCGGGAGTCGGCCAGCTCGAGGAGGCGGGCCACCACGCCGAGGACGGGGTTGGTCTGCCGCAGCGACCGGTCCGCCAGCCGGAAGGTGAGCCGGTGCCCGGGGTGCGGCTGGTGGGCGTGACCCTCCGGCGTGCCGGTGCCGTCGGCGGGGCTCTCCTCCCCGGCGGCCTCGACGCCGAACGCCGCGCTGATCAGCGGGGCGTAGGCCTCCACGTCGGGGCACATCACGATGACGTCGCGCAGCTCGAGCGTCTCGTCGTCGTCGAGCAGGCCGAGCAGGACCTCCCGGAGCACCTCGACCTGCCGGTGCCGACCGTGGCAGGCGTGCACCGCGATGCTGGTGTCGTCGTCGGCCGGCCGGTGCGACCGCTCGGGTGCCCGGTCGGCGCGCAGGTCTCGCTGGAGGGCGCCGAGGAGCGTCTCGGGCACGGTCGGCACGTCGAGGTGCTCGTCGGTCTCGGCGCTGGTGTTCGCCTGCAGCCGCAGCTGCATCTCCCGGGCGTCCCGGGCGAGCGAGCGGACCAGCGGGTGGCGCGGCGTCTCCGCGCTCGGGTCGTCGCGCCGCCGGTGGACGGGGCCGGCGTCCCCCGCACCGGTGTCCCCTCCACCGGCGTCGGCAGCACCCGCGCCGGCGGGGCCGTCCGGCGCGAGCCGCTGCCAGAGCCCCGCGGACGGGTGCGGCAGCCACAGGTGCACCTCCCGCTGCGCAGCGAGCGCGTCGAGGACGGTGAGCTGGAGCGTGGTCAGCCGCGTCGGCCCGAAGACCGAGAACCGGTCCGGCAGGTCGACCACGTCGGGTCGTTCGCGCAGCGTGCGGCAGCCGGGGCCCAGACGCTCCGCCGTGCTCCGGGCGTCGAGGTGCGCTCGCAGCCGTCGCCACAGCTCCGCCTGCCAGACCAGATCGGCTGCGAGCGGCCCGTCGTACCCGTCGGTGTCGCGCCCGGCCGCCCAGTCCAGCAGCATCCCGGGCCGCTCGGCGGCGTAGGCGGAGTACAGCCCGGCGAGCTTCTGCGCCACCGCCATCCGCCGCGCCGGCGGGGGCCCGGGTGCGGTCCCCCTACCGACCACCCCGAGGTGCCGGCCGAGCGTGCGGCACCAGTCCTCGTGGGCACAGGCGTCGACCACCTCCAGCACCGACCACGCCAGCCGCCGCTCGGACCACGGGTCCTCGTCGGGGTCCACGCCGCACGCCGCGGCGAGGGCGTCGCGGACCAGACGCCCGGGCGAGGGGAACACCACGTTCGCGCACACACCGTCCGCACCGGCCCCGGTCCCGAGCGCGGTCGACAGCGACTGGGCGATCCACCGCTCGACGCCCTTGGACGGCACCGCCACCACGTCCGGCGTGAACGGGTCGGCAGGCACCCCCGCGAGCACGCCCGCGAGCCGTCGGACCAGCACGTCGGACCGCTCCGCGCGGTGGATCGTCAGAGACACGCACACCCCCCGTCTCGTTGGCGGTCCCGACCCTAACCCGCGGCACCGACGATCCGGCCGACGGCCGAGAAGCGAGTCGCCGGACCCGGCGCGGCCGGCATGGGCCGCCGCGTCGTGGACGGGCGTCAGCGACCCGGTCCGAGCAGGCGCACGGTCGCGTCGTCGGGCTCGCCGTCGAAGTACTGCGCCAGCACCTCGGAGAAGGCCACCTCGGCCGGGGCCGCGCGGTCGAAGAGCGTCATCGACGACCGAAGCTTCGTCGCGTCGACCGACCCGAGCAGCCGCACCGGGTCGCGCTCGGGCAGGGCGACCAGCGCGCTGCAGCACTCCAACAGCCGTGGTCCGAGCACCTCGTGCCGCAGGTAGGCGACCGCCTCGTCCAGGCCGGTGATCGCGTAGCGCCGGGCCGTCGGGCTGCGACCCAGCCCCGCGAGCTGCGGGAACACGAACCACATCCAGTGGCTGCGCTTGCGCCCGCCACGCAGCTCGGACAACGCCTGCTCGTAGACGCCGCCCGACTGCGCCTCGACGAAACGGTCCAACGATGCAGAGCCGGCCATGGCCAGCACCCTAATGGGGACGCGCACGCCCGGGCCGTCAGTACGCTTCGGGCATGCCCCAGTGGAGTGCCGTGACGCGGGCGCACGTGCTCGCCGCGCTGAAGGAGTACGACGACCTCGGGGACCGCGAGTTCCTACGACGCTACGGGTTCCGCCGGGCGAAGGCCTCCGCGCTGTGGCACGGAGGCCGGGAGTACGACCCCCGCGCCGTGCTGGGCGCCGCCGCCTTCCACGCCATCGGCACGGCGGCGGCCGGCGACGACCTGTCCGGCGACGAGGACGCGGCCGTGAACGCGCTGCGTGGCCTCGGGTTCGACGTGGTCGTCGACGAGGAGGCGCTGGCGGCGCAGAAGCCACGGCGGGCGAGGCCGGTCAAGGCCAGGCCCGCCACGCCACGGGACGCCGCACCGAAGGTGTGCCCGACCTGCCACATGGCGCTGCCCGCCTCCGGGATCTGCGACTTCTGCGCCTGAACGCGGTGCGGCGCGGCCGGCCGGCTCCGCGAGGCGCACTCGCCGATCCGCACCCCACTTGTCCGACCTGCCCGGATGGTGCTGCGAGGACCGCCCCGGAAATGGGTCAGACGACCCTGGCGGCGGGCTGCCTGCCGGTGCCAGCCTGCCCGGAGTACCCCTGCCATCCCATTCCTTGGAGGTCGGTATGACGACAGAGGCAGCACGCAGCTCCGCCCCGGAGAGCACGGCGCACGACGCCGGCCGGGCAGGCACCAAGCCGCCGCCCGCGCTCGACCGCGACACCCGCCTGAAGCTGTACGAGACGATGATGCTCAGCCGGACCTACGAGGAGGCCATCCTCCGCGAGTACCACGCCGACAAGGGCCCCGGCTTCGACATCGGCAAGGGCCTGATCCCCGGAGAGATGCACCTGTCCGCGGGCCAGGAACCGGTGGCCGCCGGCGTGTGCGCCCACCTCACCGCCGACGACGCGGTCACCGCGACCCACCGGCCGCACCACTTCGCCGTCGCCCACGGGGTCGACCTGCAGAAGATGACGGCGGAGATCTTCGGTCGCGAGACCGGGCTCGGCCGCGGTCGTGGCGGGCACATGCACCTGTTCGACCCCGACACCCACTTCTCCTGCTCCGGCATCATCGCCGAGGGCTACCCGCCCGCACTGGGGCAGGCGTTCGCGTTCCAGCGCAACGGCACCGACCGGGTGGCGGTCGCGGTCACCGGTGAGGGCGCGGCCAACCAGGGCGCCTTCCACGAGTCGTTGAACCTCGCCGCGAAGTGGATCCTGCCCGTGGTCTTCATCGTGGAGGACAACGACTGGGGTATCTCGGTGCCGCGCTCCGTGTCCACGTCGGTGGCGTCGAACGCCGACCGCGCCGCGGCGTACGGGATCCCCGGCGAACGCGTCGAGAACGACGTCGAGGCGGTGTACGACGCCGCCGCCCGGGCCGTCGCGCGCGCCCGGGCCGGCGAGGGTCCGTCCCTGGTCGAGGTCCACACGGTGCGGCTGTGGGGCCACTTCGAGGGCGACGCGCAGGGCTACCGGCCCGACCTGGCGACGGTCTCCGAGCACGACCCGATCCCGAAGTACGAGGCCGCCCTGCGCGCCGACGGCCTGCTCGACGACGCCGCGGTCGACGAGATCAGGCGCCTGTGCAACACCGCCGTCGAGGACGCCATCACCTTCGCCAAGGAGAGCGCGATCCCCGACCCCTCGACCGCCACCCACTACGTGTTCGCGTGAAGGAGCGACGATGACGATCACTGAAGCACCCCAGGCACCTCACGCCACCCGCCGGCTGAGCACCTCGAAGGCGATGGTCGAGGCGATCGCCCAGGAGATGGAGCGCGACCCGTCGGTGTTCTACATGGGCGAGGACGTCGGCGCCTACGGCGGCATCTTCGGCTCGACCACCGGGCTGCTGGAGCAGTTCGGTCCGCAGCGGATCATCGACACCCCGATCTCGGAGACCGCGTTCGTCGGTCTCGGCATCGGCGCCGCGGTGGAGGGCATGCGCCCGGTCGTGGAGATCATGTTCACCGACTTCATGGGCGTGTGCCTGGACCAGCTGTACAACCACATGGCGAAGATCCACTTCGAGTCCGGCGGCAACGTCAAGGTGCCGATGGTGGTGACGATGGCCGCCGGCGGTGGCTACTCCGACGGCGCCCAGCACTCCCAGTGCCTGTGGGGCACGCTCGCCCACCTTCCCGGGATGAAGGTCGTGGTACCGAGCACGCCGGCGGACGCCAAGGGGCTGATGACCGCGGCGATCCGCGACGACAACCCCGTCGTGTACATCTTCCACAAGGGCATCATGGGGCTGGCCTGGATGTCGAAGAACCCGCGGAGCATCGACGAGGTGCCCGACGGGGAGTACGTCGTACCCATCGGCAAGGCCCGCGTCGCCCGCCCCGGCAGCGACGTCACCGTGGTGACCCTGTCGCTGTCGGTCCACCACGCCCTCGACGTGGCCGAGAAGCTCGCGCCCGAGGGGATCGACGTGGAGGTCCTCGACCTGCGGAGTCTGGTGCCGCTCGACCGCGAGGCGATCCTCGAGTCGGTCGGCAAGACCGGCCGGCTGGTGGTCGTCGACGAGGACTACCAGTCCTTCGGCGTCTCCGGCGAGGTGGTCGCGACGGTGACCGACCACGACCCGGGCATGCTGCGGGTGCCCGTGCAACGGGTCTCGGTGCCGGACGTGCCGCTCCCCTACGCCCACGACCTGGAGTACGCCGTCCTCCCCCGGCACGACCGGATCGAGGCAGCGATCAGGGCGTCGCTGTGACCGACGTCGTCTTCCCGTCGCTCTCGGAGGAGCGGCCCGACGCCGAAGGAGTCCTGGCCACGTGGTTCGTGACCGAGGGCTCCGCGGTCGCCGCCGACCAGCTGATCGCGGAAGTGCAGGTGGACAAGGTGTCCGCCGAGGTGCTGGCCCCCACGGCGGGCACCGTGCACCTGCTGGTCGACGAGGAGGCCGCGGTCAAACAGGGTGAGCCGATCGCCCGCATCGAGTGACCGGGCGGCGGTGGTCCAGCGGGCTCTCGCACGAGCGTCGCGAGGCCACCGCCGCCGCTCGCACCTACTGCGGGAAGCTCCACCGCATCGTCTCGGGCGGGTCGAACGTGCCCGGCGCGTCGTACAGCCGCGAGGCCCTCTCACACCCGCCGCCGATGTCGCAACGGACCGCCGCGAGGAAATGCCTCCCCACGGGCTGCAGGAAGAGGCCGCGCTCGGACTCCCACTCGACGAAGCCGAACCACATCGGCGCCCGGTAGGTCTGCACGAGCTTGCCCCGCGCTCGCCTGAGCTGGACCTCCCACGGTCCGATCCCGTCCGACTGGATGTCCACCGCAGCGATCCGGCCGCGCTGGGGCGAGAAGGCCAGCGGGATGTACCGGCACGAGCGCCACAGCACGTCCGAGGGCTCGCTCAGCCTCACGGTCTGCTGGCAGAACAGGTACGGCCGCTTCGGTCTCGGGACCATGACCACCAGCCGGTCGGCCGCGATGTCGGCACCGGCCGGGTGCGCGACGATCAGCCTGAGCCGGTCCCTGACGGGGTCCCACCAGAACGTCCGGCTCCTGAGACCGGTGATGACCAACCGGCGTTGGCCGTAGTCGGACACCTCGGCGCCGTACGAGGCGAACAGACGCTCGCGGACCAGCTCTCCGCTGCGCGTGCGCACCACCCGGATGCGGGTGTCCGGGCGGACCATCGTCGCAAGCGCCAGGTGCCTCCCGTCGGCTGACATCGTCACCGCGGTGCGCTGCCCGAACCGTTGGAGCACCCGGCTCTCCCCGTTCGGCCGCACCAGCCGGACCACGTAGTGCTCGAAGTCCGCGGACGACGCGGTGACCAGGTAGTCGCGGCCGATCCGGCCCATCAGCCACATGGGCGTCGGCCCCGCGACCGGGACCCGGAGGGCGCCGTCCACGATCACCTCTTCCTCCATGTGCAGCAGGGGCGTGTCGGCGCCCCGCGGCAGCGCCGCCGGGAACAGCGTCACGGTGGGCGCCTCCACGCTCGACGCCGATGCGACCTCCGCTCGGTCCGGCGCCGCGGCGGCAGTCGCCGGCTGGGCCGCAGCGGCGGCAGCCAGGGCCACGACCAGTGCGCCTGCGAAGGGAAGCCTCGCTCTGGACCGTCCCCTCGGGGACCCGACTCGCTCGGACATGGCCTCTCCCTCCACACGTGCTCCGCAACCGGGGCACCTCCCATGCTCGGCCCTGTCGCGGCGGCCGCCAGAGGACTTCGTCCCGAACCAGACGGACCCGAGGAGATCGAACGGCGATCGTGGTGACGATGGCGGTGGACGGGGCGTCGTCGGTGATGGAGGGCGCTGCGTCGTCGACAGGATCCCAACGCGGGTGGCTCAGCGTTGTCCGTCGAAGTACAGGTCCACCTTCGTCAGCGCGGCCGGCACCCGCGTGTCGAACCGGCGGGGCTCCGAGCCGGGTCCGGCGACCCGGATCTGAACGTTCCAGCGGCCCTTCTCCCACGCCTGGGCGACCGTGCCCGGCGACGGGTCGACCCGGTACTGGATGACGTCGCGCTCCCACCCCTCCGCCTCCAGCAGCGCGACATACTCCTCGGCGGCCACCTGCACCGAATCGCCAGAGGCGTAGGTGTAGGCGACTTCCGGCCAGTCACTCCACAGGCCCCAGGTGTTCCCGGTCCACGTACCGTCCTCCACCACCGTCCAGCCCACCGGGGTGCCCAGCATCATGGCCTCGGCTTCGATTCGTTCGTGAACCGGGGCGGCCACGTAGTGCGCCCACGACCCCATCGCCAGGGCGGACCCGACGGCACAGGCGGCCGCGACCGGCCAGCGTCCGATACCGAGCCCGAGGGTGAGTAACAGCAGGCCGGGCGTGTACCCGAGCGCGGTAGGCAGCCAGCCGTGGAAACCGGACGGCACGTCGAAGAGGCCGAGTGCGAAGAACGCGACCACCAAGTACCCGAGACCGACCACACCGGCGAGGGCCCGTTCCCAGGTGGGGCGGGACTGCAGCCGCAGCCCAAGGCTGCGGCTGACCCGCCGAGCACCGCTGCCCGCCCGAGGCAGCACACCGGACGGTGACGCCGGGCTGTGGCTGCTCGTGGTCATGCTGGTCCTCTCGGGCGGCGACGGTGGTGCTGATGCTTTCCATCGTCTCCGCTCACCGCGGAGCGGGCATCCGTCCCGATACTCAGATCCTGGGGTGAAGTGGGAAGCTGCCGAGGTGGCACGCCTCCGGTCTGGTTCCGCCCGTGCATAGGGTGGCGGCATGGAGTTGCTTCGAGCAGTGCCGATCCTGACGGTGAGGGATGTCGAGGCCGCGGTGCGGGAGTACTCCGAGCTGCTCGGGCTCGACGTGCTCATGAACCTGGGCTGGGTGGCCACCCTGGGGACGAACGGCGGTGCCCAGTTCAGCGTCATGGACAGCGACCGGTCCGCACCCTGCAACCCCCAGATGTCGGTCGAGGTGCCGGATGTCGACGACGCCTACCGACGGGCCGAGGACAGTGGTGCCGAGATCGTCCACCCGCTCCAGGACGAGGACTGGGGCGTGCGCCGGTTCTTCGTGCGCACGAGCGCCGGCCACGTGGTGAACGTGCTCAGCCACCGCGACTGACCCGCCGCCCTCTGCCGCGGATGGCTGCGTGACAAGGCCCCGACCGGGGCCCAGACTTCATGGCTCGACGGCGAGACGCGGGGTGAGGCATGTACGACGTGACCATCGTGGGAGGCGGGCCGACCGGCCTGATGCTGGCGGGGGAGCTGGCGGTGGCGGGGGTCGATGTCGCGATCCTCGAGCGACGTGCCTCGTCGGGCCTCGTCGGCACCCGTGCTCGCGGGTTCCACTCCCGCACGATCGAGATCCTCGACCAGCGAGGGATCGCGGACAGGTTCCTCGACGAGGGACGGGCGGCCCAGGCCCTGAGCTTCGGCAGCACCTTGCTGAACGTCAGCGGCTTCCCGTCCAGGCATCCGTACACACTCGGACTGACGCAGAGCCACATCGAACGGATACTGCTCGGCTGGGTCCAGGAGCTCGGCGTGCCGGTCCGTCGTGGGGCCACGGTGACCGGCTTCGCCCAGGACGACAGCGGCGTCGAGATCCACGTCGCCGACGGCGGGCCGCTCCGGACCGGCTACCTGGTCGGTGCCGACGGTGGCGGCAGTGTCGTCCGCAGGGCGGCCGACATCGACTTCGTCGGAGCGGGGGCGACCCGGAGCCACCTGGTCGCCGAGGTCGAGACGACCGAGGAGACCCCCGCCGGCATCCGGCTCGACGACGTCGGCATCCACGCGATGAACGTGATGGAGGACGGGCACACCGTCGCAATGGTCATCACCGAGCAGCGGCTCGGACCCGACACCGAGCCGACCCTGGCCGACCTAAGGGAGGCACTGACGTCCGTGTTCGGCACGGACTTCGGGGCCCGCGACCCGAGGTGGATCTCGAGGTTCACCGACGCCACCCGGCAGGCCGCGGCCTACCGTCGTGGGCGGGTGCTGCTTGCCGGAGACGCCGCGCACATCCACCCCCCTACCGGCGGGCAGGGGATCGGCCTCGGTGTGCAGGATGCGGTCAACCTGGGGTGGAAGCTCGCCCAGGTCGTCCGGGGCGTCTCCCCCGACGGCCTCCTGGACAGCTACCAGGTGGAGCGGCACCCCGCCACGGCCCACGTCCTGAAGAACGTGATGGCCCAGGCTCTGCTCCAACGAGGGGACGTGCGGACCGAGGCGATGCGCGACACGGTCTCCGACCTGCTGAGCTTCGAAGGACCGCGGACCCGGCTCGCCGGACTCCTGTCCGGGCTCGACGTGCGCTACGACCTCGGGGAGGGACACCCGCTGCTGGGACGCCGCATGCCCGACCTCGACCTCACCACGGCCCGCGGCCCCCGACGCGTGTTCGAGCTGCTCCAAGACGCCCGGCCGGTGCTGCTCGACCTCGGTGAGCCGGGCACCCTCGACATCACCCCGTGGAGGGACCGGGTCCAGCACGTCGACGCCGAGCACACCGGGGCGTGGGAGCTGCCCGTCGTCGGAGCCGTCGCCGCGCCCGTCGCCGTCCTGGTCCGGCCCGACGGCCACGTGGCCTGGGTCGGCGACGGGACCGGGACCGGGCTCCGCGAGGCCCTCACCACCTGGTTCGGCGAACCCAGTGGGTAGGACCTCGCACCGGCGAGCTCGCGGGTCGCCGGGGCCCGGGGCGGTCACCGCTCGGTGACGTTCCGGTTCACCCGGAACAGGTTGCCTGGGTCGTACCTCTGCTTCACCTCCAGCAGCCGCTCCCAGTTCGGGCCGTAGGTGGCCCGCAGCCGCTCCAGGCCGTCCTCCGCGGTCTGGAAGTTCACGTACGCCGCTCCGGTCGAGAACTCCCTCAGCCGGTTCCCCGCGGCCCGCGTCCAGGCGACGTAGTCGTCCGCGTGCGGGTCGTCGGGGCACCAGTGTCCGGCGGCGCCGTACACGTACCGGGCGTCCCGGTTGCCCACGGCACCGTCGTCCCACGCGCGCTCGTTCAGCGCTCCCCCGACGTGCGCCACCAGCACCTGCCCCTGAGGACACGGGCAGCTGCCTCCTGCCTCACGGAGCGCCGAGAGGAGCCCGTCGCTGAGCTCGGCCGCCAGCTCGGTGCGCCAGTAGTACAGGTCTCCCTTCGGCTCGGAGTCGTCGAGGAACGACTGCTGCGCGACGTAGGGCCACTGCTGGAGTACGTCGATCACCGGCTCGCCCAGGGCGCGGATCGGCGCGACGACCTCCTCGGTCCGTGCAGGATCGCCGCTGTAACAGAGCACGAAGGCCACCACGCGCCGGCCCTGCCACTGCGGCGGCACGAACGGTGCGGGAGGCGCGTCGAGGACGACGAGGTAGGTCGTGAGCTCTCGCGGGGCGGACTCGGTCAGGCGCCGGTAGCCTGCCATGACCTCCTCGGCCCGGGCGAACGGCCACGCGACCAGACCGCCGAAGACCATCGGTCCGACCTCGTGGAGGCGCAGCGTCAGGCGGGTGACCACGCCGAGGTTCCCACCGCCACCGCGCACCGCCCAGAACAGCTCGGGCTCCTGCTCGCGGTTGGCGACCCGGACCTGCCCGTCAGCCGTGACGATCTCCACCTCCTCGAAGTTGTCGACCGTCCAGCCGAACCGCCGCGCGAGGTAGCCGAACCCCCCGCCGAGGGACAGCCCACCGACCCCGACCTCGGAGATGAAGCCCAGCGTGGTGGCGAGTCCGTGCTCCTGAGCGGCCTGGTCGACGTCCCGGAGCAGGCACCCGCCGCCGACACGCGCCAGCCGCTGGGCCGGGTCCACGTCCACCTGCCGGAGCCGCGCCAGGTCGATCATCAGCCCGCCGTCCGGGACGGCGGTGCCGCCGATGTTGTGCCCGCCGCCCTTGACCCCGAGCAGCAGCCCACGCTCGCGCGCGAAGTCGACGGCCGCGGCCACGTCGCGCGGCCCGGCCGGTTGCACGACGTACGCCGGTCGGCGGGTCACCATGCCGTTCCAGACCCGGACCGCTTGGTCCCAACCGTGGTCCGTGGGGCCGAGGACCGAGCCCTCGATCTGCTCGTCCAGCGCGACGAGGTCGGCCCAGTCGACCTGGGTGCGTGACGCGTCGCGCCCTGTGAAGGTGAGTGTGTTCATGCCGGCGACGCTAGGAGCCCGGGCCGCCTCCGCGCGTCGGGACAACGTCCCATTCCGGCCCGAGGTGATGGGTGGGTCATGGGTGGGTCATGGGTGATTGTGCCCAGCGCCGGTGCGGGCGTCGGAGTGCCGGTCCGACGGGACCAGGCCGTGGGAGTGCCCGTAGGCCGCGGCCGCGGTCCTCGTGGAGACGCCGAGCTTGCCGAAGATGTTGCTCAGGTGGCGGGCCACCGTCTTCTCGGAGAGGAAGAACTCGCCCGCGATCTCCCGGTTGGTCATGCCCTGGCTGACGAGGCCGAGGACCTCCAGCTCGCGGGGCGACAGCAGCTGCGTCCCCGGCGCGCCGGCCGCGGTCCCTTCCAGCTCGCGGACACGGCGCACGTCGAGGACCGCCCCCAGCTCCTCGAACACCGACCTCGCGGCCGCGAGCTCCATCCGGCCGGCATCCTCGTCCCCGAGCGCGCGACAGGCCGCGCCGACGACGAGCCTGCTGCGTGCGGCGGGGTACGGGGCCTCGAGCTCGTGCCAGGACGTCCAGGCCCGCCGTCCGGCCCGCAGGGCCTCGGCCGGGTCGCCACGGGCGAGAGCGAGCTGGGCCCCGGCGCAGGCGGCCAGGGCGGCGACCATGGGCACGTCCACGGTCGCCGCGCACTCGCGGAGCCGCCCGAGGACGTCTTCGGCGGCGTCGAGCTGCTCACAGCTGATCAGCGCCTCGACGCAGGCCGCCAGCACGGCGGGCAGGACGGTCGAGTCGTGGGGCTCGACGAGGCTGCGCCGGAGCCCGGCCACGGCGACGTCTCCCCGGCCCTGGGCCAGGCGTAGCAGGGCCAGTCCCGGCTGCGGGTCGTGACCATGCCGGGCGGCCTCGGTGAACTTCTCCTCGGCCGCGTCGAGCTCTCCCCGGAGCCGACACAGCTCTCCCCACTCGTACACCGCGGCTCCCAGGGCCGGTTCCGTGGCGAGCAGGTGGCACGCCCGTCGTACCTCCTCCAGCGCCTCTGCCCAGCTGCCCCTCATGACCATCACCTGGACCCGGTGCACGAGGCACTGGCCGCGGTAGGGAACCAGGTCCGGCTGCGCGCGGCACCAGCGGGTGAGCTCGGCGGTCCACAGAGCCGAGCGCTGCAGGTCCATCGTCGTGTGACAGACGTCCAGCCCTACGCAGTAGGCCAGCCCTGCGGCCAGAGGATGCACGCCCGCGCCGCCGAGGGAGACCATCACCTCGTCGAGTCGCCGCATCCCGTCGGCGACCCGTCCGCCGAGGACCAGGCAGAAGCCCTCCCCCATGGTGGCGAGCAGCTGCAGGTCGGGCTCTGCCAGAGCGGCCGCGCGGGCCTGGATGTCGGCAAACCGCGCGACCACGTCGGTCCGGCCGGCACGCAGGTCCAGGAGCGCGCCCTGCAGGTCGACGACCAGCCCCGCACCGGCTCCGGCGCCGGGGGTCCGGGCGAGCAGGCGTCGGCTGCGCTCCGCCCAACCGTGTGCCCTCGCGTTCTCGCCGCGGTTGGACAGCACGAACGAGGCCCAGAACCCGGCGCGCACCGCGCACAGGGCCTCGTCGGCCCCGACGGCGCGGTGGAACGCCTCCTGGAACAGGTGGTCGGCCTCCTCGGCGCGGCCCAGCAGGTAGGCCACGGTGGCCAGCCGGACCAGGTCGCCGGCCTCCAGGGACGGGGTCAGCTCGGACAAGGCGTCGTGGGCCGTCGACCAGTCGTGCTCGTCGTACGACTGACGGCCCCGCGCGAGAAGGTCGGCGCTCGCCATCGGATCTCCGGCACCACTGTAGGACTCCCCGCGACTCCGGCGACAGGGTCACGCACCCGTCGCGGCTAGGCTCCGCACCATGGCCTCAGCCCCGGACTCCGCCAGGCTCGCCGTCCTCATCGACGGCGACAACACGACCCCCACGATCGTCGAGGCGCTGCTCGCCGAGATCGCGAAGTACGGCAGCGCCTCGGTGAAGCGGGTGTACGGCGACTGGACCACGCCGAACCTCCGGGGATGGAAAGAGGTGATCAACGGCCACGCCATCCAGCCGATGCAGCAGTTCTCCTACACCACCGGGAAGAACTCCACCGACAGCGCGCTGATCATCGATGCGATGGACCTGCTCTACACCGGCAACCTGGACGGGTTCTGCCTGGTCTCCTCCGACAGCGACTTCACCAAGCTCGCCTCCCGGCTGCGCGAGTCCGGCATGACCGTCTACGGGTTCGGCGAGCCGAAGACACCGCACTCGCTGGTGGCCGCGTGCGACAAGTTCGTCTACCTCGACGTGCTGCGCCGGCCCGAGAAGCCCAAGCAGCCCACCGAGGAGGACTCCTCCTCCTCCTCCTCCGAGGCCCCGGCACGACGCAGCGGCAGCGAGCTGCGCCAGGACGCCAAGCTGGTCCGGCTGCTGCGCGAGGGCACCGACGTCGCCTCCGACGACGACGGCTGGGCGAACCTCGGCGGTGTCGGGTCGTACGTCGCCAAGCAGGCCCCCGACTTCGACCCCCGCAACTGGGGCTACGGCAAGCTCGTGGACCTGGTCGCCGCGATCGAGCTGTTCGAGGTCAAGCGGTCGTCGGGCCAGGGCGTGCGGGTCCGGGAGAAGCCCAAGCGTCAGCCGTCGAAGAAGGCCGCCGCCAAGCGGACCACCGCGCCCAAGGACGCGAAGTAGCCGGCCCCGCCGCACCTCCGAGCGCGGCCACCGTGCCCCGGCCGCCCGGCGGGGCCGGACCGTCCGGGCCGCTGCCGGGCATCATGGTCGGATGAGGAACCTGGCGCTGACCGGCGTACGGCCGGCACTCGTACGACTCGCGCTGGTCCTCGCCGGCCACCTGCTGCTGTTCGGCCTCGTGTACGCGGTGAGCGTGCACACCGTGACGGGACGACGCCTCGCCGACGCCTCGTTGCGCGGCGCCGTCGCGGCTCGCCCGCTGCTCAGCGGCACGGTGCAGACGATCCTCGACGTGGTCTCGGTCGCCTCGCTGCTCGGCGCGATGGCCGTGGTCGCGGTCATCGCCCTGGTCCGTCTCGCCCGGCTGGAGGGTCTGCTGGCGCTCGGCATCCTGGTCGGCGCCAACGTCTCGACGTGGCTGCTCAAGAACGTGCTCCTCGGCCGACCCGACCTCGGGCTCGACGAGACCACGCCCGCCACCCTGAACAGCCTCCCGAGCGGGCACGCGACAGCCGTGTTCTCCGCGGTCGCGGCCCTGCTGTTCGTGGTGCCGCACGTCTGGCGTGACGCGACGGCGGCCCTCGGCGCCTCCTACGCGGCACTCACCGGGTTGGCCACGATGCTGGCCGGCTGGCACCGGGCCGCGGACTCGGTCGCCGCGTTCCTGGTCGTCGGTGCCTGGACCACGCTGGCAGCAGCGGTCGTGGTCCTCGCCAGGGCGTCCGGGACCGGCTGGTGGTCCGGGACCGTCGACCGCACCCCGCCCGCAGCCCGGCCGCTGCCGGTCCGCTGGCTCGCCCGCTCCGCCGTGGGTGCACTGGTCCTCGGCGCGGCGCTGGTCGTCGGGCTCGTCCTGGCGTCGCTGGGTCCGCGGAACGTGGTCGGGTCCGCGGTGGCGTTCCTCGCCGGAGGTCTCCTCGTCGCCGGGGCCGCCGCCGGGGTCACCCTGGTCCTGCTGCACGTCCTCCGGGTCATGGAGTCGCCGCGCGCGACCGGTCCCGGCGGCCCGTAGCACCGTCGCCGCGCCGCCGCGCCGCGCGGGCGCCGCGCCGACACGGGCCCGGCCCTATCCAGGCCCACCGGCCTCGTGCTGCAATGAGCACCCGACCGGCCACCGGAGGTGACCTTCGTGCACTACCCGCTGACAGTCCGCGACTTCCTCGACCGAGCCGAGGCCGTCTACCCCGACCGCGTCGCCGTGGTCGACGAGCCCGACCAGCCGGCGCCCGGCCTGGGGACGCTGACCTACCGGGACTTCGCGCGGCTGGCCCGTGCGCAGGCGGCCCGCCTCGACCAGCTCGGGGTGCCGGTGGGCGCACGGGTGGCGGTCGTCTCCCACAACTCCGCGCGGCTGCTCACGTCGTTCTTCGGGGTCAGCGGCTGGGGCCGGGTGCTGGTGCCGATCAACTTCCGGCTGGCCCTGCCGGAGGTGCAGTACATCGTCGAGCACTCCGGCTCGGAGGTGCTCTACGTCGACCCGTCCCTGGAGCACCTGCTCGAGGACATCGACGTACCGCACAAGTTCGTGCTCGGCGACGACGAGGCGATGTTCGCCCAGGACGTCGAGCCCGCCGAGTGGCCGGACCCGGACGAGTCGGCCACCGCGACGATCAACTACACCTCGGGTACGACGGCCCGCCCGAAGGGTGTCCAGCTGACCCACCGCAACCTGTGGCTCAACGCCACGGTGTTCGGCCTGCACACCTCGCTGACCGACCGGGACGTGCTGCTGCACACGCTGCCGATGTTCCACGCCAACGGCTGGGGGATGCCCTTCGGCGTGACCGGGACGGGCGGCCGGCACGTGGTGCTGCGGCAGGTCGACGGCGCCGAGATCCTGCGCCGCGTCGAGGAGCACGGCGTCACGCTGCTGTGCGCCGCCCCGGCCGTGGTGAGCGCCGCGCTCGACGCCGCCGGGTCCTGGGACGGGCCGGTGCCCGGCCGGGACCGGGTGCGGATCGTCGTGGCCGGCGCCCCGCCGCCGACCTCGACCATCGAGGAGGTGATGACCGTGCTGGGCTGGGAGTTCATCCAGATCTACGGCCTCACCGAGACCTCACCGCTGGTGACGGTGAACCGCCACCGTGCCGAGTGGGACGACCTGAGCTCCTTCGAGCGTGCGCGCAAGCTCTCCCGCGCCGGCGCGCCGGCCCTCGGGGTGAGGGTGACGGTCGACCAGACCGGCGAGGTGCTCACCGCCTCCAACCACAACCTCGAGGGCTACTGGGCCCAGCCCGACGAGACCGCGAAGGTGCAGCAGGACGGCTGGTTCCGCACCGGTGACGGCGGGTACGTCGACGACGAGGGCTACCTGGTCATCTCCGACCGCAAGAAGGACGTGATCATCTCCGGCGGCGAGAACGTCTCCTCGATCGAGGTGGAGGACGTGCTCATGCGGCACCCCGCGGTACGCGAGGTCGCGGTGATCGGCGTCCCCGACGACAAGTGGGGCGAGCTGGTGACCGGGCTCGTCGTGACCGACGGGTCCGAGGTCGCGCCCGAGGAGCTCGTCGCCCACTGCCGCACCGAGCTGGCCGGCTACAAGTGCCCCAAGCAGATCGCGTTCGTCGAGTCGCTGCCCCGCACCGCCACCGGCAAGCTGCAGAAGTTCAAGCTCCGCGAGCAGTACTGGCAGGGCCGGGACCGCAAGGTCAACTGACACCCGGCCGCCGGCGCGACGTCAGCGGCGTACGGCGCGCGCCCGCGCCATCCGTGGACGGCTGAGCAGGTAGGCCACGAGGACGACGCCGAGCACGGTGACGAACCGGTTGGGGTCCACCGCGGGTCGCCAGCCGACCTCGCCACCCTTGATCACGTAGGCCCCGGCCGGGCGTCCCCTCACGCCGAGACCGCCGCCCTCGCCCTCGCCGCCCTTCTCGTCGTGGCCGGACCCACCGCCCCCGCCACCGCTCACCAGGGCCGCGGGGATGACGGTGACGCCGTCCTTCTCGTAGGGCTCGGCGAACACGCGCTTGACCGTGATCGTGTCCTTCACCGTGCTGAAGACCTCGGTGATGTTCATAGGCTTCCTCCACTCGAGTGTGACGTTCACGTCCCAGCCTCCTCGCCGGCCGTCCGGCCGGTAAGGGCACACGTCACCGACAGTGGGGGCGCAGGTCCCGACTTCGTGCCAACCGGTGCCGATCGCCCCTGCCGGTCTCGGCATCGCGCACAGAACCCGCCGTTCGCCGGGACGCCTCGGGACTTTCGACACTGAGGGCCCCGGCGGCGATGCGCGAAGACTTGAGGCATCCCCAGATCGGACTGCCGAGATGACGCTGCACAACCGGGGCCACCCCGACTCGAGGACGACTGCCCGGGCGCATGCCCGGGGCCGGCTGTTGCGGGAGCACCCGGCCGCAGCCTGGAGCGCCGCCCTGGGGGCACCTGCGGTCTACGGTCTGCTCGCCGGTGTCTGGACGCCGCGCGGCCCGCACACCACCGCCGAGGCGCTCGCCGCGATGCTCCTCGCACTCGGGGCCGGCCTCGTCGCCGGATGGGCGCTCCGGTCCCGCTGGGCGATGCTGCTCGGACCCGTGGTGTTCGTGGGGGTCTTCGAGCTGACCCGGCTGGGCGCCACCGGTCCGACCGTCGATGGGGTCAACCTCGGCTCCGAGCTCGGGATCGTCGCCTTCCTCACGGGCCGGGGCGTCCACGGCCTGCTCGTCCTCACCCCGATGCTCCTCGGCGCTGCGGTCGGTGCCGGCCTCGCCCGTCGTACGACGTCGAGGCAGGCGGGACCACGCACCGGCATGCAGAAGGTGTCGCTGTGGCTACGCCGGTCCGTGGCGACCGGCACCGGCCTCGCGCTCGTCGTACTGGCCGGTCTCGTCGCCCGCCCCGCCGGCACCGACCCGATCCTGACCGCAGCCGGGGAACCGGTCCCCGGCAGCGTCGCGGAGCTGACGGAGCTCGAGCTCGGCGGCCACGACCTGGCGCTGATGATCCGCGGACGCAGCGTGGACAACCCGGTCCTGCTCTTCCTCGCCGGAGGGCCCGGTGGCAGCGAGCTCGGGGCGATGCGCCGGCACAGCGAGGCGCTCGAGGACGACTTCGTGGTCGCGACGCTCGACCAGCGCGGCACCGGCAAGTCCTACGACGAGCTCGACCCGACCTCGACGCTGACGCTGGACAACGCGGTCTCGGACGTGATCGAGGCCGCCGAGTACCTCAGCGGACGGTTCGGCCAGGAGAAGGTCTACCTCGTCGGCCAGTCGTGGGGCAGCCTCCTCGGCGTGCTCGTCGCACACGAGCGGCCCGACCTCGTCCAGGCCTTCGTGGGCGTGGGCCAGATCGTGAGCCCACGGGCCACCGACCAGACGTACTACCGCGACACCCTCGCCTGGGCCCGCGACACGGGCGACACCGGCCTGGCCGACACCCTGACCACCAACGGTCCCCCGCCCTACGCGAACGTCCGGCTCTACGACCCGGTGCTCTCCGCGGAGCACGAGCTCTACCCCTACGACCGCACCGGCAACTCCGAGGGCGCGGGCCAGATGGGGGAGAACATCTTCGTGGAGGAGTACTCGCTCATGGAGCAGCTGCACGTGTTCGCAGGCACTCTCGAGACCTTCGCGGCCCTGTACCCGCGGATCCAGGACGTCGACCTCCGCGAGGATGCCGACCGGCTCGAGGTCCCGGTGTACCTGGCCCAGGGAGCCCATGAGACTCCCGGGCGGACCGTCCCGGCTCGCGAGTGGTTCGACGTGCTCGACGCGCCTCGCAAGGAGCTCGTCGTCTTCGACACCTCCGGGCACAGGCCGCTGTGGGAGCAGCCCGAGGAGTTCCACGCGCTGATGACCGAGCGGGTGCTGGCGCAGACCGCACCTGCCGGGTGACCGGGTGTTCGTCACCGCCACGGACGGGCCGGCGTCGTGGGTCGGGGCACGTGTACCCCACAGCCTGCGCCGCCCGGTCGACGAGGTGCCGGTCGGCTGAGCTGGCCAGCTGAGGGGGACGCGGAGACCCGGCTCTCAACGGTTCATCAGCGCGAAGACTCCCCAGCCGAGGTACTCACGGGTATACCTCGCGTACCGCGCCGGGCCGGTCGTGAGCTCGGCCCGTACCTCGCCTGCCAGCTCGTCGTCGGCGTTGTGGGCCAGCCAACGTCGTAGGTTCAGCCACTGCGCCGCTTCGTAGCGGTCCCAGCTGTCTTGGTCTGCCAGGACCATCTCCACGACGTCGCAGCCGAGGGCGCTGAACTGCTCGAGCAGGTCCGGCAGTGTCCGGAAGTCTTCCTTGTCGGTGGCCTGACACGCTTCGACGGTGTCGTGGTCCGGCGGCTCCTGGCGCCAGTAGGGCTCACCGATCAACATCAAGCCGTCGGGCCGCAGGCTGCGACGAAGCAGATCGACCGTGCCGGCCACGCCGCCACCGATCCAGGTCGCGCCCACGCAGGCGGTCAGATCGACCGGTTCCTCCGCGACGTACCCGGCGGCGTCACCATGGACGAAGCTGACGCGGTCCGCGACCCCTAGCTCGCGGCTGCGTTCCCGCGCCTGCCGGGTGAACACCGTGCTCAGGTCAACTCCCGTCCCGCTGATGCCGTGGTCGCGCGCCCAGGTGCACAGCATCTCGCCCGACCCGCTCGCCAGGTCGAGCACAACTGCGCCGGGGGTCAGACACAGCGCTTCCCCCAAGGTCGCGAGCTTCACCGGGGTGAAGGGGTTGTGGATGCGGTGACTGCTCTCGCGGATGGTGAAGATGCGGGGGATGTCCACAGCAGGCAAGCCTGCCGAACGGTGAGACCCAAGGCAACTGTCTGCCGCCCCACGCATGGGGTCCACGCCGGCACCGGGCACGCCCGGTCAGACGGCAGTCGGCTCGAGCAGCCACTCGGCCAAGTCGGCGTGCCGGTCGTCCAGGTTCGTGCCGTCGTACCGGCCCTGGTCCCGGTCGCGCGCGATGTGGCCGTCGACCATGTACAGGACGCGATCGGTACGGGCGGCGACCTTGGCGTCGTGGGTGACCAGCATGACGGCGGTGCCCTCCCCGACCCGCAGCAGCTGACCGCCTGACGCCTCGGAGAGGTCCCGGGTGGCAGTTCCAGATGCTGTCGACCGACCCCATGTAGCGGGTGATGTTCCGTGTCAGCAGCGGGATCGGCGTCAACCCGACGGCCCACTGCGGCGACCATCCCGTCGCCGATCATGGTGAACATCGCGAAGGTCGCGGGGTCGACCATCTGGCCGGCCTTCGGCATCGCCGAGTCCAGGTAGGCCTTCTCGAACCCCGCGGTCTGGGCACCGGGGTCGTGCAGCCAGAACTCGATCAGGTACCCGACCTCACCGGTGTGCGCCCGCACCTCCGCCAGGTCCGACGCGGCGACCGCGAGCCGCTTGCAGCTGGTGAGGTCTCGCTCGCCGTTCGGCACCACGAGCGAGCTCTGCTGGATGTTGGTGGTCTGCGGCTCCCCGTCGAACAACAGGTTCGCCCCGTCCACACCGAGCATCCGCACCGAGCATCAGCATCGTCTGCTGCTCAGCCACCTCGGGCCGGCCGGCCACCCAGGCGGCCAGCTGCTCAGGGCCCGCCCAGCGTGCGCGCCGGAGTGGCGGAAACCGGGTTCGCAAGCCGCGAGTCGAGGACGGTCACCGGACCAGCCCCCTGGCTCGCCGGTCAGGCATCTCTCCTCCGCAGGAGCACGGCCGCGACCAGGAACGTGACGGCGACGTAGAGCATGAACACCCCGTAACCGGTCCACGGGGCGAGCACCTGCGGCGCGTCGGCAACCGCGCTGGTCGCCTGTGGCGAGGCGATCCGCTCCCCCGCCGTGGAGGGCAGGTAGGCGTAGCTCCTGGCGAACCAGTCGGAGGTCATCATCAGCAGCTGCCACATCGTCGAGAGCAGGAGCAGCACGCCGAGGATCAGGGTGACCGCCCCCGCGGTGTGCCGGATGATCGCGCCGACGGCCAGGCCGAGCAGGCCGACCCCTGCCAGGTAGAGGCCGCTGCCCCAGAAGATCCGCTGCACCTCCGGGTCGGACAGGGAGGCCGCACCGTCGGCGCCGAGCAGCGGGTAGCTGGCCAGGTAGGACAGGGCGACGCCGACGATGCCGAGGACGAAGCCCACGCCGGCGACGAGGACGGCCTTGGCCGCCAGCGCCGGCAGCCGGGTGGGTACGGCGGCGAGGGTCGACCGGATCATGCCGGTGGTGTACTCGCCGGTGATGGTGAGCACTCCCAGGACGGCGACGACGACCTGGGCGAAGGTGTAGCCCATGCCGATCGCCATCTCCCCGTCCGGGCCGACCCCTGCCTCCTCGACCAGCGAGGCGAACCCGAGCATCACCGCGATCAGCACCATGGCGGCGAGGGTCGCGAACACGGTCCAGTAGGTGGAGCGCAGGCTCCACAGCTTGATCCACTCCGAGTGCAGGACCCGGGGGAACGACACCGGTCTCACGGCCACGGCCGGGGCTGCGCTGCGGTCGGCGGTGTGCGTGGTCATCGGCCGGCTTCCTGCGTCATCGTCTCGGACCGGTACTCGACCTCGTCGCGGGTCAGCGAGAGGTAGGCGTCCTCCAGGGAGGCGCTCTGTGGCGTCAGCTCGTGCAGCGGCAGACCGCGGGCGGCGGCCAGGTCGCCGATCTCCACGCTGGTCAGCTGCGCGACCTCGAGCTGACCGGGGGCGACGGTGGTGACCGTGGCGCCTCGCTCGGTGAGCAGGTCCGCGAGCTCCCGCGATCTCGGGGTCACCACCCGGACCGTGGCCTGCCGGGCACTCGCGACGACCTCGTCGATCGGGCCGGCTGCGATGATCCGTCCCCGACCGATCACGAGGAGGTGGTCGGCGGTCTGGGACATCTCGCTCATCAGGTGCGAGGAGATGAACACCGTGCGTCCCTCCGCGGCCAGGTGGCGCACCATGGTGCGGACCCACTTCACGCCTTCGGGGTCCAGGCCGTTGACCGGCTCGTCGAGGATCAGCGTGTGCGGGTCACCGAGCAGCGCGGCGGCGATGCCCAGGCGCTGGCCCATGCCGAGGGAGAACCCGCCGACCCGCTTGTCCGCGACCGCCTCCAGGCCGGTCATCTCGATCACCTCGCGGACCCGACGGGTCCCGATCGCGTGCGTGGCAGCCATCGCGCGCAGGTGCTGGTAGGCGCTGCGCCCGGTGTGCACGGCCTTGGCGTCCAGCAGGACACCGACCTCCTGCAGCGGTGCCGCGTGGGCCGCGTACGGCCTGCCGTTGACCGTGACGGCTCCGGCCGTCGGGCGGTCCAGCCCCACGATCATCCGCATCGTCGTCGACTTCCCGGCTCCGTTGGGGCCGAGGAAGCCCGTCACCGTGCCCGGTCTCACCTCGAACGACACGGCGTCCACGGCCGTCTTGTCCCCGTAGCGTTTGGTGAGGTCGCGGGCCTCGATCATGGTCTTCCTTCCAGCGGACGATGGCGATGGCGTTTGTTGCCGATGCGACGCTACGGCGGGGCCGGCGGTGACGGATGGCCCGCCAGGATGAACCCGCGGCACGACCACCTCCCCCGCAAGGCGTAGGGCCTGCGCCTCTGGTCGCAGGCCCGGCGGCCGACGCGTACACACGGTTTCCCGACGAAGCGGACGCACTGTTCAGATGTCGCTGTTCACGCTCGCAGCCGCCCATGGCGCCCGGCAGAGGCCACCGCCCGGGTGGTCCACCGACCAAGGTCCCGATCCGGGCACCTCCACCCGAGCGCGCCGGGGAAGGGGCGGTGCCGTCGCGGTGCGCAGACCTGGTAGTGGTTGGCTGTGGCCGATCCCCTCCAACAGCCGGAGTAACGTCATGTCCGCTCTTGCCACCGCGTCGACGGCTTCACCCGCGACCGCGCGCCCGGTGCGCGTCTGGTGGACCGCCGACCCTCGCCGGGCCGACCGGTGGGCCTCCGGTGCGCTGCTCGCCCTCGCGGCGGTGACGATCACCGGCCCCGGCGTCGGGCTCAGCGCCGCCGAGCAGGTGGTGGCGGCCGCCGGCGCGCTCGTCCAGGCCGGCGCCCTGCTCACCGCGCGACGTCGGGCGCCGGTCGTCGTGCTGGCCGTCAGCGTCGCGGTGCTGGTCCTGACCTCGGCGGTGGTCGGCGACCCGGTCGCCACCGAGGTCGGTGTCGCGTTCGCCGTGTACGCGGTCGCCGCGCAACGGAGGCCGACCGTGACGTGGCGGGCGTGGGTGGCCACCCTGCTGGTCGCATGGGTCACCTACCTGGTCACGCTGCGCGCACCCGCCGGGCCGCCGGTGCCCACCCAGGCACAGGTGCTGGCGACCGCGATGCTGGGCCTGCTGCTGGTCACGCTGGTCGCGCTCGCACTCGGCCTGACGGTGCGCGGCCGGAGGGTGCAGGTGGCGGCCCTGGAGGAGCGCGCTCGGCGGCTGGCCCTGGAGCGAGACCAGCGGGAGCAGCTCGCCGCGGCGGCCGAACGAGCCCGGATGGCACGCGAGATGCACGACGTCGTCGCCCACTCCGTCGCGGTGATGGTGACGCTGGCACACGGTGCCGCCGCGTCGCTGGACAGTCGACCCGAGCGGTCGCGCGACGCACTCGACGAGCTGAGCAGCACCGGTCGGGCGGCACTCGGGGACATGCGACGCATCGTGGGGCTGCTGCGCGACGACCAGCCCGCGGGGGACCTCGCGACAGCGGGGCCGGCCGGGCCGCGTGACTCTCGCAGCCTCTCCGCGGCCGCCGAGCGGGACGGCGTCGCCGCCCTGGTCGAGACGTTCCAGTACGCCGGTCTCCCCGTCCGCCTCGTCGAACGCGGCCCGGCGCTCCCCCACGACCGCCGCCTCCGGCACGCGGTGTTCCGGGTCGTCCAGGAGTCCTTGACCAACGTGCTGCGCCACGCACCGCACACCACCGACGCCGAGGTCGTGCTCGACCGGTCCGAGGACCGGGTGACGCTGACCGTCACGAACTCCCGCGGCGGCGGGGCTCATGACCGGCCCCGGCCGGGCCACGGGCTGGCCGGGATGCGCGAGCGCGTCGCCGCCCACCGCGGAACGGTGCAGGCCGGACCCACGCGCACCGGCTGGCAGGTCCGCGCTGTCCTGTACTACGACGAGAAGGCATCGTGACCGGTCCCGGGCCCGGCACGGGAGGCGGGCGGACGGCACCGGTCCGGGTGCTGCTGGCCGACGACCAGGCCCTGGTGCGCATGGGGTTCCGGCTGGTGCTCGAGGCCGAGGACGACCTGACCGTGGTGGGCGAGGCAGCCGACGGCGCGAGCGCGGTCGGCATGGCCAGGGCGCTACGCCCCGACGTGGTCCTCCTCGACGTGCAGATGCCCGGTGTCGACGGGATCGAGGCCACGGCTCTCATCGTCGAGCAGGTGCCGGAGACGAAGGTGCTGATCCTGACCACGTTCGACCTCGACGAGTACGTCTATGCCGGCCTACGAGCCGGCGCCGGCGGGTTCCTGCTCAAGGACGTCGAGCCGGCCGAGATGGTCTCCGCCGTACGCACCGTCGCTGCCGGCGACGCCGTCATCGCTCCCCGCGTGACCCGACGGCTGCTGGAGAGGTTCGCGCCGCACCTGCCGGCCGGCACGGCCGCTAAGGACCCGGGCATCGCACGGCAGCACCCGCGCCTGGCCGATCTGACCGACCGCGAGCTCGACGTGCTGGTGCTCGTGGCCCGCGGCCTGTCGAACGCCGAGATCGCCGACGAGCTCGGCGTCGCCCCCGCCACGGTGAAGAGCCACGTCGGAAGCATCCTGGCCAAGCTCGGGCTGCGCGACCGGGTGCAGGCGGTCGTGGTCGCCTACGAGACGGGGCTGGCCTCCGCGTAGGAAGGACCTTCGCCACTGCCTGCGCATCCACTCCTGCACCGACGATGGTGCTGCGGGGACGAGACGGATCCTCCCGAGGGACAGCACCCTCCGGTGAAGGAGCGACCGGGCGGAGTGGCGACACGTGCACGTGACCCCGCGGGAACGACCCCGCGCGAGGCGGCTGTCCGGCCGCGCCCGACCGGGGCGCACGGGGCACGTACGCGAGACGGTGGCGGTCTCCCTTCTCCTCGTCGCGATCGTCGCGGCGGGGGCACCGGCCGCGGGCACGGCCGCCGCCGCCGCCGAGGCGGGTCCGGTGGCCGGGCTCACCCGTTCACTCGACGACCAGGTTCCCGCGCTGATGGCCGAGTACGACGTCCCCGGTGTGGCGGTCGCCCTGGTCTCCTCGGGCAGGCTCAGGTGGGCCAGTGGTTACGGGGACGCCCGGGTCCGCCCCTCCCGTCCGATGCGACCGGACGCGGTCTTCCGCGCGGAGTCGATCTCCAAGTCGGTGACTGCCTGGGGTGTGCTGCGACTGGTCGAGTCGGGGGCGCTGCAGTTGGACGTACCGGTCACGCGTTACCTCCCGGCGACCTTGCTGCCCGCCCTGGCGGGCAGTCGGGTCACCCTCCGTCAGCTGCTGACCCACACCGCGGGCATGCCGCTGGGCACGATCGGGGTCCGCTACTCCCCCACGGCAGCCCGGCCGAGCCTGCTCGCCGACCTGCGCGCCGAAGCCCGGCCCGAGCAGGCACCAGGTGGTTCGTTCGCCTACTCCAACGTCGGCTACGACCTCCTGGAGCTCGTGGTGGAGCAGGTCACCGGTCGCGACTTCGCCGAGTACATGCGCCAGGAGGTTCTCGAGCCACTGGGCATGCGGAGCTCCAGCTACTCGTGGGGCGAGGGTCTCCGCGAACGGATGCCGACCGGCTACGGGCTCAACGGGGAGCCGGTGGCGCCCTACGTCTATCCGGCTCGTGCGTCCGGGGGCTTGTTCACCACCGTCGGCGACGTCGCCCGGTTCATCGCCGCGAGCGCCGCGGGCGGCGGGGGCAACCGCGTCCTGACCCGCGCGAGCATCGACCTCGCTCACACGCCCCAGGCGGACGGGCTCGGTGTCTACGATGCGGTCGCCGACGGCTACGGCTTCGGGCACTTCACCGAGGAGCTCCCCGACGGCCGCACCGCGGTCTGGCACGGCGGGCAGGGGACCGGGTGGATGACGCACTTCCACCTGGTGCCCGCCACCGGCGACGGCATCGTCATCCTCACCAACAGCCAGCGCGCCTGGCCGATGATCGGCACGATCCTTGGTGAGTGGGCGCGGTCCACCGGTGCCGGCTCGGTCCAGATGGAGCGCGTGGCCCAGCTGAACCAGGCTCTGCGGGTGCTGCTCCTCGGCGGCGCGCTGGCGTGCTCCGCACTCGCCGCCTGGCTGGGCATCGGTCTCGCAACCCGACGCCGACACTTCGCGCCGAGCAGTGGCACCGCACGACCGCGCCGCGCGGCTCAGGCGGCGGTCTCGCTCACGGTGATCGCCGCCCTGGGCTGGGCTGCGACACAGCCGTACCTGATGGTCTCGGCGATCTTCCCCAGCCTCGCCGGGACAGCGGCGGCGCTGGCGGCGGTCGCCGCTGTTCTCGGGTTGGCCGCGGCGGCCTGTCCGCGCCGGGCACCTGCGGGTTCAGCAGGGGGGTCAGCGCCGCCCGGGGCGCACGTTCAGCATGGCGGCGGCCAGCACGCCCGCCGCGGCACCGAAGGCCGCGCCGAGCGCGATGCCCTCCCCTCCGGCGAGCAGCAGCCCCAGCGTCGCGCCGACGCCGGCCAGGATCCCGATCAGGCCACCTGCCCATGCATAGCGCTGACCCTCCACCCCGCGCGTCCGCTTGGTCCGCATCGCCGTCTCCTCCACTCGTGGTGACTCGAAACTGCCATGTCCCACCCTCCACCAGCCGGCACCGAACCTGGAGGGTCGAACGTCCTCACCCGACGGCGGACCGCTCTGGACGGGGTTTGGGACGTTCGCCCCTGGCCGTCACGTCACCGGCTCGACAGACTCCTCACGACAGCGGGGGTCCGGCAGGACCGGGGGCCGCCGGTCACGCCATGACGACCAGGGAGCGTGACGATGTCACACACACAGCCCCACGTCGCCGGCGGTCGTTCCATGTCGGCCCCATCACCGACGGCCGACACGGACGAACGTGGTCGACGGCTGCTCGCACTGGTGCTGGGCGCCCTCGGCGCGGGACTGGTGGCCGCGCCGCTGCTCGGGCCGCTGGGCCTGGCGGTGATGGAGTACCGCACCTCCCCGACCACGCTGAACCAGCTGCTCGGCAGCGACACGGCTGCCCTGCTCGTCGCCGCACCGCTGTGCTTCGCCGCCGCCTACCTGGTGGCCCGCGGCAGCCTCGCGGGGCCACCGCTGGCGGCGGGCATCGGGGTCTACGTCGTCTACACCTACGCCCAGGTGATCGTCGGCCAGGAGTACCTTCGCCTGCCGGGGAACGTGGAGCGGTTCTTCCCGCTGCTGCTGGCGATCTTCGTCCTGGCCGGTGCCGCCCTGGTGCTGGCGTGGAGCCGGCTGCCGGAGGACCTGCCGCGCCCGTCACGGCGGCTGGAACGTCTCACCGGCTGGGTCCTGCTCCTGCTGTCGGCCTTCCTGGTCGTCGGCCTGCACCTGCGGTCGATGGTGACGGCGTGGACCGACCCGCAGTCGCTGACCGAGTACGCCTCCGCTCCGACACCGTTCTGGCTGGTGAAGCTGATGGATCTCGGCATCGTCGTCCCCGTCGCGCTCGCCACCGGGGTCGGCCTGCTCCGCGGGCTCCACTGGGCCGGGCGGGTGCTGTACCCGCTGCTGACCGGGTACGCCTTGCTGTCGGTCTCGGTGTCCGCGATGGCCGTGGTCATGCTGGTCCGGGACGACCCGGACTCCTCACTGGCCCTCACCGGCGGTTTCGGGCTCTTCACCCTCGCCCTGCTCGCGCTGGTCGCCGCGTTGTACCGGCCGCTCCTCCGGGAGCCGTCCCCCGACTCGTCTCCGTCCGGGGGACCCGGGCGGCCGGCCGGCCGCGCCGAGCGCACCTGAGGGCCGATCTCAGGGTCGGACCAGGGTGCCACCCGATGTGCCGCACCGCTCCCGCGGCGCACGATGGAGATGTCGGGGAGATCCTCCGGACAGACAGCATCGAGGAAGTGCGAAACCCGTGACCATCCACCAGAACTTCGCCCAGCGGGGTCTCGTCCGACCGCGCGAGGACCGGCTCATCGGCGGTGTGTGCGCCGGTCTCGGCCGTCGCTTCGGCCTCGGGCCCTGGGCCGCCCGGATCCTCTTCGTCCTGCTGCTGATGGTCATCCCCGGCAGCCAGATCCTGATCTACCCGGTGCTGTGGGTCCTGATGCCGGCGGAGGAGACGCTGCCGGCCCGGGCGCCGTACCCGCCGGCGGCCCACCACGGCTGACGAATATCGAGAGCCACCGACTCCTCCGGCCTCTAGGGTGGTCCGGACGTCCGCACAGCCCTGAAGGAGAGCCGTGGACCCCCTGCTGCAGACCGAGGAGCTGACCAAGCGCTTCGGCTCGGTGACCGCCGTCGACGGCCTGACCGTCGAGGTGTCCCCGGGCATCACCGGGCTGGTCGGCGCCAACGGTGCCGGCAAGTCCACGCTGCTGAAGATCCTGCTCGGCCTGCTCCCCGCCACCGCCGGGCGGGCGCGCGTGCTCGGGCTCGACGTCGAGCAGGACGGTCCGGCGATCCGGGAGCGCGTCGGCTACATGCCCGAGCACGACTGCCTGCCGCCCGACGTGTCGGCCACCGAGTTCGTGGTCCACATGGCCCGGATGTCGGGTCTGCCGACGACGGCCGCCCGGGAGCGCGCGGCCGACATCCTGCGGCACGTCGGCCTCTACGAGGAGCGGTACCGGCCGATGGGCGGCTACTCCACGGGCATGCGGCAGCGGGTGAAGCTGGCCCAGGCCCTGGTGCACGACCCCGGCCTGGTGCTGCTCGACGAGCCGACCAACGGGCTGGACCCGGCCGGCCGCGACGACATGCTGGAACTCATCTCGCGGATCGACACCGAGTTCGGCATCTCGGTCATCGTCACCTCGCACCTCCTGGGGGAGCTGGAGCGGGTCTGCCGCGAGATCGTCGTCATCGACGGGGGCCGGCTGCTGCGTCACTCCACCACCGCCTCGGTCACCGCGGAGACGCTGACCGTGACCGTCGAGGTGGACGGGCCGCACACCGACCTGCAGGCCCGCCTGCGGGACGCCGGCGTCGCGGTGCGCAGCGACGGACGCCTGCTCCACGTCGACGTCACCGAGGACAGCACGTACGACGTCGTCCGCGACACCGTCGCCGACCTCGGGCTGGGACTGGTCCGGATGGAGCGGCAGCGGCACCGGATGACCGAGATCTTCACCGACTCGGTCCCGGCCGAAGGGCCCGTCCGTGTCTGACCCCCTCTCCGCACCGGCCGGGACCGGTGCCATCCACGACATCGGCTACCGCCACTACGAGGGCCCGCGGCTCGGTGCCTCCTACATCCGTCGCTCGCTGTTTCTCGAGACGCTGCGCGGCGCCTACGGCTTCGGCCGCTCCGCCCGGTCCAAGATCGTCCCGCTGGTGCTGCTGGCGCTGATGACCCTGCCGGCTGCGGTGATCGGCATCGTCACCGGCTACTTCCAGATGCCGGAGCTGCCGCTGGGCTACACCGGCTACGTCATGACCCTGCAGGTGGCGGTGACGATCTTCGTCGCGGCCCAGTCGCCGGCGGTCATGTCCCGCGATCTGCGCTTCCGGGTCGCGCCGCTGTACTTCTCCCGGCCGATGAGCCGCGCACAGTACGTCCAGGCCAAGTACGCCGGGACGGCGCTCGCGCTCTTCGTGCTGATGGCGCTCCCGCTCACCGTGCTGCTCGCCGGCGCGCTGCTGGCCGAGCTCCCGGTCGGTGAGCAGCTGCCCGACTACCTGCGCGGCATGGCCGGTGCGGCCCTGGACGCGGTCCTCCTCGCCGGCATCGGCCTCTTCGTCGCGGCGACCACGCCCCGCCGGGGCCTCGGCGTGGCCGCCGTCGTCGGTGTGCTGCTGGTCCTGTCGGGGTTGCAGGCCACGGTGCAGGCGATGGTCGGACAGCTCGGCAACGACACGTTCGCCGGCTACACCGGCCTGATCTCGCCGTACACGCTGGTCGACGGGGTGGTCGCCGCCGTCCTCGGCGCCGACTCCACCATCGGCGCGGAGCCGCCGGGGGCCCTCGGCGCCGTGGTGTTCTGCACGGTCCTGGTCCTCCTGGTCGCCGCCTGCTACGCCGGCCTGGTGGCCCGCTACCGGAAGGCGCTGTCGTGAGCGTCGTGGAGCTGGAGCAGGTCTCCCGCTGGTTCGGCAACGTGGTCGCCGTCAACGACGTCACGATGCGGCTGACCCCGGGCGTCACCGGCCTGCTGGGGCCCAACGGGGCGGGCAAGTCGACGCTGATCCACATGATGGCGGGATTCCTCGCCCCCTCGGCCGGGACCGTGACGCTCGACGGGCGACCGCTCTACCGGGACAAGGAGATCTACCGCGAGGTCGGCCTGGTGCCGGAGCGCGAGGAGATGTACGACGCGGTCACCGGATGGAGCTTCGTCCTGGCCAACGCGAGGCTGCACCGGCTGCCCGACCCGGAGGCCGCCGCGCGCCGGGCGATCGCCACGGTCGAGATGGCCGACGCCCAGGACCGCGACCTCCGCACCTACTCCAAGGGCATGAAGCAGCGCATCAAGATGGCCACCGCGATCGTCCACGAACCGTCGGTGCTGCTGCTCGACGAGCCGTTCAACGGGATGGACCCGCGCCAGCGGCTACACCTGATGGACCTGCTGCACGCGCTCGGCGACCAGGGCCGGACGATCCTGTTCAGCTCCCACATCCTCGAGGAGGTCGAGCAGATCGCCGGCCGGATCGAGGTGATGGTCGCCGGGCGGCACGCCGCCTCCGGCGACTTCCGCGAGATCCGCCGGCTGATGACCCAACGGCCGCACCGGTACACGCTGCGCTCCAGCGACGACCGCGCGCTGGCCTCGGCGGTGATCGGCGAACCGAGCACGTCCGGTGTCGAGCTGGTGGTCGACACCGCCGGGGGCAGCAGCGTCCAGGTGCAGGCCACCGACTACGCGGCGTTCGTCCGCGCGCTGCCTCGGCTCGCCTCCCGGCACGGCATCCGCCTGCTGGAGGTCCATCCCGCCGACGAGTCCCTCGAGAGCGTCTTCTCCTACCTGGTGTCCCGATGAACGCGACCGTCGCCTCCCTGACCAGCCGCAGCCTGCTCGGCCGCAGGCGCACCCTGGTGCTGCTCCTGCTCCCGCTCGCCCTGCTGGGCCTGAGCGTCCTGGCGCGGGTCCTCGCCGGGATGGACCCCGACATCGCCCGGGCGCTCGACGGCCCGCTCGCACCGGACCTGCTCGGCGGGTTCGGGATCGCGATCCTGATGCCGCTGCTCGGCCTGGTCGCCGGGACCGGGTCGATCGGCCCGGAGATCGACGAGGGCTCGATCGTCTACCTGCTGGCGAAGCCGCTGAGCCGCTACTCGATCGTCGTCACCAAGCTCGTGGTCGCAGTCGCGGTGGTCGTCGCCTTCGGGGTGGTCCCGGTCGTCGTCGCCGGGGTGGTGCTGACCGGCGAGGTCGGCGCGGTGGCCGTCGGGTTCGGCCTGGGCGCGCTGGCCGCGGGGATCGCCTACTCGGCGGTGTTCCTGCTGCTGGCCGTGGTGACCCGCAACGCCGTCGTGGTCGGCCTGGTCTACGCCCTGGTCTGGGAGTCCCTGGTGGGCGGTCTGGTGCCCGGGGCGCAGTCGCTGAGCGTGCAGCAGTGGTCGCTCGCGGTCGTGGAGCGGGTGCTGGGCACGTCGGCGGGGCCCCTCGACGTGGGATCGGCGGTCGGCTTCGGGACCGGCCTGCTCCTGCTCGTCCTCGCCACGGTGGCCGCCACCGGGTACGCCGGACGGCGGCTGCAGACCCTGCGGCTCACCGAGGCCTGAGCCGCACCCCGCGCGGGGGCCCCTTGTCGTCACGAGTCGGCAGGCGCAGAATCGCAGGAGGAGCGACAGTGCATCGGGGCACTGGGCCGCGGTGCCTCCTCCGGGGAGGTGCGACATGCACGCCAACCGGCTTCTCGTCACGGTCGAGGCGACCCACGAGGCCCTCGACCACCGGCTCGACGCCGCCGCGAACGGCGCAGTGACCCGCTCCCGGCCACGCGAGGGCCGCACCCGGACCGATGCGTTCCTCTCGTCCGTCAGCCGCCACCTCGCCGCCGTCGACGAGGCGCTGCTGCCCGCCGTACGCCGTGGCCTGCCCGACGGCGACAGCCGGGTCAAGGAGTACCTGCACCAGGCGCGGACGCTGGAGCTGGCGCTGGCGACGCTGAAGGCCCGGGTGTACGGCGCGGTCGCGGCGACGCACATCCCGTGGGCCGAGGTGTGGGACGACGTACGGCGGGCGCTGGAACGGCACAACGACCTGGAGCGGTCTCTCGTGGCCGACCTGGCGTCCGGCGCCGGCACCCACGAGGACGGCGACCCCCTCGACGACCTCGCCGACCTCGCCGACCGGCTCTACCGGGCGGAGGTGAAGGCGCCCACGCGGGCCCACCCGTACCTGCCGCACCAGGGCCTTCTCGGGCTGGCGGCCCGGCGGATCTGGGCGGTCGCCGACCGGTTCTGGGACACCACGGAGGACCGGATGGTGCCGAAGCCGGTGCGGCCCCCGTCGAAGGAGCACGCCCACGACAGCCTGGTGGCGCAGTACCTCATCGGCGAGCCACGCCTGGACGCCGACGCCCCGCTGGTCGCACACCGGCGGCGCCACTGACGGACCGGGTCCGCGGGATCGCACCTGTGGCTGGAGCGGTCCGGGGCCTGACACACAACAGCCACCCGAACGGGGGCTTACCCCGCGGGTGGCTGTGTGCTGCTGCTCGCCGGCCCGTCAGCCGCCTCTCGGCGAGTGGCCGCTCGTAGCGGCAAATGGTGAGGCCCGGGGGCATGATCCAGGCCGGCTGACCTTCACAACCAGGCGCACTGCCCGACTATTCCGGTGCGGTGGGTCACCGGCACTTCGGCCAGGTGTTGGGCCAGGCGTTGCGCCCGCCCTGCGCGCCACGGTGGCCCCAGCCGCGGAACGCGACGCGCTTGGCGACCACGATCTGCTCACGCTTCGTCGCCCGGTGGGGCCACTTGTTGCCGGAGAACCGCGGTCCGCCGTAGTAGCGCCACGTCGAGGGCGAGAACTGCAGACCGCCGAAGTAGCCGTTGCGGGTGTTGATGTGCCAGCGGTGGGTGGACTCGTAGTGGGCGAGGCACTCCCACCGGTTGGAGCCGGTGTAGGCGTCGGCCTGCGGCGCAGTGGCCGCCAGCGTCGCGCCGACGAGGGTGACGACCAGGGCGATGGTCGTGGCGACCGAGAGCAGGAGCCGCCGGGCAGGAAGAAGGACAGGCATGAAGGGTTCCTTTCCACGCCTGTGAGGTGAGCTGTCGGGTTGGAGCTGAAAGGTGCTCCGTCACGGAAGGTGACTTCACCCCGAGCAATCGCCGGCACTGTCCAGTGCGGCACTGCGAGGAACGTCGGGTCCCCCACTCCTGCCCTCGTATGATCGGTTCGGCACTCCGGGCGGCGGCGGGCAGGACTCGGCGTCTCCGCACCCGGCTGTGGACTTGTGTGGCGCGGGCTGTTCCCGGCGCCGCGACAAGGTTAAGCACCCGACTGCCGTTATCCAAACGTAACCTTCGTCACGCGTGCCCGGAGCTCGAGGATCGAGCGTCGACAAGCGCGCAACCACGGCGCCCTCCGGACCGGCTGAGGCGATGCGTGCACTGCCGATGAGAACCGGCCGGTCTAGGTCCGTCGGTGGAAGCGGACCTTGCCGTCGGGGAGGCGTTGGGTGTCGTAGCCGGGGTCGTGGGCGAGGTGGTGGTGGTGCGGGCACAGCAGCCGGCGGGCGTGTCAGATGGTCTGTGTAAGAGGAGTTGCGGATGAGACTGGCGTGACTGGGTGTCGCGTCGGAGAGGAGCACCGCAATGAACGCACAGATGACCGCCCACGACGAACCGACCGGCTCAGCGGAGGCCGAGGCTGCTCGACGGCTCTCGGACGCGGCGATCGCGGGGCTGGGCGCCCGAAAGGGTCCGGTGTCGGCGGAGTCGCTGGCCCAGGCGTTGACCGAGGGTCCGTGGCTCGATGAGCTGATGCGCCAGGTCGACGACGACGCGGGGCTGCGGCTGACCGGGGAGGGCGGGTTCCTCCCGGCGCTGATCAAGGCCGTGCTCGAGAAGGGTCTGGCCGCAGAGCTCTCGGAACACCTCGGCTATGACAAGGGCGACCCGGCCGGCCGTGGCAGCCCGAACTCCCGCAACGGTACGACCCCGAAGACGCTGAACACCGAGGTCGGCGACGTCGACCTAGCCTCGCCGCGCGACCGGAACTCGACCTTCGAGCCGCGGCTGGTACCCAAGGGCGAGCGACGGTTGGCCGGCGGGCTGGACGAGATGATCATCAGCCTGTTCGCCGGCGGGATGACGGTCCGCGACATCGAGTACCACCTGCACCGCACCCTGGGCGTCGAGCTGTCCCACGAGACGATCTCGAAGATCACCGACGCGGTGCTGGAGGAGGTCAAGGCCTGGCAGAACCGACCGCTGGATCCGGTCTATCCGATCGTCTACATCGACGCCCTGGTGGTGAAGGTCCGCGACGGCGGGCACGTGGTCAACAAGGCCGCGCACCTGGTCGTCGGCGTCGACACCGACGGCATCAAGCACGTGCTCGGCATCTGGGTCCAGTCCAGCGAGGGGGCGAAGTTCTGGCTGCACGTGCTCACCGAGCTCCGCAACCGCGGCGTCACCGACGTGCTGATCGCCTGCTGCGACGGCCTCGAAGGGCTCCCCGAGGCGATCGAGACCGTCTGGCCGCACACCGTGACCCAGACCTGCGTGGTGCACCTGATCCGGGCCTGCATGCGTTACGTCGCCTACGGCGACCGGAAGGCCACCGCCAAGCTGCTCAAGCCGATCTATACCGCCGCGAACGAAGAGGCCGCCCTCGACGCGTTGGCGGCGTTCGCCGACTCCACCATCGGCAAGAAGCACCCCGGCGCGGTCGCGGTCTGGGAACGGGCCTGGGAGCGGTTCACCCCGTTCCTGGCGTTCCCGCCGGAGGTCCGCAAGATCATCTACACCACCAACGCGATCGAGTCGCTGAACTACCAGCTACGCAAGATCATCAAGAACCGCGGCCACTTCCCCAACGACGACGCGGTGATCAAGCTGCTGTGGCTCGCGATCCGCGACATCGAGGACAAGCGCGCCAGGCAACGCGCCAAGCAGAAGGGCCGCCCCAAGAACGAGCGAACCGCACCCGGCAAGCTCGTCGAAGGCGCCGTCGTCCAAGGCTGGACCCAAGCCCTCAACGCCCTCGCCATCGCCTACCCGGGCCGACTGCCCGAGTTCATCTGAAAACTTGGAAGCCGCAACCTACACAGAAAACTTGACAAGCTCACCCCAGCACCGCGGGCACGATCGCGCTGTTGCACGCCCACCGGCGACACTGCCCCGGCGACATCCGCCCCCCGGTGTCCAGCACCGCAGCACCCACCCCCCGGCACAGCATCTGCAGGTCCATGGTCACCACCACCGTCGCCGCCGTCCCCCCAGACCGCGGCAACGCCTCCACGGGCAGGTGCTCGACCAGGTCCGCGAACGCCTGCCCCAACAGCACCGGATACGGCACCCGGCGCCCCTCCTGGTCCAACCACGCACCCGGATCCTGCCGACGCGGCGCAGCGAACGCCTGCACCGCCTTGGACAACATCTCGGCCTGCACGGTGGGCAGCTTGAACCAGCCACTGGAGGTCCCGTCACCGTTGTCGCGCACCGCGAACCGGCACCGCTGCCGCGCCCGGCGCTCCTCCCGCTCCAGCGCCTCCCCCTCCCGACGATCCGCCTCCTCGGGCGCGAGCACCTCGAACAACCGACGCGCCAACACCCGCAACGACTTCGCGTCATGCTCCGCGGCCAGCCCCACCAGATGCCGCTGCGCGACCACCCGCTGCGCGTCGTCGACCTCACCGGCCGGCAGGTCCTCCACCGCCCGCACGATCACCCACACCTGGTCCTGGGTCAACCCACCCGCAGCGAACGCCTCCCGCGTCAACGCGAACCGCGGATCGTCCAACGCACGCGCCGCCCGCAGGTCCCCGTTGGTCCTCGACCGGTTCTCCCGAGTACGCGCCGCCAACCACGCCGCCGTACCCGACGCCCCCTCCTTCACCCCGACCTCGTTACGGTCCGCCGCGGCCAGCACCCGCCACCGCAGCTCGCTCACCCGAGCAGCGACCCGACCCAGCTCGACCAGCGCCTCGGCCTGCTCCCCAGGGGTCATCGCCCACGCCGGCGCGTCTCCGAGCCGGTCCAGCGCCGCCAACACCCGACCCGCGAACCCGTGCACCGGATCCGTCCGCTCCGCCACCGGCGTCGACCCTGTCTCCATGACCACCACGCTAGGCCCCACCACCCCCACTCCTCGAACACCAGTTCGAACCTGTGGAGACCACCCCGCCACCCCCAAACCTGTGGACCACAACCGGCCCGTCGGCTAGCCTCGCGCCTCGTGACCGCCCCCTTCCTGCACACCGAACGGCTGCAGCTCAGGCCGGTGACCGACGCCGACATCGACCGGATCCTGGAGTACCGCAACCTCCCGGAGGTGACCTACTGGCTGCTGCGGACGGAGGCGGATCCGGGCACCTTCCGGGATGCCTGGCGGAGGGCGGCCGAGGACCCCGACGACCACGGCGTCGCAGTCGTGCTCGACGGCGTGGTCATCGGCACCGTGTCACTCGGCGTCGTCGACGGCATGGGCCAGCCGGGCATGCCGCGACGCACCGAGGCGTCGCTGGGCTATGTCCTCGACCCGGCGTACGGCGGACGCGGGTACGCGACCGAGGCGGTGGCGGCGATGGTCGACCACGCGTTCGCCCGGCTCGACGTCCGCAGGATCACCGCCGGCTGTTTCGCCGACAACCTCGCCTCGGTGCGTCTGCTGGACAAGCTCGGGATGCGACGCGAGCAGCACGGCGTCGGGGACTCCTGGCACGCCGAGCTCGGGTGGGTCGACGGCTGCACCTACGGCCTGCTGGCCGGTGAGTGGCGCGGTCGACCCGGTCGGCAACGGCGTCCTCACCGCTCCCAGGGCGGCTCGTCGTCCATCTTGTCGTAGTACTTGGCGAGGTGGCTCTTCACCTTGTCGATGTCCTTCTTCGGCAGGTCGATGCCTCCGCGCGATCCCTGCATGACCGCCGCGGCCGCGATGAGGCCGCGCGGCACCACCTTCAGCTTCCCGTCGACCACGTCGGCGATGAGGAGCTTGTAGGCGGTGAAGTTGTCCTTCTTCTCGGCGTCGTACCAGACGTGGGCGTCGCGGTACTTCTCGTTCGGCTCGTCCTCGGCGCCGGCCCACTCGCGCACCCGCTTCTCGGCGGCACCGCCGTCCCACTCACGGTCGCGGTCGGCCAGCGGGAAGTCCTGGAACGTCGTGACGGCCATCGGCCACCTCCTCGGATCGGTCTCCACACCGGCGTACCCCGCATCGGCGTCCTCGACACGGCCGTCGTCATGCGGTGCGCCTGAGCAGGCACCGAGAAGTCCGTGAGAGCTCTCGGCGGACCTTGGACACCGAACCTCCGGGTGCCACCGTGGACAGCAGGTAGTCGTTTGGACTCTGCAATGGAAGGAGGAGCCATGACCACCACAGCAGCCCTCCCCGACCGGACGTCGGAGGAAGTGCTCGCGACCTTCGCCGGCTACGCCGAGGCACAGGACCTCGTCGACGCGCTCTCCGACCGCGGCTTCCCGGTAGCGCGGATCCGCATCGTCGGGCACGACATCACCACGGTCGAGGACGTGACAGGCCGGTGGACCAAGGGCCGCGCTTCCCTCGCCGGCGCCGGAACCGGCGTCTGGCTCGGTCTCCTGATCGGACTCGTCCTCGGCCTGTTCCTGCCCGCCCCCGTCTGGTTGAGCATCCTGCTCGTGAGCTCGGGACTCGGTGCCCTGTGGGGCGCGGCGCTCGGCTTCCTCACGCAGTGGAGCACCCGCGGGCGCCGCGACTTCCGGTCGACGAAGGCGCTGGCCGCCGAGCGGTACGACGTCATGGTCGATGGCGACTGGCACGCCGAGGCGCGGCGCGTCCTCGACCGCCCGTTGAGCGGCCAGGGCGCGTAGCGCGGGAGCGAGCACACCGGCCCACCGACGACCCAGCGGCTCGTCCGCCGGCCGCCGAGCTCGGTGGCGGCGCCCCGGTCTGCAAGCCGACCGTCGGTGCGGCCCGCGGCGCGAACGGCATCTACGAGACCGTCGACGGCGAGCTCGTCTTCAACCCGCAGTCGCAGCCGTCCTACAACGGCTGACCGACTCGACAGGACGCCCCGCCCGGGACCCCGGCGGGGCGTCCGTGCGTCTGCGGCCCGGACGTGGGGCACTCTCTTGGCTTGCCGCGGCGGGAACACACGCTCGGACGTGAGCTCTGTTCCCTGGAAGCGGAACCCGCCCGAATGCGGGCAATCCGCCTGCGGTCGACCTAGCATCGTGGCCATGCCGCAGCTTCAGCCGAGCGGACCGCACACCGCGACCCCGCCCCCCAAATGGTTGTGGGCACTGCCGGTGTTCTCCTGCGGGCTCCTGTCATTCGTCCCTCCCCTCGTTGTCGCCGCGAAGCTCAAGCAGTCGCGGCCCTGGCGATCGGCGGGCGCGGTCACGGTCGCCTGGTTCTTGGGCGTCGCGCTGGTGGGCTCACAGCCGGGCGGGGTCGACAACTTCTGGACCTCCACCGGGGCGCTGTTGTATCTGGCAGCCTGGATCGGTGGGGTCGTCTACGGCCTGGTGATGGGCCCGAAGCTCGACTGGTCTGCCAGGCCGTCCTCGGCGGTGGAAGCGTCGTACGATCCCAACGCGGCCGCCGTCGCGGAAGTCCAGGCGGCTCGGCGGAGACGTGAGCAGGCCCGGGAGATGGCTCGACGCGACCCACAGATGGCCCGCGACCTCCGGATAGGCCGGCCGGATCTACCGCGGCAGTACGACGACGGCGGACTCGTCGACATGAACAGCGCGCCCGCCGCGACCATGACGACGTGGCTGGGACTGAGTGCGGGGCAGTCGGCCCAAGTGGTCGAGGCCCGGCAGCAGCTGAGCAGATACGAGCATGTCGAGGACCTCGTCAACCTGGCCGGCCTCGAGCCATCCACCTACGACCAGGTGAAGGACCGCGTGATCCTGCTCTGAGATGGAGAAGCTTCCGCGCACGAGCGGCGGACCCGCGCAGCAGGCGCGTCAGCGAGGCATGGACGCACCTTCCTCCGAGCGGTCCCGGCCCCGCCGGCTGACCGTCGGCGGATCGCCGCGAGCGTGGCCTCGTCCTGCTCGCGACGGGACACGAACCGACCGGGCGTGGAGGGAGCCACGTCCGGGAGACGCTGGTGCGCGCGTAGCCTTCCCTCATGACGACGATCAACCAGCGGTCGGGTGCGGCCGCGACCGCGATGCTCGGGCTTGGCGTGTACCGGCCGGAGCGCATCGTGACCAACGACGAGCTGTGCGAGGTGCTGGACTCCAGCGACGAGTGGATCCGGACCCGCTCCGGCATCCGGACCAGGCGGTACGCCGGTGAGGGCGAGTCGCTGGTCGACATGGCGACGGTCGCCGCAGAACGGGCGCTGAAGGCGTCCGGCGTCGCAGCCGGCGACATCGGCACGGTCATCTTCGCGACGTCGACCCACGTGCAGCACACCCCGGCCGCCGCGCCGCTGCTGGCGGACCGGCTCGGCTCCCGCGCGGCGGCGTTCGACGTGTCCGCGGGGTGCGCGGGCTTCTGCCACGCGCTCTCGGTCGGCTCCGACCTGGTCCGCGGCGGCAACGCCGGGTACGTCCTCGTCGTCGGGGCCGAGCGGCTGAGCACCCTGCTGGACCCCACCGATCGGGGTACTGCGTTCATCTTCGCCGACGGCGCCGGCGCGGCCGTGGTCGGTCCCGCCGAGGAGGCCGGCATCGGTCCGGTGGCGTGGGGCTCCGACGGCTCGCAGGCGCACGTCATCACGCAGTCGTCGCGCTGCGACGAGCTTGACCAGGACCATCCGTTGGTGGTGCGGATGGAGGGCACACAGGTCTTCCGGTGGGCGCCGTTCGCGATGGCCGACGTGGCGCGGGAGGCGGTCACGAGCGCGGGGCTGGAGCTGTCCGACCTGGACGCCTTCATCCCGCACCAGGCCAACCTGCGGATCACCGAGACCCTGTCCCGCAACCTCAAGCTCCCCGAGGACATCGCGGTCGCGCGCGACGTCCAGGACTCCGGCAACACCTCGGCGGCGTCGGTGCCGCTGGCCATCGAGGCCATGGTCCGCGACGGCGACGCGAGCCCGGGGGACACCGCTCTGTTGATCGCCTTCGGAGCGGGCCTGAGCTACGCCGGTCAGGTCGTGACAGTTCCGCCGGTCGTCGAGGCGTAGGCCAGAAGTCCCTCTGGGCCATCAGCACGCCGCGGCCCCGTCTCGGCCTCCCCCGCGACGCCGGGTCAGGCCGGCCTCCCCAGCGCGTTCACCGCGGCCCCGAAGGCACCGGGCATCGCGGCGGCCGCGGGGACGAGCCGTCGCCGCAGCGCCGGCACCCGCGACACGGCCAGCAGGGCGCCGGTCATCGCGCGGTACCTCATCGTGATCCGTCTCCACTCGGCCTCGTAACGCTCCGGGTCGTCCGTGACGACAGCGCGTACGGCGGCGTCCGCCTCGGCGAGCGCCAGGGACAGCCCCTCGCCGGTCAGCGCATCGACGTACCCGGAGGCGTCCCCGACCAGCAGCACCCGCCCGGCCACCCGGCGGCGTGACCGCTGCCGCAACGGGCCGGCTCCCCGGACGGGACCCGTCCTGTCCGGGTCGGCGCGTCTCACCAGGTCCGGGAAGTCGGCGAGCTGCTCGGTGAACGGTGCCCGTCGCGTGGTGAGCAGCGCGATGCCCACGAGGTCGTCCGCCACCGGGGTCACGTACGCCTCGGCGGTGAGCGACCAGTGCACCTCCACCCGAGAGGTCCACGGCGGTGTCCGCACGTGCGCCCGCAGCCCGTAGCGCCTCGTCCTGGCAGGTCGTCCCGCGAGCCCCAGCATCCGCCGGACCGGAGAGTGCAGACCGTCGGCAGCCAGGACGTACCTCGTCGGGGCCCCGTCCACCACGACGTGCCCGTCGCGCTGCTCGAGCCGGGTGACCGGGCGCCGGACGACCTCCACGCCGGCGTCCGTCGCGGCGTCCTGCAAGGCCGCGTGCAGGGTGGTCCGTCGTACCCCTCGCCCGGGTCCGTCCGTGAAGTCGGCTCCCACGGACGACCCGGCACCGACGTACCGGATGCCGGTCAGCGCGTGCCCGGGCGGGTCCACGCCGAGTCGGTGGAGGGCTGCCACGGCACCGGGCATCAGCCCCTCACCGCAGGCCTTGTCGATCTCGCCGCGGCGCGGCTCCCACACGGCCACGTCGAGGCCGGCACGCGCCGCGCGGATCGCCGCCGCCAGCCCGGCGGGTCCGCCGCCGGCGACGATGACGTCCCTCATGGCCCGGAGGCGACCGGCGCGCCGCCCGCCGCCGCCAACGCCGCCTCCTCCACCCGGATCCGCACGGTGAGCAGCACCGCGTTGGCGAGGGTGAAGACCAGCGCGGTCACCCAGGCGGTGTGCACCAGCGGCAGCGCGACCCCCTCGACGACGACCGCGACGTAGTTCGGGTGGGGCAGCCGGCGGTACGGGCCCGACCGGACCAGGGGCAGACCGGGTACGACGATCACCCGGGTGTTCCACTGACGCCCCAACGTCTGGATGCACCACCAGCGCAGCGCCTGGGAGGCGACGACGACGGCGAGCATCGTCCAGCCCAGCGCGGGGACGAACGGCCGGCCGGCCAGCCACACCTCCGCGAGCGCCCCGACCAGCAGGCCGGTGTGCAGCACCACCATGACGACGTAGTGCCGCTGACCTGACTCGACGCCACCGCGCGCGAACGCCCAGGCGGCGTTGCGCCGGGAGACGACGAGCTCGGCGACCCGCTCGAAGGCGACGAGCAGGACCAGGAGGGTGAACCAGGCCTCGCTGCTCACGCGGCCGCTTCCGGGGCACGCAGCAGGACCAGCTCGGAGCAGAACCCGGGGCCCATCGCCAGCATCAGCCCGTACGACCCCGGCGGTGGCTGCCGCGTCCGCAGCGTGTCGGCGAGCACGTGCAGCACCGACGCGGAGGAGAGGTTGCCGATGCGGCGCAGCGAGTCCCAGGTGACCCCCAGCGCGTCGCGGTCGACCCCGAGCGCCGACTGCAGCGCCTCGAGCACCTTAGGCCCGCCGGGGTGGGCCACGAACCACTCGATGTCGTCGCGGCCCAGGCCGTGGTCGGCGAGGAAGCCGTCGACGTCCCCGCCGACGTAGGTCTCCACCAGGGACGGCACCTGCGCGTCGAGCACGATCTTGAGGCCGCCGGCCCCCACGTCCCAGCCCATCGCCCGCTCGCTGTCGGGGTAGAGCCGGCTGCGACTGGCGAGCACCTCCGGCCGGGTCTGTCCACCGGCCGCCGTCTCGCCGGGGCCGTCGGCCAGCGCACGGGCCCGCTCGGCGCCGACGGCGACCACGGCCGCCGCGCCGTCACCGAAGAGACCGCTCGCCACGAGGTTCGGCATGGACGTGTCGGCGCGCTGCAGCGTCAGCGAGCACAGCTCCACCGACATCAGCACGGCGACCGCGTCCGGATGCCCGACGAGGTAGTCGTGCAGCCGCGCGACCCCCGCCGCGCCGGCGACGCAGCCGAGGCCGACCAGCGGCACCCGCACCACGTCGGGCCGCAGCCCGATGACCGAGGCGACCCGGGCCTCGATCGTGGGGACGGCCACGCCGGTGACGGTGGCGGAGATGACGACGTCCACGTCCTCCGGTGTCAGCGAGGCGGCCTTCAGCGCGTCGGTGACCGCCTGCGCGCCGAGCTGGACGCCCACGTCGATGAACGCGTCGTTGGCCTCGCCGAAGTCGGCCAGCCGCCCGTACTCCTCCAGCGGCAGCGCGAGGTGCCGGGTCTCCACGCCCGCGTTGCGGTGCAGCCGCGCCACGACCTCCCGGCTGACCTCCCCGCGCAGCATCGTGTCGGTGAAGGCGGTGGTGATCTCGTCCTGGGAGTACCGATGACCGGGGAGGGCGCCGCGCACGGCCGCGATCTGCATGGCGACACAGTTACCCCTCATCGCACCCGCCTATTCAGCGCCGCCGCCGCCACCAGCCGTCGTACGACGCGCGAGGTGACCCGCCCCGGGCCGAGGCCGAGGTCGACGAGGTCGTCGAAGACCCGCTGGTCAGCCGCGGCCGCCCGCATCCCGGCGGACAGCACGGAGCCGGTCTGCGCGAGCTGCGCGACCACGGCGCTGTGTCTCAGGTGTCGGCCGATCAGGTGACCGACCGCGCGGCGGTACGACGCACCCGGGTCGTCTCCTGCACCCGCCGCGGCCCGGCCCGCGAGGATGCCGGTGGCCACGGCGTAGTAGATGCCCTCCCCCGTCAGCGGGTTGACCAGCCCCGCGGCGTCGCCCGCCAGGAGGACACGGCCACGGGGGTGCGGCCACCTCCATCCCGACAGCGGAAGGTGTGCCCCGCGCCAGTCGGCGCCACCCTCGGTGCTGCCCGGAAGCAGCTCCTCGAGCCGCTCCAGCAGCACCTCGCGGGTCGGGCCCGGCCGCCCGTCGTGCAGCAGCTCGCCGTACCCGACGTTGGCCAGGCCGTCCCCACGGTCGAAGGACCAGGCGTACGACGGCTGCCGGGTCGTCCCGAAGACGATCACCTGCTCGCCGCGTCGGACCGCCGGCGTCGGGGCGTATCCGCGCAGGGCGAACGCGGTGCGGCCGGCCCGCACGCCGAGCGTCCGCCGTACCGCCGAGTGGACGCCGTCGGCGCCGACCACCGCCCGTGCGCGGAACCGCCCGTCGACGGTCACCGCGTCCGGGCCCGCCGTGACCTCGCGCACCCGGTGGCGTCGCAGCACCGCGCCGGCCGACTGTGCGGCGGCCACGAGGCGGGCGTCGAAGACCCTGCGGGGCACCACCCAGGCCGGACGCCGCATGTCGCGGGCCACGGCCGCGCCGTCCCGCTCGAGCCGCAGCCGGCGCACCGGCACGTCACCGTCGACCAGCCCGGTGACGCCGACCTCCTCGAGCAGCTCCACGGCGTGCGGGGCGACCCCGTCCCCGCAGGCCTTGTCGCGCGGGAAGTCGGCCCGGTCCAGCAGCAGGACCGACAGGTCCGGCCTGACGCTGAGAGCGCCGAGCGCCGCCGACGTCCCGGCCGGCCCGGCACCGACCACGACCAGGTCCCACAGCGGGTCCTCGGTCACGACGGCCCCACCCCGCCGAGCGTCAGCATCGCGACATTGACCAGCGCGATGCCCACCGCGGCGCGGAACGGCGCCCTCCCCCGGCCCACCAGCGCCACCACCGCCAGCGCCAAGGTCGCGGCCAGACCCACCCACGCGTACGCACCGGTGTCCCGGCCGGGACCGAGCACGAGGGTCACCGAGGCCAGCACCAGCACGGCGGTCGCCACCCGCTGCGAGGTCCGGTGGCCGAGCCGGTGCGGCAGCCCGCGCACCCCGGTGGCGGCGTCGTCGTCGAGGTCGGGCAGCACGTTGACGACGTGCGCGCCGACGCCGAGCAACGCGGCCGCGACGACCACGGACCACGGTGGCCACACCGGCGGCTCCTGCGCCAGCGTCACGACCGCCGGCAGCAGCCCGAAGGCGACGGCGTACGGCGCCCACGACCACCGCGTCGACTTCAGACCGAGGTTGTAGGCGACTCCCCCACCGACCATCGCCACCAGATGGACCAGCGCCGCCCGCCACCCGAGCGCGAACGAGAGCACGACCGCGGCCACGGCGGCGACCGCGAGCGCGACCTGCACGGTCCGCAGCGACAGTTCACCGGTGGCGAGCGGCTTGTCCGTCCTGCCGACCTGCCGGTCCCGGCGTACGTCGACCAGGTCGTTGGACCAGCCGATGACGAGCTGGCCGGCCAGGACCGCGAGCACGACCAGGGCCACCCGGGCCCCCGACAGCGGCGCCGCCCAGGCCAGCAGCCCGGCGAGCACGGTGACCGCGACGGCAGGCCCGGGGTGGCAGGCTCCGAGGAGTGCCCTCACCCGGAACGGCCGCGGGGTGGCACCGGGTGCGACCGCCGCACCGCCGTCCGTCGGTGTCATGGGACGCGGCGCTCGCCGGCCGGGCCTCGGCGGGCGGGACGCGGCAGCTGTCCGGGCACCCACCGCAGCGGGCGCAGGGACGCGCCGGCGTCGCTTCCGCCGCCTCCGGTGATCGCGATCCGCATAGAGGCAGTCTTACCCGGCAGCGCCCTGGGCACTCGTTCGCGGCGTCCCGACCGTCCCGGCCGTCCGCGCGATCCCGGGCTAGCGCGAGGGCTGTCGCGCGGCAAGGTCCGCCTCGACCGCGGCGACCGCGTCGTTCGGAACGGTGACGTCGGTGGCGAGGACGAGCCCGTCGCAGACAACGGCACGGGGGCCGGTCGCCCGGTGCATCTGACGGAGCGCTGCCATCGTGCCCAGTCCGCGTCGGCGCGCATCGCGCCACATCCGCGGCAGCAGCCAGGCGGTGTTGCGTGGGTCGACGACGGTGAGCTCGACCTCGTCCTCCGCGAAGCGGGCCCGCAGCGCCCGGTAGACGGCTCCCATCGTCTCCATGTCGGCACGGGCGTGGGCATAGGGATCCTCGCCCGTCGCGCAGAGCGAGTCCGCGGCGACGCTGCTGAAGCGTCCGCAGCAGCCGGAGCCACCGACCTGCTGGTCCCACTGGCGCACCAGCAGCACGCGGGGACGGGGAGTCTGTTCTGTCTTGGCCATCCCGATCGCCTCCCTGCGCTTCACGCTACCCGGGAGGCGAGGCCGCGTCACGCGCTCGGTGGACCCGGCACCCGCCTTGCCGATCGCCTCCTGCTCGGCCTCTGCTCCGGCAGCAGCCGGTCTAGGTCCGTCGGTGGAAGCGGACCTTGCCGTCGGGGAGGCGTTGGGTGTCGTAGCCGGGGTCGTGGGCGAGGTGGTGGTGGTGCGGGCACAGCAGCCGGCCGTGCTCGACGCTGGTGCCCCCACCCCGGGACCAGGAGACCTCGTGATGGGCCTCGCACCACGCCGGTGGACGGTCACACCCCACCGCGGTGCAGCCACCGTCACGGATCCCCATCGCCGTACGCTGCGCGGCGTTGTGGAACCGGGCCCTACGCCCCAGGTCCAACGGCACCGACCCGGACCCCAGCACCGCGGGCACGATCGCGCTGTTGCACGCCCACCGGCGACACTGCCCCGGCGACATCCGGCCCCCGGTGTCCAGCACCGCAGCACCCACCCCCCGGCACAGCATCTGCAGGTCCATGGTCACCACCACCGTCGCCGCCGTCCCCCCAGACCGCGGCAACGCCTCCACGGGCAGGTGCTCGACCAGGTCCGCGAACGCCTGCCCCAACAGCACCGGATACGGCACCCGGCGCCCCTCCTGGTCCAACCACGCACCCGGATCCTGCCGACGCGGCGCAGCGAACGCCTGCACCGCCTTGGACAACATCTCGGCCTGCACGGTGGGCAGCTTGAACCAGCCACTGGAGGTCCCGTCACCGTTGTCGCGCACCGCGAACCGGCACCGCTGCCGCGCCCGGCGCTCCTCCCGCTCCAGCGCCTCCCCCTCCCGACGATCCGCCTCCTCGGGCGCGAGCACCTCGAACAACCGACGCGCCAACACCCGCAACGACTTCGCGTCATGCTCCGCGGCCAGCCCCACCAGATGCCGCTGCGCGACCACCCGCTGCGCGTCGTCGACCTCACCGGCCGGCAGGTCCTCCACCGCCCGCACGATCACCCACACCTGGTCCTGGGTCAACCCACCCGCAGCGAACGCCTCCCGCGTCAACGCGAACCGCGGATCGTCCAACGCACGCGCCGCACGCAGGTCCCCGTTGGTCCTCGACCGGTTCTCCCGAGTACGCGCCGCCAACCACGCCGCCGTACCCGACGCCCCCTCCTTCACCCCGACCTCGTTACGGTCCGCCGCGGCCAGCACCCGCCACCGCAGCTCGCTCACCCGAGCAGCGACCCGACCCAGCTCCACCAGCGCCTCGGCCTGCTCCCCAGGGGTCATCGCCCACGCCGGCGCGTCCCCGAGCCGGTCCAGCGCCGCCAACACCCGACCCGCGAACCCGTGCACCGGATCCGTCCGCTCCGCCACCGGCGTCGACCCTGCCTCCATGACCACCACGCTAGGCCCCACCACCCCCACTCCTCGAACACCAGTTCGAACCTGTGGAGACCACCCCGCCACCCCCAAACCTGTGGACCACAACCGGCCCGTCGGACCCCCACGCGCTCAGGAGCGAGGCGTCACACGCGCGCCGCCCAGGGTTCGAGCACGCCGTAGACAGCCCGGGTCGTCGGGACGTCGACGCCACCGCGCTCAGCCCGCCGGACCACCTCGCCGAGCAGGGCGTCGAGCTCCATCCTGCGTCCGTGGACCGGGTCGTGGTGCAAGGAGGAGTAGCTGCCGGGATCCACCGCGTCGGCCATGTCCAGCGCCTTGTCCGGCAGGCCGTCCGGCAGCTCGACGCCCTCCGCGGCGGCGACCGCGCACACCTCCGCGGCAAGGTTGCGGAAGAGCTCCCGCCCCGCCGGCCGCGCCCGGATCTCGCCGATGGGCAGCCGAACCGACGCCGTGACGCCCGCCTGGGCACAGATGAAGGCGAACTTCGACCACAGCACCGACCGGATGTCCGGGGACTCCTCCGCGTCCACGTCCGCGGCGCGCAGCTGCGCGACCAGCTCCGCCGCACGGTCGCTGGCGCCTCCGCGCCACTCTCCCAGCACCAGCCGCGCGGGGCCTCCCGTGTGGTCGATGAGACCGGGCTCGGCGATCGTCGCGAAGATGTACGCCGCCCCGCCGATCACGCGGTCCTCCCCGACAGCCGCGGCGAACCGTTCCTCGTTGTCGACACCGTTCTGCAACGACGCCACCGCGCCGTGCTCGCCGAGGAGGGACGGGAGCATCTCGGCGACCGCGTCGTTGTCGTAGGACTTCACCGCGACGAGTACGACGTCCGCCGGACCGACCGCGTCGGGGTCGTCGGTCGCGCGCACCGGGACCGTGAAGTCGCCTCGGACGCTGCGCACCCGCAGCCCGTCCCGCTGCAAGGCCTCCAGATGGGCACCGCGCGCGAGGAACGTGACGTCGGCCCCCGCCTGCACCAGCCGTCCGCCGAAGTACCCGCCGACGCCGCCCGTGCCTACCACCGTGACCTTCATGCCCCGACGATGCTCCGTCGAGGTGGCACCGTCAATCGTCGCGTAGGCCGGCCCTTTCGGTGCAGGACAGAGCGCGCGCGTCGGCTCGGAGCGGCGGCCAGGGCGGTTGTCGTCGCGGGGAAGCTGAGCCATGCCGGGACGGGGCCTGACGATCCTTCGTGCCACTGACGTGGGCGAAGATTGCTGTTCCCAAGCACGCCGCTTCCGGCTAGCGTGACCGGTCAGGCACGGGCCTACGAGGGAGACGAGACCATGACCACACGCCGGAAATCGTCAGGCGGGCTCGTTGCTCGCGGGATGCTCATCGGCCTCGTCGCCGCGTCGCTCACTGCGGTCGCTCCTCCCGTGACGTCTGCGGATCCGGCCGTGGATGCGGGCGCACCGACGCTCGCCTGCGACGACCTGGACTCCGCGAACTGCCTGCTCCCCTTTCCCAACGACGTGTTTACTGCGCCGGACGCCTCCACGGACACCGGCCGCCGTATAGCGCTCGCCGCTTCCAGCACACCGAAGAGCGAGATCACCGACAGGCAGGTCGACCCGCGGGAGTGGAACCTCAACGACGGCTTCTCCCCGGGTACTCCGGTGCTCACCTTCGTTCCAGACATCGACCTGCACCAGACGTGGGGCACGACGGACGAGGCCCACTCCGACGTGCCCGCCAACGAGCTCGGCTACTACGACTACCGCGACCACATCGCCGACATCGAGCGGTACCTGGCACCCGACGCGCCGATCGTCATCCTCGACGCCGACACCGGCGAGCGTCACCCGTTCTGGTCGGAGATGGACCAGCACGGCGACCCGGGCGACGCGCTGCTCATCCTGCGGCCGGCGAGGAACTTCGAGGAAGGCCACCGGTATATCGTCGCGCTCCGCGACATGCGCGACGCCAACGGCCAGGTGATCGCCCCCAGCGCCGGCTTCGCGGCCTATCGGGACGGCACCGCGGACGACGTCCGTGCGCCGCACATGGAGTCGCTCTTCACCGGCCTCAGCGACGCAGGGATCGAGCGCGACGACCTGTACCTCGCATGGGACTTCACGGTGGCATCACAGCGGTCGCTGACCGAGCAGGTCCTGGGCATCCGAGACGACGCCTTCGCGCAGCTCGGCGACACGGACCTGGCCGACGTGCGCATTCAGGGCCGTAGTCCCTCGTTCGAGGTCACCGCCGTGGAGACGTTCGATGAGCCCGTTGAGGGGACTGCGCGACGGGTCTCCGGCTTCGTGACCGTCCCCAACTACCTGAGCACCACCTCCGGGGGCGCAGGATCGGTCTTCAACGACTACGGCGAGGACGGTGTGCCCGACCAGAACGGTGAGATCGAAGCTCCGTTCGTCTGCAACTTGCCCGAGGCTGCGGTAACCGGTGGTGCACCAGCACGACCCCTGCTGTACGGCCACGGCCTGCTGGGCAAGCACACGGAGGTGAACGGCGCCTCGGGCCGGGAGATGCGGCTACGCGGCTTCGCCACGTGCGCCACTCCCTGGATCGGCATGGCAGCCGACGACCAGCAGTACGTCGCCACATTGATGGCCGACATCGGCGACAACCCCGCTTACCCGGGAGAGGCCGGCTTCGAAGCCGTCGCCGAGCGTGCGCAGCAAGGGTTCCTGAACTTCATGTACCTCGGGCGCGCGATGATCCACCCGGCCGGCTTCGCGACCGACGAGGCGTTCCGGTCCGTCAACGAGGACGGTGGCTCCCGCCCAGCCATCCGCACCGCTCGGCCAGGCGACGACTCGCCGCTGGTGTACGACGGCAACAGCCAGGGCGGAATCATGGGTGGCGCCTACATGGCGCTGGCCCCCGACTCGTCACGCGGCGTGCTCGGCGTGACCGGGATGAACTACTCGACGCTCCTCAACCGCAGCGTCGACTGGGAGAGGAACCCCTACCTCGCCGGGACGCTTTACAAGGCGTACGACGACCCGCAGGAGCAGCAGGTCGTGTTCGTGCTCCTCCAGATGCTGTGGGACCGCGCGGAGGCGAACGGCTACGCCCACCACATGACCACCGACCCGCTGCCGAACACACCGGCCCACGAGGTGCTGCTCCACGTGGCCTTCGGCGACCACCAGGTCGCCAACGTGTCGGCGGAGGTCGAGGCCCGGACCGTCGAGGCGCCGATCGTGCTCCCCGCGCTCTCTCCTGGAAAGCACTGGGAGAAGGACCCGTTCTTCACACCGACGGCGACCTACCCGCACCGTGGCTCTGCGCTCGTGTACTGGGACTCGGGCAATGCCACCCCGCCCAACGGGAACGTGCCCGCCACCCACGACGGCGACCCGCACGAGGATCCGCGCCGTGAGCCGGCGGGTGCCTACCAGAAGGCGCGGTTCCTGACTCACGGCATCGTCGTCGACGTCTGCAACCGTCGCCCCTACCTCACCGATGACCATCCCCAGGCGGGCGAGGCTTCCTACTGCACCCGCTACCCGAAGGGCCGCTGACCCCGCGCTCACCCCTCCCCGAGACCCAGCTCCCGGCGCAGCCGTCCCACGTCCATCGCGAGGGGGCCGGGGTTCCGCCGGTCCTGCCACTCGAAGTCGTCGAGCAGGGCGACCAGGTCCTCCCGCAGCACGGGGTCCTGCGCGGCCTCACGCGGGGTGCGCCCCTGCAGCGCGGGGATGTGGTCGTCGAGCCAGTTCTCCTCGTGCCGGCGCACCACCTCCCTTAGCAGCGCGGGGTCCAGATCGCCGGGGTCCGGCGTCCCCAGCGGCCCCGCCCCGTCCTCGGGCAGACCCTCATCAGGCAGGCCCTCCTCGAGCAGCGACGCCATCGGCCGGGTGGACTCGTCGACGAGCCGTGCGTCGGGGTCCGCGGCGAGGACCCGGCCCTGGATCCGCCGCAGCCGCTCCACCGCGTTGGTCTCGACGACGAGACGGGACCCGTCCCGTCGTACCGAACCACGCACGACGGAGCCCTGTCCGGGGACGTCCGTCTCGTCGAGGAGCCGGTTGTCCTCATCGCTCGCTGCCATCTCGGCGGAGAGGGCCGCCCAGGTCTCGTCCGGGGACGTCAGCTCGTAGCGCGCGGTGCACATCACGAGCTCCTCCCCCTCGGTGGTGGTCATCTCGGGAGGACTCGCCGCGTCGGCGATGAAGCCGGCGACCGCTTCCTCGTCACCGCCCTCACGGAGGAGCGCGAGCAGCCGCCCGCGCATCGTCCGCGGGATGCTCAGCGGTGAGGTCTGGAGGCGCAGGGTGTCGCTGCCGTCGTCGAGGGGACGGCCGAGGAGCACGTCCTTGACCTCGACGCCGGTGCTCATCCTCCGGTCGACGATCTCGAGGTCCTGACCCGTCACGAGGTCGCGGACCCGCGCTCCCCGCATGGGGCGTAGCTGGGCGACCTCCATGAGCCGGAGCGGGCTGCCGATCCACCCCTGCGCCAGCTCACGCTCGTCGGCGGGCAGGAGCGGGCCGAGCACCTCCAGGAACCTGTCGAGCAGGCCGTCGCCGAACGCCGCGAAGTCCACCACCGTGGGATCGCCCATGGCGCTGAAGACGACCTCTTGCGACTCGCGGGACGCGCCGGTGAGCAGCTCGGCCCAGTCGAGGAGCACGGGCCGGTTCGCACCTCGCTGGCAGAAGGTGTTGAGCTTGTGCCAGAGCCACGCAGCGCGCTCGGGCAGCGGGTGGGCGTCGGTGCGGCCGTGGCACACCTTGTACTTCTTCCCGGACCCGCACGGGCAAGGCTTGTTCCTGCCCACCCCCTCGGGCGGCTGCAGGAACCGGGTCAGGACCTGCATCTCCGGGGCGGTCGTCTCCAGGCCGGCGAGCCCGTAGAGCCGGTGCGCCTCGCGCGCGTCGCCGGCGACGGCCCGCAGGTCCGCGAGGTCGGCCACCGCCTCCTCGCACGTCTCGTCCGCGGCCACCGCGGCCTCCAGGTGCGCCACCCACGCCTCGACGTCCCCCCGTGCCTCCGCCGCCATGGCCCGCAGGTACGCCGGCACGGCGGACAGCCGTCCGGACACCGCCTCGGCCATGGCGGCGGCGACGGGCTCCCGGTCGGGTTCCGCGGTCATGCTCGTCGCGGCGAGGGGCAGCAGGCGGCCGTCGAGCGCCTCCGCCAGCTCGGCGAGCTCAGCCGGCTCGGGCAGGGAACCGTCGCGGCGGTGTGACGAGAGCACGCGGCGCCACGTCCGGTACGTCGAACGCTCCCGGTCGCCGAGCCACGACGGCTCGCCGTGCCATGCCGTTCCGGGCAGCCCGACGAACCCGTTCTCGACCTCGAGGCCGTCGGCCCCGGCGAGGATCTCCGACAGCGGCGGGAGCGGCGTCGCGAACAGCCCGGGGTGCTCGAGCCGGCTGCGCAGGACGATCTCGTTCGCGGTCGCGCCGGGAAGGTTCGGGTCCCCGTGCGCTGCATCGTGCTCGGCCGCGTTCCGGGCGTACTCCAGGACCACCTCGACGTCGGCGCGCGTCTGCTCCGGCGGCGGGAGGTCGACCCGTTCCACGGCGAGCTGCCCGTCGACGTACCGGATCCCGAGCAGGTCCCCGGGCGTGAAGCCGTCGAGCCATCCGCCGGGACCGGCGACTCCGGTGCGTGCGCCGTCGGGCATCGGGAGGTCGTCGTCGTGGAAGTGGCTCTTCAGCTCGCCACCGCCGGCGAACGGGTGCCCGTCGAGGGTGAGGAGCCCCGGAAGGTCCAGGTCGAGGTCGGCGGCGAGGACGCCGAGCTCCAGCTCCGCTGCCGTGACGCGGTGGGTGAGGAGGAGCCCGTCGGCCAGGGTCGGCAGGTGCGCCAGGACGCCGTCGTCGAACTGGTACACCTCGAGCCGCCAGACGAGGCTTGCGGACAGCTGGTCGACGGAGGCGAAGACGCCCTCCTTGGCCGCCTCCCGGCGAAGCTCCTCGAATGTCGTCGGACGCCGGGCCAGGATCGCCAGGACCGTCTCCGCGTCCTCCTCGGCCAGCCGCGGCGAGCCACCTCCCGGCAGGCCGGAGCCCGCCTCGGACTCCGCGTCGTCCGGGACCGACCAGGTGACCAGCAGCGCATGCGGCAGCCCCCACCGGCCCAGCTCGGTCAGCGACTCGTCGTCGTCCAGCACGCCGAGCGCCTGCCACAGCGGGGTCAGCGTCGTCACGGCCATGGAGAGGACCCCGAACGCGCCGTCCGGGTCCTCGATCTCGCCCTCGAGCTCGGGCAGCGTGTCGATGTCACGCTGGGCGGCCTCGGCGGAGAACTCCGCGCCGGCGCCTCGGCGTACCAGCCCGACCACCATGCCGAGCCAGTCGGCGTGCACGAGCGCCCCGACGGCAGATGCCTCCTCGACGTCGATGCCGGGGTCGTTGGGAGGCGACATGCTCGACGCCAGCGCCGAGAGCCACAGCTCCACGTCGTCGTCCGGGGCGTCGTTCTCCCAGCCGCAGGCGTTGACGAAGTAGTCGTACGGCCACCGTCCGCGGGCCAGGCCGTCGCGGAGCGCCGACGCCGCACGCCCCACCGCCTGGGTGGGCACGGGGGTGCCGAGCTCGACCGGGCACGCCTCCCTCAGCACCTCGGCGGCCTGGCGGTCGGCTTCCTCCCACTCCGCGAGCCACGCGTCCTCGTCGTCGTCGTACAGCCAGTCGTCGGTGTCGTCAGCCACGGCGTCAGGGTATGCCCGCGAGCCGACAGCGGCGACCCCGCCCGGGCCGCGACGTCAGCTCCGGTCGACGGCCATCTCGCCGAGCTCGGACCACTCGGTGCCGGGCACGGTGGTGTTCACGATCCTCGGCGTCTCGGCCAGGTGCGGCGGGAGGTCGCGCCGCGCGGCGGCGAAGTGCTCGGACCCCACGTGCGCGGCACCGGCGTCGTCGTCGGCGAACGCCTCCACGAGGACGTACTCGTCGGGGTCCTCGAGGCTGCGCGACCAGTCGAACCACAGGCACCCGGGCTCGGCGCGCGTGGCCTCGGTGAACGACCGGGAGATCTCCGGCCACCTCTCGGCGCTCTCGGGCCGGACACGGAACTTGGCGGTGATGAAGATCAAGGACTGCTCCTCGTGTTCGGGGCTCTCGAAGCACGGTGCGTCGAGCGCTTCGCTGATGGCTCTGTGCCCATCGTGCTGAGGCCGAATCAACGTCACCGATCCTCGCAACGGCCCCGCCGGGCTCTGGCAGGGTGGCCTCATGTCCGTGCTCAGCGACGAGGAGGTCCTGGACCGCCTGGCGACGTTCCGGCAGTACCAGGCCGACGGCAGGCGTGCCCCGCACAAGCCGCTGCTCGTCCTCCTCGCGCTGGCCCTGCTGCAGGACACCGGGCGGAGCACGGTCCCGTGGTCGACGGCCGAGACCCGGCTCGCCGACCTCATCGCCGAGTTCGGTCCACCGTCGAGGACCGGCCGCGCCCAGAGCGCGGCGTACCCCTTCACCCGCTTGCGCCGCGACGACATCTGGCTCATCGACGCCGACGTCCCCGACGACAACCTCACTCCGCTGCGCGACCTGCACGCGACCGGGCGCCTCGAGCCGGGCCTGGAGCAGGCGCTGCGCGCGAGGCCGAACCTCCGCAGCTCGGCGTGGCCGCAGCTGATCCTCGCGGCCTGGGACCGCCAGTGCGCGTTCTGCGGGTACGACGGGCAGCTGGCCGGCTCGGTCGTCGGCATCGAGGCCGCCCATGTCCGCTGGTTCAACCTCGGTGGGCCCGACAGCGAGGACAACGGCATGGCGCTGTGCTCGCTGCACCACAAGCTGTTCGACCGCGGCGCCCTCGGGCTCGACGACGACCACCGGATCCAGGTCTCGGCGCTGTTCAGCGCACGCACCGACTCGGCGAAGGCGGTCTACGACCTGCACGACCGACCGCTTCGCGCGCGCCGCGGCACCCCGCTGCCGGGGGCGGAGCACGTCGCGTGGCACAGCACGCAGGTGTTCAAGGGGTCGGCCCTGTCGGCGTAGGCGCGGGGGTGCGGGGCGGAAAGGCCCCTACGGCGGGCTTTCGTCGGCCACGACGGTCTTTGCTGTCGTTCGCCGGGCCCGGACCCTTCGACCTGTGCCGAAAGCCCCATGGCCTCTGGCGACGCGCCGACGTGCACCGCTGTGCTGGCCGGTCAACGACATCTCGCTGCTCAAGGGAGTCGTCAACGTCCCGGACACGGAGCTGAAGGGCTCGGCGAGCAGCTACGCCGCCGAGGTCCCCAACCACGAGAAGTTCCTCGTGCACTTCTTCGCCCGGGACTGCGACGCCATCGACGGCCTGACGGACGGTCAGTGCACGACGGTGACCGAGCGGATGGTCCCGCCGGCCGGCGACGACGAGACGCCCGGCGACCCGCACTGCACGGGCTGTTCGGCGCTGCCGTGCGCGCCTACGTCAAGCCCGGGAGCGAGCGCGGCCCGGACCCGACCCTGCAGCTGACGCCGAGGGTGCTGACCTTCGGCGCCGCCGAGTAGCGCGTCGGCCGGTGCGGCAGGAGGGCGTCCCGTCGGGGCGCCCTCCTGCTACCCGACGGCGGCTGCTCCGACGAGCAGGGCTCCGTCGACCCCGGTCACAGCGTCTCGCCGATGTCCTCGTTCCACAGCTCGGGGTTCTCCGCGACGAACTGCTGCATCAAGGCGCGGCAGTCGTCGTCGTCGACCACGACGACCTCCACTCCGCGAGACCTGAGGTAGTCCTCGCCCCCGTAGAAGCTGCGGTTCTCCCCGATGACCAGCCGCGGGATCCCGTAGAGCAGGATCGCCCCCGTGCACATGTCGCACGGCGACAGCGTCGTGGCCATCGTGCACTCGGCATACACCTTCGCCGGGAGACGACCCACGTTCTCGAGGCAGTCGGTCTCACCGTGCCGGATCACGCTGTCCATCTGCACCCGCCGGTTGTGGCCGACGCCGAGGACGCGGTCGCCCTGCCCGAGCGCAGCGCCGATCGGCACCCCGCCCTCGGACATGCCCACCCGGGCCTCGGCGAGCGCGAGTGCGAGCAGCTCTTCATCGGTCATGTGTCAGTCTCCTTGTGTCTGCCGACGCCCGCGTGCTCACGCACGACGGTGTGCCTTGAGGTATGAGCCCGGGTAGTTGACCCGGCGACCCCACACGGCGAGTGCCGTGATCACCGCCAGGTACGGCAGCGCGAGCATCAGCTCACGCGGAATCGCTCCGAAGGCGTTGGTGATCGCCAGCTGAAGCTGGAGCGCGTCTGTTGCGGCGAAGATCAGGGCCCCGAGCACCACCGGCCACGCGCGCCACTTCGCGAAGATCACCAGCGCGATACAGACCCAGCCGCGGCCGTTGATGATGTCGAGCGTGAAGTTCCCCAACACCGCAAGCGTGAGGAAGGCACCTCCGATGGCCATCAGCGCACCACCGATCACCAGAGCCAGGTAGCGGGTGGCGTTGACCGAGATCCCAGCGACATCGGCCGCCTCGAAGTTCTCGCCGACCGCGTGCAGCCTGTAGCCCAGGCCGGTGGACCGGAGGACCCACCAGGCTCCCGGAGCGAGCACGAGGAACGCCACGTAGGTCAGCCAGTGCTGGTTCAGCACGGGGACCCCCGGCAGCAGGGTGGTGAACTTGTCGTCCAGGGTCGGGCGCGCCCCTGCGTACAGCAACCGGAAGGCGAACTCGCAGATCGCGATGAGCAGCAAGGTCACGCCGAGTCCCGACACGTGATGGTTCAGGCCGAGCGTCACCGTCAGCAGCCCCATGAGCAGGCCCGCGAGCACACCGGCGAGTACCGCTGCGCCGAGCCCGACCCAGGGCGAGCCCGTGCGAAGGGCCACCAGGAACCCCCCGAACGCGCCGAAGTACATGGTGCCTTCGATGCCGAGGTTCAAGATGCCGGTCTTCTCGACGATCAGCTCCCCGATTCCGGCCCAGACCAGCGGGGTCGCGATGGTCAGCATCGCGCCCAGCAGCGCGAGGACGTTGATGCTCATGCCGCACCGCCTCCGGGTGCCGAGCCGGCCGCAGGTCTCGCAGGCCTTCGACGCCACTGGAGCCGGTACCTGCGCCAGCTCATCGCAGACAGCACGGCCAGCAGTAGAAGGGCGCTGAAGATCCCGCCGAGCTGGGTCGGCACCTGGAGCACGAGCGAGACACTCTCGGCCCCGACCGTGATGTCACCCAGCAGTCCTGCGACGAGCACGACGCCGAGCGCCGTCAGCCCTCCGAGCGTCGCCACGATGACGCCGGTGTACCCGTAGTTGTTGGAGATGCCCTGGGTCAGCTGGTGTTGCACTCCCATCACCTGCGACGCTCCACCGAGACCTGCGATGGCTCCGGAGACGAGGGCAGCACGGAACCGGAGCCGCTCGACGCGGATCCCGCTGAAGGCTGCTGCGTCAGGGGCTTGGCCTGCGGCACGCAGCTGCAGTCCCACAGACGTCTTGGCGAACACGAACCACGTCAGCGCGATGATCAAGATGGCGATGCCGAACCCCCAGTGCACGCGCGTTCCGGGCAGCAGGGCCGGGAGGTCGTAGCCGTGACCGAAGCGGTCGGAGTCGGTGAACCCGCTGCTGCTGTTGCGCCATGGGCCGTTCAGGAGTCCCTGTACGACGAGCAGCGCGACGGGGTTCAACAGCAGGGTGGTGACCACCTCGTCGATGTGCCCGTGGCGCTTGAGCCAGGCCGGCAGCACGGCCCACGCGAGCCCACCGATCCCACCGGCGACGAAGCCGAGCGGCAGTGCCGCCGCCGCGGGGAGTGAGGGGACCGCGAGCGCGAGTGCGGTGGTGGCGACCGCGCCCATGAGGAACTGGCCTTCCGCGCCGATGTTCCAGTAGCCGGCTCGGAACGCGACCGCGACGGCGATGCCGGTGAACAGCAGCGGCGTCGCGGTGAGCAGCACCTCATAGACCCCCGCCGCCGAGCTGAGAGGCGTGAACAGGTACCTCTCGAACGCCGCCGCCGGGTTCGCCCCGGCGATCCGGATCGGGATCGCGGTGAGCAGCACCGTGAGGAGCACGGCGGCACCGACGGCCGCCGGCGCCACCCAGCGCGGCTCGTGCCCGCGGAGCACCAGTCTCATGAGGCGATCGCCTCCCCGGTCATCAACGCGCCGAGGCGTTCACCCGTCGCGTCCGCTGCGGACAGCTCACCGGTCAGTGCTCCACGGAACAGGACCACGAGCCGGTCGCAAAGCGCCCGGAGCTCATCGAGGTCCTCCGAGATCACCAGCACCCCGCCACCGTCGTCACGCAGCTCCTCGAGCCGGCTGTGCACGTACCGGTAGGCGCCGATGTCCAGACCACGCGTCGGCTGCGCCACGACGAGCACCCGCGGGTTGCGCGACAACGCCCTTGCGAGGAGGACCTTCTGCATGTTCCCGCCGGACAGTGTCGCGATGGCGTCGGTCGGCGTCGCCCGGATGTCGAACCGCTCGATCATCTCCTCGGCGTGCCGCCGGATCGCGCCCTTGTCCAGGACTCCGCGACGGGTGAAGGAGTCGAGCTGGTCCAGCACCAGGTTGTGCTCCACGCTCAGCTGGGGCACGACACTGCCGCGGCGGTCCTCCGTGAGCCGGGACAGGCCCGCAGCGAGTCGCTCCGACACTCCGAGCGTGGTCACGTCGGTGCCCTCGACCTCCACCTGGCCGCCGGCCGGGCGGAGGGTCCCGGCGAGCACACCCATCAGCTCGGTCTGACCGTTGCCGCTGATGCCGGCCACGCCCACGATCTCGCCCGGCATCACCTCGAGGGTCACGTGGTCCACCCGTGGGCGGCCCCGGCCGGCAACGGTGACCTCCTTCAGCGACAGCACCGGTTGGCCGCCCGTCGTACCGCTTCTCGGGAGCCGTCGAACGGCGGTGTCCGTGGTCGTCCCTGCGGCGGCGGCCGTGTCCCCGTCTTCGGGGGCAGCCGCATTGCCCATCATCAAGCCGGCGAGCTCGTCGCTGCCCACGTCGGCGGTGACCCGCTCCCCGACCAGTCGGCCGCGACGGAGCACGACCACCCGGTCGGAGATCTCGGCCACCTCCCGCAGCTTGTGGGAGACGAACAGAACCCCCATGCCGCTCGCGCGCAGTCGCTCGATGGTGCTGAACAGCGCCCGCACGTCCTGCGGCGTGAGCACGGCCGTGGGCTCGTCGAGGATGAGCACGCGGCAGTCGTGGAACAGCGCCTTGACGATCTCCACTCGCTGCCGCTCCCCTATGGACAGCGTGGAGACCAGCCGCTCGGGTTCGATGTGGACCCCGATGCGTTCCATCGCTTCCATGACGCGCGCCCGGTTCCCACGCGCGTCGACGCGACCCACGCCGACCGAGGAGAGCGCGATGTTCTCGCTCACCGTCATCGTCTCCACCAGGGAGAACTCCTGGGTCACCATGCCGACGCCTGCAGCCATCGCGTCGCGCGGGGACCGGATCTCCAGCCGTCGTCCCTCGATCGCGATCGAGCCGCTGTCGGGGCGCACGAGCCCGTAGATGATCTTCATCAGCGTCGACTTGCCGGCGCCGTTCTCACCCAGCATGGCGACCACTTCGCCGGCGGCCACCGACAGGTCCACGGAGTCGTTGGCCACCAGGTCGCCGTACCGCTTGGTGACTCCTTCGAGCACCAGCAGCCGACGGTCCGCGGTCACAGGGTGGAGACGTCGATCGAGCCGGCCGGTGCTGACTCGTCGACGGGCGTCGTGAAGCTGCCGTCCTTGATCTCCTGCTCGCGTTCCTGCACCTTCTTGACGAGCTCCTCGGGCACCCCGCCCACGACGTCGGTGTTGATCGGTGCCAGCTCGCTGCCGCCGACGTTCATGAACGAGTACTCCCCCAGGTCCACCGCCTTCGGCTCACCCTTCGCCTGCTCGATCACCGCGTCGACCGTGGGCCGCATGTGCCAGATGAGCGAGGTCACGACGTGGTTCGGCGCCTCCTCCTGCTGGTCGACCATCATGCCGATGACCGGGACGTCGGCCTCCTTGGCGGCGGCGATGACACCGTCGCGCTCGGCGAAGAGCACGTCGGCACCCGCGGCGATCTGTGCCTGCGCCGCCTGCTTGGCGGCAGCGGGGTCGAAGAACGTGTTGATGAACGACACCTTGACCGTCACATCCGGGTTGGTCTCCTTGATCCCCAGCACGAAGGCATTGACGATGCGATTGACCTCGGGGATGGGCATCGCGCCGACGACGCCGACGACGTTGCTCTTGGTCAGGCCGCCGGCGAGCATCCCGGCCAGGTAGGCGGGGTCCTGGAGCCAGTTGTCGAAGACGCTCATGTTGGGCTCGACGGGCTGCTCCCCGGAGCCGAAGGCGAACGGGACGTCCGGAAACTCCGCGGCCACCTTGCGGACCGCTTCCTCGGCGGCGAACGCATCTCCCATGATCGCGTCCGGCTCCTCGTTGCTCGCGACGTTGCGCAGGGTGCGCTCCATGGCGTCGGCCGTGTTCACGTTGTCGACGTGCTTGTACTCGATCACGCCTTCCTCCGCGGCGCCTTGCAGGGCGGCGTGGATCGCGCCGTCCCAGGGCTCCTCGAGAGGCGTCGCGAAGACGCCGTAGATCAAGGGCAGGTCCGCGCTGCTCCCTCCGTCTCCGGATGCGGTCTCCTCCCCCGTGGTGCCCCCGCACGCGGCGAGGACCGTGAGCGTGCCGGCAGCTGCGGCGGCGAGAAGGCGGTGCCTCCATGAACGTCGGGACTGGTGGCGCATGACGACCTCCGTCTGGTTGCTCGGCGTTAGGAGGACTAAACCGCTCCGCTGACCGGGTAGCAAGGGACATAGCGTCGTCTCGGTCGGGTAACGACTGGACAGTCCGTCCATCCTGGCCGGGCCCGTCCGCCACGCTGGTGGCATGTCGATCACGGTGGCGGACCTGCTCGAGCTGCCGGTGCTGGAGGCTGCCCGGCCCGAGGTGCTGGTCGACGGCGGTCTGGGCCGACCGGTCCGATGGGTGCACACCTCGGAGATCTATGAGATCTGGCCACTCCTGAAGGGTGGCGAGGCGCTGCTGACCACCGGACTCGGCCTCGTCGGGACCAGTGCAGAGGCCACCGGCGCCTACGTCCGGTCGCTGGCACAGAAGCACGTCAGCGCGCTCCTCCTCGAGCTCGGACGCACCTTCACCAGACCGCCGCAGGAGCTGGTGGATGCGGCGCGCGTGCACCGGCTGACTCTGGTCGCGCTGCACGGAGTCGTGCCCTTCATCGAGATCACCGAGTCCGTGCACCCGCTGCTGCTCGATCACCAGATCGACCAGCTGCGCGAGCTGGAGCGGGCCTCGCGCGAGCTCAACCGCGTGCTCCTCGACGGACATGGGATCCACGAGCTGATGGCCACCGTCGCCGCGGTGTGCGAGGCGCCCGTGGGGCTGTACGGGCTCGACGAGAACCTGATGGCGGGTGCGGACATCGAGGGTTCGGCAGCACCGTTCTTCGACGTGCCGGTCGGCACCGGCCCCTGGGCCCGACTGGCCGTCGCGGACTCGGACACCCCGGACCGCCGCCGGATCGCCGATGTGTGCGCCAGCTCGGTGGCGGTGTTCCTGGCCCATCGCAACCGGACCAGCCCTACTCCCCGGACCGCCGCCGCGGACCTCCTGCGGGACCTTGCTGCGGGCCGGTACATCCCCAGCGCAGACATCGCGAGCCGCGCGTCCCATCTCGGTCTCACCTCGCGCGGCGGGCACCGGTTCCTGGCGCTCGTCGTACGCACCACCACCCTCAGCGCGGGCCGGGTCAGCACCGACGCGACCACAGAGGCGGCGCGTCGGGTGCTCGGCCCCTGTCTGGCGACCGAGATCGACGGCCACGTCCTGGTGGCGGCGAGCGTGCCCCACAGCGAGCTGCGTCCTCGTCTGAGTGCTCTCGTCACCGACGTCGACGAGGAGCTCCGAGCCACGGTGGGCGGTGGAGTCGCGCGCGTGACAGCCGGCCCACTGGTCGAGGATGCGGCAGGGCTGGCACGTTCGGTTCCCGAGGCGCTGGAAGCCGACGGCTTGGCGGCGAAGCTCAGCCTCGGGTCCCGGGTCGTGCTCTCCAGTGACCTCGGCGTGTACAACCTGCTTTCGGGGGTCGTCAAGGACCCGGCAGTGGAGCGATTCGTGGACGACCAGCTGGGGCCGCTGCTCGAGCACGACGCCAGGACGGGGTCTGACCTCGTCCGCACTCTCGATGCGTTCCTCGAGGCGGGGCTGTCGAAGACGGCCGCCGCGGCCACCTTGGGCATTCGTCGGCAGACGCTCTACGCCCGCCTCGAGCGCATCGACCGGCTGCTCGGTGGCCTGACCTTCGACGAGCGCCAGCGGCGGACCGCCTTGGACCTGGCACTGGTCAGCTGGCGGATGCGTTCCTCCGCACCCGCCCACCGGCCGCGCTGAGCCGTCACCTACCGTCGGCGGGCCAGGACCCGGTCGATCGCGGCGTCGAGGCCGTCGGGCTCGCGTCCGAGCTCGGCCACCACCGCTGCCCTGACCGCCCGTCTCAGCTCGTCCTCCGTGGCCGCCGGGCGGGTGGGCCCGCTTCCGGACGAGGGTGCCCTGCCGGCCCGCGCAGGGCCGCCCGAGCGTTCCACCGGGACGCCGAGGTCCATCGCCCGCTGGGCTGCCTCGTCGGTCAGCACGTCGCGGCCGCCGACGACCACCGGCCGGCCGGCAGCGGCCGCGTCCTCGACGTCGGTGCGGGTGACGAACCTGCGGCGCTCGTGCTCAGTCGCGGCCATCGATGTCCTCCAGCGCGGAGACCGCCGCGTTCCGTGCGGCGACGATGTCGGCCTCGGTCCCGGCCATCCACAGCCGCCCGAAGACACCGACCGACGTGACGTGCATGAGGTTGACCGGGGCCGCCTTCTCGGCCTCGTTGGCCGCGAGGTTGATGTAGGCCGCAGGCGTGCACTCGAGCACGAGCATGGTCTGGCCCGCGACGAGCATCATGCCGCGGGTGAACCGGTTCAGCAGCTGGGTCTGGTAGGGGCTGACGTTGGTGATCACCTGCAGCGAGGCGATCTGCGGCTTCTTGCGGGCCGCGACCTCCAGGCGCAGCTCGCCGAGGACGGCCTCGCCGGCGGAGAGCACCTCCGCCTGCGACTCGGAGTGGAGCTCGAACATGCCGAACTGCCGCTCCACGATCTGTGCGCCGGGGCGGGCCATGGTGGCCTTCACGGCCACGTCCACGACGCGGAACACGTGGTTGCCCGGGGCCATCTCCACGTAGAGCGCGGCCATCCCCTCGATCGGCAGGTCACCCTGGGTCACCGTCCCCACGAAGGCGGCGTACTGCGGCTGCATCCGGTCGAGGTAGCAGTAGGCGCGGAGCTCGAAGTCATCTGCCACGGCGGCGGGTCTCCTTGTTCGTGGTGGGGATCATCGGTTGCCCCACTGCTGGACGAGATAGCTGGCTGCCCCCGGGCCGGGCTCGTGGACGGGTGCGTTCATCGCGATCCCGAGCGGGGTCACGAACAGCGGTGACACCGGCACGACGGTGTGCAGCCCGGAGGCCTGCTCGACCACGTCGGCGAACCGTGGGAAGGCGACGGTGCCGCCGACGAGGCAGACCGTGGACACCGTGAACCCCTCGGTGTTGCGGGCGACGATGGAGGCGACCTTCTCCATGACGGGCCGGACCACCGGCAGCAGCCGGGTCTGCTCGCGTGGGTCGGTCTTGAGCGCCTCGGCCTCCTCGACGCCGATCCCGAGCGCGCCGGCGACCACGAGGGTGAAGTGGGTCCCGCCGGTCGGCTCGTCGGCGGTGTGCACGACCTCTCCGCCGGAGAGGACGGCGATCCCGGTCGTGCCTCCGCCCACGTCGACGACCACACCGTCGCGCAGCCCCAGCACCGCGTTGGCGGCGGTCGGCTCGTCGACCAGCCCGCTGCAGTCCATGTCCGCGCCCTCGATCACGTGCCGCACCGCGCGCACCTCCGCCGGCGGCACACCCGGCGGGAACGCCCCGTGCGCGGACTCCAGGGTCACCCCCAGTCGTGACTCCACCTGCGCCTTCAGCCGGCGGACGACGTCGACGGCCCCCACGAAGTCGGTGACCACGCCGTCGCGTACGACGTCCGCACGCTCGTAGGCCACCGCCAGAGGCGCATCGTGCTCGTCGAGGACCACGACCACCGTGTACGCCGTACCGAGGTCGACACCGACCTTCACCCGGCCCGGCGGCTCGGCGAGCGGACCGGCGGTCACCGCGGCCTCGACCGCCGCCATGGTGTGCGACAGCAAGGGGCGGCTCATGACGCGCCTCCCCAGTCCGCCGGGTAGGTGACGTAGAGGAACTTCGCCCACGACGGCGTGCCGAAGGTGATCGAGGAGCCGCGCGGCACCGCGATCACGTCACCCGGCCGACCGACCACACGTTGCTCGGCGGTGGTGATGTGCAGCTCTCCCTCGATCACGTACTCCACCTCGTCGTAGTCCAGGTCCCACGGGAAGCTGCCCTCCCGCAGGCTCATCACGCCCGTCGCGATCGGCAGGCCCTGGTCGGCTCCGACCACGTCGCGCAGCCGGACGTCCATCTCGGGACGCCGGAGGTCGACCGGGAACGGCCCGAGCGACATCGTCGACACCCCCGGCGCGTGGTGGATCCGCGGCACCGGTCCGACCCTCCGTCCGGGACGTGCGGTCCCGGGGCCCGCGGACGGCTGGGAGCCGTCGGCGTCGGGGGGTCGCTCGACGACACGGATCCCGCGCTCGGCCGCCACGTCACGCGCCATCGGCGTGAGCCGCTCCCCCGCCGCGACCACCAGCTCGGTGGCCCCGCTGCGGGCGAGCCGGAGCACGTCGTCGGCGGTGTGCACCCGTCGCCCCATGGCCGCATCCGTTCCTCAGCGGCCGGGTCAGGCGTTGGCCTTGCCGCTTCCGGCCTGGGGGTTGTCCGAGGGCAGGATGAACTCCACGTCGCCGTGCGGACGAGGGATCACGTGCACGCTCACCAGGTCACCGACCCGCTGGGCTGCGGCGGCCCCGGCGTCGGTGGCGGCCTTCACCGCACCGACGTCGCCGCGGACCATGACCGTGACGTAGCCGCCGCCGATCTCCCGCTTGCCGATCAGCGTCACGTTCGCTGCCTTCACCATGGCGTCGGCGGCCTCGATCGCGCCGACGAGCCCGCGCGTCTCGATCATGCCGAGCGCGATCATCTGGGGACTGGCCACTGGGGTTTCCTCTCACTCGTGTGCTGTTCTGTGGTGGATGTCTGCGGGGGGCCGGGCGTCGTGCCGCCCGGCGGGGGCCTGCCGGTCGGAGAGGTGGTCACGGACCACCTCCCAGCTCCTGGAGGACCCGGGCGACGATCCGCTCGACCCGTTCGTCCGCCGCCGACGCCGCTGCGCCGTCGGCCACCGCCCGCGCCCCGAGCTCGGCGGCGGGGGCGCCCGGGCGGCCCTCGCGGGGGGCACCGCGCACGTCGGGGGCGTGGGAGTACGCCGCCTCCGGCGGGTCGTGCAGCGCATAGGCGAGCCGCTTCACGTTCAGCAGGTGGGTGACGGTGATGTTGTCGCTGACCACGGCACCGCCGATCCCGCCCGGCGCCAGCGTCATCGCCGGCATGACACCGGTGGTGGCTCCGATCGCCCCCAGGGTCCCCCAGGTGTTCACCAGGATCCGGAAGGCCGGCTTCTCGATGCCGAAGGCGAGGATCACGTCCTCGTCGGTGGCGTGGATGACCAGCGAGTGGCCGTCGCCGCCGTAGCGGAGCAGCTCGATGCAGCGGTCACAGCCCGCGCGCCAGTCCGGCTCGACGTACCAGCCGAGCACGGTCGTCAGCTTCTCCGCGCTCAGCGGCTCCTCACGGCCCACACTCGACAGCTCGGCCACGAGGACCCGAGCGTGCGCGGGGACATCGATGCCCGCAAGCTTCGCCAGCTGCTGCGGCGTCTGGCCGACCGCCCTCGGGTTCATCCCGCCACCGGGGTTGAACACCGTCCGCTCGAGCGCGGCCTTCTGCGCCGGGTTGACGAAGAAGGCTCCGAGCCGCTCCATCTCCGCCCGGAGGGTCCCGGCGATCGCCGCGTCCGCGACCACCGCCTGCTCGGTGGCGCAGATCGTGGAGCAGTCGAAGGACTTGCTGTTCACGATCGCGTTGGCCGCAGCGGGCACGTCCGCGCTGCGGTCGACGTACACCGGCACGTTCCCCGGACCGACGCCGAGCGCCGGCTTCCCGGCGCTGTGCGCGGCGCGGACCATCGGGGTGCCGCCGGTGGCGAGGATCATCGAGGTGGCGTAGTGGTGCATCAGCTCCTGCGAGCCCGCCAGGCTCACCTCCTGCATGCAGGCGACGAGACCCTTCGGCATGCCCGCGCGCTCGCCGGCCTCGACCATCAGCCGGACCGCCTCGTAGGTGCTGCGCTTGGCCGACGGGTGGGGCGCGATGATGCAGCCGTTGCGGGCCTTCACCGAGATCAGCACCTTGTAGACCGCCGTGGAGTTGGGGTTCGTCGAGGGACAGAGCCCGACGACCACGCCCACCGGCCAGCCGATCTCCACGACCCGCCGGTCGGGGTCGCGGCGCAGCACCCCCACGGTGGGCACGTCCCGGATCGACTCCCACACCGTGCGCGACCCGAACTCGATCTTGATGCGCTTGTGGTCGGCAATGCCGTAGCCGGTCTCGTCGTGCGCCAGCTGTCCGAGGCGGGCGGCGTCGCGGTAGACCGCGTCCGCCATCGCCGCGCAGACCCGGTCCACCTCGGCCTGCGTGGCGTGGGCGAACTCGCGCTGCGCCCTCCGGCAGGCGACCGCCAGCCGCCGGGCCTCCTGGATCGAGCGCAGGTCGTCGTCGTACTCGGTGTCGTGTCGGTCCACCTCACACCTCCCTCGGGGCCGCGGCCACGTCGAGGACGGCGTCGCGGAACGCGCCGCAGGCAGCCGCCACCGCGCTCTGGTCCCCGACCAGGTAGCCGCCGGAGAAGTTCGTCTCGGACGGCGGCGCGAACCACACCGCGACCTCCACCTCGGCGACCTTGAGGGCGGCGTCGAGGGCGAACGTCGCCTCCAGCGGCGGCGCGATCAGGTAGGCCATCGGCGTACCCACCGGCACCCCGCCCTCACTGCTCAGGTAGGTCCCGATCCGGGAGATCGTGTGCGCGAAGAACGCCAGGTCACCGGCCTCGTCGGCGGCGTGGAACCAGGCCTTGTGCTCGGCGTAGTCGACGCAGGCGGCCAGGCCGGCGCGGGCCTCGGCCGGGTTCGGCGCCGCCAGGATCCCGATGATCTCCCCCGACAGCGGACCCGACGCGTGCGCGGAGCCGGCGTAGAAGCTGTGCGCGTACACGACCTCGACGTCGGCCATCTTGGTCGCCTCGTCGAGGGAGACGTAGAGGCTGTCGTCGATGTCGCAGGTCACCAGGGCGATGCTGCGCTGGTCCGCGCGCAGCTTCAGCTGGGCGGCCAGGCCGCGGTCGACGTTGGGGATCACCCGCGTGGCGAGGATCGTCGGCCTGATCGGGTCGAGGACGGCCATCACCGCTCCCCGCTCTGCTTGAGCCGCAGCTCGACGCCGCTGGCCTGGGCCGCCATCACGTTCTTCACGTGCTCCACGGCGAACGCGCCGGCCTCGAGCGGGTTGGTGCCGCCGTTGTCGGTGATCATGCAGACCACGTCGCGATGGGCGTCGCTCTTGCCGGGGCCCGGGCGCCAGCCGGAGTAGACGCTCAGCGCGTCGGCCACGCCCAGGCCCGGGCGCTCCCCGATCAGCAGCACCACCACGTCGGCACCGACGATGTCGTTGACGTCGTTGATGACCCCGACGCGGCAGTACCGGACGAAGAACGGCGTCCCGAGCGTGAAGCCGGCGCTGCTCAGCCCCTGCTCGAGCACCGGGTAGATCTGCGGCAGGTTGTGGGTGACCGCCGCCGCGGACAGGCCGTCGCCGACGACGATCTGCACCTGGGGGCTCTTGGTGCAGCGCTCGGCGACGATCTTGCGGCCCTCGTCGCTGAGCCGGCGGCCGAGGTCGGGGCGCAGCAGGTACTCGTCCTGGTTGGTGACCTGGGTCTGCACCGTGAAGAGCCCGAACTGGTCGAGCAGCTCGGTCGGCACGTCACCGAAGATCGCGTCCTGGGTCACCGCGTGGTCGGCCCCGAACAGCAGCATCGTCCGGGTCCGGGGTCGCGGCCCGGCCCGCCCGACGGCCAGGCGGGCGTACGTCGACGAGGCGAGGTTGGCCAGCCCCGCCGGGTTGGCCGGGTCCTCGACGCCGATCGCGCGTCGCTCCTCGGGCACCGTGGGGTCCGGTACGTCGATGGACGGGTCGTTCCCCGCGGCCGGCGAACGGGTGCTGCGGCCGACGTCGGAGGCCCGTGACGTCGACGCCGGCGGCTCCTTGCCCGGCACCGGCTGCGGCACCGGCTGCGGCCCCGGCTCCGAGGGCGCGGCGCGCTCGAGCTCGACGAGCACCGACTGCACGATGCTGCGGACCTCTGCGCTGGAGACCGGGCCGCTCACGATGACCTCCTCACCGGCTCAGGAAGAAGGAGGCGTCGCCCGCCTTCTCGGTCAGTCGGCCGTCCCGGATCAGGCCGATGTCCTCCATCCACGCCTCGAACTCCGGCAGCGGCCGCAGCCCGAGGAGCTGACGCAGCGACGGTGCGTCGTGGTAGCTCGAGCTCTGGTAGCTCAGCATCGAGTCGTCCCCCATCGGGATGCCCATGATGTAGTTGACACCGGCCGCGCCGAGGAGCACCGCGAGGTTCTCCAGCTCGTTCTGGGTCGACCGGGCGTGGTTGGTGTAGCAGACGTCGGCTCCCATCGAGATGCCGGTGAGCTTGCCCATGAAGTGGTCCTCGAGACCGGCCCGGGTGATCTGCGTGGCGTCGTAGAGGTACTCCGGTCCGATGAAGCCGACGACCGTGTTCAGCTGGAACGGGTCGTAGCGCTTCGCCAGCCCGTAGCAGCGGGCCTCCATGACGACCTGGTCGGCGCCGTGGTGGGCGTCGGCCGACAGCTCGGCGCCCTGGCCGGTCTCGAAGTACATGTAGTTGGGCCCGGTCACCACGGAGTACCGCTTCGCCAGCGCGTGGGCCTCGTCGAGCATCTCCACGTTGATGCCGAAGGACTCGTTGCCCTTCTCCGACCCGGCGAGGCTCTGGAAGACGAGCCCGACGGGAGCGCCCTTGCGCATAGCCTCCATCTGGGTGGACACGTGGGCGAGCACGCAGTTCTGCGTCGGGATCTCCCAGCGGGTGATCACCTCGTAGGTCATCTCGAGCAGCTGGGCGACGCTGCCGAGCGAGTCGTCGGAGGGGTTGATGCCGATCACGCTGTCGCCGGACCCGAAGCTCAGGCCCTCGTAGATCGCGGCCCGGATGCCCTCCACCGAGTCGGTCTGGTTGTTCGGCTGGCAGCGCGAGCCCAGGGTGCCGCGCAGGCCGATGGTGTTGTTGGCGTGCTTGACCACCTTGATCTTGCTGGCGGCCAGCATGAGGTCGAGGTTCGACATCAGCTTGGTGACCGCGGCGACCATCTCCGAGGTCAGCCCGTTGCTGACCCGCCTGATCATCTCCTCGGTCGTGGTGTCCGCGAGCAGCCATTCGCGCAGCTCGCCGACCTGCATGCCCTTGATCTCACCGAAGACCGTCTCGTTGACCGCGTCGTCGATGACGCGCGTGACCTCGTCCTCCTCGTAGGGCACCGCCGGGTTGGCACGGAGGGTCTCGAGGGTGACCTCCGAGAGCACGAACTTGGCGGCCATCCGCTCCGCGGCGCTCTCGGCCGCCACACCGGCGAGCTGGTCGCCGGACTTCTCCTCGTTGGCCTTCGCGAGCAGGTCCTTGACGTCACGGAACGTGTAGCGCTCGCCGAACAGCGTCGCCGCCAGCTTCACGGGCACCCACCCCCGACCGTCGGGCTCAGTCATAGAACACCAGCGTCTTGATCGAGAGCGGGACCGCGCGCCCGTCGAGCACGGGCAGGCCGATGTCGATGAAGTCCCCCTCGCCGAGACCCACCTGGTCGATCACGATCAACGGCAGACCTGGCTTGATCGTCTGGATCGTCTGCCCCAGCACCTGGGCGTAGTCCTGCTGCAGGACCAGGACCAGCGGCCGGTCGCGGTGCCCGGAGTCGTGGTAGGCGACCATCTCGTCGGCGACCGCCTGCAACGCGGCGTAGCCGAGCTCGCTCGGGCAGCTCGACCACGATCGCGGCGAGCACGTCGTCGTCGAGGTCCCACCGGACGCAGCGCCTCGTGCACCGCGGACTGGAATGACGGCCCGCCCCCACGACCCGGCATCGCCGGGCGGACCACGGGCAGGTTGCGCAGCGGCAGCAGGTCCCGGGCGACCCAGATCGTGGACCCGCTGAGCGTCACCGTCTGGCCGGCCGCACCCAGCACCGTCGCCCGCAGCGTCTCGGGCGGCCGGCGGACGGTGAGCCGCTGGAGCCGGTCGTTGTGGCGCAGGGAGTCGGCGAGGAGCGGGCCGACGTCGCCGAACCGCGCGACCTCGGCCAACGACCCGACGGACAGCCGGCTCGTAGTACAGCGCGCCGATGCCGCCGGTGAGGAAGACCGACGTCGACGCCTCGGTGCCCTGCAGCGGCGGCGTCAGCTGGACACCGTGCCCGACCCGGACCTCCTTGCCGGTCGCCAGGTCGACCACGAGGTCGCGCCATGCACGTCGCAGAAGCGCCGCAGCCGCGCCAGGTCGGCGCGCTGGCCCTCCTTGAGGTCGAGGCCGAGGTCCTCGATGATCGAGCGTCCCGGTGGTGCCACGCGGGTGACCACACCGGAGGGGTCGATCTCGAGCTGCCGCCCTCCGACGGCGATCGCCGAGGAGGACAGGTGGCGGCCCATCTTGAACACCGCGGCGTTCGACGTACCCCCGCCGATGTCGACGCAGGTGACCTGCTCGTAGTGGTCGGTGGACCAGCGGGCGGCCCCGGACCCCCGGCCCGCGATCTGCGCCTCCGCGTTCGGGCCGGCGATGGTGACCACGAAGTCGCCGGCCTCGGCCGAGAGCGCCTGGAGGATCGCCTCGGCGTTCTTGGTGCGGGCGGTCTCGCCGGTGATGATGACCGCGCCGGTCTCGATGGACTCCGGGGAGATCCCGGCCGCGTCGTACTCGCGGCGCACCAGCGCGGCGAGCGCGTCGGCGTCGACCAGGTCCGGTGCGGACAGCGGGCGTCGGCGTGCACCTCGCCCTTGTGTACGACGGACTTCTCGTCGACCTGGATCCGAGGAACCTGTCCCGGCCGGGCCACGTCGTGCAGCAGCAGGCGGGAGAACACGACCTGCGTGGTGGTCGTGCCCACGTCGATCCCGACGCTGAGGACCTCGCGCTGCGGACCCGGCATGCGTCAGCTCTTCCGGAACGTGACGGTGCCCTCGACCTCGAGCGAGTCCAGGATGCCCATGATGATCGCGTCCACCGGCTGGTCGGTGGTGGTGCGTGCCTGGCGGGCGGCGCTGCCCTCGGAGACGATCACCAGCTCGCCGGTGCCCGCGCCCACCACGTCGACGGCGACCTGGACCGGCCCGGTCGTCTCACCGGTCTCGTCGGCCTCCCGGACCAGGAGCAGCTTGTGCCCGACGAGGCTCGCCTCCTTCACGGTCGAGACCGCGGACCCGACCACCCGGGCGATGCGCATGCGTTCCTCCTGGCTTCGGTGCGAAGGGCCCGCGTTCGCGGGCCCGCTCCGGTCAGCGCAGCTCCGACTCGGCCGACTCGATCAGCTCGAACTCCTCCTCCGGGGCGGTGGCGACGATGTGGTGGCGGCTGTAGAGGCCGAAGTAGAGCAGAGCGACGGCGTAGACGACGGCGGTGATGACGAGCACCCGGGTGTCGACCAGGAAGCCGGCGATCAGCGCGACCACGGCGAGCACCAGGGCGATGCCGGTGGTGACCACGCCACCCGGGCGTGCGGTAGGGCCGCGGCAGGTCGCGGTTCCTTGATCCGCAGGATGATGTGCGACAGCGTCATCATCACGTAGGAGATGGTCGCGCCGAAGACCGCGACCAGGATCAGCAGGTCGCCCTGGTTCAGCACGGCCATGATGAAGCCGATGATCCCGGGCACGATGAGCGCCAGCGGCGGGCGTCTTCCGCTTGTCCGGTGACGGAGAGGATCTTCGGCAGGTAGCCGGCCCGGGAGAGCGCGAAGGTCTGCCGCGAGTAGGCGTAGATGATCGAGAAGAAGCTGGCGATCAGGCCGAGCAGGCCGACGAGGTTGATGAAGCCGCTCACGAGGTTCTGGCCGCCGTAGGCCTCCGGCGCCTCGAGGGCCTCGACCAGGGGGTTGCCGGACTCCTTGAGGTAGTCCGACCCGGCGGCCCCGGCGCGACCAGCAGGATCAGGGCGGCGAAGAGGATCAGGGCCAGCATCGCGCCGATGATGCCCTTGGGCATGTCCTTGGCCGGGTCCTTGGTCTCCTCCGCGGCGAGCGGGACGCCTTCGACGGCGAGGAAGAACCAGATCGCATAGGGCAGGGCGGCCCAGATGCCCAGCACTCCGAACGGTAGGAACTGCTCGCGCCCCACGCCGACTCGTCGACCGGGATGTCGTTGAGGTTGGCCGGGTCGAACTGCAGCGCCGCCGCGACGACGAAGACCGCCGAGCGCGAAGACCGCGACCGCGGTGATCACGAACATCAGCTTCAGCGCCTCGCCGACGCCCCAGAGGTGGATGCCGATGAAGATGACGTAGAAGAACAGGAAGACGTACCAGCCGTTGAGGCCGATCAGCGACTCGACGTAGGCGCCGATGAAGTTCGCGATGGCGGCCGGCGCGATGGCGTACTCGATGAGGATCGCGGTGCCCGTGATGAACCCTCCCCACGGGCCCATGGCACGCCGCGCGAACGCGTAGCCGCCGCCGGTCGTCGAGATCGTCGAGGAGAGCTCGGCGAGCCCGAAGACCATGAACAGGTACATCACGGCCATGATGACCGTGGCGATCGAGCAGGCCGCCCCAGCCTCCCTCGCCGAGGCCGAAGTTCCAGCCGGCGAAGTCGCCCGAGATGACGTAGGCGACGCCGAGGCCGGCGAGGAGGACCCAGCCGGCGACCCCGCCCTGGAGCTGACGCTTCTCGAAGTAGTCGGCGCCTTCGACCTGCGCGTCGACTCCGGCGTGGTGGGTGCGCTTCTTCGCCTCGGCCATTTCCGACCTCCGTTGGGCAGGGAGTCAAACGATCCCGAGCACCGCTTTTCGCACGCTAGACCCGTCCGGTCCACACGGCAATAGCCTCGGCGGGCCGCACGTCCTGGGCCTTTCGTCCCGAGCGCTCGAGGGAATGAGCCGGACGTGCCCGCGGCGTAACCGCCTCGTAAGAGTTCCCTAATGGTCCCGTCATGGGATCGGAGGTTGGGGAGCGGTTCGCTGGAGACGTCCGACGAACCGCGTCGGCAGCCACCGCAGGAGGACGCCATGTTCCGTATCCGTCACACCGCCCCGGTCATCGCCCTGGCCGCACTCGGGATCGCCGCGCCGGCGCAGGCAGGTGTCAGTGGCCCGGCCTTCTGGATCGACGGGTCGCTCTACCGGACGGTGGCGACCCCCACCGACCTGTCCGGGACCGGTGCACCTGCCTCGACGTACGACGCGATCTTCGCGTTCGGCGGCGAGCAGCTCAACGTGGCCGACTCCAAGCCCGGCGACACCGACTTCAACGGCGGCCGCTGGGAGGTCCACGAGCTGGCCTTCCCGTCGGGGTACGACGCGGCGGTCGCCTCTGGCGACACGAACGGCAATGGGGTCATCGACTCCACGGCCGAGCTCGGGCTCGCCTTCGCCGCGGGTACGGCCGTCGACACCGGCAACGTCCTGAGCCGTTTCGTGTGCACCGTGAACCGGATTCCCGCGAGCCGCCAGTGACCCCGTGTGTCGCCGGAGCACTAGCCTTGGTGATGCCGCTCGATCTGCGCCGTCCCGCGGAAGAGGAGGCGTGCTCGTGGCCCGAGTCCTGGTCGTCGACGACGACCCCACCGTGCGGGAGGTGGCCGTCTCCTACATGCGCGCGCACGGCCACGACGTCGTCGAGGCGGTCGACGGCGAGCAGGCGCTGGCCGCCATGCGCGCGACACCCGCGGACCTGGTGGTGCTCGACCTGATGCTGCCGGGCATCGACGGCCTGCAGGTGTGCCGCCGGCTGCGTGAGGTCGACGACGTGCCGGTGATCATGCTGACCGCCCTCGGCTCGGAGGCCGACCGGATCGTCGGCCTCCAGCACGGCGCCGACGACTACGTCACGAAGCCGTTCAGCCCTCGGGAGCTCGCGCTGCGCGTGGACTCGGTCCTGCGTCGCGTCGGTGAACGGCAGGACGCCACCGGCGAGGGCCGGCTGGTCGACGGGGACCTCGTCGTCGACACCGACCGTCACGCGGTGTACCGGAACGGGGTCGAGGTCGCGTTGACCGTGCGCGAGTTCGACCTGCTCCGGTACCTGGTCGCACATCCGGGACAGGTCTTCTCGCGTGACGAGCTGCTGCAGCAGGTCTGGGGCTGGTCCTTCGGTGACCAGACCACGGTCACCGTGCACGTGCGCCGTCTTCGGGAGAAGGTCGAGGCGGACCCGACCAGGCCGGTCCGGCTGGTGACGGTGTGGGGGGTCGGCTACCGGTGGGAGCCGATATGACCGGCGACCAGCTGCAGATCGTGCTCATCGCCGCCGCCTGGTCCGGCGGGGTCGGCCTGGTGGGCCTGGCGCTCGTCCGGATGCTCCGTGGTCGGTCGCTGCGTCTGCTCAGCGCCGCGGTGGCGACCGTGGCACTGCTCGCGGTCCTCGCCGCCATGCTGGGAACCGCGCGTGCGATGTTCATCTCCCCTCATGACCTCCAGGTGATGCTGCTGGGCTCCGCGGTCGCCGGCGTTGTCGGCGTCGCGTTCGCGGTTGCTGTCGGAGCAGCGATCGCGACCTCGTCACGAGGGCTGCGCGAGGAAGCGCGCCGGTTCGGCGACAGCGGTGAGTTCGGTGCGACCGCAGCCGGCCCCGCCGAGCTTCGCGAGCTCTCCGAGGAGCTTGCCCGCACCAGCCGGCGGCTGCAGGAGTCGCGCGAGCGGGAGACGCGACTGGAGCGGAGCCGCCGCGAGCTGGTCTCCTGGGTGTCGCACGACCTCCGCACGCCACTGGCCGGGCTGCGGGCGATGACCGAGGCGCTGGAGGACGGCCTCGCCGAGGACCCGGCCCGCTACTACACGCAGATGAGCAACGAGGTGGACCGGATGGTCCGCATGGTCGACGACCTCTTCGAGCTCTCCCGGATCCACGCAGGAGTCCTGCAGCTCACCCTTCAGCCGGTGGCCCTCGGCGACCTGGTCAGCGAGACGCTGGCGGGGGCCGACCCCGTGGCCCGCGAGCGCCGGGTGCACCTGGGTGGCCGGGTCGAGGAGGGCCTGGAGCTGGTCGCCGACCCCGGCGAGCTGTCGCGGGCCCTGTCCAACCTCCTGATGAACGCCATCCGGCACACCCCGGTCGACGGGACGGTCTGGGTCGAGGGACGGACCGTGCCCGACGGCGTGGAGCTCAGCGTCCTCGACGGCTGCGGCGGGCTCAGCGAGGAGGACGCCGTGCGCGTCTTCGACGTCGGTTGGCGGGGCAGTCCCGCACGCAGCCCCGGCAGCGGTCCGGTCGGCCACGGCGCCGGGCTGGGGCTTGCCATCGTGCGCGGCATCGTCGAGGCGCACTCGGGAGAGGTCGCGGTCCGGAACGAGGCCGACGGTTGCCGGTTCCGGATGGTGCTCCCCGCCTGGCTCGGCGCAGGAGGCGCCGAGCCACAGAAGGTGTGACCGGCCGCCACGGCGACGCGGACCTTCGCCCCTACTGCAGGGCGTACGCCGCGGCAAGGCTGAGGTGGCCCTCCGACACCGTGGAGCTCACATGCGCACCGAGACCCAGCGAGTCCTCAACCAGGTGCAGCGTCCCGACGCCTACCGGGAGGTGCTCATCGAGTCGGCCGGTACGCCGGTCGCACTGTCCGTCTGGGACGGCGACCCGGAGGCTCCTGCGGTGCTGTTCCTGCCGGGGACGATGACGCATCCGTTGTTCTACGAGGAGTTCCTGGACGCGCTGAACCGGGCCGGCCTGTCGGTGGTCGGGTTGCACCCGGCCGGGCACGGCAAGAGCCCCCGGTTGCGGCGACCAAGGCGGCTGACCTTCCAGATGCTGGTCGACAACGCCGTGGACGCGCTCGACTGGACGAGCCGGACGTACCCGTCGGCGCCGCTGCTGGTGATCGGCTCCTCGCAGGGCGGGGTGCTGGCGATGGCCGTGGCCGCGCGGAGCGACCGCCCTGCGGCGGTGTACGCCCACAACGTGCTGGATCCGGCCCTGCCGTCGAGCCTCGCGGTGACCCGGGCACCGGCATGGCTGGCGCCGGCCAACCCGCAGATACGCAGGACCCTCGCCCTCCTGGCGAAGGCCGCGCCGGGCCTGTGCGTGCCGTTCGACGCCTACCTCGAGATGCGCCGGGTCAGCCGCCACCCGGCCGTGCAGCGGCTCTTCTACACCGACCCGCTCGGACTTCGCAGCTACCCGCTGGGCCTGCTCGCCGGCATGCTCGCCACGGGCCTGCCCGGGCCTGCACGCTGCCCGCTGGTGGTGCTCGCCGGGTCCGGCGACCCGCTGTTCAGCCTTGACTACACCCGGCAGGTGTTCGACCGGATCGAGGCGCCCGGCAAGGAGCTGGTCGTCATCGAGGCGGACTGTCACCTGCTGTTCAACGAGGCCCTCGACGAGGTGCTTCCCGTGCTGGTGCCGCGGCTGCTGGCCCATGACGGCACATCCACCGGGACGACGGCCCGAACCGGAGCACGCCCACGCGTCGAGAGTCCCGGACCGATCTCCCGCTGAGCCGACACGGCGCCGGGGCCCCGACGTCGGCAACCCGACAACCACAGCAGGCGTGACGTCGCCGGTGAGCCGTGTCAGTCCGGTGAACGCTGGTCCGTCAGCAGCGCGGCCCGCCGTACGGGGTACCCCTCGGGCAGCACGTACGTGCCCCGGACGTGGCGGTACAGCACCCGCCAGTGCCAGTAGCCGTGGTACGCGGACGGCGACCGCTGCATCGTGCGGGCGTGCTCGGTGACCGCCCGCACGTAGTTCTCTGAGGGGTTGTAGTGCCACAGGGCGCCGGCCATGTCGGCGGGTGCGCCGTGGTGCCGCAACAGGCGTGCCGCGGCGAGGATCGCGTCGCCGGGGTCCTGGATGTCGCCGCCGGCGCCGTACAGCTCCCACGTGGCGGGCAGGAACTGCATCGCACCGCGCGCCCCGGCGGTGCTGGTGCCGCGGATGCGGCCCATCCTGGTCTCGACCAGGTGGATCGCCGCGAGGTAGCTCCACGGCACGGAAGTGCGTCGCTCCGCCCGCCGATAGTGGGCGATCAGCTCCTCCGGCGGTGGCGGCTTCACGATGCGCCACCGGGGCAGCCTGCGCTGCGGCTCGGTCAACCCGCCCAGCAGCCGCGCCGCCTCGACGTCGCTGCGCACGGTGCGGGCGACGTGTGCCGGCAGGGGGTCGAGGACCCGGCGGCGGTACGACGCTCCCGCTCCGGCGAGATGTCGCACGGCGAGCTGGTGCAGCTCCGCGGCACGTCGTACGTCGGACGCGGCGGCGTCTCGGTCCGCAATCTCCGCAGCTGCCTGTGCGAGCTGGGCGGCGAGGGCGGCCGGGTCGCCGGTGTCCGGTGTCCGCGCCTCCCGAGGCGTGGCCGAGGCACCGGACGCATCGGAAGTGTGGGACGGGCTGGTCGTCGGCGTCGCGGACGAGGTGGCACCGCGTATGGGCTGCTTCTGTCCGGCCCGGTCCGGGTCCTCCCCGGCGGTGCAGGCCACGAGCAGGAGCGACAGCACGAACAGGGCGACCACCCGCACCGGCGAAGTCACACGCGGCCGGTGCACGGATCAGTCCTGGGTGACGTCGAGGCTGAGCCAGGCGGCCAGGTCGTCGATCTCGGCGCGCACCGCAGCGGTGAGGTCCGGGGCGAAGGGCACGTCCTCGTGGATGGCGTTGACGACGAGGCGGCCGGCCTTGCGGTCGGCCTTGGCGTCGAGCTTGCCGACGAGCCGGTCGCCGTGGAGGATCGGGAGGGCGAAGTAGCCCCAGCGTCGCTTCGCCTGGGGCTTGTACATCTCGAGGATGTAGTCGAAGCCGAACAGCCGCTCCGTGCGGACGCGGTCGTGGATCAGCCGGTCGAACGGTGAGAGCAGAGCGGTGCGTCCCTCGAACGGGCGCCCGAGGTAGGCCGGGTCGACCCGCCAGGTGCCCGGCGTGTCCTCGACGACGGCCTCCTCGCCGGCGTCGTCGACGAACGGCGACTCCCCCGGCGTCTGGGTCCCGGTCGAGCGGGCGATGCCGAGGGACGCGAGCCGCCGGTCGTTGCGCTGCCGCCGGGCGGCCTCCCGGTCGAGCTCGGGCAGATCGACGGGGTAGACGCGCTCCGGAAGGTCCCAGCAGCGCTGGCGGCCCTTCCGGCCCGAGATCGCCACATCGCCCTGACGAGCCAGGAGCTCGAGCATCTTGGTCACGTTGCGGTTGTTGGTCCAGCCGGACGACGGCCACCGCTCGACGCTGGTGTCGGGGATGTCGCGGGAGAGCAGCGGGCCCTCCTTCTCGAGCAGCGCGATGATGTCGCGGCGGAAGGGCTCGTTCTTCTCCAGCCACGCCGTCGCGGTCTCGTGGAGGCCGCCGTCCCGGACTTCGGCGATGACGGCGGGAACGTCCCGCGCCGGCCGGATGTAGGCGACCGTCTCGACGAGGCTGCGGTGGTGCTCGACGGCTTTCGTGAGGTCGGCGGGGTCGTACGTCGACCCGAGCCGGCTCCACAGCACCAGGTCGGCACTCGGAGCGATCGCGGCGGTCGGGTCGATCTGCAGGAAGGTCAGGCGGTCGACGACGTCCACGAGGTGGGTCGGTCGAGGTGCGTCGAGCAGCTGCGCCTGGATCGCGATCCGGCGAGCCTCGTCCTTGGTCAGGCGGTGAACGACCATGTGCCGACGATAGTGCGGGCCGCGGACAAAGATGGCGACGCTCGCGCTCGCCGTCCGCCGGTCGCAGCCTTCCGCGGCTCAACGGTCCGTCGCGAGGACTCCGAGCTCGTCGAGCGCCTCCGCGACGCCTCGGGTGAACACGTCGATGTCCGGGACCACGTCGGCCTCCGCCAGCACATTGAGGTGGAGGCGGCCGGCGTACGACAGCACTCCCACCGACAGCGCGAGGTTTCCTGCACCACCCCGACCTGGAACATCTCCCGCGCCGCCGCGCCCGCGAAGGACAGGTGCACAGGCGGCCCGGGGCGTTGCTCACCAACAGGTTCACCATGCGTTGCCGCGTCATCACGCACACCATCCATCGCTGCATCAGGCGACCGGACGGCTGGTACGGCGGTCGCCGGCGCTGTTCCGAGGTCGTCGCCGCGACGGCCTCGAGGCGGGCACCACGTCCGGCTCGTCGACCGGGACCGGCACCATGCGCACGCCCACCCGGTTCCCCGCGGACAGGGGGTCGTCGGGACGGTGGACCGACGCGGCCACCGACACGATGGGCGTCAGACCCGACGACAGCTCGCCGCGACTCTCGAGCAGCCGGCGGGCACCACCGGCCACCGCCGCCAGCACGACGCCGTTGATCTTCCCTCCGTGCTCGTGCGCAACCCCCCGGGTCTCCTCGAGGTCGGCCCGGAGAGGCCTCAGCTGTCGCCGTGGCCCCACCGGACGGTTGATCGACAGGGCAGGAGGCCCCGCCCTGTCGGAGGACTGCGACCACCTGGCCGACCCAGGTCAGCGGGCGCAGCAGCAGCGTCCGACGTGCGTGGCTGCCGGACGGGGGCGAAGGAGTCGGTGCCGGGACGACGTCGCCTCCGACACATCGAACAGCGTGCTGAGCAAGCCGATCAGCGCGATCCCGTCAGCCACCACGTGGTGCACGCGCACCAGCAGCGCCACACGCCCGGCGGCGAGCCCGGTGACGAGCCACATCTCCCACAGCAGCCGTGACCGGTCCAGTACCGGCTCGTTCAGCTCGCAGCACAGGCGAAGCAAGGGCCGTCTCGTCAGCCGGTGCCGGGACCTCGGCGGCTCGGACGTGGTCCTCGATCGCGACGTCACCGTGCTCGACCCAGTGCCACGGCCCGAACCGCCGAACGGGTGGCACCAGCACCTGCCGCAGCCTCGGCCAAGAGGCCGTGCGCAGCTCGACGTGGTCCCCCAGCCGGTCGAGCCGCAGGTCGCCGGAGGCGTCGAGGAGCGGGGCGGCGTCGAGGAGCACCAGCGCGGCGACGTGCATCGGCATGCCGTGCTCCTCGACGCGGAGGTTGCTCACGTCGAGAGCGCTCAGCCGCCCGTCTGCTCGGGGGGTCGACAGGTGCAGCCAGCTGCGCATGGCCCCTCCTCCTCGCCGCAGACCGGAGTGCCTCTGCTCATGGTTCACCGCTCGCCGGCCCCGCGGACCGCCTCCAGGACCTCCTCCAGCGCCACGAGCGAGTGTCCCGAGACGAGCACGTCCACGTGCGGCAGCGCGGCGGCCATCCCGCCGACCAGCGGCTCGTACCGCTCGTCCGCCGAGCGCGGGTTGACCCAGACGATCCGGTGCGTCAGCCGTGCCAGGCGGGCCATCTGCTCCCCGAGCAGCGCCGGGTCGGCCCGCTCCCAGCCGTCGGAGACGATCACCACCACGGCGCCGCGGGCCATCCCGCGCCGGCCGAAGTCGTCGACGAAGGTCTTGAGCGCCTCGCCGAGCCGGGTGCCTCCCGACCAGTCCGGTGCGGCCTCCGCACTGCGCGCGAGTGCCGTGTCCGGGTCTCCGCCGGCGAGGGCGCGCGAGACCCGGGTCAGCCGGGTGGCCATCACGAACGCCTCCGCCCGCGAGCCGCGCACCGCCGCCTGGAGCAGCTGCAGGTAGACCCGGGAGTACGCCTCCATCGAGCCGGACACGTCCACCAGCAGGACGACGCGGCGCTGCCGGGTGCGGCGCCGCCGGTAGTCCCGCCGGACCGGGTCCCCCGCCGTGCGGTGGGAGTGGCGCAGGGTGCGCCGCAGGTCCAGCCGGCGCCCCGTGCGCGCCGCCCAGGTGCGCCGGGACCGGCGTGGCGGCGGCACCACCCGGAGCTCCGCGACGAGGCGTCGCAGTTGCGCTAGCTCGTCGGGTGTGTAGCGGGCGAAGTCCTTGTGCCGCAGTCGTTCCTCGACGCTGGCGGTCATCAGGACCCGCCCCTGCTCCTCCCCTTCACGTTCTTGTCCGGAGGTCGCCGCGGGTGTCGGTAAGTCGACCTCGCCGGCCGGCGACCCCGGGGACCGGCGTACCGGGCGCCCCGGCCGCACGTGCGGCGGCAGCATGTGCGGAGCCGTGGTGTCCCCCCGGTCCGAGGCCACGTCGGCGACCCCTCCGAACACCAACCCGAAGACCCGGTCGAAGTCCGCGAGCTGCTCGTGGCGGTCGACGAGGGTCACTCGCGCCAGCCAGTAGAGCTCCTCTACGCGCGCCGGACGGGCCGCGACCACGGCGGAGGCGAACTTCGCAGCGCGCTCCGATGTCGCGGGGACCCCGGCGTCGCGCAGCCGAGCGGCGAACGCGGCGGCCAGACCGGCCAGGTCGGGGACGAGCTCAGTGCTCACCGGCCACCCAGCCTGCGCCGCGGGCGAGGACCAGGTCGAGGTCCTCGCGGTACTTCACCGCCGAGCCGAGCGTGCTCTCTACGACGCCGGCGTCGAGCCGCGTGACACCGAGGAGGGAGAGCGCACGAACCCAGTCGATCGCCTCGGCCACGCCCGGCGGCTTCTGCAGGTCGAGCGACCGGAGCCGCTGCACCGCACCGGCCACCGTCAGCGTCAGGTCCTCTGCGGACTCCGGCACCCGCAGTCGGATGATGCTCGCGGCGCGCGCCGCGTCGGGGTAGTCGATCCAGTGGTAGAGGCACCGGCGCTTCAGCGCGTCGTGCAGGTCCCGCGTCCGGTTCGAGGTCAGCACGGCGATCGGCGGCGCGTCCGCGGTGATCGTGCCGATCTCGGGGATGGTGATCGCCCCCTCTGCGAGCAGCTCGAACAGGAACGCCTCGAACTCCTCGTCGGCGCGGTCGACCTCGTCGATCAGCAGCACCGCCGGCAACGGCCCCTGGTGACGCACTGCCTCCAGCAGCGGCCGCTCGATCAGGTAGTCGGGACCGAACAGCTCGTCCTCCCGCAGGTGCGTGCCCTCGGCCTCGGCGAGCCGGATCGCGAGCAGCTGCCGGGGGTAGTTCCACTCGTAGAGCGCCTCGGCCGCCTCGATCCCTCGTAGCACTGGAGCCGGATCAGCGGGGTCCCCAACAGCTCCGCCAGCGCCTTCGCGGCCTGGGTCTTGCCGACGCCGGCCTCGCCCTCGAGCAGCAGCGGCTGGGTCAGCCGCACGGCGCAGAACAGCGCCGTGGCGAGGCCCTCGTCGGCGAGGTAGCCGGTCTGCTCCAGCCGGGTGCGGAGCGTCGGGATGTCAGGGACCGCCTTCGCCAGCGCGCCGCGCTCGCCCGCGTCGGGACGTGTGGTCACGAGCGGAGGTACTCCGCCGGGTTCGCCGCGAAGGCCCGCAGGCAGCCGGACCCGCAGAACCAGTGGCGGACGCCTTCGTGGTCGAGGTGGAGGGACGTCTCGACCGTGGCGACCGTCATCCCGCAGACCGGGTCGAGCGCGGTCCCGGAGGGCGCGGCGGCGACCTCCTGAGGGGAGCCGTGCGGCTCCTCGAGAGGTCGCCCTGACGTGCGTCGCCTCTCCGAGACCATCTCGGCGAGGATCGACAGCGCCACCTCCTGCGGGGTGCGCGCGCCGATGTCGAGGCCCGCCGGTGTGTGGATGCGCCCGCGTGCGACGTCGTCCACGTCCAGCGACGCCACCACGGCGTCTCCCCGCTTGCGGCTGGCCACCAGGCCGACGTAGCCGACGCCGGTGCGGAGCGCGGCGGTCAGCAGCGGCTCCTCGTCCCGGCCGTGGGAGGCGCAGACGACGGCGGCCGTGTCCGGCGGCAGGGCGACGGTGTCTCCCTCGGCCGGCGACAGCCACGCGGACGCCGCGTAGCCGACGCACTCCCCCAGCTCCAGCAGCGCCCGCGCGATCGGGCTGTCGCCGTGGACGACCAGCAGTGGAGCCGGTACGACGGGCTCCAGGAAGATCTCGAGGCTGCCCCCGGACAGGCACGGGTTGTGCACCGTGAGCCGGTCCTCGTGCGGCTCCTCCTCCCCGGCCGCGGCGGTGATCCGCAGCAGCAGCGTCTCGCCCGAGTCGAGCAGCGCGAGGCTCTGCGCGCGCACCGTCGACTCCGCGCAGGTGCCGCCGACGAAGCCCTCGATGGTGCCGTCGGCGAACACGACCGCCTGGGCGCCGGGCTTGGCCGACGTGGGCCGCTCGGCGAGGACCACCGTGGCGTGCACGAACGGCACCCGCTCGTGGCGCAGCCGAGCGACCCGCTCCTCGACCTCCGACCTGCTCACTGGACCGCCAGGTCCGTCCGGACCGGCTTGCCCTGCATGGCCATCCACACGTTCGCCGGGCGTGAGAGGCATGTCGGCGTGCCGCACGCCGTACGGCTCGAGCGCGTCGATGACCGCGTTCACGACCGCCGGCGGGCGAGCCGACCGTGGCCGACTCGCCGACGCCCTTCGCGCCGATCGGGTGGTGCGGCGAGGGGGTGACGGTCTCGCCGGTCTCCCAGCTCGGGCACTCCAGCGCGGTGGGCAGCAGGTAGTCCATGAAGGAGTTCCCGACGCAGTTGCCGTCCTCGTCGAACGCGATCACCTGCATCAGCGCCATTCCCACGCCGTCGGCCAGGCCGCCGTGGACCTGTCCCTCGACGATCATCGGGTTGATGCGTGGGCCGCAGTCGTCGACCGCGATGAACCGGCGGACGTCCACCTCCCCGGTCCCGGGGTCGACGTCGACGACGCAGATGTAGGCGCCGAACGGGTAGGTCAGGTTGGGCGGGTCGTAGACCACCGAAGCGTCCAGGTGGCCCTCGACCCCCTCGGGCAGCTCGAGCGTCCCGTGCGAGAGCATCGCGACCTCCTGGATCGTCTTGCCCTGGGTCGTGGTCGCCCTTGACGTACCACCGTCCGTGCTCCCACTTGAGGTCGTCGGGGCTGCACTCGAGCGCGGCCGCGGTGATGATCCTCGCCTTGTCCCGGATCCGCTGCGCGACGACGGCGGCTGCGGCCCCGGAGACCGGGGTCGACCGCGACCCGTAGGTGCCCAGCCCGAACGGGGTGTTGTTCGTGTCGCCGTGGATGACGTCGACGTCCTCCGGTGGCATGCCCGAGCTCGTGGGAGACGATCTGCGCGAACGTCGTCTCGTGGCCCTGGCCCTGGGTCTGCACCGACAGCCGCAGCTGGGCCTTGCCGGTCGGGTGCACCCGCAGCTCGCAGCCGTCGGCCATGCCGAGGCCGAGGATGTCCATGTGCTTGCGCGGGCCGGCGCCGACTCCCTCGGTGAAGAAGCTGACCCCGATGCCCATCAGCTGCCCGCGCTCCCGTTTCTCCTTCTGCTCCCGGCGCAGGTCGTCGTACCCGGCCATCTCCATCGCGAGCCGCAGCGCACGCGGGTAGTCGCCGGAGTCGTACTCCCACCCGGTCTTGCTGGTGTAGGGGAACTGCTCGGGTCGCAGCAGGTTCTTCATGCGCAGCTCGGCGGGGTCGACGCCGAGCTCGTCGGCGAGTACGTCGACCATCCGCTCGACGAGGTAGACCGCCTCGGTGATCCGGAACGAGCAGGCGTAGGCAACCCCGCCGGGCGCCTTGTTGGTGTAGACCCCGGTGACCTTGCAGTGCGCGGCTTCGAGGTCGTAGCTGCCGGTGAAGATGTGGAAGAACCCGGCCGGGAACTTGGTCGGCTGTGCGGTGCCGTTGAAGGCGCCGTGGTCGGCCAGCACGTCCACCCGGACCCCGAGGATCTTGCCGTCCCGGGTCGCCGCGATCTCGCCCTTCATGTGGTAGTCGCGGGCGAAAGCGGTCGACATCAGGTTCTCGCTGCGGTCCTCCACCCACTTGACCGGCTTGCCGGTGACGATCGACCCGACCACCGCCAACACGTAGCCGGGGTAGATCCCGACCTTGTTGCCGAAGCCGCCACCGATGTCGGGCGAGATGATCTGGATGTTGTGCTCCGGGATGCCCGCGACCAGCGCGTAGACGGTCCGGTGGGCGTGCGGGGCCTGGTTGGTGGACCACACGGTGAGCTTGCCGGTCACCCGGTCCATGCTCGCGATCGTGCCGCAGGTCTCCAGCGGCGATGGGTGCACGCGCGGGTAGAGCATCTCCTGCGCGACGACGACGTCGGCCTTGTCGAAGACGGTCTGGGTCGGCCTCGGCGTCGCCGGCCTCCCAGTCGAAGATGTGGTTGTCGGTGCGCCCCTCCACGTCGTCGCGGATCACCGGGGCGTCGGGGTCGAGCGCCTTCTTCGCGTCCACGACCGGCGGGAGGATGTCGTAGTCGACGTCGATCAGCTCGAGCGCGTCGCGTGCGGCGTACTTGTCCTCGGCGACCACCATCGCCACCTCCTGGCCCTGGAACCGGACCTTGTCGGTGGCCAGCACGGCCTGCACGTCGGCGCTCAGCGTCGGCATCCAGGCGAGGTTCAGCGACTCCAGCGTCGCGCCGGTGATCACCGCCTTCACCTTCGGGTGTGCCTCGGCCTCGGAGGTGTCGATGTTCGTGATGCGGGCGTGGGCGACCGGGCTGCGCAGGATCGCGGCGTGCAGCATGCCGGGGACGACCAGGTCGTCGAGGTAGTGGCCCTGCCCGCGGAGGAAGCGGGCGTCCTCCTTGCGGAGCATCCGGCCGAACCCCATGGGATTCCCGGCGGGGCTGGTGGGAGCGGGAGCGGACGGGTCGACGGCGGTCATGCCTGCACCTCCTCCTGGGTGGGCGCGGTCGCGGGGTGCTCGGCGGCCCACCGGACGGCTCGGACGATGTTCTCGTAGCCGGTGCAGCGGCACAGCTGACCGGAGATGGCCTCGCGGATCGTCGTCTCGTCGGGGTCCGGGTCACGGTCCAGCAGCCAGCGGGCGGTCATCATCATCCCGGGGGTGCAGAAGCCGCACTGCAGCCCGTGCTCCTCCATGAAGCCCTTCTGCACCGGGTCGAGCTCGCCGTCCTGCTCGAGGTCCTCGACCGTGCGGACCTCGTGGCCGTCGGCCATGGCGGCGAGCACGGTGCAGCTCTTCACCGGCTGGCCGTCGAGCCACAGCACGCACGTCCCGCACTGGGAGGTGTCACAGCCCCAGTGGGTGCCGGTGAGGCCGAGGTGGTCGCGGACGAAGTGGACGAGCAGCAGCCGCGGCTCGATCTCGCGGGTCACCTCGGTGCCGTTGACGGTCATCGTGATCTGCATCGGTCAGGCCCTCCCCTGCGCGCGCTCGACGGAGCGGAGCAGCACTCGTCTGGTCAGCTCACCGGCGAGGTGACGCTTGTACTCGGCCGGTCCTCGTTGGTCCCCGCGTGGGTTGGTCGCCTCGGCGGCGAGGCGGGCCGCCTCCGTGAGGTGCTCCTCGGTGGCAGGCTTGCCCACCAGGTAGGCCTCGGCCTCCTCGGCGCAGAAGTGCGGTGCGCCGACGGCGGTGAGGCCGATCCCGGCGTCGGCGATCTCACCGGCGGTGAGTACGACGTAGGCACCGACCCCGGCCGCTGCCCAGTCCCCCGCCTTCCGTTTGACCTTGTCGTAGGCACTGCCGGTTCCCGGGCGGATCGGGATCCGGACCTCGGTGAGGATCTCGGCGTCACCGATCGCGGTCTCGTAGGGGCCGAGGTGGAACTCGCGAGCCGCGATCGTGCGGACCCCCTGAGAGGAACGCAGGACCAGGGTCGCCTTGAGCGCCGACCCGACCGCGGACAGGTCCTCCGCGGGGTCTGCCTGGCAGAACGAGCCGCCGACCGTGCCCCGGTTGCGCACCGGCGGGTCGGCGATGCGCCGTTCGGCGTCGTGGAGGATCGCGTAGTGCTCCCCCACGAGCGGCGAGTCCAGCACGGCCGCGTGCCGGGTCATGGCGCCGATCCGGAGCTGGTTCTCCTCGACCCTGATGTAGTCGAGGTCGGTGAGGCCGTTGATGTCGATGACCGTCTCGGGCTGTGCGAGCCGTATCCGCATCATCGGCAGCAGGCTGTGGCCGCCCGCGATCAGTCTCGACTCGGGACCGAGCTCCTCGAGCAGCTGCAAGGCGTGCTCGACGCTGGTCGCCCGGGCGTACTCGACGGGTGCTGGTGTCTGCACGGCTTCCCCTCTCACGGATGTGTTGGGGTCGCGCCCCGTAGCCCCGAGAGCAAGGCCGACTCCACAGGAGTCTGACGCCGGTTGGCGCACGTGGCAACAGGTTGCGGCCACCGATTCCGGCCGGGGTCCACGGCCCGACGCCGAAAGCAGCACCTCGGTCAGGATCCCCGGAGGGCGGCGACCACCGGTGCGCTGGAGGAAGCGAGCAGCTTCGACCGGTCCTCGGGCAGCGCGAGCACGGTCGACACGCCCTCGTCGATCCGGTACGGCCGAGGACACAGCAGCGGGCCCAGGATCCGGCGCAACCGCGACATCTCGGCACGGACGGTCACCACCCGGGTGGGGTCGGCGAAGAGGTCCTGAGCCAGCTCTGCGGCCGACCGCCCGGCCCTGTGCTCGAACAGCGACAGCAGGATCTCGGTGTGTCGCGGGGTCGGCGAGTGGGTCCACGAGCTCGCCTGACCCGCCATGGACAACACCGGCGTCCCCCGGCTGACGTCCAGCTTCATGCACACCGACCGCTCGGCCGGGTCCGTGGGCGCGCTGCTCGCCAGCCGCAGGAACCAACCACCGGGCAGAGCCTCGACGACGGCGCTGCCGAGTGTCGGCAGCCACACCTCGCCCACACCCATGCCGTCGGGCAGAGCCACCCGGTCCGGGGCGGTCAGGCCGACGGCCGCGGCAAGGTGACCGTGACGGTCCACCGCCAACGCCCTCCCGCTCTGCCGGGCGAGCAGCGGCGAGGCATGCGCGCGAAGCCTCTCGAGCTCGGTCTGTCGCTCGTGTCTCAGCTCGAGCTCGGCCACGCGGGCTGCCAGCTGCACCATGGCGATCGAGCTCGGGTGCATCAGCCGCGTGGGGCCGCTGACGTCGACGACACCCAGCGTTCCGCCTGTCCATGGGTCGTGCAGCGGGGCGGCCGCGCAGCCCCAGCGCGTGTGCGAGTCCACGTAGTGCTCGGCGCCGTGGATCCGCACCGGCGTCCCGAGGACGAGACAGGTACCGATCGCGTTCGTGCCGACGTTCCCCTCCGTCCACGAAGACCCGCCGACGAAGCCCAGCCGATCCGCCAGCCGCCGTACGTCGGAGCCACCCTCACGCCACAGCACCCGCCCGTCGGGATCGGTGACCACCATCAACAGCCCGGACGCCTCGATGGCCGACCGCAGCGCCTCCCTGAGGTGCGGGATGAGCGGCGCCAGCCTGCTGGTGGCGCGACGGCGCTCGAGCTCGGAGGCGTCGAGCGGGGCGACCTCGGGCGCGGACCCGGGATCCATCCCGAGACGGTGCAGCCGGCTCCACGACGCCCGGATGACGGGCCGGAGCGCGGCCCCGCCGGCCGCGGCACCGTTCGCGCCGAGCACGGACTGCCGCAGTCGATGAGCCGCCAGCTCGCCGTCGGCCATGGTTCCTCCCTGCCGGACTGCAACCCCTTGCAACCCTTCCGCCTCGCCGGACCGTGGGGTGTGCTCTAGGTCACACCCTACGCGGAAGGAGCGGCCATGACGCAGACCCTGGAGCCCACCGGCAGCACCACAGACCCACAGAGCCGGGTCGACGCCTGGTTCTCCGCCTTCGAGGCGGCGCTCGTCGCTCGCGACGTGGAGCGTGCGGCCGCCCTGTTCGCGCCCACGTCGTACTGGCGCGATCTGGTCGCGTTCACGTGGAACATCACCACCGCCGAGAACCGCGAGGGCGTCGCCGACCTCCTCACGCACACCTTGGACCGGACCGACCCCCGAAGCTTCGGGACCACCGAGCCGCCCGAGGAGGCGGACGGTGTGACCACCGCCTGGTTCGAGTTCGAGACCGCCGTCGGTCGCGGGAAGGGACTGCTGCGTCTCAAGGACGACCAGGCCTGGACGTTCCTGACCACGCTCTACGAGCTCAAGGGGTACGAGGAGCCCCGCGGGTCCGCTCGCCCCATGGGCGCCGAGCACGGGGCCGACAAGCAGCGCAGGACCTGGCTCGAGCGCCGCCAGGACGAGGCCGGCAGCCTCGGCTCCACCGTCCAGCCCTACGTCCTCGTGGTGGGCGGCGGTCAGGGCGGGATCGGCCTCGGCGCCCGGCTCCGGCAGATCGGCGTGCCGGCCATCGTGATCGACAAGCACCCGCGGCCCGGGGACCAGTGGCGCAGCCGCTACAAGTCGCTGTGCCTGCACGACCCCGTGTGGTACGACCACCTGCCCTACCTGAAGTTCCCCGACAACTGGCCGGTCTTCTCGCCCAAGGACAAGATCGCCGACTGGCTCGAGTCCTACACGTCGATCATGGAGGTCCCCTACTGGGGCAACACGGTCGCGACCAGTGCGTCGTACTCCGAGGACAAGCAGGAGTGGACCGTCGAGGTGGAGCGCGACGGGAAGCCGCTCACCCTGCGGCCCAAGCAGCTGGTCCTCGCCACCGGCATGTCCGGGAAGCCCAACATCCCTGTCCTCCCCGGCCAGGAGATCTTCCGCGGCGACCAGCACCACTCCTCCGCACACCCCGGGCCCGACGCGTACGCCGGTAAGCGGTGCGTGGTCATCGGCAGCAACAACTCCGCGTTCGACATCTGCGGAGCGCTGTGGGAGCACGACGCCGACGTCACCATGGTGCAGCGCAGCTCGACCCACATCGTCAAGAGCGACACCCTCATGGACATCGGCCTCGGCGACCTCTACTCCGAGCGGGCGCTCGCGGCCGGCGTGACCACCGAGAAGGCGGACCTGATCTTCGCCTCGCTCCCCTACCGGATCATGCACGAGTTCCAGATCCCGCTGTACGACCAGATGCGGGAGCGGGACAAGGACTTCTACGACCGGCTGGAGAAGGCCGGCTTCGAGCTGGACTGGGGCGAAGACGGGTCGGGCCTGTTCATGAAGTACCTGCGACGTGGCTCCGGCTACTACATCGACGTGGGCGCGGCCGAGCTGGTGGCCGACGGCAAGGTGAAGCTCGCCCACGGCCAGGTCGACCACCTCACCGAGGACTCGGTGGTGCTCGCCGACGGCACCGAGCTGCCGGCCGACCTCGTCGTGTACGCCACCGGCTACGGCTCGATGAACGGGTGGGCCGCGGACCTCATCAGCCAGGAGGTGGCCGACAAGGTCGGCAAGGTCTGGGGTCTCGGCTCCGACACCACCAAGGACCCGGGTCCCTGGGAGGGCGAGCAGCGGAACATGTGGAAGCCCACGCAGCAGGAGGCCCTCTGGTTCCACGGCGGCAACCTCCACCAGTCGCGGCACTACTCGCTCTACCTCGCGCTGCAGCTCAAGGCCCGTTACGAGGGGATCGACACACCCGTCTACGGGCTGCAGGAGGTGCACCACCTCTGCTGAGGAGTGTCCCGGTCGCCGGGTGCCCGTGGGCGTCTCGACCCCCACGGGCACCCGGATCCCTCGCAGGACGATGAGCAGCGTCGGGCCTGCCGGTGATCGGCGCCGCGCTCGCGTCGGTCCCGGCGGTCTCGGGACCGCCCGGAGTGACGGTCAGCGGGACTGCGGCCTGTTGGCGGTGCGCGTCCTACCAACGCGCCCGAGAGTGGGAGCCGTCGGCGGTCATCACCTCGGCGTGACCGGCTCGCCACACTGCGGGCACTGCACCTCGTCGACCGGCCGGTCGTCGTCGTACCAACCCTCGTGGCCGCAGAAGTCGCAGGCGTACTTCCGTCGCATCTCGTTCCCGTCCTCACCGTCGACCGGGCAACGCCGTCGACACCATGGTGGACCGCCGTCGCACCGACGGCGGCCGATCCCGCGACCAGGCCGCGTGGGCGGAGTGAGCCATGGCGAACACCCGGATGGGCAGGTGGGGGTCCGGTCGTTGCTGCTGGGCGTTCCTCTGCTCGCAGTCCTGCTGGGCCGAAGCGGTGACCGTTGGTTCTCTGCGCGGAGCGTACTTGGGACCGAACCTTGCGGTCCCGCTAGGACTCCGAGTTGGCTGAGTTGCCTTCGTTCCGTACTCTGAATATACCCCGGGGGGTATCGGATCAACCGCGTTGAAAGGTTCGCCATCACATGACCAAGGCAGTCTCCGTCAACCGCCCAGCCCTTGCGGTCCTCGCTCTCATCACGGCTTTGCTCGCCACCGTCGCCATCACGCCGAAGGCAGAGGCGGCAACGACCTCCGCCGACGCGGCGGTCTACATCGCAGAGGCCGGAGCCGAGTCCTACAGCGAGACCCTTGACGCCGTGCTCTACACCGAGAACCAGATCGGCTTCATGGCCGACCGGATCCTGTGGACCGAGAGCGAGATCGGCACCATGGCCGACCGCATCGTCTACGTCACCGAGCTTGCCATGGACGGCAGTATCCGGGTGATCTACCTGGCCACCGTGCTGGACCCAGTCGGCACACAGGACGGCGGCTACCTGTACGACGTCGCACTCATGCCGGTCGCCGCACTCCCCTGGTGACAAGCCGAACAGAGCCCGGCCCGACGACGCGAGAACGCAGGGCCGGGCTCTGTGGTCTCTGCGGACCCGGCGCCGGCGCCAGCATGGTGCAGACTCCGCCAGCTTCCACTGCCCGTCCATCACGCTGGCTACGAAAGCTGGGGCAGGATCTGCGCGCCAATGTCGCAACCACTACTGGGAGCTCGCGTCCGTGTCCGACCTCCCAGCCTGAATGATCGGATGCTTCTTCGCGTTCGTCTTCAGCTTTGCCGCCGCTGCACTGCGCAGGTCCACGTCCAGCACGTCCGCCAGCCGCACTAGATAGAGCAACACGTCCGCCAGCTCCTCACCCACCCGTGTTCGCAGCGGCGCCTCCGCAGCCATCGCCCGAGCAGACTCGGCCGGCAGCCACTGGAACAGCTCGCTCAGCTCCCCCACTTCGCCGACCAGCGCGAGGAGGAGCGACTTCGGGTCGTGGAACCTTTCCCAGTCCCGCTCCGCGGTGAACCCGCGCATCGCGTCACGCAGCGCCGTCAGGTCAGACACAGGGCACCTCGTCACACCGAGTCAGGGATCAGCGACCGTAGCAACTCCTGTGTCTCCGGGTCGGTGGAGTACACGGCGGTGCCCAGCATGCCGCGGGTGAGCAGGACCTTGTAGGTGTTCTTGACCGCTCCCGCGAACTGGTCTCGGTCGCCGCGCTTCACCGCGGTGTCGTGGCTGAACTCGGGGCGGGCCTCCCAGTGGTCGGTGCGCCACACCAGATCCGGCCCCATGATCACGCCCGAGTAGTCGTACTCGAACCCCTGGGCGGTGTAGACGCAGCCCACCTGATCGAAGCCAGCCGGGTCGCTGGCCCAGAACGGAGTCCCCGGAGCACCAGCGTGTGAGGTGTCCTTCTTGTTGTTCCACGGCCTTTGCCAGTCGCCGATCACCACGTCCGGGACCAGGCCACCGGGCACGGGGTCACTCCACTTCCAGCAGTATCCCGCTGCGAGCCGGGCGCCGTAGCCCTTCTCCAGCATCGCGCGCATGTGCGCCTCCATGACGCTGGGCCCGTCGGACACCCGGAGGACGAAGTTGTCATCACCCTCCCAGGGCACCGGCCCGTCGCCTTGGAGCCCGAGAAGCCGCAGCACCCAGTGCTCGTACGCGCGGCTCCCGCCGCACCGGAACTGCCCGTCGAGCTCGATCAGCCGCGTCTCCAAGCCGAGCCGCTTGGCGGCCTGCTGGATGTCGCTTATCGTGCCGATCTCACCGGGCCGGACCACCTGGTGCTCGTCGAGCAGGAACACCGGCACGCGTGCGGCGTCGATGAGCTCCTCGACCTGGGGCCGGCCGGTACGAAGCGCCGCCTTGGTGTACCGGTTCGCCGACGTCTCCCGGATGCGGTGTGCCTCGTCGAGGATCAGGACGTCGATGCCGTTCTGCTCGGCGTCGATGAACTGGTTGAAGTACTTGAACATCCCCTTGACGCGAGGTTCTCGCCGTCCGGCCACACGCCTGAGCGTCTGGGTGAACGCGCTCGAACCGGTTGCGTGCAGCACCGTGCGGCCTTGCCTGGAGAGCTCGCCCATCAGCGACAGCGCGATGACGCTCTTGCCGGAGCCCGGTCCACCGCTGACGATGATGACTTCCTTGCTGTTGGCGGCGCGGGCGCGCTCCACGGCTCGCATCACCAGCGAGTACGCCGTCTGCTGCTCGTCGAGGAGGACGAACTGCTCCCGGTTCTGCACCTCCTCGGCGGCCAGGGCGAGGAGCTGCTTGCTGGGTCGGATCGCCGAGCTCAGCAGCTGGTCGGCCGTCTCCGCGCCGGCACGAGGTGCGAGCCGGCTCTGCAGGAAGTCCAGGAACTGGCCGCGACGCTGCCCGGTGAACATACGACTGTGCTCGGTGGCGGGCAGCTCCCACAGTCCGTCGACGTCGAGATCGGTCGCGTTGTGCAGGTAGGCGACGCCAGCGATCCAGTCCGGGTGCTCCTCCAGGGTCGCCGCGAAGTCCATCAGGTGGCTGCAGTAGCGCCGCACCTGCTCGGCCGGGTGCAACCGTTCGCCCATCCCCTCCAGCAGGCACACGTCGTCGGAGCCGTCGAGCATCAGCGCGTGGCTCCACTGTTTGAGCTCCACGACGACGTACGACGGCGCGCCGGTGCGCGGATGGGTTCCGCACAGTAGGACGTCAGCCCGCTTGCTCGTCATGGGGAGCTGGTACTCGACGAGTGCCTCGACCTGCTCGAGTCCCGACTCGACGAGGTCCGCCGACAACACCTGCAGGCTGCGCTCCCAGGACCGGACCTCGCCTGGCGCTGGCGAGTATCCGACCTGGTGCCGGAACTGCTCGGTCAACGTCGGCACGAGGGTTCCGTTCTCGATCTCCGAACGCAAGCGCGCAACGGACGCGCGGTACAACGGCACGACCACTCCAGGAAGGCATCACTGTCTTCCCGCACGGGTGGAGGCTTGTCATCGGACGCGCGCTGTCGGGCCGTTACGGATTACAGACCTGACCCTACCTATACAAAGCCCGGCGAGGGTCGCTGCGAAACGCCAGAATCGAGCCTATGCAAGTGGGGACTTGGAACCTGGCTGGACGCTGGACGAGCAGGCACGAGGAGTTCCTGAATGACGCAGACTGCGATGTCTGGCTGCTGACAGAGGTCAACGACCGACTCGCGCTCCCCGGTTACGCGTTGCACAGAACAGCAGCGCACATGGCGACGAAGCGACGGTGGGCCGCCGTGGCCAGTCGGCTGGGAATGGTCCCGCTGAACGATCCCCACCCCGCCAGCGCGCTGGCCGTCGTCCACGGCATCACAATGTGCAGCACTGTGCTCCCGTGGCGCTCCTGCGGCAGCGAACCACCCTGGGTCGGTCATTCGCACGCGGAAAAGACCGGGCACGCGCTGAACGCAATGCTCCCGACCCTGCGAGGTCGCTCCCTCGTGTGGGGAGGTGATTGAAACCACGCGCTCAGCGGGCCCGAGTACGCAGGCAGCATAGGCGGGCGAACACTTGTCCTTGACATGCTTTCGCAGTTGGTTCTCAAGGTGCCGACGGCGGCGCTCCCCCATCGGCTCGACCCTCTTCTGAGCATCGACCACATTGCGGTTCCACAGGAAGCGACGGTGAGTCGCTCGGCGCGCTTGGTCGCCGAGCGCGATGGCGTGCGGCTCTCCGACCACGAGGCCTACGTCATAAACATCCAGACTGACGGATTGGAAGCACACAGAAAATCGGCATAGCCGACGCCCGCGCATCTCCCTGCCGTTACTGATCAGTGCTGGCAAGCTTCAACGTGTACGTGCGTCGACCAACGGGGGAAGTGCATTGCTCGAAGGCGTCTACGAGTCGCTGATCACCAGCGAACTGGAGGACCGGCTCGCCAGGCTCACCGAGCTGCATGCGCTGGTCGCAGACATTGACGCTGCCGACCAACCCCAGATCCTTTCTCGCCATGTGTCGAACGAGCTGACCCGAATTCTTGAAGGCACCAGAGACGAGGGACAGCGGCTGCAGATCGTTAACAGCCTGCTCTCACGCCTGTCGCAATCAGCTCCCCTGCTTCACGACGCTCGGCAGCTTCTCGCGCTGTCCCGTCCAGCGGGCCCCGGCCAGGAGAACCGTCGTCTGATCCGACCGAGCACACCGCTGTCCGAAGCTGCCCTCCTCACCAACGCCCATGACGAGCCGTCCCTCGGTGCCGAGCTACGGGCCGAGATCGAGAGCGCCGACCGCGTCGACCTTCTTCTCGCGTTCGTGAAGTGGCACGGTCTGCGCATCCTCGAGCCCGAGCTCAGTCGCCTCCATGAGCGAGGCGCGCCCCTGCGCGTCATCACGACGACGTACATGGGAGCCACCGAGCGTCGCGCTCTCGACCGGCTCGTCGAGGAGTTCGAGGCCGAGGTCGTTGTCCAGTACGACGCCCTCCGTACACGTCTTCACGCCAAGGCATGGCTGTTCCACCGCGACACCGGCTTCAACACCGCCTACGTCGGCTCCTCCAACCTGTCTCGGGCCGCCCTCCTCGAAGGTGTCGAGTGGAATGTCCGGCTCTCGAAGGTCGCCACCCCGAGCCTGATCGAGAAGTTCCAGGCCACGTTCAACACCTACTGGAACGACGCCACCTTCGAGCGGTACGACCCCCGCCACGACCGTGACCGACTCGACGACGCACTGGCCGAAGCCGCCGGCCACAAGACGCATGACCGAGTGACGATCACGCTCTCGGGGCTGGAGGTGCGGCCCTACCGCTACCAGGAGGAGATGCTCGAGTCTCTCGCCGCGGAGCGCCAAGTTCACAACAGACATCGCAACCTTCTCGTAGCTGCCACAGGGACGGGCAAGACCGTCGTCGCCGCCCTCGACTACCGGCAGCTGTGCGGGTCGAACGGCAGCCGCCCGTCATTGCTGTTCGTCGCCCATCGCAAGGAGATCCTGGAGCAGTCTCTACGCACCTACCGAGAGGTCCTCGCGGACGGCAACTTCGGAGAGCTCTATGTGGGCGGCGCCCGGCCCGAGCGTTGGAAGCACGTCTTCGCGAGCGTTCAGTCGCTCACCTCCTATGGCGTCACGAACATTCCGCCAGACGCTTACGACATCGTCGTCATCGACGAGTTCCACCACGCTGAAGCAACGACGTATCAGCGGATCCTCGACCACCTCAAGCCCCGCGAGCTGCTCGGACTCACCGCGACTCCCGAGCGTGCCGACGGTGTCGACGTGCGGCAGTTCTTCGGCGGCCGGACCGCGGCCGAGCTGCGACTTTGGGATGCTCTAGGCGCGGACCTTCTCTCGCCATTTCACTACTTCGGTGTCGCCGACGGCACGGACCTGAGCCGTGTGGGGTGGAAGCGGGGACGATACGACGACAACGAACTCTCGAACGTCTACACGGGTAATCGCGCCCGTGCGGCCATCATTCTGCAAGAGCTCCGGGACAAGGTCGTAGACCTGTCGCGCATGCGCGGACTCGGCTTCTGCGTCGGTGTCGCCCACGCCAACTACATGGCGCAAGTCTTCAACGAAGCCGGCATCGCAGCCCGAGCTGTCAACGGGACGACGTCAGCAGAAGCACGTCGTCAGGCGCTGGCCGACCTTCGAGACCGTCGAGTAAGCATCCTCTTCGCCGCAGACCTGTTCAACGAGGGTCTGGACCTTCCCGACGTCGACACCGTCCTCTTCCTCCGTCCCACCGAGAGCGCCACGATCTTCCTGCAGCAGCTCGGGCGTGGTCTGCGTCGATCCCCCGACAAGGCTGTGTTGACTGCCCTCGACTTCGTCGGACATCACCGCAGGGAGTTCCGCTTCGACGCCCGCTATCGAGCCCTTACCGGCGCGTCCCGAAAGGAGCTCGAGCGCCAGGTCGAGAAGGGGTTCCCTTTCCTTCCTTCAGGTTCACAGATCGTTCTCGACGAGCAGACGCAGCAGACGGTGCTAGCCAATATCCGCGCACAGGTGACCAGTCGGTGGTCGCAGATCGTCTCGGAGCTGAGGTCCTACCGCGACCACGACTTGCCTACGTTTCTCGACGAGAGCGGCATCGAGCTGTCCGACGTACTGCGCACCGACCGCAGCTGGACGCGTCTTCGTCGCGAGGCCGGCCTGCCAACGCGTCCCGGCGGCTCTCATGAGTCTCAGCTACTCAAGCGGGTGCGCGCGCTAGCACACGTGGACGACTCAGAGCGCGCCTCCACCTACCTCCGCGTGCTTGCCGACGACGCGCCGGCGTACCAGAAGTTGACCGAGCGCGAGCAGTACTTCGCTCGCATGCTGTTCTTCTCGCTCTGGCCCAACGGCGGCGGGTTCGAGTCGTACGACGACGGGCTCGCCGCATTGCGCGACGAACCGGCAGCGAGAGATGAGCTGAGCACGGTCATCGAGATGGGTTTCGAACAAAGCCGGCACGCGACGCGGCCACTTCCTGGACCACTCGCCGACATGCCACTCACCGTCCATGGCCGATACCAGCGCGAGGAGATTCTCGCAGCCCTGGACTATGCGCATCTCAAGCGCGTGCCGAGAAGCTTCCAAGCCGGGGTTGTGTACGAGCCGAAGTGGCCGGCCGACGCCTTCCTTGTCACGCTGAAGAAGTCCCAAGCGGACTACTCCCCCACCACGATGTACCGCGACTACGCGATCAGTCCCAGTCTCTTTCACTGGGAATCACAGTCCACGACCTCCGTGGCGTCGCCGACGGGTCAGCGCTACCTCCACCATGCCTCCCGCGGCAGCCACATCCTGTTGTTCACCCGCGAACAGCGCATCGACGACCTCGGGACGACGCCGTACACGTTCCTCGGGCCAGCGACGTGTGTCTCGCATACCGGTGATCGCCCCATTGCCATCACCTGGAAGCTCGCATATCCCATGCCGTCCGACGTCTACCTGGTTGCTTCCGTTGTGGCGGGCTGAGCAGCGTTGGACGGCGGCACGCCAAGCGATGGTCCTCTCCTTGCCGACCCAAACAGTCTCCGGCCCCGCGCCGCCTTGCCGGGCGCCCTACGCGGCTACCGCCAAGAACTCACTCAAGACAGCGGGTTGACAGCAGAGGCGCGCCAGTAGGACGAAGCAGAACCACCCCAGGCATGCGCGATCTCGGTCGGTCGTGCCGCTGGGCGGCCTGCTCTAGACCTCATCCGAACCCGATTCGGTGCGAGGTGGGGCGATGGGGGCGAGTTGGTTCTCTCATCCGTTGACGTCGCTGGGCCCTCGGAGTACACCGGAACGGTTGGCCCCCGCAGGTAGGGCCGCCGGAGACAGGGGCAGGAGCCATGCAGAAACCCACACGTCGCAAGCTGCTGGGAGCCATCGCCGCTGCGGGAGCGCTCGCGCTCTCAGCTGGACCAGCGATGGCAACCGCGTCCGCTGCACCGCGCCCGATGGCTTACACCTGCGCCGGTGGCGATCTCCCATCCGGGACCTACGCCAGCGTCGCCGTCACCGGCGACTGCGAGGTACCGGCCGACGCGGTGATCAGCGTCGTCGGGAACCTAAACGTCGCAGCCGGTGCGGTGCTCGACGCGCAGAGCGCGCCGTCGACGATCACCGTCGGTCGTAACGTCACCGCAGCAGCGGACTCGCTCCTTGGCCTGGGCTGCCAGCCGCCCTCGTACACCGGCAACTCGGCACACGAGTGCGGCGTGGAGCCGGACGGGCACTCCGACATCACCGTCAACGGGAACGTCACGGCCACCGATGCCAATACCGTCCTGCTCAACGGCATCACGGTCAAGGGGAACGTCACCCTGGACGGAGGCGGCGGCTTCATCCCTTGGTCGATCAAGAACAACACGATCGACGGCAACCTCACCGTGAGCGGGCAAACGACCTCGTGGCTCGGGGTGCTGTTCAACACTATCGGCAAGAACGCCAGCCTGACCGACATCACCGTGATCGACGAGCACCCGGACGCACCCGGCGTCTACGTCGTGCGCAACACGATCACGCGAAATCTCAACTGCTCGGGCCTGACTCCGGGAGTGTCCGGCGGCTTCGTCCCCGGCAGCGTCAACGTCGTCGGCGGCAACGCCACCGGCCAGTGCGCTCCCTTGGTCTGAGTGAGCCCGTCTACGCCGGTCCCGTCAGGGCGTTGCTCCTGCTCCATCCGGCCAAAGGCACTCGAGAGCACAGCAGCCGATTTCTGCCCGTGACTACGTCCGCATGCGGCGGAAAGGGCGACACCTTGCGCCCGCCAATGGCAATCATCATGGACGTTCGGCGATGAAGGGGCTCTGCTGCACGGATAGGTGACAGCTGATCTGTGGCGCTGTGACGCGTCGCTGGAAGCGATGCGCACCGTGCCCAAGCCCTATCCCAAGACGTTCGGCGACGACGTCGTGACGAGACCATCATGCCCACACCTGCCGCTCAAGGGCAGCCGGACCCGATCCGTCACCCGTTCGTGCGGCAGTCCGGCCCGCCGCACCAGGAAGCCGCATGTTCCCGCAAAGAACAGCGGAGCAATCCTTTGCCCGCGCACCTCCGACGGCGCTAGCGTCACGACGTGGCTCACACGATGGGGTTCCGACGCACACTCGCCCGCGGCATGCTCCGGGCCACGAGGTGGCGCCTCGTCGGCGACGTGCCACGCAGCGGGATCCTCGTCGGCGCTCCGCACACGTCCCAATGGGACTGGGTCGCCATGCTGCTCATCGCCTGGGCCAACAGTGCGCGTCCCCAGGCGCTGATCAGCCACACCTATTTCAAGGGCGCCGCGGGATGGGTCCTGCGGCACACTGGCGGCATTCCGCTCGATCGGCAACACCCGGGTGCTGCGATCCGCGCCCTGCTCGAGGAGGCCGAGAGCGGACAGCACTTCCTCCTTGCGATCGCCCCGGAAGGCACCCGCAGCAAGGGTGAGTACTGGAAGCCTGGCTTCTACCGGATCGCCCAGCAGACCGGCCTGCCGATCACTCTCGGCTTCGTCGACGGCCCGACGCGGACCCTCGGCATCGGGCCGAGCTTCCACCCGACCGGACAGGTCACGAAGGACATGGACTTCGTCCGCGCGTTCTATGCAGACAAGCAGGGCATCCGCCCGGATAACCGCACCGAACCGCGACTACGCGAAGAGTCGGCCTGATCGTCTGCAACCGTGTCGAGGGGGCGGACTTGCGGAACACGCATGGTCCCGGCTTCTCCCCTCCAGCGGATCCCAACGCATCCACGTGAGGCCGGCCGGCTCGAAGCGCAGGTTGGTGAACTTCGAGACGTAGGTCCCCAGCGGGACGCCGTACTGCAGACCGATCGACACCGCGATCGAGAAGGCGTCCCATCACGCCGGCCAGGGTCGAGCCGCGCTTGCCGAGCTTGAGGAACACCTCACCGAGGCCGTCGTCGGGGTAGGAGCCCGACGTCATGTAGCCCTCGGCACCGCCGACGGTGAACGACGTCATACGCGACCTTCGCCTCGGCGGCCTCGCCCTTGTTCTCGCCCTTGCCGGACGACAGCGGCTGGCCCACCTTGCAGGCCGCCATCATCCGCACCTGACCCATCGACGTAGCGCTATGTCGGATTCGCACCGTGGCCCTATACGGGCTGCGCATACCTGAGGTAATTTCCGCCCATGGACGTCATCGAGTACGCGCCCACCCGTGAGGAGTACACCTACACCTTCGGTGGCGCCACTCCGGTGATGCGGGTCCGTCCTGGCACTGTGCTGCGCCTGTGGTCCGACGATGCGTTCGGCGGTGCCCTACGCAGTGTCGAGGACCTATCCAGCGCCAAGGTTGATCTGCGGTTCGTCAATCCGCAGACCGGTCCGTTCTACGTGGAGGGGGCCGAGCCCGGAGACACGCTCGTGCTCCACCTGGTCGCGCTCGAACCGGCGCGGGACTGGGCCGCCTCAGCCGCCATCCCCTTCTTCGGCGGGATGACCAGCACCGACCGCGTGGTTACGCTGCAGGACCCGCTGCCAGACACCACCTGGATCTACGAGCTGGACCGGGACCGCAACACGGTCGCGTTCGCGGCACGGCACAGCGACCATCGCATCGAGCTGCCTGTCGAGCCGATGCTCGGCACGGTCGGCGTGGCCCCGGCCGGCGGGGAGGTGCGCTCCTCGCTGGTGCCAGACCGTTTCGGCGGCAACATGGACTCGCCGGAGGTGTGTGCCGGCTCAACCGTGTTCCTCGGTGTGAATGTCGAAGGTGCGATGTTCTCCGTCGGCGACGGGCACTACCGGCAAGGCGAGGGAGAAGCCTGTGGCACAGCCGTAGAGGGCGCGATGACCACCACACTGATCGTCGAGCTGGTCAAGGGTGGCGCCCCTGGTTGGCCGAGGATCGAGAACGACAGCCACTTGATGACCGTTGGCTCCAGTAGGCCGATGGAGGACTCCTGGCGCATCGCCAACGCCGAGCTCGTGCACTGGGTGGCGCAGCTCTGCGACCTCCACCCGATGGATGCCTACCAACTGTGCTCGCAGATCGCTCAGGCGCCGGTCGCCAACGTCGTTGACGCCAACTACAGCGTCGTCGTCAAGGCGGCCAAGTCGCTGCTTCCGGCGACGGAGGCGTTCAACGGCATCCACACCGAGCTGCGTGCGCGAGTCCGTGCTCTCGGTGCCTTGTGAGAGCCCCGCCGCCAACGCCCGAAACCCGAGCTAGTCAGAGAGAGGCGCCTGATGGATCTACAGCTCAGCGGCACACGCGTCCTGGTCACCGGCGGCACCCGTGGCATCGGCCGAGCGGTCGTCAAGGCATTCCTCGACGAGGGAGCGCTCGTCGCGTTCTGCGCCCGCGACCGTGACGAGGTCACGGCGACGCAAGACGCATTCAGTGAGCACGGCACCGCGATCGGCGCCACCGTCGACGTAGGCGACCCAGCGGCTCTGGCGACGTGGGTCGAGCAGTCGGCCGAGTCGTTCGGCGGTCTTGACGTAGTGGTGGCGAACGTCAGCGCCCTGGCCATTCCCGACACCGAGGAGAACTGGCAGGCCAGCCTGAACGTTGACTTGATGCACACGGTTCGGCTCGTCCGAGCGGCCCTTCCGTACCTCGAGCGGAGTGAGGCTGCCTCGATCATCGCGATCTCGAGCGTGTCAGGACGCGAATCGGACTTCGCCTCCGGCCCGTACGGCACTGCAAAGACGGCGATCATCGGCTACATCCATGGGCTCGCGATGCAACTCGCCCACAAGGAAATCCGTGCCAACACGGTCTCCCCGGGCAACACATACTTCGAGGGTGGAGTCTGGGCAAGCATCGAAACTGGAGACCCAGACCTGTACAAGACTGCCGTGGAGCTCAATCCCACTGGCCACATGGGGACTCCGGAGGAGGTCGCCGGCCCCGTGGTCTTCCTCGCCAGCACCGCAGCTCGCCGGGTCAGTGGCACCAATCTCGTCGTGGACGGCGCGCTCACCCGGGGCATCCAGCTGTAGCCCTGCGGCGTCCACGAACCTTCGGTTGAGGACTCTCTCAGCCTGACGCTCTGGGCCCCGACTCATGACTCCGTTGCCGGAGTCGAGATAGCGCCACATCGGGCAAACGGCCCGGCATCCACGGGTGGATGCCGGGCCGCTCTACGCCAACGACCTAACGCTTCATCCCTCAGCTGCAGCCGCTGGTGGAGCCGCAGCCCTCGCAGACGTAGCAGCTACCGGCCGGACGCATCTTCGTGCCGCAGGTGAAGCACAGCGGGCTGTCGACCGCGGTACCGGTGATCTCCTCCATCAGCTCCGCGGAGGTGTGCGCCGACTTCGGCGCCTCCTTCGCGGCGGTCTCGACCGGTGCAGCCGGGACCTCCACGCGCTCGGACTTCAGCTCGTCGGCCTCGGAGATGTACTCCTCGTCCTCGGCCGGCGCCTGGTAGGAGCCGGTCTCGAGCTGGCGCTGACGCTCGTCGGCGGAGTAGATGCCCATCGCCGACCGCTGCTCGAACGGCAGGTAGTCCAGCGCCAGACGACGGAAGATGTAGTCCATCATCGACTGCGCCATCCGCACGTCCGGGTCGTCGGTGAGACCGGCCGGCTCGAAGCGCAGGTTGGTGAACTTCGAGACGTAGGTCTCCAGCGGGACGCCGTACTGCAGGCCGATCGACACCGCGATCGAGAAGGCGTCCATCACGCCGGCCAGGGTCGAGCCCTGCTTGCCGAGCTTGAGGAACACCTCACCGAGGCCGTCGTCGGGGTAGGAGCCCGACGTCATGTAGCCCTCGGCACCACCGACGGTGAACGACGTGGTGCGCGACGGGCGCGACTTCGGGAGGCGCTTGCGGGTCGGGCGGTACTCGACGACCTTCTCGACCTCGACCTCCTTCTCACCGCCCTTGTTCTCGCCCTTGCCGGACGACAGCGGCTGACCCACCTTGCAGTTGTCGCGGTACACCGCCAGGGCCTTGAGACCGAGCTTCCACGCCTGGAAGTGGACGTCCTCGATGTCCTCCACCGTGGCCGTCTCCGGAAGGTTCACAGTCTTGCTGATGGCCCCGGAGATGAACGGCTGGCAGGCCGCCATCATCCGCACGTGACCCATCGGGCCGAGCGCCCGGGCACCCATCGCGCAGTCGAAGACCTCGTAGTGCTCGGGCTTCAGGCCCGGCGCGTCGATGACGTGGCCGTGCTCGGCGATGTACTCGACGATCGCCTCGACCTGCTCCTGCTGGTAGCCGAGCTTCGTCAGCGCCCGCGGCACGGTCTGGTTGACGATCTGCATCGAGCCGCCGCCGACGAGCTTCTTGAACTTCACCAGGCTGAAGTCGGGCTCGATGCCGGTGGTGTCGGCGTCCATCATGAACGAGATCGTGCCCGTCGGCGCGAGCACGCTGGCCTGCGCGTTGCGGTAGCCGTTCTTCTCCCCCAGCTTGACCACGTCGGCCCAGGCCTTCGTGGCGAGCTGGTGCACGTCGCGGTCGGCGGCGTGCAGGGGGCGCACCGCGTCGTTCGAGGCCTGGTGCTTGCGCATGACCCGCTTGTGCGCCTCGGCGTTGCGGGCGTAGCCGTTGTAGGGACCGACCACGGCGGCCAGCTCGGCGGAGCGCTTGTAGGACTGACCGGTCATCAGCGAGGTGATCGCCGCGGCCATCGCCCGGCCGCCGTCGGAGTCGTAGCCAAGGCCCATCGCCATCAGCAGCGCGCCGAGGTTGGCGTAGCCGATGCCGAGCTGGCGGTAGTTGCGGGTGGTCTCACCGATCGACTCGGTCGGGAAGTCGGCGAAGCAGATGGAGATGTCCATCGCGGTGATGATCACCTCGACGGCCTTCGCGAACCGCTCGGCGTCGAAGGTGTCGTCGTCCTTGAGGAACTTCATCAGGTTCAGCGACGCCAGGTTGCACGACGAGTTGTCCAGCGACATGTACTCCGAGCACGGGTTGGACGCGGTGATCCGGCCGGTCTCGGGGTTGGTGTGCCAGTCGTTGATCGTGTCGTCGTACTGCAGGCCCGGGTCGGCGCACTCCCACGCGGCCTTGGCGATCTTCTTGAACAGGTCGCGGGCGTCGGTCTCCTCGATCACCTCGCCGGTCTGCCTCGCACGCAGACCGAAGGAGGTGCCGTCCTCGACGGCGCGCATGAACTCGTCGCTGACCCGGACGGAGTTGTTGGCGTTCTGGTACTGCACGGACGTGATGTCCTTGCCGCCGAGGTCCATGTCGAAGCCGGCGTCGCGCAGCGCACGGATCTTGTCCTCCTCGCGCGCCTTGGTCTCGACGAACTCCTCGATGTCGGGGTGGTCCACGTCGAGCACGACCATCTTCGCCGCACGACGGGTCGCGCCACCGGACTTGATCGTGCCCGCGGACGCGTCGGCGCCGCGCATGAACGACACCGGCCCCGACGCCGTACCACCGGAGGACAGCAGCTCCTTGGAGGAGCGGATGCGCGACAGGTTCAGGCCGGCACCGGAGCCGCCCTTGAAGATGAAGCCCTCCTCCTTGTACCAGTTCAGGATCGAGTCCATCGAGTCGTCGACGGAGAGGATGAAGCACGCGGAGACCTGCTGCGGGGACTTGGTGCCGACGTTGAACCAGACCGGGGAGTTGAAGGAGAAGTACTGGTGCACGAGCAGCCAGACCAGCTCGTGCTCGAAGGTCTCGGCGTCCGCGGGGCTCGCGAAGTAGCCGTGGTCCTCACCGGCCTTGCGGTAGGTCTTCACCACCCGGTCGACGAGCTGCTTGAGGCTCCACTCGCGCTCCTCGGTGCCGAGCGCGCCGCGGAAGTACTTCGTGGTGACGATCGTCGAGGCGTTGGCCGACCAGAACTCGGGGAACTCCACGCCGCGCTGCTCGAAGACGGCCTCGCCGGTCTTCCAGTTCGTCTGCACGACGTCCCGGCGCTCCCAGGTGATCTCGTCGTACGGGTGCACGCCCTCGGTGCTGAAGACCCGCTCGGTCTTCATGCCCTTGGTGCTCTTGCGCCCCGCTCGCGCGGACCCGCTGACCGTCTCCGTCATGTGGTGCTCCTATCCCCTGATTGTGACGTCTTCGTCGTCTGGCTGTCGCTGGTGTGCTGCTGTCGCGCTCGGTCTGCGCTTCGTCTCGACCCCGAAGCTGCGGTTGGTTTGCCCGACGCGCGCCGCTTCCCCACAACGCGCGCCGGGCAGTCTGTGGCTCAGCCCGTCGGCTGAGGTACGGCGGACGCCGGTGGCGCCTGACCCGACGGCACCCGGACCGATCGTTCGGCCCGGAGCATCGCGATCTCCTCCTCGAAGGCGGCCGCGCTCTCGAACTGCTTGTAGACGCTGGCGAAGCGGAGGTAGGCCACCTCGTCGAGCTCGCGGAGAGGACCCAGGATCGCCAGGCCCACCTCGTTGGCCGGGACCTCCGCCCAGCCCTCCGCGCGCAGCGCGCTCTCGACCTTCTGGCCGAGGTTCGCCAGGTCGTCGTCGGAGACGGGCCGGCCCTTGCACGCCTTGCGCACCCCCGCGATCGCCTTGTCGCGGTTGAACGGCTCGGTCGCCCCGGAGCGCTTGAGCACCACGAGCTGCATCTGCTCCACGGTGCTGAACCGCTTGCCGCACTCCTGGCAGGTCCGGCGCCGGCGGATCGCGGACCCGTCGTCAGCCACCCGGCTGTCGAGGACCCGGGTGTCGGTGTTGCGGCAGTACGGGCAGTGCATGTCGTGCCGCTCCTTCCACTCCGTCGGTCCTGTGGTCCCGGCCGTCTTCGACCGCCGAGACCCTCCTACTTCAACACCCCGCACCGACAGTTCCGTCCCGGTTTTCGGCATGGCTCGACCGAGGCCTTGGCACCTCGGACTCGCCGCCGCCGGGTGTCCTTGTCCCGGGGCCTGCCTGTGGGTCTCGCTGTGGGTAACTTGGGGACAACTAGCAGTCGCCTGTGCAGTTGAGGCCACTAACTGTGGAAAATTACATCGGTGTGACTACTAGATGTTGTGGTAACCGTACGCGGGGCCCCTAGGGGGCGCAACCCGAACGCGCGAAGTCGCCGAGATTCTTTCCTGCCCCCGGTAAAGCCGCAGGTCAGGCGCCTGTTGCGGACGTTCGCTGGGCGTGTCGAGGGGACTTTCCGGGCGTGTCGGGCAGGGACTCGTCGTGGCGTCTGCCAGGGGGCCTCGCGGGGTGCCAGAGCCCGATCGGGTCATTCCTCGCTAGTCACAGCAGTCACGCGGCGTCGTACCGGTGCTCCGCCTCTGCCTGAGCACAGCAACAACTGCGCCGGGCTCGGTCGCTGCTGTCCCGTCTACCCCGAATGGGCGATGGCTGGTCCTCTGATATTGGCACCCGGCTCGAGCGATGGAAACGTGAGTCCATGACTGACACTTCCCGACCCCGCCGCCGCCTGACCCTGATCGGCTCCGCCGCGGCCGCCCTCGCTCTCTCGGCTTCTCTGGCGCCCGGCGTCGCCGTCGCCGGCCCGCCCGACTCCTCCCCCGGCGCATCCCGGGCCGCCGCGGCGACCGCTTCACAGCGCACGGTCGACGTGATGACCCGCAACCTCTACCTGGGCGCGGACCTCGAGCCGGTCATCCTGGCGCTCACCGCCGAGCCGGACCCGAGCAACCCGCTACTCGTGCCCAATGCAGCCGCCGCGACGTGGAAAGCCGTCATCGCGACCAAGCCCGAGGAGCGGATGGCTGCGATCGCGGAGGAGATCGCGGCTGAGATGCCGGCCGTCGTCGGGCTCCAGGAGGTGACGCGGTGGACGACGTTCGACTACAACCCCGCCACCGGGGCATCCAGCAACCCGGTGGTCGTCTACGACTTCCTCCAGTTGCTGCTCGACGCGCTCGAGCAGCGCGGCGTTGCCTACGAAGAGGTGGCCGGCGCAACCGCACACAACTTCACCTCGCCGCCGATCCCCTACACCACGCAGAACACCCCGCCCTACGTGACGAAGTCGGTGCAGCTGGCCGACCGGGACGTGATCCTTCGCCGCGCGGACATCTCCACACGCAACGCTCACCAGGGCAACTTCGAGAACATCGTGCGCTTCCCCATCCCCGACGGAGCAGGTGGGACGACGCTTCTCCCGGTCGACCGTGGTTGGGGCTCGGTGGACGTTCACTCGAAGTCCATGAAGTTCCGGTTCGTCAACGCCCACCTGGAGGCGTTCGCCGTGCCCGACCCGAGTAACCCGACGGCGGACGCCGCCGAAGGCATCCGCAACCTCCAGGTGGGCGAGCTGCTTGCCGCCCAAGAGGAGATCTCGGACCGCCACGGCGACCTCCCCATCGTGTACGTCGGCGACTACAACTCGAAGGCACCCACCGCTCCGGCGTACCAGCGGCTGGTTGCCGGCGTGGGCTACGACGCGTGGATCCTCGACAACCCGAACGCTCCGACCGACGCAGGGCTCACCTGCTGCTTCGACGCGGATCTGGCCGACCCGACGGACCCGCTGACCTCCCGAATCGACCTCGTGGTTGTCGACGAGCATGTCGACGTCCTCGACGTGGACGTGATCGGCGAGGATCCCGAGACCGACTTCATGACGCCTCCCGGACTGTGGCCGTCCGACCACGCCGGCGTGGTCGCCGCTCTCCGCATCGACCACCCGCGCGAATGGCGTCCTGAAAGTCGACACTGATCGTCAGACCCGGCCGCCGGCTCCGCTCCTCAGCGGGCGCCGGCGGTCAGGCGCTGAGCGACTCACCGGCGAACATGTCCGGGCCGAACACCTCGTAGCGGATCCGGCTCGACGGGACGCCCCGGCGCACCAGGGAGGCCCGGACGTCGCGCATGAACGGCAGCGGTCCGCACATGAACACGCACGCCGACTCGGGGATCTCCACCGAGCTCAGGTCCATCAGCCCCTCGCGCGCACCCCGCTCGGCACCGACCGGGTCGACCTGCTCGTACCAGGTGTGCACCTCGGCCTCCGGCAGGGACGCCGCGGACGCGAGGGTGGCGCCGAAGAGGGGGTGGCTCGCGGCCGATCGGTCGGCGTGGGCGACGGTGACCGGCCGGGTCCCGCCGCGCACCGCGAGGTCGTCGAGGATCGCCGCGACCGGCGTGATGCCCACCCCGGCGCTGATCAGCACCAGCGGGTCCTCGCTCTCGGCGAGCACCAGGTCACCGGCCGGCGGACCGACCTGCAGCACGTCGCCGACCGACACGTGCTCGTGCAGGAAGGTCGACACCATCCCGTCCGGAGCGCCGCCGACACCGCGGACCCGGCGCACCGTGATCTGGAGGGTGTTCTCGCGCGGCCCCGTGGAGACGGTGTACTGCCGCGGCTGCGTCGACCCGTCCGGCAGCTCGGCGAGCACGGAGACGTACTGCCCCGGCTGGTGTGCGGGGACCGCTCCCCCGTCCTCGGGCCGGAATACCAGGGAGATGGTGTCGGTGGCCTCCTCCACGCGCTCCACGACGACGTACCGGCGCCACGGGTGCGCCGGGTCGACGTCACCCAGGGTGTAGAGGCGTGCCTCCTCGGCGATCAGCTGGGCGGCGAACAGCCAGTACACCTCGTCCCAGGCCTGCGCCACCTCCGGCGTCACGGCGTCGCCGAGCACCTCGCCGACCGCCTTCAGCAGGTGGTGGCCGACGATCGTGTACTGCTCCGGGCGGATGCCGAGCGACACGTGCTTGTGGGCGATGCGCTGCATGACCGGCCGGAACGACGGCGCGTCCGGGTCGACCAGGTGCACCGCGTAGGCCACGACCGCCGAGGCGAGCGCCTGGCGCTGGTCCCCGTTGGCCTGGTTCCCCCGGTTGAAGACGTTCAGCAGCTCAGGGTGCGCCTCCAACATCGACGGGTAGAAGCGCGAGGTGATCGCGACTGCGTTCTCCGCGACGACGCCGGCGGTGGCGCGTACGACGGACTCAGCCTGGGGTGACAGCAACAACGGTGGACTCCCTCCGAGAACGGCGGCCACGTCTCTTTACTTTCGGGTGGCCACCGAGGAAGGTACGCAACGGTCATCCCGTGGAAATAAGGACGAAGGTCCCGCTCGGTCGTGGCGCCGGTCACACCGAAAGCGACACCGGCCCCGAGGACAAGGCGCCGACCGGGCGTCAGTAGGCCGTCGAGCCCGGGTCGGCGACCTCGGCGATCACGACCACCGCGATCGTCAGCAGGAGCATCGCGACGCCGACCCAGCCGAGGACGATGCCGGCGATGGCCATGCCGTCCCCGGTCTGGTTGCGCTCGCGGATCTGCTTGCGCGCGACGTAGCCGAACACCAGCGCGAGGACCGACCCGAGCCAGTAGACCCAGATGATGCCGAGCACGAGCGAGGCGATGGCGAGGCCGTTGGTCGTCCGGTACTGCATCGGGTAGGGCGGCTGCCAGCCCTGCGGCGGCTGGCCCCAGCCCTGCGGCGGCTGTCCCGCCGGCGGCTGGCCCCAGCCCTGCGGCTGCGCCGACTGGCCGGGCAAGGGCTGCGCGGGCTGCTCGTCCGGGTGAGGGGGCTGCTGCCCGTGCGGGTACGGCGGCTGGGACGGGTCGGACACGGCTACGGGACTCCTGACTGCGGGTGCGAACGGCGCAACCCTAGGACCCGGCGAGCCGCGCCCGCGGGCGATCGGCTCAAGAACCGCGTCAGGGCGTGGGGACGGGGGTGCCCTCGACGGTCGCCTGGGGCTCGACGGTCGTGGGTGTGGGCTCCGTCGCCGGCGTCGGGGTCGGCGTCGGCTCCAGGGCGCTCTCCGTCGGCGTGGGGGTCGACGTGGGCGCCGTCGCGTCGTCGTACGGCACCACCACGTCGCCCTGCTCCGCCGGCGGCGCCTCCTCCGTCGGCGCGGCAGGCTCCTCCTCCGGGGCGGGGTCCTCGCCGTCGGTCTCGGCACCGCCACCCAGCCCGGGGATCGACGTACGGCGGTCGGGATCGCTGCCGCCGGTGTACGACGACACGGCCCGACCGGTCACCAGCTCGAAGGCCAGGATGATCGCCATCGCGGCGACGAAGAGGCCCACCGACACCAGCAGGACCCGCTTCCACGGCAGGCCGGAGAGCACGCTGCGCCACCCCGGCACCGCGTCGTCCGGGTCGCCCTCCTCGAGCTCCTGCTGGGCCCTGCCCAGGTCGGCGTCGGCCGCACCCAGCTCGTCGACGAGCGCCCCGGCGCCCGGGGAGGGGCCCTCCGACGTCACGCTGTCGGAGGCGTCGCGCAGCCGGTTCTGGACCAGGCCGACCCGCAGGGCCGCGGCCATCTGCGCGTTCGCCACCCGCTCCCGCGTGACGTGCAGGTAGTAGGAGTAGACCGCGTTTCCGGTGGTGAGCACGAGGCTTCCGAGCGCGGCGCCGATGAGCGTGCCGGCGACGCCGAAGGTCGACAGCAGGACGGCCGAGGTGACGGCCGCCAGGGGACCGGCCACGGCCTGGACCCAGTTGAGCTCGATGCGGGGCTTCTCGTCAGACATCTGCCTTCCAGTGTTGCCGCACCCTCCAAGGACGATGCCTGTCTGGCCGGTCACACCGCAGTGAGGCTGAGCCCCTCTCCGTACGGACCTCGTGGACGCGGCGCCTTTACCTGGACCCGGGACCGGGGTTAGGTTCAGGTGCCTGTCATCGGGTGGTCAGGAGGGGGCCACCCGGGTCCCGAACCGTTGCACCGGACATCACCTCACCCAAGGGAGCACCACCCGTGCAACGACGAACCAGCGCCACCACCTTCGGCGCGCTCACGACCGCGGCCCTCGCCGGGCTCGCGACCCTCACCACCCTGGCGCCACCGGCCTCTGCGGCCCCGGCCGTCCACGTCACCGAGATCCACTACGACAACACCGGCACCGACACCGGCGAGGCCATCGAGGTCACCGGTCCCGCCGGCACCGACCTGACCGGCTGGAGCCTGGTGCTCTACACCGGGAGCAACGGGACGGTCTACGACACCAAGTCCCTCACCGGCGTGATCGACGACGAGGACGCCGCCCTGGGCGCGGTAGCCGTCGACGTCCCCGGCCTGCAGAACGGCGCACCCGACGGGCTCGCGCTGGTCGACGACACCGGGGCGGTCGTGGAGTTCCTCTCCTACGAGGGCGACTTCACCGCGGTCGGCGGACCGGCCGACGGCATGACCAGCACCGACATCGGCGCCTCGGAGGGCGGAAGCGACCCGCTCGGCTACTCGCTGCAGTACCTCGACGGCGCCTGGACCCCCCGGCCCCCAGTTCCTTCGGAGACCTCAACACCCCGCCGCCACCGCCGGCCACCTGCGGCGACCCCAACGCCGCGGTCGCGCTGATCTCCGACATCCAGGGCTCCGGCGCCACGTACGACCCCGCCTGCTCCGGCGAGCAGACCGTGGAGGCCGTGGTCACCGCGATCAAGCCGGGACTCAGCGGCTTCTACCTGCAGGAGGAGGCCGCGGACAGCGACGGGGACGAGACCACGTCCGAGGGCATCTTCGTCTACGCCGGTCCCGACGTCCCGGCCGGCCTCGAGGTCGGCGAGCTGGTGCGCGTGACCGGCACGGTCGGTGAGTACACCACCACCGGGGCCTCGCAGACACAGCTGCGCGACCCGTCGATCGAGGTCATCGGCGAGGCGGCCGCGATCGCACCCACGCCGGTGTCCCTCCCGGTGGAGAGCGTCACCACCTGGGAGCAGTACGAAGGCATGCTCGTCGAGCTCGTCGACACCCTGGTGATCAGCGAGTACTTCAACTACGACCGGTACGGCGAGGTGGTCCTGGCCAAGCCGCTCGAGGGACGGGACCGGCTGTACACACCCACCGCGGTGGTCGAGCCCGGCCCGGCGGCGCAGGACCTCATGGCGCAGTACGACCGGCGGACCATCACCCTCGACGACTCCCGGAGCAGCCAGAACCCCACCACGGTCCCCCACCCCGGCAACGGGGAGGACTTCAGCGCGGCGAACACCTTCCGCGGCGGCGACACGGTCACCGGCGTGCAGGGCGTGGTCGACCACACCCACGAGACCTACCGCGTCCAGCCGACGTCGTACGGCACCTATGCGGCCGTCAACCCGCGCCCGGCCGAGGCACCGGAGGTCGGCGGCAGCGTGCAGGTGGCCAGCTTCAACGTGCTCAACTACTTCCTCACCCTCGACGACGGCACGAACGACGTCTGCGGCGCCAACCGGGACCTGGAGTGCCGCGGCGCCGACTCGGCCGCCGAGCTCGAGCGGCAGCGCGCCAAGATCCTCGCCGCGCTGGCCGAGCTCGACGCCGACGTGGTCGGCCTGATGGAGATGGAGAACACCCCGGACGTGGAGCCGGCCGCCGACCTGGTCGCCGGTCTCAACGACCTCATGGGCGCCGGCACCTACGCCTACGTCGACACCGGGGTCATCGGCACCGACGCGATCCGGCTGGGCATGATCTACAAGCCCGGTGTCGTGCAGCCGGTCGGGGACTTCGCGGTGCTCGACTCGACCGTCGACGCGCGGTTCGACGACACGAAGAACCGGCCGATGCTGACCCAGACCTTCGACGAGGTCGCCACCGGCGAGCGGTTCACGGTCTCGGTCAACCACCTCAAGTCGAAGGGCTCGGCCTGCGACGACGGGTCGACCCCCGAGGACGGCGCGGGCAACTGCGACGTCACCCGGACCCTGGCGGTGGAGGTGATCACCAAGTACCTCGCCGAGGACCCGACCGGGAGCGGGGACCCCGACCACCTGGTGATCGGCGACCTCAACTCTTACGACCACGAGGACCCGATCGACGTGTTCGTCGCCCACGGGTACACCGACCTGGTCAAGAAGTACGGCGGCGAGTACGCCTACGGCTACGTGTACGACGGGATGGTCGGCTACCTCGACCACGCCCTGTCCAACGAGACGCTGACCCCGCAGGTGACCGGGGCGAGCGAGTGGCACATCAACGCCGACGAGCCCGACATCCTCGACTACGACCTGGACTACAGCCGCCCGGCCGACTCCTACGCCCCGGACGCGTACCGCTCCTCCGACCACGACCCGGTGCTGGTGGGGCTCGACCTGCGGACCGAGGCGGCCGCCCCGACACTCGAGGTGAGCGTCGACCGGCCGCGGATCTGGCCGCCGAACAACAAGTGGGTCACGGTGACCACCGAGGTCACCGCGACCGACGACTTCGACCGCGACGTCGAGATCGCCATGGTCGGGGCGACCGCCGAGGGCCGTCGCGCCGCGATCAGGACCGTCTCGGACACCGAGTTCCGGGTCCGCGCCTTCATCGGGGCGGTCTACACGATCACCTACGAGGCGACCGACGACGCGGGGAACACCACCACCGAGTCGGTCACCGTGCGGGTGCCCAAGCCCGGCAAGGGCAAGGCGCACGGCATCCGGTGAGCTCCCGGTGAGCCTCCGGTGAGCTGAACCGCGCCGGCGGCGGGCCCGTCTCCTCTCGGGGAGACGGGCCCTTCCCGTCTCCCCCGGACCGCAGCACGATGGACCGGTCGGCACCTCAGTCCCCGGGAGGCTCGGATGGAGCAGGTCAGCAGGATCGTCGTCGTCGGCGGCGGTCTCGCCGCGGGCAAGGCCGTCGAGCAGCTCCGCGCCGACGGGTACGCCGGTGGCATCACGCTGGTGGCCGAGGAGCCGCACCAGCCCTACGAGCGCCCGCCGCTGTCCAAGGGGTACCTGCTCGGCGACGAGGAGCTCGAGAAGGTGTTCGTGCAGCCGCCCGAGTGGTACGTCGACCACGACGTCGCCCTGCGCCTGCACACCCGGGCGACCGCGGTCGACCCGGACGCCCACACCGTGACCGTCGAGGGCGAGGAGCTCGCGTTCGACCGGCTGCTGCTCGCCACCGGGTCCTCGCCCCGGCACCTCCCGCTCGCCGACGACAGCGGCGCCCCGGTGACCTACCTGCGCACCATCGAGGACAGCCAGGCCCTCCGGGAGCGTCTCGTCCCGGCCCGCCGGGTCGTCGTGGTCGGCGCCGGCTGGATCGGCCTGGAGGTCGCGGCCGCCGCGCGCACCCGGGGCTGCGACGTCACCGTGGTCGAGGCCCTGGAGAAGCCGCTGCTGCGGGTCCTCGGGCCCGAGGTCGCCGACGTGTTCGCCGGGCTGCACCGCGCCCACGGGGTCGACCTCCGGCTGGGTGCCTCCGTGGCCGGTGTCGAGGACCACGGCGGAGCGGTCGTCGTACACCTCGGGGACGGGACGGCTCTCGAGGCCGACGTGCTCGTCGTCGGGATCGGCGTCCGGCCCAACACCGACCTGGCCGCGGCCGCGGGCCTCGACGTCGACGACGGCGTGCTCGTCGACGAGCACCTTCGCTCCTCCCACCCCGACGTCCTCGCCGCCGGCGACGTCGCCAACGCCCTCCACCCCGTGCTCGGCCGGCGGGTCCGGGTCGAGCACTGGGACACCGCGATCGGCCAGGGCCGGGCCGCCGCGCGGACCATGCTGGGGACCGGGGAGCCCTACACGCGGCTGCCGTACTTCTTCACCGACCAGTACGACCTCGGCATGGAGTACGTCGGGTCGCTCGGACCGGAGGGGTACGACGACGTGGTGCTGCGCGGCGACGTGGCCGGAGGCGTCTTCACCGCGTTCTGGCTCTCCGGCGGGAGGGTCGTGGCGGGCATGCACGCCAACGACTGGGACGCGATCGACGACGTGCGCCGGATCGTCACCGCCGGTGCGGTCGACCTCGCGGCCCTGCGCGACGAGTCGTCCGCGCTGTCCGACGTACCGTGACCGCCGCGCCCGTCCTGGGACGACGGGCTCAGGCGAAGGTGGTGTACGAGAACGCCGGGGTCCGCGCCAGCTCGGCCAGCGCGTCGAACTCGTCGGCCGCCGGCTGCCACCGCAGCGCACCGGCGTTCGCGGCGATCTGCTCCGGCTTGGTCGCGCCGCTGATCACGCTGGCGACCGTCGGCTGGGCGGCGAGGCCGCTGATCGCGAGGTCCAGCAGCGAGATGCCGCGGGCGTCGGCGTACGCCTGGAGCGCCTCGATCCGGTCCCAGTCGGCGTTCTGGAGCCGCTTCGCCTGGCCGGCCGCGGCCAGGCGGGTGCCCTCGGGCGCCTGCTCGCCGCGGCGGTACTTCCCGGTCAGCAGCCCGTAGGCCAGCGGGAAGTACGGCAGCAGCCCCACCCCCGCCGCCTCGCAGGCGGGGACCAGCTCCTGCTCGGCGACCCGGTTGTAGAGGGAGTACTCGTTCTGCGCCGACACGAACCGCTGGGTGCCGTGCGTGCGGGCCAGCCAGTGCGCGTCGGTGACCTGCCACGCGGTGAGGTTCGAGGAGCCGACGTAGCGGACCTTGCCCTCGGTGACCAGCTCGGTGAGCGCCTCGAGGGTCTCCAGCATCGGCGTCGACGGGTCGGGCCGGTGCAGCTGGTAGAGGTCGATGTAGTCGGTGTCGAGCCGCCGCAGGCTCGCCTCGACGGCCTGGCGGACGTAGCGCCGCCCGCCGGGCGCGACGTCGGGGTCGGAGGTGCGCGCGCCCATGCCGAACTTCGTGGCGACCACCACGTCCTCGCGGCGGGCGCCGAGCGCGCGGCCGAGCAGCTCCTCGCTCGAGCCGCCGCCGTAGGAGTCCGCGGTGTCGAAGAAGTTGATCCCGTGGTCGAGCGCCGCGTCCACCACGTCCTGGGTCTGCTCGGCGTCGATCCGGGCGCCGAACGCGTTGCACCCGACGCCGACGACCGACACCTTCAGGCCGCTGTCTCCCAGGGACCGGTAGCGCATGTCAGACATGCGGCTCACCCTACGTGCCGTCCCCGGCGGCGCCGTCCGACGGGAGCACCTCCAGGGCCACCCCGAGCGCAAGCCGGTCGTAGGGCGAGTCCAGGTCCAGGCCGAGGAGGTCGGCGAGCCGACGGATGCGTCCGCGCAGCGTCACCCGGTGGATGCCGAGCGCCGCGGCCGCCGGGTCCCAGCGCCCGTGCGCCTGCACCCACGCCGTGGCGGAGGCCAGCAGCCGCTCCCGGTCGTCCAGGCCGCGCAGCGGCGCCAGCAGCTCCTCGGCGAACTGGCGTGCCGGCTCCGCGGTGAGCAGGCTCGCCAGCGCCGGGGCGGAGACGTGGCGGTAGTACGCGGCTTGGCCCTGGCCGCCGGCGAGCCGTAGCGCGCTCGTCGCCTCCTGCACGGCCCGGCGTGCCTCCGCCGCGGCGTGCGCCGCCGAGACTCCCGCCCGCGCGCCGGTCCGGTCCAGCACGTCGGACAGCCGTCCCTCGACCAGCGACGGGTCGCCCACCACGACCGGGTCCTTGCCGCGGGCACCTGGCACCCGCCACATCCCCAGGGTCACGGCCCTGGCCGCCGCCTGCTGGGCCTGCACTCCCCCGAGGCTGACCGCGACGAGCCGCTCCGGCAGCCGCAGACCCGCGGCCTCGCACACCCGCCGGGCCGCGGTGTCCTCGCCCGCCAGCAGCAGCTCGACCACGACCTCCTCGACCGCCCCCGGCGTCGCCGGGGAGATCACCGACAAGATGGCGGCCGCGGTGCCGACGAGCCCGGCTCGCCGGCCGGCGTGCGCCGCGATGCTCCGTCCGTCGACGCACAAGGTGCCGCGCCGGTTGTCGGCCTCCCCCACCGGCACCAGGTACGCCGGTCGCTCCTGGTCGTCCCCGGCCAGCAGGCTGCGACGGCCCACGCCGGCCGCCTGCCCCGCGAGAGCGCCGAGGTGACCGAGGTCCACGCCGTCGAGGTGACCGGCCTCCTCGTCGACCCGGTGCCCCGCGTCCAGGAGGACCACCCACCCGCCGAGCTCGCGGGCCAGGGTGCGCACCACCGCCGCCCTGCCGGACCGGGCGGCGGCCGCGAGCCGCTGCTGGCTGCGTACGACGTCGGCCTCACGTCTCCTCGCCTCCGCGGCGTGCAGGTCGACCACCCGACGGTCGACGGCCACGAACGGGGTGCCCGGCGGCACCTCGAGCAGCGTGAGCCGGTGGCGGGTCGCGGCCTCGACCACCTCGGCCGGGACCTCGGTGAACCAGGGCTCGAGGCCGAAGCCGACCGCCCGGGCCCCGGACGCCGCGAGCCGCCCGGCCCACTCGTCGGCCCTCCGCGCCCGACCCGTCCCCTCCCCCAGCCACATGCCGCTGCTCAGGAGCAGGCCGGCGCCCTGCACCCACGGGGTCGGGTCGGGCAGCTCGGAGACCGCCACCCAGCCGACCTCCTGGTCGAGCCCGCCCGGGTCCCCGCGGACGGTCAGCCGCAGGTCCGCCTCCGTCACCAGGGCGCGGATCGTCACCGCCACGGCCCGGCCTCCTTCCTCTCGCTCCTGCCCGCGTCTCCCCCGGCGTCGTACGGCCCCTGCCCCGCGTCTTCCCGAGGGCTGTGGACGCTTTGCGAGAGGTGTGCCGCGTGTTCTGCGTCCATAACCCCGCGTTACATGCGGGACGGGGCCCCCGGACGCTCCGGTTCCGACAGTACTGCGGGAGAACTGGCGGATCTGTCGGCCTCCGGAACCGGACTGGCGGGGGGAGCCTGTGAGCCAGGACACCGACGGCACTCCGGGAGGGGACCCGATGCACGAGGACGCCCAGGCGGCGGGCGCACGAGACGGCCTGCCACGCATCGTCAGCGACGGCGCGGTGGGCCAGGTCGATGCGACGGTGGTCCCCCGGTTCGCCGGGCCGCCGACCTTCGCCCGGCTGCCGCGGATCGACGAGGTCTCCGACGTCGACGTCGCGGTGATGGGCGTGCCCTTCGACGCCGGCGTCTCCTACCGGCCCGGGGCCCGGTTCGGCCCGGCCCACGTGCGCGAGTCCTCCCGGCTGCTGCGCCCCTACAACCCGGCCGCCGACGTGGAGCCGTTCGCCGTCCAGCAGGTCGTGGACGCCGGCGACGTGGCGGCCAACCCGTTCTCCATCGAGAACGCGATCGGCCAGATCCAGGCCGGTGCGCACGGGATGCTCGAGCGCGCCGGACGGCTGGTCACGATCGGCGGGGACCACACCATCGCCCTGCCTCTGCTGCGGGCCATGGCCGCCAAGCACGGGCCCGTCGCGGTGGTGCACTTCGACGCCCACCTCGACACCTGGGACACCTACTTCGGCGCCGCCTACACCCACGGCACGCCGTTCCGCCGGGCCTCCGAGGAGGGCATCCTGGACCGGTCCGGCTGCCTGCACGTGGGCACCCGCGGACCGCTGTACTCCACCCGTGACCTGGCCGACGACGCCGAGCTCGGCTTCCAGATCGTGCCGAGCGTCGAGATGGACGACATCGGCGCCCGCGGCGTCCTGGAGCGCCTCCGGGAGCGGGTGCAGGACCGTCCGGTCTACGTGTCCATCGACATCGACGTGCTCGACCCCGCCTTCGCCCCCGGCACCGGCACCCCCGAGGCCGGCGGGATGACCAGCCGGGAGCTGCTCGCGGTGGTCCGCGGCCTTGCCGACCTGAACCTCGTCGGCGCCGACGTGGTCGAGGTGGCCCCCGTCTACGACCACGCCGAGATCACCGGCATCGCCGCCTCGCACGTCGTCTACGAGCTGCTCTCGGCGATGGCGAGGTCCACCGGCGCAGCACGCCCCGACCAGTCCCCGGAGGGAACAGCATGAGCACCTGGCAGAACCTGGTCAGCAGGATGCCCAAGGAGTCCGACGCCGACGCGCCCGCCGAGAGGACCATGGGCCTGGGCCGCACCGCGATGCTGTGGCTGGCCGCCAACATGGTGGTCACCACGCTGCTCACCGGCACGCTGTTCGTGCCCGGTGTCCCCTACGCCACCGCCCTGCTGATGATCCTGCTCGGCACCCTGGTCGGCGGCGCGGTGCTGATCCTGGTCGGCCGGATCGGTACCCGCACCGGCCTGCCGACGATGGTGCTCACCCGCGGCTCCTTCGGCCGGCGCGGCGGCTACCTGCCGGCGGCGTTCAACCTGATCGTGCTGATGGGCTGGGCGTGGGTGCAGGCGCTGCTGGCCGGGATCACCCTCGACTACGTCGTGGAGCGGGCGACCGGCTTCTCCAACCCGGTGCTGTTCGCGGTGATCGCGCAGACCATCGTCGTGCTCCTCGCCCTCTTCGGCCACCTCGGCATCCAACGGGTCGAGCCGTGGCTCGCGGTGATCATGGTCGTGGTCGCCGCCTACGTGTTCTACACCGCCTTCAGCACCTTCGGCGTCGGCGAGTTCCTCGACATCCCGGCCCAGCCGGAGCTGATCACCACGGTCGTGGTCTTCGACATCGTGGTGGCCACCGCGATCTCGTGGACGGTGCTCTCCGCGGACTTCAACCGGCACGCGCAGAGCGAGAAGGCCGGCGTCGTCGGCACCGCGATCGGCTACACCGCCTCCACCTTCACCGCGATGGCGCTCGGCGCGACCGCGCTCGGCTACGTCTTCCTCGAGGGCGGCGACCCGATCGCCTTCGACCCGACCGTGATCGTGGAGCGCTTCGGCTTCCCGCTGGCGATCATCATCTTCATCTCGGTGATGGCCACCAACACCATGGTCGTCTACGGGATGGTGATGTCGTACCTGAACGTGCGCCCCAAGGCCAACTTCCTCGTAGTGTCCCTCGTGATCGGCCTGATCTCCGTCGTCGGCGCCACCTGGCAGGGCCTGCTGGACCGGTTCATCGACTTCCTGTTCCTGATCAGCGGCCTGTTCGTCCCGGTGTTCGCGATCATGCTCGTCGACTACTACCTGCTGCGCCGCGGGCGCTACCTGTTCTACGACCTGGTCAAGGAGCGGGGCGGGGCCTACTGGTACGCCGGTGGGGTGAACCCCGTCGCGCTGCTGAGCTGGGGCGTCGGCGCGGCCCTGGCCTACTACTGGACCCAGGTGTCGCCGCTGTCGTTCGGGGCCACCGTGCCGGTGTTCGTCGTCACCTTCGTGTTCTACCTGGTCGCCAGCCTGGCCACCGGACGCAGACCGACCGCAGACCCCGGACCGGCGGAGCCCGCCACGCCCCCGGCCGGCGACCACGTGGGCAGGTGAGCGGCATGACGCCACGCATCCGACGGATCGTCGACCTCTCCCACCTCGTCGACGACGACACCCCCGTCTACCCCGGCGACCCGGTCCCCGTCTTCACGCCGGCCACGACCGTAGCCGAGGACGGCTACAACGTGCTGCACGTGCAGATGGGCTCCCAGACCGGGACCCACCTCGACGCGCCGTACCACTTCCTCGAGGACGGTGCCCGGGTGGACGACCTCGACCTCGCGCTGCTGTGCGCACCGGCGGTGGTCGCCGACGTGCGGGGCAAGCAGCCGCGGCAGGCGATCACCTGGGAGGACCTGGAGCCGTACTCCTCGTCGCTCGCGCCGGGTGTGATCCTGGTCCTGCACACCGGCTGGTCGGAGCACTGGGGCACCGACACCTACGCCGCCCACCCGTTCCTGGACGGGGACGCGGCCGCACGGGTGGTCGCCGCCGGGGTGCGGACCGTGGCCGTCGACGCGATGAGCCTGGACGAGACCACCGACGCCGCCGAGCACCCCAGCGGCTTCGCCGCGCACTACGCGGTGCTCGGCGCCGGCGGCACGATCGCGGAGAACCTCACCAACCTCGCCGACGTCGACTTCCTCGACCCGGTGGTGAGCCTCCTCCCGATCCGGTTCCGCGGCGCCGACGGCGCGCCCGTGCGGGCAGTGGCGATGGAGGTGACCTCATGAGCAACGGCATCGCCGTGGTGACCGGGGCCGCGAGCGGTCTCGGCGCCGCGGTCGCGCAGGCGCTGGCCGGGGACGGCTACCGGGTGGCCGGCGTGGACCTGCGTCCCTCGCGGACCGACCTGAGCCTGCAGGTCGACGTGACCGACTCCTCCCAGGTGGCCGAGGCGGTCCGCCGGGTCGAGCGCGAGCTCGGGACCATCGACGTACTCGTCACCGCCGCCGGCGTCTACGAGATGCTCGACGTGGAGCAGATCACCGACGAGCGCTGGGACCGGACGCTCGGCGTGAACATCGCCGGCACCGCGAACACCTGCGCCACCGTGGTCGCCAGGATGGTCGAGCGCGGACGCGGCAGGGTGGTCACGATCTCCTCCGACCTCGGGTACGGCGGCAGCCAGGGCGACGCGCACTACGCCGCCACCAAGGGCGCGATCGTCGGCCTCACCCGCAGCCTGGCGCGCGAGGTCGAGGGCACCGGCGTCGTGGTCAACACCGTCGCACCCGGCGCCGCCGACACCCCGATGCTCGACGCGGCGTCCCCGTGGCGGGCCGACGACTTCCTGTCCACGATCGCGGTGCAGCGGCTGGTGCGGCCCGACGAGATCGCCGCCGCGGTGCTCTTCCTGGTCCGCAGCGGCACCGCCGCCAACGGCCAGGTCCTCTCCCCCAACAGCGGGGCGACGATCTGATGGCCGCCACCAGGACCGCCCGCGTGGCCGTCGAGGACCCCACCCTGCGCGACGCGGTCCGCGCCGCGCTCGCCGCGGACGGGTTCGAGATCCGCGAGGACGTGCCCCCCACGCTGCACCTGCTCGTCGTCGACACCCCCGTGCCGCCGACCGGGCCGTTCCTCGGCGCCGACGTGCAGCGGTGGTACGGCGACGTGCACGCCGCGGTCTCCCGGCCGTTCCGCGAGGTCCGGGGCGCCGCGCCGGCCCTGCGTGCGGCCGGCGACGCCCGGGTGGTGGTCCTCGGGGCCGGCTGGTCGCCGACGTCCCGGCCGCAGGCCACGGCCGCCGCCGCCGCGCACGGCGCCGTCGTCGCCCTCGTCAAGACCCTGGCCCGCGACCTCGGGCCGCAGGGCGTCACCGTCAACGAGGTCGTCCTCGACCCCGCAGAGCCGCCAGGGGCCGAGGACGTCGCCCGCGCGGTGGCCTACCTCGCGGGCCCGCACGCCGGAGCCGTCACCGGCCAGCTGGTCGCGCTCGGCCACGGCGGGGAGCTGCGCCCGTGACCGGCCCCGGGGAGGAGCAGGCGACGGCGGAGCGGGAGGTGCTCCGGGCGGCGGCCGACCTCGTCGCGGCGTTCGGCGACCACCGGGTCGCCGACTACTTCGCCTGCTTCGAGGAGTCGGCGACGTACCTGTTCCACAACGTCGCGCTCCCGCTGCGTTCCCGAGCCGAGTACGAGCGGCTGTGGGCGCAGTGGGAGCGCGACCTCGGCTTCCGGGTGCTCGGGTGCCGCTCCACGGGCCAGGCGGTGCAGCTGCTCGGCGACGTGGTGGTGTTCACCCACGACGTGCGCACCACCACCCGCACCACGGACGGCGAGGAGACGCTGCGTGAACGGGAGACGATCGTCTTCCGGCGCACCCACGAGGGGGCGTGGCGCGCGGTGCACGAGCACCTGTCGCCGATGCCCGAGGGCGGCTGACCGGACCGGTCCGCGTCCACGCCGTCCGGGTTCGCCCTGACACGTCCCTGACCTGTCCCGGGAGTCACACCCGACCGGCCCGAAAGGCACTGCGCCGACGACGTACCGCCACGTAGGTTTGCGTCGTGACCAACGAACAGACCGCGACCACCACCCCCTCCCACCGCCGGTCCGTGGCCGCCCGGACCGTGGGGCTGCACAAGGTGTACGGCGAGGGCGAGGCCGTCGTGAACGCCCTCGACGGCGTGGACATCGAGTTCTACACCGGCGAGTTCACCGCCGTGATGGGGGCCAGCGGGTCCGGGAAGTCGACCCTCATGCACTGCATGGCGGCGCTCGACTCCCCCACCTCGGGCCAGGTGTTCCTCGGCGACACCGACCTGTCCACGCTCAAGGACAAGGCGCTGACCGAGCTGCGGCGCGACAAGGTCGGGTTCGTCTTCCAGTCCTTCAACCTCGTGCCGACGCTGACCGCGCAGGAGAACATCGAGCTTCCGCTGACGATCGCGGGACGCAGGCCGGACCCGGAGTGGTTCGACTCCGTGATCGACACCGTCGACCTGCGCAACCGGCTCGGCCACCGGCCCAACGAGCTCTCGGGCGGTCAGCAGCAGCGGGTGGCGTGCGCGCGGGCGCTGATGAGCCGGCCCGAGATCGTCTTCGCCGACGAGCCCACCGGCAACCTCGACTCGACCTCCGGCGCCGAGGTGCTGAGCCTGCTGCGCCGCTCGGTCGAGGAGCACGGCCAGACCATCGTCATGGTCACCCACGACCCCGTCGCCGCGTCCTACACCGACCGGGTGGTGTTCCTCGCCGACGGCCGCGTCGTCGACGAGCTGCGCAGCCCCACCCGGGAGTCGGTGCTCGAGGAGATGGGCAAGCTCACCGCGCGGGCGATGGCCTGATGCGCAAGGTGACCCTGCGCAACCTCGTCGCGCACAAGGTCCGCCTGTTCCTCAGCGCGTTCGCGATCGTGCTCGGGGTGTCGTTCGTGTCCGGCTCGTTCATCTTCACCGACGCGATGGGCGGCGCGTTCAGTGGCATCATCGCCGGGAGCACGGCGGACGTGGAGGTGATGCCCGAGGGCGCCGGGGAGTTCGACTCCGGGGGCGACACCCGGACCATCCCCGACGCCGTCGTCACCGACCTCGAGCAGCTCGACGAGGCCGCCGAGGTCAACCCGTTCAACCAGCTGATGGCGATGTACGTCATCGGCAAGGACGGCAAGGTCGTCGGCGGGAACGGACCGCCCAGCTTCGCCTTCACCGCCGGTGACACCACCGCCCTCACCGGCCGGCCGATCACCACCTACGTCGAGGGCGACCGGCCGTCGGGTCCCGGCCAGATCGCGATGGACGTCGGCACCGCCGAGAAGGGCGGCTACGAGGTCGGCGACACCGTCCGGCTGGTCACGCCCGGCGACCCGCCGACGCTCGACGTCGAGCTCGTCGGCCTCGTGGAGTTCGGCGAGGGCTCCCTGGCCGGCGCCACCCTCACCCTCTGGGACGGCAAAGCCCTGCAGGACCTGTTCTTCGACGGCCGCCGGGAGTGGTCGGGGATCTCGCTGACCGCTGCGGACGGGGTCAGCCAGCAGCAGCTGCGCGACGCCGCCGCCGAGGTGCTTCCCGCCGGGGTCACCGCGAAGACCGGCGACGCGATGGTGGAGGAGAACGAGGCGGGCCTGCAGGAGATCCTCGGCTTCCTCAACACCTTCCTGCTCGTCTTCGCGACCGTCGCCATGGTGGTCGGCACCTTCCTGATCATCAACACCTTCTCGATCCTGGTCGCCCAGCGCAGCCGCGAGCTGGCGCTGCTGCGCGCCATCGGTGCCTCCCGCCCCCAGGTCAACCGGTCGGTCCTCACCGAGGCGCTGGTGATCGGGCTCATCGGCTCGACGCTCGGCCTCGGCGCCGGTTTCCTGCTCGCGCAGGGGCTGCGGGCGCTGTTCGGCACGCTGGGCCTGGACCTGTCCAACGCCGAGTTCGCGGTCGAGCCGCGCACGGTGCTGGTGTCCTACCTGGTCGGCATCGGCGTCACCATGCTCGCCGCGTACCTGCCGGCCCGCCGGGCGTCCCGGATCCCGCCGGTCGCCGCGATGCGCGACGACGTGGCCCTGCCCGAGGCCTCCCTGCACCGGCGGGTGATCGTCGGCAGCGTGCTGGTGGTGCTCGGCATCGGGCTGATGGTCGCCGGCTTCCAGGTCGGCGACGGCAGCACCGGCCTGACGATGATCGGCGTCGGCATGCTGTCGATCCTGGTCGGCGTCTCCCTGATGAGCCCGGTCATCGGCCGGCCCGTCGTCGAGCTGCTCGGTGCGGCGTACCGCCGGCTGTTCGGCACCGTCGGCCAGCTCGCCGCCCAGAACTCCAAGCGCAACCCGCGCCGGACCGCGGCCACCGCCTCCGCGCTGATGATCGGGCTTGCGCTCGTGTCGCTGATGTCGGTGCTGGGCGCGTCGGCGTCCTCGAGCACCGACAAGGCGCTGAGGCAGGCGATCACCTCGCAGTTCATCGTCTCCAACGTGGTCGGGTCACCGTTCTCGCCGAGCATCGCCGAGCAGATCCGCGGGGTGGACGGCGTCGAGGCGGTCGCACAGTTCCGGCAGACCGGCGCACGGGTGAACGACTCCCGGGCGTTCGTCGGCGCCTCCGACCCCGCGGACCTTGCCGCGGCCAGTGACTTCCCGGTCGCGGCCGGTGGCCTCGGGGAGCTCGGCGACGGCGGCGTCCTCATCACCCAGCAGGCGGCGCAGGAGCAGGGCCTCTCGCTCGGGGACGACCTGCAGATGTCGTTCCCGGGCGGCACGGTCGACCTCACCGTGGTCGGCGTCTTCGGCGCGACCGCGTCCGTGCCGGCGAACTACCTGGTCACCCTGGACACCTTCGACCGGGCGAACGTCCCGGCGCTGGACTCCTTCCTGTTCGTGGAGAAGACCCCGGCCGCGGACTCCGCCGCCGTGCGCGCCGAGGTGGACCGGATCCTCGCCGACCTGCCGACCGTGACGCTGCAGGACCCCGCCGAGTTCGCCGAGCAGCAGCGCGAGCAGATCGACTTCTTCCTCAACATCATCTACGCGCTGCTCGGCCTCGCCGTGATCATCGCGGTGCTCGGGATCGTGAACACCCTGGCGCTGTCGGTGATCGAGCGGACCCGGGAGATCGGGCTGCTGCGTGCCGTGGGGCTCTCGCGGGCCCAGCTGCGGCGGATGGTGCGGCTGGAGTCGGTGATCGTCGCGGTCCTCGGGGCGGTGCTCGGCGTGGTGATGGGCGTGGCCTTCGGCGTCGCCCTTCAGCAGGCGATCGCCGACGAGGGCATCGACGTACTCACCATCCCGTGGGGCAGGCTGTCGCTGTTCGTGCTGGTCGCCGGGCTGGTGGGCGTGCTGGCCGCGGTGTTCCCGGCCCGACGCGCGGCGCGGCTCGACGTCCTGCGGGCGATCAGCACCGAGTGACCGCGTACCCTCGTGGCGTGGCACGCACCGAGGGGGAGAAGAAGCCGATCAGCCCCGTCGCGTCGACGGTCATGGCGGTGCTCCTCACGGGCGGGCTGGCCTACCTCGGCGCGACGCTGCTCTCCTTCGGCGGGTACGCGCTCGGCGAGGGCGAGACCTTCATCGGGCTCATCGCGGTCGTCCTCGGCGGCGTGCTCCTCGCCGGTGTCCTCGCCATCGTCGTCAGCCAGGCTCGCGCGTGGTTGCGCGGCCGGAGGTGAGCCGGCGGCGTGGCTGAGAAGGGATCCGGAGGACGTCGCCGTGCCGAGCGACCGCCCCGGAAGCGGCCGGGCGCTGCGGTCCTCGGGGAGCCGGTCGCCGTCGTCGTCGGGGCGGTGCTGACCGGGCTGGCCTGGACCTACCTCGTCGGCGCCGCGGTCGAGTTCGGCGTCCTCGCGGTGCAGGGGCAGGCCATCGCGTGGCTGTTCACCGTCGGCGCCTCCGTGGGGGCCGTGGTGTGCCTGGTGCTGCTGCTCACGCTGGTCGGGAGGGGGCTGCGCACGCTGGGGCTGGTGAGCGACTACCGGCCGCGTCGGCGGCGCTGAGGCCGCTGCGGGCGGGGGCGTCCGGCGACCGCTGGTGCTCCACGGCCGCCGGACGCGGTCCGGTCAGTGCGGGACCCGGCCGGTCCCGGGCAGTCGTGCGGCGTGCTGACGACCTGCTCCCCGCTCGGTCCGCGCCGGCTCAGGCCCGAGCGCGGGGGTCGGCCTGGGCCGGGTACTCGTTGCGCTCGCCGACCGAGCCGTCCTGGTCGTGGATGACGTGCTCGGCGCCGCGGTTCATCGCCATCCGGCGGCCCTGCTCCGCTGCCTGTCCCTTGGTGTCGAAGACGTCGGAGAGGTCCTCGCCGATCTCGACGCGGTTGCGCCACTCACCGTCCTGGAAGTACGTCACGACCTTGTCGTGCGGTCGCGTCGGTTCGATGTCGTGAGCGGTGGTCATGGGGAACCTCCCTGGTGTCGTGTGGTCGGTCGTCGCGGGCGTACCCGACGGCTCGGCGCGGCATGCGTCGGCCGCGCGACGTCAGGGTCCGTACAGGTCGTCGTACGCCTCCGCGAGTCGTCGTCCCTCAGCAGAGGTCCTCGTAGGGCAGGGCGCCGAAAGCCGCGCGCCACTCGTTCTCGGTCATGCCCCGGCGGACGATACGGCACGCGAAGGCGACGGCGTGCTCGACGGAGGTGTCCCACTCGAACAGCGCCCCGTCGACACCCACCAGCTGCAGGACGTTGCGTCCGTCCCGGGGCGGCAGGAACGTCGGCACCAGCAGGCTGGTGCTGGGCCGCACGGTGCCGAGCCGGGCTCCGTCGTGGCCGTCCCAGAGGCTGACCCGGCCACTGCTGTCCACGGACACCAGCAGGTCGCCGTCCGGCGAGTACGTCAGGTGCTCGGTCTCGACCTCCACGTCGCCGTCGACACCGGCCCGGGTCGTGCCGGTCGCCAGGTCCACGACCTGCACCGCGCCGTCGCCGGCGACCGCCAGCCGGTCCCCGTCGGGCGAGACTGCGGCCGAGGTCACCGACGTGGTGACCTCTCCGGCTGCGCGGACCTCGCCGCTGTCCAGATCCAGCCAGGACCAGCGTCGCCGGGTGGCGAAGATGTCGGACTGCCCGTTGACCTGTGAGCTGATCAGGACCGCGCTCGTCGCGTCGGGGTGGGGCAGGGTGATCCCGATGCTCTGCCCGGGGACGGACAGTGTCCGGCCGAGCGGAGTGAGCGTACGGGCATCGAGCACCTGGGCCCCGTCGTGGTGCTGGACCAGCAGCCGCGCGTCGTCGAGGAAGGCGAGCTCCCCGGACTCGTCCGTCGCCCGCTGCGCGACCGTCCGTCCGCGCCGCCAGTTGCGGACGCGGATGGTCCCGCCACGTTCGTAGATCGCCAACCGCGTGCCGTCGGGGCTCCACGAGGCCGCCCGGTAGGCGTTCCCGACCCACGCGCGGCCCCGCGCCGGCGTCCGCTTGCCGCTGGGCAGCGCGAGCACCGTGAGCCGGCTGTCCTGGATCGCGGGGTCCCAGAGGCCGACGGCGAGGGCGTTGCCTCGAGGCGACGGGATCCGGTAGGCCCACCCGACCGGCGCCGGGACCGGGTCGGGCGGCGCGACCCGGCGGACGTAGCGGTCGTCGCCGTCGAGGTCGTACACGAGCAGTCCGTCTTCGACGACGGCCAGGACCTCCGAGCCGTCCTGCGTGAACCGGGCGTCCGCGAAGAGCCCCGGCCCGAGGGCCATCGTCTCGAGGGTCCGGCCGCTGCGGGCTGCCCAGACCGTGACGGACCGGTCCTCGGAGACCCCCAGGAGCTGCCGTCCGTCAGCGGAGAACCGCACCTGGCGCACCGGCCCTTCCGGCCCCTCCAGGCGGGTGAGTACGCGACCGCTGGGCAAGGCGGCGAGTACGACGTCCGTCCCGTCGGCGTAGGCGAGGGTCGTGCCATCGGGGCTCACCTCGAACGGCCACCCCCGCCGGCCGTAGGAGCGGACCTCCTCACCGCTGGTGACGTCGAGGACCCGGATCACCGGCGGCAGGTCCGGGCTCCAGCCGGGGCTCACCAGGAGCTCGGAACCGTCGCGCCCGAACTCCAGGAACTGGGTGTCGCCCGCGAGTCGGAGCGGTAGAGCGGCCTGTCGAGCCGCTGCAGGTCCCAGACCACCAGGTCGCTCCTGCTGGACCCCACCACCCCCGAGAGCATGGCAAGATGCCGCCCGTCCGGGCTGATGTCGACGTCGTTGGGGTAGCTGTCCGGCACGAAGCCGCGGGGCTGCTCCGCGCGTGGCCGCATGGTCCGCGTGTCGACGAGCCGGATGAGCTGTCCCTGGGAGTTCAGCACCAGCATGGCGAGGGTGCGCCCGTCCGGGCTCAACGTCACCGGCTGCGACGAGCCGTCGACCCACTGCTCCCACGCCTTCGGGAACGGGTTGTACGTCCCGCGGTAGCGCAGGGCCTCCGAGTCGTAGACGCGCACCTGGTTGGCGCGGTCCATCACCGCCACGGTGCTGCCGTCGTCGCTGATGTCGAGGCGCCAGAAGGCGTGGGCGCCGGCCGAACGGAACCCGACAAGCTGGGGGCTGCGAGCGAGCGCCGCCCGGAGACCGGCGCTGGCCTCCGGTGAAGCTTCGACCGCGTAGGCAGCGATCGCCAGCCGGAGGGCGCGTACGATCCGGTCGGTCAGCTGCGACTGGGTGGCGACGCGACGGGCATCGGCGACGGCGGTCGCCTCGTCGGCCCGGTTGGCCTGGACGACGGCCAACGTGCCGGTGCCCAGGGCGGCGACCAGGAGGAAGGCGGCGCCGGCCAGGTAGCCCCGCAGGCGCCGGTTGATCCGCGCCTGTTCCCTCGCCTGCCGGAGCGCGCTCTGCTCCTCGCGGTCGGCGAGCCGCTCCCCTGCGTCCAGGAACTCCCGCTCCGTCGCCGTCAGGTCGAGCTGCGCCCTCGCCCGCCACTCGAGCACGCGCGCGAGCCGGACCCCGCGGTACAGCTCGGAGTCGGGGCGGCCCATGGTCTGCCAGTTGTCCGCGGCGAGCGAGAGGTGCCGGAGGATCCGCTGGCCCTCGACGTCCTCGTCGAGCCAGGCACGCAGCCGGGGCCAGGCCCGGGCCAGCGCCTCGTGCGCCAGCTCGACCACCCCGTCGTCGCTGGTGACCAGGCGGGCGCCCACGAGCCGCTCCATCAGCCGGTCGTGCTCGGCGTCCACGGTCAGCAGCCGCCGCGGGATCCGGCTGCGGACCGGCTCTCCCTGCGGCGTCGCCGTGACCAGCCGCAGCATGAGGTCGCGCAGCATGCCCTGCTGCTCGGCCGACATGTCGTCGTACAACCGCTCGGCGGACTGGGCCACGGCGTTCTTGATCCCGCCGGTCGCCTGGTAGCCCTCGATGGTGAGCACCGCCCCCTCGCGGCGCTCCCACGTCTGCCGCAGCGCGTGGGACAGGTGCGGCAGCGCCCCCGGCCGGCCCTCGACCTCGCCGACCAGCAGCTCGACCAGTCCGGCCTCGAGACGGAGCCCGGCCTGACGCGCGGGGCTCTCGATCGCGGCGCGGACCCCCTCGGCGCTCATCGGGTTGAGCAGGTACAGACCCCGCTCCACCAGGCGCGCGAAGTCCGCGTGCGGGGCCAGGTCGCCGAGGCGATCGGCCCGGAAAGCGATGACCAGCGCCGCCCGCTGCGCATGGGCGGTGAGTGCGGCGAAGAAGCGCGCCTGCTCATCCGGATCGGTGCACAGCGCGACCGCCTCCTCGCACTGGTCGACGACCAACGCCACCGGCGACCCGCTCCGAGGCACGGCGCTCAGCGCGTCGGTCGGCCGCGCTCCGGGAGTCACGACGACGACCCGCGTCCCGTCACGCGCCAGCCGGGCGGCCACACCGGCGCGAACCAGCGACGACTTCCCGGACCCCGAGGGGCCGACAACGGCCACGACACCGGTCTGCGACAGCCGCTCCAGGCACTCGATGACGTTGGCCTCCCGTCCGAAGAACCCGTCCGCGTCCGCGACGTCGTACGCCACCAGCCCGGGGTAGGGACACACCGCCCTCGGCTCACCCGAGAAGGCCTCGACGAGCAGGGACGGGTCCTGCCGCAGGATCGCCTGCTCGAGGGTCGTCACCTCCGGTCCGGGATCGAGGCCCAGCTCGTCGACGAGCACGTCACGCAGCTGGTGCAGGGTGCGCAGTGCGTCCGCCTGCCGGCCGGACCGGTACTGCGCCAGGGCGAGCAGCTCCCAGCGGCGTTCCCGTAGCGGCGCCTCGTCCACGAGCCGCCGCGCCGCCACCAGCACCTCGCGGTGACGGCCGGTGCGCAGTGCCGCCTCGACCGTCATCTCGTTCAGGTCCCGGCGCAGCTCCTCCAGCCGTTCTGCCTCGAGACGACCGGGCTCCCAGTCGTCGAGGTCGGTGAAGGGACGTCCCCGCCACAGCGAGGCAGCCTGACCGAGGGTGTACGACGCGCGCTCCGGCTCGTCCAGGGCCAGCAGCTCCCGGGCACGACCGACCAGCCGCTCGAACTCACCCGCGTCAACGTCGCCTGGTGGGAGGGTCAGCCGGTACCCGTGGTCGACGGTCACGATCGCGTCCGGGCCCAGCACCTTCCGCAGCCGGGACACCGACCCCTGGACGACCTTGCTCCACGTGGGCGGGGGCTCTTCCCGCCACATGGCGTCGGAGATCTGGTCGGCGGTGACGGACTCACCGGTGTGGAGGACCAGCGCCTCCAGCACGACCCTGTCGCGGGGTGCGAGCCTGTTCGTGTGCCCGTCGACCTCGAGCGGGCCCAGCACGCCGACGCCCATGAACTCACAGTGATCTCGCGGGCGGGGCCGGTCAATGGCCCGTTTACCCCGTCGTTACCGCTGCGGCACCGCATCTGCACCACTCCGTGCCACACCCGACGTCGTCAGTCAGCGCCGATCGACGAAGGGAACAGCGCCATGATCACCCAGACCCTTCGGGCCCCGCGGCACGTCTCTCCCCGCACCATCGGCCTGAGCATCGGCGCCGCCGTGGCGGGAGCGGCCGGATCCGGCGTCACCGCCTCGTGGTCGACGACACCGTGACCGAGACCGACCAGCGCCGTCTCCCCACCACTGTTCACCGAAGGAGCAACCATGAACCACGTCAGAAGCGTCTCCGCTCTGGTCCTGACCTGCGCCCTGCTCGTCCTGTCCCCCGGCGCGGCGGGTGCGAAGGTCACCGAGACCGACGGCGCGGAAGCCGGGTCGAATGCATCCTCGGCCTACGACCACCGGTCGATCCCCGCGGCGGAGGCCGAACGCGACGCAGCCCTCCGGGCGCACTGGGGTCTCGACCGCACCGAGTTCGGGCTCCAGGGGACCACCGGGAACACCGGTAACACCGACGTCGGAGCCGCGCGCAACGACATCGGGCCGGCCGCCCCGGCCGAGCCCGAGACCACGCCGGTCACGACGGGCATCGACACCGGCCTGGTCGCCGGCTGGACAGCCGCCGCCGTCGCCGTCGCGTCCTCGTTCATCGCGGCTGCGATGTTCCTGCGGCGCCGCCGGGAGCACCTGGTCCGGCACGCCTGATCGACCTTCTCGGAGGCGTCGGCTCTGCATCGGCGCCTCCGCGCTGCGCGAAGTCACGGACCGGTGCGCACGGCCTCCACGACGCGCACCAGGTCGTCGTACCGCTGTGCCACGACCTGCTGGTCCGCCTCCGACTCGACGTTGCGCTCGGCCGCCTCGCGGACGAGCCGTGCCTCGCGCAGCAGCGGCTCGAGCCTGCTCTGGTCGCGGACGCAGCCGGCGATCCGCGCGAGCGACTCCAGCATGTGGACGTAGACCGGCGCGTGGAAGTCGGCGCTCTGCCGGATCTGGTCGAAGGCGCCACCGACGACCTGCTCCCAGGTCAGTGCGTCGACGTTGACGACGCGGAGCGTGCCCTCGTCGTCCAGGATGTACGGCGAGGGCAACGAGCGCCGCGCGATGTCGCAGAGCGCACCCCCGAGCTGGTCGACACACGAGCCCGCGGTGAACGGGTCGTTGATCCCCGGCGAGAGAGCGCGTACGCCGATCTCGACGATCTGCTTGACGGGGAACAGGACGTCCTGCTGAGAGGTACGACGGGCGCCGGTGGTGATCGCCGCCGAGATGTCCTGCAGGACCGGGTCCGGCGCCGACAGGGCCGGGTACGCCTGGGCGAACGGCGTGTTGCCCACCACGAAGCGGCCCGGACGCGTGTCGAGGCCGACGACCAGGTCGTGCTCACAGGCGACCTCGAGCAGGCGGTCCACGTCGATGATCTGGACATAGCCGGTGTGGTCCGCGGGAACCCGGCGGGACAGGGTGTGGAACCCCTCGGGCAGCTCGGGCTCGCCGTTCGGTTCGCGGGCTCCCTCCACCTCGTCCAGGTTGGGGAACATCCGGCCGATGGCGTCCATCAGCTCCTCGGTGATCGAGTCGACGAGGTTGGGCGCCTGGATCGTGGTCGCGACGTGGTGCACGAAGTAGATGAGCACGCTGAGGCCGGCGATCGCGAGCAGCAGCGCGACGGTGACCGAGAGGTGCGGGACCGCCTCGATGTCGTTGCTGCGGACCGCCCGGAGCACCAGCAGTGAGTACAGGAACGCGGAGACGAACGTGCCCAGCGTGATCTGCTGGCCGCGGTCCCGCACGAAGTTGGCCAGCATCCGGGGGCCGAACTGCGCCGAGGCCAGCTGCAGGGTGACGATCGCGATGGAGAACACCACGCCGGCGACCGTGATCATCGAGGACGCGATCGCGCTGAGAACGTCCCGGGCCGCGGCCGGTCCGCCCGAGAACAGGAACCCGCCGATCACCGGCAGACCCTCGGGATCGAACCGTTCGTCGACGGTCGTGGTGACCCAGACCAGCAGGGCGGAGATCACCAGCATCACGGCCGGCACGAACCAGTAGCTCGTGCGCAGCTTGTCCGCGAGGTAGCTGATCCGTGTGCCCATGTGACTCCTTCATCCGATCGGCGTGGCCACGAAGGTATCCCGGCACCGCCTTCATCCGGGACAGCGCCGCTGCCCCGGTCGGCGCTGTCCGTGCGGGCAGGGACGGCTCGTCGTCCACAGCGAAGGTCGGAGGTCTAGCCGAAACGGGGAGGTCTCAGTAGGTTGCTGCTCGCCACCAGTCGGGCGAGTGGCGGCCTTGATCGACCTAGGGGGTCAGATGCGCGGTTCTCGGGCTCGTGCCGCCGGTCGGCGCGCGCGGCGGCCGGTGGCCGTGGCCGTCGTGGCCATGGCGGTGCTTTCGGGGACGGTGGGGCTGGCCGGGTGCCAGGCGAACCCGGAGCCGCCACCGGTCGAGGCCGCGCCCTCTCCCTCGGAGCCGTCGCCCTCAACCTCACCGACCGAGGCGCCGCCGACCATGCCGGCGGAGGCGCAGGGCACCTCCCGCGCCGCCGCGAAAGCCTTCGTCCGTCATTACGATGGACCTACTGAACCACGCGAGGGCCAACGGGAGACACTGAGGCCTTCCGTGCGGCTCAGCGCCGAGACTGCACGCCTGCAACGGCATTGAGAGCAGTGCGGGCAAGTCTACTCCGCAGGCGGCTCAATTGAGGGAGATGGTTGGCGGTGGAAGAACATGACGCTTCGTGCCGACCAGAGCAGCAAGAAGCCAGTCCTGGTCGTAGGATAGTATGGCTCACAGCAGTTGCGTGAGGAGCGCGGGTACGGACCAACCAGACTGCCGAGGCGAAGGCCTTTCCCGGCGGCGAGCGTGTCAAGACTTTCTGGTCTGGCACATGGCGAGCGAAGCCTGGAGCTGTCGACACGACTGGAGTCAGCCGCAATGAAGTCAGGCAGCCCTTCGCCGCAATCGCTCGTCGCACTTCTGCCAATACGGCGCGCCTATCTGCGCATGCGCGAGGGCACCGGACATCAATGGTCAGGCCGGCGCGGATGCTGACGGGATCGGCGACCAACAAGCCATGCCTCTGACTCGAATGACGGCGCGAGCACTACTCTGCCAGGCTCAGACGAGCGGCGCTAGCGAGCCGGCCTACGTCGCCTACAAGTGGATGAGTGTCTGCGCTGGCTCGACGTTCACTGCATGAGCCCGACGGTTCAGGAGTGACTGTGGGGCTGCGCAGGTGTGTGCGGAGTCGAGTGAACGCCTCTACCGACTGTGGGGGCAGCTGAGCTCCGGGCAATGGGTGGCACTGGGCAGCCAGTGCCTCGGCGCCCCGCCGGAGGAGGCGGACACGCCACGTCCGCGCATCACCCCGGCCCTCGTGCTCAACGAGATCCGCCGGATCGGCCTTCCGATCCTCGAGGCCAGGACCCAGCCGGAGGGCAAGACCCTCGTCAACTTCGACACGATCTTCTACACCGAGGCGCAGCCGTTCAGCGCCACTGTCACGTTGCTGGGCCAGGGAGTCGACATCGTGGCCGAGCCCGCCTCCTACACGTGGCACCACGGCGACGGCACCACCACGACCACCGTGTCGCCGGGCGCGCCGTACCCGTCGACCGACATCACCCATCGGTACGTCCGCGCCGACGCCACGGTCCGGCCGCGCGTGGACGTCACCTACACCGCCCGGTTCCGCGTGAACGCCGGCGACTGGCGGGACATCGACGAGACCGTCACCATCACAGGTCCCGAGGGTGACCTCCAGGTCGCCGAGGCGCACGCGAACCTGTCCGGGAACTACGGCTGACGCGCCGGTACGCGAGGATGCCCTCATGTCCTCACCACAGACGACCACGTTCCGCAGGGCGGTCACCGGTGGGTACCTCGCCCTGGCCGCCGTCGACACCGTCCTCGCCGGACGCACAGGCGCGTCCGCGCGCAAGGCCCGACACCTCACGAAGTCGCTGCTCATGCCGACCCTGACGGCCTCGACCGCGCTCGCCGCCGGCAGCGGAGGCGAGCGCGGCGGCAACCGACTGGTGCGCAGCGTCGAGGTCGCGCAGGCGTTCTCCTGGGGCGGCGACGTGGCGCTGCTCGGCCGCTCCCGGAGCAGCTTCCTGGCCGGCGTCGGGTCGTTCGCCCTGGCCCACGGCGCCTACATAGCCGGCTTCCTCTCGGCCAGGGACCGGTCCGCGACCCTCAACGCGCCGGGCGTCCGTGTCGCCACGGTCCAGTGGGCGGTCGTGGCGCCGGTGATGGCGGCTCAGGCGGGACGCAAGGACCCGGCGCTGCGGCTCCCGATCGCGGCCTACGCCGGGGTGCTGTCGGCCATGTTCGCGACCTCCACGCTGCTGCGCGCCTCGATGCCGGCCGGGGCGCGGCGTCGCATCGTGGCCGGGACGAGCCTGTTCCTGCTGTCGGACACCGTCCTGGCGGTGCAGAAGTTTCTCCGGAACGAGCCGTCGCCCGCCCTGGAGAGCGCCGTGATGGCCACCTACACCACCGGCCAGTGGCTCATCGCCGAAGGGGCGGTGGCCGCCTCACCGGCATCGTGACCCACCGCACCACCTCCGCCGGGACGACCCGGTACGAACGGCGACGGACACAAACGAGGGCGAGGCCGCGCGTAGCGGCCCCGCCCTCGTTCTTCCCCTCGACGCCGGCCACGGGTCGAGGGGAGCCGGCATCGGGTCCGTGCGTGCAGCGCGAGCTGCGACCGGTCACTCCACCGGCACGGCGATCCGCTGCCCCTGCATCAGGCTCGCGCTCGGCAGCGCGTTGAGCTGCTGGATGTGGTGGATCATCTCCCGCACCTCCCCGGGCTCGGCGACCTCCGAGGCGATGCCCCACAGCGTGTCGCCCGCACCGACGACCACGGTCCGGGTCTCGACCGGCCGGCCCGCCTCACCGGTCGCCGCCGAGTGACCGCCGAAGACGCTGATCGACGCGAAGGCGAGGGCCACGAAGAGGACCAGCAGGGCCAGCCGCCCCCGGCGGGTGAGCCGCACGCTCGGTCGGGGCGAGCTGGTGCGCAGGAACCTGATGTCGTGTGCCGCAACCATGGTGCTCATCGTGGGGACCTCCTCGGTGGTGCCGTGCCTTGCGTCCATGAACCGATGTCTATCGGCGAGCTCCGACAGTTTCCGTCCTGCCCGCGATCGAATCCATGTTCGATCGAACATGTGTACGAAGATAGGCGCCGACGGTCGGGAGCACAAGAGACACGCCGAACAGGTGTTCGAACGGTTCGAGGCCCGGTCGCACCACGGCGACCGGGCCTCGAAGGAACCGTGCGGACGAGCGTCAGCGTCGGCGTCGCATCCGCCTGCGCCCCTCCCACAGGAAGAACCTCTCCGCCTTCATCGACACCGACGGGGTGACGGAGGTGAACCGGAGCAGGACCGACCGCCAGCCGGGTACCGACCGCACCACGCGCGTCGTACCCACCAGCGCCACCGCCGCCCGGGCCGCCTCCTCGGCGGTCAGCAGCCGGCCACCGGAGTGCACGAGCGCCTTGGCCCGGCCATGGTCGGCCATGGCCTCGACCATCGGCGTGTCGACGCCGTCGGGGCACAGGGCGTGCACCCGGACGTTCCTCGGCGTCTCCACCTGCACCGAGGTGGTCAGCGAGAGGACGGCTGCCTTGGTAGCGGCGTACACCGACAGCCCCGGCACGGGCCCGTGCGCGGACATGGACGCGGTGTTGACGACGTCGCCCCCCTCGGGCCCGAAGGCCTCCATCGCCGCTCGCATCCCCCAGATCACACCCATCAGGTTGACCTGGACGAGCTGCTCGACCGCGACGGACGGCAGGTCCGCCACCGCCCCGTCGTTGCCGACGCCGGCGTTGTTGAACCACACCCGCAGCGGCCCGTGCCGCAACGCCTCCTCGGCGACCCGCCGGTGGGACGCCTCCTCGCGCACGTCCTGCTCGAGCCCGGCGACCGCGCCGATCTCCGCGGCGGTACGACGGGCCGCCTCCCCGTCGATGTCTGTGAGTACGACGTCGTACCCGCCGGCGACCATCTGCTGACCGATGACCCTGCCGATCCCACGAGCCCCACCGGTGACGACGACTGATCCCTGTGTCATGGCGGAACTCAACCAGACACGCCCGTTCGAACAGGTGTTTGAAGCCAGGTCGTTCTCGGTCTACCTTGTGAACAAGCGACCACGGCACACGCGGCACATCACGAAGGGCGAGCAGATGGCAACAGGCAAGGGCAGGGCCGTATCCGAGCTTCCCGACGGTCCCCCGGACGCCTCCGGGCTCACCCCCCGCCAGCAGCGTGTGCTCGAGGTGATCCGGGAGTCGATCGAGGGCCGGGGCTACCCGCCGAGCATGCGGGAGATCGGGGAGCGGGTAGGCCTGACCAGCTCCTCGTCGGTGTCGCACCAGCTGCGCACGCTGGAGGAGAAGGGCTTCCTCAAGCGCGACCCGAACCGCCCGCGGGCGATGCAGGTCTTCTCCGCCGGTGAGGTGGTCGACTCCGGCACCGGCGACGCCGCGGTGACCCCGATGCCGTCGGCGGTGTACGTCCCCGTGGTCGGGCGGATCGCCGCCGGTGGTCCGATCCTCGCCGAGGAGCGGGTCGAGGACATCTACCCGCTGCCCAAGTCCCTCGTCGGCGACGGCACCCTGTTCCTGCTCGAGGTGGTCGGCGACTCGATGATCGACGCCGCGATCTGCAGCGGCGACCACGTCGTGGTGCGCCAGCAGCCGACCGCCGAGAACGGCGAGATCGTCGCAGCGATGATCGACGGTGAGGCCACGGTGAAGACCTTCCAGCGCAAGGACGGCAAGGTCTGGCTGCTCCCCCACAACGACGCCTACGAGCCCATCGACGGGACGAACGCGACGATCCTCGGCAAGGTCACCGCGGTCCTGCGTCGGGTCTGACGCCTCCCTCGCCGGTACGACGTCGACGGCGGCCGGTGCCCACGCGGGCCGGCCGCCGTTCCGTCACCCCAGCTCGACGATGAACAGCGGGCCGTCGTCGTACCGACCGCCGTCGACGTCGAGCACGAACCCGTCGGCGTAGAGCAACGGCTCCTCCACCTCGTAGGAGGGGATGTCGAGCAGCGTGCCGATGATGCTGTGCCCGTGCACCACCAGCTCACCGCCGAAGGTGCCGAGGAACTGCTGGGCGACCTCGTGGCCGTCGGCCCGGCCGAAGGCGTGCCGGCTGGTCAGGTGCTGCCACACCTCCCAGTGCGCGTCGAAGTCGGCGGGGTCGGCGAGCGCGGAGCGGACCGTCTCGTTGACCTCGTCGGTGCTGTGTCCCCACCGGACGTACTCGGTGGTGTCGGAGTGCAGGAACAGGTAGTCCCCGACGCGGGCCATCGGCGGCAGCGTCGCGAGCCACTCCTCGTCCGCGTCGGTGAGTGCCTCCTGGTCCCGACGCTGGCCACCGTTGGCCCGCCAGGACGCGTCGAACCGGGAGCCGGGGAAGCGGCGCTTGCCCAGGGCGAGGATCTCGTGGTTGCCCATCAGCGCGTGGACCTGCCCCGGTGCCTCCGCCTGCAGGGAGCGCACGTGGTCGATGACCCCGATCCCGTCGGGGCCGCGGTCGAGCAGGTCGCCGAGCACCCACAGCTCGTCCTCGGCCGAGAACTCGACGTCCTCGAGGCCCTGGACCAGGTCGTCGAGGTAGCCGTGGACGTCGCTGACCACGTACAGGTTTCCCATGCCGCCATCCTCCCAGCCGGGACAACAGCGCACCGCGGCCCGGCCACCCGGCCGACCCCGTTCTTCATCGGCGGTGGCCACCGGCTGGTCGGCCGGGGCACCGCCAGCGCGGCCGCGGCGGCCGTCGACGTGGCACCGACGGTGGGCCGGCTGTTCGGACTGCGGCCGCGCGGCGGGTACGACGGGCGCTCCCGGCTGTGACCGCGGGCCGGGCAGCCCTGCGGCCGGGGCGCCGGAACCGGTGCGCCTCGTCGACAACGAGGCTGAAAGCGCGGTGCGACCCGGCTCAGCCCAGGCCCAACGTCGCAGCCACGTCGGCCGGCAGCGGCTCGGCGTCCCGGAGTCCGGGTGCGTAGTCCTCGGCGACGTAGACCATCGGCCCTGCACCGGTCTCGGCGACCACGGCGTACGCCGGCTCGACACCCGCGATCGCGGCGGCGTCGATCGGCAGCGGGCCCTGCTCGGCGCCGCCGGTGTCGTCGCACGGCGGCACCTCGGCGTCCTCGAGCGGCTCTCCTGCCTCGACCGGGCCGCCGTCGACCTGGAGGTAGAAGGTGCCCTGGTAGGTGAGGCCGGCGACGCAGGAGGCAGCCCCGCCGGCGGCCCCGTCGGCGCCACCGGTCCCGCCCGCGCCACCGGTCCCGCCCGCGCCACCGGTCCCGTCCGCGCCGTCCGACGCGAGGTCCGGTCCGTCCCCGGCACCGGCCCCGGTGTCACCGGCGCAGCCGGCGAGGGCCAGCGTCCCGGCGAGGGCGACGCCGGCGAGCAGTCGAGCAGGGGCCGGACGGGTCATGAACGTCTCCTCTGTGCGTGGTGCCGGTGAGACGCAGCCGCGCACGATCCGGTTCCCACGGCTCCGTCCGGCGGAAGGAGCGCGCTCAGCGGGAGAACCGGCGCGGCTCGATCGGGTCGTAGCACTCGCTCTTGCCGAGCTCCCGAAGCCCGGCGAGGTCGCCGTCCTGGAGGTCGGTGACGCCGCGGCCGTACTGCACCGGGTTCATCAGCTGCCCGCGGTCCCGGATGTGCGCGAGCCCGACGACGTGGGACAGCTCGTGCAGCATCACGCCCTGCACCGCCTCCTCGCTCATCGACGACAGCTGCTCGGCGTCGAGGACGACCATGCCGCTGACGTACCTCGGTGCCGCCCCGCCCTGCTGCACGTAGGTCGGTCCGGCGTACCCGGCGGCGCCGCCCTCGAGCCGGGGGTACTCGTCGGGGTCGGAGTAGGTGACGAGGACCGGCGCCCAGCCGTCGCCGTACCGCTTCGGCTGGTAGGGCTGCCGCTTCTGGCTCGGCCCCTCGCGCGTGGTGCCGGCGAAGGAGAACTCCAGCCCGGTCACCTCGGAGACCCGGTCGACGCTGTCCCGCAGCAGCTCCCGGGCGCCGTCGAGCTCGTTGGCGGGGCGGACGACGTACTGGATCGGCTCGCAGGTGCTCCACCGGACCGGTGCGCCGTTGTCCCGGGTGTGCATGAAGCGGTACCCGTCACCGCCCTGCGCACCGCTGGCCCGGCTTCCGCCGGGCGCGGTGGTGCCCGCGCTGCCGCTCGGCGGTCGCGGCTCCGGCGCGGTGGTGGTGACCTGCACGCAGCCGCCCAGCACCAGCACCACCGCGGCGGCCGCGGCTCCCCGGATCGCTCGTCGCACGGTCCCTCCCCTGGGTCGCTCGGCCTCTCTGTGCCCAGCCACGGTGGCACGACACCGGCTGTGCCGCACTCCACAACGGCTCGGATGTGCCCACGTCGATGGCCTGACCGTAATCGTCCAGAGCGGTGGACCAGTAACGGCGGTGGCGGAGGCACGCGAGGCCGGTTCAGCCCTCGAGCACCGCGCCGTCCACCACCGACACCCGCACGCCCGGCAGCGGCCGCGGCGCCGGCCCACCGGTGTTCTCGCCGGTCGCGGGGTCGAACGTCGAGCCGTGGCAGGGGCACCGCAGCACCCCGTCGTCGGCGGCGACGGTGCACCCGCGGTGCGTGCAGATCGCCGAGAACGCCACCACCTCGTCGGCCCGTGGCCGCGCCACGATCACCGGCTCCCCGGCCGCGTCCTGCGCCGCGACGGCTCCGCCGACCGGCACGTCCTCGAGACGCGCCAGCTCCCGGCCACCGTCCGTAGCGGCCGTCGGCTCTGCGCCGTCGGAGGCCACGTCCGCCGTACCGGAGGACGCGGCGGCGGTGGGCGCGCCGTACCCGCTTCCAGCCTCGTCCGCGCCGCCTCCTCCGCCGCAGGCGGTGAGCACCGGGACGCCGATGCCCAGCCCCGCCGCGGAGACGAGTGCGGTCCTGCGGGTGACCCGCTGCTGCGGCAGCTGCGGCTGGTTCATGGCGACCTCCTGCTCGCCTCGGACGACTGTCACCCGAGAGGACGAACCAGCGCGGGGATCGGTTCACCCCCGGTCGCCGGCCGCGATCGAACCAACGACGCCCGCCGATCGTTCTCACGGCATCGACAGACCGACCCTTCGAGGAGGAGCCATGATGCTTCGCTGGACCACCGCCGTCGCCGTGCTCGTCTCCGCAGCCGTCCACCTCCAGCTCTGGTTCGACGGGTTCGCCGCGATCGACGTCGTCGGACCGCTGTTCCTGCTCAACGCGGTGGCCGGCGGGGTCCTCGCGGTCACCGTCGTGGTGTGGCGGCACTGGCTGCCGCTGCTGGCCTCGGTGGGGTTCGGGGCCGCCACGCTGGGCGCCTTCGTCCTCTCGACGACCGTGGGCCTCTTCGGGGTCAACGAACGCTGGGTGGGCGTACCCGTCTGGGTCGCCGCCGTCTCCGAGGCCCTCGCGGTGGTCGCCGGCACCGCGGCGATCGCCTCGGAGTCCCGGGTCAGGAGTCGAGCTCGAGCAGCGGACGTCCCGAGCTCGACCGCACCTGGACCTCGGTGATCTCGCCGCGGTCGGCCGCGGTCGCCCCGGTCACGGTCACCGTCCGGCCCGGCACGGCGCGCCAGGTCGCCACCTGCTCCCAGCGGCCCTCACGGGTCCGGACCGCCATGGTGTACGCCGGTGGCGGGGCGTCGCGGTACCCGGCGGCCGTGGTCTCGTAGGTGCAGGTGAGCACCAGCCGGGTCCCCCACGGCACCTCCTCCATCGCCAGCGACGCGGTAACGACCTCCTGGCCGACCTGTTCCATCGGCACCGCGGCGGGGGCCACGGCGACCGGGGCGTCCTGCGGCCGGGCGGTCCAGGCGACCGCCGTACCGGCAGCGACGGCGAGCACCGCTGCGGCCGCGGCGACCGCCCACCGGCGACGGCGCCGCTGCCGGCCGCGGACCTCGCGCAGCAGGGCGGGCAGCAGCGTCTCCGGCACCGGGGTGCCCTCCTCGGCGGGCGCGAAGGCGGCCTCGTCGACCCTGGACAGCAGCTGCGGCATCGGCTCGATCTCCCGGACCGCGTGCGCGCAGGCGCCGCAGGAGGCCAGGTGCTCCTCGAACGCCCGCCGGTCCTCGGGGTCGAGGGCACCCAGCACGTAGGCCGCGTCGAGGTGGGCGAGCTGCTCGTGGTTCATCCGGACACCCCCATCTCCTCCAGCGTCAGGCGCAGGGCCCGCAGCGCGTAGTGGGTGCGGGACTTCACCGTGCCCTCGGGCACACCGAGCCGGCGCGCGGCCTCCGCGACCGACCGGCCCTGGTAATAGCACTCGTACAGCACGCTGCGGTGCTCCGGCGACAGCCGCGCCACCGCCTCCGTCATCACCCACGAGTCCAGGAGACGGTCGACCTCCTCGCGTCCCGCCACGTTCTCGGGGACGTGGTCGGTCACCGTCTCCCGGTTGGCCCGGGCCGAGCGCCAGTCGTCGATCACGAGGTTCCTGGCGACCGTGAACAACCAGCCGCGGACCTGCTGGGGCGAGCGGGCGAGCACGTCGGGGTGCTCCCACGCCCGGAGCAAGGTCTCCTGGCACACGTCCTGGGCACGCGCCTGGTCCCGGCCGGTCAACCGCACGCAGAACCACCACAGCGCCGAGGCATGCTCGTCGTGCAGCTCGCGCATCAGCTGGTCCTGGCTGTCGGGCACCGGCGACCTCCTGCCCCGCACACGGGCACGGGGCCGACTCGGTTCACTGTGCACCCGGCCGGTCTGGACCGCCAGCGGCCGGCCCGAACCGCACGCCCGTCCGGCACGTGTTCGGGTCCGTCAGGTCCCTTGACGTCGAGGAGGAACGACATGTCCGCACTCCGCATCGCGGTCGGTACGACGATCGCCGCCGCCGCCGTGGGCCTCGCCGGAGCCGGCCCCGCCGCGGCCTTCCACCACGTGGCGCTGCCCGCCGACTCCTGCGCCGCGCCCTACCAGGCCGGGGGCAACACCCCCGTGGCCGTCGTCGCCCTGCGCGAGCACAACCCCGCCCAGTCGCTGCCGCTGCCTCCGGTCGGGTTCGACAACGCGCCGGTCGACCGGGCGGCGAGCTGCGCCGGCCACGACGGCTGACGGGGCGGGGCTCGGCCGGCGCCGCGCCCATCCTGCGCCAGCCCTGCGCCCGTCCTGCGCCAGGCGCCCGGGTCCTGCCTCGCGCCCAACGGCCCATTCTCGACGAAAGGCTCCCGCAACAGGTCGAAGGGGGTGCTTTTCGTCGACTGCCGGCCGAACCGGCTCAGCCGGCCTGCGCCGCCGCGCCGGTGGATGCCGCGCCGGTGGATGCCGGGCCGGTGGAAGCACCCGCCGACAGCCGCGCCAGCGCCTGCAGCACCACCGCCCGGTCCGTGGTCGGCCACATCGGCGGCAGGGAGGCCCGCAGAAACGCGCCGTACCGCTTGGTGACCAGCCGAGGGTCGAGGATCGCCACGACACCCCGGTCGGACGTCGTACGGATCAGCCGGCCGGCGCCCTGGGCCAGCAGCAGCGCGGCATGCGTGGCCGACACGGCCATGAACCCGTTGCCTCCGGCCCGGTCGGCGGCCAGTGCCCGCGCGGACATCAGCGGGTCGTCGGGGCGCGGGAACGGGATCCGGTCGATGAGGACCAGCTGGCAGGTGTCGCCGGGCACGTCGAGGCCCTGCCACAGGCTGAGCGTGCCGAACAGGCAGGCGTGCGGATCCTCGACGAACAGCCTCGCCAGCTCGGGCAGCTGCGCCTCGCCCTGGGCCAGGACGGTCAGGTGGGGCAGGCGTTCGCGCAGGGCCTCGGCGGCGGCGTCGGCCGCCCGGCGGCTGGAGAACAGCCCGAGCGTGCGCCCGTCGGCGGCGTCGACGAGGTCGGCGATCTCGTCGAGCTGCTGCACCCCGAGCCCGTCGCGGCCCGGCGGGGGCAGGTGTCGGGCGACGTAGAGGATGCCCTGCCTGCGGTAGTCGAACGGCGAGCCCACGTCGATGCCCCGCCACGGCAGGGTGTCGTCGCCCGGATCCGGGGCCGCGGCCTCCGGCTCCACCGCGTCGGCGGCCGGGTCGACGGCCGCGCCGGCGGCCGCATCGGCGGCCGCATCGGCGGTCGCGGCGGAGCCGGTCCTCGTGACCGCGGGCCCGTCGATGGAGTGGTCCACCCGCTCGCCCGGCTTGAGGCCGATGCTGGTGGCCACGGCGTTGAAGTCGCCGCCGAGCATCAGCGTCGCCGAGGTGAACACGACGGTCTTGTCGTGCAGCAGCCGGTCGCGCAGCGGTCCCCACACCTGCAGCGGGGCGACGTGCAGCCGGGCACCACCGCGCGCGGGGTCACGGTCGCTGACCCAGAGCACGTCTGACTCGAGGTTGGCCGCCATCCGCTCGGCGGTCTTGAAGATCTCCTGCACCCAGCCACGCGCCTGCGTGCGCCCGGCGTCTGCGTCGCCCTGGCCGGCCCCGGCCTGCTCCTTGGGGAAGGCCGACACCAACGCCCGCGCCGCGTCGCGGACCAGGTCGAGCGCGTCGGACAGCGCCACCGGCAGCCGGTCGAGCCGACCCGGGCCGGTGTCGTCGAGGGCGTCGCGCAGGGCGTCGGCGGCGTCGGCGAGCTCGTCGGCCTCCGGGCCGTCGACGTGCTTCTGGGAGCGGCGCGCGGCCCGCTCGACCTCCGGAACGGACAGCTCGTCGGTGGCGGCCTGGGTCACGCGGGCCGACAGCTCGTGTGCCTCGTCGATCACCACGGCGTCGTACTCGGGGATCATCGGCACCCCCTCGATCGCGTCGATCGCGAGCAGGGAGTGGTTGGTGACGATCAGTTGCGAGTGCGCCGCCTTCTCCTTGGCGCGCTCGGCGAAGCACTCGTCGGCGTAGGGGCACCTGGTCGCGCCGAGGCACTCCCGGTGGTTGACCGAGACCTGCCGCCAGACCCGGTCGGTGTGCTTGGGTGCGGAGTCGCGGTCGCCGGCGCCGAGCCGCTCGGACTCCTCCTCGGCCCACTCCCGCAGCGCGAGGACCTCCGCGCCCATGGAGCCTTCCGGGACGTCGACCAGCGTGCCCTGGTCGTCGGGGACCCCCTCCCGGATCCGGTGCAGGCAGGCGTAGTTGGAGCGGCCCTTGAGGACGGCGTACGTCGCCTTCTCCCCCAGCGACCCGTGGTCGCCGCCGACCGCCTCCAGCAGCGCCGGGATGTCGCGCTCCACCAGCTGGTGCTGCAGGGCCAGGGTGGCCGTGGCGACCACCACCCGTCGGTCGTGGAGCAGGGAGGGCACCAGGTAGCCGAGCGACTTGCCGGTGCCGGTGCCCGCCTGGACCAGCAGGTGCTCCCCGGTGGACAGCGCACGACCGACCGCCTCGGCCATCTGGATCTGGCCGGGACGCTCCTGACCGCCGAGCGCCTGCACGGCCCCGGCGAGGACCTGCTTCACGGTCGGGGAGGTCTCAGGCACCGCAGAACCCTAACCGTTCGCACCGACACCCGCCGAACCTCTCCACAGCCCCGCGCCCCGCGCAGCCCAGCCGTCGCCCCGACTTCCGCGGGGTTGTGGACGCTTCCCCAGGGTTGTGACCCGTGTTCTGCGTCCATAACCCCGCGTCACGCGGGGGTCGGGGTCAGACGACGGCGCCGGAGTCGCTCGGGTCACGCTGGGTGCGCTTGGGCTTGGCCTCGGCCTTCGGCAGCGGCCACTTCTTGTGCATCAACAGCGAGATCGGGGTCGCGGTGAACACCGACGAGTAGGTACCGATGGCCAGACCGAGCAGCAGCGCGATCGCGAAGTCACGCAGCGAGTCCCCGCCGAGCACCGCCAGCGCCGCGAGGATGAACATCGCGCCGAGGCCGGTGTTCACGGTCCGCGGCATCGTGTCGATCGCCGCCTGGTTGGCCACCCTCGCCATGTCCCGGTCGGGGGTCGCCCGCCACTGTTCTCGGATCCGGTCGAAGACGACGACCGAGTCGTTCACCGACAGACCGATGATGGTCAGCGCCGCGGCGAGGAAGATGCCGTCGATCGGCTTGCCGAGCCAGGCGAAGACGCCCACCACGATGATCACGTCGTGGAACATCGCGAGCACCGCGGCGGAGCCGATGGTCCACTTGAACCGGATCGCGAGGTAGAGCATCTGCACCAGCAGCGCGATGCCGAAGGCGATCAGCGCCTTCTGTCTCAGCTCGTTGCCCAGACTGGGACCGATCAGCTCGTCGCGCTCGGTGTCGGCACCGCCGGCCACCTGCGCGATCGCGTCGCGGATCTCCATCTGCTGCTGGGTGCTGATGTTGCCCGTGCGCACCGCGATCTGGCCGCGGTCTGCGTCCTGCACGACGGCGTTCGGGAACCCGGCATCCGACACCGCCGCGCGCGCCTCGTCGATGTCCACCTGCTGGGCGGTCGAGTACTGCATGAGCCGGCCGCCGGTGAACTCCACACCGAGGTTCAGCCCGTTGACGAAGATCCCGACGAAGGCGAGCACGAGCGCTCCGGCGGAGATGCCCAGCCACAGCTTCGAACGGCTCATGATGTCGGGGTTCTTGCGCCGCAGCCACTCGCGCACCGGGCCGGTGCCGGCGATGCCGCTGGCCTTCGGGTGCTTCTTCAGCCAGCCGGAGCGCGCCGCCTGCTCGGTGAGCACCCGCGCGATGATCAGCGCGGAGATCATCGAGGCCATCACACCGATGGAGAGCGTGACACCGAAGCCGCGGACCGGTCCGGAGGCCAGGAAGAACAGCAGCCCCGCGGCGAGCAGCGTGGTCACGTTGGAGTCGATGATCGCCGACCACGCCTTGTTGAAGCCGGTGGTCAGCGCGCCGACGAGCCCGCCCTTCTCCGAGGCGGAGTACTCCTCCCGGGCGCGTTCGAAGATGAGCACGTTGGCATCGATGGCCATGCCGATCGCGAGCACGAAGCCGGCGAGGCCGGGCAGCGTCAGCGTGGCTCCCAGCGCGGTCAGCGCGGCGAAGGAGATCAGGGCGTACGTCGCCAGGGCGAACGTCGCGAGCACGCCCATCAGCCGGTAGACGATCGCGATGAACAGGCCGGTGATGATCAGGCCGATGACGCCGGCCTTCATGGAGGCGTCGATGGCGTCGGCACCGAGCGTGGGGCCGACCAGCCGCTGCTCGATGATCTTCACCGGCACCGGCAGCGCGCCGCCCTCGATGAGGATGGCCAGGTTCCGGGCCTCCTCGGCGGTGAAGTTGCCGGTGATCTGGGTCGATCCGCCGGGCATGCCGACGCCGCACTGGATCTCCGAGACGACCTCGGGTGAGGAGATGATGTCCCGGTCCAGCACGATCGCGATCCGGCGCTGGGGGGACCCCATCGGCGCACAGGCCGCCTCGGCGGTGAGGTTCCGCCAGGCGGTGCGCCCCTCGGAGCCGCGGAAGTCGACGGTGACGTACCAGCCCGTCCCCTGCGACGGGTCGTTGCCGGGGTCGGAGCCGGAGACCAGGTCGCCGGGCACGGCCACCGGTCCGAGCACCAGCCGCTGGCCGCTCTCGTCCTGCAGGATGCGCTGCCCGTCCTCGGGCTTCTGGTTCGGTCCGGCAACGTCGACCACCGGATGGAAGCTCAGCTGCGCGGTCTGCCCGATCACCCGCTCGGCCTCACGGGGGTCCTCGAGGTCGGGCAGCTCGACGATGATCCGGTTGTCCCCCGACTGCACCAGCGTCGGCTCGGCCACACCGAGGGCGTCGACGCGGCCGCGGAGCACCTCCAGCGTCCGCTTGGTCGCCTCGGCGTCGGCCTGCACGGTCTCGGAGTCCTGGGTCTCCACGACCATCTGGACCCCGCCACGAAGGTCGAGCCCGAGCCGGGGCTCCTGGGTGAGCGCGACGGCGACCGAACCGCCGAGGATCAGCAGCGCCAGCACGAGGCGCGTCAGTGCAGCACGAGACATGATCCCTATCGTCCCCTATGCACTCAGCGACCCGTACGAGACCCCGCCGCGGAGCCTCCGTTCGTTATGTGATCGACGCTCCGGCCGGGGCCGACCCGCGTCGCCGCCCGAACGGGCCATCCGCTCACGGTCCGGGCGACCCGTCCCGATCGTGCTGGCCTGCGCCGGACGCACTAGTCGTCTGGACCGGACGGTAAAGAGTGGTTGTGTCCGGATAAAACTTCCCCATTCCGGTGGACATGCGAGGACCGGGCGTTCCCAAACCCCCGCCGGAGCCCTACCGTGACAAGTGGAAGGATCCAACGGACGGGGGTTTGAGGGTCATGACAGCTCTACAGGCGAGGCTCCTCGCCGGCCGCGCGGTCAAGGCCGCCCGGGCGCAGGAAGAGTTCGCACGCCGGCTGCGCCCCGCCGCGGTCGCGGCCATCCCGACCCAGCGCAGCACGGCCGACGCCCCGAAGCCCGCGGTCGCGCCCGCCTCCGGCTGAGGCTCGGCGCCGGCGAACCGGGCAGGCGGCGCGACCGGGCAGGCCGGCACGGCCGCGTCGGGTCAGCGCGCCAGGGACCCGGTGAGGTAGGGCTCGAGCTCGCCCGCGAGACCGGCGTGCACCCGGCCGTGGACCACGGTCCCCTCGCCGGTGTGCTCGATCGACTCGACCTCGCCGTGCTCGTGGATCCGGTTCAGCAGGTCCCCGCGGTCGTAGGGCAGCAGCGCCTCGAAGGCGATCCCCGGCCGCGGCAGGTCGGCCTCGACCGCGGCGAGCGCCTCGGCGACGCCCTCCCCGGTCCTGGCCGAGACCACCACCGAGTGCGGCTCGCGCTGGCGGAGCCGGGCGAGCACCATCGGGTCGGCTGCGTCGGCCTTGTTGATCACGACCAGCTCGGGCACCTTGTCGGCACCGATCTCGGCGAACACCTCCCGGACCGCGGCGATCTGCCCCTCGGGGTCGGGGTGCGAGCCGTCCACGACGTGCAGGACCAGGTCGGAGTCGGCGACCTCCTCCAGCGTGGACCGGAACGCCTCGACGAGCTGGTGCGGCAGGTGCCGGACGAAGCCGACGGTGTCGGACATGGTGTAGACCCGGCCGTCGGCGGTCGTCGTACGACGCGTCGTCGGATCCAGCGTGGCGAACAGCGCGTCCTCCACCAGCACCCCGGCGTCGGTCAGCCGGTTCAGCAGCGAGGACTTGCCGGCGTTGGTGTAGCCGGCGATCGCCACCGACGGGATCTCGTTGCGCTTGCGCTCGGACCGCTTGGTGTCCCGGGTCGTCGCCATGTGCTTGAGCTCGCGGCGGAGCTTGGCGATCTTCGTGTTGATCCGGCGCCGGTCGGTCTCGATCTTGGTCTCGCCCGGACCACGGCCACCGATACCGCCGCCCTGCGAACCGACACGGCCACCGGCCTGGCGGGACAGGTTGCCGCCCCAACCACGCAGCCGCTGCTTCATGTAGTTCAGCTGGGCGAGCTCGACCTGGGCCTGGCCCTCGCGGGACTTCGCGTGCTGGGCGAAGATGTCGAGGATCAGCGCGGTGCGGTCCACGACCTTCACCTTGACCCGGTCCTCGAGGTTCCTCAGCTGCGAGGGAGCGAGCTCGCCGTCGCAGATCACGGTGTCGGCGCCGCTGGCCTGCACGATCTCGCGCAGCCCGTCGACCTTGCCGCGGCCGATGAAGGTAGCGGGGTCGGGCTTCTGCCGGCGCTGGAAGATCGCGTCGAGGACCTGGGAGCCCGCGGTCTCGGCGAGCAGGGCGAGCTCGGCGAGGGAGTTCTCGGCGTCCTGGACCGACCCCTCGGTCCACACCCCGACGAGCACGACCCGCTCGAGACGGAGCTGTCGGTACTCGACCTCGGTGATGTCCTCGAGCTCGGTGGACAGGCCGGCGACGCGGCGCAGCGCGTGGCGCTCGGCGAGGTCCATCTCGCCGACGCTCTCCTCCGGGTCCGCCTCGGCGTAGCCGGACTCGACGCCGTCGTCGGCCTCCCAGCCCTCGGTCGCGGCGAGCTCCTCGCTCAGGTCGAAGTCGCCGACGGGCTCGTCGACGGGACGGATGGGGTCCGCCTCGGGGGCGGCTTCCTGGGTGGCTGCGTGAGCCTTCTGAGATTCAGTCATATCCACCGGGTAGAACATCGACGCGGGCGGATATCTTCCGCTCGCCAGGGCTCGATGCTGGCACGGCTCAGGTGCCCTCTGCGAACGATTTCCACACCTGCCCCGACGCCACGAGCACCGCGGGGCCGGTCAGCAGCATCCGGTCGGTCTCGGTCCAGGTCACGCTCAGCTCCCCGCCGGGGACGTCGACCCGGTACGTCGAACCGCGGCCCGCGCCGTCGGCGAGGGCGGCGGCGACCATCACCGCGCAGGCGCCCGTGCCGCAGGAGCGGGTCTCCCCCGATCCGCGCTCGTGCACCCGCATCGCGACGTGCCGCTCCCCCCGGCGGACGACGAACTCCACGTTGACCCCCTCCGGGTAGGCGCCCGGGTCGTAGACCGGGCTCTCCACCAGCGGTCCGGCCTCGGCGAGGGAGTCGACGAACGCGACCGCGTGCGGGTTGCCCATGCCGATGTTGGCCGCCGGCCACGACCGGTCGCCGACGCTCACCGAGGTGGGTCCGAGCGGCTGGGGCCGCCCCATGTCGACGGTGATCCGACCGTCGGGCTGGAAGAGCACGGTCCTGACCCCGGCCCGGGTGCCGATCGGCAGCGGACGCACGGTGTCGACGCCCTCGTGGTCGGCGAGGTAGCGGGCGAAGACCCGCACGCCGTTGCCGCACATCTCCGACATCGACCCGTCGGAGTTGCGGTAGTCCATGAACCACTCCGCCTCGCCGCGCGCCGCGACGGCCGCCGGGTCGTCGTACGCCTCGCAGCGGACCACCCGCATCACCCCGTCGCCGCCGAGGCCCGCGTGCCGGTCGCACAGCGCGGCGACGAGGTCGGCGGGCAGGTCGCCGTGCACGCTGCCGTCGGGGTCCGGCAGGAGCACGAAGTCGTTCTCGGTGCCGTGACCCTTCACGAACGGGAACGTGCCGGACTGCGTCACGACTGCAGCGTAGCGGGCGCGTCGGCCACGAAACCGTCGGCGGCGCTGTCTACCGTGAGGGTCATGGAGAACTCATCGGAGACCCTGATGCTTGCCGGCGTCGTCGCCCACTGCGTCGAGTGCGGCGACGAGGGTCTGTTCGTGCCGGTCGAGGACGGCTGCGCGGTCGACGGGTGCGAGTACTGCTGCACCCGCTGCGACGCCGCGGTGTTCCTGCTCGAGGTGCTCGACAACACCGGCGTGCCGCACCGGGCGGCGGTGGCCTGAGCGACGGCACCCGGCGGCCGGGCGACAGCCGCGCCGTCGGCCGGCGCGCCTGCGGGCCGCCGCGCCGGTCGGCACCCCGGCCCGCAGGCGCAGTGGTGCCGACCGGACGGCCGTGAAGGAGCCCGGCTGCGACGTGGCGGGCTACTCCTGCGGGTGCAGCACCAGGGCTGAGCCACCGCCTCGGCGTACCGGCTCCGCGACCGCGGTCAGCAGCCCGTCCGGACCGATCTCGACCGCGGTGGCGGCCCCGATCTCGGGGTTGCTGGTGAACGAGTCACCGGCCATGTAGAAGTCGTGGCCGTAGTCGCTGCTCAGCACGTCGCCGTACGTCTCGATGAACTCCGGCTCCGCGTACACCTGGCTCGTGTTGCGCTGGGCGGCGCGCGGGGCGGCGATCGCCTCCTCGACGCTCATCCCCAGGTCGATCCGGTTCACGATCATCTGCGTCACCGTGGTGATGATGGTCGAGCCGCCGGGGGTGCCGAGCGCCAGGAACGGTTCCCCGTCCTCCAGCACGATGGTCGGCGACATCGACGACCGCGGCCGCTTGCCGCCCTCGATCCGGTTCGGGTCGCCGGGCTTCCACACCCAGGAGAAGTCGGTCAGCTCGTTGTTGAGGAGGAAGCCGCGGCCGGGCACCAGCAGGCCGGAGCCGCCGGTCTGCTCGATGGTGAGGGTGTACTCCACGACGTTGCCCCAGCGGTCGACGACCGTGAGGTTCGTGGTCTCGACGTTCTCCGGGTCGTGACCGTTGCCCGTCGTGCTGCTCTCGGAGCCACAGCGCCCGTCGTAGTCGTCGACGTCGCCGGGGTCGGCCGGCTTCGGCATGGCCTGGTCCGGATCGATCTCGCAGGCACGTTCCTTGGCGAACCGGTCCGAGAGCAGGTCCTTCAGCGGCACCTTCACGAACCGCCGGTCCCCGAGGTAGGCGCCCCGGTCGGCGAACGCCAGCGCCGTGGACTCCAGGTAGTGGTGCAGCGCCTGCTCCAGGGGCATGCCCGAGAGGTCGAACTGCTCCATGATGTTCAGCGCCTCACCGACGGTCGAGCCGCCGGACGACGACGGACCCATGCCGTAGACGTCGTACCCGCGGTAGTCGACGTGGGTGGGCTTCTGGAAGAAGGCGTTGTAACGCGCCAGGTCCTGCCGGGTCATGTAGCCAGGCATCACCGGCAGGTCGGTGTCCTCGCTCGTCGGCGGGTTCTGGACGGCGCGCACGATGTCGCGGGCGACCGGGCCGTGGTAGAAGGCCTTCATGCCGCGGCGCATGACGAGCCGGTAGGTCTCGGCGAGGTCGGGGTTGCGGAACACCGACCCGACCGCCGGGGCCTCGCCGCCGGGCAGGAAGAGCTCGGGCGTGGTGGTGAAGGCCTCGAACCGCTCCTGGTTGTCCAGGGTCTGCTCGCGGAAGGTCTCGTCGACCACGAACCCGTGCTCGGCGAGGTCGGCGGCCGGTGCGAGGGCGTCGCGCAGCGAGTAGGTGCCCCAGCGTCGCAGCGCCTTCTCCCAGGTCTCACCGGTCCCGGGCACCCCGACCGAGACCCCGCTGGTGACCATCTCGGGGAAGAAGTCGTACGGGTCCCCGGTGTCGGGGTCGATGAACGCGTCGTGCGGCATCGCCTTCGGTGCGGTCTCCCGGCCGTCGATGGTGCGGACCTTGCCGGTCCGTGCCTCGTAGTACACGAAGTAGCCGCCGCCGCCGAGACCGGCGCTGTACGGCTCGGTGACGCCTAGTGCTGCCGCGGTGGCGACGGCGGCGTCGACTGCGTTCCCGCCGTCCGCCAGCACCTGCAGACCGATCCTGGTGGCCTCCGGGTCCACCGACGCGACGGCTCCCCCGTGACCGACACTGGTGGGGACCTTGTCCGTGTAGTGGTCGTCGTCCGCCGTGGCGGGCGCCTGGGCGCCGAGCGCTGCCGCGGTGACGCCGAGTGCTGCGGCGGCCACCGAGGCGAGCAGACGACGACTCGTCGAGCTCGTCATGCTTCCTCCCGAGATCGTTGGAACTCTTTACTTACCACCGCCAACACTCCGGTGGGAACCCTCACGCCGCTGCTCGTCGACGGGCCCGCGCGACCGAGGCCGCCCGGCGGGCCGCCGCGCCGTCGGCCGCCAGGCCGCCTGAGGACCGCGGGCTCCGCGCGCTACCCGGCCAGGACGGGGACGGCGGCGGGGCACAGCCGGCCGGCGAGCCCCGTCACGGGCTCGTCGGACGCGTCCGGCCGAGTGGGGAGGCCCCCGCCGCCGAGCAGGTGGACCGCCAGGCGCAGGGCGCGGGCCTCGCACAGGCGTGCGGCCGGCACCGCGGCGGCGGTCGCGACGTCGCCGACGTGTCCCAGCAGCTCCAGGCTGTGCAGGCCGAGGAGCTCCTCCAGCGGCAGCGTCCCCCGGCGCATCACCACGATCTTGTCCGGCTGCGCGGCGTCGAGCTGCCGGCACAGCCGCCGCGCGGCCTGCGCCAGGAGCGCACCGCTGTGGTCGAGGGCCACGCACGCCGCGTCCTCCACCGCCCGGCGGCGCGTCTCCTCGGCGTCGGTGGCGGGGACGCTGCAGTACTCCGCCAGCGTCACCTGCCGCACCCGTGCCCCGGGCTCTCGCACCGCCCGGGCCACCCGATCGGTGCTCGCCGCCAGGTGGACGAGCACCTCGTGCACCCGCCACCCCGGGATGCGGCTCGGGAGGGCCGCTCCCCGCGCGTCGATGAACCGCGCCCCGGCACCCAGCGCCCGGGTCTGGTCCCGCGCGGCGGCCACGGCCGACTCCCATCCGCTGCCGGTCGGCTGCCTCACCGCTCCGTTCGCCCCCATGTCCAGCACGGTAGGAGCCGCGGGACCCGCCGAACCTCCTCCACCTGGCGTATCTCGCGACGCGGGTAGGCCATGCTTCGTGACGGGCCGCCGTCGGCGGCGGTCCCCCCGCCGGATGAGGAGGCCCGTTGCCGCTGCTGCTCGTCGACATGGACGACACGCTGGTCGACCGCGCCGCGACCGCGCACCGCTGGGCGGCACGGCACCTGCCGAGCTGGTCGCAGCGGTTCGTGCAGCCGCTGCTGGCGTGGCTGGTCTCCCGGTTCCGGGTGCACCGGCTCGTGGCGCGTCTGGCCGCGTTGTACGAGCGCACCCTCCCGCGCAGCTACGTGCTCGAGGACGGGCTCCGCGAGTCGCTGGAGGAGGTACGACGGGCGGGCTGGTCGATCGCGGTCATCACCAACGGCAACCGGCGTGCCCAGCCGGCCAAGCTGGCCTCCGCCGGCATCCTGCCCCTGGTCGACGGGGTCGTGATCTCCTCGCACGAGGGGTTCGCCAAGCCCGACCCCCGGGTGTTCCGGCTGGCCGCCGAGCGGGCCGGTGCCTCCCTGGAGGGGGCGTGGGTGGTCGGCGACGACCTCCGGCAGGAGATCGCGGGCGCCGCGAAGCTCGGTCTGCGCTCGGTCTGGCTCAACCCCGACGGCCGCCCGCCGAGCGGCGACGTCGACCTCCAGGCTCGGTCCTTCTCCGAGGCCGTCCGCATCGTCCTCGGCGGCGGCGCCCCGGCGTGACGGGGCGGCGTCAGGACCCGATCGCGGACAGCGCGCTCGCCACGCGGTCCGGGTCGTCCCAGGACACCCAGGTGATCCGCGGGTCCTTGCGGAACCAGCTGTCCTGGCGCCGCGCGAACCGCCGCGTGGCGGCCACCGTCTGCTCCTGAGCCTCCGCCTCGGTGATCTCCCCGTCCAGGAAGGCCAGCACCTGCTGGTAGCCGAGGGCACGGTTCGCGGTCCTGCCCTTGCGGAGACCACGGTCCGCGAGACGTCGTACCTCCTCGACGAAGCCGGCCTCCCACATCTGCTCCACGCGTAGCGCGATCCGCTCGTCGAGCACGTCGCGCGGGATGTCGACGCCGACCTGGTGGGCCCCGTCGACGGCGTACTCCAGCGCCGGCAGCGAGGCACTGAACGGGCGGCCGGTGATCTCGATGACCTCGAGGGCACGCACCACCCGCCGGCCGTTGCTGGGGATGATCCGTCCCGCGGCGGCCGGGTCGAGCTCGGCGAGACGTCGGTGCAGCGTCTGGGCCCCGACGGCGGCGAGCTCCTCCTCCAGGCGGGCGCGCACGGCCGGGTCCGTGCCGGGGAACTCGAAGCGGTCCAGGACCGCGCGGGTGTACAACGCGGACCCGCCGACGAGGACGGGAGCCACGCCGCGCCCACGGCAGCCGGCGATCACCTCCCGGGCCGACCGCTGGAACTCCGCCACGCTCGCGGGCTCGGTCACCTCGAGCAGGTCGAGCAGGTGGTGCGGGATGCCGCGCCGCTCGTCGACCGGCAGCTTCGCGGTGCCGATGTCCATGCCGCGGTAGACCTGCATCGAGTCGGTGTTCACGATCTCGCCGCCGAGCGCCTCCGCCAGGTCCAGGGACAACGCGGACTTGCCCGCGGCGGTCGGTCCGACCACCGCGACCACGGGGGGCAGACCGGGGCGACAGGACATGCGCGCCAGTCTCCCAGAGGCCCTGCCGGACGGCGTCGCCGCGTGTTTGTGGCAGGGGCTGTCGGGTACGCGACGGGCATGGCAGCATCGGAAGAGACCCCCGAGGGCACCGGGTCCGAGGACGCGGGTACGACGAAGTCGGGACCGCCCAACCCGCAGCGCTCCGACATCGACGCACCCAGCCCACCGGGCGGGCCGTTGCGCAGCGACGAGCCCGCGGCCACGGTGTTCCCAGGAGGTCCCGGTACGCCGGCGATGCCCGGTGAGCCGAAGGAGGTGGACCGACCGACCAGGCCCGTTGTCGAGCCCGGGGACGCCGTGGATCCTCCGCGGGAGGTGCTCATGGGCGAGGACAACGCGCAGACGTCGCAGGGCGAGCCGTCGGACGACTCCGGCAGCGAGTAGCACCCACCGCAAGGAGGAGCAGATGACCAACCGCGACATGTACGACGACCGGTCCCCCGAGGACACCAGCGCCGAGGAGTACCACGCCGACAGCGACGTCGAGTCCGACGAGACCGGGACCGACTACGACCCGGTGACCGGCGAGCCCGACGTGACGCCGCACGACCGGGTGCTCACCGAGAGCGACGTCGAGGCCGGCAACCCGAACGCGTCCACCTCGGCCGGCCTGGCGGGCGACATGGGGGTGAGCAGCGAACGCACCGGCCCCTCGGACGAGTACGACACCGACGACGGGCTCGGCGACCTCGCCACCCGCAGCGTGGGCACGGCACGGGGCAGCACGCACGGCTCCGCACCGACCCAGGTCCCGGTCCCCGACGACCCGGGGATGCGCGAGGCGCCCGGCCGTGACCCCGAGGCCGACCGGGAGGCCGACCCGGCCGACAAGCGGACGCCGAGGGTCACCGTCGGGGAGAGCAACACCGCCGAGGTCCCCTCCCACAAGCTGGGGAACAAGAACCCCGGCCACTCCCACGGCGCCTGACCCCCCGCCGAGTCGGCCTGAACCTGCGCCCCGACCCCGTCGAGTCGGCCTGAACCTGCACCCCGGACCGTCGAGTCGGCGTGAACCTGCACCCCGGCGGACACCTAGGCTGCAGGCATGACCGACCGATTCGCCGTCGTGCCGGCGTCCTACGTGCTGTTCCTGCGGGAAGGCTCCGGTGGCGGGGAGATCCTGCTCCAGCTGCGCCGCAACACCGGGTTCATGGACGGGCACTGGGCGTGTGCGGCGGCCGGCCACGTCGAGCGCGGCGAGTCGGTGTTCGAGGCCGCCCGCCGGGAGGCGGTCGAGGAGCTCGGTGTCACCGACGTCGAGCTGGCTCCCCTGTGCGCGATGCACCGCACCCGCAGCACCGGTGACCCGATCGACGAACGGGTCGACTACTTCCTGATGGCCACCTCCTGGACCGGCGACCCGCGGATCGTGGAGACCGAGAAGTGTGCGGACCTGCGCTGGTTCGGTCTCCACGACCTCCCCACGCCCGTCGTACCTCACGAGCTGCAGGTGATCGAGGCGCTGCGCGACGGCACGCTGGAGCCGATCCTCACCCACGGGTTCTGACGGTCCGGGCCGGCGCGGCCCTCGAGTGCTAGAGCGAGCAGCCGCCGGTCGACGCCGGGAGCGGGTCGGGGACGCCGACGGCCGGCAGTCCCAGCATCACGCCGGCTCCCTGCGGCGGCTCCGCGTGGCGGGCCTCCCACGCGTCACCGGCCCGCGTCCGCCGTACCGACACCACCGGCGCGTCGGACACGAGGTGGTGCGGGGCGGCCTTGGTGACGGTCACCGCGACCATGTCGCCGGGGCGTACGCCGATCTCGCCGCCGTCCTCGCCGACGGCGGTGAAGTGCACCAGCCGGTTGTCCCGGGCCCGGCCGGTCATCCGCTGCGTGGCGGCGTCCTTGCGCCCCTCCCCCTCGGCGACGAGGAGCTCCAGGGTCCGACCGACGATCTGCTTGTTCTCGTCCCACGCGATGTCGTTGACCAGCTCCACGAGCCGCTCGTAGCGGTCCTGCACGACCTCCCGCGGGACCTGGTCCTCCAGCGCCGCAGCGGGGGTGCCGGGGCGCTTGGAGTACTGGAACGTGAACGCCCCCGAGAAGCGCGCCTGCTCGACGACCTTCATCGTCTCGAGGAAGTCCTCCTCGGTCTCGCCGGGGAAGCCGACGATGATGTCGGTGGTGATCGCGGCGTCGGGGATCTTCGCGCGGACCCGGTCGAGGATGCCGAGGAACCGCTCCTGCCGGTAGGACCGGCGCATGTCCTTGAGCACCTTGTCCGACCCCGACTGCAGCGGCATGTGCAGGCTCGGCATCACGTTGGGCGTCTCGGCCATCGCGTCGATGACGTCGTCGGTGAACGCGGCCGGGTGCGGGCTGGTGAACCGGACCCGCTCCAGCCCCTCGATGTCGCCACAGGCGCGCAGCAGCTTGCCGAAGGCGAGCCGGTCACCGAACTCCACACCGTAGGAGTTCACGTTCTGCCCCAGCAGGGTCACCTCGGTGACGCCCTCGGCCACCAGCGCCTCGATCTCGGCGAGGATCTCGCCGGGCCGTCGGTCCTTCTCCTTGCCGCGCAGGGCCGGGACGATGCAGAACGTGCAGGTGTTGTTGCAGCCCACCGAGATCGACACCCAGGCGGCGTAGGCGGACTCCCGCTTCGTGGGGAGCGTGGAGGGGAACACCTCGAGCGACTCGAGGATCTCGACCTGCGCCTCCTCCTGCACCCGGGCTCGCTCCAGCAGCACGGGCAGGGACCCGATGTTGTGGGTGCCGAAGACCACGTCCACCCACGGCGCCTTCCTGGTGATCTCGCCGCGGTCCTTCTGCGCCAGGCAGCCGCCGACGGCGATCTGCATGCCGGGGTGCCTGGCCTTGACCGGAGCGAGGTGGCCGAGGTTGCCGTAGAGCTTGTTGTCGGCGTTCTCCCGCACCGCACAGGTGTTGAACACCACGACGTCGGCGCTGTCGGCCTGCCCGTCGAAGCGGACGTACCCGGCGTCCTCGAGCAGCCCGGTGAGCCGCTCGGAGTCGTGGACGTTCATCTGGCAGCCGTAGGTGCGGACTTCGTAGGTGCGCGGGGTCTTCGTCGACATAGCCCCACCAGGGTACGGCGGGCCCCTCGCCCGGGAGAAACCCACGACCGCCTCCGCCGACCCGTCACTCCGACCGGGACACGCCGCCCGGACAGGCCTGGAGGTGACGGGGCGGCGAGGAGCTACTTGGGCTGCATCCGGATGCCGCCGTCGACCCGGATCGTCTCCGCGTTGAGGTAGCTGTTCGTCACGGCCTCGACCACCATCGAGGCGAGCTCCTCGGGAGACCCGAGGCGCTTGGGGAAGAGCACACCGCGTTCGAGGTTCTCCTTGAACTGCTCGCTGGCCTCGCCCTCCCCGTAGATCGGGGTGTCGATCAGGCCCGGGGCGATCGTGTTCACCCGGATCCCGACCGCGGAGAGGTCCCGGGCGACCGGGAGGGTCATCCCCACCACCCCGCCCTTGGAGGCGGAGTAGGCGGCCTGGCCGATCTGGCCGTCGAACGCCGCGACCGACGCGAGGTTCACGATCGCCCCGCGCTCGCCCGACTCGTCGAGGGGCTCGTTCCGGCTGATCGCGGTCGCGGCCAGCCGGATCGCGTCGAAGGTGCCGAACATGTTGATCGCCACCACCTTCTTGAACGCGTCCAGGTCGTGGGCGGAGTCGTAGGACCCGTCCCGGCCGATGGTCCGCTGGGCCCAGCCGATGCCTGCGGAGTTGACCAGCACCCGCAGCGGCCCCAGCTCGCCGGCCGCGTCGACGGCGGCCACGAGGTCCTCGGTCCGGGTGACGTCTACCTTCACGAAGCGACCGCCGACCTCCTCGGCGACCTCACGGCCGCGGTCCTCCTGCAGGTCCGCGACGACGACCTTGGCGCCGCGGGCAGCCAGGGCCCTGACGGCCGCTGCGCCGATGCCCGAGGCCCCGCCGGTGACGACTGCGCTTGCACCTGTGATGTCCATGCCCGGCACGATACCGAGGTCCACCGCGGGTGGTCCGGCTCCTGCGCGGAGGCGGGTCCGGACACGCGGCCTCCGGACACGCGGGGTCCGGACACGCGGGGTCCGGACACGCGACGGCCCCCGACCGGAAAGGTCGGGGGCCGGTTCCGCGTGCCGCCTCGTCGGGGGCGCAGCGGCTCACTCCTCGGGAGTCTTCTCCGCGGCCTTGCGCAGCTGCTCGGACTCGCTGAGCGTCGAGCTCGCCGTCCCGGGATCGAGCAGCGGCTCGGTGCCCGGCTGGGTGAGGTCGGTGTCCCGCGTGTCCGGGTTCGTGCCGGGCGAGGCGGCCGTCGTACCTGCCTGCGTGGTGACCTCCTCACCCTCCTCGGCCGCCACCTCGGCAGCGCTCTTGGTCATGGACCGCGCCGCCGGGGCCTTCGCCGCCTGCCCCGGGGTCTCCCCCGCGGCCTTCTTGGCCGGCAGCTTGTCGCCCGGGCCCGCCTTCTTGGCGGGGGCCTTCTTCGCGGCGCTCTTCTGCGCGGGTGCCTTCTTCGCAGCCCTCGGCGCGGCGGCGCCGGTGGTGGCCTGCTCCGCGGCGTTCGACTCCACGGCCTCCGCGACATCCGCGGGCGTGGCGGCCACCTTGGCGGTCGACGTCTTCTTCGCCGGCGCCTTCTTCGCCGGCGCCTTCTTCGCCGGCGCCTTCTTCGCCGGCGCCTTCTTCGCCGGCGCCTTCTTCGCCGGCGCCGAGCGCGAACCACGGGCCTCCTCGGCGGCCTTCTTGGCCGCCACATCGGGCTCCGTGGGCACCCTGGTCGGCGTCGGGGCCCCGGCCTTCTTCGCCGCAGCCTCCTTCGCCGGAGAGGCCTTCTTGGAGGCGGCCTTCTTGGCAGGCGCCTTCTTGGCGGGGGCCTTCTTGGCGGGCGCCTTCGTGGCGGACCTCGTGGCCGACGGCGTGGGAAGGACGTCGCCGTGCTTCTTCGGCGAGTCGGCCTCGCCTGCGGCGGGCTGGGTGTGCCCGGGCTCGTTCACCTCCGGGACCGCCCGCAGCCGCGATGCCGACTCGGTCGGCTCGGGTGTGCGGACCGGCTCGGGCTTCCGGCCCCGGCCGGTGGCCCTCTCCACCACCGTCCCGGCGACCGAACCTGCCACGGAACCGGCGGTCTCGACGACGGTACGACCGACCGCGACGGTGCCCTTGGCCTGGTCCACGACCTTGCCGGCGGCCGCCTTGGGGTCCTTCAAGGTGCTGAGCGCTGTCTCGGCGAGCTTGCCCACCGGGTTCTTGCGAGCCACGTCTGGTCCTTTCCTTGATGACTCCGGATGAGTCCCCGCCTTAACCGTATTGAAACGGGGTTGTGCCGTGGCTGTGTAGGCAGTCACAGTCCCGCTTCGCTACCGTGCAGCCATGACCGCCGCGGAAGCATCCTCCCCTGCGCCCTCCGGAGGCACCGGGCAGCCTCTGGTCGTGCTCGACCACGTCGACAAGTGGTTCGGTGACCTCCATGTCCTGCAGGACATCAACCTGACCATCAACAGGGGCGAGGTGGTCGTGGTCATCGGCCCCTCCGGGTCCGGCAAGTCGACTCTGTGCCGCGCGATCAACCGGCTCGAAGCGATCCAGGAGGGCACCATCGCCCTCGACGGGCAACCGCTGCCGGAGGAAGGCAAGGAGCTGGCCAAGCTCCGCGCCGAGGTCGGAATGGTGTTCCAGTCCTTCAACCTCTTCGCGCACAAGACGATCCTCGAGAACGTCACCCTCGGACCGACCAGGGTCCGCAAGCAGAAGAAGGATGAGGCCGAGCGTCGGGCGAAGGAGCTGCTCGACCGGGTCGGGGTGGGCCATCAGGCCGACAAGTATCCCGCCCAGCTCTCCGGCGGCCAGCAGCAGCGGGTCGCCATCGCCCGGGCCCTGGCGATGGATCCGAAGGTGATGCTCTTCGACGAGCCCACCTCGGCCCTGGACCCGGAGATGATCAAGGAGGTCCTCGACGTCATGGTGGACCTCGCCCAGCGCGGGATGACCATGGTGGTGGTGACCCACGAGATGGGCTTCGCGCGTACGGCGGCCGACCGGGTGATCTTCATGTCGGACGGCCAGATCGTCGAGGAGAACACCCCCGAGGAGTTCTTCAACAATCCCCGGTCGGAGCGTGCCAAGGACTTCCTCAGCAAGATCCTCAAGCACTGACAGCAGCACCCACAGACGGGTCGGGCGCGGAATGCCCCCGACCGCAACGAAGAAGGGGTAACCATGCGGTTGATGAGAACCAAGGCCGTGCTGGCCGCCGCCGGTCTGTCGCTGGCCCTCGCGGCCTGCGGCGAGGCAGGCAGCGGTGGCGGGGATGGCGAAGGCGCCGACGTCGACGTCGCGGAGAACGCGGCCGACAACTTCGACGAGGGCACCCAGATGCGCGAGCTCGCCGACTCCGGCGAGATCACCATCGGCGTGAAGTACGACCAGCCGGGCATCGGGTTCAAGGGCGCAGCAGACGACATGCCGCGCGGCTTCGACCCGGAGATGGGCAAGATCCTCGCCGCCGACCTGGGCATCGCACCGGAGGACATCAACTGGAAGGAGACGATCTCGGACAACCGGGAGCCGTTCCTCCAGTCCGGCGAGGTCGACCTGGTGATCGCGTCGTACTCGATCACCGACGACCGCCGCGAGGTGGTCGGCCAGGCCGGGCCGTACTACGTCACCGGCCAGCAGCTGCTGGTGCGGCAGGACTCCGACATCGACAGCCTCGACGACATCAAGGGGCAGGAGGTCTGCTCCGTCACCGGGTCCACCTCGCTCAGCAACGTCGAGGCGGAGGGTGCGAACCCCCGCGGCTTCGACACCTACTCCGAGTGCGTCGACCAGGTGCTCAACGGAACCGTCGACGCGATGACCACCGACGGTGCGATCCTCCTCGGCTACGCCGCGGAGAACCCCGACGAGCTGAAGGTCGTCGTCGACCCGTTCTCCGAGGAGCGCTACGGCGTCGGCTACTCGAAGGACTCCCCGGAGATGTGCGAGTGGATCACGGGCGTGATCCAGGAGTCGTTCGACAACGGCCAGTGGGAGCAGGCTTTCCAGTCCACGCTCGGCGAGGCCGGCGTGGACACGCCGGAGCCGCCGGAGCTCGACGACTGCTCCGCGAACCAGTGATCGACTGAACCACACCACCCAGGACGGCGGGGGCGCCCCAGGCACGGGCGCCCCCGCCGCGCCGGGACCATCCGCGGGACGACACAGACGAGGGAGGTGAGCACATGGACGACGTCGTGTCCAGCTTCGACCTCGTGCTGAAGGCGTTCTGGCTGACGATCCAGCTGCTCGTGCTGTCGGGCATCGCGTCCCTGGTGCTCGGCACGATTCTGGGGGCCATGCGCGTCGGCCCGATCGGCGTGGCCCGGAAGGCGGCGACGACCTACGTCACCGTCGTCCGCAACACCCCGCTGCTGATGATGTTCATCTTCGTGTTCATCGCAGCCCCCCAGCTCGGCTGGTTCGTCGGTACCCCGTTCCTGATCAAGGGTGTCGTGGCACTGAGCCTGTACACCGCCGCGTTCGTGGCCGAGGCGGTGCGCTCCGGCGTCAACTCGGTCGACCTCGGGCAGGCAGAGGCGGCGCGTGCGATCGGCATGTCTTTCGGGCAGTCGATGCGCCATGTCGTCCTCCCCCAGTCGTTCCGCGCCGTCGTACCGCCACTCGCCAGCGTCCTGATCGCTCTCGCGAAGAACACCTCCGTCGCGGCGGCCTTCGGTCTCATGGAGGCCACCGCCCGCATGCGCTACTTCACCAACAACAACGCCGACGACCGGCCGCAGATCTTCCTCGTCTTCGCCGTCGGCTACATCATCATCGTCGAGCTGATGTCGGCCGGGGCCTACGGGCTGGAGCGTCGCTGGAGGATCGCCCGATGAGCAGCGTCCTGTACGACAACCCCGGTCCTCGCACCCGGGCCCGGCACCGGCTCTACAGCATCATCACGGTGGTCGGCCTCGCGCTCGTCGCCGCCCTCGTCCTGTGGCGGATGTACGACCACGGCCAGTTCGAGTACGCCCTGTGGGAACCCTTCCTGACGCCCGCCTACATCGAGGCGCTACTCGTCGACGGCCTGTGGAACACCCTCCAGATGGCGTTCCTGTCGATCATCTTCGCGGTGGTCTTCGGGCTGTTCTTCGGCATCGGGAAGCTGTCGGACCATGCCTGGGTCCGATGGCCCTCGTGGCTCGTGGTGGAGTTCTTCCGAGCCGTGCCGGTGCTGCTGCTGATGGTGTTCATCTTCCTCACCTACGGCATCGGCGACGGGTTCGGGGCGTACTGGTCCGTCGTGCTCGCCCTGACCCTGTACAACGGCTCGGTCCTCGCTGAGGTCTTCCGTGCGGGCATCAACGCCGTCCCGCACGGCCAGGCCGAGGCGGCGTACGCGATCGGCATGCGCAAGACCCAGGTGATGGCGATCGTGCTGCTGCCGCAGGCGGTGAAGATCATGCTGCCGGCGATCATCAGCCAGATGGTCGTGGCCCTGAAGGACACCAGCCTCGGCTACTACATCGTGGCGCCGGGTCTGACCGCGGTCGGCAAGGCGATCTACACCCAGTTCGGCAACCAGTTCCAGACGGTCATCGTGGTGGCGTCGCTGTACATCCTCGCCAACCTGGTCCTGACCGCCGTGGCCACCTGGGTGCAGCACCGCATCATGGGCACGAAGAAGCCGACGCTCACCACCGGCGCCGAGGCGGGACGCGGTTCCGACGTCGCCGAGCAGGGCTGACCCGACCCACGGCAGGTCAGCGGGGCGCCGCTGTCGACCTCGCTGCCGGCTCGTCGGTGACCCACAGCCGGATGACACCCTCGACGACGACGGCGCCGTCGTCTCGCGGACCCCTCGCACGCACACTGGCAGGTCCGGATCCTCACCGGTCCAGGCCTCCGGGTCCGTCTCGGCGATGCAGGTGATGTCGCTGGTCGGCCTTCGCGGTGTAGGCCACCTCCATGCCCTTGGGGATCCACCGCCTGTGCGCGCGGGACGCTCACCTCGGCGAGCGCGCCCATGGCTGCCTCGAGACCGTTGCAGATGGCGATCACGTGCAGCGTGCCGATGTGGTTGTGCACCCGCGCGCCGCTTCTTGATCCGTAGCTCCGCGTAGTTCGGTCGCAGCGCGACGAACCGTGGTCGCACGGTCGCGAAGTACGGCGCCTTCTGCGAGAACAGCACCGAGAAGAGCCGCTTGCCGGCCGGCAGCCGGGTGACCCGGGTCCACAGGTCCATCACGTTCGCCATGCCGCCGATACATTACCGGCAGGTAACTTGGCCGCGCCAGCCGTTTCACACGGTCCTTCGGCTGTCCCGTCGCGCCGACTCGGCCGTCTTCCGTGCGCGGTTCACGCCGACTCGGCCGTCTCCGTGCGCGGTTCACGCCGACTCGGGGACCCGGCGCGGTCCACGGCGCGACTCGGCGCGGGTCGGCGCGGTTCACGCCGACTCGACCGTCTTCGCGCGCGGTTCACGCCGACTCGGCGCGTCAGCGGGCGACCTCGGTGGCGCGCGACTCCCGGATCACGGTGACCTTGATCTGGCCGGGGTAGCTCAGCTCCTCCTCGAACTGCTTGGCGATGTCGCGGGCCAGCACCTGCGCGCCGATGTCGTCGACCTCGTCGGGCAGCACCATCACGCGCACGTCGCGGCCGGCCTGCATCGCGAACACCCGGTCCACGCCGGGCTTGGTCAGCGCGATCTCCTCGAGCCGGTGCAGACGCTCGATGTAGGACTCGAGCGACTCGCGCCGAGCGCCGGGGCGTCCCCCGCTGATCGCGTCCGCGGCCTGGGTGACCACGGCCTCGACCGTGCGCGGCTCGACCTCGTTGTGGTGCGCCTCGATGGCGTGCACGACGTCCTCGTGCTCGCCGTACTTGCGGGCCAGCTCGGCGCCGACTATCGCGTGGGACCCCTCGGCCTCGTGCGTCAGGGCCTTGCCGATGTCGTGCAGGAACGCGCCGCGCACGCACAGCTCCCGGTCGAGGCCGAGCTCGTCGGCGAGCAGTCCGGCGGCGTGCCCGGACTCCACGAGGTGGCGCAGCACGTTCTGGCCGTACGACGTGCGGTACTTCAGTCGCCCGAGCGTGGCCACGAGCTCGGGGTGCAGGTCGGTGATCCCCATCTCGAGGGCCGCGTCCTCACCGGCCCGGACGCACAGCCGGTCCACCTCGAGCACGGAGCGCTCGTGGACCTCCTCGATCCGGGTGGGGTGGATCCGGCCGTCGGCGACCAGCTCCTCGAGGCTCAGCCGCGCCATCTCCCGGCGTACCGGGTCGAAGCAGCTGAGCAGCACCGCGCCGGGGGTGTCGTCGACGATCAGGTTCACGCCGGTGACCTGCTCGAAGGAGCGGATGTTGCGACCCTCGCGGCCGATGATCCGGCCCTTCATGTCGTCACCGGAGAGCTGGACGGTCGAGACCACCGACTCGGTGGTCTGCTCCGAGGCCAGGCGCTGGATCACCGTGGCGAGGATCCGCTTGGCACGCGCGTCGGCCTCGTCCTGCGCGGCGCGCTCGATGTCGCGGGCGGCGATCGCGGCCGTGCGCTTGGCGTCGGCCTCGATGGTCTCGACCAGCTGGCCGTCGGGCCTCCTCGGCGGTGAGGCCGGCGACCTGCTCCAGCGTGCGCCGGCGGTCCTCCTCGATGTCGAGCAGCTCGGCGCGCCGGCTCTCGAGCTCGGCCTCGGAGGCGCTGAGCTCCTGGTCGCGGGCCTCGACGTTGCGCACGCGTTCGTCGAGCCGGGTCTCGCGCTCGCTGATCCGGTGCTCCCGGCGCTCGATGTCCTGGCGCTGCTCCTGGAGGTCACGGTGCAGCCGTCCTCGTGCTTGGCGGCGCGATGCCGGTTGAGCATCACAGGGCGAGCGTGGCGATGCCCGCCACGACCAGCAGGGCGATGATCGCGAGCAGCCACTCGACCATGTCCGAGGCCGAGGAGGCGAGGGGGCACGTTCGCCGGCCTGGTCCGCCGATGAGGCAAGTTCGTTCATCCCAGGCTCCTGTCGCTATGGGCGCGCACCCGGGTAGGCGCACCGCGCGACAGGCAAGACCTGCCGCCGACGGGATCTGCTGCTGTCCGTGTCGCGCATGTCCGGCTTGCGCCGGGTTCAATGTCTGTTTCGCGTCCGATCGCTCGGATGGTGCTTCTCTTGCGAGGCTAGGTCGCGGATCAGGGGCGGTCAAGGAGACCGGTCGCCTCACCGTGGACCGGCCGCGCCACCGGGCCCCACCCGGGTCCACCGGCCACCACGCCGGCCTCAAGAGTGGTCGACGAAGCCGGGCCTCGAACTCGGCTCCCGGCCCCTCACCCGGGTCCGTCGAGCCCGTCGAGCTCCTCGCGGACCACCCGCCAGACCACGTCGCCCTGGTGGCCCTTGCGGGCCAGCATCCCGGCGAGCCGCCGGGTGGCGGTGACCCTGGTCCACGCCGCGCATCGTGCGCAGCTTGCGGCGGACCAGCGCCCGGGCCGCGGCCTCCTCGTCCTCGGGCTCGACCTCGTCGAGCGCCTGCCCGCGCCACCTCGTCGTCGACGCCCTTGCGGCGCAGCTCCTGCGCGAGAGCGCGTCGCCCCAGGCCCTTGCCGGGCTGGCGTGACTCGACCCAGGCACGGGCGAAGGCTGCGTCGTCGACGAGCCCGACCTCCTCGAACCGGTTCAGCAGCCGCTCGGCCACCTCCTCGGGCACCCTGCGCCGGGCGAGCTTCTGGGCCAGCTCGGCCCGACTGCGGGCCTGCCCGGTGAGCTGGTCGAGCAGGATCTTGCGCGCCACCTCCTCGGCGTCGGCGTCCGGGCCGAGCTGCACCGAGTCCGCGGGCGGCGGATCGGCGGGCGGCGAGTCCGCGGGCGGCGGGTCGGTCGCCCCCGACCCCGGACGCGGCCCCCCAGCGGTGGTGTGCTCCAGCCAGGCCGCGGCCTCCTCGACCGCGGACACGGGACCGTCCGCCTGGGTCCCCGGGAGGGGGGAACCAGACGGACGGTCGCCGTCGTGCCGTGTCACGGGTCGGATCAGAAGTCGACCCCGGTGGGCTCGGCCGGCGCGGCCTCGGCCGGCTCGTCGACGTGCGGACCGACGCCGAGCTTCTCGAGGATGCGCTTCTCGAGCTCGTTGGCGAGGTCGGGGTTGTCGCGCAGGAAGCTGCGGGCGTTCTCCTTGCCCTGGCCGAGCTGGTCGCCCTCGTAGGTGTACCAGGCGCCGGCCTTGCGGACGAGCCCGGCCTCGACGCCGACGTCGATGAGGCCGCCCTCGCGGCTGATCCCCTGGCCGTACATGATGTCGAACTCGGCCTGCTTGAACGGCGGGGCGACCTTGTTCTTCACGACCTTGACACGAGTCCGGTTGCCGACCATCTCCTGGCCGTCCTTGAGCGTCTCGATGCGACGCACGTCGAGCCGGACCGAGGAGTAGAACTTCAGCGCCCGGCCACCGGTCGTCGTCTCCGGGCGAACCGAACATGACGCCGATCTTCTCGCGCAGCTGGTTGATGAAGATCATCGTGGTGCCGGCGCCGTTGAGGGCGCCGGTCATCTTCCGCAGCGCCTGGCTCATCAGCCGCGCCTGCAGGCCGACGTGGCTGTCGCCCATCTCGCCCTCGATCTCGGCGCGCGGCACGAGTGCGGCGACGGAGTCGACGACGATCAGGTCGAGCGCGCCGGAGCGGATCAGCATGTCGGCGATCTCGAGCGCCTGCTCACCGGAGTCGGGCTGGGAGACCAGCAGGGCGTCGGTGTCGACACCGAGCGCCTTGGCGTACTCGGGGTCGAGCGCGTGCTCGGCGTCGATGAAGGCGACGATGCCGCCGTTGCGCTGGGCGTTGGCCACCGCGTGCAGCGCGACCGTGGTCTTACCGGAGGACTCCGGACCGTAGATCTCCACGACCCGGCCGCGCGGGCAACCCGCCGAGGCCCAGCGCGATGTCGAGGGAGATGGCGCCGGTCGGGATGATCTCGAGCGGCGCCCGGGTCTCCTCGCCCAGGCGCATGACCGAGCCCTTGCCGAACTGTCGTTCGATGTTCGCGAGCGCGGCGTCGAGTGCCTTGTCGCGGTCTCCACCAGCCATTGAAGTAATCCGTCCGTCTGTCCGCCTGCTCGCGGAACCTGAGCTTCTCTTCATCGCGGTTGACACTAGAGGGCACCTCCGACAGTCCGAGCTCGCACGACCTCGCCTGTGGATCTCCGACCCCTGTGTCGTGGTTGTGGACCAACCCTAGCCCGAACACGTGTTCGAGCCGAGCCCCGACACGCCCGGAAAGGTCACAGCGTGAGCCGGCCGTCGTCCTCCGGGGCGCCCCCGGCGTCCGCCGTACGCGCCGCTGCCCGCCGAGCCAGCTCCGCGGCGGTGACGATCCCGGTGACCAGCAGCGCCGCGAAGATGTTGAGGGCGCCGAAGCCCAGGCCACCCATGACGACGCCGGCCACCACGCCGGCCGCGGCGGCGACCACCCCCATGATCAGGTCCGCGGCGCCCTGGACGTCGGTGCGGGCGTCGGCCGGTGCGGACTCGGTGAGCAGGGTGGAGGCCGCGACCGTGCACAGCGACCAGCCCAGACCGAGCAGGAACAGGCCCCAGCCGATCTGCCACGACGCCCCGGTCGGCGCGGTGCCGGACAACCCGAGCGAGGTGAGCAGGACCACGGCCCCGGTGGTCATCACGGCGACGCGTCCCAGCCGGTCGGTCAGCCACCCGACGACCGGCGCGAAGGCGAACATGCCCAGCACGTGGCCGCTCACCACCACGCCGATGATCTCCAGCTCCGCACCGCCGTGGTGCATGTGCAGCGGCGTCATCACCATCACCGCGATCATCACCGCGTGCGCCAGCGCGAGCGTGGTGATGCCGGCCGCGACCCCGGTGCGGGTGCGGATCACCTCACGCACACGGGACCACTTCGTCCCGGTGAGGACCGGTGCCGGTCCACGTGCGTCGACGGCGGCCTCCTGCGACACGACCAGCGGGTCGGGTCGCAGGAAGATCCAGATCACCGACGCCGAGACGAGCATCCCGAGCAACCCGAACGCGAACGGGCCGGTGAGCGGGGGCAGTCCGATCCGCCCGGCCGCGTCCCCGGCGAGCCCGGTGAGGTTCGGCCCGGCCACCGCCCCGATCGTGGTGGCCCACACGACCAGGGACAGCGCGCTGGCGCGCCGGTGCGGCTTGGCCAGGTCGGTGGCGGCGTACCGGGACTGGTTGTTGGCCGCGGTGGTCGACCCGAGCAGCGCCGCACCCACCAGGAGCGTGGCGAACGAGTCGGTCACCCCCGCGACGACCGCGAGCGCGGCACCGCTGGCGCCGAGCAGGTACCCCAGCGCGAGGCCCGGCCGGCGTCCCCGCTTGCCCATCAGGTGCGCGAGCAGGAAGGAGGCCACCGCGGCGCCGAGGACCTGCATGGTCTGGGCCAGCCCCGCGAGGTCCGGCGAGCCGAGGATGTCCTCGGCCAGGATCGCCGCCACCGCGACCCCGATCGTGATGCCGAGCCCTCCGGTTCCCTGGGCGACGACGAGGGTCCACAGCGTCCGCCGCTGGACCTGCTCGATGCGGTGGTCGGGCCAGCGCACGCCGCCGCTCACCCCGCGGGCGAAGCCGGAGGCGTTCGCGCCGACCCAGCCGGCGACGCGGCGTCCCGCACGCGCGGACGACTGCTCGGAGCTCACGCCTTGCATGGTCTCACCCGCGGCCGCGGAGACGGCAGCCGGTCAGCGCTCCGACGACGGCAGACCCAGCGCCCGCCACACCGCCTGCCACACCCGCTTGGGGGACTCCCCCGCCTCCAGCGCCTCGCTGACGGTGCGGCCGCCGAGGTCGGCGAGCACGTGCTCGCGGCTCCAGGTGCGGGCGTACGACGATCCCAGGGCGTGCTCCATCCGGGCCCAGAACTCCGTGTGCCGCATACCCCTCCCGTGGTCTCGTACCGGCGACCACGAGCCTACGTCGGACCGGGGGCCTGCGAGAATGAAGGCCATGCCTGCCGAGTTCCTGATCCGACCGGCCGTCCAGGACGACCTCTCCGACATCGCCGCGATCTACGCCCACGAGATCGCGAACAGCATCGCGACCTTCGACCTCGACCCACCCGACTCGGCCTACTGGCAGGAGAAGCTGGCCGGCAAGCACCCGGGCGACCACCTCCTGGTCGCGGTCGACGAGGACGAGGACGTCGTCGGGTACGCCTACTCGTGGAGCTTCCGGCCGCGACCGGCGTACAGCCTCACCCGCGAGACCTCCATCTACCTCGACCCCTCGGTGCGCGGGCAGGGCATCGGCAAGCAGCTCTACCCCGCGCTGCTGGAGACCATGGCCGACTCCGGGGTGCACACCGCGGTGGCACTCGTCGCGCTGCCCAACCCCGGAAGCATCGCGCTGCACGAGTACTGCGGGTTCGAGCAGGTCGGCGGGATGCGGGAGGTCGGCTACAAGTTCGACCAGTGGATCGACGTGGCCTGGTTCCAGAAGCTGCTGCACCCGAAGAGGCACGCGGCCCCGGCGCAGCACATCATCCTCGCGGACTGAGCACACCACCGTCGGGAGGGTCCAAGGTCCGGGCCGGCGGGCCCGATGGCCCTGCCCCGTTGCGCCACCGGGGCAGCAGGCTGGGGTCAGGGGTGGAGGTGGCGCATGGGCAACGGGCACAGCGGGCCCGGGAACGTCGAGGTCGACGGCCACCCCGACCTGCTCGAGCACCGGCACCCGCTGGCCATGGTCTACGGCGGCGGCGGCGTGGTCGGCATCGCCTACACCGCGGGTGTGGCGGCCGGCCTGGAGTCCACCGGCATCGCGGTGAGCGCGGCACCGTCCCTGGGTACCTCGGCGGGCGCCTGGACCGCCTCGTCGCTGGCGCTCGGCCTGCGCTACGCCGACCTGGAGCACACCCGGACCCCCTCGGTGCCGAACCTGCGCCCCGGCATCCTGGCCGAGCATCGCCCGCGAGATCTTCGGCGAGGCCACGCACCACCTCGTCTCCATCTCGGCGGTGTGCCTGCGCACCGGCCGCCGGCACATCCTCGACGGCGCGAGCTATCCGCTCGCGGACCTGGTCGCCGCCTCCTCCGCCGTACCCGGCCTGCTGCCGCCCCACCGCGTCGCCGGTCGGTTGTACGTCGACGGCGGGATGTGGTCGGCGACGTCCGTGGACGCCTCGGCTCTCGCGGACCGGGTGATCGTGGTCGCCCCGCTGGCCGGACCCATGGTCGGGCCGATGGGCCGCACCGCGGGCTTCATGCTCGCCCGCGAGCTGCGGTCCTGGCGGCGGCGGCACCCGTCCTGCGAGGTGCACATGATCCGGCCGAACCGGGCGATTGCCGGGATCGCCGGCCGCAACCCGCTCGGGCTGTTCGACCCGGGCCGGGCGCGGGAGGTGTACCCGCTGGCCTACGACCAGGGCATCGTCTTCGGCGAGCGGATCCAGGCGGGTTCGCAGCCGGCCGCCTGAGCCCCGGCGACCCAGCGGGCCCGGCGGCCCAGCGACCCCGGGGACCCGGCCCGGCGGCGCGGCGGCCCGGCGGCGCGGCTCGGGCACCGGCGTCAGGACAGCAGCATCCGGGACAGCCGCCGGTTGACCACGATCAGCCCGAGGGTGCCCATCGCCACGAGGTAGACCACCGAGACCGCGGAGTCCCACGACAGCGCACCCGTGGTCAGCTCCCGGCACAGCACCACGCCGCGGTAGAGCGGGGTCGCCTCGACCACCCAGCGCAGCACCCCGTCGAAGGCGGTGACGGGGAAGAACGTGGCGGAGAACAGGAACATCGGCATGATCGCGAGCTGGACGTACTCGAAGTCCTGCCAGGACCGCATGAACGTGGTCAGTGCCATCCCGGCCCCGGCGAACGCGTAGCCGATCAGCAGCGCCGCGGGGAGAGCGAGGACGCCCCACCACGAGGTGATGAGGCCCATGGCCAGCATCACGAGCAGGAACCCTGCGGAGTACATCCCGCCACGCATCAGGGCCCAGGTGATCTCGCCGCGCGCCACGTCGATCACCCGCATCGGGGTGGCCAGCACAGCGTCGTAGAGCTTCTGGAACTTCAGCTTGAAGAAGATGTTGAACGTGCTGTCCATGATGGCGCCGTTCATCGCCGACGCGGCGAGCATGCCCGGGGCGACGAACGCGGCGTAGGCGATCGTGCGGCCGTTGAACTCGAAGCCCTCGATCATCGCGCCCACGCCGACGCCGATGGAGAACAGGTAGAGCACCGGCTCGAGGAAGCCGGCCATGAAGATCAGCCAGTTGCGGACGAACATCCGGTAGTTCCGCTCGACGAGCCGCCACGAGGCCGCCATGCCGTTCATCCGGTGGTGTTCGACGCGGGTCATCGCGAGTCCGGTGAGTGCCATCAGACGATCAGCCTCCTGCGCAGCCGGCGTACGCCCAGCCACCAGCCGACGGCCACCATCGCGGCGAGGTAGCCGACGTGGACGACGGTGACCAGCGGGTCGAGGGGGTTGCCGAGCATCAGCGACCGGGTCAGGTCCACGCCGTGCCACAGCGGGGTGAGCCTGGCCAGCCACTCCAGCGGCGCGGAGAGGTTCGAGATCGGGAAGAACGCCCCGGAGAACAGGAACAGCGGCACCACGCCGAGCCGGAAGACCAGCGCGAACGCCGACTCGCTCTTCACCCCGGCGCTGAACGCGTAGACCACCGCCCCGAACGCCATGCCGACGAGCAGCTGCACGAGGAAGGCCAGCAGTGCCCCGGCGAGGGAGGCGTAGAGGCCGAACACCGCCAGCACGGCCATGAAGACCGCTGCCGTGGTCGCGACCCGGAACAGCACGAACAGCAGGTGGGCGGAGACGATGTCGGCGATGCCCAGCGGCGTGGCGATCATCCCGACGTAGGTCTTGTTCCACTTGATCATGCCCATCACCGGCCACAGCACCTCGCCGACCGCCACCTGCATGATGTGGGCGGCCAGCAGGCCCGGGGCGATGTAGGCCAGGTAGCTCGGGGCCCCTTCGAGATCGGCCCCGCCGCGGTCGACGAAGCCGCCGAGGAGCAGCCCCATCGCGGCGACGTAGAACAGCGGCGACACGAACGAGGTGATCGCCGAGCCCTTCCAGGTGCGGGCGTAGACGGTGCGCCAGTACTCGACCTGGCGCAGCACGAGCTCGACCCGCCCCGGTGACGTGGGCCTGGTGTGCACGCTCATCAGTCGACCAGGCTCCGTCCGGTGAGCTTGAGGAAGACGTCCTCGAGCGTGGCACGGCGCACCAGCACCGCGGCCGGCTGCAGGCCGCGCTCGTGGACCTTCGCCAGGGCGGCCTCGCCGTCGTGGGTGTAGAGCAGCAGCCGGTCGGGCAGCACCTCGACCCGCTCGGCGAGGTCCTCGACCTTCTCCGCGAGCGCCTCGTGCTCCCCGACACCGAACCGGAGCTCGGCGACCTCCCGCGTCGAGTGCTGCCGGATCAGCTCCAGCGGGGACCCCTCGGCGACGATCCGGCCGCCGTCCATCACCACCAGCCGGTCGCACAGCTGCTCGGCCTCGTCCATGTAGTGCGTGGTGAGCACCAGGGTGACGCCCTGCCGCTTGAGGCGGAACAGCTGGTCCCACAGCACGTGACGGGCCTGCGGGTCCAGGCCGGTGGTCGGCTCGTCGAGGAGCAGCAGGTCGGGGGCGTTGACCAGCGACCGGGCGATGGTGAGCCGCCGCTTCATCCCGCCGGAGAGGTCCTCGACCTTGGACCTGGCCCTGTCGGTGAGCGAGACGAACTCCAGCAGCTCGTCGGCCCGGCTCGCCGCGTCGGCGCGCGAGATGCCGAAGTAGCGGGCGTAGACGATCAGGTTGTCGCGGACGTTCAGCTCGACGTCGAGGGTGTCCTCCTGCGGGCACACCCCGATCCGGCCGCGGATGGCCGGGCCGTCGACCGCGGGGTCCAGGCCGAGGATGCGCAGCTCGCCGCCACTCGGCGGCGACACCGCCGCGACCATGCGCATGGTGGAGGACTTGCCCGCGCCGTTGGGCCCGAGGAACCCGAAGGACTCGCCACGGCGCACCTCCACGTCGATCCCGCGCACGGCCTCGAAGCCGCCGAAGGACTTGCGCAGGTCGCGGGCGAGGACCATCGCGGGCCGCGCGTCGCGCGTCTCCCGGTGGCCGGTCACGGGTTCTGAGTCGGGTCCTGGCACAGCAGACAACCCTAGATCGAGGCTCCGACAGATTTCACCGCAATTTCGGCCCCGTCGGTACGACGTCCGCCACACCACGCTGCCGGCCGGGAGGCAGCGTCGGTGCGATGGGTCAGGATGGTCCGGTGACGAGTGGAGAGGACACCTCGGCGGCCGCAGGGCTCGAGGGGTTCAGTGCGCCGACCCGGGCCTGGTTCGAGGCAGCCTTCGCCGCGCCCACGCCCGCCCAGACCGGCGCCTGGGGCACCGTCTCGGCCGGTCGCAACGCGCTGGTGGTGGCCCCCACCGGCTCCGGCAAGACCCTGTCGGCGTTCCTGTGGTCCCTGGACCGGCTCGTGTCGCAGCCGCCCCCGGAGGACAAGCTGCACCGCTGCCGGGTGCTCTACGTCTCCCCGTTGAAGGCCCTCGCCGTCGACGTCGAGCGCAACCTCCGGGCGCCGCTGACCGGCATCCGGCAGACCGGGGAGCGGCTCGGAGCCCCGGTGCGCGACATCACCGTCGGCGTGCGCTCCGGCGACACCCCGGCCACCGAGCGCCGACGGCTGTCCACCACGCCGCCGGACATCCTCATCACCACCCCCGAGTCGCTGTTCCTGATGCTGACCTCCCAGGCCCGCGAGGCGCTGCGCGGCGTCGAGACGGTCATCGTCGACGAGGTGCACGCGGTCGCCGGGACCAAGCGCGGGGCGCACCTCGGGCTCAGCCTGGAGCGGCTCGACGCGCTGCTGGAGCGGCCGGCGCAGCGGATCGGCCTGTCGGCGACCGTGCGGCCGCCCGAGGAGGTGGCTCGGTTCCTCGGCGGCGCCCGGCCGGTGGACGTGGTCGCCCCCGGTTCCGCCAAGCAGTGGGACCTGAAGGTCGTCGTACCCGTCGAGGACATGACCGAGCTCGCCCTGGCCTCGCTCGACGAGGTCCCCGAGGGCTCCGCCGCCGGCGACGCGCAGCGGCGTGCCTCCATCTGGCCGCACGTCGAGGAGCGCGTGGTCGACCTCATCGAGCAGCACCGCTCCACGATCGTCTTCGCGAACTCCCGCCGCCTCGCGGAGCGGCTCACCGCGCGGTTCAACGAGATCGCCGCCGAGCGCGCCGGGGTCGCCGGGGCCGCGGAGTCGTCGCCCGGTGACACGGCCCACCAGCCGGGGCGCGGCAGCCCCGCGGAGGTCATGGCGCAGTCCGGCCGGAGCCACGGCGCACCGACGGTGGTCGCCCGGGCCCACCACGGCTCGGTGTCGAAGGAGCAGCGGGCGCTGATCGAGGACGACCTCAAGCGCGGCGCGCTCCCCTGCGTGGTGGCGACCAGCAGCCTCGAGCTCGGCATCGACATGGGCGCGGTCGACCTGGTGGTGCAGATCGAGTCGCCGCCGTCGGTGGCGAGCGCCCTGCAGCGGGTCGGCCGAGCCGGGCACCAGGTCGGCGAGGTGTCGCGCGGGGTGCTGTTCCCCAAGCACCGCAGCGACCTGGTGCACACCGCGGTCGCGGTCGAGCGGATGCGCGGAGGCCGGATCGAGTCGCTGCGCGTGCCCGCCAACCCGCTCGACGTACTCGCCCAGCAGCTGGTCGCCGCGACCGCCGTCGACGACTGGGACGCCGACGCGCTGTACGACCTGGTCCGGCGGTCGGCGTCGTTCACCGGCCTGCCGCGCTCGGCGTACGACGCGACGCTGGACCTGCTCTCGGGCCGCTACCCGTCCGACGAGTTCGCCGAGCTCCGCCCCCGGATCGTCTGGGACCGGGTGACCGGCACGCTCACCGCGAGGCCCGGGGCCCAGCGGCTGGCGGTGACCAGCGGCGGCACCATTCCCGACCGCGGCCTGTTCGGGGTCTTCCTCGTGGGCGAGAAGGCCTCGCGGGTGGGCGAGCTCGACGAGGAGATGGTCTACGAGTCCCGCGTCGGCGACGTGTTCGCGCTGGGGGCGACGAGCTGGCGGATCGAGGACATCACCCACGACCGGGTCCTGGTCTCCCCCGCACCCGGCCAGCCGGGCAGGCTGCCGTTCTGGAAGGGCGACCAGCTCGGCCGCCCTGCCGAGCTCGGCGCCGCGATCGGCGCCTTCACCCGGGAGCTGTCCGCGCTCGCCCACGACGACGCGGTCGCCCGTGCCCGGACCGCCGGCCTCGACGCGTGGGCGGCGGGCAACCTGGTGGCGTTCCTCGACGAGCAGCGCGAGGCCACCGGCGTCCTGCCCAGCGACCGCACCATCCTGGTGGAGCGGTTCCGCGACGAGCTCGGCGACTGGCGCATCGTCGTGCACTCCCCCTACGGCGCGCAGGTGCACGCGCCCTGGGCACTGGCGATCGGCGCCCGGCTGCGGGAGAGGCACGGCCTCGACGCCCAGGCCCTGCCCGGCGACGACGGCATCGTGCTGCGGGTGCCCGAGACCGACCAGGACCCGCCCGGCGCCGAGGTGGTGGTCTTCGAGCCCGACGAGCTCGAGGAGATCGTCACCGCCGAGGTCGGCGGGTCCGCCCTGTTCGCCTCCCGGTTCCGCGAGTGCGCGGCCCGCGCCCTGCTGCTCCCCCGTCGCGACCCCGGTCGCCGCTCCCCGCTGTGGCAGCAGCGACAGCGGTCCGCGCAGCTGCTCGAGGTGGCGGTGAAGTACCCGTCGTTCCCGATCGTGCTCGAGGCGGTCCGCGAGGTGCTCCAGGAGGTGTACGACGTCCCTGCGCTGGTGAGCCTGATGAGAGACGTCGCCGCGCGCCGGGTGCGGCTCACCGACGTGGCCACCGGGCAGCCCTCGCCGTTCGCCCGGTCGCTGCTGTTCGGCTACGTCGCGGCGTTCATGTACGAGGGCGACTCCCCCGTCGCCGAGCGCCGCGCCGCCGCGCTGTCGCTGGACCAGGATCTGCTGGCCGAGCTCCTCGGCCGCGTCGAGCTCCGCGAGCTGCTCGACCCCGACGTGCTCGCCGAGGTGGAGGCGGAGCTGCAGCGGCTCGCCCCCGACCGGCGGGCGCGCGACGCCGAGGGGGTCGCCGACCTGCTGCGGCTGCTGGGCCCGCTCAGCACCTCCGAGGTGGCCGACCGGGTGCGCGACGGGTGCCGGGACGATGCCGCGGGCTGGCTGGAGCTGCTCCGCGAGGCCCGCCGGGTGGTGCCGGTGCGGGTCGCCGGGGAGGACCGGTGGGCGGTGGTCGAGGACGTCGGCCGGCTCCGCGACGGCCTGGGCGTGCCGGTGCCGCCGGGGACCCCCGAGGCGTTCGGCGAGCCGGTGGCCGACCCGCTGGCCGACCTGGTGTCCCGCCACGCCCGCACGCACGGCCCGTTCACCGCCGCCGACGTCGCCGCCCGGCTCGGTCTCGGCGTCGCGGTCGCGCACCAGACCCTGGCCCGGCTGGCCGGCGAGGGCCGCGTGCTCGAGGGCGAGTTCCGGCCGGCCGGGGCCGGGGCGGAGTGGTGCGACGCCGAGGTGCTGCGCCGGCTGCGACGCCGCTCGCTCGCGGCGCTGCGCAAGGAGGTCGAGCCGGTCGAGCCGTCGACGCTGGGCCGGTTCCTGCCGGCGTGGCAGAACGTCGGCGGCCGGCTGCGCGGCGTCGACGGGGTGCTCACCGTGGTCGACCAGCTCGCCGGGTGCGCCGTGCCGGCGTCCGCGCTGGAGCCGCTGGTGCTCGGCAGCCGGGTCGTCGACTACTCCCCGGCGATGCTCGACGAGCTGACCGCCGCAGGGGAGGTGCTCTGGGCCGGGCACGGCACCCTGCCCGGCGCCGACGGCTGGGTGTCGCTGCATCTCGCGGACTCGGCGCACCTGACCCTGCCCGACCACGGCGAGCTGGAGTCCACGCCGCTGCACGACGCCGTCCTCGCGTCGCTCGCCGGCGGCGGGGCCTACTTCTACCGCCAGCTCGCCGACCTCGCTCAGGCCGACGCGGGCCTGGCCGACGACGCCGCGATCCAGGCCGCCCTGTGGGACCTGGTGTGGGCCGGCCGGGTCGCCGGGGACACCCTGGCTCCGTTGCGGGCGCTCACCAGCGCCGGGCGGAGCACCCATCGCGCGACGGGCGGACGTCGTACCCCTCCGCGGACGCGGTCGGTGCCGCGCCGCCCACCCGCGCCCGGACGCGGCCCCACCCGCACCGGTCCTCCCACGGTCGCCGGCCGCTGGGCCCTGCTGCCGGAGCTCGAGCCCGACGTGACGCGTCGCGCCCACGCGAGCGCCGAGGGCCTGCTGGAGCGGCACGGCGTCGTCACCCGCGGGGCGGTGACCAGCGAGCGGGTCCCCGGCGGGTTCGCCGGCGTCTACAAGGTGCTGTCGGCGTTCGAGGACTCCGGTCGCTGCCGCCGCGGGTACTTCGTCGCCTCGCTCGGAGCCGCGCAGTTCGGCGTGCCGGGCGCGGTGGACCGGCTGCGCTCGTACGCCCGGGAGCCGGGTGCCGAGCCGGGCGGCACCCCGACGGCGGTCGCGCTCGCCGCCACCGACCCGGCCAACCCGTACGGCGCCGCGCTGCCCTGGCCGGAGCGCCCGGTGGCCGGCCCCGACGCCGCCGGGGGCCGCGCCTCGCACCGGCCCGGCCGGAAGGCCGGTGCCCTGGTGGTGCTCGTCGACGGTGACCTGCTCCTGTACGTCGAACGCGGCGGACGCACCCTGCTGACCTACGCCGACGACCCGACCCGGCTCGGTCCGGCCACGCAGGCCCTGGCCACGGCCGTGCGACAGGGCGCGCTCGGAAGGCTCACCGTGGAGCGCGCCGACGGGGAGCCCATCCTGGGCCTCGGCGAACGGTCGAGCACACTGCGGCAGGCGCTGGAGGCGGTCGGCTTCGTCGCGACCCCGAGGGGGCTGCGGCTCCGTGCCTGAGGGCGACACCGTCTGGCGCACCGCGCACCACCTCGACCAGGCACTGTCGGGCGAGCTGCTGGTGTCCACCGACTTCCGGGTGCCGGCCCTGGCGACGGTGGACCTGTCCGGGCGCCGGGTGCTGGAGACGGTCTCCCGCGGCAAGCACCTGCTGACCCGGGTCGGCGAGGGCGACGAGGCGGTCACCGTGCACAGCCACCTGAAGATGGAGGGGTCCTGGCACCTCTACCGCGAGGGGACGGCCTGGCGGCGTCCGGCGCACGAGGCCCGGGTGGTGCTGCGGACCCGGGAGTGGACCGCGGTCGGGTTCGCGCTCGGCCTCGTCGAGGTGCTGCCCCGGGCACAGGAGCAGACCGTCGTCGGTCACCTGGGCCCGGACCTGCTCGGCCCGGACTGGGCCCTCGACGAGGCCGTCCGACGGGTCACCGCCGACCCGGACCGGCCGGTGGGCGAGGCGGTCCTGGACCAGCGCAACGTCGCGGGGCTCGGCAACCTGTACAAGTCCGAGGTCTGCTTCCTGCTCGGACTGCACCCCTGGCTGCCGGTGCGCGACGTGCCGGACGTGCCCGCCCTGCTGCGGCAGTGCAGACGGGTGCTCGAGGCGAACAGGCTACGGACCGCGCAGACCACCACCGGCGACACCCGCCGGGGCCGACGGCTGTGGGTCTACCGTCGCGACGGGCAGCCGTGCCGCCGCTGCGGGACACCGGTCCGGGTCGCCCCGCAGGGACCGGCCGGGCTCGGCGCCGGGGCGGAGCAGGAGTCGCGTCAGGCGGGCCGGGAGCGGGCGACGTACTGGTGCCCGCGCTGCCAGCCCGAACGCTGACCGGCGGGCCGGGCGGGGCCCCGCTCAGGCAGCGGCGGAGGCGACCACGTCGCCGCCGGTGCTGCTCGACGCGGTGGCCTCGTCGACGGCGATGGCGAGAGCGGCTTCCTCCATCGCGACCGCGTCGCTCACCTCGGCGAGGATCTCGCTGAGCGGGACGTCGAGGGCGGTGCAGATCGAGGCGAGCAGCTCGGAGGACGCCTCCTTCTGGCCCCGCTCGATCTCGGAGACGTAACCCAGGCTGACCCGTGCCTCGGCCGAGATCTGGCGCAGCGTGCGGCCCTGGCGGATCCGCCGCGAGCGGAGGACCTCGCCGAGCAGGCGACGGAAGAGGACCATGCCGCTGCTCCTTTCCCTGACGACGTTTCGTTCAACGCTACCGGCCGGAGGAAACTTCCGTGGGGCCGACCATCCCACCGGGACCGTGCAGACTACCCCTCGCCCCGGACACTCTCGAGCGTCAGGTCGATGGCGGCCCTGACCACCTGCTCCCGGATCGCGGCACGCTCCCCGTCGAAGTCGTAGCGCCTGCTGCGCACGCCCGACGGACCGGCGACCCCGATGAACACCAGGCCGACGGGCTTGCCCTCCTGCTTGGTCGGGCCCGCCACCCCGGTCGTGCTCACCGCCCAGTCGGCGCCGAGCCGCTCCCGCACCCCGGTCGCCATCTCCTCGGCGCACTCGGCGGACACGACGCCGTGCTCGTCGATGGTCCCCTTCGAGACGCCGAGCACCTTGTGCTTGACCTCCGTGGCGTAGCTGATCACGCCGCCGAGGTAGGTGTCGCTGGCGCCCGGCGCGGCGCTCATCACGTCACCGAGCCGGCCCCCGGTGAGCGACTCCGCGGTCGCGAGCATCTGGGACCGGCCGAACAGCTCGGCCTGCAGCGCGCTCGCGAGCGTCATCGGGTCGCTGCCCGGCGCCCGGTCCGGACGGTTGCCTGCCTCGACGGTCGTCTCCTCTGTCTCCACGGATCGCACAGTAGCCCGGCGGGCGGATCCGAAACCTGCCACGACGCACTCTCGCCGGACGGGGCGATACCGTGGCGAGCATGGCACTCCCCATCGAGAACTACGCAATGCTCGGGGACCACACCACCGCGGCCCTCGTCGGCAGCAACGGGTCCGTGGACTGGCTGTGCCTGCCCAGGTTCGACTCGCCTGCCTGTTTCGCGGCGCTGCTCGGCGACGAGGACAACGGCCGCTGGCTGATCGGCCCGGAGGGCGAGCACACCTCGACCCGTCGCTACGTGGACGACACCCCGGTCCTCGAGACCACGTTCACCACCGACACCGGGACGGCCATGGTCATCGACGTGATGCCGCTCAGCGACGGACGCCACGACCTGGTCCGCCGGGTCGTCGGCGTCTCGGGCACCGTCCGGATGCGGCACGAGTGGGTCCTTCGTGCGGGCTACGGCAAGATCCGGCCCTGGGTGCGCCGGGCGCCAGGTCCACGGCGAGGAGGTGATCACCGCGGTCGCCGGCCCGGACCGGCTGGTCCTGCGTGGCTCACGGCTCCCGAAGGCGGTGGACGGCCACCACGTGGACACCTTCGACGTCGCGGCGGGCGAGGAGCTCAGCTTCGCCACGACGTGGGTGCCCTCCCACCGCGACATCCCGGACTTCCTGGAGTTCGACGCCCGTATCGAGGCCACCGTGGCCCGGTCGCAGCGGTGGACGTCGTACTGCACCTATCGCGGCTCCTACCGTGAAACGGTCCTCCGGTCGCTGATCACGCTGCGGCTGATGACCCACGAGGAGACCGGCGGCATCGTCGCGGCGCCGACCACGTCGCTGCCCGAGTTCTTCGGCGGCGTGCGCAACTGGGACTACCGGTTCTGCTGGCTGCGGGACGCGTCGCTGACCGTGCAGGCGCTGCTCGAGTGCGGATACCGCGCCGAGGCGAAGCTGTGGCGCGACTGGCTGCTGCGGGCGGTGGCCGGCGACCCCGACGACCTGCAGATCATGTACGGCGTCGACGGCAGCCGTGACCTCCCCGAGCGCGAGCTCGACCACCTGGCGGGGTACGCCGGTTCCCGGCCCGTGCGCATCGGCAACGGGGCGGTCGACCAGAAGCAGACCGATGTCCTCGGCGAGCTGATGATCGCGCTGCAGATGGCGCGTGAGCAGGGCATCCCGGAGACGCCTGACTCCTGGGCGCTGCAGCGCACGCTCGTCGACGGGCTCGCCGACCACTGGCACGAGCCGGACCACGGGATCTGGGAGATCCGCGGCCCGGCGCGGCACTTCACGCACTCGCGGGTGATGGTGTGGGTGGCGTTCGACCGTGCGGTGAAGGCCGTGGAGCGGCACGGGTTCGACGGTCCGGTGGAGCGGTGGCGCAGGCTGCGCGACGAGGTGCGTGCAGAGGTGCTCTCGCGCGGGTACGACGCCGGCCGCAACACCTTCACCCAGCACTACGAGACCACCGACGTCGACGCCTCGTTGCTCGTGCTGCCGCTGGTGGGGTTCGTCGACGGTGACGACCCGCGGATGGTCGGCACCATCGAGGCGGTCGAGAAGGACCTGATGAAGGAGGGGCTGCTGCTGAGGTACCGCACCGAGACCGGGGTCGACGGCCTGCCGGGAGAGGAGCACCCGTTCCTCGCGTGCTCGTTCTGGCTGGTCTCGGCGTACGCGAAGGCCGGCCGGCTCGACGACGCCCATGCGTTGATGCGGCGGCTGCTCGGCCTGCTCAACGACGTCGGTCTGGTCTCGGAGGAGTACGACCCGGTCCACGAACGGATGGCGGGGAACTTCCCGCAGGCCTTCTCCCACCTCACGCTGGTCGGCGCGGCGGTCCACCTCGGTGCCGCGGACCCGGCGGAGCCGCCCCCGGAGGCCGTGCCCGCCGAGACCCGCGCCGGGCACTGAGCCGGCGACCTCACGAGGTTTGTGGACGCCTCACGAGGGGTGTGCCTCGTGTTCTGCGTCCACAAGCCCGCGTTACATCGGGCGGGAGAGGCGGTGGCGTTGCTTGAGGACGTCGCGGAAGAACTCGTAGCCCGACCACAGGGTCATCGCCACCGCCGCGGCGAGGAGCACGACGGCCAGCCACCACAGCACCAGCGCCGGCACCTCCAGGGGCCCCTCGACCAGCCGTAGCGGGAGCACCAGCGTGCCGAGCGCGAGCGCCTGCAGCATCGTCTTCAGCTTGCCCGACGAGGTCGCCGCGATCACCACGTGCTTGGCGACGGAGAGCCGCATCAGGGTCACGCTCCACTCGCGCAGGAGCACGAGAATCGTCACCCACCACCAGATCTCCCCGATCAGGGAGAGGCCGATGAACGCCATCCCGGTCAGCGCCTTGTCCGCGATCGGGTCGGCGATCTTGCCGAAGTTCGTGACCAGGCCGTGCTTGCGCGCCAGGTCGCCGTCGATCTTGTCGGTGATCATGGCCAGGGCGAAGATGGCCCACGCCACCGTGCGCCACAGCACCGACTCCCCGCCGTCCACGAGCAGCGCCCACGCGAAGAACGGCACCATCACGATGCGCAGCACCGTCAGTGCGTTCGGCAGGTTCCAGTTGCTGACCTTCTGCTCCGTCGACACAGGCGAGACCCTACTTCCCCTGCTCGAGGCCGGCGGCCACCGGACGGGCGAGCAGGTCCACGCCGTCGGAGCCGGTCACCACCGCCTCGACGAGGTCACCGACGGCGGTGCCGGCAGGCACGTCGGCCAGCGTCGTGGAGCCGTCCACCTCGGGGCCCTGGTGGGCTCCTCGGCCCTCGGCGGTGCCGTGCTCACCCAGGCTCTCCACGAGGACCTCGACCCGCTCGCCGACCCGCTCCTCGGCCCGTTGGGCGGTCAGCTCCTCGACCAGGCGGGTGACGTGGTCGGTGCGGGCCCGGATCTCGTCCTCGTCGAGCTTGCCGTCGTAGCCGGCGGCCTCGGTGCCGTCCTCGTCGGAGTAGCCGAAGATGCCGACGGCGTCCAGGCGTGCCGCCTCGAGGAAGTCGCAGAGAACCTCCAGGTCGTCCTCGGACTCCCCCGGGAAGCCGACGATGAAGTTCGAGCGGACCCCGGCGAGCGGCCCCTGGGACCGGACCTGCTCGAGCAGCGCCAGAAAGCTCTCCGGGTCCCCGAAACGCCGCATCCGCCGCAGCACCGGGTGCGAGGCGTGCTGGAAGGACAGGTCGAAGTAGTCCGCGACCCCGTCGGTCCCGGTGATCGCACGCACCAGTCCCGGACGGGTCTCGGCCGGCTGCAGGTAGGACACCCGCACCCGCTCCACGCCGTCGACGCCGGCGAGCTCGGGCAGCAGGGTCTCGAGCAGGTGCACGTCGCCGAGGTCCTTGCCGTAGGACGTGGAGTTCTCACTGACCAGGAACAGCTCCTTCACGCCCTGCTCGGCCAGCCAGCGGCCCTCCCCGACCACGTCCGAGGGGCGGCGGGAGACGAACGAGCCCCGGAAGCTGGGGATGGCGCAGAACGAGCACCGCCGGTCACAGCCGCTGGCCAGCTTCAGCGGTGCCATCGGCCCGCCGTCGAGGCGCCGGCGCACCGCCCGGGGGCCGGCCGCCGGAGCCGCCCCGGCGGGCAGGTCCGGTGCGGCCACGGTGTGCCCGGGCACCACCACGGACGCCGCGGACGCGCCCCGCTCGCTGGGGGAGATCGGCAGCAGCTTGCGCCGGTCGTGCGGGGTGTGCGGGTGGTGCTGCTCCCCCGCCAGCACCGAGCGCAGCCGGCCGGCGATGTCGGGGTAGTCGTCGAAGCCGAGCACCGCGTCCGCCTCCGGGAGGGACGCGGCGAGGTCCTTGCCGTAGCGCTCGGCGAGGCAGCCCACGGCGACGACGGCCTTGGTGGTGCCGGTGTCCTTGAGGTCGGCGGCCTCGAGCAGGGTGTCGACGGAGTCCTTCTTCGCCGCCTCGACGAAGCCGCAGGTGTTGACCACCACGGTCTCGGCGTCGGGCGGGGTCGTCGACGAGCCGGAACCCTCCGGCCTCGAGGCGGCCGGCGAGCTCCTCGGAGTCGACCTCGTTGCGGGCGCACCCGAGGGTGAGCATCGCGACGGTGGTCAGGGGCTGCGCGGGCGCAGGGGTGTCAGCAGAAGTAGTCATAGGCACCGTCGAGTATGACCGGCCACTGCGCCGGACCGCGAATGCGCGCCCGGCACGCGCCGCGCGAGGGCCGGGCGGGTGGACTAGCGGAAGGTACGGCGCGCCGGCTCACCGGCCTGCCCGAGCGGACCGCGGTCGCGGCCGTCCACGCGGACGGTGACCGCCGCTCCGTCGCTCGTCCGGACCCGCACCGGCGGGGCGACCCGGAGCGTCTTGCGCTCCCCGGTCACCATCTCGCCGCTGTAGACGATCCTGCCGTCGCCGTCGCGGACCACGACCTCGGCGTCGGCCTCGGCAGCGGTGAGCAGCAAGGTGAGCGGGTCGACGACCGGCTTCGGCGCCGGCTCCACCGGGTAGCCGCCGGCCACGCCCGCGGAGCCGTTCAGCACCGGTGCCGGCATCTCGACCATCTCGACCGGGTCCGCGGTGAACAGCCGCACCACACCCCAGACCAGGACCAGGCTGAGCACCATCCCGACGAGCAGGCTCCAGCTCGGCCCGCCGACGGTGGCGCGCAGGCTGCCGGTCATCCCGGTGGCCAGCTCGGCCTCGAAGACGCGGCGGGCGTTGATCGGGGCGGTCGCGTAGCGCTGCTCGAACGTAGCTAGCAGCGGCTCGGGGTCCTTGCCGAGGATCCGGGCCAGCGTGCGCAGGTGCCCACGGGCGTAGAAGTCGCCGCCGCACGGCGCGAAGTCGTCGACCTCGATCGACTCGATCACGTGCGGGCGGATCCGGGTCCGCTCGGCGAGGTCGTCGACCGACATGCCCAGCCGGGTGCGCGCGGCGGTCAGCTCCGGCCCGATCACCGGGTCGTAGGCGGGCTCGGTCACGAAGTCGTCGATGACCAGCGGGTCGACGGGGTCGCCCGGGGTCCAGATCGGGCGCACCCGGTCGTCGACGGGGACCGGCTCGATGACCAGGTCCACGCTGCCGGGCCGGCGCAGCTCGCGACCCTCGGGCAGCCCGGGCGCCGCCCCGTCGCGAGCCGGCTCGAGCGTCGGGTCGAGGACGGTGCCAACGGCGGCGGGCAGGCTGATCGTGGTCTCCGCGCGCAGGGCCGGACGGGTCTCGCGCAGCGCGGCGGGCGCCGACGGCAGCCCGGCCCCGACCGGGGCGGGCACGGACGGCTGCTGCGCGGCACCGGCGGACCGCGCGGCGTCGACGTCGTGGGTCCGGCCCTTCGCGACCCGGGACACGATGGTCCCGATGCCGCCCAGGATGCTGCGACGAGGCCGTGCCTCGGCCGGCTCCTCCGCTCCGTCGGCGGCGGGCAGCGCCTGCTCGGCCACGGACGCACCCGGGGCGGGCCCCGCGTCGGCGTCGGCCGTGGTGCCGTCGGTGCCGGCCGTGGTGCCGTCGGCGTCGGCGAGGCCGTCGGCGTCGGGCCGCGGGTCCGCGAGCCCGCTGTCCCGCGTGCTCGTGGTGGTGCCGGCGGCGGGTGCAGGGCCTGCCGCGGGAGCGGGCTCCGCGGTCGGGGTGGACGCCCGGTCGACGTCCCCGGCGGCACGGTCGGCCGCCTCGAGGGTGCGCGGGTCGAGCTCGACGACGTCGCTGCGGCCCAGCGTGAGCGCCTCCAGGCCCGCGGCCACGCCGTCGTGCCCGGTCACGGAGACGCGGGTGGCGGTGCCGATCGGCACGGCCAGCGGTGCGCCGTACATCTTCTGGTTCAGCGCCACCTGCCGGCGGCCGCGCGCGTCGAGGCCCTCCAGCGCCCGGCCGAGGTTGCGCGGCGCGACCACCAGGCGGCCGTCACGCAGCGGCCCGCGGCGGGGGTGTACGACGACCTGGCCGACGGCCTCCCACGGCAGCCCCCGCCAGTCGTGCCCCAGCCTGATCCGGACGCCGAGGTCGTCGGCGACCAGCAGCGGGGTGCGGGCGTCGACGAGGGCGGCGAGGTGGTACCCGCCGATGAGCGCCATCACGCCGAACAGCGCCCAGTCCAGCGGCGCGGAGGTCTGCACCGCGCGCCACAGGTAGGCGATGGCCACGGCGGAGGCGGCCGCTCCGACCAGCGCGGCCAGGCCGGCGTTGCGGCGGACCACCACCGGGTCCCCGGCGACGACGGGTTCCGTCGCGGCGCTCGTGGCCTCCGGCTGCCAGGTCGCGTCGACGGTCTCGGGCGCCTCGGGTCCGCGCTCGTTGGGCATGGCGCTCACTGCTCCCCCTGCAAGGTGGCGAGGACCTCGTCGAGGTCGTCGGGCTTGATGAGCACGTCGCGCGCCTTCGAGCCCTCGCTCGGGCCCGACGACGCCACGGCTCTCCAGGATGTCCATCAGCCGGCCCGCCTTGGCGAACCCGACCCGCAGCTTGCGCTGCAGCATCGACGTGGACCCGAACTGCGTGGACACCACGAGCTCGACCGCCTGGACCACCAGGTCCATGTCGTCGCCGATGTCGTCGTCGAGCTCGCGCTTGCTCTGCTGCGGGGCGGTGACGTCCTCGCGGTAGTTCGGCTCGAGCTGGGACTTGCAGTGGCTGACCACCTGGTGGATCTCGGCCTCGGTGACCCAGGCGCCCTGCACCCGCACCGGCTTGCCGGCGCCCATCGGCAGGAACAGCCCGTCACCCTGGCCGACCAGCTTCTCCGCCCCCGGCTGGTCGAGGATGACCCGGGAGTCGGCCAGCGACGAGGTGGAGAACGCCAGCCGTGAGGGCACGTTGGCCTTGATCAGGCCGGTGACCACGTCGACCGAGGGGCGCTGCGTCGCGAGCACGAGGTGGATGCCGGCGGCACGCGCGAGCTGGGTGATCCGGACGACCGCGTCCTCCACGTCGCGCGGGCGCGACCATCATCAGGTCGGCGAGCTCGTCGACGACCACGATCAGGTAGGGGTAGGGCGCCAGCACCCGTTCGCTGCCCGGCGGGACCTGGACCTTGCCGGCCCGGACCGCCTTGTTGAAGTCGTCGACGTGCCGGAAGCCGAACGCCGCGAGGTCGTCGTAGCGCATGTCCATCTCGCGCACGACCCACTGCAGCGCCTCGGCGGCCTTCTTCGGTGAGGTGATGATCGGGGTGATCAGGTGCGGGACGCCCTCGTAGACGTTGAGCTCGACCCGCTTGGGGTCGACCAGGATCATCCGCACCTCGTCGGGCGTGGACCGCATCAGGATCGAGGTGATCATCGAGTTGACGAAGCTCGACTTGCCGGAGCCGGTGGCGCCCGCGACGAGCAGGTGCGGCATCTTCGCCATGTTGGCGACCACGAAGCCGCCCTCGACGTCCTTGCCGAGCCCGACGATCATCGGGTGGTGGTCGTTGCGCGCGTTGCCCGACCGCAGCACGTCGCCGAGGGAGACGATCTCCTTGTCGGTGTTCGGGATCTCGATGCCGATCGCGGACTTGCCGGGGATCGGGGACAGGATGCGCACGTCCGCGGAGGCGACCGCGTAGGCGATGTTCTTGCCGAGCGCGGTGACCTTCTCGACCTTCACCGCCGAGCCGAGCTCGACCTCGTAGCGGGTCACCGTCGGGCCGCGGGTGTAGCCGGTCACCTGGGCGTCGATGTCGAACTGCTCGAAGACCTCGGTCAGGCGTGCCACGACGTCGTCGGACGCCTTCGACCGCGGCTTGTGCGGGCTGCCGGGCTTGAGCATGTCGTTGGCCGGCAGCGAGTAGGTGACGTCGCCGGAGAGCGACGAGCTGCTCGACCCGGGCCGGCAGCGGGGAGTGCGGCGGCGGCTCGAGGTCGCCCTTCGGGGCCTTCGCGGGCTCGGCCGACGTGTCGCCGGCAGGCGGGCCCTCGCCGACGTCCGGCGCCGCGCCCTTCTTGCCGCGGCGCGAGAGCGCGCGCTCCTCCAGGACCGGGCTGTCGTAGGGCTTGTCCCCCATGTCCTCGTCGACGTCGGCCATCGACCCGACCCGGCGGCGGGAGCGGCTGCGCTTGAGCGGCGCGGTCTTCTCGCCGTCCTCGCTCGCGGCGGTCTCCTCGGCGGGGGTGCGCCCCAGCAGCCGGTCGCGGGCCGCGGCCAGCCGGGTGGGGATCTGGTAGACCGGCGTACCGGTGATCACCAGCACGCCGAACACCGCGAGCAGCACCAGGAGGGGTACCACGACGTAGGCGCTGCGCAGCAGGTCCATGAACAGCGACGAGATCACGAAGCCGAGCGCACCGCCGGCCTGCTGCAGCTCCGCGGTGTCGCCGAGCCGGGGCTCGGGCATGCCGTTGGCGATGTGGACCAGGCCGAGGACCCCGAACAGGAGCGCGGCCCAGCCGATCACCTGACGCCCCGCCGGACCGTTGCTCTCGGGGTTGCGCAGGTTGCGCACCGCGATGAAGACCAGGAGCAGCGGCACGAACCAGCCGAGGAGGCCGACCGAGCCGTTGACCACCGTGCGGGTGAAGTGCCCGATTCCCCCGGGCAGCTGCCACCACACCGCGGCGGCGACCACGACCGCCAGTCCGATCAGGAACAGGCCGGCGCCGTCGCGGCGGTGCTCGGGGTCGAGGTCACGGGCGGTGTGCCCGATGTGACGCACCGTCGCGCCGATCGCGTGGGCCACGCCCAGCCACGCAGCCACGATCCCCCGCCCGAGGGCGGAGAAGAGCGCGCCAACAGGGCCAGGCCCGTTCCGGACCGCCCGCGGTGCCGGCCTTCTCGACTTTGAGGACGAGCGGCTCGACGACGAGGACTTCCGTCGGGTCTGGCTGCCGGACGACCGGGTCCTCGAAGGAGCAGAGCTGGTTCCTCTGCTCTTTCGCGACGCCGGTGGGGAAGACGTACGGGTCGCCATGCCGAGGAGCCTAGGCGAAGGTCACACCAGTCTCACGCTTCACACGCCGGGCCCCCCTCGCCCTTCTGTGCGCCCACCGCCACGGGTACGCCGTTGGAGCCGTGCACCCCGCTCCACCTAAAGTGGTGCGGCACCCGAGAGAAGGAAGATCCGTGGAGACACTGCACCCTGCACTTCAGCCCGTGTTCGCCGACGTCCTGCGTCGCAACCAGGGTGAGGTCGAGTTCCACCAGGCCGTCAAGGAGGTCCTCGCCTCCCTCAGCCCGGTCGTCGACAAGCGACCGGAGTACGTCGACGCCTCGATCATCGAGCGCATCTGCGAGCCCGAGCGCCAGATCATCTTCCGTGTCCCCTGGGTCGACGACGACGGAAACGTGCAGATCAACCGCGGTTTCCGCGTGGAGTTCAACTCCGCCCTCGGCCCCTACAAGGGCGGCCTGCGGTTCCACCCGAGCGTCTACCTCGGCATCGTGAAGTTCCTCGGCTTCGAGCAGATCTTCAAGAACGCACTGACCGGCATGCCGATCGGCGGCGGCAAGGGCGGCTCGGACTTCGACCCCAAGGGCCGCTCCGACGGCGAGATCATGCGGTTCTGCCAGTCGTTCATGACCGAGCTCTACCGCCACATCGGGGAGTACACCGACGTCCCCGCCGGCGACATCGGGGTCGGCGGCCGTGAGATCGGCTACCTTTTCGGGCAGTACAAGCGGATCACGAACCGCTACGAGGCCGGTGTCCTCACCGGCAAGGGCATCACCTGGGGCGGCTCCCACGCCCGCACCGAGGCCACCGGCTACGGCACCGTGTTCTTCGTCGACGAGATGCTCAAGACCAAGGGCGAGTCGTTCGACGGCAAGCGCGTGGTCGTCTCCGGCTCCGGCAACGTCGCCATCTACGCCGCGGCGAAGGTCCACCAGCTCGGCGGCACCGTCGTCGCCCTCTCCGACTCCTCCGGCTACGTCGTCGACGAGGCGGGCGTCGACGTGGAGCTGCTCAAGGAGGTCAAGGAGGTCCGCCGCGGCCGCATCAACGAGTACGCCCAGGCCCGTGGCGGCAACGTGTCCTTCGTCTCCGACGGCTCCATCTGGGACGTCCCCTGCCAGGTCGCCCTGCCCTGTGCGACCGAGAACGAGCTCGGCGGCGACGCCGCCAAGACGCTGATCGGCAACGGGGTCGAGGTCGTCGCCGAGGGCGCGAACATGCCGACCACCCCGGACGCCGCGAAGCTCCTGACCGACGCCGGGGTGCTGTTCGGGCCGGGCAAGGCCGCCAACGCGGGCGGGGTCGCCACCAGCGCCCTGGAGATGCAGCAGAACGCCTCCCGGGACTCGTGGAGCTTCGAGCACACCGAGGAGCGGCTCGCCGACATCATGGCCGGTGTGCACGAGCGCTGCGTCACCACCGCCGAGGAGTACGGCCTGCCCGGCGACTACGTGGCCGGCGCGAACATCTCCGGCTTCACCCAGGTCGCCGACGCGATGCTGGCCCTCGGCGTGGTCTGACCGGGCCACGGGCGGCCCCGCCCCGGTGCTCCGTGCCGCGTCACGGAGCACCGGCCGGACCGCAGTCGGGACCTCGGGTGGTACGAACCGGGACCAAGGTCCCTGTATCGGCCAACATCTGCGCTCCTACGTTCTGAGGGAACGTGGCACGCGCTTCCGTGTGCCCGCGCACGCGAGAGGACCGGTTCGTGGAAGTCGTCGACATCGCACGGTGGCAGTTCGGGATCATCACCGTCTACCACTTCCTGTTCGTCCCCATCACCATCGGCCTCTCGGCCATCGTGGCCGCGTTCGAGACGATCTGGGTCCGCACGCACAACGAGCAGTACCTGCGGCTGACGAAGTTCTTCGGCAAGCTGTTCCTGATCAACTTCGCCCTCGGCGTGGTCACCGGCATCGTGCAGGAGTTCCAGTTCGGCATGAACTGGAGCGACTACTCGCGCTTCGTCGGTGACATCTTCGGCGCCCCGCTGGCGATCGAGGGGCTGCTCGCCTTCTTCCTGGAGTCGACGTTCCTGGGCCTGTGGATCTTCGGCTGGGACAAGCTGCCCCGGGCCCTGCACGCGGCGACCATGTGGCTGGTCCACATCGGCACGCTGCTGTCGGCGTACTTCATCCTGGCCGCGAACTCCTGGATGCAGCACCCGGTCGGCTACGGCTACAACCCCGACACCGGGCGTGCGGAGCTGACCGACTTCTGGGCGGTCATGTTCAACAAGGTCCAGATGGTGACCTTCCCGCACACCGTCACCGCCGCCTACATGACCGGCGGCGCCTTCGTGGCGGGCGTCGCGGTCTGGCTGATGATGCGCAAGAAGACCCCGGACGCGGACCGTGCGATGTACCGCAAGGCGACCCGGGTGGGCGCGGCGGTGGCGCTCGTCGCCGGGCTCGGGGTGGTCCTCACCGGTGACCTGCAGGGCAAGGTGATGACCGACGTCCAGCCGATGAAGATGGCGGCCGCCGAGGCGCTCTACGAGACCGAGCAGCCGGCCGCGTTCTCGATCTTCACCATCGGCTCCCTCGACGGGTCCGAGGAGGTCTTCTCGATCAAGGTTCCGCACCTGCTGTCGTTCCTCGCCGAGAACAACCTCGACGCCGAGGTGGTCGGCATCAACCAGCTGCGCGAGGAGTACCGCGACACCTACGGGCAGGACCCGGGCGCCAAGTACTACTCCCCCGGCGACTACACGCCGATCATCCCGATCACGTACTGGACCTTCCGGATCATGATCGGCCTCGGGTTCGTGGTGATGGCCGGCTCCGCGCTGCTGCTGTGGGCCACCCGCAAGGGCCGCATCCCCAGCGGCAGCCGTGCCTGGGTGTGGCTGGCCGTGTCGCTGCCGCTGATGCCGGTCGCGGCGAACTCCTTCGGCTGGCTGTTCACCGAGATGGGTCGCCAGCCCTGGGCGGTGTTCGGGCTGATGACCACCCAGCTCGCGGTGTCCCCGGGCGTGAGCGTCGGCGAGGCGTGGACCTCGATCGTCGCACTGACCCTGATCTACGCGGCGCTGATGGTCGTCGAGGTGGGGCTGATGCTGAGGTACATCCGCCGTGGCGCCGACCCGTTCGAGGAGCCACCGTCGCCGTCGCTGCGCGAGCAGTCCGACGAACCGCTGACCTTCGCCTACTGAGCCGCCAGGAGACATCGACATGGAACTGACCACCGTCTGGTTCATCCTCATCGCGGTGCTGTGGGTCGGCTACTTCGTCCTCGAGGGGTTCGACTTCGGGGTCGGCATCCTGCTGCCGGTCCTGGCCAGGAACGACACCGAGCGTCGCGTCATGATCAACACGATCGGCCCCGTCTGGGACGGCAACGAGGTGTGGGTGCTCGTCGCCGGCGGCGCCACCTTCGCGGCGTTCCCGGAGTGGTACGCGACGCTGTTCAGCGGGTTCTACCTACCGCTGCTGCTGATCCTGCTCGCGCTGATCGCGCGCGGTGTCGCCTTCGAGTACCGCGCGAAGCGGGAGGAAGCGACCTGGAAGGCCCGCTGGGACAAGGCGATCTTCTTCGGCTCGCTGCTGCCCGCGGTGCTGTGGGGCGTCGCCTTCGCCAACATCGTGCGCGGGGTGCCGATCGACGCCGACAAGGAGTACGTCGGGACCACGCTGACGTTGCTCAACCCCTACGCCCTGCTCGGCGGTCTCACCACGCTCGGGCTGTTCCTCACCCACGGTGCGCTGTTCGTCGCCCTGAAGACCGACGGGGACATCCGGCACCGCGCCCGGGCGCTGGGGATCAGCCTCGGCCTGGTGACCGCCGTCGTGGCCGTGCTGTTCATGGTCTGGACCCAGCTGGAGTCGGGCACCTACGGCTCGGCGGTGGTCTTCGTCGCGGCCGCGGTCGCACTTGTCGCCGGGCTTCTCGCCGCACGTGAGGGCCGCGAGGGCTGGGCCTTCGTCGGCACGTTCGCCACCATCGGGCTGGCCGTGACCGGGCTGTTCCTCACGCTGTTCCCCCGGCGTGATGCCGTCCACGCTGGACGCCACGTGGTCGCTGACCACGTCGAACGCCGCGGCGACGGACTACACGCTCACGATCATGACGTGGGTGGCGGTGATCTTCACCCCGTTCGTGCTGATGTACCAGGGCTGGACCTACTGGGTCTTCCGCAAGCGGATCGCGACCCACCACATCCCCACCGCGGAGCTGGCGCAGCAGGGATCATGAAACCGCTCGACCCCCGGCTCCTGCCGCATCTGACACCGGCCAGGCTTCCCCTGGCCGGTGTCGTCGCAGCGAGCACCCTGTCCGGCCTGCTCCTGGTCGCCCAGGCGTTCGCCGTCGCGGCCCTCGTCACCGGCCTGTTCTCGGGCGCCGGCTCCGGCTCGTGGCAGGACGCCACCCGGGCGGGTGCGGCTCTCGGGCTGGTCACGGTCGGCCGTGCGCTGGCGTCGTGGCTGGTCGACGTACTCTCCGCGCGGGCCTCCGGGCAGGTCACCGCGGTGATGCGGCGCCGGCTGCTCCGCGCCACGCTCGCGCTCGGCCCAGCGGGCCTCACGCGCCGGCGCAGCGGGGAGGTGGCACTGCTCGCCACCCGCGGTGTCGCGGCGATCGACCCCTACCTGACGAAGTACGTCCCCGCCCTCGTCGTGGCAGCGGTCCTCCCCCCGGTCACGGTCGTCGCGATCGCCACCCAGGACCTGCTGAGCAGCGTCATCGTGCTCGCCACCTTGCCGCTGGTCCCGGTCTTCGCGGTGCTGGTGGGCCTGGCCACCCGCGACCGGGCGGACCGGCAGTGGCGCTCGCTGTCCGTGCTGTCCGGCCACTTCGTCGACGTCATGCGGGGGCTGCCGACCCTGGTCGCCTACCGGCGCGCGAAGGCGCAGTCCGCCTCGATCCGCGCCGTGACCGACCGGTACCGCCGGGCCACCAACGAGACGCTGAAGGTCGCCTTCGCCTCCTCTGCGGTCCTGGAGCTGGTGGCGACGATCTCCGTCGCGCTGGTGGCGGTGGTGGTCGGCCTGCGGCTGGCCGACGGCTCGCTGGACCTCGGTACGGCGCTCGTGGTGCTGCTGCTGGCACCGGAGGCGTACTGGCCGCTGCGCCGGGTCGGCGCGGAGTTCCACGCCGCCGCCGAGGGCACCGCCACCTTCGACGCCGTGGACGCCATCCTGGAGGAGGCCGCGTCCCCGGCGCCCCGTGCGGCGGTCCCCGCGGGCGCCGTCGCCACCGCGCCGGGTCCGACGCACTGCCGGATCGTGCTGCGTGAGGTGACCGTCGGCTACCCGGACCGGACGGAGCCGGTGCTGCAGCGCTTCTCCGCCTCGATCCCGATGCACGGCGTCACCGCCGTGGTCGGGCCCTCCGGCGCCGGCAAGTCGACGCTGCTGGCCGCACTGATGGGTCACCTCCCTCTGACCGAGGGACGGATCGAGTCCGCCGGCCAGCCGGTGGACACCGCGTCGGCAGCGTGGCGCAGCCAGGTCGCCTGGGTGCCACAGCGACCGTGGATCGCCACGGCGAGCGTCGCCGACAACGTCCGCATCGCCCGCCCGGACGCCACCGACCTGGAGGTCTGGGCCGCGCTGCAGGCGGTGGCCCTCGAAGACGTCGTCGCCGCCCTGCCGGACGGGCTGCAGCAACGGCTCGGCGAGGACGGGGCCGGCTTCTCCGCGGGCGAGCGCGCACGGTTGGCGCTGGCCCGTGCGGTGGTAGCCGAGCGGCCCTTCGTGCTCCTCGACGAGCCGACCGCACACCTCGACCCGCTCACCGAGTCGGTGGTCGCGGACACGGTCGAGGCGCTGGGGCGACGCGGCTGCGTGGTCGTGGTGGCGCACCGCGCGTCCCTGGTGTCGCGGGCCGACCACGTCATCGAGGTACCCCTCCGGAGCATCCCCGCCCAGCGGTCCGCGAATGCACCGGCTGTCCCCACCGTCGCGCGGCCGGACCGGCCGCAGTCGCGGCCGACGACCGACTCCGCACGGCTTGCACCGCCCCGCGAGCCGGACCGCGCCCCGGCCCGGCTCGCCCTGGGTACCGTCCTCGGCACCCTCGCCGCCGCCTCGGGGGTCGCCCTCACCGCGACCGCCGGCTGGCTGATCGCCCGGGCGGCCGAGCACCCGCCGGTGCTGATGCTAATGGTCGCCATCGTCGGCGTACGCACCTTCGGCCTGGCCCGTCCGGCGCTGCGGTACGCCGAGCGGCTGGTCTCCCACGACGTGGCCCTGCGACTGCTCGCCGAGCGCCGCGCGTCGGTGTACGACCTGCTGGTGCCGCTGGTCCCCGGCAGGCTCGGCCGGCAGCGTGGCGACGTCCTCACCTCGATCGTCGACGACGTCGACTCGCTCGTCGACCGGTACCTCCGGGTCCGTGCGCCGCTGGCCGCCTACATCGGGGTCGCCCTCATCGCCACGCTCTTCGCCGCCTGGGTGCTCCCGGCCGCCGGCCTCGTCGTCGGGCTGAGCCTCCTGGCCGGGGGCGCCTCGGCGTACACCGTGAGCCGGTGGGGCGTCGCTCGTGCCGAGGAGCGGTACGTCGAGGGCCGCGCCGCGCTGTCGGCGGAGGTCGTGCACACCCTGCAGGGCGCGAGCGACCTGGTCATGTGGCAGGCCGACGACCGCGCCGTGCGCCGCGTGGACCGGGTCGGCGCCGTGGTGTCGGCCGCGGCCGCCCGGTCGGCCCGCGCGGTCGGCACCGGCCGTGCCCTGGCCCTGCTGGTCAGCGGCGCAGGCGTCCTCGCGAGCGCCTGGGTCGGCGGACCGGCACTCGCCGCGGGTGCTGTCTCCGCGCCGATGCTGGCACTGCTGGTGCTGCTCCCGCTCGCGCTGCTCGAGGTGGTCGCCCCGCTGGCCGACGTGGGAGCGCTGCAGGTGCGGGTGGCGGCCGCAGACCGACGTCTTCGCGCCCTCGAGACGACCACCCCCGCGGTGACCGACCCCGCGCTCCCGACACCCGCTCCCCCGGCCGCACCCGCCCCGGACGTCGTCCTCGAGAGCGTGACGGCCGGCTGGGAGACGACGCCTGCGTTCCGCGGCCTGGACCTCGACCTGCGGGCCGGCTCGCGGGTCGGCGTGGTCGGTCCCTCCGGCTGCGGCAAGTCCACCCTGGCCGCCGTACTCCTCCGGTTCCTGGACCCGATGTCCGGCGAGGTCGCGCTCGGCGGGGTCCGGACCGGTGCGCTGACGTTGGACGACGTCCGCGCGCGGGTCGGGCTGGTGGACGACGACCCGCACGTGTTCGCCTCGACGTTGTTCGAGAACGTACGCCTGGCCCGGCCCGACGCCGCCGAGGCAGAGGTCGAGGCGGCGTTGCGGCAGGTCCAGCTCGGGGCCTGGCTCGACACGCTGCCGGACGGCCTGGCGACGCGGCTCGGTGACGGCCATGCCCATGTCTCCGGTGGGGAGCGCGCCCGGATCGGGCTGGCCCGCGCCGTCCTCGCTGACCTGCCGGTGCTGGTCCTCGACGAGCCGACCGCCCACCTCGACGCGGGCACCGCCGAAGCAGTGGCTGCCGACCTGCTCGACGCCGCTGCCGGACGCAGCGTCGTGTGGATCACCCACAGCGAGGTGGGTCTCGACCGGGTGGACCAGGTCCTGGACATGGCGGGCACCTCCGAGGCGGCGCCCGTCTGACAGCGGCGCACCCAGCCGCCCGCGGCGACAGGGCCGCCCACTGCGGGTCGCCGAGGCGAGGGGCCTGTTCTGCCGATGCATGCCCGGGCCACCGTTTCGCCCGCGATCCGCAGGAGATCTCGTCGCCGCAGTGCCGTGTGGTCGTTCATCGGTGTCGGTTGCCGGGTTCAGCGGCGGCGGAAGCGGATCTGGTGGTCGGGGAGGAGGTGGTGGGTCCAGGTGGTGGAGTGGATGAGGTGGTGGTGGTACTCGCAGATCATGGCGCCGTCGGCGATGTCGGTGCGGCCGCCTTTGCACCATTCGGTGAGGTGGTGGGCGACGGTCCAGGCGGCGGGGCGGTCGCAGCCTTCGGCGCGGCACTTCTTGTCGCGCAGGCTCATCGCGATGCGTTGGGGTTTGGTGTAGAGGCGTTGTTCGCGGCCCAGGTCGAGGGGTTGGCCGGCGCTGTCGAGGACGGCGGGGATGATGCCGGCTTCGCAGGCGAGTCTGCGTAGCTGGGGGTAGGACAGCTCGGTGCCGGTGTCGAGGGTGGCTGTGCCGACTCCGGAGAGGAGCTGGTCGAGGGTGATGGTGACCACGATGGTGGCGCTGGTGCCGCCGGTGCTGGGCAGGATGTCGGCGGGGAGGCGTTCGAGGAGCTCCATCAGGGCGTGGCCGAGACGGACCGGGTAGGGCACGGTGCGGCCGGTCTGGCGTTCCTCGGCACTGAGATCCTCGCCGTCCGTCGTCGGGGTCGTCGGGGTCGTCGGGGTCGTCGGGGTCGAACAGCCGCGACCTTCCCGGCGGCTCCCCGCCCGGCCCGGGACCCGGATCCCCGCCCGGCTCGTCGTCCGGCCCCGGATCCGGGCCGGGACCCGGATCCGGATCGGGTGGATCTGGTGGCGCCTGCGGGTCGGTGCCGGCGTCGCCAGAGGCGTGGCTGCCGGTCGCGGGACTGCCGGGCGCAGGGTCGGGGTCGGTCGGGTTCGTGGTCGGCGGGGTCGGGGTGTCGTTGGTGGGGTGGTGGATGTCGTCGGGTTGGTGGGTGTGGATGTTGGGGTTGCTGCGGCGGCGGGGGGAGGCGAACGCGGCGAGGACCTTGAGCAGCATGTCGGCTTGGACGTCGGGGAGCTTGCCGCGGAACCCGGTGGTGCCGTCGCCGTTGCGCCAGGACCGGAAGTAGGCCTTGGCGCGGGCGAGCTCTTCTTCGTCCTCGAGCTCCTTGCCGGCGCGTCTGTCGGCGCCGTCGGGGTCGATGACCTCCCACAGGCGCCGGCCCAGGGCCTTGAGCTGGCGCCCGGTCATGGTCTGGGCGGCCTGGATCAGGCACTGCTGCACTGCCTCGGTCTGCTCGCCGGTGAGGTCCTTGGGCAGCCGGCGCAGCGCGGTGACGGCGATCTTGACCTGGTCGGGGTTGACCTGTCCGGCGGCCAGCGCCTCGGCGAGCAGTGGCCAGCGGCGGTCCAGGTCCCGGGCCAGGCGTAGCTGGCCCGAGGCCTCCGCGCGGGGGATCTGGGTCAGGTGGGCCAGGAACGCCGGGACCGAGGTGGCGCCGGTGAGGTCCTGGACGCGGTGGACCTCCCCGACGACCAGCAGCCGCAGCTTCAACGCGAACAGCACGGCGCTCAGGTGGACCACCGCCAGCAGCATCAGCCGGATCTCCTTGGCGTTCAGCCCGGCCGCGGAGACCGACTTGATGCCGTCGAGTGCCTCCAGACAGGTCGCGACCGCGACCACCACCGGATGCCCGGGGGTCTCGGTGCCGCTGTCGGTCAGGTCGCCCAACCCCGGCCCGGGACCGGCCTCGCCAGCAGCGTCGGCGGTGCGAGCAGCCTCGGCGCCAGGAACCGCGTCGGCGGTGCGAGCAGCATCGGCACCAGGACCAGCACCGGCGGTGCGGGCAGCGTCGGCGCCAGGAGCCGCGTCGGCGGTGCGCGGAGCGTCGATGCGCTCACCGGAGTCGTTCTCGCCGCTGGTGCGCTGGGTGGGGACGCCGACCCCGGGCACCGCCCAGCCCGCCTCCGGTGCCCGGCCGGCACCGTCGCGGGTAGGTGGGTCCTGGGTGATCGACATGGCTCCACGCTAGGCGCCACCACCGACAATCTTCGAACACAGTTTCGACCCTGTGGACCACGCCGCCGCCCCGGCGCTGTGCACCACAACCGGCCACAACCGGCCCCGCCCGGCAGCGCACCCCGGTCAGAAGCCCAGGCTCAGAAGTCCAGGCTCAGCACGCACTCCTGGTAGCCGTCGGACTCCCACCGCGTCCGGTCCAGCTCGACGTACACCTCGACCGGCGTGGTCTCACGCCCGTCCGGCGTCGCCACGCTCACCCGGTCCGAGGCCGCCACGTCGTCTCCGTCGGCGCGGGTGACGTCCACGGTGACCTGGTAGACGACCTCCCCGTCGTTGACGCTCTCGACGACCACCGGTGCCCGGACCGCTCCCCTGCCGTAGTCGTAGGAGCAGTCCTCGGCGAGATAGGCCGCCGTACCCTCCAACGGCCTGCCGCCGCCGGGGCCGGCGAAGGAGAGGTAGGCCACGCCCGCGCCGGTCGCCGCGAGCGCCACGATCGCCACCAGGGCCACACCGCGCTGCAGCCACGCGCTCCGCATCAGTGGGTTCGCGCGGTACCGGCGCGGCACCTCAGGCCTCGATGACGACCGGCACGATCATCGGCCGGCGACGGTGCTTGCTGCTCACCCACCGGCCGACGACACGGCGGATGGTCTGCTGCAGCTGGTAGTTGTCGTCGACCCCCTCGGACATCGCCTTGTCGAGGGCGTCCACGACCGTCGGCACGATCTCGTCGAAGGTGTACTCACCCTCGATGAACCCGCGGGCATGGATCTCCGGGCCGCCCGACACCTTGCCGGTCACCGAGTCCACCACGACGATCACCGAGATGAAGCCCTCCTCACCGAGGATCCGGCGGTCCTTGAGCTCGGACTCGGTCAGGTCACCGACGGAGGAGCCGTCCACGAACACGTAGCCGACGTTCACCTTGCCCGCGACGTGGGCCTTCCCGTCGACGAGGTCGACGACGACGCCGTCCTCGGCGAGTACGACGTTGGGCACCCCGGTCTGGCGGGCGAGATCGGCGTTCGCCCGCATGTGGCGGATCTCGCCGTGCACGGGCAGCACGTTGCTGGGCTTGACGATGTTGTAGCAGTAGAGCAGCTCTCCGGCGGAGGCGTGACCGGAGACGTGCACGAGTGCGTTGCCCTTGTGCACGACGTTCGCGCCCCAGCGGGACAGGCCGTTGATCACGCGGTAGATGGCGTTCTCGTTGCCGGGGATCAGCGACGAGGCCAGGACGACGGTGTCGCCCTCCTCGATGTGCACGAAGTGGTGGTTGCGCTGCGCGATGCGGGAGAGCGCCGAGAGGGGCTCGCCCTGCGAACCCGTGGAGATCAGCACGACCTTCTCGGGTGCGAGGTCTGCGGCGTCCTTGGCGTCGATGAGCACGCCGGGAGGTACCTGGAGGTACCCGAGGTCGCGGGCCACGCCCATGTTGCGCACCATCGAGCGCCCGACGTAGGCCACCTTGCGGCGGTGGGCGACCGCGGCGTCCATGACCTGCTGCACCCGGTGCACGTGGGAGGCGAAGCAGGCGACGATGATCCGCTGCTTGCTCTGGTGGAAGACCCGGTCGAGCACGGGCGAGATGTCGCGCTCGGCGGTGGTGAAGCCGGGGACCTCGGCGTTGGTGGAGTCGACCATGAACAGGTCCACGCCCTGCTCGCCGAGCCGGGCGAACGCTCGGAGGTCGGTGATCCGGCCGTCGAGCGGCACCTGGTCCATCTTGAAGTCGCCGGTGTGCAGCACCAGTCCCGCACCGGTGCGGATCGCGACCGCCAGACCGTCCGGGATGGAGTGGTTGACCGCGACGAACTCGAGCTCGTACGGGCCGAGGGTGAGCTTGTCGCCCTCCTTCACCACGTGCTGCACCGTCTCCTTGAGGCGGTGCTCGCGCAGCTTGCCGGACACGAACCCCAGGGTCAGCCGGGAGCCGACCAGCGGGATGTCGCCACGCTCACGCAGCAGGTACGGGACCGCGCCGACGTGGTCCTCGTGCCCGTGGGTCAGGACGAGCGCCTCCACGTCGTCGAGGCGGTCCCGGATCGGGTCGAAGTCGGGCAGGATCAGGTCGACCCCGGGATGGTGCTCCTCGGGGAACAGCACCCCGCAGTCCACGATGAGCAGGCGACCGTCGTACTCGAAGACGGTCATGTTGCGGCCGATCTCGCCCAGCCCGCCGAGCGGGATGACCCTCAGGCCGTTCTCGGCGAGCGGCCCGGGTTCGGTCAGTTCGGGGTGGGGATGACTCATGCGGTGCCCTTCATAGACGTTGGTCAGCTCTCCAGGTGTCCTAGGTCGTGCAGCTCGGCGCGCAGCTGCTCGACGAGGTCGTCGGCAGCCGGCTCGAGCGGAAGCCTCATGCGGCGGTTGTCGAGCAGGCCCAGCAGCTGCATCGCCGCCTTGGCCATCATCGCGCCCGGGGCTCGGCTCATGATCGCCTCGACCAACGGCGCGACCCGCCGGTAGAGGGCCAGGGCCTCGGCCAGGTCCCCGGTCTCGACGGCGCGCACCATCGCGGCGTACTCGTTGCCGGCCACGTGTCCGACGACGGACACCACCCCGGAGCCGCCGTGGGTCAGCCAGCCGAGGTTCATCACGTCGTCGCCGGAGTAGAAGGCGAGCCCGGTCTGCTCCATGACGCGCACGCCGCGGGAGAGGTTCCCCACGGCGTCCTTCACCGCCACGATGCGGTCGTGCTCGGCGACCCGGCGGTAGGTGTCCTCGGCGATCGGCAGGCAGGACCGGCCGGGGATGTCGTAGAGCATCACCGGCAGCTCGCCGGCGTCGGCGACCGCCTCGAAGTGTGCGGCGACGCCCTCCTGGGTGGGCCGGTTGTAGTACGGCGTCACCGTCAGCACGCCGTCGGCACCGAGCCTGGACGCCTGTTCGGCCAGCTCGACGGCGTGCGCGGTGTTGTTGCTGCCCGCCCCGGCGACGACCGTCAGCCGGTCACCCACGGCGTCGATCACCGCACGCAGGATCTCGCCGTTCTCCTCCACCGTGGTGGTCGGCGCCTCGCCCGTCGTACCGGAGACCACGACGCCGTCGTGGCCGTTGTCGGCGAGGTGGACCGCGACCCGCACGGTCGCGTCGATGTCGACGGACCCGTCGTCGGCGAATGCGGTGACCATCGCGGTCAGTACCCGGCCGAACGGGGCCGCTCCGAGAGGGGACGCAGTCATGGGGTCAGGCTATCGGTACCCCCACCCTTCTCACCCGGCGGTGCGCACGACCGGCCGGTGCGCAAGTGAGGCCCGGCGAGAGGTCGGGGGCGGAGGAACGGCTCAGCGCCGCTGCAGCCAGACGAAGTCGTAGCCGTCGTGCGCCTCCCGACGGGTCTCCTCCCACTGCGAGCGGTCGAAGTCGGGGTAGAAGGTGTCGCCGTCGGGACTCTGGTGCACCTCGGTGAGGACCTGGGCGTCGGCGAGCAGGATCGCGGCGGCGTAGATCTGCGCGCCGCCGATCACCATGACGTCACCGGTCACCTGCTCGGCGACCGCCATCGCCTCATCGAGGCTGCCGACCGCGGTGACCCCCTCGGCACGCCACCGGGGGTCGCGGGTGACGACGATGTTCGTCCGTCCCGGCAGCGCGCGGCCGATGCTGTCGTAGGTCACCCGGCCCATGACGACCGAGTGCCCGGTGGTCACCTCGCGGAAGTGCCTCATGTCCTCGGGGAGCCGCCACGGGATCTCGCCTCCGCGGCCGATCACGCCGTTGTCGGCCACGGCCGCGACGAGGACGACCCGCTTGCCCCCCACGGCGTCGCCGGTCATACCGCGATCGGCGCCTTGATCCCCGGGTGCGGGTCGTAGCCCTCGACGGTGATGTGCTCGAGCTCGAAGGCGTCGATGTCGGTGACGGAGGGGTCCAGGCGCAGCGTCGGCAGCGGCCGGGGCTCCCGGGTCAGCTGCAGCCGGGCCTGGTCGAGATGGTTGAGGTACAGGTGGGCGTCGCCCAGCGTGTGCACGAAGTCGCCGACCTCGAGGCCGGCCACCTGGGCGACCATGTGTGTGAGCAGCGCGTAGGAGGCGATGTTGAACGGGACGCCGAGGAACGAGTCCGCCGAGCGCTGGTAGAGCTGGCAGCTGAGCCGCCCCGGGCCGCCGTCCGGTGAGGGCGCGACGTAGAACTGGAAGAACGCGTGGCAGGGCGCGAGCGCCATCTGCGGGATGTCGGCGACGTTCCACGCAGAGACGATGTGCCGGCGCGAGTCCGGGTCGGCCCGGAGCGCCTCGATCACCTGCGCGACCTGGTCGACGTACCGCCCGTCGGGAGTCGGCCAGGAGCGCCACTGGTAGCCGTAGACAGGTCCGAGGTCGCCGTTCTCGTCGGCCCACTCGTCCCAGATCGTGACCCCACGGTCGCGGAGCCACTTGACGTTGGTGTCCCCGCGCAGGAACCACAGCAGCTCGGCGAAGACCGATCGGGTGTGCACCTTCTTGGTCGTGACGAGCGGGAAGCCGTCGCGGAGGTCGAAACGCATCTGGTGGCCGAACACGGACCGGGTGCCGGTGCCGGTGCGGTCACCCTTCTCCACGCCCTCGTCGAGGATCCGCTGGAGGAGGTCGAGGTACTGCTGCACGCGGCCAAACTACACCGGTCCCGGCCGTGTCCGGGGGCGGCACGACGTCGCGGGGTGGCGTGGAGACAGGTGGTGCGGACGTCGTACCGTCGACCGCCCGGCCTGTGGCAGGCTCCCTCCATGGCGACCTATCTCGACGTGCACCCGGCCGACCCGCAGCCCCGCTCGATCGCCCAGGTCGTGCGCATCATGCAGGAGGGGGGCGTGGTGGCCTACCCGACCGACTCGGGCTTCGCGCTCGGCTGCCAGATGGCCAACCAGGAGGGCCTGGCCAGGATGCGGCACATCCGCGGGCTCGACGACAAGCACCACTTCACACTGCTGTGCAAGGACTTCGCCCAGCTCGGGCAGCTGGTGCACATCGACAACAGCGTCTTCCGGGCGGTCAAGGCGGCCACCCCGGGCCGTTACACGTTCATCCTGCCCGCCACCTCGGAGGTGCCGCGCAAGCTGCTGCACCCGAAGAAGCGCACGGTGGGGGTCCGCATCCCCGCCCACAAGGTTGCCCAGGCGATGCTCGCCGAGATGGGCGAGCCGATCGTGACCACCACGCTGCTGCTTCCGGGCGAGGAGGAGCCGCCGACCGACGGATGGGAGATCAAGGAGCGCCTCGACCACCAGGTCGACGCGGTGATCGACTCCGGCGACGCGGGCCGGGAACCCACCACGGTGGTGGACTTCGCCGAGGGTCACCCGCAGATCGTGCGCCAGGGTGCCGGCGACCCGACGCCGTTCGAGTAGCGCCCGCCGGGCGAGGCCGGCCCCTGACGAGACCGTCCGGCGGGGCTCCCCGCCGGACGGGGCACGTGCCCCGGGGTCAGGCCCGTGCGGCTCGGGTCGGGCCGTGCCAGTGGGCCAGCCCGGCGTGGTCTGCCGTGGTGACCATCCACACGGCGAGGATCGAGCCCATGAACACGGCCAGCAGCACCTGCGCGGCCGCGCTCTCCGAGAGCACCAGCGCCGCCACCCCGAGTGCGGCGACCCCGGCGATCAGGACGTCCTCGACCCTGGCCGCCCGGTCGAGCCGGTCGCCCGTCGTCTGCATCAACAGCGCCGACGTGCCCAGCAGCAGAGCCACCAGGGCCATCCCCCCGAAGTCACCGATCGACGTCGGCCATCGGCCGGTCGCGAGGTATGCCAGGTAGGGCACTGCGGCGGCCACGACGAGCAGCGTGGCGAACAGGTCGCGAATCCTCGGCTTCATGAATCTCCCTCCCTTCGTCCCACTTCCAGCATCGGCTCGCCGGACGTGGAACCGCGAGGGCAGGACGTCCCGAGGAACCGGTGCGCACACCGGCCGGGAGGAGACGAGCAGGGCGAACGGCACACCGGGGCGCCCGGCGGTCGCCCGCCAGGCACCCCTGGGGTGGGCTCAGGCCCGGTGCATGGGTGGCTCGTGCCAGTGCGTCAGACCGGCGTGGTCGACCATCTCGACCGCCCACACCACGACGATCGATACCATGAAGACCGCGAGCAGCGCCTCGGCGGCCGCGGTCTCGGCGAATGCGAGCGCGACCAGCCCGAGCGCCAGCGCCACCAGTGCGATACCGGCCTCCACCTGGCTCACGCGGTCGAGCTCGTCACCACTGCGCATGACGACGAACGCGAGTGCCCCGAGCAGCAGGCCCACGGCCGCCATCCCCCGGGCGTCCTCGATGTAGGGCATGCTGCCGGTGGTCAGGTAACCGACGTAGGGCACCGCGACGGCGAGCACGAGTGCGGTCGCGACGAGGTCACGGAGCTGGAGTCTCATCGGATACACCTCCTCTCACGCCACCAGCGTGGCGCGCGGGGCGGGCCGCCGGTCAGTGCCGGACGTCCCCCAGCGGAAGGCCGCACGGCTCCGGAGCCGCCACGCCGCCACCCCGCCACCCGCGGCCCCGCCGCGCCACGCCGCCGCCGCGTCGGGAGTCAGGCGTCGTAGTCGAGGACCACGCGGGCCGAGGTGGGGTGGGACTGGCAGGTGAGGACGTACCCGCGCTCGACCTCCTCCGGTTCGAGCGCCCAGTTGGTCTCCATCTCCACGGCGCCCTCGACCACGCGTGCCCGGCAGGTCCCGCACACGCCGCCCTTGCACGCGAACGGCGCGTCGGCCCGCACCGTGAGTGCGGCCTCGAGCACCGACGGCCCGTCCGGCGCGAGCGGGAACGTCGCGCGGCGCCCGTCCAGCGAGATGGTCACCTCGCTGCCTGACGGGGCGGCCGTGCCCTCCTCGGGGGTACGGCGTCGGGGCCGGCGTGGCTCGACGTGGAAGACCTCGGCGTGCACCGACCGCTTGCCCACCCCCGCGGCCAGGAGCTCCTTGCGCAGCTCGGAGACCATGTCGTAGGGGCCGCACAGGAACCACTCGTCCACGTCCTCCGGCGGCAGCAGCGTGTCGAGGAACCGCCGGAACCGGGGGCCGTCGAGCCGGCCGGAGAACAGCTCCACCTCCTGCGGCTCCCGGGAGAGGACGTGCACCAGCCGGAACCGGTCGGGGTAGCGGTTCTTGAGGTCCTCGACCTCCTCGAGGAACATCACCGAGGAGTGGCTGCGGTTGGCGTAGACCAGGGTCACCTGCGAGTGCGGCTCGACCTCCAGGGTGGTGGCCGCGATCGACAGGATCGGGGTGATCCCCGAGCCTGCGGCGACACAGACGTAGAACTTCTCGTGCGCCGGGTCGAGGTCGGTGAAGAACCTCCCGGTCGGCGTCATCACGTCGACCACGTCGCCGACCTGCAGCTTCTCCAGCGCGTGCTCGGAGAACGCGCCGCCGGGGAGCCGCTTCACCGCGATCCGCAGCACGCCGGAGGACACCGAGGAGCAGATCGAGTAGCTGCGCCGCACGTCGTCGCCGGCCAGGCTGGTGCGCACGGTCAGGTGCTGGCCCTGGGTGTAGGCGAACTCCGGGCGCAGCTCCTCGGGCACGTCGAAGGTGATCGCCACCGCGTCGTCGGTCAGCGGTTCGATCCCGGCGACCGCCAGGGGATGGAACACCGCGTGGCTGCTGCTCAAGCCCTGCGCTCCTAGATCGTCTTGAAGTGGTCGAACGGCTCCTGGCAGGCCCGGCAGGCCCACAGCGACTTGCACGCCGTCGAGCCGAACCTGCTCAGCTCCCGGGTGTCCGGCGACCCGCACCGCGGGCAGCGCACGCTCAGGGCCAGCGGGACCGGTCCCCCGGCCTCGCGGACCGCGGGCGGCGCGACGCCGTACTCCTCGAGCTTGCGCCGTCCCTCCTCGGTCATCCAGTCGGTGCTCCAGGCAGGGGACAGCACGAGGTCGACCGTCACGTCGGCGTACCCGGCCGCCGCGAGCGTCGCGACGACGTCGTCGCGGATCGCCTCCGTGGCCGGGCAGCCGGAGTAGGTCGGGGTGATCGTGACGTGGACGTGACCGTCGGGCCGTTCCACGACGTCGCGGAGGATGCCGAGGTCCGCGATGGTCAGCACCGGGATCTCCGGGTCGGGCACCCGGCCGGCCACCTCGCGCGCGGAGGCGGTCCGGGCGGCGGTCACCACGCCGCTCCCGGGTGGGAGCGGGCGAGGTGCTGCATCTCGGCGAGCAGGTAGCCCATCTGCTCGGTGTGGATGCCGCGGCGGCCGCCGGTGACCGCCGGCGGCGTCTCGGGCAGGGTCAGCGTCGCCTCGGACACGACCGTGGCGACGCGCTCCTGCCACTGGCCCCTCAACGCCGCGGGGTCGACCGCGACGCCCTCCTCGACGAGCGCGGGGTGGACGTGGGCGTCGTCGAAGAGCTCGGCGGCGTAGGGCCACTCCGCCTCGAGCCCTGCCTGCATCCGGAGGTGGGACTCCGCGGTGCCGTCGCCGAGCCGGAGCACCCACATCCGGGCGTGGTCGGCGTGGTAGTCGACCTCCTTGACGGCCTTGGCCGCGATCGCGGCGAGGGTGTCGTCGGCGCTCGTGCACAGCGCGCGCCACAGCTCGTGCAGGTACGTCGACAGCAGCAGCAGCCGGGCCATGGTGACCGCGAAGTCGCCGTTCTCCCGCTCGACCAGCGCCACGTTGCGGAACTCACGCTCGTCGCGGAAGTACGCCAGCGCGTCCTCGTCCCGGCCCCTGCCCTCGAGCCGGCCGGCGTGGGTCAGCAGGGCCCGGGCCTGCCCGAGCAGGTCGAGCCCGATGTTGGCCAGCGCCACGTCCTCCTCGAGCTCCGGCGCACGGGTGATCCACTCCGCCAGCCGGTGGGAGGCGACCAGCGCGTCGTCGGCCAGGGCGAGGACGTAGCGGACGTAGGCGTCGCGGCGCTCTTCGGATGCAGCCGGCGCCCGCTCCGCCGGCGTCCGCGCTCCCGGTCCCTGCGCCTGCTCCCCTGTCGGGACCGTCCCGCTCACAGGTGCTCCACGCCCTCGGGCACGTCGTAGAACGTGGGGTGCCGGTAGATCTTGTCCGCGGCCGGGTCGAAGAAGGCGTCCTTCTCGTCGGGGCTGGAGGCGGTGATCGCGCTCGCGGGCACCACCCACACCGACACGCCCTCCTGGCGGCGGGTGTAGAGGTCGCGGGCGTTGCGCAGGGCCATCTCCGCGTCCGGGGCGTGTAGCGAACCGACGTGGGTGTGCGACAGGCCGCGCCGGGAACGGACGAACACCTCCCACAGCGGCCACCGCCGGTGGCCTACGGCGGCCGAGGTCTGGGTGCTCTGGTCGCTCACGCCACCGCTCCTGCTGTGCGCCGCCGCTGCTTCTGGGCGTAGGCCGCCGCGGCCTCCCGCACCCAGGCTCCGTCCTCGTGGGCGCGGACCCGGTGCTCGAGCCGCTGCCGGTTGCAGGGGCCGTTGCCCTTGATCACCTCGAACAGCTCGGTGAAGTCGATCTCGCCGAAGTCGTAGTGGCCACGATCCTCGTTCCACTGCAGGTCCGGGTCGGGCAGGGTCAGCCCGAGGGCCTCGGCCTGCGGCACGGTCATGTCCACGAAACGCTGCCGCAGCTCGTCGTTGGAGAACCGCTTGATCCCCCACCGCATCGACTGCTCGGAGTGGGTGGAGTCCGCGTCGGGCGGACCGAACATCATCAGGCTCGGCCACCACCACCGGTCGACCGCGTCCTGCGCCATCGCCTTCTGCTCGGGGGTGCCGTGCGCGAGGGTGTGGAGCAGCTCGAAGCCCTGTCGCTGGTGGAACGACTCCTCCTTGCAGACCCGCACCATCGCCCGGGCGTAGGGGCCGTAGGAGCAGCGGCACAGCGGCACCTGGTTGGTGATCGCGGCGCCGTCGACAAGCCAGCCGATCGCCCCTACGTCGGCCCAGGTCACCGTCGGGTAGTTGAAGATCGAGGAGTACTTCTGCTTGCCGGCGTGCAGCGCGTCGAGAAGGTCGGCGCGGTCGACGCCGAGGGTCTCCGCGGCGGCGTAGAGGTAGAGCCCGTGGCCGGCCTCGTCCTGGACCTTGGCGATCAGGATCGCCTTGCGGCGCAGGCTGGGGGCACGGCTGATCCAGTTGCCCTCCGGCTGCATCCCGATGATCTCCGAGTGCGCGTGCTGGGCGATCTGGCGCACCAGCGTCCTGCGGTAGCCCTCCGGCATGGCGTCGCGCGGCTCGACGCGGCCGTCGGCGTCGAGGAGCTGCTGGAAGCCCGGCGGCTCGGGGTCGGCACCTCCCGGGGCCGGCGGGGCGGGCCGAGCGGACGTCGTACCGCTCTCGCGGGTCTCGGACGCGCCGAAGTCGTTGCCGTACATGTGACCACCCTAACAACGAAATGTTACACGTCATACTCGTCGTGGCCGCGCGGTGTAACACCATCGGCCGGCTGCAAGGATGTAGCCATGAGCAACCCACACGGCTCCCCGACCGCCGACGTCTCGGTCCGCGTGGCCTGGGCCGACGACGCCGCCGCCATCGCCGGCGTCCAGGTGAGGGCGTGGCGGCAGGCGTACGACGGGCTGCTGCCCGACGACGTGCTCGACGCGATGGACCCCGACGAGTTCGCCGCCGCCTGGGAGGCCTCGCTGAGCCGGCCGAAGGACGCCCGCAACCGGGTCATGGTGGCGCTCGAGCGCAACACCGTGCGCGGGTTCGCGGTCACCACGCCGTGCGCAGACGAGGACGCGGACCCGGTCGCCGACGGCGAGATCGCCGACCTCGTGGTCGACCCCGACCACACCCGGCAGGGACATGGCTCCCGCCTGCTGCACGCGAGCGCGGACACCCTGCGGGCGGACAAGTTCCGGCGCGCGGTGATGTGGCTCAACACCACCGACGACGCGCTCCGGTCCTTCGTCACCGCCGCCGGCTGGGCCCCGGACGGAGCCCACCGCGAGCTCGACCTGCGCGGCGACGGGGACGTGCTGGTCAAGCAGGTCCGGCTGCACACCGACCTGTCCGAGGCGGACTAGTCCACTTCTGTCGGTGCCCGTCGTCTGGCAACGTGGGGGGCCACCCATTCGTCTGATGTGGTGAGGCCTCGGACCCCGGCTCCCCTTCCTTCGACGACGGATCGGAGAGTTGCCGTGCTGGGACCGCTACCGAGGATCTACCGCGTCACCGTGGTCGTGACGGCCCTGCTGCTGTTCGTCGGCGCGGGCGCCCTGGCCGCCTACGCCCTGTCCTACCACGTCCTGGTCAGTGCGGGGGCGAGCGTCGGCCTCGCCGTCGGCGCGATCGCCGCCTACCTCCTGGTGCGTACCCCCTCGCCGGCTCCCGTACCCCGTCGTCCCCGGCACCGCAGCCTCGACTAGGTTCACCGGGTGACCGTCACCGCCACCCAACGCTCGATCATCCGGGACGGGATCGCGGTGGGCGTCGCCACCGGCGCCTACGGCATCTCGTTCGGCGCGATCTCCGTGGCCGCCGGCCTGTCGGTGCTGCAGACGTGCGCCCTGTCCCTGCTCGTGTTCACCGGAGCCTCGCAGTTCGCGCTCGTCGGCGTGGTCGCCGCCGGCGGCGCACCGCTGTCCGGCGCGCTCACCGGCCTGCTGCTCGGGACACGCAACACCCTCTACGGCCTGCGGCTCGCTCCGCTGCTCGGCTGGACCGGCTGGCGCAGGGCCGCCGCGGCCCAGATCCTCATCGACGAGTCGACCGCGATGTCGGTGACCCGGGACAACCGAGAGGACGCCCGGGTCGGTTTCCTCAGCACCGGCATCGCGGTGTTCGTGCTGTGGAACCTCGCCACGCTCGGCGGCGCACTGGCCGGCGAGGCCCTCGGCGACCCCCGCACCTACGGCCTCGACGCGGCCGTGGGAGGCGCGTTCCTGGCGCTGCTGTGGCCCCGGCTGCGGGACCGGCGCAACCAGGTCACCGCGGTGCTCGCGGTGGCGCTGGCCGTGGCCCTGGTGCCGGTCACGCCCGCGGGTGTCCCGGTGCTGGCCGCCGCCCTCGTCGCCGTCGGGGTCGGTCTGGCCACGGCGAGGCAGGCCGATCCCACCGAGATCCCCGACCGGGACGACCTGCCCAGCGGCGGTGAGCACGCATGATGGGGACCGCGATCCTGGTCACCGCCGTCGGCGCCTACCTGCTCAAGCTCGCCGGGCTCTCGATCCCCGCGTCGGTGCTGGAGCGGCCGCTGGTGCACCGGGTCGCCGACCTGATGCCGGTGGCGCTGCTGGCCGCGCTGGTCGCGGTGCAGGTCCTCGCCGACGGCCCGTCGCTGGTGCTCGACGCCCGCGTCGCCGGCCTGCTCGCAGCCGTGGTCGCACTCCTGCTGCGGGCGCCGTTCATCGTCGTGGTCCTGGTCGCCTCGGTCACCGCGGCGCTGGTCCGGCTGCTCTGACCACGCCCTTCCCGGCCGGCAGGTCGGGCCGACGGGTCGGGCCGACGGGTCAGGGGATGTCGATGCGGCCGTGCTCGTCGATCGGGAAGCCCGGGTTGTGCGCGATCTCCCACAGGGTGCCGTCGGGGTCGGCGAAGTAGCCCGAGTAGCCGCCCCACTCGGTGTGGGCCGGTGGCTTCACGATGCTGCCGCCCGCCTCGCGCACCCGCACGAAGGCCAGGTCGACGGCGTCCTCGGTCGGCAGGTTGATCGCCAGCGTGACGCCCCGGTAGGCCGGGAGGTCCTCCGGCGGAGTCGCCTCCAGCCCGGCGTCCTCGGCCAGCGCGTCGTAGCCGAACAGGCCGATCCAGGTGCCCGACGTCCGGAACCACACGATGCCGTTCGCTGCGTCCCCGCGCTGCTCCCAGCCGAGGCCGCGGTAGAAGACGATCGAGCGCTCGAGGTCGGTGACCCCGAGCGTGGTGATGGCGTAGTTGGGCGCGATCGGTGTGGGCATGGCTCCCATTGTGCTGGTACGGCGTCGGGGCCGGTGCCGTGGGTCCTCAGCCGCGATCGTGCTGCTCGTCGTACAGCCCGATCGCCCGGCGGACCGCCTCACGGGCCCGCCGCCGGTCCCCCGCGTCGTCGTAGGCGAGGGCGAGCCGGTACCACGCCTGCCAGCTCTCCGGCTCCTGCTCGACCTCGGCCTGCCGGACCGCGAACGCCTCGTCGGCGGCGGCCCGCTCGATCCGCCCCGACGGGCGTCGGGGCAGGTCGTCCACCGGCAGCCCGCCCTCGGCCTCCAACGCCGCGGCGACCTCGGCGGAGCGACGTCCGAACACGAGCTCGCGCCAGACCAGGCCGAGGGCGAGCAGCGGGAGCAGGAGCACGCCGATGCCCAGCACCACGGCGACGGGTTCGCCGCTGCGGACGAACGCCACGCCCTTGGCGCCCAGCAGGACGGCGTAGAAGACCAGGACCAGCAGGAGAAGGGCGATGACCGCCTTGGTGCGCATCAGCGGGCCGACCGGCCGGGCCGCATCAGTCGAGGCCCATGAACGCTTCGAGGCCCACCGTGAGCCCCGGCGCGGAGCCGATGGCGCGCAGGCCCAGCAGCACGCCGGGCATGAACGAGATCCGGTCCATCGAGTCGTGCCGGATGGTCAGGGTCTCCCCCGGGCCGCCGAGGATGACCTCCTGGTGGGCGACCAGGCCGCGGATGCGCAGGCCGTGCACCCGGATGCCGTCGACGTCGGCGCCCCGCGCGCCGTCCAGCTGGGTGGTGGTGGCGTCGGGGACCGGACCGGAGCCGGCCTCCCGGCGGGCCGCGGCGATCAGGGAGGCTGTCCGCCGGGCGGTGCCCGACGGGGCGTCGGCCTTGTCGGGGTGGTGCAGCTCGACGATCTCGACCGACTCGTAGAACGGCGCCGCCTCGGCGGCGAAGCGCATCATCAAGATCGCGCCGATGGAGAAGTTCGGGGCGACCAGGACGCCGGTCTCGGGGGACCCGGCCAGCCAGGTGCGCAGCCGGGAGAGGCGGTCGTCGTCGAACCCGGTGGTCCCGACGACGCAGTGGATCCCCCGGTCGACGCAGAACTCCAGGTTGTCCATCACCACGTCCGGGTGGGTGAAGTCCACCACCGCCTGTGCGCCGGAGGCCACCAGCTCCTCGACCGGGTCGTCGGCGTCGACGGCCGCGACCAGCTCCATGTCGTCGGCGGCCTCGACCGCCCGGCAGACCTCCGCACCGACCTTGCCGCGGGCGCCGAGCACGCCCACCTTCATCCTCGCCGTCACACCGCCCAACCTACCGACCGCACGGCCGACGGTTCACCAGGGTGGGCGCGAGACGTGTGTCTTCGCGTGGAACGGCCCCCGGGACGACACACGTCCCCGGGGAGGTCTCCGCGGAAGGCCGGCTCAGGCCTGGACGGTACGACGGGCAGCGGAGCGGGCCGTCCGGCCGGCATCGCCGGCGGCGTGGTCGGCCTCCCAGGACCGGGGACGCTGCTCGGGCACCACCCCGGTGCGCACGGTGCCCCAGACCGTCTTCCCGTCCTCGTTGCGGACCGTGCCCCAGGCGTGCGCGACCTTGTTCACCAGCAGCAGGCCCATCCCGTCCCCACCGGTGAGGACCTCGCCCGCGGGGCGTCGGTCGTGCACCTCGATCCGCATCGTGTCCTCCTCACAGCTGACGCGGACCTCGATCGGCGCGGCGCCGTACAGGGCGGCGTTGGTGACCAGCTCGCTGGCCAGCAGCTGCAGGGCGGCCATGCCATGGGCCCCGTGCGCCGCGCAGACGTTCTGCTCGACGAAGTCACGCGCCAGGCCCGGCGAGGTCAGCGACTTCTCGAGCGTGATGGTGTTGTCAGGCGTGGTCTCACACATCGCGGCCCCTCCCGGGCGCCTCAGCTGCGCTGCATGTCCGCTCATACTGCGCATCACGAAGCTGGTCGGTGTCGTCAGGCTATGCCTGTCACGCCACCAGGGCCAGGGTCCCCGGTCGGCGATACAGAAGAACGAGGAGAGCCGGGGTCCCGATTGACTCGGTTTCGGATGCTTGATCCGGGGCTCCGGTCTCCCGGTGTCCGGTTCAACGTCTCCGCCTTGGTTCTCCTCGTCCTGCTTGCTATCAGACACCAGCCGCCCGCCGGCGCACACGGGTCGAAGGTCATCTCCGGTCGGCCGGAGGTCCCGGAAGGGCCCAGAACGTCGCAAAGACCGCCGTACGGGCGGCAAGGTTCACGCCGACTCGACGGTGTTCTCGCCCAGGTTCACGCCGACTCGGCGGTGTTCTGGCCAAGGTTCGCGCCGACTCGGCGGGGTGCGGTCAGGCCGGCTCGCCGGGACCCACGACGGCGAGCGTCTCGGGCTGGGCGAAGAGCTCCTTGGCGAGGAGCTGGACGTCCGCGGCGGTGACCGCGTCGACGCGATGGATCACCTCGTCGATGCCCGGCAGCTCGTCGTACAACAGCTCTGCCTTGGCGATCCGCGACATGCGGGTGCCGGAGTCCTCCATGCTGAGCACGAGGCCGCCGCGCAGCTGGCCCTTGCCTCGCTCGAGCTCCTCGGCGCTCACACCCCGGTCGGCGAGCACCTGCATCTCGGTGCGGACCACGTCGAGGACGTCGTCCATCCGCGCGGGCAGGCAGCCGACCCCCACCCCGACCATCCCGCTGTCGGCGTAGTGGGAGGCGAAGGAGTACACGGAGTAGGCGAGACCGCGCCGCTCGCGCACCTCCTGGAACAGCCGTGAGGAGGTGCCGCCACCGAGCACGGCGTTGAGCACGCCGAGCGAGTAGCGCCGCTCGTCGGTGCGGACCAGGCCGTTCACGCCGAGCACGAGGTTGACCTGCTCGAACGGCCGGCCGAGCCCGACCCGGCCCGCCGCGGTACGCCGGGTCCGCGGGGACCGGCGCGGCGGCAGCGGCAGCACGTCGGGGTCCTCGAGGAACCCGTTGCGGGCGAACGCCTTCTTCACCAGGCGTACGACGGCGGCATGGTCGAGGTTGCCGGCGGCCGCGACCACGATGTTCTCCGGGCGGTAGCGGGTCCGGTAGTAGCGGGTGACCTGGGCCCGGGTGAGCGCCTCGATCGAGGACCCCGTCCCGGCGATCGGGCGGCCGAGCGAGGAGCCCTTCCAGGCCTGCTCGGCGTAGAGGTTGTGCACCACGTCGTCCGGGTCGTCGTCGTGCATGGCGATCTCGTCGAGGATCACCTCACGCTCGGCCTCGACGTCCTCGTCGGTGATCACCGAGGAGGTGACCATGTCGCCGAGGACGTCGACGGCCAGCGGCAGGTCCTGGTCGAGGACCCGCGCGTGGAAGCAGGTGTACTCCTTGGCGGTGAACGCGTTGAACTCGCCGCCGACCGCGTCGAGCGCGACGGAGATGTCCATCGCCGACCGGGTCGGGGTGCCCTTGAACAGCAGGTGCTCGAGGAAGTGGGAGGCGCCGGAGAGCTTCGGCGTCTCGTCGCGCGAGCCGACGCCGATCCACGCACCGATGGTGGCGGACCGGACGCCGGGCATCTTCTCCGTGACGACCCGCAGCCCGCCCGGGAGGACGGTCCGGCGGACCTGTGAGACCACAGATCCGCCGGCGTCCTTCTCGGTCAGCAGGGTCCGGGTCGTCCCGGGCGCTTGGTGCGAGGCGGTGAAAGGTGCCGTCACTGCTCGCCGTCTGCAGCGGCGTCCTCGGACGCCGTGTCGGAGGACTCGTCCGAGTCCTCGACGACCGGCACCAGCGAGAGCTTGCCGCGGTCGTCGATCTCGGCGATCTGGACCTGGACCTTCTGGCCGACCGAGACGACGTCCTCGACGTTCTCGACCCGCTTGCCGCCGGCGAGGGCACGCAGCTTGCTGATGTGCAGCAGGCCGTCCTTGCCCGGCAGCAGCGAGACGAACGCACCGAAGTTCGTCGTCTTCACGACCGTGCCGAGGTAACGCTCGCCGACCTCGGGCATCGTCGGGTTCGCGATGCCGTTGATGATCGTCCGGGCCGCCTCGGCGGACTCGCCGTTGGTCGCACCGATGTAGATGGTGCCGTCGTCCTCGATGCTGATCTGGGCGCCGGTGTCGTCCTGGATCTGGTTGATGACCTTGCCCTTGGGGCCGATCACCTCGCCGATCTTGTCGACCGGGACCCTGACCGTGATGATGCGCGGCGCGTTCAGCGACATCTCCTCGGGCTCGGTGATCGCCTCGTTCATCACGTCGAGGATCGTCATCCGGGCGTCACGCGCCTGGGTCAGCGCACCGGCCAGCACGTCGGCGGGGATGCCGTCGAGCTTGGTGTCGAGCTGCAGCGCCGTGACGAACTCCCGGGTGCCGGCGACCTTGAAGTCCATGTCGCCGAAGGCGTCCTCGGCACCGAGGATGTCGGTCAGCGTGACGTACTCGGTCTTTCCTTCGAGCTCGCCGGAGATGAGGCCCATGGCGATACCGGCGACGGGTGCACGCAGCGGCACACCGGCCTGCAGCAGCGACAGCGTCGAGGCGCAGACCGACCCCATCGAGGTGGAGCCGTTGGACCCGAGGGCCTCGGACACCTGGCGGATCGCGTAGGGGAACTCCTCGCGGGTGGGCAGCACCGGCATGAGCGCACGCCCGGCCAGCGCGCCGTGACCGACCTCCCGGCGCTTCGGGGAGCCGACGCGGCCGGTCTCGCCGGTGGAGTACGGCGGGAAGTTGTAGTTGTGCAGGTAGCGACGCTCGGTCTCCGGGGAGAGCGTGTCGAGCTTCTGCACCATGGTCAGCATGTTCAACGTGGTGACACCCAGGATCTGGGTCTCGCCGCGCTCGAACAGCGCCGAGCCGTGCACCCGCGGCACCACGCCGACCTCGGCCGACAGCGGCCGGATGTCGGCCAGGCCCCGGCCGTCGATGCGGATCTTGTCGCGCAGCACGCGCTCGCGGACCAGCTTCTTGGTCAGCGCCCGGAACGCGGCGCCGAGCTCCTTCTCACGGCCCTCGAAGTCGGGGGCGACCTTCTCGAGGACGGCGGCCTTGACCTCGTCCATCTTGCTCTCGCGGTCCTGCTTGCCGGCGATGGTGAGGGCCTCGGCGAGGTCCTTGGCGGCCGCCTTCTCGATCGCGTCGTACACGTCGTCCTCGTAGTCGAGGAACACCGGGAAGTCCTGGACCGGCTTCGCGGCCTGCTTGGCGAGCTCCGACTGGGCCTCGCACAGCTGCTTGATGAACGGCTTGGCGGCTTCGAGACCGCCGGCCACGACCTCCTCGGTCGGGGCCTGCTTGCCGGAGCGGACCAGGTCCCACGTGAAGTCGGTGGACTCGGCCTCGACCATCATGATCGCGACGTCACCGGACTCGGTGACCCGCCCCGCGACGACCATGTCGAAGACGGCGTCCTCGAGCTGGCTGTGCTTGGGGAAGGCGACCCACTGGCCGTCGATCAGCGCGACCCGGACGCCGCCGATCGGGCCGGAGAACGGCAGGCCCGAGAGCTGGGTCGAGATGGAGGAGGCGTTGATCGCGAGCACGTCGTACGGCGTGTCGGGCTCGAGCGCCATCACGGTGATGACGACCTGGACCTCGTTGCGCAGGCCCTTCTTGAAGGTCGGGCGCAGCGGGCGGTCGATGAGCCGGGCGGTGAGGATCGCGTCCTCGGAGGGACGGCCCTCGCGGCGGAAGAACGAGCCGGGGATCCGGCCCGCGGCGTACATCCGCTCCTCCACGTCGATGGTGAGCGGGAAGAAGTCGAGGAACTCCTTCGGGTGCTTCGAGGCGGTGGTCGCCGAGAGCAGCATGGTCTCGTCGTCCAGGTAGGCGGTGACGGAGCCGGCCGCCTGCCGGGCGAGCAGCCCGGTCTCGAAGACGACCTTGCGGGTGCCGAACTTGCCGTTGTCGAGCACGGTCTCTACGGCGGAGATGGTGGGTTCCTCCATGGGATACCCCTTTCTGTTCTCGCGGAGCGATCACGCGAGTGCGCCCATGATCGGCTGAGGACCAGCTGTGCGCTGCGGCTCCGCTGGCTCAGGGGCCGGTCTTCGATCGAGGCCCGCGGGCTACCGGCGTACCGCCGTCCCGAGGGCCACTACCGAGGACCGGGCCGGACGTCCGCGGTCGCTCCTGTGAATGATGTTCGTTCTTCAGTTGTGAGGCCGTTCCCGAGCCTAGTCGGTCACTGCCGTGATGATGCAGCAGGAGCGACCGCCCGGCGATGCGTGCGGGGCACGCTGCTGCCGGGGGCCGCTCCTGCTCGGGACTTCTCGCTCAACGGCGCAGGCCGAGCCGTTCGACGATCGACCGGTAGCGGTTGATGTCTTCCTTCTGCATGTAGTTCAGCAGGCGACGCCGCTGACCGACCAGGAGGAGCAGCCCACGACGGGTGTGGTGGTCGTGCTTGTGGGCCTTCATGTGCTCGGTGAGGTGAGAGATGCGGCGGGTGAGCAGGGCCACCTGCACCTCGGGCGAGCCGGTGTCGCCCTCGACGGTGGCGTACTCGGCGATGATCTTCTTCTTGGTCTCCGCGTCGATACCCTTGGACACGCGACTTCCCTTCGGTTCACTCGTTGCGCGGCGCGCCGGGGCCTGTTCACCCGGGCACTCTCGATCCGCGGCCGTTCTGACGGCGGTGTCACCGCGGGCGCTCGGAGACGGCATCGAGGGCAGGCTCCTGCACCGGGCAACCGCCCAAGACTATCAGCGCACCGCGGCTATCTCCCAATCCTGGCCCGCCCCCGGTCCACCCGCATCGCCGGCGGGTCGGTCCGGCCGGTCAGTCCCGACGGCCCGGGCGGCGCGGCGACTCCTCCCCGGAGAGCTCCTCCCCGGAGCCGCCCGCAGCGCCGGTCGAGCCGCCCGGCGCGTCGCCGGCGGCGCCGGTCGAGCCGCCCGGCGCGTCGTCGGCGGCCAGCTCCTGCTCAGGCAGGCGCACCGGGGGTACGGCGGCCAGCGGAGGTGTCGGCAGGGACGGCGGGGTCGCCGAGGTCCACGCGTCCGGCGAGGTCTCGGTCCGCCAGGCCGGCTGCTCCCGCTCGGGCAGGGGGAATACGTTGAAGAGCCGCTTCTCGCCGTTCAGCCAGGGGTAGACGATGCTCGCACGGCCGTCGCCGTCGAGATCTCCGGAGAACCAGGTGGCGACCGTCAGCGGGTTGCCGTTCTCGTCGAAGAGCTGCACCCCCGTCAGCGGGTCCCCCTGGGCGTCGAAGGGGTAGACGTTGCGAACGTACTGGCCCTGGTTCATCAGGCCCGGATCGGGCTCGGAGTAGCCGTGGGACTGGTCCGCCCAGGTGCCGGAGGCCGGGAACTGGCCGAGGACGACCGGCGTCATGAGGACGGCGAAGGCGTTGAGGCCGAGCAGGACCACGCGGGCGAGAGTCGTGCGGGCGGGCCCGGAACCGGGCCAGATCCTGTCCCGGCCGATCTGCACGCTCACCACGACCGCGGCCAGCCAGAGCAGCGCCCCGAGCAGCGGCCCGCCGACCTTGGGCACCGGCGTGGCCACGTCGCCGCCCTGGACGACGAGGTCGAGCAGCTGCATCGCCACCCACGCCCGCAGCACCCACCACACCGGCCGCATCGTGGTGACGAGCTCCCATGCCGCCCGCAGTGCGGGCGCGTCGACCAGCTCCCGCCAGCGCCGCCGGGAGGCGTCGAGGGCTCGGTCCACCCGCTCGCGGAGCCGGGGTCGCGGCCGCCGGAAGCCGCCCTCACCGTCCGGGGCGCCGGCCGCCCGCCGCTCCAGTCCGGCGGCCAGACGCAGCTCGTCGGCGTAGGCCCGGGGGTCGCCGAGCTCGGCGACGGAGCCGCCGTCCTCCACCAGCTCGTGGATGTCGGCCACGAGCCCGCCGACGAGCTCCTCACGCTCCTCGTCGCTCAGGTCGGCCAGGCGGTCACGCACCCGCTCGACGAAGGCGATGACCTCCGGGCGGCTCTCGAGGCGGACGGTGGGCTCGTTCATGCCGGTGCTCCCTGCTGGTCCTGCGGCCGGGTGCCCTGCTGGAGCAGCCTGGAGACGGTGCCGAGAAGCTCTCCCAGTCCTCCCGCTGCTGCTCGAGCCGGTCCCGGCCGGTGGTGGTGATGCCGTAGTACTTGCGGTGCGGTCCTTCGTCGGAGGGGACGACGTACGACGTCAGCGCGCCGGCTGCGTACAACCGGCGCAGGGTCCCGTAGACAGAGGCGTCCCCGACCCCGTCGAGGCCTGCCACGCGGAGACGCCGCAGCACGTCGTACCCGTAGCCGTCCTCGTCCGCGACCACGGCGAGCACCGCCATGTCGAGCACTCCCTTGAGGAGCTGGGTCGAGTCCATGCGGTGCACACTACTACGGAAAGCGCGCTACTGCGCAGCAGACACCCCGGTACGCTTCGGGCCGGCCGTGCCCGGCCCTGCGCGACCCTGGCTGCGGAGTGGGCTGCGGAGTGGGCACGAACTGCACGCTCTGCCTGCGGAGTGGGCACGAACTGCACGCTCTGCCTGCGGAGTGGGCACGAACTGCACGCTCTGGCCCGGAAAACTGCAGTCGGTGACCACTCCCGCCCAGCGGCGTGCAGTCCGTGACCACTCCGGCCCGGGAGGGCTCAGCCGACCGTCCAGGGGCGGGTGCGGACCGGCAGCAGACCCGGGACGCGGGTCACCACCACGCGGACGCGGCCGCGCGGCAGGCCGCGGAGCGTGACCCGTCCGTCGCCGCCGGGGCGACGCGCCACGACGTCCACCCACCCGGTGGGGGTTCGCTGCTGGACGCGGACCCGCTGTCCGGCCGGCGGCAGCACCCGCACGGTCGCGGACGCGCCGGAGTGCCGGCTGCGCACCCGCGGCTGCGCGCGCCAGACGACCACCCGGTCGCCCGTCGCGGCCGCGGTGGTGGCGGTCGCCGGCACCCGCAGGAGGTACCGGGTCGTGCGGGGCACCCGGAAGGCGGTCGCCGCCCGGCCGTCCGGGCCGGTTTCCACCGCACGGCGGGCGACGACCGAGCCCCCACGCCGGGCGAGGACCACGACCGGGTGGCCGGGCACCGGCGTACCGTCGGCGTCGGTCACGGCCAGGGTCAGGGTGCGACGAGCCCCGGCGGGCACCCGGCCACCGGGCGAGCTGAACGTGGCCCGGATCTCGCGCTTCCCGGGCTCGTCCAGGTCGGGACCCGGCTGCGACGGCGCGGGTTCGGGAGCCGGGGCCGGGGCCGGCTCGGGTGCCGGCGCAGGGGCGGGCGCAGGTGCGGGCGCGGGTGCGGGTGCGGGCGCGGGAGCGGGTGCGGGCGCGGGCGCGGGTGCGGGTGCTGGGGCCGGGGAGGTGCTGGTCGGCGCAGGGACCGGGGAACGCGCGAGCAGCGCCAGCGCCGCGACGGGTGAGACCAGCCCGTAGCCGGTCTCGGTATCCCACCCGGTCGCGCCCAGGTCGGTCGCGGTCGAGGTGATCGCCTGCTCCAGGTCCACGCTCCGCACCGCGCCGTCCGTGGCGTCGACGGCCAGGGCTGCGGTGGCGGAGACGAACGGCGCCGCCATCGACGTACCGGACATGGAGGCGTACGAACCCACCACGGTGGACAGGATGCCGCTCCCGGGGGCGGCGAGGTCGACGTAGTCGCCGACGTTGGAGAACGACGAGCTCGCTCCGCTCGGGTCGATCGAGGCGACGGCGAGCACTCCCGGGTACGCCGCCGGGTAGCTACGAGGGCTTCCGGACCGCCGCTCGTTGCCCGCTGCCGCCACGACCACGACTCCCCGGGAGACCGCGTAGCCCACCGCCTGCTCGGTGACGGGATCGGACCGCGAGCCGCCGACGGAGAGGTTGACCACGTCCGCGCCGTGGTCGACGGCGTAGGTGATCCCGGCGGCGATGTCCGAGTTCCAGCCGCTGCCTGCCGCGTCGAGGACGCGCACCGGCATGATGCGTGCGCGCGGCGCGAGACCGGCCACGCCCAGGATGTTGCCCTGGACCGCCGCGACGACCCCGGCGACGTGCGTGCCGTGGGAGTTCTCGTCGACCCGGCCGTTGCCGCCGTCGGTCACGAAGTCGTAGCCGGCGACGGTCAGCCGCTCCGCGAGGTCGGGATGGCGGCCGTCCACGCCGCTGTCGACCACGGCGACGACCACCCCCTGTCCGGTGGCGCGGTCCCAGGCGGACTCCGCGGCCAGGAGGTCCAGTCCCCACTGCTTGGTGCGCAGCGGGTCGCTGCCGCCGAGTGCGGCGGTCGACAGCCCGACGACGCGTACCCGGGTGTCCACGGAGACCGCCACCACGTCGGGGTTGCCCTGGGCCTCGGCGACCGCCTCCGCCGCGGCGTCCCGGCCGCGGACCGGTTCCACGGCGATCCGCGGCTCGCCGTCGACCGAGCGCAGCGCGACGACCCTGAGGTGCCGCCGCCGGCCGGCCCGCGGCGCGGCCTCGGCGACGACCTCGGCCGCCGGAGCGGACACGGACTCGTCCGGGCGTGCCCAGGCACGGGAGGGTGCCGGCGGCCGCGTGTGGTGACGCGACTCGCGGCCGGTGGGTACGGCGTCGTGGCCGGCGTCCGGTCGCACCGCAGGGGCCCGACCGCCCCGGGCCGGAACAGCCGGCGCCGGATCGTCCTGGGCCGCGAGCCCCTCGGCGGGCACGGTCGTGAGCACGACGACGGCGGTGACGAGGACACCGAGCAGGCGGGTGGAGGACAACATCGCTCGATTCGCGGGAGGTGCACGGTCGACGGCCGCCGGTGGTGGGAGCCGCCACGGTGGTTATCGGCCGGCTCGGGGTGGTTCTTTACCTATGTCCGTGCCCGGGCCAGCACCCGCCGGACCACCTGCCGCGCGGCCATCGCGTCGTCCGCCGCCAGGGCCAGCTCCGCGGCGTGCTCGCACGTCGCCATCGAGACCGAGCCGATCCGCGCACCCACCGCCCGGACCGCCGCCGGGGCCATGGACAGCGACGTCACCCCCAGTCCGACCAGCACCGCGGCGAGCATCGGGTCGGCGGCGGCCTCGCCGCAGACCCCCACCGGCTTGTCCGCGTGCCGGCCAGCCTCGGCGCTCATCGCGACGAGGGACAGCACGGCCGGCTGCCACGGGTCGGCGAGGTGAGCCAGCGCCCCGGCCGTCCGGTCGGCGGCCATCGTGTACTGCGTCAGGTCGTTGGTTCCGACGGAGAGGAAGTCGAGGTGGTCGAGCAGCCGGCGGGCCTGCAGCGCGGCCGCGGGCACCTCGACCATGGCGCCGGCGCGGAGCCCGTACCCGCGCACCTGCGCTGCGAAGTCCGCGGCCTCGGCGACGGTGGCCACCATCGGCGCCATCACCCACGGCTCGGTCGCCGTACGCCGGGCGGCGATCTCGATCGCGCGGAGCTGGCGCTCGAGAAGCCCGGGATGCCGGATCGAGAGGCGCAGGCCCCGCACGCCGAGGGCGGGGTTCTCCTCGCGCCCCGGCGTGGCGAAGGCGACGGGCTTGTCCGACCCGGCGTCGAGAGTCCGCACCACGACCGTGCGGTCGGACCCGAAGGCACCGAGCACCTCGGCGTAGGCCTCGGCCTGCTCGACCACGCTCGGCTCCTCCTCGCGGTCAAGGAAGCACAGCTCGGTGCGGAACAGTCCGACGCCCTCGACGGGTGCCCCGGCGGCCGCGCGCGCGGACGGGCCGTCGGCGACGTTCGCGAGGAGCCGCACGCGGGTGCCGTCGCCGGTGCGTCCCGGGCCTCGCCAGGCCGCCACCCGTGCCCGGGCGTCCGTGTCCCGCGCCACGCGCTCGCGGGCCGAGCGGTCCTCGGGCGCGATCTCGACCTCACCGGTGCCGCCGTCGACCAGCACGGCGACACCCGGCCGGACCATCGCTGCCACGTCCGGCACGGCCACCACGCAGGGGATGCCGAGCTCGCGGGCGATCACGGCGGTGTGGCCGGTGGGCCCCCCTCGTTCGAGGACCAGCGCCAGGACCCGTGTCCGGTCGAGCCTGGCGACCTCGACGGGGGCGAGGTCGGCGGCGACCAGGACGCAGGGCGTCCGCGGCAGGAGCAGGCGCGGCTCGGCGTCTCCGCTCATCGCCGCGGCCACCCGCCGGCCCAGGTCGCGCAGGTCTACCGCGCGCTCGGCGGTGCGCCCGCCGGCCGCTTCCAGCGCGACCGCGAACTCCTCGACCGCGGCCCTGACGGACGCAGCCGGTGGGTGGCCGGCCTCCAGCCTGGCGACCACGGCGTCGCGCAGGGCCGGATCCAGCGCGAGTGCCGCTGTCGCACCGAGTACCTCGGCCACGGCCCCCGACCTTCGGCCGGCCTCCGACTCGAGCCGCGCCGCGACCCGCGCCACCGCCTGGTCGTAGGCCCCGACCGAGTCCGGGTCCCAGCCCCCGCCCGGGCGCGTGCCGTTGCCCGACCCGGTCTCGGTGGCCCACCCGGTCTCGACGCCCGACCCGGTCTCGGTGGCCCACCCGGTCTCGACGCCCGACCCGGTCTCGGTGGCCGACCCGGTCTCGACGCCCGACCCGGTCTCGGTGGCCGACCCGGTCTCGGTACCCGACCCGGCGCCGGCGGCGTGGCCGCCCACCGCGGCCGGCGCTGCGGCGGCCTGAGACTCGGTGCGCACGACGGCCGGGCCGACGGCGGTCCCGGCGTCCGAGGCCAGGACGGCTCCCGCGTCCGGGGCCACGACGGCAGGGGCGTAGACCAGTCCCGGCACGACCGGCACACCCTGCAGCCTCATGGGCTCCACCCTAGAACCGGTTCGCTGCGAGGACCGGCTCACCCGGTCGAGGAGGCGGTAGGTTGAACCGGCACCGGGAGGGCAGATGCCGACGAGGACAGTGACGGTCGCGGCCCGAGTGGGCCTGCACGCGCGGCCCGCTGCGCTGGTCGCTCAGGCCGCGCGCGCCCTCGACGTCACGGTCACCCTCGCCAGGCCGGGCGGCACCCCGGTCGACGCCCGCTCGGCGCTGCTGATCATGACCCTCGGCGCCGAGAAGGGGGACGCGGTCGAGGTGGCCGGCGACGACCCGGAGGCGGTCGACGCGATCGCCGCCCTCGTCGAGCACGACCCCGACGCCTGAGCTCCTCCCCCGGCCGACCGTCGTCGGGTTACAGTCCCCGCTGCAACGCGTGGTAGACCGCCCGGGCAGCCATCGCCCGGTCGAGCTCTCGGGTGATCGAGGTGAAGAACTGCTGGCGGTACACCTCGTCGGTGATGGCGGCGACGGTGAAGTACATCCCGGAGAAGGCCGCCAGGAAGACCGACACCTGCATCAGCTCGGTGCTCAGGTAGCCGACGTTCCAGCCGCCGATCGACCACTCGTGCAGCGTCTGGTCGCCGATCCAGCCCCCGACGACGTCGTGCCGCATCGCCACGGCGCCGAAGCCGATGAAGAACACCAGCACCGACAGCGACAGCAGCAGCACCTGCACGAGCTGCGAGACCAGGAGCACGACGACGAGGTTGGCCTTCTGGAAGCCCTTCACGACGGCGTCGTCGGCCAGGTGGAACCGGGGGTCCTCCGCCACCAGCCGCAGCGCCGCGGCATGCAGCGGGGTGCCGCCGGTGAGCTCGACGAGTCGCGGCCCCTCGACCTCGTCGTCGACCGCGTCGAGCTCCTCGGGCAGCCGCGCGAGGAGGAACCCGCCGGCGAGGGCGAGGAAGAGCATCACCGTCACCCAGAGCACGCCCCCGTCGAGCGTGGCGCCTACCTCCCACACCTCGGCGTTGATGAACAGGAACATCACGAACACCAGCAGCAGCGGCAGGGCCCGGGTGGCCAGCGGGAACAGCAGCCGCAGGCTCTTGAACGTCCGCCCCACCGCCCATCGCGCCATCGCGGTCATCCGCAGCGTGGTCGCGGCGTACACCCCGACCACCGCACCGGCGACGACGATGAACGTGCCGACCCCGAACGACGGCGCGTCGGTCAGCCAGCCCACGAGCACCGCGGTGGCCGCGCCGAGGACGACCGCGGCGGCCAGGACAGCACCCAACCGCGCGGGCCGCAGGCCGGCACGCGCGCTCTCCCGCTCGGAGTCGATGAAGTACGGCAGGCCGTGCCGGACGAACCAGTCCTCGGCGGCCTCGACGGTCCCCTCCTCCGGCCGGCGCCTCACACCCGCTCCGGCGCGCCCAGCACCTCGCGGGCACGCCGGACGTCGTCGGCCATGGTGGCGACGAGCTCGTCGGCGGAGTCGAAGCGTCGCATCCCCCGCAGGCGGGCGACGAAGGACACCTCCACCGGGGCGTCGTAGAGGTCCAGGTCGTCGCGGTCGAGCACGTAGGACTCGACGCGGCGCTCCCGCTCACCCTGGAAGGTCGGGTTCGTGCCGACGCTGATCGCCGCCGGCAGCGGGTCCCCGTCGCGGTCGAGCCGGCGCAGCCACCCGGCGTAGACGCCGTCGGACGGTGCGGCGTGCATGCCGGTGGGCACGTTCGCCGTCGGGTACCCGAGGTCGTGCCCGCGCCGGTCGCCGCGGACCACGGTGCCGCGCACGGTGAAGTGTCGACCGAGCGCCTCGGCAGCACCCTCGACGTCACCGGAGGCCAGGCAGTTGCGCACGTACGTGGAGGACCACACCTGGGGCCCGCCGTCGAGGGCGATCCCCTCGGTGGCGAAGTCGCGTCCCTCCCCCAACGCGCGCAAGGTGGCCACGTCGCCGGCGGCACGGTAGCCGAAGCGGAAGTTGGCGCCGACCACGACCGCCTTGGCGTGCAACGCGTCGACCAGGATCTCGTCGACGAAGCGTTCCGGCGACCAGGCGGCGATCTCTCGGCTGAACGGCACCACGAGCACGTCGTCGACCCCGGCCTCGTCGAGCAGGCTCACCCGCGTGTCGACCGTGGTGAGCGTCGGCGGCGCGTGCTCGGGGCGCAGCACCGCGATCGGGTGCGGGTCGAACGTGACCGCGACGACATCGCGCACGCCGAGGTCGTCGGCCACCTCGCGCGCCCGCCGGACGACGTGCTGGTGCCCGAGGTGGACGCCGTCGAAGTTGCCGACCGTGACCACGGTGCGGCCGAGGTCGTCGGGCACCGCGTCGCACGAGCGCCACACACGCACCGGTCACCACTCCTGTCCATGTTGCTCTCGAGACCTGCGTCGAAATGCTGCCACACCGGTGCCGGCGGGCTCGGGGTCAGGAGGCGAAGACCGCCACCGCCGCGGCGACGTCGCCCCGCTGCTCGTAGAGGGCGAGGAACTCCCCCGCCGGGTCGAACAGGGCCACCGGTCCGGGGGAACCCAGCTCGGTCGCCAGCTTGCGCCCCACCCGGACCGCGTCCGCGTCCGGCTGCTCGAGGTCCACCGAGGGGAAGCACCGCCGGGCCACCTCGGCGATCGGCAGCACGGCGAGGTCCTCGGCGAGCTGCTCCAGGGTGCGGGCGTCGTCGAGCGTGAACGGCCCCACGGCGGTACGGCGGAGCATGGTCAGGTGTCCTCCGACGCCGAGCGCCGCCCCCACGTCGCGGGCGAGGGCCCGGACGTAGGTGCCGCTCGAGCAGCGGACCGAGACGGGCACGTCCACCACGTCGTCGTACCGCTCGACGCGCTGCACGGTGATGTCGTGGACGGTCACCGAGCGCGCCTCCAGCTGCACCGACTCGCCGGCCCGGACCCGGGCGTAGGCCCGCTTGCCGTCCACCTTGACCGCGGAGACCGACGACGGCACCTGCTCGATGTCGCCGACCTGCTCGGCGAAGGCGGCACGGACCTGCTCGTCGGTGACGTGTCCGGCCGGTGTCGCGGCGAGCACGTCGCCCTCGGCGTCGTCGGTGGTGGTGGACGCACCGAGACGCACCACGGCGTCGTACCCCTTCTCGGTCAGCATCAGGTGACCGAGCAGCCGGGTGGCGCGGTTGACGCCGACGAGCAGCACGCCGGTGGCCATCGGGTCGAGCGTGCCGGCGTGCCCGACCTTGCGGGTGCCGGCGAGCCGCCGGACCCGGGCCACGACGTCGTGCGAGGTCATCCCGGCGGGCTTGTCGACGACGACGAGCCCCGCGGGGGTGGGGCTGCCGTTCACTCCTCGTCGAGCCCCGGCTCGTCCTCGAGCAGGTCCTGCTCGTGCGGCTTGCGGTACGGGTCTGCCTCGCCGGCGTACGCCGCGCCCGCGGCGGCCTCGGCGACCCGGGCGTCGGACTCCCGCGCCTTCGCCAGCAGCTCGTCGAGGTGGCGGGCGTTGTCGGGCAGCGCGTCGTGGACGAACTCCAGCGTCGGGACGTGGCGCATGCCGAGCTGCTTGCCCACCTCCGAACGGAGCACCCCCTTGGCGGACTCCAGGGCCGCGGCGGTGCTCGCCAGGTCCTCACCCTCGCCGAACACGGTGTAGAAGACCGTCGCGTGCTGGGTGTCCCCGGTGACGCGGACGTCGGTGACCGTGACGAAGCCGAGCCGCGGGTCCTTGATCCGGCGCTCGAGCATCTCGGCCACGGTCACCTGGATCCGGTCGGCGACCTTGCGGACGCGGGGCGAGGTCATGGGTTCTCTCTCCTGCTTGGTTCTGTGTCGTCTGCCGAGTCGGCGCGAACCGACCGCCCGAAAGGGCCGAGTCGGCGCGAACCGCCGCGCGGTGGCGTGCGTTCGCGCCGACTCGGCCACGGATCCGCCCGCTTACGCGCGCGGGATCTCCCGCATCTCGAAGGACTCGACGATGTCGCCCTGCTTGATGTCGTTGTAGCCACGCAGGACCAGACCGCACTCGAAGCCCTCGCGGACCTCGGTCACGTCGTCCCTCTCGCGGCGCAGCGACGCCAGGTCTAGGTTGTCGGCCACCACGTTGCCGTCACGCAGCAGGCGTGCCTTGGCGTTGCGGCGGATGACGCCCTTGGTGACCATGCAGCCGGCGATGTTGCCGATCTTGCTGGAGCGGAAGATCTCGCGGATCTCCGCCTGGCCCAGCGAGGCCTCCTCGAACTCCGGCTTGAGCATGCCCTTCAGGGCCGCCTCGATCTCCTCGATCGCCTGGTAGATGACCGAGTAGTACCGGATCTCGACGCCTTCCTTCTCGGCCATCTCCGTCGCCTTGCCCTGGGGCCGGACGTTGAAGCCGATGATGATGGCGTCGGAGGCTGCGGCCAGGTCCACGTTGGTCTCGGTGATGGCACCGACACCGCGGTCGATGACCCGGATGCTGACCTCGTCGCCGACGTCGATCTTGGCCAGCGAGTCCTCGAGCGCCTCGACCGAACCGGACACGTCGCCCTTCAGGATCAGGTTGAGCTCCTGGCTCTCGCCCTTCTCCATGGAGGCCATGAAGTCCTCGAGCGTACGGCGGACGCGGCGCTTGGCCTGCATCGCGGCGCGCTCGCGCGACTCCCGCTTCTCGGCGATCTGGCGAGCCATCCGGTCGTCCTGGACGACGATGAAGTTCTGACCCGCACCCGGCACCGCGGTCAGACCGAGGACCATCACCGGACGTGACGGGTCGGCCTCCTCCACGTTGTTGCCGTGCTCGTCGAGCATGGCCCGCACACGGCCGTAGGCAGGGCCGGCCACGACCGACTCGCCGACACGGAGCGTTCCGCGCTGCACGAGGATCGTCGCCACCGGTCCGCGGCCGCGGTCGAGGTGCGCCTCGACCACGAGGCCCTGCGCGTCCTGGTCGGGGTTGGCCCGCAGGTCCAGCGAGGCGTCCGCGGTGAGCACGACGGCCTCGAGCAGCCCGTCGAGGTTGAGCTCGGACTTCGCCGAGACGTCGACGAACATGGTGTCGCCGCCGTACTCCTCGGGGACCAGGCCGTACTCGGTGAGCTGGCCGCGCACCTTCTGCGGGTCGGCCTCGGGCAGGTCGACCTTGTTGACCGCGACCACGATCGGCACACCGGCGGCCTTGGCGTGGTTCAGCGCCTCCACCGTCTGCGGCATGACGCCGTCGTTGGCCGCGACCACCAGCACCGCGATGTCGGTGGCCTGGGCACCACGAGCACGCATGGCGGTGAACGCCTCGTGACCCGGGGTGTCGATGAAGGTGATCCGACGCTCGTCGCCGTCGACCTCGGTCGCGACCTGGTAGGCACCGATGTGCTGGGTGATGCCACCGGCCTCCTTGTCGACGACGTTGGCCTTGCGCAGCGCGTCGAGGAGCTTGGTCTTTCCGTGGTCGACGTGGCCCATGACCGTGACGACCGGCGGACGGGCCTCGAGGTCCTCCTCGGCACCCTCGTCCTCACCGAACTCGAGGTCGAACGACTCGAGCAGCTCGCGGTCCTCGTCCTCGGGCGAGACGACCTGGACGACGTAGTTGAGCTCCTCGCCGAGCAGCTCGAACGTCGCGTCGTTCACCGACTCGGTCGCCGTGACCATCTCACCGAGGTGGAACAGCATCTGCACCAGTGCCGCGGGGTCGACGCCGATGCTGCTCGGCGAAGTCCGTCAGCGAGGCGCCACGCGGAAGCTTGACCGTCTCACCGTCGCCCTTGCGGACGCGCACGCCGCCGATCGTGGGGGCCTGCATCTGCTCGTACTCTTGACGACGCGCCCGCTTCGACTTGCGGCCACGACGCGACGGGCCGCCGGGGCGACCGAACGCACCCTGGGTCTGGCCACGCTGGCCAGGACGGCCCCCACCGGGGCGACCGCCGCCACCGGCGAAGCCACCGGGACGGCTGGGAGCGCCGGCTCCACCGCGACCGGGCGCACCGCCGCGGCCGGGGGCTCCACCGCGGCCCGGAGCACCGGGCCGGCCGGGAGCACCGGCGCGGCCACCGGGACCGCCGCCGAAGGCGGCAGGCGACTTGGGCATCATCGCCGGGTTCGGACGCGGCATGCCCGGACGCCCGGGCGCACCGCCCTCACGGCCGGCCGGCGGACGCGGCGGACGGTTCGCGTCGTCGCCACGCGGCGGGCCGGACGGACGCCGGCCCATGCCCTGGGTCGACGAGAACGGGTTGTTTCCGGGGCGCGGGCTGCCCGGACGCGGCCCGCCGGGACGGGCGCCGCCCGACGGACGGGGCGCCTGCGGCGGACGCGGCGCCTGGGGCGGACGCGGTGCCTGCGGGGCCGGGGAGGCCGCACGGGCGGCCGGAGCCTCCGGGGCCTCCGGCTGAGCAGCCGGGGCCTCCGGCTGGGCGGCCGCTGCGGGCGCCTCCGGCTGGGCGGCCGGTGCAGGCGCCTCCGGTGCGGGCGCCTTGGGGCCGGGCTTGGGACCCGGCCTCGGACCGGGGGTGACGGTGCCGGCACTGCGCTCGGCGGCCGGCGACTCGACCTCTGGGGCGGCCGGGGCCGGCGCAGGGGCAGACGCCTCGGCGGCCGGGGCCTCCGGGGCCTCGGCCTTCTTGGCGGTGGCCTTCTTGGCCGGCGCCTTCTTGGCTGCCTTCTGCTCCCCGGCAGCCTTCAGCTCGTCACCGAACTTGTCGGTGAACCGCTTGACGACAGGAGGCTCGACCGTCGACGACGCCGACTTGACGAACTCCCCCATCTCTCCGAGCTTGGCCAGAACGACCTTGCTCTCGACTCCGAACTCCTTGGCGAGCTCGTGGACTCGGACCTTAGCCACGCTTCTCCTTCTGGTCCGAGCCCATTCTCCGGCCGGACCGTTAGCTGGTGTGCATGCTCATCGCGAAGATACTCATCGAGTGCTCATGAGCTGCTGCTCCATCTTCTGTCGGTACACACAGGGGCGGCGCCCCCGTGGACTCCCCGGCGGGGAGCCACGGTCAATGCTGTTGCGCGAGCCGGAGGTACTCCCTCACCGGGGAGTCTCCCAGCCCTCCGTGGACCCGGAGGGCCCGGCCGAAGGCCCGGCGGCGTGTGGCCAGGTCGAGGCACGGGAGACGAGGGTGGAGATAGGCTCCCCTGCCCGGCTCACGGACCCCGGGATCCGGGACGACGGCCAGGCCGTCGTCCGAACCGCGGGCGACCACACGCAGCAACTCTTGCTTCGGGGCCCGCTCACGACAACCCACGCAGGTGCGCACCGGAACGTGTGCACAGGCGTCGACCTCGTGTTCGCGAACCACCACGTCCGAGTCTAGCGGTTCGGTGGTCGGAGACAGAATCGCCCTCAGTGCGTGGCCTCGCCCACGGCACCGCTCCCGGCCGGCGGCGGCGTCTCGGGCGCCTCGTCGGACCGGATGTCGATGCGCCACCCGGTGAGCCTGGCGGCGAGCCGGGCGTTCTGCCCCTCCTTGCCGATGGCGAGCGAGAGCTGGTAGTCGGGCACCACCACCCGGGCCGCCCGTGCCTCCCGGTCGACGATCTCCACGCTCGAGACGCGCGCCGGGGACAGGGCGTGCCCGACGAGCTCGGCGGGGTCGTCGGACCAGTCGACGATGTCGATCTTCTCGCCGTGGAGCTCGTGCATGACGTTGCGGACCCGCTGCCCCATCGGCCCGATGCACGAACCCTTGGCGTTCACCCCCGGCAGGGTGGAGCGCACCGCGATCTTGGTGCGATGGCCGGCCTCCCGGGCGATCGCGCAGATCTCCACGGTCCCGTCGGCGATCTCGGGCACCTCGAGCGCGAAGAGCTTCTTGACGAGGTTCGGATGGGACCGCGACAGGGTGACCTGGGGTCCGCGCATGCCCTTGCGCACGCTCACCACGAGTGCCTTGATCCGGATGCCGTGGTCGTAGCGTTCACCGGGCACCCGCTCGGTCTGCGGCAGGTGGGCCTCGAGCCGGCCGAGGTCGACGAGGACGTCCCGCGGGTCACGGCCCTGCTGGATGGTGCCCGAGACGATGTCGCCCTCCTTGCCGGAGAACTCCCCGAACTTCGCCTCGTCCTCGGCGTCGCGGAGCCGCTGGAGGATGATCTGCCTCGCGGTCGTCGCCGCGATCCGGCCGAAGCCGGCAGGCGTGTCGTCGTACTCCCCGACGGCCTTGCCCTCCTCGTCGACCTCGGCGGCGAACACGGTGACGTGGCCGCTCTTGCGGTCCAGCTCGACCCGCGCCTTGGACCGGGCGCCGGCGGTCTTGTGGTACGCGGTCAGGAGCGCCTGTTCGATGGCCTCGACGAGGACGTCGAAGGAGATCTCCTTCTCGCGCTCGAGCGAGCGCAGCACTGCCATGTCGATGTCCACGGCTCAGCTCTCCTTCCGGTTGAACTCGATCTGCACGCGGGCCTTCGCCACGTCGTCGTAGGACAGCACCCGCTCGGTGCCGTCGACGTCCAGGGTCGCGCCGTGGTCGTCGCTGGAGCGGATCCGGCCGGTCACCGTGCTCCCGTCCTGGGTGGTGACCTTGACCATGCGCGACGCGTTGCGCCGCCAGTGGCGAGGGAGGGTGAGGGGCCGGTCGGTGCCCGGCGAGGTGACCTCGAGCGTGTAGGGCTGCTCCCCCATCGCGTCGGAGGCGTCGAGGAGGCGGGAGACCTGCTTGGTGGCGTCGGCGATCTCGTCCATCGTGACGCCGCCGTCCTTGTCCACCGCGACGCGCAGCAGCCGGCGACGCCCCGCCGGGGTGAGCTCGATGGCCTCGACGTCGAGACCGTTGGCAGCAAGCGGCTCGGTGAGCACCTCTGCAAGTCGGTCCCGGGTCTGGTCGGTGCTCACGGGCAACCTCCTGCTGTGCTGTTGTCGTCCCACCGGGCGTGCGGCACCGTCACCGGACGTACCGCGGCGCCTGGAGCCAGGATAGCGGACCAGGGGTGGGCGGTTGCTAGCCTCGGCCCACCACGAGCCAGGGGGACGAATGAGGGCAATCGCGGCAGGCTGCCTGGCCGTCGGGCTGGTCGCGACCGCGTGCAGCGGCCCCGCCGAGAACACCGCCGGGGACACCGCCGAGGACCCGGTGGCGCCGGCCTCTGCCCGGCCCTCGGCTCCCTCCGGCGCGTCGCCGTCGCCCTCCGCGCGGAGTACGTCGAACGCTCCCGCCGCTCCGCCGGAGGTGCCGCAGCCTCCTCGCACCGCCGACGACCGCCGGGGCCGGGTCACGTTCGCCAGGTACGTGCTGCAGGCCTGGATCCACGCCCTCAACACCAACGACGCGCGCCCGCTGCTCGACGTGAGCGGCGACCGGCCGTGCACGGGCTGCGAGCTGCTCGCCGGGGAGCTCGAGCAGCGTGCCGAGGAGGGCTGGACCGTGGCGCTGCAGGACGTGCGCGTCTCCGGGGCCGAGGTCACCACCGAAGGAGCCCGGAGCCGGGCACTGCTGTCGGTGGCCATCCCGGCGAGCAGCACCTTTCACGACGACGGGACGTTCCGCAGCACCAACCCCGCGCATCCGCGCAGCACCTTCGAGGTGACCATGCGACGCGAGCGCGACCGGTTCCGGCTCGTCGGTTTCGCGTTGTACTGACCGCGCTCGCGGTGCGCGCAGGGGCAGGCCCGGCGATAGAGTCGGCTCCCGTGCCCGCCCCCGACAGCCCAGGCCCCCGCCTGACCCGACGTGCCGCGCTCCTGTCCGTGGCCGGCGTGGTCCTCGTCGGCTGCACTCCAGAGCGCGGGCTGGACCGCCGCCGTCGCGACCAGCAGGAGCCCGCGCCGGTGGAGCCCCCGGTCGACCCCGACGTCGCGGTGGCCGCAGAGGTGCTGTCCGCCGAGCGCTCGGTACTGGCGCTGGTCCAGGCGACGACGACGCGGCATCCGGCGCTGGCCGGCCGGCTGGCCCCGGTCGCGGCGGCGCACGAGGCACACACCGCCCTGCTCGCCGACGCGGTCCCGGAGGAAGCCCTGCCGGCGCCGTCCGGCTCCGCCTCCCCGTCCGACTCCGGGACCTCCTCGCCCGGTCCGGACGGCAGCGGGGACGGGACCGCCGACGTGCCGCGCAACCGCGCCCGGGCGCTCCGACAGGTGGCCGCCGCCGAGCAGAGCCTGGCCACACACACCAAGCAGCAGGCGTTCAAGGCCGAGAGCGGTGCCTTCGCGCGCGTCCTCGGCAGCATGGCGGCCTCGGCGGCGCAGCACGCCGCGGTCCTCGCTCAGGGCGAAGAGGCGGGGGCGTCGTGACCCCGGAGGAGGCGCTGCAGCAGACCCTGGCCGGGGAGCATGCGGCCGTCCACGTCTACGGCGTGGTGGGGGGCCGCCTGTCCGCGTCCGGCCAGCCCGGCCTGTGGGCGGGGGTGCGGGAGGCGTACGTGCTGCACCGGGCCCGCCGTGACCAGCTGGAGTCGATGGTCCGCGCCGCCGGGGCGACACCGGTCGCGGCGGAGCTGAGCTACCGGCTGCCGAACCCGGCGCGCACCCCGGCCCAGCTCGAGGAGGTGGCGCTCCAGATCGAGCAGCGCTGCACCGCGGTGTACGCCGACATGGTGGGGAGCACCTCGGGTGCGAACCGGCAGTGGGCGCTGGACGCGCTGGAGGACGCGGCCGTCCGTCTGCTGTCGTTCGGGGGCGAGCCCGATCCCTTCCCGGGTCTCGAGGAGCTCTGACCCCCGACCCTCGTCGACGCCGCGCCGGCGGTGAGACCTGCCCGTGCGCGCGTCAGGGGCGCAGCAGGGCGAGGAGGTGGTCCACCGCGTCGTCGACGGGGACGTTCTCCCGCTCGCCGGTGGCCCGGTCCTTGACCTCGACCACGCCGTCGGCGAACCCCTTGCCGACCACGACGATCGTGGGCACCCCGATCAGCTCGGCGTCCTTGAACTTGACCCCCGGCGACACCTTCTGCCGGTCGTCGAACAGCACGGCGACGCCCCGGGCCTGCAGGTCGGCCGCGAGCCGCTCGGCGGCCTCGAACACCGCCGGGTCCTTGCCGGTGGCGACCAGGTGCACGTCGGCCGGGGCCACCTCACGCGGCCACACGAGACCGAGCTCGTCGTGGGTGTTCTCCGCGATCGCCGCCACGGCGCGCGAGACGCCGATGCCGTAGGAGCCCATCGTGACGGTGACCAGCTTGCCGTTCTCGTCGAGCACCTTCAGGTCGAGGGCGTCGGCGTACTTGCGGCCGAGCTGGAAGATGTGGCCCATCTCGATACCGCGTGCGGACTCGAGCGTCCCGCCGTCCCCGGTGGTCGAGCAGCGCGGGCAGGCGTCGCCGTCGCGGACCTCGGCGGCCTCGATCGTGCCGTCGGGGGTGAAGTCCCGCCCGCACACCAGGTCGACGACGTGCTGGCCCGCCACGTTCGCCCCGGTCACCCAGCGGGTGCCCTCGACGACGCGCGGGTCGACGACGTAGCGGATCTTCGACTCGTTCTGCTCCCCCAGCACGGCCGGGCCGATGTAGCCCTTGACCAGCGAGGGGTGCGCGGCGAAGTCCTCCTCGCCGAAGGGCTCGACCTCGATCGGCTCGAGCTGCCCCTCCAGCCGCTTGGCATCCACCTCGCGGTCACCCGGGAGGCCGATCGCCAGCGGCTCACGCGTCCCGTCGGGGTGCTTGAGGACGACGAGGACGTTCTTGAGGGTGTCGCCGGCCGTCCAGGGCCGGTCCTCGCGCGGGAACCGCTCGTCGAGATGGTGGACCAGCGTCTCGATGGTCGGCGTGTCCGGGGTGTCCTCGGCGTGGGCGGCCGGCACGTCGTCGTACGCCCGCGGTCCGGGGGTGGGCACCTCGACCGCCTCCACGTTCGCGGCGTAGTCGCAGGAGGTGCAGCGCACGTAGGTGTCCTCACCGACGTCGGCCTTGGCGAGGAACTCCTCGGACTTCGAGCCGCCCATGGCACCGGAGGTGGCCTTCACGACGACGTACTCGAAGCCGAGCCGGTCGAAGGTCCTCACGTAGGCCTCGCGGTGGGCCTGGTAGGACGCCTCGAGCCCCTCGTCGGAGGTGTCGAAGGAGTAGGAGTCCTTCATCACGAACTCGCGACCGCGGAGCAGACCGGCGCGGGGCCGCGCCTCGTCGCGGTACTTGGTCTGGATCTGGTACAGCCAGACCGGTAGGTCCTTGTAGGAGGAGTACAGGTCCTTCACAACGAGGGTGAACAGCTCCTCGTGCGTGGGGCCGAGCAGGTAGTCGGCGTCCTTGCGGTCCTTGAGGCGGAAGATGCCGTCGCCGTACTCGGTCCAGCGGTTCGTCGCCTCGTAGGGCTCGCGCGGCAGCAGCGCCGGGAACTGCAGCTCCTGGGCGCCGATGGCGTCCATCTCCTCCCGGACGATCCGCTCGATGTTGCGCAGGACCTTCAGCCCCAGCGGCAGCCAGGAGTAGATGCCCGGCGCGGCGCGGCGGATGTAGCCCGCACGGACCAGGAGGCGGTGGCTGGGCACCTCCGCGTCGGCCGGGTCCTCCCGCAGGGTGCGCACGAACAGGGACGACATCCGCATGAGAGCTGGGGGCATGGACGCAAGGCTACCGAGCGGTCTCGGCACCGAGCACACCGATTCCCGGCTGCACGGAATCGCCGAAATGCCCGGACCCGCCCAGGTCGCTGGGGCATGATCGGTACGTGCCGGACCAGGAGACTGCCGCCGAGGACCCGCTGTCCCTGCGCGTCCGCCTCGCCGCGGACCCTGCCAGCGTGTCCGGGGCCCGGCGGTTCGTCTCCGACGGCCTGCGTGCCTGGGGTCGCGGCGACCTCGTCGACGACGCGGCCCTCTGTGTCAGCGAGCTGGCCGGCAACGCTGCCCTGCACGGCGACAGCTCCTACATCGACGTGGGGGTGCAGGCGCTCGACCGCGCGGTGCGTGTGTTCGTCGAGGACGACGGCCCGGTGCCCTCCGAGGCAGTGACGCCGCGCACCACCCTGCCGGCGACCGACCCGGCCGCGACGCCCACCGGCCACGGCGAGGTGCTCGACGGCGACGACCTCGACCTGCTGCTGCTCGAGCAGCCAGCCACCGGCCGCGGGCTCGCGATCGTGTCGGTGCTGGCCAGCGACTGGGGTGTCGAGACCCTCGAGAACGGCAAGCGCGTCTGGGCGGACCTCGGTACGCCGGTGGAACCGCACGGCTGCACGGAGCCGGTGCGTCGCCCCGACGGCCCGGCCGCCGTCGGCAGCCACGTGCTCCCACCGGGCTGGACCCTGGTCCGGCTCGCCGGGTGCCCGGTGGAGCTGAGCCTGCGACAGGACCAGCATCTCGACGAGCTGGTCCGCGAGCTCACCCTGATGGCGACCGACCACGGCAGCCCCGAGTCGGCACGGATCGCCGAACGGCTCGAGGCGATCCTGCGCGCGCCGGCCCACGCGCGCCTGGCCGGCCGGATGCAGGCGCTCGACGCCCGCGAGCGCGGCGAGCGGCTCGTCGAGGTGGAGATGGCGATCCCGCGCGAGTTCAGCGCCGAGGTCGTCAGGCTCCACCAGGCCGTCACCGAGGCCGACGTGCTCTGCGAGGACCAGCGCCTGCTGACCCTCGCCTCCCCGCGCGACCTGCGGGAGTTCCGGACCTGGATGACCGAGCAGATCGTCGGGCAGGTCGACCGGGACGCCGAGCCGGTCACCTGGGACGACTGGCTGCAGCGCCGCTGACCGACGGCGCTGTTGCGCCGACGCGACGGCCCGCGGCAACGCTGCCCGGCCGACGGCGGTCCCGCGCCGCCGGCGTGCGTCAGAACATGATCGTGGAGAAGATCCGGGTCTGTTCGAAGCCGACCGCGGCGTAGGTCCTGCGCGCCGGCAGGTTGTGGTCGTTGACGTAGAGGGACACCACCGGCGCGATCTCGCGCAGCGCGATGTCGACGACCGCGGCCATGCCCGGGGCCGCGAGCCCGTCGCCACGTCGGCTCGGGTCGACGAACACGCCCTGCACCTGGCAGGCGTAGGGCGACACGGCGGCGATCTCGGCCTTGAACAACACCCGGCCGTCCTCGATCCGCGCGAAGGACCATCCCTTGCCCACCAGCTGGGCGACGCGGGCGCGGTACATGTCGGCGCCGCCCCCGGCCTCCGGCGACACCCCGACCTCCTCGGTGTACATCGCGACGCACGCCGGGTAGAGGGTCTCCATGTCGTCCGCCGTGGTCCGCCGTACCAGCGGGTCGGGAGCGACCTCCGGCGACCTGCTGATCTCCAGGTGCGGCTGGTCCCAGCGCAGCTCGCGAGGAGCCGGCCAGTACGGCGCCAGCCGGTCCCACAGGGGAGCCACCTCGTCCTGGGGCCCGACGACCGTCGAGCAGCGCCGGCCCTGCCGGATGCCGCGGGCCGCGAACGCGTCGAGCGCCTCCGGCGTCGCGTTGACCGGGACGAGGTTGGCCCCGGCGTGGCACGCGGAGACCAGCTCATCGTCGACGACGTACCCCCACATCTCCCCGCCCATCCAGCGCGGGTCGAGCTGGGTGAGCCTGGCACGGTGGTCGACGAAGACGTTCACGACCGGGTCGCGCGCGAGCAGCTCCTGCATGGCGGGCAGGTCGGAGGGTCCGAGGACGCGCAGACCGGGCTGGGTGCGGAGCACGAGGGGAGCCTACGTCAACGTCACCGTCGGCGCCGCCCGGCGCGGTCGCCCACGTTCGGCGACGCCTACTGGCCGACGGTGACGGTCGGCGCCGCGCCGTCGACCGGCTCGCCCATCTCCTCGGCGATCCGCATCGCCTCCTCGATGAGGGTCTCGACGATCTTCGACTCCGGGACGGTCTTGATCACCTCGCCCTTGACGAAGATCTGCCCCTTGCCGTTGCCGGAGGCGACCCCGAGGTCGGCCTCCCTGGCCTCGCCGGGACCGTTGACCACGCAGCCCATCACCGCGACCCGCAGCGGCACCTCGAGGCCCTCGAGCCCGGCGGTGACCTCGTCGGCGAGCTTGTAGACGTCGACCTGGGCGCGGCCGCAGGAGGGGCACGAGACGATCTCGAGGCGACGGGGACGCAGGTTCAGCGACTCGAGGATCTGCTGGCCGACCTTGACCTCCTCCACCGGCGGGGCCGACAGGGAGACCCGGATGGTGTCGCCGATGCCGCGCGAGAGCAGTGCCCCGAAGGCCACGGCGGACTTGATCGTGCCCTGGAACGCCGGGCCGGCCTCGGTGACGCCGAGGTGGAGCGGCCAGTCGCCGCGCTCGGCGAGCATCTCGTAGGCCTGGACCATGACGACCGGGTCGTTGTGCTTGACCGAGATCTTGAAGTCGTGGAAGTCGTGCTCCTCGAACAGGCCCGCCTCCCACACCGCGGACTCGACGAGCGCCTCCGGGGTGGCCTTGCCGTACTTCTCGAGGAGCCGCTTGTCGAGGGAGCCGGCGTTGACGCCGATCCGCAGCGAGGTCCCGTGGTCCTTCGCGGCCCGCGCGATCTGCTTGACCTGGTCGTCGAACTTGCGGATGTTGCCCGGGTTGACCCGGACTCCCGCGCAGCCGGCCTCGATCGCGGCGAAGACGTACTTCGGCTGGAAGTGGATGTCGGCGATCACCGGGATCTGCGAGTGCTGGGCGATCTCCGGCAGCGCGTCGGCGTCGTCCTGGGAGGGGCAGGCCACCCGGACGATGTCGCAGCCGGCGGCGGTCAGCTCGGCGATCTGCTGCAGGGTGGTGTTCACGTCGGAGGTCAGCGTGGTGGTCATCGACTGCACCGAGACCGGGGCGTCGCCGCCGACGAGGACCTTGCCCACCTTGATCTGGCGGGTCTTGCGACGTTCGGCGAGCACCGGCGGCGGGGCGGCGGGCATTCCGAGGTCGACCGAGGTCATCAGGGGGTTCCTTCTCTCACAGGCGGGGACGTCTCGACGTTACCCGAGGCGGACAGGGGCGACGATGTCGGCGTAGATGAGCACCACGCTCATCACGAGGATGACGCCGGCCATGACGTAGGCGACGGGCAACAGCTTGGCCACGTCGAAGTAGCCGGGGTCGGGCCGGCCGAAGAGGCGGGCGAACCCACGCCGGACCGCCTCGTAGAGCGCCCCGGCGATGTGGCCGCCGTCGAGCGGCAGCAGCGGGATGAAGTTGAACATGCCGACGAACAGGTTGACCCCGCCGAGCAGCATGACCACGCTGACCAGGCGGTCGTTGACCGGCACCCGGTCGTCGGAGGTCATCTCGCCGGCGACGCGACTGGCCCCGACCACGCTCATCGGGCTGTCGTCGGCCCGGTCGGTGATGCCGAGCGCGGCCTTGCCGACCTCCCACAGCTTCACCGGCAGCGTCCCGAGCGCCTCGACCGTGCGCCAGGTGTAGTCCGCCATCGTGGTGACCACGAAGACGGGCCCCTGCCGCTCCCGGACCAGGTCCGGCTGGACCCCGAGGAAGCCGACCTCCACGTACTTGCCGGTGTCCTCGAGGTCCGGACGCGGCGAGACCATCGTGTTCGTCGTGGTGGTCTGCTGCTCCCCGTCGCGCACGTACGTGATGGTGGCGGCGCCGTCCCGGTTGGACCGGATCAGCTCGGTCAGCTGCTCCCAGGAGGTCACCTCGACGCCGTTCATCGCGACGATCTCGTCGCCCTCCTGCAGGCCCGCCTGCTTCGCCGGGGCTACCGGGTCCTCGTCGGTGCAGGTGCGCGTCGGGTCGGCCTCGCTGGCGGCGATGACACAGTCGGAGACGTCGGCGACCCGGGTGGTCGGCTGGAGGACGCCGTACAGCATGAACACACCGCCGAACAGCAGGAAGGCCAGCACGAGGTTCACCACCGGCCCGCCCGACATCACGATGACCTTCTTCCACCAGGGCAGCCGGTAGAACAGGCGCTCGTCGTCACCGGGCTCGACGAGCTCGTACTCGGCGGCGCGCGCGTCGGAGATGATCTGGGTGAACAGGCCGGTGTTGGACTTGCGGATCTTCCCGGGCTCGTCGTGCTTGCCGGGCGGGAGCATCCCGACCAGCTTCACGTAGCCGCCGAGCGGGACGGCCTTCAGGCCGTACTCGGTCTCCCCCTTGCGGCGCGACCACACGGTGTTGCCGAAGCCGACGAAGTACTGCGTGACCTTGACCCCGAACTTCTTCGCGGGCACGAGGTGGCCGACCTCGTGGAGGCCGATGGAGACGGCGATGCCGACCACCAGCAGCAGCACACCCAGCGCGTACATCAGCGCAGTGGTCATCGACGGCTCTCCAGCAGGTGACGGGTCTCGGCACGGGCCCACGCGTCTGCGGCGAGCACGTCCTCGACGGACAGGTCCTCCACCGTCGAGGGTACGTCGTGGTCCCGCAGGACCGCCTCGATCACCGGCACGACGTCGGTGAACCTCATCTCACCGGACAGGAACGCGTCGACGCAGACCTCGTTCGCGGCGTTGTAGACCGCCGGTGCCGTGCCGCCGCGCACGCCTGCGGCCCGGGCCAGCCGGACGGCGGGGAAGGCCTCGTCGTCGAGCGGGAAGAACTCCCAGGTCTCCGGCCGCGTCCAGTCCACCGCGGGCGCGGCGTCGGGCACCCGGTCGGGCCAGGCCATGCCCAGCGCGATCGGGATCATCATCGACGGCGGCGAGGCCTGCGCGAGCGTGGAGCCGTCGTGGAACTCCACCATCGAGTGCACCACGGAGGTGGGGTGCACGACGACCTCGATGGCGTCGAAGGGGAGGCCGAACAGCAGGTGGGCCTCGATCACCTCCAGGCCCTTGTTCACCAGTGTCGCGGAGTTGACCGTGACCACGGGACCCATCGACCAGGTCGGGTGGGCCAGCGCCTGCTCGGGGGTCACGTCGTGCAGCTCCTCGCGGGTCCGGCCGCGGAAGGGTCCCCCGCTCGCGGTCAGCACGAGCTTGCGCACCTCCTCGGCGCGCCCGCCGCGCAGGCACTGGGCGAGTGCGCTGTGCTCGCTGTCGACCGGGACGATCTGCCCCGGCCCGGCCCGGGAGGTGACCACGGGCCCGCCGATGATCAGCGACTCCTTGTTGGCCAGGGCGAGGGTGTTGCCGGCGTCGAGCGCCGCGAGCGTGGGCCGCAGGCCGACCGCCCCGGTGATGCCGTTGAGGACCACGTCGCACTCGAGCCCGGCCGCCTCCACCGACGCCTCCTCCCCCAGGCCGGAGAAGGCAGGGGCCAGCTCGGCGACCTGGGCGTCGAAAAGGTCCGGGTTGCCGCCCCCGGCGGTCAGCCCGACGACGCGGAACCGGCCCGGGTTGGCCCGCACCACGTCGAGGGCCTGGGTCCCGATCGACCCGGTGGACCCGAGGATGACGACGTCACGGCGCGCGCTCATGCGGAGCATCCTTGCACCGGCCGCCGACGCACCGGGTCACAGGTCGAGGCCGGTCAGCACCATCACCCGCTCGTAGGTCAGGTCCACCATCGTGTAGCGCACGCCCTCGCGGCCGACGCCGGACTCCTTGGTCCCGCCGTAGGGCATCTGGTCGGCGCGGTAGCTCGGCACGTCGCCGACCACCACCCCGCCGACCTCGAGGTCGCGGTGGGCCCGGAAGGCGGTGCCGATGTCGTGGGTGAACACGCCCGCCTGCAGCCCGAACCGCGAGTCGTTCACCTTCGCGAAGGCCTCGTCGGTGTCGCGCACGCGCTCGAGCGCGAGCACCGGCCCGAACACCTCCTCGCACATCACCTTCGCGTCCGCCGGCACGCGCTCGAGCAGGGTCGGCGGGTACGTCGTCCCTCGCCGGTCCCCGCCGAGCACCACGTGGGCGCCCGCCGCCACGGCCTGCCCCACCCAGTCCTCGACGCGTCGGGCGGCGGTCTCGTCGATCATCGGGCCGACGTGGGTGTCGGGGTCCCGGGGGTCGCCGGTGCGCAGTCCGGTGAGGGCCTTCTCCAGGGCGACCCGGAGGTCGTCGTACACCGTGTCGGCGGCGTAGACCCGCTGCACGCTGATGCAGGACTGGCCGGCCTGGTAGGTGGCGAACGCAGCGATCCGGGCGGCGGCGTGCTCGACGTCGCCGGGCCGGTCGTAGTCGTCGGCCACCACGACCGCCGCGTTGCCGCCGAGCTCGAGGACGACGTGCTTGTGCGGCACCGCGGCGGCGATCGCGTGCCCGACGGGGCCGGAGCCGGTGAAGGACACGACGGGCAGCCGCGGGTCGGCGACCAGGGCGGCGGCGCGCTCGTTCTCGACGTTGAGCACGCTGAGCATCCCCGCGGGCAGCCCGTGGCCGGCCATCACCTCGGCGAGCACCTCGCCGAGCAGCAGCGCCGACAGGGGCGTCTTGGGCGCGGGCTTGAGCACGACGGGTGCACCGATCGCGATCGCGGGGGCGACCTTGTGCGCGGCCAGGTTGAGCGGGAAGTTGAACGGCGAGATCGCGAGCACCGGGCCCTTGGGCACCCGGCGCACGTAGGCGAGACGCCCCTCGGCCGCCACCTCCGTGTCGAGCCGCATCGCCTCCCCGGACCACCGCCGCGTCTCCTCGGCGGCCCAGCGGAACACCGAGACCGCCCGGGCCGCCTCCACCCGTGCCCACCGCACCGGCTTGCCGCTCTCGGCGCCGATCAGCTCGGCGATCTCGTCGGCGCGGTCGCCGATCCGCCGCGCCGCCTCGGCCAGCGCGTCCGCGCGCGCGTGCAGCGGGAGGGCCGCCGCCTCGTGGCGGCAGTCCCAGGCCGCCGCCACCGCGCGCTCGACCTGCTCGTCCGAGGCGTACGACGTCCGCGCCACCGACCGGCCGTCGTAGGGTGCGGCGACCTCGAACGGGGTGGGGCCGTCCTCCCACGACCCCGCGATCAACAACGGATTCGTGCCTTCACGCTGCATCTGACCACCGATTCCCGAAGTGTTTGAAGAAACTACGCCCCGATCCGTAGCGTCTGCGACGTGCGCAGCCTAACCTGGTCCCCATGACTGAAGCCGCACCCCTCTCCCCTGCCGGTGGCCCGGGCCTGCCCCAGGAGCGCCGCCTGGTCACCGAGATCCCCGGCCCCGCCTCGAAGGCCAAGCTGTCCCGCCGCCAGCAGCACGTGGCCGGCGGCGTCGGCACCATCCTGCCGGTGTTCGTCGAGCAGGCCGGCGGCGGTGTCCTCGTCGACGCGGACGGCAACTCGCTGATCGACCTGGGCTCGGGCATCGCCGTGACCAGCGTCGGCAACGCCGCCCCGGAGGTCTCCGACCGGGTCGTCGAGCAGGTGCGCGCGTTCACCCACACCTGCTTCATGGTGACCCCCTACGACAGCTACGTGGACGTGTGCGAGCGTCTCGCCGAGCTCACGCCGGGCGACCACGCCAAGAAGTCGGCGCTGTTCAACTCCGGCGCCGAGGCGGTCGAGAACGCCGTCAAGATCGCCCGGTCCCACACCGGCCGCGACGCCGTCGGCGTGTTCGACCACGCCTACCACGGCCGCACCAACCTCACCATGGCGATGACCGCGAAGAACATGCCCTACAAGCAGGGCTTCGGACCGTTCGCCAACGAGGTGTACCGGGCACCGGTGTCCTACCCGTTCCGGGAGCCGACCCCGATCTCCGGCGCCGAGGCCGCCGACCGCGCGATCGAGATCTTCGACAAGCAGGTCGGCGCGGGGAACCTCGCCTGCGTGGTGATCGAGCCGATCCTGGGCGAGGGCGGCTTCGTGGCGCCGGCCGACGGGTTCCTGCCGCGGCTGCGCGAGTGGACCGCCGAGCACGGCATCGTGCTGGTCGCCGACGAGATCCAGACCGGCTTCTGCCGCACCGGCGACTGGTTCGCCTGCGACCACGAGGACGTCGTGCCCGACCTGATCACGACCGCGAAGGGCATCGCCGGCGGGTTCCCGCTGGCCGCGGTGACCGGCCGGGCCGAGATCATGGACGCCGTCCACGTCGGCGGCCTCGGCGGCACCTACGGCGGCAACCCTGTCGCCTGCGCCGCCGCCCTCGGCGCGATGGAGGCGATGGAGAAGCACGACCTGGCGGCCCGGGCCCGGGAAGTCGGCGCCGTGATGCACAGAAGGCTCACCGCCATCGCCGAGAAGCACCCGGCTGCGGCCGACATCAGGGGCCGCGGGGCCATGCTGGCCGTCGAGATCGTCGGCGCGGACGGGCGGACCCCTGACCCCGTCCGCGCCGGCTCGATCTCCGCGTACTGCCACGCCCACGGCGTGGTCACGCTGACCGCCGGGACGTTCGGCAACGTGTTGCGCTTCCTGCCGCCGCTGGTGATGCCCGCCGACCTGCTCGAGGAGGCGTTCGACGTCCTCGCCGAGGCCTTCGACGCCACCGCCTGAGACGGCACCGGTCAGGACCCGCGCACCACCGGTCCGTGCGAACCAGCCCCATCGCGCTCCGCCGCCTACTACAGTGCTGCCACGCGTGACCAGCGAGTGGAGGAGGCGGAGTGGGCGTCTCGGTGACCGGAGCCTCGGGCTACTCGTTGACCCGTGTCCGCAACGGCGCCGTGGCGCTGGCGGTGCTGGGCGGCGCGGGCTTCTACTTCTACGGGCCCGTGGTGACGCCGGCCATGAACGGCGCCGCGGCCTCGCAGTGCAACGACCTCATCGGCGGCAACTACCGCAGCTACCAGCTGCACTGGGTGGTGGAGTCGCGCCCGCACTGGATGTGCGGCAACCGGTACCGGCCCGCCGACGAGCCGGTCGACATGGGCTGGTGGGTCGCCCCCTTCTGACCGCCGAGTCGGCGTGAACCTCGGCCCACAACGGCCGAGTCGGCGTGAACCCCGCCCCACAACGGCCGAGTCGGCGTGAACCCCGCCCCACAACGGCCGAGTCGGCGTGAACCTTGCCCCCACAACGGCCGAGTCGGCCTGGGCGCGCGTGCGCCCAGGCCGACTCGAGACATCCCTGGCGGGTCGTCAGTCGTCGCGCTGACCCCAGGGAGAGCCGTACTCCTCGAGCAGCTCCAGGAACGGCCTCGCGTCGAAGGCCTCGGGGCCGAGGACACCGGTCCCCTTCCAGACCCCGGTGGCGACCAGCTCGAGGGCGACGACGGGGTTGACCGCGGTCTGCCAGACGACGCACTGGTGGCCGTACTCCCGCATCGACCACTCGTTGTCGACCACGTGGTAGAGGTACGTCGAACGCGGCCGGCCGTCCTTGCCCGTGCCGGTCACGAAGAGACCGGCGCAGGTCTTGCCCCGCATCCGGTCTCCCAACGTCGCCGGATCGGGCAGGCAGGCGGCCACCACGTCACGCGGCGAGACCTCCACTCCCCCGACCCGGACCTTGTCGGTGCGGTCGAGGCCAAGCTTGTGCAGGGTCTTGAGGACGTCGATGAACTCGGTGCCGAGGCCGTACTTGAAGGTCGCCCGCCTCGCGTCGACCCACCGCGGCATGAGGAGGACCTCCTCGTGCTCGACGTTCACGCACTCGACCGGTCCGATCCCCTCGGGGAAGTCGAAGACCTCCGGCTCGCTGAACGGCTCGGTGGTGAACCAGCCCTTGTCCTTCTCCCAGATCACCGGAGGGTTCAGGCACTCCTCGATCGTGGTCCAGATCGAGAACGACGGCGCGAAGTCGTAGCCCTCGACCTCCAGGTTCGCCCCGTCGCGGGTGCCGAGCTCGTCGATCTCCGAGAACAGGTGGTCGGCGGCGTACCTGGCGAACACGTCCGAGAGCCCCGGCTCGACGCCCATCCCCACGAGCGCCAGGCGCCCCGCGGACTCCCAGTCGGAGGCCTTCGCGAACTGCTCGTCGCCGAGCTTCACCCCGGTCTGTCCGTAGGGACGCTCCGGATGCGGCCGCGACAGGCTCATCGCCATGTCGAGGTAGTCGGCCCCCGCGGCGAACGCCCCGTCGAAGATCGGCATCACGAACCGCGGGTCCACCGCGTTCATCACGTGCGTGGCACGGTGCTCCCGCGCCAGGGAGGCGACCGACTCCGCGTCGGAGGCGTCCACGCGGGCTGCGACGAACCGCGCGTCGACCGCCGCCGCACGCTCGGCCCGGGCGAGGTCGTAGTCGGCGACCACGACCGTCTCGTAGAAGTCACGCCGCGCGGCGATCGCGGTGAAGGCGGCGCCGACGCCACCGGCACCGATCAGCAGGATCCGCACGGGGTCACTCGCCGATGTAGGACATCACGTGCTTGATGCGCGTGTAGTCCTCGAGGCTGTAGGCCGACAGGTCCTTGCCGTGGCCGGAGTACTTGAAGCCACCGTGCGGCATCTCCGAGATGAACGGGATGTGGGTGTTGACCCACACCACTCCGAAGTTGAGCCGCTTGGACACCCGCATGGCCCGGCCGTGGTCCTTGGTCCACACCGAGGAGGACAGGCCGTACCTGACGCCGTTGGCCGCGCGCAGCGCCTCGGCCTCGTCGACGAACCGCTGGACGGTGATGACCGGGCCGAAGATCTCCTCCTGGCTCATCTCGTCCTGCTGCTGCAGACCGCTGATCACCGTGGGGGCGTAGAAGAAGCCGCGGTCGCCCTGCGTCGTACCGCCGACCTCGATCCGGGCGTGCTCGGGCATCCGGTCGACCATGCCGCGGACGCGGGCGAGCTGGTCGGCGTTGTTGAGGGCGCCGTAGAGGATGTCGGGGTCGTCCGGCGCGCCGGTCTTGATGTTGCGGGCCTGCTCGGTCAGCGCCGCGACGAAGTCGTCGTGGGCACCCGGGGAGACGAGCACGCGGGTCGCGGCGGTGCAGTCCTGGCCTGCGTTGAAGTAGCCCGCGGTGGCGATCGCCTCGGCCGCCTTCTCCACGTCGGCGTCGTCGAAGACGATGACCGGCGCCTTGCCGCCGAGCTCGAGGTGGGTCCGCTTGAGCTGGGCGGCGGCGGAGCCGGCCACCTCCATGCCGGCACGGACCGAGCCGGTGATCGAGACCATCTCGGGGATCTCGTGCTCGACGAGCGACCGGCCGGTGTCCCGGTCACCGGTCACGACGTTGAACACGCCCGGCGGCAGGAACTCCTGGGCGAGCTCGGCGAACATGGTGGTCGTCGCCGGCGTGGTGTCCGACGGCTTCAGCACGATCGCGTTGCCGGCGGCGAGCGCCGGGGCGACCTTCCACATCATCATCATCAGCGGGTAGTTCCACGGCGTCACCTGGCCGACCACGCCGATCGGCTCGCGCCGGACGATCGAGGTGTGGTCGGCCAGGTACTCACCGGCCGACTTGCCCTCGAGGACGCGGGCGGCACCGGCGAAGAAGCGCAGCTGGTCCACGCACGGCGGGAGCTCCTCCTCGGCGGTGAGCTGGACCGGCTTCCCGGTGTTGTCGCACTCGGCCTTGACGAACTCGTCGGTGCGGGCCTCGAGCGCGTCGGCGATCTTGAGCAGCGCCAGCTGCCGCTCGGCCGGCGTGGTCTCGCCCCAGGACTCGAACGCCCTCGCCGCGGCCTTCATCGCGCGGTCGACGTCCTCGGGGCCCGAGGCCGGTGCGGTCGCGTACTTCTCGCCCGTGGCGGGGTTCACGATGTCGTAGGTCTCACCGGACACGGCGTCGACGGCCTGCCCGTCGACGATGTTGCGGAACTGCTCTGCCATCCCTGTGCGCCTTCCTCTGGCTGCTCACGGCTGTCTTCGGGTACGACGGGCGTCCCGCCCGTCTCGTCGTCACACTAGTCACTCGACGACGGATTCGGTAGCCCGATCACCGTTCCAGTGACGAAATCGCCCATCCGGCGTCGTACTGACCACCGAGTCCAGCGGCCATCACCGGCATCACCGCCTCATCGCCTCACCGGCAGGCGGCGAGCCACCGCTCGAAGTCCCACCCCGCCAGGAACCGACGGGCGCCGTCCTCACCGGCGGTCAGCAGCTGCTCCTGCTCCGCGTCGTCGAGGTCGAAGTCGACGGCACTGAGGCCCGCGGTGTCGACGTAGACCGACCTCGCCACGTTGCACGGGTCGAGCACGTGCTCGGCCTGGCACGCCTCGATCGCGGTCTCCACCAGGGCGACCCCGGTGCGGACCGGGCCGCGGACCGGGCGCACCGGCCGCGGGCTCTCGATGCCGAGCGCGTCCAGCCGCACGCCGATGGTCGGCCACCGAGGAGGTACCTCGTCGAGCCGGTCGAAGGTGCTGATCGGGTAGTTGGACAGCAGGCCGCCGTCGACCAGCGTGGAGGTGCCGTGGACGCCCTCGAGCAGCACGGGCTCGAAGAAGTACGGGATCGACGCCGAGGCCCGCACCGCGTCCGCGACGTGCTGCTCGTCGGGGTCGAGCCCGTAGTCGCCGTAGTCCCAGGGCAGCTGGACGAGACGGCGGCGGGAGAGGTCGCTGGCCATCACCACGAGGCCGTAGCGGTGGTGCATGGCGCCGTCGCCGGCCGGGTCGTCGGTGCGCAGGTCCGCGAACGTGCGCACCCCCAGGTCTGCCAGGACCCCCGACAGCCAGTCGACGAGGTAGTCGCCCTCGTAGGCGCCGCCCTCGACCACCACCGACACCGGGTCCAGGACGACACCGAACGGCCCGAGCAGGCTGCCGGGGAACCCGCGGTCACGGAACCGACGGTAGTCGAGGGTGCGCGCGATCTCGCTCAGCCGGGAGACCGGCTCACCGCTGCGCTGCAGGGCCGCGAGCACCGCCCCCACCACCGCGCCGGCCGACGTGCCGGCGATCCGCGGGAACGTGAAGCCCGCCTGCGCGAGCCCGACCACCGCCCCGGCGAGGGCGATCCCCTTCACGCCGCCGCCCTCGAGCACGAGGTCGGCTTGCGTCGCGACCGGGCCCCTGGCTGCCCCCGAGCTGTCCATGGAACGACCATAACGACCCACCCCGACAAGACTCCCCGAGGAGGGGCTCCGCGCTCAGCCGAACACCCGGGCCCCGTCGACCCAGGTGCTCACCACCTGGGCCTCCGCGATCGCGCCCGGGTCGCCCTCGAAGGGGTCACGGTCGAGCACCGCGAGGTCCGCCAGGCGTCCGGGTTCCAGCACTCCCGTGTCGTCGAGGTGGTTCACGTAGGCGGACCCGGAGGTGTAGGCGGCGAAGGCCTGCTCGAGGGTGATCGCCTGCTCCGGCAGGAACGGCTCGGTCCCCTCGCGCCCCGGTGCGCCGTGGACCAGTGCGGTTCACCGCGACGTGGATGCCGGCCAGCGGGTCCGGTGAGCTGACCGGCCAGTCGCTGCCCGCCGCGAGCCGGGCCCCCGCCCGCGCGAGGTCGGCGAAGGGGTACTGCCAGCCGGCCCGCTCGTCGCCGAGATAGGGCAGCGTCAGGTCGACCATCTGGTCGTCGTAGGCCGCCCACAGCGGCTGCATGTTGGCGGTCACGCCCAGCTCGGCGAACCGCGGACGGTCCTGGGGGTGGACCACCTGGATGTGTGCGATGTGGTGCCGCAGGTCCTGGCGCCCGTTCGCGGCGCGGGCCTGCTCGAACGCGTCGAGCGCCTCGCGCACGGCCCGGTCGCCGATGGCGTGCACGTGCACCTGGAACCCCTCGGCGTCGAGTCGGACCACCGCCTCGCGGAGCAGTGCCGGGTCGACGAACGACAGCCCCCGGTTGTCGGTGGCACAGCCGCAGCCGTCGAGGTAGGGAGCGGTCATCCCCGCGGTGTAGTTCTCCGCGACACCGTCCTGCATGACCTTCACGGCTCCCGGCGCGAACCGGTCACGGGCGAGGACCCGGCGCCGCTCCGCGAAGGCCGCCACCTGCTCCAGCCCGTTCTCCCGCTCCCACCACAGGGCACCGCGGACGCGCGCGGTGAGCCTGCCCTCCTCGGCCGCCCGCACGTAGACCGGCGAGGGGTCGTCGAGGGCGGCGTAGTCGCCCAGGATCGCGTCCTGCCACGCGGTGATGCCGAGCGAGTGGAGGTACTCCTGGGCGAGGAGGAACGCCTGGTAGTACTCCTCCTCGCCGGTGTCGTCGACCAACCGCTCGACGAGGCCCATCGCACCCTCGTGCAGGCACCCGGTGGGGTTGCCGGAGGCGTCCCGTTCGATCCGGCCGTCCGCCGGGTCCGGGGTGTCCCGGTCGATGCCGGCGAGCTCGAGCGTCCGCGAGTTCACCCAGGCGCCGTGGTGGTCGCGGTTGGGCAGGAACACCGGCCGGTCCGGCGACGACGGCGTCCAGCTCGGCGGCGGTCGGACCGCCCGGCCCGAACGCCGCCATCGACCAGCCGCCGCCACCGATCCAGACCTGGTCGGGGCTCGCCTCGGCGTAGGCGCGTACCGCGGCCAGGTAGCCCTCGCGCGTCTCGATCTCCGACAGGTCGCAGCGCAGCCGCTCCAGCCCGCCCTGCACCGGGTGGACGTGGGCGTCCTGGAACCCCGGCAGGACCAGCCCGCCGGCGAGGTCGACCTCGTCCGCGCCGGGGGGCACGGGCAGGTCACCGTCCGGCGCGACCGCCACCACCCGTCCGGACTCCACCACGACCCCTGCCCCACGGTGGTGCCGGCGTCCGTCGAAGACGCTGCCACCCCGAAAGACCACTGCGCTCACCGCGACCTCCTACGCTTCGGAATCCGTAGCATTATGCAGGCCTACCCCGCCGGATTGCCTGTTGCCGCCCGGTATGGCGACGGATTCACTTGCCTTTACGTCGCGCGCAGAGCAAGATGGATCCGAGAACCCACGGACAAGGGGAAGCATCACATGTCATCTGACGCGCTGGACCATACATCCGGAGCACCCGTCGCCATGGACGGCGAGGAGTACGCCTCGCTGCAGCAGGCGGCGCGGGACCATCTCTGGATGCACTTCACCCGCATGTCGACCTACCAGGACCACGAGGTCCCGGTGATCGTGCGCGGGGAGGGGCCCTACGTGTACGACGCAAAGGGCAACAAGTACCTCGACGCGCTCGGCGGGCTGTTCGTGAACCAGCTCGGTCACGGGCGTGCCGACCTGGCCGAGGCGGCCGCCCGGCAAGGCTCGGAGCTGGCCTTCTTCCCGCTGTGGTCCTACGCCCACCCCACCGCGATCAAGCTGGCCGAGAAGATCGCCGGCTACGCCCCCGGCGACCTGAACCGGGTGTTCTTCACCACCGGCGGTGGCGAGGCGGTCGAGACCGCGTGGAAGCTGGCGAAGAACTACTTCAAGCTCACCGGCAAGCCGCACAAGCACAAGGTGATCAGCCGGGCGATCGCCTACCACGGCACCACCCAGGGTGCGCTGTCGATCACCGGCCTCCCGGCGCTCAAGGCGGTCTTCGAGCCGCTGGTGCCCTCGACGTTCCGGGTGCCCAACACCAACATCTACCGCGCCCCCGAGCACGGCGACGACCCCGAGGCGTTCGGTCGCTGGGCCGCGGACCAGATCGCGGTCGCGATCGAGAACGAGGGACCCGAGACCGTCGCCGCGGTGTTCCTGGAGCCGGTGCAGAACTCCGGTGGCTGCTTCCCGCCGCCGCCGGGCTACTTCCAGCGGGTCCGCGAGATCTGCGACGAGTACGACGTCCTGCTGGTCAGCGACGAGGTCATCTGCGCCTTCGGCCGGCTCGGGTACATGTTCGGCGCCGAGCGTTACGGCTACCAGCCGGACATGATCACCGTCGCCAAGGGCCTCACCTCCGGCTACTCCCCGCTCGGCGCGATGATCGCCTCGGACCGGCTGATGGAGCCCTTCCTCGACGGCCACAACACGTTCCTGCACGGCTACACCTTCGGCGGGCACCCGGTGTCCACGGCGGTGGCCCTGAAGAACCTGGAGATCTTCGAGGAGGAGGGCATCCTCGAGCACGTCCGGGCCAACGAGGGCGCCTTCCGGGCCACCCTGGAGAAGCTCAAGGACCTGCCGATCGTCGGCGACGTCCGCGGCGACGGCTACTTCTACGGCATCGAACTGGTCAAGGACAAGGAGACCAAGGAGACCTTCGACGACGAGGAGGCCGAGAAGCTGCTGCGCGGCTTCCTCTCCAGGGCGCTGTTCGACGAGGGCCTCTACTGCCGCGCCGACGACCGCGGCGACCCGGTCATCCAGCTCTCCCCGCCGCTGACCGTCGGCCAGGCAGAGTTCGACGAGATCGAGCAGAAGCTGCGCACCGTCCTGGAGAAGGCGGCGACGCTGATCTGACCCGCACGTGCGGAGTCCCGACCGCCGCGACGACGTGCCCCCGGCCCGAGAGGCCGGGGGCGCGTCTCTTTCTGCCCCGGCCGCCTCTCCCTGCACCGCGAGACGCCCACCGGCCGGCTGACCGGTGCGGGGCCATCGGGCGCTCGCTCGGCGGCTTCGACCTGAGAGCACTGCGCGAGTGCCGCGCTCCGGCGGCGCGCAGCGTCAGGAGTCGAAGCCGAGCCCGGCCCGGTCCAGCGCCCGCAGCCACAGGTTCCGCCGGCCACCACGGGCGTCGGCGCGGGCCAGGGACCAGCGGGTGAGCTGGATGCCGCCGAACCGCAGCGGCTCGGGCGGGAACGGCAGCGACCTCTCCCGCACCATCCGCAACCGGGTGCGTTCGGTGTCGGCACCGTCCAGCAGGTCGAGGACCACGTCGGCGGCGAACCGGGTGGCGGCCACGCCCAGGCCGGTGTAGCCCAGGGCGTAGGCGACGCGCCCGTCGTACGCCGTGCCGTAGAACGCGGCGAACCGGGTCGAGGTGTCGATCACCCCGCCCCAGCGGTGGCTGAAGCGCACGCCGGCCAGCTGCGGGAAGGTGGCGAAGAAGTGCTCGGCCAGCAGCTCGTGGGTGGCGTCGCGCTGCTCGAGGCCTAAGCGGATCCGGCTGCCGTAGTGGTAGACGGCGTCGTAGCCGCCCCACAGGATCCGGTTGTCACGGGTGAGCCGGTAGTAGTGGAACAGGTTCGCCGAGTCGCCGATGCCCTGCCGGCCCGACCACCCGATCGCCGACAGCTGCGCGTCGGTGAGCGGTTCGGTGGCGAGCACGTAGTCGTAGACCGGCACCGTCATCAGGCTGAGCCGGCGCAGCAGCGGCGGGAACGCATTGGTCGCCAGCACGGCGCGCCGCGCCCGCACGGAGCCCGACGGGGCGGTGACCACCACTCCCCCGACGCCACGCGTGAGCCCGGTGACCGGTGTGTCCTCGAAGATCCGCACGCCCAGCGACAGGCAGGCCTCGCGCAGACCCCAGGCGAGCCGGGCCGGCTCGACCATCGCGGTGCCGCGGGGGTCGTGCAGCCCGCCGAGGTACGACGGGGAGTGGACGAGGGCCCGGGTCCCGGGGCCGTCGAGCATCCGGACGTCGTGCCCGGCGGCCCGCATCGCCCCGGCGAGCTCGGCGAGCTCCTCCACCTGGTGGGGGGTCGTGGCGACGGCGAGCTCCCCGGTCTCCTCCCACCCACAGTCGATGCCGTAGCGACGCACGGTCTCCCCGATGCCGGCGAGGTTCTCCGCGCCGAGCCGGTCGAGGGTGGCGAGCTCGTCCGGCCAGCGCTCGACCCCGTTGCCGAAGCCGTGGGTGAGGCTGGCGGAGGCGAACCCGCCGTTGCGACCGCTGGCCTGGTCGCCGCACCGGCCGGCCTCCACCACCACCACGTCGAGGGAGGGGTCGCGCTCCTTGGCACGGAGCGCGGTCCACAGCCCGCTGTAGCCGCCGCCCACGACGACGAGGCCCGCGGACCTGGCCCCGGACAGCCGGGGCAGCGCCGGGGGCCGGGCCGGGTCGTCCAGCCACAGCACCGCCGGACGGGCGTCGGAGAGCGCCGGATGCACGCCGCTACCCGCGCAGGCGGCGGCGGGAGTTCAGCTCACCCACCACGACCAGGGTCAGCGCGATCAGGAACATGATCGTGCCGACCACGTTGATCTGCGGCGGGATGCCGCGCTGCGCGGCACCCCAGACGAACATCGGGAACGTCACCGTCTGGCCGGAGACCAGGTTGGTGATGATGAAGTCGTCGAAGGACAGCGAGAAGCTCAGCAGCGCGGCGGCGAGGATGCCGGGGAACACGAGCGGGAAGGTGACCCGCCAGAACGTCTGCCACTCGTTGGCGTACAGGTCCATCGCCGCCTGCTCCAGGCGCGGGTCGAGCCCGCTGAGCCGCGCCTTGACCGTGACCACGACGAACGACAGGCAGAACATCACGTGGGCGACGAAGACGGTCCAGAAGCCGAGCTGACCGGCGAACCCGGCGCTGACGAAGAGCGCGAGCAGCGAGGAGCCGAGCACGATCTCCGGGGAGGCCATCGGCAGGAAGATGGCGACGTTCGCGGTCGACCTGCCGCGGAAGCGGTGCCGGACCATGGCGAATGCCATCAGGGCGCCGAGGGCGGTGGCCACCAGGGTGGACAGCAGGCCGATCTGGACGCTGGTGACCACCGAGTCGCACAGCTGGTAGGGGCCGCAGATGTTGGTCCAGTTGTTCGTCGTGAAGCCGTCGAAGCTGTAGCTCTGCCGGCTGGCCGGCTGGTTGAACGACATCAGGATGACCACGCCGACGGGCAGCAGCATGTAGAGCAGCACCAGCATGGCGTAGACCATGACCAGCCGGTCGCCGAGCCAGCGGCGGGTCCGCAGGGTTGCCGCGCTCATACCAGCTCCTCCGATCCCGCGCGCCGGACGTAGATCGCCACCAGCGTGATGATCGCGGCCATCAGCGTCACCGACAGCGCCGCGGCGACCGGGTAGGCGCCTGCGGCGAACAGGTCCTGGATCTCGTTGCCGATCATCCGGGTGTTGGGCGTGCCGAGCAGCTTGGAGTTGATGTAGTCGCCTGCGGCGGGGATGAACGTCAGCAGCGTCCCGGCGACCAGGCCCGGCATCGCCAGCGGCAGGGTGACCTTGCGGAACGTCGTGAACGGCGTGGCGTAGAGGTCTGCCCCCGCCTCGAGCAGGCGCGGGTCGAGCTTCTCCAGCGCGGCGTACAGGGGCAGCACCATGAACGGCAGGAAGTTGTAGGTCAGGCCGGTCACCACGGCGAACGGGGTGGCGAGCAGGTGCCCGTCGGCACCGAGGATGCCCACCGTCCGGAGCACGTCGACCAGCCAGCCGTTGTCGCCCAGCAGCAGCTGCCACGACAGCGTCCGGATCAGGAAGCTGGTGAAGAACGGTGCGATCACCAGGATCAGCATGAGGTTCTTCCACCTGCCGGCCTTGAACGCGATCGCGTAGGCCAGGGGGAACCCGAGCAGCACCGCCGCCACGGTGGCGGTCCCGGCGTAGAGGAACGAGCGCCACAGCTGCGGCCCGTAGCCCTGCACCGCGTCGACGTAGTTGCGCCAGTGGAACGTCATCTCGTAGCCGGCGTAGATCGAGCCGGTCGGGTCGTACAGGCTGGTGCTGATCAGGGTGACGATCGGGACGACGAAGAACAGCAGCAGCCACAGGCCGCCGGGCAGCAGCAGCAGGTAGCCGGCCAGGCCCCGCTTGCGCTCGTCCTGCGGCCCCTGGGAGAGCTGCTGCTCCCCTGCACCGGCGTGGGCGGCGGCGGAGCTCACCGATCGTCCTCCCCTGTGTCCACACCCGCGTTCGCGGCCTGGCTGGCGTCGAGCAGGAACGTGTGAGCGGGCATCCAGTGCAGGTCGACCACGTCACCCGCCCGGAAGCTGTCGCGGGCACCGGTGTTCTGCTCGAACACCATCAGCTCCTGGTCCCAGGGCATGCGCACGAGGTACTGGGTGCTCACCCCGACGTAGCTCACGTCGCTGACCCGGCCGCCGGCGAGCAGGTTCGACCCGTCGTCGGTCTCCGAGCTCGTGGCCGCCAGGAAGACCTTCTCGGGGCGGACCCCGACCCACACGTCTCCCTGGGTCGACCGCGCGCGGTCGGCCGGAGCGATCAGCTTGCTCCCGTGTACGTCGATCAGCACCGTGTCCTGGGAGCGCTCGAGGACCTTGCCCCCGACGAGGTTGGACTGGCCCAGGAAGTTCGAGACGAAGGTCGTGGCCGGGTTCTCGTACAGGTCGAGCGGGTGGCCCTTCTGCTCGATCACGCCGGCGTTCATCACCGCGATCGTGTCGGCCATCGTCATCGCCTCCTCCTGGTCGTGCGTGACGTGCACGAAGGTGATGCCGATCTCGGTCTGGATCCGCTTGAGCTCGATCTGCATCTGCCGCCGCAGCTTGAGGTCGAGGGCCCCGAGCGGCTCGTCGAGCAGCAGGACCTGCGGACGGTTGATCAGGGCCCGGGCGAGGGCGACCCGCTGCTGCTGGCCGCCGGAGAGCTGCGCCGGCCGGCGACCGGCGTACCCGCCGAGCTCGACGAGCTCGAGCATCTCGCCGACCTGCTTCTTGACGTCCTTGACGCCGCGGCGGCGCAGGCCGAACGCGACGTTCTCCGCGATGGACAGGTGCGGGAAGAGGGCGTAGCTCTGGAACACCGTGTTCACCGGGCGCTTGTACGGACGCAGGTGGGAGATGTCCTGCTCACCGAGGTGGATGCTGCCGGCGCTCGGCTCCTCCAGGCCGGCGACCATCCGCAGCGTCGTGGTCTTGCCGCACCCGGAGGGGCCCAGCAGCGCGAAGAAGGACCCTTCCGGGACGGTGAGGTCCAGGTCGTCGACCGCGGTGAAGGTGCCGAACCGCTTGGTGACCGAGGACAGGACGAGGTCGGAGCGTGTCATGACGGCGGTCAGGCCCCGATCACCTGGGCGAATTCACGCTCGTACCTGGTCCGCGTCTCCTCGTCGAGCCCCATGAACGCGAACGTGTTGGCGAGGAACTCGTCGTCGGGGAAGATCAGCGGCTGATCGACCAGCGACGGGTCGATCTTCTCCATCGCCTCGCGGGCCCCGGCGACCGGGCTGACGTACCAGACCCAGGCGGCGAGCTCGGCGGCGATCTGCGGGTCGTAGTAGTGGTTCATCAGCTTCTCGGCGTTGGTCTTGTGGGTCGCCTTGTTGGGCACCAGCATGTTGTCCGACCACAGCGAGAGCCCCTCCTCGGGGACGATCCACTTGATGTCGGGGTTGTCCGACTGCATCACCATCACGTCGCCGGACCACGCCTCGGCCGCCACCACGTTCCCGGCGTTGAGGTCGCGGATGTAGTCGTTGCCGGTGAACCGGCGGATCTGCCCCGACTGCACGTACTCCTGGAGCTTGTCGAGGGCCTGGCCGAACTCGTCGTCGGTGAAGTCCTCGGGGTCGGCGCCGACGATCTTGAGCAGGAAGCCCATCGTGTCGCCCATCTCCGACAGCAGGCTGATCTTGCCCTTGAGGTCGTCGCGGGTGAGCAGCTCCTCGAAGCTGCCGATCTCGCCGGTGTACTTGGAGTTGTAGGCGATGCCGGTGAAACCGCTCTGCCACGGCACGCTGTAGGTGCGGTCGGCGTCCCACGGCGGGGACTGGAGGTTCGGCAGCAGGTTCGCCTCGACGTTGGGCATGTTGGACTTGTCCAGCTCCTGGACCCAGCCCAGCCCGACCATCCGGGCCGCCATCCAGTCGGTGAGCACGAAGATGTCGCGGCCGGTCGGCTGGCAGTCGGCGAGCTGGTTGCGGACCTTGGCGAAGAACTCCGCGTTGTCGTTGACGTCGGTGTTGTAGGTGACGTCGATCCCGGTCGCGTCCTCGAAGGCCAGCAGGGTCGGGATGACCGTCTGCTTCTGGCCGTTGATCTTGCGCTGAGCCACGTCGATGTACTCGGGCCAGTTGGAGAAGCTGAGCAGCTTCTCGGTGTCGGAGAGGTCCTCGCTCACGCAGCCCTCGGTGGTCTGCTGGGAGCCCTCGGTGCCACAGGCGGCCAGCAGCGACGGCGCGCCGACGGCCAGGGCCGAGAGCGACGCCCCGCGCAGGAAGCCGCGGCGGCTCACCCCCCGCCGTGCCACGGACGCCAGGGCGTCGCTCCCGAACGGGAACCCGGGTGGGAAGGGGGTGCGCTGGGACATGCTGCTTCCTCCTGCAGGCCGGCCATGCTCGGTGTCGATGGCGGGAAATCCGGTGAGGATCTTGTCAAAGGGTACGCCGATCCACAAGGGATTCCGTAGGTGCGAAACAAAAATGCAACGAAATCGCTCGACCATCGGCAGGGGCGCCGGTCCCCCGAAAGGCGCGTCCGCGCCCGCTCAGGCGCCGATCACCTGGTAGTAGTCGCGCTCGTAGCTGGTGCGGGTGCTCTCCTCCAGACCCATGAAACCCCAGGTGTCGGCCAGGAACTGCTCGTCGGGGAAGATCAGCGGCTCGTCGACGAGCGCCGGGTCGACCTTCTCCATCGCCTCGCGGGCGCCCTCCACGGGGCTGACGTACCACACCCACGCGGCGAGCTCGGCGGCGACCTGCGGGTCGTAGTAGTGGTCCATCAGCTTCTCGGCGTTGGTCTTGTGCATCGCCTTGTTCGGCACGAGCATGTTGTCCGACCACAGCGAGAGCCCCTCCTCCGGCACCACCCACCTGATGTCCGGGTTCTCCTCGCGCATCACCATCACGTCGCCGGACCACGCCTGCGCGGCGACGAGGTTGCCGGCGTTGAGGTCGCGGATGTAGTCGTTGCCGGTGAAGCGGCGGATCTGGCCCGACTGCACGTACTCCTGCAGCTTGTCGAGGGCCTGGCCGAACTCGTCGTCGGTGAAGTCCTCGGTGTCGGCACCGACGATCTTGAGCATCGAGCCCATCGTCTCCTCCATCTCCGAGAGCATGCTGACCTTGCCCTTCAGGTCGTCACGGCTGAGCAGCTCCTCGAAGCTGCCGACCTCCCCGGTGTACTTGGAGTTGTAGGCGATGCCGGTGAACCCGCTCTGCCACGGCACGCTGTACTTGCGCTCGGGGTCCCACTGCGGGGACCGGAGGTTGGCGAGCAGGTTCGCGTCGACGTTGGACATGTTCGCGTGGTCGAGCTCCTGGATCCAGCCCAGGCCGATCACGCGGGCGGCCATCCAGTCGCTCAGCACGAAGATGTCGCGGCCGGTCGGCTGGCAGTCGGCGAGCTGGTTGCGGACCTTGGCGAAGAACTCCGCATTGTCGTTGACGTCGGTGTTGTAGGTGACCTCGACCCCCGAGGCCTTCTCGAACGCCGCGAGGGTGGGGATCACCGTCTGCTTCTGGCCGTTGACCTTGCGCCGGGTGACGTCGATGTACTCCGGCCAGTTCGAGAAGCTGAGCTTCCTCTCGGTGTCGGAGAGGTCCTCGCTCACGCAGGTCTCGGTGGTCTGCTGGGCGCCCTCGGTGCCGCAGGCCGCGAGGAGCGAGGGGGCGCCCAGCGCCAGCGCGGAGAGACCCGCCCCCCGCAGCACGTCGCGCCGGCTGACCCCCCGTTGCCCGAGGCTCGACGCCAAGCCGGTGCGCCGGGAGAGGGACGGGATACGGTGGGACATGGGTCGATTCCTCCTGGTAGCCGACATTCGATGCGCTCCCCCACCGAGGATCCTGGCAAAGAGCGCCGACCATCACAAGGGATTCCGTAGTCGGACAGACTCCATGCGACGAAATCCCTAGCCCAGAAGGGGTCAAACCTTTGACGACGCCACCGACGGCTGCCACTATGCCTGCTGTGAGCAGATCAGCACGGTCCGGCGGCAACGGGGTGGCCCTCGACGACGTCTCCAAGGCGATCATCGAGGAGCTGCAGCAGGACGGGCGGCGGTCCTACGCCGCCATCGGCAAGGTCGTGGGCCTGTCCGAGGCTGCGGTCCGGCAACGCGTCCAGCGGCTGATCGACGGCAACGTCATGCAGGTGGTCGCGGTCACCGACCCCCTCGAGCTCGGCTTCGCCCGCCAGGCGATGATCGGCGTCCGCGCCCACGGCGAGCTCGAGCCGATCGCCGACGAGCTGGCGAACATGGAGGAGGTCGACTACGTGGTCATCACCGCGGGGTCCTTCGACCTGCTCGCCGAGGTCGTCTGCGAGAGCGACGAGCATCTGCTCGAGGTGCTCTCCCACCGGATCCGCAAGATCGAGAACGTGGTGTCCACCGAGACCTTCATGTACCTCAAGCTGCGCAAGCAGACCTACTCGTGGGGTGTGCGCTGACCGGCGACGCCCGGTCCCTGTCCCTGTGGCACGCGACCGCCGGTGACGACTGGGCGCCCCGCGACCGCCTGCACGGCGACCTCCGCGCCGACGTCGTCGTGGTGGGCGCTGGCTTCACCGGGCTCTGGACCGCCTACTACCTGCTCCGTGACGACCCGACCCTGAAGGTGGTCGTCCTCGAGAAGGAGGTGGCGGGCTTCGGTGCGTCCGGGCGCAACGGCGGCTGGGCGTCCGCGCTGTTCCCCGCCTCCCTGGACAAGCTCGCGACGCTGCCGGGCTCGGACCGCGCGTCGGCGCTGGCGCTGCACGCCGCGATGCGCGCCACCGTCGACGAGGTGCGGCCGGGCGGCGGCGGCCGAGGGCATCGACGCGCACTTCGCCAAGGGCGGGACGATCTCGCTGGCCCGGACCGAGGCCCAGCTCGGGGCTGCCCGGGCGGAGGTCGAGCACGCGCGCTCCTGGGGCCGTGGGGAGGACGACCTGCGCCTGCTCCCCGCGGACGAGGCGCACGCACGGCTGGGTGCCACGCACGTCCGGGGCGCCACCTACACGCCCGACTGCGCCGCGATCCACCCGGCCCGGCTGGTCCGCGGCCTGGCCGAGGTGGTGGACTCCATGGCCGGCGGCAGGGTCCTCGAGCACACGCCTGCGACCGGCGTCGAGCCACACCGGGTGCGGACGCCGTACGGCACGGTCCACGCCGACGTGGTCGTCCGCGCCACCGAGGGCTACACGCCGACCCTGCCCCGGATGCGACGGCTCGTCGCGCCGGTCTACTCCCTGGTCATCGCCACCGAGCCGCTGCCCGACCGGGTGTGGGACTCCATCGGCCTGCACGAGCGCGAGACGTTCTCCGACCACCGCCACCTGATCGTCTACGGCCAGCGCACCGTGGACGGTCGGCTGGTGTTCGGCGGCCGGGGGGCGCCGTACCACCTCGGCTCCCGCGTCGCGCCCCGCTTCGACCACGACCCCCGGGTCTTCGGCGCCATCTGGAGCGCGCTGCGGGAGATGTTCCCCGTGCTCGCCGGCTCCAAGGTGACCCATGCCTGGGGCGGGGTGCTGGGTGTCCCCCGGGACTGGACCGCGTCGGTGGGGCTCGATCGGGCGACAGGACTGGGCTGGGCAGGTGGCTACGTCGGGGACGGGGTGAGTACGACGAACCTGGCCGGACGCACCCTGCGCGACCTCGTCCTCGGCCGCGAAACCGAGCTGACCCGGCTGCCGTGGGTCGGCCACCGTTCACCGTCGTGGGAGCCGGAACCGCTGCGCTGGCTGGGCCTCAACGCCGGCCTGCGCACCATGGCGCTCGCCGACCGCGAGGAGCGGGTCACCCGGCGGCCGAGCCTGCTGGCCCGCGCGATGGCGCCGCTGCTCGGCGGGCACTGACCCCGGCCGGACCGGGAAACTCGAGACTCCCGGTTGCGTTTGACCTACGTCACATCGGGATAGAGGTCACCGCATGAACCCTGGAACCGTCTATCTCGCCGCCGAGGAGGCGGCAGAGTCCACGACCTGGCCCTGGCTGGCCGAGGTCGAGAAGGCGATCAACGACACCTTCGACCCGATCGCCAACGCCGTCGCCGGCGCCATCTTCTACGCTCCCACGATCTTCGGCGTCGCAGGTCCCGCTGATCGTCTTCTGGCTGTGGTCGCCGCGGCGGATCTTCACCGTCTACTTCAAGGGCATCCAGGCCACCGGGTTCCCCACCGCGATCGCCCTGGTGCGAGGGAAGTTCTCGCGCCGAGCGACCCCGGTGAGGTCACCCACTTCCAGGCGCTGTCCTCCGCGGTCTCGGGCACCGTCGGCCTCGGCAACATCGCCGGTGTCGGCGTCGCGGTCACCGTCGGTGGCCCCGGTGCGACGTTCTGGATGATCCTCGCCGGGCTGCTCGGCATGGCCACCAAGTTCGTCGAGTGCACGCTCGGGGTGAGGTACCGCGAGATGCACGAGGACGGCACCGTCACCGGCGGGCCGTTCCGCTACCTGCCGGTGGCCTTCGAGCGGTTCGGCTCGGGGGTCTCCCGCGGCGCTCACCATCGTCTTCGCCATCGCGCTGTTCTTCTTCGGCGCGGTCGGCGGCAACATGTTCCAGGCCAACCAGACCTTCGCCCAGGCGCGGGAGGTCACCGGCGGCGAGGACGGCTTCCTCGGCAGCCCCGGCTCGGCGCTGATCTTCGGCCTGATCCTCGCCGGTGGCGTCGCCGCGGTCATCCTCGGCGGGCTGAGGTCGATCGCCGCCGTGACGAGCCGGCTGGTTCCGGTCATGGCCGTCGGCTACCTCGCCGCGGCCTCGCTGGTCATCCTCGGCAACGCCGCCCAGGTGCCCGAGCGCCCTCGGGGCGATCGTCTCCGGCGCCTTCAACCCCGAAGGCGTCGCCGGCGGCGTCCTCGGCGTGCTGATCATCGGCTTCCAGCGGGCCGCCTTCTCCAACGAGGCAGGCGTCGGCTCCGCCCCGATCGTCCACTCCGGGGTGAAGACCAGGCATCCGGTCAGCGAGGGCTTCGTCGCCCTGCTCGAGCCGTTCATCGACACCGTGGTCGTGTGCACGATGACGGCGCTGACCATCGTGATCGCCGAACCCGCAGTTCTACCAGGACGCCCGGGAGACGGTCGCCGGTGGCGGTGACGCGCCTGACGGGGTGGTGGTCACCTCCCGCGCGTTCGAGACCTTCCTGCCGCAGTTCCCCGTGATCCTGGCGATCGCCGTCGCGCTGTTCGCCTTCTCGACGCTGATCACCTGGAGCTACTACACGATGAAGGCCTGGACGACGCTGTTCGGCCGCTCGCCGCGCAGCGAGCTGACCTTCAAGATCGTGTTCTGCCTCTTCACGGTGGTCGGGACGGTGATGGCCTTCACCTCGGTCCTCACCTTCGCGGACTCGATGCTCTTCCTCTGCGCGATCGTCAACCTGTTCGCCTGCTACCTGCTGCTCCCCAAGGTCCGCGAGGAGCTGCGCGAGCTTCCGCGAGGGCCGGCGCACCGGGGAGATCGCCGAGGTCCCGGCCGAGGAGCGCGCGACCACCTGACCCCCGACGGGCGCGGACGTACCCGAGACCCGGGTGCGTCCGCGCCGACTCGGCCGGTCAGGACTCCTTGCGCAGGGCCGGCCTGAGCTTCTCGAGCACCGACTCGTCCTCGATCGTGGACGGCACCATGGCCTGCTTGCCGTCGGCGATCTCGCGCATCGTCTTGCGCAGGATCTTGCCCGAGCGGGTCTTGGGGAGTCCGCCGACGACGGTGACGTCCCGGAACGCGGCCACCGCACCGATCTCGTCGCGCACCATCGCGACCAGCTCCTTGCCGATGTCGTCCGGGTCGGCGGTCACTCCCGCCTTGAGGACCACGAAGCCCCGCGGGAGCTGCCCCTTCAGCGGGTCGTGGACGCCGATCACCGCGCACTCCGCGACCGCCTCGTGAGCGGCGAGCACGGCCTCCATCGAGCCGGTCGAGAGCCGGTGCCCGGCGACGTTGATGACGTCGTCGGTACGGCCCATGACGTAGAGGTAGCCGTCCTCGTCGACGTACCCGCCGTCGCCGGAGAGGTAGTGGCCCTCGTAGGCGGACAGGTACGACGCGACGAACCTCTCGTCGTCGCCCCACAGGGTGGGGAGGGTCCCCGGCGGCATCGGAAGGCGCAGGCAGATCGCCCCCTCCTGGTTGGCGCCCAGCGGCCCGCCCTTCTCGTCGAGGACCCGGACGTCGTAGCCGGGGACGGGGACGCTCGGCGAGCCGGGCTTGATCTCCATCGGCTCCAGGCCGCGCAGGTTGGCCACGATCGGCCAGCCGGTCTCGGTCTGCCACCAGTTGTCGACGACCGGGACGCCCAGCTGCCGGCTCGCCCAGTGGTAGGTCTCGGGGTCCAGCCGTTCGCCGGCGAGGAACAGCGTGTGCATCGACGACACGTCGTGCTCGTCGAGCAGCTTCCCGTCCGGGTCCTCCTTCTTGATCGCCCGGATCGCCGTGGGGGCGGTGAACAACACCTGCACCCCGTGATCGGCGACGACCCGCCAGAACGCGCCGGCGTCCGGGGTGCCCACCGGCTTGCCCTCGTAGAGCACCGTGGTGGCTCCGCAGATGAGCGGCGCGTAGACGATGTAGCTGTGCCCGACCACCCAGCCGACGTCCGAGGCGGCCCAGAACACGTCGCCCGCCGAGGCCCCGTAGACGTTCGGCAGCGACCATGCCATCGCGACCGCGTGCCCGCCGTTGTCGCGCACGATGCCCTTGGGCTTGCCGGTGGTGCCGGAGGTGTAGAGCACGTACAACGGGTCGGTTGCGGCGACCTCCTCGCACGGCGCGGGGTCCATCCGCCCGGCCTTCATCGCACTGTCCCAGTCCACGTCGCGCGGGTCGTGCATGTCCGCCCGGGCCTGGGGTCGCTGCTTGACCACGCAGGTGCCGGGCTTGTGCGTGGCGAGCTCCAGGGCCCGGTCCAGCATCGGCTTGTACTCCACCAGCCGGGTCGGCTCGATGCCGCAGGACGCCGACACGACCACCTTCGGCTGCGCGTCGTCGATGCGGATCGCCAGCTCGTGCGGCGCGAAACCGCCGAACACCACCGAGTGCACCGCGCCGATGCGGGCACAGGCCAGCATCGCGACGACCGCCTCCGGGATCATCGGCATGTAGATGACCACCCGGTCGCCCTTGCCGACCCCGAAGCCGCGCAGCGCGCCGGCGAAGGCGGCGACCTTCTCCAGCAGGTCGGCGTAGGTGAACCGCTGCACGGTCTCGGTGACCGGGCTGTCGTAGACCAGCGCCGTGCGGTCGGCGTGGCCCGCGGCGACGTGCCGGTCCAGCGCGTTGTAGCAGGTGTTCAGGGTGCCGTCCGGGTACCAGCGGTAGAACGGCTTGCGTGAGTCGTCCAGGACGGTCGTCGGCTTCGTGATCCAGTCGACCAGTGCGGCCTGCTCGCCCCAGAAGCCCTCGGGGTCGTTGATGCTGCGGTCGTACACCTCGCGATATCCCATGTGCCCATCTTGGTGCGCGATCGGTCCCCGGGCCAGGGGTACGTCGGCCAAGGGGCGGTCCCGGGCGACCAACGGCCCCGGCCGCCCGGAAAACCCGTTGCGCGGACCGGCGTACGACCCTCAGGCTGGTCGCGGACGACAGGGCCGGTGCCGCACCGGGCCTCCACGAGCAGAGAGGAGGGGGCGAGATGACCACGACCGTGCTCGACCTGCCTGCACCCCTCCACCCCTCCGACTCCTGGAGCAGCCCCACCCATGTCCTACCGACACCTCGCGGGCGACGACCCCGCTGACCTCGACCGGCAGCAGCCGGCCCCCGACCTCGACCCGAGGTTCGTCTTCGACTTCCGTCCCGTCGACGACCCCGACTCCTCGGCCGGCGGCACGACCCGGTGGAGCACCTACTGGGACGTGGAACGGCTCTGCCGCGGCCCCGAGCCCGTGCCCGACTGGGTGGTGACCGACCGGGCCGCGGTCGACACCGAGCTCGGCATCCTCAAGACCGGCAAGGAGGCCGACGTCTTCCTGCTCGAGCGCGCGGTCGAGGACGGACCGTCGACCGTGCTGGCCGCCAAACGGTACCGCTCCGAGGAGCACCGCGCCTTCCACCGCAGCAGCGTCTACACCGAGGGCCGGCGGACCCGCAACACCCGCGACGCGCGAGCGATGGCCAAGCGGACCGCGCACGGCCGGGCCGTCGCAGCGGGACAGTGGGCGTGGGCGGAGTGGGAGGCCCTCAAACAGCTGTGGTCGGCGGGCGTGCCCGTCCCCTACCCGGTGCAGGTCGACGGCACCGAGATCCTCATGGAGCTCGTCACGGTCGGGGACACCGTGGCGCCGCGGCTGGCCCAGGCGCGGCCGGGACCGGACCTGCTCGCCTCCTACTTCGACCAGCTGCGGGAGGCGATGATGCTGCTCGCCGAGCACGGGGTCGCGCACGGGGACCTCTCCCCCTACAACGTGCTCGCCGCGGACGAGCGGCTGGTCCTCATCGACCTGCCGCAGGTGGTCGACCTCGTCGCCAACCCGTCGGGCCCGGACCTGCTGATGCGCGACTGCCACAACGTCTGCCGATGGTTCACCGCCCAGGGCCTGCCGGTCGACGAGCACGCGTTGTTCGCCGAGGTGCTCGCGGTGGCGTACTAGCCTCCTCGGCGCCTCGGGGGCGCCGAGGTTCACGCCGACTCGACGCCTGGGCGCCGAGGTTCACGCCGACTCGACGCCTGGGCGCCGAGGTTCACGCCGACTCGGCCGGGTCATTCGAGGGCGGGCAGGGTCTGCTGCGCGAGCAGCGCCCCGCGGAACAGGTCGCCGCGCTCGGCGACCCGGTCGGGCACGGTCCGCACCGTGAGCCCGTCCGGTCGCAGCGACGGGTCGTCGAGCTCGTCCCAGCCGATCGGGACCGAGACCGGTGCCCCGGCGCGGGCGCGGGGGCTGTAGGGCGCCACCAGCGTCTTGTTGATCGCGTTCTGGGTGTAGTCCAGCCGGGCCCTGCCGCCGCGGGAGCGCACCTCCCACTTCCAGCTGAGCAGGTCCGGGACGACCTCGCCGACCGTGCGGGAGAGCCGCTCGACCCAGGCACGGGTGTCGTCGAAGGACGGCCCCCGCGCGATCGGCACCCAGATCTGGATGCCCCGGCTGCCGGTGACCTTGGGGAACGCCTCCACGCCCAGGTGCTCGAACGCGGTGCGGTGCAGCCGGGCCAGGACCAGGACGTCCTCCCAGGTGGTCTGCTCGCCCGGGTCGAGGTCGACCAGCGCGTAGGTGGGCAGGTGCGGCTCGTCGGTCCGCGACGTCCACGGGTGCCACTCCAGCGCCCCGAACTGCGCGGCCCACACCACCGCCGCGGGCTCGTCGAGCACGGCGTAGGTCGTGGTCTCCCCCTCGTCGGCCTCCGGGCTGTCCCACGCGCCGACCCAGTCCGGGGCGTGGTCGGGCCGCTGCTTGTGCCAGAACCCGCGGGTCTGTGCGCCGTCGGGGTGCCGGCGCAGGTTCACCGCCCGGCCCTGCAGGTAGGGCAGCACCACCGGCGCGATGCGGGCGGCGTAGCGCAGCAGCTCGCGCTTGGTCACCGGCGGCTCGTCGTCGCGGCCGGGGAAGAGCTCCTTGTCCAGGTTGGTGACGCCCAGGCTGCGGCCGAACACGTGCCAGGTGCCCTTCTGGCCGAGCGCCTCCAGCTCCGCCAGCGCGTCCTCGCCGGGCCCCTGCGCCGCAGGCTCCGGCACCGGTCCCACCGGGACCGAGGCCTCGGCCGCGGGCAGGTCCGAGCGCCACAGCCGCTCCGGCCGCGCGGCGACCTCGACGTTGGTGCGACCGCTGAGCACCGACCGCGGGTGGTCGTCGGGGTCCCACCCCTCGACGGCGTGCTCGTCCCGCTTGTGCACCAGCAGCCACTGCTCCCGCTCGCCGGGCTCCCCGCGACGCACGAGCGCCAGCCTGCCGCGGAGCTTGCGGCCGGCCAGGTCGACGTGCAGCTCGCCCTTGCGCAGGGCGTCCGCCGGGTCGTTCGTGCCGTGCGGGGCCCAGGTCCCGGTGTCCCAGACGGTGACGTCGCCCGCGCCGTACTGCCCCTCGGGGATGACGCCCTCGAAGTGGAAGTACTCCATCGGGTGGTCACCGACCCTGAACGCCGTACGACGGGCCGCGGGGTCCAGCGTCGGGCCCTTCGGCACCGCCCAGCTGACCAGCACCCCGTCGACCTCGAGGCGCAGGTCGTAGTGGTCGCTGGTCGCCCGGTGCCGCTGCACCACGAAGCGGCGCTCCTCGGCGTCCCCGGTGTCGCTGTGTCGTCCGGCCATCGCCACGGGGGTTCCCCGTCGCGTGGCCCGCCACACGTGGTTCCGCCGCCGACCCCGGGAAGGGCGGGGTGGGTTAGGTTCCCCTCATGAGAGAGGAACGGGGACGCACCGTGGACGTCGAGAGCCTCGCGGAGCTGGACGCACGGGTGGCGGCCGGAGCCGAGTCGCTCAGCGGCTGGCGGCTGCGGTCGGTCGACCTGCGCGAGCGCGGGGACGTCCTGCGGCGCGTCGACCCCTGCGGTGCGCTGTTCCTCGGGTGCCCGATGCGGGCCGACGACGAGGACGCCCTCCGCGACCGTGGGGCGCTCGTGTTCCCGGTGGTGCCGCACGTCCCCTTCGACGCCTACCGCGCCGCGCTGTACCGGCCCCACGAGCTCTACGCGGGCATCGAGGAGTCCTACGAGCGCACCTACGACGCCCGGGTGTACGCCTGGTCGCAGCAGGAGGCGCAGGCCGACATCAGCCCCGCCCAGGCCCTCCACGACCAGGCCATCGACGAGGCGCTGCGGGCCCACGCGCGCGACCACGACCTGGTGGGGATCATGGGCGGCCACGCCGTCGCCCGCGGCACCGACGGGTACACGGCCGCTGCCCGGCTGGCCCACGACCTCACCTCCGCCGGCCTGACCGTGGCCACCGGTGGCGGCCCGGGCGCGATGGAGGCGGCCAACCTCGGCGCGTATCTCGCCGGCCACCCGCGCGAGGTCCTGGACGAGGCGTTGGGCATGCTCGCCGAAGTGCCGTCGTTCATGCCCTCGGTCCGGGAGTGGGCCGCGGGCGCCTTCGAGGTGCTGGACCGCTGGCCGGCAGGGATGCGCTCGTTCGGCGTGCCCACCTGGCACTACGGCCACGAGCCGCCGAACGCCTTCGCCACCGACATCGCGAAGTACTTCAAGAACGCCATCCGTGAGGACATCCTGCTCCATCTCGCCACCGCCGGCACGGTGTTCCTGGCCGGCGCCGCCGGCACGGTGCAGGAGGTCTTCCAGGAGGCCTGCGAGAACTACTACGCCGACGCCTCCTCCGTGGCGCCGATGGTGCTGGTCGGCAGGCGCCAGTGGACCGAGGTGCTCCCGGTGTGGCCGCTGCTGGAGAGGCTCGCGCGGGGCCGGCTCATGGAGCGCCAGGTGTTCCTGGTCGACGACGTCACCGAGGTGGCACCCCTGCTGAGGCAGAGCTCCGCCGCGGCGGCGCGCCGTCAGGACCTTCGGCACTGACGGGTCGGGCGGGACGGGAGTGACAGTGGTGGTGTCGCCCTCACGTAGTCGGAGCATGTCATGAAGATCCTGCGACTCCTCTCCCCCGTCCTTCTCGCCGCCCTGGTGGTGCCCGCGCTGGCGCCCGCGGCGGCACCGGCGGAGCCGGTGCCCCTCCTCGTCGGGGTCCGCCCCTCCCACCACCCGGGTTTCGACCGGCTGGTGTTCAGGTTCGAGGGCGGGGTGCCCTCGGACATCCGGGCCACGTACGTCGACGAGCTGATCGGTGAGTTCTCCGGGCTGCCGGTACGCGTCGCCGGCCGCGCGGTCCTGGGCCTGCGCTTCGAGCCGTCGGCCGGACACACCGACGGAGTCGGGACCGCACCCGGCCGCCGCGCGTTCGCGCTGCCCAACCTCATGGAGCTCGCCCCCGCCGGGGACTTCGAGGCCGTGACCGCCTACGGGGTCGGCATGGCCAAGGAGACCGCCGTGAAGGTCACCTCGCTCACCGATCCCTACCGGGTGGTCGTCGACGTCAGGGCCGCCTTCGACGCCGTCGACCGCAAGGTGTGGTTCCTCGACGCGGACCGCTTCGTGGCGAACACCGAGCCGTTCTTCACCCCGAGGCTGCGCCCGGTCCGGGCCCGGGTGCCCGCGGTCGACCTGATGGACCGGATCTTCGCCGGCCCGCTGCCCCGCGAGCGCGCGCACGGCATGCGGCTGCTCCGCTCCCGGGCGACCGGCTGGACCCGGCTCCGGATCGCCGACCAGATCGCCCGGGTGCAGCTCGTCGGCGGGTGCAGCAGCGGCGGTTCGACGGTCACCGTCGCCGGCCACATCATGCCTACGCTCAAGCAGCTGCCCCGCGTCCGCTGGGTGAAGATCTACGACCCCGCGGGCACCACGGAGTACCCCACCGGCCCGAGCGACTCGATCCCCGAGTGCCTCGAGCCCTGACCGGCACTCAGCCGACCGGCCTGCGGTAGGCGGCGACCGGGAAGACCGGGTCGCCACCGCCGGCCGAGCCCCACGCGCTGCGTCCGGTGAAGGAGTCCTGGCCGACGAACTGCAGCCCGAGCCGGTGCGCGACCTGCGCGACGCGGTCCGCTGCGTCGGCACCGGTACGGCGGACGCGCCCGTGGGCGAGGTCCTTGTCCACGGTCGTGACCACGTGACCACCCGGCCGGACCACCCGCGCCGCCTCCTCGAGCACCCGGTCGGCCACCGCGATCGGCAGCAGGTGGAGCAGCCACACCAGGGTCACCACGTCGAGCGAGCCGTCGGCGACCGGAAGCCGGTCGGCCCGGGCGACGGCCTCCCGGCCGGGGAGGCGCTCGGCGGCCACGGCCAGCATGCCGGCGGAGAGGTCGGTCACGACGACGTCGTACCCCTCGCGGCGCAGCTCCGCGGAGACGATCCCGGTGCCGCCGGCCACGTCGAGCAGCCGACCGCCCGTGGGCACGAGCCGCGTCACCGCCTTCGCCGCCGCCCGCGCCCGCTGCGGCCCGCCGCGGGTCTCGTCGTAGAAAGCCGCCTCGGCGTCGTAGTAGGCGGTGCGTTCGCTGCTCACGGAGACCACCCTAGGGAGCCGGGTGCCCGGTCCGCCGAGGATCCGTCGCCGGCCGGCGGCCGGCCTGGCCCCCGAGACCGCCCCGGCGGCTCCGCGAGGGCTCAGACCTCGGTGGCGGCCAGCTGCCCGCAGGCCCCGTCGATGTCGGAGCCGCGGGTGTCCCGCACGGTCGTCGGGATGCCCTTCGCCTCGAGCCGGCGGACGAACTCCCGTTCCACGGCGGGGTCGGAGGCGGTCCACCTCGACCCCGGGGTGGGGTTGAGCGGGATCAGGTTCACGTGCACCCAGCTCCAGTCGCCGTACGAGCCCAGCACGTCGGCGAGCAGGTCGGCCCGCCACCCCTGGTCGTTGATGTCGCGCATCATGGCGTACTCGATCGAGACACGGCGCTTGGTCCTGCGGGCGTACTCCCAGGCGGCCTCGACGGTCTCGTGGACGCGGTAGCGGGTGTTGATCGGGACCAGCTCGTCGCGCAGCTCGTCGTCGGGGGCGTGCAGCGACAGCGCGAGGGTGACCGGGATGCCCTCGTCGGCGAGCTGGCGCATGCGCGGGACGAGGCCGACCGTGGAGACGGTGATGCCGCGGGCGGACATGCCGAGCCCGTCGGGGGCGGGGTCGGTGAGGCGACGCACCGCCCCGATCACGGCCTTGTAGTTGGCCAGCGGCTCGCCCATGCCCATGAACACCACGTTGGAGACCCGGCCCGGTCCACCCGGGACGTCGCCCCGGGCCAGTGCCCGGGCCCCGGCGACGACCTGCTCGACGATCTCGGCGGTCGACATGTTGCGCTGCAGGCCGCCCTGGCCGGTCGCGCAGAAGGGGCAGGCCATGCCGCAGCCGGCCTGGGAGGACACGCACATCGTGGTGCGGTCGGGGTAGCGCATGAGGACCGACTCCACCAGCGCGCCGTCGAAGAGCCGCCACAGCGTCTTCTGCGTGGTGCCCCGGTCCGCCGCCATGGTGTGCAGCGGCGTCATCAGGCTCGGCAGCAGCGACTCCACCATGGTCGCCCGCTGGGCGGCGGGCAGGTCGGTCATCTGGTCGGGGTCGTCGACCAGGCGCGAGAAGTAGTGGGTGGACAGCTGTCTGGCCCGGAAGCCGGGCAGCCCGAGCGAGGCGACGTGCTCCTTGCGCTCGGCGGCGGAGAGGTCGGCGAGGTGCCGCGGGGGCTTCTTGCGGCCGCGCGGCTCGTCGAAGACGAGGGGAAGGGTCCTGGTGGGTTCAGACATGGCTGCTCCAGTGTCCCACCCGGGTGGTGGAGCTGGAAAACGAAGACCGGACCGGCCCGTCGACGGGGCACCTCACCGTGGGGAGCGCGCGGTGTCGCCGACGACGTGGCCGGCGACCCACGCGATGTCCGCCGCGGCCTCGGCGGGCGTCTTCGCCGGCTGCATCACGTGGCTGAGCACGAGCCGGATGACCGCGTCGACGGCGGTGAGCAGCTCGTCGTCGTCGAGGCCGGTGTCGAAGCCCTGCTCGGCCAGCGAGTCGACCACCACGGCGGTGGCTCCCTGGATGAGCCCCTGCGACTGGGTGGTCAGCAGCGGGAGCAGGTCGCTGCCGCCGGTGTGGGCGGACTCGAGGACGGCCTTGAGCAGCGGGTTGGCCGCCGCCGCCTCGAGGGCCCCCTCGCAGGCGCTGCGCAGGGCCGCGACCAGCTCGGTCTCCCCGGCCAGCCGGCCGCGCACGATGTCGAGGAACCGGTCGAGCTCGCGCATCACGAGCGCCTCGGCGATCTTCGGCTTCGAGCCGAGCTCGTTGTAGACGGTCTGTCGGCTGACCCCGACCTCCTCGGCGAGCTTGGCCATGGTGACCGCCCCCCACCCCTCGGAGGCGGTGATCGCCGCGGCGGCGTCGAGCAGCCGGTCCCGCAGCAGCGTGCGGACGGAGTCCCGGAAGCTCGAGGGCACGTCGACGCTCATGCCCCCAGGCTATCCGGCGGCCCCGACGGCCGGGCCTGGCGTGGCCGGGTGCCGGCGTGGCCGTGCGCCCGTGCGCAGGTGCGGTCGGGTGCCCGTGCGGGCGGTGGTCCGTGCGGGCGGTGGTCAGCTGTCGAGGTCGTTGCTGTCGTCGTACTGCTCGAGCGCGACGAAGTCGACCTGGCCGTGCCGGCCGCAGCGCGGGCAGCGCCACTCCTGCTCCGCCCGGACGAGCGGCGTCCCCGGCGAGAGGCCGCCGCCCGGGTCACCCCGGTCCTCGTCGTAGACGTACTCGCAGCCCGGGCAGACGAACTTGCTCATCCGAATCGCCTCCTGCCGCCCCGGTCGTCCCCTCGATCTTCCCGCGCCGGGCGGGCCGGCGCAGCCCTTCGACCGGAACGCCGGGCCGGCGCGGCAACCCGCCACGGCGGTGGGTCCTCAGGCGACCGGGACGAGGTAGAACAGCAGCAGCCAGGTCGGCGCGACCGTGGCCAGCAGCGAGTCGAGCCGGTCCATCAGGCCGCCGTGGCCGGGGATGATCGAGGACATGTCCTTGATCCCGAGGTCGCGCTTGATCACCGACTCCGAGAGGTCGCCCAGGGTCGCCATCACCACCGCGACCAGCCCCAGAAGCACGCCGACCCACCAGTCGCCGTCGAGGAGCAGGACCACGCTCGCCCAGCCGGCCGCGACGCAGAAGACCGCCGAGCCGACGAAGCCCTCCCAGGACTTCTTCGGCGAGATCACCGGCGCCATCGGGTGCCGGCCGGCGAGGACACCGACGAAGTAGCCGCCGATGTCGGAGGCGATCGTGACCAGGATGAACGTGAGCACCCGCAGCGGGCCGTCGTCGGGCCGCAGCAGCAGGAGCACGAACCCGGCCAGGAACGGCACGTAGACCGCGACGAACACGCCGGCGGTGGCGTCCCGGACGAACCCGTCCACCCCGCCCCGCAGCCGCCACAGCATCACGCCCAGCGCGGTCACCGCGAGCGCCGTGACCAGGGCGGGGGCGCCTCCGACGAAGGCACCGACGAGCATGACCACCGCGCCGACCACCAGCGGCTCGAACGGGAGCGCCACGTCCTTCTCGGCGAGCGCCTGCCTGAGCTCCCAGACCCCGAGCAGGATCGCGGCCACCACCACGATCACGAACGCGGGCTTCCAGAAGAACAGCGACCCGCCGATGAGGGCGAGCAGGACGACGGCGGACACGATCGCCGCGGGGAGGTTCCGCCCGGCACGCCCCCCGGTCGGTGCCGGCGCGCCCGACGGCGTCTCGGATGTGGTCATGGGGTCCGTCGCCGCTCAGACCTCGAGCAGCTCGGCCTCCTTGTGCTTGAGCAGCTCGTCGATCTTGTCGGTGTGGTTCTTGGTGAGGCCGTCGAGCCGCTTCTCGGCCCCGGTGACGTCGTCCTTGCCGACCTCGCCGTCCTTCTCCATCTTGTCCAGCGACTGCTTGGCGTGCCGCCGGATGTTGCGGATGGCGATCTTGCCGTCCTCGGCCTTGGTCTTCGCCAGCTTGATGTACTCCTTGCGCCGCTCCTCGGTGAGCTCGGGAAGCACGATGCGCAGGGTCTTGCCGTCGTTGGCGGGGTTCACGCCGAGGTCGGAGTCCCGGATCGCCCGCTCGATGGCACCCATCGCGCCCATGTCGTAGGGAGCGACGATGATCACCCGCGCCTCCGGGACCGTGAACGAGGCCAGCTGCTGCAGCGGGGTGGGCGTCCCGTAGTAGTCGGCCGTGATCTTGGCGAACATCGACGGGTGCGCCCGGCCGGTGCGGATCGCCGCGAACTCCTCGCGGGTGACCTCGACGGCCTTGCCCATCTTCTGGTCGGCCTCGTTGAGGGTCTCGTTGATCACGGCGTTGGCTCCTTGGTGGTCGTCGGTGCGTGGGGGCGGCTCGCGGCGGTGCGGCCGGCCGGGCGGCAGGCCTCAGACGGTCCGCGAGACCGTCGTACCGATCTTCTCACCCGCGACGACGCGGGCGATGTTGCCCTCCTCGGAGAGGTTGAACACGATCATGTCGATGTCGTTGTCCCGGGCCAGGCTGACCGAGGTGGCGTCGGCGACCCTGAGCCCGCGCGCCAGGAACTCGTCGTAGGAGAGGTGGTCGAACTTCACCGCGTCGTGGTTGTGCTTCGGGTCGGAGTCGTAGACGCCGTCGACCCCCTGCTTGCCCATGAGGATCACCTCGGCACCGATCTCGAGCGCCCGCTGTGCCGCGACGGTGTCGGTCGAGAAGTACGGCATCCCGGCACCGGCCCCGAAGATCACCACCCGGCCCTTCGCCAGGTGCCGGATGGCGCGGCGCGGGATGTAGGGCTCGGCGACCTGGCCCATGGTGATCGCGGTCTGCACCCGCGTCTCGACGCCCTGCTTCTCGAGGAAGTCCTGCAGGGCCAGGCAGTTCATGACCGTGCCCAGCATGCCCATGTAGTCGGCGCGGGCACGCTCCATGCCGCGCTGCTGCAGCTCTGCGCCGCGGAAGAAGTTGCCGCCGCCGGTCACGATGGCGACCTGGACGCCGTCGCGGACCACGTCGGCGATCTCGCCGGCGATCTGGTTCACCACGTCGGGGTCGACGCCGATCTTGCCGCCGCCGAACACCTCGCCGGAGAGCTTGAGCAGGACCCGCTTGTACGCCGTCACAGTGTTCCCCTTGCCCGACCCGAACCGGTCGACGTGCTGGTGCCGACAGACGAGGAGGCCGGTCCGGCGGATGCTGTGCTGCGCTCCACGGACCGGCCTCCTCCCGTCGTTCGTCTGGTCGAACCCTAGTTGATCAGGCCCCGACCTCGAAGCGGGCGAACCGCTTCACGGTGACACCGGCCTCGTCGAGGACGGCCTTCACGTTCTTCTTGCTGTCCTGCACCGACGGCTGGTCGAGCAGCGCGACGTCCTTGAAGAAGCCGTTGAGCCGGCCCTCGGTGATCTTGGCGATGGCCTGCTCCGGCTTGCCCTCCTCGCGGGCGGTCGCCTCGGCGATCTCGCGCTCCTTGGCCACCATCTCCGCCGGCACGTCGTCGCGGGAGACGTACTGCGGGCGCATCGCGGCGATCTGCATCGCGGCGCCACGCGCGGCCTCCTCGTTGCCGCCGTCGTACTCGACCATCACGCCGACGGCCGGCGGCAGGTCTGCCGCGCGGCGGTGCATGTAGACCGCGACCTCGCCCTCGAAGTACGGCGACGCGGCCGAGCTCGATCTTCTCGCCGATCTTCACCGCGAGGCCCTCGACGAGCTCCCCGACCGTGGAGTCGCCGAGCTTGGCCGCCTTGAGGCTGTCGGCGTCGCCGGCCTGCGCGGCGTCCGCGGCGTCGGCGAACTGCTGCGCGGCCGCGACGAACTCGTCACTCTTGGCCACGAAGTCGGTCTCGCAGTTGAGCTCGACCAGGGCGTGCCCGGAGTGGGCCACCATCCCGGCGGAGGCGGTCCGCTCCGCGCCACGCTTGGCGGCCTTCGCGGTGCCCTTGACGCGGAGGATCTCGACGGCCTTGTCGAAGTCGCCGTCGGCCTCCTCGAGCGCCTTCTTGCTGTCCATCATGCCGGCGGAGGTCAGGTCGCGCAGGCGCTTGACGTCCGCGGCGGAAATGTTCGCCATGAGTCTGTTTCGTCCCTCGGAGTTCGTGGAGTCGGTGATGTCGCTGTGCGGCGCGTGGGACGGCCGCGGACCGGTGGCGGTGGGTACGCCGGTCCGCGGACCGGCGTACCCACCCTCGGCCGGTGTCTCAGGCCTGCTCGCCCTCGGCCGCCGGAGCAGCCGGCGCCTCGGTGCTCTCGGAGGACGCAGCCGGCCGCCTCGGTGCTCTCGGAGGACGCAGCCGGCCGCCTCGGTGCTCTCGGAGGACGCAGCCGGCGCCTCGGCGCTCTCGGAGGACGCACCGGTCGCCTCGGCGGCGGGCGTGTCATCCTGGGCGGTGTCGCCACCGGTGGCGGCCACGGCGGCCTCCGCGACCTTGTTCTCCCCCTCGCCCTGCAGGAGCTCCCGCTCCCACTCGGCGAGCGGCTCCTCGGCACCGAGCTCGGTGCCGGTGGCGGACTCGCCGGTCTTCGCGCCGGAGCGGGCCATCAGCCCCTCGGCCACGGCGTCGGCGACCACGCGGGTCAGCAGGGACACGGCGCGGATCGCGTCGTCGTTGCCCGGGATCGGGTAGTCGACCTCGTCCGGGTCACAGTTGGTGTCCAGGATGCCGATGATCGGGATCCGGAGCTTGCGAGCCTCCTCGACGGCGAGGTGCTCCTTCTTGGTGTCGACGATCCACACCGCCGAGGGGGTGCGACCCATCTCGCGGATGCCGCCGAGCGTCTTGTCGAGCTTGTCACGCTCGCGCTTCATGTGCAGCAGCTCCTTCTTGGTGCGGCCGCTGCCCGCCACGTTGTCGAAGTCGACCTCGTCGAGCTCCTTGAGGCGGTTGATGCGCTGGTGCACGGTGGCGAAGTTGGTGAGCATCCCGCCGAGCCAGCGCTGGTTGACGTAGGGCATGCCCACGCGGGTCGCCTGCTCGGCGATCGCCTCCTGGGCCTGCTTCTTGGTGCCCACGAACATGATGGTCCCGCCCTTGGCGACGGTGTCCTTGATGAAGGCGAAGCTGCGGTCGATGTAGGCCAGCGACTGCTGCAGGTCGATGATGTAGATGCCGTTGCGCTCGGTCATGATGAAGCGCTTCATCTTCGGGTTCCACCGGCGGGTCTGGTGCCCGAAGTGGACGCCGCTCTCGAGGAGCTGGCGCATGGTGACGACGGCCATGCCGATCGTTCCTCCTGCTGTGTCTGACCCAGCCGCACCGGCGCGCACGCACGGGTCCCGGGAGACACCGTGGCGTCGACCCGCGCGGACGGGTCGCTTCCAGTTGTCGCAGGGAGACCGGTTGTCCCCTGCCCTGACGCCCGGCGTCGTTCCCCACCCTCGAGGGCTTCGCCGCGGCGGGGCCGTGGCGGAACCGGTGAGGGACTGACGGGGACGACGCCCGAGGACGGCCGGCGAGCCGGTCGGTCTCGGAGTCGAGCGTGCGAAGTACAACCCGGACGCGGACGCACGGATTGCCACCCGCGATTCTAGACGAGTCCGGGGTCCAGGGCTAATCACAGCCGCGACGGACGCCCGGGGGCCACCCGCCGGGGCCGGTCACCGTCCACAGCCGCCCTGCCTCGACCGGCCGTCCCCAACGGGGAGCACCGCGGTGGGCACGCCCGGTCGAGGCGACCACGCTCGAGTGCCATGACCACCATCACCGTCGCACACCTGCTCGTGCTGCTGCTCGCCGGCACCGGCGCCGGTCCCGTCGCACCCGCGCCGCCGCCGGGCCACCTCGACCAGCGCACGCCCGCCGCCGGGGCCGTGTGGCCGCTGGTCCCCGCCCCGGCAGTCGTGGAGGACTTCCGGCCGCCCTCCACGCCCTACGGCGCCGGCCACCGCGGCGTCGACCTGGCGGGCTCCCCGGGGCAGGTGGTGCGCGCCGCGGCCGGAGGACGGGTGACCTATGCCGGGTCCCTCGCCGGCCGCGGCGTGGTGGTGGTCGTCCACGGCACCACCCGGACGACCTACGAACCGGTGCGTGCCACCGTCGAGGTGGGCACCGTCGTGGGCCCCGGGGACCCGGTCGGCCGGCTCGAGACCGCGGGCGGCCACTGTGCGCCCGCGACCTGCCTGCACTGGGGTCTGCTGGAGGGCGGGACCTACCTCGACCCGCTCGCCCTGCTCGGCACGGGTCCGGTGCGGCTGCTGCCGCTCGAAGGCGCGACGGGGCCCGTCCTCGCTCCGCGTCCTCGGCTGCTGCCGACGGCCGGCACCAGGGTCGGGCCAGGCTCCGCGACCGCGCACGGGGCCGGCTCGGCGGCGGTTTCCGTGACACCTGTGTGGTCGAGGCCGGCGGTCGTCGGCGCGGGAGCGGGTGTGCGGCGCAGCGCGCCGCTCCCGGCGCGGCCGGGTGCGGCGCTGCCGGTCTGAGGGCGGCCGGCGACCGGCGGCGTGAGCGGCGCGGGCGGGCCGACGGCTCAGCGGCGCGGGCGGGCCGACGGCTCAGCGGCGCGGGCGGGCCGACGGCTCAGCGGCGCGGGCGGGCCGACGGCTCAGGCGCGCGGGTGTGCCTGGCGGTAGGCCTGGCGCAGCCTGTCGGTGGTGACGTGCGTGTAGATCTGCGTGGTCGCCAACGACGCGTGCCCGAGCAGCTCCTGGACGGTGCGCAGGTCCGCGCCGCCCTCGAGCAGGTGGGTGGCCGCCGTGTGCCGCAGCCCGTGCGGACCCAGGTCTGGTGCGCCGGGCACGTCGGCGAGCCGGGCGTGCACCATGCTGCGCACGGCGCGCTGGTCGACCCGGCCGCCCCGGGCGCCGAGGAACAGCGCCGGCCCGGACCCGGCGCGCGCGAGCCCCGGACGCCCCGCCTCCAGCCACCGTCCCACCGCCAGCTCGGCGGGCCTGCCGTAGGGAACGGAGCGCTCCTTGCGGCCCTTGCCCAGCACCCGGACCACCCGCCGCTCCCGGTCGAGGTCGTCCACGTCGAGGCCGCACAGCTCCCCCACCCGGATGCCGGTGGCGTAGAGCAGCTCCAGGACGGCCACGTCGCGCAGTCCCACGGGGCTGCCGTCGTCGGCGCGGGTCGCGGCCGCCTCCAGCAGCTCCCGCGCCTCGTCGCGACGCAGCGCCGCGGGGAGTGTGCGGTGGGCCTTCGGCGAACCGAGCATCGCTCCGGGGTCGTCGGCGACCCGGCCGGTGCGGTGTGCCCACGCCGTGAAGACACGGACCGCGGTCGCCCTGCGCGCGATCGTCGTCCGCGCCAGGCCCCGGGTCTGCTGGCCGGCCAGCCAGCTGCGCAACGAGCGCACGTCCAAGGAGGCGAGGTCGGTGTGCCCGAGCCGCGCGGCGTGCTGCAGCATCCCGGCGATGTCGGCGACGTACGCCCGGACCGTGTGGCCGGTCAGGTCGCGCTCGGAGACCAGGTGCCGCTCGTAGTCGGCGAGCGCGGCCGCCATCGGCTCGGGCAGCACCGGCTCCGCGGTGGGCACCTGCTGCACCGCCTCGGTTCGCCGCTCCTCCTCGCCCCTCACGGACCGACAGTACGACGCCGTGCGGCCCGGACCGGGCTTTGGCGGCCCGGCGGGTCACGCACGACGCCACCCGGCGGAGGTGCGTTCGACGAGGCCGAGCGACTGCAGGCGACGTGTGGCCGCGACCACGTCCGCTGCGGCCACCCCGGCGGTGCGCGACAACGACTCCACGTCGGCAGGAGCCCGGAGCGGCACCGCGTCGAGCACCTGCCGCTCCCGGTCGGACAAGGAGTCCTCGGGGCGCTCCGGCCCACGCACCGGCTCACACAGGTAGGCACCGCTGGGCGACAGCAGCTCCAGGACGTCCTCACCACGGGTCACCAGCGTCGCCCCGCGCCCCCGGATCAGCTCGTGCACGCCCTCCGACGGCGCGCTGGTCACCGGACCCGGCACGCCCATGAGCACGCGGTTGAGGCGCAGCGCCCAGTTGGCCGTGTTCAGCGCACCGCTGCGGGCGGCCGCCTCCACCACGACCGTGCCCTGGCTCAGTGCCGCGATCAGCCGGTTGCGCGCGAGGAAGCGGAGCTTGGTGGGGGCGCAGCCCGGCGGCAGCTCGGAGACCACCAGGCCCGTGTCGGCGATGTAGTCGAGCAGGTTGCGGTGCGCCGACGGGTAGGCCCGGTCGACGCCGCAGGCCAGCACGGCCACCGTCGGGCCCTTCGCCGCCAGGGCGCCTCGGTGTGCGGCCTGGTCGATCCCGAAGGCGGCACCCGAGACCACCGTGGTCTGGTGCTCGGCCAGGCGGGCGGCGATGCCGGTGGCCACCCCGGCCCCGTAGGTGGTCGCCGAACGCGAGCCCACCACCGCGGCGGCGCGGCGGCAGGCCTCGTCGAGCCGGAGCGGCCCCTTGACCCACAGTCCCAGCGGCGCACCGCCCCGCTGCTGGAGCGGCTCGGCCCAGTCGAGGTCGGCGGCCGCCCCGGGCCACTCGGCGTCGCCGGGACACACGAACCGGATCCCCACCGCGGCGGCGTCGGCGAGGTCCTTCTCCGGGTCCAGCCCGCGCAGCCGTGCCGCGACGTCGGTGTAGACCCCGGTGACGTCCTGCTCCTGACGCAGCCGCGAGTACACCTCCAGCGCACCGAGCCCCTCCACGAGGCGGGTCAGCCGCACGTCGCCGGGCTCGCTCAACCGGGTGAGCGCGACCCTGGCCAGCCGTTCGTTCATCCGGGCACCGCCTCGATGACGGCCAGGGGCAGCGGCTCCCCCGCACGCAGCCGGAGGGCGGTGTCGACCTCGCACGGGCCCGGCTGCGCCGCGCCCCGCAGGTCGGCCACCGTCCAGGCCAGCCGGTGCACCCGGGTGGCGCCCCGGCGCGTCAGCTGCCCGGCGTAGAGGCGGTCCTCGACGAGCCGTTCGGCCTCCTCGGGCAGGGGCCACCGGTCCCGCAGGACCGGGCCGGGCACGGTGCTGTTGAGGCGCCAGCCCGTCCCGTCGTACCGACGGGCCTGGCGCTCCCGGGCCGCGGCCACCCGCGCCCGCACCTCGTCCGACGTCTCGACCCGGGCGAACCGGTCACCGCGGTCGGTCTGCGTGAGAGGCTCGACGTGCCGGGTGATGTCGATGCGGTCGGCGATCGGGCCGCTGATCTTGCGCCGGTACTCCCGTCGCTGCACCTCCAGGCAGGTGCAGCGGTTGTCGCGGTTGGTCGGGTGGTACTCCCCGCACGGGCACGGGTTGCAGGCCAGCACGAACATCGTGCGCGCCGGGAACGTCGCGGTCTCGTCACCGCGGGCGATGGTCACCTCACCGCTCTCCAACGGCTCGCGCAGGCCCTCGATGATGGCGGCCTGGAACAGCGGGAACTCGTCGAGGAACAGCGCACCGGTGTGGGCGCGGCTCACCTCTCCCGGATGGACCCGCCCGCTGCCGCCGCCAAGCACGCTGGTGCGGGTGGCCGAGTGGTGCGGGGCCCGGAAGGGCGGCCGCGTCATCACGTGCTGGCCCGGTGGAAGGCACCCGGCCAAGGAGTAGATCGCGCTCAGCTCGAGAGCCTCCTCCAGGGTCAGGTCGGGCAGCAGGCCGGGCAGCCGCTCCGCCAGCGTGGTCTTGCCGGCGCCCTTGGGCCCGCTCAGCATGAGGTGGTGCCCGCCGGAAGCCGCCACCTCGAGGGCGTACTTCGCGTCGGCCATCCCGAGCACGTCGGAGAGGTCGACCTGCTCCATCCGGTCCTCACCGCGCCAGGTCAGCAGCGGCCCCGACGCCAGCGGCGGCACGGGCGGCGCCTCGGGGGCCGGCTCCCGACGCAGCAGGGCGACGACCTGCGCCAGCGAGCGGACGCCGAGCACCGTCATCCCGGGGATCATCGACGCCTCCTCGGTCTGGACCTCGGGCACCACGACGCGGTGGATGCCGCGGGCGGAGGCGGCCATCGCCATCGGCAGGACGCCGGGCACCGCGCGCAGCCGTCCCTCGAGGGTGAGCTCGCCGATGAAGACGATGCCGTCCAGGGCCTTGGCCGGCACGACGTTCGAGGCGGACAGCACGGCGACGGCGATGGCGAGGTCGAAGTGCGGGCCGCGCTTGGGCAGGTCCGCGGGCGAGAGCAGGATGGTGACCCGTCGGGTCGCCGGCCACTCGAAGCGGCTGTTGGTCACCGCAGCACGGCACCGGTCGCGGGCCTCGCTGATGGCGGCGTCGGGGCGGCCCACCAGAGCGGTCTTCACCACGCCCTGGGCCACGTCGACCTGGACGTCGATGACGTGCCCGCTGGCCCCTTGCAGGGTGACCGTGCGGGCGGTGGCGACGCCCATCAGCCGACGCCCTGCACGTGGTCGACCTCGACCGTGCCCTGCCGGGGGACGAGTACGCCGACCAGGTCGATGCGGATGTCGGCGGGACGGAGCCCGTGGGCGGCGACCCAGCGCCCGGCCAGCCGCCGCAGCCGCTGCGCCTTCTGCTCGGTCACCGCCTCCAGCGGGGAGCCGTAGGCGTGCGAGGAGCGGGTCTTCACCTCGCACACGACGAGCGTCCGGCCGTGCCGCAGCACGAGGTCGAGCTCCCCGAGGTCGCACCTCCAGTTGTGGTCGAGCAGGACCATCCCCTGCTGCCTGAGGTGGCGCGCGGCCAGTGCCTCGCCGTACGCGCCGAGGGTGTTGCGCTGTCGTGCAGTCGTCGTCATGGCGAACCTCCTGGCGGGAAGGTTGCCGCGACGCACTCCCACGACGGGACCCACCGGGGCCGGGCTGTGGACCGGTCGCCCCGCCCGGCTCCTGTGCACGAGAACGGGCCGACGGCCGCGTCAGTAGCTCCGCGCGCAGCCGCCCGCGAACCATGCCGCGCCTCTTGTCCCGAATATGCCGATACCCGTGGCGACCGAGGGACGAGGCTCCCGCGTCACTCCGGCCGAGACGGCCGGCAGGTGAGGGGATCAGTCCTTGGGAGGCTCGAGGTCGGACTGGTTGAGCTCCTCGACGTTGACGTCCTTGAAGGTGAGCACCTTGACGTTCTTGGCGAACCGGGCCGGGCGGTACATGTCCCACACCCACGCATCGGTCATGGAGACCTCGAAGAAGACGTCGCCGGCCTCGGTGCGAGCCTTCACCTCGACCTGGTTGCACAGGTAGAAGCGACGGTCGGTCTCCACGACGTACTTGAAGATCCCGACCACGTCGCGGTACTCGCGGTAGAGCTGGAGCTCCATCTCGGTCTCGTACTTCTCGAGATCCTCGGCGCTCATCGTGCGTCCTCCGCTTCCATCGCCGGCACGGGGTCCTTCCGTGCACCATTGTCGGCCAGACCCTCCACCCGGCGCACGTTGACGAACCGGCGGCGGTGCACGGGGCAGGGGCCGTGCCGCTCGAGGGCCGCGGTGTGCGCGGCGGTGACGTACCCCTTGTGCGTGGCGAAGTCGTAGCGGGGATAGTCGTCGTGCACGGCCGTCATGATCCGGTCCCGGGTCACCTTGGCGACCACCGACGCCGCGGCGATGCAGGCCGCGACCCGGTCCCCCTTCCAGACCGCGAGGCCGGGCACCTCCAGCCCGTCGACGGGGAACCCGTCGGTGAGCACGTACGACGGGCGCACCTCCAGCCGTGCCAGCGCACGGCGCAGGGCCTCGACGTTGGCGACGTGCATGCCGAGCCGGTCGCACTCGGCCGGCTCGACCACCACGACCGACCAGGCCAGCGCACGGCGCAGCACCTCGCCGTAGCAGCGCTCGCGGGCCGCCGCCGTCAGCAGCTTGGAGTCGGCCAGGCCCGGGACCTCGCCGCGCCGTCCCTCGGGCAGCACGACCGCGGCGGCGACCAGCGGGCCGGCACACGCGCCGCGTCCGGCCTCGTCGACCCCGGCGATCGGGTCCAGGCCGGCCCGCCGCAGCGCACGCTCGTAGCCGTAGAGGCCGGCGTCGCGCCGGATGGTCAGGCCGCGGGGCAGCACGCTCATGGCGCGGCGCCCCACCGTCTCGAAGGTCGCCGGTCGCTCCAACATGGTGGCGTGGCTCCAGGGCCACACGACCATGAAGACCTTCCCCACCACGTCGTCGACGGGGATGAAGCCTCCGCCGGGGTCGCCGAGGTGGACCCGGGAGTCCGCGGAGTTCGAGCGGTTGTCGCCCTGCACCCAGAGGTAGCCCTCGGGCACCTCGCACGTCGAAGCGGATCAGCGAGGGCTTCTCGCCCGCCGCGAGGTAGGACCGCTCGTGCAGGGGCACGCCGTTGACGGTGATCCCGCCCTCGCGCGTCGCAGCACACGATCCGGTCACCGCCGACGCCGATCACCCGCTTCACCAGGTGGCCGCCGGTCGGGTAGAGGCCGAACAGCTCGAGCCCGCGGGTCACGGCGTTGTCGGCGGTCTGGACCTCGCCGGGTCCGAGCCAGCCGCCGGGGTCGGAGAACACGACGACGTCACCCCGCTGCGGGCTCACCCGCCCAGTAGGAGACCTTCTGCACCAGGATCCGGTCGTCGAGCACGAGCGTGTCGTTCATCGATCCCGACGGGATGTAGAAGGCCTGCATGAAGAAGCGCCTTGATGACCACGGCGAGCACCAGGGCCATCGCGAGCAGCAGGAGCATCTCCTGCCAGATCGGCAGCGGCTTGCGCGACCTGGCACGACCGCCGGCGGGCGTCCGTCGTACCGCCTCGGAGTCCCCCTGGGAAGCCGCGGAATCCCCCTGGGAAGCAGAGGACCGCGACCCGTTGTCGGGATCGCGGTCCACGTGTGCGGCGCGTCGTCGGTCACGCGACGAGCCTAACCAACACCGGCTCAGCGGGCGGGCGTGGCCTCGCGCTTCTCCTTGATCTTGGCCGCCTTGCCGCGGAGGTTGCGCAGGTAGTAGAGCTTGGCGCGGCGGACGTCACCGCGGGTCACGACCTCGATCTTCTCGAAGATCGGGGAGTGCAGCGGGAAGGTGCGCTCGACGCCGACGCCGAAGGAGACCTTGCGGACGGTGAAGGTGCGGCCGACGCCGGAGCCCTGCACCCGGATGCAGACACCCTGGAAGACCTGGATACGCGAGCGGTTGCCCTCCACGACCTTGACGTGCACCTTGAGGGTGTCGCCGGCGCGGAACTCGGGGATGTCGTCGCGCTTCACCGAAGCTGCGAGCGTGTCGATGACGTTGGTCATGGCTGTCTCCTCGTCGGCGCCACAGGTCACCCACGGTCTGGTCGTGCAGGATCGGACGGTCCGGGATGTCATCGCACGGCACGCCCCCTGTGGCAGGTGGGCCGTCGGCTCCCGACGCCCGTCAGAGGGCGTTCGGGCAGCCGTGATGCGCTGGACCGAGGGTCAAGTCTGCCACAGGGCTCACTCGCCGGCGAAATCGGCGAGGACCTCCCGGTCGCGTTCGTCCAGCGTCTCCTCCGGGACCCGCCCGACCAGGTCGGGCCGCCGCTGCGCCGTACGCCGCAGCGCCTGGTCCCGCCGCCAGCGCGCGATCTGCGCGTGGTGGCCGCTGAACAGCACCTCCGGCACGTCGAGACCGCGCCACGATCGGGGGCTTGGTGTAGACCGGGTACTCCAGCAGCCCTCCCCGCCGTGGGACTCCTCCGCCAGCGACTCGGGGTTGCCCATGAAACCGGGGAGCAGGCGTACGACGGCCTCCACGACGACCAGGGCGGCGACCTCACCGCCGTTGAGGACGTAGTCGCCGATCGAGACCTCGCGGACCCGCATCCGCTCCCGGTAGTGGTCCACCACCCGCTCGTCGATGCCCTCGTAGCGCCCACAGGCGAACACCAGCCACTCCTCGCGGCTCAGCTCCTCGGCCATCGGCTGGGACAGCGGCTCGCCCGACGGTGTGGGCACGAGCAGCACGGGGTCTCCCGGCCCGGCCGCGGTGATCTCGTCGAGGGCCTCTCCCCAGGGCTCGGGCTTCATCACCATGCCGGCTCCCCCGCCGTAGGGCGTGTCGTCCACGGTGTGGTGCCGGTCGTGGGTCCAGCGACGCAGGTCGTGGACCTGCACCTCCAGGAGTCCCGACTCCTGCGCCTTGCCGGCCAGGGAGAGGCCGAGCGGCGCGAGGTAGTCGGGGAAGATCGACACCACGTCGATGCGCATGGCTCAGGCGCCGCCTTCCTCGTCGTCCACCGCGGGGCTGAGCAGGCCGGGCAGGGCGTGGACGACCAGCCGGCCGCCGGGTACGTCGACCTCGGGCACGAGCTCGGTGACGAACGGGACCAGGATCTCCCGGCCGTCGGGCGCCTTGACCGACAGCAGGTCCTGGCCGGGGCCGTGCAGCACCTCGGCGAGCTCTCCGACGTCCTCGCCGTCGGAGGTCAGCACGCGCAGCCCCACCAGCTGGTGGTCGTAGAACTCCTCGGGGTCCTCGGGGGCCTCGTCGGGGTCCACCTCGACGGCGAGCAGCAGGCCCCGCACCCCTTCGGCGGCGTCACGGTCGCCGACCCCCTCGAAGGAGACCAGCAACCGGGACTGGTGCCACCGCGCCGCGGAGACGGTCAGCTCGGCGGGCCGGTTGCTCCCCTGCGGCGGCGTCCCCTGGGGCGTCTGCGTCCGGAGCACGGCCCCGACCGCGAAGCGGCGCTCCGGCTCGTCGGTGCGCGGCTCGACGGTGACGTCGCCCCGGACACCGTGCGGTCGGCCGATCCGTCCGACCACGACCTCCGTGCCCGTCATGTGATCCCCTTGCCCGTCGTACTGTCTGCGGTGTCACGACGCACGAGTGGGGAGGCCGACCGGCCTCCCCACTCGTCCTGCGTCAGTGCTCTGCGCTCAGCGCCTGCGGTCCACGTCGACGAAGTCCACGCGGACGCCGCCCCGGCCGGCGAGCGCACCGAGCACGGTGCGGATCGCGGTGGCGGTGCGCCCGCCCCGTCCGATCACCTTGCCGAGGTCGTCGGGGTGGACGCGCACCTCGAGCAGCGGACCGCGCCGCAGCTGCTTCTCCCGGACGTCGACGTCGTCGGGACGGTCGACGATCCCCTGCACGAGGTGCTCGAGCGCATCGGCGAGCATGTCGATCAGGCCTTGTCGGCCGGCACGTCGGTCTCGGCCGCCTGCTGCTCGGCGTCGACGGCCTTGACCTCGTCGGCCTCCGCCTGCTCCGTGGCGCCCTCCGGCGTCTCGACGGCGGGGGTCTCGGTGGCGGCCGGGGCCTCCTCCTTGGGCGCCTCGCTCTTCTTGGCCTTCCTGGTGACCGCCTCGGCCTTCGGCTCGCTGGCGGCCTCCTTCAGGGCCTCGTTGAAGATCTCGGCCTTGTCCCGCTTCGGCTCGGCGGTCCGCAGGGTGCCCTCGGCACCCGGCTCGCCCTTGAACCTCTGCCAGTCGCCGGTGACGCGGAGGATCGCGGCGACGGCCTCGGTCGGCTGCGCGCCGACGGTGAGCCAGTACTGTGCCCGCTCGGACTCGACCTCGATCAGCGAGGGCTCCTCCTTGGGGTGGTACTTGCCGATCTCCTCGATCACGCGACCGTCGCGCTTCTTGCGGGAGTCGACGACGACGACGCGGTAGTGCGGCGCACGGATCTTGCCCATGCGCTTGAGACGGATCTTGACTGCCACGGGTGTGGTGTCTCCTTGCGAGCTTGTGGATTGGTGAGCGTCCCGTACCACGTGGGGCGAGGCCGGGATCGCTGCGCTGTGTCGTGCGTGACCGGGTGAGAGGGTCCGGGCACGCAGGACTCGACGGGCCATTGTGCCAGACGGCCCCGCCCCGGTTCCAATCGCCCGGTCGCCCGGGCCCGGCCGACGGTCAGGACGCGTCCCCGCCGGCGAGCAGGGCGTCGCGCTGACGGCGGCGGACCCGCTGCTCGTCGGGGTCGGGCACCGGTACGGCGGCCACCAGCCGCCGTGTGTACGGGTGCCTCGGCTCGAAGACGACCTGCTCGCTGGACCCGAGCTCGACCAGCTTGCCGTGTCGCATCACCGCGATCCGGCTGGCGACCATCTCCACGACGGCGAGGTCGTGGCTGATGAACAGGCACGCGAACCCGTGCTGCTCCTGCAGCTCCCGGAACAGCGCGAGCACCCGGGCCTGCACCGACACGTCGAGGGCGGAGGTGGGCTCGTCGGCGACGAGCATCTTCGGCTCGAGCGCCAGCGCCCGGGCGATGCCGACCCGCTGCCGCTGTCCGCCGGAGAGCTCGTGCGGGTAGCGGTTGCGCATCGACCTCGGGAGCTGGACGTCGTCGAGGAGCCGTTCGACCCGTTCGTCGAGCTCCTTGCCCCGGAGCCTCTCGTGCAGGTAGAGCGGCTCGCCGATGGACTCCCCGATCGGCAGCCTCGGGTTCAGCGACGACCCCGGGTCCTGGAAGACGATGCCGACCTGGCTGCGCAGTGGCCGGAGGTCCTTGGCCCTCGCCTTCGCCATGTCGACGCCGGCCACGTCGAGCCGGCCGCCGGCCACCGGGAGGAGACCGACCACGGCGCGGCCGATCGTGGTCTTTCCCGAACCCGACTCCCCCACGAGACCGACGACCTCGCCCTGACGGATGGCCAGGTCCACCTCGTCGACAGCACGGAAGACCGGCTGTGAGCCGCGCCTGGGGTACTCCAGCACCAGGTCGCGCATCTCCACGACGACGGGACGTTCGTCGACCTCGGGCGCGGACCGCTCGGCCGCTGACGTCTCGCGTCGGAAGGCCTCGTGGTCGGTCCCCGGCTCATCGGGGAGCGCCCGCGCGACGTGCCGGCCGAAGTGGGGCACCGCGGCGAGCAGCGACTGGGTGTACTCGTGCCGGGGGTGGTGGAAGATCTCGTCCGCGGTCCCGGTCTCGACGACCCGCCCGTCCTTCATCACCAGGATCCTGTCGGCCATGTCCGCGACCACCCCCATGTCATGGGTGATCAGCACGATGCCTGCGTCGATCCGGTGCCGGAGGTCATGCATGAGCTTGAGGATCTCCGCCTGAACGGTCACGTCGAGCGCGGTGGTGGGCTCGTCGGCCACGAGCAGCGTCGGCTCGCAGGCGAGCGCCTGGGCGATCATCGCCCGCTGGCGCTGCCCGCCGGACAGCTGGTGGGGGAAGCTGTCGAACCGCCGCTCCGGCTCGGGGATCTCCACCAGCCGCAGCAGCTCGAGGGCCCGGTCCCTGGCCTCCTGGGGGCTCATCGGGAAGTGGGCCCGCAGGGTCTCCGCGATCTGGAAGCCGATGGTGTAGACGGGGTTCAGCGCGGTCATCGGCTCCTGGAAGATCACCGCGACCTCGTTGCCGCGCACGTCGCGCATCCCCGCCGGAGAGAGGCCGATGAGCTCCTTGCCGTGCAGCTTCGCACTGCCGCTGGCGCGACCGTTCGGCGGCAGCAGGCCGACCAGCGACATCGAGGACTGGGTCTTGCCCGACCCGGACTCCCCCACGATCGCGAGCACCTCGCCGGCGTCGACGTGGTAGCTGACGTCGACGGCCGCGGGGTGCCACGCGTCGTCGACCCAGAACGAGACGTTGAGTCCCTCGACCTCGAGGATGCGTCCCTGCGGGCCGGAGGTCGTGGTGCTGCTCGTGGTGCTCACCGTTCACCTACTCGTGTCGGGTCGGGCTCTGCGAGAGTTGCGGCATGGGAGGGACCACGACGTACCGGTCGCGCTTCTCGCGCGGGCTGGCGGTGGTCGCGGCCGCGCTCGGCGCCGTGCTGCTCGCCTGGCCGGTGGCCTCGGGCGAGGCGACGGACGCGCCGGCCTACGCCCCTGCAGTGGCCCTCGTCGTGCTGCTGGCCTGGCTCGCCCTCTGGCGGCCGGGGGTCGAGGTCAGCGACGGTGAGGTGGTCCTCCGCAACGTGTGGCGCACCGTCCACGTGCCCTGGCCCGCCCTGCAGGAGGTCGACGGCCGGCTCGGGCTGCGCCTGGTAACGGCCTACGGCAGCTACCAGGCCTGGGCGGCCCCCGCTCCCCGTCGTACCCGGGCCGGCGTGGTGGCCCCCGGCACGGCCGCCATCGCGGTGCAGGAGCGCTGGGACGCGCTGCGGGAAGCGGGCTTCCTCGACAACCCACGGCTGGAGCGCCCGGCGGCCCGCACCGAGCTGCACGTCGGGGCGATCGCCGCATCGGCTGCCCTGCTGCTGCTCACCGTGGTCCTCGCCCTGGCCCGGTGAGCCGGGCACGTCGCCGCTCACCGTCCGGCCCGCTCGTCCGGGCGTCCGACGGCGTCACGCTCGAGGGCACGGCGCATCCGGCGTGCGGACGGGATCCGGCGTTGGCGTGGGTCGAAGGCGTCGCGCAGGCCGTCGCCGATGAAGTTGACCGAGAGCGCGATCACGATGATGAACAGGCCGGGCCACCAGAAGAGCCACGGCCGGGTCCCGAAGGCGGACTGGTACTGCGAGATCATCGTGCCCAGGGAGACGTCAGGAGACCGGATGCCGAAGCCGAGGTAGCTCAGCGAGGTCTCGAGCAGCACCGCGGCCGACATCAGCAGCGTGGTGTTGACGATGATGACGCCCATCGCGTTGGGCAGCATGTGCTTGCGGATGATCCGGAAGTTGCTCGCCCCCGCGACCCGGGCCGCGTCCACGAACTCCCGCTCCCGGAGGGTGAGGAAGTCTCCACGGACGAGCCTGGCCATCCCGGTCCAGGTGATCAGGCCGAGGGCGACGGCCAGCCAGATGGCACCACCGGAGCCGGCCAGCTTGCCGAGCACGGCACCGATCACGATCACCGGGAAGGTGATGATCAGGTCGGTGAACCGCATCAGCCCCTGGTCCACCGAGCCACGGAAGAACCCGGCGACGGCTCCGACGACGATGCCGATGACCGTCGAGATGACACCGATGATGACCATCACGATCAGCGACGTCTGCACGCCCTTCATGGTGCGGGCGAAGATGTCCCGGCCGATGGTGTCCTGCCCGAACGGGAAGTCACCGATCGCGAGACCGCTGCCGCCGAGCCAGGTGGGCAGGGACACGGTCGGGCGGCCGCCCGGGTTCGCCACGTCGTGCAGCCCCGCGTGGTCCCATTTCCACCATCCCGGCAGGGGGCCGATGCCGATGGAGGTGAACGCGAGGAGGGCCACCGCGCTGATGCTGACCAGCCCGACGATCGCCCCCTTGTGACGGATGAACCTGCGCCGGACGATCTGTCCCTGGGACAGACCTTCGACCTCCTTGAGCTCGATGGCGTTCTCGAGCCGGTCCCCGCCGGCTTCGGGCCGCTGCGTCTCGGTGCTCATGCGTTCACCCGGATCCGTGGGTCGAGGACGGCGTAGAGGAGGTCGGCCACGAAGTTCGCCAGGACGGCCAGGATCCCGACGATGAGCAGGTAGGCCATGATCGGGTCGATCTCGCTGCCCTCCAGCGACGTCACGAACAGCCTGCCCATGCCGAACCAGTTGAAGATCGTCTCGGTGATCACCGCACCGCCGATGAGGGTGATGATGTCGACCGGCACGATGGACGCCAGGGGGATCAGGGAGTTGCGGAAGGCGTGCCGCATGACCACGGTCCGCTCGGTGAGCCCCTTGGCGCGGGCGGTGCGGATGTAGTCCTGGTTCATCACCTCGAGCATGCTGGCCCGGGAGTAGCGCGTGTAGCCGGCGAAGGAGATGAGCACCAGCGCCAAGGACGGCAGCAGCAGGTGGGTGAAGGAGTCCAACGTGGTGATCCAGAAGCTGCCGGTGAGACCCGGCGTCTTGGGTCCGATGGTGGCGATCGGACGCCCCTTGATCAGGTTCGACTCAGAGTAGACCTGCCAGACGGCCATCACCCGGTCGACGAACAGCAGGGCGGCCAGCGGAACGGCTGCGACCACGGCCGTGCGTGCCGACTGCTTCCAGTCCGGTCCGCCCCAGGCCCAGCCGATGACCACCGCGACGAGCACCGTGACGGCCAGCAGACCGATCATGATCGGCCAGCTGGCGCCGACGTAGTAGTAGAAGTACTGCAGCGGGTAGTAGAGCGAGACACCGACGGCCGCCGTGGTGAGGGCAGCGTTGCGCGCGCGCTTGTTGCGCATGCCGGTGGACAGGTGGGTGGCGAGCAGGGCGATCGCCGCGCCGCTGAGCGCCATGCCGACGATGCCGATGCCGGGGTCGGACAACCAGCCGGTCACGTCGATGTAGACGAGCACGGCCAGCGTGGCGCCTGCGGCCACCGCGAAGACCTTCAGCTCGCGGGCGAGGTCGCCCCCGGCCATCCCGGCCCAGAGCAGCCCGGAGAGGACGGAGAGCACGACGATCGTGCCCAGACCGATGTCCGGGTCGTTGAGGAAGGTGTTGAACTCGATGGCGCCGTACTGCTTGAGCAGCACCGCCACCCAGAAGACCGGCAGCGAGTAGAGCAGGAAGGACATGAACGTCACGCTGTAGTCGTAGCCGCTGTACTGCCGCAGCGCGCTGACGATGCCGACCGCGACACCGAGCAGGATCGCGAGCACGGTGGCCGCGGTGACGAGCTGGATCGTGGTCAGGATCGCGCCGCCGAGCAGGTCGGTCACGGCCTGACCGGATCGCCACGCGGTGCCGAGGTCGCACTGCCCCACCAGGCACTTGCCGGCGCCGGCCAGCCAGTCGAGATAGCGGACGACGACGGGCTGGTCGAGGTCGAGCTGCGCGATGCGGCCCGCGATCAGCGCCTCCTTGTTGGGCGCGGTGCTCGTGCGCAGGTCGTCGAGCGGGTCGATGGCGAGGTCGACGAGGAGGTACATCAGGAACGTCGACGCCAGCACCACCAGGCCAGAGGTGACCAGGCGGCGCAGGAAGAAGGTGAACATCGGTCGAGGTGCCTCACGGTTTCTTCGTGATCCGACACGTGGGCGGCGGCAGGCTGGTGGCCCGTCGTGCGCCCCTTGCACCCCCGTGGGGGTGCAGCCACCGGTCCGGTGACAGCACCCCCACGCGGTCTTGCAGCGCTTGCCGGCGGCGGACGGTCAGCCCTGGTTGCCGGCCTCCCACTCCCAGAAGCCGTGGAAGATGCCCGGGGAGATCGCGATCGTCTGGACGTTGCTGATGTTGTCCTCGTTGTAGGCGACCACACCCGGGAACTGGTAGATCGTGACCCCGAAGCCGTCGGCCCAGAGGATCTTCTCGACCTCGATCTGGAGCTCGAGCTGGCGGTCGGGGTCGGTCTCGGTCTGCAGCTCGTCGTACAGCTCGTCGACGCGCTCGTTCTTGAACCCACCGAAGTTGTTGACGCCGGTGCTGCGGTGGTTGGCGTCGGACTCGGTCACCGCGGTGGAGGTGGACTGCCAGCCGAACTCGGTGGCGTCGTAGGTGCCACTGCCCAGCAGCGAGCCCCAGTCGGCGTTGCCCTTGTCGACGACGTTGAAGCCGGCCTTCTTGGCGGACTGACGGATCAGCTCGAAGGCCTCCTCACGGCGCACGTTGCCGGCGGCGTAGAGGAACCGGACGTCGACCGGCGTCTGCACGCCGGCGTCGGCGAGGAGCTGCTTGGCGCCCTCGATGTCGACAGCGTCGAACTCCGAGGAGCCGTTCTGCTCCACCATCTCGTCGTAGCCGGGAGCACCCGGGGTGAGGTTGAACGAGTCGCGCAGCTCGGCGTCCGGCTGCAGCGGCACGATGAGCTTCTCGAGGATCTCCTGGCGCGGGATCGACTTGAGGAACGCCAGGCGGACCGCCCGGGCCTTCTCCTCGTCGCCACCGTAGGTCTTCGCGTCGAAGGGCCCGCCGTTGTTGTAGGTCAGGTCCACGTGCTCGTAGGTCCCCTCGACGCCGGTCTCCACGGTGATCCCGTCGATGCCCTCGAGCGCCTGCAGCACGTCCGGGCTGGACTGCGGGGCGATCAGGTCGAGCTCGCCGTTCTGCAACGCCTGGACCGACGCCAGCGGGTCCTCGTTCCAGCGAATGGTGACCTTCTCGATCTGCGCGTCGAGGTCCCCGGAGTAGTCGGGGTTGGCCTCGAGCGTCATGTACTGGTTCTCCTCGAACTCAGTCATCTCGTAGGCGCCGCTGGCGAGCCGGAGCAGCTCGTCCTCGGGGAAGGAGGTGTAGTTGAAGCCGGTGTTCCAGAAGTTCGCGACCTGGCCGAGGATCTCGTCGTCCTTCTCCTGGATCGCGGTGATCAGGGTGTCCTTGGCCTCCTGCGGGTCGGTGATGTCCAGCGCCTTCATCACCGTGGCGTGCGCCGGGACACCGACACCGAAGGCGACCTCCCAGTCCGCGAACGGGCGGTCGAAGTTCAGCGTGATCGAGCGGCCGTCGTCACCGACCTCCGGGACCTGGGTGACCAGCTGCATGCCCGGGGTCCCCGAGTCGAAGTAGACGCCGTCGGCGGGCTTGGGCTCGCCGGTGTTCTCGTCACGCTCCACCGCGTCGGCCTCGACGGTGTTGAGCGCGCTGCTCAGCGCTGCCCACGACAGCAGCATGTCCGCTGCGTCGACGGGGGTGCCGTCGGACCACGTGACGTCCTCGTTGACGGTGTACTTCACCTGCAGCGGGTCGTCGGAGATCTTCTCGTAGGTACCGAACGACTCGTCGGGCGTCAGCTCGAGGTCGGCGTTGTAGTAGTTGAAGCCGGACTGCATGAGGTAGAGGACGATCGCGTTCGCGGTCGCGTTGCCGGTGCTGCTGTCGTCGTTGTAGGAGTAGAAAGGCTGGTTCCACCCGACGTTCACGGAGGTGTCGCCCTGCGGGCCCTGCTCCTCCTCGTCGGTGGCCGGAGGCGCGCATGCCGCAGCGGCGAGCCCGAGCGCGGCTGTTGCGACGACAGCCGTCATCCTTCTGATCTTCACGATTCTCCTCCAAGAGACTGCGCGACGCGCCCGCGCACTCATGCGAATGGGATGACCGACGGCGGCCAACAGATTCGCGCGCCTGCGCCGGACACTAGCCGCAGCGGCGGTCCCGCGGAGGCAGGACAAAACCTTCCGGGACCTCATCGTTACGCAAGCGAGACATGCGTCACGCGGGACGGGCTCGTGCGGGCCACGGTCCGCGGCGGCGCCTCGCGCTGCCCCGTGGCAGCAGTGCTCTGGAGGTCAGTCGCCGGTGGCGTGGACCACGTCGCGCTCCTCCGCGAAGTGGCATGCCGACGGGTGCGCCGACCCGTCCCGCGGCACCAGCAGCGGGAGCTCCTCGGCGCAGATGTCCTGGGCCTTCCAGCACCGCGTGCGGAACCGGCACCCCGACGGAGGGTTGGCCGGGCTCGGGACGTCGCCCTGCAGCACGATGTGCTCGCGGTGGCCCCGCAGCCGCGGGTCCGGGACCGGCACCGCGGAGAGCAGCGCCTGGGTGTAGGGGTGGGTGGGGTGGTCGTAGATCTCCGACTCGTTGCCCATCTCGACCGCCTTGCCGAGGTACATCACCATCACCCGGTCGGAGATGTGCCGGACCACGGACAGGTCGTGCGCGATGAACACGTAGGAGAGCCCGAACTCGTCCTGCAGGCGCTCGAAGAGGTTGACGACCTGGGCCTGCACCGACACGTCGAGCGCGGAGACCGGCTCGTCGGCCACGATGATCTTCGGCTTGAGCGCCAGCGCGCGGGCGATGCCGATGCGCTGCCGCTGTCCGCCGGAGAACTGGTGCGGGTACCGGTTGATGTGGTCGGGGTTCAGGCCGACGACGTCGAGCAGGTCCTGGACGGCCTTGCGCTGGTCCTTGCCGGCGACCACGTCGGCGTGGATCCGGAACGGCTCCCCGACGATGTCGCCGACCGTCATCCGCGGGTCGAGCGAGGAGTACGGATCCTGGAGCACGATCTGGATGTTGCGGCGCATCCGCCGCATCTGCTTCCCGCTGAGCCCGGCCATCTCCTCACCGAGGATCTTGATGGAGCCGTCGGTCGGCGTCTCCAGGCCCATCAGCAGCCGGCCCAGCGTGGACTTGCCGCAGCCGGACTCTCCCACGACGCCGAGGGTCTCGCCCTTCTGCAGCTGGAACGAGACGCCGTCCACGGCCTTCACGTGGCCGATCGTCTTCTTGAAGACGATGCCCTGGGTCAGCGGGAAGTACTTCTTGACGTCACGGGCCTCGAGGACCACCTCCCCGTCGACGTCGCCCGACCCCTGGCCGGTCTCGGTCACCGTGGTGCTCATGAGTTCAGGACCTCTTCCCAGTAGTGGCAGGCGCTGTCCCGGTCACCGGGGACCTGGTACAGCGGCGGCTCGTCGACCTTGCAGCGGTCACGCGCGAAGGCACAGCGGGGGTGGTAGGAGCAGCCCGGCGGCGGGTTGGTCAGGGCAGGCGGAAGACCCTTGATCACGGTCAGCTCCTGGCCCTTCTGGTCCACGCGCGGGATCGACTCCAGCAGAGCCTTGGTGTAGGGGTGGGCGGGGCGCTCGTAGATGTCGTACACGTTCGCCCGCTCGACCGCGTGACCGGCGTACATCACGCAGATCTTGTCGGCGACGTCGGCGACCACCCCCATGTCGTGGGTGATCAGGATCAGCCCGAGCTCCATGTCCCGCTGCAGGTCCGCGAGCAGCGACATGACCTGCGCCTGCACCGTCACGTCGAGGGCCGTGGTCGGCTCGTCGGCGATGATGATGTCGGGCTGGAGCGCCAGCGCCATCGCGATCATGACGCGCTGCCGCATACCCCCGGAGAACTGGTGCGGGAAGTCGTTGACCCGGTTCTTGGCCGCCGGGATGCCCACCAGCTCGAGCAGCTCGACGGCCTTCGCCTTGCTCTCCTTGCGACTGGCGCCGGAGTGCTTGCGGTACAGCTCGCCGAGCTGCCAGCCGACGGTGAAGACGGGGTTCAGCGACGACAGCGCGTCCTGGAAGATCATTGCGATCTTGTTGGCCCGCACATGCCGGCGGGTCTTCTCGTCGAGCTGCAGCAGGTCGACACCCCGGTAGCGCACCTGACCGCCGGTGATCTTGGCCGGCGGCGAGTCGAGGATCCCCATGACCGCCTGTGCGGTCACGGACTTCCCGCACCCGGACTCCCCGAGGATGCCCAGCGTCTCGCCGGCGTTCAGCGAGAAGCTGACCTTGTTGACGGCGTGGGCCCTGCCGTCGCGGGTGTGGAACTCGACCTCCAGATCCTCGACCTCGAGCAGCGGCGCGGAGCTGTCGAAGCTCAGCTGGCTCAGCGAGGCCGTGGCCCGCTTGGAGCCGCGGGTCTCATTGGCGGTTTGGGACATCGATGAAGCTCCTCATCGCGTACGAGGGTCGAGGGCGTCACGCAGCACGTCCCCGAGAAGGATGAACGCCAGCACGGTGATCACGATGAAGCCGGCGGGCAGCACCAGCAGGTGCCAGTAGCCGGCGAGGGCGAGGTTCTGCCCCTCGTCGACCAGCAGGCCCCACGACACGGTCGGACGCTGGTAGCCGACACCGAGGTAGGTCAGCGTCGCCTCCGCCCCGATGTACTGGCCCAGGTTGATGGTCGCGATCACGATGACCGGGGCCATGCTGTTGGCGAGGACGTGCTTGCGGACGATGAACGAGTCGCTGGCTCCCAGCGCCCGCGCGGCGTCCACGTAGTCCTTCTGCTTGGTCGCGATCACGCTGCCCCGCATCACGCGCGTCAACGACGTCCAGCCGAAGACCACCAGCACGATGGTGATGGTCATGATGTTGCGCTCGGGGAAGATCGCCAGGAACACCAGCGCGCCGAGCAGGAACGGCAGGCCGAAGAAGACGTCGGTGATCCGGCTGATGATGGTGTCGCTCAACCCGCCGAAGAACCCTGCCATCGTGCCGAGCAGCACGCCGAGGACCAGCGTCCCCGCGGAGGCGAGGATCGCCACGATGACGGACTTGGCGGTGCCGTAGACCAGCGAGGACCACATGTCACATCCGGTGGCGGTGAACCCGAACGGATGCTCGGCGCTGGGCTTGACGCGAGCGTCCAGCAGGTCACAGGCCCCGCGTGCGTTCGGCGACGTCTCCGCCCACAGCGACGGGAAGAAGGCCATCGAAAGGATGATCAGCACCAAGACGGTGGAGAACCAGAAGACCGGGTTGCGGACGAGCTCGTAGCGGACGTCGCCCCAGAGGCTGCGCCCGGCTGCGGCGTCCCCGGCCTCGGCGCCGGTCGTCTCCGGAGAGCTACCGGCGGCACTCACGTCACTCATAGCGGATCCTCGGGTCGAGAGCGGCGTACAGGATGTCGACGAGCAGGTTGGAGACCAGGAACACCAGCGTCAGGATCGTCACGACGCCGATGATCACCGGGGTGTCGTTGGCCTCGATGGCCAGGAACACCAGCTGCCCGACGCCGGGGATGTTGAAGATGCCCTCGGTCACCAGGGCACCGCCGAGCAGCAGGCCGATGTCGATGCCGATGTAGGTCACCACCGGGATCAGGGAGTTCCTCAGCGTGTGCACTCCGACGATGCGGCGGGTGGTCAGCCCCTTCGCCCGGGCGGTGCGGACGTAGTCCGACCGCAGGTTCTCGATGAGGCTGGTCCGGGTCAGCCGGGCGATGGCGGCGAGCGAGAACGCGCCGAGCACAATGCCCGGCAGCACCAGGCTCAGCCACGGGTAGTCCGGCTGGTAGCCGACGTTCAGCATCTGCCCCAGCCAGTCCGGCGCCCACGTGCTGTTGCGCAGCCTGAGGCCGAGCTCGAGGCCGATGAGCAGCTGTGCCAGCGTCCCGAAGACGAAGACCGGGAAGGCGATGAGCAGCACGGTCGAGAACCGGACGAAGTTGTCGATGAACTTGTCCTTGCGCAGACCGGCGAGCACGCCGAGGAAGATGCCGACGATGGTCTCGAACACGAGCGCGATCACGGTGAGGCGGACCGTCACGGGGAACCGCTCGATGAAGAGGTCGGCGACTTCGCGGCCCCGGAAGTTGATGCCGAAGTTGCCCTGGGCGTACTGCCCGAGCCGGTCGACGAAGAGCCCGAAGCACGGGTTCCCGGGGGTCTCGAGGCAGGGGTCGTCGAGGTTGTAGTCGGCACGCATCTGCTCGATGATCGCGGCCGGCGGCGCGTTCTCACCGAACAGCGCACGCACCGGGTCGCCCACGACCTGGATGGTGAGGGTGCTCAGCATGTGGAGGAGGAACAGAGTGCCCAAGATGACCGGGATGAACTGAATCAGTCGTCGGGCTACGTAGCGCCCCATGCAGATCCTTCCTAGTACGACCGCACGCACCGGTGCGGGGGCCGAGCCTACAGGCCCGGCCCCCGCTCCTTGCTGTGTGGTGCTGCCTCAGCGGTGGTCGATCACTGGTTGACGGTGATCTCGCCGTAGGCGATCTCACCCTCACCGACGTCGTACCGCACGTTGCTGACGCCGTCGGCGTACCCGACCGACGTCACACCGCTCCACATCGGCATGATCGGCATGTCCTCGAGGGCCACGTCGCCGGCCTGCTGGTACAGGTCGAAGCTCTCCTCGGTGGTGCCGGCCTGGTCGGCCTGCGTCAGCAGGTTGTCGAGCTCGGGGTTCGAGTAGCCGGTGTAGTTCGAGTCACCGCCGGTGCCCACGATGGGCCGGATGTAGTTCTCCGGGGACGGGTAGTCCACGGACCAGCCGAGACGGAACGGGCCCGTGAACTTCTGCCCGTCGAGCAGCTCGAGGTACTGCGCCCACTCGGTGGCCTTCAGCTTGTAGTCGAAGCCGAGGTTCTCCTGGATCTGGCGAGCAGCAGCCTCCACCCACTGGTCGTGACCGGCGTCGGAGTTGAAGTAGTACGTGACGGTCATCCCCTGCGGGTCGACGCCCGACTCCTCGAGGAGCTGCTTGGCCTGCTCGGGGTCGTACTCGCAGTACTGGCAGGCGTCGTCGCGGTGACCCGGGATCGGCGGCGTCGGGATGTCGGTCGCCGGCTGGCCGAGCCCGTTGAGGACCTGGTCGACGATGAGCTGACGGTCGATCGACATCGACATGGCCTGACGGACCTGCTTGTTGTCGAACGGAGCCTGCTTCACCGGGAAGCCGAGGTAGGTCAGCGACGCCGACGGCTCGGTGATCAGACGGTCACCGAGAGCGCCCTGCGCCTCGAGGAACTGCTCCGGGTAGATGGTCGTCACGTCGAGGTTGCCGTTCTGCAGCGCACGGAACGACGCGCTCGTCGAGGTGAACATCTGGAAGTCGATGGTGTCGGGGTTCGCCGGCAGCTCGCCCTGGTAGTCCGCCCACTTGGTGAGCGTGATGCCCTGGTCGTGGCGCCACTTGCCGTCCATCTGGTAACGCCCGGTGCCGATCGGCTGCTGGTTGCAGGCGTCGACGTCCTCGAGGCAGGCCTCGGCGATCGGGGCGAACGCCGGGGCGTAGCTCAGCATCTGGCCGAACTGGGAGAAGGGACCGCTGAGGGTGACCTCGAAGGTCTGGTCGTCGATCTTCTTCAGACCCGACATCTCCTTGCCCTCGCCGGCGCCCTCGATCCGGGACATGAAGCCCGCGGTCTGCTGGGCGTTCTTCGGGTTGGCGGAGTAGTTCCAGGCGCGGATGAAGGCGTCCGAGGTCACCGGCTCGCCGTTGTGGAACTGACGGCCGTCCTTGAGGGTGACCGTCCACGTGGTCTGGTCCTCGCTGGCCTCGATGTTCTCCGCCAGGCCGTCGAAGTTGAGCTCGCCGGTCTCGAAGTCGACGCTGACCAGCGGATCGTTGATCAGGTCGAGCACGGCCGCGCACTCGGACTCGTAGCAGTTCGACGCAGGCGCGAGGTACTGCGGTTCGGTGAGCTCCGCGGAGAGCGTGCCGCCCGCCTGGCCCTCACCGGCGGCCGGAGTCTCCTCCGACGCGGTGCCGCCACCGTCGTTGTCGCCGTTGCCACCGCCGCACGCGGCGAGCCCAAGCGCTAGCACCGCTGCAGCAGCGGTTGCGCGCAATGGGGTTCTGACTCGCATGAGTCCTCCTTCTAGATGTGTGCACGACAAGGTGCTCGTGGGGCCATCCTTTGCATCCGGAAACCCGATGAAAAGGGGCCGCGCCGCATTGTTACCTGACCGTGCTCCACCGTTATCGACCCGTGCCCGGGCGCGACGTCCGCTCAGCGGACGATTGCGCCACGCAGGACGATCCGCCGGGGGTCCTTGAGCACCCCGAGGTCCGCCAGCGGGTTGCTGCCGAAGACCACGAAGTCGGCCGACGTACCCTCCGAGAGCCGACCGTCGAGACCGAGCCACTCCCGGGCCCGCCAGGAGGCCGCCCCGAGTGCGTCCTCGGCGGTCAACCCGTAGGTGGCCAGCTCGAGGACCTCGTCGCCGATCAGGCCGTGCGGCAGGACCCCGCCGGCGTCGGTGCCCGCGTAGATCGCCACACCGGCCTCGTAGGCCGCCCCGATCGTCTCCCGCCGCCGGGCGTAGAGCGACCTCATGTGGTCGGCGTACTTCGGGAACTTCTGCTCCCCCGCCGCGGCGTAGCCGGGGAAGTTGTCCAGCTGCTTGACCGTGGGCACGAGCGCCACACCCCGCTCCACCATCTGGTCGACCAGGCTGCTGTCGAGGCCGGTGCCGTGCTCGATGCAGTCGATGCCGCCGCCGATCAGGTACGGAAGCGTCTCCTCGCCGAACACGTGGGCGGTGACGCGTGCACCGTGCTCGTGTGCCACCTTGATCGCCTCGGCGAACGCCTCCTCGGGGAAGGAGGGCGCGAGGTCACCGGCCTCGCGCTCGATCCAGTCCCCGACCAGCTTGACCCAGCCGTCCCCACGCTGCGCCTCACGGGTGACGTACTCGGGGAGCTGCTCCGGCTCGATCTCGTGGGCGAAGTTGCGCATGTAGCGCCGGGTGCGCGCCAGGTGACGGCCGGCCCGGATCAGCCGGGGCAGGTCGTCGCGGTCGTGGATCCAGGAGGTGTCGGCCGCGGAGCCGCAGTCGCGGATCAGCAGCGTGCCGGCGTCCCGGTCCGCGAGCGCCTGCTCCTCCTGCACGTCCTCGGGCACGGCGCCGTCCGCGTCGAGACCGACGTGACAGTGGGCATCGACGAGTCCGGGGACGATCCAGCCCTCCGCGGCCAGCTCGGCTCCGGGCTGCTTCTCGTAGGTGACGCGGCCGTCGACGACGTACAGGTCCTTCGCCTCGCCCTCGGGGAGGACGACTCCACGGAACAACAGTGCGCTCATGAAGGGAGACGCTACCGCCCCCGCGGCCTGCTTCCCGGGGCCGGTGGACGCTTTGCACGGGGTGTGCCACGTGTCCTGCGGCCATAGCCCCGCGTTACGTGGTCACTGCTTGCGGAGGAACTGGGAGAACTCGGAGGGGAGCTCGAAGTCGGCGGGGTCGGCGTCCGGCTGGCCGTTCGGCACGCCGAACGGGTCGGCGGCGTCGGCGGAGGCCTTCTGCTCGGCGGCCGCCTTCTCCTGCTGGGCGCGCTTGGCGGGGTTGCCCGAACCGCGCTTGGCCTTGCCCTTCTTCGCCGCCTGCTTGCCCTTGCGCTTGCCGCCGCCTGGCGCGCCCATCCCGGGCATCCCAGGCATCCCGGGCATCCCCGGCATCCCGCCGCCCTTCGCCATCGACATCATCATCTTGCGGGCGTCGAAGAACCGGTCCACGAGCTGGTTGACGTCGGAGACCTGGACCCCCGAGCCGCGCGCGATACGGGCCCGGCGGGAGCCGTCGATGATCTTCGGGCTCTCCCGCTCCCCCGGCGTCATCGACTGGATGATCGCCTGCACCCGGTCGATCTCGCGCTCGTCGAAGTTCTCGAGCTGCTCGCGGAACTGCCCCATCCCGGGCAGCATCCCCATGATCTTGGTCAGCGAGCCCATCTTGCGGACCTGCTGCATCTGCTCGAGGAAGTCGTTGAGCGTGAACTCCCCGCCCTGCCCGCTGAGCTTGGCCGCCGCCTTGGCCGCCTGCTCCTGGTCGAAGGTGCGCTCGGCCTGCTCGATCAGGGTGAGCATGTCGCCCATGTCGAGGATGCGGGAGGCCATCCGGTCGGGGTGGAACAGGTCGAAGTCGGTGAGCTTCTCGCCGTTGGAGGCGAACATGACCGGCTTGCCGGTGATCGACCGGATCGAGAGTGCGGCACCGCCTCGGGCGTCGCCGTCGAGCTTGGTGAGCACGACGCCGTCGTAGCCGACCCCGTCCTGGAAGGCGAGCGCGGTGTTGACCGCGTCCTGGCCGACCATCGCGTCGACGACGTACAGGACCTCGTCGGGGTTCACCGCGTCGCGGATGTCCCGGGCCTGCTGCATCATCTCCTCGTCGACGCCGAGACGACCGGCGGTGTCGACGATGACCACGTCGTGCAGGGTGCGCCGCGCCTCGTCGATGGCGCCGCGCGCCACCGCCACCGGGTCGCCGACGCCGTTGCCCGGCTCAGGGGCGTGGACGGTGACCCCGGCGCGCTCACCGTTGACCTGCAGCTGGTTGACCGCGTTGGGTCGTTGGAGGTCGGCGGCGACGAGCATCGGGCTGTTGCCCTGGTCCTTCAGCCACAGGCCGAGCTTCGCCGCGAGCGTGGTCTTTCCGGTGCCCTGGAGGCCTGCCAGCATGATCACGGTCGGCGGGTTCTTGGCGAACCGCAGCCGCCGGGTCTCCCCGCCGAGGATCGTCACCAGCTCGTCGTTGACGATCTTGACGACCTGCTGGGCGGGGTTCAGCGCCTGGCTGACCTCCTCACCGCGGGCCCGCTCCTTGATGGCGGCGACGAACTCCTTGACCACCGGCAGCGCGACGTCCGCCTCGAGCAGGGCGATCCTGATCTCGCGTGCGGTCGCGTCGATGTCCGCCTCGGAGAGCCGGCCCTTGCCCCGCAGGTTCTTGAAGGTGTCGGCAAGGCGGTCGGAGAGAGTCGCAAACAATGGTGGTCAGTCCTCGTGTCGACGTCGCAGGCGTGCAACGACCCACCAGCCGTGCCGTGGGGGGTCAGACGTCAAGGGTAGCCGGGTGGGTGAGGGCACGACGTACGACGTGCGCCGCCTCGGCCGCCCGCTCGTCGCCGAGCGCACCGGCAGCCTGCTCCTGCAGGTAGAACACGTCGACCGCCTGGGGGCCCAGCGTGGCCAGGTGCGCCGAGCGCACCGCGACGTCGATGTCGGCCAGGCTCCGGCAGACCAGGTGGGACACCCCCGGGAGGTTCTGGGTCCGCACCTCGAGGACCGTCGCGTGCCGGGAGGCGTCCGCACGCACGGCGACCACGGGCTCGGCCGCCGTCGCCCCGATCGGGGTCAGCCGCGCAGCCGGGTCCAGCCGGCCGGCCAGCACCGCCTGGACCTGGTGGCGCACGACCGCGGCGTCCAGGGCGGTGGCCTCCACCTGCCAGCGGGAGACGGCGTACTCGTCCTGGGTCCACGCGCGAGCCGCCCGGACCGGGGCGCGCAGCAGCACCAGCGCGCCCGAGACCGCGGCCAGCAGCCCGGGGCGGTCGCGGGCGACCACGGTCACCTCGCTGCCGGGTGCGGTCGCGGCCACCTGTACGTCGACCGCTCCCTCGTCGTGCCGCACCACGTCGGGGACGTCGACCACCGGCGCCTCCGGCACCTGCTCCGGGACCCGGCCGTCCCGCCACGAGTCCCGGGCCCGGCAGACCAGCGCGTCGACGAGGGACGCCCGCCACGACGTCCACGCCTGGGGCGAGGTGGCCCGCGCGTCCGCCTCGGTGAGGACGGCGAGCAGCTCGAGCACCGGTGGGCCGGGCAGCACCGACCGCACCAGCTCCACGGTGGCCGGGTCGTCGGGGTCCCGCGTCGTGGCGACCTCCGCGAGCAGCAGGTGCCGGCGGACCAGCGTCGTCACGACCGCCACGTCGCCCTCCGGGAAGCCCAACCGGCGCGCCACCTGCGCCGCCGGTCGCTCCCCCGCGACGCTGTGGTCGATGCGGTCTCCCTTCCCGATGTCGTGGAGCAGGCAGGCCACCAGCAGCAGGTCCGGCCGGCTGACCCGCCGGACCAGCCTCGAGGCCTCGATGCAGGTCTCGACCAGGTGCCGGTCCACCGTGAACCGGTGGATCTCGGATGCGTGCGGCAGCAGGCGGACCCGGTCCCACTCGGGCAGCAGTCGCTCGATCGCCCCGGTCTCGTCGAGGGTCTCCCACACCGCCAGCAGCCCCGGGCCGGCAGCGAGGAGCCGCACCAGGAGGTCCCGCGCCTCGTCCGGCCACGGCTCCGGGAGCACGGGGGCCTCGCGCAGCAGCCGCGCCACCGTGTACGGAGACAGGGCCAGCCCACGCTCGGCGGCCTCGGCGGCGGCCCGCAGCAGCAACGCCGGGTCGGCCGCCGGCACGGCACCCGGCCGCACGACGACCTCTCCGCCGGTCTCGGCGAGCCCCCCTCCGAGCGGGCGGAGCACCGGCCCGCGGGCCCGGGGCCCGGTGCGCCTCGGTGCGAGGACGCCCGCGACCCGGTGCCAGACGAGCCCCTGGAGGTGGGTCAGCCGGCGCCCGACCCGGCGCACTGCCCGCTGGGCCTCCTCGGGCCCCTCGTGGCCGAGGACCTCCGCCAGCTCGGTCCACGACTCGGGGCCGATCCGGTCCGAGCCGCGGCCGGTGACCGCGTGCAGCGCGTCGCGCACGTCCAGCAGCTCCTCGCGGCAGCGCGCGAGCTCCCTGTGCGGCACGTCGACGAGCCAACTGGCGGCCAGCGCGTCGAGCACCGTGACATCCCGCAGGCCGCCGCCGGACTGCTTCAGGTCGGGGACGGAGGCGTGGGCGAGCTCGCCGTACCGCTGGACCCGGGCCTCGACCGTGGCGCGCAGCTCGGGCAGCCTGCTCCTGGCGTCCCGCCGCCACTGCGCGAGCAGCACCGACCGCAGCCGCAGGGTGACCGCCGGGTCACCGGCGAGGTGCCGGGCGTCGAGGAGGCCGAGCGCGACACGCAGGTCCGCCCGGGCCGCGTCGCCGGCCTCGGTCAGGCTGCGCACGGCGTGGTCGAGCACCGTCCCGGAGTCCCACAGCGGGTACCACAGGTCGCCGGCGAGCCCGGTGACGTCGGTCTCGTCGCTGTGGACGAGCACCACGTCGAGGTCCGAGTGCGGGGACAGCGCGCGGCGTCCGTAGCCTCCGACGGCCACGAGCGCCGCACCCGAGGGCCCGGCGCCCCCGTCCCGGTGCAGCCGGAGGGCGCGCACGAACGCTGCCGCGCACCGGGCGTCGGCAGCGTCCGTGCGACGTGCACGGTCCGAGGTGGTCACCTCCTCAGACCGCCGCCTCGTCCCGCTCCCCGGTGCGCACCCGCACCACGGTCTCGACGGGCACCACCCACACCTTCCCGTCCCCGATGCGGCCGGTCTGCGCGCTCTTGACGAGGATCCCCACCACGTCGTCGGCCTCGGCGTCCTCGACCACGATCTCGATGCGGATCTTCGGCACCAGCGCGACGTCGTACTCCGCGCCGCGGTAGACCTCGGTGTGCCCCTTCTGCCGGCCGTAGCCGCTGACCTCGCTCACGGTCATCCCGGTGACCCCGAAGGTCTCCAGGGCCTCGCGGACCTCGTCCCACTTGTGCGGCTTGACGACCGCAGTCACGAGCTTCATGCGTTGGCTCCTTCCGTCTCGACGGACGTGGCAAGCGGGCGGCCGGCGCCGCGGGAGGTCGCGGACCGCGCGGTGAGCTCGTAGGCGGTCTCACCGTGCTCGGCGAGGTCGATGCCCTCGACCTCGTCCTCGTCGGCGATCCGCCAGCCCATCGTGTACTTCAGCGCCAGTGCGACGACGAGCGTCATCACGCCGGCCCACAGCATCGCGAACAGGGCGATGACGACCTGGACCACGAGCTGGGCGGTCCCGTCGCCGTAGAGCAGCCCTCCGGTGGTGGCGAGAAAGCCGACTCCGATCGTGCCGACCAGGCCCGCCACCAGGTGGACCCCCACGACGTCGAGCGAGTCGTCGTACCCGAACCGGTACTTCAGCCCGATCGCCAGGGCGGACACCGCGCCGCCGACCGCGCCGAGGGCCAGGGAGCCGACCGGGCTGAGCGCCCCGGCGGCCGGGGTGATCGCGACCAGCCCGGCGACGACGCCGGACGCGGCCCCGAGGCTGGTGCCCTTGCCGTCGCGGACCTTCTCGACGAGCAGCCAGCCCAGCATCGCGGCGGCCGCCGCGGCGGTGGTGTTGACCCAGACCAGGCCGGTCTCGCCGACGAAGTTGGTGGCGAACTGGACCGAGTTGTCGAACGCGCCCGCGGGATCACCGCCGACCGACGGGGTGGCCGCGGGCACGAAGGACCCGACGTTGAAGCCGTACCAGCCGAACCACAACAGCCCGGCGCCGAGCATCGTGAAGGGCAGGTTGTGCGGCCGCATGGTGTCGGTGCCGAACCCGCGGCGGGCGCCGAGGACCAGGACCAGGACGAGTGCGGCCATCCCCGCGTTGATGTGGACCACGGTGCCGCCGGCGTAGTCGACCGGTGCGACGCCGTCGAAGAACCACGTGGCCAGCGCGCCGTCCTCACCGCTGAGGAAGCCGCCTCCCCAGACCATGTGGGCCAGCGGGAAGTAGGACAGCGTCACCCAGATCGGCACGAAGACCATCCAGGTGGAGAACTTCACCCGGTCCGCGACGGCACCGCTGATCAGGGCGGCGGTGATGATGGCGAAGGTGAGCTGGAAGGCGACGCCGAGGTAGTCGCCGTCGCTGAGGCCCGCGAGCCCGAACAGCTCGAAGGGGTTGGCGAAGAGTCCCGCCGTGCCGTCGCCGAACGCATCGGTGCCGTAGGACATCGACCAGCCCCACAGGACGTAGACGACGGTGACGACGCCCATGGCACCGAAGGACATCATCATCATGTTGAGGACGGACTTGGACCGGGTCATCCCGCCGTAGAAGAACGCCAGGCCCGGTGTCATCAGCAGGACCAGGGACGCGGCGGTGAGGACCCAGGCTGCGTGGCCGGTGTCCATGAAACCTCCAGGTTGTGTCGCGAGGGAGGGCGACCGAGCCACCGACCGCAGTGTCGGGCCCCGGTCCGCCCCGGTGCCGACAGCCTCCGTGGCACAGGTTTCGCGCGGTGACGGCCGAGGTTGCGAGGAGGTGACGTCTGGCGGTGCCGTGTTACGAGGTCGTGAACGGACCGCCCTCGCTTTACTTGACTGCTCCGGGGAGGACAGTTTCGGATACACAGGTATCGTTGGGTCTCATGCAGACCGATGTCACGCCCGCCTCCGTCGCGGACGAGCAGCCCGTACGACGGGGTCGCGGCCGTCCTCGCGACCCCCGGACCGACGAGCGCATCATCGAGGCCGCCGCCGACCTCCTGCGCCGCCGTGGCTTCGAACGGATGACCGTCGACGACGTCGCGGCCCAGGCCGGAGTCGGCAAGGCGACCGTGTACCGGCGCTGGCCGAGCAAGGACGACCTCGCGGTCGCGGCGATGGAGCGGCTCTACGCCGTCGAGATCCCCGAGCCGGACACCGGGTCGATCCATACCGACCTCGCGGAGAGCTACCGCTCGGTGATCCAGTTCGTCGGCTCCCCGGAGGGCACCGCCTACCTCAAGATGTCGATCGCCGAGTCGGTCCGCGACGAGCGGATCGCGGCGCTGTACCGCCGGGCGACCGAGCGCAGCGAGGCGCAGGCCCGCCGGATGTTCGAGCGGGCCGTCGAGCGCGGCGAGATCCGCCCGGACGTGGACCTGAACTGCTGCGTGCAGTGGCTCGGCGGCATCATCGCCTCACGGGCGATCACGAACCGTCCGCTGCCCACGCTCGACGAGGTCCCGCACCTGGTGGAGCTCACGCTGCGGGGCGTCACGAGGGACTGACGGGAGAGCCCGACCACCGCGAGCCGGGCTCCGCCGACGAGGTCAGCCCTTCGCCCCGAGCAGTGCGTCGACGAACGCCTCCGGCTCGAACGGGGCCAGGTCGTCGGCCCCCTCACCGATCCCGACCAGCTTCACGGGCACCCCGAGCTCGCGCTGCACGGCGACCACGATGCCGCCCTTGGCGGAACCGTCGAGCTTGGTCAGCACGATCCCGGTCACGTCGACGACCTCGCTGAACACCCGCGCCTGCACCATCCCGTTCTGGCCGGTGGTGGCGTCGAGGACCAGCAGCACCTCGCTGACGGGTGCCTGCTTCTCGATGACCCGGCGGACCTTGCCCAGCTCGTCCATGAGGCCGGCCTTGTTCTGCAGCCGGCCGGCGGTGTCGACGATGACGACGTCGGCCTCCTGCTCGGCGCCTGCCTTGACCGCCTCGAACGCGACGCTGGCCGGGTCGCTGCCCTCGGGGCCCCGCACCGCCGGTACGCCGACCCGCTCCCCCCACGTGGTCAGCTGCTCGGCGGCCGCGGCGCGGAAGGTGTCCGCGGCACCGAGCACGACCTGCTTGTCCTCGGCGACGAGGACCCGGGCGAGCTTGCCGACGGTCGTGGTCTTGCCGGTGCCGTTCACGCCGACGACCAGGACCACCGCCGGGCGCCCCTCGTGCCGGCTGACGCCGAGGCTGCGGTCCATGGTGGGGTCGACGAGCGTGAGCAGCTCCTCGCGCAGGATCTCCTCCACCCCGGTGGAGGTCTTGCCCTCGACCCGCATCCGGGTCCGGAGGCGGTCCACCAGCTCCTGGGTCGGGACGACCCCGACGTCGGCGGTGATCAGGGTGTCCTCGATCTCCTCCCAGGTGTCCTCGTCGACGACGTCGCGGGACAGCAGGGCGAGCAGGCCCCGGCCCAGCGGGCCCTGGGACCGCGAGAGCCGCTCGCGGAGCCGGACCAGCCGGCCCGCAACGCCTTCGGGGCGTTCGACGACCGGCGCCTCGGGCTCCGGCGGGGCCTCGGGCACGCCGGGACCGCGTGGCGGCGCCTCGGGGAGCGTGGCGTCCTCGATGGTGCGGGTCGGAGTGTCCCGAGGGGTCTCCCGCTCCTCGCCGACCCCGGGCTCGGGCGGCGCGATCGTCCCCGCGCCACCACGCCGGTCCTCACCGGGCTCGACCCGGCGGCCGCCGCGGACCCTCGCCACGACCAGTCCCACCAGGAGCGCGACGGCCACGACGGCGACGACGATGATCAGGTACAGGTAGTCGAAGAGGTCACCCACGGGTCCCATCCAAGCAGACGGGTAAAAGCGGCCGGACGGGCGTTCTGCGCGGCTACGGCGGTGCCGTGGCGACGCTCACAGGTCGGTGTGCTGCCGTCCCCGCTCCCGCTGGTTGTCCAGCGTCGGGAGCCGGTCCACGCCCCGGCGCAGCGCGTCACCGAACCAGGGCGCGTTCGGGACGTCCTCGCCCCGGTGCGGGAACGCCACGTAGAGGACCACCAGGCCGGCCAGGACCATGATGACGAGCATCGCGAGGACGATGGGGATCATGAGGCACCGCTTTCCCGAGAGAGTTGGCCACGCGTCCGGAGGTGGATGCCCAAGGCCTGCCGGCTCAAACCTGTCAGGCACGCAGCAGTGGCTCGACGGCCGCCCGCACCTCCTCGGGGAGCGGCCGCACCGGTCGGTTCCCCGGGCCCTGGGTGTTGTCCACGTAGACGTGCACGAAACGTCCCTCCGCCGCCGCGAGGTCCGACTCGCCCTGGAACAGCCCGATCCGGTAGACCACCGAGGACCGCCCGACCCTCTCGGCGGCCAGTCCCACGTCGACCGGCTCCGGGAACCCGATCTCGCGGAAGTAGCGGCACGAGGTCTCTGCGACCAGCCCCACGGCGGGGAGCGCGCGGATGTCGGTGCCGGTGGACTCGATCAGGTAGGCGTTGACCGCCGTGTCGAACAGCTCGTAGTAGCGGGCGTTGTTCATGTGGCCGTAGACGTCGTCGTCGGCCCACCGGGTGGTGGCCCGGCGCCAGACGGCGTACGCCTCCCGCCCCGGAGGCCCCGGTCGCTCCCCCATCGTCAGGACGCTTCCGGCTCGCGCAGCCGCTGGGAGATCACCGTGGACACCCCGTCACCGCGCATGGTGACGCCGTACAACGCGTCGCCGACCTCCATGGTCCGCTTCTGGTGGGTGATCACGAGCAGCTGGCTGTTCTCGCGCAGCTCCTCGTAGATCTCGAGCAGCCGGCCCAGGTTCGTGTCGTCGAGGGCGGCCTCCACCTCGTCGAGGATGTAGAACGGCGAGGGCCGGGCCTTGAACAGCGAGACCAGGAAGGCCACCGCGACCAGGGAACGCTCGCCACCGGAGAGCAAGGAGAGCCGCTTGACCTTCTTGCCCGCCGGCCGCGCCTCGACCTCGATGCCCGTGGTCAGCATGTCGGAGGGTTCGGTGAGCACGAGCCTGCCCTCGCCGCCGGGGAACAGCCGCCGGAAGACGTGGTCGAACGCGTCGCGGACGTCCTCCCAGGCCTCGGTGAACACCTGCTCGACCCGCTCGTCGACCTCTCGGACGATGTCGAGCAGGTCCCGCCGGGTGCGTTTGAGGTCCTCGAGCTGCTCGGTGAGGAACTTGTGCCGCTCCTCCAGTGCGGTGAACTCCTCAAGCGCGAGCGGGTTGACCTTGCCCAGCATCGCGAGCGACCGCTCCGCGGCCCGCAGCCGCTTCTGCTGCTCCTCGCGGACGTAGGGCACCGGCTCGGGCGCCTCGTCGGCCTCCTCGGCGCCCTCGGGCAGCGGCTGAGGCACCGGGTTGCCGGGGCCGTACTCGCCGACGAGGACGTCGACGTCGAGACCCAGCTCGTCGACCGCGCGCTCCTCGAGCTGCTCGATCCGCATCCGCTGCTGGGCGCGCGCCATCTCGTCGCGGTGGACGGCGTTGACCAGCTCGTCGTGCTCCTTGAGCAGGTCGCGGGACCGGGAGCGGACCGCCATCAGCTCCTCCTCGCGGCCCCGGCGGGACTGCTCGACCGTCGTACGCCGGTCCGCGGCCGCGGCCACCGAGGTCTCCAGCCGCTCCAGCACCAGCCCGGCGGCCCTGCCGACCGCTGCGGCCACCTCTCCCTCACGGACCAGGCGCGCACGTCTGGCCGCCGCCTTGTCCCGGGCCTCCTGCTCGGCCCGGGCGGCCCGGACCAGCGAGTCGGCCCGGCCGGACAGCGCGCGGGCGCGTTCCTCGGCCGTGCGCAGGGCGAGCCGGGCGTCCATCTCCTCCTGCCGGGCGGAGCGGGCCTCCTCGGCCAGCCGCTCCCGCTCGCTGGTGTCCGGCTCCTCCTCGGGGGAGTCCTCGGCGGCCGAGAGCCGCTCCTCGAGCTCCGCGAGACCGGCCAGGTGCTTGTCGCGGGCGGCCTCGGCGGCGGCGATCGCCTGGGCCAGCCGCTCTGCCTCCCCCCTGGCCGAACGCACCTGGCTGCCGTACTGCCCGAGCTCCTCGGCGACCGCGGCCAGCGTCGCGTCGGACTCGTGCAGCTTGGCCAGGGCCACGTCCACCCGGCGGGCGGCCTCGGCGCGCTCCTCCTCCAGACGGCTGAGGTCGAAGGTGAGCCGCTCGCAGGCGTGGGTGGCCTCGGCGAGCCGTTCGGTGGCCTCGTCGACGGCGGCCTGCACCTCCAGCAGGCTCGGCTGCGAGGACGACCCTCCGGAGGCGAAGTGGGCACCGACCAGGTCGCCGTCGCGGGTGACCGCGGTGACGTCGGCCAGGTCGGCGACCAGAGACCGCGCCGCGGGGAGGTCGTCGACCACCGCCACCTTGAACAGGAGCCGGGACAGCGCGGCGTCCAGCCCGTCGGGGGCGTCCACCACGTCGGTGGCGTAGACGGCCCCGGCCGGGAGCCCCGGCCAGTCACCGTCGTGCACCGGGGCCCCACCGAGCAGCAGGCCGGCGCGGCCGAGGTCCTCGGACTTGAGGTGGGCGATGGCCTCGAGCGCGGCGTCGGTGCTCTCGACCGCGACCGCGTCCGCGGCCGTGCCCAGGGCGGCGGCGAGGGCGGCCTCGTAGCCGGGGCGGACCGAGAGCAGCGCGGCGACCGATCCGAGCAGCCCGGAGACCGAGTCGCTGGCGGCCAGGAGCGCGCCGGCGCCGTCCTTGCGGCTCAGGCCCAGCTCGAGCGCCTCCTTGCGTGCCGCGAGTGCGCCCCGCTCACGCTCGGCGGCCTGGGCCTCCTCACGGGTCTTGGCGAGCCGGTCCTCGATGTCGGCGAGCGCTCCGGCGGCCGCCTCGTGCTCGGCGTCCAGGCCCTCCTCGCCGGCGTCGAGGCCGGCGACCCTCGTCTCGAGTGCGGTGAAGTCACGCTGCGCCCGCTCGGCCCGCGACTGCGCCTCCTCCCGGGCCTCGGTCAGGCGGCCGACCTCCTCGGCGGCTGCCGAGGACCGGCTCCTGAGCGCGTTGACCTGGCCGTGGAGCCGGGCCAGTCCCTCCCGCCGGTCTGCCGCGGCCCGCAGCAGGCCGGCGACCCGACGGTCCTCCTCGGCGTGGCGTGCCTCGACCTCCTGGCGGGCCTGCACCGCCCGGTCCAGCGCCGTCCGGTTGCCCTCGACCTCGGCGCCGATCTCGGCCTCCTGGGCGCGCACCCGCTCGGCCTCCGCCATCAGCTGCTCGGGGTCCCGGCCGGACCCACCCGTCGGCTCCTGCGAGGTCTCCCGCGCGTTGCGCTCCCGCTCCGCGGCCAGGCCGGCGGTGCCGCGGAGGCGTTCGCGGAGGCCGGACAGCGCGAACCACGTCTCCTGGGCCGCGGCGAGCGCCGGCAGGTCCTCGCGCAGGTCCGCCTCGAGACGGGACTCGGTGCGGCGGGCCTCCTCGATCGCGGCCTCGAGCTCGGCGCGCCGCTCCATGAGGACGCTCTCGTCGGCGAGCTCCTGCTCCAGCGTGGAGCGGGCGGTCACCAGGTCGTCGGCCAGCAGCCGGGCCCGGGCGTCGCGCACGTCGGCCTGCACGACCGCCGCCTTGCGGGCCACCTCGGCCTGGCGACCGAGCGGCTTGAGCTGGCGCCGGATCTCGGTGAGCAGGTCGCCCAGCCGGGTGAGGTTCCCCTCGGTGGAGTCCAGCTTCCGCAGCGCCTTCTCCTTGCGCTTGCGGTGCTTGAGGACGCCCGCCGCCTCCTCGATGAAGCCGCGGCGGTCCTCCGGTGTCGCGTGCAGGATCGAGTCGAGCTGCCCCTGCCCGACGATCACGTGCATCTCCCGGCCGATCCCGGAGTCCGAGAGCAGCTCCTGGACGTCGAGCAGCCGGCAGGACTGCCCGTTGATGGCGTACTCGGAGCCGCCGTTGCGGAACATGGTCCGGCTGATCGTCACCTCGGAGTAGTCGATCGGCAGGGCCCCGTCGGTGTTGTCGATGGTGAGCGCCACCTCGGCGCGCCCCAGCGGCGGCCGGCCGGACGTGCCGGCGAAGATGACGTCCTCCATCTTGCCGCCGCGCAGGGACTTCGCGCCCTGCTCGCCCATCACCCAGGCGAGCGCGTCGACGACGTTGGACTTGCCGGAGCCGTTGGGTCCCACGATGCAGGTGATGCCCGGCTCGAGCTGCAGGGTCGTCGCGGACGCGAACGACTTGAACCCGCGGAGCGTCAGGCTCTTGAGGTACACGTGCGTGGGCTCCTCACGGTGCGCCGGTCGGTGGGTCGTGCCAATCATGCCGTGGGGAAGTCAGCGGGCAGCAGCCTACCCGCTCGGCAGCACGAACCCGCGCACCTGCGCGTGGACGCCGCTCCCCGGAGGCCCGGGTCGTGGCACCCCTCCACGTCAGTACGGCGCGGTCGGGTCGGTGCCGTCGCACGATCAGCTCCGTGCCGAGCAGAACGTTGGCGCTGTCCCTCGCCGCTCCGGTCGAACGGCGTCGGGCGGTCCAACGACCTACCCACCGCGGGGGTCACCCAGACCGGGGTACCCCGGTGGCCTCGACGACCTGCTCCCAGAGCCGGTGGACCTGCTCGGACGTCGGCTCGGTGCGGGACAGGTACGACGTCGGGCGGGGCCGGCGGTCGTGCCAGAACAGGCCCGTGCTCTGCTCGGCCTCCGGAGCCGCCAGCAGCCACACCACCGTGTCGGCACCGGCCTCCGCCGAGCGCAGGAGGGGCCGGGTCACGGTGCGGAACAGTGGAAGCGAGCTCTCCACCCCGGGTGTGTCCGCCCAGCCCGGATGCATGCTGTGCACGGTCACCCCCTCGTCGGCGAGGCGGCGGGCCCACTCCTGTGAGAGATGCACCTCCATCCGCTTGGTCCGGGCGTAGGCCGCGGCACCGGAGTAGCGACCTCGGGCGTACTGCCAGTCGTCGAGGTGGAGCGACTGGGTGTACATGCCGCCCGAGACGACGAACAGGACCCGCCCGTTGCCGGCGGCCAACGGCACGCGGAGCGCGTCGGTGAGGACATGCGGTCCGAGCACGTGGGTCGCGAGGGTGACCTCGTTTCCCTCGGGCGTCTCGGTGCGCTCGGGTGGCATCACGCCGGCGTTGTGGACCAGGCCGTGCAGGGCCGGGACCTCGCGGCGCAGCTCGTCGGCGAGCGCCGGCAGCGAGGACAGGTCGCTGACGTCGCAGCGGTGCACCGTGAGAGCGGCACCGGGCACCTCGCTGAGGATGTCGCGACGCGCGCGGTCGCCGCGTTCCTCGCTGCGGCAGAGCATCCGGACCTCGGCGCCGAGCCGGGCCGCGCCGAGGGCGGTCGCCTTCCCGAGCCCGGAGTTGGCACCGGTGACCGCGACGACCTTCCCCTTCAGCGCTCCGGGAGGGGGGTCCTGAGGCCACCACGTTCTGCGCAGCCGGTGGCCCACCCGGGTGAACCCGAGCACCACCGAACGGTCGAGGAGGTGGTCGAGCGCGTGGGTGAACGAGGACGTCGGCGTCACACCGCGAGCCTACGAAGGCTCGTCAAGCCGGCGGCGGGCGAACGCGCCGGCGCGGTCCGCATCAGGCAGGCTGCATGCTGTCGTCGAGAGTGAGCAGCTCGGACTCGGCAGCGGCCGCTGCGAGCTCGTCGTTCTCCGCCGAGAGGCGCAGGACGGCAGCCTCGAGATCTGCCACCTGGCGCCGGAGTCGGCGGTTCTCCGCCATGAGCTGGGCGAGTGCGCGGGGGTCGGTGCTGCTCATGTAGCCGAGAAGCGCCTTGGCCATGTGTGTCCTCCGGAACAAGAAGTCAGGTCACACCACGGGGCCGGCTCGTGGCCGGAAGGGGTGAAAGGTGTACCTCAAGGGTCCCACTCGGCCCCGCCCGGGTCAATCCGGCGCCGTCCGGGGCCGGCGGCCGGTGTCCCGGCGGCCCCGGCTAGGTTGTCCTCCTCCTGGGGAGGAGGAGGACCATGGCAGCACTCGAGATCGCCGCGTGCCGACGCCTGTGCAGCTGGACCGGCACGGGCGAGCGGCTCGACGGCGAGCCGCTGTTCCGCTGTGCCGGCTGCGGCAGCGAGTGGGTCCGGTCGGAGCGATGGACGCCCGTCGACCACACCGGCGAGGTGCCGGAGGCGGTTCAGGCCGAACGCCGGCGCGGGCGCGGCTGACAGCGCGGGCAGAAGTACGACGACCGGTTCATGAACGGCGCCCGCACGACCGGCGTGCCGCAGCGGGAGCAGGGCTCACCCTCCTGGCCGTAGACCTCGAGGGACCGGTCGAAGTAGCCGCTCTCGCCGTTGACGTTGACGTACAGCGCGTCGAACGAGGTTCCCCCCTGCGCGAGCGCGGCGGCCATCACCGTCCGCACCCCGGCGAGCAGTGCGACCACGTCGGCCCTCCGCAGCCGGTCGCCCGGCCGGTCGCCGTGCAGGCCGGCGAGCCAGAGCGCCTCGTCGGCGTAGATGTTGCCCACCCCGGAGACGAGGTTCTGGTCGAGCAGCAGGCGCTTGATCCCGGAGGTACGCCGTCGTACCCGTGCGACGAACGCGTCGTCGTCGAAGTCCGGGTCCATCGGGTCGCGCGCGATGTGGGCGATCTCCGGGGCAGCTCGGCGCCGCCGGGCGACAGCGCCAGTCCCCCGAACATCCGCTGGTCGACGAAGCGCAGCTCGGTGGGCTCGTCCGGGCCCGCCTCCGCGCCGGCGAGGGCGAACCGGACCCGCAGGTGCCGCTCCGCCGGGGCACCGGCCGGCTGCACGAGCATCTGCCCGCTCATCCCGAGATGCGCCGAGGAGGGCGTCGCCGTCGTCGAGGGGAAGCCAGAGGTACTTGCCCCGCCGACGGGCACCGAGCGAAGGTCCGCCCGGTCAGGGCGGCGGCGAAGTCGTCGGGTCCGGCGAGGTGGCGGCGGACCGGGCGCGGGTGGAGCACCTCGACACCGGTGACGGTGCGGCCCACCACGTGCGCCTCCAGGCCGGCGCGGACGACCTCGACCTCGGGCAGCTCGGGCACGGCTCAGTCCGGGTCGGAGCCGACCACCCGCTCCGCGGCGTCGTCGACGATCCGGTGCCCGCCGTTGCCGCGCTCGGCCTCGATCGCCCGGTAGGCGGTCTCCGCGGCCTGCTGCTCGGCCTCCTTCTTCGAGCGGCCGGTGCCGCGGCCGTAGAGCGTGTCGCCGACCCGGACCTGGGCGGTGAACACCTTCTCGTGGTCCGGGCCCTCGTCCTCGATGACGTACTCGGGCACGCCGAGGGAGTGCTCGGCGGACAGCTCCTGCAGGCTGGTCTTCCAGTCCAGACCGGCGCCCGAGCCCGGCGGCGGTCTCCATGAGCGGGTCGAAGAGCCGGTGCACCACGTCGCTGGCGGCCCCGAAGCCGCCGCTGAGGTAGACCGCTCCGATCAGCGCCTCGACGGTGTCGGACAGGATCGAGGACTTGTCGCGCCCGCCGGTGGCCTCCTCGCCACGGCCGAGCTTGATGTGCTCGCCGAGCCCGATCGTGCGTGCGACCTCGGCGAGGGCACGCGCGTTGACCACGGCGGCCCGCAGCTTCGCCAGCCGACCCTCGGACAGGTCCGGATGGGAACGGTAGAGGGTGTCGGTGACGACCACGCCGAGCACGGAGTCCCCGAGGAACTCCAGCCGCTCGTTGGTGGGGATGCCGCCGTTCTCGTAGGCGTAGGAGCGGTGGGTCAGGGCGCGGTCCAGCAGCTCGGCGTCCAGCTCAGGGCCGCCGAGCGCGGCACGCAAGTCGTCGTACGACGGCTCGCTCACGACGTGATCCGTCAGAGGACCTGACGGCGCTCGGCGCGGGCGCCGTACTGGCCGCACTCCGGGCACGCCCGGTGCGGCAGGTGCTTGGCGCCGCAGGCGGGGTTGGCGCAGGTCACCAGCGAGTCGGCGCGACGGCCTTCCACTGCGAGCGACGGTGACGCGTGTTGCTGCGCGACATCTTCCGCTTGGGGACTGCCACTGATCACTCCTTGGTCGAGCCGGTGTCCCGGCCGTTGTCGTCTTCGGTCTGTCGCGCCAGCTCTTGGAGCGCCGCCCACCGGGGGTCGACCGCATCGTCGTGCTGGTGCCCCGGGTCGTCCGCGAGCCTGGCACCGCACTCGGGGCACAGACCGGGGCAGTCGTCCCGGCACAGCGGCTGGAACGGCAGTGAGAGCACCACCGCGTCCCGCAGCAGTGGCTCGAGGTCGAGCAGGTCGCCCTCGAGCCGGGTGACATCGTCCTCGTCGTCGTCCGTCGCGGTGTCGCTCTCCTCGTAGACGAAGAGCTCCTGGAGGTCCACCTCGACCTCGTCGGTCGAGCGGCTCCAGGCACCGGACGCACTCCCCGGCCAGCTCCGCGTGCGCGGTGCCGGTGACGAGGACGCCCTCCATGACCGCCTCGAGCCGCAGGTCGAACTCGACCGGCGACCCCTCGGGGACACGGAGGACTTCGATGCCGAGATCTGCCGGTGCCGGCGCCGTGAGCGACACCTGACGCTGCGACCCCGGGCGGCGGCCGAGCTCGCGGGTGTCGAGCACGAGCGGCGCTCTCGGGTCGAGAGACACAGGTAGTTCGCTTCCGTCGTCGGGCACAACAGATCTCGGTCCACTCAGGCAGGCCCGGGTGAACCGCCGTCAAGCGTACCGTCTGCCGCCACCGGCGGCCAAAACGAGGCTGCCGGGAGCCGGCGGCCGGGCCGGGGCCGGATGCCGGCTGCTCAGCCCTCGAGGTGGTCGGGCAGCTTGATCGCGTCGATCTCGTCCTCGGTGAACGAGTCCAGCTCGGAGCGTCCGGCCAGCCGCTCGCGTCCGCGCCTGACCGCCTCCATGGTGCGCTCGAGGGTGATCTCGAAGTTGGCGAGCCTGCCGTCGACGTAGTCGTCGGTCTCCTTGCGCAGCTCGCCGGCGTCGGCCCGCGCCTCCTCGAGCAGCTCGTCGGCCCGCACCTGGGCGAGGCGGAACACCTCGGTGTCCGACACCAGACGGTCCCGCTCGTTGCGGCCGTCGGCGAGGATGTGCTCGGCCTCCCGGCGACCGTCCGCGACGATCTCGTCGCGTTGCCGTTGCACCTTGTCGGCGTGGTCGAACGCGTCGTCCATCGCCCGCTCGAGCTCGGCGAGCATCTCGAGCAGCTCGGGACGGTTCATGACCACGGATGCAGACATCGGCATCGACCGAGCCTGCTCAACGGCCTGCCGGATCTCGGCAAGCTTGGAGCGCACGTCCACGGTGACCTTTCATGATGTGACCAGGGGCTTACGCGCCGCTCCTACCCAGAAGCCGACCCCCCTACCCCTGGGAAGACGATACGGCGAGTTGGCCGTTCGTCACACTCGGTCAGTCGCGGCTGCGTTCCTCGAGCCGTGCCAGGAGTCGTCGCAGCACCAGCGGCGGGACCAGCGCGGACACGTCGCCGCCGTAGGTCGCGACCTCCTTGACCAGGCTCGAGGCGAGGAAGGAGTACTCGGGACTGGTCGGCACGAACACCGTCTCCACCGGGGCGAGGCTGGAGTTCATCTGGGCCATCTGCAGCTCGTAGTCGAAGTCGCTGACCGCGCGCAGGCCCTTCACGATCGCGTGGATGTCACGGTCGCGGCAGAAGTCGACGAGCAGACCGTGGAAGGCGTCGATCTTGACGTTGGGGAACTCCGAGCACACCTCGGCGAGCATGTCGATGCGCTCCTCGACGGTGAACATGCTGCGCTTGGACTTGTTGATGAGGACCGCCACGGTCACCTCGTCGAAGAGCCCCGATGCTCGGGAGATGATGTCGATGTGTCCGTTGGTGACGGGGTCGAAGGACCCCGGGCACACTGCTCGACGCACGGCTGCTCCTCGGTGGTCACGGGACGGTCTCGGACGGCTGCCCGGGCTCTGCTGCGTGACCGTACCAAAGCGTGGTCTCGCCGTAGCGGCGGGAACGGCTCGCGGCCAGCCCCGTCGGCCAGGCCACGTCTCCGCCGCGGCTGCTCCGCTCGACCACCACGACCGCCCCGGCCGCCAGCCAGCCGTGGACGGCCAGCGCGACCAGGTCTGCCTGCACCTCGGCGTCCCCGAGCGCGTACGGCGGGTCGAGGAAGACGACGTCGTACGGCGCGACCGGGGGCGTGCCGAGCACCCTGGCCACCGCCCCCACGAGCACCTCGATGCGGGAGAAGCCGAGGCCGCGCGCGTTGTCCCGGACCAGCGCGGCGGTACGCCGGTCCTGCTCGACGAGCGTCACCGCACCCGCCCCCCGGGACCTCGCCTCGAGCCCGACGGCGCCGGAGCCGGCGTAGAGGTCGAGGAAGCGCAGGCCGCCGACGGACCCGAGCTCCGCGTCGAGACTGGAGAACAGCGCCTCGCGGACCCGGTCGGAGGTCGGCCTTGTGCGCTCACCGGCAGGCGCCTTGATCCGGCGACCCCGGGCGGTGCCGCCGATGATCCGCGTCACGCCTTCTCCAGGTAGTCGGCCTGCTCGGACTCGTCGAGGCGACGGACCGCGTCGGCGAGCTCGGGGTGGCGGGTCAGGTCCGGGTCCCCGGCGACGACCCGGGTGGCCGCCTCCCGGGCGGCGACGATGTCGTCCTCGTGCTCGAGGACCGAGAGCAGCTTGAGCCCGGACCGGCTCCCCGACTGCGCGGCGCCGAGCACGTCGCCCTCGCGCCGCTGCTCGAGGTCTACCCGGGCCAGCTCGAAGCCGTCCGTGGTGGCGGCGACGGCGGCCAGCCTGTCCAGCGCGGCCGTGCCCTGCTCGGCCTGGCTCACCAGCAGGCAGAGCCCCGGATGGCCACCCCGGCCCACCCGGCCGCGCAGCTGGTGGAGCTGCGAGACACCGAACCGGTCGGCGTCGAAGACCACCATGACGGTGGCGTTGGGCACGTCGACACCGACCTCGACCACGGTCGTGGCGACCAGCACGTCGACCTCCCCGGCGGCGAAGGAGCGCATCACCGCGTCCTTGCGGTCGGGCGCCATCCGGCCGTGCAGGGTCTCCACCCTCAGGCCGTGCAGCGCTCCCTCCGTGAGCAGCGGGGCGACCTCCTCGACCGCGGCGAGTCGGATCTCGCCCGCCCCGGCCTTGTCGTCGGGATCCACGCGAGGGCACACGACGTACGCCTGACGTCCCTGCTGCACCTCCTCGCGCACCCGCGCCCACGCGCGGTCGAGCCAGGACGGCTGGTAGCGCATCGGGACCACGGCGCTCTGGATCGGCGACCGTCCCGCGGGCAGCTCGCGCAACGTCGACGTCTCGAGGTCACCGAAGACGGTCATCGCGACCGTGCGGGGGATCGGTGTCGCGGTCATCACGAGGACGTGCGGCCGCGACTCGCCCGCCTTCGCCGCCAGCGCGGCACGCTGCTCCACCCCGAACCGGTGCTGCTCGTCCACCACGACCAGGCCGAGGTCGGCGAACTGCACGTGCTCCTCGAGCAGGGCATGGGTGCCGATCACGATCCCCGCGGCACCGGATGCGGCGTCGAGGAGCGCCTCGCGCCGGGCCGCGGCGCTGGTGGACCCGGTCAGCAGGACCACTCCGGTGGCGCCGTCGGCGCCGCCGAGCATGCCTGCCGCGGCCAGGTCGCCGAGCATCGCGGTGATCGACCGGTGGTGCTGCTGGGCCAGCACCTCGGTGGGGGCGAGCAGTGCCGCCTGGCCGCCGGAGTCGACGACCCGGAGCATGGCGCGGAGCGCGACCACGGTCTTGCCGGAGCCGACCTCGCCCTGCAGGAGGCGGTGCATCGGGTGTCCTGCGGCAAGGTCGTCGAGGATCTGCCGGGTCACCTCCCGCTGTCCGTCGGTCAGCTCGAACGGGAGCCGCTGGTCGAAGCGGTCGAGCAGCCCCCCTTCCACACCGGGGCGCGCCAACGCGGGCGTGTCCGCCAGCTCCGCGCGCCGGCGGGCGAGCACGGTCTGGGTGACGAAGGCCTCCTCGAAGCGCAGGGTCTGCTCGGCCCGGGCCTTCTCCTCCCACGAGCCGGGGCGGTGGATCCACTCCAGCGCCTGGCGCGAGTCGAGCAGCCCGTGGACCCGGCGGACCTCGGCCGGCACCGGCTCGGGGACGTCCTCGACGAGCGCGAGCGCCATGTCGACCGCGCGCTCGAGCTGCCAGCTCTGCACCGTCGCGGTCGCGGGGTAGAGCCGCAGCAGGTTCGGCTGCAGCTCGTAGGCGATGTGCGCGGTGTCCTCGCCCTCCTCCCCGCCGGCGAACAGCTGGGTCTGCGGGTTGGTCAGCTGCCACCGGTTGCGGAACCGTCCGGCCTTGCCCGAGAAGACCCCGTGCATGCCGACGGAGATCTGCCGCGACCGCCACTCGGCGACGTGCAGGGTCTTGTCGAAGAAGGTGAGCATGAGCTCGTGGTCACCGGTGGCGACGACCACCTCGAGCCGGTAGGCCAGGCGGCGGGTACGGCGGTCGACGTACTCCTTGCGCTGGACCGAGCGGACCTCGGCGATCACCGTGACGTGGTCGCCCTCCGCCAGGCCGCCGAGGTCGCTCAGGCTGCCCTTGGGCACGTAGCGGCGCGGGTAGTGCCGCAGGAGGTCGCCGACGGTGACGTGGCCGAAGGCCTTCTCGATCCTGGTCGCCTGCTTGCCGGCGACGGTCGCCAGCTTCGAGTCCCATCTGATCGTCGGCACGGTCGGTCCTACTCCACTCCCAGGAGCAACGGGTAGCGCTCCTGTCCCCCGTCATACACCACGACGTCGACAGTGGGATGGGACGAGGCGACGTGGGCGGCGACCTCGTCGGCGAGCCCCTCCCCGTCGGCGCCGGCCACCAGGGTGACCAGCTCACCACCACCGCCGAGCAGCCGCTCGACCACGTCGACGGCCACCGACCGCAGGTCGCCGCCCACCACGACGAAGTCACCCTCGACGGCACCGAGCACGTCGCCCGGCTCGCACGGACCGCCGGTCGTCATCGCCTGCCGCGCCGCGACGGTCACCGCGCCGGAGCGGGCGTGCCTGGCCGCCGAGGTCATGTGCAGCAGGTCCTCCTCGAACGTGCGCCCCGGCTCGTGGACGGCGAGGGCGGCCAGCCCCTGCACCTGGGCGCTCGTGGGGATCACGGCAACCCGGGTGTGGCCGTCGTCGCGGGCAGCCTGCGCGGCGGCCTCGGCGACCGCGATCGAGTCCCGGTCGTTGGGCAGCACGACGACCTCGGCCGCCGCGGTGGCGTCGATCGCCTCCAGCACCTGGCCGGTGGAGGGCCGCCTGCCGGCACCGGGTACGACGACCGCACCGGCCTCGCCGAACAGCCGGCCCAGACCGTCGCCCGCGGCCACGACGACGACCTTGCGTCCCTTCCGGCCCGGCGCCCGGCGCTGCTCGGCGGCGACGGTCATCCGCTGCACCTGCTCCGCGAAGTGGGTGACCCGGATCCGGTGCGGCCGGCCGGCCTCGATGCCCGCCTCCACCGCCGCGCCGACGTCGTCGACGTGCACGTGCACGTTCCACAGCCCGTCGCCGCCGACCACGACCAGGGAGTCCCCCAGCGGGGCGAGCCGCCGGCGAAGGTCCGGCACCATCTCGTCCTCGGCGTCGAGGAGGTACATCACCTCGTAGGCCGGGCCGTCGGGGCGCAGGTCGTCGGTGGGCAGCGGCACCGGGATGGCGTGCACCCCCAGCGAGGGCGGCCGGCCGACCGACCACTTGCCGGTCACCGCGGTCTCGGCGGCGTCGAGGACCACGCACAGCCCGCGACCGCCCGCGTCGACCACACCGGCGTCGCGCAACGTCTTCAGCTGGTCGGGGGTCCGCACCAGGGCCTCCCGGGCCGCGGCGGCCGCAGCCCGGACCACGTGCCCGAGCCGGTGCTCCGGGAACCTCGCCGCCGCGACCGCCGCCTCCCCCGCCGCCCGGGCGACGGTCAGGATGGTCCCCTCCACCGGGTCACCGACCGCGGCGTAGCTGGCCTCGGTGGCCCGCTGCATGCCCTCGGCGAAGACGGCGGCGGACCGGTCGCCGGGGCCGGCCTGGGAGACCTGCTTCAGCAGCGCACCGACCAGCTGGGACATGATGACGCCCGAGTTGCCGCGGGCGCCGAGCAGTGCGCCGCGGGAGTACGCGGCGAGCGCGTCGCGCAGGTCGGAGCCCGGGTCGGACTCGAGCCGGTCCAGCATCGTGTTGCGCGCCGACTCGAGCGTCAGGAACAGGTTGGTCCCGGTGTCACCGTCCGGCACCGGGTAGACGTTGAGCGCGTCGATCTCCTCACGGGCCGCGCCGATGGCCTCGAGCGCGACGTCGGCGAACCTCAGGACCGTGGGCAGGTCGAAGGTGGCGGCCGCGTCGTCCTGCATGGTGAGGCTGCCCTTCGCTGGTCGTCGTGCCCGCCACGGGAACGGCTGGTGTGGTCCGTCGTACGATCACCGGCGTGACCGTCGTCACCCGGAGAGGCTGACAGGTTAGTGCGTCGGCGCCGATTCGCGTCCGAGCGGGGCCATCGGATACGCTTGTGCGGTTGCCTCGACGCTGCGACCCGGTGCCTCTCGCGCACCGGCCGGCACGGGGCCCATCTGAGTGGTAAGACAAAATCTAGACTTCTGTAGGAGTTCACGGTGGCTGCCGTCTGTGACATCTGCGCCAAGAAGCCGGGCTTCGGTCACAACCGGCCGTGGTCGCGCAAGATTACGAAGCGTCGCTTCAACCCCAACATCCAGCGCGTCCGGGCCACGGTCAACGGCACCCCGAAGCGGCTCAACGTCTGCACCGGCTGCCTGAAGGCCGGCAAGGTCACCCGCTGACCCGTCCCGCGTGACGAAGGGCCGCTCCCCCGCCGGGAGCGGCCCTTCGTTCGTCTCCCGGCGGCCCCGGCTCCGGCTCCTCTTCCGGCTCCGGCTCCGGCTCCGGGGACGCTGTCGTCAGAAGTGGGTGTGCCCCACGGGTCCCTCCAGCTCGGCCCCGTCCACGGTGACGCCTGCTCCCTCCCGCACCGCGCCGATCCGCGTCCATCCCGCGGGCAGCGCGGTCGAGGCCGGGAAGGTCGCGACGAGGGCGTGGTCGTCGCCGCCGGCGAGGATGAAGCGCATCGGGTCGGCCCCGAGCGCGGCACCCACCGCCCGCAGCGGTTCGGCCACCTCGAAGGCCGAGGAGTCGATGTCCACGGCGACCCCGCTCGCGTCGGCGATGTGGCCGACGTCGGCCACGAGGCCGTCGGAGACGTCGATCATGGCGGTCGCACCGGCCTCCTTGGCCGCCGTCCCCTGGTCGTAGGGCGGCTCCGGACGACGGTAGGCCTCCACCAGCACGCGCGGGGACCGGAAGCCCCGGGCGAGGACGGCGAGCCCGGCGGCGGCCCAGCCCTGGCGACCGGTGATCGCGACGACGTCCCCGGGACGCGCACCCGACCGGCGTACCGGCTCCCCGGCCACCACGCCGAGCACGGTGATCGACACCATCACCTCGTCGGCGCGCGTCACGTCCCCGCCCACCACCGAGGCACCGACCAGCGCGGCCTCCTCGGCGATCCCGTCGGCCAGCTCGAGGCCCAGGACGCCGGCAGGTCCGGCGGCGCGGCGAAGGCGACGGTCAGCGCCGTGGCCCGACCGCCCATCGCGTTGACGTCGGACGAGGTTCTGGGCGCCGCGGCCGGTGCCCGACGTCCAGCGGCCGAGGCCCAGTCGCGGCGGAAGTGCCGGCCCTCGACGAGCACGTCGGTGGAGACCAGCACCTGCGACCCGGGGAGCGCCACGAGCGCCGCGTCGTCGCCGGGGCCGAGCAGGACGTCATCGCCCTGGGGGAAGCGGGCGACGAGCGCGTCGACGAGCGCGAACTCGCCGAGGTCGGCGAGGGTGGCGTCGGCAGCAGGGTCCGGTGGAGTCATGGCGGCTATTCGAACCGATGCGGCCGCCGTGTTCCGGGCGGGGCGCGGGCACGCGGTAGGTTGAGCCCGGAACGAGCACGAGCCCGTGCAGCACAGGGCAGGTCCCCCCGAGAACCAGGAGTGCACATGGTGGTTCAGGCCTACATCTTGATCCAGACCGACGTCGGCAAGGCCGCCGAGGTCGCCGCCGCGATCGCCGAGGTCAAGGGCGTCACCCTCGCCGAGGACGTCACCGGGCCCTACGACGTCATCGTGCGCGCCGAGGCCCGCAACGTCGACGAGCTCGGCAAGCTGGTGGTGGCCAGCGTGCAGAACATCTCCGGCATCACCCGGACCCTGACCTGCCCGGTCGTGCACATCTAGGACGTGCCGCACCGGCATGCCCCGACGACGCCCGCTCCCGTTCCGGAGGGCGGGCGTCGTCGCGTGTGCTGGCCGGCGACCGGCGTGCTGCTCGCCTGCCTGCGGCGGCGGTCCGGTGGAGGTGTCGGTGCCCCGACCTGAGCGGCCCCGGAGGCGAGCACCTGCGCGGCGCTGGTCGGATGCCCTGCCCGGACAGCGTCGACGGGGCGGGGCGTCGCGACGTCGAGCCGGCCGGACGCGCCGGCCGCGGCCTGGGGCGACCCGGCGATCGTGCTGCGCTGCGGCGTGCGCGATGCCCGAGGAGTTCGACGACTTCGCGACCTGCCACGAGACCAACGGCGTCGGGTGGTTCATCCCCGACGAGCAGGTGACCGGCTCCCCCGAGCCCATCACGATGACCACGATCGGCCGCGACGTGAACATCGAGGTCGCCCTGCCGGTGCGAGCACTGGCCCGCCGGCCAACGCGATGGTCGACCTCGCCGACGCGATCTCGAGCGACGACCGAGGAGGTCGACGGCTGCGTGTAGAGCGGGCCGTCCGCGCCTAGCGCAGGCCGGTGCTCCGGGCCAGCGCCAGCTGGAGCAGCCGGTCCACCAGGGCGGGGTAGTCGAGGCCGCTGGCCGCCCACATCCGCGGGAACATCGACGACGGCGTGAAGCCGGGCATGGTGTTGATCTCGTTGATCACCACCGCTGGTCGGCGAGCACGAAGAAGTCCACCCGGGCCAGGCCCTCGCAGGACAGCGCCTCGAAGGCGTCCACGGCGAGCTCGCGCACCCGCGTCGGCCACCGCGTCCGGGCAGGTCGGCCGGGACGTCGAGCTCGGTGTGCTCCTCGGGGAGGTACTTCGCCGCGAAGTCGTAGAACTCGTGGCTGCTGTCCACCGCGATCTCGGCGACCACGCTCGCCTCCGGGCCGGCACCGTCGAGAGCCGTCGAGGACGCCGCACTCCACCTCGCGCCCGCCCGACGGCGGCCGCCTCGACGAGCACCTTGGGGTCGTGCCGCCGGGCCTCCTCGACCGCCTCGTCGAGCTCCGCGGCGTCGTGCACCTTGCTGATGCCGATGCTCGAGCCGCCGCGGCAAGGCTTGACGAAGACCGGGTAGCCGAGCGCGTCCACCGCCTCCCGGACACGCGGCGGCGGTCGTGCTCCCACTGCCGCGAGGTGATCACGGTGTAGGGCAGCACCGGGCAGCCCCTGCGCCTGGAGCACCATCTTCATGTAGTGCTTGTCCATGCCGACGGCCGAGGCGAGGACGCCGGCCCCGACGTAGCGCACGCCGGCCATCTCCAGCAGACCCTGGATGGTGCCGTCCTCGCCCCACGGTCCGTGCAGCAGCGGGAAGACCACGTCGACCTCGCCGAGCGTCCGCGGCACCGACGACGGCTCGTGCACGACGAGCGCGGCTGCGCCCGTCGTCGTTGGTCAGCGCCACGGACCGCCTTGGAGCCGTCGACCTCGGGCAGCTCCCGCCGGGGCCGATCGCGAGCCGCTCGGGGTCCCCGGACTCCAGGACCCAGCGGCCCTCGTGCGTGATGCCGACCGGCACCACGTCGTACCGCTCGGGGTCGATCGCCTTCAGGACGCTGCCGGCGGTGACGCACGAGATGGCGTGCTCGCTGGAGCGGCCACCGAAGACGACGGCGACGCGGGGACGGTTCGGGGTGGTCTCCATAGCGCCCCGAACCCTACCCGGCCGGGGCGCCGGCGCCGACGACCGGAGCCGTAGTGTGGAGCCATGTCAGCGCAGAGCCAGGACGGCCAGACCCTGCGCCCGGCGACCACGGTCGTCACCTCCGGGCGGCCGCCGCACGAACCCGACAACCCGCTCAACACGCCGCTGACCATGGCGTCGACGTACGTCGCCGGCGGCGAGGTCGAGTACGGACGCTACGGCAACCCGACGTGGTCGGCGTTCGAGGAGGCGCTGGGTGATCTCGAGGGCGGCCGGGCGCTGGCGTTCTCCTCCGGCCTGGCCGCGGTCGGCGACCATCCTCGACCTGGTGGGCCACGAACAGAAGGTCGTCGCCCCGCGGCACGCCTACAACGGCAGCATCCTGCAGATGGCCGACCTGGAGGCACGCGGGCGGATCCGCGCCGTCGCTGGTCGACGTCTCCGACACCGACGCGGTCCGCGCGCGCGTGCGAGGACGCGTCGCTGGTCTGGGTCGAGTCGCCGACGAACCCCGCCCTCGAGGTCGCCGACATCGCCGCCATCACCGCGGCGGCCCACGACGCCGGCGCCTACGTCGTGGTCGACAACACCTTCGCCACTCCCCTGCACCAGCAGCCGCTCGACCTCGGACGCCGACATCGTGGTGCACTCGGCCACGAAGTTCCTCGCCGGGCACAGCGACGTGCTGCTCGGGGCGCTGGTCACCCGCGACGCCGCAGCTGTACGACGTCCTCAAGAAGCGGCAGGGACATGGTCGGAGCGGTCCCCGGCACCCTGGAGGCGTGGCTCGCCCTCCGCGGGATGCGCACGCTGCACGTGCGTCTGGAGCGCGCGCGAGGCCAACGCCCAGCGAGCTGGTCGGCCGCCTCGCGGAGCACCCCGCGGTGTCGCGAGGTGCGCTACCCCGGCTTCGGCGCCATCGTGTCGGTGGTGCTGGCCCAGGGGGCGCTGGCCGCGGACCTGCTGACCCACAAGACGTCGCTGTGGGTGCACGCCACCAGCCTCGGTGGCGTCGAGTCCACCTTCGAGCGGCGCCGCCGGTGGAAGGTCGAGCCCGCCACCATCCCGGAGGGGCTGGTGCGCATGTCGGTGGGCATCGAGGACGTCGAGGACCTCTGGGAGGACCTGGTGGCCGCGCTGGACCAGCTCACCGGCGAGGCGCCGGGCGCGAACGGTCCCGGTGGCGAGACCGGCGCAGCGACCTGGACACCCTCGCGGTCAGTCGCGTCTCGTGCTTGGTGTCGCGGTTGATCAGGCTGCTGCAGCATGTCACCCGCGGTCATCTCCCCCTCGATCGACCGCGTGCACGTGGTCCACGATCGGGGCGTAGACGCCGGCCCGGTTGGCCAGGTCGAGCAGCGAGGAGCACGACTTCACGCCCTCGGCCACCTGCCGGGTCGACGCGGTCACCTCCTCGGTCGGTCATGCCCTGCCCGAGCTTCTCGCCGAAGGTGCGGTTGCGCGACAGCGGTGAGGAGCAGGTGGCGACCAGGTCACCGAGCCCGGCGAGCCCCATGAGCGTCATCGGGTCGGCCCCCAGCGCCGTGGCCAGTCGCGCGGTCTCGGCCAGGCCCCGGGTGATGACCGACGCGGTGGTGTTGTCGCCGAAGCCCAGCCCGACGGCCATGCCCACGCTCAGGGCGATCACGTTCTTGTAGGCGCCACCGAGCTCGCAGCCGACCACGTCGACGCTCGAGTAGGGCCGGAAGGCCGGCGAGTGGCACAGGTCCCGCAGCCGCTTGGCGACCAGCTCGTCCTCGCAGGCGACCACGCTGGCGGCCGGCTCGCGTCGGGCGATCTCCTTGGCCAGGTTGGGCCCGCTCACCACGCCGATCCGGTCGGGGCCGGCCCCGGTCAGCTCGGCGATCACCTCGCTCATCCGCTTGAGCGTGCCGAGCTCGACACCCTTCATCAGCGAGACCAGCACCGCGTCGCGGGGCACCAGGGGCACCCAGTCGGCCAGGTTGTGCCGCAGCTTCTGGGAGGGCACCGCGAGCACGACGTACTCGGCGCCCTCCAGCGCGACGGCCGGGTCGTGGGTGGCGGTGACCGCCCGCGGGAGCTCGATCCCCGGAAGGTAGTCGGAGTTCTCGCGGTGCTCGTTGATGGCGCCGGCACACGCTCCTCGCGACGGGCCCAGATCGTCACGTCGTTCCCGGCGTCGGCGAGCACGATCGAGAACGCGGTGCCCCAGGAACCGGCCCCCATGACCGCGACCCTGCTCATGCGCGACGTCCTTCGTCCGGTCGGTGCCGCCTCCGGCCGGTGCGGTGCCGGTCCCCGTGCGGGTTGCCGATCTCCCGCACCCCGGCCTTACGCGGGTCGAACCGCAACGCCGGCGGCTGCCCCTCACGCAGGTCGGCGAGCAGCAGGGTCAGCGCGTCCATGATCCGGTCGGTCGCCTCGCGCAGCACCTCGGGCGTCAGCGGCCTGCCCCGCAGGTCGTCGAGGTCGACCGGGTCCCCGGCCTTCATCGCGATCGTCTTCCGCGGCACGAGGCGCGGCCACGACGGCGTACGGGGGCAAGGACCCGGTGAGCGCCCCACTGCGCGATCGGGATGACCGGGGCACCGGTGCTGAGCGCGATCCGGGCCGCGCCGGTCTTGCCCGTCATCGGCCACAGGTCCGGGTCCCGGCTGATCGTGCCCTCGGGGTAGACCACGACGCACTCGCCCTTTCTGCACCGCCTCCACCGCTGCCCGGAACGCCAGCGAGGCGTCGGCGGTCAACCGGTAGACCGGGATCTGGCCGGCGCTTGCGGACGATCATCCCCACGAAGGGAACGTCGAAGACCGCTGCCTTGGCGAGGTAACGCGGCAGCCGCCCGTGGTCGTAGACGAGGTGCGCGAACGTCAACGGGTCGATGTGCGAGATGTGGTTGCCGACCACGACGCAGCCACCCTCGGCCGGCAGCTTGTGTCCGTCGACCCAGCGGCGCTTGGTGAACAGCAGCAGGAGCGGCTTGACGATCATCACGGCGAAGGCGAAGGCCCACCCCCGTCGCTGGCGCAGCTCACGCGGCTTCGCCACAGCCACCTCCCTCTCTGCCGGCCCGGATGCTCGGTCGAGCGTACTGCCCGCGGCCGGGCACCGCATGCACCGGCACCGGCGGCCTGGGAGGATCGTTGCGATGCCCACCACCCCACTCCGCTTCTGCCTCCTGGTCCCCGCAAAGCCGGCGGCCCGCGCCAAGTCCCGCCTGGCTCCGCTCGGTGAGGAGGTACGCCGGTCCCTGGCGTCGGCCTTCGTCACCGACACGGTGACCGCCGCACTCGCCTCCGCCCGGGTGGGAGCGGTCCTCGTGGTGACCGACGACCACGTGCTCGCGCGGGAGCTGCGGGCCAAGGGCGTCGACGTGGTGCCGGACGGGCTGGGCGACGACCTCAACGGGTCCTTGGTGCAGGCGGCCGCCGAGGGCCGCAGACGCTGGCCCGATCTCGCCCCCGCCGCGCTGTGCGCCGACCTTCCCGCGCTCCGGCCGTCGGAGCTGACCGCCGCGCTGGACGTCGCGGCCGGGCACCCGGCCTCCTTCGTCCGCGACGCCGACGGGGAGGGGACCACGCTCTTCGCCGCGACCTCCCCGGACGCCTTCGAGCCACGGTTCGGAGCCGGCTCCCGCGACGCCCACCGTGCCGGTGGCGCCCACGAGGTCGTGGAGGTCGCCGTACCGACGCTGCGGCGCGACGTCGACACGCCCGCCGACCTGGACGACGCCGTGCGCCTCGGTGTCCGTACGCGCACCGCCGAGGTGGTGGCGGGGCTTAGGCTTGCCGACATGCAGGCAACCGTGTCGTCCTTCGACCCCGCGACGTTCGACGGCGCCGTCCTGCTCGACGACGGCGTGGAGGTCTCGTTCTCCCACGAAGCCCTGGCCGACAGCGGGATCCGGCTGCTGCGTCCGGGGCAGCGGGTGCGGCTGGCAACCTCCGGCGCCGGTGCGGACCTGCGCGTGGAGCACCTGCAGATCATCACGCTGGCCTGAGGCTTCCGCGGAACGACGAAGGCCCCTTTCCGGCGTTGCCGGAGAGGGGCCTTCGTGCGTGTTGCGAGGGTCAGGACTTCTTGGCGGTCTTCTTCGCGGTGGTCTTCTTGGCGGGGGCCTTCTTCGCCGGGGCCTTCTTCGCGGGGGCCTTCTTCGCGGCCGTCTTCTTGGCCGGAGCCTTGGTGGCCGTGGTCTTCTTCGCAGTCGTCGACTTGGCGGCCGTGGTCTTCTTCGCCGGCGTGGACTTGGCCGTGGTCTTCTTGGCCGGAGCCTTGGTGGCCGTCGTCGACTTGGCGGCCGTGGTCTTCTTCGCCGGCGTCGACTTGGCCGTGGTCTTCTTGGCCGGAGCCTTGGTGGCCGTCGTCGACTTGGCGGCCGTGGTCTTCTTCGCCGGCGTCGACTTGGCGGTGGTCTTCTTGGCCGGAGCCTTGGTGGCCGTCGTCGACTTGGCGGCCGTGGTCTTCTTCGCGCCCATTCCGGCGGCTGCCCTGGCCGTGGTGACCGTCACCTTGGGCAGCTTCTTGGCACCCGACACGACGGCCTTGAGGTCGGCGCCGGGGTTGAACTTGGGGACGGCCGTCTTCTTGGCCTTGATGCGCTCGCCGGTGCGGGGGTTGCGCACCCAGCGCGCGTCCCGCACCCGCTTCTCGAACGAGCCGAAGCCCGTGATGGCGACCTTCTCGCCCTTGGCCATCTCGCGGGTGATGGTGTCCAGCACCGACTCCAGCGCGTGCTTCGCTTCCTTGCGGTTGCCCTCGAAGCGGGTCGCGAGAGCATCAATCAGCTGACTCTTGTTCACTGTCTTCCCTTTCGTGAACCTCGAGGCCGAGCCTGTGCTCGACTTTTCCCTTTGCACGCTAGGGAAAAGTCGCGCTCGTCACAATCACATCGCACAATTCTGCAGGCGTGTTTTGCCGCCCCCCGGCCGCCTGAACTGCCCGTGAAGCGGTTCGAGGAAATCGCTCGGCGCGTCCACGGGCCAGAGAATTCCCTTTGTCATAAGGGGAATCGGGTCACGAAGAACGCTCGGGCGCGACTCCGCAAAGGCGAAGTCGCGCCCGAGCGCGAAAAGAGAAAGTGATCAGAGGGTCGCGGGCTTCCAGCTCGGCCGGTCGGCCTCGTAGGCGACGATGTCGTCCTCGTGCGACAGCGTGATGCCGATGTCATCGAGGCCGTTGAGGAGCCGCCAGCGCGTGTAGTCGTCGATCTCGAAGGGGGCCGCCAGGTCGCCGGCCCGCACCTCGCGGGCCTCGAGGTCGACGGTGACCTCGGTGGTCGGGTCCGCCTCCACCATCGCCCAGAGCCGCTCCACCACGTCCTGCTCGACCCGGGCCGCCAGGAGGCCCGCCTTGCCGGCGTTGCCGCGGAAGATGTCGGCGAACCGCGAGGACAGCACCACCTTGAAGCCGTAGTCCATCAGGGCCCAGACCGCGTGCTCGCGTGAAGACCCGGTGCCGAAGTCGGGTCCGGCCACGAGAACCGAGACACCGGCGTACTCCGGCCGGTTGAGGATGAACGAAGGGTCGTTGCGCCATGCGCCGAACAGCCCGTCCTCGAAGCCGGTGCGGGTGACCCGCTTGAGGTAGACGGCCGGGATGATCTGGTCCGTGTCGACGTTGCTGCGACGCAGCGGGAGTGCGGTGCCCGTGTGGGTGGTGATCTTCTCCATGTCGGGGTCTCCTTCGGCTCAGGCCTGCGCGGCCGGGCTCAGCGGGGGCAGGTCGGCGGGCGAGGCGAGGCGGCCGGTGACCGCGGTGGCCGCCGCCACGAGCGGTGAGACCAGGTGCGTGCGACCGCCCTTGCCCTGCCTGCCCTCGAAGTTGCGGTTGGAGGTGGAGGCGCTGCGCTCTCCCGGCTGCAGCTGGTCGGGGTTCATCCCCAGACACATCGAGCAGCCGGCCCCGCGCCACTCGGCCCCGGCCTCCTTGAACACCACGTCGAGCCCCTCCTCCTCGGCCTGGAGGCGGACCCGGACCGACCCGGGCACGACCAGCAGCCGCGTGCCGTCGGCCACCTTGCGTCCCGAGATCACCTCGGCGGCGGCGCGGAGGTCCTCGATCCGACCGTTGGTGCAGGACCCGACGAACACCGTGTCGACGTCGACGTCACGCATCGGCGTGCCGGCCTCGAGACCCATGTACTCCAGCGCCTTCTCGGCGGCGACCCGGTCCCCCTCGTCGACGAAGTCCGACGGCGACGGGACCGCCGAGCCCAGCGGGACGCCCTGGCCGGGATTGGTGCCCCAGGTGACGAAGGGCGTCATCTCCGAGGCGTCGAGCACGATCTCCTTGTCGAAGGTCGCGTCCTCGTCGGTCACCAGCGTCTTCCAGTGCGCGACCGCGGCCTCCCAGTTCTCTCCCCTCGGCGCCTCCGGTCGACCCTCGATGTAGTCGAAGGTGGTCCGGTCGGGGGCGATCATGCCCGCCTTGGCGCCCCACTCGATCGACATGTTGCAGATCGTCATGCGGGCCTCCATCGACAGCTCCTCGATGGCCGTGCCTCGGTACTCCACGATGTAGCCCTGGCCACCGCCGGTGCCGGTGTGCGCGATCAGCGTGAGGATCAGGTCCTTGGCGGTGACGCCCGCGGGCAGCGACCCGTTGACGGTGACGGCCATGGTCTTCGGCTTCGCCTGCGTCAGGGTCTGGGTGGCAAGCACGTGCTCGACCTCGCTGGTGCCGATACCGAAGGCGAGCGCCCCGAAGGCACCGTGCGTGGAGGTGTGCGAGTCGCCGCACACGATCGTCATACCGGGCTGGGTGAGGCCGAGCTGGGGTCCCACCACGTGCACGATGCCCTGCTCCACGTCGCCGAGCGGGTGCAGCCGGACGCCGAACTCCTCGCAGTTCTTGCGCAGCGTCTCCACCTGGGTCCGGGAGACCGGGTCGGCGATCGGCTTGTCGAGGTCGATGGTCGGGACGTTGTGGTCCTCGGTCGCCAGGGTCAGGTCGGGGCGCCGCACCTGACGCCCGGCGAGACGGAGCCCCTCGAACGCCTGCGGCGAGGTGACCTCGTGCAGCAGGTGGAGGTCGATGAAGAGCAGGTCGGGCTCCCCCTCCGCGCTGCGGACGACATGCTCGTCCCAGACCTTCTCAGCAAGGGTCTTGCCCATTGCCTGCTCCCTTCCCCTCTTATTCGCGTTTCGACCGCCCGGTTACGGCACCCAGTGTGAACTTGCATCCCAGGATGCGAGACGGCATGATCAAGATATGGACAACTCTAGCGGAGTCGGGGTTCTCGACAAAGCCGCCCTGGTGCTCGCCGCGCTCGAGTCCGGGCCGGCGACCTTGGCCGGCCTGGTGGCCGGGACCGGCCTGGCCCGCCCCACGGCGCACCGCCTGGCCGTTGCGCTCGAGCACCACCGCCTGGTCGCACGCGACATGCAAGGTCGGTTCGTCCTCGGTCCGCGGCTCGCGGAGCTCGCTGCCGCCGCCGGCGAAGACCGTCTGCTCGCGGCAGCGGGTCCGGTGCTCGCCCGACTGCGCGACATCACCGGCGAGTCCGCCCAGCTCTGGCGCCGCCAGGGCGAGTACCGGGTGTGCGTGGCCGCCGCAGAGCGGCCCTCCGGCCTGCGCGACACGATCCCGGTGGGCTCCCAGCTGACCATGCGCGCGGGCTCCGCGGCTCAGGTGCTCCTGGCGTGGGAGGACCCCGAGCGGATGCATCGCGGACTGCAGAACGCCGCATACAGCGCGACGGCACTCTCCGGTATCCGGCGTCGCGGCTGGGCCCAGTCCGTCGGGGAGCGAGAGCAGGGCGTGGCCTCGGTGTCCGCCCCGGTCCGCGCCCCCTCCGGCAAGGTGATCGCCGCAGTGTCGGTCTCCGGCCCGCTCGAGCGACTCTCGCGACAGCCGGGCCGGATGCACGCACCCGCGGTACTTGCGGCCGCCGAGCGGCTCTCGGAGTCGCTGCGCCGCGCGGCGGAGTAGCCTCCTCGCAGGCTCTGGTCCGGCGCCGCGGCTCGGCCGCGGCGATCAGGTGTCGGAGTGCGTGCTGAGCCTGGACTTCTGAGCCTGCACTTCTGAGCCTGGGCTTCTGAGCCTGGGCTTCTGACCGGGGTGCGCTGCCGGGCGGGGCCGGTTGTGGCCGGTTGTGGCCGGTTGTGGCCGGTTGTGGCCGGTTGTGGTGCACAGCGCCGGGGCGGCGGCGTGGTCCACAGGGTCGAAACTGTGTTCGAAGATTGTCGGTGGTGGCGCCTAGCGTGGAGCCATGTCGATCACCCAGGACCCACCTACCCGCGACGGTGCCGGCCGGGCACCGGAGGCGGGCTGGGCGGTGCCCGGGGTCGGCGTCCCCACCCAGCGCACCAGCGGCGAGAACGACTCCGGTGAGCGCATCGACGCTCCGCGCACCGCCGACGCGGCTCCTGGCGCCGACGCTGCCCGCACCGCCGGTGCTGGTCCTGGTGCCGATGCTGCTCGCACCGCCGACGCGGTTCCTGGCGCCGAGGCTGCTCGCACCGCCGACGCTGCTGGCGAGGCCGGTTCCGGGCCGGGGTTGGGCGACCTGACCGGCAGCGGCACCGAGACCCCCGGGCATCCGGTGGTGGTCGCGGTCGCGACCTGTCTGGAGGCACTCGACGGCATCAAGTCGGCCTCCGCGGCCGGGCTGAACGCCAAGGAGATCCGGCTGATGCTGCTGGCGGTGGTCCACCTGAGCGCCGTGCTGTTCGCGTTGAAGCTGCGGCTGCTGGTGGTCGGGGAGGTCCACCGCGTCCAGGACCTCACCGGCGCCACCTCGGTCCCGGCGTTCCTGGCCCACCTGACCCAGATCCCCCGCGCGGAGGCCTCGGCCCAGCTACGCCTGGCCCGGGACCTGGACCGCCGCTGGCCACTGCTCGCCGAGGCACTGGCCGCCGGACAGGTCAACCCCGACCAGGTCAAGATCGCCGTCACCGCGCTGCGCCGGCTGCCCAAGGACCTCACCGGCGAGCAGACCGAGGCAGTGCAGCAGTGCCTGATCCAGGCCGCCCAGACCATGACCGGGCGCCAGCTCAAGGCCCTGGGCCGGCGCCTGTGGGAGGTCATCGACCCCGACGGCGCCGACAGACGCGCCGGCAAGGAGCTCGAGGACGAAGAAGAGCTCGCCCGCGCCAAGGCCTACTTCCGGTCCTGGCGCAACGGCGACGGCACCACCGGGTTCCGCGGCAAGCTCCCCGACGTCCAAGCCGACATGCTGCTCAAGGCCCTCGCCGCGTTCGCCTCCCCCCGCCGCCGCAGCAACCCCAACATCCACACCCACCAACCCGACGACATCCACCACCCCACCAACGACACCCCGACCCCGCCGACCACGAACCCGACCGACCCCGACCCTGCGCCCGGCAGTCCCGCGACCGGCAGCCACGCCTCTGGCGACGCCGGCACCGACCCGCAGGCGCCACCAGATCCACCCGATCCGGATCCGGGTCCCGGCCCGAATCCGGGGCCGGACGACGAGCCGGGCGGGGATCCGGGTCCCGGGCCGGGCGGGGAGCCGCCGGGAAAGTCGCGGCTGTTCGACCCCGACGACCCCGAGGACCTCAGTGCCGAGGAACGCCAGACCGGCCGCACCGTGCCCTACCCGGTCCGTCTCGGCCACGCCCTGATGGAGCTCCTCGAACGCCTCCCCGCCGACATCCTGCCCAGCACCGGCGGCACCAGCGCCACCATCGTGGTCACCATCACCCTCGACCAGCTCCTCTCCGGAGTCGGCACAGCCACCCTCGACACCGGCACCGAGCTGTCCTACCCCCAGCTACGCAGACTCGCCTGCGAAGCCGGCATCATCCCCGCCGTCCTCGACAGCGCCGGCCAACCCCTCGACCTGGGCCGCGAACAACGCCTCTACACCAAACCCCAACGCATCGCGATGAGCCTGCGCGACAAGAAGTGCCGCGCCGAAGGCTGCGACCGCCCCGCCGCCTGGACCGTCGCCCACCACCTCACCGAATGGTGCAAAGGCGGCCGCACCGACATCGCCGACGGCGCCATGATCTGCGAGTACCACCACCACCTCATCCACTCCACCACCTGGACCCACCACCTCCTCCCCGACCACCAGATCCGCTTCCGCCGCCACTGAACACACCGCAGGCTCAGAAGAGGGCGCCCTGCTCGAGGTCGAGGAGCAGCTGCTTGCGACGCAGGCCGCCGGCGTAGCCGGTCAGCGTCCCCCCGGAGCCGACCACGCGGTGGCAAGGGACCACGATCGGGACCGGGTTGCGCCCGTTGGCGAGACCCACCGCACGTGCGGCAGCAGGGGTCATGCCCAGTCGGCGCGCCACCTCGCCGTACGTCGCTGTCTCGCCGTAGCCGATCCGCCGCAGCTGCGCCCACACCCGCTGCTGGAAGTCGCTGCCGGACGCCGCCACCGGAACCTCGAAGTCCTTGAGGTCGCCGGCGAAGTAGGCAGCCAGCTGGTGCACCACGTCCACCAGCAGGGGGTGGGCGTCGTCCCGCTCCCCCACCGGCCGGCCGGCCGAGCGCGCGGCCGCGCGGGCGACCGACGACCGGGGCGCCGCTCCGGGGTCGGCCGGGCCGGCGAACTCGATCGCGGTGACCGCCCCGCTGTCAGCGATGACCCGAAGCGGGCCCACCGGTGACTCCGTCATCGTCCACATCTCGTCATGTCCTCTCTTCGCCGGCGACGGCTGCCCGCCACACGTACATCTGGGCATAGCTGCGCCACGGGCGCCAGCTCGCGGCGGTCTCGGCGGCGCGAGCTGGGTCCTGCCCCAGCAGGGCAAGGCCCGCCCGCAGACCGGTGTCCGACGCCAGCACCACATCGGGGTCGCCGAGAGCTCGCATCGCGATGTAGCCGGCCGTCCAGGGCCCGATTCCCGGCACTGCAAGCAGGGCCTGGCGTACGGCGTCGCGGTCGGTGCTGCGGTCCAGTGCGACCCTGCCGTCGGCGAGGGCCCGGCAGAGCTCCACCAGCGCCCGCCCCCGCGCCTTCGGCATCGGGAGCGTCCCCGGGTCCGCCTCGGCGAGCACCGACACGGACGGGAAGAGACGACCATGCCCGGCGGGTGCGGGCCCGCCGAACCGCTCCACCAGCAGCGCGGCCAGGTCGCGAGCCCGGCTCACCGAGACCTGCTGACCGAGCACGGCCCGGACGGCCAGCTCGTCGCCGTCGACGTGGCCGGGGACACGCAGGCCCGGTTCGCGGCGCACGAGGTCGCCCACCACGTCGGCCCGCCCCAGGTCGGCCGCGACGGCCTCCGGATCGCAGTCGGCATCGAGGAGTCGACGGCAGCGTTCCACGGCGGCGGACAGGTCGCGCAGGTCGGCCAGCTCCAGTGAGCAGTGCACGGTCCCGCAGGTCGCGGCGTCGTCCAGTGACAGCCTGACCCGTCCCGCGCCGTAGGGCAGCCGCAGGGTGCGGGCGTACCAGCTCGGGCCCACCTCCTCGACTGCGGGCACGGCACGGGCGGCCAGGAAAGCCAGGAGCGCGTCGGCGCGGAACGGCCTCCGGACCGCCAGCCTCAGCTCGAGCCGACCGTGGTGTCCGTACGTCGGCAGCGCGCGGGCCCGCAGTGCGGAGGGAGTGGTGGCGTACACCTCGCGCACCGTGTCGTTGAACTGGCGGACGCTGGAGAAGCCCGCGGCGAAGGCCACGTCTGCCAGGGACATCGTGGTGGACTCGATCAGGATCCTCGCGGTCCTGGCACGGTGGCCACGGGCCAGGGCGAGCGGCCCGGCGCCGAGCTGCTGCCCGAGCAGCCGGGTGAGGTGACGTGATGTGTAGCCGACCCGGGCGGCGAGCCCTGCGACGCCCTCCCGGTCGACCACGCCGTCGGAGATCAGCCGCATCGCCCGGCCGGCGGTGTCCGCGTCGACGTCCCACTCCGGCGAGCCCGGCGTAGCGTCCGGACGGCACCGCTTGCAGGCCCGGAAGCCGGCCTGCTGCGCGGCGGCCGCGGTGCGGTAGAACGCGACGTTGCGCAGCCGCGGCGTGATGGCGGGGCACGAGGGCCGGCAGTAGATCCCCGTGGAGCGGACCCCGGTGTAGAACACACCGTCGAACCGGCGGTCGCGGCTCTTCACCGCCCGGTAGCAGGACTCCACGTCGTCGACGAGCACCTGACCATCCTCACCCGTGGCCGGCGCGCTGGCTAGCGGGATTCGGACATCGCCGTGACACCCGTCCCGTCGCCGAGCGCGGGCAGGGCACCGTCTGTGGAGAAGCAAGAAGGCCAGCCGCTCCACACGGAGCCGCCGGCCTTCTCGGTTTGTACCCCCGACCGGATTCGAACCGGCGCTACCGCCTTGAGAGGGCGGCGTGCTAGGCCACTACACAACGGGGGCCTGAGCGACAGAAACCCTAGCCTAGACTGAGGATTCCGGCCAATCGCTGGGGTACTAGGACTCGAACCTAGACTAACTGGACCAGAACCAGTCGGGCTGCCAATTACCCCATACCCCATGGGATCTTGCGGTGACTCCTTGCGGAGCCGAGGCATGACAATACACGGCACCCCCGCCGCCCTCCAAAACGGGCACCGCCTCAGGAGTGGGGCGTGAGCGCACTCACATCCGCCCGGCGCCCACCGGCTCCGGCTCCTGCGGCGGAGAGACGGTCGCCGGGGGATGCGTCTGCCGCTGGACGTCCATGCGACGTACGACGACCAGGGTGAGACCGGCGTACACGAGCGCCTGCGTGAGCGTCACCGGGATGTTCTCCCAGCCGACCTGCGAGACGTTCAGGCTCGAGGTGAGGTCGGAGAACAGCAGCGCGAAGCCGAAGGCGAAGAAGTTGTTCAGGATGTGCATCGCGATGCCCGCCTCGAGGCCGCCGGTGCGGATCACCAGCCAGCCGGCGATCAGACCGAACATGAAGCGGTCGAAGAACAGCGGGAAGTTCTGCACGCCGTGCGCGAGCGCGAACAAGGTGGCCGTGACGAGCAGGGCCAGCCACTTGCTGCCGCTCAACGAGCCGACCGCCTGCAGCAGGTACCCGCGGAAGACGTACTCCTCCCCCGCCGCCTGGAACGGCGTGGTGAGCAGCACGATCAGGGCCAGCAACGCGGTGGTCGCGGTCAGCTGGTTCAGGTCACCGCTGGGGGCGACCTCCTGGTCCCCGGCCATCACCGCGTCGATGAGGATCGCCACGCCCATCTGGGCGACCAGCGCGACCACCGAGACCCCGATGAGCACGAACAGCAGCTTCCACCGCATCTTCGGCACGACCGAGGTCAGCCACCGCGGGCGCATCCGGTGCACCCACCGCATCACCGCCCACGTGACCAGGATGGCGGAGCCCAGCGTGAGGTTGAGGTACAGCAGCGCCGCGGGCCCGACCGCCTCGAGCGTGGCAGCGCGCTGGAAGTTCTCCCAGAAGCCGCCCGGCTCCATCGCCACCCCGGCGACGAGGATGGGCATCAGCACCAGCGGGGCGACGACCATCATCCCGACGACGACCAGCAGCACCCCCACGAGCGGCTTCCACCAGGCGTAGTTCCAGGTGCGCAGCATCAGGTGGTACTCGCGCGGCTCGGGATGCGGGAACGGCGGCATCGCGGGCCGCTGCGGCGGTGCGGCGTACGCCGGTGCCGGGCCCCACCCGGGCGGCGGGCCCGAGGGACCTCGTCCCGGCGGCGGCCCCCATCCCGGCGGCGGGCCCCATCCCGGCGGCGGGCCGGGCGGCGGCCCCCACCCGGAGCCCTGCGCCGACGGAGCCGGCCCGGGAGCCGGCCCGGGCGGGGACCCGGGCGGCGGCGGGCCGGGCTGCGGCGGCACCGGTCCGTCCTCGGGCGGGGTCGTGCCCTGCGGCCGCTGCTCGTCGGGGCCCTCGCTCATCCGGTCCTCCTGTCCGGGTCAGGCTTCGTGCGCACTGCGCAGCCGGGCCAGCGAACGCTCCCGGCCGAGCAGCTCGAGGGACTCGAACAGCGGTGGGGAGATCCGGCGACCGGTCACCGCGACACGCACCGGACCGAAGGCGTGGCGCGGCTTGAGCCCGAGCTCCTCCACGAGCGCCCGGCGCAGCGCGGCGTCGATCTCCTCGGTGGTCCACGACTCCAGCGCGGCGAGGGCTGCGTGTGCGGCCTTGACCACGCCGCGGCCGTCCTCGTTGAGCATCTTCTCGGCGTCGGCCGGGTCGCGCCGGAAGCGGTCCTCGTCGACGAACAGGAAGCCGAGCATCTCCACCGACTCCCCGAGGGTCACCATCCGCTCGTGGACCAGCGGGGCGGCCTCGCGGAGCAGGGCGCGCTGCTCGGCGGTGACCTCGGGCCCGAGGAAGCCGGCTGCCTGCAGGTACGGCACCATCCGGTCGGTGAGGTCCTCGACGTCGAGGGCCCGCAGGTGCGCGGCGTTGATCGCCTCGCACTTCTTGATGTCGAACTTGGCCGGGTTGGGGTTGACCCGCTCGACGGTGAACGCCTCCACCATCTCCGCCATCGTGAAGATGTCCCGGTCCTCGGCGATCGCCCAGCCGAGGAGGGCCAGGTAGTTGAGCAGCCCCTCGGGGAGGAAGCCCCGGTCACGGTAGCCGAGCAGGTTCGACTCAGGGTCGCGCTTGGACAGCTTCTTGTTGCCCTGCCCCATGACGTACGGCAGGTGCCCGAACTCGGGAGTGCTGCCGCTGCCGACACCGATCTCCGCGAGCGCCTCGTAGAGGGCGATCTGCCTGGGGGTGGAGGACAGCAGGTCCTCCCCGCGCAGCACGTGGGTGATCTCCATCAGCGCGTCGTCGACCGGGTTCACCAGCGTGTACAGCGGGTGGCCGTTGCCGCGGACCAGGACGAAGTCGGGCACGTGCTCGGGCTGGAAGGCGATCTCGCCGCGGACGAGGTCGGTGAACGTGATGGGCCGGTCCGGCATCCGGAACCGGACGACCGGCCGGCGTCCCTCCGCCTCGTAGGCGTTCACCTGCTCCTCGGAGAGCGACCGGCAGTGCCCGTCGTACCCGGGCGTGCGCCCGGCGGCACGCGCGGCCTCGTTGCGCTCCTCGAGCTCCTCCTGGGAGCAGTAGCAGCGGTAGGCCCGGCCGGCGGCCAGCAGCCGCGAGGCGACGTCGGCGTAGATGTCGAAACGCTCCGACTGCCGGTAGGGGCCGTACGCGCCACCGACCTCAGGGCCCTCGTCCCAGTCGAGGTCCAGCCAGCGCATCACCTCCAGCAGCGTCTGGTAGGACTCCTGGGAGTCGCGGGCGGCGTCGGTGTCCTCGATCCGGAACACGAACGTCCCGCCCACGTGCCGGGCGTAGGCCCAGTTGAACAGCGCAGTCCGGGCCAGACCCACGTGCGGGCTGCCGGTCGGCGAGGGGCAGAAACGGACACGTACGGGCGACGCAGGAGCGTCAGTCACGAGCAACCACCTTGTTCGTCAGGGTCCCGATGCCCGAGATCGTCACGTCGACCTCGTCGCCGGGGTTCATCGGACCGACACCCTCGGGGGTGCCGGTGAGGATCACGTCACCGGGCAGCAGCGTCATCACGGACGAGACGTGCGCGACGAGCGTCGCGACGTCGAAGATCATGTCCTTGGTCGTGCCGTCCTGCGCGAGGTCACCGTTGAGGTGGGTCTGCACCCGCAGGTCGGAGGTGTCGAGCTCGGTCTCGATCCAGGGACCGAGTGGACAGAAGGAGTCGAAGCCCTTGGCCCGGGTGAACTGCACGTCGCTGCGCTGCAGGTCCCGCGCGGTGACGTCGTTGCCGATCGTGTAGCCGTAGACGACGTCGGCGACCTTGTCGGGCGCGACGTCGCGGCAGATCCGGCCGATCACGACGGCGAGCTCGCCCTCGTAGTGCAGCTCCCGGGTCTGCCGGGGATAGAACACGGGGTCGCCGGGGCCCACCACCGAGGTGTTCGGCTTGAGGAACATCAACGGCTCCTCCGGCACGTCCCCACCCATCTCCGCGGCGTGGGCGGCGTAGTTCTTGCCGATCCCCACCACCTTGCTGCGCGGGATCACCGGGGCGAGCAGCCGCACGTCGGCGAGCTGGTGCACCTCCTGGGTCGGGTGGAGGCCGACGTACAACGGGTCACCGGCGAGCGCCACGACGGTCGCGTCGTCGGCGGGGATGCCGAGCTCGTCGACGTCGCCGTGGACGATGCCGTAGACGGGGTCTTCTCCGGTCGTGAACCTTGCGATGCGCACGCGCCGAGCCTACCCGCGGGCCGGGGGTGTGCCGCTGACTACCCTCGAGGATGTGGAGGAGCAGCTGACGTCGGCCCCGGAGGTGCTCGACGCGTCGACCTGGCGGGCCCGTCGCTCCGCGCACGAGGCCCGCGTCGACGCCTGGGTGGGGCCGCACCTCGAGCGCCGGCGGCGGGGCGAGGCGCACCCGGTCGAGGACTTCCTGTTCACCTACTACGCACACCGGCCGGCGGCGCTGCGGCGCTGGCACCCCGGTTTCGGCGTGGTGCTCGAGGACGCCGAGGAGTACGCCGGTCTCAGGGGGTACGTCGACGTCACCGGCGGCATGGCCGTCTCCCGGGAGCACCTGGCGTCCCAGGAGCGGCTGCTGCGGGGCCTGCACAACCTGCTCACCGCCACGGCCGCCCGCCCGGCCCAGCTCGGCTGCTTCGGCATGCACGAGTGGGCGATGGTCTACCGCCTCGACGCCTCCGACGTGCGCCATGCGTCGTGGCCGCTGCGGCTCGGTTCCCGGGGCACCGACGAGGTGGTCGAGCGGCACCGGATCGCCTGTTCCCACTTCGACGCCTTCCGGTTCTTCACCGAGGAGGCCCGGCCGCTCAACACCCTCTCGCCGGGCCGCGACGACCGCGCCGCGTTCGAGCAGCCGGGCTGCCTGCACGCCGGCATGGACCTGTACAAGCACGCCTTCCGGCTCTCCCCGATGGTGCCCTCGGAGCTGGTCGCCGACTGCTTCGCCCTCGCCCGCGACATCCGGGTGCTCGACATGCGCGCCTCGCCCTACGACCTCACCGACCTCGGCTACTCCCCCGTGCGCGTGGAGACGCCGGAGGGGAAGCAGGAGTACGTCGCGGCCCAGCGCCGGTTCACCGAGCGTGGGGCACCCCTGCGGCGCCGCCTGGTCACCGAGCTCGAGCGTCTCCTCGCCGCGCTGTGAGGCCGCCCCGGGCGCTCACCAGCAGGGCGGGTGCGCGCCGTGCCACGGGGCGGCCGCCTCGACCTGCGCAGACAGGGCGAGCAGCAGGTGCTCCTCGGCGGGCCGGGCCGCCAGCATCACGCCGACCGGGAGGCCGTCCGGGGTCAGGTGCAGCGGAAGGGAGGCCGCCGGCATCCCGGTGACGTTCCACATCGACGTGAACGGCGTGAACGCCTTCTGGTTCTCGAAGTCACGAGCCGGGTCCTCGTCGTCCCGGATCTCCCCGACCCGCAGCGGCGGCTGCGCCAGCGTCGGGGTGAGTACGACGTCGTACGCGGACAGCCTGCGCAGGACGGCGGCGGCGATCCTGCGCATCTCCGACACGGCGAGGCCGAACTCGGGGCCGCTCACCGACCGGCCGCGCTCCTGCAGCCACCGGGTCAGGGGGCGGAGCAGGTGCTCGTTCCGCGCGGGAGCGACGGAGAGCGCGGTGACGACGCTCCAGCAGCGCTCGAAGACGGCCATCGCCTCCGGCGGTGCGGGCAGGTCGACCTCCTCCACGTCGTGGCCGAGGTGCTCGAGGAGGCGGGCGGCGGCGTCGTAGGCCCGCAGCACCTCGGGGTGCACCTCCACGCCGGGCAGGAAGGGGCGGGCGAAGCGGGCGATCCGCAGCCGACCCGGCTCGCGGTCGCACCAGCCGAGGAACGTCTCCCCCTCCGGCAGCGGCGGCGCCCAGTACGGGTCACCGGTCGCGGGCCCCGCCATCGCGTCGAGCATGGCCGCCGCGTCCCGGACGTTCCGCGCCAGCGGGCCGTGGGTGCTCAGCCCGATCGGCTCGCCGTACACCGGGCCGGCGCTGACCCGGCCCCGGCTCGGCTTCAGCCCGTAGAGACCGCAGCAGCTCGCCGGGATCCGGATGGACCCGCCACCGTCGGAGCCGTGGGCGACCGGGACGAGCCCCGCGGCGACGGCGGCGGCCGCACCCCCGCTGGAGCCGCCCGCCATCCGGTCGAGGTCGTAGGGCGTGCGGGCGGCAGGGGCGACGGCGGGCTCGGTGTAGCAGGGCGCGCCGAACTCCGGGGCGTTGGTCTTGCCCAGGCTCAGCATGCCGGCCCCCTCGAGCCGCAGCACCACCTCGTCGGAGGCGTCGGGCACGAAGTCGGCGAACGCCGCGGAGCCGAACGTGGTGCGCACGCCGGCGGTCATCGTCAGGTCCTTGATGGCGGTGGGGACGCCGTACAGCGGCGAGCTCGCGCCGTCGCGCATCCTCGTGGGCGCGAGCCCGGCCTGGGTGAGGGCCAGCTCGCCGGTGACGGTGACGAACGCGCCGACCTGCTCCGACAGCCGGTCCACCCGGTCGAGGTAGTGCTGCACGAGCTCGACCGCGGAGACCTCGCCGCTCGAGATCGCCTGGGCCTGCTCGAGCGCGGTGAGGTCGTGGAGGTCGGCCATGGCGCAGACGCTACTGGCCGCGCGGCGTCATGACACCACCGGCAGCCGCGACAGCGCCTGGGCCACCGACTCCTTGAGGTCGTCGTCCTCCCAGCCGTGGTCGACGACCGCCCCCGACAGGTAGGCGTCGTAGGCGGGCAGGTCGAGGTGGCCGTGTCCGGACAGCGCCACCACGAGGACGCGTTCCTCGCCGCTCTCCCGGCAGCGTCGTGCCTCGTCGACGGCCTCGGCGAGTGCGTGCGTGGCCTCGGGCGCGGGCACGATGCCCTCGGCGCGCGCGAACAGCACCCCCGCGGCGAACGCCTCGGTCTGCTGCTTGGCGACCGCCTCGATCTCCTGCTCCTCATACAGGTGGCTGACCAGCGGGCTCATCCCGTGGTAGCGCAGCCCGCCGGCGTGGATCGGGTCGGGCACGAAGTCGTGGCCGAGGGTGTGCATCTTCATCAACGGCGTCATGCCTGCGGTGTCGCCGAAGTCGTAGGCGTAGGTGCCCTGGGTCAGCGAGGGGCAGCCGGCCGGCTCCACGGCGCGCACGGTCGGCGCCGTCCGCCCGGCCCACCTCTCCCGGAGGAAGGGGAATGCCAGGCCCGCGAAGTTGGAGCCGCCACCGGTGCAGCCGATCAGCACGTCGGCGGACTCCCCGGCCTTCGCCAGCTGCAGCAGCACCTCCTCGCCGATGATCGTCTGGTGCAGCAGCACGTGGTTGAGCACGCTGCCGAGGGCGTAGTTGGTGGTCGGGTCCTGGGCGGCCATCTCCACCGCCTCGCTGATCGCGATGCCCAGCGAGCCGGTCGAGTCGGGGTGCTCGGCGAGGATCCCCCGACCCGACTCGGTCAGGTCCGACGGGCTCGGGTGCACGGTCCCGCCGAAGGTCTCGATCATCATCCGGCGGTAGGGCTTCTGGTCGTAGGAGGCGCGCACCTGCCAGACCTCGCACTCGAGACCGAACTGCGCGCAGGCGAAGGCCAGGGACGTCCCCCACTGGCCCGCACCGGTCTCCGTGGTCAGCTTCTCGATGCCGGCCTTGGCGTTGTAGAAGGCCTGGGGTACGGCGGTGTTCGGCTTGTGCGAGCCGGCCGGCGAGACCCCTTCGTACTTGTAGTAGATCCGCGCCGGCGTCTCGAGCGCCCGCTCCAGCCGGTGCGCCCGGTGCAGCGGGCTGGGCCGCCACAGCCGGTACACGTCGAGCACCTCGTCGGGGATGTCGACGAACTGCTCGGTGGCGACCTCCTGCCGGATCAGGTCCATCGGGAACAGCGCCGACAGGTCCTCGGGGCCGATGGGCTGGCCGGTGGCCGGGTGCAGCGGCGGGGGCGGCGGGGTCGGCAGGTCGTGCAGGACGTTGTACCAACGGCGAGGCATCTCGTCCTCGGTCAGCAGGATCTTGTGCGCCTGGCTGTCGCTCATCGGCTCGTTCTCCGGTCGTCGTACGGCTGCCCCCGCCGGCGGCACCGTGCCACACATCGGCCCGGTCACGGCGGAGGTCCAGGGTGTGGACTACTGCGGCTGCTCCCCGTGGCGGCGCAGGCCGAACGTCACCGCGTCGAGCAGCGCGCCCCACGACGCCTCGATCACGTTGTGACCCACGCCGACGGTGACCCAGGAGGAGGTCCCGTCGCTGGTCTCGATGAGCACCCGGGTCACCGCGTCGGTGCCGTGGCCCTGGTCCAGGATGCGCACCTTGTAGTCGATCAGCTCGAACTTGGCGACCTCGGGGTACGCCTGGCCGATCGCCTCGCGCAGCGCCTGGTCGAGGGCGTTGACCGGGCCGTTGCCCTCGGCGGTGGTGATGATCCGCGCGCCGCCGGCGCGCAGCTTGATCGTCGCCTCCGAGACCGCCTCGTCGCTCGGGCGTGGAGTCGGTGATCACGCGCCAGGACTCGACGTCGACGTACGACGGGCGCGCTCCCTCGACCTCCTCCACGAGGAGCAGCTCGAAGGAGGCGTCCGCGGCCTCGAAGGTGTAGCCCCGCGACTCCAGCTCCTTGACCCGGTTGGTGATCCGGGTGACGAGGTCCCGGTCGGCGCCGAGGTCGAAGCCGAGCTCCTTGCCCTTGAGCTCGATGCTGGCCCGGCCGGCCATGTCGGAGACCAGCAGCCGCATGTCGTTGCCGACGAGCATCGGGTCCATGTGCTGGTACAGGTTCGGGTCGACCTTGATCGCGCTCGCGTGCAGCCCTGCCTTGTGGGCGAAGGCGCTGAAGCCCACGTAGGGCTGGCGCGAGGCCGGCGGGAAGTTCGTGACCTCCGCGACGGCGTGGGCGATCCGGGTGGCCTCCCTGAGGTGCCCGGTCGGGAGCACCTGGCGGCCGAGCTTCAGCTCCAGGTTGGCGACGACCGAGACCAGGTCGGCGTTGCCGGTGCGCTCGCCGTAGCCGTTCAGCGTGCCCTGGACATGGGTGGCGCCGGCGTCCACGGCGGCCAGCGTGTTCGCCACCGCGCAGCCGGTGTCGTTGTGGCAGTGGATGCCGACCCGTACGCCGGTCGCGGCGATGACGTCGTCGACCACGTCGGCGACCCAGGGCGGGAGCATGCCGCCGTTGGTGTCGCACAGCGCCGCGACCTCGGCGCCGGCCTCGGCGGCCACCCGGAGCACCTCGAGCGCGTAGTCGCGGTTGGCGCGGTAGCCGTCGAAGAAGTGCTCGGCGTCGAGGAAGACCCGCTGCCCCTCGGCGCGCAGGTGGCTCGACGGTGTCGCGGACCATCGCGAGGTTCTCCTCGAGCGTGGTGCGCAGCGCGAGCTCGACGTGCCGGTCGTGCGCCTTGGCGACGAGGGTGACCACGCCGGCGCCGCTGTCGCGCAGCGCGGCGACGAGCGGGTCGTCGGCGGCCTTCATCCCGGCCCGCCGGGTGGCGCCGAAGGCGGCGAGCTGCGCGTGCTCGCAGGTCGAGCTCGTCGCGGGCACGCCGGAAGAACTCGGTGTCCTTCGGGTTCGCGCCGGGCCACCCGCCCTCGATGTAGCCGACCCCGAGGCCGTCGAGCTGCCGTGCGATGGTCAGCTTGTCGGCGACGGAGAGGTTCAGGCCCTCCTGCTGGGCGCCGTCGCGCAGCGTCGTGTCGTAGACGTGGAAGTCGCCGGTGGTGCTGCCGGGTGTGCTCATCGTGGGGTTCCTCGGGACGTCGCGGTCGGGCGGGTGGGGCAACAAAAAAACCTCCCGTGTCAACGAGAGGTCAGCGCACCGGGCGGGGGCTCGGCGCGCTAGCTGATAATGATCGGCTGCAGGTCACGCGTCGAGTCTGCCAGACCGAGCCCAGCCCGTGGCACCTCGTCTCGTCATCCGGTCCGCTCACGCCCGGTGCGCTCGACAGGCCGGCCGGCCGGCATCCGGTCCGCTCACAGGAGCCGGGCCAGGTCGCCGAGGAGGGTCCCGGGCCGCCACGGCGGGCCCCGGGCTGCGGGCTCCCAGCGTGACCCCGTTGCGCGACAGAAGCAGGTAGCCGACGCCCGCGGCCGCCACCGCCATCACACCGACCGCCAGCCAGCCCACGACCGGGGAGCGGGTGGCGCGCAGCAGCAGGCCCCGGGTCGGTCGCCGGACCCGGCGCCCGCCCGGGCCCCACCAGGCGGTGAAGGCCAGGACCGCCCCCATCGTGAGCAGACTGGGCTCCAGCGGTGCCCGGAACAGCAGCAGCCCGAGGCCGGCGAGGAACGTGACCGCCGCCGACCACAGCACCAGGGCGAGGGTGCCCCCGGTCGCCACGAGCAGGTACCACGGCGTCGTCGCGGCGGCGAGCGGCCCGTCGTACCACCGGCGGCGACCGCGTCGCCGACGCCCGCTCCCGCGCCGCCTCGGTGGTCCACGACCAGGTGCGCACGGCGAGCGCGGCGGCGGCGAGGGCGACCAGGCTGAGGTACGGCGCCAGGGCGAAGCCGAGCGTCACCACGAGCGAAGAGACCGGCGAGGAGCAGCCCGCGCTGCAGCCGGGGGGTCCCGTGCCGGAGGCGGTCTCCAGTCGGCCGCCACGTCGGAGCGCGGCCGGCGCCGGCTGCAGGTACGGCGTCCGTGCGGGCCTGGGAGACGGCGGTGTACGGCGTGGTGGCGGGCGGGCCCTGCGCCAGGGTCTCGGCAACCGCGACGGTCTCGCGAAGGTGGGCGGTGCGCCGGTCGGCGTCGAAGCCGGTCGGTGGGTTCCTCGTCCGTGGTCGCGGTGGCGAGCGCCAGCGGCACGGTGGGGTGGTCCACCGCCCGGCGCCACGGACCGCGGGGCGCGGCGGGTGACGGGCGGAGCAAGGCGAGAGCCGTCGGCAGTGTCGGACGGTCGGCGGGCTCGGGCGCCAGGGCGCTGCGCAGCAACGGGAGGAGGTCGGTGGCCACACCGCTCAGGTCGTGCTCGCCGCGGCGCACCCGGTCCATGATCGCCATCGCCGGTCCGCGGCCGAACGGCGGCCGGCCGGTCGCGGCGAACACGACGGTCGCGGCCCAGGAGTGCACGTCGGAGGCGGTGGTGGCCTCCTCGCCGTAGAGGATCTCCGGGGCGAGGTAGCCGGGCGTGCCGAGCAGCCAGCCGGTCACGGTGAGCCGCGGGTCGTCGGCGAGCCGGGCCAGGCCGAAGTCGATGAGCACCGGCGAGCGTCCCTCGAGCAGCACGTTGGAGGGCTTGATGTCGCGGTGCAGCACCCCGACGGAGTGGACGGCGAGCATCGCCTCTGCCAGCCCGGCGGCGAGGTGGCGCAGGTCCTCGCCGCGGACCGGTCCCTCCTGACGCACGTGCTCGTGCAGGGAGAGGCCGGGAACGTAGCGGGTGGCCACGAACGGTGTCTCGCCCCAGGGGTCGGCGTCGAGCACCTCGGCGACCCGCGGGCTGCGCACCCGTCGCAGCGAGGCGACCTCCCGGGCGAGGCGCGCGCGGGCCTCGTCGTCACCGACGACGTGCGGGCGCAGCACCTTCAGCGCGACGCGGCCCCCGGGGCCCTCGGCCTGAGCGAGGTGCACCACGCCCATGCCGCCCTCGCCGATCTTGGCGAGCAGCCGGTAGTTGCCCACACGGAGCCCGGAGGGCGGCGACCGGCTGGGGTCTGGTGGCGCTCACCTCACCACGGTAACCGAGCCGGGTGGCCGGCGTCCCGGCGACAGGCGCGTCGGCCGGTGCGGCCGCGCGGTCCGGGGAGGACGCCGCTCCGCCGGCATGTCAGGGAGGACCGGCGGAGCGGCGACTCGTGCGGGTGCGTGACCCCCCGACCGGGGCGCATTGCGTGGACCCGGCCCCCACGAGCGAAGGTAGCCACGGGAGACCCATGCTGTCAAATGCTTGTCCAAGGTTTGTCAGGCGTCTGTCGAGGGTCTAGGCTGGCCGGGTCATGTTCACCATCAAGCAGGCGGCCGCTCCGCGTCGGCGTCTCCGAGGCGGTGCTCTGCGCGCCTGGGAGCGGCGCTACGACGTCGTCAGCCCGCACCGCACCGACGGCGGGTACCGGCTCTACGACGACGCAGGCGATCGGCGTGCTCACGACGATGCGCCGCCTGGTCGAGGACGGCTGGTCCCCGCGCCGTCGCCGCGCAGCGGCGAGGTCACTCGCCGCCGCCGGCCCACCGGACGGTCGGGCGTCCGCCGTACCGCACTGCCGGAGCGGCGAGCGGCGAGCAGCTGACCGAGGAGTTCCTCGAGGCGGCGGCGGTGCGTGGACCCCGTGGCCGTGGAGCCGGTGCTGGAGCGGGCCTTCGCCTTCGGGCCCTTCGAGACCGTCGCCGACGACTGGCTGCTGCCTGCCCTGCGCGCGCTCGGGGAGGCCTGGGCCGACGGCTGGGTGGACGTGGCCGGCGAGCACGCCGCCAGCCCACGCGGTGATGCGACGCCTCTCGCAGTCGTTCGCCGCGGCCGGCGACGTGCCGACGGGGCCCGCGGGTCGTGGTCGGCGCTGCCGCGCCGTCGCTGCACGAGCTCGGCGCCCTCGCCTTCGCCACCATCGCCCGGCGCGCGGCCTGCCCGTCGTCTACGTCGGGCGCGGACCTGCCCGTCGAGAGCTGGGTGCGGGCCGTGCACGCCTTCCCGACGCGGGCGGCCGTGCTCGCCGTGCCCACCGACGCGGACCGGGTCCCCGCGCCGCCGCGACGGCCCGGTCGCCCTGCGCGACGCCGCTTCCCGACCTTCGGTCGCCGCGGGCGGCGGGGCCGCGGCGGACCTCACCCGGCGTCACGGTGCTGCCCCGCCGGATGACCGAGGCGGTCGAGGCGCTCGAGACGCTGCCGGTCTGAGCCGGTCGGCGGACCCGGGCGGTGGACGCTGCCCCGGCGGTCCCGGTCAGAGCACCCGGTGCATCCAGCCGAAGGTGTCCTCGGCGCGGCCGTACTGGATGTCGACGAGCGCGCGACGGACCTGCTGGGTGACCGGGCCGATGTCGTCGCCGGTGCCGACCTCGCCGCCACGCCACTTCAGCGTGCCCACAGGCGTCACCACGGCCGCCGTACCGCAGGCGAAGACCTCGGTGATCCGGCCGGAGGCCACGCCGTCGCGCCACTCGTCGACGGAGAACCTTGCGCTCCTCGACCTTCCAGCCCTGCTGCCGGCACAGCTCGATGATCGAGGACCGGGTGATCCCCTCGAGGATCGTGCCGGACAGCTCCGGGGTGACGATCGTGCCGTCGTCGTGGACGAAGTAGAGGTTCATCCCGCCGAGCTCCTCGACCCAGCGGCGCTCGACCGCGTCGAGGAAGACGACCTGGTCGCAGCCGTGGTCGATGGCCTCCTGCTGGGCGACCAGCGAGCTGGCGTAGTTGCCGCCGGTCTTCGCCGCGCCCATGCCGCCGACGGCCGCGCGGGAGTACTCCTCGCTGAGCCAGATGCTCACCGGCTTCAGGCCCTTGGCGAAGTAGGCCCCGGCCGGCGATGCGATCACCATGTAGGTGACGTGCTGCGAGGGGCGCACCCCGAGGAACTTCTCCGAGGCGAACATGAACGGCCGGACGTAGAGGCTCTTCTCCCCCTCCGCCTCCGGGACCCAGCGCTCGTCGGCGCGGACCAGTGCGTCGACGGACTGCCACGAAGTCACCGACCGGCAGCTCGGGCAGCGCCAGCCGGCGGGAGGAGCGCACCATCCGCGCCGCGTTCTCCTCGGGACGGAACGTCCACACCGACCCGTCTGCGTGCCGGTAGGCCTTCATCCCCTCGAAGATCTCCTGCGCGTAGTGCAGCACCGCGGTGGCCGGGTCCAGGGAGACCGGGCGCGTAGGCGGTGATCCGGGCGTCGTGCCAGCCCCGGTCGGGCGTCCACTCGGCCACGAACATGTGGTCGGTGAAGTGCACGCCGAAACCGGGGTTCGCGAGGATCTCCGTCAGCCGGGCCTCGTCGACCGGACGGGCTGCGGGGGTGACCTCGATCTGCAGGGAGCCTTCTCGGGATGCGCTGTCCATGGGGTGCACGGTACCTAACTCGGGCGGCGGAGGTGACGACGGCGACCCGGCCGGCCGGGACGGGTCACCGACTCACGACCGAGCCGCCCTGGAGGCGGTCAGCCCGATACTCGTGCCGCGATCGCGTCGCCGACCTCGGAGGTACGGCGGGCGGGACCGGCGCCACGGGCGGCGAGGTCGGCCACGACGGCCTCCTCCACCCTGCGGGCGGCGTCCTCGAGGCCGAGGTGGTCCAGCATCAGGGCGACGGACAGGATCGCCGCGGTCGGGTCGGCCTTCTGCTGGCCGGCGATGTCGGGGGCCGAGCCGTGCACCGGCTCGAACATGCTCGGTGCGGTGCGGTCGGGGTTGACGTTGCCGCTCGCCGCGAGGCCGATGCCGCCGGTGACCGCGGCGGCGAGGTCGGTGATGATGTCGCCGAACAGGTTGTCGGTGACGATCACGTCGAACCGCGCCGGGTCGGTGGTCATGAAGATCGTGGCCGCGTCGATGTGGAGGTAGTCCACGCTGACGTCGGGGAAGTCGGCGGCGACCTCGTCGACGAGGCGCGACCAGACCGCGCCGGCGTGGACCAGCACGTTGGTCTTGTGGACCAGGGTGAGCTTCTTGCGCGGGCGGCGGGCGGCCCGGGCGAAGGCGTCCCGGACGACCCGCTCCACGCCGAAGGCCGTGTTGACGCTCACCTCGGTGGCGATCTCGGCCGGGGTGCCGACGCGCAGCGAGCCTCCGTTGCCGACGTAGGGGCCTTCCGTGCCCTCGCGGACGACCACGAAGTCGACCTCCCCCGGGTCGGCCAGCGGGGAGCTCACGCCGGGGAAGATCCGCGACGGGCGCAGGTTCACGTAGTGATCGAGCGCGAAACGCAGGCGCAGCAGCAGCCCTCGCTCGAGGATCCCCGGCGGCAGGTTCGGGTCACCGGGCTTGCCGCCCACCGCACCGAGCAGGATCGCGTCGTGCTGCTCGATCTCGGCGAGCACCGAGTCCGGCAGCACCTCGCCGGTCGCGAGGTAGCGCTCCGCTCCGAGGTCGTAGCGGGTGGGCTCGATCTTCACATCGGCCGGGGTCACCTGCTCGAGCACCTTGAGTGCCTCGGCGGTGACCTCCGGACCGATGCCGTCGCCGGGGATCACGGCGAGCTTGAGGGACTGCGTCATGAAGCGGGACTCTAGTTGTCGTCGGGCCGCTGGCCGCCGTTGTCTCTGAGGTCGAGACCGGACTGGACCGACTGCAGGGCCGTCCCGTTGTCCTCGTAGTCGCGGTGACGGGCCGGTCCCCACTCGGGATACATGTCGTACATGGCACTGCTCCAAGGATCGATGGCGCCGGAGGTCGGCGCGCGTGTTGTCTTCGATGAGGTGCTGCAGCGGATCTCACGGGGTGACCGTGGCGCGATCGGCTTGATGTCGGTCAACGCTGACCGGGCTCCGCTGCGAGCCGACGAGACTCGATCCTCGAGTGCGGGTTGCGCTGCTGCGAGGAGATCTCGGGACGTGGGTGCAGGTGATGCGCTCTTCGTGTTTCTCGCTGCGGAGGTTCTTCGTAGGGCCAGACAACGCCGAACACCGCGGCGAGGTGGCCTTACTTAACAGGCCCCGCCGCGGCGGCTGATGAGTACGAAGAAGCTCCGCATGATGCGCACCAGCATAGGTGGGCTTCGCCGCCGCATGTGCGCCCATTCACAAGACTTCCCAACATGTGAGACGGGTTCCCGCGGGCCGGACCGCCCGAGCCCGTTTGGCACACTGCAGGCATGAGCGCACCCCTGGAGCTGCCGACCCCCGTCGAACGCGCCTTCGACGTATCCCGGCGCAGCGGCTACGTGTCGTTCTGCCGCAACGAGACGGGCCGGCTCCTGGCCACGCTCGCGGCCACCCGGACCGGGACTCTCGCGGAGTTCGGCACCGGGTGCGGGGTGGGCACGGCGTGGCTGCGCAGCGGCATGCGGGAGGGCGCCCGCATCCTCACCGCCGAGCTCGACGCCACCCTCGCCGAGGCGGCGGCCGAGATCTTCACCGACGACCCCCAGGTCGAGGTGGTCGCCGCCGACTGGTCCACGCTGTCGGACCGGGGCCCCTTCTCCCTGCTGTTCCTCGACGCCAAGGAGCCCAAGAACAGCGGCCCGGACACCGTCGTCGACCTCGTCGAGCCGGGCGGCGTCGTGGTCCTCGACGACTTCACACCCTGCCCGTCCTGGCCCCCGATCTTCGACGGGCGCGTCGACGTGCTCCGCGAGCAGTGGCTGACCGACGAGCGTTTCACCACCGTCGAGGTGATGGTGGCCGACGACGCCGCCGTCCTCATCGCCGCCAAGCGCTGACCCCCTATGTAACGCGGGGTTATGGCCGCAGAACACGCGGCACACCCCTCGCGAAGCGTCCACAGCCCTCGCGAAGTCGGCGGTACGTCGATGCGCGACCGCCGTACGACGCCGCGCCCCGGATGCGTGGTCCGGGACGCGGCGGCGCTCTTCGAAGCAGACCTGGTCGTCGACGCGTCAGCGCCGGGTGACCGCCCAGGTGCCGTCGGCGAGCTCCTTCGCGGGGTGCTGGACGTTGAAGAACAACGTCTGCGGGTCCTTGCCGAAGTAGATGCCGGAGATCTCCGCACCCGGATCCCTCAGCGAGGCGAACAGCTCCACTGCGTCGGCGGCACCGTCCCGGTCGGCGTCGGGCTGGGTGACCCAGATGTCGCTGGGCACGTTGTCCTCGACGACCCACAGGCGGCCGTCCGGGCCCGCGGCGAGGTTGTCCGGGCCGTTGAAGCCGGTGACACCGGCCGCGCGGTCCTCGAGCGGCACGTTGTCGCCGGCGTGCACGAAGCTGCTCAGCACCTGCTTGTCCAGGTCGATCCGCACGACGCGGTCCTCGGAGGTGTTCGCGACGTAGAGCATCCGGCCGATCGTCTCGACGTCCTCGGGGCGGCCGAACTCGGTGGCGTTCACGGCGTCGGCGGCCGCGTCGGCGTCGACGACGACCTGGTCCATGTCGAGTGCCACCCACTCGAAGGCCCCGACCTTGTCGGTGTAGGTGGCAGGGCTCCACTTCTGCTCCGCGTCCGTGAGCCCGGTCAGCCTCAGCGCGTACAGCCGACCCTCGGACAGGTCACCACGCCTGGCCGGCACGAACCTGTAGAGGGAGCCGCCGTTGAGCTCGTCGACCACGTAGACGGCGTCGTTGGTGGCGCCGATCCCCTCGTGCCGGAGGGCACCGACCTGCGGGCGCTCGGCCCACTCCATCTGCCTGAAGGGGCGCCGGGCGTCGAAGGTGGCCTCGAACAGCCGGCCGCCGGCGGTCTCCTCGGCGAAGAGCACAGTGCCCCAGGGCGTCCAGCGGATGCCGTCCAGGCGCCGGAAGCCGGGGTCCTGCGCCACCACATGGGCCTCTCCCGTCGCCAGGTCCACGACGGACACGGCGCCGTTGGAGCCCACCTCGTGGGTGCGGAGGAGGTACCGGCCCGCGCGCGGGCCGGTCTCGTTGACGGTGTTCATGTCGGTGAGGTCGTCGACACCCTGGCCGAAGATGTCGAGCACGGTCTCGTCGGCGACCAGCTCCTGGGAGAAGCCCTCCGGCGCGAGAAGCGGCTCGGTCCAGTCCGTGCTCTGCTGGCCGTAGGCGGACCCGTCGACCGGCTCGAACGCCATCGGGCCGTTGGCCGCAGCGGCGACACCGGCCGAGCCCACGAGGAGCCCGCAGACGGCGGCAGCGGTGATGAGGTGGTTGTTCACGAAAGATCCTCCATGAGTTCTGGTGTGCCCGGTGCTCCGGGGACAGCCAGGACTCTCGGGGGGCCAGGTGAACGTCGAGCGACCTCCGGTGGGCCTGCGACGGACTTCTCGACGAAGGGTCCCGCCCGTCGACAAGTCCGCGACCCGGCGACGGCGAGAGCCCCGCCGGCACCGGTGGCGGGACCGGTGTCGACGGGGCTCAGCCCGCGGCTGCTACTCGCTCAGGTCGACCGCGCAGACCGCCTCGGCGTCCATGGCCGTCCGGATCTCCTCGAGCACCTCGGCCGAGATGGCAGAGTCCACCGACAGCGCGACCAGGGCGTGCCCGCCCTTGGCGTCCCGGGCGACCTGCATGCCGCCGATGTTCACCTCCGCCTGGCCGAGGATCTGGCCGACCGTGCCGACCATGCCCGGGCGGTCGGTGTAGCGGAAGAACGCGAGGTGCTGCGTCGGCTCGATGTCGACGTCGTAGCCGTTCACCTCGACGAGGCGCTCCTTCTGGGCGATGCCGACCAGCGTGCCCGACACGGACAGCTGCCGTCCCTCGGCCAGCGTGCCGCGCAGGGTGATCAGGTTGCGGTGGTCGGGGCTGTCGGGGTCGGTCACCAGCCGGACGGCCACGCCACGCTCGGCGGCGAACAGCGGTGCGTTGACGTAGGAGACCTGCTCCTCGACCACGTCGCTGAACAGTCCCTTGAGGGCGGCAAGCTCGAGCACCTTGACGTCGTACTGCGTGATCTCGCCGCGGACCTCGACGTCGAGCTGCTGGGCGACCTCGCCGGCCAGCGCGGTGAAGACCCGCCCCAGCTTCTCCACCAGCGGGATGCCGGGGCGCACGTCCTCGGCGATCACGCCGCCCTGGACGTTGACGGCGTCGGGGACCAGCTCCCCGCTCAGCGCGAGCCGCACCGACCTCGCCACCGCGACGCCGGCCTTCTCCTGGGCCTCGTCCGTGGAGGCGCCCAGATGCGGGGTGGCGACCACGTTCTCGAACTCGAACAGCGGGCTGTCGGTGCACGGCTCGCTGGCGAACACGTCGAGGCCGGCGCCGCCGAGGCGACCCTCCTTGAGCGCGACGTACAGCGCGTGCTCGTCGACGATGCCACCGCGGGCCGCGTTGACGAGGATCAGGTGCGGCTTGACCCTGGCCAGCTCCTCCTCGCCGATGAGGCCCTGGGTCTCGGGGGTCTTCGGCAGGTGCACGGACATGAAGTCCGACTCGGCGAGCAGCTCGTCGAGGGTGACGAGGCGGACGCCCATCTGCGCGGCGCGCCCGGCCTGGACGTAGGGGTCGTAGGCGATCACCTTCATGCCGAAGGCGCTGAGCCGCTGGGCGACGAGCACGCCGATCCGGCCGAGACCGACGATGCCGACGGTCTTCTCGTACAGCTCCACGCCGGTGTACCTGCTGCGCTTCCACGCGCCGTTGCGCAGCGACGCGTTGGCCGGTGCGATGTGGCGTGCCGCGGCGAGCATCAGCCCGACGGCGAGCTCCGCGGCGGAGACGATGTTGGAGGTCGGCGCGTTGACCACCATGACGCCGTTCTGGGTCGCCGCCCGGACGTCGACGTTGTCGAGCCCGACACCGGCACGGGCGACGACCTTCAGCCGCCGGGCCGCGGCGAGCGCCTCGGCGTCGACCTTGGTGGCGCTGCGGACCAGGATCGCGTCGACCTCGGCGATCGCCGGCAGCAGCTCGGCGCGATCCGCTCCGTTGCAGTGCCGGATCTCGAAGTCGGGTCCGAGCGCGTCGACGGTGGCGGGGCTCAGCTCTTCGGCGATGAGTACGACGGGCTTGCTCACGGGTTCTGTCCTCGATGTGGTGAGTCGGCAGCGGTGGGCCCTGCCTCTCGCGGTGCGCGAGGGCGGCCGTGCACGACGCTGTGCCCGGGCATGCACTCTACCCGATGGGACCGGTCCGTCTCAGCGGCTCCCCGGCCCGGTCACCCCGCCCGTCTTACCGGCCAGACGTAGTCGAGGTCGTCGGCGACGTCGGGGAACCGGGGGCGGTAGTGCTCGGAGTCCTTGCGCACCAGCGACGACTGGTGGCTGCGGTGGAAGGCCGGGTCGCCCAACCACCACGGCAGGGCGCCGGTGTCGGCGAGCTCGCCCTGGGTGCGGACGTGCGTCACGCCCGCCGCCGCCAGGTCCTGGCCGATCGTCGCCGCGCAGCTGTCGGCGAACCCGCGCTCGGTCCAGACCTCGCAGCAGGTGAACGCATAGCGGCCGAGTGCCTCCTCGAAGCCCTTCCACATCAGCACGGCCGGGTGGTTGCGCCAGCCGTAGCCCGGCCGCGTCAGGCCGCGGACCACCTGGATGCACTCGACGCGCTGCTTGCCCAACCGCTTGAGGTCCAGGCTCCGCGCGGACCGCTCGAAGTCGGGGTACGGGAGGAAGGTCTGCACGGGTGGGGTGATGCCCTGGGGACCGTCCCTCAAACCGGGCCGGCGTCCCCGACGGCGACCTGTCGCTTCCCACGGGACCGTGGGATGCGACAGGCCGCCTGCATGCCCCGGTAGGCGGTCAGCGGGTGGCGGTGCCCTCGGTGTAGTCGGCGTCGTGCGACTTCACCCAGCTCATCAGCTTGCGCAGCTCGCGCCCGGTCGTCTCGATCGGGTGCTGCTCCCCCTCGGCGCGGAGCCGCTTGAACTCCGGCGCCCCGGCGTCCTGGTCGTCGATGAACCGCTTGGCGAAACTGCCGTTCTTGATGTCCTCGAGCACGGCCTGCATGTTCTGCTTGACCGAGTCGTCGACGACGCGAGGACCGGACACGTAGTCGCCGTACTCCGCGGTGTCGGAGACCGACCAGCGCTGCTTGGCGATGCCGCCCTCGTACATCAGGTCGACGATCAGCTTCAGCTCGTGGAGGCACTCGAAGTAGGCCACCTCGGGCTGGTAGCCGGCCTCGGTCAGGGTCTCGAAGCCCTTCATCACCAGCTGGGAGACGCCGCCGCAGAGCACCGCCTGCTCGCCGAACAGGTCGGTCTCGGTCTCCTCGGTGAAAGTGGTCTTGATGCCGCCGGCGCGCAGGCCGCCGATCGCCTTGGCGTAGGACAGCGCGAGCTCCCAGGCCTTGCCGGTCGCGTCCTCCTCGACGGCGACGAGGACCGGGACGCCGCGTCCCTCGGCGTACTCGCGGCGCACCAGGTGCCCCGGGCCCTTCGGCGCGACCATCGCCACGTCGACTCCCTCGGGCGGGGTGATGTAGCCGAAGCGGATGTTGAAGCCGTGGCCGAAGAACAGCGCGTCTCCCTCGACGAGGTTGGGCTCGACGGCCTCCTTGTAGAGGTTGCGCTGCACGTGGTCGGGGGCCAGGATCATGACCAGGTCGGCCTCCTCGCACGCCTCGTACGGCGTCACGACACGTAGGCCCTCGGCCTCCGCCTTCGCGCGGCTCTTGGAGCCCTCGGGCAGTCCGACGCGCACGTCGACGCCGGAGTCACGCAGGGACAGCGCGTGGGCGTGTCCCTGGCTGCCGTAGCCGAGTACCGCCACGTTGCGGCCCTGGATCACGGACAGGTCGGCGTCGTCGTCGTAGAACATCTCAGCCACGGTGGGCTCTCCTTCGTTGGTTGTGCGTCATCTGGTGCGGTGCTGTGGACGGTTGACAAGGGTCATGCCGCGTGTTCTGCGTCCATAACCCCGCGTTACAGGGGGTACGGCGGACGCTAGACCGCCGCGGGTGGGGCCGGGACGGGCACTGGTCGCAGGGTCCGGTCGGTGATCGACCGGCTGCCACGGCCGACCGCGACCATCCCGGACTGGACGAGCTCGCGCACGCCGAACGGCTCGAGGACCCGCAGGAACGCCTCGAGCTTGTCGGCGTCGCCGGTGACCTCGATCGTGACCGCGTCGGTGGCCACGTCGACCACCTTGGCGCGGAAGAGCTGGACGGTCTCGAGGACCTGGCCGCGGGTCTCGGCGTCGGCCCGGACCTTGACCAGCAGCAGCTCGCGGGTGACCGCCGCGGAGTCCTCGAGCTCGACGATCTTGATCACCTCCACGAGCTTGTTCAGCTGCTTGGTGACCTGCTCGAGCGGGGACTCCTCGACGTTCACGACGATCGTCATCCGCGACACCTCGGGGTGCTCGGTCGGGCCCACGGCGAGGGAGTCGATGTTGAACCCGCGGCGGCTGAACAGACCGGCGATGCGGGCCAGGACACCGGGCTTGTTCTCGACCAGGACGGACAGGGTGTGCTTGCTGCGGCCGCTGGTCCCCGACACCGAGGCCACCACCGCGCTGCGCCGCGCGTGCCGGGCCCGCAAGGACCTCGTCAAGCACCGCGTCGCGGCCGCCAACCAGCTCCGCGCGCACCTTCGCAACGTCTTCCCCGGCGCCGTCGGGCTCTTCCGCGACCTGGACTCCGCCATCAGCCTGGCGTTCCTGACCCGCTTCGACACTCAGGACCGGGCCGACTGGCTCACCCCCAAACGCCTGGGCGACTGGCTGGCCAAACAGGGCTACCCCGGCAAGGTCGACCCCACCGTGCTGCACCAGCGCCTGGTCGACGCACCCCGCGGCGCCACCGGCGAACACGCCACCAGCCAGGCCCACATCACCGCCAGCTACGTGACGCTCCTGCGCACTCTGGTCGAGCAGATCAAGACCCTCGAGAAGCAGATCGACCAACAGCTCGACGCGCACACCGACGCCCACATCTACACCAGCCTGCCCAGGGCCGGCCGCGTCCGTGCAGCCCGACTCCTCGCCGAGATCGGCGACTGCCGCGCCCGATTCCCCACCCCCGAATCGCTGACCTGCCTCGCCGGCGCTGCTCCCTCGACCCGACGGTCCGGCAAACTCCGCGCCGTCGGCTTCCGCTGGTCCTGCGACAAACAACTCCGCGACGCCGTGGTCGACTTCGCCGCCGACAGCCGCCACGCCAACCCCTGGGCCGCCGACTACTACAACCGCGCCCGAGCCCGCGGCCACGACCACGCCCACGCGGTCCGCATCCTCGCCCGCGCCTGGCTCCACATCATCTGGCACTGCTGGCAAGACGGCGTCTCCTACGACCCCGCCAACCACCGCGCCCTGCAACGCTTCCTCGCCACCCAGAACGAGGCGGCTTGACATAGGGCTTCTCATCGGTTCTCCTCGGTCTCGGGACGCTCGGTGCCGGAGCGGCGGGTCACAGCTCGTCCTCCTCGAACTCCGGAGCCATGTCCCGGGCGAACTTGATGTCGTCGTTGCTCGTGCCGGCCGCGACCATCGGCCACACCATCGCGTCGCGGTGCACCCGGAAGTCGATCACGACGGGCACGTCGTTGATCTCCATCGCCTTCTGGATCACCGCGTCGACGTCCTCGGCGCGGTCGCAGGACAGCCCCACGCAGCCGTAGGCCTCGGCCAGCTTGGGGAAGTCCGGGATCCGGACCTCGGCACTGCGCTGCAGGTCGGTGTTGGAGTACCGCTCGTTGTAGAACAGCGTCTGCCACTGCCGCACCATGCCGAGCGAGGAGTTGTTGATCAGCGCGACCTTGATCGGGATGCCCTCGATCGCGCAGGTGGCCAGCTCCTGGTTGGTCATCTGGAAGCAGCCGTCGCCGTCGATCGACCACACCGTGGCCTCCGGACGGGCGACCTTCGCCCCCATCGCGGCCGGCACCGAGTACCCCATCGTGCCGAGGCCGCCGGAGTTGATCCACGTGTTGGGGTTCTCGTACCCGATGAAGTGGGTGGCCCACATCTGGTGCTGGCCGACGCCGGCGACGTAGACCGCCTCGGGTCCGGCGATCCTGCCCAGCCGCTCGAGGACGTACTGCGGGGCGAGGGTGCCGTCCTGGGGGTCGTCGTAGCCCAGCGGGTACTTCGCCTTCACCCCGTCGAGGAAGTCCTTCCAGACCTGGTGGTCGCCCCGGTGGCCGGCGTCGTGCTCGGCCTGCACGGCGACGATCAGGTCGGCGATCACCTCGCGGGCGTCACCGACGATCGGCACGTCCACGGGCCGGTTCTTGCCGATCTCGGCCGGGTCGATGTCGGCGTGCACCACCTTGGCGTTGGGCGCGAAGGAGTCGAGGTTGCCGGTCACCCGGTCGTCGAAGCGGGCACCGAGGCTCACGATCAGGTCGCTGCGCTGCAGACCGGCCACGGCGGCCACCGTGCCGTGCATGCCCGGCATGCCGAGGTGCTGCGGGTGGCTGTCGGGGAAGGCGCCGCGGGCCATCAGCGTGGTCACGACGGGGATGCCGGTCATCTCGGCGAGCACGCGCAGCTCCTTGGCGGCCCGGGCGCGGATCACGCCACCGCCGACGTAGAGCACGGGCCGCTTGGCCTCGAGGAGCAGCCGCGCGGCCTCCCGCACCTGCTTGGCGTGCGGGCGCGTCACCGGGCGGTAGCCGGGCAGGTGCAGCTCGGTGGGCCACTCGAAGGTGGTCGTGGACTGCAGGGCGTCCTTGGAGACGTCGACGAGGACGGGTCCGGGCCGGCCGGTGGAGGCGATGTAGAACGCCTCGGCGATCGTGTGCGGGATGTCGGCGGCGTCGGTGACGAGGAAGTTGTGCTTGGTGATCGGCATCGTGATGCCGCGGATGTCGGCCTCCTGGAAGGCGTCGGTGCCGATCGCGCCGCTGGCGACCTGCCCGGTGATCGCCACGATCGGGACCGAGTCCATGTAGGCGTCGGCGAGCGGGGTCACCAGGTTCGTCGCGCCCGGCCCGCTGGTGGCCATGCACACCCCGACCTTGCCGGTCGCGGCGGCGTAGCCCTGGGCGGCGTGCCCGGCGCCCTGCTCGTGGCGGACGAGGATGTGGCGCACCTTCACCGAGTCGAACAACGGGTCGTAGGCGGGCAGGATCGCGCCGCCCGGAATGCCGAAGACGTGCTCGACCCCGGCGCTCTCGAGTGCCTTGATGAGGCTCTGCGCCCCCGTCATCTGCGCGCCGGTGCCCTGCTCGCTCATGGTCGCCTTTCCCTCTGCTCGGTCCCGCTTGCCCAACAAAAAACCCCTCGGCCCGATGGGCAAACGAGGGGTGACGCGTCGGCTGTGGCCGTGTCGGCCGTCAGCGCACGCGTCGCGTGCGTACGAGAATCTCCAAACGCATGGGACAACTTTCGCCCTCCCCTCGTCACCTCGTCAATCGAGCCTGCCACCCGTCCCACCATGTGGACCACGGATCCCACATCCTGGTCGCCTTCGCGTCGCCCCGCCGGCGGCGCGGCGACGCCGGCGGGGCTCAGCCGCAGACCGCGCCGTGGGCGGCGGACTGCACGACCTTGGCGTACTTGCCGAGCACACCGCGGCTGTACTTCGGCTCGTGCGGGGTCCAGCCGTCCTTGCGCGCCTCGAGCTCGGCGGGGTCGATGTCGACCTCGAGGCGGCGGTTCGCCACGTCGAGACGGATCCGGTCGCCGTCGCGGACGAACGCGACCGGTCCCCCGTCGACGGCCTCGGGGGCGACGTGACCGACGCACAGCCCGGTGGTGCCGCCGGAGAACCGTCCGTCGGTCAGCAGCAGCACGTCCTTGCCGAGACCGGCTCCCTTGATCGCGCCGGTGATCGCGAGCATCTCGCGCATGCCCGGGCCGCCCTTGGGACCCTCGTAGCGGATCACCACCACGTCGCCCGCGGTGATCTGGCCGGCCTCGAGGGCGTCCATCGCGGCCCGCTCACCGTCGAACACCCGGGCGGTGCCCTCGAACACCTCGTCGTCGAAGCCGGCCGTCTTGACCACGGCGCCCTCGGGGGCGAGCGAGCCCTTGAGGACGGTGAGGCCACCGGTCTTGTGGATCGGCTCGGAGAGCTTGCGGATGATCTCCCCGTCGAGCTCGCGCGGAGCGAGCGCCTCGAGGTTCTCGGCCATGGTCTTCCCGGTGACGGTCAGCGTGTCGCCGTGGAGCAGCCCGGCGTCGAGCAGCGCCTTCATCACGACCGGGATGCCGCCGACCTTGTCGACGTCGTTCATCACGAACCGGCCGAACGGCTTGAGGTCGCCGAGGTGCGGCACCTGGTCACCGATCCGGTTGAAGTCGTCGAGGGTCAGGTCGACCTCGGCCTCCCGCGCGATGGCGAGCAGGTGCAGCACCGCGTTGGTGGACCCCCCGAGAGCCATGGTCACCGCGATGGCGTTCTCGAACGCCTCCTTGGTCATGATCTGCCGGGCGGTGAGGCCGTGGCGCAGCATGTTCACCACCGCCTCGCCCGAGCGGTGCGCGAAGCCGTCGCGGCGCCGGTCGACCGCCGGCGGGGCGGCGGAGCCGGGCAGCGACATGCCGAGCGCCTCGGCGATCGAGGCCATCGTGTTGGCGGTGTACATGCCACCGCAGGCGCCCTCACCGGGACAGATCGCCCGCTCGATGCGGTCGACCTCCTCGCGGCTGATCCTGCCGGCGATGCAGGCGCCCACCGCCTCGAAGGCGTCGATGATCGTGACGTCCTTGCCGTCGACGTTGCCGGGCATGGTGGAACCGGCGTACAGGAACACCGAGGCGAGGTCGAGCCGGGCCGCGGCCATCAGCATGCCGGGCAGCGACTTGTCGCAGCCCGCGAGCAGCACCGACCCGTCGAGCCGCTCGGCCATCATCACCGTCTCCACGCTGTCGGCGATGACCTCGCGCGACACGAGCGAGAAGTGCATCCCCTCGTGCCCCATGGAGATGCCGTCGGAGACCGAGATCGTGCCGAACTCCAGCGGGTAGCCGCCGGCCGCGTGCACGCCGTTCTTGACCGCCTTCGCGAGACGGTCCAGCGAGAGGTTGCAGGGGGTGATCTCGTTCCAGGACGAGGCGACCCCGATCTGCGGCTTGTCCCAGTCCTCGTCGCCCATGCCGACCGCGCGGAGCATGCCGCGCGCCGCCGCCCGCTCGAGGCCGTCGGTGACGTCGCGGCTGCGGGGCTTGATGTCGGTCGGGTTCTGCGGGTCGCGGGTGCTCTCGGCCATGGCCAGAGACTACGCCGCGCCCCGGGTACGTCGACGTGGTGTCTCACTCTCCCGGCGGCCCCCCGGCGGCGCGAGCCGATGTCTAGGGTGGCCCGCGTGACCACGAGGGACCGACCGGCCGGAACGCCGACGACCACCTCCCAGGCCCAGGCGGTCTGGCTGGTCGTCGGCGGCATCGTCTCGGTGCAGGTCGGTGCGGCGGTCGCCAAGGACCTGTTCCACCTGGTGCCGCCGACCGCGATGGTGTGGCTGCGACTGGTCACCTCGGCGGTGATCCTGGTCGCCCTCGCCCGGCCCCGGCTGAAGGGACGCTCGGCCGCGGACTGGCGGATGGCCCTGGGCTTCGGGGTCAGCCTGATGACGATGAACTGGGCGATCTACCAGTCCTTCGCCCGGATCCCGCTCGGGATCGCGGTCACCATCGAGTTCCTCGGACCGCTGACGGTCGCGGTCCTCGGCTCCCGACGGCCCCGGGACCTGCTGTGGGTGCTGCTCGCGGCGGGCGGCGTGGCGGTCCTCGGCGTCGCGCCGGGAGACCTGACGCTGGCCGGTGTGCTCTTCGCGCTGCTGGCGGGTGCGGCGTGGGCGGCCTACATCCTGCTCAGCGCCGGCACCGGCCGCCGGTGGCCGGGGATCAGCGGGCTGGCCGTGGCGAGCGTCGTCGGCGCCGTGGTCCTGGCACCGCCCGCGATCCTGGAGGCCGGGTCGACGCTGCTCGAGCCGAAGATCCTCGCCCTCGGCGTCGCGGTCGGGCTGCTCTCCTCGGTGGTCCCCTACAGCTTCGAGCTCCGGGCGCTGCGCCGGATCCCGCCGCGGGTCTTCGGCGTGCTGATGAGCCTCGAGCCGGCTGCGGCCGCGCTCGCGGCGATGGTGCTGCTCGCGGAGTTCCTCTCCCCGCTGCAGTGGGTGGCGGTCGGCTGCGTGGTCGCGGCCAGCGTGGGCGCCACCCGGTCGGCCCGGCCGACGATCGAGCCCCCGCCGAACTGACCCGGCCGGAGCCCGGCCGCCGGCCGGCCGGGCCGCCGGCTCACACCACCGCGGCCCGGACCACCATCACGTCGGGCACGTGGGAGAGCACCTCGGTCCAGCTGTCGCCGCCGTCGGTGCTGGCGAACACGTCCCCGGCGCGTGACCCCAGGTAGAGCCCGCCCTCCGGGTCGGCGGCCATCGCGTCGCGCAGCACGCTGGAGTAGAAGCCCTCGGGCAGGCCGTCCCCGAGCGCCTCCCAGGACGCCCCGGCGTCGCGCGTGCGCCACACCAGGGCGCGGGCGTCCGGGGGGAAGCGCGAGTCGGCGGCACCGTTGGGGAAGACGTACACCGTGTCGGGGTCCCGCGGGTGGACCACCAACGCGAACCCGAAGTCCGAGGACAGCCCGTCCCCGATCGACGTCCAGCGGTCACCGCCGTCGTCGGAGCGGTACACGCCGCCGTGGTTCTGGGCGAAGAGCCGGTCCGGCACGGCCGGGTGGCGGGTCACCTTGTGCACGCACTGTCCGAACTCCGGGTACTGCTGCCCCTCGGGCATGAACTCCGCCGCGATCCCCCGGTTGGCCGGCGACCAGGTCTCCCGGGCGTCGCTGGTGCGGTAGACCCCGCCCGTCGACATCGCCACCGCCATGCTGGCCGGGTCGGCCGGGTGCGGCAGGATCGTGTGGATGGCCTGTCCGCCGAACCCGGCGCCCCACTGCGGGCGGTGCGGGTGGTCCCACAGCGACCGGACCAGCGTGAAGGTCTCACCCCGGTCCTCCGAACGGAACAGGGCCGAGGGCTGGGTGCCGGCGTACACCACCTCGGGCTCGGACTCCGCCCCGGGCCACAGCTGCCAGACCTGCTGCACGCCGGTGTCCTCGCCGGCGGGCAGGGTGAGGACGTTCGGGGTCTCCTGCCAGGTCTCACCGAGGTCGTCGGAGCGGTACACGTGCGGTCCCCAGTGCGGGGAGCCGGATCCGACCAGCAGCCGCGGACGGTCGCCGCGGGTGTCGACCAGGCAGGAGAAGACCTCCTCCATGGAGAACCGCGGCGGGTCCCACCGCCAGCTCCGGCCGTCGCCGGAACGGCCGAGCCACAGCCCCTTCCTGGTGCCGACCAGCATGAGCAACCGTCCCTGCTCCGTCATCGCGTGCTCCTCCCGCGTTCGTCCCGGACGACGCCCGTCCTGACCTACCGACTCCGGCGGGAGCACGAACTCATCGGTGCCGCCCGGCCACGTCCCCGGACACGCCGACGGGGCCGGCCCCGGAGGGGACCGGCCCCGTCGGGGGCGTGGTGCTCAGGCGGTGCCGCGGACCTGGGCCGCACGGTTGGCGGCGCCGGCCGCCGAGATGAGGGCGAACCCGATCAGGAGCAGGGCCAGCCCGACGCCGACGGCCATCAGCGCGACACCGAAGGCCACGACCGAGGTGAACAGCGACGCCCGCAGGAAGGAGGCGTCCATCGCGGTGCCGCGCAGCGGGTCCTCGCGGTCCAGCTGGGCGTAGGTCTTGCCTCCGGTCGCCTCGAGGGCGTGCTTGTCGATGACCTGTGCCTGGGCGTAGGCCGAGAACGGGCCGTCCACCTCGTCCCCGGCGAGGAAGTCCGCGTCCTCGGCCACGGTGATCTGGGCCTGCGACAGCTGGTCCTGCACCATGAACCAGGTGGCTCCACCGGCCACGATCATGAGCAGACCGATGATCGCCACCAGCGTCCCGAGTGTCTTGCTGCTTCCGCTTCCCTTGACCATGTTCTCTGCGCTCCTGTGTCCCTTTGTGAATGCCGTGAGGTGCCGGCCGTCCGGCGCCTCGTGACCAGTATTGGTTGAAAGCGCCACGATTTCCTGGGCCGATGGTCCCGTTCTCACCGGCTTGTCTGCTTTCCTTCGCCGGGCCCTTCGGTCCGACGTTCGTCCGGGGGCTAGTAGGCCCCGGTCATCACGTTGGCCAGCTGCTCCCCCGCGGCGAAACGCTCCAGCTGGGCGCGGACCAGCCGGTAGGCCCGGGGCCACATCGCGGAGGTGGCCCCGCCGACGTGCGGGCTGACCAGCAGGTTCGGCGCCGACCACAGCGGGTGACCGGGGGGAAGCGGCTCGGGGTCGGTCACGTCCAGTGCGGCGTGGATGCGCCCCGTCCCCAGCTCCTCGACCAGCGCGTCGGTGTCGACGACCGGGCCGCGCGCGACGTTCACCAGCACAGCGCCGTCCCGCATCCGGGACAGGAACTCCCGGTCCACCAGGCCGCGGGTCTCGTCGGTGATCGGGACGATGAGGATGACCACGTCGGCCTGCGGGAGGAGCCGGTCCAGCTCGTCCATGCCGTGCACCCCGTCCCGGGGCCGCCGCGCCACGCGGACCAGGTCCACCTCGAAGCCGCTCAGCCGTTCCTCGATGGCCGCGCCGATGGCGCCGTACCCGAGGATCAGCACGGTGCGGTCGGCCAGCGACCGTGCGGTGACCGGGCGCCACTCGCCCCGGTCCTGCGCCCGCACGAACCCGGGGATGCCGCGCAGCGAGGCGAGGGCCAGCCCCACCGCCAGCTCCGCGGTCGAGGCGTCGTGGATGCCCCGGCCGTTGCACAGCAGCACCCCGTCGGGCACGTAGGGCCGGGCGTGGTCCACGCCCGCGGTCACGGTCTGCACCACCTTCAGCCGCGGCATCGACCCGACCAGCTCGTAGTCGGAGGGCGAGAAGCGGTACGGCGGCACGTAGAACTCGACCTCGGAGACCGAGGCGGGGACGACGTCGTGCTCCTCGGGGAGGAACCGTTCGTAGCGCAGCGCAGCAGGCGGGGAGCCGAGCTCGTCCGCGTCGAAAGGCAGCCACACCAGCGGTCGCGAGTCGCTCATGGTCCGACCCTAGCGGCGACGGCGGCCGCCTCGACCGGCCGGCACCCCGACCCTCGTCGGCCCGCGCCCACCCCGGTCCGGCACACTCTGCGCCATGTCCTCTGCCCTGACCGAGCAGCCCGCGGTGTCCCCGCCGCTCGCGCTGCGGTTCTACGACGTGACCAGCGCCGACGGGACCCGGCTGCGGGCGTGGACCAACGACGGCGAGGGGCCGACGGTGCTGCTGTGCAACGGCCTGGGCACCAGCCCCTACGCGTGGCCCGCGCTGCTGCGGCCCGGCTCCGGGGTGCGGGTGGTCAGCTGGAACCACCGCGGTGTCGGCGGCTCGGACCGGCCCGCCGACCCCTCCCGGGTCGGCATCGACGCCTTCCTCGAGGACGCCCACGCCGTGATGGACCACGCCGGCGTCGACGCCTGTGCGGTGGCCGGCTGGTCGATCGGGGTCAACACCGCCTTCGAGCTCGCCGCGCTCCACCCCGGCCGGGTCACCGGGATCTTCGCCGTCGCCGGCGTGCCCGGCGGGACGTTCTCGTCGATGGGCGCGCCGCTGATGATCCCGCGGGTGGCCCGACGTCCGATCTCCGTCGGGGTCACGCGCGCGCTCCGCCGTACCGGACGAGCTCTGACACCGGTCGCGTCCCGGCTGCCGGTCGGGGACACGGTCGCCCGGATGCTCAGCCACAGCGGGTTCATGCTTCCCACCACGGAGATCCCTGCCGTGCGCCGCGCGGTGCAGGAGTTCCTCACCACGCCCGTGGACTGGTACATGCACCTCGCACTCGCCGCCGCGGAGCACCCGCGGGTGCCGCTGCGCAACATCGAGGTCCCGACGTCGTTCGTCGGCGGCCGCTACGACCTGCTCGCCAGTGCCGAGGACATGCGGACCGCCGCCGAGCGGATCCGCGGAGCGACGTACCACGAGCTGCCCGGCAGCCACTTCCTCCAGCTCGAGCACCCCGAGACGGTGCACGACGAGCTGCTCGCCTTGCTCGGCCGCATAGCCTGAGAAGGCATGAAGGCCGCCGCGACCGTCCTGACCGCCCTGCTCGTGCTGACCGCCTGCGGCAGCGGGGACGACGGTGACCTCGGCGCCGGCTCACCGACAGCGCAGCCCACCACCCGGACGGCGGAGCCGGGCGGGACCGACGCGTCACCCGGCGCCGGCTCACCCGACGCGGACGCGGGTGCCGGCCCGGTGCGCCCCCGGGTGGTCGACACGGTCGCGCGCAACCTCGAGGTCCCGTGGGGGGTGGCGTTCCTGCCCGGCGGCACGGCGCTGGTCACCGAGCGCGACTCCACCCGGATCCTGGCGATCCCGGCAGACGGCGGGCAGCCGCGTGAGGTGGGGCGGATGAGCGCCGCGCAACCCAACGTGGAGGCCGGCCTCCTGGGCATCGAGGTCTCCCCCGACTTCGCGCAGGACTCGCTGGTCTACGTCTACCTGACCACCGACAGCGACAACCGCGTCGTGCGGATGGAGTACGACGGGCGCTCGCTCGGGGAGCCGGAGGTGGTCCTCGACGGGATCCCGCGGGGGCCGATCCACGACGGAGGGCGGCTGGAGTTCGGGCCGGACGGGAACCTGTACGTCTCCACCGGCGAGGTCGGCGAGCCGGAGCTGGCCCAGGACCCGGACTCCCTGGCCGGCAAGATCCTGCGGATCACCCCCGACGGCGAGCCCGCGGACGGCAACCCGCGCGAGGGCTCCCCGGTGTGGACGATGGGGCACCGCAACGTGCAGGGCCTGGCCTTCGACGACCAGGACCGGCTGTGGGCCAGCGAGTTCGGCGACAGCACGTGGGACGAGCTGAACCGGATCGAGAAGGGCGGCAACTACGGCTGGCCGCGGGTCGAGGGCCGGGGAGACATCGACCGGTTCCGCAACCCGTTCGCGCAGTGGCGCACCTCCGAGGCCTCACCGTCGGGGCTGGCCTACGCAGACGGGTCGCTGTGGATGGCCTCCCTGCGCGGGCAGCGGCTGTGGCGGGTGCCGGTGAACGACGACGGCAGCGTCGGGGACCGCCAGGACTTCTTCGTCGGGGAGTACGGCCGGCTGCGGACGGTGGTGGTCACCCCCGCCGGCGACCTGTGGGTCACGACGAGCAACCGCGACGGCCGCGGGGACCCGGCGGGACCCGACGACCGTATCCTCCGCGTGGCCCTCAGGTGAGCTTGGCGAGGATCAGCTCGCGGACCCGGCCGGCGTCGGCCTGGCCGCGCATCTCCTTCATCACCGCACCGATCAGCGCACCGGCGGCCGCGACCTTGCCGTCGCGGATCTTCGCGGCCACGTCCGGGTTGCCCTCGATCGCCCGGTCCACGGCCGCCGACAGGGCCCCCTCGTCGGAGACCACGGCCAGACCACGCTTGTCGACGACCTCGTCGGGAGTCCCCTCACCGGCCAGCACCCCGTCGAGCGCCTGACGGGCCAGCTTGTCGTTGAGCTTGCCCTCGTCGACCAGCACCTGGACGCGGGCCACGTCCGTCGGGGACACCGGCAGCGCGGCGAGGTCGACGCCCTGGTCGTTGGCGCGGCGGGCCATCTCCCCGAGCCACCACTTCCGGGCGGCGGTCGGCGTGGCGCCGGCGGCGATCGTCTCCTCGACGAGCTCGAGGGCGCCGGCGCCCACGGTGTCGCGCATCTCGAGGTCGGTGAAGCCCCACTCCTTCTGCAGCCGGGCGCGGCGCTCCCGCGGTGGCTCGGGCAGCTCGGCGCGCAGCCGCTCCACCCAGGCCTCGTCCGGTGCCACCGGCACCAGGTCCGGCTCGGGGAAGTACCGGTAGTCCTCCGCGTCCGACTTCTCCCGGCCCGGGGTGGTGACCCCGGTGTCCTCGTGCCAGTGCCGGGTCTCCTGCACGATCGCCCCGCCGTCGGCGAGGCGCGCCGCCTGGCGGCCGATCTCGTAGCGCACGGCCCGCTCGACCGACCGCAGCGAGTTGACGTTCTTGGTCTCGGTGCGCGTCCCGAAGGTCTCCGAGCCGGTCGGCTTCAAAGACAGGTTCACGTCGCAGCGCAACGACCCCTGCTCCATGCGCACGTCCGAGACACCGAGGCCGAGCAGCAGCTCGCGCAGGTGGGCCACGTAGGCCCGGGCCACCAGCGGGGCCTTGTCGCCGGTGCCGGCGATCGGCTTGGTGACGATCTCGATGAGCGGGATACCGGCCCGGTTGTAGTCCAGCAGCGAGTAGTCGGCTGCGTGGATCCGGCCGGTCGTGCCGATGTGGAGGGACTTGCCGGTGTCCTCCTCCATGTGGGCACGCTCGATGTCGACCCGGTAGGTCTCTCCGTCGACTTCCACCTCGGTCCAGCCGTCGAAGGCGATGGGCTCGTCGTACTGCGACGTCTGGAAGTTCTTCGGCATGTCCGGGTAGAAGTAGTTCTTCCGGGCGAAGCGGCACCACGACGCGATCGGGCAGTTCAGCGCCAGGCCGATGCGGATCGCGGACTCGACCGCCTTGCCGTTGACGACCGGCATCGCCCCGGGCAGACCCAGGCAGGTCGGGCAGACCTGCGTGTTCGGCTCGGCGCCGAACTCCGTCGGGCAGCCGCAGAACATCTTGGTGGCGGTGTTCAGCTCGACGTGGACCTCCAGGCCCAGCACCGGGTCGAACCGCTCGAGGGCCTCCTCGAAGGACATCAGCGCGGGTGCGGTGGTCATCGCACGGTCTCCTTCTCTGCCAGGGCCGGCGCCCGGTCGAGCAGCGGCGCCCCCCACCGGTCGAGCAGGGCCGCCTCGAGGGCGGCACCGACCCGGTAGAGCCGGTCGTCGGCCATGGCGGGCGCCAGGACCTGGAAGCCGGTCGGCAGCCCGTCCTCGTCGGCCAGCCCGCTCGGCACGGAGATGCCCGGCACGCCGGCGAGGTTGGCCGGGATCGTGGCGATGTCGTTGAGGTACATCGCCACCGGGTCGTCGAGCTTCTCGCCGAGCCGGAACGCCGTGGTCGGCGCGGTCGGCGAGACCAGCACGTCGGCGGACTCGAAGGCGGCGGCGAAGTCCCGGCTGATCAGCGTGCGGACCTTCTGCGCCTGGCCGTAGTAGGCGTCGTAGTAGCCGCTGGACAGCGCGTAGGTGCCCAGGATGATCCGGCGCTTGACCTCGTCGCCGAACCCGGCGTCGCGGGTGGCCCGCATGACCTGCTCGGCGTTGGGGTGCTCCACGCCCTCGGGGTAGACCCGCAGGCCGTAGCGCATCGCGTCGAACTTGGCGAGGTTCGACGAGGCCTCGCTCGGCAGGATCAGGTAGTAGGCGGCGAGGGCGTGCACGAAGCTGGGGCAGGACACCTCGACGACCTCGGCGCCGGCGTCGACGAGCAGCCGCACCGACTCGTCGAAGCGGGTCTGCACCCCGGCCTGGTAGCCCTCGCCGGTCAGCTCCTTGACGACACCGATCCGGACCCCCTTCATGTCCCCGGCGGCGCCACGACGCGCGGCCTCCACCAGCGGGGGCACCGGCTGGTCGACCGAGGTCGAGTCCAGCGGGTCGTGCCCACCGATCACCTCGTGCAGCAGGGCGGAGTCGAGCACGGTGCGGGTGACCGGGCCGGCCTGGTCCAGGGAGTTGGCGAGCGCGACCAGGCCGTAGCGGGAGACCCCGCCGTAGGTCGGCTTGACCCCGACCGTGCCGGTGACCGCCCCGGGCTGACGGATCGAGCCGCCGGTGTCGGTGCCGATGGCGAGCGGGGCCTCGAACGCCGCCACGGCGGCGGCGGAGCCCCCGCCGGACCCGCCGGGGATCCGGTCGAGGTCCCACGGGTTGCGGGTCGGGCCGTAGGCGGAGTGCTCGGTGGAGGAGCCCATCGCGAACTCGTCCATGTTGGTCTTGCCGAGGATCGGCATGCCCGCCTCGCGGAGGCGGGTGACGAGCGTGGCGTCGTAGGGCGGGACCCAGCCCTCGAGGATCTTCGAGCCGCAGGTGGTCGGCAGCCCCTTGGTGGCGAGCACGTCCTTGACCGCGACCGGGACGCCGTCGAGCGGGCCGGCGGCACGGCCCGCGGCGCGACGCTCGTCGGAGGCGCGGGCCTGAGCCAGCGCACCCTCGCCGGTCGACGTGGAGGAAGGCGTGGACGTCGCCGTCGACGGCGGCGATCCGGTCGAGGTGGGCCTCGGTGAGCTCGACGGAGGTGGTCTCGCCGGCGGCGAGCGCCTCGGCCAGCTCCGCGGCGGTACGGCGGATCAGGTCGCTCATGCCTCCTCCCCCAGGATCCTGGGGACCGCGAACCGCTGCTCCTCGACCTCGGGCGCCATCGCCAGCGCCTCGTCCGGCGGAGAGGCACCGGTGCACGGCGTCGTCCCGGAAGACGTTGGTCAGCGGCATCGGGTGCGAGGTCGGCGGGATGTCCTCGGCCGCCACCTCGCTGATCGACTTGATCGAGTCGAGGATCACCGCGAGCTGCGGCGCCAGGTGGTCGAGCTCGGCGTCGCTCAGGTCGATCCGCGCGAGGTCGGCGAGGTGGGCCACCTCTTCACGGGTGATGTCGGGCATGGAGGTGCTCGCTCCCCTGGGGTCGAGGCTTGGATGCGTTGCGGCCCGGTCGCGCGGGCTCGGCACGGACCCATCCTATGGGCCCGGGCGGGCCCGCTCCCACGCGGTCCCCGAGTCCGCCGCCAGCCCGGTGGTCACCTCACCACCGGTGTGCCACGATCGAGGGAATTGTCCACGAAAGGGAGCCCTCGACCTGTGACCTCCGAGCTCGACGAGCCGTCGCCGGACCTGCTCGTCACCCCGGTCACGCCCGATCCCGAGCGACGGCTCCGCCTGGAGTCCGAACGCGCCTCCTTCCTGGCTCGTGTGGCCCGCACCGTGGGCGGCTCCATGCAGACCGAGCGGGCCGTCGACCTGGTGCTCGAGATGCTGGTTCCCGAGGTGGTCGACTGGGCGCAGGTGGTGCTGCGCCAGGCCGGCGTGCTGCACTGCCGCGCGATGGTCGCCGGGGGGCCGGTCGAGCAGGCGTCGGTGCCGGCGCCGCGCGAAGGCACCTCGACACTGAGCCGGGTGATCTCCCGGGGCCTGCGCGAGCTGTCGCTGGTCTCCTTCGGCTCCGGACCCGACGACACCGGGGCGATCGCGTCGGCCGTGCCAGCACCGCAGCTGCGCCCGGCACTGGGCAGCATCCGTCCCGCGGACCTGCTCGTGCTCCCGCTGACCGCCCGTGGTCGCGGGTTCGGCGCCCTCACGCTGGCCCGCAGCGGCTCGGGCGGGTTCGACCAGGAGGCGGTCGGCTTCCTCGAAGAGGTCGCACACAGCATCGCGGTCACGCTCGACGCGACCCGCAGCCTCGCCGACTCACGGCGTGTGGCCGGGGTCCTCAGCCGCGACCTCGCCCCGCCGCGCCTCCCGGAGATGCCGGGGGCCCGGCTGGCGAAGTACTACCGTGTCGCGTTCGAGCACGAGGCGCTGGGCGGGGACTTCTACGACGTCCACGGCGACCACGACGACTGGACCGCGGTCCTCGGTGACGTCTGCGGGAAGGGCGTGGAGGCGGCCGTGCTGACCGGCCGGGTCCGCCAGGCGGTCCGCACCGCCGCGCTGGTCGACCGCAGTCCCGCCTCCGTGCTGGACCTCGTGAACCGGGTGCTGGTGGGTGAGGGCGAGGGGACCTTCGTGACCGCGCTGTGCACCCGGGTCCGCCGCCGCGGCGACGACCTGGTGCTCTCGGTGTCAGCGGCGGGCCATCCTCCGCCGTACCTGCTCCGCGCCGACGGCGGGACCGAGCAGGTTCCGGCCGAGGGCACCGTGCTCGGGCTGTTCGACGACCACGACTACGACGAGACCGAGGTGGTCCTGACCCCGGGCGACCTCTGCCTGCTCTTCACCGACGGCGTCCTCGAGGCACCCGGCTTCGAGGAGCAGTTCGGCGAGGAGCGGCTGGAGCGGGTGCTCGCCGGCGCCCCCCGGGGCGACGTCGGGGCGGTCGTGGACTCCGTGGCGATGGCCCTCGCCGAGCACGTCGGCGACAGGGCCCACGACGACATCGCCATCCTCGGTGTCCAGAACGACCCGGACGCCCGATGACCGCGGCTGTCGACCAGTACCTCGCCGCCGTCTCCGTGGGCGACCGGGCGGGAGCCCTGGAGCTGGTGCACCGGCTGCAGCGCGACGGGGCCGGCCCCCTCGAGGTCATGAACGACGTGGTCGCGCCTGCACAGAAGCGGGTCGGCGAGCTCTGGGCCACAGACGCCTGGAGCGTCGCCCAGGAGCACGCTGCCACCGCGGTGAGCGAGGCGGTGCTCGGGCTGCTCGGCGCGCAGATCCCGGCGCCGCGCGACACCACTGCGCCGGTCGTGGTCACCTGCGTGGAGCAGGAGTGGCACGCGCTGCCCGCCCTGCTCGTCGCCGAGCACCTGCGGTCCTACGGCCTCCCGGTCAGCTACCTCGGCGCGAACGCCTCCGCCGAGCACCTGGTGCGGCACGTGCACGAGGTCGCCCCGCGAGCGGTCGCGCTCAGCTGTTCGCTGAGCGCCTCGCTGCCGCGGGTACGACGGCAGGTGGAGGCCGTGCGTGCGACCGGCACCCCGGTCGTCGTGGGCGGTGCCGCCTTCGACGCCGCGGGACAGCGGGCCCGGACGGTCGGCGCCTCGGCGTGTGCGGCCGACGGCGCCGGCGCGGTGACCGCGGTCACGAGCCTTCCCCGTGCCGTCGGCCCGGCGGAGCCGCTCACCCACGAGGGCGCCGAGGAGGGGCTGGCGATCCACGCCGACCGGGAGGAGCTGACCGCACGCCTGCGCGACCGGGTCGCCACCGCCCGACCCGCCGACGGGCTGCGCGACGTGCTCACCGGCTGGCAGCCCGCCCTGCTCGACCACCTGCCGCACCTGGTGGGCTCGCTCGCCGGCGCCCTGGTCGTCGACGACCCGACCGTGGTCTCCGAGGCGGTGCAGTGGCTCGGCGAGGTGATGGCGCACCGCGACGCGCCCGACGACGTCGTGACGGTGGTGGTCGCCGAGCTCGGTGCGGTGGTCCGCGAGCACCCCACCGCGGCCCGGCTCGTGTCAGGTCTTCCCGCCACCCGGTGACGGAGCGCCGGTTCGGCCTCTCCTCGGCGTCGCCGGGTGTCCTGGTCTCTCCCGGCTCCTGGCCCGGCCAGGGGACGAGCGTCGGACCCGGTAGCGGGACCGCCCGGGGAGGACGCCCAGGCCCCGCCCCGCTACGGGGAGGCCTGCGCCACCTCCCGGGCGGCGTCCGGGCCCGCCTCGAGCAGCACCCGGAAGCCGTCCTCGTCGAGGACCGGGACCTCCAGGGAGACGGCCTTGTCGTACTTCGAGCCCGGGGCGTCGCCCACGACCACGAAGTCGGTCTTCTTCGACACCGAGGACGCGGCCTTGCCGCCGCGGGCGATGATCGCCTCCTTGGCCTGGTCCCGGCTGAAGTCGTCCAGCGAGCCGGTGACCACGATGCTCAGCCCCTCGAGGTGGCGCGGCACCGACTCGTCGGCCTCGTCGGCCATGGTGACCCCTGCCGCGCGCCACTTGTCCACGATCGCGTTGTGCCACTCGGCCTCCGGCCCGTCGAACCAGCGTCGGATCGACTCGCCGATGGTCATCCCGACGCCGTCCACCTCGGCGAGCTCCTCCACGGACGCCGCCCGGATCGCGTCCATGGACCGCAGCTCCGTGGCCAGTGCCCGGGCCGCGGTGGGTCCGACGTGGCGGATCGACAGGCCGACCAGGACCCGCCACAGCGGACGGTGCCGGGCCTCGTCGAGGTTGGCGAGCAGCCGTCGGGCGTTGGCGGAGAGCACCGGCGCGTCGCCCTCGTCCTTCTTCGGTGCGCGGGTGAACATCGGCACCCGGAGCAGGTTCTCCTCGGTGAGCCGGAAGACGTCACCCTCGTCCTCGAGCACGCCCGCCGAGAGCAGGGCGTCGGCGGCCTCGTAGCCGAGCACCTCGATGTCGAAGGCGCCACGACCGGCGACGTGGAAGACCCGCTCACGCAGCTGCGCGGGGCAGGACCGGTGGTTGGGGCAGCGCAGGTCGGCGTCCCCCTCCTTCTCCTGCACCAGCGGGGTCCCGCACGACGGGCACTGCGTGGGCATCACCCACTCCGCAAGCCCTTCGGGTCGCAGGTCGGGGACCGGGCCGAGGATCTCGGGGATCACGTCTCCGGCCTTGCGCAGGATGACGGTGTCACCGGGTCGCACGTCCTTGCGGCGGACCTCGTGGGCGTTGTGCAGGGTGGCCATCTCCACGGTGGACCCGGCGACCTTCACCGGCTGCATCACGCCGTACGGCGTCACGCGGCCGGTGCGCCCGACGTTGACCCGGATGTCGAGGAGCCTGGTGTTGACCTCCTCGGGTGGGTACTTGTAGGCGATCGCCCAGCGCGGCGCACGCGAGGTGGACCCCAGCCGCCGCTGGAGGGACACCTGGTCGACCTTGACCACGACTCCGTCGATCTCGTGCTCGACGTCGTGGCGGTGCTCGCCGTAGTAGTCGATGTACTCCCGCACCGAGACCAGGTCCGGGAGCACCTTGGCCAGGTCGCTGACCGGCAGCCCCCAGGCCGCCAGCGCGGCGTAGGACTCGGACTGCCGGGCGGGCTCGAACCCCTCGCGAAGGCCGAGACCGTGGCACACCAGGGCCAGCGGCCGGGTCGCCGTCACCCGGGGGTCCTTCTGACGCAGTGACCCGGCCGCCGCGTTGCGCGGGTTGGCGAACGGCCCCCGGCCGGTGTCCAGCATGGACTCGTTGAGCTTCTCGAACGCCTCGACCGGCAGGTAGACCTCGCCGCGCACCTCCACCCGGGCCGGGACGGGATACTCGTCGCTCACGGCGAGCCGGTGCGGGACGTTGTCGATCGTGCGGACGTTGGGGGTGACGTCCTCGCCGGTGCGCCCGTCGCCGCGGGTGGCCCCCCGGACCAGCCGGCCGTCCTCGTAGAGCAGGCTGACCGCGAGGCCGTCGACCTTGAGCTCGCACAGGAACTCGGCGTCCTCGACACCCTCACGGCGCAGCCGCGTCGCCCACGCCTCCAGCTCGTCGACCGAGAAGGCGTTGTCGAGGCTCATCATCGGCTCGAGGTGCTCGACCTCGGTGAACTCCGTGGACACCGCACCGCCGACCTTCTGCGTCGGGGAGTCGGGGGTCCGCAGGTCCGGCCACCGCTCCTCGAGCTCCTCGAGCCGGCGCATCAGCCGGTCGAACTCCGCGTCGGAGATGGTCGGGGCGTCCTTCACGTAGTAGCGCCAGCGGGCCTCCTCGACCTGCTCCGCGAGGTCCCGGTGCTCCTCGCGGGCCTCCGGGGGCGTCTCCGCGACGGTGGCACCGGTCGACTCGGGCAGCTCTTCGGAGGTGTCGGTCATGGCGCCTATCTTGCCCAACGCCGCGGACAGGATGCGGTTGGCGGCGCCTGCCAGGATGGCGCCATGCCCGGCCCCGACCTGCACCGGCTCGACGCACCGGACCGGCCCGCCGGGCTGGTGCTCATGCTCCACGGCGGCCAGCCGACCAGCCACGAGCCGGTCGGCGACCACAGCGCCTCCTTCCTGCGCGCCCGCGCGATGCAGCGGCGCATCGCGCGACGGGTGCACACGGAGGCGGCGGGGGTGTGGCTGCTGCGTTACACCGCCCGCGGCTGGAACGCCGGCGCCGGCCCGGAGCCGTCGCCGGTGCCCGACGCCCGGTGGGCCCTCGACGAGGTCCGCCGCGAGCTCGGTGACCTGCCCGTCGTGCTGCTCGGGCACTCGATGGGTGCCCGCACGGCCGTGGCCGTCGCCGACGACCCGTCGGTCGCCGGCGTGGTCGCCCTCGCCCCGTGGCTGCCGGCCGGCGAGCCGGTGCGTCCGCTGGCCGGCAAGCACCTGACCGCGGCGCACGGGCAGGCCGACCGCATCACCTCCTTCGCCGCCACGCAGGCGTTCGTACGGCGGGCCGGCTCGGTGGCCGCGGAAGCCGAGCTGGTCGACATGGGCGACCTCGGGCACTACATGCTGCGGGGACACCGGCGCTGGAACGACGTGGTCGTCTCCAGGAGCCTGCAGGTGCTGAGGGCCCGCACCGGCAGGTGAGCCGGTGGCGCCACGGTGGGACGGTCAGTCGTCGGCGTCGACGAGGGCCTGCCAGCCGCTGCCCTCCACCCGTTCGAAGATCAGGTTCGTCTCGGAGTGGGAGACCGCGGGATGCGTGGCGAGGTGGGTCAGCACGAAGTCCCGCAGCGCCTCGGCGTCCCTGGCCACCACGTGCAGCAGGTAGTCGTCGGCTCCGGCGGTGTGGTACATCGCCACCACCCCGGGCCACCCTGGCGCGGCGGAGCGGAAGCTGTCGACCGCCGCCCGGTTGTGCTGGCCGAGCCGCACCGCGATGAGGGCCTGCAGCGAGAGCCCGAGCACCGACAGGTCGATGTCGGCGCGGTAGCCGCGGACCAGGCCGCTGGCCCGGAGGTTCCTGAGCCGGGTGGAGACCGTCGACTCCGCGACCCCGACGGCGGCGGCGAGCGCCGCTCCCGGAGCCCGGGCGTCGTTGGCGAGGGCACGCAGCAGCGCGCGGTCGACGCGGTCGAGGACGGGTTTCTTCGGCATGGGACCACGCCTCTCATCCGGAAATGCAGATCCTGCGCCGTTCTGTCGGCTGCTCCGCAGGTTACCGCGACCTGATTGCGGTCGCCCGGCGAACGTGCTGCCCTGGAGCCATGAGCACCCACGTCCAGCACCTGGAGACCCGGGCCGTCCACGCCGGCATGGAGGGTCTCGCGGCCACCGGCTCCCACGTCCCCCCGATCGACCTGTCCACCACCAACCCGCTGCCCTCCGTGGAGGCCGGCGGGGACGCCTACGAGTCCCTGGCCGCCGGCCACGACCTCGCGCCCGGGCAGAGCGCGGTCTACCAGCGGCTGTGGCAGCCCGGCGTCGCCCGGTTCGAGGAGGCGCTCGCCGACCTCGAGGGCACCAGCCGCGCGGTGGCGTTCGCCTCCGGGATGGCCGCGCTCAGCGCCTGCCTGGTCGCGAGCGTCGCGCACGGCCGGCCGCACGTGGTCGCGCTGCGCCCGTTGTACGGCGGCTCGGACCACGTCCTGGCCAGCGGGCTGCTCGGCACCTCGGTGACCTGGTGCCGGAGCCAGGGGGAGATCGCCGCCGCGATCCGGCCCGACACCGGCCTGGTCGTGCTGGAGACGCCGGCCAACCCGACCTGCGAGCTCGTCGACGTCGCTGCCGTGGTCGCGGCGGCCGGGGACGTCCCGGTGCTCGTCGACAACACCTTCGCCACGCCGGTGCTGCAGCAGCCGGCGCTGCACGGCGCGCGCCTGGTCCTGCACAGCGCCACCAAGTACCTCGGCGGGCACGGCGACGTGGTCGGCGGCGTGGTGGCCTGTGACGAGGAGTGGGCGGCGAGGCTCCGGCCGGTGCGCGCGCTCACCGGCGGCGTCCTGCACCCGTTCGGGGCCTACCTGCTGCACCGCGGGCTGAAGACGCTGCCGGTCCGGGTCCGGGCCCAGCAGGCGACCGCCGCCGCGCTCGCCGAGCGCCTGGCCGCGCACGACGCCGTCCTCGAGGTGCACTACCCCTCACCGGCCCGGGACCCGCACGGCGTGCTCGGACGACAGATGCACGGCACCGGGTCCATCGTCGCGCTGGACCTGCGCGGCGGCTACGACGCGGCGGCGACGTTCGTGGAGAGCGTCGAGCTCGCCACCCACGCGGTGTCCCTGGGAGGCGTCGACACGCTCGTGCAGCACCCGGCCTCGCTGACCCACCGGCCGGTGGCGCCCCAGGCCCGTCCCGGGGCCGGCATCGTGCGGGTCTCGGTGGGGCTGGAGCACCTCGACGACCTCACCGTGGACCTGCTGCAGGCACTGGACGCGAGCCTCAGCCGGACGCGAGACTCCGTGCCACTCGGGCGCTGACCTCGCAGGCACGCCGGGCCCAGCGGGGCGACGCACCGGCCAGGCCGCACGCGGGCGTCACGACGAGGTCGCCGGTCTCCGCGGCCGGGTCGAGGCCGACCATGTCCAGCAGCCGCAGCACCCGCTCGGTGAGCGCGCCGTCACCGGGTTCGGGGTCGGGATCGGTGGCGGGCACCAGCCCGAGCAGCGCGGTGCGGCCGCTCTCGAGCAGCTCGGCCACCGCGTCGTACCCCTCCACCCCGACCTGGGAGAGGTCGAACGAGACGCCGTGCGCACCGGCCCCCGTGAGGAGCCGGAACGGCACGTCCGCGGCACAGCAGTGGACCACGGGCGTCGCTCCCGCGTCCGCCGCGGCGGCGATGACCCACTCCAGCGCCGCGGAGGCGTCCGGCACGTCCACGGTGCGGTGACGGTGCAGTCCGGAGGCGGTCGGCACGCTCCCCGCGAGCACCGCGGGAAGGACCGGCTCGTCGAGCTGCACGACGACGTGGGCACCCGGCACGCGGCGCTGCACGTCGGCGACGTGGGCCCGGACCCCTTCGGCGAGAGCCTGGGCCAGCTCGCGCCGGGCGCCGTGGTCGGCGAGGAGCCGGTCGCCCTTCGGCCGTTCGACCGTCGCGGCGAGGGTCCAGGGGCCGGCGACCTGGACCTTCAGCTGCCCGTCGTACCCCTGCGCCTGCTCCTCGAGCGCGTCGAGGTCCTGGGCGAGCAGGGAGCGCGCTCGTCGCTGGTCGGCCCCCGGTGCCGCGCCGGTGAGCCGCCAGCCCGCGGGCTGCAGGTCGGCGCCCAGCTCGGCGACGACGGCGAGCGCCCGGCCGGTCGTCGACGCGGCGGCGCCGCGACCGGGCAGCTCGGGCAGGTACGGCAGGTCGGTGAACGTGCCGAGCACGACGCGCAGCGCCTCGTCGAACGCGGTCGCGTCCGCGCCCGGGTGGGAACCGACCCCTGTGGCGGCGATCCTCACCGGCGCCGCCTCACACCTGCTCCGACGTGCGCCGCTCGGCCCGGGTGATCGTCGCGGAGCCGACGACTCGGCTGCCGTCGTAGACGACGACCGCCTGCCCGGGGGCCACCCCGCCGGCCGGGTCGTGCAGCACGACACGGACCTCTCCCCCGTCGACGGCCACGGTGGCGCGGTGCTCCGCGCCGTGGGCGCGCAGCTGGACCGTGCCGTGCAGCGGCTCGGCGGGCACGGTGCCGCACCATCGCGGCCGGATGCCGGTGACGTGGTCGACGGTGAGCTGCTCGCGCGGGCCCACGGTCACGGTCCCGGAGACCGGTTCGATGTCGAGCACGTAGCGGGGCCTGCCGTCCGGCGCCGGGGTGCCGATCCGCAGACCCTTGCGCTGCCCGATCGTGTAGCGGTAGCTGCCCTCGTGGGTGCCGAGCACCTCGCCGGTCGCGTGGTCGCGGATCTCGCCGCCGCGGACCGGCACCCGTTCGCCCAGCTTCTCCTCCAACCAGCCGCCGGTGTCGCCGTCGGCGATGAAGCAGATGTCGTGGCTGTCGGGCTTCCGGGCGACCGACAGGCCTCGTCGTTCGGCCTCGGCCCGGACGTCCTCCTTGCGGGAGTCCCCGAGGGGGAACAACGAGTGCGCGAGCTGCTCCTGGGTGAGGACGCCGAGGACGTAGGACTGGTCCTTGCCGGCGTCGACCGCGCGGTGCATCTCGATCAGCCCGTCGTCGCCGGTGCGCAGCTGGGCGTAGTGACCGGTGGCGACGGCGTCGAAGCCGAGGGCGAGGCCCCGCTCGAGGACCGCGGCGAACTTGATCTTCTCGTTGCAGCGCAGACACGGGTTGGGGGTCCGGCCCTGGGCGTACTCGGACATGAAGTCCTCGACCACGTCCGCGTGGAACCGGTCGCTGAGGTCCCACACGTAGAACGGGATGCCGATCACGTCGGCGGCACGACGGGCGTCGTTGGCGTCCTCGATGGTGCAGCACCCGCGGGCGCCGGTGCGGTAGGACCTGGGGTTGCGCGAGAGCGCGAGGTGGATCCCCGTGACGTCGTGCCCCTGCTCCGCGGCACGGGCCGCGGCCACGGCGGAGTCGACGCCGCCGGACATGGCAGCGAGCACGCGCACGGTCATCCCGCCTTCGCCGCGGCGGTGACCAGACCGAACCCCGAGGCGATCCCGGCGGCCCGGGCCCGCTCCACGACAGGACCGATGGCCTCGACGAGTGCGTCCACGTCCGCCTGGGTGCTGGTGTGGCCGAGAGAGAACCGCAGCGCGCTGCGGGCCGCGACGTCGTCGGCGCCCATCGCCAGCAGGACGTGCGATGGCTGGGGTACGCCGGCCGAGCACGCCGAGCCGGTCGAGCACTCGATGCCGTGGGCGTCGAGGAGCATCAGCAGCGAGTCGCCCTCGCAGCCGGGGAACTGGATGTGGGCGTTGCCGGGCAGCCGATGGGTCAGCGAGCAGTTCCGGTCGCCGTTGAGCACCGCGTCGGGCACGACCTCCGACACTCGCCGCAGCAGGTCGTCGCGCAGCGCGGAGATGCGCGCGGCGTACTCGGGCTGCCGCGCGACCGACAGCTCGACCGCCGTCGCGAACCCACGGATGGCGGGGGCGTCGACGGTGCCGGAGCGGACGTCACGCTCCTGGCCACCGCCGTGCAGCTGGGGGACGAGGTCGAGCTCGCGGCGTACGACGAGCGCCCCGACGCCGACCGGGCCACCGATCTTGTGGGCGGTGACGGTCATCGCGTCCACCCCGCTTGCGGCGAAGCTCACCTCCACCTGACCGACCGCCTGCACCGCGTCGGTGTGCACCGGGATGCCGTGCGCGTGGGCGATCTCGACGATCTCGCGGACCGGCTCGATGGTGCCGACCTCGTTGTTGGCCCACATCACGGTCACCAGGGCCACGGAGTCGGGGTCACGCTCGATCGACCGGCGGAACTCGTCGACGTCGAGGCGGCCGCAACGGTTCACCGGGAGAAGCTCCACCTCTGCGCCCTGCTCCTCCAGCCAGTGCAGGCTGTCCAGGACGGCGTGGTGCTCCACGGACGAGGACAGGATCCGCGTCCGCCGGGGGTCCGCGGCGCGGCGCGCCCAGTAGATGCCCTTGACCGCGAGGTTGTCGGCCTCGGTGCCGCCGGAGGTGAACACGATCTCGCCGGGGCGTGCGTCGAGGGCCCGCGCGACGGCCTCACGCGACTCCTCGACCACCCGTCGCGCGGCGCGCCCCGAGGCGTGCAAGGACGACGGGTTCCCCGGACGGCTCAGCTGCTGGGTCATCGCAGCGATCGCCTCGGGGTACATCGGCGTGGAGGCGGCGTGGTCGAGGTAGACCGTGCCGGACCTGGTCTGGGGATGGGTCATCGCGCCTACCAGGGTACGGCGTCGCCACAGGAGGCCCGAACGGCGACCGTCCCGTCACCCCGGCCGACCTGCCGCGCCACCGGCGCGACGTCGCCGGCGGCGGTCAGCGCACCCACTGCCCAGCCCGCATCACGCGCACCGGCCGCAGGTCGGCGTCGGTCACGACCAGGTCTGCCTCCCGGCCCGGCGTGAGCTCGGGCCAGGTGTCCAGCCCCACGGCGCGCGCCGGGGTGCGCGTGGCCGCGGTCACCGCGGCCGTGACGGGCACCCCTGCCCGGACCACCCGGCATACCACGTCGAGCAGGTGCGCGGTGCCTCCGGCGAGCGGCGCGTCCTCACCGTCGACGAGCCGGGCCACCCCGTTGCGGACGCGGACGTGTCGTGGCCCCAGCTCGTAGTCGCCGTCCGGCATCCCCGCGGCAGCCATCGCGTCGGTGACCAGCACGACGCGGTCGGGTCCGAGCAGGGTGACCACCAGGCGCACCGTCTCCTCCGCCAGGTGGACGCCATCGGCGACCAGCTCGACACACGCGTCCCCAGCCGCCGCGGCGCCGAGCGCACCGGCCACCGGGCCGGGATCGCGGTGGTGCATGACCGGCATCGCGTTGAAGAGGTGGGTGACCAGGCCGGGTCGTCCGAGCGCGTCGCGGGTCCGGGCCAGCACCCGGCGCACCTCGTCGCTGCTCGCGCCGGTGTGCCCCACGGCCGGGGTGACCCGTTGCTCCAGCAGTGCGCCGACCACCCCGTCGGTCCCGGGCAGCTCGGGCGCGAGGGTCATCACCCGTACGTGCCCGCGCCCGGCGGCGACGATCTCCTGCGCCAGGCCGGGGTCCGGCGCGCGCAGGTGAGCGGGATCCTGCGCACCGCGGTGCGCGGGCGCCAGGAACGGTCCCTCGACGTGGATCCCGGCGACCGTCCCGGCGTCGGCGGCGTCGGCGGCCGCCTCGACCGCGGCCACCATCGCGTGCGGCGGCCCGGTGACGATGCTCGCGAGCACCTTCGCGGTGCCGTGCCGTAGGTGGTGCCGCGCGGCCGCGGCGACCACCGGCACGCTCCCGGCGTCGAACGCGGCGCCGCCGCCCCCGTGGTCGTGGACGTCGACGAGGCCCGGAAGAACGTGTCCGCCGTGCGGCGCGACGACCTCCGCGGCGCCGCCCACGGCAGGGGCGCCGGCGGTGCGTCCGACGTACACCACGCGCCCGGCCGACACGCACACGACGCCGTCGTCGACCACGCGCTCGGGTGTCACCACCCGGCCGTGCACGCGCGTCTCTCCCACGGCTCGAGCCTAGAGCCGCACCCGGCCGGCGCCCGAAATCCGGTTGCCGCCCGGAGAGGCGGCCTCCACACTGGTCCGGACATGAAGTCCTGACACCGTCCTCACTCGCGTCCGCGGCGGCCCGCCGAAGGGGCCGTGCCCGGCGAGTGCACCCCACCCGTCGAACGGTGTCTCCATGTCTGTTCAGGTCCACTCCTCCCTGTCACCGCTCGTCGCCCGGGAGGTCGTCGTCGTGTACGGCGACCGACCGGTTCTCGACGGGGTCGACCTCCTCGCGTCCCCCGGACGACCCCTCGGCCTGGTCGGCGAGAACGGAGCCGGCAAGTCCACCCTGCTGCGCGTGCTCTCGGGCACCGAGCAGCCCGCTCACGGCACGGTCGCGGTGCCGGCCGACCTCGCCTTTCTCCCCCAGGAGCCGTCCTTCCCGGACGGCGCCACGGTCGGCGACGTCCTGGCCGCTGCCCTCGCGCCGCTGCACGACGCGGTCCGCCGGCTCGAGGACCTCGCGACCCGGCTCGACGACCCCGCGGCGCAGGAGGAGTACTCCGCACTGCTGGACCGGGCGAGGCTCCACGACGCCTGGAACGCCGACCAGCGCGCCGCCGCGGCCGCGGCGCGCCTGGGCCTGGGTGCCCTCGACCGACGGCGTCCGGTGGCGGCGATGTCCGGGGGCCAGCGTATGCGGCTCGCACTCGCGGCACTGGTCACCAGGCGTCCGGAGTGCGTCCTCCTCGACGAGCCGACCAACCACCTCGACGACGAGGCGGTCGGGTTCCTCGAGGAGCTCCTGGTCGGCCTTCCCGGCGTGGTCGTCGTCGCCACCCACGACCGGACCTTCCTGGAGAACGTCTGCAGGACGATCGTGGACCTCGACCCGGCCCACCTGGGGGTCGACGGCGACGGCGGCAACCGGTTCACCGGCGGCTACTCCGACTACCTGCAGGCCAAACGCAGGTCCCGGCAGCGGTGGGCGGAGGCCTACCTCGCCCACCAGCAGCAGCTCGACGCCCTGCGCAGCACGGCAGCGACCAGCGCCCGCACCGTCGCGCACGGTCGGGCGCCGCGGGACAACGACAAGTTCCTGTACTACAAGAAGGGCCAGAACGTCGCCCGGACCGTGAGCCGCCGGGTGCGCGACACCGAGCGGCGGATCGAGCAGCTCGAGCGCGACCGGGTCCCGAAGCCGCCCGAGCCGGTCCGCTTCACGGGAACTCTCACCGCGACGCGCGGAGGGTGGGTGCGGCTGCGAGACGTGGTCGTCCCCGGCCGGGTCACCCTGTCCCGGCTGGACGTGGAGGCCGGCGAGCACGTGCTGGTGACCGGCGGGAACGGGTCGGGGAAGTCGAGCCTGCTGAGGGTCCTCGCCGGCGAGCTCGCCCCCGCACGGGGCGAGGTGCAGGTGTCCGCGGCACGGGTGGGACTCCTCGCCCAGGAGGTCGGGTTCAGCGACCCCGGGCGTACGGCGGCGGCCACCTACGCCGTCGCGACGCAGGACGGGGACGTGCCCGCGCTCGCCGAGCTCGGCCTGCTGCACCCGCGGGACGCAGCACGCCCCCTGGGAGTGCTCAGCGTCGGACAGCAGCGGCGTCTGGCCCTGGCGGTGCTCATCGCGAGAGCACCCGACCTGCTGCTCCTCGACGAACCGACGAACCACGTCTCGCTGGCTCTCGCCGAGGAGCTGGAGGAGGCCCTGCAACGCTCTCCGGGGACCGTGGTCGTGGCCAGCCACGACCGCTGGCTGCGGCGTCGCTGGGAGGGCGGCACGGCGACCCTGGGCCACCCGCGCCCGTGAGACGCACGCGCTCCCCACGGTGACCTCACCGTGGGGAGCGCGTGGAGTCCTACCGCTCGGGCCTCACGTTCAGCCCTTGCGCTTGTTGACCTCCTCGGTCGCGGCGGGGAGGACCTTGTGGAGGTCACCGACCACGCCGAAGTCGACGAGCTCGAACAGCGGGGCCTCCTCGTCCTTGTTGACCGCGACGATGGTCTTCGAGGTCTGCATGCCGGCCCGGTGCTGGATCGCACCGGAGATGCCGGCGGCGACGTACAGCTGCGGCGAGACGGTCTTGCCGGTCTGCCCGACCTGGAAGGAGTGCGGGTACCAGCCCGAGTCGACCGCCGCCCGCGAGGCGCCGACCGCGGCGCCGAGGGAGTCGGCGAACTGCTCGACCGGCTCGAAGTTGCCGCCCGTGCCCCGGCCACCCGAGACCACGATCGCGGCCTCGGTCAGCTCCGGACGACCCGTGGCCTTCCGCGGCTCCGAGGCGACGATCTTCGCGGCCTTCGCCGCGTCGGAGATCGTCACCGACACCTGCTCCACCGCGCCGGCGCCGTCGGCCTGCTCCGGCGTCGCGGCGTTCGGCTTGACGGTGATGATCGGCGTGCCCTTGGTGACCTTCGCCTGCACCGTGTAGCTGCCCGCGAACACAGACTGGGTCGTGACCGGGGTGTCGCCCTCGGCCTGCACGTCCACGGCGTCGGTGATCAGCCCGGACTCGAGCTTGACCGCCAGCCGCGCGGCGACCTCCTTGCCCTCCGCGGAGGAGGAGATCAGTACGGCGGCGGGGCCGGTCTTCTCCACCAGCTGGGCCAGCGCCTCGGCCTTCGGGGCCACCAGGTAGCCCTTGATCTCCGCGTCGTCGATGGCGTAGACCTTCTCCGCGCCGTAGGTCTTCAGCGCACCCAACGCGTCGTCGGAGGGCGAGCCGATGAACACCGCGGACGGCTCACCGAGCCGGCGGGCGATCGTCAGCAGCTCGTTGGTGGTCTTGCGCACCGCACCGTCGCCTGCACTGTCATAGTCGACGAGCACCAGGATCTCAGTCATGTCTGTTCTCTCTCCTCGAGTCTCTCGTCGGCCTCAGATGAACTTCTTCGACGCGAGGAACTCCACCAGCGCCGTGGCGCCCGAGCCGTCCTCGTCGGCGACGATCTCGCCCTGGGTCCGCGGCGGCCGGGCAGCGGTGTCCTCCACCTGCGACCAGGCGGCCGACAGGCCCACCTGGGAGGCGTCCACACCGAGGTCGGCCAGGGAGAAGGTCTCCACCGGCTTCTTCTTCGCCGCCATGATGCCCTTGAACGACGGGTAGCGGGCCTCGCCGGACTGGTCGGTCACCGACATCACCAGCGGCGCGGTGCCGCCGACGATCTCGGTCGCGGTGTCGCCGTCACGCTTGATCCGGACCTCGTTGCCCTGCATCTCCACCACCGACCCGAGGGTGACCTGCGGCAGGCCGAGCCGCTCGGCCAGCATCGCCGGGACCACACCCATCGTGCCGTCGGTGGAGGCCATGCCGCACATCACCACGTCGAACTCGAGCTTCTCGATCGCCTTCGAGAGCACCAGCGAGGTGGCCAGCGCGTCGGAGCCGGCGATCGCCTCGTCGGTCACGTGCACGCCCTTGTCCGCGCCCATCTGCAGGGCCTTGCGGACCGCGTCGATCGCCTGCTCCGGGCCGACCGTCAGGACGGTGACCTCGGAGCCCTCGTTCTTCTCCTTCAGCTGCAGCGCCTGCTCCACCGCGTACTCGTCGAGCTCCGAGAGCAGCCCGTCGACACCCACGCGGTCGACGGTGCTGTCATCCTCGAAGTGCCGGTCCGCGGTCGCGTCCGGAACGTACTTCACACACACGACAATGTTCATGGCAGTCTCGGCCCTGAGGGCCCCTCCTGTGCACTCGGTCTGACGGTCACCCGCCCACGTGTCCTCCGAGGCTACTAGCAGGTAGCTAGCGGTGGAACCGGAGGCCGGGTGGGTTCGATCACACGGTTCCGGACCTCCGGAACCGCCTCTTGCGGCTGGCAGTCACGGGCGGATGACCCGGTCGAGGATCTTGCCGATCACGAGGTACACGACGGCTGCGATCCCCCAGTTCGTCAGTGCGCTCTTCACCTGCCCGTCCGGGTCGTCGGGGAAGGTGAAGATGCCCTGGTCGAGGCTGAACGGGCCGTCCAGCGTCTCGGCCCCGGACAGGATGAACTGCACGATGCTGTTGTCCTCGTTGGCGTTCAGCGCGATCAGCAACGCGCCGATGGCGAGGAAGAGCGCGCAGACCACGGCCACCAGCCACACGACCGTGGCGACCTTGCTGCGCACGACGTTGGCACCGGCCATGAGCCTGCCGCTCCCGTTCCCCGTGGCGGCACGGCGACCGGGCTTCACCGAGGTGCCCTCGGAGTCCCTGTCGGCGGTGCCCGGGCGGTCGTCCGTCACGCTGTCTCCTTGTCCGAGGTCATCCGCACGATAACGGACCCGTGGGACCCGGGGAGCACCTGTCCCACCGGTCGGCCCGTCGCTGTCCCGGGCGGTCAGCGGCCGACGAAGCCGGCCTTGCCGGGTCCGTTCTCGACGAAGGACTGCATCCCGATGGTGCGGTCCTCGGTGGCGAAGAGGGCCGCGAACTGCTGGCGCTCGATCTCCAGGCCGGTCTCCAGGTCCACCTCGAGGCCGCGGTCGACCGACTCCTTGGCCGCACGCAGCGCGTACGTCGCCGCCTTGGCGAACTGGCGGGCCCACGCCACCGCCTCGTCGTAGACCTGCTCGGCCGGCACGACCTTGTCGACCAGGCCGATCGCGAGCGCCTCGTCGGCCTTGACGAACCGGCCGGTGAAGATCAGGTCCTTCGCCTTCGCGGGGCCCACGAGACGGGTGAGCCTCTGGGTGCCGCCGGCGCCGGGGATGATGCCGAGCAGGATCTCGGGCTGTCCGAGGACCGCGTTGTCCGCGGCGATGCGGATGTCGGCGCACATGGCGAGCTCGCAGCCGCCGCCGAGGGCGTAGCCGGTGACCGCGGCCACCACGGGCTTGGGGATGCGGGCGAGGGCCGTGAACGAGGACTGCAGGGCACCGGACCGCTTCACCATGTCGGTGTAGGACATGTCGGCCATCTCCTTGACGTCCGCCCCGGCGGCGAAGACCTTCTCGCCACCCCAGACCACGACGGCCTTCACGTCGTCGCGCTCGGCGCACTCCGCCGCGGCGTCCCGGATCTCCTCCTGCACCTGTGCGTTCAGTGCGTTCATCTTGGGTCGGTCCACCCGGATCGTCGCGACCGCGTCGTCGACCTCCACCCGCACGAACTCCGCCACGATGCACTCCTTCGCTCGACAGCCACTGGTCCTCGGACTCTAGACCGGCCCGGCCCCCGGACGCGTGGCGGGTCACAGGAGGGTGACGAGGCGCGGCCGGACGCGCGCGACCTATCGCCCATCGGGGACAATGGGACGGTGAACCCCAGCGAATGGACAGAACACGACCCGGCGCCGGTGTGGCCGGGGCAGCACCAGCCTCTCGGCGCGACGTGGAGCGAGGAGGCGACCAACTTCGCCGTGTACGCCCCTGAGGCGACCCGGGTGGAGGTGTGCCTGTTCGACGACGACGGTGAGGACGGGGAGACCGAGCGGCGCCTGGAGCTCAAGGAGTACACGCTCGGCATCTGGCACGGCGCCGTCCCCGGCGTGCCGCGCGGCCAGCGGTACGGCTTCCGCGCCGACGGCGTGTGGGACCCCGCGCGGGGGCTGCGGTTCAACCCGCACAAGCTGCTGCTCGACCCGTACGCTCTCGCGGTCAGCGGGACCGTCGACCCGGGACCGGAGATCTTCGGCTACGTGCTCCCCGACGAGCACGACGACAGCCGGACCCGGGCCCGCAAGGAGACGACCCGCAACGAGCAGGACTCGGCGCCCCACATGTCCAAGAGCGTCGTGGTGCACGACGAGTTCGACTGGGGCGACGACGACGTGGTCCGACCGCGGGTGAAGATGACCGACACCGTGATCTACGAGCTGCACGCCAAGGGGTTCACCCGGCTGCACGACCGGGTGCCCGAGGAGCTGCGTGGCACCTACGCCGGGCTGGCCTCCCCCGCGGTGGTGGACTACCTCAAGGACCTGGGGATCACCACCGTCGAGCTGCTGCCGGTGCACCAGTTCGTCTCCGAGCCGGCCCTCGCCGACCGCGACCTGGTCAACTACTGGGGCTACAACTCGATCGGCTTCTTCGCACCGCACAACGCCTTCAGCGCGAGCGGGGACCGCGGGCAGCAGGTGACCGAGTTCAAGAGCATGGTCAAGGCTCTGCACGCGGCCGGGCTGGAGGTGATCCTCGACGTGGTCTACAACCACACCGCCGAGGGCGGTCCGCTGGGGCCCACGCTGAGCTTCCGCGGGCTCGACGACCTCGGGTACTACAAGCGGGTCGACCCCGAGGTCGACCCCGGTACCTACTGGGACGTCACCGGCTGCGGCAACACCGTCGACACCTCACGGCCGCACACCCTGCGGATGGTCCTCGACTCGCTGCGCTACTGGGTCACCGAGATGCACGTCGACGGCTTCCGCTTCGACCTCGCCCCGGCGCTCACCCGCACGCGGCTCACCGTCGACATGGGGGGCCACTTCCTCACCGCGCTCGGGCAGGACCCGGTCCTGCGGCACGTCAAACTCATCGCCGAGCCGTGGGACGCGAGCATGGACGGCTACCAGACCGGCAACTTCCCCCCGCCCTGGGCCGAGTGGAACGACAAGTACCGCGACACGGTCCGGGACTTCTGGCGGCTGCAGTCGGGCGGCATCGGCGAGGTGGCGTCGCGGCTCGCCGGGTCCAGCGACCTCTACGCCGACGACGGGCGCTCGCCGTACACCTCGGTCAACTTCGTCACCGCCCACGACGGCTTCACCCTGCGCGACCTGGTCTCCTACAACGACAAGCACAACGAGGACAACGGCGAGGACAACCGCGACGGCACCGACGACAACCGGTCGTGGAACTGCGGGGCCGAGGGAGAGACCGACGACCCGGAGATCGTGGCGCTGCGCAGGCGGCAGGCCGCGAACCTCATGATCACCCTCTGCCTGAGCGCGGGCGTGCCGATGATCACCGCGGGCGACGAGCGGGGCCGCACCCAGCGCGGCAACAACAACGCCTACACGCAGGACAACGAGATCTCGTGGCTGGACTGGCGTCCCGAGGACGCGTGGCTCGACCTCTACGAGGTCACCAAGGCCGCCCTCCGCCTGCGCCGGGAGCACCCGGCGCTGCGCCAGCGGCACTTCCTGGAGGGCAGGCCGACGGTGCCCGGAGGGCCCAAGGACCTGGCGTGGATCCACCCGTCGGGCCGGGAGATGACCGAGTCGGACTGGCGCGACCCGGGCCTGCACCAGTTCGGGATGTTCCTGTCCGGCGAGCCGCTGCGCTTCCCGGGCCCGCGCGGGGAGATGCTGCAGGACGCGTCGTTCCTGGTCTGGTTCAACGCCCACCCCGAGCCGGGCACGGTCGCGCTGCCCGACCAGGCCTGGGTGAAGGCCGGCGAGGTGGTGCTCAGCACCGACGAGGACCATGTCCCGGGCGAGCGCGTGGACGCCGGCGAGACCGTCACGATCGCGCCCCGGTCCGTGCTGGTGCTGCGGCAGATCTGACACGTCGCCCCGGCCGCGCAGGTGCGACCGGGGCGCGGGACGTGTCAGGGGGCGACCACCATGCCCAGCTCCGCGGGCGAGGCCAGCAGGTCGTGCCTCGGGAGCACCCGGGTGGTGTACCCGAACGGACCGGTCTGCTCCAGGGCGACCGTGCCCTCGAAGCGGTACCGCCCCGCCTCGTAGGTCTCGGCGACCGCGAGCGAGGAGACGTGGGTGTCGACGAGCTCGTCGTCGTGGCGGATCCGCCCGTGCACGACCTGGACGTCGACGTCCTCGGGCCGCAGGTCGCCGAGCGAGACGTAGACGCTGACGTGCAGGGTCTCGCCGATCTCCGGGGTGTCACCGACCCCGCTGGAGTCGACGTGGTCGATGGCCACGCCGGACCAGTCGACCGCCACCCGGTGCTTCCACTCCGCGAGCTCCCGCGCGCCGGTGTAGTCGCTGTTCAGGGCCCGTGACGTGAGCGCCGAGGGCGTGTAGAGCTGCAGGACGTAGTCCCGCACCATCCGGCTGGCGAGGACCTTGGGCCCCAGCGACTTCAGGGTGTGCCGGACCATCTCGATCCAGCGCACGGGCACCCCGTGCTCGTCGTGGTCGTAGAACCGGGGGGCGACCTCGTTCTCGATCAGGTCGTAGAGCGCGTTCGCCTCGATGTCGTCGCGGCGGACGGGGTCGTCCACGCCGTCGGCCGACGGGATCGCCCAGCCGTTGTGCCCGTCGTACCACTCGTCCCACCAGCCGTCGAGGATCGACAGGTTCAGCCCGCCGTTGAGCGCCGCCTTCATGCCGGAGGTGCCGCAGGCCTCGTAGGGACGCAGCGGGTTGTTCAGCCACACGTCGCAGCCCGGGTAGAGCGACTCGGCCATCGCCATGTCGTAGTTCGGCAGGAACACGATCCGGCGGCGGACCTCCGGGTCGTCGGAGAACCGGACGATCTCCTGGATCAGCCGCTTGCCGCCCTCGTCGGCGGGGTGCGCCTTCCCGGCGATGACCAGCTGGACGGGCCGGTCGGGGTCGAGCAGCAGCCGCTTGAGGCGCTCGGGGTCGCGCAGCATCAGCGTCAGCCGCTTGTACGACGGGACGCGGCGCGCGAAGCCGATCGTCAGCACCTCCGGGTCCAGCGCCTCCCGGGTCCACTTCAGCTCGGCCGGCGACGCGCCGCGGTGCTGCCAGGAGGAGGCCAGCCGGCTGCGGGCGTCGCTCGACGAGGCGCTCGCGCAGTCGACGCTTGGTCTCCCAGATCTCGTGCGCGGGGATACTTGTCCGCGACGGCGAAGATCTCCTCGGGCTGGGCCGTGGCGAGGTCGACCCCGGCCTCGGCCGCCAGCGCGAACACCTCCCGGCCCACCCACGTCGGCGCGTGCACGCCGTTGGTGATGGAGCGGATGGGACGCTCGTCGGCGTCGAAGTCGGGCCACAGGCCGCCGAACATGCCGCGGCTGACCTTGCCGTGGAGCTGCGAGACGCCGTTGGCGCGCTGCGCGAGCCGCAGGCCCATGACCGCCATGTTGAACACGGCGGGGTCGCCGCCCTCGTAGTCCTCACCGCCGAGGCCCAGGATCCGCTCGACCGGGACGCCCGGACTGGCGTTCTCCCCGCCGAAGTACTGCTCGACGAGGTCGCGCGGGAACCGGTCGATGCCGGCGGGGACGGGGGTGTGCGTGGTGAACACGGTCCCGGCCCGGGTGAGCTCGAGCGCCGTGTCCAGGTCGAGCCGGGCCTCGCCCTCGGTGAGCTCCCGGATCCGCTCGAGGCCGAGGAAGCCCGCGTGGCCCTCGTTGGTGTGGAACACCTCGGGGGCGGGTGCACCGGTGATCCGCGAGTACACGCGCAGCGCGCGGACGCCGCCGATGCCGAGCAGCATCTCCTGCCGGAGCCGGTGCTCGGTGTTGCCGCCGTAGAGGCGGTCGGTGACGTCGCGCAGGATCTCGGTGTTCTCCTCCACGTCGGAGTCGAGCAGCAGCAGCGGCACCCGGCCGACCTGGGCCACCCAGATGCGGGCGGTGAGCTCGTCGTCGCCGGGCAGCCCGACCGTCACCTGGGCCGGGGTGCCGTCCGGCTCCCGGAGGACCGACAGCGGAAGGCCGTCGGGGTCCACCACGGGGTAGGTGTCCTCCTGCCACGCCTCGGGCGACAGCGACTGCTGGAAGTAGCCGTGGCGGTACAGCAGGCCGACACCCACGATCGGCACGCCCAGGTCGCTGGCCGTCTTCAGGTGGTCGCCGGCGAGGATGCCGAGGCCACCGGAGTACTGCGGCAGCACGGCGGTGATGCCGAACTCCGGGGAGAAGTAGGCGATCGCGCGCGGGGCCTCCTCCCCCAGCGACTGGTACCACCGGGCGCCGGTGAGATACTCCTCCAGGTCGGCCCGCGCGGTGTCGAGCCGGACCAGGAACTCCTCGTCGCGGGACAGCTCCTCGAGTCGCCGCACCGACACGCTGCCCAGCAGGTGCACGGGATCGTGCCGGCAGCGCTCCCAGGCGTCGGGGTCGACGGCAGCGAAGATGTCGTGCGTCTCGGGGCGCCACGACCAGCGCAGGTTCTGGGCGAGGTCGCCGAGAGCGGTCAGCCTCTCGGGCAGCACGGGACGGACGGTGAATCGACGGATGGCTCTCACGCGGACCGACTCTACCGAGAGTGGATCGTTCCAACCACCGGACCCCGGCGTCCGGTGTAGCCCGGCCCCGCGGCTCGGTCCGAGCACTCCAACCGGGCCTCGTACCCACTTCCGAGGCGTTCCATCCCTCACTTGCAGAGGCGGTCACGATCGGACAGATTGGGGCCCATGGTTGGACGAATCCCCATCATGGACGTCGCCCCTGTCGTCGATCTCGGACGGTACCCGGCCAAGGCCGTCGTCGGCGAGCCGTTCGAGGTGACCGCGCTCGTCTTCCGCGAGGGGCACGACGCCCTCAGCGCCGACGTGGTGCTGACCGACCCGGAGGGCAACCGGCGCCCGTGGGTGCCGATGACCAAGGACCCGGAGGAGCCCGACCTGTGGCGGGCCACCGTGTCGGCGGACACGGAGGGGGCCTGGACCTTCGCGGTCGAGGGATGGTCCGACCCGGTCGCCACCTGGCGCCACAACGCGGAGATCAAGATCCCCGCCGAGATCGACGTGGAGCTGATGTTCGCCGAGGGGGTGCTCCTGCTCGAGCGGGCCCGCGAGAACCTCCCCTCCGAGCCGGCGGACCAGCGCGCCGCGGACGAGCGGACCCTCGCCGACGCCGTCAAGGCCGTGCAGGACACCTCCCGGCCGGACGCGGTCCGCTACGCCGCCGCGGTGGCGCCGGCCGTCGACGACGTCCTCGCCCGTCACCCGCTGCGCGACCTGGTCACCACCGAGGGCCCCTACCAGCTGTACGTCGACCGACCGCGGGCGCTGTTCGGCTCCTGGTACGAGTTCTTCCCCCGCAGCGAGGGCGCCTACGTCGACGAGAAGACCGGGACGGTGGTCTCGGGGAGCTTCCGCAGTGCCGCCAAGCGGCTCGACGCGGTCGCCGCGATGGGCTTCGACGTGGTGTACCTGCCGCCGATCCACCCGATCGGCAAGGTCAACCGCAAGGGACCCAACAACGCCCTGGGGGCCGAGGAGAGCGACCCCGGGTCGCCGTGGGCGATCGGCTCCGAGGAGGGCGGGCACGACGCGATCCACCCCGACCTCGGGACGTTCGAGGACTTCGACGCCTTCGTCGCGCACGCCCGTGACCTGGGGCTCGAGGTGGCCCTCGACCTGGCCCTCCAGGCGGCGCCGGACCATCCGTGGGTGGAGTCGCACCCGGAGTGGTTCACAACCCGGGCGGACGGCAGCATCGCCTACGCGGAGAACCCCCCGAAGAAGTACCAGGACATCTACCCGGTCAACTTCGACAACGACCCGGAGGGCATCTACCGCGAGGTGCTGCGGGTGGTGCGGCACTGGATGTCCCACGGGGTGCGCATCTTCCGCGTCGACAACCCGCACACCAAGCCGGTGCAGTTCTGGGACCGGCTGCTCACCGAGGTGCAGAAGACCGACCCGGACGTGCTGTTCCTGTCCGAGGCGTTCACCAAGCCCGCGATGATGCAGACCCTCGCCACGATCGGCTTCCACCAGTCCTACACGTACTTCACCTGGCGCAACGCCAAGTGGGAGCTCGAGGAGTACCTCAGCGAGCTGTCCCGCGAGACCAGCCACGTGCTGCGACCGAACCTGTTCGTGAATACTCCCGACATCCTGCACGCCTACCTGCAGTACGGCGGCCCCGCCGCGTTCAGGATCCGCGCGACCGTCGCGGCGACCGCCTCGCCGACCTGGGGCGTGTACGCCGGCTTCGAGCTGTTCGAGCACGTGGCGGTCAAGCCGGGCAGCGAGGAGTACCTCGACTCGGAGAAGTACCAGGTCCGGATCCGCGACTGGGAGGAGGCCGAGCGCAGCGGCCGGTCCCTGGCCCCCTACATCACCCAGCTCAACGAGATCCGCCGCCGCCATCCCGCGCTGCAGCTGCTGCGCAACCTGACCGTCCACCACAGCGACGACGAGTCCGTGCTGGTCTACTCGAAGCTGGCGGAGGCGCCGCCGGACGGCCGCCACGAGGACGACCTGATGATCGTCGTGGTCAACGTCGACCCGCACGCCGTGCGGGAGACCACGGTGCACCTCGACATGCCCACGCTCGGCATGGACTGGCAGGACCAGTTCGTGGTCCACGACGAGCTCACCGGGGAGTCCTGGACGTGGGGGGCGCACAACTACGTCCGGCTCGACCCGCACCACCAGCCCGCGCACATCTTCACCGTTCGGAGGCCACACCTGTGACCCAGCCTGAGACCCCGACCGTGTCCCCGAGCCCGACCGAGGGGGCGACGGAGTCCCAGCAGATGCCCCACCCGCCCGAGGGCCTGCCCGCCAAGCAGCCGGACTGGTTCAAGCGGGCGGTGTTCTACGAAGTGCTCGTCCGGTCCTTCAAGGACTCCAACGGTGACGGGGTGGGCGACTTCAAGGGCCTGACCGAGAAGCTCGACTACCTCGAGTGGCTCGGGGTGGACTGCCTGTGGGTGCCGCCGTTCTACACCTCGCCCTTGCGCGACGGCGGGTACGACGTCGCCGACTACACCGGCATCCAGCCGGAGGTGGGCACGGTCGAGGACTTCCACGCGTTCCTCGACGCCGCCCACGCCCGCGGCATCCGGGTGATCGTGGACTTCGTCATGAACCACACCTCGGACCAGCACCCGTGGTTCCAGGCGAGCCGCCAGGACCCCGACGGCCCCTACGGCGACTTCTACGTGTGGTCCGACACCGACGACCTCTACGAAGAGGCCCGGATCATCTTCGTCGACACCGAGCCGTCGAACTGGACCTGGGACCCGGTCCGCCAGCAGTACTACTGGCACCGTTTCTTCTCCCACCAGCCGGACCTGAACTTCGACAACCCCAAGGTCTACGACGCGATGCTGGAGGCGCTGCAGTTCTGGCTGGACATGGGCATCGACGGCTTCCGCCTGGACGCGGTCCCCTACCTGTACGAACGTCCCGGCACGAACGGCGAGAACCTCAAGGAGACCCACGACGTCCTCAAGAAGGTCCGCGCGTTCGTCGACGAGCACTACCCCGACAAGGTCCTCCTCGCCGAGGCCAACCAGTGGCCCGCCGACGTGGTCGACTACTTCGGCGACTTCGACAAGGGCGGCGACGAGTGCCACATGTGCTTCCACTTCCCGGTGATGCCGCGCATCTTCATGGCGGTGCGCCGGGAGTCGCGCTTCCCGATCTCGGAGATCCTCGAGCAGACCCCGCCGATCCCCGACAACTGTGCGTGGGGCATCTTCCTGCGCAACCACGACGAGCTGACGCTCGAGATGGTCGCCGACGAGGACCGCGACTACATGTGGGGCGAGTACGCCAAGGACCCCCGCATGAAGGCCAACATCGGGATCCGCCGCCGGCTGGCGCCGCTGCTCGACAACGACGTCAACCAGATGGAGCTGTTCACCGCGTTGCTGCTGTCGCTGCCGGGCTCGCCGATGCTGTACTACGGCGACGAGATCGGCATGGGCGACAACATCTGGCTCGGTGACCGCGACGGCGTCCGCACCCCGATGCAGTGGACCCCCGACCGCAACGCCGGGTTCTCCGTGGCCACGCCGGGCAAGCTGCACCTGCCCGTGATCCAGGACCCGGTCTTCGGCTACCAGGCCGTCAACGTCGAGGCGGAGCTCGAGAACGCGTCGTCGCTGCTGCACTGGACCCGGCGGATGATCCACGCCCGCAAGAAGCACGAGGCGTTCGGCCTCGGCGACTTCACCGACCTCGGCGGCTCCAACCCGAGCGTGCTTCAGCTACGTCCGCGAGTACGAAGCACCCGACGGCACGGTCGACTCCGTGCTGTGCGTGAACAACCTGTCCCGCTTCCCGCAGCCGGTCGAGCTCGACCTGCGCCGGTGGGAGGGCCTCGAGCCGGTGGAGCTCCTCGGCGGGGTCCGGTTCCCACGGATCGGCGAGCTTCCCTACCTGCTGACCCTGGGGGCCTACGGCTTCTACTGGTTCCGCCTGCCCCGGCCGACCACCGCAGAGGAGGCCACTACCCCGTGACCGCTGAGAACGACGAGAAGCTCCGCACCGACCTCGCCGCCTACATCGCGGAGGCCCGGTGGTTCGGTGGCAAGGGCCGCGACATGCAGGTGACCGGCGTACGCCGGCTGCCGTGGCTCGAGCCCGACCCGGAGCCGGGCTCCCCGCACACCCGCATCGAGCTGGCCACCGTGCAGTACGACGACGGCCAGGCCGAGCTCTACCAGGTGCCGCTGGCCTACTACGCCCGAGCCGCAGGAGCGGATCGGGCACGCGCTGGTCGGCATGTGGGAGGACGAGCACCTTCGGGCCGGTCCACGTCTACGACGCGGTGCACGACCGCTACGCCCTGCAGCAGTGGCTGACCGCGTTCGCTCAGCGTCGCACCGAGGACCAGATGGCCTTCCACCTCCTCGAGGACGTCGACCTGGACCTGGAGGCGCACTCCTCGCTGTTCTCCGGCGAGCAGAGCAACTCCTCGGTGCGCTTCGGCGAGGACGCCCTGATGAAGGTCTTCCGCAAGGTGACCCCGGGCCGCAACCCCGACATCGAGATCCACGACGCACTGACCCACGCCGAGAACGAGTACGTCGCGCCGCTCTACGGCTGGCTGGAGGTCCCGGGGGCCGACGGGGAGGAGCCGATGCACCTGGCGATGCTGCAGCACCTGCTGCGCACCGCCAGCGACGGCTGGGAGCTCGCCCTGGCCAGCGTCCGGGACCTGTACGCCGAGGCGGACCTGCACGCCGACGAGGTCGGCGGCGACTTCGCGGCCGAGGCCGCCCGGCTGGGCGCCGCGACCGTGGCGGTCCACGACGCGCTCGCCGAGCACTTCCCGACGCAGTCGTGGGGTCGCGGGGAGCTGTCCGGGATCGCCACGGACATGCGCCGCCGCCTCGACGACGCGGTCGGGGTGGTCGACGCGCTCGGCCCCTACCGCGACCGGCTGCTCGAGACCTTCGACGCCCTGCTCGAGATCGACGAGCCGGTGGTGGCCCAGCGCGTCCACGGCGACTACCACCTCGGGCAGACCCTGCGCACCAGCCGCGGCTGGCGGATCGTCGACTTCGAGGGCGAGCCGGCCAAGCCGCTCAGCGAGCGGGTCCGGCCGGACTCCCGCTGGCGGGACGTCGCGGGGATGCTCCGCTCCTTCGACTACGCCTCCCGCGTGGTCGAGGGCGACGTCGAGGACCCCAGCGCGCAGATCGCCTACCGCGCCCACGAGTGGTCCGAGCGCAACCGGGACGCGTTCCTGGCGGGTTACCTCGGCGCCGGAGGGGGTACGGCGGAGGAGGCGATCGCGTCGATGAAGCCGTCGGAGCGTGCGCTGCTGCGGGCCTACGAGGCCGACAAGGCGGTGTACGAGACCGTCTACGAGGCGCGCAACCGGCCGGGCTGGATCGGCATCCCGCTCGGCGGCATCGCCCGGCTCACCAGGGGCAACCATCCCGACCACGACCAGCAGGAGGCCAGCGACCGATGACCACCGCCACCGCCCTCCCCGTCGACCGGCACGTCCTCGAGCAGCTCGTGAGCGGTGAGCACGGGGACCCGCACGCGGTCCTCGGCCCGCACGTGCACGACGGCGCCGTGACGCTGCGGGTGCTGCGGCCGCTCGCGGACTCGGTCACCGCCGTCCACGACGGCAGGCGGACGCGCCTCGAGCACGAGCACGGCGGGATCTGGCGCGGTGTCCTCGACGTCGCCGACGTCCCCGACTACCGGCTCGAGGTGGTCTATGCGGGCGGCGAGCCGCACCTGGTCGACGACGCCTACCGCTACCTCCCGACGCTCGGCGAGATCGACATCCACCTGATCAACGAGGGCCGTCACGAGGAGCTGTGGCGGGTGCTCGGCGCGCACGTGCGCCGCTACGACACCCCCGAGGGCCCGGTCACCGGCACCTCCTTCGCGGTGTGGGCACCCCACGCCCGCGGGGTCCGGGTCAAGGGCGACTTCAACGACTGGGACGGCCGCGAGCACCCGATGCGCCAGATGGGCACCTCGGGCATCTGGGAGCTGTTCGTGCCCGAGGTCGGCCCGGGGACCAGGTACAAGTTCCTCATCCTGGGCGCGGACCAGCCAGTGGCGGGAGAAGGCCGACCCGATGGCCTACCACACCGAGGTGCCGCCGTACACGTCCTCGGTGGTGTTCGAGAGCGGCTACCGCTGGGGCGACGACACCTGGATGACCGACCGGGCGGAGAGCACCGACGCACACGCCCGGCCGATGTCGGTCTACGAGATACACCTGGGGTCGTGGCGCAAGCGCAACGGCGAGGAGCCGCTGTCCTACGCCGAGCTCGCCGACGAGCTGGTCCCCTACCTGACCGACCTGGGGTTCACCCACGTCGAGCTCCTGCCCGTGATGGAGCACCCGTTCGGCGGCTCCTGGGGCTACCAGGTGACGTCGTACTTCGCGCCCACATCGCGCTTCGGCGACCCTGACGGCTTCCGGCACCTCGTCGACCGGCTGCACCAGGCCGGCATCGGCGTGATCGTCGACTGGGTGCCGGCGCACTTCCCCAAGGACGAGTTCGCGCTCGCCCGCTTCGACGGCACGCCGTTGTACGAGGACCCGAACCCCTCCCGCGGCGAGCACCCGGACTGGGGCACCTACGTCTTCAACTTCGGCCGCAAGGAGGTGCGCAACTTCCTCGTCGCGAACGCGCTCTACTGGCTGGAGGAGTTCCACATCGACGGCCTGCGCGTCGACGCGGTCGCCTCGATGCTCTACCTCGACTACTCGCGCGAGGACGGCCAGTGGACGCCGAACGTCTACGGCGGCCGGGAGAACCTCGAGGCGGTGCAGTTCCTCCAGGAGATGAACGCCACCTGCTACCGGCGGGTCCCGGGCTGCATGACGATCGCCGAGGAGTCCACCTCCTGGCCCGGCGTCACCCGCGCCACGCACCTCGGCGGCCTGGGCTTCGGGTTCAAGTGGAACATGGGCTGGATGCACGACAGCCTCGGCTACATGCAGAACGACCCGGTGCACCGGAGTCTACCACCACCACCAGATGACGTTCTCGATGGTCTACGCCTACTCGGAGAACTACATCCTGCCGATCAGCCACGACGAGGTGGTGCACGGCAAGGGGTCGCTGCTGCGCAAGATGCCGGGCGACCGGTGGCGGCAGCTGGCCAACCTGCGCGCCTACCTCGCGTTCATGTGGGCCCACCCGGGCAAGCAGCTGCTGTTCATGGGCTCGGAGTTCGGCCAGGAGTCGGAGTGGGCCGAGAGCCGCGAGCTCGACTGGTGGCTGCTCGACAACGTCGACCACCGCGGCGTCCAGTCGCTGGTGCGTGACATGAACCGCCTCTACGCCGAGACACCGGCACTGTGGTCGCTGGACCAGGACGAGTCCGGCTTCGCCTGGATCGACGCCAACGACGCGAGCAACAACGTGTTCAGCTTCCTGCGCCGGGGCGCCGGCTCCCCGGCCGAGCCGGCCGCCGACCTGGCCTGCGTCGTCAACTTCGCGGCCGTGCCGCACCACGGCTACCGGGTCGGTCTGCCGAGGGCCGGGCGCTGGACCGAGCTGCTCAACACCGACGCCGAGGCCTACAGCGGCTCCGGCGTGGGCAACATGGGCGCGGTCACCGCCGAGGAGTCCTCCTGGCACGGCCAGCCTGCCTCGACCACGCTCAGCGTGCCGCCGCTCGGGGCGCTCTGGCTAAGGTTCGAGGGTGAGCAGTGACCTGACCGACGGCACGGTCGTCCTCGCGCCGAGGCGCACCTGCCGACGACAGCCACCTCTTCGCCGTCGTGCACGAGGGCACCGAGGTCGGGGCGGTGCTGCGTCGACCGTCGGACCCGACGACGACATCGGGCGGCTGACCTGGGAGCTCTCCCCCGGCTTCACCGGGCGCGGGCTGGCGACCCGGGCGCGTCAACCTGCTCGTCGACTACTCCTTCCGGGCCCTGCGGCTCGGCCGGGTCGAGGCCTACGTCGACTCCGGCAACGACCGGGCGATGCGGGTGGCCACCCGCTCGGGGCTGCGCCGCGAGGGGGTGGTCCGCGGGCCACGGCGACCCGGAGTCCGGACGCGCGGACCGGGTGCTGTTCGCCCGGCTGGCCACCGACCCGCCGATCACCGAGCCCGGCGGCTTCCGGGAGCTGCTGAACTCCTTCCTGCCCCGCAAGCGGGCGATCGCGCAGATGCTCGTGCGCGACACCGAGGACCGGGTGCTGCTGTGCCGGCTGACCTACAAGGAGGACTGGGACCTCCCGGGCGGGGTCGTGGAGGTGCACGAGTCCCCCAGGTGGCGGTCTGCCGGGAGGTCGCCGAGGAGCTCGCGCTCGACATCAAGGCGGACGGCCTGCTGCTCACCGACTGGCTGCCCTCCTGGAGCGGCTGGGACGACGCCCTCTGCCTGGTCTTCGACGGCGGCATCCACGACGCGTCGGTGCTGGACCAGGTGGTGGTGCAGCCCCGCGAGATCCGGACCGCGGAGTTCTGCACGCCGGAGCAGGTGCGGGAGCGCTGTGCCGACTTCACCGCCCGCCGGGTCGAGCCTCCGCCCTGGCCAGCGCCCGTGGCGACGGCCCGCCCTACACCGAGTCCGGCCGCCCCTGACCGCTCGGCTCAGACGCGGATCTCCGCACGCTCGAGCGCGAGCGCGACGGCACCCATGAGCTCGGCGTCGGCACCGAGCGAGGCGCCGACGACCTGTGCGTCCTCGGCGGCGGACCGGATCGTGCCGGCGCGCAGCGAGGCGCGCATGGGCTCCAGCAGCAGGTCGCCGGCCTCCCCCAACGTACCCCCCACGATGACGCGCGCGGGGTTCACGATGTTGCACAGCGTGGCGAGCGCGCTGCCGATCGCCTGCCCCGCGTCGGCCACCACGCGCCTGCACCCCGGGTCACCGTCCTCGGCACTCCTGACCACCGCCGCGAGGTCGGCGACATCGGGATGCGTCTGCCGGAGCGCTGCGAGGATCGCCGAGGAGCCGGCGTACATCTCCAGGCAGCCACGGTTGCCGCAGCGGCACACGGGCCCGCCGGGGTCGATCACGGTGTGCCCGATCTCCCCCGCGGTCTGGCCGGCCCCGCGGAACAGGCGGCCGTTGATGATCAGGCCGGCCCCGATCCCGGTGGACGCCTTGAGGTAGACCAGGTCGCCGACGCCCGCGCCCGCGCCCCACTTCGACTCGCTCAGCGCGCCCAGGTTCGCGTCGTTGTCCACGCTCACCGGCATGCCGAGCGCGCCCTCCAGGGCGTCGGCCGCACGCACCCCGACCCACCCGGGGAGGATGGTGGAGTCCCCCAGCTCTCCCGAGCTGTGCACCGGCCCGGGCAGGCCCACCCCGAGGGCGATCACCTCGTCGCGGCCGACGCCGGCCTCGTCCAGCGCGGCCTCGAACTCCGCGCGCACCAGCGCGATGTCGTCGGCCGCGTCCTGGTCGGCGACCTTCGCCGCCTCGCGCCGGGCGAGGAGCGAGTGCGAGAGGTCGGCGACGGCCACCTTGAGGTGTCGGCGACCGAGGTCGACGCCCACGACCACGCCCGCGTGGCGACCGAGCGTGAGCAGCTGGCCGGGCCGGCCCACTCCGGCCGGACCGGCACTGTCCAGCGGGCGTACCACCCCGTCTGCCAGGAGGCCGGCGACGAGACTGGTCACCGTGGAGGGCGCCAGCCCGGTGGCGCGGGCCAGCTCGGCCCGGCTGGCGGTGCCGCGCGAGGCGAGCGCCCCGAGGATGCGCGCGCGACCGTCTCGGCGGCGCCCGGTGGTGGACGGCCGGGGCCCGGTCCGTGTGGGCAGCGACATGACGACTCCTCGGCGACGTCCGTCCATTGCGGCGGAATCGAACTAACTATTGGGTCCCGGACGCGACTCGGGACCACCATAGCCCTTGACGTGCTCCCTGGGGAGACGTAATCTCCACTCATTAGTTCGAGATCGAACATTCTCTGTCGTGAGGAACCGAGTGCTGTGAACCTGTCGCCGGTGCTGCTGGAGCCGAACACGCCCCAGCGCTTCTACCGTGGCGGGCGGCGGATCCTCGACTTCCGGGGGCTGCCGGCCGGACCCGGTTTCGACGGCCGGCGCCCCGAGGACTGGCTCGCCTCCACCACGCGACTGTTCGCAGAGGGTGGCGACGGCCTGACGTTGCTGTCCGAGGGTGTGACCCTCGCCGCGGAGCTCGAGCAGCACCCGGAGGACTGGCTCGGGCGGCGGCACCTCGAGCGGCACGGCTCCGAGCCCGGGCTGCTCGTCAAGCTGCTCGACGCCGCCGAGCGCCTCCCCGTGCACGCCCACCCCGACCGCCACTTCGCGCGGGCACACCTGCACTCCCCCCACGGGAAGACGGAGGCCTGGCTCGTGCTGCACGCCGAGCCGGGAGCGATGGTCTGGCTCGGCTTCCGTGAGGACGTCCCCGCCGACCGGCTCGCCGCGATGGTCGACGCCCAGGACGAGCAGCTGCTCGAGTCGCTGCACGGGTTCGAGGTCGAGCGCGGCGACAGCGTGCTCGTCCCGGCCGGCCAGCCGCACGCCATCGGCGCCGGCGTGCTCGTCGTCGAGCTGCAGGAGCCCACCGACTTCTCCGTGATGCTCGAGCACGCCCGGTTCGGGCTCGACGCCCAGCAGTCCTGGCTCGGCCTCGAGCAGTCGCTGGCGCTCACCAGCGTGGAACGGATGGCGCTCCGCCCCGAGCGCCTCGACGCCCTGCGTGGCCGGTGGGACCAGGGCACGGACCCGGTCCGCAACGCCCTCCCGACGGCGGCGGACGAGTTCTTCCGCGCGGACGTGCTCGACGGGCGACGCGGGGCCGCCCGGGACGAGGCCGGGTTCTCGGTCGTCGTGGTCGTCGACGGCGAGGGCCGCCTGCTCACCGAGGACGGCGACGACATCGCCGTGCACCGGGGCCACGTCCTGCTGACGCCGTACTCCTGCGGTGCCGTCACGATCACCGGCGCCGTGACCGCGATCCGTTGTCGGCCCGCGGCCGACCCTGACTCCTCCGGGGCTGTGACCCTGGGGGGCACCAACCCACATGTGGAGGAGAGACGATGAAGAAGGTATCCCTGGTCGCCGGCGCCCTCGCCGCGGGACTCGTGCTCGCGTCCTGCGGCTCGGACGGCGGAGGCGGAGGCGGAGGCGGCGACAGCTCGTCATCGGGCGACGTGGAGGTCTTCACCTGGTGGACCGAGGGCGGTGAGAAGGCCGGCCTCGACGGCCTCGTGGAGGTCTTCGAGCAGGACTCGGACTACACCTTCGTCAACGGCGCGGTCGCCGGCGGCGCGGGCAGCAACGCGAAGGCCGTCCTCGCCTCCCGCCTGCAGTCCCAGGACCCGCCGGACACGTTCCAGGCCCACGCCGGCGCAGAGCTCAACGACTACATCGAGGCCGGGCAGATCCAGGACGTCAGCTCGCTGTACGACGAGCAGGGGTGGCGCGACGTCTTCCCGCAGGGCGTGCTCGACGCCCTGACCGTCGACGGCAAGATCTACTCGGTCCCGGTGAACATCCACCGTGCGAACGTCGTGTGGGCGAACCCGACCGTGCTCGAGGAGGCCGGCATCGACGAGGTGCCCGCCGACATCGACGCATGGATCGAGGACATGCAGACCCTGCAGGACAACGGCGTCGAGGCGCCCCTCGCCGTCGCTACCGACTGGACCCAGGTGCACCTCTTCGAGACCGTGCTGATCTCCGACCTCGGACCGGAGGCGTACTCCGGGCTCTGGACCGGCGACACCGACTGGGGGTCCTCGCAGGTCACCGACGCGCTCGAGCACTACAAGACGCTGCTCTCCTTCTCGAACAACGACCGTTCCGGGCTGGACTGGCCCGACGCGGCGAAGTACGTCACCGACGGGCGCTCGGCCTACACCGTGATGGGTGACTGGGTCGCCGGCGCCTTCAAGGACCAGGGCCTGGAGCTCGGCACCGACTACACGTGGTTCCCGGTCCCCGGTCAGGACGGCGTCTTCGACTTCCTCGCCGACTCGTTCACGCTCCCGGTCGGGGCGCCCAACGAGGAAGGCGCCAAGGCGTGGCTGAGCGCCGTGGGCAGCGCCGAGGGCCAGAAGGCCTTCAACACCGCGAAGGGATCGATCCCGGTGCGCACCGACGCCGACCCCGGCGCCTACGACGAGTACCAGCAGGAGGCGATCAAGGCGTTCAGCGAGGACACGATCGTGCCCTCGCTCGCACACGGCGCCGCCGCGCCGGTGGCCTGGCTGACCGAGATCACCTCGGCCGTCGGCCAGTTCGGCGGCTCCGGTGACGTCGCGCAGTTCCAGGACGCACTCGTCGCCGCGGCCGAGCAGAACGCCGGCTGATCCGACCCGAAGGTCGGGGCGCGTCGAGACGGCGCGCCCCGACCGTCTTCCGGGCATGATGTGTCACGCCCGACGTCCGCCGCCCGAGGAGGCTGCACGTGAAGGGAATCCGTAACTGGGGCCCCGGCCTGCTGCTGCTGTCGCCGACGATCGTGCTGATCGGTGTGTTCGTCTACGGACTGATCGGCGAGAACATCCGGATCTCGCTGTCCGACCGGCACAGCTTCGCGCCGGCGACGGAGTTCGTCGGCTTCGAGAACTTCGCCGAGCTCTTCGCCGAGGACCGCTTCCAGCATGCGATGACCAACCTGCTGACCTACACCGTGGTCTTCATGGTCGGCACGATGTTCTTCGGCCTCCTCTGGGCGCTGCTGCTCGAGCGAGGCGTCCGGGGTGAGGGCTTCTTCCGCTCCATCTACCTCTTCCCGATGGCGATCTCGTTCGTCGCCTCCGGCGTGGTGTGGCGCTGGCTGCTGAACAGCTCGCAGGGCGACAACGCCAGCGGCCTGAACCGCCTGTTCGTCGCGCTGGGCCTCGACGGGCTGCAGAACCCCTGGTGGTCGCACCCGACCTGGGGCATGGCCGCGATGGCGATGCCGGCGATCTGGCAGCTCTCGGGCTACGTCATGGCGCTGTTCCTCGCCGGCCTGCGCGGCATCCCCGACGAGCTCCGCGAGGCCGCCCGCATGGACGGCGCCTCGGAGTTCAAGCTCTACCGGCACGTGATCTTCCCGCAGCTGTCCCCGGTGGCGCTGACCGCCCTGATCATCACCGGGCACATGTCGTTGAAGGTCTTCGACCTGATCATGGCGGTCTCCGGCGCCATCTACCAGACCGAGGTGCCGGCCACCTACATGTGGACCACGCTGCTGGCCTACGACTACGCGAAGGCCGCGGCCATCGCCGCCGTGCTGCTCGCGGTCGTGGCCGTGGTGGTCATCCCCTACCTCGTGTACACCGTCCGGACGGAGCGGCGCTCATGACCACCACCAGCGCATCCCCCGCGGCCCCCACCACACCCCGCCGCCGGCCCCGCGGTCGGGACACCGACAGCCGGACGCTGGCGAGGACGGTGAAGTACGTCCTGCTGGTCCTCTTCCTCGCCGTGGTGCTCACCCCCGCCTACGTCCTGCTCGTCACGAGCTTCAAGCCCCCGGCCGAGACCTCGGCCTCACAGGCCTGGCTGCCTCCGGAGGCGTGGACGCTCGACGGGTGGCGCACCGCCTGGGACGCTCTCGGGGCGCCGCTCGTGCGCACCTTCTCCCTGGCGATCCCCGCCGCTCTGCTCTCGTCGATCCTCGGCTCGATGAACGGCTTCGTCCTGTCCCGCTGGCGCTTCCCCTACGCCAACGTGGTCTTCGCCTTCCTGCTCTTCGGGATGTTCATCCCCTACCAGGCCGTGATGATCCCGCTGGTGCAGATGATGCGGGAGATCGGTGTCCCGAACGGGATCCCGGCGCTGATCATCGTGCACACGATCTTCGGCCTGCCGATCTGCACGCTGATCTTCCGCAACTACTACGAGTCGATCCCGATGGACCTGATGGAGGCCGCCCGGATCGACGGTGCGGGCATGGTCGGCACGTACGCCCGGGTGATCCTGCCGCTGTCGGCGCCCGGGTTCGTGGTGACCATCATCTGGCAGTTCACGTCGGTATGGAACGACTTCCTGTTCGCGATCTTCCTGTCCAACAACCGCAACGGCCCGGTGACGATCGCGCTGAACGCGCTCGCCGGTGGTCAGCTGAGCAACTACGCCGCCAGCATGGCCGGCGCGATGATCGCCTCCGTGCCCACGCTGATCGTCTACATCCTGCTCGGCCGCTACTTCGTCGGCGGGCTGATGGCGGGCTCGGTCAAGGGCTGAGTGACCTTCGCCTCTGGCAGGGGTACGACGGGCCGCGGCACCGTCGGAGGTGGGACCACCACTCGACCTGGTGAGCACCATGAGAACCAACGTGGCCACGAGCCGGACGCCGACCGCCCAGGCCCCGCTCCGGCAGCCATGGATGGACAACCTGCGGATCACGCTGATCAGCGGCGTGATCGTCGCGCACGCCGCGACCGCCTACGTGGTCGACGTCGGCTGGTACTACCAGGAGCGCACGTCCTCCGCGGTCTCCGAGATCGCGGTGTCCGTCCCGGTGTTCCTGGGCGGGATCTGGGGGCTCAGCCCGCTGCTGGTGCTGGCCGGGTGGCTGTCGGTGTCGTCCCTGCGCCGTCGTGGCCCGCGGTCGTTCGTGCGTGCCCGGCTGCTCCGCCTCGGCGTCCCGCTGCTGGTCTTCGCCACGGTCGTGGACCCGCTCGCCGACTGGCTGGGGAACACCGCGGAGGGCGGGTCGCGGTCGCTCGTTGCCTACCTGAGCGACCCCGGCGGTGACCGTGACGTGGGGCCGATGTGGTTCGTCGCGGCGATCCTGGTCTTCTCGCTCGGCTACGCCGCACTGCGCGCGGTCGCCCCTTCCCCCCGCCCCGCCGGCCGCCTCGGTCTGCGCCACCTCGCCGCGCTCGGCGTGGGCATCGCCTGCCTTGACGTGCTCGCATGGCTTCGATGGGGCTACTTCAGCGACACCTGGCTGGACCTCAACTGGCAGCACTGGCCGCAGGCAGCCGGTCTCTTCGCACTCGGCGTGCTCGCCGCCGAGCGGACGTGGGAGAGCCCGCTCCCCCGGCGTGCGGAGCGGCAGGCGGCCCGCGTCGCCCTCCTCGGCGTGGTCGCGCTCTGCGTCCTCGCCAGCTGGTCGCTCAGCCGAGACTTCGAGACACCCGCGTTCGTGCAGCCGGGCCTGCGCTGGGAGACCGTTGCGTTCGCCGTCATCGACGGCGTGGTCGCCATCGCGCTGTCGATCTGGGTGATGGCCTGGTTCGTGCGCCGGTGGGACGGCGAGCCGCACGCCGTGACGCGGCGTGCGGCCCGGGGCTCCTACGCCACCTACGTGCTGCACCCGGTACCCATGGTGCTGCTGTCCTGGGCACTGGCAGCCGTCGCAGTGGCGCCGGAGGTCAAGTTCGTCGTCCTCGCCGTGGTCGCGGTCCCGGTCTGCTTCGCCGTCGGCTACGCCGCCACCCGGCTCCCCGGGGTCCGCTCCGTGCTGTGACTGCCGGCAGGCCCGGCGGGCGGTTCAGAAGAGCGCGGAGGCGAGCGCCTGACGTGCCTTCAGCACCCGCGGGTCCTCGTTGCCGACCGCGTTGAACAGGCCGATCAGGTGCTGGCGTGCCTTCTCCCGCTCCTCGCCGGAGATCCGCCGCACCAGGTCGATCAGCCGGGTGAACGCGTCCTCGACGTGCCCGCCGAGCAGGTCGAGATCGGCCACCATGGTCTGCGCGGAGACGTCGTCAGGCCTCTCCGCGCCTTCGCGGCGCACCTCCTGGGCGGTGCCGGCGTCGAGGTGACCCACCCGCTGGAGGACCCTGGCCATCGCCAGGCCGCCGGCTGCCTCGGCGTCGGCGGGGTTGGCGTCGACGAGCTTCTGGTACTCCTCGACGGCCGTGTCGACGTCGCCGGCCGCGAGCGCCTCCTGCGCAGGGACGTAGCGGGGATCGACCGCGGTCTCCCCCTCCTCCTCGTCCGCCGGGGCGGCGGCCATCGGCTGGTGCCGCCCGGTGACGCCCTGCGTGGCCAGCTGCTCGAGCACCTGCGTGATCGCCGGCCGGAGCTCCTCGAGGGGCGCGACGTCCTGCAGCAGCGGCAGCGGGCGTCCCTGGACCACGGCAACGACGAACGGGACCGACGGCACCTGGACCGCCTGCGCCACCGCGGGCACCCGGTCGACGTCGACGCGGCCCAGCAGGATCCTGCCGTCGAGCTCGTCGGCGAGGGTGGCCAGGTCGTCGGCGAGCTGCACGCTGGCCGGCAGCTGGGTCGGCGAGTAGAAGACCATCAGCACCGGTGCCGACATCGAGCGCTCCAGCACGGGCTGGAAGTTCTGCTCGTCGACCTCGACCGAGTAGCTACCGGTGGCCCCCGACGGTCCCCCCTGGCCCGGGGCGGGCGCAGCGGGGCGCTTGAGGGCGGAGAGGTCGACGGCTCCGGGACGGGAGAACGATGGCGTGCTCATGGCCCCTATCTTTGCCGATCGGCCCCGGCGAGGGCCACGGGGGCGTCGTTGCCGACGGAGTCCTGCGCCGGCTCGGCCACGGTGAGCACCTCGTCGAAGCCCTCCACCAGGCACCGGTGGAAGACCTCGGGGTCGGGGATCGCGCCGGTGTCCACGTTGATCCCCATCGCGCAGGTGCCGGCATAGGTCATGAGGGTCACGTTCACGCCGGCTCCGATGGTGGGACCGAACGGGTACTGCATGCGCACGGCGGCTCCACCGAGGTAGACCGGCACCGGGATGCCGGGGACGTCGCTGGCCAGGAAGTCGACGTGGCGCAGGATCGCCGCGATGTACCAGCGCGGCAGCAGGTTCAGCGCCCCCGCGATGGTCTGGGTGTGCGGCAGCGACCGCTCGTTGCGGACCGCGTCGGTGCGACGGTGGATCTGCGCGATCCGCTCGGCCGGGTCGGCCACGCCCACCGGCACGTCGAAGCGCATGAGCGTCAGCCGGTTGCCGCCGACGGGGTCGTCCTCACCCCGGATGCTGACCGGCATCGTGATGTGCAGGTCGCCCACCTCGGCCCCGTGCTCCTCGTGGTAGCGCCGCAGGCCGCCGGCCACTCCGGCCACGAAGGCGTCGTTGAGGGAGCCACCTGCGAGGTGCGCCGCCGCCCTGAGCGCGGGGAGTGGCACCTCGTGGACGCTGAGGCGCCGCACCAGCCGCCGCTCCCGCATCAGCGATGAGCCGGTCCGGTTGATCGGCCGGACGGTCCGGTACACCGAGGCGGTCGTCGCCAGCGCCCCGCGCACGGTCGCGCGAGGACGACGTACCCCGCCGGCGAGGGTCGCAGAGGCACCGAGCAGGACGTCCCGCGCGAGCCTGCCGGTCACCCTGGCGTCGTACTCCAGCCAGTGCCGGAGACCGTCGAGCCGACCGGGCACCGGCGACCCCGGGGCCGCGGGCAGCGGACCGAGGTCCCTCGGCGTGCGCGCGACATCGAAGAGCAGCATCGCGATCTGCACCCCGCCGATGCCGTCCATCAGCGAGTGGTGCAGCTTGCAGATCAGCGCGGCGCCACCGTCTGCGAGACCTTCCACGAGCGTCGCCTCCCACAGGGGTCTCGCGTGGTCGAACTCCGCCATCTCCGCGAGCCGGGCCATCTCGAGCAGCGTCTCGGACGTCCCGGGCTCCGGCGCCGACACGCGACGCAGGTGGAAGCCGAGGTCGAAGTCGGGGTCCGGCTCCCACCGCGGGGGCGCGGGCGGCAGCGACTCCACGACCCGCTGCCGGAACATCGGCACCGCGTGCGCGATGCGCTCGAACCGGTCGACGACCACGTCCCAGTCCGGCGACCGGTCGAGCAGGATGACCGTGACGATGGTCGAGCGCAGGCTCGGGTCGTGCTCCATCGCCCACGCGAAGGCGTCACTGTTGATCATGAACTCCGCCATCGCTGCCTCCGCCCGCCGCGGAGGTCGCGCCGCCGTCCGGCCGACCCCCACCGCCGACGCTGCCGTGCCGCCGCGCCCCCGGCCAGAGGCCAACGTCCCGAACGACCGCGCTCAGGAGGGGAGCACGCGTTTCAGGCCAGGCTGAGCGCGTGGGCCTCCTCCCACAGCTCCTCGCGCACGTCCGGGTGCGCGGCGTGCTCGATCAGGTGCCGCGCCTGCGCCTTCTGGTCGTGGCCGAACACCTCCGCGACGCCCTGCTCGGTCACCACCGCGGTCATCTGGAACGACGTCACGGGCTCGTCGACGAGCGGGACGATCGTGGACCGGTCGGCCCGCGGGTGCCACGACCGCAACGCGATCAGCGCCTGACCGCCCCGGCTGTGCAGCGCGCCAACGATGAAGTCGGTCTGCCCGCCGAAACCGGAGTAGATCCGCGCCCCGATCCGGGAGGCGTTCGCCTGGCCGAACAGGTCGACCTGCAGCGCGGTGTTGACGCTGGTCATCGCGGCGTTCTCGGCGATCCGGCCCGGGTCGTTCGTGGTCTCGGTGCGGGCCATGCGCACCCGCGGGTTGCCGTCGACCCAGGCGTAGAGCTCCGGGGAGCCGAACAGGAACGACGTCGTGATCGGCTGCGCCTGGTCCAGCGCTCCCACCCGCTCGAGCTCCAGCACGCTGTCGCTGAACATCTCGGTCCAGATCCTGAGGCCTCGACGGTCCCTGAGGGCGCCGAGCGTCGCGTCCGGCACCGCACCGATGCCGGCCTGCAACGTCGCCCCGTCATGCACCCGCCCGCCGACCAGCTCCCCGATCCGTGCCGAGGCGGCGTCGACCGGGATCTCCGGCGGCGAGGCCAGCTCGGCCTCGGCCTCGACGATCACGTCGACGTGCTCGAGGTCGATCTCGGCGTCCCCGAAGGTGTAGGGCATCAGCCGGTTCGCCTGGGCGACGACCACGCCGCCACGACGCCGTACCGCCTCGACCGCTGCGGGGAGCACGTTCACCTCGGTCCCGAGCGAGACCTTGCCTCCGCGCGGCAGCGACGTGTGCAGGAGTACGACGTCGGGCGGGTTCGCCTGCTCGAACAGCATCGGGACCAGCGACAGCCGGGACGGGATGTAGTGCAACCGGGGACTGGACCGCATCCCCACCCCGACGAAGGACGTCTCGAGCTCCACGCCCTCACGGTCCGGCAGTCCGGGCTGGGCGTTGAGCACCCACAGCCGGTACGTCGGCAGCAGGTTGTCGAGCTCGGCGAGGACGTGCCAGGGCGTGGCGAAGTTGCCGGAGGCCACCACCCGCGGCTGCTCGGGAAGACCGGTCAGGGCGCGACGGAGACTGTCCATGCCTGGATGCTGTCAGAACCGGGCGGGCTCGCGGTACTCGCCCCACTCCTCCCGCAGCGCGTCGCAGATCTCGCCCAGTGTCGCCTCCGCGCGGCAGGCGTCGAGCATCGCCGGGATCATGTTCTCGTCGCTTCGGGCGGCCTCGACCATCCGGGCGAGCGCGGAGCCGACCTTCTCCTTGTCACGCCCGGCCTTGCGTGCGCCGAGCTCACGGACCTGCTCCACCTCGACCTCGTGCGAGACCCGCAGGATCTCCAGGTCGTGGGTGATCGACTCCTCGTGGCAGTTGACGCCGACGATCTTCTTGTCGCCCTTCTCCAGCGCGGTCTGGTACTGGAAGGCGGCCTCGGCGATCTCCGACATGAACCAGCCCTCCTCGATCCCGCGCAGGATCCCCTTGGTGATCGGCCAGTCGCCGCTCTTGGGGTCGCCGGTGCTGCGCCGCATGGTCTCGGCGAGGGCCTCGGTGTCCCCGCTCGTCAGCGTGGAGCCGCCCATGGCCAGGATCCTGTCGAAGATCTTCTCGGCCTCGGCCTCGATCTTGTCGGTCAGCGCCTCGACGTACCAGGAGCCGCCGAGCGGATCGGCCACGTTGACGACGCCGGTCTCCTCCATGATCACCTGCTGGGTGCGCAGGGCGATCTCGGCGGCCTGCTCGCTCGGCAGCGCGAGGGTCTCGTCGAGGGCGTTGGTGTGCAGGGAGTTCGTGCCGCCGAGGACGGCGGCGAGCGCCTCGATGCCGGTGCGGACGACGTTGTTGTAGGGCTGCTGCGCGGTCAGCGAGACCCCGGCGGTCTGGGTGTGGAAACGCAGCCACTGCGCCTTCTCGGTCTTCGCGCCGTAGACGTCGCGCAGCCACTTCGCCCAGATCCGGCGGGCGGCGCGGAACTTCGCGATCTCCTCGAAGAAGTCGACGTGGCTGTCGAAGAAGAACGACAGGCCTGGGGCGAAGACGTCCACGTCCAGGCCGCGCGACAGGCCGAGCTCGACGTAGGCGAACCCGTCGGCCAGCGTGAAGGCGAGCTCCTGGGCGGCGGTCGAGCCGGCCTCGCGGATGTGGTAGCCCGACACCGACAGCGGCTTGTAGTCCGGGATCCCCTCGGCGCAGTACTCCATCAGGTCGCCGATGAGCCGCAGGTGCGGCTCGGGCGCGAAGAGCCACTCCTTCTGCGCGATGTACTCCTTGAAGATGTCGGTCTGCAGCGTGCCGTTGAGGACGCCGAGGTCCAGGCCCTGCCGCTCGGCGGCGGCGAGGTACATGCAGAACACCGGGACCGCCGGACCGCTGATCGTCATCGACGTGGTCACGTCACCGAGCGGGATCTGGTCGAAGAGCACGTCCATGTCGACGGTGCTGTCCACCGCGACGCCGCAGTGGCCGACCTCGCCGAGGCTCTTGGGGTCGTCGGAGTCGCGGCCCATCAGCGTCGGCATGTCGAAGGCGACCGAGAGTCCACCGCCGCCGCGCCCCAGGATCATCTTGTAGCGCTCGTTGGTCTGCTGGGCGTTGCCGAAGCCGGCGAACTGGCGGATCGTCCACGTCCGGCCGCGGTAGCCGGACGGGTACAGCCCGCGGGTGTAGGGGAACTCCCCCGGGTAGCCGATGTTCTCGAAACCGGGGTAGCTGTCCTCGTCGGCCGGCCCGTAGACCGGGTCGACCTGCCATCCCGGACAGCGTCGTGAAGTCGGCTTCGCGCACGCGCGACCTGTCGTAGCGCTCCTGCCAGCGCTGGCGTGCGGACCGGTTCGGCGTCTCCTGCGTCATGGGAAAATATTAGGACGTCCAACTAACCCTGTCGTCGCACGAACCGCGCCCCGGACCCTCGAGTCGGCACCCGCGCCGGACCGAGCGGCACGACCGCGCCCAGACCCTCGAGTGGCAGAACCGCCCAGGACCCTCGAGTCGGCACGAACCGCGCGAGGTCAGAAGTCGCCGGCCGCCTGGCGAACCGGCCGGAGCACCGTCGAGACCTGACGCAGCTGGTCGTCGTCGAGCGCTCCGAGCGCGAAGTCGGCCGCGACGAGGTCGCTTGGTGGCCGCCTCCACGACCTCACGGCCGGCTGGGGTGATCTCGGCCAGGACCGCGCGACCGTCCTGCGGGTGCGGCCGTCGTACGACGAGCCCGGCAGCCTCCAGCCGGTCGATGATCGAGGTGATCGAGGTGGGGTGGACCTGGAGCCGCTCCCCCATCTTGCCGAGCGGCAGGGAACCGGCCCTGGAGAAGGTGAGCAGCACCAGCGCCTCGTACCGGGCGAAGGTGAGCCCGTGGGGACTGCAGGATCTCGTCGAGCTGGGCGAGCACGAGCTGCTGGACCCGCATCAGCGAGGTCACCGCGTGCATCTGCTCGACGCCGTCCCAGCGTTGCGCCCCACTGGCGGGCCGCCTCGTCGATCGGGTCGAACGGCAGCTTCTTGTGCGACCGCCCCTGCTTGCCACTCACGGCCGCGACCCTAACCCATGCGGTCCGGCCGCGCGGTTCGCGCCGACTCGGCCGCCGTACAGCCAGGTTCGCGCCGACTCGCGCCGTACAGCCAGGTTCGCGCCGACTCGACCGCCGTACGCCAGGTTCGCGCCGACTCGGCCGCCGTACAGCCAGGTTCGCGCCGACTCGACCGCCGTACCGCCAGGTTCGCGCCGACTCGACCGCCGTACCGCCAGGTTCGCGCCGACTCGGCGGTCAGTGGCGCATGCTGGGGTCGTGCTGCATGCCACGGCCCCGGAGGCCGGCGCGTGCACCACCCGCTGGATGGCCAGGTCGCGCTCGGTCGGGGCGGCCGACGTACCGGATCTCGCGCAGCCCCTGCTCCTGCGCAGCGGACTCGAAGACGAAGTGCCCGTAGCCGAGGAGCCGTCCGCTGCAGCGGCTTGTCGACGGTGATGTCGAGGATCCGACCGAGCGGCATCGTCGCCATCCGCTGGGCGAGCACGCCGCGGACCCGGAACACCCGCATGTTCGTGATCACGAAGCGGTCCATGTGCGCGGTCGAGCGCCTTCCAGCCCGCGTGCAGCCCCACGGCCGACCGCCACCACCCACGGCAGCCAGGCGACGTCGACGCGGCATGAAGAGCCCGGCCACGCACGAGGGCGAGCGCGACCAGGCCCTCGACGGCCGGGCGACGTAGACCACCCAGTGCTTGTCGCACCTCGTCGACGATGACCTCGCCCTCGTCGCGCAGCAGGTGACGTCCGATGCGTCGGGTCGGCGAACGCTGCCGCAGCCACCCTGCCACGGGGAACCCCTAGCCCAGCAGCGCGTTGAGGAAGTCGATGATCGCCTCGAACAGCGTGCTGACCATCTTCCACAGCGCCACGGCGGCGTTCTCGGCGAAGCGTCGCCAGCTCGGCGGGGTCGCGCAGCAGGTAGAAGCCGAGGAACAGCACGACGACGACGAGTGCGGCCTTCTTCATCGTGCTCACTCCGTCCGAGATCGAGTCGTCGTCGGGCACGCCGAAGACAGAGGCGCACCTGCCCACGGTCGGTTCATACCGCACGTGGCCTCCCGGGTGTGGGAGGCGCGCGGTCACGGCGTCGCGGTGTCGACGCTCGGTGAACGCGTCAGCAGCGACGTCGGCGGCCCGGTAGGGGTCGGTCTTGCCGGCCGACCACCTGCTCGGCGAGGTCGTCGAGCTCGGTGCGCGGCGTGCACGTCGCCCCACCGTTCGCGCAGCGCGGTGACCGCGATCGCCTCGATCTCGTCGCGGGCCCGGCGTACCCGCCGCCGGTCGAGCTCGCCGGTGGACTCCATCCACGCCCGGTGCTCGTCGATCGCGGCGACCACCTCGTCGACGCCCTGACCGGCCTGGGCCACGGTCAGCACGATCGGCGGCTTCCAGGCGCCCTCCGGCCGGTCGGCCAGGGAGATCATGGTGCGCAGCTCGCGACGCACCTGCTCGGCGCCGTCCCGGTCGGCCTTGTTGACGACGTACACGTCGCCGATCTCGAGGATGCCCGGCCTTCGCCGCCTGTACGGCGTCGCCCATGCCGGGCGCGAGCAGCACCAGCGTGGTGTCGGCCAGGCCGGCGATCTCGACCTCGCTCTGCCCGACGCCGACGGTCTCGACGAGGACGACGTCGCACCCGGCGGCGTCGAGCACCCGCAGCGCCTGCGGTGTCGACCAGGACAGGCCCCCGAGGTGGCCGCGGGAGGCCATCGAGCGGATGTAGACGTCGCGGTCCAGGGCGTGGTCCTGCATCCGGATCCGGTCCCCGAGCAGCGCGCCGCCGGAGAACGGCGAGGACGGGTCCACGGCGAGGACACCTACGCGCTTGCCGGCTCCGCCGCAGGGCGGTCACCAGCGCCGAGGTCGAGGTGGACTTCCCCACCCCGGGGCGCCGGTGATCCCGACGATCTGGGCGCGCCCGGTGTACGGCGCAGCCCGGCCATCACCTCCCGCAGCAGCGGCGAGGCGTCCTCGACCAGGGAGATCAGCCGGGCCACGGCCCGGGGGTCACCGGACCGTGCCCTCTCGACCAGCTCGGGGACCGATGCGGTGGAGCGCCTCATGCAGTCGGGACGCGCAGGATCAGGGCGTCACCCTGGCCACCGCCACCGCACAGGGCGACCGCGCCGACGCCGCCGCCCCGACGCTTGAGCTCGAGCGCGAGGTGCAGCGCGATCCGGGCACCGGACATGCCGACCGGGTGGCCGACCGCGATCGCGCCGCCGTTGACGTTGACCTTGTCCTCGGACGAGGCCGAGCTCGCGGGCCGAGGCGATGCCGACCGCGGCGAAGGCCTCGTTGATCTCGACCAGGTCGAGGTCGGCGGGCTTGATCCCCTCCTTCTCGCAGGCCTTCACGATCGCGTTGGCCGGCTGCATCTGCAGGGTGGAGTCGGGGCCGGCGACCTGGCCGGAGGCGCCGATCTCGGCGATCCACTCCAGGCCGAGCTCCTCGGCCTTGGCCTTGCTCATCACCACCACCGCGGCGGCGCCGTCGGAGATCTGCGACGAGGAGCCGGCGGTGATCGTGCCGTCCTTGGAGAACGCGGGACGCAGCTTGCCCAGCGACTCGGCGGTGGTGTCACCGCGGATGCCCTCGTCCTGGGAGACCACGATCGGCTCGCCGCGGCGCTGGGGGATCTCGACCGGGACGACCTCGTCGTCGAAGACGCCGTTCTTCCACGCCTCGGCGGCGCGCTGGTGGGAGCGGGCGGAGAACGCGTCCTGCTCCTCGCGGGTCAGCTGCTCGGCGGCGACGTTGCAGCTCTCGGTCAGGCCGCCCATCGCCTGGTCGGTGAACTGGTCGTAGAGGGCGTCATAGGCCATCGAGTCGACCAGGTTGACGTCGCCGTACTTGAAGCCCTCGCGGGACTTCGGCAGCAGGTGCGGGGCGTTGGTCATCGACTCCATGCCGCCGGCGACGACGATCTCGTGCTCGCCGGCGCGGATCAGCTGGTCGGCGAGCGCGATCGCGTTGAGCCCGGACAGGCAGACCTTGTTGATGGTGATCGACGGGACGCTCATCGGGATGCCCGGCCTTGACCGCGGCCTGGCGGGCGGTGATCTGGCCGGCGCCGGCCTGGATGACGTGGCCCATGATGACGTACTCGACCTGGTCGCCGGAGACGCCGGCCTTCTCCAGCGCGCCCTTGATGGCGACGCCGCCGAGGTCGGCGGCGGACTGGTCCTTGAGCCCGCCCAGCAGGCGACCGATCGGGGTGCGCGCACCGGCGACGATGACGGATCCGGACATGAGGAGCCTCCTGGGAGCGAACGCAGTCCTGTTGCCAGCGACGATACCCACGAACCCGCGGCCTGAGGGAGGGGGCGGGCGCAGGATGGTCGTGTCAGGCACGTCACAGTCCCTCGCGGTCGGGCGCCGCGTCGTACGACGATGTCCCCCATGACGAACAACCCCGGACCTGCCGCAGCACCTGTTCACCGCCATCGACCACGTCGGCGTCGCCGTGCCCGACCTCGACGAGGCGATCGCCTTCTACCGTGACGCCTTCGGCATGGAGGTCACCCACGAGGAGACCAACGAGGAGCAGGGCGTGCGGGAGGCGATGGTGGCGGTGGGCGACTCCGGCACCTCGATCCAGCTGCTCGCCCCGCTCAACGACGACTCGACGATCGCGAAGTTCCTCGACCGGTCCGGCCCCGGGCTTGCAGCAGCTCGCCTACCGGGTCACCGACCTCGACGAGGTCTCGAGGGTGCTGCGCGAGCGTGGCCTGCGCCTGCTGTACGACGCACCGCGGCGCGGGACGTCGGACTCGCGGGTCAACTTCGTCCACCCCAAGGACGCCGGTGGCGTGCTCGTCGAGCTCGTCGAGCCCGCCGCGGACGGCGCCGGCCACTGAGCCACGCCGGAACGCCACCGGGACGGTCGGGGGGCACGGCAAGGGTCCGGCGACCCTGTCCCCGGACGCCGGGGGCGCCGTACGCTCGACCCCTGACCGCAGGTCCGAGAGAACTAGGTCACAGCGTCGTGACACCGTTGGTTACCCGTCGGTAGATTCCCGCCCAACCCCCTGCTCGCCGAGAACCCCCACAGGAGCTCCCGTGAAGCAGATCCTCGACGCCATCCTCGCCGGCGACACCTCCTCGGAGGACTTCGCCGCCATCGAGATCCCGGACCACTACAAGGCGGCCACCGTCCACAAGGACGAGGTCGACATGTTCGAGGGCCTCGAGACCCGCGACAAGGACCCGCGCAAGTCCCTGCACGTCGAGGACGTGGCCCTGCCCGAGCTCGGCCCCGGGGAGGCGCTCGTCGCGGTGATGGCCAGCGCCATCAACTACAACACCGTGTGGACCTCGATCTTCGAGCCGCTGTCCACCTTCGGGTTCCTCGAGCGCTACGGCAGGACCTCGCCGCTGGCCAAGCGCCACGACCTGCCCTACCACATCGTCGGCTCCGACCTCGCCGGCGTCGTGCTCAAGACCGGCCTGGGGGTGCACGCCTGGAAGCCCGGCGACGAGGTCGTCGCGCACTGCCTCTCGGTCGAGCTGGAGAGCCCCGACGGCCACAACGACACGATGCTGGACCCCGAGCAGCGGATCTGGGGCTTCGAGACCAACTTCGGCGGGCTGGCCCATGTCGCGCTGGTGAAGTCCAACCAGCTGATGCCGAAGCCCGCGCACCTGACCTGGGAGGAGGCCGCCAGCCCCGGGCCTGGTGAACTCCACCGCCTACCGGCAGCTGGTCAGCAGCAACGGCGCCGGGATGAAGCAGGGCGACAACGTGCTGATCTGGGGCGCCAGCGGCGGGCTCGGCGGCTACGCCACCCAGTTCGCGCTCAACGGCGGCGCGACTCCGGTCTGCGTCGTCTCCTCCGAGGAGAAGGCCGAGATCGCCCGGAAGATGGGCGCGGAGCTGATCATCAACCGCGCCGAGGAGGGCTACAGGTTCTGGAAGGACGAGAACACCCAGGACCCCAAGGAGTGGAAGCGCTTCGGCAAGCGCATCCGTGAGCTCACCGGCGGCGAGGACATCGACATCGTCTTCGAGCACCCCGGTCGGGAGACCTTCGGCGCCTCGGTGTTCGTCACCCGCAAGGGCGGCACGATCACCACCTGCGCCTCGACCAGCGGCTACATGCACGAGTACGACAACCGCTACCTGTGGATGAACCTCAAGCGCATCGTCGGCTCGCACTTCGCCAACTACCGCGAGGCCTGGGAGGCCAACCGCCTCATCGCCAAGGGGCAGGTCCACCCGACGCTGTCGAAGTCCTACCCCCTCGAGGAGGTCGGCCAGGCCACCGTCGACGTGCACAGGAACCTGCACCAGGGCAAGGTCGGCGTGCTGTGCCTGGCCCCCGAGGAGGGCCTCGGCGTCCGCGACGAGGAGAAGCGCGCCGCGCACATCGAGGAGATCAGCCGGTTCCGCGGCGTCTGACCGCGACCGCCTGGCGGACACCCGCGCGCACCAGCGCGGAGCCCGACGCGGCCGCCGCGCCCGGAAACGACCGGGGGCGGCGGCCTCGTCGCGTCGGCCCCCTCCGGGCCGGCCGGCCCGATATCGTGTAAGGCCTGGGAACCACAGGCTTCTGACCGCGCACACGAGGTAGGGAACAACGCCAATGAACGACCGATCCGGGCTGTCGATCTTCGACGAGGACCCCTCCGACAGCGGAGCCGACGACGCCACGCAGGTGATCCCGAAGGTGGGCGGCAAACCCGCCGCCGGTGGCGGTACGCCGGGCGCGCCGTCGTTCCCGGTCGTCCGCCGTGGCGGGTACGACCAGGACGCCGTGGACCGTGCCGTCCAGTCCCTCGCGGGCGAGAAGGCCGGCCTGTCCCGCACGGTCGAGGAGGCCCGGGCCCGCGTCCAGCGCCTCGAGAAGGAGCTCGCGGAGCTGCGCGGCCAGGTCGCCGAGAACCAGCAGCCGACGTACGCCGGTCTCGGTGGCCGGGCCAGCGAGATGCTGCGGCTCGCCGAGGAGCAGGCCGACGAGGTGCTCACCCAGGCGCGGGCGCAGGCCGACGAGATGCGCAACCAGGCACAGAAGGACGCCGAGGCACTGAGGGCCGAGGCCAGCCGCGACGCCGAGGACATGCGGATGGTGCAGCTCAAGGAGCTCGACGAGGCCCGCGCCCGGATGACCGCCGACGTGGAGCAGGAGCGTGCCCGGACCCGCGCCGAGGCCGAGGACCTGGTCGCCGGGGCCCGCCGGGAGGCCGAGCAGCTGCGCCTGGCCGCGGAGCAGGAGAGCAACTCCCTGCGCACCGGTGCCCGCCGGGAGGCCGAGCAGGCCCGGGCGATGGCCGACCGTGAGGTCCAGGAGGCCCGGCGCGCGCTCGCCGTGGAGAAGGAGCGGCTCACCCGCGAGGCCGCCGAGCACCACGAGACCGCCACCGCGGAGACCGCGCGCCTGGTCCGGGAGGCCGAGGAGCGGGCCAAGGCCGCCGAGGAGCGCGCCCACGAGGCGATGAGCCAGTCCACCGCGCAGCGCGACCAGGCGGCCGCGGAGGCCGAGCGCGTCGTGACCCGGGCTCGCCGCGAGGCCGAGCAGGTCGTGGCCGCCGCCCAGCAGCAGGCCACCACCCTGGTCGCCGCCGGCCAGGCGGACGCCGAGCGGCAGCTGGCGGACCTCAAGGCCGAGGTGGACCGGGTGCAGCGGCGCCGTGACGCGATCGTCGCCCAGCTCGGCGCGCTGCGCGACGTCGTGGCCGGGTTCGGCGACGCCGCCGAGGACCCCGCCACGAAGGCCGACCGGCCCGCCGGACAGGAGACCGACCAGACCGAGGAGTCCTGAGCCTCCGCCGGGTCAGTCGGTCCGCGGGTCCGGGACCGGGACGTCCTTGAACGCGGCGCGGTTCTGGTCGCTGTAGAAGCTGGTGTCGGCGGTCTCCATCTCGCCGTCCCACTCCCGCGGCATCGGTACGTCGATGCCGGGGGCGACGCGGCGGACGATCTCGTCCAGGACCATCTCCGCGTCGCCCACCCACAGGTGCTTGGCGCCCTCGACACCGACCACCTCGGCCTGCGGCACCATCGCGAACCGCTCCTCGGCCTCCGGCGGCTGCAGGTAGTCGTCGTGCTCGGGCACGAGCGCGGTCAGCGGCTTCCCGGAGTCCGCCCACGCCTGCAGGTGCTCCTCGTCGGAGAACCGGAGCGGCGGGGACAGCAGGATCGCCCCCTTGACGACCGGGTCGTTGGCGTACATCAGCGTCAGGTCGGTGCCGAACGACCAGCCCAGGACCCAGATGTCGGGACAGTCGTGGAACTCGGCGTACTCGATGGCGGCCGCGACGTCGTACCGCTCCCCGCGCGCGTGGTCGAAGTCGCCCTGGCTGCGCCCCTGCTCGCTGGCGGTGCCGCGGGTGTTGAACCGCAGCACCGCGACCCCCGCGAGGGCGGGCAGCCGGAAGGCGGCCTTGCGGAAGATGTGGCTGTCCATCATGCCGCCGTGGGTCGGCAGCGGGTGCAGGCAGACGATGGTGGCGACGGGGTCGCGGTCCGCCGGCGTGGCCAGCTCCCCGACGAGCTCGAGGCCGTCGGCGGTGTGCAGCGTGATCGGCTCGCGGCGGGCGGGCAGGACGGAGTTCGCGCGGATGACGGCCATGGCGCCATTGTGGCCGGTCAGGACGCCGCGACGTACTCCGGGTCCGGCTGGCCCAGGTGGTCCTGGGTGCGGCTGCGCGCCGGCTTTCGCGCCCCGCGGTTCGCGCGACGGTTCTGAGCCACGGCGTCGACCGTGCTGCCTCAGCGTCGCCGGTGCCGCGCCTTCCAGCAGCCGGTGTGCCAGTGCCGTCGCTCGTCGAGCCCCTCCCCCGCGCGGCCCGCGAGCAGGGACGGCACCACCGGCCACGCCACGACGTGCGGCGTGGCCGGACGGATGGTCTGGTCGCAGCCGGGGCACCGGTAGGGCTTGGTCGCCGCCGACCCGGTCACCGGGCGGACGACGTACTCCTCGCCGTCATGGCTCTCGATGCGCTCCACGGACCCATCCTCCCGCAGCGGTCCCGGACGTGAGGGTCAGCGGGTCGAGTAGTCGCGGAAGCCCTTCTGGGTCTTGCGGCCGAGGTACCCGGCGGTGACGAGGTGCTCCAGCAGCGGGGCCGGGGCGAAGCCGGGCTCGCGGAACTCGAGGTAGAGCTCGCGCTGGATGGCCAGCGACACGTCGTTGCCGACGACGTCGAGCAGCTCGAACGGTCCCATCGGCAGTGCGCAGCCGTACTTCATCGCCGTGTCGATGTCGTCGGCGTTGGCGTAGTGCGCCTCGAGCATCCTCACCGCGTCGTTCAGGTAGGGGAACAGCAGCGCGTTGACGATGAAGCCGGCCCGGTCCCCGCAGGAGACGGGCACCTTGCCCAGGCGCGAGCACAGCGCCCGGGTGGTCTCGGCGACCTCGTCGGCGGTGCTGACCGTGCTGACCACCTCGACGAGCTTCATGATCGTCGCCGGGTTGAAGAAGTGCATCCCGACCACGTCCTGCGGCCGGCCGGTGGCCTTGGCCAGCGAGATCACCGGCAGCGACGAGGTGGTGGTGGCCAGGACCGCGCCCGGCTTGCAGATCTCGTCGAGGTTCTCGAAGAGCACGGTCTTGATCTTCAGGTCCTCGGCGATGGCCTCGACGACGAGGTCGACGTCGGCGAGGTCGTCGAGGGTGGTGGAGCCGGTGAGGTGGCCCAGGGCCTCCGCCTTGGCCTCCTCCTCGAGCTTCCCGCGCTGGATGGCCTTGTCGAGCGACCGCTCGATGGTCGCGCGCACGGCGTCCACCTTGGCGTCGCTGCGGCCGACGTAGACCACGTCGTACCCGGCCTTGGCGAAGACCTCGACGATCCCGGTGGCCATGGTGCCGGTGCCGACCACGCCGACCTTGCGGATCTCGTGGCGCAGCTGCGCCTTGTCCGCCTCCGACGGCGTGAGCGCGTCGGGCACGACGACCGGGCTGTCGGGCGCCTCGTAGGTGTAGAAGCCGCGGCCGGTCTTGCGGCCGAGCATGCCAGCGGTGACCATCTGCTTCAGGATCGGGCGCGGCGCGTGCAGCCGGTCGCGGCCCTGCTTGTACATCGTGTCGAGGATCTCGTAGGCGGTGTCCAGACCGATCAGGTCCAGCAGCGCGAGCGGCCCCATCGGGTAGCCGGCGCCGAACCGCATCGCGGAGTCGATGTCCTCCCGGCTGGCGTAGTTGCCCTCGTACATCGCGACCGCGTGGTTGAGGTAGCCGAACAGCAGCGTGTTCGCGATGAAGCCGGCCTTGTCGCCGCACACCACCGGCGTCTTGCCCAGCTTCTCGGCCAGGACCGTGACGTCCTCGAGGACGTCGGGCTCGGTCACCACGGTCCGCACGATCTCGACCAGCTTCTGCACCGGGGCCGGGTTGAAGAAGTGCAGCCCGATCACGCGGCCCGGGTGGGAGGTGGCCGTCGAGATCTCGGTCACCGACAGCGACGAGGTGTTGGTGGCGAGGATCGTCTCCGGGCGCACGAGCTGGTCCAGGCTCCGGAACAGCGCCTGCTTGACGTCGAGCTGCTCGACGACCGCCTCGACGACGAGGTCGGCGTCCTTGACGTCGCCGATGTCGGTGGTGAAGGTGATCCGGCCGACCAGCTCGGCCTGCTGGTCCGCCGTCAGCTTGCCGCGGGAGACCGCCCGGCCGGTGGAGTGCTCGATGTGCTGACGGCCGCGGGCCAGCGACTCGTCGTTGAGCTCCACGCCGACCACCTGGTAGCCGTTGCGGGCGAAGATCTCGGCGATGCCGGCACCCATCGTGCCCAGACCGATCACACCGATGCTGCGGAAGTCACGTCCGGAAGTCATGGGCGGAATCATGGCACGTCGTCGCGGGCCCGTGCCGTGAGGTAGACCACCTGACCGCCCGAGGTCGGTCGTGGGCGGTGCCTGCTGGGAGCGCAGGCGGATGGCAGGTAGCCTCCCTGCCGTGCGTCTCGTGATCGCGAAGTGCCAGGTCGACTACGCCGGCCGGCTCACCGCCCACCTCCCCCTGGCGACCCGGCTCATCCTGGTCAAGAACGACGGCTCGGTGCTCATCCACTCCGACGGCGGCTCCTACAAGCCGCTGAACTGGATGTCCCCACCGTGCAGGGTGGTCGAGGACACGAACGACGAGGGCCACCTCGAGTGGACCGTGACCGGCCGTGACGGCGACGCCGGCGACTCCCTGCGGATCCTGATCACCGAGATCGTGCACGACCACAGCCACGACCTCGGCATCGACCCCGGCCTGCGCAAGGACGGCGTCGAGAAGCACCTCCAGGAGCTGCTCGCCGAGCACCCGGCCCACCTGGCCGACGGCCTCACGCTGGTACGACGGGAGTACCCGACTGCGATCGGCCCGGTGGACCTCATGTGCCGGGACACGGCCGGGGCCTCCGTCGCGGTCGAGGTGAAGCGCCGCGGGGAGATCGACGGGGTGGAGCAGCTGACCCGCTACCTCGAGCTGCTCAACCGGGACCCGAAGCTCCGGCCGGTGCGCGGGATCTTCGCCGCCCAGGAGATCAAGCCGCAGGCGCGGGTCCTTGCCGAGGACCGCGGGATCGCCTGCGCGGTGGTGGACTACGACGCCCTGCGGGGCATGGACGACCCGACCACCCGCCTGTTCTGAGCCGGCCGGGCCGCAGGCCAGCCCCGCCGCCCAGGCCTCAGGCCGGGCCGACGAGGGCGGCCACCTCGTCGGCACACCCCCAGGAGAGGGTGACCCCGGCTCCGCCGTGCCCGTAGCAGTGCACCACCCGCTCCGGGCCACCCGGGCCGGAGACGACCTCCTCCTCCACCCGGACCTGCGGCCTCCCCGGACGCAGGCCGACCTTGTGCCGCAGAACCGTGGCCCGGGCCACCTCGGGAACCAGCACCGCGGCCCGCTCCAGGATCCGGGCGGCGACGTCGGGGTCCGGCTCCCGGCTCCACTCCCCCTCGTCGTCGGTGCCCCCGATGACCACGTCGTGGGAGCGGGGCACCACGTAGGTCGGACCCTCCGCATCCAGCCACCACCGGTCGAGGCCGAACTGCTCGACGACCACCACCTGGCCCCGGACCGGTGTCACGCTCGGGTCGCCCGCGGTCAGCCGTGCCCCGAGGCCCGCCGCGTTGACCACCACCTCGGCCTGCTCGGGGAGCGCGTTCAGCGCCATCCGGGTGATCGTCCCGCCGCCGGCGGCGAGGGTGCGCTCCAGCCACCGCAGGTAGACCGGCATCTCCACCACCGGCGCCCGGAACGTCCAGCCGTCGACGTAGGGCCCCGGCATCGCGGTGACCCGGGTCAGTGCCGGCACGGCGTCGCGCCACCACGGGTCCGCGGTCCGCCGCCGGTGCAGCTCGATCCCCTCGACCATCCTGATCCCGGTGTCGGGCTCGTCGGAGAGCCGCTGCAGCTCACGGTAGGTGGTCGCGCCCCAGGCGGTGACCTGGTCGTAGGGGAAGGCCCGGTAGGGGTACCAGATCGCCGCGGCCACCGCGGAGGTGGTCTCCAGGGGCAGGTCCCGGGCGAGCACGTCGACGTGGTGCCCGGCCTGCTGCAGGCGTACGGCGCACGACAGCCCGACCACGCCCGCTCCGACGACGATCACCCGGCTCATGGCGCAGAGTCTGCCGCACCGCGCCGCGGCGGGACTCAGTAGTCGGCGATCCGGACCTCGCCCCGTCGGTCCACGACCGTGGCCACGACGTAGTCGGCGGTGCCTCCCTCGTGCACCCGGCAGACGATCTCCAGCCCTGGCCGGGCGGGGTAGGCGGCGGCCGGACCGCAGTCGACCGTGTGCCAGCCCTCCTGCTCGAGCCGCTCGACGAGGCGGGAGGTGGCCACGATGCCGTCCTGCAGCCAGGCGTCGAACTCGACCGTGCCGTGGTCGTCCTCCGAGAGGCGTACCTCGACCTCGGCGACGAGACCGTCGACGTAGCCCCGGCACTCGACGGCGAGCGGGGCACCGCCGGTCCATGGCGGGCAGTCCACGTAGTCGAGGGTCAGCCCCTCCTGCGCCAGCCGGGGGCGCAGGCGCTCGGCCACCGGCCGCTCGAGGCGGTCCATCGGCTCCACGGGGACGGTGGCGCGTCCCGGGCGCTCCGCACCCACGTGCGGCGGCCTGTGGCCGGGGTCGGCGTCGCCCCGGCAGCCGGCGATCACGGTCAGGAGGAGCAGCGGTGCGACGACGCGCCCGACCGGCATGTGACCCCTCCTCGCAGACCCGGCCAGCCTAGCCAGCGGGCCCAGCCGGGCCGGGGCTCAGCGAGGGGTCTCCGCGACGCCGACGCCGTCCCCGTCCACCGAGACCTCGACCCGCCGGCCGGCCGGGCCCTCGGCCACCACGACGACGTTCTCCCCGCGGTGCAGGTCGGCGAGGTCCTGCACCAGTGCCAACGTCGCCCGGTCCTGGCCCAGGACGTCCTCCAACGAGGGTCGGCGTGGGACCTCCCGCAGCGGCACGGCGAGCGCGTCGGCCAGCACGCGGGCCACGTCCGCGTGGGGCGGTTCGTCGTACACCGCCGCGACGCGCCCGTGCCGCAGCGACGCGACCAGCCCCTCAGCGGGCGTGGACACCGTCACGACCAGGAAACGGGCGGGGCACTGCAGGTCGGACACGGTCGGACCCGATCCGACTAGCCGAGGTCGTGGGCGGCACGGATCGCGTCCACGATCCCGCCCATGATCTCGGTGAGCCCGAAGTCCTTGGGCGTGTAGACCGCGGCGACACCCATCTCCCTCAGCCGCGCGGCGTCCGCGGAGGGGATGATGCCGCCGACCACCACGGGCACGTCCGCGATGCCGTGGGCGCGCATCCCGTCGAGCACGGCCGGCACCAACTCCATGTGGGAGCCGGACAGGATGGACAGGCCCACGCAGTGCACGTCCTCCGCGACGGCGGCCGCCACGATCTGTTCGGGAGTGAGCCGGATCCCCTGGTAGACCACCTCGAAGCCGGCGTCGCGGGCCCGGACGGCGACCTGCTCGGCACCGTTGGAGTGGCCGTCGAGACCGGGCTTGCCCACGAGCAGCCGCAGCCGGCCACCGAGCTCGTCGGCCGTGGAGCGGACCCGTTCGCGCACCTCGGTCAGTCCGGCGCCCGCCTCGGCGACGCCGACGGCGCCCGACACCCCCGTGGGGGCCCGGAACTCCCCGAAGACCTCGCGCAGCGCGCCGGCCCACTCCCCGGTGGTGGCACCCGCCCGCGCGGCGGCCAGCGTGGCGTCCATGAGGTTGGCCCCGGACTTGGCGTCGGCGGCGAGCCGCTCGAGGGCGGTGGTCACCTCGGACTCGTCGCGCCGGCCCTTCCAGTCCTCGACGCTGCGGAGCGCCGCGCGCTCGGCCTCCGGGTCGGCGGTCTGGATGGCCGCCTCCAGGTCGGCGGTCAGCGGGGAGGGCTCGGTGGTCTCGTAGCAGTTGACCCCGATGACCTTGTCCTCGCCCGACTCGATGCGCGCGCGCCGGGCGGCGTGGGAGGAGACGAGCGCCTGCTTCATGTAGCCGTTCTCGACCGCGGCGACGGCCCCGCCCTGGGCCTGCACGCGGTCCATCTCCTCGCGGGCGCCCCCGACGAGCTCGGCGACCTTGGCCTCGATGACCTTGGAGCCGTCGAAGATGTCGTCGTACTCCAGCAGGTCGGACTCGAAGGCGAGCACCTGCTGCAGGCGCAGCGACCACTGCTGGTCCCACGGACGCGGCAGCCCGAGCGCCTCGTTCCACGCGGGCAGCTGTACGGCGCGCGCGCGGGCGTCCTTCGACAGCGTCACGCCGAGCATCTCGAGCACGATCCGCTGGATGTTGTTCTCCGGCTGGGCCTCGGTGAGGCCGAGGGAGTTGACCTGGACGCCGTAGCGGAACCGGCGCATCTTCGGGTCCTCGACGCCGTAGCGCGCACGGGTGATCTCGTCCCACAGCTCGACGAACGCCCGCATCTTGCAGGTCTCCTCGACGAACCGGACACCGGCGTTGACGAAGAAGGAGATCCGGCCGACGACCTTGTCGAAGTCCTCGGGGGCGACCTGACCGGAGTCGCGGACGGTGTCGAGGACCGCGATCGCGGTGCACAGCGCGTAGGCGAGCTCCTGGGTGGGGGTGGCCCCGGCCTCCTGCAGGTGGTAGCTGCAGATGTTGATCGGGTTCCACTTCGGGATGTGGTTGACCGTGTAGGCGATCAGGTCGCCGGTCAGCCGCAGGGAGTGCTCGGGGGGGAAGACGTAGGTGCCCCGGGAGAGGTACTCCTTGATGATGTCGTTCTGGGTGGTGCCGGCGAGCTTGGCGTGCACCTCCTGGAAGTCGACGTCCTGGCCGTCGCCGGCCTCGGTGGCCTGCTCCTCCGCGACGACCTGGTAGAGCGCGAGCAGCCACATGGCGGTCGCGTTGATCGTCATCGAGGTGTTCATCTCCGTCAGCGGGATGCCCTCGAAGAGCCGCCTCATCTCACCGAGGTGCGGGACCGGGACGCCGACCTTGCCCACCTCGCCGCGGGAGAGCGCCGAGTCAGGGTCGTACCCGGTCTGCGTGGGGAGGTCGAAGGCCACCGAGAGACCGGTCTGGCCCTTGGCGAGGTTGCGCCGGTACAGCGCGTTCGACTCGGCGGCGGAGCTGTGGCCGGCGTAGGTCCGCATCACCCACGGCCGGTCCTTGGGCTGCGGGCGGTCCGGCGTGGGGATGGCGTCTGGCTGCTTCTCGCTCATAAGGCAGGAGGGTAGAGCCAACCGAACCGGCGGGTAACCACTCTGTGGACAGTTTCACAGCGCGGACGCCCCTCGCCCGCTCACGCGGAGCGGCCCGAGGGCGCTCAGGCGGTGGCCCGCTCCACGTTGACGACGCACCGCAGCCGGCTGAGCGCGATCACCCGGCGCAGGGACGGGCGGCACCCGCGGAGCACCAGGGAGCGGCCGTCGCGCTCCATGAGCTTGCCGGCTGCGGCGAGGACCTTCAGCGCCGTGCCGTCGATGGCCTCCACCCCGGCGACGTCGACGACCAGGTCTCCGTCGGTGCGTCCGATCTGCTCGTACAGCGCGTCGCGGACCATGCCCGTCGAACGCACGTCGAAGTGGCCTCGTAGTTCCAGTGTCCGGTCGTGCACGGTGAGCTCCACGGCCACTCCCAGTCGATCTCGCGGTCGGCCCGCCCCGTCAGGGCCGTCCCTTTACCCACTATGACGCACGTCACCCCCGGCCGGTTGCCATGACGAGGTCACGGGAGTGTCACGAATGGCCGAACCCCCGCGCGGGTGCCCCGCCTGTGCTGCGGGAGGGGTCCGACTGTGCTGCGACGTTTCCCACGCCGCCGCCCCTCCCGCGTGGACCGTCCCGGCTCTAGGGTGAAACCCATGGTCAACCTCACCCGCATCTACACCCGCACCGGCGACGCCGGCCGCACCCGGCTCGGCGACATGAGCGAGACGCACAAGAACGACCTGCGTCTGCACGCCTATGCCGACGTCGACGAGGCGAACGCCCACATCGGGGCCGCGATCGCTCTCGGCGGCCTCGAGGAGGACGTCGTCGCGGTGCTGCGGACGGTGCAGAACGACCTGTTCGACGTCGGCGCCGACTTCGCCACCCCGGTCGTGGAGGATCCGGAGTTCCCGCCGCTGCGGATCGAGCAGGCCTACGTCGACCGGCTCGAGGCGTGGTGCGACGAGTACAACGAGGACCTCGCCAACCTGCGCTCGTTCATCCTCAACGGCGGGACCCCGGGGGCGGCCCTCCTGCACGTCGCCCGGACCGTCTCCCGCCGCGCCGAGCGGGCCGCCTGGGCCGCGTGGGAGCAGCACGAGGAGTCGATGAACATCCTCGCGATCAAGTACCTCAACCGCCTCAGCGACCTGCTGTTCATCCTCGCCCGGCACGCCAACCGGGAGCAGGGCGACGTGCTGTGGAAGCCCGGCGGCGAGCGCTGAGAGCGAGGAACGAGCGGGTCGGCGTGAGCCGCCCGTCCAGCACCGCGGCGAGCGCTGAGAGCGAGGAACGAGCGGGTCGGCGTCAGGGGCGGCGCAGGCGGCGGCCGGGCGGCGCGGCCTCGAGCCAGGCGAGGAAGCCGGTGAGGGCCTCGGGGCTCATCGAGATCTCGAGCAGGCCGTCGGGGGTGTGGCAGCGAGCGATGGTGTGCCCGGAGTACAGCGAGTACGACTCGGGCCCCTCAGGGTCCCGGCGTCCGACGTACTCGAGGTCGGTCCGGGAGAACCGGACCGTGGGCCCCGGCGCCAGGGAGAAGATGCGGAACCACTCGAGGGCGTCGCCGGTGTAGCGACCGACCCCGAGCACCCAACCGCGCCCGGCCCGTGCGGACCGGACGCGGACGCTGAACTCGAAGGTGCCGCCCTCACGGGAGATCCAGCGACGGCGGACGACGAGGGCGATGCCGTAGAGCAGGACGAGCAGCAGCAGGGCACCGGCTGCGTCGAGCAGCCAAGCCCACCACGGCATCTATCGCCTCCGCATCCGACGCGCGCTCCGGTCAGGGCACTGATACCCCCGATCCTCCCTCAGGATGCACGCTCGACGGCACGGATGCGAGCCTCGGCGCGGCGGACGGCGTCCTCGGCCTCGGCCTCGGTCTCGTACTCGCCGGCGGTCCGGGCCCGCTCGAGCTCGGCGCGCGCCTTCTCGAGGTCGATCTCGTGGGACATCTCCGCGTGCTCGGAGAGGATCGAGATCCGGTTGTTGGCCACGGACAGGAACCCGGCGTCGACGGCCGCCACCCAGGTCTCGCCCTCCGCGGTCTGGACGTCGACGACGCCGTCGACCATCAGCGAGAGCATCGGGGCGTGGTTGGGCAGGATGCCGACGTCGCCCTCGGTGGTGCGGGCGATGACCATCGTCGACTCGCCGGACCACACGAGCCGGTCGGCCGCGACCAGCTCGACGTGAAGCAGGTCGTCACTCACGAGGACTCCTCATGTTTGGAGAGATTTCGGTTGATGTGCCCGGGATCCTGGTGACCCGTCCCGCGAGGCCCGGTGTGCATCACCGGAACCCCGCGGGATGGGTCGTCTCAGGGAAGAACTCAGAGGTTCTTCTGGATCTCGGCCCACCTGCGCTCGACGTCGTCGAGGCCACCGCACATGAAGAAGGCCTGCTCCGCGACGTGATCGTACTCCCCGTCGGCGATCTTCGTGAAGGCTTCGATGGTCTCGTCGATCGGGACCGTGGAGCCCTCCATGCCGGTGAACTGCTTGGCCACGTAGGTGTTCTGCGACAGGAACCGCTGGATGCGACGGGCCCGGGAGACGATGACCTTGTCCTCCTCGGAGAGCTCGTCGACACCGAGGATCGCGATGATGTCCTGCAGCTCCTTGTTGCGCTGCAGGATCTGCTTCACGCGGACCGCGGTGTTGTAGTGGTCCTCACCGATGAACCGCGGGTCGAGGATCCGCGACGTCGAGGTGAGCGGGTCCACCGCCGGGTAGATACCCAGCGAGGCGATCTCACGGGAGAGCTCCGTCGTCGCGTCGAGGTGGGCGAACGTGGTCGCCGGCGCCGGGTCGGTGTAGTCGTCGGCGGGCACGTAGATCGCCTGCATCGAGGTGATCGAGTGGCCACGCGTCGAGGTGATCCGCTCCTGCAGCATGCCCATCTCGTCGGCGAGGTTGGGCTGGTAGCCCACCGCGGACGGCATCCGGCCGAGCAGGGTCGACACCTCGGAGCCGGCCTGGGTGAACCGGAAGATGTTGTCGATGAACAGCAGCACGTCCTGCTTCTGGACGTCGCGGAAGTACTCCGCCATCGTCAGCGCCGACAGTGCCACCCGCAGCCGGGTGCCCGGCGGCTCGTCCATCTGGCCGAACACCAGGGCGGTCTGCCCGATGACGCCGGCCTCCTCCATCTCCACGATCAGGTCGTTGCCCTCACGGGTCCGCTCGCCGACGCCGGCGAACACCGACACACCACCGTGGTCCTTCGCGACACGGGCGATCATCTCCTGGATGAGCACCGTCTTGCCGACGCCCGCACCGCCGAACAGGCCGATCTTGCCGCCCTGGACGTACGGCGTGAGCAGGTCGATGACCTTGATGCCGGTCTGGAACATCTGGGTCTTCGACTCGAGCTGGTCGAAGGCCGGTGCCTTGCGGTGGATGCCCCACCGCTCCTTGACCTCGAAGCGCTCGCCCTCCTCGAGGTTGAGCACGTCCCCGGTGGCGTTGAACACGTGACCGAGGGTCTCGCTCCCGACCGGGACGGTGATCGGCTCACCGGTGTCCTGCACCCGCGCACCGCGGACCAGGCCGTCGGTGGGCTTGAGGGAGATGGCGCGGACCATGCCGTCACCGATGTGCTGGGCCACCTCGAGAGGCAGCGTGCGCTTCTCCCCGACCAGCTCGTAGTCGACGGTCAGCATGTTGTAGATCTCGGGCATCGAGTCCACGGGGAACTCGATGTCGACCACGGGGCCGATCACTCGCGCGATGCGACCCACGCCGCCGGCAGCGGCCTGGGCCCCTGCGTTCTCAGAAATTGTGGCAGTCATTCCTTCACTCACTCCCGGCGTTCGCATCGGCGAGCGCGTTCACGCCGCCGACGATCTCGCTGATTTCCTGGGTAATCCCGGCCTGGCGGGCCTGGTTGGCGATACGGGTGTACTTCTTGATGAGCTCCTCGGCGTTGTCCGTCGCCGACTTCATCGCCCGCTGCCGGGCGGCCAGCTCGGAAGCGGCGGCCTGCAGCAGCGCGAAGAAGATCCGGCTCTGGACGTACCGAGGCAGCAGCCCGTCGAGCACCTCGGCCGCGGACGGCTCGAACTCGTAGAGCGGCAGTGCCTCCTCCGGTGCGGGACGCTCCTCGCCCTCGACGACCTCGAGCGGGAGCAGCCGCACCGCGGTCGGCTCCTGCACCAGCATCGACCTGAAGCGGGTGTAGACCACGTGCACCTCGTCGGCGCCCTGCACGCCCGCACCCGCGGCCTCGGCACCCTCCTCGGTGGTCCCGGCGAGGAACGCCTCGATCAGGGTGTCGCCGATCTCGCGGGCCACGTCGTAGGTGGGCTGGTCGGAGAAGCCGGTCCACTGCTCGACGACCGGGCGGCGGCGGAAGGTGAAGTACGCCACGCCCTTGCGCCCGCTGATGTAGGTGTCGACCTCCTTGCCCTCGTCCCGGAGCAGCTCGGCGAGCCGCTCGGCCTCCTTGATGACGCTGGAGGAGTAGGCACCGGCCAGGCCCCGGTCGCTGGTCACGATGAGGATCGCGGCCCGCTTCGGGTTCTCCGGCTCGGTGGTCAGCGGGTGCTCGACGTTGGAGAACGTCGCCACCGCGGACACCGCACGGGTCAGCTCACGGGCGTACGGCGCCGCCGCCTGGGCCCGCTGCTGCGCCTTGATGATGCGGGACGCAGCGATGAGCTCCATGGCACGCGTGATCTTCTTGGTCGACTCCACCGACCTGATCCGGGCGCGGTACTCACGCAGCGAAACGGCCATGGGTCAGCCCCGCTTCTGTCGGACGATCTGCTCCTGCTCGACCTCGTCCTCGGGGAGCGCCTCGTGCTCCTCCTTGCCCGCCTGGATCGAGCCTCCCTCGGAGGTCTCGAACTGGTCGAGGAAGGAGTCGTAGGCGCCCTCGAGCGCACGCTCGGTGTCGTCGGTGAAGTCGATGCGTCTCGCGGATCGTGTCCAGGATGCCGGCGTGCTGGCGACGCAGGTAGTCGAGGAACTCGCTCTCGAAGCGCAGGACGTCCTCGGTCGGCACCTTGTCGAGGCGACCGGTGGTGCCGGTCCACAGCGACACGGTCATCTCCTCGACCGGGTACGGGGAGTACTGCGGCTGCCGGAGCAGGGCCATCAGCCGCTGACCACGGTCGAGCTGCTGGCGCGACGCGGCGTCGAGGTCGGAGGCGAACATCGCGAAGGCCTCCATCGCGCGGAACTGCGCGAGGTCGACCTTCAGCGAACCCGGTGACCTTCTTGATCGCCTTGGTCATCGCGGCGCCACCGACGCGGGACACCGAGATACCGACGTCGATCGCGGGACGCTGGTTGGCCGCGAACAGGTCGGACTGGAGGAAGATCTGGCCGTCGGTGATCGAGATGACGTTGGTCGGGATGTAGGCCGACACGTCGTTGGCCTTCGTCTCGATCAGCGGCAGACCGGTCATCGAGCCGGCGCCCATCTCGTCGGAGAGCTTCGCGCAGCGCTCGAGCAGACGGCTGTGCAGGTAGAACACGTCACCGGGGTACGCCTCGCGGCCCGGCGGGCGGCGCAGCAGCAGCGACACCGCGCGGTAGGCCTCGGCCTGCTTGGTCAGGTCGTCGAAGACGATCAGGACGTGCTTGCCCTGGTACATCCAGTGCTGGCCGATGGCCGAGCCGGTGTAGGGCGCGAGGTACTTGAAGCCCGCGGAGTCGGAGGCCGGGAGCAGCCACGATCGTGGTGTACTCCAGCGCGCCGGCCTCCTCGAGGGCACCGCGCACGGCGGCGATCGTGGAGCCCTTCTGGCCGATGGCGACGTAGATGCAGCGGACCTGCTTCGCACGGGTCGCCGGAGTCCCAGTTCTGCTTCTGGTTGATGATCGTGTCGAGCGCGATCGCGCTCTTGCCGGTGGCGCGGTCACCGATGATCAGCTGACGCTGGCCGCGGCCGATCGGGGTCATCGCGTCGATCGCCTTGATGCCGGTGGCGAGCGGCTCGTGCACCGACTTGCGCATCATCACGCCGGGAGCCTGGAGCTCGAGGGCGCGGCGGCCCTCGGTCTCGATCTCGCCGAGGCCGTCGATCGGCTTGCCCAGCGGGTCGACCACGCGGCCGAGGTAGCCCTCGCCGACCGGGACCGAGAGGACCTCACCGGTACGGCGGACGCTCTGGCCCTCCTCGATGCTCTCGAAGTCACCGAGGATCGACGACACCGATCTCGCGGGTGTCGAGGTTCAGCGCGAGGCCGAGCGTGCCGTCCTCGAACTCGAGCAGCTCGTTGGCCATCGCCGAAGGCAGTCCGGTGACCCGGGCGATGCCGTCTCCGGCCTCGGCGACAGTGCCGACCTCTTCGCGGCTGGCCGTCTCGGGCTTGTAGTCCGACACGAAGCGCTGCAGCGCGTCCCGGATCTCCTCCGGACGGATCGAAAGCTCCGTCATTTTCGTTGTCCCTGCTCTTTCGTCTGTTCAGACTGGTCTGCGGTCCGGCTTGCTCAGCCGGCGAGGCGGCGGCGTGCGTCGTCGAGTCGGCTTGCCACGGTGCCGTCGATGACGTCGTCACCGATCTCGACCTTGACGCCGCCGACCACCTCGGGGTCGACGACGACGTTGAGGTGCACAGGCCGGTCGTACTGCCGGGCGAGCGCGCCCTGCGAGCCGCTGACGCTCGCGCGTCGCTCGAGCTCGCGGGCCACACGGACCGTGGCCACGAGGCGGTTCCGGTTGTCCGCAGCGACCTTCTGGTAGTGCTCGACTCGCCACGGTACACCGTGCGGTGGCTGCTGACGACCGCCTGCTGGGCCAGCCGGAGCGCACGCTGCGGTCACCCGGCCGCTCGAGCAGGTCCTCGAGCAGCGCGTGCTTGTCCTCGGCGTTGACGGGACGGATCGGAGAGGGCGTCGCGCAGCTCCGGGTTCTCGGTGACCAGCCGCTCGAACCCGAAGAGCTCGCTCCTCGAGGGCGTCGGCCTGCCCGGCCCGGTCGGCACCCTTGACCACGGCGATGACGCCGAGCTCCTCGAGGGCGTCCGCGAGGTCGCGGGTGGCGGCCCACCGCTGGGCCGCTGCGCTGCCGACCAGGTCCATCGACGCCGGGTCGAGCTGCTCGCCGAGCAGACCACGGACGAAGTCGGACTTGGCGGCGGGCTGCAGCGAGAGGTCCGTCGCGACGCGACGCAGGCTCGGCTCGCGACCGAGCAGCGCCGAGACGGCGAAGAGGTCGTCGGCGATCCTGGCAGCGTCGGCGCCGCTCGTCGATGGCCGACCGAGCTGCGTCGGTCAGCCTCTCCATGGGAGCCGGCGGAAGCTCCTCGCATCAGACGGCCCCTGGTTCCGCGGAGGCCCCGGTCGTCTGCTGGGACTCCAGGTCGGCCAGGAAGCGCTCGACCACGCGGCTCTGGCGAGCCTCGTCGTCGAGGGCCTCACCGACGATGCGGCCGGCGAGCGAGGTGGCGAGGGCGCCGACCTCGGCGCGGAGCGAGGTGACCGCCTGCTGGCGCTCTGCCTCGATCTGCGTGTGCGCGTGCTCGACGATGCGGGCAGCCTCGGTCTGGGCCTGCTGCCGCATCTCGGCCACGATGGTCGCGCCCTGCTCGCGAGCTTCCTCGCGGATCCGGGCCGCCTCGTGCCGCGCGTCGGCGAGCTGCTGGTTGAGCTCGGCGAGCTTGGCGTCGGCCTCGGCCTGCTTGGTCTCGGCGGCCGCGAGGCCACCCTCGATCGCCTGCGTGCGCTCTGCGAACGTCTTCTCGAAGTTGGGGACGACCCACTTCTTGACGGCGAAGTAGAGCAGCGCGAAGACGACCAGCGAGAGGACGATCTCCACCGGGTGCGGAATGAGGGGGTTCAGCTCCCCTCCTGCCGCGAGGGTGATCGAGTTCATGGGCGTGGTCCTTCGTCAGTGCTGGGGGTGGGGTCAGAGCACGAACGCGAGGGCGATACCGATGATGGCGAGCGCCTCGGCGAGCGCGAAGCCCAGGATCGCGATCGACTGCAGGCGACCCTGCGCCTCGGGCTGACGGGCGACACCGTTGATGTAGGCGGCGAAGATCAGACCGATACCGACACCGGGGCCGATGGCGGCCAGGCCGTACCCGATCATGTTGAGGTTGCCGTCCACGGCTTGTTCCTTTCGGTTGGTTGCTACTTGTTGTGCGGACTGGAGCGAGATCTCAGTGCTCGTCTGCGAGAGCACCGGAGATGTACATGGCGTTGAGCAGGACGAAGACGTAGGCCTGCAGGAACTGGATCAGCAGCTCCAGGAAGCTGATCGCGATGAAGAGCAGCCAGGCCGAGGATGCCGACCGGCTTGACCAGGGCCGCGCCGTGCACGAGGAGGTACTCACCGCCGACCGCGAAGAGGATCAGCAGCAGGTGGCCGGCGAGCATGTTCGCGAAGAGACGCAGGGCCAGCGTGATCGGCCGGACCAGGATGTTCGACATGAACTCCAGCGGCACCAGCAGGAGCAGCATCGGGCCCTTGATGCCCGAGGGCACCGACTGGAGCTTGAAGTATCCGCCGAAGCCGTGCTTCTGGATGCCGACCGCGTTGTAGATGATCCAGCTGAGGGCTGGCCAGGCGTAGACCATGCCCGAGCGGGAGAACGTCGGGAACTGGATGAACGGGATGGAGCCGAAGAAGTTGTTCAGCAGGATGAAGAAGAACAGCGCGAACAGGTACGGCACGAACCGCATGAAGTCCTGGCTGCCGATGATGTCGCGGCCGATGCTGTTGCGGGTGAAGCCGTAGCCGACCTCAGCGACGTACTGCAGCCGACCCGGGACCATCGCCCGCCTCTTGGCGGCGGCGTAGAAGAACCAGAAGACGAGCACGGCCGCGAGCACGAGCTGCATCATCGGCTTGGTGACGCCGAGGTACATCGTCTCGCCGAGGAACTCGAAGGTCGAGCCACGCCCGATCGGAGGCAGGTTGAAGTCGCCGGGCCCCGGGGGCGTGAAACCACCCTCCGCGGCCGGAGCGATCGCGCCAAAGCGGCTGGAAGCCAGACTCACGAGTTCTCCTGCACTAGTTCTTCTCCTGCTTCGACTGCTGGTCCTGGCTGCGGTTGAACCGGGCGAAGGTCATGTAGAGCCCGAGGCCCGCGCCGCCGAGGATCCCGACGACCACCAGGAACTCGGTCCCCAGCCATCGGTCCGCGAGCCACCCGAGGAACCCGTACATCGCCACACCCGCGACGAGGTAGCCGAAGGCATGCCAGGGGTCGCCTTTGGGGGAGTCGTGATCGGGCGCAGAGTCGAGAGTTCTGCGGAGTCATCGCGCACCGGACAATAGCAGCCGTTCCGGGTCACCGGACACTCGCCTCCTCCCCGCGGGAGGGCAGGTCGTACACGGGCTGACGGAGCCTCGCGGTGACCACGATCTGGGTCGTCGTCCAGGCCAGCGTGGAGGCGATCACCGCGGCCGAGAGCCAGCGCGCGTCCACCGGCCCGTCCAGCGCTCCCCCGCTGCGGAGGCCGACGTAGACGAGTCCGACGACGACGACCTGCAGGGTGTAGGTGAGCAACGCCACGAGCAACGAGGCCGACGGCGCGACCAGCGCGACGACGCCGAGGACGACCGCCCCGAAGGCGAAGACGGCGGCCACCAGCGCGACCCCGACCAGCGCGCCCAGCGCGCGCCGCGCTCCCGTGCACCAGGGCGCCCATGCCCACCAGCACGACGCCGAGAAGTGCGGTCACCGACAACGGGCCCAGCACGGTGCGTCCCCTGCGGGGCGTCGGCGTGGCGGTCGTCATGAGGCGGCCGTTCTGTCGGGTCCGAGGGGGCTGCTGAAGGCGTTGTGAAAACTAGCACAAGGTCAGGACCGCGGTGAAAATGCCCGGTCCAGCGGTCAGGGACCCGGCGTGGGCGTCCGCGGGCGGTGCACCCGGGGCACGAAGAACGTCAACGCCACGGTGAGCGCCACCCAGCCCGCCAGCACCACCGTGGTCAGCCTGCCGGAGTACAGGCTGGCGAGCACGCCACCGAACGCGATCAGGCCGGCCCACAGCCACATGATCAGCACCGCCCTGCGATGGGAGTGCCCGATCTCGAGCAGGCGGTGGTGCAGGTGCTGCTTGTCCGGGGCGAACGGTGACCGGCCGGCGCGGGTACGGCGGACCACGGCGAGGACGAGGTCGACGAAGGGCACGATGAGGATCGCGATGGGCAGGATGATCGGCAGCAGCGTGGGCAGCAGGCTGGCCTCGCTCCCCCCGGCTCCCTGGCGCAGGCCCGGCCGAGGGGAACTGACCGGTCAGCGTGAGGGCGGAACCGGCGAGCACGAGGCCGATCAGCATCGAGCCGGAGTCGCCCATGAAGATCCGGGCGGGGAAGAAGTTGTGCGGCAGGAAGCCGGCGGTGGCGCCGGCGAGCGCGGCGGTGAGCAGGGCCGCGGAGATGGCCAGCGTCTCGTTGTTGGCGTCGGCGAGCTGGTAGGAGAAGAGGAAGAAGGCGACCGCGCCGATGCCCACCACGCCCGCAGCGAGCCCGTCGAGGCCGTCCACGAAGTTCACCGCGTTCACGGTGGCGACCACCACGACCACGCTCGCGATCGCCGCCTGGGTGGTGTCGAGCGCGACCTGCCCGCCGCCGGGCAGCTGCAACGTGTAGTACTGCACGTCGAAGAACACCAGCAGGCCCGCGGCGAGGAGCTGTCCGCCGAACTTGGTGAGCGCGTCGAGCTCGAGCAGGTCGTCGAGGACCCCGACGGCGCAGATCAGCGCCCCGGCGACGAGGACCACGCCGGCGTCGCGGAAGATCTGGTCGTCGCTGAGCGACAGGAACGGCAGCTGGTGGGCGACCGCGAAGCCGGCGACCGAGGCCGCCGAGCATCGCCAGCCCCCCGAAGTACGGGATCGGCACCGAGTGCACGTCACGGTCGCGGACCTTGGCCACCGCCCCGGTCCGCAGCGCGATCTCACGGGCCACCACGCCGAGCAGGTAGGTGATGACCGCGGAGACCAGGAAGACGGTGAGGTACTCGCGCATCGGCGGCGGCTACCCGGGCTCTCCGGGCTCTCCGGGGTCGCCGGGCTCTCCGGGCTCTCCGGGCTCTCGACGACCACGCCGAGGTGGTCCACCACCTGGTTGAGCCGCCACAGCGGGATCACGCCGGCTCGCAGCACCCGGCCGGTCTCCCCGGTGCAGTCGACGATGGTCGAGGCGACGTTGCCGGCCGTCGGGCCGCCGTCGAGGTAGACCTCCACGGCGTCGCCGAGCATGGTCTGCGCCTGGTCGGCGTCGGTGGCGGCGTCCCTCCCGGTGAGGTTGGCGCTGCTGACCGCCAGCGGACCGGTGCGGCCGAGCAGCTCCAGCGCCACCTCGTGGTCGGGCATCCGGACCGCGACCGTGCCCCGGGTGTCACCGAGGTCCCACTGCAGCGACGGCCTGCTGGCGGCAGACGACGGTGAGCGGACCGGGCCACAGCTCGTCGATCAGGGCCCGGGCGTAGCCGGGGACGCCCACGGCGAGCGCGTCGAGCGTGGTGGCGGCGGAGACGAGCACCGGCGGGGGCATGTCGCGTCCCCGACCCTTGGCGGCGAGCAGGCGCCGGACCGACGCGGGGTCGAAGGCGTCGGCACCGACGCCGTACACGGTGTCGGTGGGGAAGACCACGAGCTGGCCGCGCTGGACCGCCAGCGCCGCCGTTGGCGATCCCCGCCTCACGCTCGGTGTCGTCGTGCGTGCTGAACCGGTTGCTCACCGGGTCATCGTGCCAGTCGCGCCGTCACGAAGCGCGACCGACCTGCCAGGTCCGGGTTGTCGCGTACGTCGGCCCACCGGCCGGTCCGGGCGAACACCGCGGGCGCGGACTCCCCCTGCACCTCGGCGTGCTCGGCGCCCAGCACACCGCCGGGGCGCAGCAGCCGGGCGCCGACCTGCTCCAGCACGCGCATCGCCTCCAGGCCGTCCTCGCCGGACCACAGCGCCAGCGCGGGGTCGTGGTCGCGCGCCTCCGCCTCGACGGACTCGTAGGCCACGAGCGGGATGTAGGGAGGGTTGCAGACGATGACGTCGACCGTGCCGTCGAGGTCGGCGAAGGCCTCGGCCATGTCCCCCTGCCGGAGGTCCACCCCGCTGCCCGCCAGGTTCCTCGCCGCCCATCCGGATGCGCACTCGTCGAGCTCCACGGCGTGCACCCGGGCCTCGGGCACCTCCTGGGCGAGCGAGAGGGCCATCGCTCCGGAGCCGGTGCACAGGTCCGCCACGACCGGTACGCGACCGGCGGCGACCAGCTCCCTGGCCCGGTCGACGCCCCAGCCGGCCAGCACCTCGGTCTCGGGCCGCGGGACGAAGACCCCGGGGCCGACCGCGAGCTCGGCGTACCGGAACGCCGCGGTGCCGGTCAGGTGCTGGAGGGGCTCGCGTGCGGCCCGGCGCGTGACCAGGTCGGCGAACCGGTCGGCGGCAGCCGGGTCGACCTTCTCGATGAGCACCAGCCCGCTCCTGGTGGTGCCGAGCACGTGCGCGAGCAGCTCCCTCGCGTCGTGCTCGGGGGAGGCGACCCCCGCGGCCCGCAGCCGGTCCTCCGCCTCTTGCACCAGCCGCCGAGCCGTCATGACTCCAGGGCCTCCAGCCGGTCCGACAGGTCGGCCTGCACACACGACTCGACGACGGGCTCGAGGTCGCCCCCCGAGCACCGCGTCGAGGTTGTAGGCCTTGTAGCCGGTGCGGTGGTCGGAGATCCGGTTCTCGGGGAAGTTGTAGGTCCGGATCCGCTCGGACCGGTCGACGGTGCGCACCTGGGACCGGCGGGCGTCGGACGCCTCGGCGTCGGCGGCGTCCTTGGCCGCCTGCAGCAGCCGGGAGCGCAGGATCCGCAGGGCCTGCTCCTTGTTCTGCAGCTGGCTCTTCTCGTTCTGGCAGGAGGCGACGATGCCCGTGGGCAGGTGCGTGACCCGCACCGCGGAGTCGGTGGTGTTGACGCTCTGGCCTCCGGGGCCGGAGGAGCGGTAGACGTCGATGCGCAGGTCCTTGTCCTCGATCGTCACGTCCACCGGTTCCGCCTCGGGCGTGACGAGCACCCCGGCGGCGGACGTGTGCACCCGGCCCTGGCTCTCGGTGACCGGCACCCGCTGGACGCGGTGCACCCCGCCCTCGAACTTCAGGAGGCCGTACGGCGCCTCCCCCGGCTCGGGCGTCCCCTTGGCCTTCACCGCGACGGTGACCGACTTGTACCCGCCGAGGTCGGACTCGGTGGCGTCGATCGGCTCCACCTTCCACCCTCGCCGCTCGGCGTAACGGGTGTACATCCGCAGCAGGTCGCCGGCGAACAGCGCGGACTCCTCCCCGCCCTCGCCGGACTTGATCTCGAGGATCGCGTCCTTGGCGTCGGCGGCGTCACGGGGCACCAGCAGGTGCCGCAGCCGCTCCTCCGCGGTGTCGCGGCGGGCGGCGAGCTGCTCGGCCTCGTCCGCGAAGGACGGGTCCTCGGTGGCGAGCTCACGGGCGGCGCCGATGTCGTCACCGAGCTGCTGCCACTCCCGGTAGGTGCGCACGATGGCGCTCAGCTCGGCGTAGCGCTGGTTCAGCCGCTTCGCCAGGCCCTGGTCGGCGTGGATGCCGGGGTCGGCGAGCCGGTGCTCGAGCTCTGCGTGCTCCTCGACGAGGCCCTCGACGGCTTCGAACATCACGACCCCTCGGTCGCGTCGGGCGGGTGGGGACAGAAGAAGCGCCGGCCCTCGCAGCGGAGGCTGCGGGGACCGGCGCTCGACGCGGGCTACTTCTTGGCGTCCTGCTTCTTGGCGTAGCGGGCCTCGAACCGGGCGACGCGGCCACCGGTGTCGAGGATCTTCTGCTTGCCGGTGTAGAACGGGTGGCACTGCGAGCAGACGTCGGCGTGGATGACGCCCTCGGACGCGGTGCTGCGGGTGGTGAACGTGTTGCCGCAGGTGCAGGTCACCTGGGTGTCCACGTAGTCCGGGTGGATGTCCTTCTTCATGGTGTCCTCTCGAGGTTGTCGGCCGCCGGGTCGTGCACGCCGGAATGGGGCACGTGAACCGGAACCAGCGCTCAATTGTGCCAAACAACCGGGCGCGGGTGGTAATTCCGGTGCAGTCCAGGCCGACCGTCGGGTCCCGCCGGACCACGCCGAACATCAGCACCGCGGCCAGCGCGGTGACCGCGACCATGATCGACCCCATGGGTGCGGCGTTCGTGGAGCCGAACATGCCGACCAGCGGCGCCACGCCCGCGCCGATGCCGAACTGCACCGCACCGAGCATGGCGGCGGCGGTACCGGCCGCCTCCCCGTGCCGGGACAGTGCCAGCGCGGGAGTGTTCGGCAGCGACAGCCCGACGGAGGAGACCACCACGCCGAGCGGGACCAGCACACCGAGCAGCCCGCCGCACGCCGGTGAGCCCGGCCAGCACGAGGACCGCGGCGGCGGTGAGGCCGACGAGCATCGCGCCGGAGAGCACGTTCACCGCGCCCCAGCGGCGGATCAGGACCGGGTTGAGCTGGGAGAGCAGCGTGAGCCCCGCGGCGTTGGCCCCGAACACCAGCCCGAAGGACGAGCTCGTCGAGGCCGTACCCGTCCTGGAGGACGAACGAGGAGCCCGCGACGTAGGCGAACATCGCCGACATCATCAGTCCGCCGATCAACACCAGCGCGACGAAGGAGCCGTCCCCGAGCAGGCCGCGGTAGGTCCGCAGCGTGCTCGGCAGGTTCAGCGGGCGGCGTCGTTCGACGGGCAGCGACTCCCGCAGCCCCAGGGCCGCCACGCCGACGAGGACCAGGGCGGCGCCGGCGAGCACCCCGAAGATGCCGCGCCAGGTGGTCCACTCGAGGATCACCCCGCCGATGGACGGGGCGAGGATCGGTGCGAGACCGATCACCAGCATCAGCCTCGACATCAGCCGTGCGACGGCGTACCCGGAGAAGAGGTCGCGCACGGTCGCCATGGCGACCACCGAGATCGCGGCGCCGGCGAAGCCCTGGAGCACCCGGACGCCGGCCAGCACTGCGATGCTCGGTGCCAGGGCGGCCAGGCCGGAGGCGACGGCGTGCGTCACGAGACCGGCGAGCAACGGCCGCTTCCGGCCGACGGCGTCCGAGAGCGGACCGATGAGCAGCTGGCCGAAGGCCAGGCCGGCGAGCATGCCGGTCAGGGTGAGCTGCGTGGCCGAGTCACCGACCCCGAGCTCCGCGGAGATCTCCGGGAAGGCCGGGAGGTACATGTCGATGGTCAGCGGACCCGAGGGCGATCAGCGCACCCAGGACCAGCACGAGCTGGAGGTACCGACGCCCGGTCGGTCCGGCCGCGACCGGGTTCGCCCGGACCTCGGCTCGGCTCGTGGAGGGCGGCGAGGCTGGTGCGGAGGTCACCCTGGGACAATCCCCGCGACCGCGGGGATATTCCTGTGCGTCGCCTTACCCGGCCGCCACGCCGGCCCGGAAGGTGTCGAGACTCTCACCGGTCGGTGAACCCTCGCTCGACCAGCGACGAGGAGGACGACCAAGCGCCCCAGCAGCGGCAGCAGCGTCAGGAGGGGCGTGCGTACGGGTCGTTCACGCACCACTGCGCTGGAGGACGGCCGACACCCGGGAGGCGAGCTCACGGGGGCTGAACGGCTTGACCACGTAGTCGTCGGCGCCGACGTTGAAGCCCTGCTCGATGTCGGTCTCCTGGGCGCGCGCCGTGAGGAGGATCACCGGGATCCCCGCCAGCGAGGGGTCGGCGCGCAGCTCGCGGCAGGCGTCGAAGCCGCTCATCCCCGGCATCATCACGTCGAGGACGGCGAGGTCGGGGAGCTCGTCCCGGCAGGCCTCGACCGCGGCAGCGCCGTCGCCGACCGGGACGACGTCGTGGCCGGACTGCTGGAGCTTGAAGACCACCAGGTCGCGGATGTCTGCATCGTCATCGGCGACGACGATCTTGGCCATGGCCACCCCGAGTGTGAGGAGAAGTGTCTCAATTGTCCTGCTCTCGTCGAGCATAGGCGCGCGGGGGTCCCGACGCGGGAAAACACCGAAGGGCGGGACCTTCCGGTCCCGCCCTTCGGCGCAGTCGCAGGCGCGGTGCTCAGTCGCCGTCGCGGCCGTTGCCGGCCGTCGGGGTCGTCTTCTGCACCTGCATGAGGAACTCGATGTTGCTCTGGGTCTTCTTCAGCCGTTCGAGCAGCAGCTCGAGCGCCTGCTGCCCGTCGAGGCCGGAGAGCACCCGGCGCAGCTTCCAGACGATGGAGAGCTCCTCCTTGCTCATCAGGAGCTCCTCGCGCCGGGTACCGGACTGGTCGACGTCGATCGCGGGGAAGATCCGCTTGTCGGCGAACTCCCGACGCAGCCGCAGCTCCATGTTGCCGGTGCCCTTGAACTCCTCGAAGATCACCTCGTCCATCTTCGAGCCGGTCTCGATCAGCGCCGTGGCGAGGATCGTCAGGGAGCCGCCGTCCTCGATGTTGCGGGCGGCGCCGAAGAACCGCTTGGGCGGGTACAGCGCGGAGGAGTCGACGCCGCCGGAGAGGATCCGGCCGCTCGCCGGGGCGGCGAGGTTGTAGGCGCGACCGAGGCGCGTGATCGAGTCGAGCAGCACCACGACGTCGTGGCCGAGCTCCACGAGTCGCTTGGCGCGCTCGATGGCGAGCTCGGCGACCGTGGTGTGGTCACCGGCCGGGCGGTCGAAGGTGGAGGCGATGACCTCCCCCTTGACCGTCCGCTGCATGTCGGTGACCTCCTCGGGACGCTCGTCGACGAGGACGACCATCAGGTGGCACTCGGGGTTGTTCGAGGTGATCGCGTTGGCGATCGACTGCAGCACCATCGTCTTGCCGGCCTTGGGCGGGGAGACGATGAGTCCGCGCTGGCCCTTGCCGATCGGCGCGACGATGTCGATCACCCGGGTGATCAGGTGCGTGGCGTCGGTCTCCAGGCGCAGCCGCTCGGAGGCGTAGAGCGGCGTCAGCTTCGAGAAGTCGACGCGCTTCCTGGCGGCCTCGACGTCGCCGCCGTTGATCGTGTCGAGCCGGACCAGCGGGTTGAACTTCTCCTTGCGGTCCCCCTCCTGAGGCTGACGGACCAGCCCGGTGATGGCGTCGCCCTTGCGCAGGCCGTACTTGCGGACCATGGAGAGGGACACGTAGACGTCGTTGGGGCCGGGCAGGTAGCCGCTGGTGCGCACGAACGCGTAGTTGTCGAGCACGTCGAGGATGCCGGCCACCGGGACGAGGATGTCGTCCTCGCTGACCTGCGGCTCGGACTCGTCGCGACGCGGGCCACGGTCCCGGGTGCGGTCCCGTCCCCGGCGACGGCGGTTGCGGCGGCCGCCGCCGTCGCGGTCGTCGCGGTCGTCGCGGTCACGGTCGCGGTTGTCCCGGTCCCGGTTGTCACCGCCACGGTCGCGGTTGTCACCGCCACGGTCGCGGTTGTCGCCGCCACGGTCCCGCGGTTGTCGCCGCCACGGTTCTGGTCGCGGTCGCGCTGATCGCGCTGCTCGCGGCTCTGCTCGCGGTTGCCGCCCTGGTCGCCGCGCTCACGGTCGCGGTCGCGGTTGTCGCCGCCACGGTTCTGGTCGCGGTCGCGCTGGTCGCGCTGCTCGCGGTTGCCGCCCTGGTCGCCGCGCTCGCGCTCACGGTCGCGGTCCTGGGCACGGTCCTCGCGGGGCTTGTCCTCGCGGGGCTTCTCCTCGCGCGGCTTGTCCTCGCGCTGCCGCCCCTCCCGAGGCTGCTCCTCACCTCGGGCCTCGGGAGCCGGCGCCGCCTGCCCGGCGGGCTCGGTCTCCGGCGTCCTCTCTCTCCGGGCCGCCCCCTGGCCACCCTGCTCCCCGGCCTGGCCACCGCCCTGGGCGGCCTTGATGGCGTCGATCAGCTGGCTCTTGCGCATGCCGCCGACGCCCTTGATGCCGAGTCCGGCCGCCACCTGCTTGAGCTCAGGCAGCAGCATCCCGCTCAACCCACTGCCAGAACGGCGCTTGGGAGCGGCTTCGGTTGTCTCCGTCACGTGAGGTCCTTCCCACGTTCGCGGCCGACCCGGTGTACCGGTGGCCGTGCTTGTTGTGGATGTTCCCGCGTCAGGTCCCTGGGCATGGGTCGCACGGACCGGCATGTTCCGGTTCCGGGACGACGGGGTGAGATTCGCGTCGCTCAGCCCGTGTTCTGCCACCGGGCTGGATCATGTGACGCATTCGCAGCGTAGCACCAACGGGGCGCGCGAGGTCCCAACGGTCACAACGCGGGCGAGTCCACATCTGTTCCCGCGGCGCTCACCTCGGCGCCGTCCGGGTCGATCGGCAGGTCGAGCACGTCCCATCCCTCCGGCCCCCGCAGCCGTACGGCGGACGCCGTGGACGCGTCGACGAAGGCGAGCACGGTGGGCCCGGCCCCGGAGACGACCGCCGCGACCCCGCTCTCGCGCAGCTCGCGGACCAGCCGCAGCGACTCGGGCATCGCCGGCTCTCGGTAGGTCTGGTGCAGGAAGTCCCGCGTCGCCGGCAGCAGCAGCTCCGGCCGCCCACTGAGCGCCACCACGAGCAGCGCCGCCCTGCCGGCGTCCGCGGCCGCGTCCGAGTGCGGCACGGTGCCGGGCAGCAGACCGCGAGCCACCGTGGTGTTCAGCGGGCCCGGCGGCACGAAGACCACCACCCGCACCCGCGGGTCCACCGCCACCGCGGTCGCGCAGAACGTGCCGCCCTCGGAGAGCGCGATCGTGAAGCCGCCGTTGAAGGCGGGCGCGACGTTGTCGGGGTGGCCCTCCATCCGCGCGGCGAGGTCGAGCACCGCGTCGTCGTCCATGAGCAGCGAGCCACCTGCGACGAGGCCGCGGGCCAGGCAGATGCCGCCCACGATCGCGGCCGAGGACGAGCCGAGCCCGCGGCTGTGCGGGATCCGGTTCTCGCAGTGCAGGCGTAGCGGCGGTACCTCGCAGCCCATGGCGGCGAACGCCTCGCCCATGGCGCGGTAGACGAGGTGACGGTCGTCGAGCGGCACCTCTCCTGCACCCATCCCCGAGACCGTGACCTCCAGCCCGGGTCCGGTGGTCACCTCCCCGGTGAGCACGTCGCGCAGGCCCAGGGCGATGCCGAGGGAGTCGAAGCCGGGACCGAGGTTCGCGCTCGTCGCGGGCACCGAGACCTGCACCGGCCCGCTCACGAAGGTCGGCATCGTCAGTGCAGCCCGGCTGCCTCTGCGGCCGCGTCGACGTCCGGCTCGACCACGGTGTCGACGAGGTCGGTGAACGTCGACAGCGCGGTGTCGGTGTCCTTCAGCCCGTGGCCGGTCACCGTGACCACGACCGTCCTGCCGGCGAAGCTCTCCCCCGCCTGGAGGTCCTGCAGGATGCCGGCGACGCCGGCGGCCGAGGCGGGCTCGACGAACACGCCGTCCTGCTGGGCGAGCTGGCGCTGGGCGGCGAGGATCTCCTCGTCGGTCACGGCGCGGAACCGGCCGCCCGACTGCTGCGCAGCCTCGGTGGCCAGCTGCCACGAGGCAGGGTTGCCGATCCGGATCGCCGACGCGACGGTCTCCGGGTCGTTGACCGGCCCGCCGGTCACGAACGGCGCGGCACCGGCCGCCTGCCAGCCGAGCATCCGCGGCTTGCGGGTGACCATCCCGTGCTTCTCGTACTCCAGGTAGCCCTTCCAGTACGCCGAGATGTTGCCCGCGTTGCCGACCGGCAGGACGTGCACGTCCGGGGCGTCGCCGAGGAAGTCGACGATCTCGAAGGAGGCGGTCTTCTGCCCCTCCAGCCGCATCGGGTTGACCGAGTTCACGAGCGCGACGGGGTACTTCTCCGCGAGGTCGCGGGAGATGCGCAGGCAGTCGTCGAAGTTGCCGAGCACCTGGATCACCTGGGCGCCGTGCACGATCGCCTGGGCCAGCTTGCCGGCCGCGATCTTGCCCTGCGGGATCAGCACCAGCGGCTTCACGCGCGCCTTCGCGGCGTAGGCCGCCATCGACGCCGAGGTGTTGCCGGTCGAGGCGCAGACCACCGCCTCGGAGCCTTGGCCGACGGCGACGGACAGGGCGACGGTCATCCCGCGGTCCTTGAAGGAGCCGGTGGGGTTGTTGCCCTCGACCTTGAGCCACACCTGTGCCCCCGTCAGCTCGGAGAGCCACCGGCTGTCGACGAGCGGGGTGCCGCCCTCGCGGAGGGTGACCGTCGGGGTGCCGGCGGGGAGGTCCAGCCAGTCGCCGTACTCCTCCATGACCCCGCGCCACTGGTGGGCGGTCGGCGTGCTCATTCGCTGTCTCCCTCGACTCGCATGATCGACGACACGTCGTGCACGAACTCCTTGTTCCTCAGCGCCTCGACCGTGGCCGACAGGGCCGCGTCGGTGGCGCGGTGGGAGACGACGACCAGCTGGGCGTCGTCGCCGTGGCCCTCCTGACGCACGGTCTGCAACGAGACGCCGTGCTCGGCGAAGACCTGTGCGATCTGCGCCAGCACGCCGGCCCTGTCGTCGACGTCGAAGGCGACGTGGTAGCGGGTCCAGGTCTGCCCCATCGGCAGCACCTCGCACTGCGCGTAGTCGGACTCGCCGACGCCGCGAACGTGGTTGAGCCGGTTGCGCGCCACCGTCACCAGGTCGCCGAGGACCGCGCTCGCGGTGGGCGCCCCACCCGCACCGGGTCCGTAGAACATCAGCTGCCCGGCCGCGTCGCTCTCGACGAAGACCGCGTTGTACGCCTCACGCACGCTGGCCAGCGGGTGCGTCCTGGGGATCATCGCCGGGTGCACGCGTGCCGACACCGCCGGGCCGCCCGCACCCTCGCTGAGCTCACAGATCGCGAGCAGCTTGACCACGGCGCCCATGTCGCGTGCGGAGGCGACGTCGGCGGCGGTGACCTCGGTGATCCCCTCGCGGTACACGTCCGCCGCGGTGACCCGGGTGTGGAAGGCGAGGCTGGCGAGGATCGAGGCCTTGGCGGCGGCGTCGTACCCCTCGATGTCCGCGGTCGGGTCGGCCTCGGCGTAGCCGAGCTCCTGCGCCTCGTCGAGGGCCTCGCTGAACCCGGCACCGGAGGAGTCCATCTTGTCGAGGATGAAGTTGGTGGTGCCGTTGACGATGCCCAGCACGCGCCGCACCTTGTCCCCGGCGAGCGACTCGCGCAGCGGACGAAGGATCGGGATCGCGCCGGCCACGGCGGCCTCGTAGTACAGGTCGCGTCCGGCCTTCTCGGCGGCCGCGAACAGCGTGCTGCCGTCCTCGGCGACCAGCGCCTTGTTCGCGGTGACGACCGAGGCACCGTTCTCGAGCGCCCCGAGGATCAGCGACCGGGCCGGCTCGATGCCGCCGATCACCTCGACGACGAGGTCGACGTCGCCACGGGCGACCAGCCCCTGCGCGTCGGTGGTGAGCAGGTCGTCGGGGACGTCGACCTCGCGGTGGGCGTCGAGGCGGCGGACCGCCACCCCCACGAGCTCGATCGGGGCGCCGACCCTCGCCGTCAGGTCGTCGCGATGCTCCTCGAGCAGGCGCAGCACCTGGCTGCCCACCGAGCCGCACCCGAGCAGGGCGAGCTTCAGCGGGCGCACTGCCTCCTCAGTCCTGGCGTCCATGCCCCTCATCTTGGGTCATCCCCCGGCGCGCGCGAGGTCGGGGTCGGCCCCGTCCGCTGCGTGAGACGTCGGCTCACCACGCGCCCACGTCCGTGGCGAGCAGGTCGTCCTCGGTCTCGCGGCGTACGACGACGGTGGCGACGCCGTCCCTCACCGACACCACCGGCGGGCGCAGCGCGTGGTTGTAGTTGCTGGCCATCGAGCGGCAGTAGGCGCCGGTGCCGGGCACGGCCACGAGGTCCCCGGCTGCGATGTCGCCGGGGACGAACTCGTCCTTGACCACGATGTCACCGGCCTCGCAGTGCTTGCCCACGACGCGACCGAGCACCGGTGGCGCGGCACTGGAGCGAGAGGCCATCGTGCAGGAGTAGTCGGCGTCGTACAGCGCGGTCCGGATGTTGTCGCTCATCCCCCCGTCCACCGAGACGTAGGTCCGCACCGCGCCGGCGTCGAGCTCGACCGGCTTGACCGTGCCGACCTCGTAGACGGTGCACATCGCCGGGCCGACGATCGCCCGGCCGGGCTCGATCGAGAGCCTGGGCACGTCGAGGCCGAAGCCGCGGCACTCGTGCTCGACGATCTTGGTGATCTCCGTGGCCAGCTGCGCGGGGTCCGACGGGTCGTCCTGCATGGTGTAGGCGATCCCGAACCCACCCCCGAGGTCGAGCTCCGGCATCGCCACCCCCAGCTCCTCGGAGACCCGGGCGTGCAGCGCGAGCACCCGCCGGGCGGCGACCTCGAAGCCCGAGGTGTCGAAGATCTGGGAGCCGATGTGGGAGTGCAGCCCGCGCAGCTCCAGCCCGGGCGCCTCGCGCACCCGACGCACCGCCTCGAGGGCGTCCCCGGAGGTGATCGAGAAGCCGAACTTCTGGTCCTCGTGCGCGGTGGCGATGTACTCGTGGGTGTGCGCCTCGACGCCGGCGGTGACCCGGACCATCACCGCCGCGGTGGCGTCGAGCCGGCCGGTGACCTCGGTCAGCCGCTCGATCTCCTGGAAGGAGTCGACGACGATGCGGCCGATCCGCTCGTGCACGGCCCGCTCGAGGTCGGCACGCGACTTGTTGTTGCCGTGGTAGACGATCCGGCCGGGGTCGAAGCCGGCGCGCAGCGCGACGCTGAGCTCCCCGTCGGAGGAGACGTCGAGGCTCAGCCCCTCCTCCGCGACCCACCGGGCGACCGTGGTGCACAGGAACGCCTTGCCGGCGTAGTAGACGTCGTAGCCCGCGAACGCGTCGCGGAACGCCCGGGCGCGGGTCCGGAAGTCGGTCTCGTCGAGGACGTACGCCGGTGAGCCGTGCTCGGCGGCGAGGCCGCGCAGGTCGACCCCGCCGATCTCGAGTGCGCCGTCGGCGTTCTTGCGTGCGGTCACCGGCCACAGCCGGGGCACGAGCGTGTTGACGTCGGCCGGCGGGCGCAACCAGGAGGGGCCGCGCAGTGCCCCCTCGGCGTGGGCCCAGCCCGCCTCGTGTGCCCGCATCAGCCGATCACATCCGCTCCGGCGCCGAGACACCGAGCAGGTCGAGGCCGTTGGCGACCACCGTCCTGGTCGCGGCCACCAGCAGCAGGCGGGCCCGGTGCAGCTCGGTGGTCTCCTCGTCGCCCTGGGGCAGCACCCGGCAGACGTCGTAGAACTTGTGGAACGCCGACGCGGTGTCCTCGAGGTAGCGGGCGACCCGGTGCGGCTCGCGCAGCTGGGCGGCGGCGGCCACCACCCGGGGGAACTCCGCGAGCGCCCGCAGCAGCTCGCCCTCCTTCTCGTGGGAGAGCAGGGACGGGTCGAACCCCTCCCCCTCTTCCGGGGAGACACCGAGGTCCGCGGCGTTGCGCAGGATCGAGGCCAGCCGTGCGTGGGCGTACTGCACGTAGAAGACCGGGTTGTCGGCGGTCTGCTTGGCCCACAGCGCGAGGTCGAGGTCGATCGTGGTGTCGGTGGTGTAGCGCGCCAGGGCGTACCGCGCGGCGTCCACGCCGATTGCGTCGACGAGGTCTTCCTGGGTGATCACCGTGCCGGCCCGCTTCGACATCCGCAGAGGTTGGCCGTCACGGAGGAGGTTCACCATCTGGCCGATGAGGATCTCGAGGTTCTTCCCCGGCTCGTCGCCGAACGCCGCGCACATCGCCATCATCCGGCCGACGTAGCCGTGATGGTCGGCTCCCAGCATGATCAGGCAACGGTCGAAGCCGCGCTCGCGCTTGTTCAGGTAGTAGGCGAGGTCGCCGGAGAGGTAGGCGCCCTCGCCGTCGGACTTGATGACCACGCGGTCCTTGTCGTCGCCGAACCTCTCGGTGGCGAGCCAGATCGCGCCGTCCTTGTCATAGGTGTTGCCGAGCTCGGTGAGCCGCTCGACGGCCCGCTTCACCGCGCCGGACTCGTGCAGCGTGTTCTCGTGGAAGTACACGTCGAAGTCGACCCGGAAGTCGTGGAGGCTCTTCTTGATCTCGTCGAACATCAGGTTCACGCCGGCGGCCCGGAAGACCTCCTGGGCGTCGCCGTCCGGCAGCTCGAGAACCTTCGGCTCGCTGCGGAGCACCTCCTGGGCGATGTCGGCGATGTACTGACCGCCGTACCCGTCCTCAGGGATCGGCTCGCCCTTCGCAGCGGCGAGCAGCGACCGGGCGAACCTGTCGATCTGGGCACCGTGGTCGTTGAAGTAGTACTCGCGGGTGACGTCGGCGCCTGTCTTGGTGAAGATGCGGCCCAGCGCGTCACCGACCGCGGCCCAGCGCACACCGCCGATGTGGATGGGGCCGGTGGGGTTGGCGGAGACGAACTCCAGGTTGATCCTCTCCCCGGCGAAGAGGTCCGAGGCGCCGTAGGACTGCCCGGCCGCGACGATCTGGGCGGCGACGGCGCCCTGGGCGCCCGCGTCGACGCGGATGTTGAGGAAGCCGGGGCCGGCCACCTCCGCCGACGCGACGCCCTCCTGTGCGCCCAGCCGCTCGGCCAGCAAGGTCGCGAGCTCACGCGGCGGCAGGCCCGCCTTCTTGGCCAGCTGCAGGGCCACGTTCGTGGCGTAGTCGCCGTGCTCCCGCACCTTGGGTCGCTCCACGACCACTGCCGACGGCACTTCCCCGGGGAGGGCCAGGGACCCGTCGTCGACGAGGCTGGTCAGGACGCGGACGATCGTCGCGGAGAGCTGTTCGGGAGTCACCGGTCAAGGGTATCGGCGCCTCCCAGGCGGGTTCACGGCGATATCAGTGCGCGGATCCGTGGCGTCCGTCCCGAGCCAGCCGGGTGACCAGCTCGACCAGCTCGGTGGGCTCGAACGGCTTGGTCAGGTAGGCCTCGACCCCGATGGCGTGACCGCGGTCGAGATCGGCGCTCTGGGCACGTCCGGTGACCATGACGACCGGGATGCCGGCGGTGCGTGAGTCCTGCCGCAGCCGATGGACGGCCTCGAAGCCGTTCAGCCGCGGCATCATCACGTCGAGGGTGATCACGTCGGGTCGCAGGTCGCGAGCGAGCTCGACCGCGGACTCGCCGTCGGAGGCCGTGGTGACGGCGAACCCCTCGAGCTCGAGGTTCACCGCGATCAGCTCCCGGATCACCCGGGAGTCGTCGACGACGAGGACGCGCGGCGACGGGGAGTCGTCCATCGGCCGCCCCCAATCTCGTCGTACGGGCCAGGTCATGTACGCTCTTCGCAGCCCATGAGCCCCCGTAGCTCAGGGGATAGAGCACCGCCCTCCGGAGGCGGGAGCGTAGGTTCGAATCCTACCGGGGGCGCCCTCGATCCGGCTGCGCACCACGCACGCCCGTCACGGTCTTCCCGGCCGTCACCCGCCGCACCGTGGAAAGATCCTCGGCCCGCCGGCGTCACGTTCTCCCCGGACGATCGTTACCTACGGGTGGCGCGACCGACAGCGTCGCCGGGGAGGTTCTCGGGACTCCCCCGGGGCAGGGCTCTGATCTGCTCGGGGCTCGCTGCGCCCTTCCGACGAGCGAGTGAACGGGGAGTCACTTGAGAACACGCAACACCCTGCTGGGACGAGCGACCGCGGCCCTGACCGCGGCGGGGGTCGCCCTCACCGGGGCGCTCACCATGACGGCCGCGCCCGCGCAGGCCGCGCCGAAGAAGGCGGAGACGCCGTTCGCCTACATGGCGTCGGCGTTCGGCACCCGCGTCACCCTCGGCGACCCGGGACTGGGGGGCCTGTCCTCCGGCCGCACGGCCTGGACGGTCCTCGGCTGCACCGCGATGGCGCCGATCCGCAACACCAACGACATCGCGTCGGTGAACGTCCAGGGCAACTCGATGATCCGCGTCGGTGCCGTCGACAGCGAGGTGAGGTCCTACCGCCGGCCGAGGAAGAACCTGTACGGGTCCCGGAGCATCACCCGCGTCGCCGGCCTGGAGCTCGGTCCGGAGGACGGCCCGCGCCTGAAGTTCGGGGCGTTCACCACGGTCGCCAACGCCTTCAACCGCAACGGCAGGTTCGGCGGGAACGTCGACGTCGACGTGCTCGAGGTGGACCACGCCGGCATCGTCGAGTCCGCGGGCCCGCTCGGGGAGCCGCTCGCACAGCTGCTCGACGCGATCGACACCGGGGACGACGAGCTGGTCGGGCAGGTTCTCGCCCAGGCCCCGGCCGACGGGATCGAGATCCCCGGCCTCGGCACGCTCTACCCGGCCGGCGAGTCGAAGATCCGCAAGGGCCCGAGGAAGGCCGTCACGCAGGCGTGGGGCTTCCGGGTGCTGCTCGAGAACGGCTCCCGGGTCGTGATCGGCCGGACCTACGCCCAGATCGCGTCCGCCCACCCCTCCGGCGTCTTCGCGGGCCAGGCCTTCGGCCTCGAGGCCGCGGTCGCGGACGGCGTGCTGGGCATCGGCCGCAACCCCAACCGGATCCTGCCGTGCGTCGGCACCGGCGGGAAGTGGCGCTCCAGCTCGATCGCGGACCTCGGTGACCCGGCCGGGAACGCCTCGGCCGGAGCGCTCACCGCCGAGGTGCTCGGCAACCCTCGTCGCGACGGCAGCGCCGTGGCGCGCGCCCGCTCCTCGGTCGCCGACGTGGTGCTCGGTGGCGGAGCGTTGGAGATCCAGGGCGTCGTCGGACAGGTCAACGTCGTCCAGAACCGGCGCGGCAAGGTGGTCCGACGCAACATCAACGGCACCAAGGTCGGCGCCATCACCGCCGACGGCGAGGCGCGGCAGGTCCCGGCACCGGGCGAGGAGCTCGTGGTCCCCGGCCTGGCCTCCATCAGGGCGGGGGTCCGCACCGACCTCGGCAAGCGGGGCATCCGGGTCCACGCGCTGCGGATCGAGCTGCTCGACGGCACCGGCCTGGTCCTCAACGTCGGGACCGCGCGCGCGAAGATCCTGCGCTGACCTCGACGCGGCGCTCGAGGCTCCTAGCAGGGGCCCTCGAGCGTCGCGTCGTTGCGTGCGCGCTCGGCGATGCTGCGGGCCTGCCCGACGTTGGCGAAGACCACGCTGGCCGCACCCACGTAGCCGGTGCTGCCGCCGACGACGCAGGTCCGGACGCGGTTCGGTCGCACCAGGGTCGCCGCCTGCGCGAGCCGGTACAGCTCCGACGGGCTGACGTTGGGGGTGTCCATGTTCTTGACGACCCCGAGGACGGCGCTCTCGACGAAGCCCGGCTTGTGCGCCTTGGCGCGCACCTCGCGCAGGATGCCGAGGATGCCGCGCTGCTGGTTGGCCGACCGGGTGAAGTCGCCACCGGCGAAGGCCTTGCGGGTCCGCACGAACACCAGCGTCTGGATGCCGTTGAGGCGGTTGCGACCGATCCGATAGCCGCCGGGCTTGAGCGGGTCGTAGAAGCGGTGGTCGGAGTGGACGGTGACGCCGCCGATGCGGTCCACCATCCGGGAGAAGCCCCAGAAGCTCGTCGTGAACACGTAGTCGGGCCGGATCCCGACCATGTTCCCCACCGTCCGTGCCATCAGCTGCGGACCCCCGAAGTACATCGCCGCGTTGATCTTGTTGCGGCCGTGGCCGGGGACGTCCACGAACGAGTCGCGCGGGATGCCGATGGCGGTCCCCGCGCCGGTGCGGGTGTTGATCCCGACGAGCTGGATCGCGTCGGCGCGGCTGCGCAGCACCGGCTGCCCCTCGCGGGCGTCGGACCCGAGCAGCAGCACCCAGACCACGTTCCTGCGCGCGTCGACGTCGTGCGCGGTGCGCACCTTCACCAGAGCCGCGGGTGCCTCGCGGACGGTGGCGGGCGGTACGACGAGCGCGGTCAGCGTGAGTACGACGGCCAGCGGGACGACCTTCCGGAGGCGTGCCAGGTGCGGGACCACGCGCCGCAGCACGGCCCTCGGCCCGGTCACCGGCCACCTGCCCGGCCGACGGGGACCGAGGAACGGCTGACGTCGTAGCCGAAGATCTGCCATGGACCGGACTTCTTCCTGCTCATCATCAGCCGTCCCCTCACCGTCACCCGCTGGTCGCGGCCCCCCGCCCGCTGCTCGACGAAGACCAGCCGCACCCGGGCGGTCAGCCCGGCCACCACCTCGTGCGGCACGAGCACGTCGAGGGCGGCGGAGCTGACCCGTGGCGCGACCGCCCGGGTCCTCGGTCCGCTCCGGGCGTTGCTCAGCAGTGCCCGGTCCCCGCGGGCACGCCGGGCGGCGCCGCGGGAGAAGGCCCCGAACGCCGTCGAGAAGTTCGCGCGGGGGTAGTCACCGCCGAGGTAGGCGTCCTCGAAGTAGTCCGACAGCACCCGGCGTACCTGCCGCTCGACCTGGCGGCGCCGCGGCTCGGCCAGCCTGCCGCCGACGACCCGCGCCACCCGGACCTCCGTCGGCACCGGCCTCGGCTCCTGGGTGGGCGGCGTCTCCACGGCTCGGCTCGGCAGCGCGGAGGGGCCGGAGGGAGCCGACTCCTCACGTGGCGGCTCGTCGCCGCCCGTGCAGCCGGCGGAGGCGACGAGCAGCACGCTCAGGAGGGCAGCGACGACGGCCCGCCGGCGCCTCGGCGGATGGACTTTCACAGGACTGTTCTCTCCCAGGGAGTTTTGGAAATCGTGAGGCTGGATACACCCGTGTGACAACTGGTGATCCGGGCTGCGACAAGTTGTCCGCACGGTCTAGCCTGGTAGCCGATCACCCACCCTAAGAGACGCACCGGAAGAGGCGATTCAGGCCGTGGCCGAGTCTTCCCAGAGCAACCCTGTCGAACCGTCGACTTTCGGGGCCAACGAGTGGCTCGTCGACGAGATGTTCGAGAGGTACCAGCAGGACCCCCACAGTGTGGACAAGGCCTGGTGGGAGTTCTTCAAGAACTACACGCCTGGTGAGCACGTCACCGACAAGCCGATGAGCCCCAACGGCGACCGGGTCGCCCCTGCGGAGAAGAAGCCGCAGCCGGCTGAGAAGGCGCCGGCCAAGGCCGCCGCCCCGAAGCCCGCGGCCAAGGAGGAGGGCGCCAGGCCGAAGCCCGCGGCCCCTGCCCCGCAGGCGAGGAGCGCGGCGTCGGCCCGCCCGCGCGCCGACGAGACCCCGGCCAAGGCGACTCCGAAGAAGTCGGCCCCGGTGCCGAAGGAGCCCGAGCCCGCGCAGAAGGCGGAGGCCAAGGACGAGCCGGAGCTGACCGTGCTCCGCGGGGCTCCCGCCCGCACGGCCAAGAACATGGACGAGTCGCTGACCGTCCCGACCGCCACCAGCGTCCGGTCGGTGCCGGTGAAGCTGCTGTGGGACAACCGCACGGTCATCAACAACCACCTCGCCCGCGCCCGCGGCGGCAAGGTGTCGTTCACGCACATCATCGGCTACGCCATGGTCAAGGCGCTCAAGTCGATGCCGGAGATGAACAACGGCTTCGACGTCGTCGACGGCAAGCCCAACCTGATCAACCCCGCCCACATCAACCTCGGCCTCGCGATCGACCAGCAGAAGCCCGACGGCACCCGGCAGCTGCTGGTGCCGTCGATCAAGGCCGCGGAGACGATGGACTTCGCCGCCTTCTGGACCGCCTACGAGGAGGTGATCCGCAAGGCGCGCAACAACAAGCTCACCGTCGCCGACTTCCAGGGCACCACGGTCAGCCTGACCAACCCCGGCACGATCGGCACCAACCACTCGGTGCCGCGCCTGATGAAGGGGCAGGGCGCGATCATCGGCGTCGGCGCGATGGAGTACCCGCCGGAGTACCAGGGCGCCTCGGACGAGACCCTGGTCCGCAACGCGGTCAGCAAGGTGATGACGCTCACCTCCACCTACGACCACCGCGTGATCCAGGGTGCCCAGTCGGGTGAGTTCCTCCGCCGCATCCACATGCTGCTGCTCGGGGAGGAGGGCTTCTACGACGAGATCTTCCGCGCCCTGCGCATCCCCTACGAGCCGATCCGCTGGGCCAAGGACATCTCGACCAGCCACGACGACGAGATCAGCAAGCAGGCTCGCGTCCTCGAGCTGATCCACGCCTACCGGGTGCGCGGCCACATCATGGCCGACACCGATCCGCTGGAGTACCAGCAGCGCAGCCACCCCGACCTGGAGGTGGAGACCCACGGGCTGACCCTGTGGGACCTCGACCGCGAGTTCGCGACCGGGTCGTTCGGCGGGGCCGGCCGGCGCTTCATGAAGCTGCGCGACATCCTGGGCATCCTGCGCGACTCCTACTGCCGCACGGTCGGCATCGAGTACATGCACATCCAGGACCCCGAGCAGCGCCGGTGGATCCAGGAGCGTGTCGAGCAGCCGCACGTGAAGCCGCCCCGCGAGGAGCAGCTGCGGATCCTGCTCAAGCTCAACCAGGCCGAGGCCTTCGAGACCTTCCTGCAGACCAAGTTCGTGGGTCAGAAGCGCTTCTCGCTCGAGGGCGCGGAGACCACCATCCCGCTCGTCGACGAGGTCTGCGAGGCGGCGGCCGAGGAGCAGCTCGACGAGGTCACCATCGGGATGGCCCACCGCGGCCGCCTCAACCTGCTCGCCAACATCGTCGGCAAGAGCTACAGCCAGATCTTCCGCGAGTTCGAGGGGAACATCGACCCGCGCACGGTGCAGGGCTCGGGTGACGTGAAGTACCACCTCGGCGCCGAGGGCGAGTTCACCGCGGGCACCGGAGACCGGATCAAGGTGTCGGTGGCCGCGAACCCGTCCCACCTCGAGGCGGTGAACCCGGTCGTCGAGGGCATCGCCCGCGCCAAGCAGGACATGCTCAACCGGGGCGCGGAGTTCCCGGTGCTGCCGCTGCTGCTGCACGGCGACGCCGCCTTCGCCGGCCAGGGCGTGGTGGCCGAGACGCTGAACCTCTCCCAGCTGCGCGGCTACCGCACCGGCGGCACGGTCCACGTGGTGGTCAACAACCAGGTCGGCTTCACCACCTCGCCGGCGTCGTCGCGGTCCTCCCTCTACAGCACCGACGTCGCCCGCATGGTGCAGGCGCCGATCTTCCACGTCAACGGTGACGACCCCGAGGCCTGCATCCGCGTCGCGCGGCTGGCCTTCGAGTACCGCCAGGCGTTCAAGAAGGACGTGGTGATCGACCTCGTCTGCTACCGCCGGCGCGGTCACAACGAGGGCGACGACCCGTCGTACACCCAGCCGCTGATGTACGACCTCATCGAGCAGAAGCGGTCGGTGCGCAAGCTCTACACCGAGTCGCTGATCGGCCGCGGGGACATCACCCTGGAGGAGGCCGAGCAGGTGCTGCGCGACTTCCAGCAGCAGCTCGAGCGGGTGTTCACCGAGGTGCGGGAGGCGACCAGCCAGCCGGCGAGCTGGACCACGGTCCCGGACTACCCGGAGAAGGTGGGTGCCGACGAGGCGACCACCGCGATCAGCACCGAGGTGCTCAAGCGGATCGCCGACGCCCACGTCAACGCACCCGACGGCTTCGTGGTGCACCCGAAGGTGCTGCCGCAGCTGCAGCGCCGGGCCGCGGCCATCACGGACGGCCCGATCGACTGGGCCACCGGCGAGATCATCGCGCTCGGCTCCCTGCTCATGGACGGCCGCCCGGTCCGGCTGGCCGGCCAGGACTCCCGGCGCGGCACGTTCGCACAGCGGTTCGCCACGATCATCGACCGGCGCAACGCCGACGAGTGGACGCCGCTGGGCAACCTCTCCGAGGACCAGGGCAAGTTCTACGCCTACGACTCGCTGCTGTCGGAGTACGCCGCGGTCGGCTTCGAGTACGGCTACTCGGTGGCGCGGCCCGAGGCGCTGGTGCTGTGGGAGGCCCAGTTCGGCGACTTCGTCAACGGCGCCCAGACCGTCATCGACGAGTTCATCGTCGCCGCGGAGACCAAGTGGCGCCAGCAGTCCGGCGTCGTCCTGCTGCTGCCGCACGGCTACGAGGGCCAGGGCCCCGACCACTCCTCGGCCCGCATCGAGCGGTTCCTCACGATGGCCGCGGACGACGCGTTCACGGTGGCCCAGCCGTCGTCGTCGGCGAGCTACTTCCACCTGCTGCGCACGCACTCGCTCGGCGAGGACCACCGGCCGCTGATCGTGTTCACGCCGAAGTCGATGCTGCGCCGCAAGGAAGCCATGTCGATGCCGCACGAGTTCACCGAGAGCACGTTCCGTCCGGTGATCGGCGACGACAGCGTCGACCCCGACAAGGTGGAGCGGGTGCTCATGTGCAGCGGCCGCGTCACCTGGGACCTGTACGCCGAGCGCAAGAAGCGCGAGGACGACCGCACCGCGATCATGCGCCTGGAGCGGCTCTACCCGCGCCCGACCGAGCAGATCAAGGCCGAGCTCGCGAAGTTCCCGAACCTCGCGGAGGTCCGCTGGGTCCAGGACGAGCCCGCCAACATGGGCCCGTGGCCGCACATGGCGCTGCACCTGTCGCCGGAGCTCGAGGTGCCGTTCTACCGGGTGACACGCCCGGAGTCGTCCTCGCCGTCGGTCGGGCAGCACTCGCGCCACGTGGAGGAGCAGAAGACGCTGCTCCAGCAGGCGTTCTCCTGAGGGCCCGCGCCGATGTACTTCACCGACCGCGGGATCGAGGAGCTCGAGCAGCGCCGGGGTGACGAGGAGGTCACCCTGGCGTGGCTCGCCGACCGGCTGCAGGAGTTCACCGACCTCAACCCGGAGTTCGAGACCGCGGTGGAGCGGCTGGCCACCTGGCTGGCCCGGCTCGACGACCCCGAGGACTGAGAGCGGTCAGCCGGCGCGGGAGCGTCGGGCGGTCGCGTAGGCCGGTTCGCGCAGACGCCGTACCCACTCGTAGTTGTCCAGGCCCGGGAGCGTGTTGCGCAGCGGGTCGAAGGACACCAGCGGGTCCGGGCCCCGGGTGCCGGAGAGCACCAGCTCGGCGAACGGCTCCCACTCCCCTCCCGGGGTGGCGTGGGCCAGCTCGTAGCGCTGCTCGCCGACCGCTCGGGCGCCGACCAGCCGCGGACCGGTCGGGGTGCGGTACGGCATCAGGGTGGTCAGCGGCCTCGAGCCCGGCGTCCGGCCGACCGTGAGCAGGAACCGGCTGGCCCGGCCACGGCCCGTGCTCGCGAGCAGCAGGTCACCGTGGCCCCCGCCCCTACGGGGCACCCGGACGGCCAGGCCGTGGACGTCCGGCAGCGGGCCCGGCAGGCCGACCGCGCGGGAGCGTCGCACCAGCACCTCGTCGCTCCCCGCCTCGTCGAGCCAGGACGCCCCGGTGTGCCCGCCACCGAACCTGCGCAGCGTTGCGTTCACGACGTCCCCGCGCGGGTGCAGGGGCTTGGCCGCGGCCCGCAGCGCGGCGACAAGCCGGATGGCGGCGGCGAGGCCGGCCCCGCCCAGCGACGCGGCGACCTCGACCGGACGAGTGCTCGCAAGGACCATGTCGGGTGCGTACCCGGCTCGGGGCGACCGCATGAGCGGACCGGCGTGGGACGTGTCACCCCCCAGCGCCGCCCCGCCACCGTTTGCCGCCGGGTGACGTCGGGTAGGTAGGTGCCTCGTCGTCGACGAAGGGAGTGCTGTGAGCCCGGTCCGGATCCGACCGCTCGGCGGCGCCGCCGGATGCCTGGTGATGATCCTGGTGTCGGTGGTGCTCTCGGTCCTGCTCACGCTCGTTCTCAACGCCGTCGTGCGCTGAGCGCCGTGCGGGCGCGCCCCGTCGGGCTAGGGCCGCGGCCCCGGGCGCACGGTGACGTCGCTCATCTCCGCGTCCCGCGGGAGGTCCAGGGCGGCGAGGACCGTGGCGGCGACCGACTCGGGCGCGATCCACGCCGACGGGTCGTAGGCCCTGCCTTCATGCTCGTGCACCTTCTGCTGCATGCCGGTGGCCGTCCGGCCCGGGTACACCGTGGTGACCCGCACGCCGGCATCCGCCTCCTCCGCGCGCAGCGAGTCGGCGAGCGCCTTGAGACCGTGCTTGCTCGCGGCGTAGGCCGCCCACTCCGGGTTGGCCCGCAGGCCCGAGCCCGAGTTGACGAACACCACCTGGCCGCGTGCCGCACGCAGGGCCGGCAGCAGCAGCCGGGTGAGCTCGGCGGGCGCGAGCAGGTTGACGTCCATGGTCCGGCGCCAGGCCTCGGCGGACATCTCCCCCACGGGCCCGAGCTCGACGAACCCCGCCACGTGGACCAGGGAGTCCAGCCGGTCCGGCAGCCCCTGGCCGGCCAGGGCCGACGACAGGCCCAGCGGGTCGGCGAGGTCGGCCACCACGGTCCGCGCACCGGCGTACTGCTCACGCAGCTGCGCCGCCCGGGACTCGCTGCGGGCGAGCAGGACGAGCCGGTCCCCGCGCTCGGCCAGGACACGCGCGGTCGCGGCGCCGATCCCCGCGCCCGCGCCCGTGACCAGGTGGGTGGGCATCGCCGGCGCTACCGGGTGAAGACGATCTTGCCGAACACGTCGCCCTCGGCCATCGCCGCGAAACCGTCCCGGGCCTCCGTCATCGGCAGCACCCGGTCGACGACCGGGCGCACGCCGCTCACGTCGAGGAGGTTCACCAGGGAGGCCAGCTCCTCGCGGGTGCCCATCGTGGAGCCGACGACGTTCAGCTGGAGGAAGAAGATCCGGGTCAGCTCGGCGTTGTCGAGGTTCGGTCCGCTCGTCGTGCCCGAGACCACCAGCTTGCCGCCGGGCCGCAGCGACTTGATGGAGTGCGACCAGGTCGCCCGGCCGACGGTCTCCATCACGGCGTCGACCTTCTGCGGCAGCCGCGCGTTGCTCTCGAACACCTCGTCCGCACCGAGCTCGAGCGCCCGCTGCCGCTTGGACTCGTCCCGGCTGGTCGCGTAGACCCGGAGGCCGCCGGCGTGGGCGAGGGCGACCAGCGCGGTGGCGACACCACCACCGGCGCCTTGGACGAGCACGGTGTCACCGGCCTTGAGGTCCCCCTGCGTGTAGAGCATCCGGTAGGCGGTCAGCCACGCGGTCGGCAGGCACGAGGCCTCCTCGAACGACAGCGACGCGGGCTTCGGGACGATGTTGGACCGGGGCACCACGACCTTGTCGGCGAACGTGCCCTGGAACCGCTCGCTGAGCAGCGACCGCCTGGGGTCCAGCGTCTCGTCGCCGCGCCAGCCGGGGTCGCTGATCACCGCGTGCACGACGACCTCGTTGCCGTCCTCGTCGTGGCCCGCGGCGTCGCAGCCCAGGATCATCGGCAGCGCCTCCTCGCGCAGGCCCACACCCCGCAGCGACCACAGGTCGTGGTGGTTCAGCGAGGCAGCCTTGACGGTGACCGTGGTCCAGCCGTCCGGGGCGACCGGGTCGGGGCGCTCGCCGACCACGAGTCCGGAGAGCGGGTCTTCCTTGGAGAAGCCTTCGGCGTAGACAGCGAACATGGTCCGACCCTACCGACTGGCCACCTTGTCCCTGCGGGCCGCCTCCGCGACCGCCGCGGAGACGGCCGGCGCCACCCGCTGGTCGAACGGCGACGGGACGATGTAGGACTCGCTCAGGTCGTCGCCGACGAGGGACGCGAGCGCGTCCGCGGCCGCCAGCTTCATGCCCTCGGTGATCGCGGTCGCCCGGACGTCGAAGGCCCCGCGGAAGATCCCGGGGAAGGCGAGCACGTTGTTGATCTGGTTGGGGTAGTCCGACCGGCCGGTGGCCACCACCCGGGCGTGCCGGGTCGCGACGTCGTGGTGCACCTCGGGAACCGGGTTGGCCAGGCCGAAGATGATCGCGTCGTCGGCCATGCCGGACACCACGTCCTCGGGGACGTTGCCTCCGCTGACGCCGATGAAGACGTCGGCGCCCTGGAGCACGTCGGCGAGGCTTCCGGTGCGGCCGGTCCGGTCTGCGGTGACCCGGGCGAGGTCGAGCTTGACCTCGGTGAGGTCGTCGCGGTCGGAGTGCAGGACGCCCTTGCGGTCGGTGACCGCGATGTCCTGCGCGCCCGCCGCGAGGAGGATCTTCGTGCAGGCGACACCCGCGGCACCGGCCCCGGAGACCACCACCCGCGTGTCCTCGATCGCCCGGCCGGTCAGCTTCAGCGCGTTCTCGAGTGCGGCGAGGACGACCACGGCGGTGCCGTGCTGGTCGTCGTGGAAGACGGGGATGTCGAGCCGGTTCTTCAGCCGGCTCTCGATCTCGAAGCAGCGCGGCGCGGAGATGTCCTCGAGGTTGATCCCACCGAAGCTCGGCGCCATCCGGACCACGGTCTCCACGATCGCGTCCGGGTCGGTGGTGTCGAGGCAGATCGGCACCGCGTCGACGCCGGCGAACTGCTTGAACAGCACCGCCTTGCCCTCCATCACCGGCATCGCCGCCGCCGGGCCGATGTCGCCGAGGCCGAGCACCGCGGTGCCGTCGGTGACGACCGCGACGGTGTTGCCGACCCACGTGTAGTCGTCGGCGAGGGCCTTGTGCTCCGCGATCGCCTCGCACACGCGCGCCACGCCCGGCGTGTAGGCGAGGGAGAGGTCCTCGGCGCCCTCGAGGGCCACCGTCGAGACGATCTCCAGCTTCCCGCCTACGTGCAGGTCGAAGACCGGGTCCCCGGCGTGCGGATGGGTCGGTTCGGACGATGCTGCGGAGTCAACCATCAGAGGACCTTCGGTGATCAGGGAACGTGCGGGGCGGTTCGACGCGGCGCAGGGTGGCGCGGCGGAACCACGGAGGGTCGGGCGGGGGTCTCCCGGGCGTCAGTCTGTCACAGCCACCCGTCGGCAGCGTCCGGGTGTGGCGGACGCGACACCCGCCCCGGTGGCCACACCCGCACCAGCACGCGCGCGACCACGTCGCGGTCCGGGACCGCCCCGACGCTCCACGAGTCGACCCCCTCGGCGGGGTTGTCGCGCTCGACCCACCAGCCGTCCGGCTCCCGGCGCACCGCCCGCTTCACCGCCACCACGCCGTCGGGCAGGCGTACGACGACCAGCCCGCCCGGCCGGGGAGGAGCCCCGTGGAGGACCAGGAGCCGCTGCCCGTCGTACACCGTGGGCTGCATCGAACGGCCGCGGACCACCGCCACACCCAGCCGTCGCACCGCACGCCCTCCTGTTGCCGTCGGCTCCACCGGGGGTAGTGTCGCAGGTGGCTTTTCGCGCAAGGACCCAGAACCGCTCGACAGAAAGGACTCACGTCGAATGCTCTTCCGACTGTTTGCCCCGACCATCGAGGTCAGCGCCCACTGCGACCTCCCGTGCGGTGTCTACGACCCGGCCCAGGCCCGGATCGAGGCGGAGTCCGTCAAGGCGATCATCGAGAAGGTCGCCGGGAACGACGACCCCGACTTCCGGACCCGCGCGATCATGATCAAGGAGCAGCGGGCCGAGCTGGTCAAGCACCACCTCTGGGTGCTGTGGACCGACTACTTCAAGCCCCCGCACTTCGAGAAGTACCCGCAGCTGCACCAGCTGTTCAACGAGGCCACCAAGCTCGCCGGCGCGGCCGGCGCCAAGGGCACGCTGGACCCGGAGAACGCCGACAAGCTGCTCGCGAAGATCGACGAGATCGCCGAGATCTTCTGGGAGACCAAGAAGGCTTGAGTCGGGTCGGGTCCAGCACCCGACATCGACGGCGACGTGGACGGGGTCGGGCACGAGGTGCCCGACCCCGTCTAGGCTTCTACCGGACCCGGCCCGGTCCGGGCGCGCGCCCCGCCCCCGACGACCCCCGAGCAATCAGCCCTTCCGAAGAGGTACCCGTGGCAGAGAACCGACCCGACGTCGAGCTGAGGATCCCCGCGGACGGAGCATTCCTCTCCGTCCTGCGCACGGCCACCGCAGGCCTCGCCGCACGGCTCGACTTCACCCTCGACGACATCGAGGACCTGCGGATCGCGGTGGACGAGGCCTGTGCGGTGGTGCTCCCCCAGGCCCGGCCGGAGTCGGATCTGCGGTGCGCGTTCTTCCTCGCCCCCGAGACGCTGAAGGTGGAGGTCTCGGCCCACTGCGACGCGCCGGTCCCGCCGCACCGGGACGGCTTCGCGTGGACGGTGCTCTCCGCGCTCACCTCGTCCCTGGACGCCGGCGTGGAGGGCGACACCCTCAAGGTGACGCTCTCGCGGACCAGCGGGGAGACGGCCTGACCATGATCGAGCAGTCCGGCCCCACGGACATCACCGCGATCCGCAGCAGGAGCGCGGAGCTCTTCGGCGTCCTCCGGGGCGAGGGCTCCACGGACGCCGAGCAGGCCCAGGCGCGCGACGACCTCGTCCGCCTGCACCTGCCGCTGGTCGAGCACCTGACCCGGCGGTTCCTCAACCGCGGGGAGCCGTACGACGACCTGCTGCAGGTCGGCACGATCGGACTGATCAAGGCGATCGACCGCTTCGACGCCGACCGTGGCGTGGAGTTCTCGACCTACGCCACCCCCACCATCGTGGGCGAGATCAAGCGCCACTTCCGCGACAAGAGCTGGGCCATCCGGGTCCCCCGCCGCCTCCAGGAGCTGCGTGCGTCGATCTCGTCGGCCACCGCCGATCTCACCCAGGACCTGGGCCGCTCCCCCACGGTCTCCGAGATCGCGCAGCGGATCGGGGTCACCGAGGAGGAGGTCATCGAGGGCCTGGAGTCCGCGAACGCCTACACCACCCTCTCCCTCGACGCCGGCGACTCGACCGAGGACAGTGCGCTGAGCATGCTCGACACCATCGGCGAGGACGACGAGGGGCTCGAGCACGTCGAGAACCGCGAGTCGCTCAAGCCGCTGCTCGAGGCGCTGGACCCGCGCGAGAAGCACATCCTCGCGCTCCGGTTCTTCCGGGGCATGACGCAGTCGCAGATCGCCGCGGAGATCGGGGTGTCCCAGATGCACGTCTCGCGGCTGCTGAACAAGACCCTGGCCCAGCTGCGCGAGCGGCTGAGCGAGGACCCCTCCCTCGACGGCGGCAGCCCGGTCGGCTAGCTCCGCGCAGGTTCGGCGAGGGCCTCCAGCGATCGGGGGTGGAAGATGCCGGCGAGCACGAGCAGCGCCACCAGCCCGGCCGCGACCGCGACCCACGTCGTCTCCCCGCCCCAGAAGCTCCACGCCACGGCGAGCTGGATCAGCTGCGCGACGACGATCGGCGACCTGCCCCACGACCGCAACCGCCACATCGCCCAGGCGCAGAGGAGCAGGGCGGCCCCGTAGACGACGAAGAACAGTGCGGTGGTCAGCCCCATCGCGGCCTTGCTGGTCTCGAAGTCGGCGAGCTCCGCCACCGCGAGGACCAGGAAGATCAGACCTTCGACGGCCGTGAGGGAGGCTGCCACGGTCAGGGGTGGGGGCGGGCCGGCGGGGGGCCGGGGGCCTTCGGTCGCGGTCACGGCGTCAGAGCCTACTGACCACCGGTACGACGACCCACCGGCGGTTCGGTGCCGGAAGCGGTGCAGAACGGGCTAGATTCATCTGCTGTGACCAAACTGACCTGACATGGGGGTTGCCTGCTCCTCGTTCTCTTGCAACGATCGAGGACGTCGCGGGACAGGCGGACTAGCCCGCCCGGCATGGGGAGTCCGGCGACCACACCCACCTGGCATGGAATCAACCGAGGGTGGGAACTGTCTTACCTCGTGCATACGTTCACAAACAGTGAGAAGCGTGTGCTCGCAACTTGCACGAACGACCGGCTCGCACACCCCGCGAGCGGCTACCGCCGAAGACAAGGAGTCGTCGCCGTGGACTGGCGCCACCGCTCTGCCTGCCTCGATGAGGACCCGGAGCTGTTCTTTCCGATCGGTAACACCGGCCCGGCCATCCTCCAGATCGAGGAGGCCAAGCAGGTGTGCCGACGCTGCGAGGTACGCGAACAGTGCCTCGCCTGGGCGCTCGAGGCCGGCCAGGACCACGGCGTGTGGGGCGGCATGAGCGAGGACGAGCGTCGCGCGCTGAAGCGGCGCAACGCACGAGCCAAGATCAAGACCGCCTAGGACGCCGGCAGGTCGACGGCCACGCGAGTCCCCCCGCCGGGCCGGGCCCCGACCTCGATCACCCCGTCCAGCTCGGACTCCACCAGCGTGCGCACGATGGACAGGCCCAGGCTCGTCGAGCCGTCCGGGTCGAAGCCCTCGGGCAGCCCGCCACCGTTGTCCTCCACCGTGATGTGAAGCCGGCCGACCAGCCGCTGGACGGTGAGGGTGATCTCGGAGCCTTCCCGCGCGGTGCCGTGCGGGAAGCCGTGCTCGATGGCGTTCTGGAGCAGCTCGGTGAGCACCATCGCCAGCGGAGTCGCGGTCTCCGCGGGCAGCAGCCCGAAGCTGCCGACCCGGGACGTCCGCAGCGCCGCCCCCGAGCCGACGTCGGCGACCATCCGTCGTAGCCGGTCGGCCACCTCGTCGAAGGCGACGGCCTCCTCGAACGACTGGCTGAGCGTCTCGTGGACGATGGCGATCGACCCGACCCGTCGTACCGCCTCCTCCAGCGCCGCGCGACCCTCCTCGGAGCCGATCCTGCGCGCCTGCAGCCGGAGCAGCGCGGCGACGGTCTGCAGGTTGTTCTTCACCCGATGGTGGATCTCGCGGATCGTCGCGTCCTTGGTGACCAGCTCGCGGTCGCGCCGGCGCAGGTCGGTCACGTCCCGCAGCAGCACCAGCGCGCCGATGTGCTCCCCGGTCGGCCGCAGCGGGATCGCGCGGACGATCAGCGTGGCGTCCTCGTTGCCGACCTCGGTGTCCAGCGGGCGCTTTCCCGAGAGCACGGCGCTGAGCGTCTCCTCGTCGGGCCGGTGCCGGGGAGGCACCAGCGCCCGGGTGATCTCGGCGAGGTCCAGCCCGGCCAGGTCGCCGGTGAGACCGAGACGGCGGTACACCGACAGCGCGTTCGGGCTGGAGTAGGTGACGCGGCCGCCGGCGTCGATGCGGACGAACCCGTCCCCGACCCGGGGCGAGTCGACGTGGTCCGAGCGCTGCCCCGGGAACGGGAACTGACCGTTGCTGATCATCTGGATCAGGTCGGTGGCGGTCTGCAGGTAGGCCAGCTCCAGCCGGGACGGGGTGCGTACGCCGAGCAGGTTGGTGTTCCGGCCGACCACGGCGACCAGGCGTCCGCCGTACCGCACGGGGATCGCCTCCGCCCGCACCGGGACGTCGTCGCGCCACTCCGGATCGCCCTCGCGTGCCACCCGCTCGTGGTCGTAGGCAGAGTCCAGCAGCGGACGCCTCCCGCGGGGGACGAACGCGCCGACCAGGTCGTCGACGTAGGCCGTCGGCCCGGTCGTGGGCCGCATCTGCGCGGCCGCCCAGAACCCCCTGCCCTCCCGGTCGGGCAGCCACAGGACGAGGTCGGCGAAGGACAGGTCGGCGATGATCTGCCAGTCGGCCAGCAGCAGGTTCAGCCACGCCACGTCGTCGGAGGTCAGGTCGGTGTGAGCCTTGACCAGGTCGTTCAACGAGGGCACGCGCACAGCGTAGGTGAGGGCCGGAACCGCTGCGGCACGCGTCCGCGCGCAGTGGCAGGATGGGCCCATGGCGTCGACCTTCTGGGAACGGGTGATGGCCAACGGCCTCGAGGTTCCCGACGACCGACCCCTGGGCGACCTCACCGCCGAGCTGACCGAGATGCTCGGCGACCGCGACCCCGCCGTGCGTGACCTGATCGCCTACCCGACGCTGGCCCAGTGGATCGCCGAAGGCGTCTACGACGAGCTCCTGGAAGGCCTGGGCGACGGCATGGCCGCGGGGCTGTCGGTGGGCGTCGGCGAGAACGGCACGGACACCGTCTTCCGGCGCAGCTTCTCGGTGCTGGTGCTCGCCGAGTGCATCGAGCGCGACAACGCCGAGCACCTCCTCCCCGCCGCGACCGTGGTCTCCTGGGGCGACCGTGTCGCGGGCTGGTTCGTCCGCGAGCGCGACCTTCGCGGCTGGGTGCCCGGGAAGGGCTGGGCGCACGCCGTGGCACACGGTGCGGACGCGATCGCCGCGCTGGCGGCCTCGGAGGCGATGCAGCGCCTGGAGCTCACCGTGCTGCTCGACGTGGTCGCCGACCGGCTGCTGCTGCCCACCGACCACTTCCTCACCCACGGCGAGCCCGACCGTCTGGCGCGCGCGACCATGCGGGTGATGCGGCGCGACCTGGTCGGCCTCGAGGTGCTCGAGCCGTGGCTGGCCCGGCTCGGCCGGGCCGCCCGCGCGCACGGGCTCGGGGACGCCGACCCGTTCCTGGTCGCCGGCAACGTCCAGGCCTTCCTCCGGGCCCTGCACCTCCAGCTCGCACTGTCCCCTCACCGGCCGACCACCCGCTCCGACCTGCTGCTGACGGTGCTGGACCGGCTGCGCGACTCCAACCCCGACTACCTCCACCCCTCCGCGCGTCCCTGACCCCGGGCGCGGGTCACCGGGCGCGGGCCCGGGTCCCGGTCGCCTGGTCCCGGTCGCCGGGTGCGGGTCCCCGGGCGCGGGGGTACCGCCGGGTAACATGCGGCCATGACCGACGCCACAGGCACCACCGAGAACGCAGCCGGCACCGAGGAGATCGGGGAGGGGCTGACCGACGGGCACGCCGGCGAGCACGCCGTCGCCGTCGCCGCCGCGCACGGGGTGGAGACGATGTTCACCCTCTCCGGCGCGCACGTCTTCCCGATGTACGACGCCGCCGTGCACGCCGAGCCTCCGATGCGGCTGCTCGACGTCCGCCACGAGCAGACTGCGGTGTTCGCCGCCGAGGCGATCGGCAAGCTCACCCGGCGCCCGGGCCTGGCCGTCCTCACCGCGGGGCCCGGTGTCACGAACGGCGTCAGCGCGATCACGCAGGCCTCCTTCAGCGGCTCCCCGCTCGTGGTCCTCGGCGGCCGCGCACCGGCCAACCGCTGGGGCATGGGCAGCCTGCAGGAGTTCGACCACCCCGCGGTCCTCGGACCGATCACGAAGTCGGCGAGGACCCTGCACACCGCCGCCGACGTCGCGGACGGCGTCGACGAGGCGTTCACGCTCGCCGGCTCCTCGCACCGCGGCCCGACCTTCGTCGACGTCCCGATGGACGAGCTGTTCAACCGCGCCACGGTCGCGCGGCCGGCGCCGCGGGCACCGCAGCCGGTCGAGCCCGACGCCGACGCCCTCGCGGAGATCGGCGCGCTGCTCGGCAGTGCGAAGCGGCCCGTGGTGGTGCTCGGCACCGACGTGTGGGCCGACCGCGCCGAGGAGGCCGCGCTCCGGCTCGTCGAGGCCACGGGCCTCCCGGCGATCACGAACGGCATGGGCCGCGGCATCGTGCCCGGCGGCCACCCGCTGCTGATGACCAAGGCCCGCGGCACCGCGCTCGGCACCAGCGACCTGGTGATCGTGGTCGGCACCCCGCTGGACTTCCGGCTCGGCTACGGCGCCTTCGGGGGCAAGGACGGCGCGCCGCCGGCGAAGGTCGTCCACATCGCCGACTCCGAGGGACAGGTCTCGCGGCACGCCGACCTCGCCGCCTCGGCCTACGGCGACCTCGACGCTCGCGCTCGAGGGCCTCCACAGCGCGCTGGAGCAGCAGCTGCGCAAGCCCGACTGGTCGTCGTGGGTCGTCAGAGCTGCAGGCCGCGGTCGCCGCGGCGGTGGAGCGTGACAACGCGCTGCTGACCGCCGAGGCGGACCCGATCCACCCGGCCCGCATCTACGGGGAGCTGCTCCCCCGGCTGGCCTCCGACGCGGTGGTGATCGGCGACGGCGGCGACTTCGTCTCCTTCGCCGGGAAGTACGTCGAGCCCCGGCAGCCCGGTGGCTGGCTGGACCCGGGACCGTTCGGCTGCCTCGGCGCCGGACAGGGGCCGCGATCGCGGCCCGGATCGCCCGGCCCTCCTCCCAGGTGGTCGTGCTGTTCGGCGACGGCGCCACCGGCTTCTCGCTGATGGACGTCGACACGCTGGTGCGGCACAAGCTGCCGGTCGTCATGGTCGTGGGCAACAACTCCGCATGGGGGCTGGAGAAGGGGCCGATGCAGATGCTCTACGGGTACGACGTCGTGGCGGACCTGGCTCCGGAGTCGCGCTACGACGAGGTGGTCAAGGCCCTCGGCGGCGGCGGCGAGACGGTCACCGACCCGCGCCAGATCGGGCCGGCGCTGGACCGGGCGTTCGCCTGCGGATGTGCCCTACCTGGTCAACGTGATGACCGACGTCGAGGCGGCCTACCCGCGCGCCACCTTCGGGGTCTGATGTCGCTGGTCATCCGTCCGGCCCACGACGACGAGCTGGCCGCGGTGGGGGCGCTCACCTTCGACGCCTACGCTGCGGACGGCTTCGTCGGCGCCGACTCCGACTACGCCGAGCACCTGCGCGACGCCACCGCGCGGGCGAGGGAGGCCGAGCTCTACGTCGCGGTCGACGAGCAGGGCACGCTGCTCGGCACGGTCACCTACTGCCCCGAGGGGTCGCCGTGCGCAGGAGGTCGCCGGGCGAGCGCGAGGGAGAGTTCCGGATGCTGGCCGTCGCCCCGGACGCACGGCGCCGCGGGGTGGCCGAGGCGCTGGTGCGGATGTGCATGGAGCGCTCCCTCGAGCTCGGCTACCACGCGGTGGTGCTCAGCCGATGACGAGCCAGACAGGCCGCGCACCGGGTCTACGAGCGGATCGGGTTCCGCCGCGACCCGGAGCAGCGACTGGCGGCCGACGCCGGAGATCGAGCTGCTGGCCTTCCGGATGGACCTCACCGGCCCTGCGGCCGGCTGACCCGCGCCAGGAACCGGTCCCGGTCGACCACCACCCGGGTCACCTCCCCGGTCCCGACCACCTTCCCGTCGGCGAGATGGCTCGCGGCGACGGCGAACCGGACGAGCCGTCCATCGACGTACGCCACGGTGGCCTCCACCTCGAGGCGCTCGCCGACCGCGCTGGCGCCGAGGTGCTCGAGCGAGACCCGCGTGCCGACGCTGGTGCTCGCAGCGTCGAGGGACGGGGCGAGCGCCGCGCAGGTCGCCGCCTCGCACCAGGCCAGCAACCGGGGCGTGCCGAGAACCGCGAGGTCCCCCGACCCGACCGCCGCCGCCGTGTCGGCCTCGGTCACCTCGAACTCCAGCGCTGCCGCCTGCCCGATCTCCATGCCCCCATCCTGCCGACCCGTCACGTCGAGGGCAGAATCCGCGGCGTGTCGCCGCACCCGTCGCAGGTCACCCGCTCCCCGACTGGCAGCCTGCGGCCCGGATTTGCGACAATGAGACCTGACCCGCGACCGACCCGGCGCGGGTCTCGCGTTGAGGAGGACACCATGGGCAAGACCGGTCGCAAGCGCCGCGCCCGCAAGAAGAAGGGCGCGAACCACGGTAAGCGTCCCAACGCCTGAGTCAGGCGTTCTTGCGCGCCACGCGCAGCACGAGAAAGACCCCGGCCGGCAGGCACGGGGTCTTTGTCGTCTCGCGGGGGGTCAGGCCGGGTCGATGCGGATGTCGACCTGCACCTGGCGGATCCTCAGCAGCACCCGCTCACGGAGCTGGTCGGGCGCGTGCTCGGCGCAGGACCGCGCGACCAGCGCCTTGACGGTGGTCTCGAGCCGGTACTTCTCCAGGCACGGCTGGCACTCGTCGAGATGGTGCTGGATCTCGTCGCAGTCGGCACTGTCGAGCTCGTTGTCGATGAAGAAGAAGATCCGCTGGAGGACCTCGGAGCAGTGGGCGTCGTGGGCCTCGTCGAACGCGCTCACGAGGCACCTCCCTGGCCGTCTCGTCCGGCCGGCAGCAGCCCGCGGTCGCGGACGTAGTCCTCGAGCATCTCGCGCAGCTGGCGACGGCCGCGGTGCAGCCGCGACATGACCGTCCCGATCGGGGTGTCCATGATCTCGGCGATCTCCTTGTAGGGGAACCCCTCGACGTCGGCGAGGTAGACCGCGAGACGGAAGTCCTCGGGAAGCTTCTGCAGCGCATCCTTGACGTCACTGTCGGGCAGGTGCTCGAGCGCCTCCATCTCGGCGGACTTCAGGCCGGTGGAGGTGTGGGACTCCGCGCGGTGCAGCTGCCAGTCCTCGACGTCCTCGCTCATCGACTGCTGCGGCTCGCGCTGCTTCTTGCGGTAGGAGTTGATGAAGGTGTTGGTGAGGATCCGGTACAGCCACGCCTTGAGGTTGGTGCCGTGCTTGTACTGGTGGAACGCGGCGTAGGCCTTGGCGAACGTCTCCTGGACCAGGTCCTCGGCGTCCTGCGGGTTGCGCGTCATGCGCATCGCGGCGGAGTAGAGTTGGTCGAGGTACGGCATGGCGTCGCGCTCGAAGCGTGCGGACCGCTCCTCGGTGGTCTCGTTCACGCCGGGCTCCGGCTGCGGGGTCGAGTCTGTCATCGTCTCCCAGCCTACCGGCAGGGCGTGAGTCCACTCCGCGGCGAGCGGGTGTCCGGCACGAGGCGTAGCCAGCACGTGGGCTCCCTTCGCGAATCCTGGGGCGGTGCTTCGGATCGAGGGGAGAACACCTCAGTCCGCGGTTCGATTCCCGGCCACCTCGCGGACCACCCACTCGAGCGTGGCCTCGGCGATGATCCCGAGCGCGTCGTCCTGGGTGACCTCGCCGCGGCTCGGCACCCTGAAGGCGTGGTCGGCCAGGGGTACGACGCACAGCTCCACGTCCTGGGGGAACTCCTCCGGCCGGCCGAACGCGTCCCGCTCACCCTGGACCACCAGGGTGGTGACCCCGGCTCCTTCGAGCTCGTCGAGGCGGGACCGCTCCGGCTTGCCCGGGGGGTGCAGCGGGAAGGCCAGCGCGAGGCAGCCTTCGGCCCGCAGCGCCTGCGCGCACCGGGCCGCGACGCGTGCTCCGGCACTCCGGCCACCCACCACCCGAGGCGTGCGGGGACGCAGCGCTCGTCCCACGGCCAGGAAGCACTCGTCGAGCACCGCCGGGCGAGGGGCGAGCTTCTTGCCGGCCACGCGCCACGGCATCTCCACCAGCTCCACGGTGATCCCGAGCCGGGGCAGGTCGCGGGCCAGCGCCTGCAGGTCCCGCGCGTCGATGCCGCCGCCGGCGCCGTGGGTGAGCAGGAGGGTGGCCAGCGGCTCGGCAGCCCGGTGCACCTCGAGCCGCGCGTCACCGTGCGGGGTGGGGACGGTGCGTACGCTGCTCATCGGCTCACTCCTCCGCCGGGAGCGGCTCGACCAGCTCCGGGCCGTTGTTGCGGACGTTGTTGACCTTGGTCGAGACCGGGTGGGCCTCCAGGCGTCCCGGTGCCGCGGGGACCAGAAGACCGCGCAGGGCCTCGGCGTCCGAGACGGTCGGGTCCAGCCAGGCGCCGTACTGGTCGCGCGCCACCAGCATCGGCATCCGGTCGTGGATGCGTCCGAGATCGTCCTCCGCGTCGGTGGTGAGGATGGTGCACGTCCAGCGGAACCGGTCCGGGTCGTCCTCGCTCCTGGTCGGGTCCCGCCAGATCTCGTACAGCCCGGCCATCGCGAGCACCGACCCGTCGGGATGGTGGATGAAGAACGGCTGCTTGCGCGGCTTCGACGTCAACTTGTCCTGGTCCGGGCCGTCGACGGCCTCCTGCTCCGGGGTGTACCACTCGTAGTAGCCGTCGGCCGGGAGCAGGCAACGTCGCGTGGCGAAGGCCTTGCGGAACGACGGCTTCTCCGCCGCGGTCTCGACGCGGGCGTTGATCAGCCGGTTCCCGATGGCCGGGTCCTTGGCCCACGACGGGACCAGCCCCCAGGTGAGCACCCTCAGCTGGCGCTGGGCGGGGCGGTCCTTGTCCTTCGAGGGCGGCCGGGTGAGGACGGCGTACACCTCCTTGGTCGGCGCCACGTTGTAGTCCGCGGCGAGCTTCTCCTCGACCTCGGACTGCTCGACCTCGAACTCCTCGACGAGGTCCTCGGGGCGCCGGCTGGAGGCGTAACGACCGCACATGGGCGCCAGGCTAGTCGCCCCGGCACCGCGGGTGTCGATCAGCGGCAGAGCTCGTCGAGCAGGCGCGGGGCGGAGTCGGCCGCGGCGGGAAGCCCCTCGATCCACACCCGGAGGTCGGTGCCCCCGAGCCCAAGGTCGGCCAGCAGGTCCCGGAGCATGGTCACGGAGGCGCCGAGCTGCGGCAGACGTCGTACGACGACGACGGCACGGTCCGCACCGAGCCGGGCGAGGGTCTCCCCTCCGGCGAACACCGCCCGCATCATCTGGGCCACCTGGACCAGCTGCAGTGCCCGGGTGAACCGGTCCACCCCTCGTTCGACGTCGGCGCTCGCCATCTGCACGACCACCAACGCGTGGGTCTCGCAGACGGGCTCGCCGGTCTGGTCGGCCTCGCGGTACATCTCGCCGATGCGCGTGCGGAGGTGGGCCACACTGGCCATCCCGGTGAGCGGGTCCTCGCAGGACAGGTCGTGCAGGAACTCCAGGGTCGCCTCGCCCCAGGCCACGCTCAGCGACTCCACCGAGACGAAGTCCGGCTCCATCCCGAGCACGAGGTCGAAGGTCGTACGCAGCCCGTGCAGTGCCTCACCCAGGCCGGCACCGTCACGAGCCACGTCACGACCAACGACGGCACATGCGGGTCGGGTGTCGCGCGCGGACACCAGGGCCTCCCCTACTGCCTCGAAGCGTGGCGGCAGCGCCTGCCTCACGTCGTCGGGCAGCTCCTGCCCCGGTGTCTCCCCCGACCCCGGCCTGCGACGACCGAAAGCGGTGAACATCGCCATCGGCCGCCTCCCCTTGTCGTGCCGCCCCGACCCCTCGTGTCGGCGTTGCACCCATGAGACGGCGGCATCGGCGTGCTATGACGCGGAAACCCAGAGGAATTCCCGTCGTCGGGCCGTGTCGTTACAAACCGGAGATATCGGACATCGCCCATTGGTGACGCGGAGCAGCACTATCGTGAGTGACGGTGCTCGCACCCGCGTCACCCGCGTCACCCCTGTCACCCGCGGACGAGAGGGTCGTTCTCCGGACATGACCGAGCTGCTGACTGGAGTCGAGGCTCCCAGCGACGCCGAGCTGATCTCGCGCGTCCGCGGGGGAGATGTGGCTGCCTACGGCGAGCTCTTCTCCCGCCACGTCGAGGCGGCGCGACGGCTCGGCCGTCAGCTCGTCCGCGGCCCGGACGTGGACGACCTCGTCTCCGACGCGTTCGCCAAGACGCTGAGCGTGCTCCAGAACGGCGGCGGCCCCGACGTCGCGTTCCGGGCGTACCTGCTCACCTCCCTGCGCCGGCTCCACGTCGACAAGATCCGCGCGGGCAAGAAGGTGCAGCCCGCCGAGGACATGACCCTCTTCGACGTCGGTGAGCCGTTCCGTGACACCGCGGTCGCGAACTTCGAGAACGGCGCCGCCGCGAAGGCCTTCGCGTCCTTGCCGGAGCGCTGGCAGCTCGTGCTGTGGCACCTGGAGGTCGAGGGGCAGAAGCCCGCGGACATCGCCCCCCTGCTCGGGATGACCCCGAACTCCGTGTCCGCCCTCGCCTACCGGGCTCGCGAGGGTCTGCGCCAGGCGTTCCTGACCATGCACCTCGCCGACACACCCACCGACCAGTGCCGCTGGGTCAACGAGCACCTCGGCGCCTACGTCCGCAAGGGGCTCTCCAAGCGGGACACCACCAAGGTCGAGGACCACCTCGAGGGCTGTCGGCGGTGCACCGCGATGTACCTCGAGCTCGACGAGGTCAACTCCAACCTCGCCGGCATCATCGCGCCGCTGCTGCTCGGCGCCGCCGCGGCCGGGTACCTCTCCTCCGCGGGAGGGGCCGGTGCGACCGGTGTCTCCGCTCTCTTCGGCAGGGCCCGCGACGCGGTCTCCGGCAACGGCACCGCCGGCGGTGCCGGAGCGACCGGCAGCACTGCGGCCACGGCCGGAGGCGGCGCCGTCACCACGGGCGGGCTCCTCACCGCCGGCGGCATCGTGGCGGCCGGCGTCGCCGCCATCACCACCGCCGCATTCGTCTTCGGTGGCGGCGCCGCGAAGGAGGTCGTCACCGACGCCGACCAGCCCATCGGCATCGTGCAGACACCGGCGCCCGGGACCGACGAGGAGCCGGAGGCCGCACCGCTCGACGAGACCGAGGAGACCGCGGACACCGCCGAAGACCCCGCGGACGAAGACGTGCCGCTCGACGCCGCTGTCGCTGACGGCTTCTTCGAGCCCGGCGGCACGACGGATCAGCCCACCGACTTCCCGGCGGCGCCTGCCTTCGACGCCGACGTGGTGGCACCGCCCGCCGCCCCGGCGCCCGCGGCGCCTGCTGCGCCTCCTGCACCTGCTGCTCCCGGCAACGCCGCCCCCGCTCCCCCGGCCCCGGCCCCGGCCCCGGCGCAACCCGGCACGGACGAGCCCACCACCGAGGACCCGGCACCTCCGGCCGTCGAGCAGCCCGGCACCAACCAGCCGGGCACCGACAGCCCGCCTGCGCAGCAGCCGGCTCCCGACAACCCGCCCCCGGCGCAGAACCCGGATCCCACCGGGCCGACCGACGGCGAGCAGCCGGCGCCGACGCCTCCCGACCCACAGGACCCGGTCGACGAGACACCGGACGTCCCGCCGACCACGGACCCGGTTCCGACGCCCAACACCGCCTTGCGCGTCTCGGCGTTCGACGTCGCGGACGGAACCGCCTCGTTCACCTTCGACGGGGCGAGCCTGGACACCGCCGTTCGGCTGAGCGTGAGCTCGGAACCGGCCGGCATCGGCATCGCCGAGGGCGGGGACTGCAGACTCGACTCCTCGGGTGACGGCACCTGGCTGTGCTCCCCCAACGGCACGGCGACCTCGCCTCTTGCCCGAGTGATTGCCACCGCGGTGGCGATCCAGTCGTCCGGCTACACGATCGACGTCCCCCTGCTGATCCCGGAGGACCAGGCGGACAGGACCACGGTCACCTTCGACTACCTGCTCGACGGCGAGGACGCCAAGCCGGGCACGAAGACCGCCGAGCTGAGGATCGCGAACGTCGGGCTCTCCGTCGCGCCGGAGCAGGTGACTGCCCTGGACACCGATCGCCTGTTCTCCGTGCAGGCCGATGTCTCCGGGCTCCCCGCCGACGCCACCCTGGACTACACGCTCACCACGTCCGGTGCCACGTTCGTCGAGACGGGGTCCTGCTCCACGACCGATGGTGGGCTGGGCGCAACGTGCACCTCCGCGGGTGCGGGAGACCTCCGGCTTCAGGTCAGTGACCCGACCGTGGACACTCCGGTGAGCCTGGTCGCGCGACCGGCGGCGCCCTTCATCGACGCTCACCTGAGCAACAACACCGCCACGTTCACCTTGCCGAAGGCAGACCAGTCCACCGACCCCGCCGACGGTGACACGGTCGTCGATCCACCCCCACCTGCCGAGCCGACGGTCTCCTTCGGCCCAGTCACCGACGGATCACCGTACTGGACCTTGTCAGTGACCATCAGCGACGTTCCGGCAAACGCTTCCGAGCCGTCCTTCTCCCTGGCCGGTGCCGACAAGGCGACGCTGAGAAGCCACGTCGAGAGCGGGCAGGACGGCGTGTATGAGTTGACCATTCACATGCCGCCCGGCCAGGAACCGGAGACCATCGCGGTGGTCGTCTCGGTCGACGACGCTTCGTATCGCTCTGACACCTTTACGGTTGGCTCGCTTCCTCGCGGCGGTAAGTGAACTGCCTCCCAGAGGGCTGTGGGAACCCTGAACCACGCCCCATCGGGCGCGGCCGCGTCTGCAACACCACAGGAGCTGTTCTGGGGATCGCACGGGCAACACGGGTCAGGGCTCGCCACAGTCCCCAACCCGCCCGGGTCCCCCGCGGCGGAGTGGGCAGAAACGGCAGGTTTCGGGCCGAAAACTTGCCGTTCGTGACCACTCTGGAGCGGGTGGTTGCCGTTCGTGACCACTCTGGAGCGGGTGGTGCCACTCTGGGCGCCGGCCGCAGCCGTGGCCGCGCCCACCACGGCCCCGTGCGTGGAGTCGAGCCGATCGGGTATGAAGGGACCATGACCGTCACGAGACTCCTCGCACGTCCCATGCTCGCCTCCACGTTCGTCGTCGGCGGGATCAACGCCATGAAGAACGCCAGGGCCTCCGCCGAGCGGGCCAAGCCGGTCGCCGACAAGGTGGTGCCGGCGCTGCAGAAGGCGGCCCCGAGCGCGCCGATCCCGACCGACGCCGAGACCCTGGTCCGCGTCAACGCGGGGGTGCAGATCGCCGCGGCCCTCGCCCTCGCCACGGGCCGGATGCCGCGGGTGTCGGCCCTCACGCTGGCGGCGACGCTGGTCCCCACGACGGCCGCGGGGCACCGGTACTGGGAGGAGTCCGAGCCCACCGCTCGCGCGAACCAGAAGATCCACTTCTTCAAGAACGTCTCGGTGCTCGGCGGTCTGATGATCGCCGCGGTCGACACCGAGGGCCGCCCCGGGCTGGCCTGGCGCGCCAAGCGCGCCGCCTCCGACGTACGCCGGGAGGCCAAGCACGTCAGGAAGACCGCCAAGCGGGAGGCGAAGCGCGCCCGCAAGAGCATCTGACCACCGTGCCTTCGGCCGTCGGTTCCGTGCAGGCCACGGACGCCGGCGGCCGTTCTCCTGCCCGGCGGGCCGGCCGATACGCTCTGCTGCGATGACCCGGACCGATGCCGTGCCCGACCCCTGGCCCGCGCCCCGCGCCACCGCCCCGGTGCGTGCGACGGTCTCGCTGCCCGGCTCCAAGTCGCTGACCAACCGCGCCCTGGTGCTGGCCGCGCTCTCCGACGGCCCCTCGGTGGTACGACGGGCGCTCCGCTCGCGGGACACCGAGCTGATGGCCCGGGCGCTGACCGCGCTCGGCGCCCGGGTCGACACCTCGGCGGAGGACTGGACGGTCTCCCCCGGCGCCTTCACCGGCCCGGTCAGCGTCGACTGCGGCCTGGCCGGCACCGTGATGCGGTTCGTCCCGCCGGTCGCCGCGCTCGCGGACGGCGAGGTGTTCTTCGACGGCGACCCGCACGCCCGCACCCGGCCGATGGGCGAGGTGCTGGAGGCGATGCGGGCCCTCGGGGTGGTGATCGAGGACCAGGGCCGCGCGGCGCTGCCGTTCACGGTGGTCGGGTCGGGCCGGGTCCCCGGCGGCAGGGTGACGATCGACGCGTCCGCGTCCAGCCAGTTCGTCTCCGCCCTGCTGCTCGCAGGCGCCCGCTACGAGCAGGGCGTCGACGTGCTCCACGTCGGCAAGCCGGTCCCGTCGCTGCCGCACATCGAGATGACCGTCGACCAGCTGCGGCTGCACGGGGTCGACGTGGACGACTCCGAGCCGAACCGGTGGAGGGTCCACCCCGGCCCGGTCCGCGCGGTCGACGTCACGGTCGAGCCGGACCTGTCCAACGCAGCTCCCTTCCTGGCCGCGGCCATGGTCACCGGCGGCGAGGTGACCGTTCGCGACTGGCCGCGGCGCACCACCCAGGCCGGGGACGCACTGCGCGACGTCCTCACCCGCATGGGCGGGCTCGTCGAGCACACCGACGACGGCCTGCGGGTCACCGGCCCGGACGCCCTGCGCGGGCTGGACCTGGACCTGCACGACGTCGGCGAGCTGACCCCGGCCGTGGCGGCGCTGTGCCTGCTCGCCGACACCCCGTCCCACCTGCGCGGCATCGCCCACATCCGCGGCCACGAGACCGACCGGATCGCCGCGCTGGCACGGGAGTTCACCGGCCTGGGCGGAGACGTCACCGAGACCGACGACGGCCTCGCGATCCGCCCCGCTCCCCTGCACGGCGGCGTCTTCCACACCTACGCCGACCACCGGATGGCCCACGCCGGGGTGATCATCGGCCTGGCCGTCGACGGCGTGCTGGTGGAGGACGTCGCCACCACGGCCAAGACCTACCCCGACTTCCCGCTGGCCTGGACGAGGTTGGCCTAGGTGGGCGGTCGGCGGTACGACGAGTACGACCACGAGCGTTTCGAGCGCCCGCGTCGTCACACCCGCCCGCGCACCAAGGAACGGCCGAGCTACGAGGACGCCGCCACCGCCACCGTGGTCACCGTCGACCGCGGGCGCTACACCCTGCTGGTCGAGGACGACGAGGGCGTGCACACGGTCACCGCGATGAAGTCCCGCCCGCTGGGCCGCAAGGGCGTCGTCGTCGGCGACCGGGTGAAGGTGGTCGGCGACGTCACCGGTGAGGAGGGCACGCTCGCCCGGATCGTGGAGGTGGAGGAGCGTCGCACGGTGCTCCGCCGTACCGCCGACGACACCGACCCCGTCGAGCGGGTCATCGTCGCCAACGCCGACCAGCTCGTCGTCGTGACCTCGCTGGCCGACCCGGAGCCGCGTCCCCGGCTGATCGACCGGGCCCTGGTCGCGGCGTACGACGCGGGGCTGGAGCCGTTGCTCTGCCTGACCAAGCCCGACCTCGTCGACCCCGAGACGCTGCTGTCGATCTACCGGCCGCTCGGCGTCCCGTACGTGGTCACCGAGCGCGGGCGCGAGCTCGGCGACATCCGGGATCGTCTCGCCGGGCGGACCAGCGTGCTGGTCGGGCACAGCGGCGTGGGCAAGTCCACGCTGGTCAACGGCCTGGTGCCGGGCGCGGACCGGGCGATCGGCCACGTGAACGTGGTCACCGGGCGCGGCCGGCACACCTCGACCTCGGCGGTGATGCTCCGGCTGCCCGACGACGGCGGCTGGATCATCGACACCCCCGGGATCCGTTCCTTCGGGCTGGCGCACGTCGACCCGCAGCACCTCATCGAGGCCTTTCCCGACCTCGCCGAGCTGACCCACGACTGCCCGCGCGGTTGCAGCCACGGCGAGACCGAGCCGGAGTGCGCCCTCGACGACGCCGTCGGCCGGGGCGAGGTCGAGCAGGCCCGCGTGGAGTCGTTCCGCAGGCTGCTCGCGAGCCGGGAGTCGGCCGAGGACCAGTTCTAGCGGGACCTCCGCCTCTGGCATGCCACACCCCGGCGGCGCACGGTCGGAACCAGAGCGTGTCCGCGAGGAGGCCGGAAGATGAACCCGCACCACGACTACGACGTCGTCGTCATCGGATCCGGACCCGGCGGGCTGAGCGCCGCGGCCTACCTCGCCCATGCGGGGCAGCGGGTGCTCCTCGTCGAGGCCCGCGACCACGTCGGCGGCCACGTCAGCGCGTTCCGGCACGGTGACTACGAGTACGACGTCGGCCTGCACTTCACCGGGAAGTCGATGGTCCAGGACGTGCTGGGGCCGCTCGGGGTGCACCTCCACTTCCGTGACTACGACCCGGACGGCATGGTCCGGCTGCACGGACCGGGCCGGGAGATCGCGGTGCCGCGCGGCATGGAGGCGTTCCGCTCGAGGCTGCACGGCGCCTTCCCGGACGAGGCCGAGGCGATCGACACCTACCTGACGACGGTACGGCTGCTGGTCGAGGACATGGACCGGCTGCAAGAGCGACCACACCTGCGCGAGCTGCCTGCCCTGCCGTGGAAGATGCGGGGGCTGGTCCGCCACGCCACGGCGACCGCCGGGGGCTACCTCGACTCCCTGCACGCCTCCCCGGCCCTCAAGTCGACGCTGCTCTGGCCGCACGGCACCATGGCCGTCGCTCCGTCGCGATGGTCCCTGCCGGTGGCGGCGGTGGTGCTGGACGGCCTCACCGAGGGGCTCTCCTACCCGCGGGGCGGGTCCACCTCGATCAGTGACGGCCTGGCCGACGTCGTACGCCGGCACGGCGGGGACATCCTCACCGGCACCGAGGTGAGCCGGATCCTGGTCGAGCGCGGGCGCGTACGCGGGGTCGAGATCCGCAACGCGTCGTACGACGAGAGCCCGCTCCCGCCCTCGGAGGTGCGTGCCCCGGCCGTGGTCTCCGCCGTCGACGTGAAGCAGACCTACCTCGGCCTGCTGTCGCCCGGCGAGGTGCCCTCCCGGCTGCTGCACCGGGTGCGCGGCTACGAGCTGGCACTCCCCCTGGCGGTCGTCTACCTCGCCCTCGACCGCGACCTCGCCCGAGAGGGGTTCCCGAACTCGGTGTTCGAGGTGTCCGGCACCCACGACCACGACGCCGTCTACCGGGCGCTGCAGCGTGGCGGCTTCCCCGACGGCAACCCGGTGCTGGTCTGGATCGCCAACCTCGCCGACCCGGACAACCCCCGGCTGGCCCCGCCCGGCCAGACCAACGTCCAGCTGATGTCGCTGGCGTCCCCCAGCCACGCGTGGTGGGGGATCGCGCCCGGCCGTGGCCCGACACCCCGCTACGTCTCCCGGGCCCACCACGTGCGTGACCAGATGATCCACACTGCCGAGCACGTGATCCCCGGCCTGCGCGACGCGATCGTGCAGGAGGAGTCCGCGACGCCGATCAGCAGTGAGCGGCTGATGCGCGTGGCCGGCGGCACGTCGTACGGTCCCGCCTTCACCCCGCGGCAGACCTGGACGCGGCTGGGTGCGAGCAGCCCGGTCCGGGGGCTGTTCCACGCCGGTGCCACCGTGCGGCCCTCGAGCGGCGTCGCCCCGGCGCTGCTCAGCGGCCTCCTCGCGGCCTCCGCGGTCACCGGGATGCCGGTGGCCGAGCTGCGTGCCGGAGCGGTCCGGCTGCCTGTCCCCTCCGACTGAGCCACGAAGCCCTACGAGGAGGTCGTGGCCCCGTGGTCAAGGCCCCCTCGTACGGTGGAAGGGCGACGAGAGGAGACCACATGATCGTGATGACCACGCTCGACACCAGCGGCAACGTCGGAGGCGGCCTGGGCCGCGCCGCACACGTGGCGCTGGCGACCGTGGAGGGCGACGACATCACCTCCTGGGAAGAGCACGAGGTCGCGTGGGACCGGCTCCACGACCAGGGCACCGAGGGCTCTCACCACGCACGCATCGTCACGTTCCTGCGCGACCACGGCGTCGACGTCGTGGTCGCCAAGGGCATCGGCGAGGGGATGCAGCGGGTGCTGGGCAACATGGGCATCCGCATGGCGCTGGGCGTGCAGGGCGATGCCCGCGCGGCGGTGAGGTCGGCTGCAGGAGCAACCTGATGAATGACGAGCGCACGCTGCTCGGCCTGGAGGAAGCCGGCTGGCAGGCGCTCTCGACGCCGGGTGCCGGGGCGGAGTTCTACGACCGCGTCCTCGACGACACGGCGGTGATGCTCCTCCCGGGCGGGCTTCGGCTCGAGGACCGCGACGCAATCCTGACGTCGATGACCGGCCCGCCGTGGACGTCGTACCGCCTCGAGAGCCCCGAGGTGCTGCTCCCGTCGTCGGGCACCGGGCTCGTCGTCTACGCGGTGACGGCCCGGCGGGACTCCGACGAGTACGCCGCCCTCGTCAGCAGCCTCTACGTCCGCCGCGGCGACCGCTGGCGGATGGTGCTGCACCAGCAGACGCCGCGCTGACGCGACGCCCACCCGTGCAGTCAGGTACCTGGCGAGGTCAGCCCGCCCACACCGACCGGGCGCCGGAGTCCCCCACGAGGACGACCAGCACGAGGATGCCCACCGAGGCGAGCGCCATCACCCCGGGGGTCACCCGCTCCAGGGCCGGCACCTTGCTCTCGCGGTTTCCCCGGCCGCTGGCCAGCGCCGTCGGGCCGGCCAGGGACCAGGCCGCGAACAGCACGAGAGCGGTGAACCCGACCAGGGAGTTGGCGAGGAGCTCGCCGAGCTCCTGATGCTCCTCGATCAGCGACTCGACCCCCGGCCGGGCCTCGGCCAGCGCCTCCCCGGTCGTCGTCGACAGGTAGGTGAAGCCGACCGCGAGCACGGACAGCGCGACGGTGGCCCATCGCGTCAGCCAGCGCCATCGGGGCACGAGCGCGAAGACGATCGCCGACAGGGCGGCGAGCGGCACGAAGACGACCGTGGCGTGCACGGCCAGGGGGTGAAGGGGCAGTCCCGCGATCTCCATGCGCCGAACGTAGCCACGCAGGACGGGCTCGACGCCGCGCCGCGGCACAGTCTTCGCGTCTGCTCCGGGAATTCTCGGCCGCCTCTCAGGTCCGCCGCCGGATGCCCGCGACGCACCGTTCCCCGGTCCAGACCGGCCGGGGGAATAGCCTGTGCCCATGCCCTCCGACTTCACCGACGACCTGCGGCTCGCGCACGTCCTGGCCGACGACGCCGACTCGCTGACCAACAGCAGGTTCAAGGCGATGGACCTGCACGTGGTGAACAAGCCGGACCTGACGCCGGTCACTGACGCCGACCGTGCCACCGAGGAGGGCATCCGCCGCAGCCTCTCCCGGGCCCGCTCCCGCGACGCGGTGGTCGGCGAGGAGACCGGGTCGTCCGGGCACAGCCAGCGCCGGTGGGTGGTCGACCCGATCGACGGCACCAAGAACTTCGTGCGCGGCGTGCCGGTGTGGGCCACGCTGATCGCCCTCATGGTCGAGGACGAGGTGGTCGTCGGGTGCGTGTCCGCCCCGCAGCTGAACCGCCGCTGGTGGGCGATGAAGGGCGGCGGCGCGTGGACCGGCCGTTCTCTCCTCAAGGCCACCCCCTGCCACGTCTCCGACGTCTCCGACCTCGCGGACGCGTCGTTGTCCTACTCCTCGCTGTCGGGCTGGGAGGACCGGGAACGGCTGGAGGACTTCCTGGCGCTGTCCCGGCGGTGCTGGCGGACTCGCGCCTACGGCGACTTCTGGTCCTACATGCTGGTCGCGGAGGGGGCGGTCGACCTGGCCGCGGAGCCGGAGCTCGAGCTCTACGACATGGCCGCGCTCGACGTGATCGTCCGCGAGGCCGGCGGACAGTTCACCTCGCTGGACGGCAAGCCGGGCCCGCTCGGCGGCAACGCGCTCGCCTCCAACGGCCGGCTCCACGAGCAGGCGCTGGCCTTCCTCGGCTCGGTGTACGACGAGGACGACCCGGACCTCGCCCGCCGGCGGCCTGGATCGGTCCACGACCTCAGCGCTCGTCGCCGCGCCCCCTCGCGCGCCGACAACTCCGGCGTCGACTACGACTGACCTCCCGTCGGACGGCCCTACCGCCGGGGCGCCACCTGCTCTAACCTGCAGGAACGCGACCCGCCCCGAAGGGTGGAGCAGACGCCGACATGGAGGTACCGATGCGGATCAACCAGGTCCTCGCCGCCAAGGCGAACCACGACGTCATCACCGTCAGCCCCGACGCCTCCGTGCGAGACCTGCTCCGGCGCCTCGTCGAGCACAACGTGGGCGCACTGGTGGTCAGCAGCGACGGGAAGCGTCTCGACGGGATCGTCTCCGAGCGCGACGTCGTACGCCGGCTCGCGGAGGACGAGCGTCTCCTCGACCAGAAGGTCGCCTCGATCATGACCGCCGAGGTGCACACCTGCGACGGCGAGCACGCGGTCACCGAGCTGATGCAGGTGATGACCGAGCAGCGGATCCGGCACGTCCCGGTGATGGACGGCGACCAGCTCGTGGGGATCATCAGCATCGGCGACGTGGTGAAGACCCGGCTCAACGAGCTGGAGTTCGAGCGCGACCAGCTCGACTCCTACGTCCACAGCGCCCAGACCTGACCACCGAGGTTTCAGGTGGTCCAGCGCGGCAACTAGGCTCCTGGACCAGACGAACGCGACCGAGGAGCGCCACGTGAGCATGCCCGACAAGCCCGAGATCGACTTCCCCGACTCCCCTCCGCCGAGCGACCTCGAGGTCACCGACCTCACCGTCGGCGACGGCGAGGAGGCCAAGGCCGGGCAGACCGTCACCGTCCACTACGTCGGTGTCGCGCACTCGACGGGCGAGGAGTTCGACGCCTCGTACAACCGCGGTGAGCCGCTGCAGTTCCGGCTCGGCGTCGGGCAGGTCATCACCGGCTGGGACCAGGGTGTGCAGGGGATGAAGGTCGGTGGGCGCCGCCGGCTGGTCATCCCGCCGCACCTCGGGTACGGCGACCGCGGCGCGGGCGGGGTCATCAAGCCCGGCGAGACGCTGATCTTCGTCGTCGACCTGATGGGCGTGCGCTGACGGACGACCCGGTGGACGTCGTACGCCTGCTGCTGATGGCGGACACCCACGTGCCCAAGCGGGCGCGCGACCTGCCCGAGCAGCTGTGGCGGGAGGTCGACACCGCCGACGTCGTGGTGCACGCCGGCGACTGGGTGCACGAGCCCCTCCTCGACGAGCTCGAGCAGCGCTCGGCACACCTGGTCGCGGTGCACGGCAACAACGACGGCCCCGGGCTGCGGGCACGGCTGCCCGAGGTGGCCCGGGAGGAGGTCGGCGGGCTCAGGCTTGCGGTGGTGCACGAGACCGGCCCGGCGAAGGGTCGCGAGCAGCGCTGCGAGAAGGAGTACGGCGACGTCGACCTCCTGGTCTTCGGCCACAGCCACATCCCCTGGGACACCACCACCGGCTCCGGGCTCCGGCTGCTCAACCCCGGCTCCCCCACCGACCGCCGCCGCCAGCCGCACTGCACCTACCAGACGCTGACCGTCGCCGGCGGCCGGATCCGCGACCTCACCCTGCACCGGCTGCCGCCCCGGACCCGCCGTTGACCGGCGCGGTCCGGTCGCTGCACCGCTACCCCGTGAAGTCGCTGCTCGGCGAGCAGCCGGCGGCGGTGGACGTGGACGCTCGTGGTGTCGTCGGTGACCGGCTGTGGTCGGTGCGCTGCGGCGACGGCCGGTTCGGCAGCGGCAAGACGACCCGACGGTTCCGGCGCCTGGACGGCCTGCTCTGCCTGTCGGCCGCCTACGACGGTGACGTGCCCGTGGTCGCGTTCCCCGACGGCCGGCGGCTCCGGGGCGACGACCCCGCGGTGCACCAGGCGCTGACCACCCACGTCGGCCGGCCGGTGACGCTGGCCCACGAGGACGGCGTCCCCCACTTCGACGAAGGTCCCCTCCACCTGGTCACCACCGCCTCCCTGGCGACCCTGTCCCGTGCACACGGGCGGCCGGTCGACGCTCGGCGGACCCGGGCCAACCTGGTGGTCGAGTGGCCGGGCGAGGGGTTCCCCGAGCTGTCCTGGGTCGGGCGGCGGGTACGGGTCGGCCCGGTCGTGCTGCGGGTCCGGGGGGTGATGCCGCGCTGCGTGATGGTGAACCTGGCGCAGGCCGAGCTCCCCGTCGACGAGTCGCTCCTGCGGAGCATCACCGAGGCCTCCGCGGGCGCGCTGGGCGTGGTGGCCGACGTGGAGGAGGGCGGTCAGGTGGCGGTCGGTGACCGGGTCAGCCTCGAGGACGAGCAGCCCGCTCGGCCCGCTTCTTGATCCCGAGCAGCATCTTGCGCTCCATGATCGCGTGTGACAGCTCCATCGCGAGCAGGTAGCCGACCGCGGCGGGACCGGCATCGCTGTGGGAGCGGGCGATGAGCCGGCAGCTCGCGTCGTCGACGGGCTCGACGACGTAGGCCCCCCAGCCCTTGATGACCAGCGACCGGGGCGGGTCGACCGACTCGATCTCGGGCCCGGTGCCGGCGATCAGCTGCAAGGTGTCCCCCGGCCTGAGGTCCTGCCACTCCTCGTGCACCCGGTCGGCGCTGTGGATCCGGCAGCCGGCCAGGTTCTCCAGGAAGTCGTAGGAGTAGAAGCCGCCCTTGTCCTCGCCGATCTGCACCAACCACCGCCAGACGTCCTCCGCCGGGGCGTGGACGGTCACGGCGCGGGTCACCGTGCACCAGGGCGTGCGGCCACCGTCGCCGGGGTAGCGACGGGCGCGCTCCTCCTCGGTCGAGCCCCAGTGCTGCAGCCAGGGCCGCACGGTGACGGCGTAGAGGGGCGGGAGGACGACGCCGCCCGCGGTGAGCACCCACGCACCGCGGCGGGCCCGGCCGGCGGGCAGTCGGTCGGGCCACCGCCGCGCGGCCGAGACCGGCGACAGCAGGGCCCACGCGGCCAACGTGAGCGGTCCGGCGGACACGACGGCCATGCCGCGGGCCATCAGCCAGGGTGACGGCTTGGCCGGCTTCTCGGTGGGCCGCGGGGCTTCCGGTGCGGTGCGCGTGGTCAGGTACATGGGACCACCTCCTCGTTCGAGGCTCGCCCATGCGACGTCGTACGCCCCAGGGCCATAGGTCACCGACCGGCCGCCGCAGCCCGGGTGACGCTCACACCGCCGCGGCCTACGGTGCAGGTGCGACGCCTCACGGCACGGCGCGCTCCGCACCCGCCCCGCCTGGTTCCGAGCCGATCGCGCTCGGAGGTCTGGGCGCGCGCCGTCCCGAGGTCTACGGTGTCCGGATCGGAGTCACCATCTCGGGAGCCGACCATGCCGATCGAACGTCGTAGCTTCCTCAAGTCCGGTGCCGCAGCAGCACTGCTCGCGGGGCCGTTCGCGGGATTCGCCGCCATGCCCTCCCACCCCGCGCCCGGACATCGCCCGCCGCGCACCGCCCGGCTGGTGCCGATCGCGGACCAGCGCGACGGACAGGTCCGGTTGTTCCTGCCCAAGGGCTTCGCCTACCGCTCCTTCCACGACACCAGCTCGCCGGTCGTCCTCGACGACGGCACCGAGCTCCCGGGTCGGCATGACGGGATGGGGGCCTTCCGCGGTGACGGCGACACCGTCGTCCTGGTGCGCAACCACGAGGTCAACAACCCGGTGGGCGCCTTCGGCCCGGGCAAGCCGTACGACGCCGCGGCCGGTGGTGGTACGACGACGGTCCGCACCACCAAGCACGGCGAGGTCCTCGACGCCTGGACCAGTCTCAACGGCACGATGACGAACTGCAGCGGCGGCATCATGCCGTGGGGCAGCTGGGTCACCTGTGAGGAGACCGTCAACGGCCCCGACGTCGGCCGGGACTTCACCGATGCCCCCAACACGTCGCTGGAGAAGCCGCACGGCTACATCTTCGAGGTGCCGGCGGACGGACAGTCCGACCGGCAGCCGATCACCCGGGCCGGGCGGTTCGCGCACGAGGCGGTGTCGTTCGACCCGGAGGGCGGTGCGCTGTACCTGACCGAGGACAACTTCGCCTTCGCCTCGGGGTTCTACCGCTACACACCGCGCAGCAGCCCGATGCAGACCGGCCGTCTCGACGACCACGGCACGCTCGAGATGCTCGCGGTGAGGGGGCAGCCGAACGCCCACCTCGAAGGGCGGCAGCGCAAGGGCGCCACCTACGACGTCGCGTGGGTCGTCATCGACGAGCCGGACTTCGTGTTCGACCACACACCCGGCGAGGAGGCGCCGACCTCCAACGACGAGGCCATCGTCTTCGTCGGCGACCAGGGGCGCGCCAGCGGTGCGGCGTACTTCTCGCGGCTGGAGGGCCAGGTCTACGACGACGGCGTCGTGTACTTCACCTCCACCCAGGGCGGTGGCAGGCCCGAGGACGGCCCCCACGCCCCCTCCGGCTACGGCAACGGCTGCGGCCAGGTCTGGGCCTACGACACCGGTGCGCAGACGCTGACCTGCATCTACGAGTCTCCCGACCAGCACACCCTCGACTTCCCCGACAACGTCACCGCCTCCCCGCGCGGGACGCTCGTGCTCTGCGAGGACAGCTCCGGGGACAACTATCTGCGCGGCCTCACCGCCAACGGAAAGCTGTGGGACATCGCCCTGAACCGGATCGGCTACGGCACGGAGGCGACGCGGTACGGCGACGAGTTCGCCGGCTCGACGTTCAGCACCGGCGGCGAGACGCTGTTCGTCAACATCCAGTCGAGCGAGGGCATGACGTTCGCGATCTGGGGTCCCTGGGCGTCGATCGGCGTCTGACGGGCCCGGCTCGGGACCTTCGCTCCTACCGGGAGCGGACGGGCAGGGGTTGCATGGGTGGCCGGGAGCCACTGCCATGTCGCCGTCCACACCACTGCCGTCCACCGGCGTCCGGTTGTTCTGGCTGCCGCTCGGTGCAGGCGGCCACTGCGTCCGGGTGAGCGGACGCACCTTCGAGGCCGTGGTCGCGGGCTACGGCCGCCGGGAGCGGTGCGCGCTCTACCACTCGGCCCTGGAGGTGTCCCTCCACGGTGCCCGCTACGTCGTCGAGATGGCCCCCGTCTGGGCCACGCCGGGCCCCGACCGGGGGGTGGTCGCCGAGGGACCGGTGGGGCTGCCCCTGCTGGGACACTCGCGGCTGTTCCGCTACGAGGTGCGGCGGTGGCGCGACGGCGTGATCCCGGACGCCGGGTACGCCGTGCAGAGCCCGCTGCTGCTGAGCGAAGACGCGGGCCGGTCGGAGCGGCTGCTCGCGCTGGTGCCGGCCTTCCCGGCCATGACCTGGGGGCTGGACGAGCAGCGCGTCGGTGAGATGTGGAACTCCAACTCCCTGGTCTCCTGGCTGCTGGTCCGCAGCGGCCACGACGTCTCCACGGTGCCGTTCCCCGAGGGTGGCCGGGCGCCCGGGTGGTCCGCCGGCCTCGCCGTCGCCGGGGCGTCGGGTGCGGCGCACGCGGAGGCCGCCGAGGTTCAAGCCGACTCGAGGCCCTGGGGCGAAGGTTCAAGCCGACTCGACGACCCGGGGCGTAGGTTCAAGCCGACTCGGCGGGGTTAGGCGACGCGGGCGGACTCGTCGCCGAGGGTCACCAGGTCGCCCTTCGACAGCTGACGTCCACGGCGGGTCTCCACCTCGCCGTTGACGCGCACCAGGCCCTGCATGAGCAGCGGCTTGGCCTCGGAGCCGTGGTCCACGAGGTCCGCGAGCTTGAGGAACTGGCCGAGCCTGATCGACTCGTCCCGGATCTCCACGTCACGGACTGTGCTCACGCCGACATCCTCCCAGGTCAGTGGACGAGCACGGTGAAGGCGTGGATCAGCACACCGACCAGGCCGCCCACGATCGTGCCGTTGATCCGGATGAACTGCAGGTCGCGGCCGACGTACAGCTCGATCCGGCGCGCGGCCTCCTTGCCGTCCCACCGGTCGATGGTGTGGCTGATCACCGTGGTGAGCTCGTCGCCGTACCGCCCGACCGCGAACACCGCGAGGTCGGCGGCCCGACCGTCCAGCCGCTCGCGCAGCGGGGGCTCGGTGACCAGGCGGGTGCCGAACCGGGTGAGCTCCAGCACGCCGCGGTGCCGCAGCGGCCCGTCCTCGTCGGCGAGCGCGGCTGAGCACCGCGGTGCGGAAGGACCGCCACAGCGAGGTGGCGGTGACCCCGACCTGCGGGTGGTCCAGGACGCGCTCCTTGAGCCGCTCGGCGCGGTCCTGGGTGTCCTCGTCGTGCAGCAGGTCGTCGGCGAGCTGGGCGAGGAACGCGTCGAGCGCGGTGCGGGCGTGGTGGTAGGGGTCCTTGCGGATGTCGTCGACCCAGGCCACCGCCTCGACGTGCATCCGGTGGGTGACCCGCTCGTTGAGGGCCGGCGGGGACCACCACGGGGCCCGCTCCCCCACCACCTCGGTGAAGGTCTCCTCGTTCTCCGTCAACCACCGGTGCGCCTCCTCCAGCGCGAGGTCGACCAGGCCGTGGTGGGCGCCGTCGGCGACGATCTCCTGCAGCAGGCTGCCGGCGACGGGGCTGATCGGCTCCTCCCGGAAGCGCGGGAGCACGGCGTCGCGCACCAGTGCGGTGACGTCCTCGTCGTCGACCCGGGACAGCCCGGCGTGCAGCACCGCGGCCACCTCGTCGACGACCCGCCTGCTGTTCTCCGGCTCCACGAGCCAGTGCCCGACCCGCTCGCCGACCCGCGCCGCGGCCAGGCGCTCACGGATCACCGCCTCCTGCAGGAAGTTGGCGCCCACGAACTCCTGGAGGCTGCGGCCGAGGTCGTCCTTGCGCTTGGGCACCAGCGCGGTGTGCGGCACCGGGACGCCCAGGGGGTGCTTGAACAGGGCGGTCACCGCGAACCAGTCCGCGATGGCGCCGACCATGGACGCCTCGGCGCCGGCGTTGACGAAGCCGAGGAAGCCGTCCTGACCGAGGGTGAGGACGTACACCGCGGCCGCGAGCAGGAGCAGGGAGACGGCGAGCGTGCGCATCCGCCGCAGGCGGAGCACGTCGGAGCTCGTCGCAGCTCGACGTCGCTGCCGAGGGCGAGGGCGGGGGCTGCGGACACGTCGCAGAACCTACGCCGTGCCGCGGCGCTCGGTGGAACAGGGCGGCGACGTCACGGCCTCGTCCCCGACCAGCAGCGTCGGGGTGATCCCGGGCACGACGCTCACCGCCACCGCCGTCCCGACCGGGTGCCGCACCGCGTGCGGCTGCCACGACCGCAGGGTGCGCCCGGACGAGAGCTCGACGGTGTGCAGCACGAACGCCCCGTGGTACTCCACCGCGACCACGTGCGCCGGCGAGTGCGGGTCCACGCTGATCGCCACCTCGTGCGGCCGCAGCACGACGTCCACGTCGACGTCGCACTGAGCCCATCCCGGCACGGTCGACACCACGCCGATCTCGCAGGTGAGCAGGGCGTCGCGGACGTGCGCGGGCAGGAAGTCGGCGTCGCCCATGAAGGAGGCGACGAACCGTGACGCCGGCTGCTCGAAGACCCGGTCGGGGGCGTCGGCCTGCTCGATGCGGCCCCCGCGCATGACCACCACCCGGTCCCCCACCGACAGCGCCTCGGTCTGGTCGTGGGTGACGAGCATGCCGGTGGTGCCGGTCTCCCGGAGCACGGCCACGGTGTCGGCCCGCACCTGCGCCCGCAGGCTCTCGTCGAGGCTCGAGAACGGCTCGTCCATGAGCACGACCGCCGGGCGCGGGGCCAGGGCGCGCGCCAGCGCGACGCGCTGCTGCTCGCCGCCGGAGAGCTCGTGGGGGTAGCGCTGGGCGAGGTGGCCGAGCCGGACGAGGTCGAGCACCTCGCGACCCGGGCCTGGCGTTCGACGCGCGGGCATCCGGTGCAGCCCGAAGGCGACGTTCTGGGTCACCGTCAGGTGCGGGAACAGCGCGTGGTCCTGGAAGACCAGGCCGACGCGGCGATGCTCCGGCTCCTGGAAGCGCCGGTCGTCGGCGACCACCTCGCCGGCGATCCGGATCGATCCCTCGTCGGGACGCTCCAGCCCGGCGACGAGCCGCAGCGTCGTGGACTTGCCGCAGCCGGAGGGGCCGACGAGGGTGATCAGCTCCCCGGGGCCCGCGGTGAGGTCGACCCGGTCGACCGCCGTCGTCCGCCCGTAGCGCTTGGTCACTCCCTCCAGCACGAGAGCCGGCGGCACGGTCTCCCGCGCGGCCACGTGGGGTGCGGTCATGAGATCAGCCGCCATGTCACTCGACCTTCCTGTGCGGGTCCACCAGGCGCACCTGCCGGAAGAGGAAGAACACCGGGACCACCGCGACCGCGACGATCAGCAGCGCCGGCAGCGCCGCCTTCTCCCAGAAGTTCTCCCTGGCCAGCTCGTAGACCCACACGGACACCGTAGTGAACCCGAAGGGGCGCAGCAGCAGCACGATCGGCAGCTCCTTCACGGCGTCGATGGCGACGAGCACCAGGGCCACTGCGACACCGGGCCGGACCAGGGGCAGGTGGACGCGGGCGAGGATGCGCCGCGGGCTCGCCCCGAGGCTCAACGCGGACAGGGTCATCGAGGGCGAGATCTTCGCGAAGCTGGCGTCGACGGCCTGGTACGCCGGTGCCAGGAACCGGACCAGGTAGGCGTAGAGGATCCCGGCGACGGACCCGGTCACCAGCAGACCCGTGCCGCCGGGGACCCCGACGGCCTCGAGCAGCCGGTCCAGCGCCGCGAAGGCCAGGAGCACGCCGATGCCCACGACGGCGCCGGGGACGGCGTAGCCGAAGGTGGTCAGCTGCGCCGCCCCGCGCACCAGCGGCCCGCCGCCGAGGCGCAGGCTGTGGCCGATCACCACCGCGAGCAGCACGCAGCCGAGCGCCGCGATGGTGGCGACCGCCAGGCTGTTGCCGAGGTACTCGACGAACCGGGCGTCGTTCAGCACGGAGGCGTCACGCAGCACGTCGCCCACCGCCCACCACAGCAGCTGCACGACCGGGACCAGGAACCCGGCGGCGAGTGCCCCGAAGGCGAGCAGCGTGGCCCCCCAGCCCTTCCAGCCGGTGAGCCGGGTGCCTTGCAGGCCCTGGCCGCGGCCGCGGGCCTGGTGGAACTTCGCCCGCCCGCGCAGCAACCGCTCACCGGCGAGGACCGCGACCGCGAACAGCAGCACCAGCACGGAGAGCTGGGTCGCGGAGTGGAAGTTGAAGCTGCCCTTCCACACCAGGTAGACGCCGACGGACACGGTCTGCACGTTGAAGTACTGCACCGTCGCGAAGTCGGTGAGGGTCTCCATCATCACCAGCGACAGCCCGGCCGCCAGTGAGGGCCGCGCGAGCGGGAGCAGCACCTTGCGCAGGGTGCGTCCCCGGCTCGCGCCGAGGGTCCGCGCGGCGTCGTAGGTGCCGGGGGCCTGCTCGACCAGGGCGTTGCGCGCCAGCAGGTAGACGTAGGGGTAGAGGGTCAGCGACATCACGATGATCGCGGCCGGCAGGGTGCGGATCTCGGGAACCCACACTCCGGCGCCGAAGACGGACCGGAGCGCAGCCTGGACCGGGCCGGAGACGTCGAAGGTGGACAGGAAGACGAAGCCGAGGATGTAGGCCGGCATCGCCAGCGGCAGCACCAGCAGCCACACCAGGACGTCGCGGAAGGGGAACCGGTAGGCGGTCACCAGCCAGGCCAGGCCGCCGCCCACGACGAGGGTGCCGACGCCGACGCCGAGCATCAGCCCGAGCGTGGTGAGCACCATCGACCCGAGCCCGCGGGGCAGCCTGATGTCGTCGAGCCCGGCGACGCCGTCCACCACGACCGCGACCACGGGCGTGGCCACCAGCGCCGCGATGACCAGGACGGCGAAGGACCACGCCGGCCGACCGGTGGCGGTGCGGCGGCGTGGTCTCCAGCGCGGGGTCCTCGTCTCGGCGAGGAGGGCGGGCTCGGTCATCGGCTCACTCGTAGCCCGCCTCGGCGAGCAGGTCGACGGCCTCGGAGTTCAGGTCGCCGTACGCCTCGGCGTTCAACGGCATCCGCTTGAACGGCCCCCACTGCGCGATCAGTGGCTCGGGCTCCACCGAGGGGTTCACCGGGTACTCGTGGTTGGCGTCCACGAAGTCGTTCTGGCCCTCGGTGGCGAGCCACTCCAGCAGCTGCTGGGCCTGCTCGGGGTTGTCGGAGCTCTTCACCACGCCGGCGCCGGAGATGTTGACGTGGGTGCCGGCGCCCTCCTGGCTGGCCCAGTACAGCTCGACGTTCAGGTCCGGGTCGTCCTGCTTCTCACGGGCCAGGTAGTAGTGGTTGTTGATGCCGACGTCGCAGGAACCGGCGTCGATCGCCTCGAGCAGCAGGATGTCGTTGCTCATGATGTCGACGTCGTTGGCGACCCAGCCCTCGACGATCTCCTGGGTCCGCTCCCGGCCGTACAGGTCGATCAGGCTGGCCACGAGCGACTGGGTGTAGGAGGCGGTCGCGTCGCGCATGCACAGGCGGCCGCGCCACTTCGGGTCCGCAAGGCCGGCGTAGGTCTCCTCGGCGTCGAACTCCGCCGGGTCGACCTTGTCCGGGTTGTAGGTCACCGTCCGCGCGCGCAGCGCCAGGCCGAACCAGCGGCCCTGCGGGTCGCGCAGGTCCTCGGGCACCGCCTGCTCCAGCGCCGGGGAGTCCAGCGGGGCGAGCTCGCCCTGGCGGGCGGCGTTCCACAGGTTCCCGGCGTCGACGGTCATGAAGATGTCGGCCGGGGTGTCCTCGCCCTCCGCCTTGAGCCGCTCGAGCAGCTCGGCGTCGTCGCCGCTGATGAACTCGACGCTGATCCCGGTCTGGTCGGTGAACTCCGTGAACGCTTCCTCGAGGTCGTAGTGACGCGCGGTGTAGACCTGCAGGTCCGCGGACTCGCCGCCGCCGAGGAATCCGCAGCCGGACAGGAACGCCGCGGCCGCGGTGAGTCCGGCCGCGGCGCGCAGGGGGCGTCGACGCATCGAGAGTTCTCCTCATGAGCACGCTGGGCTCGGACGACAGCAGATCTAAGGTAAGCCTAACCTCGCCTGTGCGCGCCGACCACGAGGCCTGGGTCACACGCATTCGGGCCGAACGACCCTGGGGCCGTCCCTGCTCCCGGAGCACCGTGGAAACAGGGGCAGACCCACCCAGGGAGCGCGTCATGAACGACCGAGAATCTTTCGACGCCCAGCAGGAGGCGACACGGGAGACGCTGGGGAAGACGAGCCAGGCGAACCGCGAGCGGCTGTTCGGCGGGCTCCAGAAGTACCTCGCCGCGGAGGTGGCACACGCGCGGAGGGCCACGAGGGCCGAGGCCCGGAAGGCCAAGAAGCAGGAGACGTGATGACCGCCGGCCTGGCCACGGACGTCTGGTCGGAGGCCCGCGGCCACCTGGACGGGCTGCCCGACGGACGCGGGCTCAACATCGCGCACGAGGCGGTCGACCGGCACGTGCTGCACGGCGCCGGCGGTGACCTCGCGCTGCGCTGCATCGGCCTCGACGACTCCGTCAGCGGCGTCAGCTACCAGGAGCTGTCGGACCTGACCTCGGCGTTCGCGAACATCCTCGACGGGCTCGGCGTGGCCGCCGGCGACACCGTCGTGTCGCTGCTCGGCCGCGGACCCGACATCTACGTCGTCGCGCTCGGCACGCTCAAGCACCGGTCGGTGTTCTGCCCGCTGTTCACCGCGTTCGGGCCCGAGCCGATCCGGCAGCGGCTGCGGCTCGGGCACGGCAGGGTCCTGGTGACCACCGCGGAGCTCTACGAGCGCCGGATCGCGCCGATGCGGAGCGAGCTCCCCGAGCTCGCCCACGTCCTCCTGGTGGACACGACCGCCGACGAGGTGCCGGGCGCCTCCTCCCTGCCGGACCTGCTGGACCGCGCGTCGTGCCGCTACGAGATCGGGCCGACCGACCCGGAGACTCCCGCGCTGCTGCACTTCACCAGTGGCACGACGGGCACCCCGAAGGGCGCCCTCCACGTGCACGAGGCGGTCGTGGCCCACCACGCCACGTCCGCGCACGCCCTCGGCCTGCGCCCCGACGACGTGTTCTGGTGCACCGCCGACCCGGGCTGGGTCACCGGGACGTCGTACGGCATCATCGCCCCGCTCACCCACGGCGCCACCGTGGTGACCGACGCCGGCGAGCTCGGCGCCCGTCGGTGGTACCGGATCCTCGAGGAGCAGCGGGTCACGGTCTGGTACACCGCGCCGACCGCGCTGCGGATGCTGATGCGCGCCGGCGGCGAGGTCGTCGAGGGCTACGACCTGTCGTCGCTGCGCCACGTGTGCAGCGTCGGCGAGCCGCTGAACCCCGAGGTCGTCGCGTGGGGTCAGCGGACCTACCGGCGCCCGGTGCTCGACAACTGGTGGCAGACCGAGACCGGCGCGATCATGATCGCCAACCGCCCCGACCTGCCGGTGCGGCCGGGCTCGATGGGGACGGCCCTGCCGGGCGTCACCGCGACGGTGCTGGCCCGCGACGAGCACGGCCGGGTCCTCGTCGACGACTGCGAGGTCACCGAGCTCGGGCCCGGAGGCACCGGCGAGCTCGCGCTGCGGCCCGGCTGGCCGTCGATGTTCCGCACCTACCTCGGCGAGCACGCCCGCTACGAGCGGTGCTTCGTCGGCGGCTGGTACCTCACCGGGGACCTCGTCCGGCGCGACGACGACGGCTACTACTGGTTCGTCGGCCGGGGCGACGACGTGATCAAGTCCGCCGGTCACCTGATCGGGCCCTTCGAGGTCGAGAGCGCCCTGATGGAGCACCCGGCGGTCGCGGAGGCCGGGGTCATCGGCAAGCCCGACCCGGTCGCCGGCGAGGTGGTCAAGGCGTTCGTCACGGTCAAGGACGGCTTCGAGGCCGACGGCGCCCTGCGCCGCGAGCTCGTGGCGTTCGGCCGCCGCCGGCTCGGCTCGGTGGCGCCGCGCGAGATCGTCTTCGACCAGCACCTGCCGCACACGCGCAGCGGCAAGGTGATGCGGCGCCTGCTGAAGGCCCGCGAGCTCGGGCTTCCCGAGGGGGACCTGTCGACGTTGGAGAGTGGGTCATGACCGGCCGGACCGCGCAGCGCAGCCACCACGCCTCCCACCACGGCCACGACGCGACGACGTCGCACGCGAGCCTCTCCGGACGCGCCGCACAGCGCCTGGACCTGCTGCGGCAGATGACCCGGATCCGGATGTTCGAGGAGCGCTGCGTCGAGCTCTACAGCACCGAGCAGATCCGTGGCTTCCTGCACGTCGCCATCGGCGAGGAGGCGGTCGCCGCGGGCGTCATGGAGCACCTGACCGAGCACGACGCGGTGGTGTCGACGTACCGCGAGCACGGCCACGCCCTGGCTCGCGGCCTGCCGATGGACGACGTCATGGCCGAGATGTACGGCAAGCAGACCGGATCCAGCCGGGGCCGGGGCGGGTCGATGCACCTGTTCGACGTCCGACACCGGTTCTACGGCGGCAACGCGATCGTCGGCGGGGGGCTGCCCCTGGCGGTCGGCCTCGCGCTCGGCGACGCGATGCAGGACCGCCCCGGCGTGACCGTGTGTCTCTTCGGCGACGGCGCGTTCGCCGAGGGGGAGTTCCACGAGTCGGTGAACCTGGCCACGCTGTGGCACCTGCCGGTGCTGTTCGCGTGCGAGAACAACCTCTACGCGATGGGCACCGCGCTGGCGAAGTCCCACGCCGTGACGGACCTGGCGCTGCGCGCGTCGTCGTACGGCCTCGCCGCCTGGGCGGTCGACGGGATGGACGTCGAGGCGGTCGAGCAGGCCGCCCGGCGGGCGGTGGACCGGATCCGCAACGGCGGCGGACCGGTGTTCCTCGAGCTGCGCACGTACCGGTTCCGGGCGCACTCGATGTACGACCCGGACCGCTACCGCGACAAGGCGGAGATCGCCGCGTGGCGCGAGCGCGACCCCCTCGAGCTGCTGGCCCGACGGATGACCGAGGCCGGCGAGCTCACCGACGACGACCGTGCGGCCGTCGTCGCCGCGGTGGCCACCGAGGTCGAGGCCGCCGTGGCCGCGGCCGAGGCGGCCCCCTTCGAGGACGTCGCGGACCTCACCCGTTTCGTCCACTCCGAGGCAGGAGCCAGGCCATGAGCACTGCTGCGGTCGAGACCGTCCGGACCACCTACCGCGAGGCGATGCGCGAGGCGCTCCGGGAGGCGCTGCGCGAGGACCCGCGGGTGTTCCTGATGGGCGAGGACGTCGGGTCCTACGGTGGCTGCTTCGCGGTCAGCCTCGGGCTGCTCGAGGAGTTCGGGCCCGAGCGGGTGCGGGACACTCCCTTGTCGGAGTCGGCGTTCACCGGTGCGGGGATCGGCGCGGCCATCGGCGGGATGCGGCCGATCGTCGAGATCATGACCGTCAACTTCAGCCTGCTCGCGCTCGACCAGATCATGAACAACGCCGCCACGCTGCTGCACATGTCCGGGGGCCAGGTGCACGTGCCGCTGGTGATCCGGATGACCACCGGCGCGGGCCGGCAGCTCGCGGCGCAGCACTCGCACAGCCTGGAGGGGTGGTACGCCCACATCCCCGGCCTCAGGGTGCTCGCTCCGGCGACCCTCGAGGACGCCCGGGGCATGCTGTGGCCCGCCCTCGAGGACCCCGACCCGGTCCTGATCTTCGAGCACGGGTCGCTGTACAACATGGGCGGCGCGCTTGCCGCCTCCGCGGGGCACGTGGACATCCAGCGGGCCGCCGTACGACGGCAGGGCCAGGACCTGACCCTCGTCAGCTACGGCGGCTCGCTGACCAAGACGCTCGAGGCCGCAGAACGGCTCGCCGTCGACGGCGTGGACGCCGAGGTGGTCGACCTCCGCGTCCTGCGCCCGCTGGACGACGAGACCGTCATGGCGTCGGTACGGCGGACGCACCGGGCCGTGGTCGTCGACGAGGGCTGGCGCAGCGGGAGCCTCTCGGCCGAGATCAGCGCCCGGATCACCGAGCAGTGCTTCTTCGACCTCGACAGCCCGGTGGAGCGGGTCTGCTCCGCCGAGGTGCCGATGCCGTACGCCAAGCACCTGGAGGAGGCGGCACTCCCCCAGGTCCCGGCGATCGTCGAGGCCGCCCGTAGGACGGTGGGCTGAGTGGCCGAGTTCCGGATGCCGTCGCTGGGTGCCGACATGGAGGCCGGCACCCTCGTCGAGTGGCTGGTGAAGGAGGGGGACACCATCCGCCGCGGCGACCCGGTCGCGGTCGTCGACACCGAGAAGTCGGCGATCGAGGTCGAGACCTTCGACGACGGCGTCGTGGAGTCCTTCCTGGTCGAGCCCGGCACCCGCGTCGCCGTGGGCGCACCGATGGCGCGGCTGGCCCCGCTGTCCGCTCCCGCGCCGGAGCCTGCGCCGGAGCCGGAGCCGGCTGCACCGGAACCGGCCGCGGCCAAGCCGCCGCTGCGGCACCACGCCGCGGAGCTGGGGGTCGACCTCGCCGGCGTGACCGGCACCGGTCCGGGCGGGCGTGTCACCCGCGAGGACGTGGACCGCGCCGCCACCCGGGTCCACCGGGTCCCGGTCCGGCGACCCGAGCCCTCCCCCGCCGAGACGCAGCGGCCGCGGGTGTCTCCCTACGCCCGTCGGCTCGCCGAGGAGCTCGGCGTGGACCTCGCACGGGTCGGCGCCGCGGCCGCCGACGGCACGGTGCGGGCCGAGGACGTGCTCGCCGCACGGGAACGCACCACCGAGGAGCCGCAGCCGGAGCCGACCCCGCCCGGCGGGCCGGCGTCCACGGCGCCACCGGAGGCAGCCGAGAGCCGGTCCGTCGAGGTCACCCGGCCGACCCCCCAGGAGCCGAGCGCCCGGGACCGGACCCGCACCGCCGGCACCACCCGGGCGACGATCGCGTCGCTGATGAGCAGGTCCAAGCGGGAGGTCCCGCACTACTACGTCGCCACCACCACCGACCTGCACGAGCTGACCACGTGGCTGCGCCGTACCAACCGGGACCGCACCGTGAGCGAACGTGTGGTGCCCGCGGCGGCGATCCTCAAGGCGACCGCCCTGGCGGCCCGGGAGCACCCGGAGCTCAACGGCTTCTGGGTCGACGACGGCTTCGTGGCCGCTCCCGGGGTCCACCTCGGGGTCGCGGTGCGCGTCCGCGGTGGCGCGCTCGTCGCACCGGCCATCCACGACACCGCCGACATGTCGCTGCCCGAGCTGATGTCGGCGCTGCGGGACCTGGTCACCCGGGCCCGCGCCGGCCGGCTGCGCCGCGCCGAGATGGCCGACCCGACGCTCACCGTCACCGACCTCGGGGACCAGGGCGTCGAGGAGGTCATCGGGGTGATCTACCCGCCCCAGGTCGCACTGCTCGGCGTCGGCCGGGTGGTCGAGCGGCCGTGGGCGGTCGACGGGATGCTCACCGTGCACCCCACGGTCCGGCTCACTCTGTCCGGGGACCACCGGGCCACCGACGGGGCCGCCGGGGCACGGTTCCTCAACACCCTGGACCGGCTGTTGCAGCACCCGGAGGAGCTATGACCATCACCGTCGACGACGCCCGCGCCATGGTCGCGCGGGCGATCCGCCAGATCGTCCCCGACGCCGACGTCGCGGCCCTGTCCGACGACGCCGACCTGCGCCGGACGCTCGAGCTCGACTCCCTGGACTTCCTCAGCTTCGTCGAGCTGCTCGTCGTCGACAGCGGGGTGCGCATCGACGAGGACGACTACCCGGAGCTGACCACGATGGCCGGCTGCGCCGGCTTCCTGTCCCGGCGAGGTCGCTGAGGCCCCGATGCCGGACGCGCGCGTCGCCCTGCCCGCCGGGAGGCCCGGCCTGCCCCGGGCCGTCGTCGTGCTCACCGGCTTCGCGGCCGCCGGCGTGGTGGTGCTCGTCCTGCATGAGCTCTCCGGCATCGTCGGGCCGGTGTTCCTGGCGCTGGTCCTGGTGCTCGGCATCCAGCCGATGAGGGCGGGGATGGAGCGCCGTGGGATGCCCGGCTGGCTGGCCGCGGCCCTGTCGATCGCCACCGTCTACGTGGCCCTCGTCGGGTTCACCGTCGCGATGGTCGTGTCGGTGGCACGGTTCGCCACGATGCTGCCCGCCTACCAGCCCGAGATGAACCGGATCCTCGACTCGGTGGTCGCCTGGCTGGGCCGGCAGGGGGTCGGCCAGGACCAGATCGACCGGATTGTCGGCGGCCTCGACGTCGGCCGGCTCGTCGGCGTCGCCGGCGACCTGGTCAGCGGCCTCGTGGGCGTGGCGTCGAGCCTGTTCCTGGTGATCACGCTGGTGCTGTTCATGGTCGCCGACGCGGCCGGGTTCTCCCGCAGGCTGGCGGCGCTCCCGGCGGGCCACGACGGCTGGGTCGCTGCGCTCACGTCCTTCGGCGTCGCCACGCGTCGCTACCTCGTGGTCTCCACGGTCTTCGGCCTGATCGTGGCGGTGCTCGACACCGTGGCGCTGGCCTGGATGGGCGTCCCGATCGCGGTGCTGTGGGGGCTGCTGGCGTTCGTGACCAACTACATCCCCAACATCGGGTTCGTGATCGGCGTCGTGCCCCCGGCCCTGATCGGCCTGCTCGAGGGAGGGCCGCGGCTGATGGTCGCGGTGCTGGTCGCCTACAGCGTGCTGAACGTCGTCGTACAGACGATCATCCAGCCCAAGATCGTCGGGGACGCGGTGGGGCTGTCGACGACGCTGACGATGCTGTCGCTGGTGTTCTGGGCCTTCACGCTCGGTGGCATGGGTGCCCTGCTGGCGGTGCCGCTGACGCTGTTCGCCAAGGCGTTGCTCGTCGACGCCGACCCCCGGACGCGGTGGCTGGAGCCGCTGCTCACCGGGGAGCGGTCGGCTGCTTCCGCGCGGCGGGCACGGCGAACGCGGAAGGCACCAGCAGCACCGCCACCAGCAGGAGCGCATTGAGCACGCCCACCCTGTCGCCGAGGAAGCCGAGCACGGGAGGCCCGGCGAGGAAGGCGGTGTAGCCGATCGTCGCGACGACGCTCACCCGCGCCGGTGCCAGCCGCGGGTCGTCGGCCGCGGCGCTCATCCCGACGGGGAAGCCGAGGGAGGCACCGAGCCCCCACAGCACGATGCCTCCGGCGACCGGCGCCGGGTCGGTCCCGAGCACGACGAGAACCACGCCGACGGCGGCCACGGCCATGCTCGACCACAGCATCGGCAGGCGCCCGAACCGGTCGAGCAGCACGCCACCGACGAGCCGCCCGGTGGTCATCGCCGCGACGAACAGCGCGAAGCCGCTCGCCCCCACCCACGGCGGCACGTCGTACCCGTCGACGAGCGCCACGGCCAGCCAGTCGTTGGCCACGCCCTCGGTCAGCGCCATGGCGAGCACCATGAGTCCGAGCGCCAGCGTGCGCGGTTCACGCCAGGCGGCGAGGCTGCCACCCGGCCGGGACGGGTCGCCGTCGGCGTCCGGCGGCAGGAAGCGCCGCACGGAGACACCGGTGACCGAGGCGACGACGAGCGCGGCGAGGGTCAGGTGCCAGCTCATCGACAGCCCGAGACCGGCCGCCGCGGCACCCGTGGCGGCCCCGGCCACGGTGCCGAGACTGAACATGGCGTGGAAGCCGGGCATCAGCGTGCGTGCGGCACGCCGCTCCACCGCCGCACCGTGCACGTTCATCGCGACGTCCCAGGTGCCGGACCCGATCCCGAGGAGCAGCAGGCCGAGCGCGGTCACCCACACCGATCCGGCGACGGCGGCACCGAGGCCCGCGAGAGCCAGGCCCACCGCGTCCACGACCGCCGCGACCGCGACGACGGCTGCGGCACCGAACCGGTGCACCCAGAGACCGGCGACCGGGAGGGCGAGGACCGCGCCGGCGGACAGGGCCAGCAGGAGGAGGCCGAGCTCTCCCGGCGAGAGGCCGAGATGGTCCCGCGCCTCCGGGATCCGTGAGACCCAGCTGGCGAACGCGAAGCCGTTGAGGGCGAACACGACCGCCACGGCCCGGCGGGCGCGGAGGGTGGACCGGTCGTGAAGGGACACGGCCGGTCATTCTCCCTCAAACCGGGGAGACCTCCGGTCACGCCTCCGGGGAGATCTCCTCCGGGCTGCCGAGCAGGCGCTCCTCGACCTCGGGGACGCCGCGTGGGTGCTGCGGTGCGATCTCGACCGGGCACCTGCCCTCGCGGATCAGCAGCCTCGCCAACGAGCCGAGGTAGATGCCCCACGGCGCCCCGTGGCCGCGGCGCCCGACGACGATCAGGTCGGCGTCCTCGGTGGCCTCGAGCAGGGCCGGGCCGGCGAACTCGTGGCGGAGGTCGGCCTCCATCTCCACGTCGGGGTAGCTCTCCCGGAACGGCTGCAGGGTCTTGTCGAGCTCCTCGCCGGCCTCGGTCATCCAGTCCTGCACGACCGTGCCCGAGTAGCCGATGTCGTCGTAGGCCGTCGGCAGCTTCCAGGCGTGCAGCACCCGGAGGCGGACGTCCCTGCGACCGGCCTCGCGCAGCGCGAGGTCGAGCGCGTCGTGCGCGGCGTCGGAGTCGTCGACGCCGACCACGATCCTGCCCCTGCTCGTGTGCTCGTCCCACGTGTCGGGGACCGAGACGACCGGGCAGTGCGCCCTGGCGGCCACGCCCGTCGTGGTGGAGCTGGCCAGCACCCGGCCCGCCCGCGACCGCGGCCGGTGCCCCAGCACGATGACCGAGCCGTGCTCGCCGGCCTCGACGAGGGTGCCGATCCGGCCCCCGGGCTTGACCGACGTGCTGATCTCGACCTCCGGGGCGATCTCCACCGCGATGCGCCGGGCGTCGTCGACGAGCTGGCGGCCCACCTCGGTGAAGGCCTCGACGCTGTAGAGCGGAAGCATGGCTGCCATCGGCGCGGTCTCGTGGACAGCGTGGACGAGGAGCAGTCCCACGTCACGGCGCCGGGCCTCGGCCGCCGCGTAGCGCACCGCCCTGTCACCCTGTTCACTGCCGTCGACGCCCACGACGACGGGTAGGCTCGTCTCCTTGACCATGGTGTTCCTCCGATCCGGTCCACCTTCAGCCTCCTGCAAGGCGTCGTCGCCGGGGCAGAGCCGGCAGTCACCCCGGCCTGGGACGTTCGACCCTGTATGGGCGTGTCGGGTCGAGCGAGGATGACCTCAAGCAGAGCTCCGGACTGGAGGTGGCGGCAATGCTCGTCAGGGAAGTGATGACCTCACCGGCCGTCACCGTGCCTGCCCGGACCACGATGAAGGACGGGCTGAAGCTGCTCGACCGACACCAGGTCACGGCGCTGCCGGTCGTGTCCCAAGGCCGGCTCGTCGGCATCGTGAGCGAGGCGGACCTCCTCAAGGACGCCGTCCGGCACGACGAGCGCACCCACCTGATGCCCCACGAAGGCAGCCGGGTCGACCGCTCGGGGGCGCGTTACGTCGAGGACGTCATGTCGACGCTGTCGATGACGGTCTCCCCCGACAGCGACCTGTGCGACGCAGTCGAGCTGATGACGGGTACGGCGGTGAAGAGCCTGCCGGTCGTGGAGGACGGGCGCGTCGTGGGCGTGGTGAGCCGCAGCGACATCGTGCACCTGCTGGCCCGCAGCGACGAGCTCATCCGCGCCGAGATCGACGAGCTCCTGCGCAGCGCCGAGATGCACTACACGGTCGACGTCAACGACGGGAACGTGCTGCTCGAGGGCTCCCACGACCCGCACCAGCAGAAGGTCGCCGAGGTGATCGCCGGAGCGGTGCAGGGCGTGATGTCCGTCCGGTTCCGGTGATGCCCCACGGACAGGAGCCGCCGACCGGCCGGTCGGCCTCGCGCACGGGGTGTGCGGACCGGTGACCGCACAGCACGCCGCGGCGCGAGCGCGGCTGCGCGCCGACCGCCGTGACACCGAGCAGCGCCTGGCCGACCTGACGGGGTCGTTCGACGACATCGTCGATGCCTCCGAGTCCTCGAACGCCGACGACGAGCACGATCCCGAGGGGTCGACCATCGCGTTCGAGCGCTCCCAGGTCGGCGCGCTGATCAGCCAGGCCCGAGCACACCTCGCCGAGCTCGACGCGGCCGAGGAACGGGTGGCCACAGGCACCTACGGGGTCTGCGAGACCTGCGCCGGGTCGATCGCGCCTGCCCGCCTCGAGGTCCGGCCCGTGGCCCGGGAGTGCATCGGGTGCGCGGGTCGACGTACGACGTCGCGCTGAGGCCCGGCGTACCGCAGCGAGCTCCCCTCAGCCACCGAGCCGTTCGACGACGCCCCGGATGAACGCCGCCTGGCCGACGTGCTGCATGTCGTCCTCCACCACGCTCATGAGGCGTACGGCACGCGTCACGGGCGGGTCCCAGGACCGGTCGACGACCTCGTCGTAGCCGCCCTCGGCAAGGCCGTCGAGGTAGGACACGGTCGCCGCGTGCACCCCGTCGTGGTACTCCAGCAGCAGGTCCGCGGGTACGTCGACGGCCGCGACCTGGTCGGAGGTGTGCCCGTAGCCGTGCTCGTCGGGAGCGAAGGGCAGGCCCATCCGGGCCGGCCACCCCTCGCGGTGCCAGACCTGTTCCACGCCGGCCAGCGCGGCGACGTGGTCGTCCTGGATCCGGGTGAGGTGCCAGACCAGCCACGCGATCGTGTTGGCCTCGGGGTCGACCCGGTAGGTCAGCTGGTCACGGGTCAGCCCGTCGACCGCTCCGTGCACGGCCTCCCGGACACGGCCGAAGGCGTCGACGAGGAGCGCGTTGGCGTGGGACATCAGGACTCCTTCCTCACGCAAAAGGTGTTCGACGATTATGCCCGCGCGGGTGTACACCTGGTTGTGGCTCCGTGGGGCTCGAATATTCCGCCACGGCCACCGATGAGTTCCGGCCGCGGCCTCGGTCCACACCCTCGACCGAGCAACACGACAGCACGACGCAAGGAGCAGCGCATGAGCCGGATGATCTTCGTCAACCTCCCCGTCGCGGACCTGCAGCGGACCATCGACTTCTGGACCGAGCTCGGGTTCGGCTTCAACCCCCAGTTCACCGACGACAAGGCCACCTGCATGGTGGTCAGCGACCACGCCTGCGTGATGTGGCTGACCGAGGGGTTCTTCTCCACGTTCACGACCAAGGAGCTCGTCGACAGCAGGAAGCAGACCGAGGCGATCCTAGCCCTGTCCGCCGAGAGCCGCGAGGAGGTCGACACGCTCGCCGACAGGGCGCTGGCCCTGGGCGGGTCGATCGTGCGCGACCCGGAGGACCACGGCCACATGTACGGCCGCAGCTTCGAGGACCCGGACGGACACCTCTGGGAAGTGGTGTACATGGACCCGGCCGCCCTCGAGGAGCAGGCGCGCTGATGGCGGTCGTCGACAGGTCCGGAACCCGTCGCCCCACCCACTCTCCGGCAGCCCCTGCCCCGCCGCCCGAGGTGGACCCCCGGGACGCCTCGGCCATGGACCGCTACCGCCCCGAGCTGCTCGCGCACTGCTACCGGATGCTCGGCTCGGTCCACGACGCCGAGGACCTCGTGCAGGAGACCTACCTCCGCGCCTGGCGGTCCGCGAGCACCTTCGAGGGCCGCTCCTCGATGCGCACCTGGCTGTACCGGATCGCCACGAACGCCTGCCTGACCGCCCTGGAGAGCCGCGGACGCAGACCGATGCCGACGGGGCTCGGGCAGGAGGCCGCGGACCCCTACGGCACGCTGGTGCAGCAGCCGGAGGTGCCCTGGCTGGAGCCGATGCCCGACTCGCTGGTGAGCGAGCAGCGTGACGACCCCGCCTCGGTCGTCACCTCACGAGAGAGCGTCCGGCTCGCGTTCGTCGCGGCCCTGCAGCACCTCCCCCCGCGCCAGCGTGCCGTGCTCGTCCTGCGCGACGTGCTGGCCTGGCGGGCCAACGAGGTGGCCGAGGCGATCGGGATCAGCACGGCGGCCGTGAACAGCCTGCTGCAGCGCGCTCGCGCCCAGCTCGAGCAGGCAGCGCTCATCCGTGACGAGGTCGTCGAGCCCGACGACCCGGAGCGCCGCGAGCTGCTCGACAGGTACGTCGCCGCCTTCGAGACCTACGACGTCGGCCAGATCGTCAGCCTGTTCACCGACGACGCCATCTGGGAGATGCCGCCCTTCACCGGCTGGTACCAGGGCCCACGGACCATCGGCGCGCTCATCTCCAGCCAGTGCCCGGCCAGCGGACCCGCCGACATGCGGATGGTGCGCGCCGACGCCAACGGCCAGCCGGCGTTCGCGTTGTACATGCGCGACGCCGACGGCGTGCACCGGGCCTTCCAGATCCAGGTGCTCACCGTCACCGACGACGGCGTGTCCCACGTCGGCTGCTTCTTCGACACCGACCTCTTCGCGAAGTTCGGCCTGCCGGAGGTGTACCCGGGATGACCGCGGCACCCCGCCACGGTCGGCCGGCCCGGCCGTCGCCGTGGCGCGGGGTGGAGCTGCTCGACCGCGCGATCGCCTACACCCGCGGCAGCCTGCTGCTCGTCGAGCCGCGGCTGCTGCCGCTTCCGACGCCCTGCGCCGGGTGGGACCTGCACCGGCTCCTCGTGCACATGGACGACTCGCTGACGTCCCTGCACGAGGCCGGCTCCACCCGGCTGGTGCGCCTGGAGGCCGCACACGAGGACCGCGCCGACGTGGTGGACTCGCTGCGACGACGTGCCTGCGCGCTGCTCGCCGACTGGAGCGCGAGGGAGGAGGCCCCGGCGTCGAGCCGCACCGACGTGCTCGTGGGCGGCAGGCCGGTGACGGCGCCGGTCCTCACCGCAGCAGGAGCCCTCGAGGTCGCCGTGCACGGCTGGGACGTGTCGGTCGCCTGCGGCTCCCCTCGGCCGATCCCGGACCGGCTGGCCCAGCACCTCGTCGTGCTGGCCCCGGTCCTGGTCACCTCCGACGACCGGCCGGTGCGGTTCGGCGCTCCCGTGGACGTCGCTCCCCACGCCCCGGCGGCCGCCCGGCTCCTGGCCTTCCTCGGCCGGGACCCGCAGCCGTCCTGAGCGGCGCACGTGACGGAGGCCCCGGCCGTTGCGGCCGGGGCCTCCGTGAAATCTCGGCGTCCGGGTGTGGCGACCCGGAACCGGGCCGAGATCGATCTCCCACTCATGGGACGGGGACCGTCGAGCACCCGTCCCTGTTCTGTTGTATCCCGCACTCACTCTGTCCCAGCGGGCAGAGCCGCCCAAGGGCACAAGGTCCCGCCGTGTTCGGGCACTTCGGACATGTCTCTCCGCGGTCACGCCAGGAGCAGCAGTACGACGGGCAGCAGCACCGCCGTGGCCAACGCGGTCAGTCCCATGGCCAGCGCGGCGAAGGCACCCTCGGTGCGGTGGTCGGTCAGGGCCCGGGAGGTACCGATGCCGTGGGACACGGATCCGAGTGCCAGCCCCCGCACGCGCACGTCCCGGAACCGCAGCAGGGAGAGCACCGCAGGACCGGCGACCGCGCCCAGCACACCCGCCAGGATCGTGAACACGGCCGTCAGCGCCGGGACGCCACCGATCGACTCCGACAGTGCGATGGAGACCGGGGTGGTGGCCGACTTCGGGGCCATGGACAGCACCAGGACCTCGTCACCACCGAGGGCACGGGTCACGGTCACGGCCACCACGATGGACACGACCGCGCCGACGGCGATGCCGAGCAGGATCGGCACGGCGGCCTTGCGCACCAACCGGGACTCGTAGTGCAGCGGCAGCGCCAGCGCCACGGTCGCGGGACCGAGCAGGAAGGCGATGTACCGGCCGCCGACCATGTACTCCTCGTAGTCCACGCCCAGCAGGAGCAGCGTCGCCCCGACGAGGACCACGGCCACGAGGACCGGGTTGAGCGACGGGTGCCGACCGGTGCGCTGCCACAGCTCGCGGGCAGCAGCGTAGGCGACCAGCGTGAGCGTCACCCCGAACAGCGGTGAACCGACCAGCCACTGCCAGGCCTGCTCCGGCCCGAACGTCACCGGGTCACGCTCCGGGAGCCCGTCGCGCGCAGGAGCAGGGCGGTCACCGCGGCGGCGGCGACCAGGCCCGCCAGCCAGGAGACGACAAGTCCGCCGGCCACCGGCACCCAGTCCTCCTCGAGCCGGCTCAGGTAGGCGACCACCCCCACCCCGGCGGGGACGTAGAGCAGCGGCAGGTAGCGCAGGAACGTGCCTGGCACCGTCACCAGGCCCGAGTCGCTGCGCGGCCGTCGTACCTGCAGGAGCACGAGCATCAGCACCATCCCGACCACCGGACCCGGTACCGGCACCTCGAGGGTGCGCACCATCAGCTCGCCTGCGAGCTGGCAGCCCAGAAGCGCGATGAGACCAGGAAGCATGGTCTTCCTTTCGTCGGGTAGGGGAAGTCTGTCTCACCAGGACTACCCAGCATGGGTCGGCCTGGCACGGAGGATGAGTCGTTCAGCCTCTTCTCCACACGCACCGATCGGCCTAGGGTCGAAGGACAGATGTTGTCTGGGGGAGTCCGTACATGAACCGTCGTCGCACCTCGAGGCCCGCGACACACGCGCAGGCCCTCATCGCCCTGGCCGCGCTGCCGCTGGTGCTCACGACGTCCGACGTGGAGGTGGCGCCCGCCTCGGCGGCCGGCACCGACGGGAGCGGAGCGGTGTCGACGGCGGCCTCCCTCCAGGCGATCACCGCCGAGGACCTGACGGACAAGCCGGAGACCGACGGGGCCCAGGCGGTGCCGGCGGCCTTCCAGGTGCCCGAGCGCCCGGCTCTCGGCAACGCGCGTGCCGGCGACGTGCCCTGGGCGGCACTGCAGGCCTACCAGCGCGCCGCGGACATCCTCGGCGAGGTGCAGCCGTCCTGCGGGCTGTCCTGGACGCTGCTCGGTGCGATCGGCCAGGTGGAGTCCGAGCACGGGAGCGTGCGCGGGAGCGAGCTCGGCGACGACGGCGTGGTCACCCCGGCCCTGCTCAGCCGGCCCCTGGACGGCGGCGGCGCTCGGCCCACGGTCGAGGACACCGACGGCGGCAAGGTCGACGGCGACCCGACGTGGGACCGCGCGGTCGGCCCGATGCAGCTCCTGCCCGGGGTCTGGGCGCTCGTCGGCGTCGACGGGGACGGAGACGGAACGCGCTCCCCGCAGGACGTCGACGACGCCGCACTGGCCGTCGGCGTGTACCTGTGCGCCACGGGCGCGGACCTGGCCGACCCGCAGGGCGCCGCAGAGGCGCTCGCCGAGTACAACGGCACGACGCAGTACGTCGACCAGGTGCTCGCCGTGGAGCGCCGCTACGCCAAGCGTGACTTCGCGGTCTCCGGGGCGCCGGAGCCGACCACCATCGGCGCCACCCTCGACGACAGCCAGGGTTCCCCGGCGCAGCAGTCGGAGCGGGCCCTGCGCAAGGCCGAGCAGCAGCGGCAGCCGGAGCCACTCGCCGCCCGGCGTGCCGACCCGGCCCCGGACGCGGCCACGCCCTCCGACGCGAAGCAGGAGCCTGCGACGGGCAGCAAGCCGTCCCCCGCGCAGGCCACCAGGCCGCAGGCTGAGAAGAAGGCCGACGCAGCCGAGGAGCCGGCGGACGAGCCCGTGGTGGCTGCGGCGGAGGAGCCGGCGAAGGAGGACCCGTCCGGCCAGCCGACGGACCGCCCCGCAGACGAGTCCACCGACGCCCCCGCGGAGCAGCCGGCCGAGCGACCCACGGACGAGGCGACCGACCAGCCCGCCGGCGCCGCGAACGAGGCCACCGATGGACCGGCCGACGAGGCGGGCGACCACCCGGCCGACCAGCCCACGGAGCACCCGGCAGACCAGCCCACCGACGAAGCCGCCGACGGACCCGCCGACGAGGCGGGCGACGGCGCCACCGACGAGGCAGGCGAGGGGCCCGCCGACGAGGCAGGCGACCACCCAGCCGACGAGGCCGCGGAGCACCCGAGCGAGGTCACCGACGGCGCCACCGACGAGTCCGACGAGGCCGCCGACCACCCCGAGGGACCCGCCGACCACCCCGAGGGACCCGCCGACGAGGCGGGCGACCAGCCGGCCGACCAGCCCAACGACAAGCCGGCCGACGGCGCCACCGACGACGCAGGCAAGGGGCCCGCCGACGAGGCGGGCGACCACCCGGCCGACGAGCCCACCGACCACCCGACCGACGAGGCCACCGACGAAGCCGACGCCGAGCCGAGCACGACCAGCCTCACCGGCGTGCTGTCGGCCTGCGGCGAGGGCCTCTGCCTCGACGACGCCGTGCTCGATCTCAGCCTGGCCGGCGACCTCGCCTCCGACTCGGCCGTGGCCGAGGACCTCGACGGCGACGGCGCCCTCACCACGCTCGCCGAGGAGCTCGCCGGGCTCGAGGGCCAGAGCGTCGAGCTCCTCGTCGTGGAGGGCAGCGAACCGCTCCTGGTTGTCGCGGTCGACGGCCACGTGATCGTGCCCGAGTGACCTCGCCGACCGCGCAGAAGCCCCGGCCACCGGCCGGGGCTTCTGCTTCGTGGGTGCGTCTCCCGATCTGTCACACCCTCACCGCGAGCGCTCAGATCTCCTCGGGGACCATCTGGACCGCTCCGGCGGGACACTCGCTCACGCAGATGCCGCAGCCCTTGCAGTAGTCGAGGTCGATCAGGTACTTCTCCCCCGGCCGCCCGAGCTTGATCACCGCGTTGTCCGGGCAGACGCCGTAGCAGTTGTCGCAGCTGAAGCAGTTGCCGCAGGACATGCACCGCCGCGCCTCGAACAACGCGGTGGACTCGTCGAGACCCCGCACCACCTCGTCGAACGTGGACTCCCGGCGCGCCCGCTCCAGCAGCGGCCGGTGGGTGCGCTCGGCGTCGGCGTAGTACCAGGTGTTGAGCGTGTCGTACGTCGCCAGCGGAGGCCGTACGACGGGCTCGGGGGCGGCTCCCGACAGGTAGGCGTCGATGTTCCTCGCCGCCCGCTTCCCGTGGCCGACCGCGACGGTGACCGAGCGTTCGAAGGGCACCATGTCGCCGCCGGCGAAGACCCCCGGGCAGCCGGTCATCAGGTTCGGACCGACCGCCACGACCCCGTCGTCGACGACGAGCCCGGGGACGCCGTCGAGCAGCGACAGGTCGGTGTCCTGGCCCAGCGCCAGCACCAGCGAGTCGGCCTCGAGCTCCTCGAGCTCACCGGTCGGCTGCGGGTAGCCGGTCTCGTCGAGCTCCATCTTCTCGATCAGGAGCTTGCCCTGGTCGACCTGCTTGATCGTGGTCAGCCACTTGAACAGCACGCCCTCCTCGGAGGCCTCCATGAACTCCGACTCGTGCGCCGGCATCTTGTCCTGGTTGCGGCGGTAGACCACGATCGCCTCGGACGCCCCGAGCCGCTTGGCGGTGCGGGCCGCGTCCATGGCGGTGTTGCCGCCGCCGTACACCGCGACCCGGCGGCCGAGCAGCGGCTTCTCCCCCGTCTCGAGGTCGCGCAGCATCGACACGGCGTCGAGCATCTTCGCCGCCGAGCCGGCCGGGATGTAGGCCCGCTTGCCGAGCTGGGCGCCGACGGCGAGGAAGACCGCGTCGTACTCCTCCTTGACCGCCATCAGGTCGGTGACCTTGGCGTTCAGCTCGAGCGTCACACCGAGGTCGAGGATGCGCTGCACCTCGGCGTCGAGCACCTCACGCGGCAGCCGGTACTTCGGGATGCCGAAGCGCATCATGCCGCCGGCCATCGGCCCGGCCTCCTTGAGGGTGACCTCGTGGCCGCGCCGGGCGAGGTGGTAGGCCGCGGACAGCCCGGAAGGCCCCGCGCCCACCACGAGCACCCGCTTGCCGGTCACCGGCACGTCGACGGAGACGGTCCACCCCTGCCGGATCGCCTCGTCGCCGAGGAACCGCTCCACCGAGTTGATGCCGACGGACTCGTCGAGCTCGCCGCGGTTGCAGGCGTCCTCGCACGGGTGGTAGCAGACCCGGCCCATGATCGCCGGGAACGGGTTGTCGACCATGATCTGTCGCCACGCCCGCTCGTACCCGGCCCCGCCCTCCTCGCCCTCGTAGAGCCAGGCCTGGACGTTCTCGCCGGCCGGGCAGCGGTCGTTGCACGGCGGCATCCGGTTCGCGTACACGGGTCGCTCGGTGCGCCAGGCACCGGTCTTGTTGGCGCGGCTGGAGCCGATGTCCAGGGTGATCGCGAAGGGCTTGTCCATCACACTGCTCCTTCCCCGGCGGCGTCCTGGGCCCCGCCGGGCCCTGCGGGTTCCTCGGCCAGCAGGCCGTACCGCTCGATGTTGCGGTCGGCGGCGGCCTGGAGCCGCTCGACGATGTCGGGCCGCCCCGGGTCCCCGAAGAGGTGCGCGTAGCGCTTCTGCCGCTTCAGGTACTCCTCCACCGGCACCCGTCTGCGGATCTTGGACACCTCGGTGACCTCCCCGCTCTCGGCCTCGAACACCGGGAAGATGCCGGTCTCCTTGGCCAGGCGGGAGAGCCGGATCGTGTCGGACGAGGCCGCTCCCCAGCCCAGCGGGCAGGGCACGAACACGTGGAGGTAGCGGGCGCCGCGGAAGCTCATCGCCTTCTCCACCTTGTACTCCAGGTCGCGCAGCTCCGCGACGGTCGCGGTGGCGACGTAGGGGATCTCGTGGGCCATCGCGATGGCCGGCACGAACTTGCCCTGACCGAAGACGTTCCCGGGCTCGGGGCCGACCGGCTTGGTGTTGGCGGTGCGCGCGCCCGGAGGTGTCGCGCCGGAGCGCTGGACGCCGGTGTTCATGTAGCCCTCGTTGTCGTAGCAGACGAACAGCACGTCGTCGTTGCGCTCGAACATCCCCGACAGCGTGCCGAAGCCGATGTCGACGGTGCCGCCGTCGCCGGCCTGGCCGACCACGCGGATGTCCTCGCGGCCCCTCGCCCTGAGCGCGGCGGCGACGCCCGCGGCGACGGCGGGGCCGTTGCCGAACAGCGAGTGCAGCCAGGGCAGCTGCCACGACGACTCCGGGTACGGCGTGGAGAAGACCTCCAGGCAACCGGTCGAGTTGACCGCCACCATCTTGCCGTCGGTGGCCCGCATCGCCGCGTCGAGGACGTAGCGCGCGCCGAGCGCCTCACCGCACCCCTGGCAGGCGCGATGGCCCGACGTCAGGGAGTTGGACCGGCCCGTCCGCGCCTGCACGGTGCGCTGTGCGGGGTCGAGCAGCCGGTTGCCGGCCACGAACGTCCCCGTCTGGTAGAGCTTGATCTCCTGGTAGGCCACGCCGTCCTCCTAGTGCGGTGCCGTGCCGACGGTGCCGATGTCGCGCAGCATGTTCTCGGCGTGCGGCCCCGGACGGACACGGCGCCGGCTGCGCTCCAGCTCCCGCTGCACCAGCTCCACGTCGAGGTCCAGGAAGTGCATGCGCCGGTTCGGGAGGCGGTCGGCGACCACGTCCTCGAACAGGGTCCGCAGCGACGCCCGGGTGATCGGGCGGCCGCCGAGCCCGGCCACGACGTCGTACACCTCGACGGGCAGGCCGGAGAGCGCCAGCCGCACGTTCTGCCCGACGATGCCGCCCGCCCCGACCGCGAACGCCTTCTCCACCACGACCACGCGCCCGGCGCCGTGCAGCGCCTCGCGGACCTCGTCCAGCGGCCACGGGCGGAAGCAGCCGATGCCGAGCACGCCCACCCGGTGGCCCTCCTCGCGCATCGCGTCGACCACGTCCTCGACGGTGCCGAGCACCGACCCGAGCGCGACGACCACGGTGTCGGCGTCGTCGACGCGGTAGGGCCGCACCAGACCGCCGGACTCCCGGCCGAAGAGCTCCTCGAACTCCGCGGCGATGACCGGGATCTCGTCGAGCGCCTGGACCTGCTTGGCGTGCATCAGGTACTTCACCTCGGCGAACGCCTCCGGCCCGACCATCGCGCCGATCGTGACGGGGTCGTCGGGGTCGAGCATCTGCTGGGCGGCGAACGGTGGCAGGAAGGCGTCGACCTGCTCCTGGCTGGGGACGTCGACCCGCTCGAAGGCGTGCGTGAGGACGAACCCGTCCATGCACACCATCACCGGCACCGACAGGCGCTCGGCGAGCTTGTAGGCCTGGAGGTGGAGGTCGACCGCCTCCTGGTTGGACTCCGCGTAGAGCTGGATCCAGCCGGAGTCGCGCATCGCCATCGCGTCCGAGTGGTCGTTCCAGATGTTGATCGGCGCACCGATCGCACGGTTCGCCACGGTCATCACGATCGGCAGCCCGAGCCCCGAGGCGTTGAACAGCGCCTCCGCCATGAACAGCAGCCCCTGCGAGGAGGTGGCGGTGTAGGAACGCGCACCGGCGCCGGAGGCGCCGATGCACGCCGACATCGCACCGAACTCCGACTCGACCATCATGTACTCGCAGCCTTCGAGCTCACCGGTGCGCACCCGGTCCGAGAGGGACTCGACGATGTGGGTCTGCGGCGAGATGGGATAGGCGGCGATCACCTGGGGCCGGCAGAGCGTCACCGCACGCGCGACCGCCTGTGAGCCCTCGATCTGCTCAAGCACGAGTCGTCCTCCTCAGCACCTCGTGGACGTGGGCGTAGGCGGCCTCCGCGGCCTTGACGTTGCCATCCCCCACCGCGCCGGCGAATCGGCCCCGGATCGCATCCGCGACCGACCCAAGGGACACCTGCGCGGTGAGGGCGGCAAAGCCACCGAGCAGCGCTGCATTGGGAAGGGGTCGACCCAGATGCTCACGCGCCAGCTCGGTGGCGGGTACGGCGACGGCCCGATCGCTCTTCAGGCGGCAGAGCAGGTCGCCGAGCCCGAGATCCTCCAGGGAGCGCGACGTGTTGACCAGGAGGTACCCGTCGTCCGGCACGCCGGCGAACAGATTGACCTGGTGCAGCAGGGTCGGGTCCTGGACGATCAGGGCGTCCGGCTCGGTGATGGGTTCCCTCAGCCGGATCGGCTTGTCGTCGATGCGGCAGAAGGAGACCACCGGCGCCCCGGTGCGCTCCGAGCCGAACGTCGGGAACGCCTGCGCGTGACGACCCTCGGTGAACCCCGCGACCGAGAGCATCTCGGCCGCGGTGACGGCTCCCTGGCCGCCTCTCCCGTGAATCCGTACCGCGAACATCGCGCCTCCTCACTCGGACACTAGGTGCCGCCATCGCCCCGACTAAGGGCCCTTCGGCCCCACCCCGGGGGGCCAGCGACCCGGTGGCGCGTCGCCTAGCATCGGGAACGTGTCCAGCCCCACGCGCGTCGCGCTTGCACTCGGCAGCGGCGGTGCCCGCGGCTACGCCCACATCGGCGTGATCGAGGTGCTCGAGGAGCGCGGCTTCGAGATCGTCAGCGTGGCCGGTACGTCGATGGGCGCACTCGTCGGCGGCCTGCACGCGGCCGGCCGGCTGGAGGCCTACGCCGGCTGGGTCAGCGCGATGACCCACCGCGACGTGCTGCGGCTGCTCGACCCGTCCATCAAGGCGCCCGGTGCCATCCGTGCCGACAAGATCCTCGCCCGGGTGAGCGAGCTGCTCGGAGGTGCGGTGATCGAGGACCTGCCGGTGCCCTTCACCGCGGTCGCCACCGACCTCCTCGCCCGCAAGGAGGTGTGGTTCCAGCACGGCCCCGTGGATGCGGCCATCCGCGCCTCGATCGCCCTGCCGAGCGTGATCACCCCCGTGGTGCTCAACGGCCGGCTGCTCGTGGACGGCGGGCTGATGGACCCGATCCCGATCGCGCCGATGGCCGCCTCCGGGGCCGACCTCACCGTCGCGGTGTCGCTGGCCGGGGAGCCCGGGCGGGGCCTGTCCCCGGTCCCCGACTCCGCCGCCGCCCGTCCCGTCGAGGAATGGCTCGACCGGTTCCGTCGTACGGCGGCATCGGTGCTCGACCGGGAGCTGGTACGACGGGTCACCAACCGCGTGACCAGCCGCCGTACCGGGGCGGCCACCGGGGACGACGCCGACGCCCTCGCCGAGGAGGCCGCCGAGGCCGTCTTCGGTGCCCTGCCGCCGGGTCTGCGCACGCTGGACGTGATGGAGATGTCCATCGACGTGATGCAGAGCGTGGTGACGAAGTTCCGGCTGGCCGGCTACCCGCCCGACCTGCTGATCACGGTGCCCAAGGACGCCTGCCGGACGCTGGACTTCCACCGGGCCGCCGACCTGATCGAGCTCGGCCGTCGCCTCACCGAGGAGGCCCTCGACGGCCTGCCGGACTGACCGGGCCCACCCCGCCGCCGGCCGCATGTGGACGGTTCGTCCCGGACGCCGATGACCTTCGCCCCTGCCGTCCCCTTGAAGGGGGCCGATACACAGGTGGGGAGGTGAGGGACGTGGAGCACCGCCATCGAGCTCGCTTCCAGTCACACACGGAAGGCCGCCGCTGCCGTACCACGACAGGGGACCGGACTCGTCGCGGGGAAGATGGGAGCTCATCGTGGCCCACGACTTCAAGGACTACGCCACCGGCTTGGCAGCGGCCGCACACGACCTTTGTGGGCGAGACACCTTCGAGGAGACCTTGGAGGCGGTGGTGGAGACCGCGGAGGTGACGGTGCCGGGCTCGTTCCGGGCAGGGGTCTCGATCACCGACAAGCAGGGGCGGGCCGAGACGGTGGCGGTCACCGACGCGTGGGCGGCCGACCTCGACGTGTTGCAGCACGAGCTCGGTGAGGGGCCCAGCGTCGACGCGCTGCGACACACCTCGGTGGTGGAGGTTCCGGCCGCCCGCCACGACCAGCGGTGGCCTCGGTACATGTCCCGTGCTGCGCCGGCCGGTCTTCGCTCGCAGCTGGCACTGCCTTTCCGGGTCGACACCGCCACGGCCGGGGTGCTGTCGATGTACTCCAGCCGGGAGGAGGAGATCGACGCAGCAGCACGCGGGGTCGGTGAGGTGGTGGCCGCGTACGCCGGAATGGCACTGGCCCGGGTGCGGGAGATCGAGACCCTCAACGAGGCGCTCGACTCTCGTCAGGCCATCGGCCAGGCCGTCGGCATCCTCATGGAACGCTACGGCATCGAGGAGGACAGGGCGTTCGCGTTCCTGGTCCGCGAGTCCACGACCACGAACACCAAGGTCCGCGACATTGCCGCAGCGCTGGTCCTGCCGCAGAACTGTGCCGCGCCCGGTGCACCTCGACCTGCGGCGCGGTGAGTCATCGAGGTGCGCAGACCGGCGGGCGACCCTTACCCCGCCTGTGACGGGGTCACGACACCGTCGTCCCCGCCGTGCGGTCCCGGAACGGGCCGGCGTCGAGGTCGACCTCGACCTCCATGCCGCCGCAGCCGTCGGGAGTGACCGTGGTCCGGCCCAGGCGACGGAGCATGGCCAGGGACGCGGGGTTGTCGTGGTACACCTCGGTGACCAGCCGGACGACCCCCTCCGGCCGTCGGTGCATGAGCGCCGGCAACAGAACCGAGGCGACGCCTTTGCCCTGCCACTCCTCGGCGACCGTGACCGCCACGTCCGCCGCGGTGGGTTCGTCGGGGTAGCGGGCCACCCGCGCGATCCCCACGGCCACCTCCGGGGCGTTCGTCGGTCGGGCGAAGAGGACCAGGGCGACGTGGTCCACACCGTCGACCTCGTCGACGAGGTGGTCCAGCATCGTCTCGCTCAACTGCTCCACCGGAGCCATGAACCGGTGGAACCGGGACAGCGGCGAGAGCTGTTCGAAGCCCTCTTGCACTGCCTCGCGGTCGGTGTGCAGAAGCGGACAGATCGCCGCATCGGTGCCGTCACGCAGCCGAACCCGCGCCACCACCTCGCGGCCCTCGCTCGTGGCTCGCTGCGCAGGGATGAAACGGCGACGGCGCTTCACCGGAGGCGCGCACGCACCGGCCACTCAGCTCTCGTGGGTCCAGCCGGACGCGAACGTCGCGGGGCCCGCTCATCCATGACAGCGGTTCCTCCCCTACGGTCCCGGCATCCCCGACTCCCTCGGCGAACCCGCAGGCCACGACGCTGCATCCCCAACCTGCGACGGCGTCGAACTCGTCGACCTCGAAGGCGACGTCGTGGCCGCGGCCGTAGGTTCCCAGCACGCTGTAGGGCGCGGTGTCGAACAAGATCGCCGAGCCATCGAAGGTGTAGCCGACCGGCACGGCCCGCGGACCCATCGGGGTGGTGAACGCGACCCGCCCCACCCGGTGACCGGCGAGGAACTGCGCACACTCCACCGAGGACATCTCCATGGGCTCTCTCATCGCCGACTCCAAACCCAGCACCACTACCGACGCCTCGACTTCTACCGTCTGCCTGCGCAGTGCGAGCAGCAAGAGGCCAAGGTCCTAGGCGCGCGCCGACTGCCGACCGTCCCCACCGGGGGCCGGCCGGGCGCCGGTTGTCGGCGCGGTCAGGTCCGCTCTCAGCTTCGCCAGGATTGCGGTGAGCAACCGCGAGACCTGCATCTGCGTGATCCCGATGTCCTCCCCGATCTGCTGCTGGGTCCATCCGTGGATGAACCGCAGCTCGAGGATCCGGCGCTCACGACCGGTCAGCTTGCGAACCGCCGGACCGAGGACCATCCGCGCCTCGGCGCGGGCAAAGCCCCGGTCGTCGACGCAGAGCCGGTCACCGAGGGAAGTCGAGCCCGCGTCACCGACGCGCACGTCCAGGCTCGAAGGCCTGAAGCACCCGTCGGCGGCGAGCGACTCGGTCACCATGTCCATGTCGACCCCGATCTCGGCGGCCACCTCCGCCACCGTCGGTGAGCGTTGGAGGCGCTGCTCGAGCTCGCTGGCAGCGTTCCTCACCAGCGGCTGCAGCTCCTGGATGGACCGCGTCGGTCGTACCGCCCAGCCGAAGTCACGGAAATGCCGCTTCACCTCGCCGCGGATGGTGGGGACCGCATAGCTGAGGAAGTCGCGGTCGAAGGAGAGATCGAACCGTTTCGCGGCCTTGATCAACCCGATCGCGGCGACCTGCACCAGGTCCTCCGTGGCGATTCCCCGTCCTCGGTAGCCCAGGGCGATGGCGCGCGCCACGCCCATGTTGACCAGCACGACCTGGTCGCGGAGTCGCTTCCTCTCCACCGCGCTCGTGGTGTCGGCGATCTGGGCGAAGAGGCGGGCCGTCACCTCCTGGCGCCGGGGCCCGGTCACCCTGCCCACGGGCCGGGTGAGCGGAACGGTCTGCAGCTCTTCTTGGCAAAGGTCCGGAGACGCTGGCATGTCCACCAACCTCGAAGGTCGGCATGTCCGGGCCGTGGCTTGACCCGTTGTCGAACCGCACCAACGGCGACACCCACCCCGGCCGACAGGACCGGTGAGGGCACCACCTACCACCGTTATCGCAGTCCGGTGCAGCGCTCGACAACCTTGTATGGACAGGGGGTGAGCGAAGACCAAGGGACATCCGGAAGGCCCCTGCCAGGCACGGCCGGTTGCCACGCTCTTCCGTCGACAAGCCGCTGCAGTCGAGCCGGCGAGGCTTCGGCACAGTGTGCAAGGTGCGACAGGCCCCCACGCCAGGGACCTTCGGGTATGGCAGGCAGTGGCGGGTGCGTCACACACTGAGGGAGCCACCCCTCGGGCGGTTCGGGCCGCCGGAGCCGATGGTGTCCTACGGGTGCACGGGGGCGGAGGCGACATGGCCGCTGACGACGTTGCACGAGCCGGCCTCGACCGTGCACTCCTGGCGAACCGGCCTGGCTCCTCCACCCCGCACACGGTGGTGGTGCTCCCGTCCTACAGCCTCGGCGACTCGCTGCTCGCGCACTACGCCCCGAGACTGCCCGCCCTCGAGCACCGCTACCTCCACACCCTGCTGATGCTGCCCCGGATCCCGACGTGCGAGGTGATCTTCGTGACCTGTCTCGCCCCGGGGGCGGAGGTTCTCGACTACTACCTCTCCCTCATGCCGGCCTCGCACCGCGAGTCCGTGGCCGCCCGCATCCACGTGGTCGAGGTGCCCGACACCAGCCCCCGGCCGGTCAGCCACAAGCTTCTCGACCGTCCCGACCTGATCGCGCGGCTGCGGGCGATGGTCGCCGGGCGCATCGCCTACATCGACCCGTGGAACGTGACACCCGCCGAGCGCCAGGTCGCGGACCTGCTCGGTCTGCCCCTCAACGGCACGGCACCAGAGCTCTGGTCGCTCGGCTTCAAGAGTGCCGGCCGCAAGCTGATGCGCAGGGCTGGGGTCCCTCTGCCCTACGGACACGAGGACGTGGGCTCGGTCGACGACATCGTGGCGGCAGCACTCGACGTCGCCGAGCACCGCCCCGGAGCCGCGGGGGTGGTGGTGAAGACCGACGACAGTGGTGCCGGTGACGGCAACCGCGTCCTGCGGCTGGTCGACGGCTCCCCGGGTCGGAGAGCCGAGCGCCTGCGCGCGGCGGCGGGGGCCCTGGAGCCGTGGTACCTCGGCGACGTGTCGCGCGGGGCGGTCGTCGAGGAGCTGCTCGACGGCACCGGCTTCGCCAGTCCGAGCGGGCAGCTCGACATCGCCCCGGACGGTGAGGTGACGGTCCTCTCGACGCACGAACAGCTGCTGGGTGGGGGCCCGAGCGGTCAGGTCTACGTCGGCTGCGACTTCCCCGCCCGTGGCGCCTACAGCGCGAAGCTCGCGTCGCACGGCGCGGCGGTCGGTCGGTCGCTCGCGCGGCGAGGCGCCGTAGGCCGGATCGGCGTCGACTTCGTCGCCGTCGAGCGCAGACCGGGGCGGTGGAAGGTGTACGGGATCGAGATCAACCTCCGCAAGGGCGGCACCACGCACCCGTTCTCCGCCCTGTGCAACCTGGTGCCGGGCCACTACGACGTGTCCTCCGGACGGTGGGTGGCCGAGGACGGCAGTGTCCGGTGCTACCGCGCCACCGACAACCTGGCCGACCCGGCGTGGAGGGGACGCAGCCCGACCGATGTGGTGGAGTGTGTCCGGGCAGCCGGAGCTGCCTTCGACCCGGCGTCGGGCACCGGCGTGGTGCTGCACATGTTCTCCGGGCTCGACGTGGACGGCCGCCTGGGGCTGACCGCGATCGGCACCTCACCGGCTCACGCACGCCACCTCTACGCGGCTGCGGCCGCCGGCTTGGCCTCGCCGGTCGCCGCCTCAGCGACGACGGCATAGGACGAACACACACCAGCACTCGTGGCGGGTTCGGGCAGCCGGGCGGGACCCTTGGCAGCGTGCAAGGTCGCGTATGGCCTGCCCCGTCTGGGCGGTGAGCGGGTGCCCGTGCCCCGGGAGCAGGATGCGGGGGTCCACGCCGGCGATCGCCGCCATCGACCGACGCGCCGCCGCCCAGCTCCAGGTGGTGTACCGCGGTGGCCCGGCCAGCCGCTGCCGACCCCGCAACAGACCGGAGATCGAGTTCAGGTTCACGGTGACGACGGCGTCGCCGGAGACCAGGACGCCGTCACCGGGACGCAGGTAGGCGACGTGGCCCGGTGTGTGCCCCGGCGTCGCAAGCCACTGCCAGTCCGGCAGTCCCGGCACCACACCGGCCGGCTCCAGTGGACGGGTGACGTCGGTGATGTCGCCGGCCGCCTCGATCCTGGACCGCGTGCTCGCCGGCAGCCGGCGCATGATCGGCATGATCACCCAGTGGTCCAGAGGCATGTCGAACTCGGGACGGTACTTCCCGGCCGCCATCGGCAGGTCGTCCGGGTGGACGTAGACCGGCACTCCCCATGCCCGGGCGAGCTCGCCGGCGGCGCCTGAGTGGTCGGGGTGGATGTGGGTGAGCAGGATCGCCGTCGGGCGGGCGCCGGCACCGAACGCCCCTTCGGCGACCCTCCGGATCTCGTCGGCGTCGCCGGCCCAGCCCGCATCCACCAGCACCCAGGCCTCCGCGGAGCCGAGCAGGTAGAGGTTCGAGGCCAGCAGGCCGATCCCGCCTCCGACAGTGACGGCGTACACGTCCGGAGCCACAGGCACCGGACCACGTCGTCCGACCGGCGGCGGCCAGCGGCCCGGCGTCTGCTCCAAGTACCGCTTGAGACCGGCCCGGACGCGCCGCTCCAGCCGGCCACCGCCGACGCAGTCGGGGATACACCTACCCAACGCCGCTCAGCTGCCCGTGCGACTGCCCGGAGTGATGCGCCCCGTCATCCCCGACGGCCTGGCGCTCGGCTCGCAGGAGGAGGACCAGCGTCACCAGCATCAGCGGGGCCCAGAACCACATCACTCCGCCGAAGGCCAGCTGCCCGATGTGGAAGCCGATGAGGGCGATGAGCCCGATCTGGGTCCACCGCCCTCCCATGAGAACGAGTACGCCAGAAACCAGCTCGGCAACGATCAGGAGGGAGATGAAGAAGCTCTGGTTGGGCAGGACGAGCGACTCCCACGTGTCCCTGACGAAGGCGAACGGGGAAGACTGCGCGAAGTCCTCGTAGTAACCCGGCCTCGCCACCAGGTAGAACGCGTTGACGGCCGCCCCGAACACGATGAGCAGGATCCCGAGCGCCCACCTTGCGATGTGCCTGGCGCGTCGGCTGTGCCGTGCCTGGAGGGCCGCGGTCAGCGCCACGCCCCCCAGCACGAGCCACATGGTCTTTTCCACGACGACTCCCCTCCGTCCACGCCGGCATTGCCTGCGCGCGGTGCCCGGCTGTCCGGAGGACGCCGCGACTCACCTCGACGCGGACCTCACTTCAAGGTGCGCCGTCGACGGCCGCGGCGGCAGGGCCGACAGTCCCTGATGGACCGTCCTGGGTCTCCGGTGACCTCCTTGCGCGACCGTCTCACGCCTCGGCACCCGGAGACAGGGTCAGCGCGGTCCGGTAGGCGACGTGGCGCCGCAGGACGTGACCGGGCTCCACGGCGGGGTGGTCGAACGTGCCGTGGCGCTCCATGCCCAGGCGCCGCATCACGGCGACGGAGGGCTCGTTGACCACCGCGGTGATCGACCAGACGACCGGGAGCCCCACCCTCCGCCCCACGTCGAGCGCCGCGCGACCTGCCTCGGTCGCATGCCCCGGTGCCACGCCCGGCGCGCGAGTCGCCAGCCCACCTCGAAGTCCCCGGTGCCGGGCACGCCCTCGGGCATCGGGTTGAGGCCGGTGAAGCCGACGAACTCGCCGGTGGAGAGCACCTCGAGCGCCCAGAGCCCGAACCCCTGCTCCTCGAACCGCTGCTCGATCCGGCCGACGACGCGGTCGCTCCCCGCCCGGTCCAGGGGCGAGGGGAGGTAGCGCATCACCTCGGGGTCGGCGTTCAGGGCCGCGAACGGCTCCCGGTCGGAGTTCCGCCAGCGGCGCATCAGCAGCCGGGCCGTGCGGAGCCCGGAGAGGTCGTCCATGGTGGTCAGGGACGTGAGACGTGGTCGACCGGCAGCAGGTCGGGGCGCTTGCAGGCGGGAGGGGCCTCCGGTCGACGGCCGAGCAACCGGCCCCAGAGCCAGGGCGCGAGGTGGCCCGCGACCCAGGCCAGCTCGCGGACGACCACCACCGGCAGCGCCTCGTGCGGCGCGGGCGGCAGCGGCCCGCGCCAGTCCCCCGCGTCCACACCGAGGCTCTCGGCGAGCGCGAGCGCGACCCGGCGGTGGCCCTCGCTGTTGGCGTGCAGGCGGTCGTCGTGCCACAGCCCCGGCTCGGAGGCAAGCGGGTCGGCGGCCAGGTCCGCGACCACCGAGCCGTACACGTCCGCGGTCTCCAGGGTGATCTGGTTCAGCGCCGCCAGCCGACCGCGCAGGGCCACGGCGAGCGGAGCCACCTTCGTCATGTCCGGCATCGTGAAGGTCGCCACCCGCGCCCCGGCGGCGTGCAGCGCCTCGTGCATCGCGAACAGGTGGTCGCGCAGCGCGCCCCGGTCGAACCTCGGCCGGAGCACGTCGTTGACGCCGGCCACGACGACCGCGATGTCGGGCCGCAGGGCCAGCGCAGGCTCCAGCTGGGTCCGCCGCACCTCACCGGCGGTCAGGCCGCGGACGGCGAGGTTGGCGTAGAGCAGGTCCGGATGGACCGCCGCCAGGTGGCCGGCGAGCCGGTCCGCCCAGCCGACGTACACCCCGTCGGGACCCGGGTCCTCGAGCCCCTCGACGGTGCTGTCGCCGAGGGCGACGTACCTCGTCAGGTGGGCGCTCTCAGTCATCGGCGACGAGCTGACCCTGCTCCTTGGTGCCGCACGGCACCGGCCGCAGGATCTTCAGGTCCAGGGGCGCGGCGAGCTTGCCCTCGAGCGCCGCGTTCAGGGCCCGGAACGGCTCGCCGGCTCCGTGCGCCCGCATCGCGTCGGCGTCGGCCCACTGCTCCACGAGGACGAGCTCGTCCTTGGACTGGTGCAGGGCGTAGAGCTGACACCCCCGCTCGCGGTGCACCTCGGGCACCGAGCTCTCCAGTGCGCTCTGCACCGCATCCCGGTGCTCCGGGATGGGGGTGATGGTGGCGACGGCGACGATCGGCATCGGTGCTCCTGAGGTACGACGGGCGGCTGGGCCGGAGCCTACCGACCGGCCGCCCACCGGATGCACTACCGTCGCATCCGGAGGGAAGGCAGGTGATTCCCATGCCGCTCGGGCAAGGCATCGCAGAGATGGTGGACGCGGTCCGGGACCGGGTCGAGGTGACCGGCGAGGATCCCGTCTGGGAGGTGACCGCGGGTTCGTTCGACAGTGCCCTGGCGTACGCCCGGGAGCGGTTCGAGGACCCGGTCGTGCTCGGCCGCCGCGACCGCGACCGCTGGTGGCCCCGGGTCACCCTGGTCGTGAGCACGGAACCGGACGCAGCCGCCTCGGCGCCGCCGTTGGAGGAGCTCGCCGGGCCGCCGGTTCCGCATCAGCGCAGCCGTCCCGACGACGCCGCGGGGCCGGAGACGCACGCGGAGCCGGAGACGCACGCGGAGGCTCCTCGCCGCACCGCCGCCGACCGGGACGGTGGCCGCGCCGAGCAGGAGGAGATGCCCTCCGCGTTGGCGGCGATCTTCGACCACCAGGAGGGGCTGCACCGGGGCCGCCGGGAGGCCTGAACCGGCCTCGGAGTCAGAGGCCGACGAACCAGACGGCGGCCAGTGCCCCGACGTAGGTGAGCAGCAGCAGCACCGCGTCCGGCTCGAGCCGGACGACCCGGGTCTCGAGGCCGTGCACGAGGGCGGCGAGCGCCAGCGCCATGAGCAGGATCGCGCCGACGCCCGCGACCGCCTGGCTCGGGTGGGCGGCGTTGAGCACCGGTCCGTGGACGTAGGCGACGTCGACGAGCACCAGCGCGAACATGTTGAACGCGTTGCTGCCGAACAGGTTGCCCACCGCCAGGTCGTAGGCGCCGATCCGCACCGCGGCCAGCGACGCGACGAGCTCGGGCAGGGAGGTGGCGACGGCCAGCATGGCCGCACCGACGAAGGTCTCGCCGACCCCGGTGAGCGCGGCGATCTGCTGGCCCGACCACGCCAGCACCGGCGCGGAGACCAGGATCACCAGCGCCGCGGCCCCGAACCGCAGCGCCGCGGGGCGGACCGCGCCGCGGACCGCCCCGGTCCAGCCGGTGGGGACCGGCATCAGCTCGCCGCCGAACCGGCTGACCGGGGACCGGTGCATCCATGCCACCGCCGCGACGTAGGCGACCGCGATCACCGCGGTGTCCAGGCCCACCCACCCCAGCCGCCAGCCCTCCGGGGTCAGCATCCCCAGCACGGCGAGCGCGGTCAGTGCGATGGCCACCGACGCCACGCGCGAGTGTCCGATCTCGACGCTCGGCCACACCCGGTGCCGGTGCACGAGGTCGAGCACAGCCAGGATCGCCATGTTGGCCATCGAGCTGCCGAGCAGGTCACCGACGGCCAGGTCCGGTGCGTCCGCCAGCGCCGCGGACACGTCGGTCACGATCTCCGGCAACGAGGTGGCGCCGGCCACCAGCAGCATGCCGACGACCAGCCGGGAGAGCCCGGCGCGTTCGGCGATCTCGTCGCCTGACCGGGCCAGGCGCACCCCCGCCCAGGCGACCATGGCTGCCGCGGCCAGGAAGACCACGGCCCAGCCCGTCAGCCCCATGCCCTCATCGTCTCACCGGGCGGGCGACGCCGCAGGCGCTGCGACCGGGAGGCGGACGGTGAACGTCGTCCCGGTCGACCCGTCGGACGCCACGCCGACCGTGCCGTGCATCGCCTCGACGAGGCTGCGGACCACCGCGAGCCCCAGCCCCGAGCCCGGCCGTCCCTCCTGCCGCTGACCTCGCCAGAACCGGTCGAAGACGAACGGCAGGTCCGCTGCGGCGATCCCCGGACCGGTGTCCGAGACGCGCAGCGTGGCGTGGTCCTCGGCCGCGACGGACACCGTCACGGTGTCGCCCGGGTGGCAGTGCCGCACGCAGTTCTCCAACAGGTTGCCCAGCACCTGGTGCAGCCGCTCCTCGTCCCCCCGGCCGAGCACCGGCCGAGGGGGCAGCTCGGCGCGCACGTCGATCCCCGACGCGCGCAGGAGCGCAGCCCGGGCGTCGACCTCCGACCGCGCCAGGGAGACCAGGTCCACCGGGTCGTGGCGGACCTCCCGGGTGGTCCCCTCTGCGGCGAACAGCGCGTCGAGGTCGCCGACGATCCGGGAGACGCGCAGTGCCTGGTCGTGGAGCCGGGCCAGCGCGGCCGGGTCCGCCGGGGCGAGGCCGTCGCGCAGCTCCTCGAGCCCGGCCTGCAGGGCGGCCAGCGGGGTCCGCAGCTCGTGGGCGACGTCGGCGGCCATCCGGGAGCGGGACGCCTCGGCCCGTCGTACCGCCGTCACCGCCTCCTCGAACGCGTCCGCGAGCTCGCCGAGCTCCCCGGTGCCGCGCTCGCGGACCACCGTGTCCCGCTCGCCCGCGGCGAAGGAGCGGGCCGCGTCGGTCAGCGCCGCGACCGGCCGCGTGAGCCGACGGGACACGAACCACGCGGCCGCGAGCGCGAGCAGGAGGGCCAGCACGCCGGCGCCGATCACCCACGTCCAGGCGACCGGCCGTCCGGCGGAGTAGCCGTCCGGGCCGAAGGCGAGCACCACCTCGCCGACCACCTCCCCGGCGACGGTGACGTCGGCGGCCACCTGCCCGGCGGCGACGCCCATGCCGCCCATCCCGGGCATGCCCTCCCCGTGATGACCCCCGCGCCCGGGCCACAGCAGCGACCCGTCCGTGGAGCGGACGAACAGCGCCCCGGCGCCGCCGCCCTCCGCCAGGCTCGCGGCCGTGGTCAGGTCGGTCCCCGGCCACCCGCCGGCGGCTGCGTAGGCGTCGGCGACCGCAGCGGCGACGCGCTCGGCCACCTGCCGCCGCTCCGCGTCGCTCTGCGAGGCGAGCCCGCGCTGGGACCCGACGAGGCCGGCGACCGCCACCAGCACGACGGCAGCCAGCGCGACCACCGCGAAGGCCGCGAGGAACCGTCTCCCCAGGGGACCGAGCCCGTCACCGGCCATGGCGCACCTCACCGGTCATGGGAGAGTCCGAGCCGGTAGCCGACGCCGGTGACCGTCTCGACGATCTCCGCGCCGCCCTGCCCCAGCTTGTGGCGCAGGTTCTTCACGTGGGAGTCGATGCTGCGCTCGTAGCCGGCGAACTCGTAGCCGCGGACCCGGTTCACGAGCTCGTAGCGGGAGAACGGCCGGCCGGGCACCGAGGCCAGCGACGTCAGGATGCCCCACTCCGTCGGCGTCAGCTCGAGCATGCGGCCGTCCAGCCTGGCCTCCCGGCGGGTGGCGTCGACCTCTAGCCGGCCGCCGCCGTAGGACTGCACCTCCGGGTCGCCTCGGGCCGTCGTCCCCTGGCTCCGCGCCAGCACGGCGCCGACCCGCAGCACCACCTCGGTCGGGCTGAACGGCTTGGTCACGTAGTCGTCGGCGCCCAGGCTCAGGCCGCTGATCCGGTCCTCGACCGTCGAGCGCGCGGTGAGCACCACCACGGGGGTACGCCGGTCGCTCCCCCGTGCCGCCCGCAGCACCTCGGTGCCGTCCACGTCGGGCAGGCCCAGGTCCAGCACGACCAGGTCGGTGCTGCTGTCGGCGAGCAGCCGGATGGCCTCCGCGCCGGACTCGGTGGTGAGCACGGCGTACCCGGCCCGCTCGAGGTAGCGGCGCAGCAGGTCGCGGATCTCCCGCTCGTCCTCGACGACGAGAACCGTGCTCATGTCCTCATCGTCCCACCCGGGACCCGCCCTCCGTGGGCAGGCGGCCGGGAACCTCCACACGATCTCCACATGCGGGCCATCGCTTCTGCACACCGCCGGCACACCCTGGAGTCGACGGGGCAGGGACGGGAGTCCCGGACAGGACGAGGACCAAGGAGGGCGTCATGCGCACCAGGAGGATCATCGCCGCCACCGTGGCGGCAGGAGTCGTCGGCGCAGGGGTGGTCGCGACCCCGATGGTGCTCGCCGCCGACAGCGGCGGCACCGGCAGCGGCAGCACCGACGACGGTGCCCCCGGCCGGGGCTGGGGGATGCACGAGCGCGGTGAGGGCTGGAGCGAGGGCCGGCCGGGTCACGGTGAGGGCTTCGGCATGCACCGTGGCACGGGTCCCGGTGAGGGCTTCGGCATGCACCGTGGCACGGGTCCCGGCATGCACCGTGGCATGGGCCAGGGCCAGGGCCCGCACACACGTGGGGACGGCGACTGCCTCCTCGACGGCGACGGATCGGTGTCGGGCACGCTCGACGAGGCCGACGAGCAGGCCCTGCTCGAGCAGGTGGAGCACGAGAAGGTCGCCCGCGACGTCTATGTCGCGTTCTTCGACGCCACCGGGGACTACCGGTTCGAGCGGGTCGCGCAGTCGGAGCAGCGTCATCTCGAGGCGCTGCGCTGGCTCCTCGACCGCTACGACCTGACCGACCCGACCGCGGGACGCGACGAGGGCGAGTTCGCGAGCAGGGCGTTCCAGGACCAGTACGACGCCTACGTGGCGCAGGGTGACGACCTCGCCGGGGCCCTGGCGGCCGCGCGGCAGATCGAGTCCGAGGACATCGCCGACCTGGCGGCCGCGGCGAAGGCGCTCGACGACGCGCCCGACGTCGAGCACGTCTACGAGCGTCAGGTCAAGGCCTCCGAGCACCACCTGGCGGCGTTCTCTCGCTGAGCGGGTCGGACCGGCGCGTTCACCCGAGGCGGACCCGTTCCAGGTAGCGCGGCACCACGGCGTTCCAGCCGAGCTCCTCGGCCAGCCGGTCGGCCAGCACCTGGGCGGCGTCCGCCTCGCCGTGCACCACGTAGGCGGTGTCCGGCGGCCGCATCGGCGCCAGCCACTCGAGGAGCTGGCCGGCGTCGGCATGGGCGGAGTAGGCGTTGGTCGTGTGGATCTCGGCCCGGACCGGGATGTAGCGACCGTGGATCTTGACCTGCCTCTCGCCGTCGACCAGCGCCCGCCCCCGGGTGCCCGGCACCTGGAAGCCGGTGAGCACCACGCTGTTGCGCGGGTTCGGCAGCTGGTGCTCGAGGTGGTGCAGGATCCGCCCACCGGTGGCCATCCCGGACGCGGACACGACGATGCACGGCTTGCCCGGACGGTTCAGGCGCTCGGACTCCTCGGTGCTCGGCGCCAGCCGCAGCTGTGCGGGTCGGTAGCTGCTGCTCGCCTCCGTGATGCCGGGCCGGATCTGTCGGTCCTTCTGGCGGATCGCCCTCTCGTAGACCAGGAGCGCGCGCAGCGCCATCGGGCTGTCGACGTACACCGGCACGGAGGGGATGCGGCCCTCGCGCTCCAGCCGCGCCAGCACCATGAGCAGCACGAACGTGCGGTCCACCGCGAAGGCCGGCATCAGCACGACGCCGCCGCGGGCGAGGGTGCGGGTGATCGCGTCGGCGAGGACCGAGTCGTCCTCGGGCTCGTGCGCGCGGTTGCCGTACGTCGACTCCACCAGGACGGTCCCGGCGTCACGGGGCGGCTCCGGGGGCAGCAGCAGCGGGTGCCCCGGCCGGCCGACGTCCCCGCTGACCAGGAGCCCGTGCCCGGCAACCTCGAGCTGGGCGAAGGCCGAGCCGAGGATGTGGCCGGCCGAGCCCAGCTCGAGCCCGACGTCGCCCGCGATCGTGACCGGCTCGTCGTGGTCGACCTGCACCAGCAGGTCGATCGCCTTCTCCGCGTCGGCGGAGTCGTACAACGGCAGCGCGGGGGCGTGCTTGGACCAGCCTCCGGCGTTGGCCTGCGCCGCGTCGGTCTCGGCGATCCGCGCGGAGTCACGCAGGATGATCGCGGTCAGCTCCGCGGTCTCGGGGGTGCAGTACACCTGTCCGCGGAACCCGTTGCGGACCAGCAGCGGCAGGTACCCGGTGTGGTCGAGGTGTGCGTGCGTGAGCACCACCGCGTCGATCCTTGCCGGGTCGACCGGCAGCGGCTCCCAGTTGCGGCGGCGCCACACCCGCTCTCCCTGGAACAACCCGCAGTCGACCATCACCCGGGCCCCACCCGAGTCGAGGAGGAACTTGCTGCCGGTGACCGTGCCGGCCGCCCCGAGGAAGGTGAGCGACACGTGCTGGGTGGGACCGGGGCCTGCCATGGTTCCTCCTGGACCGCGAGGGGCGCTGTCGCTCCCAGCCTGGGGTCCGCGAGGACGCGTCCGGCAGAGGCCTTGGTCCCCGTCCCCTCACGCGTGACCACGTCGGCCTGCTCGACCGGGTCGATGAACGACCGTGCATCCTCAGCCCACGTTCGTCGACTCGGACTCCCGGTTGGCGACGCGCCGGTAGAGCACCCGTCCCGGTGCGGCGGTGAGCCCGTGCGCGATGGTGCTGACCACCACGATCAAGGTCCCCGCGGCCAGCAGCTCGGGACGTTCCCCGAGCTCCTCGGCCTCCAGGGTCAGGTAGAACAGCGCCGACACCCCGACCGGGCCGAACCAGCCGAGGTAGGCGGCGTCGGGCCCACCGAGGCGCAGCGCCCGCTTGAGCAGGAACAGGACCGGCAGCCGCCGCAGCACCAGCACCGCCACGGCGAGGAGCACGCCCGCCCAGCCGAGCCGGCCCCACTCCGTCCAGGGCAGCGCGGCCCCGAGCAGCAGGAAGAGCGGCAGCACCGCGAACCGGTTGACCGCCTCGTCGATCTCCAGGTCGTGGGTGCGCTCGGGGCCGCTCGCAGTCAGGTTGAACGCCAGCCCCGCCACGAAGACCGCCAGGATGCCGTCGAGGTGGAGCACCCCCGACACCCCGAGCACCGCGAGCGCGAGCAGGAGCGTGAACAGCAGCAGCGGCCCCTGCGACGCGGCGCCGTGCGCCTCCCCGAGTTTGATCGCCTGACCGGCCAGCCAGCCGGCCGCGGCACCGAGCGCCACCGCGCCGAGCACCTGCCAGACCGTCTCGCCGAGGGCCTCGACGCCGGTCATCGGGCCGGCGAACGCCACCGCGGCCAGCACGAGCGGCAGGGCGAGGCCGTCGTTGCTCCCCGACTCCAGGGAGAGCACCTCACGGTCCCGCTCTGGCAGGTCCTCCTCGGCCGGGGTGCCGGTGACCACGCTGGAGGCGAGGACCGGGTCGGTGGGCGTGACCGCCGTACCGACGAGCAGCGCGGCCGCGACGGAGACACCGAGCAGCGCCCACGCCAGGACGGCACTGACCAGCGCCATCACCGGCATGGCGACCAGCAGCAGGATGACGACCGGACGGACCTGCCGGCGGACGTGGGAGAACGGGTACCGCAGCGCCACGCCCATCACCGACACCGCCAGCAGCAGCCGGGCCGCCTCGTGGAAGGTGCTGTGGTCCTCGAGGACGGTGGGCATCCGCAGCGCGTCGAGCACCGCCGGGCCGAGCAGCACCCCGGTGATGAGGGCGAGCAGCGGCTCGGACAGCGGGAGCCGCCGGATGCGTTCGGACAGCGCAGCCACGACGACGCCGAGGGCACCGACCGCGACGAGGACGACGTCGAGCAACATGCCCCGACAGTGCCCGGTTACAGCCAGTTCATGGGGTTGACGGTGCGGCCGTTGCGGAACACCATGAAGTGCAGGTGGCAGCCGGTGGAGAACCCGGTGGTGCCCATGTAGCCGATCACCTCGCCCTGCCGCACGCGCTCGCCCACCCGGGCCGAGTAGCGGCTCAGGTGGTTGTACGTCGTCGTCACGGAGTAGCCACGCAGGTAGCCGTGGCTGATGATCACCCGGTTGCCGTAGCCGACGTTGTAGTACCGCCCGATGACCCGGCCCGCCGCCGCCGCCCGGATCGGCGTGCCGCAGCGGCCGCCGAAGTCGGTGCCGTCGTGCAGGCGCCACTGCCGGTAGATCGGGTGCAGGCGCATGCCGTAGGGCGAGGTGATGTAGCTGTTCACCGGCATGGTCATCAGCTTGCGCTGCGCCTTCGCGGCCTTCTGCGCCCGTGCCACGGACGCGGCCTTGGCCCGGGCGATCGCCTGGCGGGTCTTGCGCCGCCGCTCACGTGCCTGCTGCTGCTTGATCAGCCGGGTGATCTTGTCCCGCTCCCGTTGGAGCTGCTTCAGACGCCGTTCGTCGGCGCGTTTGGTGTGCAGCGCCTTGGCCCGGGCCTGCTCGTGCGCCGCCAGGGCCTCGGCCACCCGGGTCGACGCCGCCTCGGCGCGGGCCTCGGCCTCCTGCTTGGTGGCCAGTGACTCCGCGGCGGCCCGACGGCGGGCCGCGACCTCGGCCTGCGCCTCGGCTACCCGCTTGCGCTGCAGCTCGAGCAGCACGCGTGCCGCCTCCAGGCGCTGCAGGGTCGCCGCCTCCTTGTCGAGGACGTTCTGCACGACGTTGAGCTGGTTGCTCAGCTCGGCCGGGTCGGTGGAGGTGAGCACCATGGTGACGCCCATCAGCGCGGGCGAGCCGGTCTGGTAGGTCTCGGCGGCGATGCCGCGCAGGACCGCCTCCTGGGCGGCGTGGCTGCGGCGGCCCTTCGCGAGGGCGGCCCGGGCGCGCTCGAGCCGCGCGTTCGCCGCGTCCAGCTCGGACTGCATCTGAGCGTCGACGACCGCCGCGGCGGCCACCTCGGTCTGGCGCTGCTCGAGGTCCGCCTCCGCCGCCGTGACCCTCTCCTGGGTCCGGGTGACCCGGGCGCCGGCCCTGACCAGGGCGCGGCTGGAGTGCCGCAGCTCCTGCTGGGCCTGGCTGATCTCCCGGTGCACCCGCTGCTTGCGCTGGCCCAGCTCGTTGGCGGGGGCGGGCGAGGTCGGGACCGCGGCCAGGGTGAGCGCGACGCTCAGCGCCACCAGGACCGCGACCAGGCCGCGTCGGGGGTGGCCGTTGAGTGCACGGGGGAAGGCGGCACGCACCGTTCTGCCTCTGCTCGGGGGACCGTGGGACGGCTCGACGGTAGAGCAGAACGGGAGTGAATGGTGGGACCCACGCGGCGGGTGTGGTCGAGCCGATCCCCTAGGCTCCGACGTCGAGACACACCGGGAGGTCGCCATGTCGGAGCAGTTCCGGATCAGCCTCGAGACCGCGCTCACCGTGGTGGTGACGACGGTGCTGATCTACCTCGCGTTCATCCTGCTGGTCCGGCTCGTCGGGTCGCGCAGCCTGACCAGCCTCGCGAGCTTCGACTTCGCGGCGGTCGTGGCGCTGGGAGCGGTGATCGGCCGGACCATCCTGCTGGCCGATCCGACCCTGATGATCGGGCTGGTGGCACTGACCACGCTGTTCGCGATGCAGGGCCTGCTCGGGCTGCTCCGTCAGAGCCGGTGGGTCGACCGGCTGATCCACCGACGGCCGACGATGCTGGTGCGCAACGGCGCGCTGCTGACCGAGAACATGCGCGGCTGCCACGTGGTCGAGGACGAGATCCGGCAGGCGCTCCGCCGGGCGGGTGCGCGCTCGCTCGAGGAGGTCGAGTGCGTCGTCCTCGAGCGCAACGGGACCGTGAGCGTGATCCGGTCGGGGGTTCCGGTCGAACCCTGGCTGATCGCCGACGTGGCCGGCGACCTCCCCGACGAGCCGAGCTAGCTCCGGCCCCGGCTACGGCACGGTCCGGTCGACCGCCGTGGCGTCGGCCCCGGAGGGGCGGTTCGAGTCCGTCCAGGACGGGGCGCCCCCGGACAGGGTCAGAGCCACCGTGGCGACGACGAGTGTCACCACGCGTGCGACGGGTCGAAACCAGTCGGCGTCCATCTGGAGCGTCCTCCGGGCCGGTGTCGCCCAGGTCGGCGACGTTCGAGCCGGAGGTACCCGCGCCGCGACCACGGCAAACGGCCCCCGGCGACCGAGGGCCAGGCCACGTCGCCGAGCGCCTCGCGGTGGTGTGCCTCGATCCGCTCGACCTCCTCGCGGGAGCCGACGACCAGGCCGACCCGTTGGTGCAGGCCGGTGAGTTCCCCCTCGAGGGTCCGCTGGGTCTCGGCCACCGGGGAGGCGATCCAACGGGTGTTGAGGTCCTTGCCCCGAAGACCGGGGATCTTCGACGTCGAAGGTGAGCAGGTACTCGCCGGGCGGGTGCTCCGCGGGCAGCCAGCCCGCATCCACCGCAGGGGGGTCAGCCGGGTGGCTCCATCTCGGCCCGGACCCCGACGAGCCGGACCGGGCGGCCGTCGAGCAGCGCGTGCAGCAGCTCGACGGCCGTCTCCGCCACGAGGCCCGCGTCGGTCGTCGGCTCGTCGAGGGCCCGGCTGCGGGTGTGGGTGGCGAACGGGGCGAAGCGCACCTTGACCCCCACCCGGACCGCTGCCCGGCCGTCCCGGCTGACGTCCTCGACGACCCGTGCGGCCAGCCGCCGGACCTCCCGGTCGACCTCCGCGGGGTCGGTGAGGTCGTGCTGGAAGGTGCTCTCCCGGCCGTGGGACCGCGCGACCCACGCGGTGCCCTCGACCGGCGAGGTGTCGACACCTCGGGCGAGCCGCCGGTACCACGGCCCCATCGTCGGGCCGAGCTGCGCCGCGAGCTGCCGAGGATCGGCCGCCGCGAGCCGGCCGACCGTCTCGATGCCCAGGTCCGTCAGACGTCGGGCCGTCTTGGCGCCGATCCCCCACAGCGCGTCGGTGGGCCGGCCCGCCATGACGTCGTACCAGTTCGCCTCGGTGAGCCGGAAGGTGCCGCGGGGCTTGCCGAGGTCGGTGGCGATCTTCGCGCGCAGCTTGTTGTCGCCGATGCCCACGGAGCAGTGCAGTCCGGTGGCGTCGAGCACGCGCTGCTGGACCTCGCGGGCGAAGGCCTCGGGGTCGTCGGTCTCGACGGCGAGGAACGCCTCGTCCCAGCCGAGCACCTCGACGACCACGCCGAACGACCGCAGCGTGTCCATGACCTGCGCGGACACCGCGAGGTAGGCGTCGGCGTCCACGGCCAGGAAGACCGCGTCGGGGCACCGTCGGGCCGCGGTGCGCAGCGGCATGCCGGACCGGACGCCGTACTCCCGCGCCTCGTAGGAGGCGGTGGACACCACGCCGCGCTCGGTCGGGTCGCCGCGGCCACCGACCACCACGGGCCGGCCCGCCAGCTCGGGCCGGCGGAGCACCTCCACCGCCGCGAGGAACTGGTCGAGGTCGACGTGCAGCACCCAGGCACGGGTCATGTGGGCATTGTGGCGGGTCCGGCATGATCGGCCCATGAGCTGCGAGCGGGTGCATGCGTTCACCGACGACGCCCTGGGCGAGGCAGACGCGACCGAGGTCGCCCGCAGGCTCGCGGTCGGCGAGGTGGCCGTCCGGGAGGTGGCCGAGGCCGCGGTGCGTCGCGCCGAACGGGTCCAGCCGCTGCTCAACGCCGTCGCCTACCCCGACTACGAGCACGCCCTGGCGCAGACGGAGTCGCCGGCGGGCGTGTCCCGCCAGGGCCTCCTCGCCGGGGTGCCCACGTTCGTCAAGGACAACGTCGACGTGGCCGGGATGCCCACCAACCACGGCACCGAGGCGTTCGTGGCGCGACCCGCCGTCGCGGACAGCCCGGTCGTGGAGCAGCTGCGGGCGGTGGGGCTGCTGCCGCTGGGCAAGAGCCGGCTGCCCGAGTTCGGGTTCAGCGCGACCACCGAGTACATGACCGGCGCCCCGGTGCGCAACCCGTGGCACACCGGCTACTCCACCGGCGCCTCCTCCGGCGGCTCGGCCGCCCTGGTCGCGGCGGGCGTGGTGCCGCTCGGGCACGCCAACGACGGCGCCGGGTCGATCCGGATCCCCGCGGCCGCCTGCGGGCTGGTCGGGCTCAAGCCGACCCGCGGGCGCCTGGTCGCGGACCCGGCCAACACGAAGATGCCGGTGCAGATCGCGACCCAGGGCGTGCTGACCCGCTCGGTCCGGGACACCGCCCGCTTCTACGCGGGCGCGGAGGCGCACTGGCGCAACCCGGCGCTGCCGCCCGTGCGGCTGGTCGAGGGGCCGGGCCGCACGCGGCTGCGCGTCGGTGTGGTGCTCGACCCGATCGTCGGCCCGGGGACCGACGAGGACACCCGGGCAGCGGTGCTGTCCGTGGCCGAGCTGCTCGCCGGGCTCGGCCACCGGGTCGAGGAGACCCGGCTGCCGGTGCCGCCACGGTTCGCCGACGACTTCAGCCTCTACTGGGGCCTGCTCGGGCTGCTGGTCAGCACGACCGGGCGACGGCTGTTCGCCCCCGACTTCGACCGCAGCCGCACCGACAACCTGACCCAGGGACTGGCCCTGATGTGCCGCCGGGAGCTCGCCCGCACCCCGGGCATGCTGGTCCGGCTGCGCCGCAGCGCCCGGGTGTACCGCCGCGCCTTCCAGCGGTTCGACGTGCTCCTCTCACCGGTCCTGGCCCACACCACCCCGCCGCTGGGACGCCTGTCCCCGACCCTGCCGTTCGACGAGCTGTTCACCAGGCTGCGCGAGTACGTCGCCTTCACCCCGCTCAACAACGCCGCCGGCGCCCCCGGCATCTCGCTGCCCCTCGGCCGGGCCGGCGCCGGGCTCCCCCTCGGGATCCAGCTCTCCGCCGACCTCGGCGACGAGCGGACCCTGCTCGAGCTCGCCTTCGAGCTCGAGGAGGCCCGTCCCTGGCCCCGGATCCAGGACGCGGGCGGTCAGGCGGAGTAACGGTCGGCGACGGCCACCGCGATCTGCTTGCGGATCCGCTCCAGCTCCGCCGTGCGGCGGGCGGCCAGGTCCCGTTCGAACGCCGCCACCCGAGCCGCCAGCTCCTTGTCCGCGACGGTGGTCTCGAGCCACCGGGAGAGGTCGCCCCGGGCCAGGTGGTACTCCAGCACGTCGGCGTCCACGTGGCGCACGGCGGCGCGGAACTCGTTGAGCGTGCCGGCCACGACCGGTTCGCCGCGCACCCGGAAGTGGAACCTGCGGTACTCGGGCAGCTGCCGGTCGGCGTACTTGTGCCGGTGCCGCACGTGGCTGGTCCGTCGCTCCCCGACACGGAACGGCCGGGCCCGCCCGCGGCCGATCCGCAGCGTGGCGCGTCCGCCGCGGACGCCGTCCAGGCTGGCCGCGGGGTCGTCCTCGAGGAGCTCGACGATGATGTCGGCGGACTCCACGTCGACCGGCCGGATCAGGGCGGGCATGAACGACGCCAGCACGTAGCCGTCGGTGGGCGACCAGTCCCACGCCTCGAGCTGCTGCCTGCCCTGCAGGTGCGCCTCGTCCACGAGCACCCAGTGCGGCACGCCGTGCTGCTCCCGCTGCGCCCCGGCCGCCGAGCGCAACCGTTCGAGGTAGTCCAGCTTCTGCTCCTCGGGCAGCCCCGACAGGTCCAGGACCAGGCTCGTGGGCGGGTGCAGCAGGGAGGCCATCAGCTCGACCGGGGCGGGCAGGTGCTCGGCCGCGTCGACGACCCGGACGCTGGGCAGCTCCTCGAGGCCGACCTGGTCGCCCTCCGGGTCGATCACCAGGATGCTGTAGCCCGCGGTCGCCCACTGCTCGGCCATCAGCCCGATGAGGTGGCTCTTCCCGGCTCCGCTGGGCCCGGTCACGAGGATCCGCGCCTGGCTGCCGGGGACTCTCGCCGGACGACCGTCGTCGAGGGTGCCGACCTCCACCCACCGTCGGGCGGGACACAGGCGCCGGGCCCCGGAGAGATACGGACCGTGCAGCAGCTCGGCGATGCCCGTGCCGTTCTCCCGGTCGAGGACCAGGTCGGCGTGCTGCCGCACGGACCCGACCGCGTTCGCGACCGCGACCCCGACCTCGGTGGCCGCCAGCAGCGACAGGTCGTTCTCCGCGTCCCCCACCCCCACGCAGTTGTGGGGTGAGAGGTCCAGGTCAGCGAGCGTCCGGGACAGGCCGGTGCCCTTGCTGACCCCCGCCGGGAGCACCATCGTCGCCGCGCGGTTGTGCACGATCTGGCAGTCCAGCTCCAGCTCGGCGATCGCGTCGGCCACCGCCGGCGAGTGGACGCCGTCCACCGCGAGCAGGACCTCACCGCGTCGGACCGGGACGCCGCGCGCGTCGAGCCGCTCGGCCAGCTCCGGGTCCACCGGTGGGCACAGCCGCCGCGAGCGCCCCCCGATGACGGCCACTGCCCCGTTCTCCAGCACGACCCCGTCGAAGTGCGCCGTGATCCCGGGGAACTCCTCCTCCAGCTCGGCCCGGATCCGCCCGGTGACCAGCAGCACGACGAGCCCGTCGCCGCGGGCCTGGTCCACCGCCGCCAGCGCCGTCGCCGACAGCCGCCCATCCGTGGTCAGGGTGCCGTCGAGATCCAGGGCCACGACTCGGAAGAACCCCACGGTGCGCTCCCTCCATGCCTACCTCCCAGTGCATCACCGGGTGGTCGGAGGGCAGGAGAGGCAGAGGTCCCGAGCGCCCGCAGGCCGGGGCGCTCGGGACACCGGCCTCAGGAGCCGGTGTAGTACCGGTCGGCCACGGTCAGCGCCTCGTCGAGGATCTCGATCCCCTCGGCGGCCTCCTCCGCGGTGGTGGTGCAGGGAGGGACGACGTGGGTTCGGTTGAAGTGCACGAAGGGCCACAGCCCCTGCTTCTTGCACTCGGCCGCGAGCTCGTTCATCGGGGCCGCGTCGGCGCCGGCGGCGTTGTAGGGCACCAGCGGCTCGCGGGTCTCCCGGTCCCGGACCAGCTCCAGGGCCCAGAACACCCCGAGCCCGCGGACCTCGCCGACGCTGGGGTGGTTCTCGGCGAGCTTGGCCAGCGCGGGGCCGATCACGTCGGTGCCCAGGGCGCGGGCGTGCTCGACGATGCCCTCCTCGCGCATGATGTTCATCGAGGCCACCGCCGAGGCGCACGCCAGCGGGTGGCCGGAGTAGGTCAGCCCGCCGGGGTAGGGACGGTCGTCGAAGGTGGCCGCCACCCGGTGCGAGATGAGCACCCCGCCGAGCGGGACGTAGCCGGAGTTGATGCCCTTGGCGAAGGTGATCAGGTCCGGCGTCACGCCCCAGTGGTCGACGGCGAACCACTCGCCGCAGCGGCCGAAGCCGGCCATCACCTCGTCGGCGATGAGCAGGATGCCGTACTCGTCGCAGAGCGCGCGGACGCCCTCGAGGTAGCCCGGCGGCGGGACCAGGATGCCGTTGGTGCCGACGACCGGCTCCAGGACGATCGCGGCGACCGTGGCCGGCCCCTCGACCATGAGGGTGTCGCGCAGGTGCTGCAGCGCCCGGGCGGTCTCCTCCTCCTCGGTCTGCGCGTGGAAGGCCGACCGGTACAGGTAGGGGCCCCAGAAGTGCACCACGCCGGGCATGCCGGGCTCCGAGCCCCAGCGCCGCGGGTCGCCGGTGAGCGTGATCGCCCCCGACGTCGCGCCGTGGTAGCTGCGGTAGGTGGCCAGCACCTTGTGCCGGCCGGTGTGCAGCCGCGCCATCCGGATGGCGTGCTCGTTGGCGTCCGCGCCGCCGTTGGTGAAGAACACCTTGTCCAGGTCGCCGGGGGCCAGCTCGGCCAGCATCCGGGCGGCCTCGGAGCGCATGTCGTTGGCGAACGACGGAGCGATCGTGCACTGGCGACCGGCGTACTCCTGGATCGCGGCGACCAGCCCGGGGTGCTGGTAGCCGATGTTGACGTTGACCAGCTGCGAGGAGAAGTCGAGGTACTTCTTCCCCTCGTAGTCCCAGAAGTGCGAGCCGCGGGCCTCGGCGATCGGCAGCGGGTCGATCTGCGCCTGCGCGGACCAGGAGTGGAACACGTGCGCACGGTCGTCGCGACGGACCTGCTCCTCCGGGAGACCGCCGGGCAGGAAGGACTCGGACGTCATGGTGGGGCTCCTTGCCTCGTGGTCAGCGGGTGCGCGGGAAGCCGAGGTCGACCTGCGAGGTGGCCGGGTCCGGCCAGCGCGAGGTGACCACCTTGCCGCGGGTGTAGAAGCTGATCCCCTCGGGGCCGTACATGTGCTGGTCGCCGAAGAGGGAGCTCTTCCAGCCGCCGAAGGAGTAGTACGACACCGGGACGGGGATCGGGACGTTGACGCCGACCATGCCGACCTCGACGTCGAACTGGAACTGCCGGGCGGCGCCGCCGTCGCGGGTGAAGATCGCGGTGCCGTTGGCGTACTGGTTGGAGTTGATGATCTCCAGCGCCTCGTCGTAGGTCTCCGCACGCACCACCGACAGCACGGGGCCGAAGATCTCGTCGGTGTAGACGGTCATGTCCGGCTTCACGTCGTCGATCAGCGTGGTGCCGAGGAAGAAGCCGCGCGAGGGAACGTCGGCCTGCCGGCCGTCCACGACGACCCGCGCCCCGGCCTGCGCGCCGGCCTCGATGTAGCCGGCGACCTTGTCCCGGTGCTCGGCGGTGATCAGCGGACCCATGTCCGTGCCGGCCTCGGCCCCGTCGCCGATCTTCAGCTTGGGCATCCGCTGGGCGATCCGGTCCACGAGCTCGTCGGCGATGTCGCCCACCGCGACCGTCACCGAGATCGCCATGCACCGCTCGCCGGCCGCCCCGTAGGCAGCCGACACCGCGGCGTCGGCAGCCAGGTCGAGGTCGGCGTCGGGCAGCACCACCATGTGGTTCTTGGCGCCACCGAGCGCCTGGACGCGCTTGCCGTTCCTGGTGCCGGTCTCGTAGATGTAGCGCGCGATCGGGGTCGAGCCCACGAAGCTGACCGCCGCGATGTCGGGGTGGGTGAGCAGGCCGTCGACGGCCTCCTTGTCGCCCTGCAGCACGGTGAAGACGCCGTCGGGTAGCCCGGCCTCCTTCCACAGCTGCGCCAGGAACAGCGCCGCCGAGGGGTCCTTCTCGCTGGGCTTGAGCACGAACGCGTTCCCGGTGGCGACCGCGTTGGCCATCATCCACAGCGGCACCATCGCCGGGAAGTTGAACGGCGTGATGCCGGCGACCACGCCGAGCGGCTGGCGGATGGAGTACACGTCCACGCCCGTGGCGGCCTGCTCGGAGAACCCGCCCTTCATCAGGTGCGGTACGCCGGTCGCGAACTCGACGTTCTCCAGGCCGCGGGCGATCTCCCCGGCGGCGTCGGCCAGCACCTTGCCGTGCTCGGCGGTGACGATCTGCGCCAGCTCGTCGGAGCGCTCGTTGAGCAGCTCGCGGAACGCGAACAGCACGCCCGCACGCTTCGACAGCGACGCCTCGCGCCAGGACCGGGCCGCCGCCCGGGCGCTCTCCACCGCCTTCTTCAGGTCGTCGGCGCCGGCGAGCTCGACCTCCGCGGTCTGCTCGCCGGTGGCGGGGTTGAACACGGGCGAGGTGCGGCCGGAGGTGCCGGGAACGAGCTGCCCGTCGATCCAGTGGGAGATGCGCTTGGTCATGGGCCTCAGCCTAAGTACGCCGAGGCCTGACACAAAGACCCGAATGTTATGTTACAAAACGTGCGAGCCATGCTGTCGGCGCTCGAGGAGCGCCTGGACGAACCGACCTCGCGCGCGCTCGCCACCGCGGTGAGCCGCGCCGTCGCCGAGGGAGCCCTCGTCCCCGACACCAAGCTGCCCCCGATCCGCACCGTCGCCCGGGAGCTGGCGCTCTCCCCCACCACGGTCTCCGCCGCCTGGGGTCTCCTGGTCCGCTCCGGCGTGGTCGCCACCGACGGACGGCGGGGCACCACGGTCCTCGACACGGCCCGGACCGACGGTGGCAGGTACCGCCGTGCCCTCGACCAGCCGGCCCCGCTCGCACGCGACCTGTCCACCGGCGTACCCGACGAGGCGTTGCTGCCCACGCTCGGCGCAGCCCTGGCCCGGCTGGACCGGGCCGGCACGCCGAGCAGCTACCTGGAGGACCCGGTCGTCCCCGAGCTCGCCGAGCTGCTGCGCGGCGACTGGCCCTACGCCGCGGAGCGGATCACCGTCGTCGACGGGGCGATGGACGCGCTCGACCTGGTCACCCGCTCACTGCTCCGCTTCGGGGACCGGGTCGTCGTCGAGCACCCGTGCTTCCCGCCGCTGCTCGACCTGCTGGAGGCGCTGTCCGTCGAGGTGGTCGGCGTGCCCCTCGACGAGGAGGGTCTGGTGCCCGCCGCGCTGGAGGAGGCGATGTCCGCGCCGGTGACGGCGGTGCTGGTCCAGCCGCGCGCGCAGAACCCGACCGGGGTCACCATGTCGCGGCGCCGCGCGGAGCGGCTGGCCGTCCTGCTGGAGCCGACCGCCACGCTGCTGGTCGAGGACGACTCCGCGCACGGGCTCTCCCCCAGCCCGGCCCTGAGCCTGGGCGAGTGGCTGCCCGGCCGCACCCTGCACGTGCGCAGCTTCTCCAAGTCCCACGGACCCGACCTCCGCCTCGCGGCGCTCAGCGGTCCGGCCGAGCTGGTCCGGCGGCTCGACAGCAGGCGGCACCTGGGACAGGGCTGGAGCAGCCGGCTCCTCCAGCGGATCCTGGTCGGCCTGCTCACCGACGACGCCGCCGTCGGCCAGGTCCGGAGCGCCGGCGAGGAGTACCTGCGCCGGCGGCGTCTGCTCGTCGACGCCCTCGCCGCCCGGCAGGTGTCCGTCGGCGGTGCGGAGGGCATGAACGTCTGGGTACCCGTCCAGGACGAGCCGGCCGCCATCGTCCGGCTGGCCAGCCAGGGCGTCGGCGTCAGCGCCGGCACGCCCTACGCCGTCCTGCCCGAGCCGCACGGGTGGATCCGGGTCACCTCGGGCCTGGTCCGCGACGGTCACGACGACCTGGCCGACCAGATCGCCGTGGCCGCCCGCACCGTGTCCTGGGGTCCCCGCGCGCGCTGAGCCGGGCCGGACCTCTCAGCCGGCGGCCTTCGCGGCGGTCAGCAGGAACAGCGGGTAGTGCCGCCCCTCCTTCTCGACCTCGTGCACCTCGGGCCGCACCTGCACGTCGACCAGGCCCAGCGCGGTGAGCTGCCGCGCCAGGTCGGCTGGTTCGAAGCCGTGGTGCCCGGCGAAGCCCTCCCCGTGGAAGGACCCGTCCTCGGCGGCCAGGTCCACGATCGCCACCCGTCCGCCCGGGGCGAGAAGCTCGGTGAACGCGGCGAGGACCCGCGAGACGTCGGGGACGTGGTGCAGGGTCATCAGCGTGACGACGAGGTCGAACTCCTCCTCGGGCAGCGGGTCCGCAGCCAGGTCGAGGTCCCAGATCCGCGTGTCCGCGGGCAGCCGTCCCGACGACGCCTTCGCGGCAGCGACCTCGCGCATCCCGCTCGAGGGGTCGACCAGCGTCAGCGCACCGACGTGTCCGGCCAGCTGCTCGGACAGCAGGCCGGTGCCGGCCCCGACGTCGAGCACGCGGGCGTGCTCCGGGACCGCGGCGGCCGCGCGGATCGCCTCGGCGACGACGCGGGCACGCTCCGCCTTCGCCGGGTCGTCGTCCCAGGTCGCGGCCTTCTCGTCGAACTCGCTCACAGCGGAGCTCCTCTCGGTCGGTTTGCGGCTGTCAGCCGCGGGACGGGATGACCACGTTCCACTCCCGCAGCGACGTCTCCACCGCCACGCCCTCGAGCGTGTAGGGGTCCTCGTCGACCAGGCGACGCACCTCGTCCTCCGAGGGCGCCTCGTAGACCACCATCGCACCGGCGCCGTCGCCCACCGGGCCGGCCATCACCACCTTGCCCTCGGCGTTGAGGCCGGTCATGTACTCCAGGTGGCGGGGGCGCACCCGGGACCGGGTCTCCATGTCGCCGTAGGTGTACTCGAGCACGTAGTAGGCCATGCGGTTCTCCCGGTGCGTCGGTGCGGTGCGGTCTGCGGGGAATCTACTGCGCGGGGACCGCGCGGCTCACTCCTGGGCGGGCGGTTCCCCGACCACGATGACGTGGAGGTCGCGGGGGCCGTGGACGCCCTCGACCCGGTCCAGCTCGATGTCGCTGGTCGCCGAGGGGCCGCTGATCCAGGTGGTCGGCCGGGTCGGGTCGAGACGGGCGACGGCCTCGGGCACGCCGGGCACCACCTGGTCGGCGCGGAGGACGCACACGTGCCGGTCCGGCACGAGGGACAGCGCCCGCCGCCCTTCGCCGGCGCCGTGGGTGAGCACCAGGGTGCCGGTCTCGGCGATCCCGACGGTGGCGGCGGTGACGACCGCGTCGACCCCGTCGAGGTCCGCCGCGGAGAGCCCCGTGTCGGTCACGGCACCGTCGACCCTCCAGGGCAGTCCGTCGGGGACCACGACGCGGGTAGCTCCCTCGAGCGCGGCCGCGACGCGACCGGGCACCTGCTCCTGCGTGCAGCGGACGACCGTCGCGCGGTAGTCGGCGACCCGCTCGCAGAACAGCGTCACGGCGTCCGGCGGCGCGGCGGCCTGCCGGTAGCCGCGCGGCACCGGCACCGGGGACCGGTCGCTGCCCTCGAGGGCGGCGCGGACCCGGCCGAGGATCTCCTCCCGGGCGTTCACCGGCGGCCCCCTGCGGTGCGCTTCCACCAGGTGCGGAAGGACTCCGCCGGGGGCGTGGGGAGGTCGCGGGCGTCGGTCCAGGCGGAGAAGGGCCAGGGCAGCCGCCCGAGCGCGGGCCGGCCTCCGGGGAGGGTACGACGTCCCAGCGCACCGGCCGCTCGGCCGAGGAGGCCCGACGCCCGCTCCGCCGCACCGAGCCGGTCGCCGGAGGCCAACGCCCAGGACGCCCCCCTCATCGCCGCCGCCTCGCCGACATGCCTCCGGGAGCCGCGACGGGCGTCGACGACCTGTGCGCGGAGGTCGACGAGCACCGAGGGGATGTCGATGCGCACCGGGCACGCCTCGAAGCAGGCGCCGCACAGGCTGGAGGCGTAGGGCAGCGAGTCGGTCTGCTCGTCGACCCCGACACCCTTCAGCAGCGGGTTGAGGATCGCCCCGATGGGACCGGGGTAGACCGACCCGTAGGCGTGCCCACCGGTGCGCTCGTAGACCGGGCACACGTTCAGGCACGCCGAGCAGCGGATGCACCGCAGCGCCTGCCGGCCCACCTCGTCGGCCAGGGCGCGGGTGCGGCCGTTGTCCAGCAGCACCACGTGCACCTCCTGCGGTCCGTCCCCGGGCGTGACCCCGGTCCAGGTCGAGGTGTAGGGGTTCATCCGCTCGCCGGTGCTCGACCGGGGCAGCAGCTGCAGGAACACGTCCAGGTCTCCCCAGGTCGGCACCACCTTCTCGATGCCGACCACCGACACCAGCACCTCCGGCAGGGTCAGGCACATCCGGCCGTTGCCCTCGGACTCCACCACCACCAGCGTCCCGGTCTCGGCGACCGCGAAGTTCGCGCCCGAGACCGCCACCCGCGCCCGCAGGAACTTCTCGCGCAGGTGCAGCCGGGCCGCCTCGGCCAGCCGGGCCGGCTCGTCGGTGAGGTCGGCCGGCGCCGGCCGACCCGCCCGCCCCATCTCGCGGCGGAAGATCTCCCGGATCTCCGCACGGTTGCGGTGGATCGCCGGCACCAGGATGTGCGACGGCAGGTCGTCGCCGAGCTGCACGATCAGCTCGGCGAGGTCGGTCTCCCAGGCCGCGATCCCCTCGGCCTCGAGCGCCTCGTTGAGCTGGATCTCGGCGGTGGCCATCGACTTGACCTTGACCACCTCCTCGACCCCGTGGCCCTTGGCGACCTCGGCCACGATCCGGCAGGCCTCGGCGGCGTCGCGAGCCCAGTGCACGGTCGCGCCCGCCGCGGTGAGCGTCTCCTCCAGCCGCAGCAGGTGCTCGTCGAGGTGCAGCAGGGTGTCGTCCTTGACCGCCGCACCGGCGGCCCGCAGCTCCTCCCAGTCCCCGACCTCGCCGACCACCCGGGCCCGCTTGGCGCGGATCGTCCCGGTCGCATGGGCCAGGTTGCGACGCAGCTGCGTGTCCGCGAGCGCCTCCCGGGCCGCGGCCGGGAACGGCGGCATCCCGAGGAACGTACCGGTCATCTGCTCACTCCCCCGTGCTCGCCAGCACCTCGGCCAGGTGCATCGACCGGACCCCCGACCGCTGGCGCGACAGGACCCCACCGATGTGCATCAGGCACGAGGAGTCACCGGCCACCAGCACCTCCGCACCGGTGTCCCGGACGTGGCGTGCCTTGTCCGCGCCCATCGCCACCGAGACCTCGGCGTTCTTGACCGCGAACGTTCCGCCGAAGCCGCAGCACTCCTCCGCCTGCGCCAGCTCCACCAGCCGCAGCCCCTGGACCGCCTCCAGCAGCCGCCGCGGCCGGTCTCCCACGCCGAGCATCCTCAGTGAGTGGCAGGTCGGGTGGTAGGTCACCGTGTGCGGGAACGACGCGCCCACGTCGGTCAGCCCCAGCACGTCCACGAGGAACTCGCTCAGCTCGTAGGTGCGCGGCGACGTCTCCGCCACCGCCCGCGCCAGACCCCGGTCCCCGGCGCGACGCGCGACGACCTGGTGCTGGTGACGGACCGATCCTGCGCACGACCCCGACGGCGTCACCACGACGTCGTACCCCTCGAAGGCGCGCACGAAGCCGCGAACCACGGGCACCGCCTCGTCGAGGTAGCCGGTGTTCACCATCGGCTGCCCGCAGCAGGTCTGGGCGAGGGGGAAGTCCACCTCCACCCCGAGCCGGCGCAGCAACGAGACCGTCGCCCGGCCGACGTCGGGGAACATCGCGTCGTTCACGCAGGTGACCAGCAAGGCAGCCCTCATCGCCCCCACTCTGTCACCTCCGGACGAGCCCGGACAGACGTCGGCCCGCCCACCGCGACGTGGCAGGTGGGCGGGCCGGGTCCGTGCGGCCGGGGTCAGTGCTCCCCGGTGTCACGCGGCGGAGTTCCCTCATCGCCGAGGGCGTCCTCCAGGTGGCCTTCCGCGTGGGCCGCGACCAGCCGGGTCTTGCCCGGGTAGCGGATCTCCTCGACGAGCTCCTGCATGAGCGGCGAGGGCTTCTTGGTGAACGTGGAGACCGCGATCGTCACCACGAAGTTGATCAGCATGCCCACCGTGCCGAAGCCGGTCTCGGGGATGTTCCAGATGCCGGCGCTGTTGCCGTAGATGTCGATGGTCCACAGCATGTACAGCATGGTGGTGCCGAGGCCCGCGATCAGGCCTGCGGTCGCACCGACGGCGGTCGTCTTCTTCCAGAAGATGCCGAGCACCAGGATCGGGAAGAAGCTCGCCGCCGCCAGACCGAAGGCCAAGGCGACCACCTGCGCCACGAATCCGGGAGGGTTGATCCCCAGGTACCCGGCGACGACGATCGCACCGGCCATCGCGATCCGGCCGACCAGGAGCTGCCGCGCCTCGGTGGCGGCCGGGTTGATCTTCTTGAAGTAGACGTCGTTGGCGACCGCGGACGAGATCACCAGGAGCAGCCCCGAGGCCGTGGAGAGCGCCGCAGCCAGCGCACCGGCGGCGACCAGGCCGACGATCGGCGCCGGCAGGCCGGCGATCTCCGGCGCGGCCAGCACGATGATGTCGTTGTTGACCAGGATCTCGTTCGCCTCGCCGCCGACGAAGTCGATGACGCCGTTGCCGTTGAGGTCCACGATGGCGCCACCGTCCACGCCGGTGATCAGGCCGACGTCGGCCCAGGTGTTGAACCAGTTCGGCGTCTGACCGAACGCTGTGCCGTTGATCTGCTGGATGAAGTTCAGCTTGCTGAACGCGCCGATCGCCGGAGCGGTGGTGTAGAGCAGCGAGATGAAGAACAGCGCCCACAGGGCCGAGAACCGCGCCGCACGGACGCTCTTGGCGGTGTAGAACCGGACGATCACGTGCGGCAGGCCGGCGGTGCCGAACATCAGCGAGGCGGTGATCAGCACCATGTTCGCCATGCTGGTGGTGGAGAACGCCGCGGTGTAGGCGCCGAAGCCGAGGTCGGTCTGCAGCCCGTCGAGCTCGGTGAGAATGTCACCGAAGCCGATCTGCGGGATCGGCATGCCGGTCAGCTTGGTGGAGATCGCGACCACCGGGATCAGGTAGGCGATGATCAGGACGGTGTACTGCGCCACCTGGGTCCAGGTGATGCCCTTCATGCCGCCGAGGACGGCGTAGAAGAACACGATCACCATGCCGATGACCACGCCCACCTCGGTCGTGACCCCCAGGAACCGCTGGAACACCACACCGACACCGGCCATCTGGCCGGCGACGTAGACGAACGACACGACGATCGCGGCGAGGACCGCGACCAGGCGTGCGGTCTCGTTGTAGCGGTCACCCACGAAGTCGGGGATCGTGTACTTCCCGAACTTGCGCAGGTACGGCGCCAGCAGCAGCGCCAGGAGGACGTAGCCGCCGGTCCACCCCATCAGGTAGACCGAGCCGCCGTAGCCGTTCATGGCGAACGCGACGATGCCGGCCATCGAGATGAACGAGGCCGCACTCATCCAGTCCGCCGCGATCGCGGCACCGTTGGCGGGCGCGGGGATGCCCCCGCCGGCGACGTAGAAGCCCGAGGTGGTGCTCACCCGGCTCGCGTAGGCGATGTAGATGTAGATGCTGAACGTGATGATGACGAAGACGAGGGTCCAGACCTGGATGGTGCTCATGAGTGGTGCACCTCCTCCTCGTACTCGTCGATGCCGTACTCGGCGTCGAGCTTGTCCATCCGCCAGACGTAGACGGCGATCAGGATGACGAAGGTGATGATCGAGCCCTGCTGGGCGAACCAGAAGCCGAGCGGGTAGCCGATGATCTCGATGTTGTTGAGCGGCTCGACGAAGAGGATCCCGGCACCGAAGGACACCAGCGCCCAGATCGTCAGGAGGACCGCCATCAGGCGGAGGTTCTTGCGCCAGTACTCCTGGCGCTGTTGCGCATCCATTGCGAACTCCCTTGCATGGGGGACCTGTCGACTCCGAGGTGCGGGAGCCTGTCGACGAAGGAAACCGAGCGGCCGGGAAGCGGTCAATACCCTCGGGTGACCTCGGTCACATCAATCGCCGGGCGGTCGGATACCTGCGATCGGCGGCGGGCAGCGTGGCCTGCGCGGGGGCGGTCTGGTCCGCGCACGACCGCTGGCCGCAGCACAACCGCCGCTCGTCGCACCCCCGCGGCTGCGGCGCCGCTGCCGGGCGGGGGCTACCTACAGTGCTTGGATGGCAACCATGAGCGCAGCACGCCCACGTGCAGCACGCCGCAGCCGGTCGTCCCTGCACCTGCTCGGCGGCTCGTTGATGATCCTCGTCGGCGCCTTCCTGCCGTGGATCTACTCGGGAGCCGGCAGCGTCCTGGGCATCCGGGGCGCCGGGCTGTGGACGTTGTACGCCTCCTTCCTCGGCATCGCCGGCGCGATCGTCCGTGCGCCGCGGGTGGTCGCGGTGCACGCGGCGATCCTCGCGGTGGTGGCCGTCGGCCTGCCGCTGTGGCAGGCCGTACACCTGTTCACGCTGGTCGGAGCGACCGGCTGGATGCCCGGCGCCGGCCTGGTGCTGACCCTCGGCGGCGGTGTCGTCGCCGCCGTCGCCGCGGCACGCCTGTGGCAGGAGGGCACCCGCTCCTCCTCGTGACCACGCGGTCGCCGAGGCTCGGTCAGCTGCCGTACAGCCGCCGGTCCACGCGGGCCTCGTAGGTGGCCTGCGCCAGGTCCAGCGCGGCCCCGAGCGTCTCCACGCCCTGGTTGCGCAGCATCGTGGTGAGGGCGACGAACACCTCCGCCGTCACCAGGGCGTCACCGAGGGCGGTGTGCCGGCCGACCACGCTGATACCGAGCCGCTCGGCGATCGAGTCGAGCGAGTGGTCGCCGTGCTCGGGGTGCAGCGCCGCGTGCAGCAGCAGCGTGTCCAGGGCGGGCCGGTCGAGGTCCGCGGCGGCCGCTGCGTCCGACAGCTTCAGGAACTGCAGGTCGAAGCTGACGTTGTGGCCGACCAGCACGGTGTCCTCGGCGAACCGGAGGAATCCCGGCAGCACCTCGGTGATCGGCGGCTGTCCCCGGAGCATCTCCGAGGTGATGCCGTGGATGGCCGTGGACGCGGCGGGCACCGGTCGCCGGGGCTGCACCAGCCGCTCGAACGTCTCCTGCCGCAGCACCCGGCCGTTGACCACGCGCACCGCGCCGATCGAGATCACCCGGTCCCCGCCGGCCGGGTCCAGGCCTGTGGTCTCGGTGTCGAAGACCGTGAACACCAGGTCCTCGAGCCGCTGTGCCGACAGGTCGGCCGCGCGTGGCACTGCCCGGAAGAGGTCGAAGTCGTAGAACTCCGGCCGGCTGGCCACCTCCGGCCGCGGCAGCGGCAGGGCGGCGCGGTCGGCGGGCGCGGCCAGGGGCAGCAGCACCCGCAGGTAGGCCGTGCCCTCCCCGAGGTCGCCGGCCCAGATGCCGCCCCCGTGCCGCTCCGCCACGTCACGCGGCGTCGGGGTCCCGTCCCCGGCCAGCGGGTCGTCGAGCCAGGCCTCCACCTCCGAGGAGGCAGGGGGACGGCCCCGCCACCGCACGTCGAGCTGGCCGTGCCGGGCGGTCCCGGCGAGGTCGAGCACCACGGCTCCGACGTCCTGGTGCTCGCGGAGACGGACGGCCAGCGAGGCGACCGCACGGGCGACCGCGTGCCCGTCGGCCCGCACCCACACCTCGCCCGGCACGTCCGCGGCCTCGCACCCGAGCCCGGCCCGGGTCAGCTCCCCGGCGACCAGCGCGACCAGGTCCTCCCCGGCGATGTCGGTCACCACCCGGTCCTCGGTGCGGGCCTCGGGGCCGGACGGGAGCTCGTCGATACGCCGTCCCAGCCGCTCCGCTTCGACGCTCACGATCTCGAGGAACCGCCGCCGCTCCTCGACGGTCAGGTCGGGAAAGTCCAGGACGCTCTCGGCCGCGGCCCGGATGCTGCCCAGGGAGGCGCGGGTGACCTCGGTCATCGTGCGCAGCAGACGCTCGCGCTCGTCACCTGCGCGCACCTCCCGGGTCAGGTCCTCGAGCGCGAGCACGAACCCCGGACCGGTCCCCGCCCCGTCGGCACCCGGCTCCGGGACCAGGGTGGCCCGGACCCGGACCAGCCGGTCGCCGTGCAGGGTGGTCGCGGTGTAGGCGACCTCGCGGCCGGCGGTGAGCCGGGCAGCGGCGTGCGCGAAGAGTCCACGGTCGACCACCCCGAACACCGAACGTCCCAGTCCGATCGGCGCGTCGCCGAACAGCGACCGCGCCGCCTCGTTGTACAGCAGGATCCGGCCCTCGCTGTTGCACGCGATGACCGCGACCGTCAGCTGCGCCATCAGGGCCGCGAGACGGTTGCGCTCGGACTCCATGTCCCGCCGGGCGGCCTCGGCGCGCCCCTCAGCCTCGCGCAACGCCGTCTCGTGCCGCTCCGCGAGCCGGTTGAACGCGTGCACCAGGGGACGCAGGTCTCCGGACCCGACGGGATCGACCCGGTGCCCCGGGTTCGCGTCGAGGATCACGGCGGTGTCGCCGACCATGCGGCGCACCGTGGACGTCGTACGCCCGAGGGTGCGCACCAGCAGGCCGACGAGACCGACCACCGCGAGGACCGCGAGGACCACCACCGCCGAGGGGTCGGTGCCCGACAGCAGCAGCCAGGCCAGCCCGGCGCCGGCGGTCACGGCGTAGGCCGCGATCCCGGCGACGGTCAGCCACTGCCGCCCGGGCAGCCGGGGGGTCATCCCGCGTCCCCCGCAAGCAGCTCGGTGACGTGCTCGACCAGGTCGCGCGTCGAGAACGGCTTGGTGAGGTAGGAGTCGGCGCCCACCGCGAGGCCCTTGGCGACCTCGGTCTCGCGGCCCTTGGCGGTGAGCATCACGATCTTCAGGTCGGTCCACCCCGACGAGCGCAGCGTCTGGCACACCTCGTACCCGTCGCGCCGCGGCATCATCGTGTCCAGGAGCACCAGGTCGGGGCGGAACCGCTCGACCTCCGCGAGGGCCTCCTCGCCGTCGCGGGCCACGGCGGTCTCGAAGCCGCGCTTGCGCATGATGAACTCCAGCGACGTGACGATGTTCGGCTCGTCGTCGACGATCAGGATCCGTCGGGTCATGGCGTCCCCGCTCCCGCCACCGGCAGCGTGAACGACAGGGTCGCGCCCGGTCCGGGGCGGTCCGCCACCCACAGCCGTCCGCCGAGGTGGTCGATGATCTCCCGGCTGATCGGCAGCCCCAGGCCGGTGCCGGGCGGCCGGTCCCGGTGGGTGTCGCCACCCTGGCGGAACTTGTCGAAGACGACCGCGCGGTCCTCCTCGGGGATCCCCGCCCCGTTGTCCTCCACGTCCACCCGCACCTCGCCGTCGAGCACGAGGACGCCGACCCGCACCCGCCCCTGCCCGGGGTCGGCGAACTTCACGGCGTTCCCGAGCAGGTTCACCAGCACCTGTGTCACCCGGTCCGCGTCGGCGGCCACCGGCGGCACGGTCTCGGGGAAGTCTATGTCCAGCGTCACGTTGCGGTCGCGGAACAGCTGCGCGGTCGCCGACGTGGAGGCCTCCACGAGACGGCGTACGTCGACCGGGCCCACGCGCCACTCGGCAGCGCCGGACTCGAGCTTGGCCAGGTCGAGCACCTGGTTGACCAGCCGGGTCAGCCGCTCGGTCTCCTCCACGATCGGCTCCAGGAACCGCTGGCGCTCGTCGGTGTCGAGGTCGGGGTTGTCGAGCAGGATCTCCGAGAACGCGCGGATCGACGTCAGCGGCGTCCTCAGCTCGTGGGTGACGGTGGAGACGAAGTCGTCCTTGAGCCGGTCGAGCTCCTGCAGCCGCTCGTTGGCCTCGGTCAGCCCGGCGGTGGCCTGCTCCAGCTCGCGTGACTTGACCTCCAGCGCACGGCTGTAGGCACGCACCTGCGAGGCCTCGTCGAGGATCTCCATCACCTCGCTCATGCCCAGCGGCTCCTCCGAGACGACGGAGGAGACCATCACCCGCGCCGAGGCCGAGCCCACGGAGCCCGCGAGCATGGTCTCCACGTGCCGGATCAGCTCGGCGTCCGCGGCCGCCTCCGGGGCCACGTCCGCGTGGGTGCGCGCGGCGTACGACGACAGGGCGTCCCGGGCTCCCTGCGACCCGACGAACCGTTCGAGGAGGCCGCGCAGCGCGCCGACCGTCGCCTCGCCGCGCAGCAGCGGTGGTTCCGGGGTCCCGGACGGTCGCCGCATCGCGTCGACGAAGACCGCCGCCTGCACGTGCTCCACGGGCCCGGGGCGGCTGAACAGGGACACACCGGCCATCACGCCGACGTTGGCGAGCATGCTCCACAGCATGGCGTGGCCGACCGGGTCGAGCCCGTCGAGGCCGAACAGCGCGTGCGGCGCGAGCAGCCCGATCCCCAAGGGTCCCTCGGACGGCAGCTCGGGCGACATCCAGCCCGAGTCGGAGAACGACGGCAGCAGCAACGTGTACGCCCACATGGCGATGCCGGCGAGCAGGCCCGAGATCGCACCGGCGCGGGTGGCGCCCTTCCAGTACAGGCCGCCGAGGACGGCCGGAGCGAACTGTGCCACCGCCGCGAAGGAGATCAGGCCGATCTGCACCAGCCCGAGGGCCTCGGTGGCGACGCGGAAGTACACGAAGCCCAGCAGCAGCAGCACCACGATCGTCACCCGCCGCACCAGCAGCACCAGCCGTCCGAGGTCGCCCCGGCCGCGAAGCGCTCCCCTGCTGCGCAGCAGCAGCGGCATCACCAACGAGTTCGACACCATCGTGGAGAGCGCGATGGTCTCGACGATCACCATGCCGGTGGCGGCGGAGAGGCCACCGACGAACACGAGCAGCGCCAGCAACGGCTTCTGCTCGGCCATCGGCAGCGCCAGCACGAACGTGTCGGCGTCGACCTCGCCGGAGCCGAAGGTGAGCAGTCCCCCGAGGGAGACCGGCAGCACGAACAGGTTGATCAGCAGCAGGTAGGTGGGGAACAGCCACATCGCCGTCCGCAGGTGCCGCTCGTCGACGTTCTCCACCACCGACACCTGCCACTGCCGCGGCAGCAGCAGGAAGGCCAGCATGGACAGCACGGTGAGCCAGAAGAACGTGGCGTAGCCGGTGCCCGGGCTGAGGGTGAGCAGCTCGGCGAGCTCGGGACGCGCGGCGGCACGTGCCACGACGTCGGAGAACCCGCCGAAGAGCCCGTAGGTGACCCAGGCGCCCACCACCAGGAAGGCCACCAGCTTCACCAGCGACTCGAAGGCGATCGCGGCGACCATCCCCTCGTGCCGCTCGGTCGCGTCGAGGTGCCGGGTGCCGAACACGATCGTGAACGCGGCCAGCAGCAGGGCGGCGTAGAGGCCGGTGTCCTGCAACAGCGGCACCGTGCCGTCCGCCGCCGCGGCAGCGCCGCCGTCGTGCCGCAGGATGGTGAAGGTCGTGGAGATGGCCTTCAGCTGCAGCGCGATGTAGGGCACCAGGCCGAGCACGGCGATGACGGTGACCAGGCCGCCGAGGAGCTGGCTCTTGCCGTAGCGGGAGGACACGAAGTCGGCCAGCGAGGTGATCCGGTCGCGCTTGCAGATCCGGATGATCTTGCGCAGCACCACCCACCAGAGGATGACCGCCACCATCGGCCCGAGGTAGATCGGCAGCCAGGCGACGCCTCCCTCCGCGGCGCTGCCGACGCTGCCGTAGTAGGTCCAGGAGGTGGCGTAGACGGCGATGGACAGGGCATAGATGTAGCCGTTGCTGATCACGCTCCGGCCGCGGGCGGCGCGCCGGTCGCCGAACCAGGCGATCGCGAAGAGCACGCCGAGGTAGGCGACCGACACCGCGACCACGACCCACGTCGGGACCATCTCAGCGCTCCCTGGTGGTGAGCGCGACCAGCACGATCAGCAGCCCCCACACCACGAAGAGGTAGAGCCACACCAGCGGCACGCCGAGGACGATCACGTCACGGTCGAAGACGCGCAGCATCGGGTAGCTGAACAGCGCGAACGCGACGACGGCCAGGGCCACCAGGCGCGTCCTCGTCCGCTGCTCGTCCGCCGGACGGCCCATCACGTCACCGTGTGCGTCTGGTAGCGGTGTGCGGTGATCTCCTGCATCACCCGCACGGTCCGGATCGCCTCCCGCAGCGAACGACGGTCGGCCGAGGACAGGTCGCCGACCCGCACCCGGTTGTCGACCGGCTCGCCGCGGCGCACCTGTCCCACCTGGTGGCGCAGCCTCAGCCCGGTCAACGTGCGGTAGGCCCCGACCAGCCGCTCGACGCCGTCGGGGCTCAACGTCCCGGCGGCCCCGGCGGCACGCAGCCGCAACGCGGTGGTCCGGGCGTTGGTGCCGGCGGCGAGCGCGTAGAGGCGGGCGAGGAGGACGATCGCCGCGGTGCCGCTCTTCTTGATGTCGAGCCACCCGTGGTCGGTGTGCAGGTGCCCGAAGATGACCACAGGCGGCCGGAACGTCACCGTGGCCGCCGCCATGTGCTTGAGGAAGGTGCCTCTACGACCCCCGGCCACCAGGATCTCGTCGAGGCGTCCGACGTCGAGGTCGCCGTGCACGGGCCGGACGTCGAGGAAGATCTCGGCCTTGAGCAGCGCGCTCGGCAGCGGGTCGTTGACCCACCGCTCGACGTAGCCGGTGAGCGTCTCCAGCGGATGGCGCCACTCGGTGGCCATGTAGCCGCCGGTGCAGCGTGGGATGCCGGCCCGGGCCAGGCCCTCCACGACCGGCTCGGCCAGACGGGCGAAGTAGTCGTCGGGGTCGCCGGGACCGAGCCGAGGTCCGCCGTACGTCAGCGCGCTGTCCTGGTCGCTGGACAGCACCTGCTCGCCGCGGCCGTGCGAGCCGAGCGCCAGCCACGCGTAGGCGTACGGCGCAGAGCCGAGCCGCTCCTCGGCGAGGGCCAGGAGCCGCGAGGTCAGGACGTCGTTGGCGTGGGCCACCAGCTGGGTGACCTCGAGGACGTCGACGCCCCGGGCCAGCAGCCGGGCGGTGGCCGTGGTCATCTCCTCGGCGTAGGAGGCAAGCACGTCGAGCCGGTCCAGGTCGTGGAGGTCGCGGACGACCGCGAGCGGACCGCTGACCTGCTCCGCACGCTCCACGGTTCACCTCGACAGCTTCACGTCCGACTCCCGCCGTGGCCTCACCCTAGTGCGGCGGGACCCCCCGCGAGCGGACATCGCCCCAAGCGCGCAGCCGCCACTGGTAGACGCCGAGTGCGCCTGCCGCCAGGCCTGCGGCCAGCAGCGAGGCCCGGAACCCGTCGGTGTAGCCGTCCGCCCCGCGGTGCAGCACCGCGCCGAGGTAGGGCCCGACGATCCCCGCCACGCCGAACGACGAGAAGACCCGGCCGTAGGCGGTGGCGAACCGGGCCGGCACCGTGACGAGCCGGGTGGCGGCCGGGAGGAGGGCCGAGACCAGGCCGTACTGCAGCGTCAGCACCGGCAGCCCGACCAGCACCACGCCGGGCGCGGTCCACCAGCCGAGCACGACCACCGCACCCGCCAGCACCGCCGTCGCCGCCCACAGCACGGGGAGCAGGCCGAACCGGCCGGTGACCACCGGGGGCAGCAGTCGTCCGGCGAGGTTGCCGGCAGCCATCGCGGAGACCACCAGCCCGGCCGTCGCTGCGGAGAGCCCGCGCTCGGTGGCGACCGGTACGGCGTAGGCGAACGCCAGCAGGCCCGGGAGCACCCCTCCGAGGAACATCAGCCAGAGCGCCGCGAGGGCGCGGGTGTCGCCGACAGGACCCGCGGCGGTCCCCGACGACTCCCGGTCGTCGGGGTGCCGGCCGTCGGGGTGCCGGCCGGCGGGCGCCCCGACCGGACTCGCGGCGACCCGGACGGGCAGACCCCGGCCGCCGAGCAGGATGGCCCCGGGCACCACGACCGCCGCGAGGGCCAGGGCTGCACGCCAGCCGGCCTCGTTCGCGACCACCGCGGCGACGGGCGCGGCGGCGACCGGTCCGGCAGCGTAGGCGGCCACGACCAGGGCCACCTCGGTGGTCCGTCCGGGCGCGTGGGCGGTGCTGGCCCAGGACACCACACCCAGGTAGGTGAGGCCGCAGCCGAGCCCGAAGAGAACCCCGACGCCGAGCACGAGGGTCGCCACGCCCGGCGCCGCGGCGCCGAGCGCCAGCCCCGCGCCGGCGAGCAGCCCGGCCACCGACGTCGCGCGCCGCGGTCCGCTGCGGTCGACGAGGCGGCCCCCGAGGAGCATCGCGAGCGCGAAGGCGACCAGGGCCGCGGAGAACACGACACCCAGGTCGTCGGGGTCGCGGCCCAGGTCGGCACCGAGGGCCGGCAGCAGCACGCTCCAGGCGAACAGCGTGCCCGCGGCGCCGTTGGCGGCCATGGCGGCGAGGAGCGGGATCCGGACGGTCATCGCTGGTCAGTCTGCCGTCAGGCCCGTCGGCTCTGCCACGACCGCCGCGCGGCCCGGGGGAGCTCCCCGGTGACCGGGACCGCCTCGCCCACGCCCGTACCGTTGACCGGGTGACCTCCGCACCCGCCCCGACCTTCCTGCTCGGCGACCGCTTCGCCGCCGAGCTGCCCGAGATGGGCATCGCCTGGCGGGCCGCCGAGGTCCCCGACCCGCGGCTGCTGGTGCTCAACGAGCCGTTGGCAGAGGAGCTCGCGCTCAGCCCCGCGGCGCTGCGGGAGCCGGAGGGGCTCGGGCTGCTGGTCGGGACCCGGCTCCCCGACGGCGCCAGCCCGGTCGCCCAGGCCTACGGCGGTCACCAGTTCGGGACGTTCGCGCCCCGGCTCGGCGACGGCCGGGCGCTGCTGCTCGGCGAGCTCACCGACCGCACGGGCCGGCTGCGCGACCTGCACCTGAAGGGCTCCGGCCGGACCCCGTTCTCGCGCGGGGGCGACGGCCTCGCGGCGGTCGGCCCGATGCTGCGGGAGTACGTCGTCAGCGAGGCGATGCACGCGCTCGGCGTCCCCACCACCCGCTCGCTCGCCGTCGTCGCCACCGGCCGCGCCGTGCACAGGGACGTCCCGCAGCCCGGTGCGGTGCTGGCCCGGGTCGCCGCCGGACACCTGCGGGTGGGCAGCTTCCAGTACGCACGCGCCACCGGTGACGTCGTACTCCTCCGCCGCCTCGCCGACCACGCGATCGCGCGCCACCATCCCGGCGCCGCCGACACCGCGCAGCCCTACCGCGCCCTGTTCGAGCACGTCGTGGCGGCACAGGCCGCCCTGGTCGCGCGCTGGATGCTGGTGGGGTTCGTCCACGGCGTGATGAACACCGACAACATGACGATCTCCGGGGAGACCATCGACTACGGGCCCTGTGCGTTCCTGGACGCCTTCGACCCGGCCGGCGTCTTCAGCTCGATCGACGACCTCGGCCGCTACGCCTACGCCAACCAGCCGGTCGTGGCGGAGTGGAACCTCGCCCGGCTCGCCGAGTCCCTGCTGCCGCTGCTCGACGACGACGAGGCCGAGGCGGCGGCCGTCGCCACGGAGTCCCTCGCAGCCTTCCGGCGGCAGTACAGCGACGCCTGGACCGCCGGCATGCGCGCCAAGCTCGGCGTTCCCGAGGGTCTCGACGAGGAGGTCGCCGGGCGGCTCGTCGACGACCTGGTCGTCCACATGCGCGAGAGCCGGGCGGACCACACCTCGTTCTTCCGCGCACTCGGCACCGCAGCGCGTGGGGACCTGGAGCCGGCCCGGGGCATGGTCCTGGACCTACCGGGCTTCGACGGCTGGCTGGAGCGCTGGCGGGCGCTGACCCCCGACGCCGCGGCGATGGACCGGGTCAACCCCGTCTACGTGCCGCGCAACCACCTCGTCGAGGAGGCGCTCACCGCCGCGGTCGCCGGCGGCCTGGAGCCGCTGCGGCGGCTGCTCGACGCGGTGACCTCGCCCTACGACGAGCGCCCGGGCCTGGAGCGCTACGCACGGCCGGCTCCCGACGGCTTCGGGCCCTACCGGACCTACTGCGGCACCTGATCCCTCCGCACCGCGGCGAGCTGCGCCGTCGACGGGCGCCAGCCGGGCGGGCCGAGGACGTAGCCGAGCTTCTCCCGCCACGTCGGCGCACGGCGCACGTCCCGGGCGATCGCGGCGTACTCGTGGGTCTGCAGGCGGAGCAGGTTGTAGCTGCCGAGCGGGGTGGTGAGCCCGTACGTCGGACGGTGCAGCTCCTGCTGGAACGAGCCGAACAGGCGGTCCCAGACGATGAGGATGCCCCCGTAGTTGCGGTCGAGGTACTCCGGGTCGCTGCCGTGGTGCACCCGGTGGTGGGAGGGCGTGTTGAGCACGAGCTCCACCGGCCGCCACAGCCTGCCGACCCGCTCGGTGTGGACGAAGAACTGGTAGACCAGGCTGACCGAGAACCCCGCGAACACCAGCGCCGGCGGCACTCCGAGCACCGGCAGCGGAGCCCAGATCACCAGCTCGTGGGAGTTGTTCCACTTCTGCCGCAGGGCGGTGGCGAAGTTGAAGTACTCGCTGGAGTGGTGCGCCTGGTGGGTGGCCCACACCACCCGCACCCGGTGCGCGGTCCGGTGCGCCCAGTAGAAGAGGAAGTCCACGCCGAGGATCGCCAGCGCCCAGCTCCCCCACCGGTCCGCCGGCAGCTGCCAGGGGGCCACGTAGGCGAACAGCACGGCGTAGCCGACCAGGCCGAGCGACTTCCACAGCGACATGGTCACCACCGAGACCACGCCCGCCCCGATGCTCGCCAGGGCGTCCCGGCGGTCGTACCCGCCGGGCAGCGGCATCGCCCGGCCGTCGGCGGCCCGTCGCCTCGGCTCGGGACGCTCGTCCTCGAGGAGGTACGCCGCGAGCCCCTCGAGCGCGATGAGCAGCAGGAAGAACGGCGCGGCGAGCGCGACCGGGTCCCGCAGGGGGTCGGGGATCGCCTCCCAGACGTCGGCGAGAAGCTGCATGGGTCCTCCAGGGACGTTTCCCGCCGAACTATAGGGCGGGTGCGTGTCAGGCGGGTGTCACCGAGGTGACAGCACCCTCCGCCAGCGTGCTGGTGACCGACGAACTCAGAGGAGGACGACATGACCAGCACCCTCGAACCCGCCCGGGACGGCACGGGGCCGACCCTTCCCGACCGCCGGGAGGCCCTCGGCGAGCGGATCTTCAACGGCGCCGTCGAGGCCGCGGAGATGTTCACGCTCTACCTCGGCGTGGAGCTCGGCCTCTACCGCGCCCTCGCCGACCACGGGCCGCTGACGTCGGCCGGCCTCGCGGAGCACGCGGGCATCTCCGAGCGGTACGCCCGCGAGTGGCTGGAGCAGCAGGCGGTGGCGGGCATCCTCGAGCACGACGGAGATCCGCAGGCGTCGCGACGCCGGTACACCCTCGCGGCCGACCACGCGGAGGTCCTCACCGCCGGCGAGAGCCCCTACTACGCGCCCGGGCCCGCCCTCATGGTCGCCGGCGTGGGCCGCGCGCTGCAGCACCTCCCGGAGGCGTTCCGGCGCGGTGGCGGGGTGCCCTACGCCGGCTACGGCGCCGAGATCCGCGACGGCATCGCGGCGCTGAACCGGCCCGCGTTCCTGCACGAGCTCGGCTCGGTGTGGCTGCCGGCCGTGGCCGACGTGCACGAACGGCTCTCCACCATGCCGCGGGCCCGGATCCTGGACCTCGGCTGCGGCACCGGCACCTCGTCCCTCGCGATGGCGCGGGCCTACCCTCAGGCCGAGGTGGTCGGTGTCGACCTCGACGAGGGTTCCGTGGTCGCCGCCGAGGCCGCCGCCCGTGAGGCGGGACTGCAGGACCGGGTGCGGTTCCACCTCGGCGACGCGGGCGCGCTCACCACCGAGGAGGGGTTCCAGCTCGTCACCGTCTTCGAGGCGCTGCACGACATGGGGGACCCGGCGGGCGCTCTGCGGACGGCCCGCGGTCTGCTCGCGGAAGGCGGAAGCGTGCTCGTCGCCGACGAACGCGTCGCCGACTCCTTCACCGCACCCGGGGACAGCCTGGAGCGGCTGAACTACGCCTTCAGCGTGACCCACTGCCTGCCCGCCACGATGGCCGAGGACCCGGTCGAGGCGAACGGCACCGTGCTGCGGTCGGCCACCATGCGCCGCTGGGCCCGCGAGGCCGGCTTCGCGCGGTGCGAGGAGCTCGGCATCGACTTCCCGTTCTGGCGCTTCTACCGGCTGGCGGGGTGAGAGAAGGTCAGCGACATGAGCGGGCCGGGAGCACAGCGGCACGGCCTCGGGCCGATCCCCCGGTTCACGTCCTGCGGCCGAGAGCGGACTTGACCAGTGGTGCATATCAGGTCGCGCGCCCAGCCGGCAGCGACTTCAATGGGCACCGCCATGCCGCCTCGCCCCCAGCCTGCCGGACCGGCGTTCGACGTCCTCGGCCCGCTCGAGGTCCACCTCGACGGCTCCCGGCTCGTCGTACCCGCCGGCACCCAGCGCGCCCTGCTCGCCATGCTGCTGCTCGGTCGCGGCCGGGCGGTCACTGCCGAGCGCCTGTACGACGCGCTCTGGGCCGACGGGCCGCCGCAGGACCCACGCGCCTCGCTCCACACGGCCGTGGCCCGGCTGCGGCGCACCCTGGGCCGTGCCGGGGAGTCGCTGCGGACGGTCGCGCCCGGCTACGTCCTCGACCTCACGGCGGGCGCCGTGGATGCCGACCGGTTCACCGACCTGCACGCCCGCGGCCGCGCCGCCCTGGCGTCGGGGAGGCCCGCCGAGGCTGTCGCTGCCCTCCGCCCGGCGCTGGCACTGTGGCGCGGACAGGCCTGGGGCGAGTTCGCCGAGGGCGTCGCCTCCGGGGAGGCCCTGCGCCTGGAGGAGGCCCGGCTGGCCGCCCGCGAGGACCTCGCCGCCGCGCTCCTCGAGGCCGCGGAGTTCGCCGACGCCGTCGGCCTGCTGGAGCAGCTGGTCCACGAGCAGCCGCTGCGCGACCGTGCCGTGGCGCTCCTCGTGGACGGGCTGCACCGGTACGGCCGCACCGCCGACGCGCTCAGCGCCTACGGCCGGTACCGCGAACGGCTCGCGGACGATCTCGGCCTGGACCCGTCGCCCACGCTCACCGCGCTCCATCAGCGCGTGCTGCGCCAGGAGCTGCCCCCGCATGCGGTCCCGGTCCACCCTGTCTGCGCCGCACCTGCCGCGGTGTCGCCGCTGGTCGGCCGCGACGAGGACGCGGACGCCCTCGCCGCACTCGTCGACGGCGGCGGCGTGGTGACGCTGGTCGGCCCCGGCGGCGTCGGCAAGACGCGGCTGGCGCAGCACATGGCGGCGGCGTCGGGCCGTGCGGTCGGCTGGGTGGACCTGGTGCCGGTGCGTGACCGCGCCGGGGTGGTCCAGGCGCTCGCCGACGCGCTGGGCCTGGAGGGACCTCCGGCGCAGGCCGTCCGTGCCGTCCTGCGCAACGGGCTCACCGAGGAGCCGGGCCTGCTCGTGCTCGACAACTGCGAGCACGTGCTCGACGAGGTCGCCACGGTGCTCGTCGACGGCGGTCCGGTGGCCGGCACCGTCCTCGCGACGAGCCGGGAGCGCCTCGGTGTGCCCGGGGAGCGCGTCCTCCCCCTCGGTCCCCTCGCCCTCCCTCCCACCGGCGAGGCGGATCCCCATGCATCGGCGGTGGTCCTCTTCCTCGCCCGGGCCCGCGAGGCCGGTGTCGACCTCGGCGACGACGCAGCCGCGGTGCGCCGGGTCGGGGACGTGTGCCGGTCCCTGGACGGGCTGCCGCTGGCGCTCGAGCTCGCCGCCGCGCGCATCGGGACGTTGAGCCTCGACGACCTCGCCGACCGGTTGGACCGGCGGTTCGACCTGCTGACGCGGGGACCGCGCACCGGACCGTCGCGGCACCGGACTCTGCGTTCCGTGGTCGACTGGTCCTACGACCTCCTCGACGACGTGGAGAGGCAGGTCTTCACCCAGCTGGCGGTCTTCCCGGCGGGCTTCGACCTCTCCGCTGCCGAGACCCTGCTGGGCGAGCGCGTCGTCCCCACCGCCGCGGTCGCCGACGTGGTCGCCCAGCTCGCCGCGCGCTCGATGCTGGTGCGCCCGCCCGCGACCGGGAAGGGCCGCTACCGGATGCTCGAGACGCTCCGCCGGTACGCGCTGTCGCGGCTGCCGGCCGAGGACCTGGCCGCGGCACGCCGTCGCCATGCCTCCTGGGCGCTCGACGTGGCCGACGCCGCCCGCAGCGGGCTGGCAGGTGCGGACGAGGCGCACTGGAACGCCGTGCTCGACGACGTCCTCGACGACCTGCGTGCCGCCTGGCGCTGGGCACGGGACGCCGCCGAGCCCGCGTGTGCCGAGCGGCTGTTGGGTGCCACCTGGCGCTGGGCCTACTCACGGCTGCGCACCGACCTGCTCGGGTGGGGCGGCCAGCTCGTGGATGACCGTCCCGAGGACGCGCCCCTGGTCGCCTACGTCGCCGCCGCGGGGCGTGCCTGGCTCGACGGCGACCCCGGGCAGTCACTGCGGCTGCAGGCGCAGGCCGCGTCGCGGTTCGACGTGGACGCGCTGGCCGCCGACGGCGTCGCCCTGGCCGCGGACCTCGCGGACATGCGCGGTGACGCCCATCTCGGCCGTGGGGACCTGGAGCAGGGCCTCGCGGCCTACCACGACGTGGCCGTGATCGGCGCCCGCCGCGGCGACCAGGTGCTGGAGGCGTGGGGCCTCGGCAACGAGATCCTCGCGCGCGCCTACACCGGGCGTCCGGCCGAGGAGCAGCTGGACCGGGCCGTTGCGCTCGCGAGCGCGTCGGGCAACCCGTCCGCGCTGGCGTTCGTCCGGTACGCCGAGGGCGAGGCGTACGTGGAGTCCGACCCGCCCCGGGCGCTCGCCGTCTTCGAGGAGGCCCACCGGCTGGCGGACTCGGTGGGCAACCGGCTGGTGGCCGGGCTCGCCCTGACCGCGAGCGTCGCGCTCCGTGGCCGGTGGGCGCCGCTCGAGCCGGCGACGTTCCAGCTGTTCCGGCGCGTGGTCCGGCACTGGACCGCCAGCCGCAACCAGATCCTGCTCGTGACCGCCCTGCGGAACCTGGTGGTGCTCCTGGAGCGGGCGGAGGACGACACCGGCGCGGTGGAGCTGTGGTCCGCAGTGGAGGCTCTCGACGACCACCACGCGTCCTTCGGCGCCGAGGCACAGCGGCTGCAGCGCGTGCTGGCCGCGGCCCGCGGACGCCTCGGCAGCCCGGCGGTCGAGGCGGCCGGGCACCGCGGCCGGAGCCGGCACGACCTGCCCTCGGTCTCGGCGCTGGCGGTGGACCTCTGCGACCGGCACGCGGCTTCCACGGCTGCCGTGCCGGGCTGACGTCCACGACGCCGGCGGCCGGTCACAGCAGCAGCGCGATCGCGTCGGCCGCCCGGGCGGCACCGTCGGTCTCCACGGGACGGTAGGTCGGCCGGCTGCCGAACAGGTCGGCGACCGTGGCGGCGATGCGGTCCGGGTCCGCGGTCGTGTAGTCGAGGTGGGTGCCCGCGCCGTACCGGTCCAGCCGGTGCCGGACGTGCACCTGCTGCTCGAAGTGGTTGCGCAGCGGCAGGTAGGCGAACGGCCGTTGCAGCGCGGTCAGCTCCATGGTGGTGGTGAGTCCGCCCTGCACCACCGCGGCGTCCGCGGCGGCGAGGTGCCGGAACAGGCCGGGGACGTACGCCCGCACGTCGAGCCCCTCGGCACGCGGCAGGCTCGCGACATCCAGCCGCGGCCCGGCGACGAGGACCATGCGCGCGTCGACGTACTGGCGCCGCAGCAGCGGGAGCGCCTCCGCAGCGCGACGGAGCAGGTGCTCCCCCACCCCGGAGCCGCCGACGGCCACGACACAGACCGGCTCGTCCGCCCGGTAGCCGAGGTCACGACGCAGCCGGTCGCGGTCCCCGAGCGGGGTGGGGTCGAAGCCGGTGACGTAACCCGGGAAGGAGAAGTGGCGCTCGGTCCACTCCCGCGTGGAGGGGAGGCCCTCGCCGAAGGTGCCGGGAACCACGTCGTCACGGTTGCCGACGAACAGCGACAGGTCACGGACGCCTCCCGCCGACTCGACGTGCTCGACCATCTCGGCGTTGTAGTCACGCACCAGGCCGCGCTCCCGCTCGTCGGCGCCGGGCACGGGCGTGAACCCGACGAAGTCGGTGAGCCACACCAGGGGTGCGCGCTTGAGCTGCGGGTGCTCGTGCCAGAAGTGGTCGAGGTCCCACGCCTCGTCGGCGATCACGAGGTCGTACCGCGTCTCCTCCAGCACCTCCTGCAGGAGCATGAAGTTCGCGACCAGGATCTCGTCCATCCTGCGGAACGCGTCGAAGCAGTGCAGGTCGTGCTCACCGCTCTCCGAGGCCAGGTGCGCGGACTCGTTGGCCAGCTGCGCGGAGGCGGGATGGACCTGCTCTCCGTGCTCGGCCAGCACCCGGGTCGCCGGATGCTGGGTCAGCCAGTCGACCTGCAGCCCGTCCACCCTGGTGCGCAGCTCCTCGGCGATCGCCAGGTCACGCCGGACGTGCCCGAGCCCGATCGGGGAGGACAGGAACAGCACCCGCGTGGTGCCACGGCCCCCGGAGCGCCGCCCCGCGCCTGGTGCCGGCCGCGGGCGACCGCACGTGCGCCGTCCGGTGACCCGCTGCGCGAAGGCGTGGATGTGCCGGTTGACGACGACCGGGTGCCGGGCGTTGGGGGCGTGCCCGGACCCGGGCATGATGACGAGCTCTGCTCCCGTCAGCTCCGCCACCCGCGTCCCCCAGTCCGGCGGGGTGACGGTGTCCGCGTCCCCCTGGACGACCAGCACCGGGGCGCGCAGCGACCGCAGCGTCTGCTCCCACTCCTCCGCCGGCAGGGTGCGCGCCATCGTGGCCACGCCCACCTCCCCGGTGGTGCTGGTGCCCCAGTCGACGGTGTCCTCGACCTGCTTCGTGGAGTGCGGCTCGGGGAACACCTCACGGGCGAAGAAGCCGACGAAGTCGGGCCAGTCCCGCCGCCAGTGATGGGCGTTCCACTTCTGCCAGCCCTCGGGGTTCTCCCAGTCGATGGCGAAGTGCCGCGGATCCAGCCGCGGGTGGGGCGCCCCGACCGGGATGCTGGGGGCGATCAGCACCGCCCCCAGCACCCGGTCCGGCGCTCCGGCCGCCAGCAGTGCCGCGTACCGCGCCCCGCGCGACAGGCCGACCACCACGGCGGACTCGGTGCCCGTGGCGTCGAGCACCGCCGCGGCGTCGCCGGTGAGCACCCGGTCGTCGTATGACGCCGGATGGGTCGGCCGGTCGGAGCCCCCGTTGCCGCGCGGGTCGTAGGAGACGACACGCCAGTGCCGAGCGAGGTAGGCCACCTGCGCCTTCCAGAGCCGGCTGTGCACCAACGACCAGGCCGGCAGCAGCAGGATCGTCGGAGCGTCGTGGTCGTAGACCTGGTAGGCGATCTTCACGCCGTCGCGGTCGACGTGGCCCTCGTGGTCGGGACAGCGAGCACGCATGGAGGTGGTCCTTTCGGGACGGAGCGGCACCGGTCAGGCGCGGGCGATGCCCCAGACCGCGCTGTTGACCGGGTAGAACACAGAGCGGCGCAGGCGCCGGTGGCGGACGTCGACGTCGGCGAACCCGGCCCCGGCGACGAGGTCGTGGGTGTGCCGGTGCAGCTGGCATCCCTCGAACAGCCACGACCAGGGCCGCCTGATCAGGTGCTGGAGCCACCGACGCGGGTCGTGGGCCGGGGCGGCCACGTGCTCCACGAACCGGAACCTGCCGCCCGGGCTGAGCACCCGGCGCACCTCGGCGAGGACCTGCTCGGGGTCTCCCACGGTGCACAGCACCAGCGAGCAGATCACCTCGTCCACCGAGTCGTCGGGCAGCGGGATGTGCTCGGCGCCGCCCGCCAGCACGGTCACGGGCACCCCTGCCTCGGCGCAGCGGGCCCGCAGCCGGCCGAGCATGGCGAGGTTCGGCTCGACCGCGACGAGCTCGGTCCCGGAGGGCAGGTAGGGCAGGTTCGCGCCGACACCGGCGCCGATCTCCAGCACCCGGCCGGGGCGCAGGCCGGCGAACGCGGCCGTCTTGTGGGGTCGGCTGATGTGGTCGATGTAGCCGTCGAAGGCGGTGAAGAACCAGGCGTTGAACCGGCTCACCGCACCATGGTCGAAGGCACCGTGCGGCGCGGTGCTGGTCTGGGGGTCTGTCGTCGAGGAGGACATGTGGCGCTCCCGGGTCGGTGGTCGATCTGGACACCGACCACCCTGGCGGCACCTCCTTGCCGCCCGCTGTCACAGCACTGTCGCACCGCCGTACCGGCTCCTGGTTGGGTCCGACCGGGGTGGGTAGGAGCAGTCGCATGAGTGGTATGACGACTTTCCTGGCCCGTGGGCTCATCGCCGGAGCGGTGGGGACCACGGCGCTGAACACGACGACGTACCTGGACATGGTCGTGCGCGGCCGGCCGAGCAGCGGCACCCCCGAGCAGACGGTCGAACGGGGCGCGGAGGTGCTGGGCGTCTCCGTGCCCGGCGACGAGGACGCACGTCAGGCGCGCACCTCCGGCCTCGGCCCGTTGCTCGGTACGGCCGCCGGCGTCGGCGCCGGGCTGGTGCTCGGTGCGTTTCGCGGAGCCGGATGGCCCCGACGGCCGGGGACGACGTTCGGCGTGGCCTGGGTGCTGGCGATGGCAGCCGGGAACGGCCCGATGACGCTCCTGGGCGTGACCGACCCGCGGACGTGGTCGGCCTCGTCGTGGGTCTCCGACATCGTGCCGCACGCGGCCTACGCGTTGGCCGCCACGGCGACCCTGGAGGCGTTCGACCAGGCCAGGTAGCGGACCTGCCGGGCGCTCCCGCGGGCGGCGGCGCCCGAGGTCAGCCGGGGATCTCCACGTCCGCGTAGGGCCCGGTCTGGGACTCCACCGTCACCGTGGTCGAGATCGCGGCCGAGGACTCGAAGGTCAGCTCCACCGGGGCCCGCCAGCCCTGGCGCAGCTGCTCGGACCGGAGCGTCACCCGGACCGGGTCGGCGAGGCGGACGGGTTCCTCCTGGGGAAGAGCCACGGGCCCGTCGGCGAGCTCGACCTCGACCGGACCGCTCTCGCTCTCGACGTCCACCCCGACGAGCCGGTCCTCGGTCTCGCCGTTGTTGATCAGCGTCCCGACGAGCACACCGTTGCCCTGGCCGTCGGTCACGATCACCAGGTTGGCTGCCGTGACCGTCTCGTTGCGTTCGACGTTGCCGCTGGAGGGCTCGACGTCGGTGTCCTGCTGGAAGCAGCCGGTCAGCAAGGCTGCCAGCACCAGCACCACGACGGCCAGCGGTGACCTGTCTCGACGCATCTGCATTCCCTCTCCGTTGGCGTTCACCGACGGCGCCCTCCCCCGACCGCCTGCGCGCAGCACCTGGACTCGGTCTCTCTCCGGGCGCGTACCCAGGTCGCGACCGGCCAACGCCCTCTCCGGCGCATCGACCTCGGACTACGGAGCAGGGTCCGTCCGTGGCACCGGTTCGCCGGGCCTGGCGCGATCGGCTCCGTGGCGGCTGTCGCGGTCCCCGCCGTGCTCGCCGTACCAGTCGAGGCACAGCACGGTGGCATCGTCGTGGAGGGCCCCGCCCGTGGCGGCGAGAACGTCGTCGGCGAGCGCACGAACCGCCTCCCTCGGATGGAGCTCACGCGTGTCCCGGATCGCTGCAGACAGGTCCAGTCCGGCGGCATGGCGCTCGAGCATGCCGTCGGTGACCATGACGAGCCGGTCGCCTGCCTGCAGGACGATGTCGGTGCTGCGATACGTGATCTCGCGGAACAGCCCCAGGGGCAGGTCCACGGGCAGGGCCACACCGGTGACCTCGGCTCCGCGGACCAGGTAGGGGACGACGTGCCCGGCGTTGACCAGCGACAGCACTCCGGTGGGTAGGTCGACCCGGCCGATCAGTCCCGTCACGAAGTCCTCGGCCTCGCTGCTGGCTCCGTACTCAGCCAGGGCGCGGTTCGCCGAGGCCACCTGCTCGAGAAGCGACGCGCCCTCGTTGCGCGTGTTGCGCAGGCTGCTGACGCACAGGGTGGCGTCGAGTGCCGCTGCCACACCGTGGCCCATCGCATCGGTGACCGACAGGTGCAGCACGTCCCGGGCCAGGCTGAAGTCGAACGTGTCCCCGGCGATGGCCGATGCCGGCTCCAGCCAGCCCCCCATGGTGAACGCCCGCGCCTCGCAGGTCTGCGGTCCGGCAAGAAGGCGGTGCTGGATCTCCGCGGACAGGCTCAGCGGCCGGGTGCGCTGCCCCCACTCGTACAGGTCGGTGTGTCGCCGGTTGGCGATCACGACGAACGCGAGCAGGTGCGCCAGCTGGGCGATCTCGGCAACTCTTTCGTCGTCGGGTCGCTCCGGAAGCATCAGCTCCAGGAGACCGATGGCCTCCCCGCGCTCGGTGACCGGGGCGAGCACCCGCCACCGGGCCGGACCGTCCGGGCCGGGCTGCAGCGGCAGGAGCTGGACGCACTGGGTGCGCACCGCCTGCTCCTCCGGACCGCCGTCGAACGGGATCAGCGTTGCCGACTCCTCGACGTCGCGCCGCACGCCGTACCCGAGCGGTGCGCTGTGCGGCTCCTCTCCTTCAGGTAGGGGCACGTGCGCGAGACGGACCATCGCCCGCCCCGAGAGGTCGGCGATGAGGAAGGCCACCATCGTCGCGTGCAGCGCCAGCCCGAGCTCGCGGGTGACCGCCTCGACCGACTCCACCGGTGAGGCGGCCTCGGCCGCCTCCAGGACCCTGCCCAGGGCGCTCGACGTCTCAGCCCGTCCCATTGCCGGAGCATAGGCGCGGGAACGGCGGCTGTCCCAGGGCCCATGGACCTGTCACGGCCCGTGGCCTCGGCCGCCGCTCGGGCATCTCCTGCCGCATGGAGTGGCATCCGCGGGGCAAGGTGTCACGGGAGCAGCCCACACCCGACGACGACCGAGGAGGCTCATGAGCCAGCCGGCCGGCGACCCACCCCGTTTCCCGCCTCAGCTCGCGATCGCGAGCTCGCTGGCTCTCCCGGGTGCCTATCTCGGAGCGGCCGCCTACCTCGGGCTGCCCTCGCCAGACCTCTCCCCTCCTCTCGCGGCTTTCGTCTACGGCGCCGCGGTCGTCGGTGCCGCGTTCATCCTGTCGTGGGCCGCGGAAGCCGCCCAGGTCGACATCAACGCCGGGCTCGCGCTCGCGCTCCTGGCGCTTCTGGCGATCCTGCCCGAGTACGCCGTCGACTTCGTCTTCACCGCGAAGTGCGGGCAGGCGTACTCGCCGGACCAGCAGGGCGTCCCCGAGGTGTGCTCACTGGCGCTCGCCAACATGACCGGAGCCAACCGGATCCTCGTCGGCGTCGGCTGGCCGTTGATCGTCCTGGTCGCCACGTTCGCCGTCTGGCGACGCCGCCGCAACGGGTCGCCGGACGAGGCCGGGAACGCCACGACCCGGTCCGGTGACGTGCGCCTCGAGCGCCCCATGTCGGTCGAGGTCGCCTTCCTCGGCATGGCCACGCTCTACTCGCTGACCCTGCCCCTCAGGACGAGCCTGACGCTGTGGGACTTCCTCGTCTTCGGCGTGCTCTTCGCGGCCTACGCCTGGCGGCTGGCCCAGATGGAACAGTCCGAACCGGACCTCCTCGGCGCCTCCGCGTGGGTCGGCCGCCAGTCGGCGAAGCCTCGACGCGCATGGGTGGTCGCCATGTTCACGGTTGCCGCGGCGATGATCCTGCTGAGCGCCGAGCACTTCGCGGAGAGCCTGGTCGCCACCGGGGACGAGCTCGGGATCTCCAAGTTCCTTCTCGTCCAGTGGCTTGCGCCGCTGGCCAGCGAGTCCCCCGAGCTCATCGTGGCCAGCATCTACGCGTGGCGGCTGAAGGCGGCCGACTCGTTCGGCACCTTGCTCTCGAGCAAGGTGAACCAGTGGACCCTGCTGGTGGGGACCCTGCCGCTGGTGTTCGCGGTGACCGCCCTCACCAGCAACGGGCTGCCGCTGGACTCCGAGCAGCGCTACGAGCTGCTCATCACCGCGGCGCAGTCCCTGTTCGCCGTCGCCCTCCTCATCGACCTGCGGTTCACCTTCCGCGGCGCGCTCGCCCTCCTGAGCCTGTTCCTGCTCCAGTTCTTCGTGAGCGTCTTCGGGACCACGCACTGGAACCGGGTCACCATCGTGGTCCTCTCCATCACGTACGTCGGCCTGGCCGTGGCACGGCTGCTCCATCGTCGCCGGGACGTGGCGGGGGTCCTCCGCGACGGCCTCGTGGGAGACCTCCGCGCGGTCGCCGAGCAGCCCCCGGGCAGGTGACCCCCGGGCCGGGACTCAAGACCCATGACCGTTCCCGCCACCGCTGACATCCTGGCGGGGTGGACGCTCTCCAGGGCCGGACGGTGCTGCTTCTCTTCTCGGTGTCGACGCTGTTGCTCGGAGTCGGTGGCGTGCTGTGGCTCACCGGGCCCGCCGACGCCGCGGACGTGTGCTGGGCGGCCGGGACGGTCCTCGGTCTGGTCGCCTCCGTGGCGACGACTGCCGCCGCCGTACGCCGCCGCCGACCCACCGTGGACGTGATCGCGCTGCTGGCCCTGGCAGGAGCCCTGGCCGTGGGCGAGTACTTCGCCGGCGCGGTGATCACCGTGATGCTGACGACCGGGCAGCTGCTGGAGGCCCGCGCCGAGGCCCGGGCCCGTCGAGAGCTCCGGCTGCTCCTGGAGCGCTCCCCTCGGTCCGCGTGGCGGCTGGCCGCCGACGGGGTCGTCGAGGTCGCCGTGGGGGAGGTCGCGGCGGGCGACCGGCTGCTCGTACGCACCGGGGACGTGGTCCCGGTCGACGGCCGGCTCCTGACAGCAGCGGCCCTGGACGAGTCCGCCCTCACCGGTGAACCGCTCCCCGTGGAACGTACCTCCGGCGAGGACGCCCGGAGCGGCGCGGTCAACGCGGGCTCACCGTTCGAGCTGCTCGCCACGGCGACCGCCGAGGAGTCCACCTATGCGGGCCTGGTGCGTCTCGTCGAGCAGGCACAGGCGTCCTCGGCTCCCTTCGTCAGGGTCGCCGACCGCCTGGCGGTGCTGTTCGTTCCGCTCACCCTGCTCCTCGCGGGAGCGTCGTGGGCGCTGACCGCGGACCCGGTCCGGGCGGTGGCGGTCCTGGTCGTCGCCACACCGTGCCCCCTGTTGCTCGCCGCCCCCATCGCCTACATCTCCGGACTGTCCCGGGCCACCCGCGCCGGGGTGGTGATCAAGGGCGGCGGCGCGCTCGAGCACCTCGCCGCCGCCCGCGTGGTCCTGTTCGACAAGACCGGCACCCTGACCCACGGCCGGCCGCGCGTGATCGACGTCGTCCCCGGGACCGACGGCATCGGCGCCGACGAGCTGCTCCGACTCGCCGCATCCCTCGACCAGACCTCTCCGCACGTGCTCGCCACCGCGATCGTGTCCGCGGCCAACGCCCGGGAGCTGACCCTGGAGATGCCCGAGCAGGTGAGGGAGGTGCACGGCTACGGTCTCAGCGGGGTGGTCGGGGGCCACCGGGTCGCGCTGGGCAAGCAGTCGTGGATCGTCCCCGACCCGGCCCCCGACTGGGTCCACCGGGTACGGCGACGCGCCTCCCTGGAGGGGTCCCTCACCGTGTTCGCGGCCGTCGACGGGGAGCCGGCCGGCGCGTTCCTGCTCGAGGACGTGCTCCGACCCGACGCTCCCCGGATGATCCACGGGCTGCGCTCCGCAGGCGTCGACCGGGTGGTCCTGGTCACCGGGGACCGCGCCGACGCAGCCGAGACCATCGGCAGGGTCGTCGGCGTCGACGCGGTACGTGCCGAGTGCGACCCCGGCGACAAGCTCGCGGCGATCGAGGAGGCGCGGGTGGCCGGCACCACGCTGATGGTCGGGGACGGCGTCAACGACGCCCCGGCCCTCGCGGCGGCCGACGTCGGGGTGGCGCTGGCCGCCCGTGGCGCCACCGCCTCCTCCGAGGCCGCCGACGTCGTGCTCACCGTGGACCGGGTGGATGCGCTCGGCGACGCGATGCTGATCGCCCAGCGCTCGCGACGCATCGCCCTGCAGGCGGTCCTCGTCGGCATGGGTCTGTCCCTGGCCGCGATGGTCCTTGCCGCGGCCGGGCTGCTCCGCCCGGCCGCCGGTGCCGTGCTGCAGGAGGTGATCGACGTACTCGCGATCGGACTGGCCCTGCGCGCCGTCCTCCCGGGGCGGACGCACACGGTCCCCATGCCGCTCTCCGACGTGGTGCTGGGTCACGAGCTCCGCGTCCAGCACGAGGCCTCGCGCGCGGTCGTGGAGGAGATCCGTGCCGTCGCCGACCGGCTGACCACCCGGGCCGCGGAGACGGCCGCGGCGCGCCGGCTGCTGGAGCGCCTCCGCACCGACCTGCTCCCGCACGAGCGGTCCGAGGAGGAGCAGCTGGTGCCTCTCGTGCGTCGAGCCCTCGGCCCGGAGGCGACGTACGCACTGACCAGGACCCATGCCGAGATCGAGCACCAGGTCGCCCGGCTCGGCCGGCTGCTCGAGGAGCTCGGGCACGGCGACGTCCAGCCCGAGGACGTCGTGGAGCTTCGCCGCCTCCTCTACGGCCTGTACGGCGTGCTCCGGCTCCACAACGCCCAGGAGGACGAGATGGCGTTCAGCCTGCTGCCACCGGCACCGTTGCCGGCCCCCGTGGGGAACGGGCAACCTCCCCGTCACGCCGTGGACCTCACCCGCGACAGGTGATGTGGCCACGCAGCACGGGCCGACATCCTTGTCCCCGTGCCCAGGTTTCTCGTCCGGTGGCTCCTCGGACTGGGCGGTAGCGCCCTCGCACTCGTGGTGTCCGCGGTCGTGTTCGACGGATTCGTCATCAACCGCGACGGCTGGCTCGTCGCCCTCCTCGTCTTCGGTGTGCTGAGCGCGGTCCTGCCGTTCTTCGTGCTCAAGGCGCTACTCCGCAGCGCCGGGTCGATCATCGCCCTGAGCGGTCTCGTCGCGACGTTCCTGGCGCTCCTGCTGACCGATCTGCTCTCCCGCGGCCTCACCATCAGTGGCCTGGACACGTGGTTCGGCGCCACGTTGCTGATCTGGCTTCTGTCGATGTTCATCTGGCTCTTGCCGGGACCCTGGCGAAGCTTCAGGAAGCGCGCCCGGTCACCAGCCTGACGGGGTGCGTCGCGAGGTCGGACGCCGTCCCGGACAGGACCGGACTCACCCGCTGCGGGGGAGGCGGCCGCGGCCCGGCGGCCGGATGCTTGGACTGCAGCTCTCTCTACAAGAAAGGAACCGAGATGTCGTTCTGGGACGTCGTGTGGTTCATCCTCATCAGCTTCGCCCTCGTCGCCTACCTGATGGTCCTGTTCTCGATCGTCGGCGACCTGTTCCGAGACCGTGACACCTCCGGCTTCGTCAAAGCCGTCTGGATGGTCGCGCTGATCTTCCTGCCGTTCCTGACCGCCGTGGTGTACCTGATCGCACGCGGGAAGGGCATGGCCGAGCGGTCCCAGAAGAACGCGGAGGCCGTGAAACAGGCCCAGGACGCCTACATCCGGGAGGCGGCGGGGAAGACGACGCCGACCGACCAGATCGCCCAGGCCCGTGCGATGCTCGACGCCGGCGTCATCTCCGAGCCCGAGTACTACCGGCTGAAGGAGAAGGCTCTCGTCTGAGACCGCTGAGCGCACCGAGCGGCCGACCATGGCGCACCTCCGCCCAGGAGGTGCGCCATGGTGCTTTTCTCGCGGTGCTGCTCTCGCGGCGGTGAGCGAGCGCCATGCGCGGTTCACCCTCTCTAGGTGATGGGCGATCTCCCGGAGGTCCCTAGCGTCGAGACATGACCGACACCCACAGCGGCGCCCAGCGCCTCACCGCGGAGTTCATCGGGACGTTCTGGCTGGTTCTGGGCGGTGCCGGCAGCGCCGTGCTCGCCGCAGGCGTGCCCGGGGTCGGCATCGGCTACCTGGGCGTCTCGCTCGCGTTCGGGCTTGCGGTGCTGACCATGGCATACGCGGTGGGACACATCAGCGGTGGTCACTTCAACCCCGCGGTCACCGTCGGCCTCGCGACCGCACGACGGTTCGCGTGGAAGGACGTTCCTGGGTACGTCGTCGTACAAGTCGTCGCCGCGGCGACGGCGGCCCTCGTCCTGTTCGTGATCGCCAACGGGGTCGACGGCTTCAGCGCGGTCGACTCCGGCTTCGCCACGAACGGCTACGGGGAACGCTCGCCCGGCGGGTACTCGCTCCTCGCCGTGCTCGTCACCGAGGTGGTCCTGACCGCCGTCTTCCTGTACGTGATCCTCGGGGCGACCGACACACGGGCCCCCAAGGGGTTCGCGCCGCTCGCCATCGGCCTGACCCTGACCGCGATCCACCTCGTGAGCATCCCGGTGAGCAACACCTCGGTGAACCCGGCACGGTCCACCGGGCCGGCCCTCTTCGCCGGCAGCGAGGCTCTCTCCCAGCTCTGGTTGTTCTGGCTGGCCCCGCTGGTCGGCGCGGTGCTCGCGGGTGCGACGTACACCTTCCTGCTCGGCAGTCGGCGGGCGCCCGCACCACTCCAGACGGCGACCGAGGGCTAGGCTCACGCCGGCCGTCGCCGGCGGGGGTCCACGCAGCCTAGACCGGCGTGCGCGTCCGTGCCGGCGCAGCGGCCCGGCCCCCGAGACCGAGCTCACGAGCCCGGCTCACCGCCTGACGCCGGCTCGTCACGCCGAGCTTGCGGTACACCGACTTGAGATGGACCTTCACGGTGTTCACCGAGACGAAGAGCTCCTCGGCGATCTCGGCGTTGCTCATCATCGTGGGCAGCAGCAGGAGGACACTGCGCTCCCTCTGCGTCAGCGGGTCGGACAAGCCCGAGCCGTCCGTCGCGGCGGCGTCCCCGGACAACCGGTCGACGAGGGCAGCGACGAAGTGCTCGTGCGAGTCGTCGATCCGCCGGTAGCCACGGAGCAGGTGCCCCACGCGGTCCCCGGCCACGACGTACGGACGCAGGATCCCCTCGGGCGCAGCGACGTCGATCGACCGGCTCAGGCACTCCTGCGCCTCGGCCTCCCGGCGCAGCTTGTCGTGCGCCAGGGCCGCGAGCATCCACACGTCGGAGGCCGGTCCCAGGTCCGTGGGCGGCGTGACCAGCAGCGGATGCAGGACTGCCAGACACTGCCGTGGGTCGTTGTCGAGCAGGTGACCGCGGGCCAGGGTCGCGACGCGCTGGGCGTGTGGACGACGGCGCGCCGGCTCGTGGCTGGCCGGGGACATCAGCCCGATCGCGTCTGCCGTGCGGCCCTCCGAGAGCAGGATCTCGGCCTCGACCAGCTCCGCCCACTGCCGCAGGAAGGTGGGCATCGGCCAGTCCCCCGACCGCTCCTCGAGGTCCTCCACCGCCCGCCGGGCCAGCCCCGGTCGACCGTCGGTGGTGTGCAGCCGCGCCTGGGCGAGGGTGAGCGCCGTCTCGGCGTGTCGGTCACGGCGGCTGCCGATGCACGCACGACCGCGCTCGAGGGCGACCGCACAGCCCTCCGAGTCGGCCTCGAGCAGCCGGACCAGCGACTCCGCGACGTAGGTCATCGCCGAGAGCGGCAGGAACAGCCACCCCGAGTCCTCGGCGATGGTCAGCGCCCGGTCGACCTCGCGCCGGGCGTCCCGCAGGTGGCCCCCCATCGCCTTGAGCACGGCCATGCTGCCGTGCAGGTGGAGCGCGATGACCGGTGTCATCGCCGCCGCCGAGGCGAGAGCGGCCGTCATGTCCGAGAGTGTCCGTTCCGCCTCGCCGAGCCGCCCGGTCCAGAGGCACCCCATCCCGTGGATGGTCATCGCCGCGATCTTGTAGACCGGCGCCGCCGGCATCTCGGCCGGGGTGATCCGGTCGAGCCGGCGCACCGCCTCCAGGGATGCCGTGACCTGCAGCTCCGCGTCGGCCTCGATCCAGGCGACGACGGCGTCCAGCGTCGTGAGCACCGCCTCGGTGACCCGCAGGTCGGCCGGGGCCAGCGTGTGCACCAGCTCCCGGGCGCGGGTTGCGTTCGACAGGATCGCTGCGACGTCGTACCTCGCGTACCCGGCGACGGCAGCCGCGGTCGACACGAGCGCACTGTCGTTGACCACGGCCGCCGGTACGTCGTCGAGGAGCGCGGCGACGACCGAACGGTCGGCCCCGAGCAGCTGAGCCCCGGCCGTCCGGAGGACGAAGCGGGCGAGGCCGTCCCAGTCCTCGGCGGCGCTCAGGTGCCGGCACGCCTCGACGACCTCACCCTCTCGGGCGAACCAGTCGGCGGCGCGTCGGTGCAGCGCCCTGGCATGGTCGCGGTCCTGCGCCAGCAGGCGGTGCCTGAGCAGGTCGGCGAAGAGCTGGTGGTAGCGGTACCACTCACGCCGGTCGTCGAGGGCGACGACGAACAGGTTCTCCCGGTCCAGCCGGGCCAGGAGCTGACGGCCGTCGTCACGTCCGGTCAGGGCGTCGGCGAGGTCGCCGCAGACCCGGCGAACCACGCAGGTCTCGAGCAGGAACCGGGTCAGGTCCGGGTCCTGGCCCTCCAGCACCTCCTCGAGGAAGTAGTCGGCGACGTTGCGCTGCTCCCCGACGAGGTCGGCCACCGTCGCCGCGGCGTCCCCGGGCACCTGCAGCGCGAGGGTGGCCAGCCGGAGACCGGCCGCCCACCCCTCGGTTCTCTCCACGAGTGTCTCCAGCTGCTGCGGAGCAAGCGCCACGTCGTGCTCCGCCAGCAGGCTCCGGGCCTCGGCACCGTTGAACGCCAGGTCGGCGGCACGGATCTCGGTGAGGCGACCCTCCAGGCGAAGCCGCTGCAGTGGAAGCCGAGGGTCGCTCCGGGTCCCGATGACCAGTCTGAGGTTGCCGAGCCCGTGCCGCACCGCGCGCTCCAGCGTGGTCATGGCAGCGGTCCCGGACAGCACCTGCAGGTCCTCCAGCACCAGCACCCGCGGCTCCGGGACCTGGTTGCACGCGTCGATCAACAAGCGCACGAACCTGGGGTCGTGGGTCGGCGGTGCCTGGACCGTCGCGAGCAGGCTGCCCCCGGGCACGTCTCCCGCGGCCCTGAGCGCCTGCAGCAGCCTGCTCCAGAAGTGCTGTGGGTCGCCGTCCTCCGGCTCGAGGGAGAGCCAGCCGACAGGGCGTCGGGTATGGGCCGCCCACGAGGCGAGGAGGAGCGTCTTGCCCGAGCCGGCGGGCGCGGAGACGATCACGGTTCCCGCGTCGACCGCTGCCTCCAGCAGCCGCTCGAGGCGTGGGCGGGGGACGTGCCGAGCGGGGAGCTGAGGGACCGCGCGACCGAGCTGCGGAATCCCCGTCCGGACGGGCGGAGCGGCCCCCGCTGTCGAGCTGCTCATGCATCGAGCGTAGGCGCGCCGGCACGCCTCGGTCGGCCGAACTTCCCTTCGTCCGAATGGTCGGGAACGGGCGCCGAGGCGGGCTACATGGTGTCTTCGGGCGATGTGGCCCACGTGGTCGGAAGGTCCGACCCGCCCTCCTCCGTCACCCGCTCCCCCATCTGCACGTACGCCGGTTGCGGGAGCAGCTTGCCCGCGACCAGCGCCTGTCCCATCCGGAACGAGGTCGCGCCCTCCAGGAGGCCCTCCGGGACGAAGGAGAACAACCGGGAGAGGTCGGCGAGGTCACCTGCGGAGTTCATCCTCATCAGCAGCAGGTTGTCGCACTGTGAGACCACGTTCTCCGGGATCTTGTGGGGTCGCTGGGTGGACACCAGCAGGTACAGCCCGTACTTCCGCCCCTCCGCGGCGATCTGGACGGCCGCGGCGGCGGAGAGCCGGCCGAGCTCGTCCGCGGCATCGGCCGCACAGACGTTGTGCGCCTCGTCGACCACGAGGAGGCAGGGCGTTCGGGACGCCCGGGTCTGCCACAGCGTGGAGAGCACGGCGGAGGCGACGACGCGCTGCTCGTGCACACTGTCCAGGGAGCCGAGGTCCACGACGGTGCACCGTCGTGTCGGGACCCGCAGCTCGTCGACCAGGGACGGGCCCTGGGGACTCCACAGGCTCCAGTCCATCACTCCGAGGTTGCGCGCCCGCATGCCGAGCTCGCGGGCGCCCGAGGTCTCCGCGTGGAGCAGTTGCTCGACGTCAGCGACGAGGGGCTCGCCGTCCGCCTGGAGACGAAGGAGGTCGGTGAGGACCGCGTACTCGTCCCGGTCTCGGATCGGGTCGAGCCCGAGCACCGCCGCCTGGGTCGCGCTGTCGAGATCGGCGAAGCGCAGACGCAGACGGTGCTCGGCGGACGCGTCGTTCCGCCACACGGCGACCTCGCGCAGCACATGCCCGTAGCGGCCCGCCTGCCGTGCGTCGGCAGCCGCGCGCACCCGGCCGAGGCCCACGTAGTCGGAGTTCGGGTCCAGGACGACCACCCGCAGCCGGGTCTCGGCAAGGATCCGCTCGAGCAGCACGCCGAGGGAGTAGGTCTTGCCGGAGCCGGACTGCCCGCACATGAACGTGTGCCGGTTGAACCCGCCGCTGTCGAGCGTTGCCGGCACGCCCGGCGCGAGGAGGTACTCGCCGACGGTGAGGCCCGCTCTCCCGCGCCGGTCCTCTCCCTCCAGCCAGGTCGCCACCTCCTGCGGCGCGGCGGGCCGGACCGGCGCGTCGTGGAAGGCCTCGGCACCCGCGGCCAGCACCCGCCCACGTCCACGCGCCAGACGGACGGCCAGGCTGCCACCGACCTCGGCGGCGAAGGGACCGCTGACGGCCTGGGAGTCGACGCGGAGGTCGGTGACCTGGCCCAGGCGCGGGGGCGCACCACCCAGCATGACGTAGCCACCGCGGCGCAGCGTGAGCCCGTGCAGGGAGGCCTGGAAGTCGAACCACCCGCCGTCGAGGGACGTCGCGAGTGGGAGTATGCCGCGCTCGACCTCCTCGCGGATGCTGCGGTAGGCGGCCATCTGCGCCGGGAGCGCCGACCGCGTCGGCGTGGTGGACGGTGACACGAGCTGTGACATCAGGACTCCTCGGAACGACCACCGGTGCCGGCAGGGACCGGCGGGGACGGGAACGACCTGGTGAGGGCCGGGACCCGGCTCGCGCCGGCCGGCGCGGTGCGGGTGCCTGCACCGGGGCAGCGCCCGGTGTCCCGCAGGCCGCCGACCTCGGTCGTGCTGCGCAAGACCATCACCGAGCTGTCCTCCCGGTTCTCGACCACGAGCTGACGTCCCGAGTCTCCGGGGCCTTCGGCCGCCCCGCCTCACCTCCGGCGGGTGATCTGCGGGCGGGGCAGCCGACGTACACGGGTCGCCGGCGCACCAGGTGCCCCCTCGGTGCCGACGCTGGGAGGCGGGACACCCCCGTGGCGGGTGACCGCGCACGGACGGACCGCCGCAAGGCTCAGTCCCCGTCGTCGTTGCGGGACTCCACGTCGAACCGTGGGACGCCCCCGCGACAGGTCCCCCTGACCTTCACCTCGTCGAGCTCGCTGTCGAAGCCGACCTCGAGCTCGTCGGGTCCGGAGGCCTCGACGTCGACGTGGTACCGGTCGTTCGGGGTGGCGGACCGGAGGTCGAGCCGTCCCCCGACGCACCGGGCCACCACGGTCCCCGCCGTCCCTCGCCAGACCCGTTCGACGTAGGTCGGTGCCGTCCGGCTCGGGGTGATGGTCGGGACCGGGGCGGTGGGAGCGGGGACGGTGGGAGGAGATGCGGTCAGGGGCGACGGCTCGGGGAGCGCATCCGGTGTCGTCAGCCGGTCGCCGGAGAGTGCCTGCTGGCCGGCACTGCTGATCACCGCCCAGGTGAGCCCCGAGGCCGCGGCGACCACGGCCACCCACGCCACGACCGCCACCACGACCGACCGCCTCATCACTGCTCCACCTTTGCACGATGCAGACCCGTGAGGGTCCTGCTCTGGCGTAGCGTTCGAGCATGACCAGCATCCTCGTGGTCGAGGACGACCCGGGCATCCATGCCGCACTCCGGCGGGGCCTCGCCGACCACGGGCACGCGGTGGCCGTCGCCCGCGACGGACGCAGCGCGCTGGAGATGGTGGTCAAGGTGGAGCCGGAGGTGGTGCTGCTCGACCTCGGCCTGCCCGACATCGACGGCATGCAGGTGCTCGCGATGCTGCGGGGGCTCGGTGACACCCCCGTCATCGTGATCACCGCCCGGGACGACGACCGGATGATCGTCGGCGCGCTCGACGCCGGCGCCGACGACTACGTGGTGAAGCCGTTCGGGCTCGAGCAGATCGAGGCTCGGATCCGCGCGGTGCTGCGGCGCGGCCGCGCGGGGACGGACGACGCCCCGCTCGTGGTCGGCGACCTCGCGGTCGACGCGCGCACCCGGACCGCACGCCTCGCGGACCGCCCTCTCGACCTCTCGCGCAAGGAGTTCGACCTCCTTCACGCGCTTGCCTCGCGTGCCGGCGAGGTGGTGTCCAAGCGGGCACTGCTCGCCGAGGTCTGGCAGCAGCCGTACGGCGGGAGCGACCGCACCGTCGACGTCCACCTCTCGTGGCTGCGACGCAAGCTCGGCGAGACCGCGGCTCGTCCCAGGTACCTCCACACCGTCCGTGGCGTCGGGATCCGCCTGGCCGCTCCCCCGGCCGGGTCCTGATGCGCCGGCGCATCACCTGGGTGGTCGCAGCGACCACCTCGGCGGTCGTGCTGGTGTTCGTGATCCCGCTGGCCCTGCTCGTGCGCTCCCTCGCGGAGGACCGCGGGATGGCGGTGGCGAACGAGGAGGCCCGCAACGTGGCCGTCCTCGTCTCGAGCCTGCACGACAACCCCCAGCTGCCGGAGCTCGTCGCCACCGTCGACGACCGTTCGCCGGCCCGCACCAGCGTGTTCGCCGCCACCGGCGAGGTGCTCGGCACGCAGCGGCCGGACCTGGAGGACGACCCCGACGTCGCCCGGGCTCGCGCCGGCGAGGCCTTCACCCAGATGACGTCCGCCGGCGGCAAGGTCCTCGTCCCGGTCGTCACGCCCGCGGGTACCGACGTGGTGCGTACGACGGTCGGGGTGGACGTGCTTCACGCCGGGGTCACCCGGGCGTGGCTGGCGCTCGCCGGGCTCGGCGTCGTACTGATCCTGGCTGCCGTGGCCATCGCGGGCCAGCTCGGCAGACGGGTGAGCACCCCGGTCACCGACGTCGCCGAGGTCGCGCACCGGCTGCGGGAGGGCGACCTCGAGGCGCGGGCGGTCCCGACCGGTCCGCCGGAGACCCAGGAGCTCGCGGAGGCGCTGAACCGCCTCGCCGAGCGGATCGTGGAGCTCCTCGCCGCCGAGCGGGCCGCGGTCGGCGACCTGTCGCACCGGCTGCGGACCCCGGTCACCGCGCTCCGCCTCGACGCCGACGCGGTGCAGGACCCGTCCTTGGCCGACCGGCTGCAGCAGCACATCGGGCAGCTCCAGCGGAGCATCGACGCCATCGTCAAGGAGGCCCGGCGTCCCGTGCGCCGGGACATGCCTGTCGCCTGCGACGCCACGGCCGTCGTTCGGGAGCGGGTCACGTTCTGGTCCGCGCTCGCCGAGGACCAGGGCCGCCCGTTCGACGTGGACCTCCCCGCGACAGCGCGCCCGGTCGACGTCGACGCCGTGGACCTCGCCGACATCGTCGACGTGCTCGTCGACAACGTGTTCGCGCACACGCCGGAAGGCACCGCGCTGTCGGTCGCCCTGACCGGTCCCGGCGAGCAGCCGGTCCTGACCGTGGCGGACGAGGGCCCGGGCATCGACCAGCGGTCCGCGGGCGCCCGCGACCGAACCGGCTCGACCGGTCTCGGTCTGCAGATCCTGCGCCGTTCGGTGAAGGGGTTCGGCGGCCGGCTCGCCGTCGACGGCGGCGCGGGCGGGGGAACCCGGGTCGAGGTGCAGCTGCCCGGCTCCGCCGCCGGACCGTAGCGGGGCCACGGTCAGTCGTCCTCCCACTCGTGACCGTCGTCGTCCTCGGCGTGCTCGCCGTGCTCGTCGTCGGCGTGCTCGCCGTGCTCGTCGTCGGCGTGCTCGGCGTGCTCGTACTCGGCGTGCTCGTACTCGGTGTGCTCGGGCTCGGCTTCCCGGCGGGCCGCGTCGTCGTTCGCACGCTCGCCCGCGGCCGGTGACTCGTGGACCACGACGGTGCGGTGCACCTCGGTCTCACAGACGCCGTCGACGAGACGGGACGGCGGCTCGCACGGCGCGAACCGGGTGCCGCCCGTGGACGAGGCGGCCGGGTCCGCGGTGCTCGACGAGCTGTTCGTCGACGTACTCGCGGGTTCGGCCGTGGCCTGGTAGGCACCGAACCCGACCGCCAGCCCTGCGGCTGCGCCGGCGACGGCGGTGACAGTGGTCGAGAGCTTCATCCTGGCTCCTCCCGGGACGGGCGTACGCCGGTCGCACGCCGCTGGCTGGCACCAGCATGCGGCGGCGACTCCTATGGGCACCTCGTGCGAACGTCAAGCCTCGGTCAAGGCGCGTGGCGGGCGGCCCCTGCGCCGAACGCCCACGGCCGGAGCGGTTCCTTAGCGACTCTTAACGCAACGATGAGGAAGCCTTGGGGGTTCGGGTCGCACGCTGGGTGAGGAACCGACCTCGACGAAGGAGGGCCACCATGGCCTACACCGCCCGGTCACGCGACCGGTTCAAGTCGCTCGCGGCCGTGGTCACCGGCGTCACGACGTTCGCCAGTGTCGGTGTCGCCGGTGCGGCCACCGGCCTCGCGGCACGCCAGACAGCACTCGGCGACCAGGCCGGCCCGCAGGGCCAGGCCTCGCAGGGAGCGTCCCAGGCCCGGCTGCAGCGGCCGACCCGCACGGTCGTCCGCACGCGCATCCTGCACCGGGTGAGCGTCCCCGGCGTGGCCGCGGTCGGTCCTGGTGGACTGGTCACCGCACCGGCCCCTCCTGCCGTGGGGGCGAGCGGGGGCGGCGGCTCCTCGATGCCGCCGGCCCTCCCCCCGCCCGCGCCCACGAGCGGGTCGTGACCATGCCGACCCCGGACCGGCAGCACCTCGCCTCCTCGGTGGGCTGGCGTGCGCTGGGGACCTATGTCTTCCTCGCGACCCGTCCCGGTGAACCGCTCGGCGAGGCACGCCGGATCGCCGAGCGGGTGCTCGACGGCGTCGACCGCGCCTGCAGCCGCTTCCGTGATGACTCCGATCTCTCCCGGGCGAACGCACGCGCCGGTGACTGGGTGGAGGTCGACCCGCTCCTGGTGGCCGCCGTCCGGGTCGCGGTCGAGGCTGCCGCGGCCACCGGAGGGCTGGTCGACCCGTGCCTGGGCCGGACCCTGGCCGAGCTGGGGTACGACGCCGACCTGGGCGTGGTCGAGCTCCGTCCGCCCACGGCCGGGGTCTCCGAGCCACCGGCACCCCGCTTCGGGGCCTGGGAGGAGGTCGGCGTCTCCGACGCGGCGGTGCGGGTGCCGCGCGGCTGTGCCCTCGACCTCGGTGCCACCGCCAAGGCCTGGGCGAGCGACCTGGTCGCCGCCGAGGTGGTGGACCGGCTCGGCGGTGACGTGGTGGTGAGCCTGGGTGGCGACGTCCGCCTGCACCGGTCGGGTGCGACGTCGGCCGGGGAGCGCGGCTGGCCGGTCGCGGTCACCGAGCGGCCCGGTGACGACGACGCGGAGGTGGTCGTCCTCGACGGCGGCGGGCTTGCCACGTCCAGCACGACCGTGCGGCGCTGGAGCGCCTACGGCACCGTCCGGCACCACCTGCTGGACCCCCGGACCGCCCTGCCGGTGCCCGGTCCCTGGCGCACGGTCACCGCGACCGGGCCCACCTGCGTCGCCGCGAACACCGCCTCGACGGCAGCCCTCGTGCTCGGCGACGAGGCGGTGCCGTGGCTGACCGCGAAGTCGGTGGCGGCACGGCTGGTCGCCACCGACGGCACGGTGACGACCGTGGGTGGCTGGCCGGCGACCCGTGCCGCCGCGGGGTTCCCCCGCCCCGAACCCGTGAGGAGAGGCTGATGGAGGGTCCGCTGCTGTGGTTCGTCAACCGCGGGACCGGCGCCGCCGTGCTGCTGGCGCTGACGCTGACCACGCTGATCGGCATCTGGTCGACCCGGGGCAGGGCCGGCGGCCGCGTGCCGGGCTTCATGCTCACCACGGTCCACCGCAACCTCAGCCTGCTGGCGGTCGTCCTCCTCGGCGTGCACGTGGCATCCGCCGTGCTCGACGAGTACGTCGACATCCGGTGGTGGCAGGCCGTCGTGCCGGTCGGTGCGACGTACCAGCCGCTGTGGCTGGGACTCGGCACGCTGGCGCTCGACGTGATGGTGGTGGTGGTCCTCACCAGCCTCGTCCGGCACCGTCTCGGGCACCGGGCGTGGCGCACGGTCCACGTGACCGCCTACCTCGCGTGGGCGCTCGCGGTGCTCCACGGCATCGGGATCGGGACCGACGCCCGTGCGGGGTGGCTGCTGTGGCCGACGGTGGCCGCGGTCGCCCTCGTCGGCGCCGCCGGGGCGGTACGTCTCCTCGAGGTGGTGCGGCGCCCCGCCGGGGCACGGGTCCACCCCGTGTCCGGCACCTCCGCGCTGCGAACGGGGCAGCTCCGATGAGCCCGCGCAGCGTGACGGCGGAGACCGACGGGGCGGGACGGCTGCAGGTGCACGAAGGTCCGCTTCTCCTCAAGAACGCCGGGCAGGGGTCCACGCTGGACGTGCAGCGAAGCCTGGCCGGCCCGCTCCCGTCGCTCTCGCTCGCCGAGCTGCTGCGTGTGCTCCGCCCCGTCGGGCTGCGCGGGCGGGGTGGGGCCGGGTTCCCGTTCGTGACCAAGCTCGAGACCGCCGCCCGGGGCCGGGGGCGCCCGACGGTCGTGGTGAACGTCAGCGAAGGCGAGCCGGCCAGCTTCAAGGACGCCGCTCTGGCCCTGGCCACCCCGCACCTGGTCCTCGACGGAGCCGAGCTGGTCGCCCGCGCTCTCGGTGCACGCGCGGTGCACCTCGTCGTGCCCGGGGAGCGCCGCGCCGTGGAGCTGTCCCTCCGGCGCGCGGTGTCCGAGCGGTCCGGGGAACCGGGCAACACGGGACTGCGCTGGCGGGTCCACCGGGCCGACCCCCGCTTCGTCGCCGGCCAGGCGCGCGCGGTCATCGAGCTGATGTCGGGGCGCGAGAACCTGCCGGTGACGGCGTGGGAGCCCGAAGCGGTCCGCGGCCACCGCGGCCGGCCCACGCTGCTGAGCAACGCCGAGACCTTCGCGCACGTGGCGACGGCGGTGGGGGCCGGTGTCGAGGAGTACCTCCGCCACGGCACCGCCGACGAGCCGGGCACGGCGCTGCTGACGGTGCACGGGCTGGCGGCCACGCCGCAGGTCATGGAGGTCGAGCATGGCGCGCCCTGGTCGTCGGTGCTCCCTCACGAGGTCCTGGCACGTCCGGTGCTGGTCGGCGGCTTCCACGGGACGTGGGCGGCGCCGGGCCGGCTGGCCGACCTGACCGTCTCCCGCACGGCGATGGCCGACGCGGAGCTGGCGCTGGGCGCCGGCGTCGTGCTCCCGCTGATGCCCGGGGACTGTCCCGTCTCCCGCACGGCACGACTCACCGAGTACCTGGCCGCCCAGTCGGCCGGACGCTGCGGCCCGTGCCTCAACGGACTGCCCGCGCTCGCCCGTGCCGTCCGGGAAGTGGCCGACGGAGGACCGGCCGAGCAGCGGATCGCGGACCTGGCCGCCGTGGTCGCCCGTCGGGGGGCGTGCGCACACCCCGACGGCACCCTCCGCATGGTGCAGTCCACGATGACCGCCTACGCGGACGAGATCGCCGCGCATGCCCGCGGGCGGTGCACCTTCGGGGCCGGCCCGGTCCGAGGGTCCGTGCCGGTCCGGGGCTCCGTGCCGGCTCGCGAGGCGGTGGCACCGTGAACCACCGGATCCGGGTGGACTGGCCGGCCTGCAAGGCCCGCGGGCTGTGCTTCGAGATGCTGCCCGAGCGCATCGAGCTCGACGAGTGGGGCTACCCGGTCATCACCGGCGACGTGCCGCCCGAGCTCCTCGACCTGGCGCGGAAGGCGGTGCGGGCGTGCCCGACGCTGGCGCTGCGGCTGCTGCCCGACAGCGGGTGACACGGGCTGAGCCCGATGCGCCGAGAGCGTCTGCGCTGGATCTGGACGCCACCGTGCTGTGTCTGACCTGGTACGGCGGACACGACCAGGACCGGAGCACCGTGGCCGGAGCCGACGTGGTGAGGAACTCACAGCTGCGGCGGTAGCGCCCGGCCGCGGTGGGTCACCGCGTCGAGGAGCGTCTGCACGGCCATGTACGCCGCGGCCACGAGCAGGACGGCACCGGCGCCCAGCCTGACGTTGTCCAGGAGGAGCCGCACCACCGTCCAGGCGACGGCGAGCAGGATCACCACGAGCCCGACGTTGACGACGAGGGCGATGAGGCGGCGGCGCAGCAGCGCCTCGACCACGAGCATCGCGGCCACCAGCACCAGGATCGGCGTCAGGAGCCCGGACTCGCCGACCAGCAGCAGCGCCCCGAGCGCGGCGAACAGGACCGTGCTGGAGGCGGAGGCCCACACGCTCAGCGCCCGGGACCGAGCCAGCTCGTCCTGCGCCATGGGGACCGCCAGGTGGCGGAGGTGGGCCTGCGGGTCGTCGTCGTGCAGCCGGACCGGGTGTCGCCGCGCACAGGCGTCGATCTCCGCCTCGATAGCCACCTGTCTCTCACGGAGGGCCTCCACCCGGGCCCGGCACTGCTGCACCTCGGCGGGTCGGTCTCCGGTGGCTCCACCCAGGGCCCGTGCGGCCACGGTCGCCTGGCGAAGCTCCTCGCGAGCGGTCCCCAGCTCGTCCTCGAGCTTCGCGAGACGTGCCTTGAGGTGGTCCGGCCTGGCTCGCCACAGCGCCTCGGCCTCACGCAGCGTCGCAGGCTCTCCGTCGAGTGCCACCCAGGCCACGGGTTGGGCCCACGACCGGCGTACCGACCCGTCACGCTCGTAACGGGGACCGGCCGGGGCCCGTTCCCCGCCCAGAGGATCGCCGGTGTCGAGACCCCACAGCCCGCGATATCGACGGACCCACGGAGTCTCGTCGTCGATGAGGTGCACCTGCCACGGCCGGTCGTGGCCGGGTCCGATGCCGAGCCCGTCGCCGCGGCGGTAGTCGATGAACGGAATGCCGATGCCGACGGCCTCGGGGTCCCACCAGGGGAGGATCCGCCCGATCCGACGGCGCAGCGTCCGGACCCACGACGGGAGGTCCGGGGCGACCGTGACCAGGTACTCGCCGGGTCGGCAGGCAGCCGAGTGCGAGCCTGCGCCGGCGTAGACCACCGGGTGGCCCCCCTCGTGCTCGAGGTCCGGGTCGTCCCAGCGTCGGCGCAGGTCCGGCCCGGTCTCGTCGTGGCTGGCGAAGACCACCCATCGGGGTGCCGGACCGTCCTCCTCCTCGGCCAGGAGCACGCTGACGTGCTCCCAGTCGGCCTCGTGGTCGTTGACCCCTCCGAAGGAGGAGCGCCAGTCGTTCATCGGGTAGAACAGCCAGTACTGGAGCACCAGGTACCCACCGTCGCGCAGCACGCGCCCGTAGTAGTGGCAGCCGCCCGCGGGGTCGGCGCTCCGGATCTGCTCGTACGCTGCTGCGGTGTGCCCTCCCGGCACCTTGCCGCGCAGCAGCAGCGAGAGCCGCATGAGGGCGGCCACGACGCGGGCGAAGAGTCCGACCGCGGCAGCCCCGCTCGACCGGCGGAATCTCGGCACGTCGCCGGACCGGCGCCAGGCGCGGTACTCCCGGCGGTCCAGCGGCTGCCGGACGAAACGGAGGGACAGCGGTTCCGCACCGTGCCGCTCCCCCAGCTCGGCGAGCGACGTGGGGGTCAGGGTGCCCGGACCTGCGAGCACCTCCTCGGAGTCACCGCGGCCGGTCACCAGCGTCGCGTGCGCCAGGTACTCCTCGATCCTGGAGGGAAGGAAGAGCTCGCCGTCGGTGAGGCGGACGACCGGCTCGTGGCGCCGCAGCAGCTCGCGGGCCGCCTGCGCCGTCAGTTCCACCTGCGCCCCCCGGCAGCCGCGGTGACCGTGCCGTCGGCCACCGCCCGCTCCAGCTCCTGGTACTGCGCCGCGACCCGGTCCGCGTAGGCCTCGGCGTACTCGGTGACGGCGTCGTCGAAGCGGGTGCTCTTGCCGAGATACGCGGCGATCGCCACCCGGTCCCCGGATCGGGCGTGGGCGCGGGCGAGTGTCCAGCCGCAGAGGGCGCCGTACACGGTGAGCCGCCGCGGGTCCATCCTGTCGACCTCGGCGGAGAGCTTGCCGTCGAGGAGCTGCCGCACGTAGTAGTGGCGTTCCCGGCCGTCGACATCGTCTCGCCTCTGCCACCCGAGGAAGATGTCGCTCACCGCCTGCACCAGCCGCTGCCCGAGGACCACGCGCTCTGCGGGCGACGAGGCCGTGCTGGGTGAGCAGTACGGCTCCAGGGCGCTGGCGCCCGCCTCCTTGGCCTGCAGGACGAGGGGGTCGTTGTCGTCGCGACCGAGGAGGAGCAGCACGTAGGAACCCGTGCCGACGCTGCCGGTGCCGACGACCTTGCGGGCGATGTCGACCAGGCGGTACTGGTCGAGCAGGTGCCGGCGATCGGGCGTGAGCGTCTCGCGGTACGCCGAGAGCACCTCCATCAGGCTTCCCCGGAGCCGTACTGCCTCGACCTCCGGGAAGAGCGCGTCGACCGGGACCAGCAAGGGTGGATCGGCCACGAACCTCGGCGCGCCGTCGTGCAGGACGGTCAGCTTCCTGACCGCGTGGACGCTGTCGCGGCCGTGTGCACGGGCCAGCTTGTCGCGGGTGCGCCGCTGGGCCTTGGTCCCGACCCGGTCGCCCAGGTCCTCGACGACGCGGTCCACCTCCGCGCTCGCGTACCAGACGGCGAGGTTCCCCTGACCGGCGAAGTCCCGCATCGCGGTGCGGTAGCTGCGAACGGTGGCCCCGACGGCCTCCCGGCGCTCCCGGCGGTGGTGCTGGCTCTCCCGCCCTGCCAGGACGACGCTCACCGCCAGCCGCTTGACGTCCCACTCGAAGGGCCCGGGAAGAGTCTCGTCGAAGTCGTTCACGTCGAAGACCAGGCGCCGCTCCGGGCTCGCGTACACCCCGAAGTTCGACAGGTGGGCGTCCCCGCACAGCTGCGCCGTCAGCTCCGTGCGGGGCACGGTGGCGAGGTCGGCGGCCATCACTCCGGCAGATCCGCGGTAGTAGGAGAACGCGGACGCCAGCATCCGCTCGTAGCGGAGCGGGAGCAGCTCCTGCATGCGGTCACCGTCCGTCGCCGTGACCAGCTCGAGGAGCGGGACGTGTGTGCCTCCAGCGTCGGCGTGTGCCTCGAGCGGCACCAGGCGGCGGACCGCCTTACCGCGGGCAGCGCGCTCGTGCACGGTGGCGTGGCTGTGCAGCCCGGGCGCCGGCTCGTCGGTCACCGTCATGCCGTGTCCTTCCCTCGCGTCCCCGCCGCTGCTGGGACGGGCTGGTGCTCCGACGCTAGGTCCCCCGTGCGGCCGGGGCATCACCCGCAGCGTGTGACCCCCGGGGCGCTGCGGCGCCATGCCGGAGGGACCTGTGTTGGCTACGCGCCCGGGTCCAAGGACTCTCATCCAGCGCAGAGGCCCGCTGATCGTCTCCAGCCCCGACCTGGCGAGGGCCGCCACGTGGTTGGGTCCCGATCTCGACGACGGCCGGACGGGCGGGTCGGTGGCTTCAGCTGATCTAGCAACCACACGCTGCGGGTGAGGCCCCCGCAGCCCGGACTGTCCGCAGGGTACGGGTGCACATGCTCTACGGCTGGCTCTCCTCGCTGCCCTACGGCAAGAAGGAGCTGTCACGACTCGCCGCCCCGTCTAGGTGCTCCACTCCGCGCGCTCGCCGAGGAGGCGGCGCGGCAGTTCAGGACGACCTGAGCTCCTGCCGGGAGGTCGCCGTCGACACGCCGGCCGCACAGGGCGCCTGGGCGGTCCCGCGACACTCCGCCCACCGAATGTTCTCGCGGCTGTTGTGAGCGGCACGACCCGGAACGCGAGCCGGACGGTTCAATGCTGCAGGACCGCCTTCAGCACCACCGCACCCGCCGCCACCGTCAGGGCCAGGACGCGGAGAGCAGCGTACGCCCCCAGGACCCTCCCCGAAGACGCGCGACCAGGCCAGCGGCGACGGCAGGCATCGCGGCGAGCAGCAGGAGGCTGGAGGTGAGTGCCGCAGTCCCGTCGAGAAGCATGAACGGGAGTGCCGCCACGACCGCGGTCAGCACTCCTCCCGCCAGAGCGGCCGACGCCTCCTGGGCCGCGGCCACCGACCAGGCACCGCCGTGGCTGGTCATCGGAGCCGCCAACCGGAACGCCACCCAGTGCGCCACGACGAGACCGAGGCCGGCACTCAGGATCAGCTGCACCAGCACCATGTCCGACGGCAGTCTCGTCCGGGGCACGGCCACGAGGATGGCCAGGAGGACCGGGGCCACGTAGAGGGCACTGGCCAGGGCCTCGCGCGCAAGGGCCCGGCGGTGCCGGTCCGCCTCCACCGGCCTGGGCCCCGTGCTCGACGGGCCCTCCTCGGTCCGGCCGGGCCCGGCCGACGGCACTTCACGGGTCATGTCCGCCCTCCTCGGCCGGCGGCAACGGCCGCATCCTGATGCTAGTCGGAACGCCACGATGGTCGCCCGCACATCCTCCTGTCGGATCGGCGGTGGTGCCGTACCGAGAACGTAGGTGTGCGGCGCCGGTCAGGCCTCACACCTGCGTGTGACCTGTGCGGGACAGGTTCGTAGGAGGGCCGGGACCGGGTGCACGAGCCCGGGCGGCTGGTCCGGCACGTCATGACGTCGACCGCCTGACGGGACCCGCCTGTGGTGCTGTGCCCTTGCGCACACGGCGAGATTGCTGTAGCGACGTGTATCCACTGCCCGGCCGGGGCACCTAGCGCGCGTCCTCCGAGGACGGAGGAATGCGGCGCTGTCGAGCCTCAGGCAGGTGCCCAGGGCCAAGCGGAACGGTGTGATGTGGACAAGCAGACGATCGGCGTCGGCGTCGGAGGGGCCGCGGTGGTCGGCGTCGCCTTCGGCATGGCCCGCTACGCCTACGGGCTGACACTTCCGTACGTGCGCGCGGAGTTCGGACTCTCGGAGATGCTCCTGGCCTTGATCGCCAGCGGCACCTTCGCCGGCTACCTCGTCGGGCTGCTCTCCGTGCCCTGGCTGTCCGCCCGGCGAGGACCGCGCGCCCCGACGACAGTGGGGGCCGTGTGCGGTGTCGTGGGCGGGGCGACCGTCGCGCTCGCACCCGTCCCCTGGGTCTTGGCCGCAGGGGCGGTGCTCAGCGGCAGTGCCGCCGGCTGGGTGTGGGCTCCGTACTCCGACATCGTCACGAAGGTGGCGCCGCGCCGCCAGCGGCCGACCCTGCTCGCGGCGATCACCACGGGCACCAGCATCGGGTTGATCGCGCTCGCGGCGTTGGGTCTGCTCGCCACGCTGACCTCGTGGCGGCTGACCTGGGCGGGCATCGCGCTGGCCGCCGCGGTGGCAGCTCTGCTCAACCTGCGCGCCGTGCCGCGCGTGGACACCCCCGGCAACGACGAGGAAGCCGCGCAAGACTCACCGTGGCGCCGGGCCATGGTGCCGCCCCTCACGTACGCCGTGCTCTACTTCACCGCTACCACCATCTACTTCACCTACGCCAGCGACGCCGCTCGCAGCGGTGGACTCGCCTGGTCCACCGTGCCACTGCTGTTCGCCGTCATCGGGATCGGCGGGCTCGTCGGGTTGCTCACCGGCCGGGTGACCACCGCGGTAGGGCCGCCGGCGGTCGGGGTGGGCAGCGTCTTCGTGGTCAGCGGCGCTCTCGCCCTGCTCGGACTGGGGCACACGTCGCTGCCACTGACGCTGGTCTCCGCGTTCCTGCTCGGTGCGGGCTTCATGGTGGGCTCGTCGCTGCTGGCCATCTGGACGGCGAAGGTGGTCCCGGACCGCCCCGGGGACGCCTTCACCGTGACACTCGTCGTCGGTGCGGTCACCTCGATCGTGGCGCCTGCGGCCATGGGTGCGCTCATCCCCGCCGTGGGGCTGCCCGCGATGCTGGCACTCGTCGGCGCCGTCGCTGCCGTCGGCGCGGCCGGGCTCTCCGTCGTGCTCGGTCTGCCCGCAGCCATGGCGGGACGGAGCAGTCGAGCCTGACGGCGCGCTCGCGGCCGAGGACGCTCGGGCCCTGACAGACACCGTCTGCGGGTCCAAGGACCTTCGGTTCAGGTCCAGCCGGCACTGCCGCCGCCTTCCGGACGAACCTACGATCGGCTCATGACGGGGACCCGATCGCCGCGTCAGCCCGACTCGGCAGCCGGCAGTCGGCCGCTCCTGATCATCATCGTGGCCGTGCTCGCGGTCGCACTTGTCGTCGTCGTCACCGCCGTCCTCGTGCTGCGCGACGACGAGGGCCAGACTGGGCCCGGTCCCGCAGCGCCGGCGACGAGGAGCAGCGGCCCGACGGCGTCACCGACGCAGGAGCCTTCGTCCTCGCCGACCGAAGAAGCCACGCAGGGCCAGCCGAGTGCAGCAGACGCCCTGGCCCCGTTCTTCGCGGCGGTGGACAGGCTCGACGATCAGCTGCACACGGCGGCCGCGGCCATCAACGCCACCGGCCCGCCCTGGGAGCGGATCAGCGCCGACGTCGCCGGCAAGGTGCGGGCAGCCGACCTGAGCCCGGTCTCCGGGGCGATACCGGCCGGCCTGCCGGGCGACCTCCAGCAGTCGGTGATCCTCGTCCTGAGCGACCTGGCCTCGCGGCGGATGGCAATGGAGAGCTTCACGATCGTCGCCCCCGTCCTCCCCGACGACAGCGACGCCGCGCACCAGACGAACGCCCAGCTGCTCGCCGAGCTCCAGAACGGCCATGCAGCCGCCGTACGCTTCGACGACGACCTGGCGGCGACCCACGCGCTGGCAGCCGCTGACCCACCGATCGCACCGGTACCGAACCGGTCGCGTCTGAGGGCCGAGGTGCTGGTCCTGGCGGAGTACGTCCGTGTCGCCAACGCGGGTTGCGACGCGCGAGGAGGTGCCGTGGTCACCACACTGCCCCGGGTGACGTGGCGTTCGGTCCCCGAAGTGCCTGAGGCCGAAGGAACGGTCGACGGGATCGAGTTCAACGCAGACCTCCGCGCGGACGGGACGTGGAAGGTCTACCTCTTCGCCTGCTGACGGACTCGGGACTGCGGCAAGGCCGGCTGCGACCAGCCGGTCAGGCTCCGCCTCTGGCTTTGATCGGGCCCCGTTGCTGGAGTCCCGAACCGCGAACGGCCGACCGCACCAGCTCCCGGCCACCCCAACTCCTCACCCGAGGCGCCACCCCATCAGGCCTGGCGTGTCGGGCCCCTGACACCGAGTCCCGGACACTGCCTCAGGTTCAGTTCGGAGGAAGTGCAAGTGCCTAGGGTCTGGTTGGGCTGTGCTCGTGGCATCTTCGTGGACCGATGTTCGTTGGGCGGACTGCAGCAGACCCAACCCGTCGACAGAACTGATTAGCCGAAGTCCATGCCTTCGATCGGGGCCGACGGCTTCACGTCGGGCAGACGCCTCATGCGGACGGCGTTCCCGAGTCCGAACAGGCCCGCGAGCAAGGGCACCAGAAGCGCCACCTGGAGGGAGCGGTTCCGGGAGACGTCATTGATCGCCAGGACCTCCTCCTCGACAGCGGGGGGCTGGCCGGTGATCAGTTCGTCGAGCTGGCTGTTGCTCACTACCTCGACGTTGTCCTCGAGCGCCGAGGCGATCCGCTGTTGGTCCGGCGGCGGGATGACCGCACTGTCCTCGGTCATGGCGGTGAAGCTGAAGGAGAGCGAGGCCAGCATGATCCCGCCAGCCATTGCCAGCCCGAAGGAGAGCCCGAAGGAGCCGGCCGCGGAGTTGACTCCCGCGGCCTCGCTGATCCGCTCTTCCTGCACGGGGGCGAGCGTGTAGTTGTTCAGCTGGGAGACCAGCAGGCCCAGGCCGCAGCCGGCGACCACGAGCGGGGCCATGAACCACCACCCGCTGTCCGCGCGTGGGACCAGCGGGATGATCAGTCCGATCCCGAGGAAGCTCAGCAGGAAGCCGGCGCCGATGATCGAGGCGGGGCGTCGGTCGGCCGCCTTCTTGCCGGCCACCATCGCCGTGGCGAACATGGTCAGCGACAGCGGGGCCAACGACAGGCCAGCCTTCATCGCGTCGTACTCCAGGGTCATCTGGAAGTACAGCGGCAGGGCGATCATGGCACCGCCCAGGGTGATCTGCTGGAGCATCTGGCCGGACACACCGGCGGTGAAGTTCGGATGCCGGAACAGGTCGGGGTCGAGCAGCGTCACCCGCCCCTCTCTCTTGCCCCGGACGAGCCACCAAGCCAGCGCTGCCAGCGCCACCGCTCCCACCGCCATGAGCAGGCCCACGAACTCGCCGCCCTCCTGCCAGACCAGGATCCCGAGGACGACGCCCCCCATGCCCACCGCCGACAGGACAGCGCCGACGAGGTCGATCTTCCTCGAGCCGGTATAGGGAACGTCGCGGACCAGCCCGATCTGGCTCAGCACGACGGCGATGATGACGACCTCGAGCGCGAAACCGACCCGCCAGGAAAGGTAGGTGCTCACGAAGCCCCCGAGCAGCGGGCCGACGGCGGCGGCGATGGCGGCGGCGGCCCCGACGAGCGCATATGCCTGCTTCTGGGAAGCGCCGGTGAAGTTGCCATGGATCAGCGACTGCATGGCCGGCAGGAGCAGCGCGGCGCCCAGGCCGCCGATGACCGCCCAGAAGATGATGATGGTCGTCAGGCTCTGGGCCAGAGTCATGGCGAGCGCCCCGAGAGCGTACGCCAGGAGCCCGCCGACGTATGCCCGCTTGCGGCCGATCAGGTCGCCGACCTTGCTGTTGATCAGGATGAACGCCGCTGAGACCAGCGCTTCGAGCGCAATCGCCGACTGCACTCCGCTCGCCGTGGTGTCCAGGTCCGTGACGACCGCGGAGATCGACACGTTCATCAGCGACGTGTCGACCACGAGGACGAACATCGCCATCGACAGAAGCACCATCAGTCGGCGGTTTCCGGAGACCTCCGGGTCCGTGTCTGACACGGGCTGCGTGCTCATGGCGTTCCGCCGAGCTGTGGTGGCAGAGCCGGACCAGCCCGCAACGCGGCTCGGGCATCGGCGTGACGAAGCTCCGAACGATGCCTCATCAGAAGTACTCTCTCCGATCTGAACGGCTTGTCGCCTCACGGGTGACTCTACGGTCATCCGGGAGGTTCCGGTTCATCTTCGAGGTGACCCGCCGACGACTGTCAGACGCTCGTCATCCTTGACCGCGCCCGTGCACTCAGACGCGCGATTACCACCTGCACAAGCGTCGCGGGTCGGCGCGGGCCACATCGAAAGCACAGCCCGAACACCCCAGATGGCGAGCTCAGCGAGCACAAAGGCGGCGACAACCAGCGCGATGAGTGCGATCCTCCCCGCCCGGCCAGCCCCTCGGCAAGAGCGGGTGCGTCACACCGCCGCCTGTCCACGTGTCAGGGCGTCCGGACCTGCCGGATCGAGGGCCCTCGGTTCAGACTGGACTTCGGTTCGGCGTGGTGGTCGTTGTCTCCCACGTGGCATTGGCGGTTCAGCGCCGGACCAGCCGTCCGCGTATGGCGGCTCGCGGCGTGTAGGGGCGGCTCCAGGAGCGGCTGTCGCTGGAGACGTCCCGGTTGTCGCCGAGGACGAGGAAGTGCCCGGGCGGCACGTCGTACTCACCGCGGAACACCGACGGGCTCGCGTAGGGCTCCGGCAGGCGCCGGCCGTCGATGCTCACCCGGCCCGCATCGAAGGTGACCTTCTCACCAGGCAGCCCGACGACCCGCTTGACGACGTGTTGGTCCGGTTCGACCGGGGAGTCCAGGACGACCAGGTCGCCCCGGCCGACTGCGTGAGCCGACCGAAGCGACCTGGTGAGCACGAGCTGACCGTCGGTCAGGGTGGGTGCCATGGAGTGCGACCGCACCCGGGTGAGCCACCACATCAGTGCGCGTGGGCGTGCTGGTGGTCGTGGTCGTGACCCTCGGCGTACTTGAAGAACGAGACGTACGCCTCCATGTACTCCCGGGCGGCAGCCAGGTCGTCGACGTCGAAGCCCTTCAGCGCCACCGCCTGGTCGAACCTGCGCTCCAGCTCGTCCCACCGCTCGTCATCCACGAGCCCGCGCAGCGGGTCGATGCGGCCCAACGACAGCGCCTCGTCGGCGGCGACGACCTGCGGGGGCACGTGCGCACCGGTGGGCTTGATGCCGTCGTAACCGGCGCCCTCGCCGGCGCGGTGGACCCGGATCAGGACGTCGAGGAAGTAGCGGTCGGCCACGTCGCGCGCCTCCGGCGACAGATCTCGTACGGCGACGGCGCGGGTGAACGCCTCCCGCACCTCCTCCTCGTCGCCCTGGTGGACCCACTTGAGAGCGATGTTGACGTTGCCGGTCTCCAGGGCGCGACGGCCGTCGGTGACCGCGGGGCCGTCCTCGGTGTCGCAGTGGGCGGCCGCGGTGCGGACGAACAAGCCGAGCAGCTTGGCGATGTTCATGGTTTCCTCCTTGTGTGGTGGCATTTCGAAGGTAGGAGGAAACTCGCCGCGCCGCCTTGACCTGCGTCAAGCGCCGCGAGCGCGCAGCTCGAGTCCGACCGGATCCCGTATGTCGACGTCCATGCCGCGCACCTGGATGAGGCTCTCGTGCTCGAAGGCCTTGAGCCGCCGGCTGACGGTCTCGGGCGAGGTTCCGAGGAAGGTCGCGATGTCCTTCTTGGCCATCGGCAGGTGCGCCGTCGCGGCGCCGCCAACACCCCAAGTGGTGGGGCAGTCCAGCAGGTAGGCCGCCAGGCGCGCGCCCACGTCGGCGAGGGTCCTGGCCGTGAGCATCCGCTCCGCGGAGTGCAGCCGCACGGCCAGCGACCGCAGCAGCGCGACCCCGACGCTCGGGAACTCTCTGACGATGGTGTCCAGCGCGGCCGGCTCGAAGACGCACATCCGCGCAGCCTCCAGGGCGACCACGTCGTTCTCGGGCCGCTCGCCGGTGAGGAGCCACGTTTCCCCGCCCACTTCGCCCGAGCCGAGGACCTGCAGGGTCGTGCTCTTGCCGTCGGCGGTCGTGCGGGAGAGCTTCACCATCCCCGAATGCACCACGAACAGGGGCGCTTGCCGCGCGCCAGCCCGGACGAAGGTCTCGCCGGCCCCCACGGTGACCGGGCGGGCGAGGGTCGCCACGTCTGCCTGCTGCTCTCGTGTCAGCCCCGCGAAGAGCGGGACCCATGACACGCAGGGCTCGCCTGCCGACACCTGATCGAGGGCCATAACCCCAGTATCTCGTTCAGCCGGTCGGACCAGAGCCCGGCAGTGAATTCGGTTTGGATCTCGTACGCCGGCCGCTGCTTTGTCGCTCAATTCTGCTCGAGCCGTTCGAGGGCTTCCGCCGTACCCTTGCCGACAACCCTGCGGGGACCGGTCCCCGCGGTCGTACGCCGCCCGCTTGGCCTAGGTTCGGTCAGAGGTTTCAGGATTCCTGCTGTGCGGAGACAGGGCCATCAGCGGGCGCCCACATGCACGCGCGGTGCGTCATTCCGGGACACGGACGCATACCGGGTCGTGACCGAGGCACTGGCGTGATTGGCACACTGGACGCGTGGCCGAGCACACCCTGATCCTCCTGAGGCACTCCAAGTCAGACTGGTCAGGCGACGAGGCGGACATCGACCGTCCGCTCGCCAAGCGCGGCCGGCGCCAGGCCCCGGAGGCCGGCCGGTGGCTGGCCACCCACGTCGACCGGATCGACCTGGCGGTTGTCTCCACCGCCGAGCGCGCCCGCGCCACCTGGAACCTGGTCTCGGCTGAGCTCGCCGAGCGGCCATACACGCGCCACGACGAAGACGCCTACGCCGCCTCCGCGGTCGGACTCCTCGACATCATCCGCGGTCTCGGCGAGGAGGTCAGGACGGTCGTTCTTGTCGGCCATAACCCTGAGCTCGAGAGCCTCGCCGAGAGGCTTATCGGCGACCGGGTTCCCCTTTCGACCTCGGCGCTCGCAGTGATCGACCTCGACGGCCCGTGGTGGAGCGCCGGTCGAGCCCATGGGCTACTGCGCGCGACCGGGCGCCCACCCCCGGACTGACCAGGTCGCGTCCAGGACGCTCCGGCCAGCTGCCAACCGCGTGAGGGGCGCCGCGTCATATCGCCGCCGTCGCGATGGGCAGCGTTCGGACGCAGCGAGCTCGCAATCAGTGGGCCCGATCGGTCGAGTGATCTGACAGTCTGCCGTTGTGGACACCAAGACCGCGGACACGATGGCCTGGCTGCTCGCGGCGGAGGAGCCGTCGGTGCGCTACCTGGCCCGTCGCGACCTGCTGGGAGAAGACTCGCCGTCGGAGCGGGCAGCAATCACGGCCGGACCGTGGGTGTCGGCGTTGCTCGCGGGGCAGCATGAGGACGGCGGGTTCGGGGGCGACCCGTACCGCAAGTGGACCGGCGCCCATTGGCGGTTGGTCTCGTTGGCCGAGCTCGCCGCACCGGCCAGCGATCCGCGCGTCGCAGCCGCCGCTGAGCATGTCCTGGCCTGGATCGTCGCCGAGCTGAGGCGCCCACCGCGGGTGGTCGAGGGGCTGCCGCGTTCGCATGCCAGCATCCACGGCAACGCGCTCGGCGCGTGTACGCGGCTCGGACTCGCCGGCGACGAACGCACCCAACGACTGGCCGAGGCCATCATCTCCTGGCAGTGGCCAGACGGCGGCTGGAACTGCGACAACCTAGCCGACGGGCACCGGTCGTCGTTCCACGAGTCACTGCGCACGGCGTGGGGTCTGCAGGAGTACGCCACGGCCACCGGTCACGCCGGTGCCCGCGAAGCCGCGGAGCGGGTCGTCGAGCTGTTCCTCCAGCATCGGGTGTTCCGTCGTGGCGGCACGGGCAAGCCGATCAATGCCCGCTGGCTGTCGATGCCCTACCCGTCGTACTGGCACTACGACGTGCTCTCCGCCCTCATCGTCATAGCGCGCGGGGGCCGGTGCACCGACCCGCGGGCCTCCGATGCCTTGGACCTGCTCGAGGAGAAGCGCAGACCGGACGGACGGTGGAACGCGCAGGCGCAATGGTGGCGCAAGCCCGGCAGCAAGAACACCCCCGAGGTAGTCGACTGGGGTCGCGCCGGCGAACCCAACCTGATGGTGACCCTGAATTCCTTGCGCGTCCTTGTCGCGGCCGGTCGGGGGAACCTTGGCCAGTGACGCCAGCGTCCTCACCTGCTAATGCACTTTCACGGAGCTGCGTCACACCGCCGCGACAGCTACGTCGCAGTCGGCGCTCAGCCGTGCCGAAGCCCGGATCAGTCCCAGCAGAGGCAACAGGGGTGGCCAGCCGGGTCGAGGTACACCCTGAACGAGTCGCCTCCTGCCTGGCCTGGCTGTACTTCGTGCTTCGTAGCGCCCAACGCCAGCGCCCGCGGCTCGACCGCGTCAACGTCATCGACGGTTACGTCGAGGCGGAACTGCTGCGGCCGCTCGCCATTCGGCCAGGTTGGCGCAGCGAACTCGTCGACCAACTGGAATGCCAGACGCAGCCCGTCGACGGTGAGGACCACTCAGTCCTCCTCGGCGAACGTGACCTGCCCGCCGAGGACAGCGCGGTAGAACTCGGCGAGTGCCCTGGGGTCAGGGCAATCGAGGACCGCGGAACGCATGCGTGCGAGCGGCCTAGCCCAGGAGTCTGCCACGAGGCGCCAGCCGCGAATCGGCAGTCGACTGACTCGAACTCGAACGACCACTCGGACGGCGGCGGCCCTGGGCGGGGTCAGAAGTCGTCTGCCGAGTCCGTCTGACTGCCACCGACGCGTCCGATGTGGATACGCCGTGCAATACGAATCGCTGGCCGGATCAGGAACTCGATGCTGCCGAGCAGAAAGCACCAGGTAGCCGCCGTCGAGGTCGCTTCTCGAAAGAAGAGGACGCTACCGACGAGGAACCACAAGGCGATCAGGACGTCGTTGCCGATGCTGAGAGTCTCGTACCGGCGCCGGATCCTGAGTTCCTCGTGGCCGATCCTGATGGTGAGGTCCCTCTGAGGAGTCATCACTCTCCCTGACGTTGGTGAGGCTTGCACGGGTCACGCCCAGCCGTATCCGGTTGAAATCCACGACCGTGCGGGCCCCGCCTGAGCACCCACCTTCTTACAGGCAGTTCCGCCCGCGTCACGTCGCCCCCCGCGGGCGTCATCCTGAGTCTCCGGTGCCCGCCCTAGGATCGCGGCATGAGCGATCAGACGATGACCGGCCGTACGGTCCTGGTGACCGGCGCAAGCGATGGGATCGGAGCCGAGACCGCCCGCGAACTGGCCGCCAAGGGCGCGACGGTCCACGTGACCGGACGCTCCGCCGAGAAGCTCCGACCCGTCGCCGAGGCAGTCGGCACCGAACCCCTCATTGCCGACTTCTCCCGGCTCGACGACGTCCGCCGTCTCGCCGACGAGGTCGACGAGCGCGTGGAGACACTCGACGTACTGATGAACAACGCCGGCGGCACGTTCGCCCCCAAAAGGGTGACCCACGACGGTCACGAGCCCAACTTCCAGGTCAACCACCTGGCACCGTTCCTGCTCACCAACCTGCTCCGCCACAAACTCGCGGCGCCCGGCTCATCGCTGGTGGTCAACACCTCCAGCATCGCCAACCTGATGGGCAAGATCGTGCTCGACGACCTCGACTACCAACACCGCCGAGCGACCGAGTTCCAGGCGTACGGCACGGGCAAGCTGATGAACATCGTCTTCACCCGCGGCATCATCCAACGGTGGACTGAGGACCGCGTCGTCTCGGTCGCCGTCCACCCCGGCCCCGTAGGCAGCTCCTTCGGCCGCGACTCATGGATCGTCGGCCTTCTCTACCGCTCACCGCTCAAGCGGCTGGCCACGATCAGCGTCCCTGACGGCGCGGCACCCCTGATCGCCCTCGCCCAGCGCGGCCCCGACCCCGAGATCAACGGGCGCTACTTCAGCCGCTTCAACCCCGACGGCCGCGAGAACAAGCAAGCCCGCGACCAGATGGTCATCGACGGGTTGTGGGAGCAGTCGGCGGCGCTAGTCGGCCTGACCTGAGCAGGGCGCGTCGACCCGCGTACCGCCGCGAAAGAACGGGTCCCAACCACTGCGACCAGTGCATCTGCCGGGCGAGTGCCGCGTCGGACTCGGCATCGAGCCGGCGGTGGAGCTGGTCGATCGTGCGGTCGAGCCGCCCGACCAGCCGTGGCCCGTGGAACACCGGCGCTCCACCGACAGAGCCGAGCTGGTTGATGTGATGGAACGGCCGCGTGCCGGCGTTCAGCACCGCCGCGCAGGCGCCGGCTGAGCGGGTCGGGTAGCCGCACGAAGGGGCGGACCAGTCGCAGCAGACGGCTCGCGACGAGGCTGCCGAACGCCATGTGCCAGAACGTCTGCTGGTTGGTCCAGCGGGTGCCGTCGGTGCCCCGACGCAGCTCAGCGGTCGTAGCGCTCGCGAGACCCTCAACAAGCTCGTCAACGGCGAGCCCGAGCACGTCGCGGGCCGACGGCTGCTCGCGGACGCCTTCGAGCAGGTGGGTCACCAGCAGGAGAGCTCCAGTGTACGCAACAGCTTCCTCGCCGCCGCGCTCGAGCTGCGTTCCGGGATCCCGACCGGCGTCGCTCCCAGAAGCACCGGCCCCGATCTCGTCCGAGCGCTCAGCACACTGCAGTTCTTGGACTACCTCGGCATCCATCACGCCCGGCACGATCCCGAGCGGTGCTCTGGTGCCGGCCGACGCTTTCCAGTACCGCGGCCTCGGCGACAGCAGCGGCGGCTGATCACAGCGGCCAACAGACCGCGTGTGCACCCGAAGGACAGACACCGGCTCCTGCCGGACGACTCGGCACATTCAGCCAGCCGAAGGCGGACGGAGAGACTGCCGGATCCTCAGGGCACCGACGTGACTGCAGTCCGCCGCACGTGTCCTCTCCCGGTGCCCGAGCGAGAGGGACGCGTCCGCATCCGCTTTCCGGCCGTCAACTTGCTGCCTGGCGGGCGATCCCACCCAGCGGCCTGAGCGGGAGTCAGTCGAGCCGGTAGATGTGCTCAACGACCTCCTTGCCGACACCGTCGGCCCAGGACGCTTCTTCACCGATCTTCAGGAATCCGTTCCGCTCGAGCACCCGACGCGAGCCGAGGTTGTGCTCCGCAGCTCGCGCATAGAGCGGCCTATGAGGCTCGTCCGGGATGAAGAGTCGTACGGCTCCAGACGCGATGCCGCGCCCCCACCGCGATGGATCGACCCAGTAGGTCAACTCACGCTCGCCCTCCATGGTGAAGCTCGCGATCATCCCGACAAGCACGCCGTTCTCATCGATCGCGCGCGTCCAGTTCTCCGGTTCGGACAGCACGCGTTGGTAGTGAGCGTCAAAGGCCGCCCGATCTGTGGCGTCGGGACGGGTGAAGGCCGCCATCCTGGCCGCCACCGGATCACTCTCCCACCGGAAGAGGGCGTTGAGATCGCCGACACTGAGCGCGCGGAGAGTGATCGTCACAACTGCCAAGCTATAAGACCGGACCGACAGTCAAGTGCCTCTGGCGGATCCTCATCCGGCCCAGGGCACTCTCACGGAGGTGCTTCACACACCCCCGCCTGTCGGCGGCAGTGTCATACCGCCAAGGAGCCCGGGAGGACGTGGATGCCGACGCCAACTCCGCGTGCATCGACTGCAGGCACATTCGTCTCGACGAAGTGGCGGGTGGCGGACCGGCGCGCGAAGAGGACTTCATGCGCGTCGCCGCCAGGAGAGATGCTGGGTTCCTGCGGTCGGGACGCCCCCTGCCGCTGAGATTCAGCCGACCTTCAGCAGTTTCTGGAGCAAGCGTCGGAGTTCGCGATGTCCTCGTTCCCCGAGGACTTCGGTGACCTTGTTCTCGATGTCTTCGACGGTCGCGATGCCCGCAGCGATGCACGCGCGACCCTGGTCGGTGAGCACGATCAGTTTTGCGCGTCGGTCGGTCGGATCGGGTCGCCGCACCAGGTAGCCCATCTGTTCCAACTCATCGACCAGTTCTCCCATCGCTTGCGGTGTCATGTTCGCGCCGCGGGCCAAGTCGCTCAGCCGCGAGCCATCGGGCTTGATCTGTGCGAAAACCGCCGAGTGCGACCGCTTCTGCGGAAAACCCGCCCCCACGACACCGTCGACGATCTGGAAGCCGAGCAGGCTGTAGGCCCGGCCCAACATCGCGATCGTGTTCACGTGGTCCTTCTCGGAGTCTTCCGCGTCGCCACCCATAGTGCTAAGGTTACCTGATCAACAGGCAGCCTTAGCGTTGCCGCCCGGCACGCCGTACGTGGCTGCGGGGAGGGAGTCACACATGGACACCCAGGTGATCCGGGAACGACCCGACACCCACGAGATGGTCGTCATCCATCGCATCTTCCGGCAAGGCTTCGCCACGCTCGCCGAGGCGGCCCACGCCGTCTCACCGGGCGACAGCGCGCGGGCCACCGCGGTGGCCCGACATGCCGAGTTCATGCTCCACGGCCTCCACCACCACCACACCGCCGAAGACACCTACCTGTGGCCACGGCTGGTGCAGCGCGCACACACCGACGCGGCGTTGGTCCAGCGCATGAGCGAGCAGCATGAAGCGGTCGCCCAACACGTCCAGAACGTGTACGCCCTGCTACCCGCGTGGCGGACCGCGCACGGCGGACGCGAACTGGGAGACAGCCTCCGCTCTCTCAACGCTGCGCTCGAACCGCACCTCGACGAAGAGGAACGCGCGATCCTGCCACTGGTGCGGGAGTACATCAGCGTTGCGGAGTGGCAAGAGGCGGGGGACGCCGCGTTCGCCGGCTTCACCAACGACGAGAAGCTCCTCGCCCTGGGACAAATGCTCGAGGTGTCCACCCCCGAGGAGGCGGCCACGTTCTGGCACAAACTTCCCCTTCCAGTGCGCCTGATATGGCACTTGGCGGGACGACGTCGCTACCGCCGCCACATCCACCTGGTCACGGGAAAGGTCCAATGAGCACCCTCACGCCCTGTCCCGCCGGCTGGACCACCGGAGGCCCGGGGCCGAGCAGCCCCGGGCCAGGAGGCTCGCCAGAGCCGCGGCCATCCTGGCGTGGTCATCCGGGGTCGACTTCGGCCTCCAGGGCCTCTACGCGACCGAAGGCCTCCTGCGGCACGGTGACATCGCCACGTTCCTGGGCTTCCCACCTACGGCCACGGCGCCTTCGAGACCAGGCTCGGGATCCGCACCACCGCGCCGCTGCTGTCCACCTCCGTGCTGCTCTGCGCCGCCGAATGTCGTGCCGGCAGGCTGCAATGGAAGCGTCGACCGACCGGCGCGCCTTTCACCTCGGCGCTTCTCCCGCTCGATACCGTCTTCTGGGTGCGGTTCTCCCTGCCCTACGGACCAGTCGCCGCCGGCGCACGCGCCGTCCGCCTCCTCCTCAGGTGCCTGAGGACGGCTTCCGGAGAGGCACAACAATGACTGAGTTGAAGCACAGCTTGACTCGTGCCGGCAACCACGTCGGCGTGTGGATGTACCGCAAGCTCGGCGGGCGACTGTCGAGCGGCAGCAAGAACGTCCACGTCCTGATGATCACCACGCCAGGACGTCGTACCGGCGCACCCCGCTCGACCTGCGTCCGCTACCTCGAGACACCAACCGGTCTCATCGTATGGGGCACCGGCTCCGGTTCCCGCCGCGACCCCGACTGGTTCCGGAACCTCCGCAGCGCCACCACAGCGCAGGTCCAGATACGCTCGCGACAGTTCCAAGTGCGGCCCCGCGAACTTCACGGCCAACAACGAGACGCCATCTGGCTCGACACGATCCTAGCTGAGGCACCCGAGGTCGACCGGTACGCGAAGAAAGCCGGCCGCACCATCCCGGTTGCGGTTCTCGAGCCACTGCAGCCCGGGCAGCTGCCGCGCTAACGCGCCAACAGCCGGACCCGTCCTCAGCAGAGAAGGCGCTGGCCAAGACCCGGCACGCCCGCGTCACACCGCCGCGCATACGCGACTCCGGAACTGCTCCGAGCCGTGGTCAGGCTTTGCGCAAGGCCATGAGACGCGCACCCAGATCATCCGACACCCGAGCCTTGCTGCCGGTGGCGTAGTCGAAGGTGACGATCAGCGATTCGCCGTCTGCAGCGACCGGGCCGTGTTGGTGGCTCACAGCCCGGTACCGCATGACGAACCGGTCGTCGCCCACCTCCCCGATCTGCGCGCCCACGGTCACGGTGTCGGGGTGGGTCAGCGGGATCCGGAACCGGCAGCTTGCCGAGTGCAGGATCGGTCCGACGCCGTCCGACTGCTCGATCGAGCCCAGGCCGAGCTCCGCGAAGCACTTGATCCGAGCGGTCTCGAAGTAGCGGAAATAGACGGCGTTGTTCACGTGGCCCATGGCATCCATGTCGCCCCAAGCAACGGGAATCTCCACCGTCACAGGGAAGTCGGCGAGCAGCTCGCCGATCCGATCCTCGTCAGTCACCGTCTGGGCCGACGTCGAGGCCGTGCACGACCGGTTCGCCGGCCTGAGGCGGATCGGGATCGACGAGATCCCCTGCAAGCGCGGGCAGAAGTACCTGACCGTGGTGGTCGACACCACCCCGGCCGGCTGGAGTGGGCCGCGCCCGGCCGGGAGACGGCCACCCTGGAGCGGTTCTTCGACGCCCTCGGTGAGGAGCGCTCCGCTCTGATCACCCACGTGTCCGCGGACGGCGCGGCTGCAGCAGAGGGGGCGGGGGCCGACGCTGAGTGGACGTCGCATATCGCTAACCTGTGCGCGCGCGATGAGCGATCCCAGGTGCGCCAGGCGATGCGCATCGGCTCGGTGATCGCGCTCTTGGAGCACTGGGTGGCCAGCCAGGCGACCTGCTCGTCGAAGGCGTAGGTATGCCCGGCCGCCCGCCACCGCCGCCGACCCTCACCACGGTCATAGGCCGGCGATCGCCGCCCGCGCCGTCCGCATCGAAAGGCGCCACCGAGCTCGAGGTCGAGGAAGCCGCGGATCATGCTGCCGAAGAGCGCGTGGCGCGGGGCCGGCCATGGGCTCCGCACTTGGGGCCGAGTTCAACGAGGAGCGCCTCGGGACCGCGCACGGGCAGGACGTGGCGATGGCGGATCCCCATGCCTGGGCAACGGCACGAGGCGGTCGCCCACACCGCGAGGTCAGGCGAGGGGCTCCTGGGGAACCGCTCGCTCGACCGCCGCACCGACATGCTTGAGGTAGCGATCGAGCGCGGCCTGCATGCGCGGCTCGAACGTGTGGTCCGGAAGCCCACGGAGGAGATTGAGCCGTGAGTCGGCGACCCAGTCCGCGAGATCAGGCTCCCCGAGCCAGTCCCCCTCGGTGCGCCATGTCCGGCGCATCATCGGTGCCCAGTCCTGGACGCTGGAGGCGTAGGGGTTGGATGGGCAGAGCCGGTTCTTCTCGGTGTCACTGTCTCGGTGAGCTTCCACGAACCCGATCATCGCAGCGTTGAAGGTGGGTGAATTGTGCCGGACCTGCTGCAGCACGATCTGCTGGCCGAAGATCGGGACAGCGGGTGCGTCGCCGAGACCCCGAGCGGTGCAGTCGACGTGCAGGTCCCCACGTGAGGCCTCGACCTCGCCGTCCTGGAGGTGGATCCGGCTCTCGGTGACCCGCGTGGCCGCCCCGAGCCGGACCACGTCGCTGATCCAGCGGAGCTGGGTGAGCTCGTGGGTGCTCAGCATGGTGCCGCGATACATCTTCGCCGGACTGCTCGGGTCGATGCGGAAGAGTCGCCCAGAGGACTCCAGCCGGTCGAACAGGTCGGCGGTGTCGCTCGCCAGGGCGGCAGCCTCCGCGTCGTAGGAGATGCCCTCCATGGTCCACGCCACCAGCTCGAGCGGCTGAAACGCCGCGCGGTCGTGGAACCACGCGTCACGTGGACGGACCCAACGGATGCGGTCCGGGTCGACCCCCTCCTCAAGCAGCCACAGGCATGCGTCGACGGCCGTCTTGCCCGAGCCGAGCACGGTGAAACGGTTGGCGCCTTCGGCGTACGCCGCCGGCAGCTGGTTGACCGGAACGACCCGTGCTTCGGCTGCGACCTCGAACGACGGCGTGTGGGTCGCCGGGATCGAGGGCTCCTGGTAGCGGGCGTCCACAACCCGTCTGCTGACGTGCACGGTGTGGACGGTTCCGGTGGCAAGGTCGCGCACCACCTCTCCGTCGGGTCCGCTGCCGAGGTGCTCCTGGCGGTACAGGACCCGGACCCGGCCGTCGGCCACGAGCCGCTCCGCCACCTCGGCGAAGTAGGCGCGGACCTCGGCACCGGTCGCACGCTCGTAGAGGCCCGCGTTCTCCCCGGTTTCGTCGAGCCGGTCCAGGCCCAGACGCTGGGAGTCCACCCCGTAGTACGCGGACGGAGAATGTAGCCGGACGAACGGGTACGCGTCGCACCAGTGACCGCCGGGGGCACTGCGCCGGTCGACGATGACGACCTCGACGTCGGCCTCGCGAATGAGCGTGTCGGTGAAGGCGAGACCCGTCGCGCCCGCACCGACAACCAGGTAGTCGGTACGCATGATTCACGTTGACGGTCGGACGCACCTGCCGTCAACCACGCGACCAGTCCAGGTGTCACCGGCGCCCGGCTGAAGAGCTGACCAAGGAACTCAAGACCGCGGTGATATCCCCCGGTTCCCCGACCGCAACCACTTGCATCCTGGGCCGGCACTGCACCGTCGATGCCTCCTCTGGCGAACAGGCCCGGCACCGGCTGTCCCATGCCGGAAGCCGACGGGTGGACCACGTCCTGCACCAGGCCGCCATCGCCCAGATCCGCCTCGACACTCCGGCAGCGGGTCACCAAGGGCCCCGGCGTCGTTACTACAGGTATCGGTCGCAGGAGATGCCACCGCGGTGCGGGAATCCCAGGGAGTGGTGTGCGCCTCTGGCCGCCCGGTACCGGTCTACCTGAAAGGTCCCAGGTAGCTCGCCGAGCGAAGCATGACCAATGAGAAGTGCCCCTCTCCTGCCATGAAGCGCCGCTGTGCACCGGGTATGGCGTCGGCCATGATTTGAGCCTGTTCGCATCGGACGATCGTGTCGTCGCGGCCGTGCCAGACGTCCACGGGCGGCGCGATGGCATCCAGGCTGAAGCCCCATGGCAGGGCTTCCATGCGCACGTCATGTACGAATCCGCGTCCGCCTTGGCGGAACGCTTCTGCGGTCATCGCCCGGATGAGCGCCTGGACGTCGGCGCGCGCCACCGCACGCTCATCGGCCTTCGACATGTCCGGAAGCATGGTCAGCATCCGCTCAGGGTGCTCGCTCAGACTGCGGGCGGTCTTCGCCATCGAGGCCCGCAGGAGCCACGGCGCTTTGGTCGCCATCGTGTACAGCCGGCGGTCCGATTTGCTCCACGTCTGGGCAACGCCGAGCAGGTCGGACGGTGCGGTGCTGGCGACGAGCGCGACCCGCCGAATGCGGTCCTCCAGCGCCATCCCGCAGGCGTAGGCGTAGCGACCGCCGCCGGACGTGCCTACCACTCCGAACCGGTCGATGCCGAGCGAGTCAGCGAATCGCGCGATCATGGCCGGGTAGTCGACGACCCGGTACAGCACGAAGTCGGAACCGCCATAGCCGGGACGGTCCGGGGCAACGAGCCTCAGACCCAGCTCAGCGGCGACCGTGCCTAACGGGCCGGTGACCTGCATCCGAGAGCCGGGAGTGCCGTGGAGGTACAGCACCGCGGGACCGTCGGGGACACCGGTCTCGCGATAGGAGACGCGCAGACCGTCTGACAACACCACGTTGTGATCCGTGCCCACCTGTGTCCTCTCGGCCAATGGCACTCCCGCGGTCGACGTACGGGGGGAACGCAGGGCGGCCATGACTTTACGCGCCGCTCGCGCCCCCACGATAGCCAAATCTCTGGATGTGGCCGGCCCCCGGACCGCCCTCAGCGCGCTCGACATCATCGCGCCCGGGTAACCCACTCTGGGCGCCTTGACGCGGCGGAGTGGTCCGAGGCAAAGCGTCGTCCCCCTTACCCCATGGGGGTCATGTGCCGGCGGGCCATCAGGAGTTGAGTGGACCGCACTCACTGCAATCGCTGCGCCGGCTATGTCGTGGAGGTCGGAATGCTCCGGAAGCACTCGCGCCAAGCAATCGGCGTGCTGGGAGCCGCTGCTCTGGTTTTTGGCTGGTCGCCGACAGCTCAGCCTTGATCCACCGATGGTTGATTTCTTGATGTCGGTCGGTGGCGTGGGAGGGCGTGGGACGTTCGGCGGGTAGGGAGTGGCCGCCGGTCTGTCCGGCTCTTCCACTTCGTTGTCCTCGTCGCGCCCGCTCGGGCTGGGTGGTCAGGTCGTCGCGGGTTGGGGTGGGCCGGTCGCGACGGCGTGCAGGTTCTCCCAGTCTTTGGCCCAGGGCCAGTGGGTCGGTAGGCGCAGGATGAGTCGACGGCCGGTGGAGGCGATCCGGCCGGGGACCTTGATGATCTTTCGACGCAGGCTCGCCCATCTGGCCCTGGCCAGATCCGCAGCGACCGCGGCGGCGCGGGCGATGTTGAACGCGATCACCGCGCAGGCAACCCAGGCGGCGTTGGCCGCGTACTTCCCCGAAGGCAGGTGTGCCAGCGGCCCGTCCTTGAGCTCGGCAATGACCTGCTCGACGATCGCGTGGTCACGGTGCCGCTGGTCGGCCTCGACCATCCCGAGGGTGGAGTTGGTGATGAAGGCGTGGTGCCGGTAGGTCGCGAACAGCTCGCCCTGCGCGGTGCCATCGCAGGCCAGTGGTTGGAGTCGCTTGACCCGGCGCACGATCAGCCGGCAGGGCACGTGCTCTGCCTTGCGGCGGCCGGTGAACGCGGTGAACCCCACCTCGGCGACCTCGGCATCGCTGACCCAGCGGTGTTCGGCCTCGTCCCAGACGGCGTTGGGGTACTTGATCGGCTGCCAGGCGCCCTCGTCGATGCTGGCGATCGCCGCGGTCACGGTCTTGGTCATCCGGGCGGTCACCGAGAACCACGCCTTCGCGCGGATCGCGGTCCCCACGAACGCCCACCCGTAGTAGGCCGAGTCGGCCCGGCACAGGATCCGACCCCTCACGCCCGCGCTGCGGGCGGTGCCGATCGCCTGGGCCAGCAGCCGACCCGCACCCTTGGCCGAGGCCGCGCTGCCCTTGCGGAGCCGCGCCCGGGCGATCACCGGCGCGGCCAGCGGTGTGGAGACCGTGGCGAGCTGGATGTTCAACCCCCGCACCCGGGTGTAGCCGTAGGCAGCGGCCTGCTTCGCATAGCCGTGGACCTCGCGGATGGTGTCGTCGACATCGACAAACGCCACCCCCTCGGCGGTATCGCCGCCGGCCACCACCCCTGGCACCCGCTCGGCCAGACCTGCGAGAAGATCTCCGCCGACTGGGGTGCGGGCCCCCTCGACGTTGGGCACGTTCCTGCGTGCGTTCACTCACGGGCATGTGCAGCAGCTGGATGCTCTCACTTACGAGGTGTCCCTTGCTCGGCGTCGAATCGTGTGTGTGGTAACTCCGATTCTCCCGCCCAGCAAGGGCATTCTCGTTCTACGCCACGCTCACCCAGGCACCCTCATCGGTTGAGGATCAGGGCTCAGGCCGACCAAGCCTTCCATACCACCAAGTACCCGTTGTCCTCCGTGGCCGACGGGTCGGCGCACGGGTGGGTGATCGACATCCATACGCAAGGCCCAAGAATCTACGCGCAGGAGCGGTATCAGCTGCGTGACGTGAGTCCGGGACAGGCGTATGTGATGAACCTCTACGCGTACAGCGATCCCGATTGCAGTGACCTTGTCGTCCCCGTGCCCGGGACGGCGACGATGACCGCCAACATCTCGGGCAATGCCCACGGGGACACCACATTTGTCCCCGCCGCGGTGGAGGGCTTGCCCCGAACGACCTACCACCTGCGCTGGCAGGCCACGGACGATACCGGGGCCGTTGTCTACCAGACCGCGTGCGTGGCCGTCACGCTCGACTGACGGGCGTCACCGGCACCACCACCCGGGCGCGTCTGGACGCCGGGGACGCAAACGCCCTTCGGGGTCGTCAGGTCGTTCTCAGGACGCGGAGGACAACCCGCTGTCGAACTCGGGAGCGACATGGTGCGAAGCCGGACTTAGCCCATAGCGGCGTCCAAGGCCGACGAGCTGGCGCCGCAGCAGTACGGCTGCGGCTCGGGCGATCCATGCCTGGTGCGCGGATATACCCATTAGCCGACGCTGACGAATGGGTATCGCGTCCGAGGCGGTTCCGGCCCTGCGTTCCTAGCGTCGGCTGCATGACGACCCAGAGCGCGACGGACCAGGCGACGGCCGCCGTCCGGCACGCGCAGCAGCGGGTTCTCGACCGCTACCAGGTACCGGCACGGTCCCAGTTCGTCGAGGTCCCCTCGATCAGCGGGAGGGCCCAGGTGCTTGTGACAGGAGAGGGGCCGCCGCTGCCGATGGTGATCGGCGGCGCGATCCCGGCCGTCTTCTGGGCGCCGTTGATGGCGGAGCTCTCAGGTCACACGCTCTACGCGATCGAGCTGCCCGGTAACGGCCTCACCGACCGGGCGCGCTACCACCACACCACATTCCGGCGCACCGCTGTCGCCTACCTGGCCGACATCCTTGACGCGCTCGACATCGGCCCGGGGCCGTTCGTGACCCAGTCGATGGGCTCGTTGTGGACCACTTGGCTGGCCTGGGAGCAGCCGAGGCGGGTGCGCTCGCAGGTGATGATTGCTTGCCCGGCGTTCTTCCTGGACACCTCCGCCATCCTGCCGTGGCGGCTGGTATCGATCCCCGCCTTGGGCAGCCTGCTGGTGTCGTTGCAGAAGCCCTCGGTCAAGGCAGCCGAACAGATCCTCCGCATGGTCGGCGAGGACCCGGCCGGCCTCGACGAGATCCGCGACGTCATGGTCGCGGGTCAGCGAATGCCGCACCGGCGACAGGACCTCGTCGAGCTGATGCGGTCGGTCATGAGCTGGACCCGGCCGCGGCCCGAGGTTGTGGTGACGGCTGCCCTGTTGCGAACGATCGCCCACCCGGTGCGGCTCATCTGGGGGGAGCAGGACGGGTTCGGGTCGCCCGAGGCTGGGCGGCGAGCTGTGGAGCACATGCCGGACGCCGACCTGCACGTGATGCCCGGTGGTCACGCTCCCTGGCTGCACCGGGCAGGGCAGGTCGCCGCGCTCACCCACGAATTCCTCGACACGCATTGATCACCACTATCTATCACCGGAGGAGACCCAGATGACCACGCAGCACATCGAGACCCTGATCATCGGCGCGGGCCAGGCCGGCCTCGCCACGGCGTACCATCTGCAGCGGGCGGGCCGGGAGTGCCTGGTCGTCGATGCCAACGAGCGGATCGGCGACAACTGGCGCTGCCACTACGACTCGCTCAGGCTGTACTCGCCCGTGAAGTACGACGGCCTGCCGGGCATGGACTTCCCGGGCGACCCGTGGCACTTCCCTGGCAAGGACGAGGTCGCCGGGTTCCTCGAGGCCTACGCGGCCGAGCACGAACTGCCGGTCCGGCTGCGGACGAAGGTCGATCGTCTCGTGGCATGTGAGGGCGGTGGGTTCACCGCGCACCTCGGAGCCGACGTCCTCGAGTGTGACAACGTGGTGCTCGCCACCGGCACGTTCGGGCGCACACCGCGAGTGCCCGAGGTCGCGTCGCGACTCGATCCCCGGATCCGGCAGCTCCACTCCTCGGCGTACAAAAACCCGGCCCAGCTGCAGCCCGGGGCCACCCTGGTCGTCGGCGCCTCGCACTCCGGCTACGACATCGCCTTTGAGGTCGGGGCTGACCGGCCCACGATCCTGGTCGGACCCGACCGCGGGAACATCCCGCTCGAGTGGGAAACCCGCAAGTTCAAGATGATGCTCCCGATCGTCATCTTCATGTGGACGCACGTGCTGACACGACGCACCCCCATGGGTCGCAAGGAGATGGGGAAGGTGCGCCACGAGGGCGGCCCGACCACCCGGGTGAAGGCTCACCACCTCGCCGAGCGTGGCGTCGATCGGTTCGAGGAGAAGGTCACCGATTCCTCCGCCGCCGGAAGCCCGGTGCTGGAGGACGGCCGCGTGCTCGACGTCAGCAACGTCATCTGGGCCACCGGCTTCAGCCGCGACCTCAGCTGGATCGACCCCCCGTTCTCGATGGACGACGGCTGGCCGGTGGAGTACCGCGGCGTCGTCGAGTCGACACCCGGCCTGTTCTTCTGCGGGCTGTCCTTCCAGTACGCCTTTGGGTCGATGGTGCTGCCCGGCGTCGGCCGCGACGCGGCCTACGTCGCCAAGAAGATCTGTGCGCGCAGCGGGGCGAAGACCCCGACCGTGGTCTGATCGGCGGTGATCCCCATGGCTTCCCAGCACATCGAGACCCTCATCGTCGGAGCCGGCCAGGCAGGCCTGGCTACCGGGTATGAGCTCCAGCGCCGCGGCCGGGAGCTGCTGATCGTGGACGGGGTCGAGCGGGTGGGCGACAGCTGGCGCCGTCACTGGGACTCGCTGCGACTCTTCACCCCCGGGAAGTACAACAGCCTGCCCGGGCTCCCGTTTCCCGGCGGACCTTGGCAGTTTCCCGGCAAGGACCAGGCCGCCGCCTACCTCGAGACCTACGCCTTGGTGCATGACCTGCCGGTGCGGCTGCGCACCCGGGTCGACCGGCTGGAGGGCCGGGCCGAAGGAGGGTTCACCGCGCACCTGGGCGCCGAGACGATCACCTGCGAGAACGTCGTGGTGGCCACCGGGGGCAACGGCTGCATGCCGCGCGTGCCCGACTTCGCGGGGCAGCTCGATCCCGGCATCCAACAGCTGCACTCGAGCCAGTACCAGCGCCCCGGCCAGCTACCGGCCGGCACCACGTTGGTGGTCGGGGCGGCCAACTCCGGCTGCGAGATCGCCCACGAACTGGCCGCCGATCGTCCGGTGACGCTCTGTGGCCGGGACCCCGGCCACGAGCCGTTCCGTCCCGGCTCGCGGGCCCACCGGGCGGTCGTGCCGGTCTTCGTGTTCCTCGCGCGCCACGTCCTGACCCGGCGCACTCCGGTGGGCCGCAGTTTGATGCGCCACTTCCGCACGCACGGCATCCCGGTCGGGCGGGTCCGGGCGAAGGACCTGGCCGACCGGGGGGTCATCCGGCGCGAAGCCAGGGTCGTCGGCGTCCGTGACGGGCGTCCCCTGCTCGCCGACGGCACCGTCGTCGACGTGGCGGCCGTGGTGTGGTGCACCGGCAGCGCGCCGACCTTCGGCTGGATCGATCTTCCCGTCGTCGGGGACGACGGCTGGCCCCGCGAGTACCGCGGCGTCGCCGAGGACGTTCCCGGCCTGTACTTCTGCGGGCTGCTGTTCCAGTACGCCGTCGCGTCCTCCGTGCTGCCCGGCGTCGGCCGCGACGCAGCCTATGTCGCCCAGTACATCACTGAACACACAACGGCTCGCGCAGCGATCGCCGCGTGAGGACCGGCCCTGCTGCCACTGGCCGTCGGTATGTGGGAGCGGACGAAGACCCGGGTCCGTGAAACCGTATCGATCCGCGGCTGTCGTCAGTATCGTCGCTGGGGTGGGCGTGATCCAGGATCTACGACGCGCGCGCGAGGCCTACGAGCGACGGGAGTGGGTGTCGGCCTACCAAGCGCTGTCGGGCCTGGCCGACACCGAGCTCGAGCCCGACGACTTCGTGGCGCTGGCCACCGCCGCTTTCCTGCTCGGTCGCACCAACGACGTGGTGCAGGCCCTGCAGCGGGCCTACCAGGCCAAACTCGACCTGGGCGACGTACCGGGCGCGGTGCGCGTCTCATACTGGCTGACCGCCACGCTCTGGGGCGCCGGCGAGGTCGCGGTCGGCAACGGCTGGCTCTCGAAGGGCCAGCGCCTGCTCGACGACCTCGACCAAGACGTCGTGGAGCGGGGTTACCTGCAGGAACGTGTCACCCTCGGTCACATCATGAAGGGCGAGTTCCCCGACGCCCTGCAGGCGGCCCCGAAGGTCACCGATTACGGCCGACGCTTCGGAGACCAGGATCTGCTAGCGATGGGCCTGCACATGCAAGGCCGGCTCTCCATCTTCTCCGGGCACGTCGCCGATGGGCTGCGCCTGCTCGACGAGGCAATGATCTCGGTCGTGGCCGGCGAGGTGTCGCCGATCTTCTCCGGGGTCGTCTACTGCTCGTCGATCGAGGCCTGCCAGGAGATCTCAGACTTCGGCCGGGCAGGCCAGTGGACGCATGCCCTCACGAACTGGTGTGACGCGCAGCCGGGCCTGGTCGCGTTCACCGGTCAGTGCGCCGTCCACCGGGGGCAGCTGATGAAGCTGCACGGCGCCTTTGAAGACGCCGTCGCCGAGCTCCATCATGCGGCGGCGCGGTATGCAGAATCCGGGGCAGGTCCGGCGGTCGGGCTGGCGCACTACGAGCGGGCCGAGGTGCATCGCCTGCTCGGCGAGCACGACGCCGCCGACGCCGCCTACGACCAGGCTGCAGAGCACGGGCACCCGGCCCAGCCCGGTCGGGCCCTGCTGTGGCTCAAGCGAGGACGTCGTGATGCCGCGGTGGCCGCTGTCCGCCGGCTGCTCGCCGAGCGGCAGGACCCGGTGCACCGCTCACAGATGCTCCCGGCCGCCGTCGACGTGCTGGTTGAAGTCGGCGAGCCTGAGGAGGCTGTCCCTCTCGCGGAGCAGCTGCGTGACATCGGCGCATCGTTCGACTGCACGGCGTTGCGGGCCGCCGGCTGCTACGCGGACGCGAACGTCGCACTGGCGCGGGGAGACGCCGAGTCAGGCCTGGTCGGCGCCCGTGCCGCGCTCGACCGCTGGAGCCGGCTCTCCGCGCCGTACGAGGCCGCGCGCAGCCGGGTGCTGGTCGGCCGGGCGCTGCGTCTGCTTGGCGATGAGGATTCCGCGGTCGCCGACCTCACCGCTGCGCGCGCCACCTTCGCCAAGCTCGGTGCGAAGCCCAGCGAGCGAGAGGCGGCCGACCTGCTCGGCGAGGGAGAAGCCCCTGGTGGGCTCAGCCCGCGAGAGGTTGAGGTGCTCCGGCTGGTGGCCGGGGGCAAGAGCAACCCGGAGATCGCCGAGGCGCTGGTGCTGTCGGAGAAGACCGTGGCCCGGCACCTGTCCAACATCTTCACCAAGCTCGACGTCGGCTCCCGCACCGCCGCCGCCGCGTTCGCCTACCAGCACCGACTGGTGTGAGCCGTAGCAAGTGGCAGTGCACTCCCTTCGGCTGTGGGTGACAGCCGGTGGCCCGACTGGCGGAAAGACACGTGGCCCCAAATCTGTGTTCCTCCCGGCGAAGTACTCAGAGTGCGTGCGCCTGCGCTCCGCCGGAGTCTGTCAAGGTCTTTGAGGCCAGTGGGTGTTAAGCGGCCGGCGATTCCTCGACGGCTGGTTGGTTGATCCAGGCCTCGTCGGGGAGGTCGAGGATCTGGGGGTCGTGGTTGGTGGAGAACCGTTCGGGGTGAGCCAGGCGCGCTGCCGCGAGCGCGGTGGCACGCTGGACCCGGACCTGTAGGCGTGCCCGTAGTAGACGTCGGCCGGGGTGTGCAGGCCGATCCCGGTGTGGTGATGGTGGTGGTTGTAGGCCTGGGTGAACCGGTCCATGAACGCCCGAGCTCCGGCCAAGGATGCGAACCGTTCGGGAAAGGTCGGGAGGTACTTCATCGTCTTGAACAGCGATTCGGAGAACGGGTTGTCGTTCGACACCCGCGGCCGCGAATGGGACCTGGTGACGCCGAGGTCGGCGAGCAGGGTGGCCACCGACTTCGATGTCATCGAGGTGCCGCGGTCGGCGTGCACCACGGTGGGGATGCCGTGGATGCCGAAGATCTCGCGCATCATCTCCTCGGCCAGCACCCCGGACTCGTGAGCGTGGACGTGCGCGCCGACAATGTAGCGGGAGTAGACATCGATCATCACGTAGGCGTCGTAGTAGACGCCCCGAGCCGGCCCGGGCAACTTGGTGATGTCCCACGAGTACACCTGCCCGGGGCCGGTGGCGACCAGTTCGGGCACCGCCCGCGGCTTGTGCCGTGCCAGTCGTCGTCGTTCCTTGACCTGGTCGTGTTCGGCCAGGATCCGGTACATCGTCGACACCGAGCACAGGTACTGTCCGCGCTCGAGCAGGGTGGCGTAGACCTGCAGCGGTGGCTGGTCGACGAACTCGGAGCTGTTGAGCACCGCCAGCACCCGAGCCCGCTCCGCGGCGGTCAGCTTGTTGGCCGGCGTCACCTCACGCGGGGCCGGGTCGACCAGCTTCGGACGCGCCCGCCGGGTGGCGGTCGCCCGCGATACCCCCGTGAGCGTGGCCGCGGCCCGCGTCGCGACGCCGGTGTCGATGAGTTCGAGATAGGTGGCCATCAGCGCTTCTTGCGCCGCTGCTCGGGCTCCGCGCTCTCGGAGATCTGCTCCAAGAGCGCGTGTGCTGTTCCCATGATGTCCAGGGCGGTCTCGGTGGTCGCCAGCTTCCGCTCGCTCTCGGCCAGCTGCCGACGTAGCCGGGCGATCTCGGCCTGTTCCGGACTGGGCCGCCCGATGCGGTCGCCGGGCTTCTTGCCCTCCAGCACGCCGGCGTCGCGCAACTTGCGCCATTCGGTGTTCAGCGAGGAGTACAGGCCCTCGCGGCGCAGATACGCGCCGCCCTCACCGGTGGTGCAGGCCTCCTCGTAGGCGGCCAGGTGCTCAAGCTTCTGTGCCGGGGTGAACGACCGCCGACGCGACGGGCCGTCGGCACGCGGACGGGGTTCCTCACTGCTCACCACCCCATCATCGGCGATGCCCAACGCGGCGGAAACAACTGAACTCGACATAGGTGATCTGATCCTGAATCTCGCCCTGCGTCAGGCGGACTTGCTGTGAACCCCCGGACTCAACTCACCTTGACACGCAGGGCGCGGCCATGGAGTGCGGCATGCTTCCGTCGCGTGACGGACCGAGACACCTCGTCATTCCTGGCTAGGGTTGACTCGGCGCTGCCCGCTGGCGATTCCACTGTCCTGAGGGTCTCATCGCCCGAGGTCACGGCTGGAGGTGCACTCGAGTCCGCAGGCCGACTCGGCCGCACCGTGCAGTCCTCTCGGCTGAGATCGATCTGGTCGAGCACGAAGTCGTCTGGCGACTTGACCTCCATGTCCCACGGCTCGAGCGCCGACGCCGGGAAGTCCCTCAAGATATGGGTGACGATCACCTGCGCCCGGGCCTTGAGCGCAGCAGCCAGGACGTGACAATCCCCCGGGTCCGGCAGCGTGAGGGCATCGACCAACGGCTCGAAGCCGGTCACCAAGCAGTGACGGACGGCTCGGGTCATCAGCTCCCGCGTGCGAGCAAGCCTTGCGGGGTCCAGGTAGGGCCGGTTCTTGGCGAGGTTGGAGAACCCCTCGTCGAGGATCTGGTCGGTCCACTTCGCCTGCACGAGCCCAGCCTGGGCGATCCTGATCAGCAGGTGTCGAAGCGTGCTCGGATAGAGCACATTGGCGTCGTAGAGCACGACGAACGCCACGTCAGAGCAGACCCATCTCTTGGTTCAGTCGGGTCAGCTCGTCGGCCGCCTCCCGGCGCTCCTGGTCGTCACGAGCCATGTACGCCATGAGGGACTGGGCCTTGATCCGTCGGTGCTTGCCCACCCTGCGGTACTCGATCTCGTCGTCGTCGAGCAGACCTACCAGGAACGGACGACTCACGTTCAGCAGATCGGCCGCCTGCTGAGTCGTGAGCTCGGCGTGCGCGGGGACGACTGATACGCCCTGACCGGCGGCCATGTGGGCAAGGATCCGCGCCAGAAGCTCCACGGCTCCGCGGGGAACCACCAGGGGCTCGCGAGTGTCATCGACGACGAGCCGGATTACGTGGTCGGCGTGCGAGGCCAGGTAGTCCTTGACATGGGGCAGCGCCTCGACGGCCGTGCTGACGGCAGCGTGTTCCGTTGCGGCGCAAGCGCCGTAGTCGCTGGAGCCGAGCGCGCGTGCCGCCCAAGACGAAGAAGAGCTTCGCCTCGACGACCCGGACGGCGGCTTCATGCCAGGCCACCGCTCCCGCCGGACCTCTGGGTCGCTGAGCAAGAGGTTTTCTGCCCACGGCCGTCCGCGGGTGTCCACCGCTGTCTACGACCTCGCGCAGCGTCGGCAACTGTCGGCAAGAAAATCGCCGACAAACACGTCAGAGGCCCTCCCACCGTTTCCGGCGAAAGGGCCCCTGACCTGGTACTTCACTTTGTAGCGGGGGGGACCGCACACGGCTCCGCTCGTCCCCTTGACCGTCGCCACTCCCCTGCGGCGCTAGCCGTCTGCCCTGGCATCTGCCACCCGTCGCTCATGCCGGGATCGAACCACACCTCGGGGACACCTCACAGCACGACCGTTCGGGTGGCACGATGCCCGAGCAGCCGCCTCGGGATGCCGGCGGCGTGCTGCGAAGCGCAACCAGGTTTGGCTCAAAGGTCTCGGCCGAGTCAGGAACCTTCCGCGGCGCTCTACGAGACCCTGTCCATTGCCCTCCCTGCAGCCAGCCGCGCCGCCGACACCCACGATCGAGTCCGCCACGACCGCATCGACAAATCCGGCTGGGTCACGCTGCGCCACAACGGTCGGACGAACCCACACCGGAACCCACGTCATCTTGCCCACCCACGACCTGCAGATCCGCATCGTCGACGCCGTCACCGGCGAGCTGCTCCGCGACCTCGTCCTCGACCCTCGACCGCAATTACCAGCCCACCCCATCGCCGGCGAGGGCGAGGCTGCGCGCAAGATGTCGAGGAAGCTCCCGTGGGAGGTCACGACTCACGAGGCTCCCGCAGCGTCGCCGGCGACGGCTCACGACGTTGCTTGAAGCCGAATGGGTACAGGCTGACGGCGACGCCAGCCGACCAGACAGCAAGAGCCCCCGCCGACGGCGGGGGCTGCTGTCCGGGTGTGCATGGTGGTCAGCGGCGTCGCAGGGCGAGGCCGAGCCAGGTGAACCAGAGGATGAGGCCCAGCCCGAAGATGGAGGTCGCGGTGTCGGCGGCGGCCGGGAAGACGGTGGCCATGCCGACGGTCGCGAGGCCGAGCGCGAGTCCTCCGAGCGGGGCGGAGAGGGCGCGGGTGCGCAGGACGGCGACTCCGACCGCGGCTGCCCAGAGTGCGCCGGCGACCTCGATGCCGCCGCCGAGGGCGTCCTGGATGACGCTGGTGGAGACCCAGGTGCTGAGGGCGAGGTCGGGGTCCTGGGCCTGCAGGGTCACTGCGGCGTGCTGGCCGACGAGCGCGATGCTTCCGCTCGCGATGAGCAGACCGGACCAGATCAGGCCGAATGCGGCGGAGATCCGGGCCAGTGCGGGTGCCGGCGCCAGACGCTGGGCGACACCGAGCGACACCAGTGCCATCGCAGCCCCGCCGAGGAGGTAGAGCACGAAGTACCAGGCGGCCAGCTCGCCCTGGTGGTCGCGGAGGAAGTCCAGCGACGCTGCGGGGTCGCCCACGGGAGACGTGAAGCCGCGGGGAAGGAGATAGACGACCATCGCGAGGAAGCCGATGACGTAGGTGCCGGCGACCACCTGGGCAGCGGTGCCAGCGGTGCGGATCAGCGGTGCCGACGTCGAGGTGGGCGCCGGCGTGACCGCGGTGGGGGCGGTCGTGGTGGATGAGGAGGGACCGGTGGTGGAGGTGAGTCGTGTCATGTCCTTCACCCTGCTCGGATCGGCGCGGGATCACATCGGAGCCGAGGCCGCCTTCGTCTCGTCCTCGAGGCCAACCCGGACTGGCCCCAGGTACCGTCCGGCCAACGTGTTCTGCCTCTACGCTGAGGTGATGGGCCGAGGTTGGCTACAAGCACTGTGGGACGAACCGCGGGCGGTCGCGCCGCCGGGGACGGCGTGGTGGGACCGGGCCCTGGTCGCCGGCCTGGTCCCGCTGACAGCGCTGGAGGCCGGCCTCCGTACCGACGTGGTGTGGCCGCTCTGGCACGCGGCGTGGGCGCTGGTCTGTGTCGCTGCGCTGTGGTGGCGCGCCCGGCATCCGCTGGCGATGCTGGTCCTCGCCTACGGAGCCCAGACGGTGGCCGGAGTGGTTCCTGCGCTGGCAGGAGAGCCCCACAGCGTCCTCGACGTCACCGCGGTCGTGCTGTTGCTCGCCTACTCGTTGGGCCGGTGGGCCAGCGGCCGGGGCGTGGTGGCGGGCTGCGTCTTCCTGCTCGTGGCACATCTGGGGCGGGAGCCGCTCTACGACTCCAGCGGCGCGTCGATGCTGCTCGGCGTCGGGGCGTTGATGCTGCCGGTCGCCCTCGGCGCCCTGGCCCGGTTCTGGGCTGCTTCGCAGGTGCGAGGACGCGAGGAGATCCGGGACCGGGAGCGGGAGCGGCTGGCGCGCGACCTGCATGACACCGTGGCGCACCACGTGTCGGGCATCTTGATTCAGGCGCGGGCGGCGAAGGTCAGAGGTCGGACCGACCCGGCCGGTGCCGTCGAGGCGATCGACGGGATGGAGGCCGCGGCCAGGCAGACTCTTGAGGACATGCGCGCGATGGTGGCGGTGCTGCGTGAGCGCGACGGGGAGGACGACGGGGCCGGTCGGACTCCGACGTTCGGCGTGCGGGACATCCCACTGCTGGCTCAGGACCACGGGGAGGGCCCGCGGGTGGTCGTCCAGACCTCCGGCGACGTCGAACGGCTGCCGGCGCCGATCGGGTCGGCGCTCTTCCGCGCCGCGCAGGAAGCGGTGACCAACGCCCGGCGTCACGCCGTGGACCCGACCGTGGTGGCGATCGACCTCGCCCGCGACAGGGACCTGGTGCGGCTGCGGGTGCACGACGACGGCCGGCGGGCCGCGCCCGCAGGTGGACGACGAGCCAGCCCTTCCTACGGTCTGGCCGGCATGCGAGAGCGGATCTCCCTCGTGGGCGGGGCCGTGCAGGCCGGGCCGGACCCTGCGGGTGGATGGACTGTCGAAGCCACGGTTCCGACCACCCTCGGCGCAAGGAAGTGAACCAGATGACGGCTCCGGTGCGGCTGCTGATCGCCGACGACCAGGACATGGTCCGCGTCGGCCTGGCGACCATCCTCGACGCGGAACCATCGATCGAGGTGGTCGGCCAGGCACGCGACGGCCGTGAGGCCGTGGACCTCGTCAGGACGCTTCGGCCCGAGGTGTGCGTGTTCGACATCCGGATGCCGGTCCTGGACGGCATCGAGGCCACCCGCCAGGTCGCCGGGCCCGAGGTCGACGACCCGGTCCCGGTCATCGTCATCACGACGTTCGACCAGGACGAGTACGTCTACGACGCCTTGCGTGCCGGCGCCCGTGGCTTCCTGCTCAAGGACGCCGACCCCGACCTGCTCGCCCGCGCCGTACGGTCCGCAGCGGCCGGCGACGCGCTCATCGCTCCAGCGGTGACGGCCCGGCTCTTGGCCACCTTCGCATCGTCGCGGGTCGGCTCGGTTGCTGAGCCCATCGACCCGCTGACCCCGCGGGAGGAAGCAGTCCTCGACCTGGCCGCCACCGGTCGGACGAACTCCGAGATCGCCGAGGACCTCCACCTCTCGATGAGCACCGTCAAGACCCACATCGGTGCGCTGATGACCAAGCTGTCGGCACGCAACCGGGTCGAGCTCGTGATCTGGGCCTACGAGAGCGGCCGAGTGGACCATCGCCGACGCCCGTGAGGACGCTGGGTTTCGGTGAGCGTCTGCCCGCGGACGCCGACGATCA